>NZ_BAAGQU010000004.1:0-2031893 GCF_054783315.1 Terrabacter koreensis | reverse complement strand
GCCACGAACCAGTGGCCTCGATTTCGAACATCCGATCGGCCCCAGATTCGAGCGTTGCCGACAGCATCACGCGCGAAGCACTGGGACGCCGTGTCCACAGGCGACGTTAGATAGCGCCCTTCCGCGAGCTCCCGACCACTGAACGAGGGTCGCTGGTGGCGGCAACGTCAGGAGCACGGAAAACGCGGCGCGTAGGCGGGCAGATCCAGGACACGTTGTCGTGAACAAGGGGTGATCCAGTCGCGGTACCTTCCCCCTGTGACGACATCCCTTGGCCGCCTAACGGTCGTGCCACCTCGTCAAGTGTGGCCACACGAGGCGCACGATTTCACACCGTGGCTGTTGGGGAACGTGGACGTACTCTCTGACCTCCTTGGCATGGATCTGGTGCTAGACGTGGCGGAGCACCCAGTGGGCGGCTTCTCTCTCGACCTACTCGGGAGGGACGAGGCGACCGGTCACACCGTGATAGTCGAAAATCAGCTCGAGGTCTCAGATCACACTCATCTGGGGCAGATCCTCACGTACGCGGCAGGCACTGATCCAACAACAATCGTCTGGATAACGACGGGTTTCCGTTCAGAACACCGCGCGGCGATTGACTGGCTCAACGAGCGCACCGACGAGGAAACGCGATTCTTCGGTGTCGAGGTTGAGGTTGTCCGCATCGGTGACTCCGCACTGGCACCCGCCTTCAAGCTTGTCGCCCAACCGAACGACTGGGGGAAGCAGGTCCGAACCGTGACGGCTCTTGCGGCAGGTGAAGTATCGGAGCGGGGGCGTCTGTATTGGGAGTTCTGGGAGCGTGCCCGACTCCGGATTCAGTCCGACCATCCAGGCTGGAGTCGCGCGCGGACCTCAACAACCGCTTCTTGGTACAACACCGCGCTCGGGACCAGCGGAGTGGTTCTCTCTATGGCGTTCACGCGTACCGGTCTGGTCTGCCAGATCTACTTCGACGCTCCGGATGCGGACCTCAACGTCGCGCGCTTCGAGGCGATGTACGAGCGGCGCGCGGAGTTCGAAGCCGCGCTGGGCGAACCGGCAACCTGGGACGAAATGGCCGGACGCAAGGGCGCGAAGATCTTCATCCAGTCGACCTACGCGAATGTTGCCGACAGAGACAGCTGGTCGCTCATGATCGATTGGCTGATCGAGGCGCAAGCACGCCTCCGGAGGGCGCTCGAAGCGATTGGTGGGGTGCCCGCGGCCTGACGGTCCTCACTCCGGCCGTAGCTCTCAGGGCGACACGCGGCGGAGTGACGCACGCCGGAGAAGGCGTCGGACGAAGGCTCTTGGCATACGTGGGCATGCAGCCGGGGGCGCCCAGGCCCGGGTCGTGGGTGCCTATCGCACCTACGGGAAGATTGGGGCCGACGCAGAAGGCCCCAGCCCCCCGGTCGCCGAGTCCGGGCCTACCATCGGCGCATGGAGGCTAAGTGGGATCGACCGCCGGAGTTCGCGCAAGATGGCACGCCGCCACCCGTCCAGACCGCGCCCACCGATTTAGAAGTTGGCTACAGGGTCCGCACCGCTGAGTCGGTCCTACCAGGCGACCCGTTCGCCCTGCGGGTATTGCTTGATGATTCCGAATCGGGGGACATGGAGTTCAGTGCTGCACACAACTGGTTGGCCGGGCAGCTCAAAGCGAATCACCGGCACCACGTTGCTACGAGGGACAATTACCGGTTGGCCCGAGCTCAACGCGACCTCGGCAGAGGGATACCGGGCAGCATTCTGGCTGCGATCCCCGGAGGTGCTGCCGCCGGCGCCGTGGCAAAGTCACTGGAGTGGATGCAACGCACGTTAGGTATGTCGACCTACACCGGCCTCCTGCGCTGGCGATACCGCACCTACTGGCAACGCGAAACGGATATCAAGCAGGTCTCCAGAAACAATACTGAGAAGCTCAGCATCTCGAATATCGTGGGTGTTTCTGACACGACCCTCCACGAGGTTGCCGAGACCTTGGGCATAGAACTCGGCGCTAAGAACGGTCCCAAACTGTCTTCAGCTTTGACCGAGAAGTTTGCAACATCTGTGACCTTCACGACCCAAGACTCGACCACCAGAGAGATGACCCTCTCGGGCCCCACGGGCTCCGGCAAGTACCGCTACTATGCTTTTTGGCGTCGTCGCTATAAGTTCGAGGTCGACTTGTTAGTGGTAAGAGACGGCGCCCTCCATTGGCAAAATGAGCAAACTGCAGATTACTCGATCGACGATGCAGTGATCGTTACCGACACTGAATCCTCGACTGAGAGCAAGGGCCTTGATCAGGGGCATGGCTGAGACCAACAGTGCCGCAGCGGATCCCCGCCGCCGCTCGCAACTCAACCCTTGTTTGCCACCGCCCACGTCCGGTGACCGGCGCCGTGTCCCTTCTGCACATCGGAAGCAAAGCCACCAAGCGCTCGACGTCCGGTTCAGATCGGGCGGCGGTATCCCATCGAGGTGGCCCAGCCGTGCGCGGCCCCCATGTGGTTCAGGCCCGTTCGTCAGAGGTCAGGCCGCTCTCTAAGCGTCCTGCTGAGAGCGCTAGGCTTTGCCATCGCGATGCGCCCAGGCATCGACCCCGGTCGTATAGGAACGCTCTTTGAACAAGATGCCCCGCGTTGTGACTGCTGTTGCCATGACAAGCGTGGCGCTTGGCGCTTGCGGTGTAGGGGCGGACCCGGCGGCGCAGCCCTCGGCCACAACGCCACAGATCGTTAGCACCACTGCTTCGCCCACAACCGGCACGGCGACGTCATCCGCAGCCACCGCTCTTACAAGCCAAGCCGTCGGCGTTCCAGTGTTGTGGTCAACTACGACCGCCGGGAGCAAGTACGAATCGATCGTTGCGCCCGCGAGCGCCAACACCAAGAAGATGCTCCGCCTGATCGATGCGAACAACCTGCCAGGCCTGCGTAAGGCGTGCAAGGAACAGATCGCCCTGGACGACCTAGCTATGCGCAGCCTGAACGCTGGCCTGTGGCCCACAAAGGTGCAGCCGTACATCGACAAGGTCATCGACAACCTGGCCGCCCGGCGCGACTTCTGGAAAGACTGCACCAAAGTGGCGTCCGTCAGGGAGTGGAATGACCTGCCTGACATGCCCAATCCGAACGCTGGCGCATCTCAGCGCGTGCGAGTCATGCTGGGGCTCTCGGGCACGAACTGAAGACGGCACGCGCTGCAGGTCCGCCTCCTCGCGGCGTAAAGGCGCAGGTGCGCCCGGCCTGGTTCAGAGCCGCCGAGCGATAGTCCCGAACGCCGGTTGACCCGTCGCCTGAGGTGCTGAGCAGCATTGAGCCGGGATCGGCGGTCGCGTAGCGGTGGCAGTCGGCGGCTTGCTCGCCTTCGGTCCCTCGCTCAGACGCAGCCGTTGAGGTTCTCCTGCGTCATCGACCAGTGCCACTGTCCGTCTTCCCGGTACATGTGTGCCGTGACGGGAACCTTCACGCCCTGAACCGTCAGCTGCACGGTCACCTTCGTCGAGGGCAGTGACATCTTCGTCCCCGGGATCGCGTCCGTACCGCCGTCAGTGACCGACAGGACCTTCACCCACTTGAACGACGGCGCCGCCTTCTTGGACCGGCACGCGACGTACTCGTCCTTGGAGATAACCGCCTTCTGCGCGCTCACCAAGGTGTCGTAGTGGCCGATCCAGTTCTTGGCGTTGAACTGCTCGACCCACATCTTGAACGCGGCCTCGGCCGACCCTCCCGCCTGCGGCGTCGCCGCGCCCGTCGGACCAGCCGTCGAGGCGGCGGTGACTGGCGGCATCCCCTCACCGTCCCAGCTCGGGTCCGGCCCCACGTACGCGCGGCACGCGGCCGGCGCGCCGGAGACGAGGAGGTCGGTCTCGACCTTCACCTTCCCGGACGCGGGCACCAGGTCCGGGTAGGAGTTGCCGCCACCGATGATGCTGCCACTCTTGTTGGTGCACACGACCTGGATCCGAGGCGACTTGAGCGCCACCGTGACCGGGTTGGTCATCTCGAACGACGCGACGCTCGGGCTGAACTCGCCCTTGCCGATCTTCACGGCGCTCGTGGAGGCGACGGGGAAGGGCTTGTCGCTGAACGCACCATTGGCCTCCACGTCCAGCGATGCTTCGACCTTGGCCGCCTTCTGCCCCGGCTCCAAGCTCACCTGGGTCCCCACCGCGTGGTCTGCACCAGGTCGATAGAACGACTCGACCTGTGACCCCGTCTTCAGCAGGGTGCCGTTGGCGTCCAGGACGTTGAAGCTCACGGTGACGGCCTGCCCGACGTAGGTGCTGTTGTTGTGCACCACTGCGGTGACCCACACGTACTGGTCGCGCTGACCGAACCCGCTGGCCTTGATGGTCCCGAGCTCCTTCGGCACCGAGGACGTCGGCGACGGCTGGCTCGAGGCCGGAGAGACCGCGCTGCTCGAGGAGGGCGCCGAGGAAGGTGTCGGCCCGCCGCTACAGGCGGACAGGGCCAAGACGGAAACGGCGCAGGCGATGGCGGCACGGCGCATGAAGGAACCCCCGTGAAAAGTTAGATGTTCGGCGAGCCGGACACAGGCTAGCGCTCAAGCAAGGCGCGAAATCAGGCAGGGCCCTGCCCGCGCAAACCACACGACTAGCTGTGCGCCACGCTGGATGGACGGGCCCCGGATACTCCAAATCCGCGCTTTCGCTGAGGCGGTGGTTGCCCGGGTTGCCGTTGATTGATCACCGTGTACGAACCCATGCCCACGAGGCAGAGAGGAGACTTCACGCGGCCCCTACGGAACGAAAGGGGACGCCTACTGTGGTCGCCCGGACGCGGCGGCGAGACGCTGGATCCCTGTGGCACGAGCACGGGCGTTTGCGAGCAATCAGGGCCCCCGCTGGCTGCGGGGTCTACGCGCAGACTCGCGTCGGCTGCCGCCCGCGAGGCAACATCACCTCGGAATTTGACTCAAAGCGCGCCAGTGTTGACGGCACCTGTCAACAGATCGCGTGGCATTTGTCCAAATCTGGGCATCCTCGACGTGGCTTGAAGTCTTGTCTGCTAGAACCTGCCCCATGACACACAGGGGAACTGCTTTTGCTGCAGTGCTGCTCACATTTGGACTCGCTGGCTGCTCCAGCGCGACCACGCCCGATGCCGGGTCGCCGACCACTCCGGCAATGATTACAACCACCACAACCACGCCGTCACCGACGCCCACCTACGCTTCTGAGAATCAAGTCGCCTCGGTCATCGCCGGAAACCAAAAGACCTGGCGCGAGGTCGAGGACAGCGCGCTGCCCTGTCGGTCAGCCATGGTGCTGGGGGAGGACAGCGGGATGAGCGAGATCGAGCTCATCACCTGCTACACAAACGAGGTCACCGCGGGTGTCGCGGCTCAGAACGCCATTCGCGATCTTGAGGCCCTCGACGTCCCGCCCTCGATGGAGCCGCTCGTGGACGAGACCAGGAGGGTGCTGCAGGGCATGGCGGACGTGGATCTCGAGAAGGCTTGCGGGCCTTCCTTTGAAGTCCCGAAGGACAGCAAGGCGTGCACCGAAGCGTTGGGTTCGAGGGCCACCAGCTACTTCCTCGTCTCCGGAGTTCTCGACAAGTGGGCCCCGTACCTCTGACCTGGTCGCTGCCAAGCCGAGTACCTACGTTAAGGCGTCTCGCTCCGCGATCACGATCAGGGGCGCGGAGCGAGTCAGCCCTCGCTACATCACCCACTGAGTGAGTTGGAGCGCAACTTTCTCTTGCGGCGCAGTGATCCACGCCCACTGTGGGCGGTGTTGGGCAGGGGCTCGCGTGCATTTCGGATACCGCTCGAGTGGCCGTGGCTGTCCCCGCCCGGGACCGACGCGTGTGCTCGGTGGCAGTTTGCTCCCAGGTCTGGCGCTCGAGAAAGCACCGTCCCTTCCGACGTCCTCGCGACCGCCACGGGTGACGAGAGCCTTCATGCGGGGTTGTCTCGCCTCCCCGGCTTAGAGTGGAGGGCATGACCGTCCTTCCCGACCCGAGCGTTCGACCGGCAGGCCTGGCCGACCAGTTCGGCCGGGTGGCGCGTGACCTGCGCGTGTCCGTGACCGACCGCTGCAACCTGCGCTGCACCTACTGCATGCCCGCCGAGGGCCTGGCGTGGATGCCGAAGGCCGAGATGCTCACCGACGAGGAGATGCTCCGGCTCATCGGCCTCTTCGTCCGCGACGGCGTCACCCAGGTGCGCCTGACCGGGGGAGAGCCGCTGCTGCGGCGTTCCCTCGTCGAGCTCGTCGCCGGCATCGCTGCGCTCGAGCCGCGGCCGAAGATCGCGATGACGACCAACGGCGTCGGGCTCGAGCGGGTCGCGCGAGGGCTCAAGGAGGCCGGCCTCGACCGTGTCAACGTCAGCCTCGACACCATCGACTCCGAGACCTTCACCCAGCTGACCCGCCGCGACCGCCTGGCCGACGTCGAGGCGGGCCTCAAGGCGGCAGCCGACGCGGGCCTCACCCCCGTCAAGGTAAACGCGGTCGCCATGCGCGGCATCAACGACGACTCCGTCGCCGACGTGCTCGCCTGGTGCCTCGAGCGCGGCTACGAGCTGCGGTTCATCGAGCAGATGCCGCTCGACGCCCAGCACGCCTGGGACCGTTCCACCATGATCAGCGCCGGCGAGATCCACGCCAGGCTCTCCGAGCGCTGGGAGCTGACGCCGCTGCCGGCGGCCGACCGGGGGAGCGCCCCCGCCGAGCGGTTCCTCGTCGATGGCGGCCCCGAGACCGTCGGCATCATCGCGAGCGTGTCGAGCCCGTTCTGCGCGGCCTGCGACCGCACGCGCCTCACCGCCGACGGCCAGGTGCGCAACTGCCTCTTCTCCAACACCGAGACCGACCTGCGCGGCCCGATGCGCGCCGGCGCCACCGACGACGAGCTGCTCGACCTCATGCGCGGCGAGATGTGGCGCAAGCGCAAGGGCCACGGCATCGGCGACCCCGACTTCGTCCAGCCCGAGCGCCCCATGTCCGCCATCGGCGGCTGACCGGCTGACCGGCTCACACCTCACCCAACCGAGCCGTACGCGTACGGCCGGGTTCGAGCAGCTCTACCCGTCAGCCGAGGTGAGCGCCTCGACGGGCACCACCTCGATGAGGAAGCCGCGCAGCGCCACGAAGTCGGCCAGCGACTTCTCGTGCTCGTCGCACGCCAGCCAGACCTTTCGCCGCTCCGGCTTGTGCAGCTTGGGGTTGTTCCACACGACCGCGTGCCGAGCGGTCGCCCGACACCCCTTCGAACTGCACACGTGATCGGCGGCCTCCGACGCGGAGGCAGCCTCGAAGAGCCCGCTCACTGCTCGATGCGGCGGATGTCGTCCTGCGGCGTCACCGTCTGCAGGTCGCCGGGCTGCCGCGGCGCGACGGCGTTCGCGATGACCACGGCGATGTAAGGGATGATGACGGCGCCGAGCACCGCCGCCCAGCGCAGCCAGCCCGAGGTCACGAAGACGAGCCCGAAGAGGGCGACGCGGATCCCCATCATCGTGAGGTAGCGCTTGATGCGCTTGTCCTGGTCGTCGGTCGTGGAGGACGGCGCCGACGTGACGGTGTGCACGACGGGTTCGTGGTGGGCTCTTGGCACCCATCCACCATAAGCCCGCTGGGCGGGCATGGACCGTGCTGTCTACCCTTCGGTAGTCCGTTAGGTTTCGGGGCAGGACCGAGACTCCGGCACCGCCGGACGGATGGAGGAACGCACTGTGTCAACGACCGCGGAGACGGCACCCACGGCCACCCCCGGACCCACCAGCACCTCACCGCGCAACGTGCTCGTCACCGGCGGCAACCGCGGCATCGGCCTCGCGATCGCCCGCGCGTTCGCCGACGCCGGCGACAACGTCGTCATCACCCACCGCTCCGGCCAGCCGCCGGAGGGCCTCCAGGGCGTCGTCTGCGAAGTGACCGACTCGACCTCCGTCGACGCGGCGTTCAAGGCCGCCGAGGAGATCTTCGGCGGCCCCGTCGAGGTGCTCGTCGCCAACGCCGGCATCACCCGCGACACCCTCCTCATGCGCATGACCGACGACGAGTTCGACTCCGTCATCGACACGAACCTCGCCGGCGCCTTCCGCTGCGCCCGCCGCGCCGCCACCGGCATGATCCGCAAGCGCAAGGGCCGCATCGTCCTCATCAGCAGCGTCGTCGGCCTCTACGGCTCCCCGGGACAGGCCAACTACGCCGCCTCCAAGTCGGGCCTCGTCGGACTGGCGCGCTCCATCTCGCGTGAGCTCGGCGGCCGTGGCATCACTGCCAATGTCGTCGCCCCCGGCTTCATCGACACCGAGATGACGGCCGTGCTGCCCGACGACCAGAAGAAGCAGTACCTCGCCAACATCCCCGCCGGCCGCTTCGCGACGCCCGAGGAGGTCGCGTCCGTCGTGCGCTTCGTCGCCAGCGACGACGCCGCCTACATCACGGGCGCCGTCATCCCCGTCGACGGCGGGCTCGGCATGGGGCACTGACCCCACCCGACGGCATACGGCCGTATGCCGTGAATGTCGTTGCGCTCCAACCGTCCCCACTCTTCCCCACCCACACGAGAAAGTCGCAGGCATGGGAATCCTCGAAGGCAAGAAGCTCCTCATCACCGGCGTCCTCATGGACAGCTCCATCGCGTTCCACGTCGCCAAGCTGGCGCAGGAGGAGGGCGCGACGGTCATCCTCACCTCCTTCGGCCGCACGATGAAGATCACGCAGACCATCGCCAAGCGGCTGCCTGAGACGCCGGTCGTCATCGAGCTCGACGTCGCCGACCAGGAGCACCTCGACACGCTGGCCGACCGGCTGCGCGAGCACGTCGACGGCCTCGACGGCGTGCTCCACTCGATCGGCTTCGCCCCGCAGGGGGCCTTCAACTTCCTCGAGGGCACGTGGGAGGACGTCTCGACGGCCGTGCAGATCTCCGCGTACAGCCTCAAGGCGCTGGCCGTCGCCACGCTGCCGCTCATGCCCGAGGGCGGCAGCGTCGTCGGGCTCACCTTCGACGCGAAGTTCGCCTGGCCGGTCTACGACTGGATGGGCGTCGCCAAGGCCGCCTTCGAGTCGACCAACCGCTACCTCGCGCGCGACCTCGGCCCCAAGTCGGTGCGGTGCAACCTCGTCGCGGCCGGCCCGATCCGCACCACCGCCGCCAAGTCGATCCCCGGCTTCGAGCAGTTCGAGCAGATCTGGGACGAGCGCGCCCCGCTCGGCTGGGACGTCAACGACCCGGTGCCCGCCGCGAAGGCGTGCGCGGCGCTGCTCTCCGACTGGTTCCCGGCGACGACGGGCGAGATCGTGCACGTCGACGGCGGCGTCCACGCGATGGGGCAGTAAGGCGGGCGCTGAGGTGGTCAGCAAGGCGGGCAGGAAGGCACAAGTGGTGACCGGGCGAGGCCTCGCCCGCTCTCGCTAGAGTCCTGCCCATGCCTCACGCCGGGACCGAGTCCAGCACCCTGCCGACCGACGACACGCAGAACGAGACGGACAACGCGCCAGTGGCGGTGGCCCCGGTCAGGGTCGACGAGGTGCGCGTCCTCGACGGACCCAACCTCTACTTCGCGCGGCCCGCGATCAAGGTGATCCTGCACCTGCCCGGCTACCTCGACCTCAAGCGCACCGAGGCGGAGACGCTCGCCCGCCGCCTCGGCATGCGCTCGGCCCGCCCGGGCAAGCGCGGCACGGCGCTGCGCCAGCGCTTCGTCATGCGCCTCATCCGCAACGTCACGCGCCGCGTCGGCACCGAGATCGGCGCTGGACGACTCGGCGTACGCGTGCGGGCCGGCCAGACGGTCGAGGACGTCGTGCTCGCCTTCCCGTGGGTGCACCGCACGCGCGGTCGCGTCGCGGGAGAGCAGTTCGGCGCCGTCATGGCGGGTTTGCTCGACCCGTCGCGCCGTGTCGACGACGTCATCGAGGAGGTCGCCGCGGTCATCATGGCGGCGCCCGACGGCCCGGGGCCGAGCGTCATCACGCCGACGGTGCCCGTCGCGTCCGTCACCGGCACCAACGGGAAGACGACGACCACCCGCCTCATGGCCCACATGTGCATGACCGCCGGCCTCACGACGGCGTGGAGCTCGACCGACGGCGTCGTCGTCATGGGCGAGACGAAGGAGGAGGGTGACTTCTCCGGACCTGCCGGCGCGCGCGGCGTGCTGGAGACCCCTGGCCTCGACATCGGCATCCTCGAGACGGCCCGCGGCGGCATGCTGCTCAAGGGCATGGGCGTCACCGCCAACGACGTCAGCGTCGTCACCAACGTCAGCGCCGACCACCTCGGCCTGCAGGGCATCGACACCCTCGACCAGCTCGCCGAGGTCAAGGCCATCGTCACCACCGTGACCAAGCCGCAGGGCTGGGTCGTGCTCAACGGTGACGACCCCCGCGTCTGGGCGATGCGCTTCGGCATCAAGGCCAAGCCGTGGGCGTTCAGCCTCGACCCCGCGTCACCGGCGCTGTGGGAGTCGATCAACTCCGGCGGGCGCGGCATCACGGTGCTCGACGGCGAGATCGTCGTCCTGTCGCCCAACGGCGACCCCGACCGGCTGGTCAAGATCGTCGACGTGCCGATGGCGCTGAGCGGCCTGTCGCAGAACAACATCGCCAACGCCCTGGCCGGTGCCGCAGCCGCGTTGGGGCTCGGCGTGCCGCGGTCGGCCGTCGTCGAGGGGCTGCGCACCTTCGCGCCCGACCCCGAGCACAACTGGGGCCGGCTCAACACGTACTCGCTCCCGCTGCCGCAGGGCGGCAAGGCGACTGTGATCATGGACATGGCGCACAACGAGGCGGGGCTCGAGGCCCTCCTCGACGTCGCGCGCGGTCTCGCGGCACCGGGCGGGGCCGTACGCCTCGGGCTGGGGTGCGCGGGTGACCGCGCCGACGATGCCATCACCGCCATGGGTGAGATCGCCGGGCACGGCGCCGAGGAGGTCGTCCTGAAGATCGCCCGCCACTACCTGCGCGGGCGCCAGCCGGAGGAGCTCCTCGGGCTCTTCCGCGAGGGCCTCGCCAAGGTCGGCGTGCTCGACGTGCCCGGCTTCGACACCGAGCTCGAGGCGCTCGAGGCCCTCGTGCCGCATGCGCTCGACGGCGACGTCATCGCCCTGATGTGCCACGCCGAGCGCGCCGAGGTCAACCGCTGGATCCGTGACCACGGCGGCAAGGTCGACGATGCCCGCACGATCCGGCGCAAGGTCGTCGCGGCCCGCGGCGAGCACGAGCTCGAGGCCGAGATCGCCGCCCTGTGGGAGCTGGACGACGACACCGCCCGCACCGCCGCGGCCCAAGAGCTCGTCGACACGCATCCCGGAGACCCGCGCCTCGTCTTCGAGCTCGCCGGCGCCAAGGACGCCGGCGGCGACGAGCAGGGCGCGATCGGCCTCTACGAGCAGGCCCTCGCCGGCGGGCTGCGTGAGCCGCACCGCCACCGGGCACAGCTGCAGCTCGCCTCGAGCCTGCGCGTCGTCGGCCGCGCGGCGGAGGCACAGGCACTCGTCACCGACGTGCTGGAGGCGCGACCGCACAACACGGCAGCGCTCATGCTCCGGGCACTGGTGCAGGCCGACCTCGGCCAGGAACGCCAGGCCGTGGCCGACCTCATCCGCGCGACGCTCGAGGCGACGACCGACGTCGACACCCAGAGCTACCGACGGGCCCTGCGCGCCTACGCCGACGAGCTCGCCCCCGCCGCCGACTGACCGAGCGGCCGACCCTGAGTCGGCGGACGCGTACGCGGAAGCGAGGCTTTCAGCGACACCTCTCCCTGAGTCGAGTGCTCACTTTCTGACGCAGGGAACTGAGCCCTCGATGGGGTTGGTGCGTCGGAAACTGAGCACTCGATGGGGTTGGCGCGTCGGGAACTGAGCACTCGATGGGCCGGTGCCTCGAGTGCTCACCTTCCGACCTTGGAAAGTGAGCACTCGACGGCGTCGGGGGACTCGGATCAGATCGCGGTGTCGTCGGCCATCTCGGGCTGCGTCTCGCCCGGCACCGCACCGAGTGCCTCACCCTCGGCCTCGTCGCCCTCCGCCTCGGCCGTCTCGGTGAGGGTGGTCGGGTCGAGGTCGGGGTCGCTCGTCGCCGCCGCGGGTGTGCCGATGCGGGCACCGGCCTGGGCCGACTTCGTGCGCTCCTCGAGCTCGGCGACGACCATCGAGTGCTGGTCGACGCACATGACGACGAGGTCGCCGGGATTGGTGCGGGCGAGCACGTGGCGGGTCGCCTCCAGCTCGTCGAGCACGATCTCGACCTGGCGGCAGCGCGCCCCCTCGGCCATCGCCTGACGCGCCCCCTCGGCGACGAGCGCGGCGCTCACGCCGGCCTTGCGACCTCGGAGGCGGGCGTCCTCGCGCACCACGAGCACGTCGAAGTGCTGGGCGGCGACGGCACCGAGCTCGCGGATGTCGTCGTCGCGCCGGTCACCGGCCGCACCGATCATGCCGATGCGCGACGTCCGGCCGAGGTCGGCCTGGCCCTGCTTCTGCGCGGCGTAGCGGTCGACGAACGCGCCGAGCTCCTTCATGCCGGCGGCGTTGTGGCAGTAGTCGACGAAGACCTCGGCGTTGGCGACCTGGACGAGGTTGAGGCGGCCGGGGGAGAGGTAGTACGTCGTCGCGAAGGTGCGCAGCCCCTGGCGGATGTCGTGCAGGGGAGCGTCCGCGGCGAACGCGGCGCCCGCTGCGGCCAGCGCGTTGGCGACGTTGAACCCCGCCGCACCGCCGAACGTGGCCGGCAGCAGGTGCGTCCACGCGAGCTGCATGCTCCGGCGGCCGTGCTTGATGACGATCATCTCGCCGCGGTCGCTGGGCTCGAGCACGACGGCGCGGCCGCCGCGACGGCAGTAGTCGTCGACGAACTCGCGCACCTCGCTGCCCGGCTCGGACATCGTGAACCAGACGATGCCGCCCGAGCACTTGCGGCGCATGTTGCGCACGTGCGGGTCGTCGGCGTTCAGCACCGCGAAGCCGTCGCGCGGGACGGCCTCGACGATGACGGCCTTGACGTCGGCCAGCTGGCGAAGGGTGTCGATTCCCTTCATCCCCAAGTGATCCGGGGCGATGTTCGTGACGACCGCGATGTCGTTGCGGTCGTAGCCGAGGCCCTCGCGCAGGATGCCACCGCGGGCGACCTCCATGACGGCGAAGTCGACGCGAGGGTTCTGCAGCACCATCCGGGCCGACCGCGGACCCGACGCGTCGGCCTTGATGACGAGCCGCTCGTCGATGACGACGCCGTCGGTCGAGGTCATGCCGACCTTGCGGCCGAGGCCCTTGAAGATGTGGGCGATCATGCGCGAGGTCGTCGTCTTGCCGTTGGTGCCGGTGACGGCGACGATCGGCACGCGCGACTGGGCGCCCGGCGGGAAGAGCAGGTCGACGACCGGCTTCGCGATGAACTGCGGCTCGCCGACGGTCGGGTGCGTGTGCATGCGGAAACCCGGCGCGGCGTTGACCTCGCAGATGGCCCCGCCCGTCTCACGGACCGGGTAGGTGATGTCGGGGCAGATGAAGTCGATGCCGGCGACGTCGAGGCCGACGATGCGCGCGGCCTCCTCGGCGATCTCGACGTTGTCGGGGTGCGCGTCGAAGGTGCGGTCGATGGAGATGCCGCCGGTCGACATGTTGCCGGTGAGCGCCAGCTTGACCATCTCGCCCTCGGTCGGCACCGACTCGAGCGTGTGGCCCTGGCCGGCGAGGATCTCGAGCGCGTTGGCGTCGACCTTGATCTTCGTCAGCACCTTCTCGTGCCCGACGCCGCGGCGCGGGTCGGCGTTCGTGATGTCGACGAGTTCGGCCACCGTGTGCGTGCCGTCGCCGACGACGTGCGCCGGCACGCGCTCGGCGATGGCCTGCATGCGGCCGCCGACGATGAGGCAGCGGTAGTCGCGCCCGGTGACGAACGACTCGACGATGATCGTGCCGCGCCGCGACTCGGCCTTGGCGATGTCGTACGCCTTCTCGACCTCCTCGTCGCTCTGGAGGTTGAGGCACACGCCGCGCCCGTGGTTGCCGTCGAGCGGCTTGACCACGACGGGGAACCCGATGCGGCGGGCCGCGTCGAGCGTGCCGCGCAGGGTGCGTACGGCCTCCTGCTTGGGCACCGGCAGCCCCGCCGAGCCGAGCAGCTTGGTCGTCATGTCCTTGTCGCTCGCGATGTCGACGGCGAGGGCGCCCGTCTTCGACGTCATCGTGGCGCGGATGCGCTGGGCGTGGACGCCCTGCCCGAGCTGCACGAGCGAGGCGGAGTTGAGGCGGATGAACGGGATGTCGCGGGAGGCAGCCTCCTCGAGGATCGCCGCCGTCGACGGGCCGAAGGCGACCCGCTCGGCCTGCCTGAGGAAGGCGTTGAACTCGGTCTCGAAGTCGAAGCCGTCCTCGCCGTCGACGAGGTGGTTGATGAGGCGCACGGCGAGCTTGCCCGCGGCGACGCCGACGGTCTCGTCGGTGTAGCTGTAGATGACGTTGTAGTGGCCGGGCTCGCCCTTGACGGCGCGGGTCTTGCCGCGCCGCGAGTCGTGGCCGGCGAGGGTCTGCAGCTGCAGTGCGACGTGCTCGGCGACGTGGCCGAGCCAGGTGCCCTCGCGCAGCCGCTCGATGAAGCCGCCGCGCCGGCCGAGCGAGCACGTGTGCCGCTCGAGGCCGGGCACCAGCTCGATGAGCCGGTCGGTGAAGCCGTCGAGCGAGACCGTGGGGTACTCCTCGAGGCTGCCGAGGTCGACGACGAGGTGGATGGCCTGCTGGTAGGACCAGACGTTGGGGCCGCGGTAGATCCGGGTCTCGAGGATCTTCAGGTCCGGGCGGGCCGGGCCTGTGGGGGTGGGGACCTCGACGGCCATGGATCTCCTCCTACGTGGTCGTGCGTATGCCGCAGGGGCACCTCGCGCACGACCGTACTCTCAGGGACGGGCGGGACTGCTGGACTAGCGAGCGGCGCTGCTCGTCGAGGAGCGCGCCGCCCGGACCTTCGCCGGGACGACCGCACCCTCGATGTCGGGGTGACGTTCGACGAACGCGGTCAGCTCGACGTGGCCCAGGTCGAACGTACTGCCCGTGGGCAGCGAGTGCACCACCGCGCCGGAGACGAGCAGCGGCGCACCGCGCCGGGCGTCGGGCGCGTCGGTGATGGCGTTGCGGGCGTTGACGACGAAGATCGAGCCGGCCCCGATGACCGACATCACGGTGCCGCCGCGGATCTCGGCGGCCGTGTTCTCGTCGATGCCCATGCCGAGCAGGTTGGGGGAGGCGGCGACCATGGACATGAGCCGGCCGTAGCGGCCGCGCTGGTCGAAGTGCTGGTCGATGATGACGTCCTCGACGAGGCCGAGTCCCGCCGAGATCTGGCTCGCGCGCTGGCGTGGGGTGAGCCCCTCCTCGCCGAGCGAGATCATGTAGCGGCTCATGATCGAGGCGCCGGCGGACGTGCCGGCGACGACGGCGCCGCGCTCGTACGCCCGCACGATCGCGTCGCCGACGGGGGTGCCGACGATGTTCTGGGAGAGCTTGACCTGGCTGCCGCCGGTGAGGAAGATGCCGGTGGCGCTGTCGAGCAGCTCGACCATCGCCGGGTCGTTCGAGTCGCGTCGGGTCGCCGGGTTGACCACGGAGACGTCGCCCCCGCGCAGACGGGTGAAGACGTCGCGGTACGCGTCGGACACCTCGTCGGCGAACGACGACGCCGTGGGGATGACGACGATGTGCGACCGCCGGCCCCCGGCGAGCTTGACGAAGCGCTTGAGCACGACCGACCGGCCGATGCGGTCCTCGGCGCCACCGATGACGAGCAGCGTGCGCCGTATGCCGTCAGGGTTCGGTGCTGCTGACGAGGTGGCCACGGTCTGCATCGCGCCAGCCTAGTGACCGTGGTGCGGGACCGGCGGAGCCTGGGTCGGCGTGCCGTCGTCGATGTCGGCCTCCTCGATCTCCTCGCGGGAGATCCCGAGCAGGTAGAGCACCGAGTCGAGGTAGGGCACGTTGACCGAGGTCTGGGCCTGCTCCTGCACGATCGGCTTGGCGTTGAAGGCGACCCCGAGGCCGGCGGCGTCGAGCATGTCCAGGTCGTTGGCACCGTCGCCGATCGCGACGGTGCGGCTGAGGGGCAGCCCCTCCTGCTCCGCGAACTCGCGCAGGGCGCGCGCCTTGCCGGCCCGGTCGACGACGTCGCCGACGACGCCCCCGGTGAGGTGTCCGTCGACGATCTCGAGACGGTTGGCGCGGGCGTGGTCGATGCCGAGCTCGGCGGCGAGGTCACCGACGATCTCGATGAAGCCGCCGCTGACGAGACCGACCGTGAAGCCGAGCCGCTTGAGCGTGCGCACGAGCGTGCGGGCCCCGGGGGTCAGCTCCACCGCCGCGCGCACCTCGTCGAGCACGCTCGCGGGCAGGCCCGCGAGCGTCGCGACCCGCGCCCGGAGCGACTCCTCGAAGTCCAGCTCACCGGCCATGGCCCGCGCCGTCACCTCGGCGACCTCGGCCTCACGTCCGCAGTGGGCGGCGAGCAGCTCGATGACCTCCTGCTGGATCAGCGTCGAGTCGACGTCGAGGACGACGAGGCGACGCCCGCGCCGGGCGAGGCCGCCGGGGGCGACGGCGATGTCGATGGCCTCCGTCGCCGCGACGAGCGCCATGTCCCGGCGCAGCGACGGCACGTCCGCTCCCGAGACGTCGAACTCGACCGTCGTGACGGGGTAGCGCGAGAGGCGCCGGATGCGGTCGATGTTGGCGCCGTGCTCGGCGATCTGGGTCGTCACGAGCGACACGGCGTCCGCGCTCAGCGGCGCGCCGAGCACCACGACGGCGGCGCGGCCCTGGCGGGGACGCGCGTTGTCGCCGGTGCCCTCGACGACGGTGAGCGTGAGCCCGAGCCGGTGGGCGGCCACGGCCGCGGCGTCTCGCAGCTGGTCGACGTGCGCGCCGGGACGCAGCAGCACCGTCAGGGTGAGGTGACCGTGGACGACGACCTGCTGGATGTCGAGCACCTCGGCGTCCACGCCCGACAGCGCCCCGAGCAGGGTGCCGGTGACACCGGGCCGGTCGTCACCGGTCACCGTGACGCTGAGCGTCTGGATGTCCGTTGCGGAGGTCCCGTGCGTACGGCTCTCTTCGGTCACCCGCGTCAGCGTAGTGACGGCACGGGCGGGCGCCACCTCGCCATCCGGCATACGGCGGCTCGGGCGTGGTGACCGCCGTCTCAGCCGAGCGCGCTGAGCAGGAAGGCGAGGGCGAAGCCGATCATCGTGACGAGGCCCACGAGCCGGCCGGCGTGCTCGGTCGCCTCGGGGATCATCGTGTCGGCCAGCATCGTGATGATCGCCCCGGCGGCGAAGGTCTGGATGCCCGCCACGACCGCGGGCGAGGCGCCCTGCAGCAGCACGTAGCCGGCACCGGCCGCCAGTCCGGAGGCGAGGGTCACGGTGAGCCACAGCCGCAGCACCTGGCCGCTCGAGCGCCCGGCGCGCTTGAGCCCGGCACTCGCCGACATCGACTCGGGCACGTTGGAGAGGAAGACCGCCGCCACCATGGCGATGCCGACCTCGCCGCCGCTGAGGATGCTGACGCCGATGGCGGCCGACTCGGGTATGCCGTCGAGCAGCGCACCGAGGACGAGCGCCATCGCGCCCGCGCCCTGCTGCGGCGTGCCGGTCGGGCTCTTGCGCCGGTGGCCGCCGCGCCGGTCGATGAGCCAGTCGCCGACGAAGAAGACGAGCGACCCGCCCACGAGGCCGAGCACGACGGGCAGCGTGCCGCCTGACCGGAAGGCCTCCTCGGTCAGCTCGAAGGCCACAGCACTGATGAGCACGCCCGAGCCGAAGGCCATGACGATGCCGATGACACGGTTGGAGGCGTGCGCGTAGAGGCCGAGCAGGGCCCCGACGAGCAGGGCGGCCCCGCCCACCAGGCCCCAGAAGGTCGCGGTCAGCATGGCGGGTCCATACCCTCAGGCAGGCGCTGCGGTCGACCTCGCGCGTGTGGCGTTGACCTCGTCGCGCCACTGGAGCAGGTCTCGCACGCGCGCCAGGTCGGGGTGCGCGGCCGCGACGCTCGCCGTGAAGAGGCGGGTGCCGATGTCGTGGAGCTGCTGCGCGTTGCCGGCGTAGTCGCCGGACTGGTCGGGGTTGCGTCCCGGCACGAAGGCGACCCCCGCCGACCGCTCGATCTCGAGCGGGTCGCGGCCGCGGCGCGCGCACCACTCGTCGAGCACGCGGTGCTTGTGGGCGATCTCGGCAGGTCCGCCGAAGCCGTGCCAGATCGATGCGTGCTCGGCGACGATGCGCAACGTCTTCTTCTCGCCGCCGCCGCCGATGAGGATGGGGATGTCGCGCGTGGGAGGCGGGTTGAGCCTGGCCCAGCGGTCGCGGATGATCGGCAGGTCACGGGCCAGGTTGTCGAGCCGACCACCGGCGGTGCCGAACTCGTAGCCGTACTCGTCGTAGTCGAGCTGCTTCCAGCCCGAGCCGATGCCGAGGATCAGCCGTCCCTCGCTCATGTGGTCGATCGTGCGGGCCATGTCGGCGAGCAGGCTCGGGTTGCGGTAGCTGTTGCACGTCACGAGGGCGCCGATCTCGACGCGCTCGGTCGACTCGGCCCATGCGCCGAGCATCGTCCAGCACTCGAAGTGCAGGCCGCCGGGGTCGCCGCTGAGCGGGAAGAAGTGGTCCCAGTTGAGGAGGACGTCGACGCCCATCTCCTCGAGCGTCGCGGCCGTGCTGCGGATCTGCGCCCACGTCGCGTGCTGCGGCGGGATCTGGATGCCGACCCGCGCCGGTCGGGCGTCGACGGAGCTCGCGGGCGCTGCCGGCGCCTCGTCGGTCGCCGGGGTCACCGGGTGACGACCTGGCCCTTGCCGACGACGACGATCCCGGTGTCGGTGACGTGGAAGCCCCGTGCCCGGTCGTACTCGTGGTCGATGCCGATCTGGCAGCCCTCGGGGATGACGACGTTCTTGTCGATGATCGCGCGGCGGATCTGTGCATGCCGCTGCACCTGGACGCCGTCGAGCAGCACCGACCCCTGGATGCTCGCGTAGGAGTGGACGTGCACGAGCGGCGACAGCACCGACGCGTAGATGTGGGCGCCGGAGACGACGACGCCGGGGGAGACGGCCGAGTTGAGCGCCTCACCGATGCGGTCGCCGCTGCCGTGCACGAACTTCGCCGGCGGGTAGGGGCTGTGCTGCGTGTAGATCGGCCACTCGTAGTTGTAGAGGTTGAAGACCGGGTGGATCGAGATGAGGTCCATGTGGGCGTCGTAGTAGGACTCGATGGTGCCGACGTCACGCCAGTAGCCGCGGTCGCGGTCGGTCGCCCCGGGCACCTCGTTGTCCTTGAAGTCGTAGACGCCGGCCTCGCCCCGCGAGACGAAGTAGGGCACGATGTCGCCGCCCATGTCGTGGTTGGAGTCCGCGTCGTCGTGGTCGGCCGTCACCGCGGCCTCGAGGGCGTCGGCGGTGAAGACGTAGTTGCCCATCGAGGCCAGCACCTCGGCCGGGTTGTCGGGCAGGCCCTTCGGGTCGCTGGGCTTCTCGAGGAACGCGGCGATCTTCGACGGGTCGGCGTCGTCGACCTCGATGACCCCGAACTGGTTGGCGAGCGAGATCGGCTGCCGGATCGCGGCGACCGTGCACGCGGCGCCCGACTCGATGTGCTGCTCGACCATGGCGCTGAAGTCCATGCGGTAGACGTGGTCGGCGCCGACGACGACGACGATGTCGGGCCGCTCGTCGTGCATGAGGTTGAGGCTCTGGTAGATCGCGTCGGCGCTGCCGAGGTACCAGTTCTTGTCGACGCGCTGCTGCGCCGGCACCGTCGTGACGTAGTTGCCGAGGAGCGTCGACATGCGCCACGTCTTGGTGACGTGGGCGTCGAGGCTGTGCGACTTGTACTGCGTCAGCACGACGACCTGGAGGTAGCCGGAGTTGACGACGTTCGACAGGGCGAGGTCGATGAGGCGGTAGATGCCGGCGAACGGCACCGCTGGTTTGGCCCGGTCGGCGGTGAGCGGCATCAACCGCTTGCCCTCACCCCCGGCGAGCACGATCGCAAGAACCTTCGGACCAGCGGCTGGGCTTCGTCGGGCCATGCTCGCCACCCTAGGGCAGGCTCCGGCGCCTCGACAGGTTCAGCACGCAAGATCGCCAGAGCTTTTCGCTCTCTGGGATTGCGACGGCACTAGGGTCGAGGTGTGCGCGTCGACATCCTCAGCAAGGAGTACCCGCCCGCCATCTACGGAGGCGCCGGCGTCCACGTGGCCGAGCTCGTCCGGGCGCTGCGGGCCCGCGGCGACATCGACGTGCAGGTGCGCTGCTTCGGCGCGCCGCGCGACGAGGCCGGCACGACGGCATACGCCGACCTCACCGAGCTGGCGAGCAGCAACGCAGCCATGCAGACGCTCGGCGTCGACGTCGCCATGGCCGGCGACTGCGTGGGCGCCGACCTCGTGCACTCCCACACGTGGTACGCCAACATGGCCGGGCACCTCGCGTCGCTCCTCGGAGGTATGCCGCACGTCGTGACCGCGCACTCGCTCGAGCCGATGCGGCCCTGGAAGGCCGAGCAGCTCGGTGGCGGCTACCGCGTGTCGTCATGGGCCGAGCGCACCGCCTACGAGTCGGCCGCCGGTGTCGTGGCCGTCAGCGCGGGCATGCGTGACGACATCCTGCGCAGCTACCCGTCGCTCGACCCGTCGCGAGTCCACGTGGTGCACAACGGGATCGACGCGCAGCTGTGGCAGGCCGATCGCTCAAGCGAGGCCGCCGACATCGTCCGCAAGCACGGCGTCGACCCCGACAAGCGGTCGGTCGTCTTCGTCGGGCGCATCACCCGCCAGAAGGGCCTGCCCTACCTGCTCCGGGCCTGCGCCCAGCTGCCGCCGGACGTCCAGATCGTGCTCTGCGCCGGCGCGCCCGACACCCCCGAGATCCTGGCCGAGGTCGAGGGGCTGATGAACGAGCTGCGGGACCAGCGCGACGGTGTCGTGTGGATCCCCGACATGCTGCCGCGCAACGAGGTCGTCGCCCTGCTGAGCCACGGCACCGTCTTCGCGTGCCCCTCGGTCTACGAGCCGCTCGGCATCGTCAACCTCGAGGCCATGGCGTGCGAGCTCGCGGTGGTGGCCACCGCGACCGGTGGCATCCCCGAGGTCGTCGTGGACGGCGAGACCGGCTGGCTCGTGCCCATCGAGCAGGTGACCGACGGCACCGGAACCCCGGTCGACCCCGACCGGTTCGTCTCCGACCTGGCTGCGGCCCTCACCGACGCGGTGTCCGACGTCGACCGGGCGCGCGCCTTCGGGCAGGCCGGCCGCGCGCGAGCGGTCGACTCCTTCTCGTGGGCGTCGATCGGTGACCGCACCCTCGAGGTCTACCGGGCAGTCCTCGGCGGCTGATGCCGGCAGGCTTCACCGCACGATCCGACTGGGCCGATGCCCCACGATCGCTGGTCCGCGCGGTCGAGCGAGTCCTGGACGCGCCGATCGTCGGGGTCGAGGCCGTCCACGGCGGCATGGCGCCCGGGCCGGCGGCGGTCCTGGCGTTGGGTGACGGACGCCAGGTCTTCGCGAAAGCCGTTGCAGCCCAACAGAGTGCGAAGGCGCACGGGCTCTACACGCGCGAGATCGAGGTGCTCGCACGAGTCCCCGACGACGTGCCGCACGCCCCTCTCGTGGCGCACGTGGTGCACGGCGACTGGGTCGTCATCGTGACCGAGGCCGCATCGGGGAGGGCCGTGGGGCCGCCGTGGCGGTCGCAGCACCTGGCCGCGGCCACCAAGGCGGTGGCAGTCCTCTCCACGCACACCGACGTGCACGGACTCCCGCCGGCGGTCGACCGCCTCCCCGCGCTCGACGGCTGGGAGCTCCTCGCCGAGCGTCCGGATGCCGGCGAGGTGCTCGATCCCTGGGAACGGGAGCACCTCGGCCCGCTCGTCGCCATGAGCCGCGGCTGGCGCACTTGGACCGCGGGCCGGCACGCGGTCCACCTCGACGTCCGGTGCGACAACGTCGTGGAGCACGACGAGGGCGTCTGGCTCGTCGACTGGGCGCATGCGGCGATCGGAGCGCCGTGGCTCGACACGGCCTGCCTGGCCGCCGACGTCGTGGCCTGCGGGCATGTGGGGGGAGACGCGGTGGCCCTGCGCGCCGCCAAGGGAATCCTCTCCGGACTGCCTTACGAGGCAATACGATTTGTCGTCGCGATGACCGGCATGTTCCGGCACAACTCGCTGCGCGACCCGGTCCCGTCCGCTCCGACCATGCGCGCCTGGCAGGCCCGGCGGGCCCGCGCCCTGCGCCCGCTGGTCGAGGCGCTCGTCACCCGATGAGGCGTCCCGCCAGGGAGTAGGTCGCCCCGGTCACCTCGGCCGGACCTCCGAGGATCATCTGCAGCAGGTCCCGCGGCTTCGGGTAGTCCGGGCCGAGCGCGGCGAGGTAGGCGTCGTGGGCCTCGAGCGAGGCGACGGCGGCCTCGAAGTGGTCGGACGTGTCGACGAAGTGGGTCGGCTCGGGATCCGCGGTGACGAACAGCTGCTTGACCTGCCACGGCTCGTGCCCCTCGTCGAGCAGGTCGGGAAAGATCCACCGGTTGCCCGCGTCGGCCTTCGCGTCCACGGTGGCGAGCCCGACCGCGCGGTGGTCGGCCTGGTTGACGAACCCGCCGGGGAAGTGGTCGGCGTACGTCGTCGAGACCACGAGGTCGGGGCGCCGGATGCGGATCTCGCGGGCGATCGCGCGCCGGAGCGGCAACCCGTACTCGACGACGCCGTCGGTGAAGCCGTCGAGGAACTCCACGACGTCGACCCCGACCCGGGCCGCCCCCTCGCGCTCCTCGCGCTCGCGCAGCGGCCCGGCCTCCGCCGGCGCGATGGTGTCGATGCCGGCCTCGCCGCGGGTGACGAGCAGGTAGGTCACCGTCTTGCCGGCCCGCACCCACTTGTCGACCGCGGCGGCCGTGCCGTACTCGAGGTCATCGGGGTGCGCGACGACGCAGAGCACGGTGTCGAAGGTCGTCTCGTCGAGGGGGGTCAGGCGGGGGCGCTCGGTCTTCTCGCTCTGGTGGGTCACGGGACAAATCTAGGGTTCCTTGGCCCGTGACCGGCCGGATGTGACGATGGAGCATGCTGACCATCGAACTCGCCCGACGGCTCACCGACGCCGGCCTCGTCTGGCAGCCCAGCTCGGGCGACCGTTTCGTCGTCCCGGTGAACGGCATGGAGGAGGACGTCTTCGTCATCAGCGAGATCACCGTCGACGTGCACCACTTCAAGACGGGCGACGTCATCGGCTTCAACGGCACGACCGAGTGGGCGCTCGACAGCGTCGAGCAGGACAAGGTCGTGTGGCTGCCCCGCGAGGACCAGCTGCGTGACCTGCTCGGCGACGCGTTCGTCTCGCTGGAGCGCCTCGAGGGCGGGTATGCCGTCACGATCCGCGGGGCGCACGACGACCTCGAGCGCCACGTCGACATCGACGCCGAGCGCGCCTACGCGCGCGCAGTGACGGCCGTCCTCGGCTCGTCGGCACCGGACGAGGAGCAGTCCGCCTAAGCCGGACGCCAGCCGGCGATCGTCATGACCGCGACGTTGGTCGCGTCGGCGAGCGCCGAGTCGGCGTCGGCCGCGAGGCTGCGCAGGAGCATCCCCCGGCCAGCCGCAGTGCCGGCGTCCAGCCCGCTCGAGCCGAGCGAGGTCAGGCCTGCCGTCCGGTGCGCCAGGCGTGACAGGTTGGCGGCGAGGGCCATGATGCGCAGGGCGCGGCCGGGGGTCGCGGGCGGGATGCCCCAGAGCGCGGTGTCGAGGTCGGCCTGCGCCTCGGCGCGGGCCTCGTCGCCCCACGGATGGCCACCGACCTGCTCGAAGCGGGCGGTGTGCTCGCGCAGCCGGTGCATCAGCTCGCGCTCGACGTCGCGCAGGTCGAGCATCTCCATGCGGTGCCGCGGCACGGGGTCGGCCTCGTAGGCCGTCCAGTCCGCGCGGACGCCGATGTCGCCCTCCGGCCCGAACTCCGACAGCGTCGGCACGAGCACACCACCGATGCCGGCGACGAAGACGCACTCGCCGGCGTCGGCGGCGTGGGCAGTCGCGGCCGCCGAGCCACGCGGCATACGGCTGAGGTCGCCCGGCCGGGGGAGCGCGACGAAGAGTGCCTGCTCGCCGAGGTCGCGCCAGACGTCGAGCCGGGCCAGGTCACCGGCCACGTGGTCGAGGTCGGGGAAGGCCCGGGTCAGCGCCTCCGACGTCGTCGGACCTCCGTGCCACGACGCCGTGACCCACAGGGCGAGGCGGACGGAGGCAGGCAGCTCGGGCACGTCGTCATCGTAGGGGTGCGCCGCACCGGTGCCCGGTGACCGTGTCATAGGGTCTGGTCCATGAGTGACGTCCTCGCCTTCGCCGGAGTCACCGTTCGCCGCGGTGCGACGACGCTGCTCGACGACGTCACCTGGGAGGTGGAGGAGGGCGAGCGCTGGGTCGTGCTGGGCGCCAACGGTGCCGGCAAGACGACGCTGCTGCAGATCGCCGCCGCCCGCATGCACCCGACGTCCGGCGTCGCCGGCATTCTCGGCGAGGTCCTCGGCGCGGTCGACGTCTTCGAGCTGCGGCCTCGCGTCGGGCTCGCGAGCTCGTCGATGGCCGAGCGCATCCCGCCGTCGGAGCTCGTCGGCAACGTCGTCGTCACCGCCTCCTACGGCATCATCGGCCGCTGGCGCGAGACGTACGACCACATGGACTACGTGCGCGCGATGGAGCTGCTCAAGGCGCTCGGCGCCGACCACCTCGCAGACCGGGCGTTCGGCACCCTCAGCGAGGGGGAGCGCAAGCGCGTGCAGATCGCGCGAGCGCTGATGACCGACCCCGAGCTCATGCTGCTCGACGAGCCGGCCGCAGGTCTCGACCTCGGTGGCCGCGAGGACCTCGTGCGCCGGCTCGGTGACCTCGCCGCCGACACCGAGGCGCCGGCGATGGTGCTCGTCACCCACCACGTCGAGGAGATCCCACCGTCGTTCACCGACGTGCTGATGATCCGCGACGGCAAGGTCGTGGCCGCCGGACCCATTCCGCTCACCCTCACGGCCGAGAACCTCAGCGCCACCTTCGGGTTGCCGCTCGTGCTCGAGCAGCACGGTGAGCGCTGGTCGGCTCGCGCCGAGTCCTGATCGCAACCCGCGACCGCCCGCGATTCGTAGGTCCTCGAAGGGAACTGAGGCAGAATCGAGAGCGTCACAGGTGTGACGCACGAGACGTCGGTGTCTTCACGGTGCCGGCTCGACGATATGGGGCTACTGGTGTTCGAGGGCTACGCGTGGCTGGTCTGGCTGGGGGTGGCGCTCGTCCTCGTCGCCATCGAGGCCGCGACCGTCGACTTCACCTTCCTCATGCTGGCCGGCGGCGCGGTGGGCGGCTCGGTCGCTGCCGCGTTCGGTGCCCCGCCCGTCGTGCAGGCGGTCGTCGCGGCCCTGGTCGCGGTCGCCCTGCTCGCCATCGTGCGTCCCTGGTTGGTGAAACGCTTTCAGGCCAACACCCCACAGCAGCTCATGGGCGCGGCCGCCAACATCGGCCGGTCGGCGGTCGCCCTCGACCGCGTCAGCCCTGCGGGCGGCACGGTCAAGCTCGCCGGCGAGACCTGGTCGGCCCGCACCCTCGGCGACAGCATCGAGCCGGGTGAAGAGGTGGTCGTCGACTCGATCGACGGCGCCACCGCCGTCGTCAGCCGCGCTCGCCTCGTCGGCGAGTGAGACCGACGAACCGTCCGGGCCGCCCGGTCCGGACGCCCAGACCACGCGTCCTCGGGGGCGCACAGAGCAGGGAGTAGTCCGTGGACCCGGTACTCATCATCCCGATCCTCATCGTGATCGTGGCCATCGTCGTGGTGCTGCGCACGGTGCGCATCGTGCCGCAGCAGACGGCCCAGATCGTCGAGCGGCTCGGCAGCTACAACAAGACCCTCACGGCCGGCATCCACTTCCTGGTGCCGTTCGTCGACAAGGTCCGGGCGAACATCGACCTCCGTGAGCAGGTCGTGTCGTTCCCGCCCCAGCCCGTCATCACCTCCGACAACCTCGTCGTGAGCATCGACACCGTCATCTACTACTCCGTCATCGACGCCAAGGCGGCCGTCTACGAGATCGCCAACTTCATCCAGGGCATCGAGCAGCTGACGGTCACGACCCTCCGCAACGTCATCGGCTCGCTCGACCTCGAGCAGACGCTGACGAGCCGCGACCAGATCAACGGCCAGCTGCGCGGAGTCCTCGACGAGGCCACCGGCAAGTGGGGCATCCGCGTCAACCGTGTCGAGCTCAAGGCCATCGACCCGCCCCACTCGGTGCAGGACTCGATGGAGAAGCAGATGCGCGCCGAGCGCGACCGTCGTGCGGCCATCCTCACCGCCGAGGGCGTCAAGCAGTCGGCCATCCTCACCGCCGAGGGTGAGAAGCAGAGCCAGATCCTGCGCGCCGAGGGTTCCGCCCAGGCGCGCATCCTCGAGGCCCAGGGCCAAGCGCGCGCCATCCAGCAGGTCTTCTCGGCCATCCACCGCGGCAAGCCGACCCAGAAGCTGCTCGCCTACCAGTACCTCCAGGTGCTGCCGCAGCTCGCGCGCGGCGACAGCAACAAGATGTGGATCGTCCCCTCCGAGCTGACCGACGCCCTCAAGGGCATCGGCAGCGCCCTCGGTGGCACCGAGCCGCGGCAGGGCGACGACGACGAGCCGTGGGTGCCGACGACGGACGCCGAGGAGGACGCCTTCGCCGAGACGATCCTCGAGGACTCCGCCAAGGCCCTCGCCGAGGCCCGTGGCCAGGCGGCCGCCGCCAGCGCCGAGTCGACCGAGCACGCCGCCCCCATCGGTCGGCAGCAGCCTCCGGTCCGCCCCGGCGGAGCCGACGTCCCGCCGCCGCCAGCAGCAGCCCCGCCGACGCCCGGAGCCCTGCCGCCGGCGCCGCCTGCGTCGCCGCCGGCCGACATCGCGGCCCCCGAGGACCTTCCGGGGTCCAGCCCCGAGCCGCCCACCCAGCGCTGACCCCGGCGCTCCACGGACCGCCACCACGGCGACACCCGGTCACCCTCTGTAGGGTGGCCGGGTGTCGTTCTGGTCCGCCGTCGCCATCACTCTCGCGGGCACCGGGGCGGGACTGATCAACACGATCGTCGGCTCGGGGACGCTCATCACCTTCCCGACCCTGCTGTTCTTCGGGGTCAACCCGCTCGTCGCCAACGTGTCCAACAACATCGGGCTCGTCGCAGGCGGCATCACGGGCTCCTGGGGCTACCGGCACGAGCTCGGTGGCCAGGCCCCGACGCTGCGCCGCCTCATGCCCCTGTCGTTCGTCGGCTCCGTGGTCGGGGCCGGGCTGCTGCTCGTGCTGCCGGCGACCGCGTTCCGCGCGATCGTGCCGGTGCTCATCCTCGTCGCCCTCGTGCTCGTGCTGGCCGGTCCACGCATCCAGGCCCGGGCGCACCCCGAGGGGGTGGACACCCGTCCGCCGGCCTGGCACGCCCCGGCCATCGGGGTCGGCGTCTTCGTCGCCGGCGTCTACGGCGGCTACTTCGGCGCGGCCCAGGGCGTCCTGCTCATGGGCCTGTTCAGTGCCCTCAGCCTCGAGCCGCTGCAGCGGCTCAACGGCTACAAGAACGTGCTGTCGCTCATCGTGAACTTCGTGGCCGCAACGGTGTTCGTCATCTTCGCCCGTGACCACATCGACTGGCTGGTCGTCCTGCTCATCGCCGTCGGCGCCTTCGTCGGCGGCATCATCGGCGCCCGGGTGGGGCGACGCATCCCGCCCAACGCGCTGCGTGCGCTGATCATCACGATCGGCCTCGTCGCCGTGGTCAAGCTCGTCTGGTTCCCCTGACCATCCGCCACGGCCACGGCGCGACCGGGGCCTGCACCCGCCGGTGACGGCGCCCCCTCGTGACGGCACTAGCCTGACGGGCGTGCCGATCGAGATCACCGACCCCGCCGACCCCCGGCTCGCCGACTACGTCGCCCTGACCGACGTCGTGCTGCGGCGGCGCACCGAGCCCGAGCGGGGCCTCTACATCGCCGAGAGCCAGAAGGTGATCCGCAGGGCCCTGCGGGCGGGGCACCGGCCGCGGTCCTACCTCATGGCGCGGCGCTGGCTCGACGACCTGGCGGACATCGTCGCCGACGCGGAGGCGCAGGGCATCCCGGTCTACTTCGGCGAGCACGACGTCATCGAGCAGCTGACCGGCTTCCACCTCCACCGTGGCGCCCTGGCCGCCATGCAGCGCCCCGTCCTGCCCGACGTCGAGTCCCTGCTCGCCGGTGCGCGACGTGTCGTCGTGCTGGAGGACGTCGTCGACCACACGAACGTCGGAGCGATCTTCCGGAGCGCCGCCGCCCTCGGCGTCGACGCCGTGCTCATCACCCCGCGATGCGCCGACCCGCTCTACCGCCGCTCGATCCGGGTGTCGATGGGCACCGTGTTCCAGGTGCCGTGGACGCGCATCGACCCGTGGCCGGGCGGCCTCGACCTGCTCAAGAAGGCCGGCCTCACGGTGGTGGCCATGGCCCTCACCGACGACTCCGTCTCACTCGACGAGCTCGAGGCCCATCCGCCCGAGCGGGTCGCGCTGGTGCTCGGCACCGAGGGCGACGGGCTCTCGCGTCACACGGTGCAGGGTGCCGACGTCACGGTGCGCATCCCGATGGCCGGCGGCGTCGACTCGCTGAACGTCGCGGCCGCGAGCGCCGTGGCGATGTGGGCCCTGCGGGCTCGCTGAGCCGAGTCCCGTTCGGGCTCAGGCGCGCACGAGCCGGTCGAGCAGCCGCTGCAGCTCCACCGCCGGGTCCTCGCACAGACCGCCGTGCACGGGGCCCGGCTGCACCACGGTCGATCGCGGGGCGATGATCCAGCCGAAGCGCTGGCCCTGCTTGTCGAGCGTCGGCAGGCCGCGTCCGGTCTCGCCGCGGCAGACGGCACGCACCCGGTCGAGCATCGAGCGGACGCCGTCGAGGTCGCACGTCGGGCACAGGGCCGCGGCCCGCGACTCGTCGATCTCCCAGGCGGCGTCGAGGAACCCGGTGTCCTGCGAGTAGAGGACGACTCCGACGTTGATGAACTCCTCGCGGTCGACGCGGGGGACGAGGCGGAGCAGGACGTACTGGTACGCGTTCACGCCGCGACCCCCGACGGCACCCACGCGAGGGGCCCGTCCAGGCGCGCACGCAGCATCCGGGCGTATGCCGCCCGCACCGCGTCCGGGTCGGCGAGGTAGGGCGTCGGCTCGAGCCACTCGTCGGGCACCTCGGCGATGACCGCCGCGAGGGCGGCGGGGTCGAGCCGGGCCGCCAGCTCGTCGTGCCTGCGCGCGACGTCACCGGCGACGTCGCGCAGCACGTGCTTGCTCGCGTCGAAGGGCTGCGCCGCGAAGCGCTCGGGCGACGGCTCCTTGCCGGGCCACGAGTGGTGGAAGTAGAGGGCCGCACCGTGGTCGATGGCCCAGGTGCGCCCGTGCCAGACCAGCAGGTTGGGGTTGGCCCACGTGCGGTCGACGTTCGCCGTCAGCGCGTCGAGCCAGACGACCCGCTCGGCGAGGTCGGCGTCGGGCGGGCGCGAGCCGTCGTAGCCGAGAGAGCCGGGCAGGAAGTCGACGCCGAGGTTGGTGCCGACCGAGGCGGTGAGCAGGTCCTGGACCTCCTCGTCGGCCTCGTAGCGGGCGATGCGCGGGTCGAGCCGGACGACGGCGAGGTCGGGCACCGGCACCTCGAGCAGCCGGGCGATGCCGGCGACGAGCACCTCGGCCACGAGCACCTTGAGGCCCTGCCCGGCACCCCGGAACTTGAGCACGTAGGTGCCGTCGTCGCTGGCCTCGACGATGCCGGGGAGCGAGCCGCCCTCCTTGAGCGGCGTCACGTAGCGGGTGGCGGTCAGCTCGGGCAGCACGCCGGTCAGCCTAGTGGCCGCTCGAGGTCGAGCACGGAGGCCCGGGCCCAGAGCCGGCCGAGGAGCATCGCGGCGACGCCGTAGAGGCAGGCGAATGCGATGAGCGGCCACCAGGCCAGGCCGGTGGACGGCAGCACCAGGGCGCCGAGCGCCGCGGCGGCCACCATGCCCGCGTTGTAGACGACGTCGTACGCCGAGAAGGCGCGGCCCAGCAGGTGGTCGTCGACGTGCGCCTGCATGAGCGAGTCGACGGTGATCTTGACGCACTGCGACGTGAAGGCGACGACGAAGGCGACGACGACGATGCTCCATGGGCTGAGGAAGGGACCCAGCACGGCGCAGACGAGGGCGCCGAGCGCGAGCATGCGGGCGGCATACGGCACGGCGGTGAGGCGCGGGGCCAGCCACGGGGTGACGAACGCGGCCGAGGCGAAACCGACGGCGGAGGCGCCGGCGGCGATGCCGAAGCCGAGGGCGCCGCGACCCTGCTCGAACGGGCCGCGGAAGAGCAGCAGCGTCTGCAGCAGCAGGAAGCCGAACGGCAGGCGCGTCAGGAAGACGAGCACGAGCAGCAGGCGAGCCTTGCGCGGCAGCGTGCGCACGGCTTCGACGAGGCCGCTCACCACCGAGCGGGTGATGTGCCCGACCGAGGGCGCCCCGCTCGTGTCGTCGGGCCCGATGAACGGCAGACGGGTCGCCGCCCACGCGGCCACGACCACACCCACCGCGGCGAGCAGCACGTCGAGGACGTCGCTGCCTCCAGCGGCACGCAGGCCCGTGCCGACACCGCCACCGAGGAGGTACGCGAGTGAACCGCACGTCGGGGCAACGGAGTTCGCGCTCACGAGCGACGAACGGGGCACGACGTGCGGCATGGCCGAGCCGAGGCCGGCGAGGATGAAGCGGTTGACGGAGAAGACGACGAGGACCAGGACGAAGAAGGCCGGCCCCGTCTCCGCTCCCGTGACCAAGCCGGTCACCCCCAGGATGGCCGCGGCTCGCACGAGCTGGCTGACGACGAGGACGCGGCGACGTGGCCAGCGGTCGAGGAGCACACCGACGAAGGGCCCGAGCGCGCTGTAGGGAAGGAGCACGAGGGCGAACGCCACCGCGATGCCCTGGGCGTCGGCGGCCTTCTCGGGGTTGAACAGCACGTGGCTCGCGAGCGCCACCTGGAAGATGCCGTCGCTGAAGGAGGAGGTGACGCGTGCGACGAACAGGCGTCGGAACCCTCGGCCCCGGAGCAGGGTCCACAGGGCACGCAGGAAGGTCACGCGGCACAGACTAGGGCCCGGCGGCCCCGGGTCGTCCGAGGGCCGCTGCCGCGCGCTGCGGTCGCCTCGTCAGGCGCTGCCGTCGAGCACGGCCTGCTGGGCGCCGAGCGCGAGCGGGGCATGGGACCTCGGGGCGTCGGGGAGCCGGGCGGCCACCTCGGCGATGAGGGGGAGGGCGTCGGCGATGCGTGTGCGGGCCGAGGCGTCCAGCGACTCCAGCGCCGAGGCCATCGCGTGGGCGCGCTGGTCGCGCCACAGCTCGACGGCCGCTCGCGCGTGGGCCGTCAGGTGCAGCCGGGCGACGCGTCGGTCGCGGTCGTCACGCTCGCGCACGACCACGTCGAGCGCCACGAGCTGGCCGACCAGCGTCGAGACGGTGTTCGGGGCGAGCCCCAGGGCGGCGGCGGCATCGGCCACGGCCACCCCGGGGTTGCGGCGGATCACGCGGACCAGCTCGAGCTGGGCGCCGGAGAGGTCGAGCTCGGGCAAGGGTGCGCCGACGAGCCGGCGCGAGCGGCGGCGCACCAGGCCCAGGACGTCGTAGAGGTCGTCGGCGAGCGTGTGGGAGGGGCTCTCGCTGCGGTGCGGCTGGCTCACCCCGCCAGACTAGTTCGCCGACGCGGCCCGCTCAGGAAGTGACGCCGATTCGGTGTCTCGTGCACCGGACGCGTACGCGTGGCTGGCGGCCACGATCCCGGCCACGACCTCGAGCTCGGCGGCGTCGCGGGGGCCGAAGACCATGACGAAGCCCGGCGTCAGGCGACCACCGGCCCATGGGTGGGGCGTGCCCCAGCCGTGCGCGACGAGGTCCGCCGCCTGTGCCGCGGGCAGGGCGAGGTGGAGCGAGCCGTCGTACGCCGGGTGCAGGTGGGCGAACTCGCGGACCTCGGGGACGAGGAACGCCTCGTCGGGACCCGCCCCCTGCTCGAGCAGGAGTCCCCGGGCGCCCGGCACGGAGATGCGGGACGGCCCCGAGGTGACGTCGGCGAAGGCGCTGATGCGCGCGTAGAGCTGCTCCTGCAGCTCGGCCGGAGCGTTGTCGGACTGCTGTTGCTGGGGGATGGACCACGCGACGTCGGGTCGTGAGCCGGCGCGGTGGGGGAGGGAGCCGCCCGCGACGGTGGGCCAGGCGACGTCCGCAGGGACCCCGACCGGCACCGACCCCCGCTGGAGCACGTGCGAGAGACGGGCCTGCACCCACTCGGACAGCTGTCGCAGCGACGTCGGAGTGATGCCGTGGCCGCCGGGGTCGCGGTGCGCCCACGTGGGAGCCCCCGACTCGCCGAGCAGGTAGGTCCAGGTGCGGTCGAGCAGCTCGCGCGGGATGACGTGGTCGGCGTCGCCCTGGGCGACGAACATCGGCAGGTTGGCGAGCCGCCACGGCGTGACCGGCACTCCGGCGTCGAACGGCAGGGTGCCGTAGAGGATGGCCGCCCCGGCGTAGCGAGCGGGGTCGGCGAGCACGAGGCCCCCGGCGAAGGCGGCGCCGCCGCTGAAGCCGGCGAGCAGGACGGGGCGTCCGGCCGGCGCCACGTCGTCGAGCCACGTCCGGAACCAGGACATCGTGTCGGCAAGGGACTCGGCGACCGGCCGGCCGATGCCCCGGTTGGCGAACCACGCGTAGCCGCCACCCTCGGCGATCGGGGCGCGCACCGCCGCGTAGGTCGCGCCACGAGGCAGGTGTGCCGCGAGCGAGATGATCTCGCGCTCGTGGGAGCCACGCCCGTGCAGCAGGACCACCAGCGGTGCGTCGGGGTCGTCGCTCCCGGCGTACGCGACGGCGGGTGGGGCGAACGACGTGCTCATGGGGACCTCTCGACGGTAGTTGCGTGTTCAACCACGATGGCATGACTTGGTTGTAGCGTCAACTAAAGCGTAGGATGGTCTCATGGACACGAGATGGCTCGACGACGACGAGCGCGCGGCATGGCTCAGGCTGATGGCGGTGGTGGAGCTGCTCCCCGGGGCGCTCGACACCCAGCTGCGCCGCGACTCCGGCCTCTCGCACTTCGAGTACTTCGTCCTCGCCATGCTCTCCGAGGCCCCGGACCGGACCCTGCGCATGACCCAGCTCGGGCGCCTCACCAACGCCACGCTCACGCGTCTGTCGCACGTGTCGCGGCGCCTCGACGAGCGCGGGCTCATCGAGCGCTTCCAGTGCCCCGAGGACGGGCGAGCGACGAACGCCAGGCTCACCGAGAAGGGGTGGCAGACCGTCGTGCAGGCGGCTCCGGGGCACGTCGACAGGGTCCGCGCGACGGTGCTCGACGCCCTGACGCCCGAGCAGGTCGGCCAGCTGCGCGCCATCGCCGACGCCGTGCTGCCGCGGCTCGACCCCGAGCGGCGTCTCGCCGTGCTCTACGACGAGAGCGCTCCGGCCGACGTCGCCTCCTGACGACTCGCGTCACGACGCCCTGACGCCGGCACTGCGTCCGAACGAGAAAGGCCCCCGGGCTCCTGACGTGCAGGAACCCGAGGGCCTTTCGTTGGTGTCGAGGGGGGGACTTGAACCCCCACGCCCGTTAAGGGCACTAGCACCTCAAGCTAGCGCGTCTGCCATTCCGCCACCCCGACAAGGTGTGCAAGGGGCTCGTGGGATTCCCTTGCGGCGAGGCGAAACGTTAGCACGGGGCCACCCGAAAAGACCAAACGGCCCCGGCCGGCGCCCGCCGCTGCGGGACGGGCCGCACCCGCGGGTCCCGAGGAGGCGGCATACGCTGGCTCGCATGAGCCACGACGACGCAGACCGCCCCTCGCCGACCACGCTCGCACCGGAGGACGAGGTCGCCCGCATCTGCGCCGAGCTCATCCGCATCGACTCGTCGAACTACGGCGACGGATCGGGCCCGGGGGAGCGCAAGGCTGCCGAGTACGTCATGGGCGAGCTCGCCGAGGTCGGCCTCGAGGGGACGCTGCTCGAGAGCGAGCCGGGCCGGGCCACCGTCGTCGTGCGGCTCGACGGCGAGGACGGCTCGCGCCCCGGCCTCGCCGTGCACGGCCACCTCGACGTCGTGCCGGCCAACGCCGCCGACTGGCAGGTCGACCCCTTCGCCGCCGAGGAGCGCGACGGCTGCATCTGGGGTCGCGGCGCCGTCGACATGAAGGACATGGACGCGATGATCCTCGCGAACATCCGCCACTTCGCCCGCACCGGCACCAAGCCCGCCCGCGACACGACGTTCGTCTTCTTCGCCGACGAGGAGGCCGGCGGCACTCTCGGCAGCCACTGGCTCGTCGACCACCACCCGCAGTGGTTCGACGGCGTCACCGAGGCCGTCAGCGAGGTCGGCGGCTACAGCGTCACGGTGCCGACGCCGCAGGGCGAGCAGCGCGCGTACCTGCTCCAGACCGCCGAGAAGGGCATCGCCTGGCTGCGTCTGCACGCCCACGGCCGCGCCGGGCACGGCTCGGTGCCCAACGACGAGAACGCCATCGTGCGGCTCGCGGCGGCCATCGGACGCATCGCCGCCCACGAGTGGCCGCGCGAGTACATCGCGTCGGTGCGCGAGCTGCTCGACACGCTCGGCGCCATGACCGGCATCCCCGCCGCAGACGACCTCGAGCCGCTGCTGGGGACTCTCGGCGGCGCGCAGGGCTTCGTGCGCGGCACGCTGCGCGACACGGCCAACGTCACGATGCTCGAGTCGGGCTACAAGCACAACGTCATCCCGCAGACCGCCTCTGCCGCCGTCGACTGCCGGTTCCTGCCGGGTCACGAGGAGTCGCTCATGGCGACGATCCGCGAGCTCGCGGGCGAGCACGTGGAGATCGAGGTCGTCCATCGCGACGTCGCCCTCGAGGCACCCTTCTCCGGCGACCTCGTCGAGGCGATGAAGCAGTCGCTGCTGCGCGAGGACCCTTCGGCCGCGGTGCTGCCCTACTGCCTCTCGGGCGGCACCGACAACAAGGCCCTCGGCCGTCTCGGTATCAACGGCTACGGCTTCGCGCCGCTGCGGCTGCCCGCCGACCTCGACTTCGCGCCGATGTTCCACGGCATCGACGAGCGCGTGCCCGTCGACTCGCTGCGCTTCGGCGCGCGGGTGCTCGGTGACTTCCTGCGCACCTGCTGAGAGGTCGCGGCGGCCCGCCCGGGTCAGGCCGTGCGCTCGACGCGCATGATGCGCCGGCGCAGCCACATCCGGCGCACGCCGCCCTCGTAGATCACGGTGCGGGACAGCTCCCAACGGCCGTACTCGGCGTGCTCGCGCACCGCCTGCCGCGCCTGGGCCTTGGACGTGTGGCGGTCGAACGTCAGGACCCGGTACTCGTACTCCGTCATCGCGGCCATTCTGACACCAACCGTGATCCCAACGAGACCGTATGCCGTGTGTCGCGGTCAGCGTGCCGCGATACCGTCGCTGGGTCATCCGAGGTCGCCGACGTCCCTCGACGCCGGTCACGGCGCGGGGGAACCGCCGGGCCGGGCCCGGCGTCAAGGGGCCCAGGAGGTCAACACACATGAAGTGGAACATCCGCCGCACCGCGGCAGCAGTCATCGTCCTTCCCGCCGTCCTCGGTGTCGCTGCCTGCGGCAAGAGCGACTCCCCGGCGCCGGCCACCGGCCAGACGGCCAGCCAGTCGTCGAGCGCCCCGACCAGCGACGCCCCCGCCGCCGGGCAGCCCTACAAGGACAAGGCCTCGTTCGTCGCCGCCATGAAGGCCGCCGGCAAGAACGCCACGACCGCCCACGTCACGATGGACATGGACGCCGCCGGCCAGAAGATCGCCATCACGGGTGACACGAAGATCGACGCCGCCAACCCGGCGATGAAGATGTCCATGGACATGGGCCCGTCGATGAAGCTCGACATGATCCTCGTCGACAAGAAGATCTTCATGAAGGGCTTCCCCGGCCTCGCCGCCGGCAAGTGGGCCGTCATCGACAGCAGCTCGACGATGGGCAAGCAGCTCGCCGAGTCGCTCAACCAGGCCGACCCGACGAAGATGTACGACCAGTTCGGCGCGGCCGTCACCGACGTCAAGTACGTCGGAGAGGACACCGTCGACGGCGACAAGGCCTTCAAGTACGACCTGGTGCTCGACACCAAGGCCATGCAGGCCCAGCTGCCGAGCAGCCAGCAGACCAAGCTGCCCGACACCATCACCTACACCGCGTGGCTCGACGAGAAGGACCAGCTGCGCAAGGTCACCTTCGACCTGATGGGCGTCAAGGCCAACATGACGATGGGCAAGTACGGCGAGCCCGTCGACATCAAGGCCCCGGCCGCCGCCGACACGGTCAAGGCGCCGCTCTGACCCTCGGGCACCAGCGGGGGTGAACGCCCCCCAACACCCGGTGACGGTCCCGCAGCGAGCGAGTCTCGCTGCGGGACCGTCTGCGTCCCGGCGAGGTCCGAGGGTGGTTTTGACCGCTCGGAATCACTGCCCTCCGTGCTCCGGGTCGACTACCGTCGAGGCATGACAGTGGATCCCCGCTCCGCCCTCGAGCAGCTGGTCGCCGCCCTGGAACGACACTACGAGGCCGCCAACGCGAGCCGGGACCCCGACCACCCCATGGTGATGGCTGCCGCCCAGGACCTCGCCGAGGCCTTCGACGACTACGACGAGGCGCTCTACGAGGCCACCGAGGTCGCGACGCCGCTCGCGATCTACGGCGACGACTTCGACGGCCACGAGGACGAGGACGGCACCGAGGGACGCGTCTACGCCGGGCTCGACTCGGACGACTACGACGACGATGACGACGACGACGAGGACGACGACGAGGACGACGACCTCGACGACGATGACGACGACGATGACGACGACCTGGACGACGAGCTGGACGGCGACCTCGAAGACGACGACTACGAGGACGAGGATGACGACGAGGACGACGTCGACGATGACGACGACGTCGAGGTCAGCAACGGGGCCGGTGCCCGCGCCTGAGCGCCGGCCCTAGGCCGACACGTCGTCGAGAGCTTCGACGATCTCGTCCGGGAGCACCAGCTCGAGGCTCGCGAGCGACGAGCGCAGCTGCGCGGCGGTGCGCGCCCCCACGATCGGCGCCGCGACACCCGGCCGGTCACGCACCCACGCGAGCGCCACCTCGCCGGGCTTCGCGCCCAGTCCGCGCGCGGCCATCGCCACGGCCTCGGCCACCCGTGCCGACTGCTCGCCGAGGAAGCGCTCGGCGAACCCCGGGAAGTCGACCGACGCCGCCCGCGACCCCGACGGGATGCCGTTGCGGTACTTGCCCGTCAGCACGCCCCGGCCCAGCGGCGACCAGGGGAGCAGCCCGAAGCCCAGAGCGGTGGCCGCCTGGCTCACCTCGTGCTCGGCGGTGCGGCACACCAGGGAGTACTCGATCTCGTTGGCCACCAGAGGGATTCGCGCGGATTCGAGCAGGCTGAAGGCTCGCGCGGACTGCCAGCCGGAGTAGTTGGACACGCCGACGTAGCGGGCACGCCCGGAGGACGCCGCCCACTCGAGGGCCGACAGCGTCTCCGAGAGTGGCACGTCGTCCGACCACGTGTGCACGAGCCAGAGGTCGACGTGGTCGGTGCCCAGCCGTCGCAGCGAGGTCTCGAGCTGGGACATGAGCCCGCGCCGCGACACGTCGACGTGACGCTCGCCGCGCGCGCGTGAGATGCCGGCCTTGGTGCAGATGACGAGGTCGTCGCGCGGCACCGCGGTGTCGATCAGCGCTCCGAGGATCGTCTCGGCGTCGCCGCCCCCGTAGCCGTATGCCGTGTCGACGAGGTTGCCCCCGGCCTCGGCGAACGCACGCAGGTGGTCACCGGCCTCGTGCCGGTCGACCGCGTTGCCCCAGAGCATGGTCCCGAGGGCGAGGGGGGTGACCGAGAGACCGGACGAGCCGAGACGCCTGCGCATGCACGGAACGGTAGTGGGCGACACCGCGATCCCGCCGTCCGGCACGGCCGGCGCCACGCCGATAGCCTGCCCAGCATGAGGATCGGTGTGAACCTTGGCTACTGGGGGCGCGGCACGACGGGCGCCGACCAGGTGGCCGTGGCCCAGGCGGCGGACCGGCTCGGCTACGACAGCGTGTGGGTGGCGGAGGCGTACGGCTCGGACAGCCCGTCGATGCTGGCGTGGATCGGCGCCCTGACCGAGCACGTCGGCCTCGGCTCGGCGGTCATGCAGATCCCCGCTCGCACGCCGGCGATGACGGCCATGACGGCGGCGACCATCGACACGATGTCCGGAGGCCGGTTCCGTCTGGGGCTCGGCGTCTCCGGGCCGCAGGTCAGTGAGGGATGGCACGGCGTGCCCTTCCGCAGCCCGCTCGGGCGCACGCGCGACTACGTCGAGATCGTGCGGGCGGCCCTGCGCCGCGACACCGTCACCCACGCGGGACCCCACTACCCCCTGCCGCTGCCCGGGGGGCCGGGCAAGGCGCTCAAGCTGTCGGCGCGGCCCGTGCGGCCCGACGTCCCCGTCTACCTCGCGGCGGTGGGGCCCAAGAACCTCGAGCTGACCGGCGAGATCGCCGACGGCTGGCTGGCGATCTTCTTCAGCCCCGAGCACGCCACCGACCTGCTGGCGACGCTCGCGAAGGGTCGGCGTACGGGAGGGCGCGGGACCGGCGCCGACCCGATGGCCGGCTTCGACGTCGTCGCCACCACCCCGGTGGTGCTCGTCGACGACGTCGAGGAGGCGGCGAACCACGTGCGCGACTACTGCGCCCTCTACATCGGCGGCATGGGCTCGCGCGAGCAGAACTTCTACAACCAGCTGGCGTGCCGGATGGGGTTCGAGGACGCCGCGGCGCGCATCCAGGACCTCTACCTCGCCGGCCGGCACCGCGAGGCCGCGGCCGCGGTGCCGCTCGAGTTCATCGACGAGACGGCCCTGCTCGGCTCTCCGGCGCGCGTCGCGCAGCGCATCGGCCGCTACGAGCGGGCCGGCGTGACGACCCTGGCCGTCGCCGTCGGTGGGGGGATGACGCGCGACCAGGCGGTCGCCACGCTCCACGCCGTCGCAGAGGTCGCTGGTCTTCCCAGCGAACGCACTGGATAGGGTGCGACATTGTGCCGCGCGGCCGCCGGACCCGTTGGGGGCGGCCCGACCTGTCCCTCTGCGCAGAAGGTTCTCCCTGACCCATGGCTGACCTCAGCTACCTCGACGCCGTCATCCTCGGCGTCGTCGAAGGCCTGACCGAGTACCTCCCCGTGTCCTCCACGGGACACCTGACCATCACGGAGCAGCTGCTCGGGCTCAGGGTCGACGACCTGGCCGTGACGGCCTACACCGCCGTCATCCAGCTCGGCGCCATCGCGGCCACGCTGCTCTACTTCTTCCGCGACATCATCCGTTTCGCGGTCGCGTGGTTCCGGGGGCTTGGCAGCGCCGAGGCCCGCAAGGACCCCGACTACGGACTGGCCTGGGCGGTCATCATCGGCTCGATCCCCGTCGGCATCGTCGGCTTCGTGGCGCGCGACCTCATCTCCGGGGCCCTGCGGAGCCTGTGGGTCGTCGCTGCGGCGCTCGTGCTGTGGAGCGTCGTCATGGTGGTCGCCGAACGCATCCACACCCGCTACGAGTCCCGCGGCGTCGTGCGCGGCGAGCACTCGGTGCGCCCCGTCGACGGTCTCGTCATCGGCCTCGTGCAGTGCTTCTCGCTGATCCCCGGCGTCTCGCGCTCCGGTGCCACCATCTCCGCGGGCCTGGCACGCGGCATCGACCGCGTCACCGCGACCCGACTCAGCTTCTTCCTCGCGATCCCCGCGCTCACGGCGGCCGGCCTCTTCCAGGCGGTCGAGGAGAAGGACGGCCTCAAGGCGCTCGGCACCGGACCCGTCCTCGTCGGGCTCGTCGTCGCCTTCATCGTCGCGTACGCCTCGATCGCGTGGCTGCTCAAGTTCGTCGCGAGCAACAGCCTGCTGCCGTTCGTCTGGTACCGCGTGGCGCTCGGTCTGCTCCTCGTCGTGGGTCTGGCCACGACGGTCATCTCCGCCACCTGACCGGCCGTCGCGACACCGACCACCTCTTCGACGCCTCCACCCGGGCACACGGGTGGGGGCGTCGTCGCTAGAGCCAGCCCGAGCGCTTGAACGCCCGGTAGAGGCCGACGCACGCGGCGGCCATCACGGCCAGCACGAGGAAGTAGCCGTACTGGAACTCCGAGTCGCCGACGTGGATGCTCGCCGTCAGCTCGGGCATGTGCTCGAAGTTCATGCCGTAGATGCCGGCGATCATCGTCGGCACGGCCGCGATGGCGACCCACGCGGAGATGCGCCGCATGTCCTCGTTCTGCTTGACCGACACACTGGCCAGGTGGGCCGAGAGCACGTCGGTGAGCAGCCGGTCGTAGGACTCGACGTGGTCGTTGACGAGCCGCAGGTGGTCGGCGACGTCGCGGAAGAACGGCAGGATCTCGGCCGACAGCATGCCGCCGCGCCCGCGCTCCATGAACTGCGTGAGCGTGTCGGCGAGCGGCTGGCTGGCGCGGCGGAACTCGAGCACCTCACGCTTGAGCCGGTAGATCGTGTTCGCGTCGCCACCCTCGTTCGAGGCGAAGACCTGCTCCTCGATGCGCTCGAGGTCCTTGCGCACCTCGCGGTCGACGACGAGGTAGTTGTCGACGACCGAGTCCATCACGGCGTGCAGCACCGTCAGTGAGCCGTGGCCGAGGCGTTCCGGCTCGGTCTCGAGACGCTGGCGCACGCCGGCGAGCGGGTTGCCCTCGCCGTGCCGCACGGTCACGACGAACCGGTCGCCGATGAAGAGCATCACCTCGCCGGTCTCGATGTCGCTCGTCGCCTCGATGTAGCGCAGCGTCTTCAGCACGACGAAGACCGACGACTCGTACTTCTCGATCTTGGCGCGCTGGTGGCCGTTGACGGCGTCCTCGACCGCGAGCGGGTGCAGGTGCAGCTCCTCGTTGACGAGGGCGAACTCGTCGTCCGTGGGGTCCTTGAGCCCGATCCAGAGGAAGCCGTCCTGGGTCAGGCGCAGCACGTCGAGCTCGTCGCTGAGGTCGCCGCAGCCCTGCCGCCGGCCGTTGCGGTAGATGGCTTTGTCCACGATCACAGCCCTATGTGACCACGGCTCGCTGGGAGCGTCGGTGAGGTGGACGTCGACGCGGCCGTATGCCGGTCGGCCCGGCTGTCGCGTCTAGGCTGGCGCTCGTGCCAACCGTCCTCTTCGTGCGCCACGGCCGCTCGAGCGCCAACACCTCCGGCGTGCTCGCCGGGTGGATGCCGGGCGTCTTCCTCGACGAGACCGGCGAGGCGCAGGCGGCGGCCGTCGGCCAGCGCCTCGCGTCGGCGGTGCTGCCCGTCGCCGAGGTCGTCAGCTCGCCCCTCGACCGGTGCGTGCAGACCGCCGACCTGCTCGCCGCGGCGCTGCCCCGCCATGTCGCCCGCAGCGTGCACGACGGCTTCGGCGAGTGCCGCTACGGCGCCTGGACCGGGCGCCCCATCTCGGAGCTCGCCCGTGAGGAGCTCTGGAAGGTGGTGCAGGACCGGCCCAGCGAGGCACGCTTCCCCGACTCGGCGGCATACCCGGCGGAGTCGATGGTCGAGATGCAGGACCGGGCGCTGCGCGCCGTGCGCGAGACCGACGCCCGCATCCTCGAGACGCACGGCAAGGACGCCGTCTGGGTCGCCGTCTCGCACGGCGACGTCATCAAGTCGATCCTGTCGCACGCCACCGGGGCACACCTCGACGACTTCCAGCGCATCAACGTCGACCCGGCCTCGGTGAGCGTCGTGCGGTACACCAGCCGCAAGCCGTTCGTGCTGCGGCTCAACGACGTCGGGGGAGACCTCGCAGGCCTCCGCCCGCCCGAGAAGCCGGTCGCCGAGGAGGGCGACGCGGTCGTGGGCGGGGGCGCCGGCTCGCTCGGTGGCGTCGGATAGGGTCGAGTGCATGACGGTCCAGGACTTCGATCCCGCTGACCGGTTCGTGGCCGGGACGGTCGGCCCGGCCGGCCAGAGAGCCTTCTACCTGCAAGCGAGCGCGGGCCCGCGCATCGTCACCGTCGGGGTCGAGAAGCAGCAGGTGTCGATCCTCGCCGACCGCATCAACGACGTGCTCGACCAGCTGGCCCCGGTGGCCGCGGTGGAGCCCGGCGAGCCTGGCGGCGCCCCCGAGGACACCGAGCCGTTGCAGACCCCGTTCGACGAGGACTGGCGCGTGCAGACGCTCTCCCTCGCCTGGGACGAGGACCGCCAGAAGGTCGTCATCGAGTGCCACGACCACGACCCCGACGAGGTCGACGACGACACGGACGACGAGGTCGCGCCGCTCGCCCGCAACTCGATCCGGGTCAGCCTCGGCCCGGCCGAGGCACGCGCCTTCGCCCGCCGCACCAACGCCCTCGTCGCTGCCGGGCGCCCGCCGTGCCCGTTCTGCGGCAACCCGCTCGACCCCACGGGCCACGTCTGCCCGCGGGCCAATGGCTACAAGCGCTGAGCTGACGCCGTCGCCGGTCGACCTGACCGGCGAGATCGAGGTCGTCGGCCGCATCACCGACTCCTCCAACCTCGCCGTGCTGGCCACGGTCTCGACGCTGCCGGGTGGGCACGTCATCTACAAGCCGGTGCGCGGCGAGCGTCCGCTCTGGGACTTCCCCGAGGGAACGCTCGCGGGCCGGGAGGTGGCGGCCTGCGTCGTCTCGGAGCTCGGCGGCTGGGATGTCGTGCCACCGACGGTCATGCGTGACGGCCCGCTCGGCCCGGGCTCGGTCCAGCTGTGGATCGGCAACCCGTTCGACCCGGTGGCCGAAGACCGCGTGGTCGACCTCGTGCCCGAGGGGCGCACGCCCGACGGCTGGCGCGCCGTCCTCGACGGCGAGACGCCCGGCGGCGCGTCCGTGACCGTGGTGCACAGCGCGGCCGATGACGTGCGCTCGCTCGCCGTGCTGGACGCGGCCCTCAACAACTCTGATCGCAAGGGCTCGCACTGCCTGCGCGACGCCGACGGTCGGCTCTGGGCGATCGACCACGGGGTCACCTTCTCGCCGACTCCCAAGCTGCGCACGGTCCTCTGGGGCTGGGCCGGCGAGCCGTTCACCGAGGACGACACCCGCCGTCTGCGCCGGCTGCTGCGGGCCCTCGACGACGACGCGACGAGGGCGCGGCTCGACGACCTGCTGCCCGAGGGCGACCTCGAGGCGCTGGCGCGCCGGGTCGGGCGGCTCCTGGAGCGGGGTGTGCACCCGTTCCCCAGCCCCGACTGGCCCTCGGTGCCCTGGCCGCCGCTCTGAGCCGGACGGGCCGGACAGGCCGGACGGGCCGGACGGGGCTGCCGAGGCGCGCAGGCGTGCCTGCCCGACCCACGAACCCCGGGCGGGCCCTCGTGCTGCCGGGAGATACAGTCTCGGGGTGAGAAGCTGGCCGATGCCGTTCATCCCCCAGGTCCCCGGCAGTGCACCCGAGGTGCGGGTCCGCGACACGGCATCCGGCGAGCTCGTGCCCGCCGCCTCCGGTGACGACGTCACCCTCTACGTCTGCGGCATCACGCCCTACGACGCGACGCACCTCGGCCACGCCGCCACCTACGTCACCTTCGACCTGCTCGGCCGCGTGCTCCGCGACAGCGGCCACACGGTCCGCTACGTCCAGAACATCACCGACATCGACGACCCGCTGCTCGAGCGGGCCGAGCGCGACGGCGTCGACTGGCGCGACCTCGCCACCCGCGAGATCGCCCTCTTCCGCGAGGACATGACCGCGCTCGCCGTGATCCCGCCCGACGAGTACCTCGGTGCGGTCGAGAGCATCCCGACCTTCGTCGGCCCGATCGAGAAGCTCGTCGCGGACGGGTGGGCGTACGCCGTCGCCGCGCCCGACGCGTCCCGTGACGGAGCGCTGGACTACTACTTCGACGTCGCCAAGGACCCGCGGTTCGGGTCGGTGAGCCACCTCGACGAGGCCGGCATGCTCGAGGTCTTCGAGGAGCGCGGGGGAGACCCCGACCGCGCCGGCAAGCGCAACCGGCTCGACGCGCTGCTGTGGCGCGCCCACCGCGAGGGCGAGCCCGAGTGGGACGGCGGCTCGCTCGGCTCCGGCCGGCCCGGCTGGCACATCGAGTGCGCCTGCATCGCCCTGGACCACCTCGGCGTGCCCGTCGACGTGCAGGGCGGCGGCACCGACCTGATCTTCCCGCACCACGAGATGAGCGCCGCCCACGCTCGTGCCCTGAGCGGGTCGACCTCCTTCGCCGGCGCCTTCGTGCACCAGGGGATGGTCGGGCTCGACGGCGAGAAGATGAGCAAGAGCAAGGGCAACCTCGTCCTTGTCTCGACGCTGCGTCGTGAGGGCGTCGACCCGATGGCGATCCGTCTCGTCCTGCTGGCCCGCCACCACTCGCACGACTGGATCTACCAGGACGACCAGCTCGTCGAGGCGCAGCAGCGGCTCGACACGTGGCGGAAGGCGTTGTCCGGCAACGGCGGTCCCGTCGCCGACCAGACGGTCGACGACATCCGCGCGGCCCTGGCCGACGACCTCGACAGCCCGCGCGCGCTCGACGCCGTCGACCGGTGGGCCAGCCAGGCGCTCTCACGCGGCGGCGACGACCCGGGTGCACCCGGGGTGCTCGGTCGCGCCCTCGACGCCCTTCTCGGCGTCCGCCTCTAGCACATCGAGAGAACGCTCAGTTGGCGCTCTGAGCGTGCCTGTCGCGTGCAACGCCGATCGAGAGAACGCTTGGTTACCGCGTCCTGGTGACCGACTGTTCTTTCGATCGGAGGGGTGGGCTCGCAACTCCTGTCGAGAGAACACTCCGTCACCCTCGGTGGGTGACGGAGTGTTCTCTCGATCGGAAGGTCGGGCTCAGCGGCCGGTCTGGTCGTCGTCGCGGCCACGGAGGTAGCGCTCGAACTCGCGCGCGATCGCGTCACCGCTGGCCTCGGGGAGCTCCGCGGTGTCCTGGGCCTCCTCGAGGCTCTGGACGTACTCGGCGACCTCCTCGTCGGACTGGGCCAGCTCGTCGACGCCGCGCTCCCAGGCGCGGGCGTTCTCCTCGAGGTCGCCGTGCGGCACGGTGATGCCGAGCAGTGACTCGATGCGGCGCAGCAGGCTCAGGGTCGCCTTCGGCGACGGGGCTGCACCGGCGTAGTGCGGCACCGCGGCCCAGGCCGACACGGTCGGGATGCCGGCCTCGCTCGCGGTGTTGCTCAGCACGCCCACGATGCCCGTCGGGCCCTCGTAGCGGGAGGCCTCGACGTCGAAGCGGTGGATGGCCGCCTCGTCGTCGGCCGTCGCGGTCACCGGGATGGGTCGCGTGTGGGGCACGTCGGCGAGCAGCGCACCGACGGTGACGATGGTCGTGACGCCGAGCTGCTCGGCGAGCTCGAGCAGCTCGATGCAGAAGGCCCGCCAGCGCATCGACGGCTCGATGCCCTGCACGAGCACGACGTCGCGGTCGAGGCCGGTCTCGGTGGCGACGAGGATGCGCGTCGTCGGCCACGACAGCAGACGCCGGCCGTCCTCGATGGAGACACGGGGACGGTTGACCTGGAAGTCGTAGTAGTCCTCGGGGTCGAAGGCGGCAACGACCTCGGCGTCCCACACCTCGGCCAGGTGCCGGACGGCGCTCGTGGCGGCCTCGCCGGCGTCGTTCCAGCCCTCGAAGGCCGCGATGAGCACCGGGTTGGTCAGCTCCGGCACGTCCTCGAACTCCAGCACGTCATCTCCTTCACCGTGGTCGCGCTCGCGTCCACCCCTTCAGCCTAGGACCTGCCGCCCTCACGGAGCCGGAGTCGCCGGAGCCGCCGGGCGCGCCGCCGGGGCTGCCCGCACTGCGGGCGGTGGCGCGGGCCCGGGCCCGAGGTCCGTAGACTCGGGGCGGTCCCGTCCGACGGCGCACACCCCGCGCCGCAGAGAGGAGCCATCGTGTCCTCGTCGCAGCAGCGACCTGATGCCACCGCGACCCTGAGCGAGATCCTCGGGCAGCGCATCATGATCCTCGACGGCGCCATGGGTACGGCGATCCAGCGCGACCGTCCCGACGAGGCCGGCTACCGCGGCGAGCGCTTCGCCGACTGGCCGAGTGACGTGCAGGGCAACAACGACCTGCTCACGCTGACGGCCCCGGAGATCATCGCCGGCATCCACCGCGAGTACCTCGAGGCCGGCGCCGACATCATCGAGACGAACACGTTCAACGCCAACGCGATCTCGCTGTCGGACTACGGCATGGAGGAGCTCGCCTACGAGCTCAACTTCGAGTCGGCCGCGTTGGCCCGCCGCGAGGCCGACGCGATGGCCGCGCGCACGCCCGGCCAGCCGCGTTTCGTCGCGGGGGCCCTCGGGCCCACCACGCGTACGGCCTCGATCTCGCCCGACGTCAACGACCCGGGTGCCCGCAACGTGTCCTACGACCAGCTCGTCGCCGCCTACCTCGAGGCCGCGCGCGGCCTCGTCGACGGCGGCAGCGACCTCATCTTCATCGAGACGATCTTCGACACCCTCAACGCCAAGGCGGCGATCTTCGCCGTCGAGACGCTCTTCGAGGAGCAGGGCCGGCGCTGGCCGGTCGTGGTCTCCGGCACGATCACCGACGCGTCCGGCCGCACCCTCTCGGGCCAGGTGACCGAGGCGTTCTGGGACTCCATCCGACACGTCTCGCCGCTCGCGGTCGGGCTCAACTGCGCCCTGGGCGCCAAGGAGATGCGGCCCTACATCGCCGAGATGGCGCGCATCGCGGACTCGTTCGTCTCCTGCTACCCGAACGCCGGCCTGCCCAACGCCTTCGGCGAGTACGACGAGGCGCCCGAGGAGACGGCGGCGATCATCGGCGAGTTCGCCGAGGCCGGGCTCGTCAATCTCGTCGGCGGCTGCTGCGGCACGACGCCCGAGCACATCGCGGCCATCGCCAAGGCCGTCGACGGCAAGCCCCGTCGCGAGTTCGGACCCATCCCGCCCGCCATGCGCCTGTCGGGGCTCGAGCCGTTCACCATCACCGAGGACAGCCTCTTCGTCAACGTCGGCGAGCGCACCAACATCACCGGGTCGGCCCGCTTCCGCACGCTGATCAAGGACGGCGACTACGACACCGCGCTGTCCGTCGCGGCCCAGCAGGTCGAGAGCGGCGCGCAGGTCATCGACGTCAACATGGACGAAGGCATGATCGACGGGGTCGCGGCGATGGACCGCTTCCTCAAGCTCGTCGCGAGCGAGCCCGACATCAGCCGCGTGCCGGTCATGGTCGACTCCTCGAAGTGGGAGGTCATCGAGGCCGGGCTCAAGTGCGTGCAGGGCAAGGCGATCGTCAACTCGATCTCGCTCAAGGAGGGGGAGGAGTCCTTCCTCGAGCACGCCCGACTCGTGCGCAAGTACGGCGCCGCCGCGGTCGTCATGGCCTTCGACGAGGACGGCCAGGCCGACTCGCTCGAGCGTCGCAAGCAGATCTGCTCCCGGGCGTACCGGCTGCTCACCGAGCAGGTCGGCTTCCCGGCCGAGGACATCATCTTCGACCCGAACGTCTTCGCCGTCGCCACGGGCATCGAGGAGCACGCCTCCTACGGCCTCGACTTCATCGAGGCCACCCGCTGGATCAAGGAGAACCTCCCGGGCGCCAAGGTGTCGGGCGGCATCAGCAACGTCTCGTTCAGCTTCCGCGGCAACAACCCCGTGCGCGAGGCCATCCACGCCGTGTTCCTCTACCACGCGATCGCCGCGGGCCTCGACATGGGCATCGTCAACGCGGGCGCCCTGGCCGTCTACGACGAGGTCGACCCCGAGCTGCGTGACCGCATCGAGGACGTCATCCTCAACCGCCGTCCCGACGCCGCCGAGCGGCTCCTCGAGATCGCCGAGGAGTACAACAAGACCGGCGCGGCCGCCGAGGTCAGCGAAGAGGAGTGGCGCGCCCTGCCTCTGGGCGAACGCATCACGCACTCGCTCGTGAAGGGCATCGACGCCCACATCCAGGACGACACCGAGCTGCTGCGCGCCGAGATCGCCGAGCGGGGCGGTCGGCCCATCGAGGTCATCGAGGGCCCGCTCATGGACGGCATGAACGTCGTCGGCGACCTCTTCGGCTCGGGCAAGATGTTCCTCCCGCAGGTCGTCAAGAGCGCCCGCGTCATGAAGAAGGCCGTCGCCTACCTCATCCCGTTCATCGAGGAGGAGAAGGCCAACGACCCCGAGCTGGCGAAGCAGAAGGACACCAACGGCACCATCGTCATGGCCACGGTCAAGGGCGACGTCCACGACATCGGCAAGAACATCGTCGGCGTCGTGCTCCAGTGCAACAACTACGAGGTCATCGACCTCGGGGTGATGGTGCCCGCGCAGAAGATCCTCGACGCAGCCAAGGAGCACGACGCCGACATCATCGGCCTCTCCGGCCTGATCACCCCGTCGCTCGACGAGATGGTCGGCTTCGCCGCCGAGATGCAGCGCCAGGGCCTCACGATCCCGCTCCTCATCGGCGGGGCGACGACCTCGCGCGCCCACACGGCCGTCAAGGTCGACCAGCGCTACGACGGCCCCGTCGTGTGGGTCAAGGACGCGTCACGCTCGGTGCCGACCGCGGCCGCCCTGCTCAGCGACGAGCTGCGCCCCAAGCTGCTCGCCAAGGTCAAGGACGACTACGACGCGTTGCGCGCCAGGCACGCGACGAAGCAGGACCGCCCCCTGGTGACGCTCGAGCAGGCCCGCGAGCGGCGCAGCGAGATCGACTGGTCCGGCTACCACCCGCCGCACCCGCACCTGCTGCTGCAGCAGGACCACGACGTCTCGTCCATCACGCGGTCGCACCGGGCGTCCCAGCACGTCAAGGTCTTCCACGACTACCCGCTGGGCGAGCTGCGCCGCTACATCGACTGGCAGCCCTTCTTCAACGCCTGGGAGCTCAAGGGCAGCTTTCCCGACATCCTCAACAACCCGGCCAGCGGCCAGGCGGCCCGCAAGCTCTACGACGACGCGCAGGCCATGCTCGACCGCATCGTCGAGGAGCGCTGGCTGCGTGCCAACGGCGTCATCGGCTTCTGGCCGGCGAACTCGACGGGCGACGACATCGAGGTCTACCTCGACGACGAGCGCACCAAGCCGCTGGCGGTGCTGCACCACCTGCGCCAGCAGGGCGACCACCGTGCCGGGGTGCCGAACCGCTCGCTCGCCGACTACGTCGCCCCCACGGGCAGGCGCGACTGGATCGGCGGCTTCGCCGTGACGGCCGGCCTCGGCAGCCAGGAGAAGGTCGCCGAGTTCCGCGCCTCCCTCGACGACTACGACGCGATCCTGCTCGAGTCGCTCGCCGACCGGCTCGCCGAGGCGTTCGCCGAGCGCATGCACGAACGCGTGCGCAAGGAGTTCTGGGGCTACGCGCCCGACGAGCACCTCGACAACGTCGCGCTCATCAAGGAGCAGTACGCCGGCATCCGCCCGGCTCCCGGCTACCCCGCGTGCCCCGAGCACACCGAGAAGCAGACGCTGTGGAGCCTGCTCGACGTCGAGGCCAACACGGGCATGACCCTCACCGAGAGCATGGCCATGGCGCCGGGCGCGTCCGTGTCGGGCTGGTACTTCTCGCACCCGCAGTCCCAGTACTTCGTCGTCGGCCGCCTCGGCCGCGACCAGGTGCAGGACTACGCCGACCGCAAGGGCTGGACGCTCGCCGAGGCCGAGCGCTGGCTGTCCGCCAACCTCGCCTACGACCCGGAGGACTGACCCGGTGACCCTCTCGCAGGCCGCGACCGCCGACAGCGCCGCGCCGACCTATCCCGCCGCCGTCCTGTGGGACATGGACGGCACGCTCGTCGACACCGAGCCGTACTGGATCCAGGCCGAGCACGAGCTCGTCGCCGAGCACGGCGGGGTGTGGAACGACGAGTTCGCCCACAAGCTCGTGGGCAACGCGCTCGAGGTCTCGGCACAGCTGATCATCGACCAGTCCGGCATCGCGCTGACGGTGCCGGAGATCATCGACGCCCTGCTCGGACGCGTCATCGCGCAGGTCGAGCGACGAGTCCCGTGGCGTCCCGGCGCGCGCGAGCTGCTGCTCGAGCTCGGCGAGCTGGGCGTGCCGAGCCTGCTGGTCACCATGTCGTGGCGGTCCCTCGCCGACATGGTGGTCGGCCGGCTGCCCGAAGGCGCCTTCCAGGCCCTCGTCACCGGTGACGAGGTGAGCCACGGCAAGCCGCACCCCGAGCCCTACCTGGCAGCGGCACGTCTCGTCGGGGCTGACCCCGCCGACTGCATCGCGATCGAGGACTCCCCTGCGGGAGTGCGCTCGGCCACCGCGGCCGGGGTGCCGACCATCGCGATCCCGCACGTCGTGCCGGTGCCACAGGTCGAGGGAGCGGTGCACATCGACACGCTCGCGGGCGTCTCGGCTGCCGACCTCACCCGGATCGTGGCGGGGGCGCGGGCGGGGCACTGAGGCGACCCCGAGGCGACCCTGAGCAGTCCCGGCAGCCCCGGCAGTCGTGGCGGTCCCGGCGTCCCTGCCTCAGCGGCCCTTGCGCCGGCCGCGTCCCCCAGCTGCGCCGCCGCGCCCTCGACGAGTGTTGCCGCCGGCCGAGCCCTTCGCCCCGCCCGGGCGCTGACGCGTACGCGGGTGGCGGGCGCCGTCGTGTCCGCCGCCCTTGCGCGTGGAGCCGTCCCGACCGTCCTTGGCGGCCTTTCCACCAGCCTTCCCATCTCCCTTGCCGATTGGGGATGAGGCCGCCGGACCGCGGGTGCTTCGCTCGGTGCGGCCGCGCACGATGCCGATGAACTCCTCGAGGCGCGGGTCGTCGTCGTCGACCCGCCAAGCGAGTCCCACTCGTGACGGGGCCACGCCGACGACGGGCCGGTGCACGACGTCCTTGCGGTGGTGCACGCGAGCCACCGACAGCGGCACGATGACGATGCCGGAACCACTGGCCACGACCGAGATGGCCTGCTTCGCCGACATGGCCGGCATCGCGGCCGACCGCTCGCGGGTCTCCGGCGTCGCAGCCGCCGCCCACTCGGGCACTGCGTCAGGCTGCTGCATCAGCACCTCGGTCGCGAGGTCGGCGACGTCCACCTCGTCGAACGCCGCGACGACGTGCTCCTTCGCCACCACGACCACCGGGACCTCCTCGTAGAGCGGGATGACGTGCAGGCCGTCCTTGTCGACGGGAAGACGCAGCAGCGCCATCGACGCGGTGCGCGCGTGGAGGTGCGCGGCGGCGTCGGCATCGTCGACCGGGACGGCCTCGATGGGGGAGTCCGGCAGTCGCCGCCCCCAGATCCGCAGCCACTTGTCGGGTGTGACGCCGGGGACGAACTCGACCCGGAAGGGCGCGCCGTCGCCCGGCCGGGTCGTGGGTTCCTCTCCTGCAGGCACCACCCGAGCGTAGAGGACCGGCGCCGCCCGAAGCCGACGGCGTCACGACGCCCGTCGGGTACGCCCTAGGCTTGGCCCATGCCTTCGCCCAAGTCCCAGACGATGAAGCCCCAGACGGCCGCGAAGAAACTCGGCGTCCTGCTGTCGGAGACCCCTGCGGACTTCCAGGACGGCGTCGTCAGCCGTGACGAGCTCAACGCGCTGCAGGCCGAGCCGCCCGAGTGGCTCGCCTCGCTGCGTCGCAACGGGCCGCACACCCGTCAGGAGACCGCGCGTCGCCTCGGGATCTCGGGCAGCGGGCTCGTGCGCGCCGGCGTCGGTGAGCACCTGACGACCGAGCAGATCAAGGCACTCCTCGACGAGATGCCCGACTGGCTGGTCGCCGAGCGTGACATCCTCGCGCAGGTGCGCGCCGAGGACGCACGAGTCAAGGCCCGCAACGCCGAGCGCGCCTGAGCAGCAAAGAGGTTCGCTTCCTCAGCGGTGCTGGGCGGTCCAAGCGCCCACCGTCGCGGCCTCGGCGACGAGGTCGGCGACCTCGACGTGGTCGTGCCGCACCAGTCCCGTCGTGACCCGGACGTGGCCCGCCGGGCCGCTGACCGGCTCCACGGAGAAGGGCGAGCCCGGCGTCACGGCGATGCCGTGGCTGGCGAGCCGCAGGACGGCTGCCGCCTCGTCGCGCACGGGCACCCAGATGTTGAGCCCGTCCGACCCCGGGACGGGGATGCCGTGCTCGGCGAGCCGCGTGACGACGAGCTCACGGCGGCGCGCGTACTCCGCTCTGGCAGAGGCGATCTGGCGAGTGCACGCCTCGTCCTTGAGCAGTCCGGCGAGCACTCGTTGGAGCAGGCGGCTGGTCCAGCCCTGGCCGAGGGCGCGCGCGTGCCGCACCGGGGCGAGCAGGGCGCCGGGTCCGCTCACTGCGGCGATGCGCAGGTCGGGACCGTGCGACTTGCTGAAGCTGCGGATGTGGAGCACCTGGTCGGGGATCCACGCGCCGAGGCTGATCGGTGACGACGACGAGATCGGCCCGCTGGAGTCGTCCTCGATGACGATGCAGTCGCGGCCCTTCAACAGGGTGGCGAGGCGACGGGCCCGGGTGGGTGACATGGAGATCCCCGTGGGGTTCTGACCCCGTGGCTGCACCACGACGGCAACCGGGCGGCGGGGGAGCAGCGCCTCGACGCGGTCGAGCTCGATCCCCGTCTCGTCGAGCGGGACCCCGACGACGTCGACGCCGCGGTCCTCGAGCAGGTCGAGGAGCGGGGGGAACCCGGGGTTCTCGACCAGCACCAGGTCGCCCGGCCGGAGCGTGGCGCGGGTGACGAGGTCGAGCGCGTCCATGGCGCCGTCGACGACGAGCAGGTCCTCCGCGGCATACGGCCAGTCGCGCCGCAGCTCGGTCCGCAGCTCGTCCAGCACCGGGTCGTCGAGGTAGCTGCTCGGTGTGGCGGGGTCGTCGAGGCCGGCCAGCACCGTGTGCAGGGACGGCAGCAGCAGGCCGTCGGGGATGCCGGTCGACAGGTCGAGGCTGACGGGTGACTCGTGGCGCAGGGCGCGGCTGTAGCGCTCACCGCCGCGTGTCGTCGGGGCGACGGTGGTGCCGCGCCGTCCGTCGGAGCGGATGGTGCCGGAGCGGGCGAGCAGCTGCCAGGCGGCGCTGACCGTCGTCGGCGACATCATCAGCTCCTCCGCCACCCGTCGGATCGGTGGCAGCTGGTCGCCGGGCAGGAGCGTCGCGTCGCGGATGGCCCGCGACACCGCCTGGGCCAGCCCCTTCGCGGTGGGCGCGTCGAGGCGCTCCTCGATGGCCGAGATCGTCGCGCGCATGTTCGTAACATAGCAATGTGCGCTTTGTATGGTGCAAGACTGGAACGTAATGTTGCGGGCATGACGACGCCCACCGTGACGACCATCGACCACTGGATCCAGGGGGCGCGCGTGCCCGGCACCTCCGGCCGCACCGCACCCGTGCACGACCCCGCCACGGGGCGGCAGACCGGCGAGGTCGCCCTGGCCTCGGCCGCCGAGGTGGATGCCGCCGTCAAGACCGCTGCCGCCGCGAGCCGGGAGTGGCGCGCGAGCTCGCTGTCGAAGCGGGCGGCCGTCCTCTTCGCCTTCCGCGAGCTGCTCCACACCCACACCGACGAGCTGGCCGCGATCGTCACGGCCGAGCACGGCAAGGTGCTCTCCGACGCCGTCGGCGAGATCGCCCGCGGGCTCGAGAACGTCGAGTTCGCCACCGGCGTCCCGCAGCTGCTCAAGGGCGGCTTCTCCGAGCAGGCCGCCTCCGGCGTCGACGTCTACAGCATCCGCCAGCCCCTCGGCGTCGTCGCGGGCATCACGCCGTTCAACTTCCCGGTCATGGTGCCGCTCTGGATGTGCGCCAACGCCATCGCCTGCGGCAACACGTTCGTGCTGAAGCCCAGCGAGAAGGATCCGTCTGCCTCGCTGTTCCTCGCCGAGCTCTGGAAGCGCGCCGGACTGCCCGACGGCGTCTTCACGGTCGTGCACGGCGACAAGGAGGCCGTGGACGCGCTGCTCGACCACGACGACGTCGCCGCGATCAGCTTCGTCGGCTCGACGCCGATCGCGAAGTACATCTACGAGCGCGGCACCGCCAACGGCAAGCGCGTCCAGGCCCTCGGCGGGGCGAAGAACCACGCCCTCGTGCTCCCCGACGCCGACATCGACATGGCGGCCGACGCGATCGTCTCGGCCGCGTACGGCGCGGCCGGCGAGCGCTGCATGGCGCTGTCCGTCGCCGTCGCGGTCGGCGGCATCGGTGACGAGCTGGTGCGGGCCGTCTCCGACCGACTGCCCGCGCTGAAGGTCGGACCCGGCTCCGCCGAGGGCACCGACATGGGCCCGCTCATCACGGCCGAGCACCGCGACAAGGTGGCCGGCTACGTCGCGGAGGGCGCCGCGGCCGGCGCCACCGTCGTCGTCGACGGCCGCGAGCAGGACGTGCCGACCGACGGCTTCTTCCTCGGCATGACACTGCTCGACGGCGTGACGCCCGACATGACCGTCTACCGCGACGAGATCTTCGGACCCGTGCTCTCCGTCGTACGCGTCGACACGTACGACGAGGGGCTGGCCCTCATCAACCGCAACCAGTACGCCAACGGCACCGCCATCTTCACCCGCGACGGCGGGGCGGCCCGCCGCTTCCAGAACGAGGTCGAGGTCGGCATGGTCGGCATCAACGTGCCGATCCCCGTCCCCGTCGCGTACTACTCGTTCGGCGGCTGGAAGGACTCCCTCTTCGGTGACACGCACATGTACGGCCCCGAGGGGATCAGCTTCTACACGCGCGGCAAGGTCGTCACGCAGCGCTGGCCCGACCCGGCGACGTCCACCGTCGACCTCGGCTTCCCGCGAACCCGCTGACCGCGCCGACAGACAGGAGCATCCCCACCATGACCGACCTGGACCGCCGGACCGTCGTCAAGGACCTGCTCGACCAGATGGGCGAGGACGAGGTGCGCGCGCTCGACCGCGCCCACGTCTTCCACTCGTGGTCGGCGCAGGGGCTCATCGACCCACTGCCGATCGCGCGCGCCGAAGGCTCGTACTTCTGGGACTACCAGGGCAAGCGCTACCTCGACTTCAGCAGCCAGCTCGTCAACGTCAACATCGGCTACAACCACCCCAAGGTCGTCGCCGCGATCCAGGAGCAGGCCGGCCGGCTCGCGACCATCCAGCCCTCCTTCGCCAACGACGCGCGCAGCGAGGCGGCCCGGCTCATCACCGAGGTCTCCCCCGAGGGGCTCTCGGCGGTGTTCTTCACCAACGGCGGCGCCGAGGCCAACGAGAACGCGATGCGGATGGCGCGCCTGCACACCGGGCGCCACAAGGTGCTGGCCACCTACCGCAGCTACCACGGCGCGACCGCCGGCTCGATCACCCTCACCGGCGACCCACGACGCTGGCCCTCCGAGCCCGGCTACCCCGGGGTCGTGCACTTCTGGGGTCCCTACACCTACCGCTCGGCCTTCCACGCCCAGGACGACGAGCAGGAGCGCGACCGAGCCCTCCAGCACCTGCGCGACACGATCATGGTCGAGGGTGCCCACACGATCGCCGCGATCATCCTCGAGACGGTCGTCGGCACCAACGGCATCCTCGTTCCGCCCGACGGCTACCTGCAGGGCGTTCGCGACCTGTGCGACGAGCACGGCATCATGCTCATCGCCGACGAGGTGATGGCCGGCTTCGGTCGGTGCGGCGAGTGGTTCGCGGTCGACCACTGGGGCGTGCGGCCCGACCTCATCACCTTCGCCAAGGGCGTCAACTCCGGCTACGTGCCGCTCGGAGGTGTCGTCATCTCCGACGAGATCCGCGCCACCTTCGACCAGCGTGCCTTCCCGGGCGGCCTCACCTACTCGGGCCACCCGCTCGCGTGCGCCTCGGCCGTTGCCTCGATCAACGCCTTCCGTGAGGAGGGCATCATCGAGAACGCGCGCACGCTGGGCAGCGACGTCATCGGCCCCCGACTGCGGGAGATCGCGGCGAAGCACCCGAGCGTCGGCGAGGTGCGTGGCCTCGGCGTCTTCTGGGCCGTCGAGCTCGTGCGCGACCGCGAGACCCGCGAGCCGCTGGTGCCCTACAACGCCGGCGGTGAGGCAGCCGCACCGATGGGCGCTTTCGCCGCCGCGTGCAAGGAGCGGGGCCTCTGGCCCTTCACCCACTTCAACCGCACGCACGTCGTGCCGCCGTGCACCACGACGCCGGCCGAGGCCGAGGAGGGGCTCGCCGTCCTCGACGAGGCCCTGTCGGTGGCCGACGAGTTCACCGTCTGACCCGCGGGAGAGGGGGGCGTATGCCGTCCGGCGCGGACCTGCGGGTCGGCACCGGACGGCATACGGCCCCGGGTGGCGCGAACGGGGCGGAGGTCAGGCGTCGATCTCGACGAGGCCGGTGACGGCGGGATCGACGGCGCGCTCGGCAGCGTCGACCGGCAGCGGCGGTGGGGTGCCGCCCCAGGCTGGGCACAGGGCGCGGTGCTCGCACCAGTCGCAGAGACGGCTCGGGCTCGGGCGCCAGTCGCCGGTGGTGGCTGCCCGCTCGATGGCGGTCCAGAGCGCCTTGACCTTGCGCTCGGTGCCGAGGAGGTCCTGCTCGTCGGGCTCGTAGGCGACGATCTCGCTGTTGCCGAGGTAGACGAGCTGGAGCCGCTTCGGGATGACGCCACGCTGACGCCACAGCACGAGCGCGTAGAACTTCATCTGGAACAGGGCCTTGGCCTCGAAGTGCTCGGAGGGCGAGCGCCCAGTCTTGTAGTCGACGACGCGCATCGCACCCCCCGGCGCCACGTCGAGGCGGTCGACGTAACCGCGCAGCACGAGGCCGTCGATCTCGGTCTCGACGTAGAGCTCGCGCTCGGCGGGCTCGAGCCGCGTGGGGTCCTCGAGGCCGAACCACGTCTGCAGCAGGGAGGCGGCGCCGGCGAACCACTCGTCGGTGCGGCCCTGCTGCTCGGCCAGCAGCTCGAGCATCGCCGGCTCCTCGTCGGCGAGCCGCTGCCACTCCTGCGGCACGAGGGCGACGGCGGCGTCGATGGTGCGCTCGGCGGCCGGGAGGTCGAAGAGCCGCTCGAGGACGGCGTGGACGAGCGTGCCCCGCGCTGTCGCCTGGGTGGGCGGCGACGGGAGCTTGTCGATGACCCGGAAGCGGTAGAGCATCGGGCACGACATGAAGTCGGAGGCCCGACTCGGGGACAGCGCTGAGACCATGGCCAGACTGTATGCCGCAGCGGCGACAGGGCCCCGACTCGACCCGGACTCGACCCGGACTCGACCCCACAGGCGGCGCACGGGACCGGCACGGGCCGGGCTCAGCGGGGCAGGCCCTAGGGTTGAGGTCATGAGCACTCCCGCCCGCCGGAGCACCTCCCACGGGTGGCGGATCGGCAGCCTCGCCGGCACGCCGGTCTACCTCGGCCGCTCGTGGCCGGTCATCGCCGTGCTCATCGTCGTGGTGTTCGGTCCGAACCTCGCGCGCGCCGACCGCGGGCCGGCCTACGGCTACCTGCTCGCCGCGGGCTACGCCGTGCTGCTGCTCGTGTCGGTGCTCGTGCACGAGGCCGCCCACGCGCTCGCCGCGCAGTGGCGCGGCCACCCCGTGAGCCGCATCGTCGCCGACGTGTGGGGCGGCCACACCGTCTACGACGCCACGCGCACGTCCCCGAGCACGACGGCCATCGTCGCGGTCGTGGGGCCGCTGTCGAACCTGCTCCTCGCCGCCCTCGTCTGGGGCATCCGTGCGCTCACCACGAACGAGACCGCCCTCACGCTGCTCGGCATCGTCGCCTTCGCGAACCTGCTCGTGGGGTTGTTCAACCTGTTGCCCGGGCTGCCGCTCGACGGCGGCCAGATCGTCAGCGCGCTCGTGTGGCGCGCGACGGGCAGCAAGGGACGAGGCCTGGTGGCCGCCGGCTGGCTCGGGCGCGTCGTCGCGGTGCTCACGGTGGCCTGGTTCGCCCTGCGGCCCCTCGTCGAAGGGCGCTCGTCGGACATCTTCGGGATCGTGTGGCCGGTGGCGATCGCGTTCTTCCTGTGGCAGGGCGCGTCGGCTGCCGTCCAGACCGGGCGCATCCACGAGGTCACGTCCGGTCTCGCGACCGAGGTGCTCGAGCCCTTGGTGCTCGTCGCCGGAAGCACCCCCGTCTCCGAGGTCCAGACGGCGGTGGCGCAGGGTGCGCACGTGGCTGCCGCCGACCCCGCCGGGTGGCCGCTGGGACTGGTGGACGCCGAGTCCGCCGTGCGGGTGCCGGCAGAGGCACGCGGCCGCACGGCCGTCGCCTCGGTCACCATCGCCCAGCCCACGGCATGGGTGGTGGCCCTGGCCGCCGACGCGGCCCTGACCGACCTCATCCGGGTGATGAGCGAACGCGACCTCTCGCAGGCCGTCGTCATCGATGACGACACGCGTGACGTGCGGGGCCTGGCCACGGCAGAGCGCATCAACGCGGTGGTCGGTGCCGAGCTCGGACGCCGCGGTCGTCGCTGAGGGTCTGTCTCCCGCTCCGTCCACACCCCCTCTGCTCAGGGTGCTGTCGTCCACAGGACGCCCGAGAGCGGTGCGCCGCGTGCGTGCCGTGGGCCAGCGTGGGGCCAGTGCCCGAGGGTCGGGCCGGAGGGAGTGACCATGGGCACGAGCAGGACCGCCACCGCGACGGTCGGAGGGGCGGCGGCCGCGGCGGCGAGCGCCGCAGCAGTCGGACGCAACGAGGTCGCCCTCGCCGGACGGGTCGCGGCTGCCGCCGAGGAGCGCGAGCTGCCGAGCGGCGACCGGATCGCGACCCTACGACTGGTCGTGCCTCGAGCAGACCCACCACGTCGGCGCAAGGACGCGGGGGAGGGGGCGCGCCGGGCCACCGTCGACACGATCGACGTGGTGTGCTGGACGGCCGCCACGCGTCGCACCGCCCTGCGCCTGCAGGCGGACGACCAGGTCGAGCTGGAGGGCGCGCTGCGGCGCCGGTTCTTCGGGGGTCCCGGCGGCTGCCTGAGCCGCTACGAGGTGGAGGCGAGCGCGCTCCGACGCGTGTCCGGGAGCCGCTCCGTGGGCACCTAGACTGTGCTCCCATGACCGACGCCGCACAGTCCCTCGTCACCGGTGCAGCCCACAACCGCCGCGGCGTCTTCGAGGTGGGGGAACGGGTGCAGCTGACCGATCCCAAGGGCCGGCTGCACACCATCACCCTCGAGCCCGGCCGTGAGTTCCACACGCACCGCGGGTTCCTGCGGCACGACGACCTCATCGGCTCGCCCGACGGCTCGGTGGTGACCAACACCGCCGGCGTCGAGTACCTCGCGCTCCGTCCCCTCCTCAGCGACTACGTCATGTCGATGCCGCGCGGGGCAGCGGTCGTCTACCCCAAGGACTCCGGCCAGATCGTCCAGATGGCCGACATCTTCCCGGGCGCGACGGTCGTCGAGGCCGGGGTCGGCAGTGGGGCGCTGTCGATGTCCCTGCTGCGCGCCATCGGCGAGAACGGACGCCTGCTGTCGTTCGAGCGCCGCGAGGACTTCGCCGAGATCGCCCGCGGCAACGGCCGCGCCTTCTTCGGGGGTGACCACCCCGCCTGGACCGTCACGGTGGGTGACCTCGTCGCCTCGCTCCCGCAGGTCGCCGAGGGCGGCACGGTCGACCGCGTTGTGCTCGACATGCTCGCCCCTTGGGAGTGCCTCGACGCCGTGTCGGAGGCGCTCATCCCCGGCGGCGTGCTCATCTGCTACGTCGCCACCACCACCCAGCTGAGCCGGGTCGCCGAGGGCATCCGTGCCCACGGCGGCTTCACCGAGCCCTCCGCCTGGGAGTCGCTGGTGCGCGGCTGGCACCTCGAGGGCCTCGCCGTGCGGCCCCAGCACCGCATGCACGGCCACACCGGCTTCCTCATCACGACGCGCCGCCTCGCGCCGGGCGTCGAGGCACCCGGGCGCAAGCGGCGCCCGGCCAAGGGCGCCTACGGTGACAACGGCGCCGCGGACGGCACCACGACGACGCCGGGCGGAGCGGGCGATCAGGTCGCCGGTTCCACCGCGTCCACGGACATCCCGGCCGATGCCTGGACCCCTGAAGCGCTGGGCGAACGGGTCAAGAGCGACAAGACGATCCGGCGCCTCCGGCGATCAGTGGCTGAAACGTCCGATGACTTGGGGTGACGCGGGGTTAGGGTCGAATCGTCACTATGTGCGAGTGACGGATGAGGAGGCCGAGATGTCTGACGACGTCCGCAACCCAGACGCTGAAGGTGCCGCCGGCGCCGGAGCCCCCGATGTGGGGGACCGCGAGCTCGCAGCCCTGCGTGCCGAGGTCGAGTCCCTGCGTGAGGTGGCGCGGCACTCGCCGCAGCGCACCCGCGAGCTCGAGGCCCGGCTGGCTCACGTGCAGACGAGCCTCTCGACGCTCTCGTCGCAGAACGAGCGGCTCGTGCGCACGCTCAAGGACGCGCGCGAGCAGATCGTCACCCTCAAGAAGGAGGTCGACCGGCTCGCCCAGCCGCCCAGCACCTACGGGCTGGTGGTCGACGCTCCCGACGACGGCGCCGTCGACATCCTCACGGGTGGACGGAAGATGCGCGTGGCGATCAGCCCGTCGGTCGACCAGAAGGAGCTCGGGCTCGGCCGCGAGGTGATGCTCAACGAGGCGCTCAACGTCGTCTCGGTCCACGGCTACGAGCGCGTGGGCGAGGTCGTCACGGTCAAGGAGCGCATCGAGCCCGACCGCGTCGTCGTCGTGACGCACGGCGACGAGGAGCGCGTGTGCCGCATCGCCACGCCGCTGCTCGACGAGCGCATCCGGGTCGGCGACTCCCTGACCCTCGACCCGCGCTCCAACTTCGTGCACGAGCTCATCCCGAAGCTCGAGGTCGAGGAGCTGGTCCTCGAGGAGGTGCCCGACGTCGACTACGCCGACATCGGTGGTCTCGCCGGCCAGATCGAGCAGATCCGTGACGCGGTCGAGCTCCCCTTCCTGCACCCCGAGCTCTACAAGGAGCACGCCCTCAAGCCGCCCAAGGGGGTGCTGCTCTACGGCCCTCCCGGGTGCGGCAAGACGCTCATCGCCAAGGCGGTGGCCGCCTCGCTCGCGCGCCAGGTCGCGGCCCGCACGGGCAAGCAGACGGAAAAGAGCTACTTCCTCAACATCAAGGGCCCCGAGCTGCTCAACAAGTACGTCGGTGAGACCGAGCGGCACATCCGCCTGATCTTCCAGCGTGCTCGCGAAAAGGCCTCTGACGGAACGCCCGTCGTCGTCTTCTTCGACGAGATGGACTCGCTCTTCCGCACCCGCGGTTCGGGTGTGAGCAGCGACGTCGAGACCACGATCGTGCCGCAGCTCCTCGCCGAGATCGATGGCGTCGAGCGGCTCGACAACGTCATCGTCATCGGTGCCTCCAACCGTGAGGACATGATCGACCCGGCGATCCTGCGGCCGGGACGTCTCGACGCCAAGATCAAGATCGAGCGGCCCGACGCCGAGAGCGCGCGAGACATCTTCAGCAAGTACCTCACCGACACGCTGCCGCTCCACGAGCACGACCTCGCGGTCAACGGCGGCAGCCGCGACGCGACCGTCGAGGCCATGATCACGGCGGCCGTCGAGCGGATGTACTCGGAGATGGAGGAGAACCGCTTCCTCGAGGTCACCTACCAGGGCGGCGACAAGGAGATCCTCTACTTCAAGGACTTCAACTCGGGCGCGATGATCCAGAACATCGTCGACCGGGCCAAGAAGCTCGCGATCAAGGACTTCCTCACCACCGGCCAGAAGGGCATCCGCGTCGAGCACCTGCTCGCCAGCTGCGTCGACGAGTTCAAGGAGAACGAGGACCTGCCCAACACGACCAACCCCGACGACTGGGCGCGCATCAGCGGCAAGAAGGGCGAGCGCATCGTCTACATCCGCACGCTCATCAAGGGCAAGGACGGCACCGAGCCGGGCCGTTCCATCGCGACGGCCAACACCGGCCAGTACCTCTGACCCGGAGAGCAGCCAACCGCCGGAACACGGTGCCCACTCGACCTTCCTGGGTCGGGTGGGCACTGTGCCGGCTCGGCAAGGTACCCGTTCGACGGTGGGGCGCGGCGGGTGGGTCAGGTGCGCACGGGGGAGCGGCGGGCGGCATACGCGCCCAGGGCTCGCCAGCCGAGCAGGAAGGCCGCGAGCACGACCGAGGCCACCACGACGAAGCTGGCCGCCGTGCCCGAGCCGACGGCTCGACGCAGCACGATCCCCACGAGCACCGTGGCGAACCAGACCGTCACGCCCGGGGCGAGGTCGACCGGCCAGGTGCGGCGCATGACCCGCACCACGATCCAGCCCAGCGCCGTGCCGACGAGGAACGGCCACGCCGTGGCGAGGGCGCCGACGACGGGGTTGGTCTCGTCGTGGCTGGCGCGTCCGACGGCAGCGAACACGACGACGAGCACGACGTCGAGAAGGAGGGCGACGCCAGGGTGCCGCCACCAAGGGGTGCGGCTCATGCAGGCGTCTCGAACGGCAACTTGGCCTGGGGCGGCGCGTGGGTGGGGTCGACGCCCTCGAAGAGCGAGCTCACCGAGCGGCCGTGGTGGATGCGGCTGATCGCCTCGGCGAAGAGGGCCGACACCGAACGCACCGTGAGCTCGGGCCAGCCGTCGGGGGCGGGCACCGTGTCGGTGGTGACGACCTCGGTGACGAACGGGTGTTCACGCAGCCGCTCGACGGCCTTGCCGGCGAAGAGCCCGTGCGTGCAGACGATGGCCGCCTCGGTGGCGCCGGCGTCCTTGAGGCGGTCCATCAGCTCGAGCATCGAGCCGCCGGTGGCGATCTCGTCGTCGAGGATGATCGCCCGTCGGCCCGCGACATCGCCGACGATCGAGTCGATGACGACGCGGTCGTCGGCGACGCGCTGCTTGGAGCCGGCAGCGACGGGCAGGCCGAGCAGTCGGGCGAACTGCGTGGCCACCTTGGCGTTGCCGAGGTCGGGGCTGACGACGATCGAGTTCGTGAGGTCGGCGTCGCGGAAGTGGTCGGCGAGCACGCCGATCGCGGTGAGGTGGTCGACGGGCGTCGAGAAGAAGCCGTGCACCTGCGGCGCGTGCAACGCCATCGTCAGCACCCGGTGGGCGCCCGCGGTCGAGATCATGTCGGCAACGAGACGGCCGCCGAGCGAGATGCGCGACGCGTCCTTCTTGTCGGAACGGGCGTACGCGTAGTGCGGCATGACGGCGGTGATCTGCGCCGCGGAGGCGCCGCGTGCCGCGTCGATCATGAGGAGCAGCTCCATGAGGTGCTCCTGCGTGGGTGGCACGAGCGGCTGCACGATGTAGACGTCGCGCTGCCGGCAGTTGGCGAGCAGCTGTGCCTGGAGGCAGTCGTTGCTGAACCGCTTGATGTCGACGGGGGACCGCGTGACCCCGAGGTGCGAGCAGATGCGGTCGGCAAGGGCGGGGTGCGCCGAGCCGCTGAACACGACGACATCGTTCACTTAGAGACCATCCCTCACGAGACTCGCGTGCGTTGGCAGACTATCGGAGGTTCAACGGTGTGCGTGGGCGGAGACCCAGTCCGCGAGCTCAGCGCGGGCCGCGGCACCGGCTCTCGTGGCCCCCGGAAAGCTCATGAAGCCGTGCGGCACCCGCGGGTAGTTCGTGTGCCGCACCGGACTGCCCGCGCGGCGGAGCGCGTCGGCGTAGCGCCCGCCCTCGTCGCGCAGCGGGTCGAGGTCCGCGGTCTGCACGAGCGTGGCCGGCAGGCGCGCGTGGTCGGGGGCGTGCAGCGGCGACACGAGTGGGTCCCGGCGGTCGAGGGCGTCCTCGCCGTCACCGAGGTAGTGCGCGAGGAAGGCGTCCATGTCGGGCCGGGTCAGGATCGGGGCCTGGGCGTGCTGGGCGACGGACGGGCTGCTCATCGTGGCGTCGACCGCGGGGTAGAGCAGGGCCTGGTAGCTCACGTCGACTGCCTCGTCGCGCAGCACGTGCGCGGCCACGGCGGCGAGGTTGCCACCCGCTGAGTCGCCCGCCAGGCCGATCCCCGTCGGCCGTATGCCGTCCGCCTCGCCCCTCGACGCGACCCACCGTGCCGCGTCGACGCAGTCGTGCGCCGCCTGCGGGGCGCGGTGCTCGGGTGCCAGGCGGTAGTCGACGTTGAGCACGGCGACCCGGCAGACGTCGGCGAGCCAGGCGCAGATGGGGTCGTAGCCGCGGGTGTTGCCGAGCACCCACCCGCCGCCGTGGAACCACAGCAGCGCCGGGAGCGTGTCGCCCTGGGAGTCCCGACGGCGGTAGGTGCGCACGGCGATCCGGTGCCCGTCGCGCGCCGGGAACGACAGGTCTCCGACGAGCACCGACGCCGGGACGGGACCGGTCACCCAGGTGTACGGAGCGCGCGGCGGCGTGAAAAGCGCTCTGCTGCGGGCGATTCCGTCGGGGGTGAGGGTGGCGATGCCGCCGCGCCACCGTTGCACGGCGCGGGCGAGCAGCTTGGTGCGCAGGGGCATGTCCCAGGAGCCGGTCGCCGTCACGAGCGCCAGTCTGGCACCTTCACCCGTGAGGCGGACGAGTGCCCGGGCGGCAACGGGGCCTCAGGTGCGGCCAATCGGGGCGTGGCTCAGGCAGGATTGACCCCATGCCCGACGACACCGACCGCGCGCGACACTCCGGTCGCGCCGTCGACGAAGGTCGTCCGGGGCACGCAGACGAGAGCACGGGGGAAGACATGCGCACGACGGCGCAGCAGGAGGCGGTCGACAAGACCGCACCGGAGGAACCGACTCCGGAGCCGGCCAGGGAGGTCGAGGCGATCGACCCGGAGGCGCCGACTCCGGTGCCACCGGCCGACGTCGACGTCGTGGAGCCGGCCATCCCCGAGCGGGTGCGCCGTCCGGCGGACGTCGTGCGCCTCGTCGTGGCGCTGCTGCTGCTGGTGCTCGGCCTCGTCGTGGCCGACCTCGCGGCAGGCACGCGTGGCGCCGTGGAGCAGGACCTCACCGACGTCACCAGCGGGCTGCCGAGGGTGCTGCTGACGCTGCTCTCGCTCGTCAGCGGCATCGGGGTTCTCCTCGTGCCGATCGGCGTGGGCGTGGACCTCGTCCTGCGCCGGCGTGGGCTGCAGCTGATCCAGGCGCTCGGAGCGGCCGTCGTCGCCGGTGTCATCGTCATCGTGCTCGCGGTGCTGGTGCAGTCGGGCAACGGGGGCTTCGTCACCGACGTCCTCACGCGCCCGACCCCGACCGGGCACACCGGCCCGCTCGACATCGTCATCGTCTCGACGGTCTCGCTGCTGACGGTGGCGGACATCTCCGGCCGCAAGTGGATCTGGCCGATCGCCGTCACCGTCGTCGTCGCGACCCTGGTCACGACGCTGCTCTCGGGGGCCATGACGCTGGCGGCCCTCACCGCCTCGCTGCTGCTCGGCTGGCTCGTCGGCATCGCGTTCCGGCTCGTCTTCGGCGTCACGTCGACCCGCGCGCCGGGGCGCGACGTGGCCGACGTGCTCGTCGCCACGGGCGTGCCGCTGCGCCGGCTCGAGCTCATCGACGCCAACGACGCCGGTGACCGTCGCTACATCGGCACCACCGAGGCCTCCGACGGCGCGCGCACCGTCGACGTGCACGTCATCGACCGCGACACCTTCGGCCTCGCGTCGGGCCGGCGCTTCCTGCGCGTGCTCCGCCTGAGGAGCGGCTTCACCCGGCCGCCCGCGCTCACGCTGCGCTCGGAGGTCGAGCACCGCACCCTCATGGGCCTCGTCCTCGAGGACCTCGGCATCCCGGCCCCACGGCCCGTGTCCGTCGCCGAGGTGGGCCCGTTCTCGGCGGTCGTCGCGTACCTCGAGCCGAAGGGACGTCCCCTGGCCGAGGTGGGGTCCGACCTCACCGACGCCCAGCTCGCAGCGGTGTTCCGGCTCTCGGAGACCCTCCACCGGCGGCGGGTGGCCCACCGTTCCCTCAGCCCACAGCACGTCCTCGTCGACGGCGACACCGTGGCACTCGGGAGCCTCGGCAGCGGGGACGTCGCCGCCGACGACATCAGCCTGCGCATCGACCTGGCCCAGCTGCTCACCACGGTCGCCCTCGCCGTCGGTCCCGAACGCACGGTCCGGGCCGCGGCCGAGACGCTCGGCGAGGAGGCCGTCCTGCGTGCCGTGCCGCTGCTCCAGTCCGTCGCCCTGACGCCCGAGACCCGGGAGGCGCTGCGCGAACGACGTGGCGTCCTCAAGGAGCTGCGCAGCCGCCTCGTCGAGCTGCGTCCCTCGATCGAGCACGTCGAGCCGGTGCAGCTGCGTCGCGTCTCGGCCCGCGCGGTGGTCACCGTCATCGGCGGCGCCGTGGCCGCGTACTTCATCCTCACCCAGCTCACCCAGTTCGACCTCGCCACCGTCTTCCGCGAGGCCGACTGGCGCTGGATCCTCGGTCTCGTGGCGTTCGCGGCGGCGACGTTCGCGGGCGCCTCCATCGCGCTCGCCGGGGCCTCGCCGATCCACCTGCGGTTCGTCCGCACGTACATGACGCAGCTCGCGGTCGCGTTCAGCGGTCTGGTCGCCCCGGCGGCGGTCGGCAACATCGCGCTCAACACCCGTTACCTGCAGACGTCCGGCCTGCAGCCGACGCTGGCCGGCGCGAGCGTCGGCGTGGCCCAGGTGGCTCAGTTCTGCTCGTACTTCGTGCTGCTCGTCGTCTCGGGCGTGCTGGCCGGCACCGGGCCTTCCGTCTCCTTCAGCCCGTCGCCCGTGCTCGTCGCGGCGATCCTGGCCGTCGTCATCGCGGCGCTCGGGCTGCTCGCCGTGCCGAAGATCCGGGCGCTGCTCACCGAGCGGGTCATGCCGCAGGTGCGTTCCGCGCTGCCGCAGGTGCTCGAGACGTTCCAGCACCCGCAGCGCCTCGCCCAGCTGCTCGGCGGCGCGCTCGTGCTCGACGTGTCGTTCGTGGCGGCACTCGTGTGCGCCACGAGGGCCTTCGGTGCCGAGCCGTCGGTGGCGTCGGTTGCGGTCGTCTACTTCGCCGGTGCCATCGTCGGCTCGGCCGTGCCGACCCCCGGTGGTCTCGGGGGCATCGAGGCGGCGATGTCGTTCGGCCTCATCCAGATCGGCGTCGACAGCGCCGTGGCCGTGCCCGCGGTGATCCTCTACCGCCTTGCGACCTACTGGCTGCCGATCCCATTCGGGTGGTTCTCGCTCAACCGGCTCCAGAAGGTCGGCGCCCTCTGAACGGGCCGCACGCGTACGCGGGTCGGACCGTCGCGGAGACCCCACGCAGCTCCGGTTAGGGTCGGGCCATGACGGTGCGTCGGATCATGGGGCTCGAGACCGAGTACGGCATCTCCGTGCCGGGCGACCCGATGGCCAACCCGATGTTCCTCTCGGGTCAGGTCGTCAGCGTGTACGCCGCCGCCCAGGGCATCCGGTCGAACCAGTCGAGCTGGGACTACGCCTTCGAGGACCCGTTGCGCGACGCGCGCGGCTGGCAGCTCGACCGGCAGACCGCCGACCCGAGCCAGCTGACCGACGTCGAGGACCCGACGCTCGCCAACGTGGTGCTCACGAACGGCGCCCGCTACTACGTCGACCACGCGCACCCCGAGTACAGCTCGCCCGAGGTGACGCTCCCGCGCGACGCCGTGACGTGGGACCGGGCCGGCGACGCCATCGCGCTCGAGTCCGTGCGCCTGCTCGCCGCCCGTCCCGGCCAGCCCCCGGTCAACCTCTACAAGAACAACGCCGACGGCAAGGGCCAGTCCTACGGCACGCACGAGAACTACCTCATGCCGCGACGCACGCCGTTCCCCGACATCGTGCGCCACCTCGTCCCGTTCTTCGTCACCCGCCAGGTCGTCTGCGGCGCCGGGCGGGTCGGGCTCGGCGTCGACAGCAGGGGAGCGGGCTTCCAGGTCTCCCAGCGCGCCGACTTCTTCGAGACCGAGGTCGGGCTCGAGACGACCCTGAAGCGGCCGATCATCAACACCCGCGACGAGCCCCACGCCGTCGCCGACCGCTACCGCCGACTGCACGTCATCATCGGAGACGCCAACCAGCTCGACGTCGCGACCCTCCTCAAGACCGGCACGACCTCCCTCGTGCTCGGCATGATCGAGGACGGCCACCTCACCGAGGACTGGTCCATCCGCCGCCCCGTCGCCGCGCTGCAGACGGTGTCGCACGACCCCACGCTCCAGGCCACGGTCGAGCTCACGGACGGGCGCACCGTCACGGCTCTCGACATCCAGTGGATGTACCTCGAGGCCGCCCGCAGCTGGCTCGAGCGCCGCGGCGACGACCCGGAGCCCGAGGCCACCGCCGAGGTCATGGCCCTCTGGGAGGAGGTCCTCACCGGTCTCGGCCGCGACGTCATGTCGTGCTCGGCGCTGCTCGACTGGGTGGCCAAGCTCAAGGTGCTCGAGGGCTACCGCGCCCGCGACGGCCTCGCCTGGGACGACCACCGCCTCGCCGCGATCGACATCCAGTGGGCCGACGTGCGCCCCGAGAAGGGCATCGTGCACCGCCTGCGCGACCGCGGCATGCTCCGCGACCTCGTGTCGCCCGAGGAGGTCAAGGCCGCCCAGACGACGCCCCCCGAAGACACCCGGGCCTGGTTCCGGGGCGAGTGCGTGCGCCGTTTCACCGGGCAGGTCTTCTCGGCGAGCTGGGACTCCGTCGTCTTCGACGTGCCCGGTCGCGCCAGCCTGCAGCGCGTGCCCATCCTCGAGCCGGAGCGTGGCACCCGGGCGCAGGTGGGCGCCCTGCTCGAGGACAGCGCCGACGTGTCAGAGCTGCTCCGCGGTCTCGCCACCCCCGAGTGAGGCGCCGGCCTCCCACCTGCCCTCTCGCGCCACTACCGAGGCGTCCCCGGGCCGTATGCCGTCCGCCCGCCGAGGCGGTGCTCGGAACGCACGCTCGCACGGGTTAGGGTCGAGCCAACGAGGTCTTTCACTCTGGGAGGTAGCCATGCCGGGTCAGGAGCACGCCAAGCCGCAGCGTCGTGACGAGGAGCCGCCTGAGGCGCCCGAGGCACCTCCCGCCGCCCCCGCCGGCGCTGCCGTCAAGGAGGGCCTCACCGACGACATCGACAGCGTCCTCGACGAGATCGACGGGGTGCTCGAGTCCAACGCCGAGGAGTTCGTGCGCGGCTTCGTCCAGAAGGGCGGCCAGTGACCGACGCTCTCCCGGGACGCTCGCGTCGGCTCGATGACGCCTTCCTGAGCGCGGGGTCGTCCTCCTTCACCGAGTTCGTCTCCGCCTACCGCCCCGAGCTCCTGCCCGCCGGTCGGCGCCTGCCCTCGGGGGCGAGCATCGAGGCCCCGCACGGCACGACCATCGTCGCGCTCCTCTTCGACGGCGGCGTCGTCATGGCCGGCGACCGCCGGGCCACGATGGGCAACATCATCGCCAACCGCGACATGGAGAAGGTCTTCGCGGCCGACGACTACAGCGTCGTCGGGATCGCCGGGACCGCGGGGATCGCCATCGAGCTGGTCCGGCTCTACCAGGTCGAGCTCGAGCACTACGAGAAGATCGAGGGCGCGATCATGTCGCTCGAGGGCAAGGCCAACCGCCTCGCGTCCATGATCCGGGGCAACCTGGGGCTCGCGATGCAGGGCCTGACGGTCGTGCCGACGTACGCCGGGTTCGATCTCGAGTCCGCGACGGGGCGCATCTACTCCTACGACGTGACCGGCGGCTGCTACGTCGAGGGCGGCCACCACTCGACCGGTTCCGGGTCGGTCTTCGCACGTGGGGCCCTGAAGAAGCTGTGGCGCCCGGGGCTGGCCGAGGAGCAGGCGGTGTCGATCGCCGTCGAGGCGCTCTACGACGCCGCCGACGACGACTCCGCGACCGGAGGGCCCGACCTCGGTCGCCAGATCTGGCCCACCGTCGCGGTCGTCGACCATGCCGGCGCGCGCTTCGTGCCCCAGGACCTCCTCGAGGGCCACGTCGAACAGGTCGTGGCCTCTCGCCGCGGCAACCCGGGAGGTGCCCGATGAGCATGCCGTTCTACGTCCCTCCCGAGCAGGTCATGAAGGACCGGGCCGACTTCGCGCGCAAGGGAATTGCGCGCGGGCGCTCGGTCATCGTCGTCGGCTACGACCGCGGCATCGCGTTCGTCGCCGAGAACCCCTCGCGGGCCCTGCACAAGGTGTCCGAGATCTACGACCGCATCGCGTTCGCCGCCGTGGGCCGCTACAACGAGTTCGAGAGCCTGCGTGTCGCCGGCATCCGGTACGCCGACCTTCGTGGCTACTCCTACGACCGCACCGACGTGACGGCGCGCGCGCTGGCCAACACCTACGCCCAGACGCTCGGCGCCGTCTTCACCCAGGAGTCCAAGCCGTTCGAGATCGAGATCGTGGTCGCCGAGGTCGGCGTCGACAGCGACGGTGACCAGATCTTCCGGCTCACCTACGACGGGTCGGTCGCAGATGAGCAGGGTTTCGTGGCGATGGGCGGTGCCAGCGACGCCGCCGAGGAGCGGTTGGGCACCGCCTGGCGCCCCGGGATGACCCTCGGGGAGGTGCTCCGGGTCGCCGTCGACGTGCTCGCCGCGGGCGAGAACGGCGAGCGCCGGGCCCTGGACGCCGCGCAGCTCGAGGTGGCCGTCCTCGACCGCGACCGGCCGCGCCGGTCGTTCCGCCGCATCGTCGGACCCCTGCTCTCGAGGCTGATCGAGCCGCGAGAGACCACCGACGCCCCGGCCGAGGTGCTCGGCTCCCCGCCTGCCACCGCGGCCGACAGCCCGCCCCCTGGCGGCGAGCCCGACCGCCCGACCGAGCCGTAGGCGTACCGACACGACGGAGGCCGCCCACCTGGTCAGGTGGGCGGCCTCCGTCGTGTCGTCTGCCGGCGGCTCAGCGGTTGGACGCGCCGACCTTCTGGTCGCCCGGCTTGCGCTGGTAGTAGGACGCACCGCTCGACGGGGCCTCGCCCTTCTCGTCGCCGGCCGCGTCGGCGTCCTGACGCTGCGCACCGTCGGCAGCGTCGGAGCCTGCGGTGTCTGCTGCGTCGGCAGCCTCGTCCGTCACCTGGCTCGTCGGCTCGGGATGGTGGGCCTCCGCGTCGTCGGCACCGGACTCGTCGGCGGACCCGCTGTCCGAGTCGTCCGCCGCTTCGTCGGCGGGCTTGCCCGCCGCATCGGCGGCCGGGAGCACCTGCGTGGCGTCGGCCGGCGGCGCGGGCTGGGCCGGCTTGTCGGGGGTGTTGAGGGTGTCGACGAGGGCCCCGCCGCCGAGCGTGGCGAGCATCTGGCGGACGTTGCCCAGCTGGGCCGTGATCGCGTCGCGCTGGGCCGAGGCGGCCGAGAGCTCGCGGTCGGACTCCTCGCGCAGCCGCGACGCGTGGTCGCGTGCCTCGGAGACGATCTGGTCGGCCTGCGCCTGGGCGTTCTCCAGCAGGCGCTCCGCGCGAGTCCGCATCTCCTGCGCGTCGTGCTCGGCCCGCTCGGTGAGCTGGCGCAGCCGCGTCTCGCTCTCGCTCAGTGCCGCCTCCTGCTGCTGGCGGCGGACCTCGAACTCGAGGTCGGCGGCCTCGCGCCGCGCGGCGAGCTTGACCTCGAGCTCCGCCGAGGCGGTGGAGGCCTTGAGCCGGTGCGCCTCGAACTCGGCGGCCGCCTCCTGGCGCTGGGCGGCGGTGACGCTCTGCGCCTCGGCGACGATGGCCTGGGCCTCACGGTTGGCCTGGGCGATGATGCGCACGGCCTCCTCGTCGGCGCGGGCGCGGGCCTGCTCCGCGTACGTGCTCGTGGTCGACTTCAGATCGTTGGCGGCGCGGTTGGCGCGCTCGCGGATCTCGTCGGCCTCGGCGTTGGCCCGCTTGCGCATGTCGGCGGCCTCCTCGTCGGCGAGCGAGAGGATCTGTCCGATGCGCTCACCGAGGTCGGTGAACGTCTGCGCGGCCGTCGGGCTGCTGTTCTTCTTGAGGTCGGCCATCACGCGCGACTGCTGCCCCAGCTGTCCCCGGAGGTCGGTCAGGGCCGCGTTGAGCTTGGTCAGCTCGACGCTGCGCTCGGCGGCGTCCTTCTTCGCAGCCTGGAGGATGCGGTTCTGCGACTCGATGAAGGCGTCGACCTCCTCGGGCTCGTAGCCGCGGCGGGAGGACTTGAAGTGCGGTCTGTCGATCATTTCCGTCCAATGCAGGGGGGAGGGTGTGGGGGCCAGCCGTGAGGGATCAGCAGCATCCATTGTGGCAGCCACATTCTCGTGCCTGTCCGGTGCGTTCGTCGCGGGATGACACGCGTGAGGTGACGGACGGTGCCGACCCGAGCGAGGAGGTCCGCCTAGAGTTGGTTCATGGAGCGGCGGATCTTCGGGATCGAGAACGAGTACGGCGTCACCTGCACCACGCAGGGCCAGCGGCGCCTGACTCCCGACGAGGTCGCCCGCTACCTCTTCCGACGCGTCGTCGCGTGGGGACGTTCGAGCAACGTCTTCCTCGGCAACGGCGCCCGGCTCTACCTCGACGTCGGCTCGCACCCCGAGTACGCCACGGCCGAGTGCGACTCCGTACGCGAGCTCGTCATTCAGGACAAGGCGGGGGAGCGCATCCTCGAGGGCCTCGTCGAGGACGCCCAGGGGCGACTGCGCGACGACGGCGTCGAAGGCGAGATCTTCGTCTTCAAGAACAACACCGACTCCGCCGGCAACTCCTACGGATGCCACGAGAACTACTGCTACGGCCGCACCGGCGACTTCCAGCGCGTCTCCGACATGTTCATCCCGTTCCTCATCAGCCGCCAGATCACCTGCGGCGCGGGCAAGGTCGTCGCGACCGCGCACGGTGCGAGCTTCGCGGTGAGCCAGCGGGCTGACCACATCTGGGAGGGCGTCTCGTCGGCGACCACCCGCAGCCGGCCGATCATCAACACCCGCGACGAGCCGCACGCCGACGCCGAGAAGTACCGCCGGCTGCACGTCATCGTCGGCGACTCGAACATGTCCGAGACGACGAACCTCCTCAAGGTCGGCAGCGCCGACCTCGTGCTGCGCATGATCGAGTCCGGGGTGGTCATGCGCGACCTGTCGATGGAGAACCCCATCCGGGCCATCCGCACGATGAGCCACGACCCGACGGGGCGCGCGACGGTGCGGCTCAACAACGGACGCGAGATCTCAGCCCTCGAGATGCAGCGCGAGTACCTCGACAAGGCCATCGAGTTCGTCGACCGCGAGGGCGTCAGCAGTCCCGACACCAAGCAGGTCATCGACCTCTGGGGCCGGGCCCTCGACGCGATCGGCAGCGGTGACCTCGACGCCATCGACACCGAGATCGACTGGGTCATCAAGCACCGCCTCATCGAGCGCTACCGCGAGCGCCACGGCCTGGCCCTCACCGACGCCCGGGTGCAGCAGCTCGATCTCGCCTACCACGACATCAACCGTCGTCGCGGGCTGTTCTACCTGCTCCAGCGCCACGGGCGCACGGCGCGCGTGGCGTCCGACGTCGAGATCTTCGAGGCCAAGGTTCGTCCACCCCAGACCACCCGGGCCAAGCTCCGGGGTGACTTCATCCGCGCCGCCCAGGCGCACGGCCGCGACTTCACCGTCGACTGGGTCCACCTCAAGCTCAACGACCAGGCGCAGCGCACGGTCCTCTGCAAGGACCCCTTCCGGGCCGTCGACGAGCGGGTCGAGCGACTCATGGAGACCATCGACCGTTCGCCCACGGTCCAGCGCCCGCTCTGAGTCGCACACTGCGCCGCACGCGGCGTCCCACGCGGCGTCGCACGGGGCCAACCTGTCAGCGGGCTGTGAACCTCGCACAAGGGCGGGCGTTACAGTGACGGGGATTTGCCCAGCGGGACCTCCACACCCGCCCGCCCCCGACCGAAAGTCTCACCTGTGCGTCACAACCGAACGGCCGCTCGCACGGCCGCTGCCCTCTTCGCTGCCCTCGGGCTGACCACCGTCGCGTCCTGTGGGTCGACCCCCAGCGGCTCCACCGGCTCGGCCACCACCGCTCCTGCCTCGGTCGCGCTGGCCGGGGTGAGCGCCACCGGTGCCGTCGACCTCAAGACCGCCCCGAAGGTGACGCTCGGCAAGACGCCGATCAGCTCGAAGGCGGTCGAGCACAAGGTGCTGACGCCGGGCAGCGGCAAGGCGGCCACCAAGGCCGACACCGTGAGCCTGCGCGCCCGCATCTACAACGGCACCAGCGGCAAGCTCCTCGACGACGGCTACGCGTCCGGCCGCAGGGCCGAGGGCTACCGCCTCGGTCGCGCCGACCTCATCGCCGGCTTCACCGAGGGCCTCGTCGGCGCCACGAAGGGCGGACGCATCGCCTTCACCATCCCCCCGGAGAAGGGCTTCGGCTCGGCCGGCAACGAGCAGCTCGGCGTCAAGGGCACCGACACCATCGTCGTCGTCGCGGACATCGCCGACGTGCACACGCCGCTCGCCAAGATCGACGGCGCGCAGACCGCTGCCCCCGCAGGCCTTCCGACGGTCGAGTTCAAGAACGGCCCCGCCAAGGAGCCGACCGTCACGGTCCCGAAGTCCGCGGCGCCCACCACGACGCAGCAGGCGACCCTCGTGCAGGGCACCGGGGCGACGGTGCAGCAGGGCCAGACGATCAGCGCGCAGTACCACGGCGTCCTCTGGAAGGACGGCAGCGTCTTCGACTCGTCCTGGCAGCGAGGCGCCTCCGCAGACTTCCCGATCGGTGTCGGCGGCGTCATCCCCGGTTGGGACAAGACGCTCGTGGGCAAGAAGGTCGGTAGCCGCGTGCTCATCGTCATCCCACCGAAGGACGGCTACGGCGACGCCGGCAGCCCGCCCAAGATCTCGGGCAAGGACACGCTGGTGTTCGTCGTCGACATCCTCGACGCGTACTGAGCACCGGCCGTACCGACCGGCCCGACCGGCCCCGACAGACCCTTCCCCCGCACACAGGACCCACTCACCGAAAGGGACACGAAGCATGGCACTGGACCCGAACCGCACCAAGCCCGAGATCGACTTCCCGGAGGGCGACGCTCCCGCCGACCTCGTCGTCGAGGACCTCATCGAGGGTGACGGCCGCGAGGCGAAGGCCGGCGACACCGTCAGCGCCCACTACGTCGGTGTCGCGCACTCGACGGGCGAGGAGTTCGACTCCTCGTGGAACCGTGGCGCGCCGCTCGACTTCCGCCTGGGCGTCGGCATGGTCATCCCCGGCTGGGACAAGGGCATCGAGGGCATGAAGGTGGGCGGCCGCCGCAAGCTGATCATCCCGTCCCACCTCGCCTACGGCGAGCGCGGCGCCGGCGGCGCCATCAAGCCCGGCGAGACGCTCATCTTCGTCGTCGACCTGGACGACGTGAAGTGAGAATGGCCTAGACCTTCAGCAACCGGGCGGCATACCGCCCCGCGACGGCCGCGCCGAGGAAACCGGCGCGGTCGTCGTCGTATCCGCGGCCCATCGTGCGCAGCGGCACGGGGGAGTCGCGAAGGGCGGCCTCGAGGCCGTCGCACGGCACCTCGTGCAACCGCAGGCGTCCGCCGCTGGCGGAGCACAGCGCACGCGCCTGCTCGACCACCCGCGTCCCGATGCCGGCGAGGTCCCCCTCGAGCCGGGGCGCGACGACGTCGGCCGGCACGAGCGACACGCGGCCGTATGCCGTGAGGCTGTGGTGCGAGACGCCGCGGTGCCGTTCGCGCGGGTCGGCCTCCGAGATCCGCAGGGAGCAGACCGGTCGCCCGCCGAGCGCCCCGGCGGCGTTGACCGCCTCGCCGGCCGACGTGCCGGAGAAGCCCCAGCGGGTGCCGGTGCCGAGGTTGCCGGGTCCTTGGGCGACCACCACCACGTCGGCGCCGACGACGTGGTGCGCGGCGAGCAGGCCCGTGTGCACGTTGACGGCCTCGAGGTCGCCGCCGAAGGCCTGCCCCACCGTGATCGAGGCCGCCAGCCACCCGGCATCGCGGAGCCCGGCCACCGTGCGGGAGAAGTCGATCGGCAGCGCGCCCCCGTCGGTCATGACGTAGGCGACGCGCAGCGCCGGGTCGGTCTCGCGGACACCCGCGACGATCGCGGGCAGGGCCGAGTGCAGGTCGGCGACGACCACCGGCAGACCGGCGAGGTCGTCGGCCTCGGCGAGCACGGCGTGGTGCGCGCTGTCCTGCTCGTCGACGCCGAGCACCATGGTCTGGCTGGGGGTGTATCGGGCCTTGACGATGTGGCCGGGCAACTCGTTGACGTCGGCGACGGGGTCGGGCAGCGCATCGGGGGCCGCCACCACGATGGCGAGGCCACCCGTGCCGAGCCCACGTTCGAGCGCGGTGGTGTTGAGCAGCACCTCGGTTCCGGTGCTCAGCGCGCCCACGACGTCGACGTAGCCGAGTGCCCGCACGACGTCTCCGGAGGGGAGCCGGACGGCGTACTCGACGGCGCCCGCCCAGCGGGAACGCACCTCGTCGACGACACCCCGGCGCCACTGGATCATGAGGCGACCCTATCGATCGCATGTTCGGGTAGCGTCGGACTGCCCGCCCGCGCCGCCGCCTCCCAGGAAGGTCTCGATGAGTCCTGCGTCTGCCTCGGCAGAGAAGACCGAACGGCTGCTCAACCTCATCCTCGCGCTCAAGTCGGCGCGACGACCGGTCTCGAAGCAGAAGATCCGCGAGTCGCTGCCCGCGTACGCCGCCGCCACCTCCGACGAGGCGTTCGACCGCATGTTCGAGCGCGACAAGGACGAGCTGCGCGAGATGGGCATCCCGATCTCGACGACGGTCATCGACGTGCTCTTCGACGACGAGGTCGGCTACCGCATCGACTCGAGCGAGACCACCCTGCCAGCGATCAGCTTCGAGCCCGACGAGGTCGCCGCCCTGGCACTCGCGGCCCGTGCGTGGTCCACGGCGAGCATCTCGGGGGCCGCCTCGGCCGGGCTGCGCAAGCTGCGCCTCTCCGGCGTCGAGATCGACGAGTCGGTGGCTGCCGGCGCCGAGCCGCGCATCCGCACCAAGGAGGCGGCCTTCGAGGCCGTGCACGCCGCCGTCTCGGCGTTGCAGCCCATCACCTTCGACTACCGCAAGAACGACGGCGAGCTGTCGACGCGCCACGTCCAGCCGTGGGCCCTGAAGAACTGGCACGGCCGGTGGTACCTCACGGCGTTCGACGTCGATCGCGGTGACGAGCGCGCCTTCCGCCTCAGCCGCTTCGAGGGCCCGGTCAAGCGCAAGGGCCGTGCGGGGTCGTATGCCGTCCCGTCCGACCACGTGCCCGAGGTGGCCCTCGAGGCCCAGCCGCCCGAGCCGGTCGGCTCCGCGGTGGTGCGGGTGCGCCACGGACGCGGACACACCCTGCGGCGCAACGCCACGCGTACCGCCGAGATCGACGAGCGGTGGGCCGAGATCGAGGTCCCGTACCAGCCGGGCACGACCGAGCGCGACGTCGTCGCGCTCGGCACCCACGCCGTCGCCGTCTCGCCGCCCGAGCTCGTGGCGGGCGTGCGGGCGGCGCTGCAGGCGGTGGCGGCCGCGCAGGCCGCGAGCGAGCTGACGGGGGAGCCGGCATGAGCGAGACGAGACGTCCGGCGCCGCGCCGCGCACCCGAGACCGCGACCCAGCGGCTGGGCCGGCTCCTCGACATGGTGCCCTGGCTGCTCCAGCACCGGGGCGTGCCGATCGCCGAGGCCGCGCGCGAGTTCGGCGTCACCGACGACCAGGTGGTCGAGGACCTCGAGCTGCTCTTCGTGTGCGGCACGCCGGGCTACGGGCACGCGGAGCTCATCGACGCCCAGTGGGACAGCGGGCACATCTACCTCGACAACGCCGACGACATCGCCGCCCCCATGCGCCTGTCGCGCGACGAGGCCGTGACGCTCACCGCGGGCCTCCAGGCGCTCGGGTCGACCCTCGTCGGCTCCGACGTCGCAGAGCGCACGCTCCGCAAGATCCGTGACGCCGCGGGCGGCGCCGTCGACGAGCCGAGGGGTCGCATCGACCTCGACCTCGACGACGGCAGCCAGCACCCGGCCATGGCGCCCCTCAAGGACGCGTTCTCGCGCGGGCGCCGCGTGCACCTGCGCTACTACGTGGCGACGCGTGACGAGTCCACCGAGCGCGACGTCGACATCATGCGCATCCTCAACCTCGACTCGCAGTGGTACGTCGAGGGCTACTGCCACCGGGCGAAGGACGTCCGGCTGTTCCGGCTCGACCGCATCGAGGACGTCACCGTGCTCGACGTCGACGGCACGCCGCCTCCCGGCGCGACACCCCGGGACCTCGACGACGTGTTCGTGCCCGGCGAGAACGACCTGACGGTCGTGCTCGACGCCAGCCGCTGGGCGGCCTGGATCGCCGACTACTACCCCAACGAGGGGGTGCAGCGCCGTCGCGACGGCTCGCTGCGGGTCACGCTCAAGGTCGCCGACCCGGCACTCGTGCGCCGCCTCGTGCTGCGACTCGAGGGAGAGGTGCGCGTCGTCGAGCCGCGTGAGCTGGCCGACGCGGTGGCCGACGAGGCACGCACGGCGCTCGCCGCCTACGACGACCCCGTCCGCTGACCGGACCGTGGGGCGTCCGTCCGGCCGTCCCACGGGTGGAGTTCACCCCACGCACGTATGCTGGACATCTGCGGCCCTGAGGCTGCAACGTGACGGTCCGCACGGGGCCGGCTTTCGACGAGGAGACATCACCATGCCCAGTCTGGGTGCCCCCGAACTCATCATCATCGCGGTCGTGCTCATCGCCCTGTTCGGCTGGAAGAAGCTCCCCGACATGGCTCGCAGCCTCGGCCGTTCCGCGCGCGTCTTCAAGTCGGAGGTCGACGAGCTGAAGAAGGACGGCAAGCCCGCTCCCAGCGACGCCTCCCAGAGCACCGTCCAGGGTCAGGCCTTCGACCCCGAGGCCGAGCGCCGTGCGGCCGACCGACGCGACGCGGAGGCCCGCCTCGCGGACGCGGAGCGGCGCGCCGCCGAGGCCCGTGCCGAAGCCGACCGGCTCCGTGCCTCCGGACCCTCCACCACCACCGGCAGCAGCACCGGCAGCACAGCCGGCAGTGCCGAGAGCGACATCCGTCGCGACACGACGCTCTGACGACGTCGCTCCACGACCCGCACCTTGCCCGAGCTCGCGCACGGACTCATCTGAATGCCCTCACTCCGCAAGCAGCGTGACCCCGAGGGGCGCATGTCGCTGGCCGACCACCTCCGGGAGCTGCGCAACCGGCTCACGGTCAGCGCGATCGCCATCCTCGTCGGGGCCGTCGTCGGCTGGATCTACTACAACCAGATCATCGCCAGACTGACGAAGCCCCTCACTGACCTCGACAGGCAGCGCGACGGCGTCGTCAACATCAACTTCGCGAACATGACCGATGCGTTCGCGCTGCAGCTGACGACGTCGATCTTCGTGGGGCTCATCCTGGCGTCCCCGATCTGGCTCTTCCAGATCTGGCGCTTCATCGTCCCCGGGCTCACCCAGAAGGAGAAGCTCGTCTCGCGGCTCTTCGTCGTCGCGGCGGTCCCGCTCTTCCTCACCGGGTGCTTCTTCGCCTTCGTGATGGTGCCCAAGGCGGTCGCGGTGCTGCTGGGCTTCACCCCGGTGGGCGCCTACAACCTGCAGGACGGCTCGCAGTACCTCAACTTCGTCCTCAAGTTCATCGTCGCCTTCGGCTGCGCGTTCCTGCTGCCGGTCTTCCTCGTGGCGCTCAACCTGGTGGGCGTCCTCTCGGCCCGCGCGATGCTCAGGGGCTGGCGCCCGGCCGTCATGATCATCCTGGTGTTCGCCGCGATCATGACGCCGACCCCCGACGCCTACACGATGCTCTTCCTCGCGAGCCCGATGGTGCTGCTCTACTTCGCCTCGGTCGGGCTGGCGTTCCTCTTCGACCGGCGCAAGGAGGAGCACAAGCCCGACTGGCTGGACGTCCCCGACGACCGGCCGTCACCCCTGTAGGTTTCGGGTGTGCCCCAACGCGTCGCCCTGATCGTCAACCCCACGTCGGGCAAGGGCGTCGGGCGGCAGCTGGGCGCCCAGACCCGGCGGCTGCTGCACGAGGCGGGTCACGACGTCGTCGACGTCTCGGGGGACACCTACCAGCAGGCTCGGTCGCAGGCGCTGGCCGCTGTCGCCGACGGTGTCGACACCGTCGTGGTGGTCGGGGGCGACGGCATGGCGCACCTCGGCGTCAACGTCTGCGCCGGCTCCCCGACGCGGCTCGCCGTGGTGGCGGCCGGCACCGGGAACGACTTCGCCCGCAACCTCGGCCTGCCGGTGCGCGACGCGGCGGCGGCGGTGTCGCTGCTCACCGAGGGCAGCACCCGTGAGATCGACCTCGGCCGTGTGAGCCACGGCGTGGCCGGTGAGAAGTGGTTCGGCGGCGTCCTCGGGGCAGGGCTCGACGCCGTCGTCAACGCGCGGGCCCAGCGCATGACGTGGCCGCGGGGGCAGATGCGCTACAACCTGGCGGTGCTGCGCGAGCTGCCCGTGTTCCGTCCCATCCCGTACGCCATCGAGCTCGACGGGCACCGCATCGAGACCCGCGCGATGTTGGTGGCCGTGGCCAACACGACGTCGTTCGGCGGCGGCATGCGGGTCTGCCCCGACGCCGACGTGGCTGACGGGCTCTTCGACGTCATGATCGTCCACGCGTTGTCGGTCGCGGCCTTCCTGCGGGTCTTCCCCAAGGTCTACTCCGGCACGCACACCACCCATCCGGCCGTCGAGATCCATCGCGCCCGGCGAGTTCGCTTGGAGGCGAGCGGTATCCACTCCCAAGCAGATGGCGAGTCCTTCGCAGAGCTGCCCATCGACGCCGAGGTCGTGCCCGGCGCCCTACGGGTCGTCACCCCGTCGGTGGTGGCCGCATGATGCCCGCCTGGCCGCGCCTGGCGGAGTTCGCGGCGCAGTTCGACTTCCCGCTCGACGACTTCCAGACCGAGGCCTGCCGGGCGGTCGAGGAGGGCCGGGGGGTGCTGGTGGCCGCACCGACCGGGGCGGGCAAGACCATCGTCGGCGAGTTCGCCGTGCACATGGCGCTGGCCACGGGCCGCAAGGCGTTCTACACGACGCCGATCAAGGCCCTGTCGAACCAGAAGTACACCGACCTCGTGCGCCGGCACGGTGCCGACAAGGTCGGTCTGCTGACGGGTGACGCCTCGATCAACGGGGAGGCGCCGATCGTCGTCATGACGACCGAGGTGCTGCGCAACATGATGTATGCCGGTTCGACCACCCTGCGTGGGCTCGGCTGGGTCGTCATGGACGAGGTCCACTACCTCGCCGACCGGTTCCGTGGCGCCGTGTGGGAGGAGGTCATCATCCACCTGCCGCCCGACGTCAGCGTCGTGTCGCTGTCCGCCACCGTGAGCAACGCCGAGGAGTTCGGCGCGTGGCTCGGCGAGGTGCGCGGTGACACCGAGGTCATCGTCTCCGAGCACCGGCCCGTGCCCCTGTGGCAGCACATGATGGTCGGGCAGACCCTGTTCGACCTCTTCGTCGAGGAGCGCGACGCGGACGAGGACGACGAGCACTTCGAGCACCTACGCGCGAGCCCGTCCCACTACTCGGTGAGCGTCAACCCCGACCTCGTCCACGCGATCCGCGGCAACGAGGGCCGGGGCGCCTGGGACTCGCACTGGGTGAGCAACCGCGGCGGCCGCGACAAGGGCCGCCCGAAGGGCAAGGGCGGCCGCGGCGGCAATGGCAACCGTGGTGGTGACGACTGGTCGGGCCGGGGCCGACGGGGGAGCGACGCCGGCAGGGGCCGCGGTCCCGGTGGCGGCGACGGCGGACGGGGCTTCGCCCGGGGAGGCCGTCCGGGCGGTGGGGCGACCCGCGCCGAGGTCATCGAGCGCCTCGAGCGCGAGGGGCTGCTCCCGGCGATCACCTTCATCTTCAGCCGTGCCGGCTGCGATGCGGCCGTCGGCCAGCTGCTCTCGAGCGGCATGCGACTCGTGCCGGAGGCCGAGGGTGAGGCGAACCGCCGTGTCGTCGAGGAGCGCATCCAGGGCCTCGCCGAGGAGGACCTCACGGTGCTCGGCTACTGGGACTTCGTCGACGGCATCTCGCGCGGCTTCGCGGCCCACCACGCCGGAATGCTGCCGACCTTCCGCGAGATCGTCGAGGAGCTCTTCACGGCGGGCCGCATCCGCGCCGTCTTCGCCACCGAGACGCTCGCGCTCGGCATCAACATGCCGGCGCGCACGGTGGTGCTCGAGAAGCTGGTGAAGTTCAACGGCGAGAACCACGTCGACATCTCGCCTGCCGAGTACACCCAGCTGACCGGCCGGGCGGGGCGTCGAGGCATCGACGTCGAGGGCCATGCGGTCGTCATCTGGAACCGCGGTCTCGACCCGGCAGGCGTCGCGGGCCTGGCCTCGACCCGCACCTACCCCCTGCGCTCCAGCTTCCGGCCGACCTACAACATGGCCGTCAACCTGGTGCGCCAGTTCGGCCGCGAGAGCGCGCGCGAGATCCTCGAGACGTCCTTCGCGCAGTTCCAGGCCGACCGGGCCGTCGTCGGTTTCGTCCGCACGGTTCGGCGCAACGAGGAGGCCCTCGCCGGCTACGCCGAGCAGATGAGCTGCCACCTCGGCGACTTCTCCGAGTACGCCGCGATCCGCGACGAGATCCGCACGATCGAGAAGGAGGGTGCCAAGGCGCGGTCCGCGTCGGCGCGCGCCGAGGCCGCGATCTCCCTGGAGTCCTTGCGCATCGGCGACATCGTGCGCATCCCGGCCGGCCGGCACAGCGGGCTCGCCGTCGTCGTCATGCCGAACCGCGGCGGCAAGGGGGAGTCGGCCTCCCCGGCCGTCGTCACCGAGGACCACCAGCTGCGGCGCCTGACCCTCCACGACGTGCCCACGGCGATCGAGCCGCTGGGGTCGATGCGGGTGCCGAAGCAGTTCAACGCCCGCAACCCCAAGGCGCGTCGCGACCTCGCGGCCACCCTGCGCGCCACGATGCCGCACGACCCGCCGCCCCGGCGCCGGGCAGCCGAGCCCGACCCGTCCGACGCCCGCCTCGACGAGCTGCGCCGCCGCATGAAGGCGCACCCCTGCCACCGCTGTCCCGACCGCGAGAACCACGCCCGCTGGGCCGAGCGCTGGTGGCGGCTGCGGCGCGAGACCGACGGGCTCCAGCGCAAGATCGACGGGCGCACCAACTCCGTCGCCAAGACGTTCGACCGCATCTGCGACCTGCTCGTCGAGATGGGCTACCTCGGCGACGGCGGCGAGTCCGTGACCACGCACGGCGACCGGCTGCGCCAGCTCTACACGGAAAAGGACCTCCTCGCTGCGGAGTGCCTGCGCGAAGGCACGTGGCGGCGTCTCGACGCCCCGTCGCTGGCCGCCATCGTCTCCTCGCTCGTGCACGAGCCGCGGCGCGAGGAGGGCGGGCTCACGCCACGCTGGCCCAACGACGACGTGCGCGAGGCCTTCGACCGGATGATCACGGTCTGGTCGGACCTCGAGGACGCCGAGGGCGCGCTGGCGCTGCCGCGCACCGGTATGCCGGACGGTGGGATCGCGTGGGCGATGCACCGGTGGGCGAGCGGGCAGCGGCTCGAGGACGTGCTGCGCGGCACCGACCTCGCGGCCGGTGACTTCGTACGACGGTGCAAGCAGGTCATCGACCTGCTCGGGCAGCTCACCGACGCCGCCGACCCGGACCTCGCGGCGACGGCCCGCAAGGCGAGCGACGGCGTGCTGAGGGGTGTCGTCGCGGCCGACCGGCTCGACTAGGAGCCCGCGAATCGTCGTGGCGGCACCTTGTCCGCTAGTCTTGGCGGACCGTCGACGTTTTTGGTGCTCGTGTTCGCACGCTCGCAAGGAACGACCAGCGAGCGCAGTTTCTTCAGGTTTGAAGGGTTGCGTCCCCTTTTCGACACGGGGTCGCCCGGCCGGGTGGTCTCAGCTTCCAACCTGAAGGAGCCAGTCATGGCGCAGGGTACTGTCAAGTGGTTCAACTCGGAGAAGGGCTTCGGCTTCATCGCTCCCACCGAGGGGCCTGACGTCTTCGTCCACTACTCGGAGATCCAGAGCAACGGCTACCGCAGCCTCGAGGAGAACCAGGCCGTCGAGTTCGACGTCGAGCAGGGTCCCAAGGGCCCGCAGGCGATGCGCGTCCGCGTTCTCTGATTCAATCGGCTCCCAGAGCCACACGACGAAGGCCGGTCCCCGACAGGGGGCCGGCCTTCGTCGTGGTGGAGCTGGACCCTGCTCGGGCGGTCTCAGAGCAGGGTGAGCCGCTCGAACGGGCTGTTGACCCGGACCAGCCCCGACTCGAACTTGAGCGTCACCGTCGCAGGGCTGGTCGCGACGACGACGCCGAGGCCGTGTCGGACGTGTGAGACGCGGTCGCCGACGTTGAACTCCTCGATCTCGGGCGCGGGAGCCGGACTGAACGGGCTGCTGGCGAGGTGGCGTCGGACGGCGGGCGATGAGGGCGTTCTGCGGTTGGGCACCCCCCAGTATCCCTCTTCCGGAGGGTCAGGGTGGCCGCGAGGGCCCGTCGACCGTCGTCGGACGTGCTCAGTCGTGCTCAGACCGGCTCGTTCGGGCTCATTCGTCTGCCTGCCACACGCCGAGCTCGTTGCCCGCTGGGTCGGTGAAGTAGAAGCGCCGACCGCCGGGGAACGCGTAGGGCTCGCGGGTGATGGTGCCACCGGCCTCCGTCACCGCCGCGACGGTCCTGTCGAGGTCGTCGGACCACAGCAGCACGAGTGCGCCGCCGGCTCCCGGCCGCCCCTCGGGGTTGAGTCCGCCGACCTCGCCGTGGCCGTCGACCGCCTGGATGCCCGAGTAGTCAGGCCCGTAGTCGTTGAACGCCCAGCCGAAGGCCGCCGCGTAGAACGCCTTGGCCGCGGCCAGGTCAGGGGCGGCCAGCTCGACGTAGTCGATCGCGTGGTGCCGGTGTGCCATGTCGTGCCTCCAGTCGGGTCGGGTCTCAGTCGATCCCCAGCGCGGAGATCACTCGGTCGAACGACGACGTGAGTCCGTGCTCGACGGCCAGCTTCGACATGAGCGCCGGGTCGGCGACCGTCGTCGGGACCGACACGTCGACGTCTGGGAGCGTGGCGTCCTTGACCACCGCGACGACGCGCGGCGCGGCGTCGAGGTAGTCGGCGGCTGCCTCGAGCCGGGCCCGCTGGGCGCCCATGAGCGCCGGGTCGCCGTCGTCGATGGCGGCGCGGAGCGCCTCGAGGGTGCCGTAGGTGGTGATGAGCTTGGCCGCCGTCTTCTCGCCGATGCCGGCCACCCCGGGCAGGCCGTCGCTCGTGTCGCCGCGCAGCACGGCCATGTCGGCGTAGGCGGCACCCGAGGGCACGCCGTACTTCTCGGCGATGAAGGACTGGTCCACGAAGTCGGGGGAGCGCACCCCGCCACGAGCCGTGTAGACGACACGCACCTGGTTGGCGTCGTCGACGAGCTGGAAGAGGTCACGGTCGCCGGTGACGATGTCGACCGGCATACGGCCGGACCACGCGGTCGCGTAGGTGCCGATCACGTCGTCGGCCTCGTGGCCGTCGAGCCCGACGCGTGCGATGCCGAGCGCCCTCAGCGCGTCCTCGATGATCGGCACCTGGACGCCCAGCGCCTCGGGCACCTGCTCGCCCGCGAGCTCGTCGTCGCCGGGCTCGGCCACGCGGTGCGCCTTGTAGGACGGGATGGCCTCGACCCGGAAGGCGGGACGCCAGTCGTTGTCCCAGCAGGCGACGAGGTGGGTCGGGTGCGCCCGGTCCACGAGCGAGGCGATCATGTCGAGCAGCCCACGGACGGCGTTCGTGGGGACGCCGCTGGGGCCGATGACCTCGGGCACGCCGAAGAAGGCCCGGAAGTAGAGGGACGCGGAGTCGAGCAGCAGCAACCGGGGCGCGTGGGACGGCATACGCGAGAGGCTACCGGGGCGCGGTGACCGGAGCGTGGCGGGCGGGACGCGCGTCCCCGTACCGGCATGAGGAATGGACCGCCCCGTCCGTAACCGCTGGTCTACCCTTCGGCCATGGAAGATCTCGACCGCCGCCTCGTCGGGCTCCTGCTGTCCGACGGCCGCATGAGCTACACCGACCTCGGCAAGGCCACGGGCCTCTCGACGTCGGCGGTCCACCAGCGGGTGCGGCGGCTCGAGGAGCGCGGCGTCGTCACCGGCTACACCGCCCAGGTCTCTCCCGAGGCGCTCGGCCTCCCGCTCACGGCGCTCATCTCCGTGACGCCCTTCGACCCCAGCGAGCCCGACGACGTGCCCGAACGGCTCCGTCACATCGAGGAGATCGAGGACTGTCACTCGGTCGCCGGCGTCGAGAGCTACATCCTCAAGGTGCGGGTGGGCACGCCCGGCAACCTCGAGGACCTCCTCGCGCGAATCCGCTCTGCTGCCAACGTCTCCACGCGCACCACCGTCGTGCTCTCCACCCCCTGGGAGGGGCGCAGCGCGTCGGCCCTCCCGCGCGACGACGCCTGACGCGGAACCCTCTTCGGAAGGGTCAGAGACCGGAGGGGTCCGTGTTGGCCCCGCACAGCACGACCGCGACCCGCTCCTCCGGCTCGGGCAGGTACGCACCTGCCATGAGTCCGGCGAGCGCCGTGGCTGCGCCGTGCTCGACGACGACCCGCCAGCGTTCCCAGAGCAGCTCGCGCGCGGCGACGATGTCGCCGTCCGAGACGACGACGCTCCGGACGGGTAGCCGAGACGTGACCTCGAAGGCGATGTCGCCGAGCCGACGCGCCCCGAGCGAGTCCGCCGCGACGCCCGACACGGGCACGTCGACCGGTCGTCCGGACGCGAGTGCCGACCGCAGGGTCGGGGCGCCGGTGGGCTCGACGCCGACCACCGTCGCCGTCCCGTCGAGCGCCGCCGTGACCCCGGCGAGCAGCCCGCCCCCTCCGACGGCCACGACCACGGTGTCGATGCCGGACGGCACCTGCTCGACGAGCTCGAGCGCGAGCGTGCCTGCGCCGGCAGCGATCTCGGGTTGGTCGTAGGCGTGGCAGTGGAGCGCGCCCGTGCGTGCCACCTGCTCCTGCGCCGCCTCGTACGCGGTGGCGTACTCCCGTCCCGACAGGACCACCCGGGCGCCGTACGCCTTCAGCCGGGCGACCTTGACCCCGGGCGCCGTCTCGGGGACGAAGACGGTTGCGGGCACGCCGAGACGCGCGGCGGCATACGCGTTGGCCATGCCGGCGTTGCCGCCGGACGCGACGACGATCCCCACGCCAGGGTCGAGCAGGCCGTCCTCCTGCGCACCGAGGATGCGGTTGAACGCGCCGCGCGCCTTGAACGACCCCGTGTGCTGGAGCAGCTCCAGCTTGAACCAGACCGGTGCGCCGAGCGCCTCGCGCTCCACAGCCAGCACCGGGGTGGTGCGGACGTGCCCCTGGACGCGGTCGCGGGCCTTCTCGACGTCGGAACGCTGGATCACGTCCCGAGCCTACGGGCGCCGCCGCGACACGCCCGTCCTAGGATCGCGCGATGACCTTCGCCTCGATCGGCTCGCTGTCGGCCCGCCAGGCCGAGCTCCTCGACTCCTGGCTGACGGGGGCCGAGGTCGTGCACGACCACGGCTGGCGCCTGGTCGCGACCACGGTCCTCGAGGTTCAGCGCGGCTCGGACCACCTCATCGTCAAGGCCGGTGGCGAACGCGACGGCCACATCACCCGCGAGATCACCGCCCACCGGAACTGGCTGTCGCCCTGGACGGCCCGCGGGCGTGCGCCACTGCTCGTGCACTGCGACGTCGACGCGAAGCTCGTCGTGACCCGCTACCTCCCCGGCCGGCTCGTCCTGGGCGACCCCAGCGCCGACGATCCGGACACCTACCGCCAGGCGGGTGAGCTGCTGGCGGCGTTCCACGGCCAGGAGAGCCACGTCGACCCCGACCACGAGCGCCTCGAGAACGACAAGACCCTGGCCTGGCTCGACGAGCCGCACCGCATCGACGCGGCCGTCGAGCAGCGTCTGCGTGACGAGATCGCCTCGTGGCCTGTGCCGTCCGCGACGGTCGTGCCGACCCACGGCGACTGGCAGCCGCGCAACTGGCTCGTCGCAGACGGCGTCGTCTCGGTCATCGACTTCGGCCGCGCGGCGCTGCGGCCGGCGCTCACCGACTTCGCGCGGCTCGCGGCCCAGGACTTCCGCCGCGAACCGGCCCTCGAGCGGGCGTTCCTCGAGGGCTACGGAGACGATCCGCGTGAGACGGGTGCCTGGTCGCGCCAGCGGGTGCGTGAGGCGATCGGCACCGCGACGTGGGCGTATGCCGTGGGCGACGCCGACTTCGAGGCGCAGGGGCTCCGGATGATCGACGAGGCACTGGCACCCGCCTGACGACGACGCCCGGGCGTGGCGATCAGAGCTGGTCGGTCGGCTCGGGGGCCAGCCCCTCGATGCGGACGTGGTCGTCGCGGCGCAGCGCCTTCGCGTGGGTGCGTGCGCGGTGCCACCACCAGAGGGCCAACGCGCCGAGCGTCATGGCCCCGGCCACCAGGGCGAGCGTCGCCAGCGACCCGCTGACGAGTGGCGACACCGCGCCGGCCACCAGGGCGTTGACGCAGGTGCTGAGGAAGGACTGGAACGACGACACCGCGCCGCGCTCGCGAGGTCGAAGGTCGAGCAGGGCGATCGTGAGGATCGGGAAGACGAGCGAGACCCCGAGCGAGGCCGCGGCTGCCGGGACGACCGTCCACGCGACCGCCGGCTCGTCGACGGTCGACTGGTACGCGACGGCGAGGACCCCACCGGCCAGGGCGACGAGGAAGCCGGCCAGCACGAACGCGCCCTGGCGGACCCTGCCCGCGAGCCGTCCGGTGAGGAACGAGCCCAGCATCATCGTGACGACGAGCGGGACGAAGAGCACGCCGAAGTCGCGCTCCCCGAGGTGCAGGTGGTCGACGACGATGGCCGGCGCCGAGGAGATGTAGAGGAAGAGCGCCCCGAAGTTCAGCGCGATCGCGGCGCTCAGGCGCAGCACCCCGCCGTCGCCGGCGGCCGACGCGAACGACGCCAACAGCGGCCGAGGGTGGAAGGCCACGCGTCGCTCCGCCGGGTGGGTCTCGGGCAGTGCGGTCAGCGTGAGGACCACGAGCACGAGACCGTAGACCGCGAGCACCCAGAAGATGGTGCGCCACGAGCCCCAGCCGAGGATCCAGCCGCCGACGATCGGTGCGAGCGCCGGTGCCACCGCGAAGATCATCGAGATGTGGCTCATGAAGCGCTGGGCGTGGGCGCCGTCGAAGAGGTCGCGCACGACGGTGCGCCCGACGATCATGCCCGCTCCTGCGACGAGCCCCTGGGCCGCGCGGGCACCGAGCAAAGTCGGCATGCTCGGCGCGAGCGCGCACACGGCGCTCGTGACGGCATACAGCAGGGAGCCCGTGACGATGACGGGCCGGCGCCCCAGAGCGTCGGACAGGGAGCCGTGGAAGAGGCTCGCGACGGCGAAGGCGACGAGGTAGACGCTCATCGTCTGCTGCATCGCGACCTTGTCGGCGCCCAGGTCGCGGCCCATCACCTCGAACGCCGGAAAGATCGCGTCGATGGTGAACGGGCCGACCATCGTCAGCGCGGCGAGGATGAGCACGAGCCGCAGATGCGACAGGCGCGAGCCGGTCGGTGCCGGCGGGCCGTCGGGGGAGCCCGTCATGGCCGCCCGATCCGCGCGCGCACGGCGCGCGTCACCTGCGCCAGGTCCGCCGGTGCCAGGGCGATGTCGAACCCACGCCGGCCCCCGGAGACGTAGACGACGTCGAAGCCGTATGCCGTCTCGTCGAGCGCGGTGGGCAGCGCACGCTTCTGCCCCACCGGGGAGATGCCGCCCACGACGTAGCCGGTGCTGCGTTCGGCGGTTGCGGGGTCGGCCATCGTGACGCTCTTCGCCCCCAGCGCCGCAGCCACGGCCTTGAGGTCGAGCTGGCTCTCCACCGGGACGACGCCCACGCCGAGGCCCTTGCCGGTGTCGACGAGAAGCGTCTTGAACACGCGGGCCGGCTCGACGCCGAGGGCCTCGGCCGCCTCGAGCCCGTAGCTCGTGGCAGCGGGGTCGTGCTCGTAGGGGTGCTTCGTGTAGGCGATGCCCGCACGGTCGAGCGCGACGGTCGCCGGGGTGGAGGGACCGGGCTGGCGCTGCCGGGCCATCAGGCGCCGGACACGGACGCGAGCCCGTCCCAGATGGTCGACACCACGAGGTCGGTCGCCTCGTCGGCGGTCGTGCCCGGGTGGGTGGTGCGCCAGACGGCGAGGCGCTCGCACGCACCGATGAGGATCTCGGCCATGACCGTGACGCGCCGCGGCTCGAGCGCGGTGAACGCGGGCAGGGTGCGCAGGCCCTCCGCGAACGCCTTCGCGGTCTGCTGCCGGATGCGCTCGACCGACGCCGACGCCTCGCCGATGAGTGCCCCCTCGGTGCGCAGCAGGGTGAACGCCTGCTCGTGCTCGTCGATGAAGGCGAAGAACGCGTGGACCACCCCGGCCACGCGGTCACGCGCCGGTGCGAGCGGCTGCGCCACCCACGCGTCGATGAGGGCGGTGAGCAGCTGCCCGCGTGCCCGCTCGATCGTCGCCGCGAGCAGCCCCTCCTTGGACCCGAAGTAGTCGTAGATGAGCGGCTTGGTCACCCCGACGAGCTCGGCGATCTCGTCCATCGTCGCGGCCTGGATGCCGCGGCTGGAGAAGACCTGCTCGGCGACGGCGAGCATCTGCGCCTCACGTTCGGCTCTGGGCATGCGCACGCGGGTGCCGGGGGAGCGGGAGGTCACCGCGGCAGTCTACGGGGGCTGCGCGCGACCTCCCGCTCGTGGTTGACGCGGCCCGTGCCCGGAGCGACATTGGAGCAGTGAACCGAGCGCTGCCGGGTCTGGCGGTTGCTGCGCTGCTGGTGATGCTGCTCGAGGCTGCTCCCAGCGGTCTCTCCGTGCTGACCGTCCTCTCGGGGGTCGTGTTCGTCGCATGGTCGGTCGTCGGCTACCGCTGGGCGCTCACTCGTGGGCGGGGCGCCTGCGTGGCCTACCTCGGGTCGGCCCTCGTGCTCGGCTTCCTCACCTTCGACCTGACCGGCCCGGGCGTCGGCAGCACGGTGCTGCTCGTGCTCGTCGTGGTGCAGGCGGTCATGCTGCTGCCGCTCGGCTGGTCGCTCGTGGTGGCGGCCACCGTGCCGCTCGTCCACGTCGGGATGCCGATGGCCGACGGGCTCCGTGAGGTGGTGAGCACCGGTCTGGCGTGTGCGGTCGCCTTCGTGCTCGCGCGCCTGTGGCTGCGCGAGCAGCAGGCTCGTGAGCAGCTCGCGGTGGCCAACGAGCAGCTGCGCGTGCTCGGGGCTCAGGCCGAGGAGCTGGCGGCCATGCGCGAGCGCACGCGGATGGCGAGGGACATCCACGACGGGCTGGGCCACCACCTCACGGTGGTCGGCATGCAGGTCCAGGCCGCCCGCGCCGTGCTGGCCGGTGATGTCGCGCGGGCGGACGGTCTGCTGGCGCAGGCCGAGGAGCAGGTCCGGCAGGCACTGACGTCGGTCCGTGAGTCGGTCGGGGCGCTGAGAGGCCGGCCGGTGACGCCCCTGCCGGACCGTCTCCGGGCGCTCGCCGACGAGAGCGCTGCGGCGGGGCTGCCGACCTCCGTGGCGGTGGACGGCGCGGAGCGGCGGCTCGACGACGAGGTCCAGTCCGCTCTCTACCGGGTGGCGCAGGAGGCGCTCACCAACGCGCGCAAGCACGCCCACGCCCGGGCCGCCGTGCTCCGCCTCGGCTACCTGCCCGACCGGATGACCCTCGAGGTGCGCGACGACGGCTGCGGTGTGAGCAACGACGTCCCGGCGTCCGGGGGCTTCGGCCTCACCGGCATCCGTGAGCGGGCCGAGCACCTCGGCGGCTCCATGGCCGTCGTCTCCACTCCCGGCGCCGGCCTGGCGCTGCGGGTCGAGCTGCCGGGATGAGCACTCCTGCGCCGGTGCGGGTCCTGGTCGTCGACGACCAGACCCTCTTCCGTGAGGCCCTGACGACGTTGCTCGAGGCCCGCGCGGAGGTCGAGGTCGTCGGTGGCGCCGCCGACGGGTCGGAGGCCCTCAGGCTCGTGGGCGAGCTGAGGCCCGACGTCGTGCTCATGGACCTGCGGATGCCGGTCCTCGACGGCGTGAGCACGACGCGGCGCCTCCGCGTCGAGCACCCCGAGGTGCGCGTCCTCGTGCTGACGACCTTCGACGACGACGACGAGGTGTTCCCCGCGCTGCGAGCGGGGGCCGTCGGCTACCTGCTCAAGGACGCGACCGCCGCTCGCCTCGTCGAGGGCGTGCAGGCCGCGGCGAGGGGAGAGTCCGTGCTGCAGCCGTCGGTCGCGGCCAAGGTGGTGGCCATGGTGAGCCGGCTGCCCGACCTGCCCGAGCGACCGCGACCGCAACCGCTCGTCGACCCCCTGAGCCCGCGCGAGCTCGAGGTGCTGCACGAGCTCGCCGACGGCCGCAGCAACCGCGAGATCGCCTCTCGCCTCTATCTTTCCGAGGGGACGGTCAAGAACCACGTCACGAACGTGCTGGCCAAGCTCGGCGCCCGGGACCGCACCCAGGCGGCGCTGCGGGCCCGGAGCCTCGGACTCCTCTGACCTGAGCGCCGGAACGCGGTCGGGGTCATGCCGTGAAGGTGACCCCGACCATGACGTCCGGCACGTCCGTCGAGCGGGGTGGGCGCCGGATGCTCGTGGGCATGACAACTCTCACCAGCTCGCGGGCAGACCTCGCGCCACGTGCGCGGGTCTCACGGTTCCTCCACACGCGGTTCGGCCGCTTCCTCGCCACCTACCTCGAGATGACGGTCGCGATGGTCGTCGGCATGGCGGTCCTCGGTGCCGTCTGGGACGCCGCATGGCCCGACGTGGTGCGGCAGCCCGACGGAATGGCACTCACCATGGGCCTCGACATGTCCGTGGGCATGGGCGCCTGGATGTGGGTGCGGCGTCACTCCGCGCGGCACATCCTCGAGATGTCGGCGGTGATGGTGCTGCCGTTCGTGCTCCTGCTCCTGCCCTTCCACCTCGACCTGCTCTCCGGGGACGCATTGCTCACCTGGGGCCACGTCGCGATGTTCGCCCTCATGGCGGCCTACCTGTGGGCCAGGCCCCACACTGCCGGTGCGCACCCTGCGCGCACGTCCTCACCGACGCTCCGCCGGCCAGCCGCCCGACGAGGCCGGCTTGCCGCGGCCCTGCTGGTCGGCGGTGCCGCGCTGGCACTCGTGGCCGGGGTGCTGCACCCCCACACCGAGGCGCCGAACTCGCACGCGGCGGTCTTCGCCGAGTACGCCCACAGCACCGACTGGGTCTGGGTGCACGACCTCCAGTTCCTCTCGGCGGCCGTGGTGGCGGCCGGGTTCGTCGTCGTCAGCGGCACGCTGACCCGGGCGGGCGCATCGCCCACCCTGCTCCGCCTCGGCAACGGAACGGCGGCCGCGACGGTGTCGCTCATCGGCGTGAACATGGCCGTCGACGGGGTCGCCCTCAAGGGTGCGGTCGACGCGTGGGCTACCGCAGGTCCCGACCAGAGCGCCTCGCGCTTCGCGGCCGCCGAGGCGATGCGTTGGCTCGAATGGGGCGTCAACTCGTTCTTCACCGTGCTGCTCGGGCTCACGGTGCTGCTCTTCGCGGCCGCGGTGCTGCAGTGTGCGCACGTCGGCACCGCAGTCCGTCTCGCCGGCGTCAGCGGTGTGCTGGCCGGTGTCTTCCTCGTCATGGGCGGCCTCGCCGTCGGGTCACGAGGCTTCGAACCGAGCGCACTGCCCCGCGTCGCAACCGCGCTCTACGTCGTCATGGCCCTGGGGCTGCCGTCCCTCGACCGGGCTGCCCACCGCGCCGCTGGCACGACGGCTGTGGTGTCATCGGGGGATGGTCGCTGAGGAGAGTCCGCGTGTCGCCGGGATGCTCGACGTCGGTGATGGCACGGCCCTCTACTGGGAGGAGTGGGGACACCCCGAGGGTGTCCCCGCCCTCTACCTGCACGGAGGGCCCGGCGGCGGCCTCGGCACCAGCCTCTATCGCCGGCGGTTCGACCTCGGCCGCACCCGCGTCATCGGTCTCGAACAGCGCGGGTGCGGCCGCTCGACGCCGCACGCGTCCGACCCCACGACCTCCCTGGCCGGCAACACGACCGGACAGCTCCTCGACGACGTCGAGCGGCTGCGCGCCCACCTCGGCATCACCTCCTGGGTCGTCAACGGCGCGTCGTGGGGGTCCACCCTCGCCCTGGCGTACGCGCGAGCGCACCCCGAGCGCGTCCGCGGCCTCGTCCTCTTCGCCGTCACGACGACGAGCCGCGCCGAGGTCGACTGGATCACCGAAGGGGTCGGCGCCGTCTTCCCGGAGGCGTGGGACCGGCTCGCCGCCCATGCCGAGGGCGCCGGCATCGGCTACCGGCGCGGTGAGGGCCGGCTCGTCGAGGCGTACTCACGGCTCATGGAGTCACCCGACCCCGCCGTGCGTGACGAGGCGTCGCTCGAGTGGGCCCTGTGGGAGGACACGCACGTCTCCATCGGCGCCGGCGGCCTGCACCGCGATCCTCGCTGGGACGACCCGCGCTTCCGGCACGCGTTCGTGCGGCTCACGACGCACTACTGGTCGCACGAGGGGTTCTGCGACCCGCCGATCCTGTCCGGCGTCGAGGCCCTGAGGGGCATCCCGGCAGTCCTCATCCACGGTCGGCGCGACATCTCCTCGCCCGCCGTCACCGCGTGGCGGCTGCACCGGTCCTGGCCCGGATCCCGCCTCGTCGTCGACGAGGGCGACGGGCACGGTGGGGCCTCGTTGGCCGAGCGGTGGCGCGCGGCCAACGACGAGCTGCTGGCGCTCTCCGGCGTCTGACGGCAGCGCAACCGACGGTGGTGCAACCCGACGGCGGCCCGGTCCCCTCGAGGACACGAGGAGACCGGGCCGCCCGGCATACGGCAGCGGGTGGGCCTCAGACGAGCTGGGACTCCGCGGCGGCGCGGCTCGTCGCCGCCTGCTCGACGGCCTCGGCGATGACCGACTCGTGGTCGACGGAGTCGTGCCACCACTGCTGGCCCGACTCGGGCAGCGTGTAGATCGGGTCGTAGTAGACGTACTCGCGTGAGAGAGCGTCGGTGTCGGCGCCCTCGATCGACGTGCGGTAGTTCTTGCGCCAGTAGGAGATTCCGCGCTCGGTGTCGTACTCCTCGACCTGGTGCACCCAGCGCTTGCCGACGAACGGCACGTCGCAGACGATGCGCGGCGTCGAGAAGCCGGGCAGGTAGCCCATGATCGAGTGCTGGAGGTGCTGGGCCTCGGCGAGCGACACGCGCCAGTGCTCCGAGAACGGGATCATGTCGCACATGTAGAAGTAGTACGGCGTGATCGAGGCGCCGTCGGCGAGGGAGAAGCAGAGGTCGAGCAGCTGCTCGGTGGTGTCGTTGACGCCCCGCATGAGCACGCCCTGGTTGCGCACGTCGCGCACGCCGGCCTCGAGCATCGCCCTCGACGCGCGCGCCACCGACGGGGTCACCGACTGCGCGTTGTTGACGTGCGTGTGGATCGCGAGCGAGACGCCGCGCGCGCGGGCCTTGGTGGCGACGCGGCCGACGCCCTCGACGACGTCGTCGGCGAACCAGTGCTGCGGCAGCCCCATGAGGGCCTTCGTCGCGAGCCGGATGTCACGGATGTTGTCGATCTCGAGGAGCTGGTCGAGGAAGGCCTCGAGGTTCTTCCACGGCATGTTGGCGACGTCGCCGCCCGACACGACGACGTCGCGCACGGCGGGCGTCTCGCGGAGGTAGTCGAGCATCGCGGCGTAGCGGTCGACCGGCTTGAGGTCGAACTTGAGCTTGGCGATCTGGGGCGTCGAGTTGCCGACGAGGTCCATGCGGGTGCAGTGGCCGCAGTACTGCGGGCACGTCGGCAGCAGCTCGGCGAGGACCTTGGTGGGGTAGCGGTGGGTGAGCCCCTCGGCGACCCACATGTCGTGCTCGTGGAGGGAGTCTCGGGAGGCGTGCGGGTGCGACGGCCAGTCGGTGCGGCGGTCGGAGAAGACCGGCAGCATGTAGCGGCGGATCGGGTCGGCGTAGAACGCCTCCGTGAAGTCGTGCCCGGCGGGCGGCAGCGGCGACTCGGTGGCCGGGACCATGGTGTTGAGCATCTGCGGCGGCACCAGCATCGACATCGTGGCGCGTTCGGACTGGTCCCTGGCGAGGTCGTCGTAGAACCGGTCGTCGAGCAGGTCGCCCATCAGGGCGCGCAGCTGCTTGATGTTCCTGACACAGTTGACGCGCTGCCACTGGGCGTTGTCCCAGTCCTCCTGGGTGACGTCACGCCAGCCGGGGAAGCGGGTCCAGTCGGGCTCGACGAGCTCTCGGCGCCGGTAGGCGTAGGGCTGCTCAACCTTGATCATGAGGCGAGGATAACCGAAGCATCACCGCATAGACCCATATGATGCTGAAGGATCTGCTGTCTGACCCCTCCGAAACCGAAGGATCTCTAGGTGACCCTGCCGACCCGACCGTCCCCCGTGGGCCTGCACCGCGTCCTCGAGCCCACCGGCGACGCGATCACGCTGCCGCAGGCCGCGCGCCGGCTCGACCCCCGCCCGGAGCTGTGGCCCGACGAGGTCCGCATCGCGGTCGAGACCCTCAACCTCGACGCCGCCTCCTACCGGCAGCTCGCCGAGAAGCACACCACCGACGGGCGCGTCGACGGCGCCGCGGTGCGCGCCGAGGTGCTCGACATCGTCGCGAGCCGGGGCAAGATGCAGAACCCCGTGACCGGTTCGGGCGGCATGCTCATCGGCACGGTCGACGAGGTCGGGCCCGAGAGCACCCTGGGGCTGTCCGTCGGCGATCGCGTCGCCACCCTCGTCTCGCTCTCGCTGACGCCGCTCGCCCTCACCGACGGCCTCGAGCGCTGGGACGGCCTGTCGGAGCAGGTGCCCGCCGCCGGCCACGCGATCCTCTTCGGTCGCAGCATCGCCGCCACCCTGCCCGACGACCTCGACCCGCACCTGGCCCTCATGGTCATGGACGTGTGCGGAGCACCGGCGCTCGTCGAGCGGGTCGTGGGGGAGTACGCCGCTCGTGGCGTCGCGCCCACCGTGGCGGTGCTCGGCGGGGCCGGCAAGTCCGGCTCCCTGTCGCTCGCAGCGGCCCGTGCTGCCGGAGCCGGCCGCACCATCGGGGTCGTCCCGGTCGAGCGCGAGCGCTCGGTGCTCGAGCAGAGCGGCCTGGCGGACGCCGTCGTGCTCGCCGACGCCCGCAGCCCGCTCGGGCTGGCCGCTGCGGTCGAGTCCGCGGGTGGGCCGGCCGACGTCACCGTCGTCTGCGTCGACGTGCCCGGCTGCGAGCAGCCGGCGATCCTCGCGACCGCGCAGGGCGGCACGATCATCTTCTTCAGCATGGCGACAAACTTCGCGGCGGCCGCTCTCGGTGCCGAGGGGCTTGCCGCAGACGTGCGCATGCTCGTCGGCAACGGCTTCGTGCCCGGGCACGCCGAGACGGCGCTGCGCCTCGTGCGCGAGGTGCCGGCGGTTCGCGCGCTCTTCGAGGGCCGCCTCGCCGCCGAGACCGCAGGGGCCGGCGCATGACCCGCCCGAACGCGATCCTCGAGCTCGACCCGACCGTCGTGCGCAAGGCCCGGTCGCTCGCCCGCAAGGCGGCAGCGCCGGTGGTCGAGATCGCCAAGAGCCACACGACCGTCTCGGTCGAGCGGGCGACGCTGCGCCTCGCCGGTCTCGCGGGCGCCGACCACGAGCGCGTGCCGTGGGTCAACCACCTCGTCACGGCCGTCCGCGACGAGGTCGGCCTCGAGCACGGCGTGACCACCCCGGTCTACGACGCGCTGCTGCGCGGCGAGGCCCCCGACCTGACGACGCTCGCCCAGAAGGCCGCGAGCGGCAACGTCTCGTTCCGCCTCCCGACGGGCCGCGAGGCGAAGGCGGCACAGCGGGCGGCCGCCAAGGGCGTCGGCGTGGGCCTGCGGACCGTCGACCGCTCGCGCGCCACCCGACACCGGCTCATCAAGCGGCACGGCGACCCGAAGACCAAGCCGTGGATCTACCTCATCGTCGCGACCGGCGACATCTACGAGGACATCCCGCAGGCCCAGGCGGCCGCCCGCGAGGGCGCCGACATCATCGCCGTCATCCGCTCCACAGGGCAGTCCCTGCTCGACTACGTGCCCGAGGGCGCCACGCGTGAAGGCTTCGCCGGCACGTACGCGACCCAGGAGAACTTCCGCCTCATGCGGGCGGCGCTCGACGACGTGAGCAAGGAGCTCGGGCGCTACGTGCGGCTGACGAACTACGCGTCGGGCCTCTGCATGCCCGAGATCGCGGCGCTCGCCGGCATGGAGCGTCTCGACATGATGCTCAACGACTCGATGTACGGCATCCTCTTCCGCGACATCAACCCGATCCGCACGTTCGTCGACCAGCGTTTCAGCCGACAGGTCCACGCTCGTGCCGGCATCATCATCAACACCGGCGAGGACAACTACCTCACCACCGCCGACGCCGTCGAGGCCGCGCACACCGTCACGGTCAGCCAGCTGCTCAACGAGCGGTTCGCCAAGGAGGCCGGCCTCGAGGACTGGCAGCTCGGCCTCGGGCACGCCTTCGAGATCAACCCGGAGATCCCCGACAGCTTCCGCATGGAGCTCGCCCACGCGATGCTCGCGCGCCAGCTCTTCCCCGACGCGCCGCTCAAGTGGATGCCGCCGACGAAGCACATGACCGGCGACGTGTTCCGGGGCTACCTGCTCGACGGCTTCTTCAACCTCGTCGGCGCCATGACCGGCCAGGGCATTCTGCTCGTCGGGATGATGACCGAGGCCGTCGTCACGCCGTTCCTCTCCGACCGCGACCTCGCGCTCCAGAACGTGCGCTACGTCATGAACGCCGCGAGCGGGCTCACCGAGGACTTCCACCCCCCGCGTGACGGTTTCATCCAGACCCGCGCCCGGCAGGTGCTCTCCGAGGCCGTCGAACTGCTCGAGCGCATCGTGAACGACACCGACGCGGCCGGCGACGCACCGCTGCTCGCGGCCATCGCCGACGGCACCTTCGGGCTGATGAAGCGTCCCGCCACCGGCGGCAAGGGGCTCGACGGCGTGTTCGAGCGGGCTGCGGCATACGACAACCCGGCGATCACCTCGCTCGACGCGTGGACCCCGCAGGCGGAGGGAGGCACCCGATGACCAGCGCGACGACGCCCGACGCGCCCGCGCAGGGCAACATCATCCGGCCCTACGGCGACACCACGGGTGACGGCATGGTGCAGATGTCGTTCACGTTGCCGCTGCCGCACGACAAGAAGGCCGAGGGGGCCGCTCTGCAGCTCGCACGCAAGATGGGCCTCGACCCGGCGCTGCTCGTGCACGCCAAGGCGATGGGCCCGGACTTCACCTTCTTCGTCGTCTACGGCAGCTCGACGCACCTGGTGAACCTCGACGACGTGCACGTCGTCGAGCGCGAGTACCCCCTGCTGTCGGCCAAGGACGCCAACCTCGCGATCAAGAAGCACCTGCGCCGCAAGCTCGTCGTCGTCGGCGCCTGCATCGGCACTGACGCGCACACGGTCGGCATCGACGCGATCCTCAACATCAAGGGCTTCGCGGGGGAGAAGGGGCTCGAGTACTACCGCGAGATCAAGGTCGTGAACCTCGGCGCCCAGGTGCTCGTGCCCGACCTCGTGGCCCGCGCCCGCGCCGAGAAGGCCGACGCCGTGCTCGTGAGCCAGGTCGTCACCCAGAAGGACGCCCACATCCACAACACGACGCAGATGTCCGCGGCGTTCCGCGAGGCCTACCCGGCCGGGCAGGTGCCGGTGCTCATCGCCGGAGGCCCGCGCTTCGAGGACGGCTCGGAGAAGGCGCTCGGCGTCGACCGGATCTTCGGGCGCGGCACCACCCCCGGAGAGGTGGCCAGCTACCTCGTCCACGAGATGACCCAGCGGAAGGCGAGGAAGTCATGACCGAGCACACCACCGAGCGCACCACCGAGCGCACCACCGAGCGCACCGCCACTGCGAGTGTCGGGCAGCGGGTCACCCACCGCCGCTACGTGCCCTACAGCCACGCCCACTACGCCGGCAACCTCGTCGACGGCGCGTACTCCCTCGCCGCCTTCGGCGACGTCGCGACCGAGATGTGCATCGTCACCGACGGCGACGAGGGCCTCTTCGCCTCCTACAGCGACGTGCAGTTCAAGGCGCCCGTCCGTGCAGGCGACGTCATCGAGATCTCCGCCGAGCTCGTCCGGGTCGGGTCACGCTCGCGCGAGATAGCCTTCGAGGTGCGCGTCGTCGGGCGGGGCACACCCGAGCGCGGCGAGTCCGCCGCCGAGGTGCTCGACCCGCCGATCGTCGCCACGACGGCCCGCGGGGTCGTCGTCGTCCCCTGAGGTCGGGCGTCCGGGCCGCACGGCATACGGTGAACCCCGTGCGGCGTCTTCTCGTGTCCCTGCTCGCGGGCGGGCTCCTCTGCTTCGCGTTCCCGACGTTCGACGTGTGGGTCGCCGCGCCGCTCGCCCTGGGGCTCTGGTCGTGGGCGTGGGTGGGCGCCGGCCTCGGCCGCGGCTTCGGGCTCGGGCTCGCCGGTGGCCTCGTCTTCTTCGTGCCGACGCTCAGCTGGTCGGGCATCTACGTCGGAGCCGTTCCGTGGATCGCGCTCGCGGTGCTCGAGTCGCTCTTCGTCGGTCTGGCCGGCGCGCTCGTGGGGTGGCTCAGCCGTGACGGCCGGGTGCGCCCCCTCGCGTTCGCGCTCGTCTGGGTGGTCACCGAGGGGTTCCGCGCGCGGGCCCCGTACGGCGGCTTCCCGTGGCTGAAGATCGCGTTCGGACAGGCCGACTCGCCGTTCGGACGTCTCGTCGCCCTGGGTGGTGCTCCCTTCGTCGGCTTCGTCATCGCCCTCGCCGGGGCCCTCCTGGCGCTCGCGGCGCAGCGGGCGCTCGCCTTCCGTCCCCACCGGTCGCGTATGCCGTCTCGCGCGGTCACGCTCCCGGTGGCCGGCACGCTCCTGCTGGGCCTCGTGGGTCTCGCCGTGCCGCTGCCCACCGACGGCCCCACCGCGCAGTTCCTCGGCGTGCAGGGCAACGTGCCACGCCCGGGGCTCGAGTTCAACGCCGAGCGTCGTGCCGTGCTCGACAACCACGTCGCGGCGACGCTCAAGGCGCAGGAGGACGTCACTGCCGGTCGGGCGCCCGCACCCGACCTCGTCGTCTGGCCCGAGAACGCCTCCGACATCGACCCGCTGCGCAACGCCGACGCGAAGTCCCTCATCCTCGAGACGGTCGACGCGCTGCGGCGTCCCCTCATCGTCGGCGGCCTGCTCGAGGAGCCGGTCGGTTTCGTCTCGAACGTCGCGCTGCTCTTCGAGCCGGGCAAGGGCAACACCGACCGCTACGTGAAACGCCACCCGGTGCCGTTCGCCGAGTACATCCCGAACCGGTCGTTCTGGCGCACCTTCAGCAAGGAGGTCGACCTCGTCCGCAACGACTTCGTGTCCGGCGACGGTCCCGGCGTCTTCCGCGTGACGACGCCGAGCGGCCAGTCCATCCGGGCCGGTCTCGCCATCTGCTTCGAGGTCGCCTACGACGACATCATGCGCGACGCGGTGCAGACCGGGGCCAACGTGCTCGTCGTGCAGACCAACAACGCGACCTTCGGCTTCACCGCCGAGTCGCCTCAGCAGCTGGCCATCAGCAGGCTTCGTGCCATGGAGTTCGGTCGGTCGGTCGTGCACGTCTCGACCGTGGGGCAGAGCGCCCTCATTACGCCCGATGGAACCGCCCACCAGGTCACGTCGTTGTTCACGCAGGCGGTCGTCCGAGGGGCCCTACCATTGCGGGACGCCACGACACTGGCGACCCGGGTCGGTGAGGCCCCCGAATGGGTCGCCGCTGCCGCACTGCTGGTGGTGCTGGCCCTCGGCATCGGCCGCGGGCGCCCGCTGCAGGGACCGGTGGCAGACACGACGAAGGAAGAGGATGACGACGACGCAGCGTGAGCCGGTGACCAGGGTGGCCGTGCTCATCCCGACGTACAACGAGCGGGACAACCTGCCCGGCATCATCGCCCGCGTGCGGGCGAGCGCCCCGGCCGTCGACGTCTTCGTGCTCGACGACGCCTCGCCCGACGGCACCGGGCAGGTCGCCGACGACATCGCCGCGGCCGACCCGCAGGTCCACGTCGTGCACCGCGCCGGCAAGGAGGGCCTCGGCAAGGCGTACCTCGCGGGCTTCGCGATCGTGCTCGAGCGCGGCTACGACGCCGCCGTGGAGATGGACGCCGACGGCTCGCACCTGCCCGAGCAGCTGCCGTCGCTGCTCGCCGCCCTCGGCGAGGCCGATGTCGTCATCGGCGCCCGATGGGTGCGCGGAGGAGAGGTGCGCAACTGGCCGGTCCACCGCAAGGTCCTGTCGGTCGGCGCCAACGTCTACACCAAGCTGATGCTGGGGATGTCGGTCAACGACGCCACGGCGGGCTACCGCGCCTACCGCGCCAGCGCCCTGCGCACCATGGGGCTGCAGGGCGTCGAGTCCCAGGGCTACTGCTTCCAGATCGACCTCACCCTGCGCGCCGTCCGTGCCGACCTGGCGGTCGTCGAGGTGCCGATCACGTTCGTCGAGCGCGAGGTCGGCGTCTCCAAGATGGGCAAGGACATCGTGCGCGAGGCGCTCACGAGCGTCACCCGCTGGGGCGTCGAGCACCGGGTCGGGCAGCTGCGTGCGGTCACGCAGAAGGCCCGGCGCCGCAAGCCGGTGGGTGACCGCACATGACCACGGCGCCCGGCTCGCCGCGGGCCCGGCGGGTGCGGCTGACGCGGCTCGCCCTCGTGGCGCTGCTCGCCCTGCCGATCATCGAGATCGTGGTGGTCGTCGCCGTCGGGCAGGCCATCGGCGGCTGGCCCACGTTCCTGCTGCTCGTCGCCACCTCGCTGCTCGGCGCGTGGCTGATCCGCCGTGAGGGCGCACGTGCGTGGCGTGCCCTCGAGCAGGCGGTGCGCAGTGGCCGCATGCCGGCCCGCGAGATCGCGGACGGCGTCGTCGTGCTGGTGGGCGGCAGCCTGCTGCTCGCTCCCGGCTTCGTCACCGACGTGCTCGGGCTGCTGCTCGTGCTGCCGTTCACGCGACCGGTCGCCCGGAGCATGCTCGCTGCGGTGATCTCGCGCCGCATGCTGGCCCAGACGGAGCGCTTCACCGGCCCGGCCGTCGCTGGTCAGCCCGGGTGGGACAAGCAGGCACCCGAGGGGCCGCGCCGCTCGACCTCGAGCGACGAGGTCGTCGAGGGCGAGATCATCGACGAGGACTGATCGAGAGAACGCTCCGTCACGTTCTGCGCGTCACGGAGCGTTCTTTCGATCGGTGGGTAGCGAGCGGTGGGGGTAGCGAGAAGCCCGCCCCCACGAACGGGACGGGCTTCTCGGTGGTACGTCTGTCAGGCGCTCTTGCGGCGGCGCGGCTTCTCGCCGCGCGACTCGCGCAGCAGCGTCAGGCGCTCCTCGAGGAGCTCCTCGAGCTCAGGGATCGACCGGCGCTCGAGCAGCATGTCCCAGTGCGTGCGCTGGTGCTTGACCTGCTTGGCCTCCGGCTCGGGGCCGCCCTGCAGCCTGGCGTCGAGGCCGCAACGGCACTCCCAGGTGGCGGGGACGTCGGCCTCGATGGAGAACGGGAGCTCGGTGCGGTGGCCTTCAGGGCAGACGTAGACGGTGAGCTGACGCTCACTCGGGACGACGTTCTCGTCGGACTCCATGCTCCTCGCGCCGAGGTTGGAACCGCGTAGTGCTCGATCGGCCATGTGGACCCCTCCAGGACTTCTGCCGCTGTGACACCCTTTGGTGTCATACCCTCACAGACGCTTGAACGAGCGAAACGGTTGACTTGTTCCCCGCAGACCGGCGGATTGTAAGCGCGTCTCAGATGACGGCAGGGACCGGGTTGCCGGCCTGCTCGATGCCCTCACGCATGCGCACGCGGGAGAGCAGCACCCCTCCGATGGCGAAGAAGATGATGAGCGCGATGATGGCCCACCGGTAGCTGAGCGTGGCCTGGTAGACGAGCCCGAAGATCAGGGTGCCGAACCAGCTCGTGCCGCGTTCCATGGCCTGGTAGAGGCTGAAGTACTCCGCCTCACGGCCGCGGGGGATCAGCTGGCTGTAGAGCGAGCGCGACAGTGCCTGCGTGCCGCCGAGGACGATGCCGATGAGCAGGGCGAGCGCGAGGAAGATGACGAGCGACTTCGACGGCACGAGGAAGGCGAAGACGACCACGAGGGTCCAGAGGCCGATGCCGTAGAGGACGGTGCGCCACGCGCCGATCGACGCGGCGACCCGCCCGAACAGGCGGGCGCCGAAGAAGGCGACGAACTGCACGAAGAGGAAGACGCCGAGCACGGTCGTCTCCGAGAAGCCGAGCTCCTTCGACCCGTAGATGCTCGAGCTGCCGATGACGGTCTGGATGCCGTCGTTGAAGAACAGGTAGGCGAGCAGGAACATCTTCGTCTGCGGGTAGCGGGCGAGGTCGCGGAAGGTGCTGCGCAGCTGGGCGATGCTGCCGCGGACGACGCCGGCCGAGCGCTCGACGGGCGTCTCGACGGTGCCGGTGAGGTGGCGCAGCCCGAGATAGGGGATGAGCGTGAAGCCGGCCCACCAGAGCCCCGCCGACAGGATGCTGATGCGCGTGCTGAGCGCCCGGTCGAGGCCGAGGTCCTCGTGGAAGAAGTCGAGCGCGAAGTTGAGCGCGAGCAGGATGCCACCGCCCAGGTAGCCGAAGGCCCACCCCTTCGAGGAGACCCGGTCGCGCTCGTTCTCGTTGGCGATGCGCACGAGGATCGAGTCGTAGATGACGAGCGAGGCGCCGAGGCAGATGCCCGCCACGACGACGAGAGCCGCCCCGAGCTGCCAGTTCGTTCCCGCGACGAAGAACATGAGGCTGGCCGCTGCGGCGCCGACCCACGCGAAGGCCCCGAAGAGCCTGGTGGGTCGCTGGCTGCGGTCGGCGATCGCCCCGATGAAGATGAGCACGAGCGCCGAGAGGATGGTCGTGAACGTCACCGTGAAGAACCAGAGCGAGCCCGGCGCGACGGGGATGCCGAGGACCGAGAGGGTCGTGGTGCAGTCCTGCCCGTCGGCGAGCCCGGGGCACGCGGCATCCTCGGCGACGGACGTCAGGTACGGGCTCATCAGCACCGTCGCGGTGGTGGTGACGTAGGCCGAGTTGGCCCAGTCGTACCAGTACCAGGCGCGCTGCTCCCGGGTCTCCGGGCGGGCGGCGTTGACGACGGCGTGCGACATGGCGCAACCGTCCCACAACGCGTCCGCCACGGCACCGCGAGCCGCGCAAACACGCCGCGCACCCTGCCCATCCAGCGTCAGCGGACGGCATACGTCCACTCAGCGGACGCTCGGCGAGGCGTCAGGACTTGGCAACCCGTGGCCAAGGGATCGCAAGGTGCATTGCCCGGGAAGTGGGGGCTGGACAGGGTTTCGCTCGCTCGACCTCCCCACACCCCTTCATCCCCAAGGAGATCCATGCGCAAGCGCACCCTGCTCACCCCGCTGGTGCTCGCTGCGGTCACGACGGCCGGCCTCACCATCGCCCCACCCGCGGCCCTGGCGGCGGGGCCGGACATCTCGGTGGCCAACACCAAGGCCCACCTCGACCAGCTCCAGTCGATCGCGAACGCCAACGGCGGCAACCGGAGCACGGGCAGGCCCGGCTACAAGGCCTCGGTCGACTGGGTGAAGGCGAAGCTCGACGCGGCCGGCTACACCACGACCGTCCAGTCGTTCAGCACGTCGTCGGGCACCTCGTACAACCTCGTCGCGGACCTGCCGGGCGGCGACACGAGCTCGGTCGTCATGTTCGGCGCCCACCTCGACTCGGTCTCGGTCGGCCCCGGCATCAACGACAACGGAAGCGGCAGCGCCGGCATCCTCGAGACGGCCCTGACGTACGCCGCCAGCGGGCAGACGCCGCGCAACCACGTGCGCTTCGGGTTCTGGGGCGCCGAGGAGCTCGGTCTGCTCGGCTCGAAGTACTACGTCAACAACCTGACCACGGCGCAGCGCTCGGCGATCAAGAGCTACCAGAACTTCGACATGATCGCCTCGCCCAACGTCGGCTACTTCGTCTACGACGACAACACGGCGGGCAACGGCATCCGCGACGACTTCACGAAGTACTACGACGGCAAGGGGATCCCCTGGGAGTACATCGACGTCCAGGGCCGCAGCGACCACGCCGCGTTCCGCTCGCTCGGTCTGCCCACCGGAGGCATCTTCAGCGGCGCCGAGACGACGAAGACGAGCGCGCAGGCGAGCAAGTGGGGCGGCACGGCCGGCCGGGCCTTCGACGCGTGCTACCACCAGTCCTGCGACACGAACACGAACCTCGACCTCAAGGCCCTGGACGTCAACGTCGACGCCATCGGCGCCATGGTGTGGGCGTATGCCGCCAAGGACTACGGCACGACGCCGCCGCCGGCGGGTGGGAACCTCCTCGCCAACCCCGGCTTCGAGTCGGGAGCCGTCTCGTGGACCGGGACGTCCGGACCGATCACCAGCTCGACGTCGCGGCCCGCGCACAGCGGCACGTGGAAGATGTGGCTCGGCGGCAACGGGAGCACGGCGACCGAGAACGAGCAGCAGACTGTGACCATCCCGTCGACGGCGACCACGGCGCAGCTGTCGTTCTGGGGACGCTTCGACACCGCCGAGGTGGGAAGCACCGTCTACGACACCCTCAAGGTCCAGGTCGCGAGGAACGGCGTCACCACGACGCTGGCGACCTACAGCAACGTCGGGGCGTCGGCGACGTGGGTGCAGCGGTCGTTCGACCTCAGCGCGTACCGGGGGAGCAGCGTGACGGTGAAGTTCGTGGCGACCGAGGACTCGTCGGCCCAGACGTCCTTCGTCATCGACGACACGGCCCTGACGACGAGCTGAGACGTCGCGGCCCCGGGGGAGGGGTTTGTCGCGCGGGTCGGGCTCGGTGCCCGACCCGCGCGGCGACGGCGAGGACGTGCTCTTTTCAACAGCCTCGTTTTAGCACTAAAGTGTTCGGTGTGAGCGAGAGTTCGCGGGGGAGCGGGTGGGTGAGATCGTCGCGGCCTGGGCGCGGGAACGGCCTGACGTCGACGTCTCGTCGATCGCCGTGCTGACACCCCTCTGGCGGCTGGCCGCACGGGCGGCCGAGAACCGCGTCAGGGTGCTGGCCGAGCACGGCATCGAGCAGAGCCATGTGGACGTCCTCGGGACCCTGAGACGTGCCGGCGCGCCGTTCCGGCTGACGGCCGGCGAGCTGACCCGTCGGTGCCGGGTCACCGCTGGAGCCACGACGCAGCGCGTCCAGGCCATGGAGCGTCTCGGTCTCGTCGAGCGCGTGCGCGAGGAGCCGGACCGGCGGGCCGTCCACGTGCAGCTGACCGCGGATGGGGTCGCCGCGGTCGACCGCATCCTGGGAGACGTCATGGCCGGTGACGAGCTGATGCTGTCGGGGCTGACGTCCACCGAGCGCGCCACGCTGGAGACGGCGCTGGGCGGCTGGCTCGAGAGGCTGGAGCCGTGACGCGAGCAGCCGGCAAGCCCCGTGCGGGGCCCAGTGCGGGGTTCGGGGGACTAGGACGAAGGTCTGATGGTGGGGAACCCTCGGGACAGGCAAGGCTGAGCCCCGTGGAACAGGTGTTCAACCCGACCCATCCGGAGCGAACGGTGGCGCGACGCCGCGTCGACGGGCGCGACGTGGTGGTCAAGCGCTACGCCCGAGGTGGGGCGGACGAGGTGCGAGCGGCCATGGAGGCCCTCTGGGCGTCGCCGTTCGGCGCCTCGAGGCCGTCACCGGCCATGCCGGAGCCCGTCGTGCGGCCCGTTGCAGAGGCGTCGCGCGACGAGCTCTGGATGTCGTTCGTCGACGGCCGCCAGATGGCGACGCGCACCGACCTGGGCGACACGCTGTCGCGACTGGACGACGTCGCGCGGCTGCTGGCCGACCTCAACCGCAGCGGCGTCGTCGTGCCACGCCGCCGGACCGCCTCCAGGCTGCTGCTGTCGCTGCGTCGTAAGCGAGACGCCGTCGGCGGCCGACTAGCGGCGCACGTCGAGTCGGTCGTGGCGCGTCTCGAGCTGTCGATGCCGCAGGACGATCCGCTGGTCGTCAACCATGGCGACTTCTCTCCACGCAACCTCATCGTCAACGGGCACGGTCTGGTGCTCATCGACTTCGACCGGCTCCAGATGGCCGACCCGCTCCACGACGTGGCGTACTTCGGCGCCTGGCTGTGGGCCACGGACCGGGTGCTGGGCCGCGACGGCAGCTGGAGGCCCGGAGACGAGCTGGCACGAGGGCACGCAGCCGAGCTGGACGAGCTGGACGGTGGCCGCGACGACGACGAACGCCGTCAGGCGCTGGCCTTCCACCGCAGCGTGGGTCTCGTGCGCATCGCGACGAGCTGGACGTGGATGCGTGACCATCCTGATGTCGCTGCCGGTGTTCTCGACGAGGCGCAGCGGCTCGCATCCGCGCTGCCAGCCCTGCGGCCACGCGCGAGCGCATAACGCCGATAATCGACATTATGTCACTTCGGCGCACGAGAGGGCTCCCCTCGGCGGTCTACCCGTGGCCGTAGAGTCCCGCCGCGAGCCGTAGCCTTGCCCGGTGCAGTGCGACTACTTCGACGCGGGGCGCTGCCGCTCGTGCGCCCTGATGGGCGTGCCGTATGCCGTGCAGCTCGCCGACAAGCACGAGCGCTGCCGACAGGCGCTGTCAGCGGTCGCCCCCGACGTCACCTGGCTCGAACCCTTCGCCAGCCGCGAGTCCGCGTTCCGCAACAAGGCCAAGCTCGTCGTCGGCGGCCGTCCCGGCGCCGTCACCCTCGGGATCCTGGACCCGAAGTCGCGCGGCGTCGACCTGCGGGCCTGCGGGCTGCACGAGGGTCCGCTCCAGCGCCTGATCCCCCGGCTCGCCGATGTCGTCGACGAGATCGGTCTCGAGCCCTACGACGTCGCGGCCCGGCGGGGCGAGCTCAAGCACCTCATCCTGACCCTCTCCCCCACCGGTGAGGTGATGCTGCGCTTCGTGCTGCGCTCGAAGAAGCACCTGGCGCTGCTCGAGTCGCGCCTCCCGCGGATGCTCGAACACCTGTCCGAAGTGCGTGTCGTCTCGGTGAACCTCCAGCCCGAGCACAAGGCCGTCCTCGAGGGCGAGACGGAGCTCGTCCTCACCGAGCAGGGCCTGCTCGAGATGCCCGTCAACGACGTCACCCTCAACCTACGACCCAACAGCTTCTTCCAGACCAACACCGCCGTCGCCGCAGGCCTCTACCGCCAGGCCAGGGACTGGGCCGACGAGGTGCGTCCGGCTGCCGTGCTCGACCTCTACTGCGGCGTGGGCGGCTTCGCCCTCCACTGCGCCACCGACCGCGGCGGCGTCCCTCGCCGCGTGCTCGGCGTCGAGGTGTCCCCCGAGGCGGTGCGCAGCGCGGAGCTGAGCGCCGAGCGTCTGCGCGCGAGCTCGCCCGGCGCCGTCGACGTGCAGTTCCGGGCCGGCGATGCGACGGACGTGTCGGCCCTCGACCCGGCCGAGCTCGGAGGCGCCACCTCGATGGTGGTCGTCAACCCGCCCCGTCGCGGCATCGGGCCCGAGCTGGCCGACTGGATCGAGCGATCGGGCGCCGACCACGTGACCTACTCCAGCTGCAACGTCGACAGCCTGGCGCGCGACCTCGCACGGCTGCCCTCCTACGTCGCCCGCCGGGCTCGACTCTTCGACATGTTCCCACAGACCTCGCACCACGAGGTGATCATGCTTCTCGAACGCGAAACCACCTCTGTCACAAGCCTGCTCGCCGATGGAGGCCGACCCTGATGAGCCACACCGCCACCGCCGACAGCACGTCGCCGTGGACGGCCCCCGAGGTCGAGCGCCCCGGCGGTTCGCTCGTGGCCGTCGAGACCCGGATGCTGCCGGAGATGCTCGCCTGGCACCGCGCAACGCTGCTGTCCAAGTGTGCGGGACTGACCGCCGAGCAGCTCGCCGAGCGCACGATCGGGCCGTCGAACCTCAGCCTGCTCGGACTGCTGCGCCACCTGCGCAAGGTCGAGCGGATCTGGCTGCGGCAGAGGGTCGCCGACGAGGACGTCCCCGCCCTGCACGGCTTCGGCACCGGGGCCGATCTCGACTTCGACGACATCGACCCCGCGACCGCCCGCGCGGACTACGAGGCGCTGCTGTCCGAGTGGGCGGCGGCCGACGAGGCGGTCGCCGGTCGTGGACTCGACGAGGTCTTCGAGGCGAGTGGTGAGCCCTTCTCGCTCCGGTTCGTCTACCTGCACCTCATCGGCGAGTACGCCCGTCACAACGGCCACGCCGACCTCGTGCGGGAGTCTCTCGACGGGGTCACCGGTGCCTGACGAGGCGCGACACGACCTCGAGCGGCTCGCCCGGATCCAACGACGGTTCTCCGAGTTCGGCTCCGAGTACGCGGCGCTGCCCCTCTACGCGACGATCTGCCGGCACCTCACCGAGGACCAGGACCTCGCGTCGCTGCTCCTGGCCGCGCGACCCGGACAGGCGCGACCCGTGCTGTGGCTGGCGGCCCTGCACGACCTCGTGCTCCGCCTACCGGAGACCCCGGCAGCCAAGTGGTACCCGAGCGTCGCGGGAGCCGGGCGCACACCGAGCGGCGACCCGTGGCCCGACGTGCGGCGTACGGTCCTCGACCACCGCGACGAGCTGGTCGAGAAGATCTCCACGCACGGGACGCAGACCAACGAGGTGAACCGGGCGGTGTACCTCACGCTCGGGCTCGCGGCGGCGTCTCGAGACGTTCCTGACCGCCCGCTGGCACTCGTCGAGCTCGGGGCGAGCGCCGGACTGCTGCTTGCGGTCGACCGCTATGCCGTGCGACTGGACTCACCGGACGCGCTGTCGGCGCCTCCGGTCGTGCTGGGCGAGCCCGGCTCGACCGTCCGCTGTGCGGGCCAGGACCGGTCCGGGGTCGCCTCGCCCGGCAGGGCTGAGGCGCTCGAGCTGCCTCCGGTGCTGGGGCGAGCGGGCGTCGACCTCGATCCCGTGGACCTTGCCGACGACGACGCCGTCCGCTGGCTCGAGGCCTGCCTCTGGCCCGAGGTGCCCGGCAGGGTCGAGCGCTTCCGAGCCGCGCGCGACCTGCTGCGTGACCAGCAGCCGACGGTGCTGCGGGCAGACATGGTCGACGGCCTGAGCAGAGCCGTCGAGGTCGCCCGGAGCCAGGCCGGCCAGGGGGCCCACGTCGTGGTCTTCAGCTCGTGGGCGCTCACCTATCTGGAGCGCTCGCGGCGCACCGACCTCGAGGCCGAGGTGCGTGCGCTCGCCCGAGACTGCGCGCTGCTGTCGTGGCTCACCGCTGAGCCCCCGTCGTGCGCTCCGGGCATCGAACCCCCGGCGGACATGGACGATGGCGGCACCGTCGTCGGGCTGCGCCGCTGGCGCGACGGGCACGAGCGAGCACCGGTGTCGCTCGGCACCTGCCACCCGCACGGCGCCTGGGTGGATCTGAGGCTCCGCGGGCTCGACGGACAAACATCATAATGTCGATTACCGGCGAATTCTGTTGCGGCACAACGTTATTCGCCAGTCCAGCGGAAGTGGCACCGCTCCCCCATCGGCGTGACCACTGTCATCGGGCGCGCCGGCCCAGCCCGGCGGCATACGCGTCGAGGGCTCTCAGGGCGGCCGGCGCACGGTAGACGCGGTTGCGTCGGTGGCCCGTGGACTCGAGCAGGATGCCGTCGTCGACGAGCCGCTGGAGGGCCGACTGGGCGGTGGGGGCGGAGACCTCCAGCTCGCGCATGACGACCCGCGCGGTGACGACGGGCTGCCGCAGAAGGAGGTCTAGCATCGACCAGGACGCCGATCCCGCTCTGGCAGTGAGGCGTTCGGCCCAATCCGCACGGACCTCGCGCAGCGTCGCGACGAGCCGCTCGCCGATGTGGGTGCCGTTGCGCGCGGCTTCGGCCACGCAGCGCAGGATCGGCTCGGCGTCACCTCGGCGGTACGTCATGAGCGCGTCGACGTAGTCCTCGCGAATGGCGAGCAGGCCCGCCGATATCGGCACGGTGACCCGGCGGATGACGCCGGTGTGGAGCAGCACCGAGTGCAGCAGTGCGCGGCCGGTGCGCCCGTTGCCGTCGGTGAAGGGGTGGATCGTCTCGAACTGCGCGTGGGCCAGTGCGGCATGGGCCAGGGGCGGCAGGTCGTCGCGGTCCATGAACGCGACGAGGTCGGCCATCAGGGCGGGCACGTCGTCGGCCACCGGCGGCACGTAGTGCGCGTCCCCGGGGTGCAGCGCCGAGCCGCCGACCCAGACCTGCTGGTCGCGCCAGCGTCCTGCGGGGTGCTGCGTCTGCTGCGCCATGAGGGCGCGGTGCATGGCGAGCACCGCGTGCTCGTCGAGCCGCCCGGCGAGGTCGAGAGCCGCCTGCATGGTGCGCACGTTGCCGAGGATGACGGCGGCGTTGGCGCGGTTGCCCTCGCCGATCTCGGCCTCCGCGAGGGCGCGTGCCGACGACGTGAGGTTCTCGATCTGCGAGCTGGCGGCGCTCTCGGAGCGGAGCAGCACCGAGGCGAAGGGTGCGATCTCGCCCGCTCCCCCGGCGTCGAAGGCCGCGAGCAGGCGGGTGGCCTCGTCGAGGTCGGCTGCGAGGTCTCCGTCGAGCACCAGTCGGACCGCGGCGATGGGTGGCACGACCGCCGCCGCGTAGCTGCGGGGGGCGGCTCGCTGGGCGCGGCGGGACAGCTCGAGCAGCCCTTCGACTGGACGCCACGAGACCGTTCGCGACTCGAGCGCCGGCCAGGTCAGCACCATGTGTTGTCCACCTCCTTGGTAAAGGTTATCGCACAACCTTTACCAAGGAAGCGCGGCGGCTCAGGCCCGCGACACCTCGACCGGTGCCTCGACGACCCACCAGGCGGCATACGGGCTCAGTGACGCCTGCCCGGCCGCGTCGCCGAAGACCGGGTGCCCGCCCAGCGCGTCGTGCGGGTGCACGATGCCGGCGTCCGCGAAGAGCCGCACCGGGACCGTCTGCCAGTGCCCCGTCACGTTGTAGACGCAGACCATGGAGCCGCTCGGGTGCGTGCGCACGACGGCCAGCACGCCGTCACTCGTCTCGAGGACCACCCGGGTCTGCGCCGAGGCGTGCAGCTGCGGAAGGCTGCGGCGCACCGTCGCGAGGTGTCGCAGTCCCTGGAACACCTTGCCCGCCGTCGTCGCCAGGTCGCCCCGGTGCGACGCCAGGGCCCAGTCGATGCGCTCCCGGTGCGCCCAGCGGTTGTCGTCCTCGTGGCCGGGCTCGTCGGCCCAGTGGGGGTCGTTCGGCATGCCCAGCTCGTCACCGCTCCACACCACCGGTATGCCGCCCCAGCCGGCCACGACGGCGTGGGCCAGGAAGAGGCGTGCCAGGCCCTGGCCGACCCCGCCGGCGTCGCCGCGACGCTCCGCGTCGGACAGTCCCGTGAGCGCCGCGGCCGTGCCACTGATGCGTTTGTCGCCCGTCGCCGGGTTGTGCTGGAAGACGAGCCCGTGCGCCCACGACCCCGGCTGGTCACCGGCGTACCAGTCGGAGAGGAAGCGGCGATGGGCGTAGCCGTCGAGGCCCGCAGCCGCCGCGTCGGCGTCGTCGATGGCCCACCCGATGTCGTCGTGGCAGCGCACGTAGCAGATCCACGTGCCGCTGGGCGGCGTCGGCGGCAGGGCCGTCAGGGCCTGCTTGGTCAGTCCGGTGCTGCCCGTCGCCAGCATCGACCACACCTGGACCATGAGGCTGTTGTGGTAGGCGATGTCGCTCACCCGGCCGGCGTGCTCGCCCTGTCCGAGGTACTGCACGAGGTCGCGGGGCCCGACGATGGCCTCTGCCTTGAACGCGAGGGCCGGGCAGGCGATGCGCGCCACGGTGCGCAGCGCCTGCGTGACCGCGTGCACCTCCGGTTGGTTCTGGCAGTTCGTGCCGAGGCGCTTCCAGGTGAAGGCGATCGCGTCGAGCCGGAGCACCTCGACACCGAGGTTCGCGAGGTAGAGCACGATGTCGGCGTACTCGACGAGCACGTCGGGGTTGGCCCAGTTGACGTCCCACTGCCACTCGTTGAAGGTGGTCCAGACCCAGCCGTCCAGCTCGTCGTCCCACGTGAAGTTGCCGGGGGCGAAGTCGGGGAACACCTCGGGCAGCGTGCGCTCGTAGGCGTCGGGCATGACCCGGTCGGGATAGACGTGGAAGTAGTCGCGGTAGTGCGACTCCCCCGCCCGGGCGCGCCGCGCCCACTCGTGCTCGCGCGCCACGTGGTTGAGGACGAGGTCGAGAACGAGGGAGATGCCGTCGGCCCGCAGCGTGGTCGCGAGGTCGCGCAGGTCGTCGACGTCGCCGAGGTCGGGACGCACGGCGCGGTAGTCCTGCACCGCGTAGCCGCCGTCGTTGTCGCCGTCGCGGGGCAGCAGCAGCGGCATGAGGTGCAGGTAGGTGACCCCGAGGTCGCGCAGGTGGTCGAGCCGGCCGCCGAGCCCCTTCAGGTCCTCGCCGAAACGCTCTGTGTAGCAGGCGTACCCGAACATCCCGGGCTGCTGCAGCCAGTCCGGGCGCAGCAGGCGTCGCTGGTCGAGGCGGCGCAGCTCCGGAGGTCGCTCGGAGTAGGCCGAGACGGCGCGCTCCACGAGCCGCTGGGCGATGGCGGAGACGTCCTGCTCGGGGTAGAGCACCCGCAGCGCGGCCAGGAGGTCGTCGGACCAGCGCTCGAGCCGCAGCTCCAGCGTCTCGCGGTCCGCCTCGTCGAGACCGGTCAGCAGCGAGCCCAGGGAGTCGCCCGCCGGCGACTCGGCAGTGGGCACGTCACGGGCGCCATGGCTCATGGCCCGATTGAACAGCACCGCGCCTCGGCGCGACAGTGGGGGCGACGGCGCGGCGGCTCACTCGAAGGGGGTCGGGTCGCCCGCGCCGACGCGGGTGACGACCGGGTAGCCGTCGGACCAGTCCACGACGGTCGTGGGCTCGAGGCCGCACTCCCCCGAGTCGATGACGGCGTCGATGACGTGGTCGAGGCGGTCCTTGATCTCCCAGCCCTCGGTCATCGGCTCGTCGTCGTCGGGCAGCAGCAGGGTGCTCGACAGGATGGGCTCACCCATCGCCTTGAGCAGCTCGCGCACGACCGGGTGCTCGGGGATGCGGACGCCCACGGTCTTCTTCTTCGCGTGCAGCAGGCGTCGCGGCACCTCCTTGGTCGCCGGCAGGATGAACGTGTAGGGGCCGGGGGTCGCCGCCTTGATGGCCCGGAACACCGAGTTGTCGAGGTGTACGAACTGGCCCAGCTGCGCGAAGTCCGAGCACACGAGGGTGAAGTGGTGCTTGTCGTCGAGGTGGCGGATGCGCAGGATGCGCTCCTTTCCCTCGGGGTTGTCGAGCGAGCAGCCGAGGGCGAAGCACGAGTCGGTCGGGTAGGCGATGAGGCCGCCGGTCCGAAGGATCTCGACCGCCTGACCGATCGCGCGAGGCTGGGGGTCCACCGGGTGGACGTCGAAGTACTTCGCCATGACCTCACCCTGCCATGCTGGGGCCATGACGGAGCGCACGGGTGACGGCGTGGACGACGGGACCGACGGGACCGACGGCTCGGCAGCGGCCATCGAGGTGGTCGACAACCCCGGACGGAGCCGGTTCGAGCTGCTCGACCGCGAGCGGGTCATCGGCATCGCCAGCTACGCCGTGGTGCGGGGCTCGGGCGACGGCGGGCCCGCCGACGCCGATCGGGTCGTGTTCTTCCACACCGAGGTGCTCCCGGAGTACGAGGGACGTGGCCTGGCAGGTCGGCTCGCCGAGTTCGCGCTGAGCTCGACGGTCGCCTCCGGGCGCCGCATCGTGGCCCTGTGCCCCTACATCAAGGTCTACCTCCGCAGGCACCCGGAGCCGTATGCCGCCCACGTCCTCACGCCCACCGACGCGGACGTCGAGGCGGCTGACGAGGCCGCTCGCGCGGCAGCAGGGTGACGCGGCCGCACGTCGTCGTCGTGGGTGGCGGGATCGTCGGGTCGGCGGTGGCCCGCCGCCTCACGCTGTCCGACCCCCACCCCGACGTCACCGTCGTCGAGAAGGAGTCGGCGCCCGCACGGCACCAGACATCGCGCAACAGCGGCGTGGTGCATGCCGGCATCTACTACGCGCCGGGCTCGGCCAAGGCCATTCTCTCCAGGGAGGGCGTCCGGCGGCTGCGGGCCTACTGTCGCGATCGCGGGCTGCCCTACGAGGAGGTCGGCAAGGTCGTCGTCGCCCTCGACCCGGTGGAGGTCGAGCGGCTGCGCGGCATCGAGGCCCGGGCCAGGGCGAACGGCGTCCCCGGCCTGCGCTGGCTCGGACCGGACGCCCTGCGCGAGGTGGAGCCGCACACCGTGGGTCTGGCGGCGCTGCACTCCCCCACGACCGCGATCACCGATTTCTCCCGTGTCGCCGCGGCGATGCTCGAGGACGCCAGCGACCGCGGGGCGCAGGTCCTGACCGGCTTCGAGGTGACCGGGCTCGACCAGGACGGTGGTCAGGACGGGCAGGTCGAGGTGCGCGCGGCGGACGGGCGCCGGCTGCGTGCCGACCGGGTCGTCGTCGCGGGAGGGCTGCACGCCGACCGGCTAGCCGTCCTCGCCGGCGACGGGCCGAGCCCCGCGATCGTGCCCTTCCGTGGCGAGTACCACCGGCTCGCCCCGTCTGCGACGCACCTCGTGCGGGGCCTGGTCTATCCCGTTCCCGACCCGCGCTACCCCTTCCTCGGGGTCCACCTGACCCGCACGGTCGGCGGCGACGTGCTGCTCGGACCGAACGCGGTGCTCGCCACGGCACGGGAGGGCTACCGCCGTCGCGACGTGGACCTCGAGGTCGTGCGAGCGCTCGCGACCTCGAGCGGCTTCAGGCGGTTCGCGCGGGCCAACCTGGCGACCGGGTTGCACGAGGTCGTGGGATCGGTCAGCAGGCATGCGTTCGTGGCCCGGGCGCGGCGCTATGTTCCCGGCATCACCGACGCCGACGTCGTGCCCGCCGGCGCCGGGGTGCGGGCACAGGCCATGGACCCCGACGGCTCCCTCGTGGAGGACTTCCGGTTCAGCAGGATCGGCGGGGTGCTGTGCATCCGCAACGCCCCGTCGCCCGCCGCGACGGCGTCACTGGCCATCGCCGACCTGGTCGTGGACCGCCTGGACCTCGCCTGAGCCTCAGTGCTTGCCGAAGTACTCGCTGGCCTCCATGGCCTCGATGACCGACGGCGCCTGGTGCTGTCCGATCGCGTAGCCCCCGAGGTCGATGGCGGTGTCGACCACGCCGGCGATGGGGCTGACCAGCGACCACGGTGACGGGTGGAGATCCGGCCCCTTCGCCGGGTCGAGGGCGATCTGCGTGCCGAGCGCGTTCGGCAGGATGCTGTCACCGAAGGGCGCGTGGTCGACGAAGGACCCGAGAGGGTTCTGCAGCGTCGTCAGGATCTCGCCGCGCACGTGGTAGTTGCGCACCTGGCCGGGATCGAGGCCGGGGATCTCGTGGCCGAGCGTGGCCGCCGCGAGCACCGTGTTGGGGTGCACGCCGGCCGCGTTGAAGGTCACTGCGGGCACGTCGGTCGCGACCGATGCCGTGCTGGCGAGGCCGCCACCCAGGGAGTGCCCGGTCAGCACCATGTTGTCGCTGCCGACCGCCCCGGCCAGGTGCTGCGCGAGGCCGATCGCCTGCAGGTGCTGGCTGCTCAGCGCGCCAACGCCCTGCTGGGCGTTCGCACCCCAGTCGCTGATGCTGCTCGGGTCGGTGCCGGCGAACGCGAGGACGTAGCGCCCCTCGTCGTCGCGATAGATGCTCGCCTGGAAGCCGCCCGGGCCGGTGAGCGCGTCGGGATCGATGCCGAGCGCCTCCAGGGCCGAGTCGTCGAGGGGCTGAAAGTGCTCGCTGCCCTCGCCGTCGTAGACGCCCTGGGCCAGCTCGGCGAGCTCGAGGTCGAGGTCCTGTGGCGTCGTGCCGCGGACCTCGTCGGCCAGTGACTCCTCGGTGCTCGCTTCCATCCCGACGGAGGCTGAGCCACCGAGGCCAGGAAAGAGACCGGGCAAGAGGCCGGGGAACGGGCTGAGCGGGCCTGCCGGCCCAGCGGGGCCGACGCCGTCGCCGCTCGTGGACCGCTGCGACCGGGCGTTGTCGGACAGCCGGCGCGACATCGACTCCAGTGTCGACCCGAACGCCGTGAGCGCGGACGCCGTGGCGCGCCAGCTCTCCTGGGCCGCCTGGGCGTCGTCGCCACCCCACGAGCGGCCGATCACGGCGAGCGCCCGCGTGCCGTTGGCACGGATGCCGTCGACCTCGCCGACGCACGCGGTCAGCTCTCGAGCGGTGCGATCGAGGGCTTCGGGGTCAGCACCCTTGCGGTAGAGCACGTGGGCCTCCTGTCGACGGTGCGCCTCACGCTAGAAGGCCGCGGAGCCACCGTCCATGGGGAGCGCTCCCCGCGTGTCGCGTCCGCCGGGGCCGGGTCCGTCGGTGCCGGGTCCGCCGGTGCCGCCTCGTCGGTTCCGTGCGCGGGTGGCGACGAGGCGACCCACGAGACCCACGGCCAGGACGGCGACGCCTGCGACGAGCGAGCCGGACGGCACGGCGAAGGCGAGGGCCACGCAGCCGACGACACCGAGCGCTGCTAGGGCCCGAGGGTAGCGACGGTGGGCGCGGTCCTGTGTGAGGGCAGCAGCGTTCGCCACCGCGTAGTAGGTGAGCACGCCGAACGACGAGAAGCCGATGACGCCGCGCAGGTCGGTGAGGACCACCAGGGCGCACACCACGACGGCGACGCTGACCTCGGCGACGTGCGGCACGGCATACCGCTCGTGCACGGCCGCGAGCCGGCGCGGCAGGTCCCCCTCCCGGGCCATGGCCAGGGTGGTGCGGCCGACACCGGCGACGAGGGCCAGGAGCGCACCGAGCGTCGCTGCCGCGGCGGCGAACCCGACGACGACCGTGAGCCACGACGACCACGGGGTCGTGTCGGCCGCGGACCGCAAGGGTGCGGCGCTCGCCGCGAGCGCTGGGACGCCGAGCGAGCGGACCAGGACGAGCGCGGTGACGGCATACAGCGGCACGACGACCGCGAACGCGCCGAGCACGGCCCGCGGGATGGTGCGGGCCGGGTCGACGACCTCCTCGCCGAGGGTGGCGATGCGCGCGTAGCCCGCGAAGGCGAAGAAGAGGATGGCCGCGCCCTGGAGCACGCCGGCGACGCCGCCGGCCGGTGCGACTGCGGAGCCCGTCCGGTCGGCACCGGGAGTGAGGGTGAGTGCGACGACCACGACGACGAGCGCGGCCAGGACGCCGGTGACGATCACCATGGTGAGCCGTGCCGTACGCGTGATGCCGCGGTAGTTCACCGCGGTGAGCGTGACCACGGCTGCGACACCGACGAAACGCTCCCACCCGGGCGGGGCGACGTAGGCCGCGAAGGCGAGCGCCATCGCGGCGCAGCTCGCCGTCTTGCCGATGACGAAGCCCCACCCGGCGACGAAGCCCCACCAGGGTCCGAGGCGTTCGCGGCCGTAGACGTACGTGCCACCGGAGGTCGGGTACTGCGCCGCGAGCTGGGCGGAGGATGTCGCGTTGCAGAAGGCGATGAGCGCGGCGACGGCGAGTGCGCCGAGCAGCCAGCCGCCGGCCGCGGCCGCTGCGGGCCCGAAGGCCGTGAAGAGACCGGCGCCCACCATGGAGCCGACCCCGATGACGACGGCGTGTCCGGTGGTGAGGCGCCGCGCGAGCGGCGGGGCGCTGCCGTGGGATCCGGTCATGGCCCCGAGTCTGCCGCGCGTCGCCCCGCAGGACCTGATCGGTCTTACGGGGCGACGGCGACGAGGGTGGCCGGGACGACCGGGGTCAGGCGTGCAGGTCGCTCAGCAGGGACGCGAACGGCGTCACGTCCTCGAAGGGGTCGACCCGAGCCTCGCGGGGGCTTCCCACGACGAGCGCGGCGAACGAGCGGCCGGCGCGGTCGATGCGCTCCCCCAGACGGCCGGCGTCCACGCTCCCCCAGTCCTCGCTGGCGGCGAAGACCGCGACGGGGGCCACGAGGGCGCCGAGGTGCGCGAAGAGCGGCCGCAGCGCGTGGTCGATCGCCAGCGAGTGGCGGGCGGTGCCGCCCGTCGCGCCGAGCAGCACCGGGGTGTCGCGCAGGGCGTCCTTCGGTAGCACGTCGACGAGCATCTTGAAGAGGCCGCTGTAGGACGCGGCGTAGATCGGGGTCGCGACCACCAGGGCGTCGGCCTCGGCGATGGCGTCGAGCCGCACCTGCAGCTCGGGGGACGCGAAGCCCGTGAGCACGTTGTTCGTCACGTCGTGGGCGACGTCCCGCACGTCGACGACCTCGACGACGACCTCACCGGCGTCGTGGCCGGCGAGGGCGCGCACGGTCGACTCCGTCAGGCGGTCGGCGAGCAGCCGCGTCGACGACGGCTCGGTCACGCCGGCGGTGATGACGGCGAGGTGGAAGGGGGTCTGCGTGGTCACGTGGTCACCTCCAGGGTGCTCGTGCTGACGGTCGTGCCTCTGGGGTCGGGCGACGCTCCGGTGACGTCGTCACCGCCGGCGTACACCGTGGTGTCGTGCGCCCCTCCCGCTGCCGCGACGCGGCTCGCGTGGGTCGGGGCGTCCGGCACGTGCGCGGGCTTGAGGGCGGCGAACTCCTTGCGGAGCACGGGGACGACCTCCTCGCCGAGGATGTCGAGCTGCTCGAGCACGGTCTTGAGCGGCAGGCCTGCGTGGTCGACGAGCCACAGCTGGCGCTGGTAGTCGCCGACGTAGTCGCGGAAGCCGAGGGTGCGCTCGATGACCTCCTGCGGGCTGCCGACGGTGAGCGGCGTCTGGCTCGTGAACTCCTCGAGGGAGGGGCCGTGGCCGTAGACCGGGGCGTTGTCGAAGTAGGGCCGGAACTCGCGCACGGCGTCCTGGCTGTTCTTCCGCATGAAGATCTGCCCGCCGAGGCCCACGATGGCCTGGTCGGCCTTCCCGTGGCCGTAGTGCTCGAAGCGGCGGCGGTAGAGCTGCACCATCTGCTTCGTGTGGCTGGCCGGCCAGAAGATGTGGTTGGAGAAGAAGCCGTCACCGTAGTACGCGGCCTGCTCGGCGATCTCGGGGCTGCGGATCGAGCCGTGCCACACGAACGGCGGCACCCCGTCGAGCGGGCGCGGCGTCGAGGTGAAGCCCTGGAGTGGCGTGCGGTACTTCCCCTGCCAGTCGACGACGTCCTCGCGCCACAGCCGGTGCAGCAGGGCGTAGTTCTCGACGGCGAGCGGGATGCCCTCGCGGATGTCCTTGCCGAACCACGGGTAGACCGGGCCGGTGTTCCCGCGGCCGAGCATGAGGTCCATGCGCCCGTCACTGAGGTGCTGGAGGTACGCGTAGTCCTGGGCGAGGCGCACGGGGTCGTTCGTCGTGATGAGGGTCGTCGAGGTCGACAGCACGAGGCGCTCGGTCTGCGCGGCGATGGCCGCGAGCAGGACGGGCGGGTTGGCCGGGGCGGCGAAGGGCGGGTTGTGGTGCTCACCCGTGGCGAAGACGTCGAGACCGACCTCCTCCGCCTTCTTCGCGATGGCGACCGTGGCCCTGATGCGCTCGTTCTCGGTCGGCGTGCGGCCCGTCGTCGGGTCGGTGGTGACGTCGCCAACGGTGAAGATGCCGAACTGCATGTGTCCCAACTCCTAAGTGATTGACGATTCAATCATACCGAACGCCGTGACCCCCTTGTCCATTCCCGACGGCCGGCGGGCGAAGGGGCAGGCGAGCGACGGGCAGGCAGGTCACATCTCGGCAACCTCGGCAACTTTCACCCCCTGCCGAGCATCGTCACGGGTAGCCGGCTGCCACAGGGGCGCCGGGGCCTTCCGAACGAGAACCAGGACAGTCCCATGCAGCTGTCTGCCGACGAGATGCACCTGCAGCGGGGCAAGGTCGTCAACCTCCGCCTGGCATCGAAGCGCGTCGACGCCCTGGTCATCCGGCCCGGCGAGACCTTCTCGTTCAACAAGGTGGTCGGAAGCTGCACGCGCCGTCGCGGCTACGTCGAGGGCATGCGGCTGTCCAACGGGCAGGCCCGGGCCGGGGTCGGCGGCGGCATCTGCCAGCTGGCCAACCTGCTGCACTGGATGTTCCTGCACAGCGAGCTCACCGTGCTCGAGCGGTCCGAGCACTCCTTCGACCCGTTCCCTGACAAGGCGCGCGCGTTGCCCTGGGGCGTGGGGTGCTCCATCGTCTACAACTACGTCGACCTCGTCGTGCGCAACGACACCACCTCCACGTTCCAGCTGCTCGTCGGCGTCGGCCCCCGTCACCTCCAGGGCGAGCTGCGCTCGGACGCCCCGGCCGCCCACTCGTACACGGTGGAGGCTCGCGACGAGCAGTTCATCCGCTCGGGCACCGACATCTTCCGCCGCAACGAGATCTGGCGCACGGTCATCGACAAGCGCACGGGCCGTACCGTCGGCAAGGAGCTGCTCAAGCGCAACTGCGCGCTCGTGCGCTACGAGCCCACCGGCCCCGTCATCGACCTACGCCTGGCCCCGCAGCGCACCCGGCATGACATCCTGACCGCGTGACCGACGAGATCTCCCCCAAGGACCGCTTCATCACGGTCTACGGCCGCAACCCGGTCCACGAGGTGCTCCTCGACGACGACCTCCACGTCGACAAGGTCGTCATCGCCGAAGGCGCGCGCGGGTCCGGCCTGCGTGAGATCCAGCAGGCCGCGCGGCGGCGCCGCGTCGACGTGCAGTACGCGAGCGCCGAGCGGGTCAAGAAGCTCGCCGGCAACGGGCGCCAGGACCAGGGCGTGTTCGCCGACGTTGTGGCGCCCCGCATGCGACCGCTCGAGGCGGCCCTCGCAGCCGACGGGGCGGCCGGGCTCCGGACCGTGCTGGTGCTCGACGGCGTCACGACCCCTGCGAACGTCGGCATGATCCTGCGCTCGGCCACGGCGGCCGGCGTGGACGGCGTCGTCGTGCCGCGCCGGGGCGTCGCCTCGATCGACCCGCTCGTCGTCAAGGCCTCGGCCGGGGTCGCCTTCCGGGCGCCGATCCTCAAGGCCTTCACCGCGGCAGAGGCCGTGGGGGCTCTCAAGGCTGTCGGCTTCCACGTGGTGGGCCTCGATGCCGGCGGCGACGACGACCTGTTCTCGGCCCACCTGCCCGAGCCGGTCGCCTTCGTCCTCGGCAGCGAGACGGCGGGGCTCTCCCCCGATGTCGCCGAGCTCGTCGACACGTGGGTCTCCATCCCCATGGCGGCGGGGGTGGAGTCGCTCAACGTGTCGGCGGCCGCCGCCGTCGTCTGCTTCGAGCTCGTGCGCCGTTCCCGCCTCTGAGACGGCGCTCAGCCGCCCCACTTGTCGGCGAGCGCGCGCACCACTGTGATGTTGCGGGCCGTGCCCACGGCCCCGGTCAGCTTCTCGATGCGGGCGTTCGTGAGCTTGGCACCCTGCACGCCGTCGGACAGGAACAGCACGACGTCGCTGCCGACCACCCGGGCGCCCTCGGTGGCGACGTCCCACTCGTGCAGCGCCTTGACCCCGTCGGCCGCCAGGTCACCGGTCATGAAGGTCACGTAGCGCTTCGCGTCGTCGGCGATCGGCGACTCCAGGGCCTCCGCCTCGTCGGCGAGACTGCGCAGCTGGGCCGGGGTGCGGACGACCACCGGCACGTCGAAGCCGAACTCCGCGCTGATGGCGCGGCGGAGGTCCGCCTCCACCGTGGCCGCGCTGCGGGTCGCCGACCGCACCTTGAGGTTGCCGCTCTGGATGTGGGTCTCGACGTCCTCGTAGCCCTCGGCCTCGAGCAGCGCACGCAGGGCGGCCATCTTCACCTGACGCTTGCCCACGTTCACGGCACGGAGGAACCCGATGTAGGTCGGCACGCGCCGATCGTCGCACAGGAGGCCCGGCGACCGGCTCAGCCGCGCGACACGACGCCCGACCCGACGTCGGCGACCCGCCCCGCGACGCGGATCGTCGCATCGGTGTCGACCGTGAGGACGAGCCGGGACGGCCGGCCGGTCTGTGCGCCCTGCGACACGACGACCTCGAAGCCGGTGCGCTGCTGGCCCACGAACCAGCCGCCGAGGCTGCTGCAGGCGGAGCCCGTCGCCGGGTCCTCCTCGAGGGCGGCTCCGGCAGCAGCGAACATCCGCGCCTCGATGGTGCCGGTCCCGGTCCAGCACCAGAGGTAGGCGTGCGGCGGACGCCCGGGCATGGCGAGGTGCTCGTGCATGAGGGCGGGACTCGGAGCGGCCGCCCGCAGCGCGGCGAGGTCGTCGACCTGCACGATGAGCGACTCCACGCCGCAGCTGACCCACTGCGTCGCCCCCTCGACGAGGGCGTCGACGGGCACGCCGAGCGCCGCCGCCACCTGCCCCGGAGTGGCCGTCACGTCGCGGTGCTGTGGCGGGTTGGCCCGCAGCTGCCACCCGTCTGCGGTGCGCCGCACCGGGATGTCGCCCGCCGGCATGGTGAGGACCACGTCGTCGACGGTCGCGCCGGACCGTGCGGTGGCGGTGTCGGCCACCACGTGTGCCGTGCCGAGCGTCGGGTGACCGGCGAAGGGCATCTCGTAGGTGGCTGTGAAGATGCGCACCGACGCGTGCGCGGGCCCCCCGGTGGGCGTCGCGGAGTCGTCGACGACGAAGGTCACCTCGCTGAGGTTGAACTGTCGGGCCCACGCCTGCATCTCGGCGTCGTCCACGCCCGAGGTCGCCTCGAAGACGCCGAGGGCGTTGCCCGAGAACGGGTTCCCGTCGATGCCGAACACGTTGACGATGCGAAAGGGCAGCTCCATGCCCGGGAGTCTCGCAGTCCCGTCGTCGGGGGACGGCATCGGGTCCAGGTGGTTTGATGACCGGTATGGCCTCCCCCGACGGCATCTACCCGGGCAACATCTACCTCTTCCGGCACGGCGAGACCGAGTGGTCGCTGAGCGGCCAGCACACCGGCACCACCGACCTGCCGCTGCTCCCCGAGGGCGAGGCCGCCGCGCGCGAGCTCGCCGACGTGCTGCGCAAGCACACCTTCGAGCGGGTGCTCGTCTCGCCGCTGCAGCGCGCCAAGCGCACGGCCGAGCTGGCCGGGCTCGGCGACTTCGAGGTCGAGCCGCTGCTGCGCGAGTGGGACTACGGCGCGTACGAGGGAGTCACGACGAAGCAGATCAGCGCCGAGATCGGCCACCCGTGGGAGGTCTTCGTCGACGGGGTCGCGCCGGGCGAGACCCCGGGCGAGACCGTCGAGCAGGTGGCCGAGCGGGCGCAGCAGGTCATCGACAAGGTGTGGCCCGACCTCGAGCACGGCGACGTGGCGCTCTTCGGCCACGGGCACGCGCTGCGCGTGCTCACGGCCACCTACCTCGGTCTCGACCCGAGGTTCGGCCAGCACCTCGTCCTCGACGCAGGGTCGATGAGCGTGCTGACGCACCACCGGTCGACCCGCTGCATCGGGATGTTCAACCTCTCCCCCTGGCGCCTGCTCACCGACTGAGGCGCCCACACGACGCCGCCCAGGTATGCCGTCGCGCCACCACGCGGCATACGTGGCCTGCGCTGTGGCGCGAGGTCGCCCGCGTCAGTCGCGGGGCAGCTCCCACGTGTGCACGGGCTGGTTGGCGCTCATGCCCTCGATGTAGCGCCTGAGCATCTCGCGCAGCGCCTTGTCGCGGGTGAGCCCCTGCGCCTCGAGCCGGGCCACGCACTCGGTCTGCCACGAGGCGCCGTTGACCCCGAGGATGCAGCGCTGCTCGATGACGGAGAGGAACCGGTCGCGCACCGCCGCGGACACGCCCCACCGCTCGAGGCCCTCGTGCGCCATCGGCAGCAGCCGGCGCAGCACGAGCTCGCTGGCCGGCACGTCGCCGAAGCCGGGCCAGTAGGTGCGGGCGTCGATGCCGAGCCGCGCGCCCTCCTCGAAGTTGGACTCGGCCGCTGAGAAGCTCATCCGGGTCCAGACCGGTCGGTCCTCCTCGGCGAGCACGCGCATCGTGCCGTAGTAGAAGGCCGCGTTGGCCAGTACGTCGACGATGCTCGGGCCGGCGGGGAGCACGCGGTTCTCGACCCTCAGGTGCGGTCGGCCACCGACGATGTCGTAGATCGGGCGGTTCCAGCGGTAGACGGTGCCGTTGTGGAGCCGGAGCTCCTTGAGCTCGGGCACCTCGCCACGCTCGAAGACCTCCTCGGGCTCCTCGTCGTAGAGCTCGGGCAGCAGCGCCGGGAAGTAGCGGACGTTCTCCTCGAAGAGGTCGAAGATCGAGGTGATCCAGCGCTCTCCGAACCACACCCGTGGGCGCACCCCCTGGTTCTTCAGCTCGACCGAGCGAGTGTCGGTCGCCTGCGTGAAGAGCGGGATGCGGGTCTCGGCCCAGAGCCGTTGGCCGAGGAAGAACGGAGAGTTGGCGCCGAGCGCGAGCTGCGGTCCGGCGAGCACCTGCGCGGCGTTCCAGTGGTCGGCGAAGCGCTCGGGCTGAACCTGCAGGTGCAGCTGGATCGAGGTGCACGCCGACTCGGGCGCGAGGCTGTCGGAGTAGCGGGCGATCCGTTCGCCCGTCGGCCCCTCGAGCTCGAGCCAGACGTCCTCGCCGCGGGCGTCGAGCACCGCGTTGTTGAGCGCGGCGTAGCGGATGTTCTCGCTGATCCAGTCGCCCTCGAAGTGCTCGGGCATGACGGTGGGCAGGATGCCGATCGCCACGATGCCGGTGTGCAGCTCGGCCGCCTTCTCGGACGCGCGGTTGAGCGACTCACGCAGCAGGCCCTCGAGCTCGATCGCCGAGTCGCCGGGCAGCGGCCTCGGGTGCACGTTGAGCTCGATGTTGTAGCGCGCCAGCTCGGTCTGGTAGTCCTCGTCGGCGATCTGCTCGAGCACCGACTTGTTGTCGAGCTTCGGACCGAGGTCCTCGTTGACGAGGTTGAGCTCGATCTCGAGGCCCGTCATGGGACGGTCGAACTCGAACTCACTCTTGCCGAGCATCCGTTCGAACACGTCGAGGTCGCGGCGCACCTTCTCGCGGTACTGCTGCCGCTGCTCGCGTGTGTACCTGGCCTGTTCGACGTCGGCTCCCACGTGCCGAGACAACCACATCCGGTGTCCCGGCGCGAGGAAAGCGCCCGGCGAGTTCAGCCCTCGAACGCCTCCGGCGGCGGGCAGGAGCAGACGAGGTTGCGGTCGCCGTAGGCACCGTCGATGCGGCTGACCGGGGGCCAGTACTTGTCGGCGGCCTCGATGCCCACCGGGAAGGCGGCCTCGGTGCGCTCGTACGGGTGGTTCCACTCCCCCGCGATGTTGAGGGCGGTGTGCGGGGCGTGACGCAGCATGCTGTCCCCGACCGCGACCTCGCCCGCCCGGATCGCCTCGATCTCCTCGCGGATCGCGATCATGGCGTCGCAGAAGCGGTCGAGCTCGTAGAGGTTCTCGGACTCGGTGGGCTCGACCATGAGCGTGCCCGCGACGGGGAAGCTCATCGTCGGCGCGTGGAAGCCGTAGTCGATGAGTCGCTTGGCGATGTCGTCGACGGTCACGCCCGTCTCGGCCGTGATCTGCCGGACGTCGAGGATGCACTCGTGGGCGACCAGCCCGTCGTGGCCGGAGTAGAGCACCGGGTAGTGGTCGCGCAGGCGGGCCGCGATGTAGTTGGCACCGAGGACAGCCATCTGGGTGGCGTGGCGCAGGCCGTCGCCGCCCATGAGGCGCACGTACGCCCACGAGATCGGCAGGATGCTCGCCGAGCCGAAGGGGGCCGCGGAGACCGGGCCGACGCCGTTCTCGGGGCCGGCCTCCGGCGCGAGCGGGTGGTTGGGCAGGTGCGGGGCGAGGTGGGCACGAACGGCGACCGGGCCCACACCGGGGCCACCGCCGCCGTGCGGGATGCAGAACGTCTTGTGCAGGTTGAGGTGGCTGACGTCGGCGCCGAACTTGCCCGGCTGGGCAAGACCGACGAGGGCGTTGAGGTTGGCGCCGTCGACGTAGACCTGGCCGCCGGCCTCGTGGACGAGCTCGCAGAGCTCGGTGATGGTGTCCTCGTAGACGCCGTGCGTCGACGGGTAGGTCACCATGATCGCGGCGAGGTCGTCGCGGTGCGCCTCGATCTTGGCGCGCAGGTCGTCCATGTCGACGGTGCCGCCGGCGGCCGTCTTGACGACGACGACCTTGAGCCCGGCCATGACGGCCGAGGCGGCGTTGGTGCCGTGCGCGCTCGCCGGGATGAGGCAGATGCGGCGGTGCCCCTCGCCGTTCGCCTGGTGGTAGGCGTGGATCGCGAGGAGGCCGGCGAACTCGCCCTGCGAGCCGGCGTTCGGCTGCAGCGACACGGCGTCGTAGCCGGTGATCTCGCACAGCCACGCGGCGAGGTCGTCGATGAGGCCGCGGATGCCCTCGGTCTGGTCGGCCGGCGCGAACGGGTGGAGGTTCGCGAACTCGGGCCAGGTGACTGCCTCCATCTCGGTGGTGGCGTTGAGCTTCATCGTGCACGACCCCAGGGGGATCATGCCGCGGTCGAGGGCGAAGTCGCGGTCGGAGAGACGACGCAGGTAGCGCAGCATCGCCGTCTCGGAGTGGTGCGCGTGGAAGACGGGGTGGGTCAGGAAGTCCGACGTACGCGTGAGCGCCGCCGGCACGCCGTTGCCCTCGGGTGCGCCGAGCTCCGCCTTCGTCTCGTCGGACACGGTCACGCCCAGCGCGTCGAGGATCGCGAACACCGTTGCCGGCGAGGAGGTCTCGTCGAGGCTCAGGGAGACCCGGTCGGCGTCGACCCGGCGCAGGTTCATCCCGCGGTCGGCGAACACGCCCGTCACCTCGTCGGCGCGGCCCGGCACGACGAGCGTGAGGGTGTCGAAGAAGGCGGCCGTCTCGACGTCGACCCCACCGGCGACGAGCGCCTCCCGCAGGCCGGCCGTGAGGCCCGTGACGCGGCGCGCGATCGTGGTGAGGCCCGTGGGACCGTGCCAGACGGCATACATGCTCGCCATCACGGCGAGGAGCACCTGGGCGGTGCAGATGTTGGAGGTCGCCTTCTCGCGGCGGATGTGCTGCTCGCGGGTCTGGAGCGCGAGGCGATAGGCCTGGTGGCCCTCGGCGTCGACGGAGACGCCCACGAGCCGGCCCGGGATCTGGCGCTCGAGCCCGCGGTGCACGGCCATGTAGCCGGCGTGCGGGCCGCCGAAGCCCATCGGCACGCCGAAGCGCTGGGCACTGCCGACGGCGATGTCGGCGCCCCACTCGCCCGGGGCGGCCGCGAGCGTGAGCGCCAGCAGGTCGGCGCACGCGGTGACCAGGCCCTTGGCCTCGTGGACGGCGGCGGTGAGGGGGGCCCAGTCGACGAGCTCGCCCGACGCGTCGGGGTACTGCACCATCGCGCCCACCACGTCCTTGCCTCCCCCGGCCGTCGCGAGCGACTCGGCGTCGGCGACGCCGCGCAGGTCGGTGACCACGACCGGCAGGCCGATGGCCTCCGCGCGCGTGCGCATGACGGCGATCGTCTGCGGGAACAGGCGCTCGTCGACGAGCACGACCGCGTCGGCAGCGGCGCGGCTCGCGCGACGCATCAGCGACATCGCCTCCGCGGCCGCGGTGCCCTCGTCGAGCAGGGAGGAGCCGGCGACGTCGAGGCCCGTGAGGTCGGTGACGACCGTCTGGAAGTTGAGCAGCGCCTCGAGGCGGCCCTGCGAGATCTCGGGCTGGTAGGGCGTGTAGGCGGTGTACCAGGCGGGGTTCTCGAGGACGTTGCGGCGCACGACCGGAGGCGTGACGGTGCCGTAGTAGCCGAGGCCGATCAGCGAGGTGAGCACGGTGTTGCGCGAGGCGAACCCGCGCAGCTCGTCGATGACGGCGCTCTCGCTGGGGGCGGCCTGCACGCGCAGCGGCGACTCCGAGCGGATCGCGCCCGGGATGGCGCGGTCGCACATCGCATCGAGGCTCGGCTGCCCGACCACCTCGAGCATGCGGCGCACGTCGTCACCGGCCGGGCCCACGTGGCGGCTGACGAAGTCGGCCATCGGCGTCGCGCTGGACGCTCCGGTGGTCACGGGGACGAGCTGGTCGATCGACATGCGGGGCTCCTGGCGGGATTCGAGCGGACGACACACGCTCCCCGTCTGTCGAGCACCGCGCGGTGCCTCCAGAGTTGCCTCGCCCGCATGGTCCTGGCGCCTGAGAGGTTCCGGGGATGTTGCCCCTTCGGCGCCTCGCAGGTGCTCGCACCCCGAGGACTCTCCCACGCAGGGTCGATCGGCACCGCTAAATCTACCAGCAGCCCGATGTGGTGGCGGCACGCCGACGGCCCGACCGGAACTGCCGGTCGGGCCGTCGAACGTGGTGGTCTGGCTGGGCCTTGGCGGCGACCGCCGACCTCAGGCCATGCGGCGGGCCTGACGGCGCGCGGTGAGCTCGTCGTCGGGGTGCTCGGCCGGCAGGTCCTCGGCGCGCTCGCTGGGCAGCTGCGCGAGCTCGCCCTCGACCTCACGCCACACGCGACCCACGGCGATGCCGAAGACGCCCTGGCCGCCCTGGACGAGGTCGATGACCTCGTCGGCCGACGTGCACTCGTAGACCGAGGCGCCGTCGCTCATGAGCGTGATCTGGGCGAGGTCCTCGACCCCGCGCTCGCGCAGGTGGCCGATGGCGACACGGATCTGCTGGAGGGACACCCCGGTGTCGAGCAGGCGCTTGACGACCTTGAGCACGAGGATGTCGCGGAAGCCGTAGAGGCGCTGCGTGCCGGAGCCGGTGGCGCTGCGCACGGACGGCTCGACGAGGCCGGTGCGGGCCCAGTAGTCGAGCTGGCGGTAGGTGATGCCGGCCGCCTTGCACGCCGTCGGCCCCCGGTAGCCGGAGTCCTCGGCGAGCTCGGGCAGGTCGTCGGTGAACAGCAGGCCCTGCGACCCGACGGGCAGTGCCCGACCAGCGTCACGCGCGTCCTCGATGGCGGCCATGCCGTCCTCCTCCTGCTCAGGCTGCGGGCCGCGCGGTGCGTGCCCCCAGACGACATGCAGATAACTACAATCACGTCGTTCTCCGACGGTAGGCCGAGCGTCCGTCCCGGTCAATCACCACGAGTGCTCGCGCGACGGCGTGTCGGACCATCGCGACAAACTCTCACCTTCGTGTTGAAGGTGAGAGTGGTCGGGTACGGCTCGTCCGCGTGCCTGGCCGATCGTTCAGTCGGGCCGGTCCGGCAGGTCGGGCGCGTCACCGGGGCGGTCGCCCGGCTGGTCGCCGGGCTCGCCCTCGAAGTCCTCCGCCGAGACGTGGTCGAGGAACTCCTTGAAGCGCTCCACCTCGTCGTCCTCCTCGGAGGAGACGACGATGGCCGCCTCGTCGAGGATCGAGGACTCGACGAGCACCTTGGAGCCGGTGCGCAGGGCGAGCGCGATGGCGTCGCTCGCTCGGGAGCTGATCTCGGACTTGCCGTCGATGATGAGCGCAGCGTGGAACACGGAGTCCTTGAGGGCCACGATGCGCACCTCGGTGAGCTCGTGGCCCAGCACGGCGAGCAGGTCGCGCATCAGGTCGTGCGTCAGCGGCCGCGGGGGCACCACTCCCTGCTGGGCATACGTGATGGCCGCGGCCTCGGCGGCACCGATCCAGATCGGCAGGTAGCGGCCGCCGTCCCTCTCGCGCAGCAGGACGATCGGCTGGTTCGTGGGCATCTCGACTCGGACGCCCAGGACATCGACCTCTCTCACTCCTCCACCGTACCCCGCGCTCGGAGGAGTCGGGACGGGCTCAGTGCGGGAGGCCTGCCCGGACCAGCGCGACGTGGAGCGCGATGCAGGCAGAGGCGATCTCGGCCGCGCGCTCCTCTGCGGGTCCGCTCCCCCGGCGTGTCGCCAGGACCTGCTGCACGAGCCCGATCTCGCGGTCGGCGGCCGTGCGGAACGGCCTGAGGTGTCGCGCCTCGAGGCCGTGCGAGGCCAGCGCCTGCGCCGCCGCGGCGACGGCCAGGGACTCGTGTCCGAACCGGCCGTTGGCGTCGGGCTGCAGCAGCCCGTAGGTCTCGAGGGCGTGCATGGTCTCGCGGTCGATGCCGGTCGCCTCTCGCAGCTCCGGACCCGTCAGGGAGACGTCGCGGTGACCGACCAGCGCCTCGGGGCCGGGCACGTCGGGGTCGGGCGTCGGCGCCGGTGGGCGGGGGCGGCCGTCGTGGTCGTCGCCCGGGTCGGACAGCCCGCGGTCGAGGGCGTCGAGGGCCTCACGGATGACCTTGAGCGGCCAGTAGCGGTCGCGCTGGGCAGCCAGCACGTAGCGGAGCCGGCGCACGTCGTCGTCGGAGTACGTGCGGTAGCCGGAGGCCGTGCGGTGCGGCAGCACGAGACCCTCGGCCTCGAGGAAGCGGATCTTGGACGCCGTGACGTCGGGAAAGTCCCCGGAGAGCGCGGCGAGGACCTTCCCGATCGTGAGCCGGCGCGGGACGGACGTGACCTCCTCGCCCTCACCGGCCGTCACGGCAGGGCCCTCGGCCGTGCCTGCGGTCATGATGCAGAGTGCTGGGGCGCCCCGGACGAGTAGTAGACGAGACGGAACTTGCCGATCTGGACCTCGTCGCCCTGGTGCAGCGGCGCCTCGTCGATGCGCTCGCGGTTGACGTAGGTGCCGTTCAGGGAGCCGGAGTCGCGCACGGTGTAGCCGCCACCGCGGGCGACGAAGGTCGCGTGCTTGCGCGACACCGTGACGTCGTCGAGGAAGATGTCGGAGTCGGGGTGCCGGCCTGCGGCGACCTCCTGGTCGTCGAGCAGGAACCGGGCGCCGGTGTTGGGACCACGGAGCACGACGAGCAGAGCCGTGCCCGGGCGAAGGGCGTCGATCGTCGCGGAGTCCTCGGCGCTGAGCCCACGAGGGGATGCGGTCTCGGGGCTCTCCTGGGCTGGGACGCCTTGGAACCGCATGGTGCGGGGTTCGACGTTCATGTCGTCGGGGTCGGGCAGGTCGCTCGACATGCGGTCCTCCTCTGTGGTGCGGGCGGATCGGGGTCAGACCACTCTAGTTGACCCGGGCACGGCGAGAGCCTGCCCGGGTCGGTGGCCCGTGCGGTGGGTCAGGACAGGGACGCGGTGTAGGCCGAGGCATCCATCAGGGAGTCGACCGCGGACGCGTCGGCGAGACGCATCTCGAACATCCAGCCCTCGCCGTACGGGTCGGAGTTGATCAGCTCGGGCGAGGCGTCGAGGGCCTCGTTCGTGGCCGTGACCTCGCCCTCGAGCGGCGCGTAGACGTCGCTCACGGACTTGGTGGACTCGACCTCGCCGCAGGAGTCGCCGGGAGTGACGGTGTCGCCGACAGCCGGGAGGGAGACGTAGACGACGTCGCCGAGGGCGTCCTGGGCGAACGAGGTGATGCCGATGCGGACCACACCGTCGTCGCCGACGCGGACCCACTCGTGGTCGCTGGTGTAGCGCAGGTCGGAGGGGTAGTCCAGGTCGGTCATGTCGCTCCTTGTCGATGGGCGGCCCGAAGGGGCCGGGTGGCTGCGGTGGCTTCGCGGCGCCGGTGCCGACGTGGATGCGCCGGCACCTGAGAGGATGCCATGCCCGTGGCGCGCGCGCAGGAGGTGCGGTCAGCGAGTCGCGGTGATCTCGCCGCGACGGCCGTCACGCCGGGGTGGTCACTCGACCGGTTTGGCGTGGGTCATCTCGGTGGGCCGGTGCAGGGAGGTGATCTCCACGAGGCTCGACTCGGTGATGGTGGCGTTGGCGCCCTTCTGGCGCACCGTCTCGACGATGCCACCCGGGATCGTCATGGCCGACGAGAGCGTCTTCGAGTCGCCGATGACCTTGACCACGAGTGGGCGGCTCACCTGCGTGCCGTCGACGACGAGCTCGCCGTTGCGGTCGCCGATGAACGTCGACGCGACGACGCGGACCCCGCCGACGTCGATCGACTCCGCGCCGGCGTCGCGCAGCTCCTGGATGAGGTCGAGCACGATCGGGCCGTTGACCTGCCGGTCCGGGTCGGTGAGGCGCAGCGTGATGCCCGGGCCCTTGGTCGCGATGGTGCCGGCGAGGATGCCGAGCGTGTCGACGCGCTTCTGGGCCTGCTCGAGCGCCTCACCGGCGGTGCCGGTGCCGCTCTTGAGGCGGTCTCGGGTGGCCTCGAGCTCGCGGACCTGCTGGTCGAGGCGGGACGAGCGGGCGGAGACGTCGTCGAGCACGCGGATGAGGTCGGACTGGCTCAGCTCGTCCAGCCCGCGCTGGTTGGTCAGCTGCACCTGGGCGGCGATGCCCGCACCGAGCAGGACGGCGAGCAGCGCCGCCAGCAGGTTGGCGCGCGTGGCTCGGGGCCGGCTCATCTTGAACAGGCGCCCCCAGGCGTCCCGGCCCTCGACGGGCGGCCGCGCGGTCACGAGCTCACGGGCTTCGGGCGAGGTGAAGTCAGGGTCGGCGCCGTCGTCGACGGCCGTGCCGAAGACGGGTCGCGGCGGCGTCGCCTCGGGCAGGTCGTCCTCGAGCGCGGAGGCTCGTTCCGCCGTCTCGGCAGGCACCTCGACGGATCCGGTCCCAGCGGGGCCGGTGTCCTTCTCCTCCTCGCGGTCGGCCATCGGTCAGGCCCTGAAGAGGTGACGACGGATCGAGGCCACGTTGGAGAAGATGCGCACGCCGAGGACGACGACCACGCCGGTGGACAGCTGGGAGCCGACGCCGAGCTGGTCGCCGAGGAAGACGATGAAGGCGGCGACGACGACGTTCGAGAGGAACGACACGACGAACACCTTGTCGTTGAAGATCCCGTCGAGGATCGCCCGGATCGCACCGAAGACGGCGTCGAGCGCCGCGATCACGGCGATCGGCAGGTACGGCTGCAGCCACACGGGCACCGACGGATCGAGGAAGAGCCCCACCGCGAGTCCGGCCAGGAGGCCGAGAACTGGGATCACGAGGGACGCTCCTGACTGGTCGGTGGTGCGGTGCTGCCGGTGTTGCCGGTGTTGCTCGAGCCCGGGCTGCGCGTGGGGGTGCTCGTGCCCTGCTGGACCCCCGGCAGGCTGGGCGCGGACGAGCCTACGGGTGGCCCGATGGGTTCCGCGACCTCGAGGCGTGCCGCCGAGTCGCCGGGGACGGTCAGGCTGTCGCTGCCCGCGAGGATCGAGCGGATCTTGAACTCGTCGGTCAGCTGGGACAGGTAGACACCGGCGAAGGACGGCTCGAAGAGCTGTTGCATGGCCTGGGCGTCGCCGAGCGCCGTGATGACGTAGGGGCGGGCCAGCGGACGGAAGTCGACGATGATCGCCTGCCCGGCGAAGCGGATCGCCGCGGTGGAGCTGAGCCGGTGGCCGTTGATCGAGATCGCCTCGGCGCCGGCGCCCCACAGCCCGTTGACGACGATCTGGAGGTCGGCCGAGGTGACGCGCCCTTCCTCGAAGCCGCCGCTCGGCCGGTTGCCGGCGTCGGCGTCGGCGACGGTGGACGCGGCGTCGTCGAGGGTGAGTGTGAGTCCAGGGCCCTTGAGGGGCACCGCGGCTGCCTGCACCTCGAGACTCTTGATGGTGTTCGTCAGGTCGCCGCCGCCCGACTGCTGGAGCGCGAGCGCCTCGTAGTCGCGCACCTGCTTGCCCAGGGCGGCGACCTTCGCCTCCTGCTGCACCCCGCGCTCCTGCAGCGCCTCGATGCGCGTGACGAGCTCGCTCTTGACCGCGGCTGCAGCCGTCGGCTTGGGCCGCAGCGACTGCGCGGCCACCGCGAAGAGGAAGCCGGTGAGGATCGCGAGGACGACGACCAGCACGGTGCGCGTCGAGGTCGCCCGCGGAAGCCCGGCGGCAACCCTGCGGTCGGCCGCCTCCTGGTACCCCGCGTCGAGGGGCCGCTCCATCATCGTCGTGAGCAGCGTCATCGACGCGTCCGGTCGGCGCGCGGACGTCACGGCGTGACCACCCTCGACCGCTGCGACAGGACGATCCGGGCGTGGACGGCATACAGCACCGCGGCCAGCCAGTAGAGCACGACGCCCCACCAGGCGAAGCCCCAGCCGACGGGGCGCGCGATGTCGCCGACCCAGTCGTCACGGTGGGCGAGCAGGAGCAGGGGGAAGGCATACAGCAGGTTGAAGGTCGCTGCCTTGCCGACGAAGTGGACCGGCAGGCCCACCTGCCCACGGGACTTGAGGTAGAGGAGCATCAGCGCCATCACCGCCTCGCGGGCAAGGAGCACCACGACGAGCCAGACGGGGATGATCTCGCGCCAGGCCAGTCCCAGCAGCGTGGTGAGGATGTAGAGCCGGTCGGCGATCGGGTCGAGGAACTGCCCGAGCCGGCTCTCCATGTTGAACTGGCGTGCGATCTTGCCGTCGAGGTAGTCGGTGACGCCGGAGAAGAGCAGGAGCAGCAGGGCGAGGCCGTCGTGCTCCGAGAGGATGGCCCAGAGGAAGACGGGCACCCCGAGCAGGCGGAGCACGGACAGCACGTTCGGGATCGTCAGCAGGCGCTCCGACACGACATGCCGCTCCCCCGCGTTCTCGACCTCCACGGCGGCAAGCCTAACCGTCGGTCGGGGTGCCCGCCGAGCGCGGTCGGCATCGATCCGGACACGGCCTCGGCGCAAGTATGCCGGTGGGCCGCGGCCGCGTCGGGGCGTCTCTGGCACACTCGCGGCATGGCGGGCGGACATTCCCACACGCACAGTCATGGCGGACCGGGCACCCACGGGTCCGTCGCCGTGAGCGTCCTGGCACGCGTCGGGATGACGGTGCTGCTGGTGGCCGCGGCCGCCGCCACCGTCTTCGGGCTGGTGCGCCACTGGCCGGACGACGCGCGCACGCCGAACCAGGTCGCGAGCACCGAGTACGCGGCGCCGGGGGTCACCTTCCCGGTCGCGGAGGTGCTCAAGGTGCTGCCGGTCTGCGAGGGGGCGGACTCGACCACCGGCGCCAAGCCCGCGCCGGGCCAGGGTGGCGACGTGGTGTCGTCCGACGCGACCTGCGGGGCCATGACGGTGCAGCTCGAGCAGCCGACGTCGACCTCGGGCGACGTGCGGCCGACGGTGTCGGTGTCGGTGCCACCTGCGGTGTCGACGTCGGGCCTGCAGCAGGGTGACACGGTCCAGCTGTTGCGCATCCCGGCCCAGAACGGCCAGCCCGAGGCGTACTCCTTCCTGCAGGTCCAGCGCGGTGCGCCCCTGTCGCTCATGCTGGCCCTCTTCCTCGTGGTCGTGGCGGTCGTGGCCCGGTGGCGTGGGGTGCTGGCGCTCGTCGGGCTCGGCGTCGGCGGCCTCGTCGTCGTGAAGTTCATGCTGCCGGCGCTGGTCGCCGGTCAGTCGGGGCTGCTCGTGGCCCTCATCGGGTCCTCGGCGATCATGTTCGTCGTCCTCTACCTCGCCCACGGGCTGTCGATCCGCACGAGCACGGCTCTGGCCGGCACGCTCTTCGGCGTCGCCATCACGGCCGGGCTGGGCCTGCTCGCCGTGGACCTCGCGAGGCTCAGCGGGGTCGCCGACGACGAGGGGGCGCTGCTGGCCGGGTTCGTCACCTCGATGAAGCCCCAGGAGCTGCTCACCTGCGCGATCATCGTCGCCGGTCTGGGGGTGCTCAACGACGTGACGATCACCCAGTCGTCGGCCGTCTGGGAGCTGCGAGCGGCAGCCCCGTCGCTGGGCCGTCGGGAGCTCTTCCGCTCGGGCATGCGCATCGGTCGGGACCACATCGCCTCGACGATCTACACCATCGTCTTCGCGTATGCCGGCGCGGCCCTTCCGGTGCTGCTGCTCCTCTTCCTCTACGAGCGTCCGGTGCTCGACCTGCTCCAGACGGAGTCGATGTCGGAGGAGATCGTGCGCACGCTGGCGAGCGCGATCGGGCTCGTCCTCGCGGTGCCCGTGACGACGGCGATCGCCGCGCTGACGGTCGGTGCAGCCAAGGAGCCGGCGTCTGCCGGGGATGACGAGACGCCCCACCTCGGGGAGCGCGACGCGATCGGGGCGGACGGCCGGCACCTCGGCGACGAGCACGAGGCCGAACACGCGCGCGGACCTGGGCGCGAGCCTGCGCTCGACCACGGCCCGACGGCAGACGACCTCGTGCGGGCGGCGGGCGGGCCGCCTCCCCCGGCCACCCGGGCCGAGGCACGCGCCAGGATGTCTGCGGCCAGGGGCGACCGCCCGAGGTGACAATCCAACGGGCGTCCGGTCAGCCGCTGAGGCTCTTGGACGAAGGGGCGCTGGCGACGCCGTTGCGGGTGCTGCGCACCCAGAGCGTCTGCGTGCCGTTCTTGATCGTGGTGAAGGTGAAGGGTGACGTGCAGGACGTCCAGGAGCCGGCACCGGCGGGGCTGCCGCCGGTGGTGACCTGGCACTCGTAGACGAGTCCGACGACGGCCGTCCACGTCGCGACGGCCTGGGTGCCGTTGACCGTGATGGTGAGGTTGGCGGGAGGAGTCGGCGTCACGAGCACGTCGAACGACTGCAGCTTCTGGGCCGCGGGAGAGTAGGCGGCGTTGCCCCCCTGGTCGGCGGTGATGGTGCACGTGCCTCCGCCGACGAAGGTGACGGTGGCGGCGTCGACCGTGCAGATCGTCGGCGTCGTCGTCGCGAAGCTCACGGCGAGCCCGGACGTGGCCGTCGCGGTGACCGTGTACGCGGCGCCTCCCACCGCGGCGTTCGTCGGAGCGGTGGAGGTGATCGTGACCGTCTGCGCGGTCCTGGCGACGGTGAACGTCTGCGACCTCTGCGCCGCCGCGGCGTAGGCCGCGTTTCCGGGCTGGTCGGCCAGCACGGTGCAGCTGCCGCTGCCGACGAAGGTGACGGTCGAGCCGGTGACCGTGCAGACGGCTGCCGTGCCGGAGGAGAACGCGACTGCGAGGCCGGACGAGGCGGTCGCGGTGATCGTGTAGGTGCCGCCGCCCGAGGCGTTGGTGGGGGCCGCCGAGGTGATGGTGATCGTCTGCGCCGCCTGGGCCACCGTGAAGGACTGGGACGCCTGCGCGGCCGGGGCGTAGGCCGCGTTGCCGGCCTGGTCGGCGAGCACCGTGCAGGCGCCGCCGGCGACGAAGCTCACCGTCGAGCCGCTGACCGTGCAGACGGACGGCGTGCCGGAGGAGAAGGAGACGGACAGTCCGGATGACGCGACGGCCGAGACCGCATACGTGCCGCCCCCCACCGTCGCGCTGGTCGGCGCCGTCGAGGTGAACGTGATCGTCTGCGTCTGCTGGTCGACGATCTGGGTGAGCGCGGAGGAGGTGGAGGCCGCGAAGGGCGCCGAGCCGGCATACGCGGCGGTGAGCGAGCGGCTGCCGCTCGAGCTGAACGTCGTGACGCACGTGGCGACACCCGCGCTGAGCGTCTGGGTCCCCCCGGAGCAGGTGATCGGCGTGCCGCCACTGCGGAAGACGACCGTGCCCGTCGGGGTGTCGGAGCCTGCGGTGACGGTCGCGGTCAGCGTGAGGGCCTGCCCGACCAGGCCGGGGTTGCGCGACGAGGTGAGCGTCGTCGTCGTGGCGATGGTGCGCAGGACGGTCACGGGGATGCTGTCGGCGCTGGTGGCCGACCATCCCGACCGCACGGCGACCACCGTGTACCGGTAGGTGCCGTCCGGGATCGACCCGTCGACGCAGGGCGACGTCGTGACGGGCGACGACACCGACGTGCCGCAGGCCGCGGACGCCGAGCCCGTCGCGGTGTCGGTGCGCACGAGCCGGTAGCCGGTGGGTGCCACGCCCGTGCTGGGCGGGAGCCAGGCCACGGTGACGTCCGACCCACCGTTGGCCACCGAGGCGGTGACCCCGGTCGGCGCCGAGAAGGTGCTCGTCGTCGCCGCACCCGAGCCGGAAGCGCTGGCGGTGGCCACCTGGGTCCAGAAGGCCTGCGCCGGCAGCGCCACGGTCATCAGGACCGCGAACAGCGCGCCGACGCGGAGGGCGCGCACGCCGCGGCGCGTGGCCGCGCGGCGTGCGCGCGTGTGCGGGCGGGCCGTCCCAGGCATCAGCCGGTCGCCCTTCCGGACCAGACGAGCGTGAAGGACTTGCCCTTGCAGACGTCCTGGTTGACGGTGGGCAGGTCGCGCAGGCGGATGCGCGGGTCGGTGCCGCCCTGCTGGACGAGGGTGACGCTGCGTCCGGCGGGGACCGTGATCCGGCCGCTCGCGCCGAGGCTCCCCTGCCTGATCTCGAGGTTGGTGGACGTGCGGCAGCCGGGCGGGAAGCTGTCCGAGCTGACCGACAGCTCGAGCGACGTGACCCGGATCGCCACCGAGTTGGGGTTGTGCACCGTTGCGGCGACCGGACGCCACAGCCCGGGGGCCAGCCCGGTCACGCCCCCGGTCACGGTGAAGGGGAGGCTGTCACCGGCGCTCGCGACCCCGAGGCCGAACCCGGCTCCGACGGCGCCGGCGGCGGCGCCCTCCCCCGCGGGCGGCCCGCCGTGCGTCTGCGCAGCGCCGGACGAGCCGGTGCTCGAGTCCCTCGCGGCCGAGGTGCCCGCGCCCACGCTCGGCATGCCGTGCACGGCGAGGAGGATCGCGGCGAAGAGCGCGAGCAGCAGCAGTGCTGCCGGCTTGGCCTTGGTCCTCGTCCTCATCAGATTCCTCGTCGGTCGTGGTGCTCGTGGGCTTCAGGGTCCCTGCTGCGGGAGGGGTGGCCACCCGGCCTGAACCGGGGGCCACCGCTTCCGCGGGTCAGCTGGCGATGTAGTGGACGGTGACCTTGGCGCCCTGGCAGGCGTTCTGGCTCGTCGCCTTGTTGTTGAACTGGATGGAGTAGGTGAGCGTCTTGGTGGCGCCCGGCGCGAGGTCCGTCGGCGCGATCGTGAGCGCCGCCGCAGAGGCCGAGCTCGTGGGGGCGACGGCGCCGTTGAGCCTGTAGTCGCTCCCGTCGCAGCCAACCTTGTCGGTCTCGACCCAGGCGCTGACTCCGGTCACCTTGTAGTTCTCCGTGCCGGTGTTCTCGACCGTCGCGGTCACGGTCTGCGCCGAGTCGCCGGGGTACATGGCGTCGGGCACGTCGCCCGTCACCGTGAAGATGCTGCCGGCGCCGGTGCGGGTCGCGGCCTCACCGGTGCCGCCACCGGTGGAGGTCCAGTAGGCGTAGGCCCCACCGGCGGTCGCGAGGCCGAGGACTCCCGCCGTGACGATGGCAGCGGCCTTCTTCTTCGAGCTCTTCTTCTGCTTCTGCGTGCCCATGGGGATCCATGACCTTTCTTTACCGTTTCTTGGTGATTTGCTGGTCTGGACTTTGACATCACGAATCGCCGCGCAACGCCCAACTCGGGCAAAGTTGCGCGTTCCTTGCGGATCTCTTGTCGCAGGTCCGGGGTTCTTGCAGCGGCGGCCGGGTCTCGTTGCACCACAGTCGAATTCCCGCCTCCGACCTGGTGTGCGACGCAACCCGGTCAAGGCCCGATCAGTGCGCCCGCACCTGTGCCCGCGAGGCCAGGGGTGCCTCGGCCGGGCCTCCCCCGTGTGCCCACGCCGAGCGTGCTCTTCCACCACAATCGGCATAGGCGCAACGAAGCGCACCGACCACCCGGGAGATGCCATGACCCTGACGAGCGGAGCCACCACCCGCCCGGCGACCGACGTGGTGGTCGGCTGCGACGGGAGCGTGGGTTCTGACGGCGCGTTGGACTGGGCGGCCCAGGAGGCCCGCGCGCGCGGAGCAGGTCTGAGGATCGTCACCGCGACGTTGGCGTCCGAGCTGCCGTTCGTTGCGGAAGGGGAGGCGACCCCGGGCGCCACACGCAGGGAGCGCTCGCACGCGGCGGCGCACGTCGTGGCGCAGGCGCGACGGCGCGCGGAGGCGGTGCTCGACCCGGCGCGCATCGAGACCACGACGATCTGGGGTCACCCGGCCGGCGTGCTGGTGGACGTCTCGCGAGAGGCCGGACTCGTCGTCGTCGGTCACCCCGAGCGGGGCAGGGCGCGCGAGTACCTCACGGGCTCGGTCGCCTTCGCCGTGGCGGCCCACGCGACGTGCGACGTCGCCGTGGTCCCTCGCGGTGAGCTCGTCCTACCCGGGCCTCGGGTGCCCGTCGTCGTCGGGGTGGACGGGAGCGCTCACGGCGACCGTGCCGCCCACGCGGCGGCTTCCGTGGCCGAGCGTTCCGGGGCGCCGCTGGTGCTGGTTCGCGCGTGGCAGCTGCCGAGCCTCACCGGTGCGTGGCGTTCCGAGGCCGAGGCGCCGGCGCGACCCGATGAACGCGAGATCTGCGAGGACAGCGCCCACAGGTCGACCGAGCACAGCGCCGCGGCGGTCCGACGGGCCTTCCCGGACGTGGGCGTCACCGTCAGGCTGGTCGAGAAGCACCCCGTCCTGGCCCTGCTGGACGCTGCCGAGGGTGCGGGTCTGGTCGTGGTGGGCTCGCGAGGGCTGGGCGGTTTCGCCCGGCTGCTGCTCGGTTCGGTCAGTCGGGCGGTCATCCATCACGCGCAGACCCCCGTCCTCGTCGTGCGCTCGCTGTGAGCCCCGAGGAGCTGCCCTCCCGGATGCGGGCGTGGGAGGTCACCGGCGGTCCGGATCGGCTGCGTCAGGTCGAGCGTGCGGTGCCCGTGCCGGGTGCCGGCGAGGTGGTCGTGCAGGTCGAGGTGTGCGGGGTCTGCCGCACCGACCTGCACGTCGCTGACGGCGACCTTCCCGTGCACCGGGACTCGGTGGTCCCCGGCCACGAGGTCGTCGGTCTCGTGGCCGGGGTCGGTCCCCGCACGAGCCGCTTCGCCGTGGGTGACCGCGTCGGTGTGGCCTGGCTTCGGGGCACGTGCGGCGAGTGTCGCTGGTGCCGGTCGGGGCGGGAGAACCTCTGCCCGTCGGCGCGCTTCACCGGTTGGGACCACGACGGCGGCTACGCCGAGTACACGACGGTCCCGGCGGCATACGCGTACGCCCTGCCCTCGGCGCTGCCGAGCCGGCAGGCGGCACCACTGCTCTGCGCCGGCATCATCGGCTACCGCTCGCTGCGGCGCACCCAGCTCCCGCCGGGTGGCCGGCTGGGGCTCTACGGGTTCGGCGCCAGCGCCCACGTCACGGCGCAGATCGCGATCGCGCAGGGTGCCGAGGTCCACGTGCTGACCAGGGGTGAGGAGTCGAGGCAGCTGGCCCTGACGCTGGGCGCGGCGTCGGCCGGGGGCCCGCACGACCGGCCGCCCGTCCCCCTCGACGCGGCGATCGTCTTCGCTCCTGCCGGGGAGCTCGTCCCGCTCGCCCTGGCGGCCCTCGACCGGGGTGGGAGTGTCGTGCTCGCCGGCATCCACCTGACCGAGATCCCGTCCCTCGACTACGCCACCCACCTCTTCCTCGAGAAGCGCCTCACGACGGTGACCGCCAACACGAGGGCCGACGGGGAGGAACTACTGCGGCTCGCTGCGTCGCTGTCGGTTCGAGCCCACGTCACGACCTACGGCTTCGAGGAGGCAGACCGGGCGTTGGACGACCTGGCCCACGGACGCTTCGCCGGCGTCGCCGTCCTCGACGTCGCCGGCGCGTCGGCCGACGCACACTGACCCGCCCCGGCGCACTGACGGGCACGCGTACGACATCGGGACCTTCGACCCGTGCACTCCCCCGCCCCCGCGGCGCACAGTCGAAGGAGCGCGGCACGACAGCGAGCTGCGGCGTGCCGGAGCCACGAGCGGAGGAGGCAGCCATGACGTCCTCGACAGCGAGCCCCTGGGCCCAGCAGATCGTCGTGGGCTACGACGGGTCGACGAACGCCGTCGCAGCGCTGGAATGGGCAGCACGAGAGGCCGCGAGCCGAGGGGTGGGCCTGAGGGTCGTCATGGCCCTCCCCCGCGCCTTCGAGGGAATGGCCGCACCGATCGGCTCCATCTCGTCCGTGCTCCCCACACCGGCGCACCACACCGTCGAGACCGTCGGGGAGGCCGCGCGACGCCTCGCGGCGAAGTACCTGGCCGAGGACAAGGTGCGGCTCACCGAGGAGGTCGGCAGTCCCGCCGCTGCGCTGATCCGCGCCTCCGAACGAGCCGAGATGCTCGTCGTGGGCAACCGGGGGCACGGGGCGTTCGGGTCGATGGTCCTCGGCTCGGTCTCGTCTGCTGTGGCAGGTCACGCGGCGTGCCCGGTCACGGTGGTGCGCGGCGCCGTCGACGACCCCGACCACCGCCGTCCCGTGACGGTGGGCGTGGACTACGTCGAGCCCTCTGCGTCGGCGGTTCGGGTCGCGGCGGAGCTGGCCTCGCGGTGGGGGGTCCCCCTGCGGATCGTCTCGGCCTGGGCTTCCCTCGACCAGGGGGCGGCCGTACTGCCCCACCTGCGCCCGGACACCGTGGCCGAGCTCGCCCGGAGCCGCTTCGACATGGCGCGGGTCGCCGCGGAGCAGGCGGCCGAGGTCGCTCGCTCGCTGGCGCCGGGCCTCGAGGTCGATGTCATCACGCCGGAGGCGCCGGCCGCAGTGGTGCTCGAGGACGACTCGCGCCGTTCCGGTCTCGTCGTGCTGGGCACCCGCCGACTGGGTCCGCTGATGCGGCTCGTGCTCGGCTCCGTGAGCCACGCGGTGCTCGGCCATGCCTCGTGCCCCGTCACCATCGTCCCGGGTCCGCCGGAGGAGCCTGCCTCCCACCACTGAGCCGGCGGGCGGAGGAGACGGCGAGAGGGCCCGACCGGACGACTCTCGTCGTCTCGGCCGGGCCCTCTCGTTCGGTCGGGCTGACAGGATTTGAACCTGCGACCCCTTGACCCCCAGTCAAGTGCGCTACCAAGCTGCGCCACAGCCCGTTGCCCCGTGGGGCGAACGAGACGAAACCTTAGCGCACCGTGTGCCGCCCGTCCCAATCGGCCCATCGGGGGCCGGCCGCCGCCGGCTCGGGGTCAGCGCCGGCGCTTCTCGCGGACGCGGACCGAGACCTCGATGGGCGTGCCCTCGAAGCCGAACTGCTCGCGCAGCCGCCGCTCGATGAAGCGGCGGTAGCCGGCCTCGATGAAGCCCGACGCGAAGACGACGAACCGCGGAGGGCGCGTCGAGGCCTGCGTGGCGAAGAGGATGCGCGGCTGCTTGCCACCCCGGATCGGGTGCGGGTGCGCGGCGACGATCTCACCGAGGAAGGCGTTCAGCCGCGCCGTCGGGATTCGGGTGTCCCACGAGTCGAGGGCCGTCTCGATGGCGGGGACGAGGCGGTCCATGTGGCGACCGGTGCGTGCCGACACGTTGACGCGCGGGGCCCACGGCACCTGCACGAGCTCCTTCTCGATCTCGCGCTCGAGGTAGTAGCGACGCTCCTCGTCGAGGGTGTCCCACTTGTTGTAGGCGATGACGAGGGCCCGCCCGGCGTCGATGACCTGCTGCACGACGCGGATGTCCTGCTCGGCGATGGGCTGCTCGGCGTCGATGAGCACGACAGCCACCTCTGCCTTCTCCAGGGCCGTCTGGGTGCGCAGCGAGGCGTAGAAGTCGGCGCCGCGCGACTGGTGCACTCGGCGCCGGATGCCTGCGGTGTCGACGAACCGCCACGTCTTGCCGCCCAGCTCGATCATCTCGTCGACCGGGTCGCGCGTGGTGCCGGCGACGTTGTCGACGACGACGCGCTCGGTCCCGGCGAGGCGGTTGAGCAGGCTCGACTTGCCGACGTTCGGTCGGCCGATGAGGGCCACGCGGCGGGGGCCGCCCTGGGCGTACGCGCCGTGCGCGGACACGTCGGGCAGCACCTCGAGCACGGCGTCGAGGGCGTCACCGCTGCCGCGGCCGTGCGCGGCCGACACCGGCCACGGCTGCCCGAGCCCGAGGCTCCACAGCATGGCCGCGTCGGCCTCGCCCCGCTCGTCGTCGACCTTGTTGGCGACGAGGACGACCGGCTTGCCGGAGCGACGCAGCAGCTTCACGACGGCCTCGTCGTCGTCGGTGGCGCCGACGGTCGAGTCGACGACGAACATCACGACGTCGGCGAGGTCGATGGCGATCTCGGCCTGCTCGGCGACGCGGAGGTGGATGCCCGTGGCGTCGGCCTCCCAGCCGCCGGTGTCGACGATGGTGAAGCGGCGTCCGCCCCACTCGGCCTCGTACGAGACGCGGTCGCGCGTGACGCCGGGAACGTCCTCGACGACGGCCTCGCGGCGGCGCAGGATGCGGTTGACCAGGCTCGACTTGCCGACGTTGGGCCGGCCGACGACCGCGACGACCGGCAGCGGACCCCGCTCGGCGGCGTCAGCGGCATACGGCCCCTCGGCGTCGAGCAGGGCCTGGTCCTCGGGGCTCAGCTCGAAGTCGTCGAGCCCCGCACGGAGCGCACGCTCCACGGAGGCGTCGTCGACGGCGGGGTCGGCGGTCGAGATCGGAGCGCCCTCGTCGCTGGGGCGGGCGGTCTCGTCAGTCACGGTGTCCTCGAATCAGTGAACGTCTGTTGACGGACCATTCTCCACCCGCGAGCGGCGTACGTGTGACGCGAGGCCGTCGCGCAGCTGTTCGCTGGCCAGACGAAGGCGGTGACGACCCGGTGCTCCGGCGTCCACGGCGAGCCGGAAGGGCTCGCCGAAGTCGACCACCAGACGCGACCGGAGGGAGGGCCAGTCGTCCTTGCCGGCACCCGGCACGCGCGTGCCCATGACCGCCACGGGCACGATCTGCGCGTCAGTTCGCAGCGCGATCCACGCGGCGCCGGAGTTGATCTGCTCGACCTCCCCGGAGCCGCGGCTGCCCTCGGGGAAGATGCCCACCGCTCCACCGTGCTCGAGCACGGCCGTGGCGGCGGCCAGGGCCGCACGGTCGCCGACGCTGCGGTCGATCGGGATCTGCCCGACGTTGCGGATCGTCCAGCCGAAGAACCCCGAGAAGGCCTCCTGCTTGACGAGGAAGCTGACGGGTCGGGGGGCGAGCCCGAAGACGAGCGGACCGTCGAGGAACGCGGCGTGGTTGGCGACGAGGATGACGGGCCCGCGAAGCGGCACCCTTTCCGCGTGCAGCGCGGCGCCGCGGTAGAGGGTGCTGAAGATGAGCTTGCCGATCGGACGGCCGATCCGGGCCCGGTTGGGGTGGGGAGCGACCGGCTGGTTCACGCGCGAGCCGCCTCGACCACCTGGAGCACCGCCTCGACCGAGCCCTCGAAGTCGAGGTCGGACGTGTCGATCGTCGTCACGCCGTCGGCCGCGACGGTGAACTCCGACACCGCCGAGTCGGCCCTGTCGCGGTCGACGATCTGCGACCGGGTGGCCTCCACCGAGTCGGCGTCGGCGGCCCCGTGCAGCTCCTTCGAGCGTCGCGCGAGCCGTGCCTCCTCCGAGGCCGTGAGCAGGATGCGCACCGGGGCGTCGGGTGCGACCACCGTCGTGATGTCACGGCCCTCCGCGACGACGCCGCCGTTGGCCCGGCCGGCGTCGGAGATGAGGCGTCGCTGGAGCAGCCGGAGGATCTCGCGCACCGGGATCACCGTGGCCACGGCCGAGACGTTCGTGGAGATGCGGGTCTCGCGGATCTCGGCCGAGACGTCGGTGCCGTCGACCTCGACGGCGGGGTGGTCGGGATCGGTGCCGATCGAGAGCGGGAACCGCTCTGCGGCAGCCGTGACGGCCTCGGCGTCCGTCAGGTCCACGCCCTCGTGCAGGCACCACCAGGTGAGTGCGCGGTACATCGCGCCCGTGTCGAGGAAGCCGTAGCCGAGGGAACGCGCGACCTGCTTGCTGACGCTGGACTTGCCCGATCCCGAAGGGCCGTCGACGGCGATGACGAAACCGGACAGGTGCTCCTCGGGGCTCTCAGGCATGCGCCCGAGGATAGTGCCTCGCAGGATGCCACCCGACCGTCGCCCAGCCGTCGCCGCCCCTCCTCCAGCGGTCCCCCAGTCGTCAGGTGGGGGTCTCCGCACCCGGGGCGGCTCAGTCGTGGAGTCGCCAACCGAGACGCGTCAGCTCGGCCCGGAGCGGCTCGACCGAGGCCGGCACGACCGAGATCTCGGCGACGCCCACGGCCTGGCCGAGCCCGTGCTCAAGGTGCAGGTCCTCGAGGTTGATGCCGGCGTTGCCCATGTCGCCGAACAGGCGGCCGAGCGAGCCCGGCTCGTCGGGGACGATGACCGACACGACCTCGTACGCCGCGGGCGCCGAGCCGTGCTTGCCGGGGATGCGCGCGTGGCCGAGGTTGCCGGCCTCGAGCACCCGGCTGAGGGTGCCGAGCGAGCCCTCTCCGCCAGAGTCGACGAGGGCGTCCAGGGCGGCCACGACGTCGTCGACCTGGTCGCGCACCTGGCGCAGCACGTCGCGCACGGCGGGCGCGTTGCCGGCCAGGATCTGGGTCCACAGGCGTGGGTCGCTCGCAGCGATGCGGGTCACGTCGCGCAGCCCCTGACCTGCCAGCCCGACCGCCGACTCGGGAAGCTCTCTCAGGCAGGCCGCCACGATGCTCGCGGCGAGCTGTGGCACGTGCGACACGGCCGCCACGGCTTCGTCGTGCTCGTGGGCCGGCATGACGCGGACGGCGCTGCCGACGGCGGTCGCGATCTCGCGCACCTTCTTGACGGCCGCGTCGGTGGACCCCTCGTGGGGCACGACCACCCAGGCGCGGCCGTCGAAGAGGTCGCCACGGGCGGCGGCGGTGCCGGACCGCTCGCGGCCGGCCATCGGGTGCGACCCCACGTAGCGGCTCGAGTCGGCACCCGAGTCGAGGACCTCGACCAGGACGGCCTCCTTGACGGAGGCGACGTCGGTGACGACGGCGTCGGGCCACCGGTCGAGCGCTGCGATGACCGCACCGGCCGTCACGTCGGGTGGCGCAGCCACGACCACGACGTCGGGGGCGTCCGCGGGGTCGACGGTGAGGTCGTCGGCGAGCTGACCGGCCTCCAGGTCGCGCGCCAGGCGAGCCGCCGTCGGCGACGGGTCCTCGATCGAGACACGAAACCCGTTGCTGGACAGGCAGATTCCGAGGCTGGCGCCGATCAGGCCAACCCCGACGATGCGGACGTGCGTGGTCACCCCGTCAGCGTAGCGACGCCGTCAGGGTGCGGTCGGCACGTCCGTGTCACAGACCCGCGGCCTTGTAGAGCGCGCCGATCTCCGCCTTGTTGAGCCGGCGCGTGCGACCCGACTTGAGGTCGGCGAGGCGGATCGGGCCGACCTCGGTGCGCACGAGCTCGAGCACCGGGTGACCGACCGCCTCGAGCATGCGTCGCACGACGTGCTTGCGTCCCTCGTGCAGCACGACCTCGACCATCGCCTTGCCGGGCTGGTGGTCGACGATGCGGAACGAGTCGACGGTGACGGGACCGTCCTCCAGCTCCACACCCTCGCGCAGCCGCTTGCCCACGTCGCGCTGCACCGGGCCACGGATCGTCGCGATGTACGTCTTGAGCACGCCGTATGCCGGGTGCTGCAGCCGGTGCGCGAGGTCGCCGTCGTTCGTGAGCAGCAGCAGCCCCTCGGTGTCGGCGTCGAGGCGCCCGACGTGGAAGAGCCGCTCCTCGCGGTTGCCGACGTAGTCGGCGAGCGAGATGCGACCGAGCTCGTCGTTCATCGTCGTGACGACGCCCTTGGGCTTGTTGAAGGCGAGGTAGACGCGGTCCTCGTCGAGGTTGACCCGGACGCCGTCGACGTGCACGACCTGGGTGCGCGGGTTGATGCGCACCCCGAGCTCGGTGACGACCTGCCCGTCGACCTCGACGCGGCCCTGCTCGATGAGGTTCTCGCAGACGCGGCGCGAACCGACTCCCCCGGCCGCCATGAGCTTCTGCAGGCGCACGCCCTCGGGGTCGTGCACGTCGATCTCGGGGGCCGACCGGCGCTCGGGCAGCTTGGTGGGCTGGCTCGCCTTGGTCGAGCCCGCGAAGCGGGGACCCGCTGAGCCGCCCTTGCCGCCCTTGCTGGGTTTGCCGGGCTTGCTGGGCTTGCCACCGCGGGTGGCGCCGCCTCGGGCCGCTCCCGGGCGACCCTTGGCGCCACCGGCGGCCGAGCCCTTCTTGCGGGGCTGGCGGGGTGACCTGGAGTACTCGCTCATGCGTGTCCTTCCTCGATGAGCTCGTCGATGACGTCGGCGTCCGGCAGGTACGGCGCGAGGGCCGGGAGGTCGTCGATCGACGACAGCCCCATCCGCTGCAGGAAGTAGGGCGTGGTGCGGTAGAGGACGGCGCCGCTCTCGCCGGCGTCCTCCACCTCCTCGATCAGGCCTCGCGACGTCAGGGTGCGCACGACGCCGTCGACGTTGACGCCGCGGACCGCACTGACCCGGGCCCGCGAGACGGGCTGCCGGTAGGCGATCACGGCCAGCGTCTCGAGCGAGGCCTGGGTGAGCTTGGCCTGCTGGCCGTCCAGCACGAACTTCTCGACGACGGGCGCGAAGTCGGAGCGGCTGTAGACGCGCCACCCACCCGCGACGCTGCGCAGGGTGAAACCGCGCTGCGCAGCGGCATACTCCTCCTCGAGCGCCACGAGGTGGCCGCGGACGTCCTCGACGGGCAGCTCGAGCGCCGACGCGAGCGCGACCTCGGTCACCGGCTCGTCGACGACCATAAGCACCGCCTCGAGCGCCGACCGGGCACCGCCCGGGAAGTCGTTGATGTCGAAGGCGATCTGCTCGTCGGCACCCTCGCGCTCGTCGAGCACCTCGGGCTCGGCGGTCGCGTCGGGCCCCTGCGCCGACTGCTCACTCATCGTCTGTTCCTCCTCCGGGGGCGGCGACTGCGCCCGCGTCCTGCTCTGCATCGGTTCGCGTCTCGTCCTCATCGTCCGCCTCGGCGGGCTCGCCGTCGATCTGCTCCTCGATCTGCCCGTCGATCTGCTCGTCGAACTCGTCGTCGATGGCCACGTCGCCGACGTCGGCACCGGTCCAGCGGATGTCGAGCTCACCGAGCGCCTCGGCCTGCTCGAAGGCGATCGCCGCCTCCTTGAAGAGCTCGAGCAGGGCGAGGAAGCGGGCCACGATGACGAGGGTGCTGTCGGCGTCGGCGACCAGGCTCCGGAACGAGACCTGGCCGCGGTTGCGCACCCGCTCGACGATGATCGCCGCCTGCTCGCGCACGCTGACCTGCGGCGCGTGCAGGTGGTCGAGGCCCACCGTGGGCGCGATCTTGGGCGTCATGGCCCGAGCGGCGATGCGCGCGAACTGCTCGGGCGTGACCGCGATGACGAGCTCGGGCAGCAGGCTCGCGAACTCGTCATCGAGCCCGGCCTGGCGCGGGGTGATGCGGCCGGCGGTCGCCATCCGGTCACGGAAGGTGTTCGCGATCTCCTTGTAGGCGCGGTACTGCAGGAGGCGTGCGAAGAGCAGGTCGCGAGCCTCGATGAGTGCGAGGTCCTCGTCGTCCTGCGGACCCGACTGCGGCAGCAGGCGCGACGCCTTGAGGTCGAGGAGGGTCGCGGCGATGAGGAGGAACTCCGAGGCCTGCCCGAGGTCCCAGTCGGCGTCGGCCGCTTGCGCGGCCTTGATGTGCGCGACGAACTCGTCGGTGACCTGGGCGAGCGCGACCTCGGTGATGTCGAGCTTGTGCTTGCTGATCAGGCCGAGCAGCAGGTCGAACGGGCCCGAGAAGACGTCCAGGTGGACCTCGAAGGGGGTGACGGTGCGGCGGGTGATGACGCCACCCGGCACCATCTCGCCGTTCGACTCGCCGCTGGAGTCGCTGCCGGGCTGGGTGACGTGCTCGGCGACGTGCTCGGTCACCGGTCCGCCGACCGGCCCGGGCGCGGGCATGCCTGCGCCGGGGTCGACCGCGTCGCGGTCGACGGTGTCCTGCCCGACCATCAGTTCACTGCGGATCAGGCCGCCCCACCGCGTGCGATGAGCTCGCGGGCGAGCTGGCGGTAGGCGTTGGCACCGGAGTGCTCGGACGAGTAGGACGTGATCGGCTCGGCGGCGAGCGTGGCGTCGGGGAACTTCACGGTGCGGCTGATGACGGTGTGGAAGACCTGGTCGCCGAAGTGGTCGACGACCGAACGCACGACCTCACGGCTGTGCAGCGTGCGGCTGTCGTACATCGTCGCGAGGATGCCGTCGACGTGCAGGCGCGGGTTGAGCCGGTCGGTGATCTTGTCGATGGTGTCGATGAGCAGGGCGACTCCGCGCATCGCGAAGAACTCGCACTCCAGCGGGATGACCACGCCGTGCGCCGCCGTGAGGGCATTGACCGTGAGCAGGCCGAGCGAGGGCTGGCAGTCGATGAGGATGACGTCGTACTCGTCGACGACGGGCCGCAGCACGCGGGCCAGGATCTGCTCACGAGCGACCTCGCCGACGAGCTGCACCTCTGCAGCCGACAGGTCGATGTTGGCCGGCACGAGGTCGAGGTTGGGCGTGCGCGTCTGCTGGATGACGTCGTGGATCTCGTGGCCGCGCTCGACGAGGAGGTTGTAGATCGTCGTGTCGAGCTCCTGGGCGTTGACGCCGAGGCCGACGGACAGCGCCCCCTGGGGGTCGAAGTCGATGACGAGGACCTTGCGGCCGAGCTCGGCCAGCGCTGCGCCCAGGTTGATCGTCGTCGTGGTCTTGCCGACGCCGCCCTTCTGGTTGCACATGGCGATGATGCGCGCCGGCCCGTGGCTGGACAGCGTCACGGGGTCGGGGAAGTCGGGCAGCGGGCGACCGGTCGGGCCCATCGCGCCGGAGCCGGCCGACTCGGTGCCGGGGAGCTGGGCGACCGGGACGGAGCTGAGGGTGGGGTGGCGAGGCGGGTCGAGGTCTGCTGACGGCACGGACTGCATGCTCTGGTGTGACTCCTCGTTCACCGGGTGTTCCACTCCGCTCGGCGTTGCCCCTGGGATGCTGCGGTCAGCCTCTCGCTGATCACGTGTGACCCTATCAGCGGGCACGGGGGTGGGCGCCCGCATACACCTCGCGGAGCCGGTGCACGGAGACCATCGTGTAGATCTGCGTCGTCGTGACCGAGGCGTGCCCGAGGAGCTCCTGCACGACGCGTACGTCGGCGCCGCCGTCGAGCAGGTGGGTGGCGAAGGAGTGTCGCAGCGTGTGCGGCGAGACGTGCTCGAGCCCGGCGCGGGACGCCGCGCGCTGGATGATCGCCCACGCCGACTGTCGCGAGAGCCGGGCGCCGCGCTGGTTGAGGAAGAGGGCCGGACCCCCTTTTCCGTGCGTGGCGAGGGCCGGTCGGCCCCTCACGAGGTATGCCGTCACGGCCTCGAGGGCGTACCTGCCGACCGGCACGACGCGCTCCTTGCCGCCCTTCCCGTGCAGCCGCACGGAGCCGACTCCCGGACCCGAGGGTGAGTCCGGCGACGCGTCGGAGGGGCCGGCGGTCTCGAGGTCGTCGACGTCGAGGCCGACCGCCTCGCTGATGCGTGCGCCCACGCCGTAGAGCACCTCGAGCAGTGCACGGTCGCGCAGCGACTCGGGCGTGTCGCCGACCGATGCGGCCGCGAGGAGCCGCTCGACGGCCTCGACGGGGATGGCCTTCGGCAGCCGCGCCGGGGGCTTGGGCGGGGCGACGTTGGCGGCCGGGTCGGAGGCCACCTCGCCCTCGAGGGCGAGGAAACGGTGGAAGCCGCGCACGGCGACGAGGCTCCGGGCGGCCGACGACGCGGCCAGGCCGCGCTCGCGCAGCGAGGCGAGGAAGTCGGTCACATCGGCCTCGCTGACCCGGCCGGCGTCGTCGATGCCCCTCGCGGCCAGGAACGTGCTGTAGCCCCGCAGGTCCCGGGCGTAGGACTTCAGCGTGTTGTCCGACGCTCCCTTCTCGACCCGGACGTGGTCGAGCCACCCGCGGACGTCGCGCTCGAGGCGCGAGAGCCGTGCCGCGGGTGGCTCGGTGACGAGCTGCTCCGTCAGGACAGGGCCTCGTCGAGGCTGACCGACTGCATGCCGTGCGCCTCCGCGACACCGGCGTAGGTCACGTGGCCGTCGTGGGTGTTGAGGCCGAGGCCGAGCGCGTGGTCGGCGCGCAGCGCGTCGCGCCACCCCTGGTTGGCCAGCTTCACGGCATACGGCAGCGTGGAGTTCGTCAGGGCGTAGGTCGACGTGTTCGGCACCGCGCCCGGCATGTTGGCGACGCAGTAGAAGACCGAGTTGTGGACCGTGTAGGTCGGGTCGGCGTGCGTCGTCGCGTGGCTGTCCTCGAAGCAGCCGCCCTGGTCGATGGCGATGTCGACGAGGACCGAGCCGGGCTTCATCTGCGACACGAGCTCGTTCGAGACCAGCTTGGGCGCCGCGGCACCCGGGATGAGCACCGCGCCGATGACCATGTCGGCCTGCAGCACCTGCTCCTGGACCGTCAGCTTCGACGAGGCGAGCCCGTGGACCTGGTTGTCGTAGCGCCAGAACGACATGCGCAGCTTGTCGAGGTCGGTGTCGAGCAGGGTGACGTCGGCGCCCATGCCGAGCGCGATGTTGGCGGCGTTCTGCCCCGACACGCCGGCGCCGAGGATGACGACCTTCGCGTTCGCCACGCCGCCGACACCACCCAGGAGCACGCCGCGGCCGCCCTGCGCGCGCATGAGCGCGTGCGCGCCGACCTGCGGCGCGAGGCAGCCGGCGACCTCGGACATCGGGTAGAGCAGCGGCAGGGCGCCGGAGGGCAGCTGCACGGTCTCGTACGCGATGCCGGTGACCTTGCGCTTGACGAGCTCCTCGGTGAGCGGCTTGTCGGCCGCGAGGTGCAGGTAGGTGAAGAGGGTCAGGCCCTCACGCATCCGGTGGTACTCCTCGGCCACGGGCTCCTTGACCTTGAGCACCAGCTCGGCCTCGCCCCACACGTCGTCGGCGGAGCCGATGATGCGAGCGCCCGCGGCCACGTAGTCGTCGTCGCTGATCTGCGACCCGACACCCGCGTCCTTCTCGACGAACACCTCGTGCCCGTGGTCGGTGAGCTCGTGCACGCCGGACGGGGTGATGGCCACGCGGTACTCGTGGTTCTTGACCTCGCGGGGGATGCCGACCTTCATGCTGCTGCACTTCCTTCCGGACTGTCGCCGCCCGGCGCCGTTGCCGTGGCGGACGAGGGCCCCTCCCGGGGGCCGCGAGCCAACTGTATCCACGGCTGTCACGACCCGGTCACGTCCACGCGCAACACCCACGAGGCCGTCCGTCGCCCTGCCAGAGTGGGGCCACCCGACCCGCTGCGGTCGCCGAGCAGGGAGGAGCCGGTGTGAGCATCCTGCCACCCGAGGAGCGGTACACGTGGCCGACGACGCCCGCCGGCACCCGGCGGCGCCGGCACGAGGTCCCGCTGCGGCCCACGGCGCCGGGTCTGCCCTCGGCCACGGTCACCTCCTCTTCCACGACGGGGCCGACACGGCGTCAGGGGGTCGTCGCGGGAACGGTCTTCGCCGTGGTGGCGGTGTGGGGCACCGTCTTCCGGGGCGTCGAGCTGCCGGGGGGTCTCGCCCTGCTCGCCGTGGGCTTCGTCGCGGCCGCGGCAGCCACGTCGTCCGTGCGCCTGCGCCCGTTCGCACAGGGCTTCCTGCTGGCCTGTCTCGTCGCCGGCCCCGTGGCCGTCGTGCTCCTCATGGTGCTGCTCATCGCGATCTTCGCCAACATGGGCCCGTGAGGTTCTACGCGCACAGTCCCGCCCGTCGCACCCGGCAGATCGTCGCCGACGTGCTCATGCTGCTGTGGATCGGCGTGTGGGTCTACGCCGGCCGGCAGGTCCACGACACCGTGCAGGCCCTGCGAGCACCCGCAGACTCGATCACGTCGGCGGGCAGGTCGGTCAACGGAGCCCTGACCGGGGCCGGTGACCAGGCCGGACAGATCCCGCTCGTCGGCGACCAGCTGCGCACCTGGCTGACCCAGGCCGCGGGTTCGGGCACGACGCTGGAGCAGGCCGGGACCTCGATGGCCGACACCGTCGAGACCCTGGCGCTCGGTCTGGGACTCGCGACCGCCCTCGTCCCGATCCTGGCCGTCCTCTGCGTGTGGCTCTGGGTGCGAGTCCGCTTCGTGCGCAACGCCACCCGCTCCCAGCGCTTCATCGACGCGGGTGAGGACCTCGACCTGTTCGCGTTGCGGGCCATGGCGACCCAGCCGATGCGCACGCTCGCGAAGGTCTCCGACGACCCAGCGGGCGCGTGGCGGCGCCAGGACCGGGACGTGATCCGCCGCCTGGCCCTCCTCGAGCTCCGCGACCAAGGGCTTCGTCCTCCCCCGGGCCACTGAACCCTCACGTCGAGTGCCCACGTTCCCGCGCCGGGAAGTGGGCACTCGACGTCAGGGATGAGTCGAGTGCTCAGTTCCTGACGTCAGGGCGCGGGGCGTCCGCGCGCGTGACGGCCGGCGCGAGGTCCTCCGCCGGGGGCGCCCACGTGCCGGCGGCAGCCGGCACCTGCTCACCGCTGCGGATGTCCTTGACCTCGTCGCCCGACTCGCCGGCCCCGGGGAACCAGACGTACGGGATCCCGCGGCGCTCGGCGTACCGGATCTGCTTGCCGAACTTGGCCGCCGACGGAGCCACCTCGCAGGCGATCCCCCTGCGGCGCAACGTGGTTGCGATGGCAACGGCGTCATCGCGGGACTCGTCGTCGTTGAGGGCGACGAGCACCGCGGCGGGCGTGGAGCGCGAGGCGGTGACGAGCCCGCGGCCGATGAGCAGGCCGAGGATGCGGGTGACGCCGATCGAGATGCCGACGCCGGGGTAGGTGGTGCGCCCGTCGCTCGCCAGCGCGTCGTAGCGCCCGCCGGAGCAGAAGGAGCCCCACGACTCGTGCCCGACGAACTGCGTCTCGTACACCGTGCCGGTGTAGTAGTCGAGGCCGCGGGCGATGCGCAGGTCGGCGACGAGCTTGCCCGGGGCGTGGGCCATGCCGGTCCGGATGACGTTGGCGAGCGACTCGAGACCCTCCTCGAGCAGCGGGTGCTCGACACCCAGGGCCCGCACCTGCTCGACGAAGCCGAGGTCGGTCGACCGGATCTCGGCCAGCGCCAGGCACTGGTCGGCCTGCTGATCGGTGGCTCCGGCCTCGAGGAGCATCGCCCTGACCTTCTCGGGCCCGACCTTGTCGAGCTTGTCGACGATGCGCAGCGTCCCGATGACGTCGGTGATGCCGATGCCCTGGTAGAAGCCGTTCGGGATCTTGCGGTCGTTGACCTGGATGACGAACTCGCCGACCGGGAACTTGCTGAACACGTCCGCGATGACGAGGGGCATCTCCGCCTCGAAGTGCGACGACAGGTTGCCGACGTCGACGACGTCGATGTCGGCCTGGGTGAACTCGCGGTATCGACCCTCCTGGGGGCGCTCGCCGCGCCACGCCTTCTGGATCTGGTAGCGCCGGAACGGGAAGGAGAGCTTGCCGGCGTTCTCCAGCACGTAGCGCGCGAACGGCACCGTCATGTCGAAGTGGAGGCCCCAGCGCGCGTCGTCGTCGTCACCCGCGAGGCGCGACACGGCGTAGATCTCCTTGTCGGCGTCGCCGCCCTTGCCGAGGAGCCGGTCGACGGGCTCGATCGAGCGGGTCTCGACCGAGGAGAAGCCGTGCAGCTCGAACGTCTCGCGGATGACGTCGAGGAAGCGCTGCTCGACGATGCGCTCGGACGGGAGGTACTCGGGGAAGCCACTGATCGGCAGGACCTTGGTGGCCTTCGGCTGGGAGGTGCTCACGCGGACAAGTCTTTCAGGTAGGGGTTGGTGGCGCGCTCGTGGGCCATGGTCGTGGCTTGGTAGTGGCCGGGCAGCACGAGCGTCGTGTCGGGCAGGGGCAGCACCTTCTCGCGCAGGCTGCGCTGCATGGCGGCCGCGTCGCCGCCCGGGAGGTCGGTGCGACCGATGGAGCCGGCGAAGAGCACGTCACCGGTCACCATGGTGCGGTCGACGTCGACCTGGTCGCGGATCCCGTCGGGTACGCGGTCGAGGCCGAACATCACGGAGCCCTCGGTGTGCCCGGGCGCGTGGTGCACGTCGACGTCCATGCCGGCCAAGGTGAGCCGGGTGCCGTCGACGATCTCGACGACGTTCGTCGGCTCGGTCCACGTCGCTGCGGTGCCGAACTGCTGCTCCAGCATCGCGACGAGCCCCGGGTTGCTCCGGGCCAGCAGGTCGTGCAGCCGGTAGCGGTCCTCGGGATGGATGTACGCGGCGGTGTCGGCACCGCAGACGGGCGTCACCGAGTAGACGTGGTCGACGTGCCCGTGCGTGAGCAGCACGGCGGCGGGCCGCAGTCGGTGCTCCGCCAGCACCTCGCGCAGCGTCTCCTCCACCCCGACGCCGGGGTCGACGATGAGGCACTCCTCCCCTGCCGCCGGCGCGAGCACGTAGCAGTTGGTGTCGAACGCCTGGGCGGGGAACGCGATCGTCAGCACCCACGGAGCCTAGCGACGGGTGCCTGCGTATGCCGTCTCGCCGGCCTCCGGACGTAAATCCGCCCGTCTGAGGGGAGTTGTCACGGACTCGTGACCCGTCCCGCTGCGTACGCACAGCAGTCGTTCCATAAAATGACCGAACGCCCGGGGACAACCCATGTGGCCCGTACGAGGAGAGGTCAGTGACCAAAGAGCAGGAACGCGCACGTGCGCGCCGCCGCCACGAAGAGCAGCAGAAGACAGCCAAGCCGCCGGTGAGCGACTCGACGCGCGACAAGCAGGTCTTCGGCGTGATCCTCGCGGTCATCCTCGTCATCGCAGCCGTCATCGTCGTGCCCAGGCTCGTCGGGAGCTCCGACACGCCGGCCGCCGCCCAGGCGACGCCGTCGGGCACGACGACGCCGGGATCGACCGCGACGTCGTCGAGCGGGCTTCTCGAGGGCCAGAAGCTGGCCGCCGGCTGCACGGCTCCCCCGGCCGCCCAGACCGACCCGAAGCAGCAGACCGCGGTGCCGTCCAGGGCCACCGCCGCCGGCAAGACCTTCGTGGCCACGGTCAAGACGACGTGCGGCACCATCACCATGGAGCTCGACGGCACGAAGGCCCCGCAGACGGTGGCCTCGTTCCTCAACCTCGCCAAGACCGGCTACTGGGCGCCGAGCCCGTGCCACCGCCTCACGACCGAGGGGATCTACGTGCTGCAGTGCGGCGACCCCACCGGCAGCGGCGAGGGCGGCCCCGGCTACAAGTTCGGCATCGAGAACGCGCCGGCCGACGGCAAGTACCCGCGCGGTGTGCTGGCCATGGCCCGCACCCAGGACCCGAACTCCAACGGCGGCCAGTTCTTCATCACCTACAAGGAAACCCAGTTGCCCACCGAGGGTGGCGGCTACACGATCTTCGGAAAGGTGACCAAGGGCCTCGACATCGTCGACAAGATTGCGGCGGGCGGCCTGGTCACCGCAGGCCAGCCGACGCCAGTGAACCCGATCAGCATCCTCAGCGTCAGCGTGACGGAGAAGAAGGCATGACCGACATGAACCAGCCCGACACCGACGAGACCACCGGCACGCAGGTCCCGGCAGCGCCTTCCGACCCTGCCGACGCACCTGCCGGCGATGCCGCTGCCGCGGACACGGCGGACGCCGTCTCGTCCGTCGAGTCGACGGAGTCCGGTGACGCGGTCGAGACCCACGGGTCCGACGAGTCCGCAACCGCCGCGGTCGAGGTCGAGCCCGAGGTCGAGCCCGAGGTCAGCGAGCCGGCCGCCGCAGAGGCTGCCGCCGCAGAGAACGACAGCGAGACCTCCGATGCTCCGGCCGTTGTCGAGCCCGAGGCCGCTGTGGTGGCCGTGACCGAGCCCGAGTCCCAGGAGCCTGCTCCCGTGGCGGAGCCCGAGGCCGCTGTGGTGGCCGTGACCGAGCCGGTGGCGCAGGAGCCCGCAGGCGAGGAGGCCACGGTTCCCGCAGCCGAGCAGACTCCCGAGCCCGCCACACCCGCCACGCCCGCCGTGCCCACGCCTGCCTCGGTGCCCAAGCCCTCGGCGATCCCGACGCCGGCAGCCATGGCGAAAGCCGTCCCACACCCCGCCGTCACCACCGTCGCTCCCCCGGCCATCACGACCGATCACTCGGCCTCCGCGGCCTTCGGTCGGGTCGACGAGAACGGCACGGTGTTCGTGCGCACCAAGGACGGTGAGCAGGAGGTCGGTTCCTACCCTGGCGCCAGTGACGCCGAGGCGCTCACCTACTTCGCCCGCAAGTACGACGAGCTGTTCGCTTCGGCTGTGCTGCTGGAGCAGCGCCTGTCGCAGCCGGAGGTCCCTTCGAAGGACGTCGCCGAGGGACTGAAGACCCTTGCGGCACAGGTGAAGGACGCCACCGTCGTCGGAGACCTCGACGCCCTCGCGACCAAGCTCGACGAGATCCAGTCGGGCCTGGCAGCCAAGCGCAACGTCGAGCAGCAGCACCGCGCCGAGGCGCGCGCCGCCGCCACGGCGGAGCGCGAGAAGATCGTCGCCGAGGCCGAGTCCATCGCGTCCCAGCCCGAGAGCCGAATCCAGTGGAAGAGCAGCGGCGCCCGCATGCGCGAGCTGCTCGACGAGTGGAAGGCGCACCAGCGCGCGGCCACGCGCCTCGACCGCGAGACCGAGTCGGCCATGTGGCAGCGCTTCAGCGCGGCGCGCAACGGCTTCGACAAGGCGCGCCGCAGCCACTTCGCCGGCCTCGACGCCGCGCACGCCGACGCCAAGTCGGCCAAGGAGCGCCTGGTCGGCGAGGCGGAGAAGCTCGCGACGAGCACCGACTGGGCCGCCACGGCAGGGGCGTTCAAGCGCCTCATGGACGAGTGGCGGCGGGCGGGCCGGGCGAGTCGCTCCGACGACGACAAGCTGTGGGCGCGTTTCAAGGCAGCGCAGGACGCCTTCTTCGCGGCCAAGGACGAGGTCGTCGCCGCCGAGGAGGAGCAGTTCCGCGGCAACCTCGTGGCCAAGGAGGCCCTGCTCGTCGAGGCCGAGGCGATCCTCCCGGTCACCGACCTCGAGAAGGCCAAGGCGCAGCTGCGGGTCATCCAGGACAAGTGGGACGCGGCAGGCAAGGTCCCCCGGGCCGACATGGAGCGGGTCGAGAAGGCCATGCGCCGGGTTGAGCAGACCGTGCGCGACGCCGAGGACCGCAAGTGGAAGTCGAGCAACCCCGAGGTCGCTGCACGCGCCAAGGCGATGGTCGACCAGCTCGAGCGCGCGGTTGCCGACCTCGAGGAGGACCTCGCCAAGGCCGAGGCCTCGGGCAACGCGAGCAAGGTGCGCAAGGCGCGCGAGGCCCTCGAAGCGCGACAGGTGTGGCTCGACCAGGCCCGCGCCGGAGTGGCCGAGTTCGGCGGCTGACCCACGACAGCAGAGTGCCCACTCGACCCATCACCCGGTCGAGTGGGCACTCTGCTGTGGCCGTGAGGTCAGGAACGCATCACGGCGTCGGTGGACTTGCTGCCGTTGACGCGGTAGACGTCGAAGACGCCGTCGATGCGTCGCACCGCCTTGATGACGTGGTCGAGGTGGGCCGGGTCGCCCATCTCGAAGGTGAAGCGCGAGATCGCCACCCGGTCGCGTGACGTCTGCACCGACGCCGACAGGATGTTGACGTGCTGGTCGGACAGCACCCGCGTGACGTCGCTGAGCAGCCGGTTGCGGTCCAGCGCCTCGACCTGCAGCTGCACGAGGAAGACGCTGGCCGAGCTCGGCGCCCACTCGACGTCGATGAGGCGCTCGGGGTTGGCCGTGAGCTGGTCGGCGTTGGTGCAGTCGACCCGGTGCACCGACACGCCGTTGCCACGGGTGACGAACCCGATGATCGGGTCGCCCGGCACCGGGGTGCAGCACTTCGCGAGCTTGACCCAGACGTCGGCGGTGCCGACGACCACGACGCCGGGGTCGCCGGCTCGGCGCCGGCTCGCCGCGCGCGTCGGGACCGTGGCCTCGGCGAGGTCCTCGGTGGCGCCGTCGACGCCGCCCATGGAGGCCACGACCTTGCCGACGACGTGCTGGGCGGAGACGTGTCCCTCGCCGACGGCGGCATACAGGGCCTCGATGTCCTGGTAGCGCAGGTCGGTCGCGACGGCCGTCATCGACTCGTGACTCATGAGGCGTTGGAGCGGGAGGTTCTGCTTGCGCAGCGCCTTCGCGATGGAGTCCTTGCCGGCCTCGATCGCCTCCTCGCGGCGCTCCTTGCTGAACCACTGCTTGATCTTGTTGCGGGCCCGCGGGCTCTTGACGAACTGCAGCCAGTCGCGCGACGGTCCTGCACCGTCGGCCTTGCTCGTCAGCACCTCGACGACGTCGCCGTTCTCGAGGGTTGACTCCAGCGGGACGAGACGACCGTTGACGCGCGCACCGATGCAGTGGTGGCCGACCTCGGTGTGGACGGCGTACGCGAAGTCGACGGGCGTGCCGCCCATCGGCAGCGCGACGACCGAGCCCTTCGGGGTGAACACGTAGACCTCGCTGCTGCCCATCTCGAAGCGCAGCGAGTCGAGGAACTCGCCGGGGTCCTCGGTCTCGCGCTGCCAGTCGAGCAGCTGGCGCAGCCAGGCCATGTCGTTCTGCGGGGTGATCTCGCCGGGACGGGCGGGACCGCCACCGCTTGCCTGGTCCTTGTACTTCCAGTGGGCGGCCACGCCGTACTCGGCGCGGCGGTGCATCGTGTGCGTGCGGATCTGGATCTCGACCGGCTTGCCCTGCGGCCCGATGACCGTCGTGTGCAGCGACTGGTACATGTTGAACTTCGGCATCGCGATGTAGTCCTTGAACCGCCCGGGGACCGGGTTCCACCGCGAGTGAAGGGCGCCCAGCGCCGCGTAGCAGTCGCGCACGGTGTCGACGAGCACTCGCACGGCGACGAGGTCGTAGATCTCCTCGAAGTCACGGCCGCGCACGATCATCTTCTGGTACACGCTGTAGTAGTGCTTCGGCCTGCCCGTGACGACCGCCTTGATCTTCGCGGCCGTGAGGTCCTCGGTGACCTGGCTGCGCACCCCCGCGAGGTACTCCTCGCGGGCCGGGGCGCGCTCGGCCACCAGACGCACGATCTCGTCGTAGACCTTCGGGTAGAGCGTCGCGAACGAGAGGTCCTCGAGCTCCCACTTGATGGTGTTCATGCCCAGGCGGTGCGCGAGCGGCGCGTAGATCTCGAGCGTCTCGTTGGCCTTGCGCTTGGCCGACTCGGGGCTGACGTAGCGCCACGTGCGGGCGTTGTGCAGCCGGTCGGCGAGCTTGATGACGAGCACGCGGATGTCGCGCGCCATCGCGATGACCATCTTGCGCACCGTCTCGGCCTGGGCGGCCTCGCCGTACGTGACCTTGTCGAGCTTCGTGACGCCGTCGACGAGCATCGCGATCTCGTCGCCGAAGTCACGGCGCAGCTCGTCGAGGCCGTATGCCGTGTCCTCGACGGTGTCGTGCAGCAGCGCCGCCGCGAGGGTGGGCGGCGTCATGCCGAGCTCGGCGAGGATCGTCGTCACGGCCAGCGGATGCGTGATGTACGCGTCGCCGCTCTTGCGCATCTGGCCGTCGTGCGCGTGCTCGGCGACGGCATACGCCCGCTCGATGACCGAGAGGTCGGCCTTGGGGTGGTTCTGGCGGACCGCCGTCATGAGCGGCTCGAGGACGGGGTTGCCGGCGGGTCGGGTCGCCCCGAACCGCGCGAAGCGGGCGCGCACCCGCGACGGGGTGGACAGCTCGCTGCGGACGTCCTCGCTCATGAAGAGAGTCTAGGCGGTCTGCCCGAGGTCACACCGTGAGGATGGCGTTGACCGGCCGGTCCGCGAGCCGGTCGCGCCCGTCGAGGAAGCCGAGCTCGATGACGAACTCGAGCGCGCTCACCTCGGCGCCGCCGCGCTCGATGAGCTCGCAGGCTGCCGCCGCCGTGCCTCCGGTCGCGAGCACGTCGTCGATGAGCAGCACGCGGGCCCCCGGGGCGAAGGCGTCGGCCTGCACCTCGACCTCGGCCGTGCCGTACTCGAGCGAGTACGCGGAGGCGATGGTGTCGCCGGGGAGCTTGCCGGCCTTGCGGATCGGCACGAACCCGATACCCAGGGCGAGGGCCACCGGCGCCCCGAAGATGAAGCCGCGGGCCTCGATGCCCGCGACGACGTCGACCTGACCGGCGTAGCGCCGAGCGACGTCCTCGACGAGCGACCTGAAGGCCGCGCCGTCGGACAGGAGGGGGGCGATGTCCTTGAAGACGACGCCGGGCTTCGGGAAGTCGGGCACGTCACGGACCCGTGCGGCCACGAGGTCACTGGTCTGGCTCACGCCGTCTCCTGCTGGGGTGTCGGGAGCTGAGGTGCGTACGGGTGGCCCGCGGGGCGGGCCACCCGTGTCAGCGGCGGGACTTGGGGGCGCGCTTGGGCTGGTTGCGCGGGCCCGCGGCCTGGGCGTACTTGTGCACGGGCCGCGGAGCGCCCTCGGGCAGACCGGTCGGCGCCGCAGCCCCGGTGGAGTCGGAGACGACGGAGACGGGCTCGCCCGTGGCGTCCGCGACGTCGACCGCGTCGACAGCCTCGGTCCTGGAGCCGTGCCGGGCGGCGTACTTGTCGAGCTGGCGGATGGCCGGCTCGTTGCGTCGCAGGTCGACGAGCAGCGGCGTGGCGATGAAGATCGAGGAGTAGGCCCCGACGCCGATACCGATGAAGAGCGCGAGCGAGAGGTCGAGCAGCGTGCCGGGCCCGAGGAGCGTGAAGCCGACGACGAGGACCGCGGCGATCGGCAGCAGCGCGACGACCGTCGTGTTGATCGAACGGACCAGCGTCTGGTTGACGGCGAGGTTGGCGGCCGCCGAGTAGGTCATCCGCTTGGTGCGGAACGCCTCGGCGGTGTTCTCGCGCACCTTGTCGAAGACGACGACGGTGTCGTAGAGCGAGTAGCCGAGGATCGTCAGGAAGCCGATCATCGACGACGGCGTGATCTCGAACCCGAACAGAGCGTAGATGCCCACCGTGATGACGAGGTCGTGCAGCAGCGCCACCAGACCTGCGACGGCCATCTTCCACGTGCGGAAGTACAGCGCCATGACGATGGTCACGAGGATGAGGAAGACGATGAGGCCCTGGATCGCCTGTTGGCTCACCGACTGCCCCCAGCTGGGACCGATGAGCGAGGCGCTCACCGAGCTCGTGGGCACCCCGAACTCCTTGGCCAGCGCGGCCGACGCCTCGTCGGTGCGCTCGGAGGCGGCCTCGGACTGGACGCGGACCGTGTTCTGGCCGATGACCGTCGAGACGACGTTGCCCTGGATGCCGGCGTTGCCGATCGCGTCCTGGGCCTTCTGCTCGTAGTCCTGGCTGTTCGTCACGCCCTGCACGCGGAACTCGGAGCCACCGCTGAACTCGATGCCGAAGTTGAGGTGCTTGACGAAGATGCCGACGAGGGCGAGGGCGATGAGCACGGCCGAGACCGCGTACCAGGTCTTCTGGCGCTTGATGAACTCGATCGAGCGCTTGCCGGTGTAGAGGTCGTTGCCGACCTGAGCGAAGTTGATCATGCCTGGGCCTTCCCCTCGGCGACGCGGGCCGAGCCGACGGTGGCGGGCGGGCGCTGGGCGCCGGCCGACCCGAACTGACCGCGGCCGCGGTAACGGAGAGTCTCCTTGGCGCCGAGGCGCTGCGGGTCGAGACCCGACCACTTGTGGCCCCCGCCGAAGAACTTCGTGCGGGCGAGCAGCTGCACCGTCGGGTGGGTGAAGAGCATGACGACCGCGAGGTCGATGAGCGTCGTCAGGCCGAGGGTGAAGGCGAAGCCGCGCACGTTGCTCGAGGCGAGGAAGTAGAGCACGCCGGCCGCGATGAAGTTCACGGCGTCGGCCGCGATGATCGTGCGCCGGGCGCGCTTCCAGCCAGTCTCGACGGCGGCGACGAGCGGGCGCCCGTCGCGCACCTCGTCGCGGATGCGCTCGAAGTAGACGATGAAGCTGTCGGCCGTGACGCCGATCGCGACGATGAGGCCGGTGACGCCGGCCATCGTCAGGCGGAATCCGTGCGTCGTGCCCAGCACCGTGACCGCGAGGTAGGTGATGATCGACGCCACGGCGAGCGAGGCGACGGTGACGAACCCGAGGGCGCGGTACTGGAACAGCGAGTAGACGACGACGAGCAGCAGACCCACGAAACCGGCGAGAAGACCGATGCGCAGCTGCTCCTCACCGAGCTGGGGGGTGATGTTGTCCTGCGTCTGCAGCGCGAACGAGATGGGCAGGGCGCCGAACTTGAGCTGCTCGGCGAGCTGCTTGGCCGAGTCGATGGTGAACGAGCCGGTGATCGAGGCACGACCGTCGGAGATGACGGCGCGGGCCTGCGGCGCGGTGATGACGCTCTTGTCGAGCACGACGGCGAACTGGTCGAGCGGCGGCTCGGACTGCAGGCCGTAGAGACGCTTCGTCACGGCGGCGAACTTGGCCTTGCCGCTGTCCTTGAACGACAGGGCGACCTCGACGATGGAGGTGGGCTGGCCGTTCGGGCCGGGCTGGTAGCCGCTGCTCGCGTCGGCGATCTCGCTGCCGTTGATCTCGCTCGGGCCGAGGACGTACTTCGTGGTGCGGTCGTCGCCGCAGGTCGCGATCGGCTGGTCGGGGTCGTCGACGATCTTGTCGACGGCGCCCGGCGTGGAGCAGTTGAGCGCCGAGTACTGCTTGGCGACCTTGGTGGCGGCCTCGTCGGCCTTCGCCTGGGGCCAGCCGATGCCGGTGAGGCCCTTGACGGCCTGTGCCTTCACAGCGGCCTCGGTCTGCGCCTGCGTGGGCGCGGCCGGGGCCGTCGTCGCGGCAGGCGCCGGCGTGGTGGGCTTCGCGGTGGCCGTGCCAGTGGGGGTGGCCGGCGTCGTGGCGGCACGCAGCGCGTCGGGCACGACGCCGTTCTGGGCGGTCACGGAGGTCGACGGGGTCGCGGTGCCGGTGGCCGACGGCTTGCCCGACGCCGGCGTGGTGGCCGTGCCGGAGGGCGTCGGCGTGCCGGTTGCGCCGCCACCCGGGTTGACCTGGGTGGCGTTGGTGTCGAGGGCCTGGACGTACACGGCGCGGAATCGCAGCTGGGACGGCTTGCGGATGGCGTCGAGCTGCTCGGGCGACGGGGAGCCCGGGATCGAGACGACGATGTTCTGGCCGCCCTGGGTGGCGATCTCGGCCTCGGACACGCCGTTGGCGTCGATGCGCTGGCGGATGATGTCGACGGCGCGGTTGACCTGGCCCTCGTTGATCTTCTCCGTGCCGACGAGGACGGGCTGGAGCACGAGCTCCGTGCCGCCCTCGAGGTCGAGACCCAGACGCGGGGTCGTCGAGCCGCCACCCCAGACGGTGAGGCCGCCGACGAGTCCGCCGAGGCCGAGGATGACGACGATCAGCGCCAGGAGGCTGCGTCTCGCCGACTTCTTGGTGGAGCTGCGTGCCACGAAAGCCTCACTGACCGTTCTGCTGCGGACCCGGAGCGTCGTCCGGCACCGAGTCGTTGCCGTGCGTGGTCGGGTTGTCGGCCGTGGTCGGCGCTGCCGAGACCCCATCGGCCTGCTTCATCGCGACGGCGCGGCGGTCGAACCGGACCGTGGTGCCCTCGGCGATCTCGAGCCACGCGGTGGTGTCGTCGAGGTGCTTGATCGTGCCGTAGACACCCGAGGAGGTGACGACGTGGTCGCCGACGTTGAGCGACGAGCTGAACTCGCGCATCTGCTTCATCCGCTTGTTCTGGGTAAAGAACAGCCAGCCCAGCAGCAGCAGGGGCAGCGCGAAAATCAGCAACGAGAAGGCCCCGTTGTTGTTCATGTCAGCTCAGTCCTTCGTGTCTTCGTCGGTGGTGGCGCACGGTTCGACCCTTCGGTTCGGGTCGGGTCTCGCGTCAACGACCGGGAGCACCGGATGGTGCCGCGGCAGCGGCGATGGTGCCCGCAGGAGTCTACGTGCGCCGGTGCAGTTTGTCAGACCGACTCAGGGCCTCGCGACGCAAGCCTGTGTCACGTTTTGATCGCGCTCGGCACGCGGCGAGCGCGACCCGTCACGAGTCGAAGCGGCCCCCGCCGGACTCCTCGATGGGGAGGGTCGCAGACCACAGCGACTGCGCGTCGATCGGAGGCTTGAGGCCGAGGTGCTCCCAGGCGAGCGTCGAGGCAGCGCGGCCGCGGGGCGTACGCACCATGAAGCCCTCGCGCACGAGGTAGGGCTCAGCGACCGTCTCCACGGTGTCGGGCTCCTCCCCCACGGCCACCGCGAGCGTGGACAGGCCGACCGGGCCGCCGTTGAATCGCCGGCAGAGCGCCTCGAGGACCGCCCGGTCGAGGCGGTCGAGCCCGCGCTCGTCGACGTCGAAGAGCGCGAGGGCCTGGCGGGCGGCGGAGTGGGTGACCCGACCGTCGCCGTGCACCTGTGCCCAGTCACGCACGCGCCGCAGGAGGCGGTTGGCGATACGCGGGGTGCCGCGCGAGCGAAGCGAGATCTCGCGGATGCCGTCGTCGTCGGCGTCGAGACCGAGCAGGCGGGCCGAGCGGTGCAGGATCGTGACGAGGTCGGCGGCCGTGTAGTAGTCGAGGTGGCCGGTGAAGCCGAACCGGTCGCGCAGCGGCGCCGGCAGCAGACCCGCTCGGGTCGTGGCGCCCACGACGGTGAACGGCGGCAGCTCGAGCGGAATGGCCGTGGCGCCCGGCCCCTTGCCGATGATGACGTCGACGCGGAAGTCCTCCATCGCGAGGTAGAGCATCTCCTCGGCGGAGCGTGACATGCGGTGGATCTCGTCGAGGAAGAGCACCTCGCCCTCGGCGAGCGACGACAGCACCGATGCGAGGTCGCCGGCATGCTGGATCGCCGGACCCGACGTGATGCGGATCGGCTGCTCGAGCTCGCTCGCCACGATCATGGCGAGTGTCGTCTTGCCGAGGCCGGGCGGTCCGGAGAGGAGGACGTGGTCGGGAGGGGTGCCGCGGCGGCGGGCCGCCTTGAGGACCAGGCCGAGCTGCTCGCGCACGCGCGGCTGCCCGGGGAAGTCGTCGAGCCGCTTGGGCCGCAGCGCCGCCTCGACCTGGCGCTCGTCGGTGTCGCTGCCGGCGTCGACGATGCGCGCGGTCGCGTCGTAGCCGTCGTGCCACACGTCGGAGGCCTTGTCGTAACCCACCGAGCGGTCGACACTCATCGGCCGAGCTCCTGCAGGGCGGCCCGCAGCAGCGCGGAGACACCCGCACCGTCGGCAGCCAGGGGCGCGACCTTGTCGAGCGCGTCATCGGCCTGGCGGGCGGTCCAGCCGAGCCCGACGAGGGCCTCGCCCACCTGCTCGCGCCATGCCTCGCCGGTGTCGAGGTGGACGGGCTCGGCCGACCCACCGGTGCCTGGCAGGGCACCGAGCTTGTCCTTGAGCTCGAGCACCATGCGCTCGGCGCCCTTCTTGCCGATGCCGGGCACCTTGGTCAGCGCCACGAGGTCACCCGTGCCGAGGGCGACGCGCACCGCGTCGGGCGTGTGCACGGCGAGGACCGCCAACGCCAGCCGCGGGCCGACGCCCGAGACGGTCTGCACCGTCTCGAAGACGTGCTTCTCGTCGTCGGTGGCGAAGCCGTAGAGGGTCAGCGAGTCCTCGCGCACGACGAGGCTCGTGGCCAGCTCGGTGGGCTGCCCGAGCCGCACCGACGTGGCTGTGGCGGGCGTCGTGTGCACGAGCATGCCGACGCCGCCGACGCCGACCACGACGGAGTCGAGGCCGACCTTGAGGACGGTGCCGGAGAGGGAGGCGATCATCGGGGCTGGGCTCCAGGGATGTTTCGGGTCGGCCGCGCGACGCGGGCGGACCGGGTGGGCTGGCTGGCGAGGGACCGGAGACGCCGCTCGGCCGGTGCCGCGGACGCCGGGACACGACGCGGTATGCCGCTCCCCCGGGTGCCGGTGCGCGCGGCCTGCTCGAGTGCGGCCTCCTCGAGGCGGTTCTGGGTGCCTCCGCGCCAGACGTGGCAGATCGCGAGCGCCAGGGCGTCGGCCGCGTCGGCGGGTTTCGGCGGCGTGGCGAGGCCGAGCAGCCGTGTCACCATCGTGGTGACCTGGGCCTTGTCGGCACGGCCGCTGCCGCTCACTGCGGCCTTGACCTCGGTGGGCGTGTGGAGCGTGACCGGCAGGCCGCGCCGCTCGGCGAGCATCATGACGATGCCCGTCACCTGGGCGGTGCCCATGACCGTCGAGACGTTGGTGTCGGCGAAGACCCGCTCGATGGCCACCGCCTCGGGCCGGTGTCGCTCGAACCACAGCCGCATCTCGTCCTCGACGGCGACGAGGCGCCTCGGGGTGGGGTCGGCCGACGGCGTGCGGATGACGCCGACCTCGACGAGCGCGAGGCGCCGGCCCGGCACCCCGTCGACGACGCCCACGCCACAGCGGGTGAGGCCTGGGTCGACCGCGAGGACGCGCACGGCATACCTCCTGGGTCAGTGGACGGGCGACAGGGATCCGAACAGGTGTTCGGGACAACGCTAACCGCCCTCCCCCGAAAGGACGGGAGGCACGCCGGTCACCGGCGTGCCTCCGCACCTGGGTCGATCGTCGAGCCCGGCTCATTCCTCTTCGTCGAGCTGGGCCAGCACGTCGTCGGGGATGTCGCCGTTGGCGAAGACGTTCTGCACGTCGTCGCTGTCCTCGAGCGCCTCGATGACGCGGATCATCTTCTTCGCGCCGTCGAGGTCGAGCGGCACCTGCAGGTTGGGCACGAACGACGCCTCGGCCGACTCGTAGTCGATGCCGGCGTCCTGGATCGCCTTGCGCACCGCGACGAAGTCGGTGGCCTCGGAGATGATCTCCCAGGTGTCGCCGTTGTCGTTGACCTCCTCGGCACCGGCCTCGAGCACGACCTCGAGGATGTCGTCCTCGGAGCCGGCCTCCTTGAGCACCGTCACGACGCCCTTGCGGTTGAAGACGTAGGACACCGAGCCCGGGTCGGCCAGCTGGCCGCCGTTGCGGGTCAGCGCGGTGCGCACCTCTGCAGCGGCCCGGTTGCGGTTGTCGGTGAGGCACTCGATGAGCACCGCGACGCCGTTGGGCGCGTAGCCCTCGTACATGATCGTCTGCCAGTCGGCCGCGCCCGCCTCGGCACCCGACGCGCGCTTGACGGCACGGTCGATGTTGTCGTTGGGCACCGACGTCTTCTTCGCCTTCTGGATGGCGTCGTAGAGCGTGGGGTTGCCGGCGGGGTCAGCGCCGCCCTGACGGGCCGCGACCTCGATGTTCTTGATGAGCTTGGCGAAGAGCTTGCCGCGCTTGGCGTCCTTGGCAGCCTTCTGGTGCTTCGTGGTGGCCCATTTGGAGTGGCCGCTCATGCAGTGTCCTCGCGTTCCGGTGACTGGCTGGCACCGGACTGCTGGAGTCGGTGCGCTCTGACGATCGAGACGAACTCGGCGTGGATCCGGCGGTCGCCACCCACCTCGGGGTGGAACGACGTGGCCATCAGGTTGCCCTGCCGGACCGCGACGATCCTACCGGCGGCAGCGCCCTCGCTCACGCGGGCGAGCACCTGCACGTCGGGTCCGGCCTCCTCGACCCACGGGGCGCGGATGAAGACGGCGTGCACGGTGCCCTCGTTCGAGTCGTCGGTCCACGCGTACTCGAGGTCCTGCTCGAACGAGTCCACCTGGCGTCCGAAGGCGTTGCGGCGCACCGTGACGTCGAGGCCGCCCAGGGTCTGCTGGTCGGGCCGGGCGTCGACGATGCGGTCGGCGAGCATGATCATGCCGGCGCACGAACCGTAGGCGGGCATGCCCTCGGCGATGCGCCGCAGCAACGGTTCGCGCAGCTCGAAGGCGCGCACGAGCTTGTCCATCACGGTCGACTCTCCGCCGGGGATGACGAGCCCGTCGACCTGCTCGACCTCTGACGGTCGGCGCACGGTCACGGCCTCCGCGCCCAGTGCGGTGAGGGCGGCCAGGTGCTCGCGCACGTCGCCCTGCACGGCGAGGACGCCGATGCGCACGGGCTCGGCCGGCGCGGGGGCGGCGGCGGCGGGGGCGGCGGCGACGGTCTCGTGCGTCTCGCCGGTCTCGCCCGTCGTGGTGGTCGTGGTGGTCGGGGTGCTCACGGCACCAAGCGTAGGGCGGGCGGTAGAGCCGCCCGGCGCCGGCCCGGCGCCGCCACCGCACGACGGCGGGCGACGAACCGTCTGGGATGCGAGACGGCTGTGCCGTCCTCCCTGACATCGCGACGACGCCACCGGCTACGTTGCGGCCATGACGACCGTGCACACCCACGACGCCCTGATCGCCCGCGCCGAGCAGGCCGACGCCGAGTCGCCGCTGCGTGGGACGCGTGACCTCTTCGACCTGCCCGACGGCGTCATCTACCTCGACGGCAACTCCCTGGGCGCCCTCCCCCGCGCCGTGCCGGCCGTCGTCGACGACGTCATGCACCGGCAGTGGGGCGAGCGGCTCATCCGGTCGTGGAACGAGTCCGACTGGTGGGGTGCGCAGACGCGCGTCGGCGACGCGGTGGGCCGGCTCGTCGGTGCGGCGCGGGGCCAGGTCGTCGTCACGGACTCGACGTCGGTCAACCTCTTCAAGGCGGTCGTCGGCGCCGCGCGGCTGCGCCCCGGCCGACGTGTGGTGCTCACCGACCCCGACTCCTTTCCCACCGACCTCTACATCACCGAGTCGGCCGCCGCCCTTGCGGGCCTCGAGGTGCGTCGTGTGAACCCGCGCGACGCCGTGGCGGCCATCGCAGAGGTCGGTGACGCGCTGGCGCTCGCGTCGTACTCGAGCGTCGACTACCGCACCGGCGAGCTGTGGGACCTGCGCGCCGTCACCGAGGCGGCCCACGCCGTCGGGGCACTGGCGTGCTGGGACCTCTGCCACTCCGCCGGGGTGCTCGACGTCGACCTCGACGCCGGCGGTGCGGACCTCGCCGTCGGCTGCGGCTACAAGTACCTCAACGGCGGCCCGGGTGCGCCGGCGTTCATCTACGTCGCGCGGCGCCACCAGGACGCCTTCGAGCAGCCGCTCACCGGCTGGAACGGGCACGCGCGCCCCTTCGACATGGCACCCGACTACGCGCCGGCCCCGGGCATCACCCGCGCCCGAGTCGGCACGCCGCCCCTGCTGTCGGTGCTCGCCCTCGAGGCCGCGCTGACGGCGTACGACGGCCTCTCCCCCGCCGACGTGCGCGCCGCATCGCTCGCCGTGACCGGCACCTTCATCGACGCGCTCGACGGGCTGGGAGTCGACCTGCCACTGGCTACCCCGCGCGACCCGGCCCGGCGCGGCTCGCAGGTCTCGCTGCGCCACCCCCAGGCGTTCGCCGTGGTGCAGGCGCTCATCGCCAGGGGCGTCATCGGCGACTTCCGCGAGCCCGACATCATCCGGCTCGGCTTCGCGCCGCTCTACGTGACCCACGCCGACGCCGTCCGCGCCGCCGTGCACGTGAAGGAGGTGCTGGAGGGCCGCGAGTACGAGCGTCCCGAGTTCGCCGAGCGCGGCGCCGTCACCTGAGCGGTCGTCGGCGAGCCGCGTGCACGAGCACGTCGACGTTGTCGCTCCACTGCTCCACGGAGCCGACGCCGCGAGGCAGTGCCCGCACGACCGGGTCGGTGATGCTCGCCTCGAGCAGGTCCACGACGGCGGCGCGCACCCCGCGGTAGGGCCTGCCCCAGAAAGGCTCGACCGGGTCGTCGACGGACGGCAGCCCGACCCCGCCCTGCACCCTGGCCAGCAGACGGAGCGCGTCGACGAGCCCTGACTCGCGCTCGCGCCAGCCGCCGGAGGACAGAGCCGCCTGCAGTGACGCGGCCGCCGTCCCCGCAACCGGCAGCTGGGCGAAGCTCGTGCCGAGCCACTTGGCGTAGGGCGGCCACCGACGCTCCAGCAGGTGCCCGAGGTGCATCGCGACCCCCGCGAGCCGTGCGGCCACGACCCGCGAGCCGAGGTCGTCTCCCCGCTCCCCCGCGCGCCCGACGAAGGGCAGCTCCTGGGCGAGCCGGGCCCAGCCCGTCGCGACCACGTGGCGCCACACGTCGTCGGGATACCAGGCGAGCCGTCGACGTATGCCGTCCAGCTCGCCCACGTCGTCGGCGAAGACCTCACCGCCGGTGACCTCGAGGACGGCCTGGCCCGTGAGCGACAGCCAGTCGCTCACGTCGAGGTCGCGGGTGGGGTCGACGCCGAGGCGCGAGACCGCGAGGTCACGGGCGGTCTGCACCTGGACCCGGTGCCGCACGACCGGGTCCCACGTCGTCGCGAAGCGCACCGGGTGCCCCGCGAAGGTGGCGGGAAGGACCTCGGCCAGGTGGGCGTCGATCTCGGCGACGGACCCTGCTGGGACCAGCAGGTTGAGGCGAAGCCCCCAGTCGTGGTCGCGGGACATCGCGTCGTCCAGTCCGAGGACGTCGGAGCCACTCCCGAGGCGTGCTGAAGCGCACGGCAGACCGGGCCACCGACCGCGGACGAGCGGCTCCACGACCTGCTCGAAGTACGTGCGCGACAGCTCGGTACCGGTGAGGTCCACGGTGTCGATCCTGTCAGCCACTGCCCCCGCAACACACCCGGAAGCGGTCAGATCGGGCCGGTTGCAGCACGGACCGGTTGCCCGTTGCCGGGTGTGTTGCGGAGGGACCCGGGGGTGTCAGGATCGGGGTCCAGGACGACGTGTGCCGCCGCGCCCGGTGGGGCACGGCGGCATCCGTCAGCGGTGGGCGCGGGAAGGGCGCCGGGTCACCAGCCCCGCTCGGAGAGGCGGTGCGGCTGGGCGATCTCGTCGACGTTGATGCCGACCATCGCCTCACCGAGACCGCGGGAGACCTTGGCGATGACGTCGGGGTCGTCGTGGAAGGTCGTCGCCTTGACGATGGCCTCGGCGCGCTGGGCCGGGTTGCCCGACTTGAAGATGCCGGAGCCGACGAAGACGCCCTCGGCGCCGAGCTGCATCATCATCGCGGCGTCGGCCGGAGTGGCGATGCCGCCGGCGGTGAAGAGCACGACGGGCAGCTTGCCGGCCTCGGCGACCTCCTTGACGAGCTCGTAGGGGGCCTGCAGCTCCTTGGCCGCGACGTAGAGCTCGTCCTCGGGGAGGTTCTGCAGGCGGCGGATCTCCTGGCGGATCTGGCGCATGTGCGTCGTCGCGTTGGAGACGTCGCCGGTGCCGGCCTCACCCTTGGAGCGGATCATCGCCGCGCCCTCGGTGATGCGGCGCAGGGCCTCACCGAGGTTCGTCGCCCCACAGACGAAGGGCACGGTGAACTGCCACTTGTCGATGTGGTTCGCGTAGTCGGCCGGGGTGAGCACCTCGGACTCGTCGATGTAGTCGACGCCGAGGCTCTGGAGGACCTGCGCCTCGACGAAGTGGCCGATGCGGGCCTTGGCCATGACGGGGATCGAGACGGCCTCGATGATGCCGTCGATCATGTCGGGGTCGCTCATGCGCGACACGCCGCCCTGGGCGCGGATGTCGGCGGGGACGCGCTCGAGGGCCATGACGGCGACGGCGCCGGCGTCCTCGGCGATCTTCGCCTGCTCGGGCGTGACGACGTCCATGATGACGCCGCCCTTGAGCATCTCGGCCATGCCGCGCTTGACGCGCGTCGTGCCCTTCGAGCTCGTGGACTGCTGGTCAGCCGCGGGCGTGCTGCCCGTGGTCGGGGTGGTGCTCACGATGTCCTGCTTTCCCGTGATCTTGGGCTGGGGATGCACACAGGGTAGGCCCACGCGGGCACGCCCGACGACACGGTCCACCCGCGGCTGCGCCACGGCCGTCGGCACTGTGACGCAGGTCGCTCCGTCGCCGACGGGGTCAGGCGACGGCGAGGTGCTCCGGGGCCTCGTCGTTGAACTCGACGGTGTGCGGCAGGGGTGTGTAGCCGGCCAGGTGGAACGCCCGGATCGTCCACTTGCGCCGGACCCGGCGCACGTCGGTGACAGCGTCGTTGTGGAAGCGGCGCGCGAGCTGCACGCGGGTGCAAGCCGAGCTGAGCCGGGCCAGCACGTCGGTGCCGAGGGCGGTCGACCTCAGGTCGGCGACGGCCTCGGGCGTCAGGGCGAGGTCGAGCGCCTCGGTGAGGTCGTTCTCGGCGAGCTCGCGGGCGTTCCCGTGCTCGGCCGGTGCCTCGAGCGAGCCGGCCGCGGCGTTGGCGAGGATGAGGGACGTGGCCCCGTCGAGCAGGCCGCTGTTCGCGAGCTCGACCGCGGCCTCGGCCCGGCGCACGAGCCGTGCGTCGAGGGCCGCGAGGGTGCCGCTCAGGCGCACGTGCAGCCGGTCGAGCCGCGCCGCCGTGTACGTCAGGTACCACGCGATGACGACGAGGACGAAGAGGACCGCGAAGACCCACGAGAGGACCTCGCTCACCGGGCACCCCCGCGCAGGAAGCGGTTCCAGCGACCCTGCGGATGGGTGGCCGCCGCGCGCCCCTCGATGACGGTCTCGTAGACGGCGAGGATCTTGTCGGCCACGACCGACCAGTCGAAGATGCGGGCGCGTTGCTGGCCGGCCTCGGCCAGGGTCGCGCGCCGCTCTGGGCTGCGCAGCAGGTCGACGAGCGTGCGGGCCAGGTCATCCGGCTGCTCGTTGGCGAACATCGCACCCGCGGTGCCGCCGTCGAGCACCCTGGAGAAGGCCGCGAGGTCGCTCGCCAGCACGCACGCCCCTGCGCTCATGGCCTCGATGAGGATGATCCCGAAGCTCTCTCCTCCAGTGTTCGGCGCGACGTAGACGTCGACGGACGCGAGCAGCGAGGCCTTGTCGTCGTCGGAGACCGCGCCGAGGAAGTCGCACGCGGCGACGACATCGGGCGGCCAGCCCTCGGTGACCTCCTCGGGGTCGCCGGGACCGGCGACGAGCACCCGCAGTCCGGGGACGGCTCGGAGCACCTCGGGCAACGCGGCCGCGAGCACCGGCAGACCCTTGCGCGGCTCCCCCATCCGGCCGAGGAAGGCGATGGTCGGCGCCGCCGGGGTGCCGATCCACTCCGAGCGCCGCGGCGCGGAGGCGAACCGGTCGACGTACACCCCGTTGGGGATGACGACGGCGTCGCCGCCCACGTGCGTCGTCACGGTGCGGCGCGCGTCCTCGCTGACGGCGATGCGTCCCGCGATCTTCTCCAGGCTCGGCCTGATGATCGGGTAGGCCGTCTGCATCGTCCGCGACCGCAGCATCGAGGTGTGGAAGGTCGCGACGATCGGGCCGTCGGCGGCCATCAGGGCCAGCACGCTGACGCTGGGCGTCACGGGCTCGTGCAGGTGGAGCACGTCGAACTCGCCCTGGTCGATCCAGCGCCCGACCTTCGAGGCCGTGACGGGCCCGAAGTTGAGGCGGGCGACCGAGCCGTTGTAGCGCACCGCCGTGGCCCGGCCGGCGGACGTGACGTAGTCGGGCAGCTCGGTGTCGCTGTCGGCCGGGGCGAGCACGGAGACCTCGTGGCCCTGGCCGATGAGGTGCTCGGCGAGGTCGCGCACGTGGAACTGCACCCCTCCCGGCACATCGAAGGAGTACGGGCAGACGATGCCGATCCTCATGGCGTGGCCTTCGTGGGCTCGGCCGGCTGGGAGGCGTTCACGGGGTCCTCGGGGGCTGCACGGCTGTCGAGGTCGTCGACGAAGACCCGCTGCAGCATGTGCCAGCTCGACGTGTGCTCGCGGATCGTCAGGGCGAGGTGGTCGGCGCACTGCTGGATGAGGTCGGCCGCCCGGGCCGCCGTCGGCCCCTCGACCCGAGGCACGAGGCGGTCGCTGAACTCGATGACGGTGCGGTGGCCGCCGAGGCCCTCGCCGCGGGGGGCCGGCTCGTACCAGATGCGGGCGGCGTAGAGCGGGGCGCCGGTCATGAGCGAGAGCACCGCCGGCCCCTTGGCCATGCGGGCCCGGTGGCCGAGCAGGTCGACCTCGACGCCGCCGTTGGTGAGGTCGCGGTCGGAGGCGAGGGCGATGAGGCGGCCGCCGCCGCGTGCGGCCGTGAGCAGCCCCTGGAAGGGGTCGTCGCCGCCGGTGAGCGGGATGATGTCCATGTCGATCGACCGCCGGAAGGCGACGAACTCCTGGTAGACCTCCTCGGGCTTCAGCCGCTCGGCCACTGTCGTCACCGGCATGAGGTTGCCCGCCGACCAGGCTGCCGCGAGGTCGAAGTTGCCGAGGTGACCGACGAACACGACGGCGGCCTCGCCGCGCGCGGAGAGCTCGGCGACCTCCTCGGAGCGCCGGACGACGACGGCGCGGTCGATCTGCTCGCGCCTCAGCGACGGCAGGCGGAAGGCCTCGCAGTAGTAGCGCATGTAGGAGCGCATCCCGGCAGCCACGAGCTGGTCGAGCTCACGCTCCCCCAGCTCGGGGCGGACGCGGCGGTAGTTCGAGCGCAGCCGCTCGATCCCCTTGCCACCCCGTCGGACGGCGAGGTCGGCCACGCGGTCGAAGAGGGCGTATGCCGCCCACTCGGGGAGGGCGCGTACGGCCGACCAGCCGAGTTTGAAGCCGAGGACGCTGACCGTGTCGGTGGCCCGGCGCACGACGGAGGTCACGTGCTGACCTCGCCCGAGGCGAGGGCCTGACGGCGCACGGTGACCATGCGCTGGAGCACCGTGACGAAGCTGGCGACGGCGAGGAGGCCGAGGACGACACCGAGCAGCAGCGTCGAGTTCAGCACGTCGGCGAAGAACGCCGCGACGAGGACGGCCACGAGCCGGTCGGCGCGCTCGGCGATGCCCACGTCGGCCGTGTAGCCGAGTCCCTCGGCACGCGCCTTCGCGTAGGACACGACGCTGCCGAGGATGAGGCACGCGAGCGCGAGCCCGGCCATCCAGAAGTTGTCCCCGGGGCCGGCGTAGTAGAGCACGAGGCCGCCGAAGATCGCGCTGTCGCCGATGCGGTCCAGCGTCGAGTCGAGGTAGGCGCCCCACTTGCTGGAGCGCCCGGACTCGCGCGCCATGATGCCGTCGACGTTGTCGGAGAAGACGAACGCCGTGATGACGAGCACGCCGATCCAGATGTCGCCGCGCGGGAAGAAGGCGAGCGCTCCCACGCAGACTCCGACCGTTCCGACGATCGTGACGACGTCGGGGCTGATGCCGAGGCGGAGGAACAGGTGGGCGATCGGTGCGAGGATCCGGGTCATCGACGCGCGCAGGAGTCTGTTGAGCATGGTGGTGACAGCGTAACGACCGGGGCTCAGCCGGCGGGCCACGCGGCGACGAGGCGAGACCGGGTGTCCTCGAGCAGAACGGGCAGGGCCTTGGTCTGCCCGACGATCGGCAGGAAGTTCGAGTCGCCGCTCCAGCGGGGCACGACGTGCTGGTGCAGGTGCGCCGCGACCCCGGCGCCGGCGACGGCGCCCTGGTTCATGCCGAGGTTGAAGCCGTGCGGCTCGGAGGCGCCCTGGAGCGCGCGGATGGCCCGCTTCGTCAGGGCGGTGAACTCCGTCGTCTCCTCGTCGGTCAGGTCCACGTAGAGCGACACGTGGCGGTACGGGCAGACGAGCACGTGCCCGGGGTTGTACGGGAAGAGGTTCATCACGACGTAGCAGTGCTCGCCGCGGTGGACGATCAGCCCCTCCGCGTCGGGCTTCTGCGGCGCGGAGCAGAAGGGGCAGCCGTGGCCGGCCGCCTCGGTCGGCTTGTCGCCGAGGATGTAGGCCATCCGGTGCGGCGTCCAGAGGCGCTGGAAGCCGTCCTCGACGTGGGCGAAGTCCTCGGCCGCCTCGGGCGCGCTCCCCTGCTCCGTCATGGTCCTCGATCCTAGGGCGGTGGCGTCCGGGAACGTGAGCGGCCCCGCGGTCTCACACACCGCAGGGCCGACACCCATTGAACCGCGTCAGGGGCTCCAGCCGAAAATCGACACGCGTCGGGACGCAGATCAGCCCCGCGGGTGTGAGATCCGCGGGGCCGAGTGCCGTGGGCGCGCCGGATCGCTGCCGGTGGCGCCGTGAGAGAGGTGAAGGCCCGGGAAGTATGAGTTCCCGGGCCTTCGATTCTGTCTCACCGAAGTGAGTCAGAAACCTTTCCGCCGAAGCGGATTGGTAACTCCTTTCTAGACCACGATCCCGCTGCTGACAAGGGTTTCCGGAAGATTTCTCGGTCTTGCCCCAGGTGCACGCGTGTACCTGGGGTCCGGCGTGCCCACGCCGGACGACGTCTGGCCCGGGTGAGAGTCCGGCTCACGCTCGCCGTGCCGGTCAGCCGAGCGTGACGGCGTACACCTCGAAGCGGTCGTCGCCGGGCAGCGTGATCGACTGGAGCTGCCTACCCGGGTCCGCGACCACGGTCGTGCCGAACAGCTGCACCGGAGGGCCGTCCACCCCGGAACCGCCCTTGATGCGGTGGTCCATGGCGATCGCGACCCGGTTGCCGTTGTGGCCGCTGCCGGCCGCCCAGTCGGTGAGCGAGATCGGCACGGACTGCACGCTGCCGTCGGTGTAGGTCAGGCGCAGGGCCGTCGACACGTCGCCGTTGTGCGTCGAGCCGATGACGTGCACCGCGCTCCGGCTCGCGGCGGGCACGAGGATGGTCTGCCCTCGGCCCTCGACGAAGTTCGGCGTCGTCCCGGACGTCACCGGTGCGGCATACGTCACGCCGTTCCAGTCCCACGTCGTGCCGGCCGGCAGCAGCGCGGCGTCGTAGCTCCACCCGCTGCCGTCGAAGTTGCCCTCGCTCGGCGAGGCCACCGTGGCTGTTCCGTCATGGTTGCGCGCCGGCGCCAGGTCCACGGCGCAGCCAGGGGCTCCCGCGACGCAGTCGAGCGCTTCCTGCAGCTGCACGGTGACGACCTTCGTCACCGGGTCGACCCCCGGCGCCGAGGCCGTCACGCGGACCTCGTGCGAGCCGACACCGAGGCCCGCGGGCAGCTTCAGCGTGACGGGCACCGAGCTGCTCGCCGGCACGCCGTCGCTGTGCAGGACGACCGCCCCGTCACCGCTCGAACCCACGGCGGCCGACCAGCCCTGCGGCGCTGCAACGTCCACCTGGACCGGCAGGCTCTTGGGCGCCTGCCCCACGAGGTCGACAGAGAGGCGGGCCTCACGGGCTCCGGTCGGCACGACGACCGGGTTGGGGCGCACCGTCATCGACAGCGACAGCCGCGGGTCACGGCTCGCCTGCACCGCCGAGGGCGGGACGTCTGCGGGGGTCGTGCCCCAGCGGCTGGGCGTCGTGCCCACGGTGTGGGCAAGCGTGCCGCCCCGACGGAGCGCGTCCCAGCCGACCCAGCTCTTCGTGCTCTTCGCGCCGTTGACCGTCAGGGTCTGGACGTAGCGCCGGTCGTCCGAGACGCCGGGGGCCGTGATCGTGAGCGACCCGCCCTGGCCGGTGCGCACCGAGGCAGGCGTGGCCACGTCGATGTCCACCCGCTCGAACTGCGGCGAGCTGACGACGAAGTAGTTCGCCCCGCTCATCGTCGGGTAGAGGCCCCACGAGGAGAAGACGTACCAGGCGCTCATCGTGCCGAGGTCGTCGTTGCCGGTCATGCCGTCGGCGCCGTCGGTGAAGAGCGTGAACGCGGCGCGGGCCATGGTCGCGATCTTCGCCGGCTGCTGCACCCACGCGTACGTGTAGGGCGCGAGCAGGTCGGGCTCGTTGTTCGGGTTGTACGTCGGCTTGCTGTAGTAGGCGTAGGTCGCCTCGATCCAGTCGGTACGGGCGGTGCCCGCCGGGTCGGCGAGCAGCTCGTCGTAGGCGAAGAAGTCGTCAAGGCGCTTCTCGGTCGTGGCGCGACCGCCCATCAGCTCGACGAGACCGGCCGGGTCCTGCGGGGCGAGCCACTGGTACTGGTACGAGCCGCCCTCGTGGAAGGCGTGCGAGGCCTCGACGGGGTCGTACGGGTCGAGCCACGTGCCGTCGGCCAGCCGCGGGCGGAAGGTCTGCGTGCCGGCGTCCCAGAGGTTGCGATACCAGCCGCTGCGCTCGGTCAGCATCGACGCGTCGGCCGGGTGCCCGAGCGCCTTGGCCATGATCGCCAGTGAGGCATCGGCGGCCGCGTACTCCATGGTGGCGGAGGCCGGGTGGGCGCAGTCGTTGTCGCCGCCGTGCGACACGCAGTCGGTGCCGACCTTCAGCCCGAAGGGGATGTAGCCGAGCTTCTCGTACCAGTGCTGGCCGGAGCGACCGTTGTACTGGCTGTCGGCCGGCGGCCGTTCGGTCGCGTTCTGCTTGAGCAGCGCGTACGCCTCGTCCTCGTGCCCGGCGAGGAAGCCTTTGCTCCAGCCCTCGACGAGGAACGGCGTCACAGGGTCGCCGGTCATGATGTTGGTCTCGCTGTTGACCAGGGCCCAGCGGGGCAGCCAGCCGCCCTCACGGCCGATGGCGAGCACCGACAGGTACGAGTCACGGGCGACGTCGGGGGCCAGCACCTCGAGCAGCTGGTTCTGGGGCCGGTAGGTGTCCCACAGCGAGAAGTTCTGCCGGGGCGTGTAGCCGTCGGCCACGTGGGTCCTGCCGTCCCAGCCGTGGTACTTCCCGTCGACGTCCGACGCGAGGTTGGGGTGCATGAGCGAGTGGTAGAGCGCCGTGTAGTAGGCGGTCCGGCGCTCGTCGGATCCGCCGGTGATGCGGGCGTGCCCGAGCTGCTCCTCCCACCGCTGGGTGAGGGCGGCACGCGTCGCGTCGAAGTCGAAGCCGGTGCCGGTCTCCTTCGCGAGGTTGGCCCGGGCGCCGTCGGCCCCGGTGTAGCTGAGGCCGACCTTCATCGTCACGGAGGTCGTGCCGGTCGGGAAGGTGACGGCGGCCCCGTTTCCGCCGTTCGTCGTGGACGCGTCACGGGCGCCGGCGGTGAGCGTCGAGCCGCTCCACGTGCCGAACGACGCGAACGGCTTGTCGAACTCGGCGCGGAACCAGACCGTGTGCTCGTCCTTGCCGGCGCAGAAGTTGCCGTCGTGGATGCGTCCCTCGACGACGCGGTCGCCGACGACGTGCACCTCGGAGTCGAAGCCCCGCATGTTGGCCTTGCCGGTGTTGAGCAGCACGTTGGCTGCCTTGTCGGCCGGGAAGGTGAACCGCTGCCAGCCGGTGCGGTCGGTGGCGGTCAGCTCGGCCTCCACCCCGTAGGTCGGCAGGCCCACGCGGTAGTAGCCGGGACTGGCCTCCTCGTCGGAGTGCGAGTAGCTCGACGCATAGCGCGCCGCGTCGACCGTGGTGACGGCGCCGCTCGTCGGCATGATCGGCAGCTCGCCGACCACCGGGCAGCCGACACCCGACAGGTGCGTCTGGCTGAAGCCGTAGATCGACGTCTGCGAGTAGTCGTAGCCGCCCTCTCCCCCGGTGTCCGGGCTGACCTGGACCATCCCGAAGGGCGCGCTGGCGCCGGGGAACGTGTTCCCGTTGTCCTGCGTGCCGATGAACGGGTTGACGGACTCGACGAGGGGCTCGGCCGCCGCGGCCGTCGGGGGTGCGCCCGACGGCAGCACGGGCCCGAGGGCGGTGGCTGCGAGGACGACGGTGCCGAGCGATCTGAGCACGATGCGCATGGGGGGGCGTTCCTTCACGGGACGGACGACGGTGTCGTGCCCGAGCCTCGTGAGGTGCCGCATGTCCGGCAACTTGACACCGTCGTCCTGTCCGATGGACGCGCGACATCGGACAAGAACGACGTATGCCGCCGGGCGGGGGTCGCCTCGGAGCGGACCCGGCCCGACGGCATACGTCGTCGGTCGTGCTGGTGGGGCTCAGACCTGCGCGCGGCTCTCGATCGCGGCGAGCACCTCGGCGATGGCGTCGTCGACCGGCACGCCGTTCTTCTGCGACCCGTCGCGATAGCGGAACGACACGGCGCCGGCCGTGCGGTCCTCCTCGCCGGCGATGAGCGTGAAGGGCACCTTCGACTTGCTGGCGTTGCGGATCTTCTTCGGGAAACGGTCGTCGCTGGCGTCGAGCTCGACGCGAACTCCCTTGCGGCGCATGCGGTTCAGCACCTCGCCGAGGTAGTCGGCATAGTCCTCGGCGACCGGCACGCCGAGCACCTGGACGGGTGAGAGCCACACCGGGAACGCGCCCGCGTAGTGCTCGACGAGCACGCCGAGGAAACGCTCGATCGAGCCGAACTTCGCAGAGTGGATCATGACCGGCTGCTGGCGCGACCCGTCGGCGGCCTGGAACTCGAGGCCGAAGCGCTCGGGCTGGTTGAAGTCGTACTGGATGGTCGACATCTGCCAGGTGCGCCCGATGGCGTCGCGGGCCTGGACGGAGATCTTCGGGCCGTAGAAGGCGGCGCCACCCGGGTCGGGCACGAGCTGCAGACCCGAGGCGACGGCGACGTCCTCGAGCACCTTCGTCGCGACGGCCCACTGCTCGTCGGAGCCGATGAACTTGTCCTTCTTGTCGCCGTCCTCGTCTCGCGTCGACAGCTCGAGGTAGAAGTCGTCGAGGCCGAAGTCGCGCAGCAGGCTCAGCACGAAGTCGAGCAGGTGCTGGATCTCGGCGGGCGCCTGCTCGGGAGTGACGTAGCTGTGCGAGTCGTCCTGCGTCATGCCGCGCACGCGCGTCAGCCCGTGCACGACGCCGGACTTCTCGTAGCGGTAGACGGATCCGAACTCGAAGAACCGCAGCGGCAGCTCGCGGTAGGAGCGACCGCGGGAGGCGAAGATGAGGTTGTGCATCGGGCAGTTCATCGCCTTGAGCTGGTACTTCGCGCCCTCGAGCTCCATCGGCGGGAACATCGTGTCGGCGTAGTACGGCAGGTGGCCGCTCGTGTGGAAGAGGCCGTCCTTGGTGATGTGGGGCGTGCCGACGTAGTCGAAGCCCTCCTCGATGTGTCGGCGGCGGACGTAGTCCTCCATCTCGCGCTTGATGACGCCGCCCTTGGGGTGGAAGACCGGCAGGCCGGAACCGAGCTCGTCGGGGAAGCTGAAGAGGTCGAGCTCGGCACCGAGCTTGCGGTGGTCGCGGCGCTCGGCCTCGGCGAGACGGTCGAGGTAGGCCTTGAGGTCGTCCTTGGTCGGCCACGCAGTGCCGTAGACGCGCTGCAGCTGCGGGTTCTTCTCCGAGCCGCGCCAGTAGGCGGCGGCCGACCGCATCAGCTTGAAGGCGTTGCCGATGAGCTTGGTGTTCGGGATGTGCGGGCCGCGGCAGAGGTCGCCCCAGGCGCGCGTGCCGTCGCGGCGGATGTTGTCGTAGATCGTCAGCTCGCCGGCCCCGACCTCGACGCCGGCGCCCTCGGCCGCCTCGTCGGCGTTGCCGCCCTTGAGCCCGACGAGCTCGCACTTGTAGGGCTCGCGGGCGAGCTCCTCGAGGGCCTCGGCGTCGGTGACGACCCGGCGCTCGAAGGTCTGGCCCTCGTTGACGATCTTCTGCATGGCCTTCTCGAGGGCCTTGAGGTCGTCCGGGTGGAACGGGGTCTCGACGTCGAAGTCGTAGTAGAAGCCGTCACGGATGGGCGGCCCGATGCCGAGCTTGGCGTCGGAGTGGAGCTGCTGGACCGCCTGCGCGAGCACGTGGGCCGTCGAGTGGCGCAGCACCGCGAGACCGTCCTCGGAGGTGACCGTCACGGGCTCGACGACGTCGCCGTCGGAGACGACGTGGAAGAGGTCGCGCAGCTCGCCGTTGACGCGGGCGACGACCACCTCACGCCCGCCGGCCCCGGCCTCCTCCAGCAGCGCGCCGGCCGTCGTCTGCTCCGTGACCGTTCGCTCGCTCCCGGCGACGGTGACGGTGATCTGTGCAGACACGGTGGGTGCTCCTTCGTGAGTGATCCGACCGCGAGCCGGTCGGATCATGGCGTATGCCGTCGGGTGCGGCAGGTGCCCAGCGTATCGAGCGCTCCGGCCGGCCCGCGACGCACCGGACGCCGGGCCTCCCCGGGAGCGAAGCAGGGCGCGCCCCTGTCGGCCGGGGAGGCCGACAGGGGCGCGGCGAGGTCACCAGGTGTTCTCGACGACGGCGTGCTCGACCTGGCCCTTGGCGTTCTCGAGCACCGACAACGTGCGACGCGTCTCGAAGGCCGTGCGCAGCCGCACCGTCGAGGGGAGCCGCACCGGCTTGCGGAACCACACCCGGCTGGAGAGCCCGCCCTCGGGCAGCCGCGGGCCGAGCGATGCGAGCGCCCTGGCGTACGAGTACATCCCGTGCGCGATGGCGGTGGGGAACCCCAGCGGACGGGCCGTCAGGGCGTGCACGTGGATCGGGTTCCAGTCACCCGAGACCGCGGCGTACTCGCGGCCGGCCCCCTCCCCCAGCCGCCACAGCGGCCCGGCGGTGACCGACTCGAGCGCCTCCTGCGACGGCGGCTCCGACGCCGTCGCGTCCGGGTGCTCCTGCCCCCGGGAGAGGTAGGTGCTCACGCCGCGCCAGACCAGCTCGCCACGGACCTCGACCTCGGAGACGAGGTCGACCTGCCGGCCACGGCGGTGCGGCCGCAGCCCCTCGGCCCGCACGGCCACGTCGAGCACCTCGTCGGTGGTGACCGGACGCACCACCTCGATCCGGTTCTCGACGTGCACGGCGCCCATGAGCGGCAGCGGGAAGCGGTCGTCGCTCATTACGCTCATCTGCAGCGGGAACGCCAGCAGGTGCGCGTAGGTGACCGGCAGCGTGCCGTCGACCGGGAAGCGGCAGACGTGCGAGTAGGCGACGAGGTCGTCCAGGTCGACCCGCACGCCGGCCCGTGACACGCGGACGTCGGGCAGGGTGTCGCCGGAACGGCCTCGGCGCAACGCGGCCGTGGCATAGATGCGGCGCAGGTCGGGGGGCCCCTCGAGGGTGATCTCCTTGGTCATCGTCGCCTCAGGCCCCCAGCAGGCTCTGGCCGCACACGCGCACGACCTGCCCGGTGACCGCCGCGGCACCCGGCTGCGCGAACCACGCGATGGTCTCGGCGACGTCCTTGGGGTGGCCGCCCTGCTGGAGCGAGTTCATGCGACGCCCGATCTCTCTGGTGGCGAAGGGGATCCGGGCCGTCATCTCCGTCTCGATGAAGCCCGGGGCGACGGCGTTGACGGTGATGCCGCGGTCGGCCACCTGGCGCGAGAGCGCGGAGACGAGGCCGATGACACCTGCCTTGCTCGCGCCGTAGTTGGTCTGGCCGCGGTTGCCGGCGATCCCTGCGATCGAGGCGACGCACACGATGCGTCCGCCCGCGGCAAGTCCCCCCTCGCCGAGGATGGCCTCGTTCATCCGGAGGACCGACCGCAGGTTGACGTCGATGACGCTGCGCCAGCGGTCCTCGTCCATGTTGACCAAGAGCTTGTCGCGGGTGATGCCGGCGTTGTGGACCACGATGTCGAGACCGCCGTGCCGGCTGGTCGCGTGCTCGACGATGCGCGACCCGGCGTCGTCGGACGTGACGTCGAGCTGCAGGGCCGTGCCCTTGACCTCGTTGGCCACCGCGGCGAGTGCGTCGCCGGCTGCGGGGATGTCGACCGCCACGACCGTCGCGCCGTCGCGCGCCATGACCCGGGCTATCTCGGCCCCGATGCCGCGGGCGGCCCCGGTGACGACGGCCACCTTGCCTGCGAGCGGTCGCAACGCGTCGGCGTCACCGCTCGTGGTCTCGTCGACGCGCACGACCTGGCCGTCGACGTACGCCGACCGGCCGCTGAGGAAGAACTCGACCGCAGAGCGCACTCCGTCCCGCGCCTCGCCCTGTGCCAGAACGAGGTTGGCGGTCGCCCCGGCGCGCAGCTCCTTGCCGATGGAGCGCACGACACCCTCGAGGGCGCGCTGGGTCGCGACCTCGGCCACCTCGCTCAGCGTGTCGGGGTCGGTGCCGATGACGACGACGCGGCCGTTGCGCTTGAGGGCCTTCACGGCCGGGGCGCCGAGCAGGCGCAGCGCGTCGAGGTCCGACGGGTCGGTGGCGGCGCTGAGGTCGAGCACGACGGCGCCGACCTTGGCGGCGGCGTCGGCTGCGTCACCGGCGGCCGTGACCGTGGGGACGCCGACCGTGCCGAGCCACGACGTGATGGCCTCGGCGAAGCGGCCCCCGCCGGCGACGAGGACCGGTCCCTCGCAGAGGGGCATGCCGGGCTCGTAGCGGCGCAGGCGCGTCGGCTGGGGCACGCCGACCTTCTGCGCGACGGGCGAGCGGACGATGGTGGTGAAGAGGTCGGTCATGCTCAGGCCTCCAGGATCGCGACGACGCCCTGGCCGCCGGCGGCGCAGATGGAGATGAGGCCCCGTCCGCCGCCGGCTTCCTTGAGCTGCTTGGCGAGGGAGGCGATGATGCGACCGCCGGTCGCTGCGAATGGGTGTCCCGCCGCCAGCGACGAGCCGTTGACGTTGAGCTTGCTGCGGTCGATGGACCCGAGCGGCGCGTCGAGGCCGAGTCGGCCCTTGCAGAAGTCCGGGTCCTCCCACGCCTTGAGGGTGGTGAGGACGGTGGCCGCGAAGGCCTCGTGGATCTCGTAGTAGTCGAAGTCCTGCAGGGAGAGGCCGTTTCGGGCGAGGAGGCGCGGCACGGCATACGCGGGCGCCATCAGCAGGCCCTCGTCGCCGTGGACGTAGTCGACGGCGGCGGTCTCGGCGTCGACGAACCACGCCAGGGGCGTCAGCCGGTGCTCCTCGGCCCACTCCTCGCTCGCGAGCAGCACCGCCGAGGCGCCGTCGGTGAGCGGGGTGGAGTTGCCGGCTGTCATCGTCGCGCCCTCGCCCTTGCCGAAGACCGGCTTGAGCTTGGCGAGCTTCTCGACGGAGGAGTCGGGGCGCAGGTTGTTGTCGCGAGCGACCCCGAGGTACGGCGTGACGAGGTCGTCCTGGAAGCCGCGCTCGTACGCCGCGGCCAGCTTCTGGTGGCTGGCGGCGGCGAGCTCGTCCTGGGCCTCACGCGTGATGCCCCACTGTGCCGCCGTCAGGGCCATGTGCTCACCCATGGAGAGGCCGGTGCGGGGCTCGACGTTCTCGGGGATCGCGGGCACGAGGTGGCTGGGGCGCAGGCCGGCCAGCGCCTTGGCGCGGTCGGCGGCGGACCGGGCCCGGTTCGCGGCGAGGAGGGTCTGTCGCAGGCCCTCGTTGACGGCGATGGGTGCGTCGCTGGCGCTGTCGACGCCGCCGGCGATGCCCGCGTCGATCTGCCCGAGCGCGATCTTGTTGGCGACGAGGATCGCCGCCTCGAGGCCCGTGCCGCACGCCTGCTGGATGTCGTAGGCGGGGGTGGTCGGGTCGAGGCGGGTGCCGAGCACCGTCTCACGGGTCAGGTTGAAGTCGCGGCTGTGCTTGAGCACCGCGCCGGCGACGACCTCACCGAGTCGCTCGCCGGCGAGGCCGTAGCGGGCGACGAGGCCGTCGATGCTGGCGGTGAGCATGTCCTGGTTGGACGCCTTCGCGTACGTGCCGTGGGCACGCGCGAACGGGATGCGGTTGCCTCCGAGGACCGCGACGCGACGGGGCGCGCGCGGACTGGTCTTGGACGCCATGGATCTGTACCTGCTCTCGGTGTGGTGGCTGTCGATCAGGACCAAGATAACCGAAACTCGCAGTAGTCGATACAGGCAGTACCTGTTACTTTCGTGAGATGGACGACGATGTGGCCCCCACCGCCTCGACCACCCGGACGGCACCGCGCGACGGCCGCGACGCACGCTGGGAACGGCACCGCGAGGAGCGGCGGGCCGGCCTGGTCGATGCGACGATCCGTGCCATCCGCAAGCACGGTGCGGGCGTGGGCATGGACGACATCGCCGCCGAGGCCGGCACCTCCAAGACCGTCATCTACCGGCACTTCGACGACAAGGCCGGCCTCTACCGCGCTGTGGCCCACCGCATCGACGGCCGCGTCGTCGGCAACGTCGGTGCGGCCATGGGTCTCTCGAGCACCTCGCACGGCGACACGCGCGAGCTCGTCGCGTCGACGGTCGACGCCTACCTCGCACTCGTCGAGTCGGACACCGAGGTCTACCGCTTCGTCGTCAACCGCCCGCTCGTCGACCTGCCTCTCGCGGACGACCCCGTCGGCGGCACCGTCGACCAGGTCACCGACCAGCTGACGGGCCTGCTGCTCGCCTCGCTGAGCGCGACCGCCACCGACCACTCCCGGGCCCGCACCTGGGCCATCGCCCTCGTCGGGTCGGTGCGTGCCGTCGCCGACGACTGGCTCGCCACCCCCGAGTCCGAGCGCGCCCCTCGCGAAATGGTCGTCGAGGCCCTCACTGAGCTCGCCTGGCACGGACTCGAGCCCGCTCTCACCCGCACGGAAGGCCGATGAGATGTCCACTGCTGCAGAGATTCCCACCCCGAGCACCCAGGGCGCGCCGAGCAACCCGACCGCCCCGGTGACCCGCTCCCCCGAGCTCGTGACCCGGCTGCGCGCGCACCTCGATGGGCCGTTCGGAGACGTCCGGGACCACTGCCGGGCGCTCGACCCCGTCACCTTCGGCCCCCCGCCCACACCGTTGTCCACCGACGAGCACCGAGCGCGGGTCACGTCGCAGCTGGCCGCCCTCGCCGAGCAGCCGTATGCCGCGGACGGCTTCCCCGAGCGCCAGGGCGGCACCGCGCGCTACGCCCAGGCCGTCGCCGCGTTCGAGATGCTCGGTCACACCGACCTCTCGCTCTTCGTCAAGGCGGGCGTGCAGTGGGGGCTCTTCGGCGGTGCGGTCTCGCTGCTCGGCACGAGCCGACACGACCACCTGGTGCCGCTCATCACCTCGGGTGAGCTGCAGGGCTGCTTCGCGATGACCGAGACCGGCCACGGCAGCGACGTGCAGAGCCTGCTCACCACCGCCACGTTCGACCCGGCGACCGACGAGATCGTCGTCCACTCCCCCACGCCCGACGCACGCAAGGACTACATCGGCAACGCCGCCCGCGACGGCCGGGTCGCGGCCGTCTTCGCCCAGCTCGTCGTCGGCGACGAGTCGCACGGCGTGCACTGCGTGCTGGTGCCGATCCGCGGGGCCGACGGCACTGCGGCGGCCGGGGTCACCATCGAGGACTGCGGCGCCAAGCTGGGGCTGGGCGGCGTCGACAACGGTCGCCTCTCCTTCGACCACGTGCGGGTGCCGCGCACCAACCTCCTCGGCCGCTACGGCGACATCGACGACGACGGGACGTACTCCAGCCCCATCGACAACCCCGGCCGGCGCTTCTTCACGATGCTCGGCACGCTCGTGCGCGGGCGCATCTCCGTCGCGGGCGGCGCCGGGGCGGCCGCGCGCTCGGCCCTCGCGGTCACCACGCGATATGCCGCCGGGCGACGCCAGTTCGCCGCGCCCGGCACCGACGTGGAGACGACCGTCCTCGACTACCGCACCTACCAGCGGCGGCTGCTCCCGAGGATCGCGACGGCGTACGCCCTGCAGGTGGCCCAGCACGAGCTCGTCACGGCCATGGACGACGTGCTCTCGGGACGCGCGACCGCCGAGGAGGACCAGCGGCGGCTCGAGACCCGCGCCGCCGCCATCAAGGTGCTGACGACGCGCCACGCCACCGACACCATCCAGGAGTGCCGCGAGCTCTGCGGCGGCGCCGGCTACCTCTGGGCCAACCGCCTCGCGGCGCTCAAGGCCGACACCGACATCTTCACGACGTTCGAGGGCGACAACACGGTGCTGCTGCAGCTCGTGGCCAAGTCGCTGCTCGGCGAGTACCAGGCGACGTTCGGCGACCTCGACACCCTGGGCATCGTGCGGTTCGGGGCCCGGCTCGTCGGCGGCACCGTCATCGAGCGGTCGTCGGCGCGCGGCATCGTGCAGCGGCTGGTCGACGCCGCGCCGGGTCGGGAGGAGGACGTCACCTTCGGCATCCGAGGCACGCAGCTGCGCCTGCTGCGCGAGCGCGAGGAACACCTGCTCGAGGGCCTCGCGCGCCGGCTCCGCCGTGCCACGGCACCCGGCGCCGACGCGTTCGCGGTCTTCAACGCCACCCAGGACCACCTCGTCGAGGCCGCGACGGCGCACGTCGAGCGGCTGGTCGCCGAGTCCTTCGCCGCCTCGGTCGAGGAGTGCGCCGACGTGGAGGCCAAGGCGGTGCTCGCCCGCGTCTGCGACCTGCACCTGCTGTCGACGATCGAGCGGCACAAGGCGTGGTACCTCGAGCACGACCGGCTCAGCCCGGCCCGCACCAAGGCGCTGACCGCCCTCGTCAACGAGATCTGCGCCGAGCTGCGGCCGTTCGCAACCGACCTGGCCGACGCGTTCGGGGTCCCGGAGGGCCTGCTCACGACGGAGATGTCGGGCACGGCCTGATCCTGCGCGAGGTCGCGCGCTCAGGCGTGTGGGCGCTGGTAGCGGCCCCGTCGGTGCACGAGCGGGCCGTCCTCGGGCCCGACCTCGACGTGCTCGACCACCGTCTCGACGAGCACCGACCACCCGACGTCGTGACGGGTCGCAGCGTCGAGGCGCACTCCCGCCCAGGTCGCAGCGGAGGCGGGCCGGGGCCCCCACTCGGTCTGCTCCCACGTGCCGAGCCGGAACGGGCCGCCCGGAGCGGGCATGACCCCTGCGAAGGCGTCCGCGAGCCGCTGGTCACGGACCCCCAGCAACGTCACGACGGCTGTGCCGGTCTCGTCGAGCCGCTCGAGCAGGTCGGAGTCCGGGTGCAGCAGGCCGACGACGCGACCGGGGTCGCCGGTCGCGACGAGGTAGGACGAGACCGTGAGGCCCGCGCGCTCGACGCCGGAGCCGGCCGTCCAGAGCGACACCGTGCCCCCGATGCGCCCGCGCAGCCGTCGGACGGGGTCACGGTCCTCGTCGGGGGTGTCGAAGGGATGCTCGGTGTGGATCGTCACCCGATGCCCTTGCCGCGCCCGCAGGCCCTCTTCACTCGGACTCGGCCACCATCAGCGCGTCGTCGACCGACACCGCGCCGGGCGTGACCACCTCGGCGTAGACGCCCGCGCACTGCGACGGCGCCTGCGTGACCTTGAGAGTGCAGTCGCCGAGGCGGATGACGCGCCCCACGAGCCTGTCGAGCACCGCGGACTCCATGTCCAGGACGATGTTCGCCTTCGGGTGGGTCTCGACGTAGTCGTCGGCCGTCACGAGGTGCACGGCATGCTTCTTGCTGCGGTTGCCCTCCGGGCCGGTGGGCGTCACCTCGACGGAGTCGAGCTCCTGTCCCGGCGAGTCGGAGTCGGGGTAGATGAAGAGGCTGGAGACCGTCGCGACCATGGACGACACGCTAGTGCGTCGAGGGCGCGTGGCCGGGAGCCACGGCGTCGTCGAGCCCGCGCATGAGCCACGCAGCCAGGAGGGCCAGACCGACCGAGACCCCGGTGAGGAGCACCCGCTCGGCCGCGACCCGCGCCGGGTCGACGAGCGCGGGCGACGAGGCGAGCAGCACGATGACCGGTGTGCCGAACCAGGACTGCCGGCCGGCGTCCCCCGCGAGCGCCCAGCCGAACATGAGGACCGCGCAGGCCACGAGGGCCACGATCGTCGCCGGACGTGGCAGCGCGAAGGCGACGACCGCTGACACGGCGAGGCCGACGAGCGTCCCGACGAAGACGGCCGGCGCGGTGCGACGGGCCTCCACAGGCCGCGGGCGCATGGCGGCGGCGAGCACCAACACGGCCCAGTACGCGTGGGGAAGACCCTCGAGGCCGGCGACGAGCAGCACGGCCGAGGCGATCACGGCGAAGGTCACGGCGTGGAGCACCGCGAGCCTCCACGGCACAGGCACCGACCGGCGCGGCAGGCGCAGGGCCCACACCACGGCGTGCGCGAGGCCGTTGCCGACCACGACGAGGAGCCCGACGAGCACCGGGTGCTCACCCGGGAGCACCGAGCCGAGCACCGAGGCAGAGACCGCGGGGGCCATGCCGAGCCCCGCGGAGGACGCGGTGAACGGCGCCTGCGCCAGCGCGGTCGCGAACACGACGGCGGCGAGGCCCCAGGGACGCCCTGCCGCGACGCCCAGACCGGCGGCCGCGGCCGCGAGCGCCGTCTCCCCGAGCCGCACGCGCAGCGGCAGCTCGGCCGCTGCGGCCGGCAGGCCCGTGACGAGGCCCATGCCGAGGGACAGCGCCGCGCCGACGCCGATGAGCCACGCGGTGAGTCCTGTGGCGACGGCGAGCACGGCGACGACGACGCAGGCGAGCAGCAGCACGGTGCTCGGCGGAACAGCGGTCCGGGCGAGGCGGCGCAGGGCCTGCGTCATGCCGCTCACGCTAGTGCCCGCTGGGCGGAGCAGGCGCGAGGTGCCGGTGAAGATGCGGTGGACGTGAAGGGACTCGAACCCCTGACCTCTCGCGTGTGAAGCGAGCGCTCTAACCAGCTGAGCTACACGTCCGGGCACCCCTGTGCCGAGAGGCTGTCGGGGTGACGGAGGGAAACAATAGCCGGTACCGGTCCGGTGGTGGAAATCGCCCCTGCCGCGGCCGTGTCGGCGCCCGCAGGACAGCCGAGTCGCGTCAGTCGATCCCGGGCACCCGGACCAGTAGGTCCTCGGCCCACTGGGGCACGAACTGCGGAACGCCCGCCCAGGCCAGGTAGGTCCAGACGACCCCCCAGACGATGAGCAGGGTGCCGAGCGCGACGAGGCCCCGCACCCAGATCGACTGGGCCATGATCCAGTCGTTCCAGCGGCTCACGTGGTGCTTGCCGAAGTCGAGCCAGCGCTGGGCGAACTCGAACTCGCTCGCGAGGATGAGCAGCCCGAAGAAGACGACCAGCCACCCGGGGCCGGGCGCGGGAACCATGATGAGCCCGGCGATCGTGACGACGGCCCCGACGACCCCGACGGCGGTGCGCCAGGCGAGGTGGGTGACCCGGTTGCGGCGCAGGCGGGCGCGCCAGGCCCAGCGGTCCTCTTCCGCGTCGAGCGTGCGGTTCGGGTCGGAGTAGTCGACGTCGTCGGCGGCCCCGGCCCGCGCGGACTCTTCGGGGGCTGTCACGGGTCGGCGTCCCGCTCGGCGTTGCTGCGGAAGACTCGCAGCAGCTCGCGTGTCACCGGGTTGCTCTCGGGGAGCACCCGGTCGTCGACGGCGTGGATGGGCAGGACGTCCTTCGTGGAGCTCGTGATGAACACCTCGTCGGCCGTCTGCAGCACGTCGAGCGGCAGCGCCTCCTCACGGACGTCGATGCCGGCGGCGCGGCCCCACTCGATGGTGAGCTCGCGGGTGATGCCGGCGAGCAGGCCCGACCCGACGGGCGGCGTGAGCACGACGCCGTCCACGACGACGAAGACGTTGCTGCCCGTGCACTCGCACAGCTCTCCCCGGGTGTTGGCGAAGACGGCCTCGATCGCGCCCTCCTGCTTGGCGCGCGCGAGCGCGACGACGTTCTCGGCGTACGAGGTCGTCTTGAGCCCGGCCACCGCGGAGCGCTCGTTCCGGGTCCACGGCACGACCGTCAGCGTGCCGCTCTCGGGCGGGAGCGGCTGGGTGGCCGCCAGCACGATGTAGGTCAGGGACGCGTCGTCGCGGTCGGAGCCGAGGGGCCCGATGCCTCCGGTGACGCTGTAGCGCAGGCGGCCGAAGGGGATCGCCGGCCCGTCGAGCACCGCGGCCACACCCTTGTCGACGACGCCGAGATCGAGCGGCGGCAGGCCGAGCCCGGCCGCGGAGCGCTCGAGCCGTCGGTGGTGCCGCGAGAGGGCGAACGGCCGTCCGTCGACGATCTTGGCGGTCTCGAAGACGCCGTCGCCCACGGTCACGGCGTGGTCGAGGGCGGACACCGACGGTCCGGTGGGGTCGACGAGGTCGCCGTCGACCCAGACGCGCATGGTCGTGCTCATGGTCCCTTCCCTGAGGCTCGTGCCGTGGCTCGCGAGAGCGTCCTCATGGTGTCACAGTGCCGGCCGCCAGCCCGATGAGGCGGGCCGCCTTGAGCTCGGTCTCGGCCCACTCCCCCTCGGGGTCGGAGTGCCACGTGATGCCGGCCCCGGTGCCGAACCGCAGCCACCGGAGTCCGGCCGCGTCGTGCTCGGCCCAGAAGGTGCGGATGCCCACGGCCAGGTCGGCCTCACGCGCATCGGCGTCGACCCAGCCGATGGCCCCGCAGTACGGCCCGCGCGGCTGCGTCTCGAGGTCGTGGATCGCGGTGAGGGCACTCGACTTGGGGGCACCCGAGACCGAGCCGGGTGGGTAGGTGGCAGCGAAGACGTCGCCCCACGCCACGCCGTCGGCCAACCGCCCGCTCACGGTGGAGACGAGGTGGACGAGGCCGGGGTGCTGCTCGATCGCGCACAGCTCGTCGACCGACACGGTCCCCGGCTCGCAGACGCCCGAGAGGTCGTTGCGCATGAGGTCGACGATCATGACGTTCTCGGCGTGGTCCTTGGGCAGCATCTGCTCCGCGGTCGGTGCTGTGCCCTTGATCGGGCGCGTCACCACGGTGGCGCCCCGGCGTGCCAGGAAGAGCTCCGGGGAGGCGCTGACCACGTCGAGGCCGGCTTCCTCACACCTGATGCGCGCGGCGTGCGGCGCTGGGTTGCCTTGTCGCAGAAGGGCGTCGAGCCCGTCGAGGTCTGCATCGGCCGCCAGCTCGTGGCTGACCACCCGGCACACGTTGACCTGGTAGACGGTGCCGGCGGCGATGCGCTCGCGCACCTCGCGCACCGCGCTCACGTAGGCCGCGCGGTCGAGGGACGAGCACCAGTGACGGTCGAGCGGCCGCCAGTCCGCCGGGCTGACGGCTGCCGGACCGGTTGGTGTGGCGCGGTTGACGTCGCCGAAGCGGACCGCGGTGACGTCGCCCTCGAAGGTCGCCACGACGGCCCAGAACCCCTCGCGCGAGATGGCGTCGAGGGCCTCCGCACCGCGGCGGACGTCGACGACCTCTCGGGCGACCCGGTCGGCGAAGCGGGCGTGGTCCACCCGCAGATCGTAGGCCCTAGCCGGCCAGGGCCTTCTCGATGTCGGCGGCAATGGCGGAGGGCTCGGTGGTCGGCGCGTAGCGCTCGATGACGGCGCCGTCGCGGCCGACGAGGAACTTGGTGAAGTTCCACTTGATCTTGCTGCCGAGCAGGCCGCCCTGCTCGGACTTCAGCCACGTGAACAGGGGGTGCTCGTCGTCCCCGTTGACGTCGACCTTGGAGAACATCGGGAACGTGACGCCGTAGTTCTTCTGGCAGAAGGCGCCGATCTCGTCGTCGCTGCCCGGGTCCTGGTTGCCGAACTGGTTGCACGGGAAGCCGAGCACCGTCAGTCCCTGCTCGCGGTAGGTCTGGTACAGCTCCTCGAGCCCGGCGAACTGCGGCGTGAAGCCGCAGGCGCTGGCGGTGTTGACGACGAGGACGACGTTGCCGGCGTACTCGTCGAGCGACACCTCCGAACCGTCGATGGCGGTGGCCTTGAAGTCGTGCAGGACGGTCACGTCGTCTCCTCGGGGTGGTCACGCGTGCGGTTACGCGTCGGTAGCATTCTCGCCCCGGACGAGGCTGCGCCGCCAATCGGCGTCGAGGGTTGTCCCTCGGCAGACGTCGGCTCAGGAGGCCTCGTCGGGCTCGGGCGGCAGGTCCTTGCCCTCACGCTCGTCGCGGTCGGCCCACTCGAGCAGCGCCCGGAAGTCGAAGACGGCGTCGTCGATGCCGGCGTGCAGGTCGCCGACCCGCGCGAACCGCTCGGGCATGGTGGCGATGGTGAAGTCCTGCGGCTCGGCGTCGGCCACCTCGTCCCACGTGAGCGGCGCCGAGACGGTGCCGCGCGGGTTGCCGCGCACGCTGTAGGCGGCGGCGATGGTGTGGTCTCGCGCGTTCTGGTTGTAGTCGACGAAGAGGTCCTGGGGCGACCGGTCGCGTCGCCACCACGTCGTGGTCACGACGTCGGACAGCCGACGTTCGACCTCGCGCGCGAAGGCGAGGGCGCCACGGCGGACGTCCTTGAAACCCCACTCGGGAGCGATCCGCACGTAGACGTGCAGGCCGGAGCCGCCGGAGGTCTTCGGCCAGCCGACGGCGCCGAGCTCGTCGAGGATCTCGTGGGTCGTGGCTGCGGCCCGCCGCACCGTGTCGAAGGTGCACTCGGGCATGGGGTCGAGGTCGATGCGCCACTCGTCGGGCTTCTCGGTGTCGGCGCGCCGGCTGTTCCAGGGGTGGAACTCGACGGTCGACATCTGGACGGCCCAGATGACGTCGGCGAGGCGGGTCACGCAGAGCTCGTCGGCGTGCAGCCCGTAGCGCGGGAAGTGCAGCCGCACCGTCTCGACCCACGGCGGCGCTCCGGCCGGGAGCCGCTTCTGGTGCACCTTCGGCCCGTCGACCCCCTTGGGGAAGCGGTGCAGCATGCAGGGCCGCTCGCGGAGCGCGTTGACGATGCCGGGACCGACGGACTGGTAGTACCGCACGAGGTCGAGCTTGGTCTCGCCCCGCTCGGAGAAGTAGACGCGGTCGGGGCTCGAGAGCCGCACCGTGTGGTCGCCCACCTCGATCTCCATCGCCGGGCTCTTGCTCGCCGCCATGCCGACAGCCTACGTATGCCGCACGGTGGCGACGCGTTCCGACGCGGGTGTCGGGCGCCGGGCCGGACGGCATACGCCCTCGAACGCGCGGAAGGGCCCGCCGACGTGAGTCGACGGGCCCTTCCAGCGGAGCGGACGACCGGGCTCGAACCGGCGACCTCAACCTTGGCAAGGTTGCGCTCTACCAACTGAGCTACGTCCGCTTGCCGGCCCTCGGGAGCCGAAGCCCCGTGGGTGCGAGGTAGACCATAGCGGACGGTTGGCCCCGGCGCGAAACCCGCTCTCCGAGTGGCCGTTCGGGCCCCTCGTGCACGTGCTTCGACGGGCACTGCGAGAGGGCCGCTGTCCACCGACCGGCGCGACGGGGGAGGATGTGCGCATGGCCAAGCCCGGTGCCGACCTACGGTTCCTCCGACGCAAGGGGCACGACCTCACCGTGCGCGACGCGGAGGGCGACAAGCACCGGGCCACGCTCGAGAAGCTGGCGAAGTCCGACGACGGGACGCAGGAGGACGGCGCCTTCTCCTTCGGCTACTGCAAGAGCTGCGACTGGACCGGGCCCGCCCGCCGAGCCCGGGAGAAGGCGCGCAAGGACGCGGAGGCCCACCAGACCGAGTGCGACGGCAAGGGCAAGATCCGGATCGGCGTCCGCGACCCCGGCCGGGAGTAGTCCCGACCGGGGCCTCGGATGCACCCGCCCCCTACTTCTCGACGGCCATCTCCCCCAGGTCCGACCACTCGGTGCCCTCGATCGTCGTGTTGACGATCTTCGGGGTGGCGGCGAGGTAGCCCGGCAGCGTCGACGTCGCCTCCTTGAAGTGGTCGCTCTGCACGTGTGCCCCGCCGGCCGCGTCGTCGCGGAACGCCTCGACGAGGACGTACTCGGTCGGGTCGTCGAGGCTGCGCGACCAGTCGAACCAGAGGCACCCCTCCTCGGCGCGCGTGGCCTCGGTGAAGGCCCGGGAGATCTCGGGCCAGTCGTCGGCGTGCTCGGGCTTCACGGGGAACTTGGCGGTGATGAAGATCAAGGCGTTCTCCTGTCGGTGAGTGCTGTCGATGCAGCTGTCGGTGCCGTGCGGTCGGTGCCGTGCGGTCGGTCAGGCCGCGGCCGGCGTGACCGGGTCCGCCGGCTCGGCGGAACCCGCCACCGGCCGGCCGTCGACGGCCTTCTGGATGCGCTCCCCCAGGATGCCGGAGGCCCACCCGAGGCACGCTCCCACGACGAGGGCCAGGACGGTGGGCCAGAACGCGAAGGACGCGCCGAAGAAGACGGCTGTGCCGGCGAAGGCGCCGGGGATGAACGACAGCCACGACACCGCCGCCTGGACGCAGAGCACGAATGCGAGCACCGTGACGATGATCGCGAGCGCGCCACCGAACGTCAGGCGGGCGGCCGCGAGGCTGGCGAGCCAGCCCCAGACCACGCCGCTCAGGTTGGCGGCCAGACCGTTGCGGAAGCCGGAGAAGCCGCCGCCGGCCGCGAAGTAGCAGGCCCACGCGATGAACGCGACCCAGGTGACGAGGCCGAGCTGCAGGCTCACCTGGGTCCAGATGCCGGCGAGGACGCCGACCGATGCACCGACTCCGAGATAGCTCTTCATGGTCGCTCCTCAGGGGACGAGGATGGCCCGGCCGCGGACGTTGCCCGCGTCGAGGTCGTCGATGGCGGACTGGAAGTCGTCGAGCGCGTACGTCTGCGTGTGCAGGGTGACGGCGCCGCGTGCGGCGAGGGCCATGAGGTCCTGGAGGTCGTTGTAGGAGCCGACGAGGTTGCCGATGACGTTCTTCTCGGTGGAGACGAGGTCGATCGTGGGCACGTCGACGTTCTCGCCGTAGCCGACGACGTGGTAGTCGCCCGCCCGACGCGTCATGGCGAGCCCCTCTGCGGTGGAGCCGTTCTCGCCGACGAAGTCGACGACGACCTCGGCGCCGTGACCGCCGGTCACGTCGAGCACCTGGTCGACCTGCGTGCCGTCGGCCACGATCGCGTGGTCGGCCCCGATCGAGAGGGCCAGCTTCACGGCGTCGGCGTTGCGGTCGACCACGAGGATCTCGGCCGGCGTGAGCGCCCGGAGCACCTGGATCCCGATGTGGCCCAGTCCCCCTGCCCCGATGACGACGACCCGGTCGCGGGGGCTCAGCCTGCGTGCCGCCTTTGCCGCGGCGTGGTAGGCGGTGAGGCCGGCGTCGGCGAGCGCCGCGACGTCCTTCGGCTCGAGGGAGTCGTCGATGCGCACGACGCTGCGGGCCGACGTGCGGAGGTACTCGGCGTACCCGCCGTTCGTGTCGATGCCCGGGAACTGGTTGCTCTCGCAGTGGACGTCGTCACCTGACCGGCAGGCGCGGCAGAGCCCGCACGTGACGAGCGGATGGACGATGACCTTGTCACCCTCCGTGACGTTCGTGACGGCCGAGCCGACGGCGTGCACCCAGCCGGCGTTCTCGTGGCCGATCGTGTAGGGCAGCACGACCTGCGACTTCTCGGCCCACTGGCCCTCGAGGATGTGGAGGTCGGTGCGGCACACGCCGGCCCCGCCGATCTTGACGACGACGTCGAACGGGCCGGTCGGCTCGGGCACCGGCACCTCCGTCATGCGCAGGTTCTCGTGGTAGCCGACGACCTGGACGGCTCGCATGGTGGTCATGACAGGTGCTCCTTCAGCTGGGAGAGCGGGATGAATGTCGTGGGGCTCGGTGGTCTGTGGAGCGCGTCCGCGGGCTCGGCGCCCTCCGGACGGTCGGTCTGGTCCTGCTCGGACCCGGGGTAGCGCGTCCGCAGCAGCCCGCGGCAGAAGTGCGCGTTGCCGTCGATCGAGACCCGCGTCGAGCGGGCCCGCCGCAGCGCGAGCGGGACGTCGGCGGCGGCATACGTCGTGCCGTCGTGGCTGACGAGGACGGGTGCCATCGGGACGTCGGGTAGGCCCAGCGCCGCGCGGCGGCGTCGGAGGGCGGCGGTGCGCTCGTCGTCGGGCAGGTCGCCGAGGGTGACCTCGCCCAGCGCCTCGACCTCCCGGTCGGGGTCGGCCCGGAGCAGGGCGGTCAGGCAGCGCTCCATCGCCGCCGTGTGCGCCTTGCGCCGGAACGTCTCGCGCAGCTCGTCGAGGTCCTGCTCCGCCTCGTGGCGGAAGGTGCCCCTGTAGCCGGCGTCGGCCGCGAGCCCTGCGTTGATGAGGTCGCTGTCGTGGTGGTCGTCGAGCTCGACCACCACGTGCCGCGACCAGGGCAGCGCGGTGAGCGCGTCCTTGGCGTCCGACGCCATGAGGTAGGCGAAGTTCGGCGAGCAGAACGACGTGGGGAGCCTCAGGTGCACCGTCACCGAGTCACCGGCGACGTCGAGCGAGCGCACGAACCCGAGGTCGGTGATCGGCTCGTCGAGCTCGGGGTCGAACACCCCCGAGAGGGCCTCGTACGCCGCCGCGTGCGTCCCTGCGCCGCGCGCGGTCTCGGGCAGGGCGAGCGCCATCGTCACACCCCGGCCAACGTGCTGGTGTCGGCGGCGCGCTCCGCCGTGTCGTCGGCTCCGCGCGGGCCGGTGGCCGGCTCGTCGGCATCGGGCAGCCGCAGCTCGGCCGGCACGTCGATGTCGTACATCTTCGCCGCGTTGAGGCCGAGGATCTTCTTCTTCTGGGCCGTCGTGATCGGGGCGTACTCCGTCAGGTCCTCGGGGATCTGGAAGTCCACGAACCGCTCGATCAGCCACTTCGGCGTCCACAGCGCGTAGTCGCTCGAGAACTGGATACGGTCCTCGCCGACCCAGTAGAGGAGCTCGCCGATGATCTGCGCGAAGTACCGCGGCCGCGTGTGGATGAACGGCATCGCGACGGCGAGGCCGGCGTGGACGTTCGGCTCCTGGGTGGCGATCCAGCAGAAGTCCTCGAGCCTTGGCAGACCGCAGTGCTCGACGACGAAGTTGAGGTCGGTGAAGTCGGTGGCCACGTGGTCGACGTCCGCGACGTCGAACGCGTCGCGGTCGAGCGGCCGGATCGTCGGGCCCTTGTGGATGTGGATGTTGGTGATGCCGAGCTCGCGGCAGGCCTCGAAGTAGCGGTAGGCCCACGGGTCGTCGAGACGCCAGCCGCGTGACTCCCCGTGCCACTCGGCCGTGTAGAGCTTGACGCCCCTGAGACCGAACCGCTCGGCGTCGGCGCGCAGCTGGTCGAGCCCGGCCTCGCCGTTGCGCGGGTCGAAGTTGTGGTTGTAGGTGAGCTTGTCGGGATGCGCCTGGGCCAGGGCCGAGGCCTCCTCGGTCTGCCCGAACCCGTTCTTGTAGAACTCCCCCAGGAACGCCGGCTGGAAGACGGCGTGGTCGACGTAGCCGTCCTCGAAGAGGTCCTTCATGAGGCGCCGGCCGCCCTGGTAGAGGTAGTCCTCGTAGCTCCAGACGGTCCCCTCCGGGCTGAGGTTGCGGTGGTAGTCGTAGAAGCAGTCGATGAACTGCTTGCCGTGGATGTTGCGCTGGTTCTCGGGCCGGGCGTCCCACAACGCGACGTGCGCGTCGACGATGAAGTAGCTCTCGCCGTCCTTGCTGTACATCTGGTCTCCTCCGGGTGCGATCGTCGTTGATCGCCTTCGACGATAGGAACGGTCGCGCGCCACGGCACCGGGGTCGGTGTCTCAATTTGAGACGCCGACCGACGAACGCGGAGGAGCGCGCGAGGTACCTTCGGAGTGGCTTCGAGAAGGCCGCCGTGAGGCGGCGAGGAGGCGGCGATGGTGCCGACGCACGACGGGGCCCTGCCGGAGCGGTGGGGGCTGCAGGGATCGCCGGACGCGGGTCCCGTGTCCGGCCGCGTCATCGCGTCCTGGCAGCGCAGCGAGGACTACGGCGTGCCGCTCGAGTCGGTCGAGCCGTTCTTCGCGGGCACGAGGCGAGACGACTCGCTCTTCTCCCAGTGCGGCAACGAGGTGCTGACCGGCCTGCACGAGACCCTCTCCAACGAGCCGATCAGCCTCATGCTCACCGACGCCGACGGCCTCGTGCTCAACCGCTTGAGCGGTGACACCTCGCTGCTGCGGGCCCTCGACGCCGTCCACCTCGCACCGGGTTTCGCCTTCTCGGAGCGCGAGGCGGGCACCAACGGCCTCGGCATGGCGCTGGCCGACCGCACACCCTCGCTCGTCCGGGCGGACGAGCACTACTCGCTGAGCCTGTGCACCTACACGTGCGCGGCCGCGCCCGTTCTCGACCCCGTGACGGGGCGCCTCGAGGGCAGCGTCAACCTCACCACGTGGTCGCGGTCGCGGGGTGACCTGCTGCTCGCGCTGGCACAGTCCGCCGCGGGCAACACGGCCTCGCTCATGCTGGCCCGGTCCCGCGGGCAGAGCCCACGGCCGGCCCCGAAGGGGCAGGTGTTCCGCGTCGAGACCGCTCGTCTCGAGCCGGGCGCGGGGACCCTGCGCGGGCTGTCGGCGACGTGGCGTGGTGCCGTCGACCGGGCCGCCGACGCCATCACCCGCGGGCGCGTGGTGGCCGCCGTGGGCGAGACCGGGGCAGGCCGCGCGACGCTCCTCGCCCAGGCGCTGCGCCAAGCCCACCCCCGCGACCGCATCCTCAGCGTCAGCTCCCCCGACCCCGAGGACGTCGAGGCCTGGCTGGCCTCCTGGGCGCCCGAGATCAGCAAGCCGTGGACCTCGGTGGTCGTGCGCAACGTCGACGTGCTGCCTGCCGGGGCAGCGGCCTCGCTCGTGCGCGTGATGGGGACCCGGCACCCGGTGCCGGTGCCCGGGACGACGCCTGCGGCGCACGGCGGAGCCGGCGGGCGGTCGTGGTGCCTGACCGCCGAGTCCTTCGCCGACGTCCCCGCCGGCCTCGCACCGCAGGTCGACACGGTGGTCGAGGTGCCCCCGCTGCGCGAGCGCACCGAGGACGTCATGCCGCTGGCGCGACACGTCGCCGAACGCACGCGCGGACGCCCGATCGACTTCACGGCGGCGGCCGAGCGCGCGCTGACGAGCTGCGGCTGGCCGGGCAACGTCGACCAGCTCGTGCGGGCCGTCAGGCAGGCTGCGGGCCGTGGCGACGTCGTCGACCTCGCCCAGCTGCCGTCGGAGGTGTTGAGCGGCTCGCGCCGGCGCCTGACGCGGATCGAAGCGTTCGAGCGCGACGAGATCGTGCGGTGCCTCACCCGCCCGGGCACGACGATGAAGGTCGCGGCCGCCGAGCTCGGCATGAGCCGGGCGACCCTCTACCGCAAGCTCGCCCAATACGACCTGCACGCGCTGAAAGAGTGACGACCCGAACCACCTGGCCTTGCTAGGTTCGGGGCGTGGACATCACGAGGATCGGGCCCGACGACTGGCAGACGTTCCGGGAGGTGCGGCTCGCGTCGTTGGCGGGGTCGCCGGAGGCCTTCGGCTCGCGTCACGCCGACTGGGTCGAGGCCCCCGAGCCGCAGTGGCGGTCGCGCCTGACCACCGTGCCGCTGACCCTCCTGGCACAGGACGGCACGAACGTCGTCGGCGTCGTCAGCGGCCAGCGCGTCGGCGAGCACGAGGTCGAGCTGATCTCGATGTGGGTGGCACCCGCGGTCCGCGGCGCAGGGGTCGCACGCGCCCTCATCGACGCCGTGGTCGAGTGGGCCGACGGCCAGGACCGGTCGACGTTCCTCATGGTCCGCAGCGACAACGCGAGGGCACGCACCGCGTACGAGCGCGGGCTTCGTCGACCTGGGGGTGCCACCGGACTGGCCGTCCGACGAACCCGCGGAGAACCGGATGGAGCTGCGCCGCTGAACACGTCACCGGCTGCGCGAACAGGCAACTGGACGGCCGCGCAACGAAACAGCCCCTGACCGGCGTCTCCGCTGGTCAGGGGCTGTTCTGTGCTGGTGGGCGATACTGGGTTTGAACCAGTGACCTCTTCCGTGTCAAGGAAGCGCGCTACCGCTGCGCCAATCGCCCGTGGGTCCTGCTGTGGTGGTGCTGTACCGAGGTGGAGACGGGATTTGAACCCGTGTACGCGGCTTTGCAGGCCGCTGCCTCGCCTCTCGGCCACTCCACCGTGGAAGGCAAGTGGATCTTTGCCTCCGAGCGGACGACCGGGCTCGAACCGGCGACCTCAACCTTGGCAAGGTTGCGCTCTACCAACTGAGCTACGTCCGCGGAACACCAGCGGTGTAACTTCTCCGCTCGGTGCGAGGTAGACATTAGCCCATCGGTCCGGGCGACACAAAACCGGCCGTCGGACCACCGATCCGGGGGTCAGCGGCCGACCTCGCGCTCGTGCTCAGCCGGTGCCGCGACGCCCTCGTCGAGCTCGCGCTCGACGGCCTGCTGCAGCTCGGACGGTCGACCGTGCGTGTACTGGCGGTCCTCCGCCCGTCGTCGGGCGATCCAGTCCACGACCGACGTCGGCTCGTGCTCGCCGAGCTCGACCGGCCACAGGGTGCGCGAGGCGGAGTTGAGCCCGGCCCCGATGAGGATGGCGATGGCGAGGAAGTAGAGCCAGATGAGCAGCACGATCGGCGCCGTCAGAGGCCCGTAGATCGTCGTGCCGCCGAGGGAGGCCTCGAGCGAGACGCGGACGAGGTAGGAGGCACCGAGCCAGATGGCGAGGGCCAGCAGAGCGCCGGGGACGTCGCGGAGCCACGGCGCCCGGCGCGGCGTGGCCACGTGGTACAGCGTCGTCAGCGCGATGATGCTGAGCACCAGGACGGTCGGCCAGTAGAGGTAGCGCAGGAAGGCGAGCGAGTCGGGCAGCCAGTCGGACACGAGGACCGGACCGAGGAGCACGAGCGGCAGCAGGACGATTCCGGCGACCGTGCTCACCGTGTAGATGCCGAGGCTGAGGGCGCGCAGGCGGATGATCCCGCGAATGTCCTTCTGGCCGTACATGATCGACACGGTGTCGATGAAGACGTTGAGGGCGCGCGAGCCCGACCACAGCGACAGCAGGAAGCCGAGGGACACGATCTCGGGCCGTCCGCGACCCAGCACGTCCTCCACCGTGGGCACGAGCAGCTGGCTGATGCTGTCCTCGGTGAGGAAGCGTTCGGCGTACTCCCGGATCGTCGCGACGACCCGGGCGACGTTCTCAGGACCGATCCAGGCACTGACGTAGCCGAGCCCGCCGAAGAGCCCCAGCACGAGCGGCGGCAGCGAGAGCAGCATGAAGAACGCCGCCTCGGCGGCGAGTCCGGTGACCCGGTAGTCGAGGCAGACGTCGACGGTCCGCAGCGTCAGCCGGGCCGCGCCGAGCCCGCCCGGCACCCGACGCAGCACCGCGCGTACGCGCTTCTTGACCGTCATCGCCACGAATCTATCCGTGCGGGTGGGTCGTCGACGTGACCCGTGCGACACGCGTCCCACCGGCGCCGCCCGGGCGGGCGGCCTACCCTCGGCTGGTGAGCACACACGAGGTGACCAACCAGGCCCCGGAGTACGTCGGCGGCGACTTCCTCGCCGACGACGTCGCACTGGCAGAGGCCGTCGCCCGGTGGGCGGGCCAGTCCGCGATGCAGGAGCTCGCTGCCCTCGGGCGCCTGGCCGGCTCCGCGCAGGCACAGGAGCACGGCCGGCTCGCCGACGCCCACCGTCCGGTGCTGCGCACCCACGACGCCAGGGGCAACCGGGTCGACGAGGTGGAGTTCCACCCCTCGTGGCACTGGCTCATGACCCAGGCCGTGGGGGCCGGCCTGACGGCCGAGGCCTGGCTGTCACCGAGCGGATCGGGTGCCCACGTGCGCCGAGCCGCCGGCTTCGTCCTGTGGTCGCGTGTCGAGGCCGGGCACGGTTGCCCCGTCTCGATGACGTATGCCGCCGGGTCGGCCCTCCGGCACGACCCCACCCTCGGGGGGCGCTGGCTGCCCGCCCTCGCGAGCCGCTCCTACGACTTCGGCATCCGGCCGGTCACGACCAAGTCGGGCGCCGTCGCCGGCATGGGCATGACCGAGAAGCAGGGCGGGTCGGACGTCCGGGCCAACACGACCCGGGCCGTCGCGTCCCCCGGCGGACCGCTGCCGGGTGAGACCTACCGCCTCACCGGGCACAAGTGGTTCTGCTCGGCCCCCATGAGCGACGCGTTCCTCGTGCTCGCGCAGGCGCCGGGAGGCCTGACCTGCTTCGTCGTGCCGCGTGCCCTCGACGACGGCTCGCGCAACGTCTTCGCGCTCCAGCGCCTCAAGGACAAGCTCGGCAACCACTCGAACGCCTCGAGCGAGGTCGAGCTCGACGGCACGTGGGGCAGCCGGCTCGGTGACGAGGGGCGCGGCGTGCGCACCATCATCGACATGGTCGGCGCGACCCGACTGGACTGCGTGCTGGGGTCGACGGCCACGATGCGCGCCGCGGTGTCACGCGCGCTGCACCACGCCCGGCACCGCAGGGCCTTCGGTGCCCTGCTCGTCGACCAGCCGCTCATGCGCAACGTCCTCGCCGACCTCGCCCTCGAGGCCGAGGCCGCCACCGTGCTCGGCCTCCGCCTCGCCCGTGCGGTGGACGACGGCGAGAGCGAGCTGGCCCGCATCGGGGTCGCTCTGGGCAAGTTCTGGGTGTGCAAGCGCACCTCCTCGGTCGTCGCCGAGGCGCTCGAGTGCCTCGGCGGCAACGGCTACGTCGAGGAGAACGGGCTGGCGCGCCTCTACCGCGAGGCCCCGCTCAACTCGATCTGGGAGGGGTCCGGCAACGTCAACGCGCTGGACGTCATGCGCGCGGTCGGTCGTGAGCCGGCGAGCCTCGAGGCCCTGACCAAGGAGCTCCACGAGGTGCGGGGACGCAGCGCGGAGCTCGACGCGTACGTGGACTCCGCTCTCGCACAGGCTCGCTCGCTCGACCCGCTGTCCGCCGGGGCGGCCTTCGGTGCCCGCTCGGTGGTCGAGCGCCTCGCCCTCGCGCTGCAGGCGAGCCTGCTGGTGCGGCACTCCCCCGGCGCCGTCGCCGACGCCTTCGTGGCCAGCCGGATCGCCGGCCGCCGCGGCCACACCTTCGGCTCTCTCGACGTCGACCTCGCGGGAGCCACCGACGCCGTGCTGGACCGCGCCGGCTGAGCCGTCACCCACAGCTGGAACGGGCCGGACGGCATACGCCCCGGGACCACGTCCGTCAGCTGACGGCCAGGCGCTTCTTCTCGGCCTCGACGTCGAAGTCGGGCGGGGGCCACTCGAGGTTCATGCCGCGCAGGGCCTCGAGCAGGAGCTGCTGGACCGCCAGGCGGGCGTACCACTTGCGGTCGGCCGGCACGACGTGCCACGGCGCCCCCACCGTCGACGTCTTGTCGAGGACCGCCTGGTACGCCTCCATGTACGCGTCCCAGTGCCCCCGCTCGTCCACGTCACCCGGGTTGTACTTGTAGTACTTGTCCGGGCGGTCGAGACGCTCCATGAGGCGGTCCCTCTGCTCGTCCGTGGAGATGTGCATCATCACCTTGATGACCGTCGTTCCCGCGGCGATCACCTTGCGCTCGAAGGCGTTGATCTGGGCGTAACGCTTCGACCACACGGACTCGGGCACCAGCTCGTGCACCCGCACGACGAGGACGTCCTCGTAGTGCGACCGGTCGAACACGCCGAGCTGGCCGGGCTCGGGCAGCGCCTTCTCGATGCGCCAAAGGAAGTCGTGAGCGAGCTCCTCCTTCGTCGGAGCCTTGAAGCCGGTCGCCTTGACGCCCTGCGGGTTCACCGAGATGACGTGGCGCATGATGCCGCCCTTGCCCGACGTGTCCATCCCCTGAACGACGAGCAGCACGGACCGCCTGCCACCCTCGATGGAGTCGGCGAAGAGCCGTTCGAGCAGGTCGGACAGCTCCGTCTCGCACGCCTTGAGCGCCGCCTTGCCGTCCACCTTGTCGCCCGTGAAGCCGGGCGTGCCCGAGGTGTCGACGTCGGCGAGCACGAAGCCCTTGCCGACGCGGAGCGAGTTGACGACGTCCTTGATCTCCTGGACGGCCTCCTCCTCGTGGGCGGCGACCACGGCATCCTCGACAGCCTTCTCCTCGATCTCCGCCGCTGCCTTCTGGCTCTTCTTGCCCTTCTTGCCCTTGCCCATGCGGTCATCCTGCCCGAAAGGGCCGTGGTGCGACGGGATGCGCAGGCCCTGATCGGCAAGTGCCCCCGGCCGTCGCCGATACTGACGGGATGCGTCTGCTCGTCCCCGGCCGTTCCGGCCTGCCCGCCCTGGCCGACCTCGACGACGCGGCACTCTTCCGCGCCTACGCCTGCGCCGAGGAGCGCTGGGTGCGCTCCAACATGGTGACGTCGCTCGACGGCGGTGCGACCGGCCCCGACGGGAGGTCGGGATCGATCAACAACGATGCCGACCACGTCGTCTTCGAGGTGCTGCGGGCGCTGAGCCACGTCGTCGTCGTGGGAGCGGGCACCGTCCGCGCAGAGGGCTACCCGCCGCTGTCGGTCGACGACTCCCTCGTGGCGCTGCGTCGTGCCGCGGGGCTGCCCGACGTCCTGCCCCTCGTCGCAGTCAGCAACCGGGGCACCGTCCCGCCGACGCTGAGCGGGTGCCGGGACGGACGGGCGCTGCTGGCGACCACCGCCTCGGCCCCGGGGCTCGAACCGGCCCGGGACGACCTCGGCGCCGCCAACGTCCTCGTCTGCGGCGACGACGAGGTGGACCTGCACGTGCTCCTCGACGCCCTCCATGCGCGCGGGCTCGACCACGTGCTGACGGAGGGCGGCCCGGGCCTGCTGGGCTCGTTCCTCGCCGCGGGCGCGATCGACGAGCTGTGCTACACCGTGGTCCCGCGCGTCGTCGGCGCCGGCCCGCCCCGGACGGTGGGAGCCGACGGCACGCCGGCCGACCTCGACCTCGAGCTCCTCGTCGAGCAGGACGGCACGCTCATGGGGCGCTGGTTCGTGCGGCGCTGAGCACGCGCGCCGACTCGCGCGGAGGCACCGCTAGCCGGACGTCACGAACTCGCGCAGCACGCGCTCCCAGCGCTCGGGGTCGTAGTTCCACTCGCGGCAGTGGCGCGCGACGTCCCAGCGCTCGAAACGCACGAGGTCGGGGCGTCGCCCGGCGAGAGCCACCGCCGGTCCGATCGGCACGAAGTCGTCGCCGTCCGAGGCGATGACGAGCATCGGGTGGCGCAGCTCGTCCGCCCGGGCCACCCAGTCGGTGCGGGCCACGTCGATGGGCTCGCGAACGCCCACGAGGCGTCGGCTGCGGTGCGACCCGAGCAGACCGGACGCCATCCGCACGAGGGGGGCGGGCACGCGGCGCAACCTGCCGTGGTGACGCAGCACCACGCCCCAGTCGATGACGGCGGAGTCGAGCACGACACCCACCACGTACTCGGACAACGGGGAGTGGTCGAGCGTCTGCAGCACGATGGCTCCACCCATCGACCAACCGAGCAGGAGGATGCGGCGCGCCCCGTGCGACACGGCATACCCCATCGCCGCCTCGACGTCGCGCCACTCGGACAGCCCGAGGTTGTATCGCCCGTCCGGACCCAGCGGGGCGTCACGGTCGTTGCGGTAGGCGGCGACGAGACTGGTCCACCCGGCCTCGTGCAGCACCGGGACGGCGCGGAGCGTCTCCTCCTTGCGGGCGCCTCGCCCGTGGACCAGGACCGCCCAGTCCGAGCTGCTGCCGCGATTAGCGGGTCGCACGACCCACCCGGGCAGCGCGCCGACGTCGGAGACGATGCTCACGTCCTCGTCGGGCAGTCCGAGGCTCACCGAGGGCCGGTCCCAGAAGTAGTACTGGTTCCACCGGGCCGGTCCGACGGAGAGGGCGCCGCGGTCGACGGAGAGCAGGCGACGCGTGACCGACGTCGCGTCGCTCTCGAGGATGTCGCCCACGCGGGCGTGTCCCGCTCCCCCGTCCAGCCACACGCCGTAACGGCCCGGCACCACCGGGTCGGGCGCGGCGGCGAACGTCACGGACTCGTCGTCGTGGCGCAGGATCGCGACGTCGTCGGGCTGCAGCTCGTCGGGCGTGATCACCTTGCGCGCGAAGTACGCGGCCGCGGCGACCGAGCCGCCGGCCGCACCGAGCAGCGAGCCCGTGCCCGCAGCGGCAGCGACGAGCACCGGTCGCGAGACGAGCCTGCGCACCTGCACGCGCACATCGTCGCAAACGGGCCGCCGGACCCGTCGACGACGTGCCGCGCCGGGTGATTGTTCGCATTTGTCGGTATCAGGCGACTCGTCCGCGCCACCTACCTCTCGAGCGTCCCGGGGGGAGCAGCCGGGCACTCGGTGCGGGGGGAACACCGCGCACCACTTGCCGCAGTGTGTTTCGTCACGGAAGGAACATCCATGTTCACAGCCATTCGCCGCAGCGCCCTGACGCTCGCGGCCGCCGGAGCGCTCGTCGCGACGCCGGCCCTCGCGATGGGCGCCGGTGTCAGCCCGGCCAGCTACGACGCCTCGGTCGACCCGGGCGACACCGTGCACGTCACGAAGACCGTCACCACGCCCGAGATCCCGCCGAAGCCCGACATCGTCCTCGTCGTCGACGAGACCGGCAGCATGGGCCCCGCCATCGCGAACGTGAAGGCCGAGATGGGCTCGATCGTCTCCAGCGTGCAGACGGCGCAGCCGCAGGCACAGTTCGCGGTCGCGTCCTACAAGGACGTCTCGGACGGCACCGGCCTCTTCGAGGTCGAGTCGGGCCTGACCCCGAGCCAGGCGACGGCGCAGGCCGCCATCGACAGCCTCGTCGCCTCGGGAGGCGGCGACACGCCGGAGGGCCAGCTCAACGCGCTGTGGCAGGTGGGCTCGGGCGGCAACGCCATCGCCTTCCGTCCCGGTTCGTCACGCATCGTCGTGTGGTTCGGCGACGCGAGCGGACACGACCCGAGCGCAGGACACAGCGAGGCCGACGCCACCGCGTCGCTCGTCGGCGTGGGCGCCCAGGTCATCGCGATCAACGTCGCCTCCGGCGGTGGGGACGGCCTCAACGCCACCGGCCAGGCCCAGCGGATCGCCACGGCCACCTCGGGCTCGTTCTTCCCGAGCGTCACGCCCGGCAACGTGGCGAGCACGATCCTCGCCGGCCTGGGCAACCTGCCCGCCGAGGTCACCGCAGACGTCAGCTGCGACGCCGGGCTCTCGATCGCCCTCTCCCCCAGCCTTCCTCGCACGGTCACCAGCGGCGGCGACGTCGTCCTCGACGAGGCCGTCACCGTCGCCGCCGACGCGCCCCAGGGCTCGACGCTCGGGTGCACGACGACCTTCAGGATCAACGGCGCAGAGGCCGGACCCGAGTTCGTGCAGACGGTGAGCATCAAGGTCAACGACGTCACCCCGCCCACCGTCTCGTGCGGGCCCGGCGTCAACCCCGACGGCCACACGCCCGGCGGCTGGCGCAACGCCGGCTTCTTCGAGATGGTCGCCGCGGACAACCTGCCCGGCGTCACCGTCGCCATCACCGACAACGCCACCGGCACCACGTTCCGGCCCTACGCCGCCGGCACCTACCTGAAGCTGACCCAGGCGCCGGGGACGACGGCATCGAGCGTCACCCCGTTCGCCGGCGCCGTCGACTGGCACTTCACCTTCAAGGGTGACGCCACGCTCACCGCCACCGACGCGGCCGGCAACACGGCCACCGCCACCTGCGCAGTCCCACCGAAGCAGAAGTAGCCGACCCGACCGCGCCACGTCACCCGGGCACAAACCCGGGTGACGTGGCGTTGGTCTGGACATGAGCGACGAGAGCACCCACAGCACGACCACGCCGTACGCCGTCCAGCGCACCGAGGACGAGTGGCGCGCCGCCCTGACCCCGGCCGAGTACCAGGTGCTGCGACAGGCCGGCACCGAGCCGGCGTTCCGCGGCGAGTACACCGACACCAAGACCAAGGGCGTCTACTCCTGCCGCGCCTGCGGCGCCGAGCTGTTCCGCAGCGACACGAAGTTCGAGTCGCACTGCGGCTGGCCGTCCTTCTACTCCCCGCTCGCCGGTGACTCCGTCGAGTACATCGAGGACCGCAGCTTCGGCATGAAGCGCGTCGAGGTGCGCTGCGCCACGTGCGGGTCGCACCTCGGGCACGTGTTCGAGGGCGAGGGCTACGACACCCCCACCGACCAGCGCTACTGCATCAACTCGATCTCCCTGCGGCTGCAGCCCGACGAGGACGGCGCCGCGCCGGCCTGACCGGCTGCTGCGCGGCCAGGGCCCGCTCGCCTAGATTCGTCCCATGGTCGACGACGGCGACATCCGCATCGGCACGGCCGAGCGTGAGGAGGCCCTGGCCGCCCTGGCGGAGCACCACGCGGCCGGGCGCCTCGACGCGAACGAGTACGAGGACCGTCGCGGCCGCGCGAACGACGCCGTCGTGCGTCGTGAGCTCACGGCGCTCTTCGTCGACCTGCCCGAACCCCGGCCGAAGCTACGTCCCGCCCGCGGCAGTGCCGTCGCCCACACCGCGGCCCCGGGCCGGACGTCGGCGCAGGGCAAGCTGGCGCGCACGCTCGTCAGTCTGTCGCCGTTCATCGCGATCGCCGCGTTCTTCCTGACGAAGTCGTGGCTCGCGTTCCTGCTCATCCCCGTCATCGCCATCCTTGCCAGGGCGCTCGACGACTGAGCGGGGCCGCGGTCAGCGCAGGTTCGCGACCAGCTCGGCCGCGCTCACCTTCGGGCCGGTGAAGAAGGGGATCTCCTCGCGCACGTGGCGACGGGCGCGCGACGCGCGCAGCTCTCGCATGAGGTCGACGATGCGGTGCAGCTCGTCGGCCTCGAAGGCGAGCAGCCACTCGTAGTCGCCGAGCGCGAAGGAGGCGATCGTGTTGGCCCGCACGTCGGGGAAGTCGCGCGCCATCTGGCCGTGCTCGCGCAGCAGGTCGCGTCGCTCGTCGTCCTCGAGCAGGTACCACTCGTAGGAGCGCACGAAGGGGTAGACGCAGACGTACTTGCGGGCGACCTCGTCGGCCATGAAGGCCGGGATGTGGCTCTTGTTGAACTCGGCCGGCCGGTGCAGCGCGGCGTTGCTCCAGACCGGCTCCAGGTGCTGGCCGAGCTCGGTGCGCAGCAGCCGGTGGTAGGCCGACTGCAGCTGCTCGATCGTCTCGGCGTGCCACCAGACCATGAAGTCGGCATCGCCACGCAGGCCCGCGACGTCGTAGATGCCGCGGACGACGACGCCCTCGCCGTCGATCTCGGCGAGGAAGGCCTCGAGCTCGCCCAGCAGCTTCTCGCGGTCGTCGCCCAGCGGCGTCACCGTGCTGAAGACCGACCACATGCAGTAGCGGATCGTGTCGTTGATCTCTCGCATCCGGGCCGGGGTCATGCGCTCGCTCATGACCCCATCATCCCAAGACCGTCCGGGCACTGCCCACGCGGGTCAGGACGGCGCGGGCCGCGGCCCTCCCGGACGCGATGCACGCGGGTATGCCGACGCCGTCGTAGGCCGCCCCGCACAGCGCGAGCCCCGGCGGCAGGTCACGCGTGGGCGCCAGCCGCGCACGGTGCCCGACGGCATACTGCGGCAGGCCGCCACCCCAGCGCTGGACGTGGGCGGCGGCAGGCCCGGGAAGCCCCTCGCCCAGGACGGTGCGCAGGTCGGCGAGCGCCACCTCGACGAGCTCGGCGTCGCTGCGCTGCAGCGACGCCTCCTCGCGGTGCCGACCGACCGACGCGCGCAGGTAGGTGCGGTCAGGGTGGGCCTGCGCCAGCCACGGCCACTTGAGCGAGCTGAAGGTCGACGCCTTGATGGTCAGCGGCTCGGTCGGGGGCACGAGGAAGCCGCTGCCGTCCAGCTCGGGCGGGACGGGGCCCTCCAGCGCGAAGGTGATGATGGCCATCGAGGCGTACTCGACGGTGGCGAGCGCCTCGGCGGCCGACGGCGCCACGTGGCGCAGCAGGCGTGACGCCGGCGCAGCGGGTGCGGCCAGCACCACGTCGTCGAAGCGCTCGCGCCGGACATCGGTCGTGGGGCCGGTGGAGACGAGCCAGCCGGTGCCGTCCGCCTCGAGCTCACGGACCAGGGCGCCGGTGCGGACGTCGACCCCCGCCTCGGCCAGCCTGGCGCCGAGCAGCTCCGGCAACGTGCCCAGACCCCCGACGAGCGACGCGAAGACCGGCAGCGCCGCCATCGGCCCGTTCGCCGCCGCGGCCACGGCATCCCGCGCGACATCGGTCAACGACCTCCCCTCGCGGGCAGCTGCTGCGAGCGCAGGCACCGCCTGCTCGACGGAGATCTCGCGGGCGTGACCGGCATAGACGCCGGCGAGCAGGGGCTCCACGAGGCGGTCGGTCACCGCTGGCCCCAGCCGGGCGTCGACGAGGTCCCCGACAGAGAGGTCCCCCTCACGCGGACCTTCGACGACCTCGTGGACGAGGCGCTGCACCTCGTCGTCGTCGAGGAGACCGCGCACCGACTCGGGGTCCGAGGGCACACCCATGACGGTGCCCTTGGGCATCGGCCAGCGGGTCCCGCGCGAGACGATCGATGCGCCGACTGCCGCCGGGTGCGTGGTGAGCTCGGCGACACCGAGCTCCTCGAAGAGGGTCAGCGCCTCCGGTCGTCGGGCCAGCACCGACTCGGCGCCCACGTCGATGCGGGCACCCCCGACGTCCGCGAGGCGCAGCTTGCCACCGACCCGGTCGCTCCCCTCGAGAAGCGTGACCTGCACGTCGGCCCCGGGGCGCGTGAGCTCCCACGCGGCGGCCAGTCCGCTGATGCCCCCACCGATGACCGCGACCGTCCTTGCCATGGGGTCACTCTCCCACCCGCGAGCACGGCTTCGACGGTCGGGTGCGCGGGCTGCGGGGCACGACAGGGCATGGTGAGGGCATGATCCACACCGCCCTGCTCGCAGCCCCACCCGCCGCGGACCTGTCCGGGCTGGTCGGCGTCGCCTACCGCGTCATCCAGGCGTTGGGCGAGTGGGGGGTGGCCGCCCTCACCTTCGTCGAGACGGTGCTGCCACCGATCCCGAGCGAGGTGGTGCTGCCCATGGCGGGCTTCATCTCGCGCCAGGGGCAGCTCGGTCTCGCCCTGCTGCTCGTGACGAGCACGCTCGGTTCCTACCTGGGTGCCCTCGCCCTCTACCTGCTCGCCGCGCGACTCGGCCAGGAACGCGCCATCGACGTCATGGCCAGGCTGCCCCTCGTCGACCGGCGCGACTTCGAGCGCGCGACCACGTGGTTCGAGCAGCACGGTCGCCGGTCGATCTTCTTCGGCAGGCTCGTGCCCGGGGTGCGGAGCCTGGTGTCGCTGCCGGCGGGCGCGGTTCACATGCCGCTGGCCCGGTTCAGCGTCTTCACCGTCGCCGGCAGCGCCATCTGGAACGGGCTGCTCATCGGGCTCGGCTGGGTGCTCGGATCGCGCTACGAGCTCGTCGACCGCTACTCCTCGGTGCTCGACTGGGTCGTCGGGCTCGTGGTCGCCGGTCTGGTCGTCTGGCTGGTGGTGCGACGCGTGCGCCGAGCCCGCTGACCCGAGCCCGCTGACCCGAGCCCGCTGACCCGAGCCCGCTGACGGGCCCCGCGCCGACCGGACGTCGCAACGTTCTGGCGCGTGCGCGTGTCTCTGGACACAAGGAGGTCGCCACGGCACCCGTGCCCGCCAGCGGGCGACGCACGGGCGGCGACCCGTCGAAAGGGCTCGCCATGACCGCCACCTCACACCTCCCCCGGCTCTCGTCCGTGCCTCCGGCACGCCGGCGCACGCTCGCGGTCATCGCCGTGACGGTCGTGGTCCTCGCGCTGGCGTTCGCGCTGGGGTCGCGGGCGCTCCAACGGTCGGGGTCCACGGCGGGGCCTGCGGCCGGCTTCGGGTCCACCACCGGTTCGAGCAGCGTGGCCGGCACTGCAGAGTCCTCTCGCGACGGTGCCGCGGTCGGGCTGGGGGCGCCGTCCGTCAGCCCACCGTCGCAACCCGGTACGGCGAAGGCGCCCGCTGACGCCGCCGGAGCCGGGAGCCTCGCCGGGGTGGTGACGGCCAAGATCGCCCGCACCGCCTGGCTCGGCATCAAGGTGACCGACCTGACGGGCTCCGCGGCCCGTGCCCGAGTCATCGCCACCGGCGCGGGTGGGCAGGTCACCTCCGAGAACGTCGTCACGAGCATCGACCCGACGGGGGGCCGGCGCTCGGCCGAGCAGCGCACCGGGTCCGGCGCCTCGGTGCCGGACGTCGGCGTGGACGAGGCCCGGATGGTGCTCAACGTGCCGGCGAAGGCGCTGGACCAGGTGCTCACCGACCTGTCGAAGATCGGGTCGGTGAGCTACCGCTCGTCGCAGTCCGAGGACGTCACCGACACCTACGTCGACACGAAGGCCCGCATCGAGCCGATGCGTGACGGCATCGAACGCGTACGGGCCCTGCTGGCCAAGACGACCGACCTGCAGCAGGTCATCACGCTCGAGAGCGAGCTGACCCGACGCCAGGCTGACCTCGACTCGCTGACCCAGCGTCTGGCCCAGCTCGACCAGATGACGACGACGAGCGACGTGACACTGACCCTGTGGACCGACGCCACGACGCCGGCTGCCGGCTCGGACGAGGGGATCACCGGCGGCCTGCGCACCGCCTGGGACAGCCTGCTGGGGTCGGTGACCGTGATCCTGACGGGACTCGCGGCGCTGCTGCCGTGGCTCGTCGTCCTCGTCCCGGTCACGCTGCTGGTCCTGCGCTACCGGCGTCGTCACGCCGTGGTCGCCCCGGCGGTTCCCGTGGCGCCGGCAGCGCCGGCAGCGACGGCAGCGACGGCAGCGACGGGGACGAAGGACCCCGAGCCGGAGCCGGTGGGCGCGCCGGCGAAGGTCGGCACCGACCCTGTCGAGTGACGCCGCTGGACGAGGGTGGGGCGGCTCGGTCTAGCGCCCGAGCCGCCCACGCACCATGTCGGCCGCCTGACGGATCTCCTTGACCCGCATGGCGTGCGCGAGGCCCAGGTAGATCACGAGGAACACCAGGCCCACGAGACCGATCTCCAGCGAGCTGGCGAACATGCGCTTCGCGGTCGACGACGAGGAGTCGACGACGCTGCTCGTGATCGGCTCGAGCACCTGGGTGGCGCCCCACGCCACGACCCCCGCCACGGCCGCCGCGATGCCGACCCTCGAGGCGGTGACCACGGCGCTCATGAGGCCCAGCGAACCGGTGCGTCGGCGCAGGAGGTAGAGACCGACGCCCGAGCTGACGACGTTGCCGACGGTCTGCCCCATCGCCATGACCCCGATGGCCCACACCGGGTTGATGAACAGGGTGATGACGCCCGCGACGGCACTGATGCCGGTCAGCAGCACCTGCATGACCACGGTCGGCTTGCCGTCCTCCAGAGCGAAGAACATGCGGTAGCAGAGCAGGTCGAGCCCGAAGGGGATGAGCCCGAGGATCATGATGACGAGCACGCTGGCCGACACGTCGACCGAACGAGGGTCGTTGACCGCCACCCCTGGGTTGAGCAGGGCCACGATCGGGTTGGCCAGCACGATGACCGCGACCATGACCGGCACGTTGGCGACGAGTGGCACCGTCAGGCCGGTGCGGAAGTAGCGACGCAGGCCCGCCCGGTCGCCGGCCGCGGCGGCCGCCGAGAACCGCGGGAAGAGCGACGTGATGACCGACACCGTGATGAAGGCGTGCGGGAGCATGAACAGCGTGAAGGCGATGCTGTAGGCCATCGGCCCGCGGGCGGCGCCGGCCAGCCCCAGCTCCTTGGCATGGGCCGTGGCGTTGTTGAGCACGCCCTGGCTGATGAAGAAGCCGACCTGCGAGACGGCGAGACCGCCGAAAGCCCAGAGTGCCAGGCGGCTCACGCCGCCGAGACCCACGCCCCGCAGCCCCCAGCGGGGCCGGTAGCGAAAGCCCGTGCGGCGCAGCGCCGGCACGAGGGAGAGTGCCTGGACGACGACCGACAACGTCGCCGAGCCGGCGAACAGCCAGATCATCGGGCCGGTCCATTCCGCCGGGTCACGCGGACCGGGGCGGCCCGGACCCGCCGGGCGGTGCTGCGGGAAGACGACGATGAACAGCAGGAGCCCGGCGACCGCGACGACGTTGGCGATGAAGGGCGCCCAGGCGAAGGCCCCGAACCGACCTCGCGCGTTGAGGATCTGGCCGAGCAGGGCGAACAGGCCGTAGAAGAAGATCTGCGGCAGGCAGATGAGCGAGAACGCGAGCGCCAGCTGCTTGAAGTCGGGTGAGCTGTTGCGGGCGAGGAGCCACACGAACGCGCCGGCCCCGGCCGTCACGAGGACGGTGATGAGGGCCATCCCCGCCAGCGCCACGGTGATGACGCGGTCGGTGAACTCCTGGCCGCCGTCCTCGAGCTTCATCGCCCGCGCCAGCGACGGGATGAGCACCGCGTTGAGGATGCCGCCGGCCGCGAGCACGTAGAGGACGTTGGGCAGCGTGTTCGCCAGCGAGAAGGCGTCACCCGCCAGCTGCGCCCCGATGATCGCGGTGATGAGCGCGTTGCGCACGACCCCGAGGATGCGGGACGCCACCGACCCGCCGAGCATCGTGAGGCTCGAGCGGGCGACCGAGGGTGCCGCGGACACGGTGGGGGCTGCCGTCATGGGCGGCTCGAGCACTCGTGCACGAGCGCGGTGACCCGGGTGAGCACGTCGGGGTCGACCTCGGGCAGCACCCCGTGACCGAGGTTGAAGATGTGGCCGGGCGCGCGGCGACCCTCCTCGACGATCTCGCGGACGCGACGCTCGAGAGCGTCCCACGGCGCGAAGAGCAGGGCGGGGTCGAGGTTGCCCTGGACGGCATACGTCGGCCCGAGGCGCTCGATGGCGTCGGTGAGCGACACGCGGTAGTCGACGCCGACGACGTCGGCGCCGGCCTCGCCCATGAGGGTGAGCAGCTCCCCGGTGCCGACACCGAAGTGGATGCGCGGCACGTCGAGGTCGGCGACGGCGCCCAGCGCCACGGTGGAGTGCGGCAGCGCCCTGGCCTGGTAGTCGGCGCGGGACAGGGCCCCGGCCCAGGAGTCGAAGAGCTGGACGGCGCTCGCCCCTGCCTCGGCCTGCACGCGCAGGAACTCGCCCGAGATCTGGGCGAGGCGCCCGCACAGGGCGTCCCACAGCTCGGGGTCGCCGTGCATGAGGGCCTTCGTCTTCTCGTGGTTCTTCGAGGGGCCGCCCTCGACGAGGTAGGACGCGAGGGTGAACGGTGCCCCGGCGAAGCCGATGAGCGGTGTCTCGCCGAGCTCGGCGACGAGCAGCCGCACGGCCTCGGTGATGAAGGGGACGTGGTCGGGCGTGAGCGGCACGAGCTGGTCGAGGTCGGCGCGCGAGCGGATCGGGCGGGCCACGACCGGGCCCACGCCGGGCACGATGTCGAGGTCGACCCCGATCGCCTTGAGCGGCACGACGATGTCGCTGAAGAAGATCGCCGCGTCGACGCCGTGGCGACGCACCGGCTGGAGCGTGATCTCGGTGACGAGCTCGGGGCGCATGCACGACTCGAGCATCGGGATGCCCTTGCGGACGGCGCGGTACTCGGGCAGCGAACGGCCGGCCTGCCGCATGAACCACACGGGCGTCCGCGTGACCGACTCACGGCGGGCGGCCCGCACGAGGTCGCTCTGGCGGGTGGCTGTCGGGGCAGAGGTCGGCACCGGACAATCCTGCCACGCCGCGGCTGGGCGTCCGCGCCACGCGCGCTCGGCGCGCCCTGAGGACAGATCGCCCGACTCCGGCATACCCTCGTCTGGTGCACACGAGAACGTTGCCGGGCAGTCACGGCGCGGTCTTCGCGAGGACGCTCAGCGCCCTGCGAGACGTCCGGCTGCGCTCGGAGGTGCGACTCACCGAGGTGCCGGCCCCGACCCGCATCGCGCCGTATGCCGCCGCGCTGACCGCCGACGTCATCGACGTGGCCGACCCCGAGGCGGACCTCGCGACCGGTCGCTTCGTGCTGCTCCACGACCCGGCCGCCCCCGACACGTGGGACGGCCAGTGGCGCGTCGTCACCTTCGCCCGCGCCGAGCTCGAGGCCGAGCTCGCCGGCGACCCCATGCTCGGCGCCGTCGGGTGGTCGTGGCTCACCGACTCGCTCGCCGAGCGGGGCCTCACGTGGACGGCCGAGGCCGGCACGGTGACCCGGGTCGTCAGCGAGAGCTTCGCCGGCCTGGCCGACCGCGAGGCGAGCGTCGAGATGGAGATCCGCGCCTCGTGGACGCCGGTCGCCGGCGACGTCGTCGACCACCTGCGGGCCTGGGCCGACATGCTCTGCACCATCGCCGGCATCCCGCCCCTGCCTGACGGCGTCGTCCCCCTCCCGGGGCAGCGCCGGTGACGGCTGAGCCGAACGCGCCAACCGCCGACCTCGAGGCCGATCTCGACGCCGACACGGGGCCCGACACCGCGGCCGACACCGCGGCCGACACCGCGGCCGACACCGCGGCCGACACTGTGATCGACAGCCCGGTCGACACCGCGTCCGATCTCGTCCCGTTGACCCACCCGCGGGACGGCGTGCCCGACGTCGTCGTCGAGGAGCGCGACCTGATGAAGGCGGCCGAGGCCATCGCCCGCGGCACCGGCCCCGTCGGCATCGATGCCGAGCGCGCCTCGGGCTACCGGTACGGCCAGAAGGCCTACCTGGTCCAGATCCGGCGCGAGGGATCCGGCACCTGGCTCATCGACCCCATCGCGTGCCCCGACCTCTCGCCCGTCGGCGAGGCCATCGGCGACGCGGAGTGGATCCTCCACGCCGCCACCCAGGACCTGCCGTGCCTGGCCGAGGTGGGGCTGCGCCCGAAGGCCCTCTTCGACACCGAGCTCGGCGGCCGGCTCGCCGGCCTTCCCCGGGTGGGCCTCGGCGCCATGGTCGAGCACTACCTCGGCCTCCAGCTCGCCAAGGAGCACTCGGCCGTCGACTGGTCGGCCCGCCCCCTGCCCGAGCCCTGGCTGCGGTATGCCGCTCTCGACGTCGAGGTGCTCGTCGACCTCCGTGACGCGGTGGCCGCCGAGCTCGCCGCCCAGGGCAAGGCCGCGTGGGCCGCCGAGGAGTTCGAGCACCTGCTCGACTTCACCGGGCCCGAGCCCCGGGTCGACCCGTGGCGCCGCACGTCCGGCATGCACAAGGTGCGCGGCCGGCGCGGGCTCGCCATCGTGCGCGAGCTGTGGCTCTGGCGTGACGCGCTGGCCCAGCAGCGCGACACGTCCCCCGGCCGGGTGCTCCCCGACGCCGCCATCAGCGAGATCGCGCTGGCCAACCAGCGCGCGACGAAGCCGCCACGCACCGTGGGCTCCGCCGAGCCCCGCCTGGCGCGGTCGGTGCGCCGCCACCAGGAGGCGATCATCGAGGTCGTCGCCCGGGCCTTGGCGCTATCCGAGGACGCGCTGCCGGTCGTCTCGCTGCCCCCGACCGGTCCCCCGCCGCCGAAGGCGTGGGCCGACCGTGACCCTGTTGCCGCCGGACGGCTGGCCCGGGCGCGCGAGCTGCTGGGCGCCGTGTCGCAGGAGCTGTCGGTGCCGGTCGAGAACCTGCTGACCCCGGACCTGCTGCGTCGCTTCCTGTGGGAGGGCCCGGCCGCTCCCACGACCGCCGAGGTCGCGGAGGCGCTCTCCGCGCTCGGCGCTCGCCGGTGGCAGACGACGATCACCGCGCCGCTCATCTCGCTGGCCTGCAGCGAGAACCCGCCCACCTGAGGCAGGCCGCAACACCCCCGTCCGAGGGTGGGGGCGGTCGTGAGGATGGTCACCCGAGTGCCCGTTGGCCCGGAAGTTACCCGGAAGTAGTATCGGGACGTCGCGCTTCCGAGCGCCCTCCCACCGACCCTCGATCCCCTGGAGGCACCGTGCCCCGCGCACTCAATGAGGTCGTCTTCGTCGACGGCGTCCGCACGCCGTTCGGCAAGGCGGGTGACAAGGGCATGTACGCCCAGACCCGCGCCGACGACCTCGTCATCCGGTGCATCCGCGAGCTGCTGCACCGCAACCCGAACCTGCCCAAGGACAAGGTCGAGGAGGTCGCCATCGCCGCGACCACCCAGATCGGTGACCAGGGCCTCACGCTGGGGCGCACCGCGGCGCTGCTCTCGGGCCTGCCGAACACGACCCCCGGCTACTCGGTCGACCGCATGTGCGCCGGCGCCATGACCGCCGTCACCAACACCGCGAGCTCCATCGCGTTCGGCGCCTACGACATCGCGATCGCCGGCGGCGTCGAGCACATGGGGCGCCACCCCATGGGCGAGGGCGTCGACCCCAACCCGCGCATCGTCGCCGAGAAGATTGTCGACCCCGACGCGCTCGTCATGGGCAAGACCGCCGAGAACCTCCACGACCGCTTCCCGCAGCTGACGAAGCAGCGCTCCGACGCCTTCGCCGTCGGCAGCCAGGACAAGCTCGCCAAGGCGTACGCCGACGGCAAGATCCAGCGCGACCTCGTCACTGTCGCGACGCGGCACGCCGAGCAGGGCTGGGGCATCGCCACGGCCGACGAGCCGCCGCGCCCGGGCACCACGGTCGACGACCTGGGCCAGCTCAAGACACCCTTCCGCGCCCACGGCAACGTCACCGCCGGCAACGCCGCCGGGCTCAACGACGGCGCCACCGCCTGCCTGCTCGCCTCCGAGCAGGCGGCCACCGACCTCGGACTGCCGGTGCGGATGCGTCTCGTCTCCTACTCCTTCGTCGGGGTCGAGCCCGAGGTCATGGGCGTCGGACCGGTCCCCGCCACCGAGAAGGCCCTGGCCAAGGCCGGGCTGACGATCGAGGACATCGGCCTCTTCGAGCTGAACGAGGCGTTCGCGGTGCAGGTGCTCGCCTTCCTCGACCACTTCGGCATCGCCGACGACGACCCCCGCGTCAACGAGTACGGCGGCGCCATCGCCACCGGCCACCCGCTCGCGAGCTCGGGCGTGCGCCTCATGACCCAGCTCGCGCGTCAGTTCGAGGAGCACCCCGAGGTGCGCTACGGCCTCACCGCGATGTGCATCGGCATCGGCATGGGCGGCGCCGTGATCTGGGAGAACCCGCACCACGCCGACTACTCCCCCACCGCCACCGCCGGCACGACCGAGGAGATCGCCCAGTGAGCGCCCCCACCACCGAGAAGCAGAGCACCGAGAAGCCCACCGTCGCAGCCGACTTCGCGTCGGAGGTCGTCACGCGCACGCCCGTGCGTGACGTGCCGCTGCCCGGCGGCGCCGGCACCCTGGCGCTCATCACCCTCGACAACGGCTTCGACCACACCAAGCCGAACACCTTCGGCCCCCAGTCGATCGCCGGCCTCACCGAGACGGTCGCCCGCCTGCGCGAGCGCGCCGAGCGCGGCGAGATCGCCGCCGTCGCGGTCACCGGCAAGCCGTTCATCTTCGCGGTGGGTGCCGACCTGACGGGCGTGCCGTTTATCCAGTCGCGTGAGCAGGCGCTCGAGATCGCCCGAGCCGGCCACACGGCATACGCGGCCTTCGCTGACCTGCCGGTGCCGACGTTCGCCTTCGTCAACGGTGCCGCCATGGGCGGCGGCGTCGAGCTCGCGCTCTCGGCCACCTACCGGACGATGAGCGCCGGCGTGCCCGCCGTCGCGCTGCCCGAGGTCTTCCTCGGGCTGGTGCCCGGGTGGGGCGGCTGCTGGCTGCTGCCCAACCTCGTCGGCATCGAGAAGGCACTCACGGTCGTCGTCGACAACCCGCTGAGCCAGAACCGGATGCTCAAGGGCGTCGACGCGTACAAGCTCGGGATGGCCGACGCGCTCTTCGAGCCCGCCGACTTCCTCGAGGAGTCGGTCGCCTGGGCCGCCCGCGTGCTCACGGGCGAGGTCACCGTCGAGCGACCCGAGGTGGACCGCGACGAGACGGCGTGGGCGGCCGCGATCGCAAAGGCCAAGGGCCTCGCCGACGTCAAGACCGGCCGCCAGGCCAAGAGCCCGTACGCCGCCCTCGACCTGCTCGCCGCCGCCCGCACCGCGACTCGCGACGAGGGCTTCGCCGCCGAGGACGACGTGCTCGCCGACCTGCTCATGAGCGACGAGCTGCGCGCGGGTCTCTACGCCTTCGACCTCGTGCAGAAGCGCGCGAAGCGCCCCGCCGGGGCTCCCGACAAGGCCCTCGCCCGACCGGTGACGAAGGTCGGGATCGTCGGCGCCGGCCTCATGGCCAGCCAGCTCGCGCTGCTGTTCATCCAGCGCCTACAGGTGCCGGTCGTGCTCACCGACATCGACGACGAGCGCGTCGCCAAGGGGGTCGGCTACGTCCACGCCGAGCTCGACAAGCTCGCCGGCAAGGGCCGGCTGAACCCCGACAGGCTGAACCGCTACAAGGCCCTCGTCACCGGGTCGACGAGCAAGGACGGCTTCTCCGACGCCGACTTCGTCATCGAGGCCGTCTTCGAGGAGATGTCGGTGAAGCAGCAGGTCTTCGCCGAGGTCGAGGCCGTCGTCTCGCCCGAGTGCGTGCTCGCGACGAACACCTCGAGCCTGTCGATCGCCGAGATGGCGTCGAAGCTCGAGCACCCCGAGCGCGTCGTCGGCTTCCACTTCTTCAACCCGGTCGCCGTCATGCCGCTGCTCGAGGTCATCCCGGGCGAGCGCACCGACGACGCGACGCTCGCGACGGCCTTCGCCGTGGGGAAGGCGCTGAAGAAGACGTGCATCCGTTGCGCGGACCGGCCGTCGTTCATCGTCAACCGCCTGCTCGGCCGCTTCATGGGCGAGGCCGCGAAGATCCTCGACGAGGGCACCCCGATCGAGGTCGTCGACCGCGCGTTCGCCGGGCTCGCGCCGATGCCACCCTTCGTGCTCATCGGCCTCGTGGGTCCGGCGATCGCGCTGCACAACGGCGAGACCCTCGTGCGGGCGTTCCCCGACCGCTTCTACGCCTCTCCGACGCTCCAGCGCATCGTCGCGGCGGGCAAGCGCGGCTTCTACGACCTCAGCTCGGGCCGGCCGGTGCTCGACCCCGAGGTCGCCGAGCTCATCGAGAAGCCGGCCGAGCCGGTCGTGCTCGACCTGGCCCAGGTGCGCCAGCGCGTGCTCACGGTGCTCGCCGACGAGGCGCGCCGGATGCTCGACGAGGGCGTCGCCCAGGCGCCGATGGACATCGACCTCGCGATGATCACCGGTGCGGGCTTCCAGTTCTGGAACGGCGGCATCACGCCACTGCTCGACCGCACCGGCGTCGCAGAGGCGGTGACGGGGTCGCGGTTCCTCCCCGCGGGCGTCGCGAACGTCCCTGCCTGACGCACGCTGCAGACGGCATACGGCCGAAGCGCCACGAACCGGACGATCCGGTTCGTGGCGCTCGGCGGTTCCGGCGCGTCCCGCGCGGCGGATTTGCCCTATCTCATATATGAGTTAGCCTCGACGTCGTGCCCAAGACCTACCTCACTCGTATCGGAACCCTCATCCGCGACGCCCGTCGCCACAAGGGGATGACCCAGTCGGACCTCGCGGAGCTGCTCGGCACCTCCCAGAGCGCCGTCACACGCATCGAGCAGGGCAAGCAGAACCTCAGCCTCGACATGCTCGCCAAGATCGGCGACGCCCTCGACTCCGAGTTCGTCTCGGTCGGCCACTCCGGCCCCCAGCACCTGCGCATCGTCGGCGGCCAGAAGCTCACCGGCTCCATCGACGTCAAGACGAGCAAGAACGCCGCCGTGGCCCTGCTCTGCGCGTCGCTGCTCAACCGCGGTCGCACCACGCTGCGCAACCTCGCCCGCATCGAGGAGGTCAACCGCATCCTCGAGGTGCTCGCCTCGATCGGCGTGCGCACCCGCTGGCTGCCCGACAGCAGCGACCTCGAGATCATCCCTCCGGCCGAGCTCAACCTCGACGACATCGACGTGGCCGCCGCCCGTCGCACGCGCACCGTCATCATGTTCCTCGGCCCGCTCCTGCACGAGCTCGAGTCCTTCCAGCTGCCGTATGCCGGCGGCTGCGACCTCGGCACCCGCACCGTCGAGCCGCACCTGAGCGCGCTCCGGTCGTTCGGTCTCGAGGTCACCGCCACCCACGGGTTCTACGAGGCGCGCTCCGACCGGACGGTCAACCCCGAGCGAGCCATCGTGCTCACCGAGCGCGGCGACACGGTCACCGAGAACGTGCTCATGGCCGCGGCCCGCCACGCCGGCACGACCGTCATCCGCAACGCGAGCCCCAACTACATGGTCCAGGACCTCTGCTTCTTCCTGGAGAAGCTCGGGGTCCGCATCGAGGGCATCGGCACCACCACCCTGACGGTGACCGGACTCGCCGAGATCGACGTCGACGTCGAGTACGCCCCCAGCGAGGACCCCATCGAGGCCATGAGCCTCATCGCGGCCGCCGTCGTCACCGACTCGTCGATCACGATCCGCCGCGTGCCGATCGAGTTCATCGAGATCGAGCTCGCGACCCTCGACGGCATGGGGATGAAGTACAACCTCACGGGTGAGTACACGTCGGCCAACGGCAAGACCCGCCTCGTCGACCTGACGACGATCCCCGGCCCGCTCAAGGCGCCGACCGACAAGATCCACCCGATGCCGTTCCCCGGCCTCAACATCGACAACCTGCCGTTCTTCGCGCTCATCGGGGCCGTTGCCGAGGGCAGCACGATGATCCACGACTGGGTCTACGAGAACCGCGCCATCTACCTCACCGAGCTGACGAAGGTCGGCGCGCGCGTCCAGCTGCTCGACCCGCACCGGGTCATCGTCGAGGGACCCACCCGTTGGCGCGCCGCCGAGGTCATGTGCCCGCCGGCACTGCGCCCCGGCGTCGTCGTGCTGCTCGCGATGCTCGCCTCGCCCGGCACGTCGGTGCTGCGCAACGTCTACGTGATCAACCGCGGCTACGAGGACCTCGCGGAGCGGCTCAACGCGCTCGGCGCCACCATCGAGGTCTTCCGCGACATCTGAGCCGTCCGCCGTGCGGGGGTGGAGCAGAGGCGCCCCCGCACCACCGCGTCGTGCGGCTCAGCGAGCCCAGGTGACGGTGGTGACGATCAGGTTGCCGTTGCCCAGGTCACGGACGTGTGTCGAGTGGCCCTCAGAGCGGGACCCCTCCACGAGCCGCCCCCAGCTGCGCTCGTCGTTGCCGGCCGCGGCCGCCGCTGCCCCGGACGGCAGGCTCGCCCCGACGGTCGTCGTGCTGTCGGTGTGGGCGTAGATGCTGACCAGCTGGTCGTAGTCATGCTGGTTGGGGTGCTGGTTGGTGCTGGGGTCGTTCGTGTAGTCCATGCACGTGCCGAGGTTGGCGTTGTTGAAGTTCTCGTCCTGGTGGGCGAGCCCGAACGTGTGACCGACCTCTTGGCAGGTGACAAGGTTGCGCCAGGCCGGGGTGTTGTACTGCGCGGTGTTGAAGTACGTGTCGTTGAGCTTCACGGTGCCCTGCGTGATGTGCGTGCCGCCCGTGACGGAGATGGACGCGATCCCGAGCCACCCGGTGTTGCCGTAGGCCGCGTTGCACACCTCGACGCGCCCGGCGGTCGGGCGGCAGTTCTTCGGGCGGGTGGAGCCGGCCACGACCGTCGTGTCGAGGACGCTGGACCTGCTCCAGTCGCTGCTTGCTCCCGTGAGGCTCGCATCCCACGCGGACGTGACGTTGTCGCCGAGCTTCAACGTGAACGGGTTGCTGGTTCGGGCCCAGTGGTAGCCGTTCCACGAGTGGTTGGCCTGCGCGGCAGCAGGGGCCATCATGCCCAGGGCCACTGCTCCGAGGGCCGAGAAGAGAACACGAGAACGCATCGACGGACTCCTTGCATCTGGTGGTCGGGCCCCCGAGCCAGCCGCGAACGGCCATCGACCACGATCGTCCTCTCGGAGCCGTGTCACAACCCGGAACCGGTACGGAGATGGTCAACGGATGGCAGCCCGTCCTGGAGGACGGTGGCGGTCTCGACGAGGTCGCGCAACGTCTCGATGAAGCGGGCCGCCGGCGCGCCGTCGACGACTGCGTGGTCGAAGGTCACGGTGAGCGGCAGGTGGGGCCTCGCCACCACGGCGCCGTTCTCGACGGTGGGTCGCTCGACGACGCCGCCGACGCTGACGATGACGGTCAACGGGGCGACGGGGATGGCCCAGCCCCAGGCGTGGGCGAACATCCCGAGTGAGGTGACGCCGACGGCAGGGCCGAACCGGGCCGCCGTGCTCGCCCGCGCTCCGAGGGCACGGATCCCGGCTCGCCGCAGCGGCGCCGGCAGGCGGAGCAGTGCCGCCACGGCGCGGGTGGCCTCGTGCGTCGGCGGCGGCCCGATCTTGGCCTGGTGGAGCAGGGCCGTGATCTCGGCACAGCCGAGCCGGTCGGCCGCCGGCACGAGCGCGAGGTCGAGGACCGGCAGGTCGGGGCTGCCCCGCTCCACCGTCACCCCGACATCGACCCGGTCGAAGCAGACGAGGTCGTGGCCGGCCCTGCGGACGTTGAGCGCCGGGTGCAGCGCCACCGCCCTGGCCACCGAGCCGATGACGAAGCCGGTCCACGAGATGGTGCCGTGCGCGTCCGCGATGCGCTGGGCTGCTCGGGTGACGTCGAGCTCGACGAGCGCGTGCACCTGGAAGCGGCGGCTCGCCCCCGCGAGCCTGTCGAGCACCGGCTCGCGCGCCGGGGCGATGCGCCGCACGACGTAGCCGGCCGGTCGGGGCGCCGCCGGTGTCATCGCAGACCGTCCCACAGGGCGCGCTCCCAGGCCCGCGGGTCGTCGACGACGGTGCAGGTGGTGTCGAGGCGGTAGGTCGACCGGTGGTCGGTGTCGTAGGTCGGCCAGCCGGGGTCACCCGGGCCGGCGAAGGCCACCCAGGCGGAGTGCATCGTCCGGGCCAGCTGTTGAGGCGGGTCGGCGCCGAGCAGCGGACCGAAGAGCGGGGCGTCGCTGCGGGCGGTGTCGAAGACGAACGGCACCTCCAGGGCGTGCACGGCGCCCAGTCCGGGCGACGCCCAGGCGAACTCGTACATGTGGGTGCTTGCCGTGGACGTGTGGTCGGCGTGCGCGTCGGCCAGTCGGATGGCCGGGATCCTCATCCACCAGTCGGTCTGGACGGCGGCCAGCAGGTCGCCGGGCACCGCCGCCGGATAGCGCCGCCCGTACGCGTCGAGGGCTGCCGCGTCGAGTCCGTAAGCGGCGAGGCTCTGGTAGCCGTGCGTGTGCACGTCGCCGAGCAGCACCTCGTCGGTGATCCCCGGGAACGCCCCGCTGACGACGAGCCACAGCCGCCAGTCGTCGGTGTTCGTGCCGACGAGGACGTCCACGTCGCGGGCGCAGCCGGCCGCGATGCGGTCGATCGGCCGGGCAGGGAGCACTGTCCCGTCGACGACCGGCTGCCACGGCATCATGCTCACGACCAGCGGCAGTCCCCACCGGTCCGGGTCGGGGTGCGCGAGCAGGTCCGCCTTCTGCTCGGCCTGGGCCACCAGCAGCCGCGCGACTCCCGCCTCGGCGATGGCCTCACGGGTCGGTGGCACCCCCATCCGCCGGGCGAGGTCCTGCCCGACGTTCAGGGCGTGCTCCGGCGCCAGCGTGTGGTGGGCGGCGCCGCTCTGCAGCACCGCGCGGCGGAAGAGTCCACGGGCCGCCGGCATCGCGAGCAGGCACCCGATGCTCATGGCCCCCGCCGACTCGCCGAAGACGGTCACGTTGTTCGGGTCGCCGCCGAAGGGAGCGATGTTGTCGCGCACCCACTCGAGTGCTGCCACCTGGTCGAGCAGCCCGAGGTCGGCCACGCCGTCGTCGAGGTAGAGGAAGCCCTCCGCGCCGGGTCGCCAGTTGATGACCACGCAGACGACGCCGTCGCGGGCGAACGCCCAACCGTCGTACGCCCCCGTCGAGCTGAGCTCGAACATCCCGCCCTGGATCCACACCATGACCGGCAGCCCGGCTCGGCCGGGGTCCGGCGTCCAGAGGTTGAGGTCGAGGTAGTCGGACGACGGGGGCGCCCGGTGCACCGCCTCGAACGCCGCACCGACGTCCTGCCAGTCCTCACCCGCGCCGCCCGGCGGGCCGCCCGTCGCGGGTGGTGCCACCTGGGGTGGCTCGGGCCCAGGCCGACTCGCGTCACGAACCCCGTTCCACGCCTGCGGGGGGCGCGGTGGACGGAGCCGGTCGGCACCCGCGGGCGCGGCGGCATACGGGATCCCGAGGAACGCGTGCACGCCGTCACGCACGACGCCGCGCACCCTCCCGTACGCCGTCGACACGACACTCTCCACACGTCCACCGTGCGCCGGGGGTCTTCGAGCGACCAGAGGCCAAGGTCCCAGCAAGGTCCCAGCACGGTCCCGGCACGTCCCGGCGACCACGAGCCGAGGGGCCGGCCCCCACGTGAGCGGTAGACACATGGAACCGGGGGTTTTGTGTCAGGTCACCACACAGGTGGCCTCCGGGCCCCTCCCTAGTCTTCCCGCATGGCCGACGCCCGCACCGACGCACGCGACGCCGCCCCGGACTCCCCTGCGCGGGTCCGCACGGCGGTCAACGAACCCATCGACCTGACCGGCCGGACGGCCCTCGTGACCGGCGCCGCGAGCGGCATCGGGGCGAGCGTCGCGAGGGCCCTGGCCGGTGCCGGCGCCAAGGTGCACGCGGTCGACCGGGACGAGCAGGGCCTCGCCGCCCTCGCCGACGGCGCCGCCCTGTCGACCATCACGGCGGACCTCGCCGACCTCGACGCGCTCGCCGACCTGCCGACCGAGGTCGACATCCTCGTCAACAACGCCGGGATCCAGCACGTCAGCCCGATCGAGGAGTTCCCGCTCGAGCGGTTCGACTTCATCCTCGACCTGATGCTCGTCTCGCCGTTCCGGCTCATCCGGCAGAGCCTGCCGCACATGTACGACCGTGGCTGGGGCCGAGTCGTCAACATCTCCAGCGTGCACGGCCTGCGGGCCAGCGCCTTCAAGTCCGCCTACGTGACGGCCAAGCACGGGCTCGAGGGCCTCTCGAAGGTCGTCGCCCTCGAAGGGGGCCCGCACGGCGTCACCTCCACGTGCATCAACCCCGCCTACGTGCGCACCCCGCTCGTCGAGAAGCAGATCGCCGACCAGGCCCGCACGCACGGCATCGCCGAGTCCGAGGTCGTCGAAAAGATCATGCTGGCCCCGGTGGCCGTCAAGCGTCTCGTCGAGCCCGACGAGGTCGCCGCGCTGACCCTCTTCCTGTGTGGGCCGGCATCCGGCTCGGTCAACGGGACCTCGTTCTCGATGGACGGCGGCTGGACCGCGCACTGACACGGCCTTCCCGCCCACCGATCGGAGTCCGTCCTCATCGCCCGCCCGCGACGCGCCTAGGATCTGCCCGTGGCCACCCCCAGCGACACGTCACAGACCGCCGACCCGGCGGTCGCGACCGAGCACGCCCAGCAGGTCATGCACCTGCTCGAGCTGCTCGCCGCCGACGCACCCGTCGCCGAGGTCGCCGCCGCCCCCGCCCCGGCGGAGGCCCGCGACCTCGCGCTGCGCATCGCGAGCGCGCGCGAGGTGCACCAGCACCGCGAGGCGGGTCTCGCCGCACTGCTCGACACGGCGCGCGAGCTGGCGACCGAGAGCGACCCCGGGTCGGTGCTCGATGCCATCGTCCGCCGCGCGCGCCGGCTCGTCGGCACCGACCTCGCCTACCTCACCCTCTACGACCCGGAGGCCGGCGACACCTACATGCGGGCCACCGACGGTTCGGTCTCGGCCGCCTTCCAGTCGGTGCGGCTCGCCCTGGGCGCCGGTCTCGGAGGACTCGTGGCGTCGACGCACAAGCCGTACTGGACCGCCGACTACTGGTCCGACGAACGCTTCCGGCACACGGAGGCGATCAACAGCGCGGTCGGCGAGGAGGGCATCATCGCGATCTGCGGCACGCCGCTCATCGTCGAGTCGCACTTCGTGGGGGTCCTCTTCGCCGCCAACCGCTCGTCCCGGCCGTTCACGCGCGAGGAGGTCGGGCTGCTCGGCAACCTGGCCACGCTGGCAGCGGTCACGCTCGTGCAGACGCGCGCGCTGGCGGACGCCGAGAACGCGCTCGCAGCGCTCTCCGATGCCCACGAGACCGTCCGGCAGTACGCCGAGGGCGTCGAGAAGGCGGCTGCCGCCCACGACCGCTTCGCCTCCCTCGTGCTGGGCGGGGGCGGCGTCGATGACATCACGCACGCCCTGGCCGAGCTGCTCGGCGGCTGGGCCGTGCTCGTCGACGAGAACGGCCAGCGCCACAGCGCGGCCGGTCCGGCGCCCGAGCCGTCACCCGGCGGCGACGACCCCTTCGCGAGCCTCAACGCCCTTCCGGGGCTGGGCACCGGGCGCCTCGTCGAGCAGGACGGCGTCTACGCGGTGGCCGTCACGGCCGCGCGGGAGCGTCTGGGCACGATCTACGTGGGCGGGCTCACCCTGGGCGACTCCGACCAGCGCACCGTCGAGCGCGCCGGCGTCGTCACCGCCCTCGTCCTGCTCTTCGAGCGGCAGGCCGCCGACGCCCGCCAGTCGGCCCGCAACCGGCTCGTCAGCGACCTCGTCAGCGCACGCGGCTCGAGGGAGGAGCGGCTCACCCTGGCCCAGACCGTGGGCTTCGACCCGCAGCGGCCCTTCTGCCTGCTCGTCCTGCGCGGCGACGAGTCGGCCGGCCACCGAGCCCTGCTCATCTCCGCCAGCGCCGCGACGGGCGACGCTGCTCTCGTGGGGTCGCACGACGGTGACGTCATCGCCCTCGTGCCCGGCACCGACGCCGACGGGCTCGCGCGCTCGGCGGCGGCGCGCATCGGCAAGCGCACCTGCGTCACTGTGGCCGGCGTGGGACCGGTGAGCGACGTCGATGCCATCACCGAGGCGTACGAGGAGGGCCACCGCACCGTCGGCGCCCTCATCGCCCTGGGCCACCGGGGCAAGGGCGCCGCGGCGACCCAGCTCGGCTTCGCCGGTCTCATCGTCGGTTCCGCGCCAGACGTCGACGAGTACGTACGCCGTCTGCTGGGTCCCGTCGTCGACTACGACGAGCGTCGCGGCACGGACCTCGTGGGCACGCTCGCCGCGTACTTCGGCGCCGGCGGCAGCCCGCGCCACGCGGCCGGCACGCTGCACGTGCACGTCAACACGGTGTCGCAGCGGCTCGAGCGCATCACGGCCCTGCTCGGCGAGACGTGGCAACAGCCAGAGCACGCGCTCGAGCTGCAGATCGCGCTGCGTCTGCGCGCGCTTCAGGCCCCGAGCTGACGGTCGACGGCGTCGACGACGGCTTCGACGCCCCGCTCGCCGAGGATGACGTCGTAGTGGTTCGCGTCGACCCGCGTGACCCTCACCTCGGACGGCACTCCGAGGGCCTCGAGACGGGACTCGTCGTAGAGGCCCTGCGGCTCGTCGAGCAGGCCGCGCTCGGCCCAGACGAGCTCCGTGCCGACCCCGTCGGCGACGGCCGCTCTCAGCGCGCCGTGGGTCTCGCGGTCGGCCATGACGTCGGCCCCGTCGGCGCGCACCGCGTCGAGCACGCACGTGCTGCGCCACTCCCCCGGCGCGTCCTCGACGAGGTCGTGCTCGATGTAGGCGCGGGCGGCGTCGCCGCCGGGGCCGCGGATCACCGGCCCGAGGGCGGGGTGCTGCGACCAGAAGTCGAGGTATGCCGCCGGGTCGGGGAAGCGCATCGACAGCCGGTCCATGGCCGGGCCGATGACCGACCGCAGCGCCGCGTCGACGTCGAGGTCGTCCGGCACGGGAAAGGCCAGGCCGCCGTCGACGAGGACCGCGCCGGAGAACCGCTCGGGGTGGCGAGCGGCCGCCAGGGCGCTGATGAACGCGCCCATCGAGTGCCCGAGGAGCACCGGCGTGGCCGCGAACGCCGTGGCGACCGACACGAGGTCGTCGACGTGCGCGGCCAGCCCGTAGGGCGCCGGCGCCGACCGGCTGTCTCCGCGACCGCGGAGGTCAGGAGCGAGCACGCGGACGGCGCCGGGACCCTGGCGGTGTCCGATCTCGTCGGCGACCCGGCGCCACGAGAGGCCGTTGGCCGTGATGCCGTGCACGGCGAGCACGACCGGTGCGTCGGGGGGAGGGCTGCCGAGACTCAGGTCGTGGATGGCGATGCTGCCCTCGGGCAGCTCGATGACGAAGGCGGACGTGGTGCTCACCTGGTCCCCGCTCTCCTGATCAGACGGCCGCCGAGCCCGGTCAGGCCCGACGGTGCGAAGTAGACCACGACGACGAAGAACGCGCCGAGGATGAAGAGAGGCTGCGACAGGACCTGTCGCACGACCTCCGGCAGCGAGTGGAGGAAGCCGGCGTTGCTCACCTCGACGAGCCGCGCGTCGGCGTACGTGTAGAGCACCCCGCCGAGCACGGCTCCCCAGCGGTGGCCGGCACCGCCCAGCACCACCATGACGAGCAACGAGAGGGTGAACTCCGAGGTCGTCAGGTGCGGGTTCGAGCCCCCGAGCACGAGGGCGTGGACGACGCCGCCAACCGCCCCGAGGAACGAGCCGGCCACGATCGCCATGAGCTTCACCCGGTACGTGCCGAAGCCGAGGACGGCGGCGCGCTGCTCGTTCTCGCGCACGGCTGCCATCGCGTGGCCGGCCCGGGACCGGACGAGCAGGCTCACGAACACCCAGGCGACGACGACGAACCCGAGCGCCAGCCAGTAGCGGTACGGCGCGTTCGAGACCCCGACCAACAGGCCCGGGAGGGCGACGCGGTCGAGCGGCTTCCCCTCCTCGCCGCCGGTCAGGCCACCGGGGTTGCGCATCACGACGATGGAGGCCGCCTGCGCGAACGCGAGCGTCACCATGGCGAAGGCGATACCGCCGACGCGCAGGGCGATCGCACCGACGGCCAGAGCGAGCAGCGTCGAGAGGCCCAGCGCGACACCCACCGCCAGGGGCAGCGGCAGGTCCCAGGTGGACAGCGAGATCGTCAGCAGGTAGCTGCCGGCGGCCACGAACAGGGCGTGCCCGAAGCTGAGCAGCCCGGTGCGACCGAAGAGCACGTCGTAGCTGAGGGCGATCCCGCCGACGACGAGGCAGGTGGCGAGCAGCTGCATCGACCCCGGGCCGTTGACGCGACCGGGCAGGATGCCGGGAAGCTCGGCCGCGACGTACGGCAGGTACGCGAGCATGGCCACTACGACGAGCGCGGGGATCGCGCGCAGCAGGACACGGGCACGGGAGGAACGCGGCTGCGTCCCCGCCGGGCCGTCCGGGCTGTCAGGACCTCCTGTCGAGGCGCGGACGGCCGGGGGTGTCTGCGTCGATGACGTCATGCCGGGGCCACCTTCAGGGACGTCGGGCGGAGCAGGAGGACCAGAGCGAGGAGGAGCACGACCGACAGGTCGCCCACCCCGCTCGCCGCGTAGTAGTTCGCGAGCTGCTGGACGAGGCCCACGACCACGGCCGCGACCGCGGTTCCCGGCAGCGAGCCCATGCCACCGATGACCACGACGATGAAGGCGAAGATGAGCAGCGACCCGCCCTGCGCCGGAGACACCGCGCCGGCGTACTGGGAGTAGAGGACCCCAGCCAGCCCGGCTGCGGCGCCGCCGATGGCGAAGACCACCGTGAAGGTTCGGCGGACGTTGATGCCCAGCGCCTCCACCATGGTGCGGTTCTCGACGCCCGCACGGATCACGAGGCCCAGCCGGGTCAGGTGCAGCAGCGCCATCAGGCCGAGGAAGAGCGCCACGGCCACGACGACGTAGACGAGCCGGTCGTTCGGCAGCCGCGCGCCGAGGACGTCGCTGGTCGTGGTCATCCAGACCGGCTTGTCGACGGGGCGGGGGTCCGACCCCCAGATGCCCTGTGCCGCAGCGACGCCCGCCAGCGAGAGCCCGACGGTGACGAGAACCTGCTGGATGTGGTGGCGGTAGAGCGGACGGATCAACACGACCTCGACGACCACGCCGATCACGGTGCCGACGACGACGGCGACCAGCAGCGCGAGCACAAGACGTGACGCTGTGGGCCATGACTCCGGGAGCGCGTCCATGGTGAGCCAGCCGGCATAGGCGCCCGCGGTCATGAACGCGCCGTGCGCGAAGTTGAGCACGCCCATGAGGCCGTAGATGAGGCTCAGCCCGCTCGCGGCGATGAAGTAGAGCGCCCCGAGACCGAGGCCCGTGACGAGGAGCAGCACGAGGTCGCTCACGCGGCGCCCTCCCGTCGCATCGAGACGCCGAGCAGCTCCCGGGTCAGCTCGACGTCCGCGACGAGGTCGGCGGCGGCGCCGCGGTGCACGACCTCACCGGCGTCGAGCACGACGACCCGCTCGGCGATGCGACGCACCAGCGGCAGGTTCTGCTCGACGAGCAGGATCGGGGTCGTGCGCGCGACCTCGGCGAGGACGTCGGCCACCTCGGTCACGAGCTTGGGTGCGAGTCCCTTGGTGGGCTCGTCGATGAGCAGCAGCGCGTTGTCGCGCAGGAGGACGCGCGCGAGCGAGACCATCTGCTGCTGCCCGCCCGACAGCGTGCCGGCGCGCTGACCGCGCCGCTTGACCAGGTCGGGGAAGAGCTCCGCCACGACCGGGGCGTCGACGCCGAGGTCCGGGTCGACGAGACGGAGGTTCTCGTCGACGGTCAGGCCGCCGAAGACCTCACGGTCCTCGGGGACGTAGCCGAGTCCGGCTCGGACGATGCGTGCCGTCGCCTGCTCCTGGATGTCTCTGCCCTGCAGCAGGATCCGCCCCGAGCGCGGCGCAAGCCCGATGACGGCCTTCAACGTGGTCGTCTTGCCGACGCCGTTGCGCCCGAGCAGTGCCGTCACCCCCGTGGAGGGGACGTCGAACGAGACGCCTTGAAGCACGTGCGAGCCGCCGAAGCGGACGTGGACGTCGTCGAGCGACAGCACCGGGCGTGGCTGCACCTCCGGCGTCGCGTCGGGGATGGCTCTCTCTTCGCTCACAGCGCTTCTCCCAGGTAGGCCTGCTGGACCCGCTCGTCGGACGTGACCTCGGCCGGCGCTCCCACGGCCAGCAGCTCGCCGTGGTGCAGGACGGCCACGCGGTCGGCGAGCCCGAGGACGACGTGCATGTGGTGCTCGACCATGGCGACCGCGACGCCCGCGTCACGCACCTCGCCGATGATCTCCGTCAGCCCGTCGACGTCCTCCGCGGACACCCCGGCCATCGGCTCGTCGAGCAGCAGCACGCTCGGCTCGGATGCGAGGGACATCGCGAGCTCGAGCTTGCGACGTTCGCCGTGCGAGAGGTCACGGGCCAGCGTGCGCCCGCGACCCGGCATACGCACCCGGGTCAGCAGCGACTCGATGACCTCGCTCGACGACGAACCGGCCCCACGCCACGGCGAGAACGGCCGCGGGCCGGCGGCCTGCACGGCGAGGCGGACGTTCTCCCCCGCGGTCAGGCCGTCGAAGAGCGCGGACGTCTGGAACGACCGGGACAGACCGAGTCGGGCCCGCCTGGTGGCACTGGCACGCGTGACGTCGTCGTCCCCGAGCGTGATCCGACCGGTCGTGGGCCTGGTCACCCCGCTGAGGACGTTCACGAACGACGACTTGCCCGCCCCGTTGGGGCCGATGATGCCGAGCAGCTCACCGGCCCCGACGGACAGCGACACGTCGTCGAGGATCTGGGCTCCGCCGACCTTCCAGCCGACCGCTTCAGCGCTGATCACGACGAGACGGGTCCGATCACTTGAAGGGCGTGACGGGCGGGGCGACCACTGCGGGGTCGAGCGTGTCCACGCGCTGCGGCATGACGTTGCTGCCGTCCTTCTCGAGCGTCGCGGTGAACATCGGCTGCAGCAGCGCGTGGTCCTCGGCGCGGATCTCGAGCTTGCCCTTGGGGCCCTCGAACGACCAGCCCTCCAGGGAGGTCACCATCTTGTCGACGTCGTCACCACCGCCCTCCAGCGCGTGGACGATCATCTGGCCGGCGACGAATCCGTCGTTGGTGAAGAGGTCGACGGTGGAGCCCTGCTTCTTCAGCCCTGCGTCGAGGGCCTGGTAGGCCGGGTTGTCGGCGGCGCCGTCGAAGAAGTGCGACAGGAAGTTGATCTTGGTCGCCGCCTCACCGAAGAGCGGGTGGGTGGGCTTGATGTCGAGACCCGTGACGACCTTGGTCTGGTCGAAGACGCCCTGCTGGCCGAGGGTGGTCCACATGGCCGTCGCGTTCGCTCCCGCCCACGCGACGAAGAGCAGGTCGGGTGCCGCCCCCTTGACCTTCGTGGCGAACGGGGTGAGGTCGGTCGCGGCGGCCGGCACCTCGACGGCGTCCACCGTCGCGCCCTTGGCTCCGAGGATCGCCGTGACCGCGGCGACGTTCGCCTTGCCGAAGGCGCTGTCCTGCGCCAGGACGGTGACCTTCTTGCCCTTGACGTCCCCGAGGATGCTGCCGGCGGTGGCGACGTCCTGGTAGGTCTGTCGACCCGAGCGGAACGTGTAGCGGTTGGCGCCGGTGACCGCGTCGACCGCGGCCGGGCCCGACACGAAGAGGATCTTGTTGTCCTTCGCCAGGGGCGCGACCTGCAGTGCGACACCGCTCGAGGTCGAACCGGCGATGATCTTGTTGCCCTTGCCGATGAGGTCGGTCGCCGACGCGACGGCCTTGGCGGGGTCACCCGCGTCGTCCTGCTCGGAGATCTCGATCGAGCGGCCGCCGATCTTGCCGGTTCCCTTCGTGGCGTAGTCGATCCCGGCCGTCAGACCCTGGCGGTACTGCGCGCCGTAGCTCGCGAGCGGGCCCGACTTCGAGTAGACGAGGCCGACCTTGAAGGGCGCGCCCCCACCTGCGGCACCCGCACCTGAGGCATCACCGGCGGCTGGCGCGCCGGGCTGTCCAGGGGACCCGCAGGCCGCGACCGACAGGGTGATCATGGCGCTCGCCAGCGCGAGACTCCACCGCTTGGACACCGATGTCCTCCACCTCTGGTGGGCGCTCGCGCCTTTGCTGCAACGAGATCCGTTGACGCCCAACCGTTTCGGCGAACCTAGGTGAGCCTTCAAGGTCCGTCGGTGGGACCGGGAACCACAAACCCGTCGTACGCATGTGGTTGGGATCCATCAGGGGCGAGATTCAGGTGGTGGCGCCTCATGCAACGGATCGCGGTGCACCGTCGTGAATTCGTCTTGTGCGCATAGGTTTTCGCGTGGACAACTCTTCTCTGCCTGTTCGAACACCTGTACGATAGGGGCATGGGGAGCGCGCGACAGATCGAGCAGGACTGGGACCACGTCGCATCCCTGGCCGCCGACCTGCACGACGCCCACGCCCACGCCTCGGACGGCGCTACCCCGCCCCCACCGGCGGGACCCTCCACCTGCACCTCGTCGACCTCACCCCCACCTGATCGGAGCCACGGTGCGGCGGGCGCGACGGATCGGACGGCGAACAGGACTCGCGACGCCGGCTGGCGCCTACCGCCGCAGGCCGGCCCAGGTTCCCGAGGACGGCGGAGCGGTTCGCGCCGCGATGTCCTCGCCGTTGCACGTCGGGGCCGCGCTACCGGCGCTCGGGCCAGACGGGGCCCTGGCCGGTCCAGGTGACGCCCTTGTTGCGGCAGAGGCAGAACGGGTGGCCGACGGGGTCGGTGTAGACGCGCCAGCCGTAGCCGTCGGCCCCGATGGAGTCCTGCCGCCGGTTCGCGCCCAAGGCGAGGATGCGGCGCTCTTCGCCGTCGACGTCGTCGACCTCGAAGTCGAGATGGAACTGCTTGGGGTGCGCACCGTCGGGCCACTGCGGGGCGCGGTAGTCCTCCACCCGGGTGAAGGCCAGCTCGATGTCGCCGAACTGGATGCCGGCCCAGTGTTCGTCGCTGCCCTCCTTGACCGGTCTCCCGGTCACCTGGGCGTAGAACGCGGCCAGCGTCATCGTGTCGGGGCAGTCGATGATGAAGTCGGTGAGTCGCAGCACCGGTCGATCTTCCCAGCACCGAGGCCGCTTCGCTCAGCGACCCCGACGGGTGACCCGACGCCGAGACCGACGACGGCGCGCTGCCCAGCGGGCTGCTTCGTTCGCGGCGGCAGCCACACCGGCGGCCGCCGTCAGGGCGGTGAGGAGCAGGTCCCCCTTGTGGTGGTCGCGTAGTCGCACGCTTGTACGTGCCCGTCGCGGCGAGTCGCAAACATCTCGGGTGCGGCATGACGCCGTCACGTCACGGGTCCCGTTCAGCAGGGGTCGACGATCTTCACCATGACGCAGTTCTTGAGGCCCTTGGGCCGGTCGTAGGTGAAACCGAGCCGCTCGTAGAGCCGACGGGTGCCGTTGTAGAGGAACGACGACGACATCTTCTTGGTCTGGTCGGTCAGGTCGTGGGGATAGCTCTCGACCCGGCCGCCGCCGGCCTCGGCGATCAGGTCGAGCGCGCCGTTGATGGCCAGCTCCGTCACCCCCTGGCGCCGGTGACGTCGGTCGACGAAGACGCAGGTGATCCGGTAGTCAGGGTCTGCCGTCTTCGTCGCGTCGTACTGCTTGAGGTGGTGGAGGGTGGGCAGCTCCGCCGGAGTGCCGTACTCGGCCCACGCGATGGCCTCGTCGCCGTCCATCACGAGTGCGGCGTGCGCCTCGCCCTTCTCGACGTAGGCCTTCTTGAGTGCCCGGTTGGCTTCCGCACCCTGTCCGCGCTCGGGTCCGTCGGGGTGGAACCAGATGCACCAGCAGCCACCGAAGATGCCGTGGTGCCGCTGCACGAGCGCGTCGAACGCCGGCCAGGTCTCAGGGCTGAGTGGGACGACGGTGTACGACTCGCCTGCCATGCCGCACCCTAACCCGCCGTCGGTGCGTCGTGGCGGTTGACAGAGGTGGAGTGTGGGCTCCCCGTCAGCGCAGCCGCGGCTCGAGGTCGGCGACGACCTGGTCGGCGGTGAGGCCGAGCTCCTCGAGGATCTGGCCGCGGGACGCGTGGTCGAGGAACTGCTTCGGTATGCCGTAGGTGTGGACCGGCGCGTCGACGCCGGCTGCGCCCAGGGCGAGGGTGATGGCGGAGCCGACGCCCCCGCTGACGAGGTTGTCCTCGATGACCGCGACCGCGCCTGCGTGGCGGGCGAGCTCGACGAGGTCGTCGCTGACGGGCAGCACCCAGCGCGGGTCGACGACGCGCACGTCGCGACCGTGCGCGGCCACCTTCTCGCCGGCCTCGATCGCGAGGGAGGCGAAGGCGCCGACACCGACGACGAGCAGGTCGACATCCTTGCCGGAGTTCTCGAAGAGCACGTCGACGTCGCCACTGGTGCGCACGGCCGTGAGCGGGTCGGCGACGTCACCCTTCGGGAAGCGGATCACGGTCGGGGCGTCGGAGACGTCGAGGGCCTCGCGCAGCTGGCGCTTGACCTGCTCGCCGTCGCGCGGGGCCGCGAGGCGCAGGCCCGGCACGATCGAGGTGAGGGTCATGTCCCACATGCCGTTGTGCGAGGCTCCGTCGCTCCCGGTCACGCCGGCCCGGTCGAGGATGAAGGTGACGCCGGCCTTGTGCAGCGCGCAGTCCATGAGCAGCTGGTCGAAGGCACGGTTGAGGAACGTCGCGTAGATGGCCACGACCGGGTGCAGACCGGAGTACGCGAGCCCGCTGGCCATGGTGACCGCGTGCTGCTCGGCGATGCCGACGTCGAAGACGCGGTCGGGGTAGGCGGCGGCGAAGCCGTCGAGCCCGACGGGGATGAGCATCGCGGCGGTGAGCGCGACGACGTCGGGGCGCTCGGCCCCGATCGCCACCATCTCCTCGTTGAACTCGTCGGTCCAGATGCGACCCGACACCTCGAAGGGCAGTCCCGTCTCGGGGTTGAACTTGCCGACGCCGTGGAACTGGTCGGCCTCGTCGTCGATGGCGGGCTGGTAGCCGCGCCCCTTCTGGGTGATGACGTGGACGATGACCGGGCCGCCGAAGTCCTTGGCCTTGCGCAGCGCCCGCTCGACGGCCTGCTCGTCGTGCCCGTCGACCGGGCCGATGTACTTCAGGCCGAGGTCCTCGAACATGCCCTGCGGCGCGACGATGTCCTTGATGCCCTTCTTGACGCCGTGCAGCGTCTCGAACATGGCCCCACCGACCACGGGGGTCTTCGCGAGCGACCGCTTGCCCCAGTCAAGGAACCGCTCGTAGCCACGAGTGGTCCGCAGGGTGGCGAGGTGGTCGGCGAGACCGCCGATGGTGGGCGCGTACGAACGCTCGTTGTCGTTGACGACGATCGTGAGGGGCAGCGTCTTGTCGACCGCGATGTTGTTGATCGCCTCCCACGCCAGGCCGCCGGTGAGGGCACCGTCGCCGATGACGGCGACGGTGTGCCTTCCGGTCTCACCGCGCAGCCGGCGGCCCTTCGCGATGCCGTCGGCCCACGACAGGGCCGTGGACGCGTGCGAGTTCTCGACGACGTCGTGCTCGGACTCCGCGCGGCTGGGGTAGCCGGACAGTCCGCCCTGCTTCTTCAGCTTGCTGAAGTCGTGCCTGCCGGTCAGCAGCTTGTGCACGTAGGACTGGTGACCCGTGTCGAAGACGATCGTGTCGCGCGGCGAGTCGAAGACGCGGTGCAGGGCGATGGTCAGCTCGACGACGCCGAGGTTGGGCCCGAGGTGGCCGCCCGTCTTGGACACCTCGGTGACGAGGAAGGTGCGGATCTCCTCAGCCAGTGCGGGCAGCTGGGTCGCCGGCAGCGCCTTGAGCGCTGCAGGGCTCGTGATCGTCTCCAGCAGGGCCACGCTGCGTCGTCCTCTCGGGTGTTCGGTGAAGTCGATCGAGTCTACGGGTCGACGGGACGGGCCTCCCACACGCGCACGCACACCACTGTCACGACCGTCACACGACCATCACTTCCGCGCCTCCCTGGCGGCGTCGACGATGTAGGGCTCCGTGACGAACTGCACGCCGGCGTCTGCCGCCAGTCGTGCGCGCTCTCCGGCCTCCTGGTCGTCGAGGTGGACCCCACGGGGGTCCTTGCCACCGTGCTCGTCGACACCCGACTGGTGCCACAGCACGCGGGCCCCGAGCGCCTGCGCCTCCTCGAGCAGACGCGGCATCTCCTCGATGGGTCGGTGGCTGTAGATGACGTCGGCGCTCTGCGGCAGCGTCCCGGCCTTCTGGGTGTCGGGCCGGCCGTCGACGAGCCTCGTCACGTAGAGGTCGTCGGGGTCGGGGCCTCCCTGGTAGGTGACGTCGAGGCCGGCAGCGACCAGCTCGTCGGGCACCTCCTGCGAGGGCCAGTCGTGGAGCACCACGGTCTGGGCGGCGCGCAGGATCTCGGCAGGTGTGGTCATGACGGATCAGCTTTTCTGGTGGGGGATCCCGCCCTCGTGGGCGGAGCTTCTGGGTCGGCAACCGTCGCGCACCACGGCACGAGCCAGCCGATGACGTTGGGCCAGAAGAGGAAGGCGCGTTCGCCTCCCTCGCGCAGGTACTGGTGCACGGCGACCGTGGTCCCGGCGAGGCCGTCCTCATCGATCGCCTCGAACGTCACGACGGTGCGGGAGTCGTCGACGACGCCGTCCCAGCAGACCCGCCGACCGGGCTCCCAGTCGGTGACCCGCGCGATGACGAGCTCACCGTCCGCGTACCGCTCGAGCACTCGACCACCGACCCCGGGCTCGACGTGCATCGTCGGGCTGCGGCCCGCGTCGAAGTAGTTGATCGGCCCGGGCACCCACCACGACGAGATCTCGGCCGTGAACGCCTCGAACGCGCGGACGGGCGGCGCCGACACCTGCACCGTCGCTCGCGCCTCCGGCCGCGCGGTCATGAGTGCAGGTCGCCCGCCTCGAGGTGCGCCTTGAACGCAGCAAGCTGCTCACCCCATTGCGCCTGCACCTGGTCCATCCAGGCCCGCGCGGCGACGAGACCGTCGCCGTGGAGCGAGAAGATGCGGCGCCGCGCGTCCTCGGGGTCTCGCTGGTCGACGACGAGCCCTGCCTCCTGCAGGGTGCGAAGGTGGCGGCTCATCACGGACGGGGAGACCTCGGCCAGCCGGGCGAGGTCGCCGGCAGCCCGGGGGCCGCGGGCCAGCGCCTCCACCGTGGACAGTCGGACCGGGTCGGCCAGGGCGGCGAAACGCCCCGCCGCTTCATTGCGCATTCCGGCAATATTTCACGGTTTTGGCAATTGTTCAACGGTTGCGGCTAGAGGCGCGGGGCGAAGACCTTGCCCTGCAGCGCCTCGTGGAGCAGCTTGACCGACCGGGACGCCGCCATGAGGCGGATGCCCTCCGCCTCGATCTGCCCGAGGATCTCGGTGAGCGCCTCGGCGGGCACGTGCGGTCCGATGGCCACCCGCGCCTCGCGCCAGGCGTCGCGCATCGCCACCACCTGGCCGTCGACGTGCCGGCCGGTCAGCCAGGCGAGCGCGATGGGGTGGCGCCGCCAGCCGGCATACGAGCGGTAGTCGGGTGGGCACTGGTCGAGCATCCAGAGGACGGCCCGGTCCTCCCACCCCGGCGTGTGCGCCGGGGGGACGCCGTGCGGCCACCCGGGCGGGGTGTGTCCGGTCGGCGTGGGCATGGTTCCAGTGTGCCTGTCCTACTCTTCGGCCATGACGACGGTCAGCTGGGTGACGGCCTTCCTCGACCTGCCGCCCCAGGTCCACGAGGCGGGCTCGCGCTTCTGGACGGGGGTCACGGGGTATGCCGTCTCGCCGCCGCGTGGCGACGAAGGCGAGTTCGCGACGCTCGTCCCCCCGGACGGCGATCCGTTCCTCAAGCTCCAGCGCACCGGTGCGGGTGGTGCCACCCCGACGGGCCCGTCGGTGCACCTCGACCTGCATGTCGCATCGGCCACGGACGCAGCCGCTCGTTCCGAGTCCCTCGGCGCCACGGTCGTGCACCGCGAGACCGACGCATACGTCGTCCTGCGCTCCCCCGGAGGGTTCACGTTCTGCTTCGTCCACGAGCAGCTCGCCAGGCGCCCCGGGCCCACCCGCTGGCCGCACGCGAGCATCGTCGACCAGGTGTGCCTCGACATCCCACCCGACGCGTACGAGGGCGAGTGCGCCTTCTGGTCGATGCTGACCGGATGGCCCCAGCGGACGTCACCGAGCCGCAAGGAGTTCCGTCATCTTGCTCGCCCCGACCACGTCCCGGTGCGCCTGCTGTTGCAGCGCCTCGACGCCGAGTCGGTGACCGTGACCGGTCACCTCGACCTCGCCTGCGACGACCGCCCCACCGAGGTGTCGCGACACGAGCTCCTGGGCGCGGTGGTCGTCGCCGACCACGGCGGCGGCTGGACGACGCTGCGCGACCCGGCCGGCGCCCCGTACTGCGTCACCGACCGGGTCCCGTGACGGCTACCAGTTCGCCTCCGCAGGGGCCTGCGGGAGCGCCCGGCCGGCCGGGCGGATGACGTAGACGATGCCGCCGCTGTGCGGCACCCACACGTTCTCGAACTGCTCACGGTCGTAGGTCACCCGCACCTGGTCGTTGCTCGCGACGAGGTGCGACGCCGGGTCGTTGCAGACGACGTCACCGTCGGGGGTGAAGCCGACGATGACCATGAGGTGGCCGTTCGTGCCGTAGCCGGCGCCCGAGAGCTCGCCCTTCTTGAACGACACCGACGCGACGAGCGGGATGCCTGCGGCGATGAACAGCTCCGCCTCGGCGAGGCTGCGCAGGCGCGTGACGAAACCGGTGAGGTCGCCTCGCGTGGCCGCGTATGCCGTGTTGAAGGGCCAGTTGCCCGCGCCGTCGTACGTGTAGTCGAAGACGTTGCGTGCGGTGAAGTCGACCTGTGCGTCGACGGGCGGGTCGACCCAGCCGGTCTCGGCCACGGACGGCCCCGCACCCCAGTAGTCGACGACCATCGACGTCGAGGTGGGCGAGCACCACGCCTCACCGCCGTTGTCCCACTGCGGGTAGTGCCCGACGTGCACCTCCTGGGAGTACGCGGGCACGTCGAGCACGGTGCCGCACGCAGGACCGTTCGCGCTGCGCGCGACCTTCTTCTCGTCGGGCAGCGCCGAGGCGAAGGCGCCGACGCTGGAGACCGACGGCGTGTCGATGGTGCCGTGCGGCCGCAGCAGCCGCACCTCGAGCTGCCAGTCGCTGAGGGCGTATCCGCTCCGTGTGGCAAGGGTGTCGGTGTAGACGGTGGCGACCGTGTCGCCCTGTCCCGAGACAGAGGTGCGGTGGATGCCGCCGCCGTCGGCGGGGTCCTTGGCGGCCCACTGGCCGAGCACGTAGTCCTTCGTCACGATCCCGCCGCTCGTGCCGCGCACCCTGATCTCGACCCAGGAGCCGCCCGGCGTCGACGCGTTCCACGACGCGACCAGCTCGGTGAGCGCGAAACCCGGAACCACCACCGGCGAGGTCCACGTCGCGACGTCGTAGAGCACCGGGGTCGTCGAGGTGGCGTGCGGGTCGACGTGCTCGACCGTGCGGTCGAAGGGCCCGAAGACGAGCTCGGCGCCCGACCACGAGCGGTAGGCGACGTGCCGTGCGGGCCCGGCATTCTTGGCCGCCGCCCGGGCCCGGGGAGCGCCCACCACTCCCCCGACGGAGGCGAGGGCGGCACCGGCCGCGGCTGTCGTGAGCAGGGCACGGCGGCTGGGCTGGAACGGGGTGACGGACACGGACGAACGACTGGGCATGGCACACCTTCCGGGAGAGGGGAATCGCGTGGGCCAGTCAACACTCGCGGCGTCCGCCGTGGGGGCTTCGCGGAGGAAGATCTCGCATTCAGGACATTCCGCGCAGGAAAATGACGTGTCAGGCCCAGTTCGCCTCGGAAGGAGCGGGCGGCAGGACAAGCTCGGGTGGGTGCACGACGTAGGCGAGCCCGCCGTTGTCGCCGAGCCAGACGCGCTCGAACTGGTCGCGGCGGTAGACCCGGCGCACCTCGTCGTTGCTGGCGATCCGGCCGGAGTTCGGGTCGTTGGAGACGACGTCGCCGTCCGCGGTGAAGCCGACGATGGTGAGCAGGTGGCCGTTCGTGTCGTAGCCCGCACCGTCGAGCTCGTCCTCCCGGAAGGTCACCGAGACGACGAGCGGCACTCCGGCCGCGACGAAGGCCTCGGCCTCGGTGAGGTCGCGCAGCCGGGTGACGTACGCCCGGAGCCCACGGGCCCCGGCGTATGCCGCGTTGAACGCCCAGTTGCCGGCACCGCCGTACGCCCGGTCGAAGACCCGGCGCACGCCGTGGACGACCTCGGGGTCGGTGTCGTGCCCGACCCACGAAACCTCCTCGGCGGTGGGCGCCGCCCCCCAGTGCTCGAGCAGCATGGTCGTGGAGGTCGGCGAGCACCAGGACTGGCCGCCCCGGTCCCAGTCGGGGAAGGTGTCGACGTGCAACCGCTGCGAGCGCGGCGGCACGGGGACCTCGTGCCCGCGGCCGACCCCGGGTTCGCTCGTCGGCTCGTCGGCGGCGATGCACATGCGCTGCGCCGCCCCGGCCACCAGCCGGACCTCTGCCGCCTCCGCCGCTCGACCGGCCAGCGCGGTCAGGCGCAGCTGCCAGCGGTCGAAGCCTCGACCCGGCGCCGAGAGCCACGTGTCGGTGGAGACCTGGCCCGCCTCGAGGTGCTGTCCGCGCACCGTCGTGCGCGTGATCGGCGACTCCCCCGCCGGGTCGTCGTCGGCCCAGCGCGCGAAGGTGAACCACGGCGTCCACCCGGAGTCGTCGGCCACCCGTCCCTCGACGTGGAGCCAGGTGCCGCGCGGCGTGCGCGCGTTCCACGAAGGAATGAGCTCCGTTGCGGCGAAAGGCAGCTCGACGACCGGCGACTCCCAGGTGCGCGCAGAGTACGTGACCTCAGGGGCACCGTCGACGTGGGTATCCGCGTAGGTGAGGTCGGCTGCAGGGCTCCAGTCGAAGCCCGACTCCCACACGGTCAGGACTGCGTGTCGCTCGCTCACCGGACGAGCATGCCATCCGGCCGGACGCGGCGGCGCGTCGGGGCCGACGGCGACGGGCCCGGCCCCGCGCGTGCGGAGACCGGGCCCGTCGGACGGCAGGGTACGTCAGCTCGCGACGAGCGAACGCAGCACGTACTGCAGGATGCCGCCGTTGCGGTAGTAGTCGGCCTCACCGGGGGTGTCGATGCGCACGACCGCATCGAAGGTGACGGCACTCGACTCCTGTCCGTCCTTCGTCGCGACGACCTTGACCGTCTTCGGCGTCGAGCCCTCGTTGAGGGCCGTGATGCCGGTGATCGTGAAGGTCTCGGTGCCGTCGAGGCCGAGCGAGTCGGCGTTCTGCCCAGCCGGGTACTGCAGCGGGATGACGCCCATTCCGATGAGGTTGGAGCGGTGGATGCGCTCGTAGCTCTCGGCGATGACGGCCTTCACGCCGAGCAGGCTCGTGCCCTTGGCTGCCCAGTCGCGTGAGCTGCCCGAGCCGTACTCCTTGCCCGACAGGATGACGAGCGGCGTGCCGGCCGCGGCGTAGCTCTGGGCGGCGTCGTAGATCGTCGTCTGCTCACCGCCCTTGGTGAAGTCGCGCGTGAAGCCGCCCTCGACGCCGTCGAGGAGCAGGTTCTTCAGGCGGATGTTCGCGAACGTGCCACGGATCATGACCTCGTGGTTGCCGCGGCGCGAGCCGTAGGAGTTGAAGTCCTTGCGCTCGATGCCGTGCTCGGCGAGGTACTTGCCGGCGGGGCTGTCGTTCTTGATGGCGCCGGCGGGGCTGATGTGGTCGGTCGTGACCGAGTCGCCGAGCTTGGCGAGCACGCGGGCGCCCTCGATGTCGGCGACGGGCGTCGTCTCCATCGACATGCCGTCGAAGTACGGGGGCTTGCGCACGTAGGTCGACTCGGCGTCCCAGGCGAAGGTGTCACCCTCGGGGGTGGGCAGTGACTTCCAGCGCTCGTCGCCCGCGAAGACGTCGGCGTAGTCGTCGGCGAACATCTGCTGGTTGATGCTCGCCGCGATCGTCTCCTCGACGTCGGCCGGGGCCGGCCAGATGTCCTCCAGGAAGACGTCGTTGCCGTCGGTGTCCTGGCCGAGCGGCTCGGAGTCGAAGTCGAAGTCCATGGTGCCGGCGAGGGCGTACGCGATGACGAGCGGCGGGCTCGCGAGGTAGTTCATCTTGACATCGGGGTTGATGCGACCCTCGAAGTTGCGGTTGCCCGACAGGACCGAGGTGACGGCGAGGTCGTGCTCGTTGATCGCCGCCGAGATCTCGTCGTTGAGCGGGCCCGAGTTGCCGATGCACGTCGTGCAGCCGTAGCCGACGAGGTGGAAGCCGAGCTTCTCGAGGTAGGGCCACATGCCGGCCTTGTCGTAGTAGCCCGTGACGACCTTGGAGCCGGGCGCCATCGACGTCTTGACCCACGGGGCGACCGTGAGGCCCTTCTCGACGGCGTTCTTGGCGAGCATCGCCGCCGCCATCATGACCGACGGGTTCGAGGTGTTGGTGCAGCTCGTGATCGAGGCGATCGACACGATGCCGTGGTCGATCTCGAACTCTCGCCCGTCGGCGTCCTTGACGGCCACCTTCTTCGACGGGCGCCCGTTGGTCGCTCCGTCGGCCGGCTTCTCCCCGCCGTCGTCGATGCCCGGGTCGCTGGCCGGGAAGGACTCGGCCTCGCCGGCGTCGCCCTCGTCGTGCGCGACGTAGGTGGGCAGCACCTTGCGGAAGGACTCCTTGGCGTCGGTCAGGGCGATGCGGTCCTGCGGACGCTTCGGGCCGGCGATCGACGGGACGACCGTGGACAGGTCGAGCTCGAGGTACTCGCTGTAGCGGGCCTCCGGCTGGTCCGGGCCCGCCTTGAGCCACATGCCCTGCTCCTTGGCGTACGCCTCGACGAGGGCGACGCTCTCGTCGGAGCGGCCGGTGAGGCGCAGGTAGTCGAGGGTGACCTCGTCGATCGGGAAGATCGCGCACGTCGAGCCGAACTCGGGGCTCATGTTGCCGATGGTGGCGCGGTTGGCGAGCGGCACCTGCGAGACACCCTCGCCGTAGAACTCGACGAACTTGCCCACCACGCCGTGCTTGCGCAGCATCTCGGTGATGGTGAGGACCACGTCGGTGGCGGTGGCTGCGACGGGGATCGAGCCGCTCAGCTTGAAGCCGACGACGCGCGGGATGAGCATCGAGACGGGCTGGCCGAGCATGGCCGCCTCGGCCTCGATGCCGCCGACGCCCCAGCCGAGCACGCCGAGGCCGTTGACCATCGTCGTGTGCGAGTCGGTGCCGACGCAGGTGTCGGGGTAGGCGACGCCGTCACGCACCATGACGGTGCGGGCGAGGTGCTCGATGTTGACCTGGTGGACGATGCCGGTGCCCGGCGGGACGACCTTGAAGTCGTCGAAGGCGGTCTGGCCCCAGCGCAGGAACTGGTAGCGCTCGCGGTTGCGCTGGTACTCGATCTCGACGTTGCGCTCGAAGGCGTCGGCCCGGCCGAAGACGTCGATGATGACCGAGTGGTCGATGACGAGCTCGGCGGGGGCGAGCGGGTTGATCTTGGCCGGGTCGCCCCCGAGGTCGGCGACGGCCTCGCGCATCGTGGCGAGGTCGACGACGCAGGGGACGCCGGTGAAGTCCTGCATGATCACGCGCGCGGGCGTGAACTGGATCTCCGTGTCGGGCTCGGCGTTCTCGTCCCACGAGCCGAGCGCGCGGATGTGGTCGGCGGTGATGTTCGCACCGTCCTCGGTGCGCAGCAGGTTCTCGAGGAGGACCTTGAGGCTGTAGGGCAGCGTCTCGTGCCCCTCCACGCCTGCGAGGCGGTAGATCTCGTAGGACTGGCCACCGACCTCGAGGGTCCCCTTGGCCTTGAAGCTGTCAACACTGCCCACGACGGGCTCCTTCCAGCAACTGAAGATGTCACGGTGCTCGATTTATCTTGACGTCAAGATATATCTAACCACACGCGGTGGTCCTTGTCAGTCCACCCCTACCCGCCCATCCTGTCCCTGGCGCGCGGCGTTGTCTGCCCGCGAGGCGCCCCCGTCCGGTGTGCCGGGTCGCCGGAGCGCGCGCGGCGTCTCAGTCGGCTGCGGGCTCGAGCACCGCGATGCACTCGACGTGGTGGGTCATCGGGAAGGCGTCCCACGCCTCGAGCGAGACGAGTGCGTAGCCGTGCTCGGCCGCCGCCTTGACGTCTCGAGCCAGCGCCGACGGGTCGCACGCGACGTAGACGACCCTGCGCGGCGCCAGCCGCGCGAGCTGGGCCATGACGTCCTTGCCGGCGCCCGTGCGCGGCGGGTCGAGGACGGCGAGGTCGGCCGAGATGCCCTGCGAGACGAGCGATCTCAGCTCGCGGTCGACGCGGTTGGCGCGCCACTCGACGTTGTCGAGGTGCTCGGTGTTGGCGATGCCGTTGTCGACGGCTCGCGCGTCGCCCTCGACCCCCAGCACGAAGCCGTCAGGCGCGACCAGCTCGCCGAGTCGCATCGTGAACAGGCCCGAGCCGGCATAGAGGTCGAGCACCTTGTCGCCGGGCTCGGCGCCCAGCAGGGCGACGACCCGGGAGAGGAACGTGGAGGCCGCGCCGGGGTGCACCTGCCAGAAGCCGCGCGCGGCCACGACGTACTCACCCTCCCAGTCCCCGTCGACGGCCCGTTCCCCCACGAGACCACCGGTCGGCTCAGGGCCCGGCGCTGCGTCCGACGTCGACGCCGGCACCGGCACGAGCACCGGCTCGTCGGGGTGGGCGGCGTCGACGACGTCGACGGACTCGACGTCGGGCCACTCGGTGTCGAGCACCCCCGAGTCGATGACCCCGCGCGTGGCGATGAGGCAGTCCTCCACGGGCACGACATGGCGGGACCGGTGACCCCGGAGGCCCGCGCGACCGGTCGCGTCGACGGCGAACTCGACGCGGGTGCGCCAGCGCAGCCCCTCCTCGTCGCCCGGGACCGGGCGCACCTCGACGGACACGTCGGTCTTCGCGATGCGCGCGAACTGCTCGCGGACGACGTCCGCCTTGAGCGCGCGCTGGGTGTCGAGGGTGGCGTGCTGGAAGTCGCAGCCTCCGCACTGGCCGGGGACGGCATACGGGCAGGGCCGCTCGACCCGTCCCGGCGCCGCGTCGAGCACCTCGACCGCGTCGGCGCGCACGAAGCTGTCACCGACCCGCCCCTCCGTCACGCGCGCGACGACCCGCTCGCCGGGCAGCGTGTGGCGCACGAAGACGACCTGTCCCTCGTGGCGTGCGACGCAGTGCCCGCCGTGCGCGACCGGGCCGACGTCGACCGTCCACTCCTGACCGGCGAGCGACTCGCCACCAGCGGCGCGCTCGCGGGTGCGGCGTGCGCTCACAGCGCCCCGCCGCGCACCGAGCCGCTGATCGGCGGCTCGTCGATCCAGTCGCGCTCGGCGCCCTCGGACGACTGCAGCTGCCACGGCACGCTGACGACCATGACGCCCGGCGTGAAGAGCAGTCGAGCCTTGAGCCGAAGGGCGCTCTGGTTGTGCAGCACCTGCTCCCACCACTTGCCGAGGACGTACTCGGGCAGGTAGACGGTCACGATGTCGCGCGGGTTGCCGCTGCGGATCGAGCGGACGTAGTCGAGGATCGGCTTGGTGATCTGGCGGTACGGCGAGGCCAGCACCTTGAGCGGCACCGGGATGTCGCGCCTGTCCCACTCGGTCAGCAGCGCCTGCGTCTCGTCGGGGTCGACGTCGACCGTGACCGCCTCGAGGACCGATGGCCGGCTCGCGCGGGCGTAGGCGAGGGCACGCATCGTGGGCTTGTGGATCTTGGAGATGCAGACGATGGCGTGCACGTGGCTCGGCAGCATCGGCCGGTCGACGTCCCAGTCGATGGCGAGCTCGTCGCGCACCCGGTTGTAGTGCTTGCGGATGCCGAGCATCAGGGCGAACAGCAGCACCATGGCGAGGATGGCGTACTTCGCGCCCGCCTGGAACTTCGTCGCGAGCACGACCACCAGGACGGTCGCCGACATCGCCGCGCCGACCGCGTTGATGACGCGGGAGCGCTGCATCCGGCTGCGCTCCTTGGCGTTGCGCTCCAGACGCAGGTGACGGGTCCAGTGCCGCACCATGCCGATCTGGCTGGTCGTGAACGACACGAAGACGCCGACGATGTAGAGCTGGATGAGGGCCGTCACCTCGGCCTTGAAGACGATGACGAGCAGGATCGCCGCACCGGCCAGCATGAGGATGCCGTTGGAGAAGGCCAGCCGATCGCCGCGGGTGTGCATCTGCCGCGGCAGGTAGCCGTCGCGGGCGAGGATCGAGCCGAGCACCGGGAACCCGTTGAACGCCGTGTTGGCAGCGAGGACGAGGATCAGGCCCGTGACGATCGACACGAAGACGACGCCGACGTGGAAGTTCGCGAAGACGGCCTCGGCGAGCTGGCCGATCACGGTGTGCTGGACGTAGCCGTCGCCCACTGCCTCGCCGTTGCGGAGCAGCTGGGTCGCGGGGTCCTCGGCCATCTTGACCCCCGTCCACTGGGACAGGGCGATGATCGAGCTGAGCATCATGATCGACAGGCCGCCCATGAGCAGCAGGGTCGTCGCGGCGTTGTCGCTCTTCGGCTTGCGGAAGGCCGGCACCCCGTTGCTGATCGCCTCGACGCCCGTGAGGGCGGCGCAGCCCGAGGAGAAGGCCCGCAGCAGCAGGAACGCCGCCGCGATGCCCGTCAGCTCGTCGCCGTGCTGCGACACGAGCGTCAGCGAGGAGCTCTCGGCCGGCGTGAGGGAACCGGTGAAGTGCTGGATGAAGCCGTAGAGGCCCATCCCGATGATGGCGACCATGAACGCGTAGACGGGCACCGCGAAGGCCTTGCCCGACTCACGGACGCCGCGCAGGTTCATCGCCGTGAGGAACAGGATCAGCGCGACGGCGACGAGGACCTCGCGCCCACGCACGAAGCCGAGAACCGTGGCGGCGTTCTGGACGCCGGACGAGATGGAGACGGCGACGGTCAGCACGTAGTCGACGAGCAGTGCGCTCGCGACGGTGAGCCCGGCCTTGGGCCCGAGGTTGACGGTCGCCACCTCGTAGTCGCCGCCACCAGACGGGTAGGCGTGCACGTTCTGGCGGTAGGACGCGACGACGACGACCATGACGAGGACGACCGCGACGGTGATCTGCCAGCTGTGCGTGACCGCGAACGCGCCGCCCGCGAGACCGAGCATGAGCAGGATCTCGTCGGGCGCGTACGCCACCGACGACAGCGCGTCGCTCGCGAAGATGGGCAGGGCAAGGCGCTTGGGCAGCAGCGTCTCGCCCAGCTTGTCGCTGCGCATCGCGCGGCCGAGGAGAAGTCGCTTGAACAGCGAACCGGTACCGGGCACGACGCAACTGTATGACGGATCGCCGGGTCGCACTCACCCCGCGTGAGCCACCTGTTCGAGGGCTGGGCGACCCGTCACGCCTGCACGGTGGGCGGCCTCGTCACGGTGTAGCGTCGCGTCCGTGCACTTCGTCATCATGGGATGCGGCCGCGTCGGGTCGACCCTCGCCCGCACTCTCGGTCGTGGTGGCCATGACGTCGCGATCATCGACGTCGACGCCTCGGCCTTCCGCCGCCTCGGCACCTCGTTCGAGGGCCAGACCGTCACCGGGGTCGGCTTCGACCGCGACACGCTGGTGGCCGCCGGCATCCGTGACGCGTACGCCTTCGCGGCCGTGAGCAGCGGCGACAACTCCAACATCCTCGCCGCGCGCGTGGCTCGTGAGACCTTCGGCGTCGAGCACGTCGCGGCACGCATCTACGACCCACAGCGCGCCATGGTCTACCAGCGCCTCGGCATCCCCACGGTGGCCACGGTGCGCTGGACCGCCGACCAGATGATCCAGCGCCTCCTCCCCCAGGGCTCCGTCCCCGAGCTGACCGACCCCAGCGGCAAGATCGTCATCGCCGAGGTGCCCCTCGCCGAGGCCTGGGTCGGGCGCCCGCTCACCGAGGTCGAGCACCAGACCGGCGCCCGCGTCGCCTACGTCACGCGGCTCGGCGAGGGCACCCTCCCCCGACCCGACATGGTCGTCCAGCAGGGCGACCTCGTGCACCTCGCGGTGCAGAGCGAGGAGCTCGCCCGCGTCGAGCGGCTCTGCGACTCGGCCCCCGCCGCCCACTGACCGGCACAGGAGAAGAACAAGCATGCGCGTCGTCATCGCCGGGGCCGGGAGTGTCGGCCGGTCCATCGCCCGCGAGCTGCTCGGCAACGGGCACCAGGTGCTGCTCATCGACAAGGACGCCGACGACGTCCAGGCCTCCCGCGTGCCCGAGGCGTCGTGGCTGCTCGCCGACGCGTGCGAGCTCGCCGCCCTCGAGGAGGCCCGCCTCGAGGAGTCCGACGTGTGCGTGGCGGCCACCGGTGACGACAAGGCCAACCTCGTGCTCTCGCTGCTGGCCAAGACCGAGTTCGGGGTGCCGCGCACCGTGGCCCGCGTCAACAACCCGAAGAACGAGTGGATGTTCGACGAGTCGTGGGGCGTCGACGTCGCCGTGTCGACGCCGCGGCTCATGACGGCCCTCATCGAGGAGGCCGTCAGCATCGGTGACCTCGTGCGCATCTTCGAGTTCCAGCAGGGACGCGCCTCGATGGTCGAGATCACGCTCCCCGAGGGCAGCCGGTTCGCCGGTCGCCGCGTCGGCGACGTCGACTGGCCCACCGACACGGTGCTCGTCGCGATCATCCGCGACGAGCGGCCGCTGGCCCCGACGCCCGACGACGCGATCGAGGCCGGCGACGAGCTGCTCTTCATCACCACCCCCGAGCAGGAGGCTCGGCTCCAGGACCTCGTCGCACCCGACGACCGGCACCGCATCAACGACGCCGGCTGACCCGGCCCCGCGGGGCCGAACCGGTCACGCCCTCCGCGCCGGCGCGGCTCAGGCCGGCGCGCGGTTCGGGTCGATCGGCGTGTGCCCCCGCAGCAGGATCGCGCCCATCGCCGTCACGGCGAGCAGGTAGGCCGGGAAGCCGAGCACGACCTTCGCGACGCCGAGCGCCGAGACCTGCTCGGCGACGTAGAGCGGCACCATGATGGCCAGCCGCAGGACGTTGAGGGCGATGAGCACCCAGGTGAGTCGAGCCGCGACGGTGACGATGCCGGCATGGCGGCGCCACCAGGTGGGGTCCTTCGCGAAGGCCTCGGGCTCGGCGACGCCGACCACGAAGCCGAAGATCGGCCACCTCGCCAGGTTCGTCACGAGGAACAGCACGAGCAGCCCGGCGTTCTGGAGCATCCCGGGCAGGAACGCGTCCTCGGCGCGACCGGACCGCAGGGCGAAGAAGGCCGAGATGGCCACTCCCACAGCGGCATACGCGATGAAGCGGGGATCCTGGCGCTGGACCAGGCGGACCAGGAGGAGCAGCACCACACCGGCTCCGGCGACGATGAGCGCGGTGCGGAGGTCCTGCGTGCGCGCCCAGGCGATGGTGAAGGCCACCACGGGCAGCGCCGACTCGATGGCGCCGCGCCAGCCACCGATGGCCTCCGACAGCTTGTCGCGGAGCAGCTCCTCGACGGTCTCGTAGCGGCGCAGGTCGGCCTCGGACCGGGCGATCCCGTCGCCGTCCGACTCGGTTCCGGGGACCGGGGTGCCGCGGTCGGCCTCAGCCATGCTGCTGCCCGGGCCGGCCGATGATCTCGTAGGCCGGGTTGAACATCGTCGTGACCTTCCGGCGGGTGGTGATGCGGCCAGTGGCCTGGATCTTGATGCCGGGCACGATGCCGGCGATGCGCCGCCGCCCCAGCCAGACCAGGTGCAGCGACTCGGTGCCGTCCCAGACCTCGACGTCGAGAGCAGGGGTCTCGTCGCGGGGACGCAGCGTCACCGAGCGCACCTCGCCGAGGATGGTCACCTTCGTGCGCTGCCGCGCGTCGCTGATGTGGACGACACCTTGGTCGATCGACTCGCGGCGCAGCTCGTCGGCCTCGAGCTCGTGGGACGAGCGGGTCAGGCGGTGGGTGAGGCGCCGCAGGGCGCCGGGCTGGCCCGTGCTCACGAGAGGGTCCGGTCGGGACACGGCGCGGGAGGGCACGGGCCGGCCATCAACGCACCTCGGTGATCTCGGGACCGCGCTCGAACGGGTTGAGGTCGGTGCCGCCCGAGTCGGTGCCCGGCTGCTCGGCCTGGGCGGTGCCGTCGGCGTCGGGCAGGCGCAGCGGCAGCAGCTCGCGGGGCGGCATGGCCTCTTCGCCACGGTCGATCACGGCCGTGCGGATGACCTCGTGCACCGAGTCCGCGGCGGCCGGCTCGATGGCGGCGCGGCCGGACACGACGGCGCGAAGGAACCAGCGCGGGCCGTCGACGCCGACGAAGCGAGCCGGCATGAAGACGGTGCGGCCGTCGGGTCCCGCCTGCGGCATCCGCGTGAGCAGCTCCTCGCCGAACTCGCCGGTGAGCACCTCGGCCGTGCCGCCGGCGTCGACGATGCTGGCCGCGATCTCGTTGCGGATGTCGACCCAGACGCCCTCGGTGCGCGGCGCCGCGAAGGCCTGCAGCTGCACGGCGGACTCGCCGATGACCGCGGTCACGCCGGTGATCTGCTGCTCCTGCTCGTTGATCTCGAGACGCAGCTCCATGCCCTGCTGCCCGCGCAACCAGATGGCGCCGAGGTTGAGGTAGTCGCTGTCGTCGTCGACCTCAGCACGGTCGAACGGGCCCGCCTTGCCCTCACGGCCGCCGTCGCCGTGGTCCGCGGAGTGAGAGAGCTCGTCCCGGTCGTCGGAGAGGTCGTCGACCTCGGCATCCAGGGCCTCGGCGTCCACGGCAGCGGTGTCCGGGCGGTCCTTCGACTTGCCCCGGCTGAAGAGTCCCACGTCATTCCGTCCTTTGAAGTCCTGCGGCTCGGCGGGCGCCCTGCCCAGCCATGTCGTCGCCGGCGCTGACGCAGCGCCCGGCGAACCGTATCCGATGATCACGCCCCGGTGGGCGTCTCCCCCGCCGTCGGCGAGCTGGCAGCCCCCGGACCGAACCCTCCGGTGGATCCGTGTCCAGTGTCCCCCCGACTGGTCCGGTCGAGCGAATCGACCTCGACGAAGCGCACGCGCTCGACCCGCTGCACGACGAGCTGAGCGATCCGGTCACCTCGTCGCACGGTGAACGGCTCGCGCGGGTCGAGGTTGACGAGGTTGACGAGGATCTCGCCGCGGTAGCCCTCGTCCACGGTGCCGGGCGCGTTGACGATGGTGATCCCGTGGCGCGCCGCGAGACCCGACCGGGGGTGCACGAAACCGGCGTGGCCGGGGGGCAGGGCCAGCGCGACCCCGGTCGGCACGAGCACCCGCTCCCCCGGCTCGATCGTCACGTCGACGCGGGCACAGAGGTCGGCGCCGGCGTCGCCCGGGTGCGCGTAGCCGGGCAGCGGGAGGTCGGCGTCGAGGAGACGGACCGGAACCTCCGGCAGAGCGTCGGTGAGAACGTCGGCGAGCTCGCCGGGGACAGCACAAGGGTCGGTCACGAGGACCGACCCTACTTGCCCGACGTGCTGCCGGGGCTGCTGCCTGACTGTCTCGGAGGCGCTCAGGCCGCGCACTCCGTGCAGATCATCATGCCGTTGCTCTCCTTGGCGAGCTGGCTGCGGTGGTGCACCAGGAAGCAACGCCCACAGGTGAACTCGTCGGCCTGCTTGGGCAGGACCCGCACCGACAGCTCCTCGCCGGAGAGGTCGGCACCCGGGAGCTCGAAACCCTCGGCCTGCTCGGTCTCGTCGACGTCCACGCTCGACGACGTCTTGTCGACCCGACGCGACTTGAGCTCCTCGATGGAGTCCTCGTTCAGGTCGTCGTCGGTCTTGCGTGGCGCATCGTAATCGGTTGCCATGTGTCGTCTCGCTTCTACTCGTGCTGCGCCTTGCGGTCTGTGACGCGGAGAACGCTTGCAGGCCCGTGCTTGTTCCCGAGGGAAAACACGGTGTCGACGTCGTTGTCACACCCACGAAACATGTCCGCGTGCGCGTATGGTGCCCGATCGCCGCCGGGATGTCACGTCGCACCCGCCAACGGCTGAGACGAGGCGGTCACCGGGGCCCACCAACTCTGGGCACACCTACCCTTTTCGGACCAACAGTTCACCTACCCTTTGCCATCCACCGACCTGGGCAGGTGCACATTGGAGGTCCTACAGCGCGGTAGGGTCTCCGGACCCGACCCGATCGACTACCAGGCCCGGAGGTGGCACATGACCGAGTTCGTCGACCAGATCAGGCAACGTGTCAACGACGCGCTGGGCGACCTCGCGGACGCCCGACGGGTGGGCGACGACTACCGCATCCAGGTGCACACGGGAGAGCTCGAGTCGTTCGCGCGGCTCGCTGCCGAGAACGGCATCCGTGTTCCCGAGCTCGAGCCGTTCCGCGCTGCCTGAGCCTGCCTGAGCCGCGTCGCCCCCGCGGACGTATGCCGTCCGCCGCGTCAGACGACGAACGCCCCTCCCGGTCCTGCCGGAGGGGCGTTCGTCGTGTGGTGGGTGGCGCGTCGGCTCAGTCCCCGTGGTCGGCGCCGGCGAGGAAGAGCGCCCTCACCTGCTCCACGAGGGCAGGTCCTGCGGCGACGGTCAGCGCCTTGCCGGGATGGTCGCCCTCGCCGACGACGACGGCGCCCGCCTCCTCGGCGATGAGCCACCCGGCGGCGAGGTCCCACGCGTTGAGCCCGGTCTCGGCGTACGCGTCGACCGACCCGTCGGCAACGCGCACGAGGTCGAGGGCGGCGCTGCCGATGCGACGGATGTCGCGCACCAGGGGCAGCACCCGGCGCAGGACGTCGGCCTGGCGCGCCCGCACCTCGGGGGCGTAGCCGAAGCCGGTGGCGAGCAGGGTGCGACCCAGCCGGTCCTCTGCCGAGGCAGCGAGCCGTCTCACCGCGAGGCCCGCCGAGTCGTCCGAGTCGTCCGCGTCGATCGAGTCGTCCGCGTCGCGCGAGTCGTCGGGCCCGTCGGGGAGGTGGCCCTCGGGACGGGTCCACGCCCCCGTGCCCACGCCGGCGTGATGGACCAGCCGGAGGCAGGGATCGGCCACCGCACCGGCGACCGGGGTCCAGCCGCCCTGCGCCCGGGCATCCCCCACGACGACGGCCACCGACACGGCATACGCGGGCACCTCGTAGAGGTAGTTGACGGTGCCGTCGATGGGGTCGATGACCCACGTGAGGCCCGAGGTCCCGTCGACGTCGGCGCCCTCCTCGCCGAGGATGCCGTCCTCGGGACGCGCTTGCTGGATCAGCCGGTGCAGCAGCTCCTCGGAGCGGCGGTCCATCACGGTGACGACGTCGGTCTCGGTCGACTTCGTGGCGGCGACCCCCATGCGAGGCGGCCGCTCGTCACGGATGAAACGGGCTGCCTCCGTCGCGAGCTCGATGCAGAGCCGCTCGAGCTCCTCGACGGTGACCCCGGTGGGCAGGGAGGGGGCGGTGCGCGCGGTGCTCATGCGGACCTCTCAGTCGCTGCCGCAGAGGGCAGGTCGGGCGTGCCGCAGGTTCGGGCAGCAGCCGGGCTCGCAGACCGACGGGCGGCGCCCCTCGAACTGCGGCACCCCCTCGCCGCGCGCCTCGGCGGCCCGCTCGAGCAGGGCGTCGACGAGGTCGCCGACGAAGGTCGGCGAGGTGCCGACGGTGGGCACGCGCACGAGGCGAAGGCCCAGCTCGTCGGCCGTCTCCTGCGCCTCGGTGTCGAGGTCGTAGACGACCTCCATGTGGTCGCTGACGAACCCGATCGGGGCGACGACGGCCGTGCGCACGCCCTCGGCCGCCAGCTCGCGCAGCCGGTCGTTGACGTCGGGCTCGAGCCACGGGTGCGAAGGCGGCCCGGACCGTGAGCAGAACACGAGCTCGCCGGTGAGGTCCCGGCCGAGGAGCCGGCCCGCCTCCTCCGCGAGCCGCGAGGCGAGCGCGAGGTGCTGACGGCGGTAGAGGTTGCCCTCGCCGTCGCCCGGGCCGGACGTGTCGTCCATCGCGTCGGGGATCGAGTGGGTGACGAAGAGCAGCGCGATCTCCCCGTCCGGCGCCCCGTCGAGCGCTCGGAGGGAGCGCACCAGCTCGTCGAGGTTGGCCGCGGCGAAGCCGGGGCGGGGCGCGTACTGGGCGACCTTGTCGATCGTCAGCTCGATGCCCTCCTCGGCAACGGTCGCGGCGGCGTCGGCGAGGTTCTCGCGGTACTGGCGGCACGACGAGTAGCAGGAGTAGGCGCTCGTGGTCAGCACCACGACCCGCCGGTGGCCGTCCGCGTGGATCTCGCGGAAGGCGTCGTCGATGAAGGGCGCGCTGTTGCGGTTGCCCCACACGATCGGCGTGTCGATGCCCCGGCTGTCGAGCTCGCCGCGCAGGGCCGCGATGAGGGCCCGGTTCTGGTCGTTGATCGGGCTACGCCCACCGAAGTGGTGGTAGTGCTCCCCCACCGCCGCGAGGCGCTCGTCGGGGATGCCCCGACCCGCCGTCACCCGGCGCAGGAACGGCATGACCTCATCGGGTGCCTCGGGGCCGCCGAAACCGAGCAGCAGCACGGCGTCGTAGGGCGCGAGAGCGTTCTCGTCGGACTGGTCAGGTGCCTGCGGTGTGTCTGTCATCTCTCCGCCATCGGATCGTGGGCCACGGGGGTTGTCGGCAGTCGTTCGGAGCCGTGCTGCTCTCAGGTGGGTGTGGAGCGCAGCGGCGTCGGCGCGTTGAGGTCGAGGCGCACGGCCACCATGCGCACGGCGAAGACGAGACCGGCCGAGGTCCACAGCACCCAGTCCTGCAGCGAGCCCATCTGGGCCGCGACGACGACGATGAGCGCTCCCAGCATGGCCGGCACGGCGTACAGCTCGCGGCGCAGCACCTCCGGCACCTGCCCGGCCAGCAGGTCGCGCACGATGCCGCCGCCGATGGCCGTGATGACGCCGATGAGCACCGACGCGACCGGTGAGACCCCGGGCGCGGTGATCGCCTTGAGGCTGCCGGCGACCGCGAAGGCTGCCAGGCCGGCGGCGTCCAGCACGCGTACGAAACGCGTCACGCGCTCGACGCCCGGATGGAAGAGGAAGGTGACCAGCCCGCCGAGAGCGGCCGCCGTCAGCAGCCGCCAGTCGCTGATGCCGACCGGTGGCACGCTGCCGATGAGCAGGTCGCGCATGATGCCGCCGCCGAGAGCTGCCGCGCACGCGAGCACCAGCACACCGAAGAGGTCGAACCGCTTCTTGACGGCGACGAGCCCGCCGGACAGCGCGAAGACGAAGACGCCCACGAGGTCGAGGGCGAGCTGGGCGGACGTGAAGGTGGTTGGCATGCCAGAGCAAACGGTACCCGTGCGGCGTGGTCGCTTTGGTGGGCACCCACGCCGGTGGCATGCTCGACTGCACAGCAGGATCCGCACCACCCCGCAGACTCGCTACCGGGAGACCCACCCATGCAGCACCTCAGGCTCGTCGGCGTCCACGAGGACGGATTGCACCTGCTGCTGGCCGACGACGACGGCAACCGCTTCTCCCTCCCCCTCGACGAGGGGCTCCGGGCCGCTGCCCGTCGCGACCGCCCCCGACTCGGCCAGCTGCAGATCGAGGTGTCAGGAGGCCTGCGCCCCAAGGACGTCCAGTCCATGATCCGCGCCGGCCTGACGGCCGAGGAGGTCGCCGAACGCGCCGGCTGGTCCGTCGAGAAGGTCCACCGCTACGAGGGCCCGATCCTCGCCGAGCGCGAGCACGTCGCGGGCCTGGCCCGCCAGACCAGGCTCCGTGCCCGCGGTGGGTCCCACGGCGCCGCCCCCACCCTCGACGCTCGCGTCACCGAGCGGCTGCGCAGCCGCGAGATCGACGAGGGCTCCGCGAGCTGGGACTCCCGCCGCACCGACAAGAGCGCGTGGACCGTGCTGCTCGTCTTCAACGCCGGAGGGCGCCAGCGCGAGGCGGCATGGCAGTTCGACCCGCTGGCACGCACCCTCTCAGCGGTGGACGACGAGGCGCGGTGGCTCAGCGAGGACGAGGACGTCCAGGCGCCCGGCCCCATCCCGGCGCCGCACCTGACCGCCCCCACCAGGCCGAGCCACGTCTACGACCTCGAGGCCGAGGGCGGCATCACGGCGCCGACGCCGCGTCGTCGCGAGGGCGAGACCGTCGACCTCATGGCCGCGATGCGCGAGCGCAGCGCCCAGCGAGGTCGACGGCGCAGGCCCAAGTCCGCCGAAGTGCCGGGCCTCGACTCGGTGCCCGAGGAGGCCCTCCCACTCGAGGAGCTGGCCGGCGACCACCGCGAGCAGCTGCCGCCGCCGGCCCACACCCACCCCGAGGACGACCCCGATGTCGTCAAGACCGGGTCGGCCGAGCAGCGGGTCGGCGAGGTCGCCGCCGCACGTCGCACTCGTTCGGCCGAACGCACCCGCCCCCTGCAGCAGGTCCAGGCACCCGAGACCCCGGCGCGGCCCGACCACCGCGACGACGGTCCTGTCGACGAGGCCCCGGCTGGGCCGCAGGACGACGTCACCGACGCCACCGACGCCACCGACGACGCCGCCCAGCAGGACACCCGTCCCGACCCCGCCACCACCACTGCCAGCGCGGACGAGGGTGAACGGCACGAAGGGCACCAAGGGCACGACGGGGACGACGAGCCCGACCGGCCCGACCCGCCCGACCGTGCCGACGAGGACGACTACGCCGACGTGGTCGCGCAGCGAGCCGCCGCTCCCGCGCCCCGACCGTCGACGCGACCGTCGCCCCGACCGGCGCCCAAGCCTGCCCCACCGGCGCGCAAGTCGGGTCGGCCGAGCGTGCCCAGCTGGGACGACATCATGTTCGGCCGCAAGACCGACTGACCGGCCGCGAGCCCTCAGTCGGCCTGGGTGATCGGCAGCGGCGGCAGCGGGCACACGTCGAGGTCGAACGGCAGCACCTCGGGCGAGATGGCGGCGGCCCTCGCGGCGTGCGACGTCATGCGCCGCATGTAGTGGCGCCGGCACAGCACCTCGTACTCGACGAGACCCGTCGTGCCCGGCTTCGTGTCGCCCACGACGACCTGCTCGCCCTCGACGACCATGACGCCGTCCAGCACGCGGGCGTTGGTCGTCGCGCGCCGCCCGCACCAGCACAGGGCCTCGACCTGAAGCACCTGCACCCGGTCGGCCAGCTCGATGAGGCGCTTGCTCCCGGGGAACAGCTCCGTGCGGAAGTCGGCGGTGATGCCGAACGCGAAGACGTCGACCTCCATCTCGTCGACGATGCGGGCCAGCTGCTCGACCTGGTCGCAGGTGTAGAACTGCGCCTCGTCGCAGATGAGGTAGTCGATCCGCGTGCCGGCGGTCGCCCGGCCCACGATCTCCTCCCAGAAGTCGAGGTCGTCACCGACCTCGAGCGCCCCCGTCGAGAGGCCCAGGCGGGAGCTGAGGACGTTGGTGCCGGCGCGGTCCATCTTGGTGAAGATGAGGCCGACGCGGCCCCGGGCACCGTGGTTGTGGTCCATCTGCAGGGCGAGCGTCGACTTGCCGCAGTCCATGGTTCCGGAGAAGAAGACGAGCTCAGCCACGAGGCACCACCCTAGGTGCCACGGCGGGGTGGCACCACGACCACCGGCACGGCGAGTTCCGCGTCGCTGGTCGAGCCGTGCAGGCCGAGCAGCGCGACGAGCTCCTTGCGCATGAGGCCCGAGTGGACCACGGCGAAAGACCCGCGCGTCACGACGACGAGGTCACCGATGCGACCCGCCACGCCGGCGCGCACCGGACCGAACCAGCCCTCGTCGACGGCCTGCTCGCGGGTCAGCACCTGCACCCGGTCGCCGAGGCGGTCGGTCCACGCACGCCGGACGTCCTCGGCGGCGCCCTGCTCGGCGTAGAGCTGCAGGTTGCGCGGCTCGCCCCCGAGGTGACGCACGCCGGCCATCAGGCCCGGCTCGTCCACCAGGTCGACGCGGTCGTGGAACGGGATGTCGACCATGCCGTGGTCGGCCGTCACCACGACCGAGGTGTCGTCGGGGACCCGCGCGGCCAGTCGGCGCAGCGCAGCGTCGACGGCCTCCACCTCGTCGCCCCACTGCCACGACTGGCAGCCGTGCACGTGGCCGATCTTGTCGACCTCGCCCCAGTAGAGGTAGACGAGCGAGCGGGGCGCCGCTCGCACCGCCGCCACCGCCGCGTCGACGCGCTCGTCGAGCGTGCGCGCCCCGCGGAACTGCCCGCCGCGCAGGGTGGCGAGCGTGAGGCCGGAGCCGTCGAAGTAGTGCGGCCCCACCATCGTCACCGACACGCCGGCGTTCTCGGCGGCCTCGAAGACCGTCTCGTTCGGCTGCCACGTGCGCGGGTCGGGGCCGTCCTCCCACGACAGCTCGTTGAGCAGCGTGTCGGTGGCGGGGTCGAGCACCTGCATGCCGACGAGGCCGTGCGCCCCTGGTGGCAGCCCGGTCCCGAAGGTGCCCATCGACGTCGCCGTCGTGGTCGGGAAGCCGCAGGGCACCCGGTGCGCCGTGCCGAGGTGGCTGCGCAGGAACGGTGCGTGGCCGCCGCGCTGGCGCAGCAGGTCGTAGCCGAGCCCGTCGACGAGCACGACGACGGTGCGCGGTGCCGGGGGCAGGTCGAAGACGTCTCGGCCGGCATACTTCGGCACGCCCAGCCGGTCGGCCACCGACGGCAGGACGGAGGCGAGCGTGCCGCGCGACCAGTCGGTGGGGCCCGGGGACGGGGTCGTCATCGGCAGCGTCAGTGCGCGGTGCCGCCGCCGATGCTGGCGGAGAGCACGCGCGCGAAGCGCATCGCGTTGCCGACGGCGTCCTCGCCGTCGGCGGCCGAGCTGATGCGCAGCGAGATGTCGTCGGAGGCGATGGTGCCCTCGAAGCCGTGGTCGGCGGTGCAGTCGGGGTCGCCGCACTGGGCGGGGATCATGTCGAGGCGGCTGACGGCGCCCCAGCCGAGCGTCAGGGTGAGGTCGCGACCGTGGGTGCCCGGCGTGAAGGTGTCGGGCTGGGTCACGACGTGCGTCAGCATGACGCCCCGCACCGCGGCGAGCGGCACGGTCTCGGTGGTGGCCGTGGCCATCAGCTTGTCCTCGGACTCGGCGTGGTCGTCGGCGTGCGCGATGACGAGGCGCAGCGGCGTGACGACGAGGACGGTGACGTGACGACGCACCGTCTCGTGGTCGAAGGTCGTCTCCTGGTGCACGAGGTGCGACACGACCTCGTCGTCGGCGATGGCCGACTCGACGACGTCGCAGACCAGCGACGGGTAGTAGCCGGCTCGGGTGATCGCCTCGGTGAGGTCCTGGGGAAGGGCTCGGCCGGTGCCCTGGGTCGCGTGTCGCATGACCCCATCCTTGCACTGACGTGCCGAGTGGGTGTCTCAGGTCATGCGGCGACGCCCGGGGTCCTTGCGCACGAGAGCGGGCCGGACCACGACCTCGGCCCCGAGCACGTCGACCCCGCCGGTCCACGCGTTGACCGGGTTGAGCTCGACCGACGCGAGCTCCGGGTGGTCGTCGGCGAGCACCGAGAGCCGTGCGACGAGGTCGGCGAGCGCCGCCCGGTGGACGGGGGCCGCGCCACGGTGGCCGTTCAGCAGGGGCGCCGCCTTGACGCCGTCGATGAGGTCGGTGACGTCGACGTCGGTCAGCGGCGGGATGCGGTGAGCCACGTCGTCGAGCAGCTCGGTGGGCGGCCCCGCCACCGAGAAGCTGACGACGGGACCGAAGAGCGGGTCCTCGCTCGCGCGGATCACGGTCGAGACACCCGGCACGGCCATGCGCTGCACGACGAACCGGTCGGCGACGAGCGGCCCGAGCCGCTCGCTGAGGGACGCATACGCGTTGCGGACCGCCTCTGCGTCGACGAGGTCGCCGCGCACGCCGACGAGTCCGGGCTGGTGGCGCACCACCGGCGACGTCGACTTGAGGATGACGGGGTAGGTGAGCTCGTCGGCAGCGGCGACGGCAGCCTCGACGCCGGTGACCTCCACGGCGGGCCACACCCGGATGCCGTACGCGCCGAGCAGCTCGCGAGCCTCCTCGCGCGTCAGCGCGCGACCCTCGCTGCTCCCGGCGAGGTAGCCGTCGATGAGCGCTTCGGCGCGCAGCCGGTCGATGCCGACGGGAGAGACCGCGGTGCCACGGTCACGCTGGCGCCACAACGCGTACCTCGTGACCGCGTTGAGCGCGCGGATGCCGTCCTCGGGCATCGCGTACGCGGGCACCGACCTGCGCATGCCGTCCTGGTCGTACGAGAGTCCGTCACCGACACCGCGCATGCCGAGGAACGTTGCGACACAAGGCTTCTCGTAGTCGGCGACGATGTTGCGAACGGCCGTGTGGACCTCCTCGTCCTGTGTGACGAGGGGCGGGATGAACGCGGCGACGACGCTGTCGACCTCCGGGTCGGCGAAGGCGGCGTCGAGCGCGGCCGCGAACTCCTCGGCCGACGCCTGCGGCGGCAGGGAGACGGGCCCGTGGGTCACCCGCAGCCCCCAGCTGACGCAGGCGCTCGCGCTCAGGGCGCCGAGGGCGTCGGAGTTGCCGACGATGGCGACCCGGTCACCCTTGGGGAGCGGCTGGTGGAGCGTGAGCTGGGCGACGTCGAAGAGCTGGTGCACGTTCTCGACCCGGATGACGCCGGCCTGCCGGAGCAGGGCGTCGAACGCCTGCGGCGGCACGTTGGTGATCCGGGTACGGTGCCCGGGCGGCGCCGCGAAGCTCGAGACGCCCGAGCTGACCACGACGACCGGCTTGACCGCCGCCAGCGCCCGGGCGATGCGCGAGAACTTGCGGGGGTTGCCCATCGACTCGAGGTAGAGGCCGACGGTGTCGGTGCCCTGGTCGTCGATCCAGTACTGCATGAGGTCGTTGCCGGAGACGTCGACGCGGTTGCCGGCCGAGGCGAAGACCGAGATCCCGAGCCCTCGCCTGGCCGCCGACGCGAGCACCGCGACACCCAGGGCGCCGCTCTGCGCGAAGAGGCCGAGCCGTCCGGAGTCGGGGATGACGGAGGCGAGGGTGGCGTTGAGCCGCACGGCCGGGTCGTTGTTGATGAGCCCGAAGCTGTTGGGCCCGACGATGCGCATGCCGGCCCGACGCACCCGGCGACGCAGCTTCTCCTGCAGCAGGACTCCCTCCGCACCGGCCTCGGCGAACCCGGCCGAGAGGACGAGCAGCGCCTTGACCCCAGCCCTGCCGCAGTCCTTGACGACGTCGATGGCCTGCGCGGCCGGCACGACGACGATCGCGAGGTCGACGGGCTCGGGCGTCTCGAGGATGCTCGGGTAGGCCTTGAGGCCCTGGACGTGCTCGGCCACCCGGTGGATCGGGTAGAGCTCGCCCTGGTAGCCGGCGGCGAGGATGTTGCGCATCACCAGCGCGCCGATGGACTCCTCGCGGCGGCTGGCGCCGATGATGGCGACCCGCTCGGGGAAGAGGATGGTGCGCATGCTGCGCGACTCAGCGCGGTGCTCGCGCGAGAGCTGCACCGCCTTGCTCTGCTCGGTCGGCTCGATGTCGAAGGCGACCTCGACGACACCGTCCTCGATGTGGTGCGTGACCTCGTAGCCGGCGTCCTTGAAGACCGTCAGCATCTTCCGGTTCTGGGGCAGCACCTCGGCGACGAACCTCGTGATCCCCATCTCCTGGGCGATCGCGGCGAGGTGCTCGAGCATCACCGAGCCGATGCCCTTGCCCTGGAAGTGGTCCGAGATGTTGAACGCCACCTCCGCCGAGGTCGGGTTGATGCGGTCGTAGCGCCCGATCCCGGTGATCTCGCCGTCGAGGGTCGCGACGAGGGCGACCCGGTCGTGGTGGTCGACGTGCGTGAAGCGGTGGACGTCCCGCTCGCTCAGCTCGCGCAGCGGCGCGAAGAAGCGCAGGTAGATCGACTCCTCGGACTGCTTGCTGTGGAAGGCGCGGATGCCGTCGGCGTCGTCGGGCGTGATCGGCCTGATGTGCGCTACGGAGCCGTCGCGGAGCACGACGTCGGCCTCCCACTCGACGGGCGCACCCGCCGCCCGGGCCGAGACCCGCTCCATCGCCGCGGTGTCGTCGAGCTCGCCACCCTCCATGGGGCACATCCTGTCACCTCGGCGCGACGGCGCACCGGACATGCCGGGACGCGCGGGACCACGACGGGCCGGATGGCACTCTGTGCGGATGGAGTTCAGCGAGGTCGTCCGCGCCCGACGCATGGTCCGCCGCTACGACCCCGACCGGCCCGTCCCGAGGGAGGTCGTCGAGCGGTGCCTCGCCAACGCCGTCCGCTCCCCCAGCGCCGGCTTCAGCCAGGGCTGGGACTTCCTCGTGCTCACGACCCCGCAGGAGCGTGACACGTTCTGGGCTGCCACGACGGACGAGGGGACCCCGAGCGACCGCTGGCTCGACGGCATACGCAAGGCACCCGTGCTCGTGCTGTGCCTCTCGCACAAGGACGCCTACCTCGACCGCTACGCGGCGCCCGACAAGGGCTGGACCGACCGTGACGAAGCACGGTGGCCGGTGCCCTACTGGGACGTCGACACCGGCATGGCCTCGCTGCTCATCCTGCTCACGGCCACCGACGAGGGCCTCGGCAGCCTCTTCTTCGGCGTGCCGCCGGAGCGCCACTCGGCCGTGCACGAGGCGTTCGCGATCCCCATGTCACGCACGATCGTCGGCGTCGTCTCGATCGGGTATGCCGTCCCGGGGCCCAGGAGCCCGAGCCTGCGCCGCCACCGACGGAGCGGCCACGAGGTGGCCCACTGGGGCCGTTTCGGCGTGGCAGGTGAGGACGCGTGAGCGGCCTGCGCGAAGATGGGGTGTTCACCCGCTAGCGGCAAGGAGCACCACCCGGCATGGCCCGTCGCACGACCACCCCGCCTCCGCCCGAGGACTTCGAGGAGAAGATCGTCGGGATCGACGTCGAGGAGGAGATGCAGAACGCCTTCCTCGAGTACTCCTACAGCGTCATCTACAGCCGGGCCCTGCCCGACGCGCGCGATGGCCTCAAGCCGGTCCAGCGACGCATCCTCTACGGCGCCAACGAGCTCGGTCTGCGCCCCGACCGCGGTCACGTCAAGAGCCAGCGCGTCGTCGGCGAGGTGATGGGCAAGTACCACCCCCACGGGGACCAGGCCATCTACGACGCCCTCGTGCGCATGGCCCAGCCCTTCACGCTGCGCCTGCCCCTCATCGACGGCCACGGCAACTTCGGCTCGCTCGACGACGGTCCGGCCGCGGCCCGCTACACCGAGGCGCGGATGGCGAACGCCGCCCTCCTCATGGTCGGCTCCCTCGACGAGGACACCGTCGACTTCGTCCCGAACTACGACGACACGCAGTACCAGCCGGGCGTGCTGCCCGCCGCGTACCCGAACCTCCTCGTCAACGGCGCGGCCGGCATCGCCGTCGGCATGGCCACCAACATGCCGCCGCACAACCTCGTCGAGGTCATCGGCGCCGCGCGCCACCTCATCGCGAATCCCTCGTGCTCGCTCGAGGACCTCATGAAGTTCGTGCCGGGGCCGGACCTGCCCTGCGGCGGCAAGATCGTCGGCCTCGAGGGCATCCGCGACGCGTACCTCACGGGGCGCGGCAGCTTCCGCACCCGCGCGACCGCCCGCATCGAGTCGATCACCCCGCGCCGCAAGGGCATCGTCGTCACCGAGCTGCCCTACCTCGTCGGCCCCGAGAAGGTCATCGACAAGGTCAAGGACCTCGTGCAGGGCAAGAAGCTGCAGGGCATCGCCGACCTCAAGGACCTCTCCGACCGCCAGCACGGGCTGCGCCTCGTCATCGAGGTCAAGAACGGCTTCAACCCCGACGCCGTCCTCGAGCAGCTCTACAAGCTGACGCCGATGGAGGAGAACTTCGGCATCAACAACGTGGCGCTCGTCGACGGGCAGCCCCGCACGATGGGGCTCAAGGAGCTGCTCAAGGTCTACGTCGACTTCCGCACCACGGTCGTGCGGCGCCGCACCGAGCACCGGCTGGCCAAGCGCGAGGAGCGGCTGCACCTCGTCGAGGGCCTGCTCATCGCCATCGTCGACATCGACGAGGTCATCCAGGTCATCCGCAGCTCCGACGACGCCGGCACGGCGCGCGCCCGCCTCATGGAGGTCTTCGACCTCTCCGAGGCGCAGGCGACCTACATCCTCGACCTGCAGCTGCGCCGCCTCACGAAGTTCTCGCGCATCGAGCTCGAGACCGAGAAGGCGGAGCTCGAGCGGGCGATCGAGGAGCTGCGCGCCCTGCTCGACAACGAGAAGCTGCTGCTCAAGCTCGTCTCGACCGAGCTCGCCGACGTCGCCAAGGCGCACGGCACGCCGCGCCGCACGGTGCTGCTCGAGAGCTCGGGTGCGAGCGCGGCCGCCACCGCCAGCTCGCCGCTCGAGATCGCCGACGACCCGTGCTGGGTGCTGCTCTCGTCCACGGGATTGCTCGCCCGCACGGGCTCCGCCGAGCCGGTCCTCGCCGAGGGGTCCCGCTCCAAGCACGACGTCGTCATCGGCGCCGTGCCCACCACGGCCCGCGGCGAGTTCGGGCTCGTGACCTCGGCCGGGCGCATGGTCCGACTCTCGGCTCTCGACCTGCCCACCCTGCCTCCCACGAACGGCGCCCCGAGCCTCTCCGGCGGGGCTCCCCTCGCCGCCTACGTCGACCTCGCGAAGGGCGAGGAGCCGGTGACGATCGTGCCGATCGGGGCCGACGCTCCCGTGGTCGCGCTCGGCACCGCCGCCGGTGTGGTCAAGCGCGTGACCCCCGACGCCCCCAAGAGCAACGACTGGGACGTCATCTCCCTCAAGGACGGCGACCGGGTCGTGGGAGCGGGTGTCGCGGCCCGTGACGACCTCGACCTCGTGTTCGTGACGACCGACGCGCAGCTGCTGCGCTTCCCGGCCCGGTCGGTGCGCCCACAGGGCCGGTCGGCCGGTGGCATGGCCGGCATCAAGCTCGCCGCCGGCGCCCGCGCCGCGTTCTTCGGCGTCGTCGACCCGCGGCGCGAGGGCGTCGTCGTCACCTCGGCGGGCTCGTCGGGGGCGCTCCCGGGCACCGAGGGCGGCTCGATCAAGGTCACGCCGTACGCCGAGTACCCCGCCAAGGGACGCGCGACCGGCGGGGTCCGGTGCCACCGGTTCCTCAAGGGCGAGGACACCCTCGTCCTCGCCTTCGCCGGCAACACCCCGGCGCGGGCCGCCGCCGCCAACGGCGTCGCCATCGAGCTGCCGGCCGCAGACGGGCGCCGCGACGGGTCCGGGGTGCCCACCACGGCGCTCATCGCGCACGTCTCCGCTCCGCCGGCCACCGAACGGACCAGTGGCTCCGGAGCGGCCTCAGCCGAGGCCGTCGACGTCTCCCCTGACGACGCACCCGATCCCGAGGAGGGCCAGTCGTGAGCGACGCGACCGAGGTCACGGACTTCGACGAGCACCCGGCCACCAGCGGTCACGGCCGTCCGGCCGCGGACGCCTGCTCGGTGCAGTGGGACCGCGACGGCACGAGCGCCTACGGCACCGCCGCGACCGCCCGGTTCTTCGTCGTGGTGGAGCAGCCGGGACCCTGGGGCCGCGACGCCGCACGCGAGTCGCACCTCGACCGCGACCTCGGCGCTGAGCTCGACGCACGCACGACGCACGCCGGCGGACGGTTCATGCTCATCCGCCGGCCCGGCGGGCACCCCGCGCACGACGGCCCGCGGCGGGTGCTGCTCGCCCACGCCGGCACGCGCCCACAGGATGCGTGGCTGCTGTCCGCGGAGGTCGACGACATCGGCAGCCTGCTCGGCCTCGACTGGGGCGCCCTGGCGCGCGGCAGCCGCTCGCTCGTGCAGGCGTCGCTGCCGGGGTCCGGGTCGGCCGAGCCGACGCTGCTCGTCTGCACGAACGGGCGCCGCGACGTCTGCTGCGCAGTGCGGGGCCGTCCGCTCGCGGCGCACGCCGCCCGGCTCGCGCCAGGTCGCGTGTGGGAGGTGTCGCACACCGGCGGCCACCGGTTCGCTCCGACGGCGGTGCTGCTGCCCTGGGGCCAGACCCTGGCCCGGCTCGACGACCACGGCGCCGAGCGGGTGCTCGCCGCCAGCGACACCGGCCACCTCCCGACCGAGCTCGTCGGACCGCTGCACGACCGTGGCCGTTCCGGCGTGCCGGGTCCGTCGCAGTGCGCCGAGTCCCACGTCCGCGCCGAGACGGGCGAGACGCGCCTCGCGGCCCTCTGGGCCGAGGACCCCGTTGCCTTCCCCGACGCCGAGCCCTCCGGCTCTCAGGGGACCGGGTGGGAGGTCATCGTGAACCACACCGACGGGCGGCGCTGGCGCGTCGCCGTGACCCGGGTGCCGGCCGACCGCTCGCGCCCCGAGTCCTGCGGCAAGAAGGCCGTCGACGTGCTCGAGCACCGCGCGACGACCCTCGAGGCCTGGTTCTAGCCCCGCTCGGCCGCAGAGACCAGCCTCGGGGTCACCAGGGCTTGGGGTACGACTGCGAGCCGTCCCCCGGCACCGTCTCGTCGCCCTGCTGCTGCTGGTTGCGCTCGATGGTGTTCTGCCGCTGCTGCTCCTTGAGGTAGTCCTGCTCCTCCTGGCTCGGCGTGTTGCCCGGATCGGGCGTCGGCTGCGGGGGCTGGCTGGGTCCCGGCTGCTGCTGGTCGTCGTTCTGCTGCTGCGGGTCCTGGGGCGGCGCGTCGGCGCTCTTCTGCTCCATGCGCTGCTGGGCCTGCTGGAGCTGGTCGCCGGTCTGGCCGCCCTCGGGCGCCTCGCACAGGGGCGGGCGCTCCTTGGTGATCTTGATGCCCTTGTCGTAGAACTGCTTCCACTCGTCCGTGCGCTCACGCGCCTTGGCCGCGTCGCCGAGCGCTTCGTAGGTGAGGCCGAGGTTGACGCGCACCTTGCAGTCGTCGATGCCGCCCTTGGGCACCTGCTCGAAGGCCTGCTCGAACCACGGCCTGGCCAGCTCGAAGTGACCGGACAGCACGTGGGCGTCACCGATCGCGAACGGTGACCGGAACTGCTCGACCACGTTGACCCAGCCCTGCCGCTCCCCCCAGGTCAGCGTGCGCGGTTTGTCGCCGGCCTCGTAGGCGGCCAGCGTCTGGGCGTGGACGAGGTTGAGGGAGAGCAGGCGCGCCGCCACGAGCAACAGCAGCACGACCACCGGTGCCGACGCGAGCAGGAGCCGACGCCGGCGCCGTCGCAGGTGGGGCGGCAGCGGCCGGTGCGGCCGACGGAGACGACCGAAGCGGCCTCGCGACGGGCCCTGCTGCGCCGTCGTCGCGGGCTCGCCCGCGGTGCCGTCGGCGGCGGGTTCGCGTCCGGGGGGTCGCTCGTCGAGGATCGTCATGGGCGCGACTCCCTGCGTCGGCGGGTCTGGAGCAGCGCGGTTGACGCTGCGCCGACCTCCCACGCCGCGATCCCGGCGACGCCGATGAGCAGCGGCCAGTAGAGCTCGCGCCGGGCCAGCACCTTCTGCCTCTCGATCTCCTCGCTCGTGCCGAAGCGTTCGAGGTCGATCCCGGCAACGGCCGGGTCGATCGAGTCGCCCGAATCGCGGTGCAGGTAGGCCAGCCCGAGCTGCCCGGCGATGGCGCGCAGGGTGTCCTCGGCGATGACCGACCTGGCGTCCTCCCCCGTGGCGGGGTCCTTGATGTAGGAACGGGTGGAGTCGAACCGCGATCGGGTCGCCTTCATGCGACCGCCCTCGGTGGTGCCGTAGCCGAGCACCGCGCCCCCGTTGACCAGACCCTTGGGCACGTCGAATGGAGCGGGCGGCTCGGCAGCGGTCTGCTCGCCGTCGCCGAGGTAGAAGACGACTCGCCCCCGCTCCGGTGCGCGGGAGGCCGCCTGCTCCAGCAGCGACTTCAGGCGGTCCTTCGCCTGGGTGACCGACGAGCCACGCGACACCTCGTAGGACTCGGGCAGCAACGTCTCCACGGCCGCATCGAGGGCCGTCGTGTCGGTGGTGAGCGGCAGGCGTACGCGGGCGTCCTGGTCGAAGGTCACGACGGAGTAGCGTGCGCCCGGCAGCGCCTCCGCGATGGCGGCGATGTCGGCGGCGACGCCCTCGATGCGCGGGCGCTCGTCGCCGTAGTCCTCGGCGATGATGCTGCTCGTCGTGTCGACGACGAAGTAGACGTTGAGGTTGGCGGCAGTCGTGTCGACCTGCTCGCCCGGCACGGCCGGCCGCACCGCCGCGAGGCCCAGCAGCAGCGCCGCGGCGGTCAGCCGCCAGTGCGTCGCGCGCGACTCCCCCGGGACGGTGCGGGACGACGGGTTCCACCAGATCGCCGCGAGGGCGGCGACGAGCAGCACGAGCAGGACCGGCCACGGCGCGACGGGCAGGAAGGTCATGAGGCCCACCTCCGGCTCGCCCCGACCACTCCCAGCAGGCCGACACCGGCCAGCGCGATGGGCAGCGTCGGGTTGTCGGAGTAGAGGGAGCGCGAGGCGGCGTCGATGAGGGTGGCCTCCTGGGCCTGCACCGCGTCGACGATGCCCTTGATGGCGGACTGGTCGCCCATCGCGTAGTACTGGCCGGCGGTGCCGGTCACGACCTCGCGCATCTCCAGCGCCTCGTCGTCGGGGCCGTCCTCCTCGGGGTTGAGCCCGTAGACGCGGACGCCCTTGGCCTTGGCCAGCTCGCCCGCCTCGTCGACGTCGATGATCGGCCGGCCGGCGACGTGGTTGTCGGTGGCGAACACGACCGACCGGGCGCGCTGCAGGTCGACCTTGTCGAAGCTGGACACGCAGGTGGCGAGGCCGTCGCCGATGAGGGAGGTTCCGCGGCCGTTGAACGTGCCGGCGAAGAACGAGTCGAGCTCGGGGTCGCCGCTCAGCGCCTTGGTGGCGGTGTCGAGCTCGTCGTTGATGAAGTCGTAGTCGTCGGTGAGCGGGAAGACCGTGGCCGCCGACGAGTTGAAGATGACGAGGCCGATGCGCTCGCCCTCGAAGCTCTTGACGAGCGTCTTGAACGTGGCGACGAGCGTCGCGTCGTAGGCAGCCATCGAGCCGGAGATGTCGAGGCACAGCATGATGTCGCGGCTGCGGGTCTGCGGCTTGTCGATGGTCGTGTCGAGCGGCCGCGCCGCACCGACGAGGGCGGCCCCTCCGAGCAGGACCGCGCTCAGGGCGAGCACCGCCATGCGGATGCGGTGCAGCCGCAGCGCCCGGCGGTACTCGGGGAGCTCGGTCAGGGCCGTCGAGTTGGCGACGGCGGCCGCGGCCCGGGCAGAGCGCCGCGACATCATCCGGTGCACCACGAACGCCAGCGCGAGCGCCAGCAGGACGCCCAGCGACAGGACCGCGGGGTACTTGAGGTCGATTCCGTTCAGCTCCACCGCGCGACCACCTGCTTCGCGACGTCGCCGGCGCCCACGAGCGTGGCCGTCTCGCGAGGAGCGAACTCCCCCGGATAGAGGGTGCCGACGACCTCGGAGACCGGGGTGAGCCGCGCACCCCGGGCGTTGAGCTCGGTGAGCGTCATCGTCGGCGCGTGGATGCCCGAGACCTCCTGGACGAAGTGGCGCACGAGCACGCTGAGCTGCTGGTGGGCGCGCCGCTGCGTGATCTCGCCCGCCGCAGCCCGCTGGAGCACGAGGTCGATCTGCCGGGTGTAGTCGGCGCGCAGCCGGCTGAGGCGGTCGGTGGTGACCCGCGGCGGCACGACGACCTTCTTCTCGCGGGTCGACCACCACACCCACGCGTACCAGGCGGCAACGAGAGCGAGGACGCCGACGCCGATCCACAGCCACCGGGCGGCATACGGGTCGGGCGCGTAGAAACCCGGCGGGGGCGCGTCAGCGGCGCGCACGGCGCTGCCTCTCGAGGAGCGCGAACATCGTCTGGACGACCTCGTCCGACGACCCGAGGCGCGCGTGGTTGATGCCGCGGCGGTCGAGCAGCTCCGTCGTGCGGCGCACGCGCTCGGCCACCGAGGCGGCATACGCCGCACGGACCTTCGGGTCGAGACGCACCAGGGTGGGCAGCGTGTAGGTGTCGGCGACGTCGTATGCCGTGCGGTCGCCGCCGATGGCGGTCGGGTCGGCGTCCTCGACGGTGATCCAGAGGATCTCGTGCTGCACGTGCAGCCGACGCAGCAGGTCGTCCAGTGCAGGGTCGAGCTCCTTGTCGTCGGCCACGACGAGCAGGACGAGCCGGCGGCGCACGTTGCGGACGATCCAGCGCAGCTGGGTCGCGAGGTTGCTCTGGTCGCCGTCGACGACCGTGGCCGAGTCGACGGCGCGCAGCAGCGTCTCGAGGTGCGCCTCGCTGCCCCGCAGGTCGTGCGCGACGGTCGAGCCTGCCGTGCCGCGGACGAGGCCGACGAGGTCGCCGTGGCGCTGGGCGAGGTAGCCGACGAGCCCGGCGGCGGCCACCGCGACCGCCTTCTTCTGCTCGCCGCTGCGGGTCGTGGCCGCCATGCCGCGGCCGGTGTCGATGACGAGCATGAGGTTCTGCTTGCGGGTCGCGACGTAGCGCTTGACGAGTGGCGCCTGGTGGCGGGCCGTGGCACGCCAGTCGATGTCGCGCACCTCGTCGCCCGGCACGTAGTCGCGCAGGTCGTCGTAGTCGAGGCTGCGTCCGTGGAAGACCGAGGCGTACTCGCCCTCGAGCAGGCTGCGCGACTTGCGGCGCGCGTGGACGAAGAGCTTGCTCTTCACCCTCGTCAGCAGCGTCGTCGTCATGTCCCGTCCCTCGTGAGTCCGGCCCGGCTCGCCTTCCGCCCCTCACGGGGTGCGGATGCCGCCGACCATCGCGTCGATGATGCTCTCGACGGCCACCTCGTCGGCGGCCGCCTCGAACCCGAGCGTCACCCGGTGCCGCAGCACGCGGTGCGTCAGGGCCTTGACGTCGTCGGGCACGACGTGGTTGCGCCCGTCGACGAGGGCACGGGCGCGGGCCGCGCTCGTGAAGGCGATGCTCGCGCGGGGGCTCGCGCCGAAGTCGACGTAGCCGGCGAGACGCGGCTCGATGTAGTCGCGCGGGTGCCGCGTGACGTAGCCGATGCCGACGATGTAGTTGACGATGGCCGGGTCGACGTAGACGCGGGAGACGAGTGCCTGGAGGCGCTTGACGTCGGCGACGGACACGACCGGGTCTGCCGGCGTGGCGAAGATGCCGGAGTCGATGCGCCGAAGCACCTCGGCCTCCTCGGCGGGCGACGGGTAGTCGAGGACGTCCTTGAGCATGAACCGGTCCATCTGTGCCTCGGGCAGCGGGTACGTGCCCTCCTGCTCGATGGGGTTCTGCGTGGCGAGCACGAGGAACGGGTCGGGCAGCGCGTAGCTCTTGTCGCCGATCGAGGTCTGGCGCTCCTGCATCGCCTCGAGCATCGCGGACTGCGTCTTGGCGCTGCTGCGGTTGATCTCGTCGAGCAGCACGAAGTTGGCGTGCACCGGGCCGAGCTGCGTCTCGAAGGTGCCCGAGTGCTGGTTGTAGACCTGCGTGCCCACGATGTCGCTGGGCAGCAGGTCGGGCGTGCACTGGATGCGGTGGAACCGTCCCCCGACGGCCTGGGCGATGGTCTGCGCGGCCGTGGTCTTGGCGAGGCCGGGCACGCTCTCGAGCAGGACGTGCCCGGCGGTCAGCAGCGCGACCAGGAGGGTCTCCTGCAGACGGGTCTGCCCGACGACCCTCGAGGCGAAGGCGGTCGAGATGGCCTCGACGGTCTCGGCCGCCCAGTGGAGCTCATCGGGGGTGAGGTAGCGAGCGGGCGCCGGCGCGGTGCGTTCGTGAGCGGTGCCGATGCCGGCCACGGCGACGTCCTCGTCGGGGGCGTCCGGCGAGCCGGCCAGCTGCTCGGGCTCCTGCGGGGCGACCGGTTCGTCCCGGCGCTCCCCCGTGGTGGGCAGCTCGACGGTGAACGTCTCGCCGTGCCCGTCGAGCGGGCTCTCGGGCAGGTCCGACCGCTCGTCGGCGACCGACTCCTCAGCGTTGACGTTGCCCACCATCGATCCCCTTCTCGACGTGTACCGGCGGAGGGAGTCGCGCCGGCAGGGACACATCGTAAGCACGCGACGCTGTGCGGCGCCGTGACTCCCCCCAACCCGGCCCGGGTCAGCGGTCGACGGAGGCGTCGCGTCGGTTGTCGGGCGAGGACTCGCGGGCGTGGTTGAGCCGCGCGTTGCGCCGCCCGTAGGCGAAGTAGACGGTGAAGCCGAGCAGCATCCAGACGAGGAACCGCAGCCAGGTCTCGATCGAGAGGTTCGTCATGAGGTAGAGACAGGCCAGGGCGGACAGGGCAGGCACGACGGGCGAGAGCGGCACGCGGAAAGGTCGGCGCAGACCGGGCTTGGTCCGCCGGAGGATCGGCACGGCGATCGAGACGACGACGAAGGCGAACAGCGTCCCGATGCTGACGAGGTCGGCCAGCACCTTGAGCGGTAGGAAGCCGGCGAGCAGGGCGATGAGCACGACGGTGCCGATGGTGATCTTCCACGGCGTGCCCCACCGCGGGTGGACGGCGGCGACCGAGCGCGGGATGAGCCCGTCGCGGCCCATCGAGAAGCCGATGCGGCCCATGGCGACGATGTCGACGAGGATGACGGACGTGAGTCCGGCGACGGCGGCGACGGAGATGAGCGCGGCCGCCCAGCCGGCGCCGACCGCCTCGAAGGCGCTCGCGATCGGGGCACCTTCGTTGAGCTGCCCGTAGGGCACCATCCCCGTGATGACGAACGAGACGCCGACGTAGAGCAGCGTGCACACGCCCAGCGTGCCGAGCAGGCCGAGTGGGAGGTCACGGGCCGGGCGTCGGGTCTCCTCGCCGAGGTTGGCGACGGCCTCGAAGCCGGTGTAGGCGAAGAAGACCACCGCGGCGGCCGTGAGCACCCCGGCCAGGCCGAAGGCGGTCGGTTCGATGCCGAAGAGGGCCTGGCTCAGCGGCTGCTGGAGGCCCGAGGTGTCGGCGGGCACCGGCTTCGCTGCCGGGATGAAGGGGGTGAGGTTGGCGGCCTTGACGAAGAAGGCACCCACCACGACGACGAAGACGCACACGAGCACCTTGACCGCGACGAGGATGTTCGTCAGGCGCGCGCTCTCGCGGATGCCCACCACCGCCACGACGCCGAGCAGCACGACGATCGCCATGGCGCCGACGTTGACCGGCGCCGTTTCGCCGAAGAGTGAGGTGGGCAGGTCGAAGAGTTCCTGGAGGTAGCCGGACCAGCCGCGGGCCACGACGGCCGCTCCGAGGGCGAACTCGAGGATGAGGTCCCAGCCGATGATCCAGGCGAACAGCTCGCCGATGGTGGCGTACGCGTACGTGTAGGCGGAGCCCGCCGTGGGCACGGCCGACGCGAGCTCGGCGTAGCAGAGCGCGGCGAGGAGGCTGACCAGCCCGGCGACGGCGAAGGAGATGACGACGCCGGGGCCGGCGTGGTTCTTCGCCTCGATGCCCGTCAGCGTGAAGATGCCGGTGCCGATGACGATCCCGATGCCGAAGCCCATGAGGTCCCGCGCCCCGAGCCGCCGCTTGAGGCGCCCGTGACCACCACCGTCACCCGGGCTGCCCTCGCCGTCGGGCCCACCCGCCTGGGCCAGAACGTCCTCGACGGGCTTGGTGCGCAGGACTGAGTGGTCTGGAGACGTCGACATGTCGTGGGACATACCCGGCAGGCCGTGGCCGGCGATGGTGTCAGGCGTCGATGCGCTCGCGGTCGATCTCGGCCGCGGACTCGATGATGAAGTCCTTGCGCGGGGCCACCTCGTTGCCCATGAGCAGCTCGAAGACACGCTCGGCGGCCTCGAGGTCACGCATCGTGACCTTGCGCAGGGTGCGGTGGCGCGGGTCCATCGTCGTGTCGGCGAGCTGGTCGGCGTCCATCTCGCCGAGGCCCTTGTAGCGCTGCATCGGCTGCTTGATCTTCTTGCCGGACTTCTCGAGCCGCGCCACGGTGCGGCGCATCTCGTTCTCGTTGTAGGTGTAGATCAGGTCGTTCTTCTTGGCGCCCGCGTTGATCACCTCGAGGCGGTGCAGCGGCGGCATCGCCGCGTAGACGCGTCCGGCGTCGACGAGCGGACGCATGTAGCGGAAGAAGAGGGTCAGCAGCAGCGTGCGGATGTGGGCGCCGTCGACGTCGGCGTCGGTCATGATGATGACCTTGCCGTAGCGGGCCGCCGCGAGGTCGAAGCTGCGCCCCGACCCGGCACCGATCACCTGGATGATCGACGCGCACTCGGCGTTCTTGAGCATGTCGGAGACGGACGCCTTCTGGACGTTGAGGATCTTGCCGCGGATCGGCAGCAGCGCCTGGAACTCCGAGCTGCGGGCCTCCTTCGCGGTGCCCATCGCCGAGTCCCCCTCGACGATGAACAGCTCGGAGCGCTCGACGTCGGTGGTGCGGCAGTCGCGCAGCTTCGAGGGCAGCGTGGAGCTCTCGAGGGCGTTCTTGCGACGCTGGGTCTCCTTGTGCAGCCGCGCGCTGATGCGCGACTTCATCTCGGAGACGATCTTCTCGAGCAGCAGCGCGGACTGCTGCTTGTCGCCGCGCTTGGTCGACGTGAGCTGCGCGGTCAGCTCCTTCTCGACGACCTTGGCCACGATGGCGCGCACGGCGTTGGTGCCGAGGACCTCCTTCGTCTGGCCCTCGAACTGCGGCTCGGCGAGGCGCACCGTGACGACGGCGGTCATGCCGGCGAGGATGTCGTCCTTCTCCGGCTTGTCGTTGCCGACCTTGAGCCGGCGGGCGTTGACCTCGAGCTGCTTGCGGAACACCTTGAGCAGCGACTGCTCGAACCCCGCGACGTGGGTGCCGCCCTTGGGGGTGGTGATGATGTTGACGAACGACTGGAGCTTGGTGTCGTAGCCCTGGCCCCAGCGCAGCGCCACCTCGACGGCGCACTCGCGCTCGAGCTCGGTCGGGGTCATGTGGCCGTTGACGTCGAGCACCGGCACCGTCTCGGTGAAGGTGCCGGACCCCTCGAGCCGCCACACGTCGGTGATCGGGGTGTCGGGAGCGAGGAACTCGACGAAGTCGGTGATGCCGCCGTCGTGCTGGAAGACCTCCTCGACCGGGCCCTCCTCGCCGGCCGTGCCCTTGAGGCGGCGCTCGTCGCGGATGACGAGCCGCAGCCCCGGCACGAGGAACGACGTCTGGCGGGCGCGCCCGAGGATGGCGGCGTAGTCGAGCTCGGCGTCCTTGAGGAAGATCTGTCGGTCGGGCCAGAAGCGGACGCGCGAGCCGGTGACCCCGCGCTTGGCCTTGCCGACGACGGGAAGGGCGCTCTTGCGCTCGTAGGGCGTGAACGCGGCCTCCGGCGAGTGCGGCGCACCCTTGACGTCGGTGAAGGTGCCGGGCTCGCCGCGCCGGAAGCTCATGCCGTACGTCTTGCCGGCCCGGTCGACCTCGACGTCGAGGCGGGCCGAGAGGGCGTTGACGACAGAGGCGCCGACACCGTGCAGACCACCCGTGGCCGCGTAGGACGCACCACCGAACTTGCCGCCCGCGTGCAGCTTGGTGAAGACGACCTCGACACCGGAGAGGCCCGTGCGGGGCTCGATGTCGACGGGGATGCCGCGGCCGTTGTCGCGCACCTCGATCGACCCGTCGGCGGCGAGGATGACCTCGATGCCGGTGCAGACGCCCGCCAGCGCCTCGTCGACGGCGTTGTCGATGATCTCCCACAGGCAGTGCATGAGGCCGCGCTGGTCGGTCGAGCCGATGTACATGCCGGGACGCTTGCGCACGGCCTCGAGGCCCTCGAGGACCTGGAGGTGGCGGGCGGTGTAGTCGCCGTTGCCGGAGGGAGCAGGACGGGAGGCGGAGGCCACGTGTGTCGATCTCTTTCGTTCGGGTCAGCAGCCAGCGGGTCAGGCTGTGGAGGGCTGGCAGGGGCAGCCTAGTCACCCGCGCCGACGGCCCCGTGGAGGCTCGCTGGCCACGGCCACCCGCCCGGCAGGCAGGCCGAGCGGGTATGGGACTGGGTGACGACCAATCCGTATCGCGGGGGCCCGGCGAATCTCTGACACGTAACGATGTTGGTCCGAAGGCGTCTCACTTACCGAGCCTCACCATCGGGAAGCATTCCGCGTGATTCACTGTTGGAACGTCCGCGAGGCGAGAGTGGTGCACCGAGAGGACCCCTCGAGCGTCGTAGGTACATGGCAGGGTTTCCCTCCGGGGGACCCCCGAGGGAGGAAAGAGGCGAAATACGAATGACGACAGCACTGGCACCCGAACTGACCGCTGCTGACCGCTGCGACCGATGTGGGGCTCAGGCCTACATCCGCGCCCGCCTCGTTTCCGGCGGAGAGCTGCTCTTCTGCGCGCACCACGGACGGGAGCACCTCCCGGCCCTGAAGGACAAGGCGCTCGACATCCGCGACGAGACGGACCGGCTCAACGAGATCCCGGCCTCCGCCCCGGTCGACGAACGCTGAGACCAGCAGAGACACCAGACCCGGCCCTTCCTGACCCCATCTCGACCCGAACGCCGCCGACGGCACCCTCGTGATCACCGCGACGAACGTCATCGTCCTGCTCGCGATGCTCGTGGGGACCGTCGGCATCGTCGTCCCGGTGCTTCCGGGACTGTTCGTGGTCTGGGGGGCGACGCTCGTGTGGGCGTTCGAACGTCAGGACGGGCCGGGTTGGCTCGTTCTCGGCCTCGCCACCGTCGCGTATGCCGTGGGCCTCGTCGCGCAGTACCTGCTCCCGGGGCGCCGGATGAGGTCGGCGGGCGTGGAGGGCTGGATCGTGGCCGTGGCCCTGGCGGTCGCCGTCGTCGGATTCTTTGTCGTCCCGGTCGTGGGGGCGCCGATCGGCTTCGTCGTCGCCGTCTACCTGCTCGAACGGGTCAAGCACCGTGAGCACGGTGCGGCCTGGCGCGCCACGACCCAGGCGATGCGCGCGGTGGCACTCAACGTCGGCATCGAGCTGGCGACGGCGTTCGCCATCATCGCGACGTGGGCCGTCGCGGTCTACCTCACACGGCCCTAGCGGTCACAGGGTGCCGGCGCTCGCCTGTCGGCCGGTCACCACTGGTCGCGGCGACGCTTCTCCCAGCGCTCCTCGAGGCGCTCCATGAAGCTCGCCTGCTTCGCGGGGGCAGCCTTGCCCTTGCCCGCACGCGGCTTGGGGGTGCCGTCGGAACCGACCGCTGCCAGCTTGGTCTTCGAAGGCGTGATCGCGTAGACGATGCCGGCGACCATGATCGCGAAGCCCACCGCGCCGAGCCAGATGGCGCTGCTCATCGCAGAGAACACGACGAGGGCCAGTCCGGCCACGCCGGCGATGACACCGGCGACCACGCGCCCTCGACCGAGACCTCGAGACTTCGTCTTCTCGATGCGCGACGCAAAGCGCGGGTCTTCGGCGTAGAGGGCTTCCTCCATCTGCTGGAGGAGTGCTTCCTCGTGTTCCGAGAGTGCCACTCGGCACCTCCCTGGTGCGAAATCGACTGTGCCCGAATCGTATGTCGGAAACGGCCGACGCGGACTTCTTTACCTCAGGATAGGTCTCGCCGCTCACGAAAGGAACCCGAGGGTCGGTCAGGCATCAGGCTCGCCGGCCGCACGGATCCGGCCCCGAAGCGTGCGCTCGCCCGGTCGACCGCACGGTCGGCCTCGCGCCACCCGTGCTCGGGCTCGTCGAGGGTGGCCTGGATGGGTGCTACGGCCGACGGGACGAGGCCTTCCAGGCGCACCCCGACGAGCCGGATGCGGGCCCGCTGGAGGCCGAGCCGGTCGTAGAGCTCGCGGGCGGTCGCGAAGATGTCGCGTGAGACGTCGGTGTGGTGACGCAGCGTCTTGGCGCGGGTGATCGTCGTGAAGTCGGCGAACCTGACCTTGATGTTGACGGTGCGCCCCGTCATCCCGGCCGACCTGGCCCGGGCCGCGGTGCGGTCGGAGAGGCGCAGCAGCTCGCGGTGGATGCGGACCGGGTCGTCGATGTCGTGAGCGAACGTCTCGTCGGCACCGATCGACTTCTCGCGGCGCTCGGGGACGACGGGGCGCGGGTCACGCCCCCAGGCCAGGTCGTGCAGGCTGCGGCCGGCGACGTCGCCGAGAGCCCGCTGCAGGGTCTCGACGGGCGTGTGCGCGAGGTCGGCGACCGACCGCAGGCCGAGCCGGTGCAGGTGCTCCTCGGTCTTGTCGCCGACGCCCCAGATGGCACCGACGGGCAGCTGGTGCAGGAACGAGACCACCTCGTCGCGGGGCACGACGATGAGCCCGTCGGGCTTGGCGAGGTTGGAGGCGAGCTTGGCGACGAACTTCGTGGCGGCCACGCCGACCGAGCAGGTGATGCCCTGCTCGTCGGCGATGGTGTCACGCAGCTGCTCGGCGATCCGCGTGGGACGTCCGAGCCGGCGTACGGCGCCGGAGACGTCGAGGAAGGCCTCGTCGAGCGAGAGCGGCTCGACGCTGTCGGTGATCGTCGCGAAGGTCGCCATGACGGCCTCGGAGATCGCGGCGTAGCGGCGGTGGTCGGGCTCGATGATGACGGCCTGGGGGCACAGCCGCTGGGCCCGGGCCATCGGCATCGCTGAGGTGACCCCGAAGGCGCGTGCCTCGTAGGTGGCCGAGAGCACGACGGAGCGGCCGCTCGCGCCGCCGATGATGACCGGCTTGCCGCGCAGGTCGGGTCGCGAGATGAGCGACGCGGACGCGTAGAAGGCGTCCATGTCGACGTGCAGCACGGTGCAGCCGGTGTCGTCGGGCGGCTCGGAGCTGCCCCGGGTCGGGGCGGTGAACTGGCGACGGCTCATGCGGCACCCCCCGGCCCGGAGGACCGGGTGGGCCGGCCGGCCCCGATCACCGGGTCAGTCGCGGCGCGCGACGACGTGCAGGGCATTGCCGAGGGTGCGGAGGAACTCGCGCCCCGGGCCGGAGACGAGCAGGTCGTCGAGCTCGGCCAGGGCGGCGCGGTCGGCCTCGGAGTCGATGAGCGAGGCCGGCACGAGGTGTCCGAGGATGTTGGTGCCGCGCACCACCACGTCGGTGAAGCCGGCGTCGGCAAGCAGGGTCTCGAGCTGCTCGACGTCGAAGCGGCGCGGGAGCGGGTCGGTGCTCCCCCACCGGCCGGTGGGGTCGACGAGGGCTGCGCGCGCCTGGGCGAACTCACCCGCGATGGCCTTGGCGAAGACGACGGCCAGGCGTCCGGAGACGAGGAGCGAGAGCACTCCGCCCCGGCCGAGGACCTGGGCGATGGCGCGCAGCGTGGCCGCTGGGTCGTCGACGAACTCGAGGGTGCCGTGGCAGCAGGCGAGGTCGACGTGCCGGCCGGCGAGGATGCCGTCGAGGGAGTCGCCGTCGCCCTGGACGCCGGTGACGCGGTCCACGATGCCGGCCTCACGGGCCCGGCGGGCCAGCGAGGCGAGCGCGTCGGGACTGGGGTCGACGACGGTGACCCGGTGACCGGCCTCGGCGAGCGGGACGGCGACACCGCCCGTGCCGCCGCCCAGGTCGAGCACCTCGAGCGGGCGACCGAGCCGGGTGCCGCACTCGTCGGCGATGCGGCCCACGGCGGAGACGACGGCCGACGGTCGGGCCGCTCCGCGTCGCTGGCGGGGCTGGTCGTCGGGCACGGGATCCTCCGTCGGGGAGCGTGGTTCGCGCCGTCTCGCAGGTGGTGGCGCATGGGGTTCGTGTGCATGCTCACCCTAGTGCCCCGAACTTCCCGGACTGGCGTGCCACAGCTTGCGCGGCGGGCCACCGACGGTGTCGGCTGGCACGAGGGCGCTGGTGCCGCGCGCTCCCCTGACGTCGTCGCCTGCGGGCTTGATGTCGGCGTACGGCGACTGCTTGAACCCCGAGGCGTGGACGAGCACCCGGCGGCCGTCGGGGCCCTCGCCCACGCCGGCCGGCGCGCCGTCTCGACCGGCCAGGGCTCCGGCCCGCTCCCAGGCGGCCCGGTCGGCGGCGTCGAGTGCGTCGCGCACCGCGGTGATGCCGCCGGCGGTCCAGGCCTCCTGCAGACCCGAGAGCTCCCACGCTCCCGTGGCCCGGATCGAGACGCCCTTGGGGCCGGTGCGCCGCACCGTGCCACGACAGAGGAGCAGCCACGAGTGGAAGACGGTGGCTGCATACGGACCCTGGACGTCCTCGAAGAAGGTGAGGTCGGCAGGTCCGGTCGCGTCGTCGAGGGTGAGGAAGACGACGCGGCGGCCGGTGCGGATGGGCGGGGTCTGCGTGGCGACCTTGACTCCCGCGACCCACACCTCGCGGCCGCTGCGCCCCGAGAGCAGGTCGCGCGCCCGGGTGACGCCGAGGGCGTCGAGCATCGGGGCGTAGAAGTCGACGACGTGCCCGCTCGCGTCGAGGCCGAGCACCTCGAGCTCGGCACGGACCCGCTCGGGGCCGGTCATCTCGGGCAGCCCGCTCGTCGCGGTGAGGCGGGGCGTGTCGCCGAGGTCGAGCGTCAGCTGGGTCGCGACGTGCTCGGGCGCGCCGGCGGAGGCCTGCGACTGGGCGGCGGCCAGGGCCCGGATGTCACCGGTGGCCGAGACCGACGTGACGCGGCCCCGCGACGAACGGGAGCGGCTCGCGGCCGAGACCCTCGCCCGGGACGAGTGCTGCGAGGCCGACCAGCGGTCGAGCTCGGCGACGTGGAGCAGCAGGTCTCGCCGGGTGACCCGGCCCCGCCGGCCGAGACCGCTGCGGGAGCGCCCCACCACCTCGGGACCGCTCTCGCCGCGACGGGGCGGGCTGCCGAGGTCGATGTCGTGCAGGGCGTCGAAGCCACCGGCGAGCACGAGCTTCTCGGCGACGGGCCGCGACACGTGGGCCCGCTGCCAGAAGTCGGAGAGGCTGGAGTACGGCTGACCGGCGACGATCCGGGCCACCTCGGCCTCGCTGATGCCGTGGACGTCGGCGAGGGAGAGCCGGATCGCCTCGCCGCCGTCGTCGGTGCGCTCGAAGCGGTAGGCGCCGGTCGACGCGTTGACGTCGAGCCCGAGGACCGCGATGCCGAAGGAACGCGCGTCGTCGAGGATCAGCCGCTTGGGGTACATGCCGGGGTCGTGGGTCAGCACCCCGGCGAGGAAGGCGGCCGGGTGGTGCGCCTTGAGCCAGGCCGACTGGTAGGTCGGCAGCGCGAAGGCGGCCGCATGCGCCTTGCAGAACCCGAACGACGCGAAGGCCTTGAGGACCTCCCAGATCTTGTCGGCGACGTCGGGTGCGTAGCCGCGGGCCAGGGCGGCCGGGCGCCACCACCGTTCGATCTGGCGCTGGCCGTCGGGGGTGCCGAGCGCGCGGCGCACCTCGTCGGCCTGCGCGAGGGTCACGCCCGTCGTCTCGGCGACGATCATGAGGACCTGCTCGTGGAAGACGACGACGCCCTCGGTCTCCTCGAGCGCGGGGATGAGCGTCGGGTGGAGGAAGGAGGGGTCCTTCCAGCCCTGCCTCGCGTTGAGGAACGGGATGATCATGTCGCTCTTGACGGGCCCGGGACGGAAGAGCGAGATGTCGATGATGAGGTCGTCGAAGGTCTGCGGCCCGAACTTGCCGATGAGCTCGCGCTGGCCGGGACTCTCGATCTGGAAGCAGCCGAGGGTCCGGGTCGAGCGGACGAGCTCGAAGGTCTGCTCGTCGTCGAAGGGAACCTGGCTCTCGTCGTCGAGGTCGAGGGCTGTGCCGTCGACGCGCTCGACCTCGTCGACCGCGTGGGCCATCGCCGACTGCATGCGGATGCCGAGGACGTCGAGCTTGAGCAGTCCCATCTCCTCGACGTCGTCCTTGTCGAACTGGCTCATCGGGAAGCCGAGCCAGCTGGCCTCGACCGGGGTGCGGTCGAGCAGGACCGAGTCGGAGAGCACGACGCCGCACGGGTGCAGGGCGATGTGGCGGGGCAGGCCGTCGAGCCGCTCGACGATGTCGAACATCAGCTGCAGACGGGGCACGTCGAGGCCGGACGCGCGCAGCTCGGGCAGCTCGGCCAGGGCGTTGCGCACGTTGCGGGCGGCGATGTGCGGGAACGCCTTGGCCATCGCGTCGACCTCGGGCGGAGGCAGGCCGAGCGCGGCGCCGGCGTCGCGGATCGCGTGACGCACCCGGTAGGTGTCCATCATCGAGACGCAGGTGACCCGCTCGCCGCCGAAGTGGTCGAGGATGCGTTCGTAGATCTCGGTGCGCCGGGCCGACTCGACGTCGATGTCGATGTCGGGCAGCTCGGCTCGCAGCGGTGAGCAGAAGCGCTCCATGAGCAGGTTGTGACGCATCGGGTCGACCCCGGAGATGCCGAGGAGGTAGTTGACGAGGGACCCGGCCCCGGAGCCGCGGGCCGCGACCCGCACCCCCATCTCACGGATGAGGTCGCAGACCTGGGCGACGGTGAGGAAGTAGGTCGCGTAGCCGAGCGTCTCGATGACGCCGAGCTCGTCCTCGAGCCGGTCGCTGACGGCCCCGAGCTCGCTCTCGGACCGACCGGGGTAGCGGGTCGCGATGGACTCGCGGCACCGGCGGGCGAGGACGTGGTGCGGGTTGGTGCCCGGGCGGATGCCCAGCACGCCGGGCTCGGGCAGGTGGACCGAGCCGATGCCGAGGTCGGAACGGGGGTCCTGGATGCACTCGGTGGCGAGCGCCGTGGTGCGGGCGAGCAGCTCGCGCGACTGCTCGCGTGCCAGCGACCCGCCACCGACGAGCCCGGGGCCCGAGACCTGCACGACGTCGAGGGCGAGGGCCTGCATGAGCGGTGTCGGGGACAGGTGACCCGCCGTGGTGACGCGGTCGAGGTGGCGCGCGTCGAGGGCGACGAGCCGGCGCGCGGCGTCGAGGACGTCGACGATGGCGGCGTCCTGCGGGTCGGCGTGGCGCACCGCCGCCGTGATCACGCTGGGCACACCGACCTCGCGCGCGAGGGCGAGCATCCGCCCCGCCTGGCCGAGGCTGCCCGGCTGGTGCTCGGGGCCGCCGTGGCAGACGACCTCGACGACGGCCGCCCCGCGCGGCAGCAGCGCGACCCAGCGCTCCAGCGCGGCCCTGGCCCGGTCGCGTCGCTTGGCGAGCACCTCGCGCCCGACGTCGGAGTCGGGGCCGAGCAGCACGACGAGCCGGGAGGGCCCGCCGTCGTCCGCCGAGCGCGCGTGCTCGGCGACGAGGCTCGCGGTGGTGACCGGGTTGCCGCGCTCGCCACGCAGGTGGGTGGCGGTGACGAGCCGACAGAGGGCGCCCCAGCCCTCCCCGGGTGCGAGACCGGTGGCGCTCCCCCGGGCCAGCACCGTGACGCGAGGCAGTCGGGGGTCCACGAGAGCCCCACCTCGGACGGGGGTGCGCACGGGACGCTGCCGCTCGGGGCGCTCCGGCCCGAGGGCGAGGTCGACGCCGAGGATCGGGGCGATGTCGTGCTCCATGCAGGAGCGCACGAACTTCACCGCGCCGTAGAGCCCGTCGCGGTCGGTCAGCGCGAGGGCCGGCTGCCCGAAGGCCGCGGCTCGCTCGACGAGCTGGTGCGGCTTGGCCGTGCCGTAGCGCATGGAGTAGCCCGACGCGACGTGCAGGTGGACGAAGCCGTGAGTGGTGGTGGAAGAGGTGGTGGTCATGCTGCTCACGCGGTGTTCGCCCGGCTCCTCGGGACGGGGGCGGGCGAGACGGGGGTGATCGACTGCGGCAGCGGGATCGTCGCCGGGACCCCGAGGAGGTCCTGGACGATCTCGAGGAACATCTCGGCCTGGCGCAGCAGGTCGTCGGCCTCGCGGGCGCTGATGTGACCGCCACGGTCGATGACCGACCGGTGGGCCGAGCAGGCGGCGAAGAAGGCGGCCCACTCCCCCAGCTCGGGAGCCACCCCGGGCAGGACCTGCCAGACGCTGCGCGGCCGGGATCGGGGTGACGGGACGGTGCGGGCGGCGACGAGGGCAGCCGCAGCCCGCAGGGCACCGAGGTGGGAGTCGCGGTAGCGCTCGGACGCATCGCTCGTGCGGCACGCGGACTCGAGGGTCGCGCGGCCCCGCTCGAGCAGGTCGAGCACGGCGGCCGAGATGGGTGGACGTCGCAGGTCGTGGGTGGTGGTCATGGTGGTGGCTCTCCTCTCTCGTCTCATGTCGGCTCAGTCGGAGACCCGGACGAGCGACCACTGGTCGCCCAAAGGGGACTCGTCGTGGGCGAGGTCGTAGACCCCGGGGGCGAAGGACCACCCCGGGCTCGCCTCGACCCGCCAGACGTGCTGCTCGGACGCCGCAGCGACCAGCGTCTCGCCGGGCCGCACCTGCGCCTCGTCGGCCTCGAGCGCATCGCGCCACCAAGCGCGCCGCTCACGCCACTGGGCCAGGACGCTGCGCACGACGTAGAGGCGACCGCGCCAGATGAACGCCTCCGGCGCCGTCCCCGCCGGGGACCCGAGCGCCTTCGCGTCCTTCTCGCCACCCTTCTCCGGACCGACCTCGCGGGCGGTCTCCCACTCCTGCTCTCTTCTCCGGACCCTCACCTGGACGGAGTCACTGAACCTGCGCACCACGACACGTCTCCCTCGGACACGTCGGGCCGGACATCACGACCCGAGCCACCCGCGCCCCACACGAGCAGCCCGACAACCAACCGACGACTTGACTGACGAAACCAACAGAGTTCGAACACTTGTTCGATGGGAAGAGCGTAACCCCCGGCGCCGACAGCGTGTCAAGAACGACCGGAACCGCGTCACGACCACAACCGTCGCCTGCCGTTCACCCTCGCGTCGGCCGACGACCGGAACGGGCGAACAGGGTGGGTCCATGAGACTCGGACGTTTCCTCATCACCCTCACCCCGACCCTGCTCGTCACCGCCGTCCTCGCCACGACGAGCAGCCCCTCCACGGCGACCGCCCTCGAGGCCACCGGCAACCCGCACCGTGCCACCGCCCAACCCCTCGAGCGGGCCCACGCCCACAACGACTACGAGCACGCGCGCCCGCTCGCCGATGCGCTGGACCACGGCTTCACCTCCGTCGAGGCCGACGTCTGGCTCGTCGACGGTGAGCTCTACCTCGGCCACGACGGCCCCGACCTGACCCGCACCCTCCGCAGCCACTACCTCGACCCGCTCGCGAAACGGTTCCGCGCCAACGGCGGGTCGATCTACCCCGGCTGGAACGGCGACCTGCGCCTGCTCATCGACGTCAAGTCGGACGGCAGCGCCACCTGGCCGGTGATCGAGCGCCAGCTGTCGGCGTACCCCGAGCTGGTGACCGCCTTCCGCCAGGGCCGGGTGCAGCACCGGGCCGTCACCGCCGTCGTCTCCGGCAACCGCGACCTGCCCGCCATGCAGGCCGCGACGACGCGCTGGTCCTTCTACGACGGGCGTCTCAGCGACCTCGGCAAGGGCATCTCACCGACGCTCATGCCCCTCGTCAGCAACAACTGGTCGGCCGTCGGCTACACGGGCGGGCCGTTCACCGAGGCCCATCGCGCCCTCCTCCGCGCCTACGTGACCCGAGCCCACGCGGAGGGCTACGAGATCCGCTTCTGGGCGACGCCTGACACCCCGGGCGCGACGCGCGACACGGTCTGGGCCGAGGAGCTCGCGGCCGACGTCGACGCCTACAACACCGACGACCTCGCAGGCCTCCGGTCCTGGCTGCTCACCCACGACCCGCAGGAGGGCTGACCTGAGGCGCACGCCCGGCATACGGGGACGAAACGGGCGAACCTGAGTAATCGTGCTCAGGTTCGCCCGTGCGGCCCTCGGCAGAGTTGGGGACTGCGGGTCCGGTCCGCGAACGGAGGGGTGCAGGGGTCCTGTCCGCTCACGGATCGGGCCCGTTCCGCTGCCCACGCACCCACCGAAGGCCCCCACGGCGCCAGCGCGTCCCGTTGCGTGCCCTGCGGGAATACGGGAGCGTCAGTGACGTTGGACCTGAGCTCGGCCGTCCGGCCCGGGCATGGACGCACCGGCGCACCCGCGACCGGCGCACGACAGAAGGAGCGTCGTGGGCGCCGAGCTCATCCCCATGGCCTTCACCACCGGGTGGGGCAGCGGGGTCAACGCGTATGCCGTCGTGCTCGTCCTCGGACTGGCCGACAAGATCTTCAACCTCAGCCAGGTCCCGAACGCCCTGGCCCGCACCGACGTGCTCATCGGCGCCGGCATCCTCTTCGCCGTCGAGATGCTCGCCGACAAGATCCCCTACGTCGACTCGGTCTGGGACTCGGTGCACACGGTCGTCAGACCCGCCGTGGGCGCCACCATCGGCTATCTCATCGGCCACGAGACGGCCGGGCTCGACGCGGCCATCGGGGCGGCCACCGGTGGGGTCACGGCGCTGATCTCGCACGGCATCAAGGCCGGCCTGCGCGCCGCGGTCAACACCTCCCCCGAGCCGGCGAGCAACATCGTCGTCAGCACGACCGAGGACGTCACGGTCACGGGCGTCACCGCCCTCGCCATCGCGCACCCCTGGTGGGCCGCCACCATCGCGTTCGTGCTCCTCGCCCTCGGAGCCTTCCTCGTCTACAAGCTCGCGGGCCGCATCCGCCGCTACAAGCGGCGCTACGACGCCTGGGGCGAACGCGTGGGCGTCGCCCAACCGTCGGGCAGAGCCGTCGGAGCCGCCACCGACCCAGCCACCGACCAAGCCACCGACCCAGGTCCCGACCACGGTCGCCGTCGGGGATGGGGCCTCGGCCGCGCGGCCGACCCACGCCCCGAGCGCCCCGTCGACCGCCCGTTCGACCAGGAGACCTGACCCGCGCTCGTCCCACAGCAGCGCACAGCGACTCACAGCACGCGCCCACGCCGGCGAGGGCGCCGGCACAGGCCCGGCTCCGACGGTGGACCCAGCTGGCACGAGGCCAGCCCATCGAAGGAGTGGAACGCATGAAGAACAAGACCATCGCTCTGGCCGGCGCCGGCATCGTGGCCGCGTCGGCGCTCGCGCTCGGCGGGGCCGCCCTCGCGAGCGCCGACGAGACCACCGGGTCGAGCAGCAGTGTCGCCGCGAACGGCGCCGGCTACGGCCTGCTCGGCGAGGGAACGGCAGGCGCGCCGGGCGACCGCGCCAACGGCAACGGCAACACCGACCCGAGCAAGCCGATGCGCTCGGACGAGCAGCTGCTCACGGGCGACACCGCCGCGAAGGTGACAGCTGCCGCCAAGGCGAAGGAGCCGACCGCGACGATCGAGCGCGTCGAGACCGACTCCGACGGCGTCTACGAGGCGCACATGGTGCGGACCGACGGCACGCACGTCATCGTGCAGGTCGACGCCTCGTTCACCGTGACCGACGTCCAGGAGGGCGGCCAGGGGCCCGGCGGGCCGGGGGGCCGGGGCGACCACGACGGCGACGGCCCGCAGGCCCAGCCGGGCGAGGGCGGGACGCCGACCTCGCCGAACGGCGCGACGACCCCGTCGGCCACCACCTGACCGACCTCCACCGCCCCAACCGCCTCCACCGAGGGCGGTCGACCTCACCGGGGTCGGCCGTCCCGCGGTGAGCGCCTCAGAGGTTGCCGAAGACCTCGAGCGTGGCCGACGAGCGGTTCATGGTGATGAAGTGGATGCCGGGGGCTCCCTCGTCGAGGAGCCGCTGGGACGACTCTGTAGCGATGGCCAGCCCCTCGGCGCGCACCGCGTCCGCGTCGTCACCGTGCCGGTCGAGGCGGTCGGTGACGGCGGCCGGCATGGGCTGGCCGGCGAGCTGTGCCATGCGCACCACCTGGCGCGCGTTCGTGATCGGCATGATCGCCGGCACCACGGGCAGGTGCGAGCCGCGCCGCGCGAGCTCGTCGCGCAGCCGGAGGTAGTTGTCGACGTCGAAGACCATCTGGGTGATGGCGAACTGCGCCCCGGCCTGCTCCTTGCGCACGAGCGTCCGGGCGTCCTCCTCGACGCTGCGCGACTCGGGGTGGCCGTCGGGGAACGCCGCGACCCCCACGGTGAAGTCGCCCAGGCCCTTGACGAGCGAGACGAGCTCGTCGGCGTGGTCGAGGCCCTCGGGATGGGCGACCCACGGCTGGCCCAGGCCGCCCTGCGGGTCGCCGCGGAGGGCCAGGATGTTGCGGACCCCCGCGGCGGCATACGCCCCGACGATGCTGCGCAGCTCGGTGACGGAGTGACCCACGCAGGTCAGGTGCGCCATCGGCGTCAGCGAGGTCTCCTCGAGCACCCGCTGGGTGAGGCGCACCGTGCGCCCACGGGTGCTGCCGCCCGCGCCGTAGGTGATCGACACGAAGCTCGGCGAGAGCTTCTCGAGCCGGCGGATCGCGTCCCAGAGCTGCGCCTCGGCGGCGTCGTCCTTGGGCGGGAAGAACTCGAAGCTGAAGGTGGGCGTGTCGGCCTCGATCATCGCCGGGATGGACCGGGTGAACCGTTCTGCCCGTGCCATGGAGGATGCCGTGCCGTGTGCCATGCCGCACACCTTAGGCGGAGCGTGCCCGCGCTGCGTGGGCTGTTCACGCCGCGGCCGGCGCGCCGCGTAGGCTGACGACGATTCCCGCGACTCGATGGAGGACCTCGTGCAGACCCCCACCGACCTCGACGCGCTGCGCCGTCGGGTCCAGCAGGCGATCGACGGGCAGATCGCCGGGGCCACCCAGTCGCTCGCCGCGATCGGTGAGGAGACGGCGCCGCTCGTGTCCGCCGTGTCGAACCTGCTCTCCGGGGGCAAGGGCCTGCGCGCCGGCTTCCTCTACTGGGGCTACCGCGCCGCTGGTGGCGACGACTCGGACGCCCTCGTGCGCCTCGCCGCGAGCATGGAGTTCTTCCAGGGTGCGGCGCTCCTCCACGACGACGTCATGGACCGCAGCGACACCCGACGAGGTATGCCGTCGGCGCACCGGGCCGTGGCCGGCCTGCACCAGGAGCGTGGTTGGGCGGGTGACGCGGACCGTTTCGGCGAGGGCACCGCCATCCTCGCCGGTGACCTGTGCCTCACGTGGTGCGACGAGCTGTACGCGACGTGCGGCCTCCCGGGCGACGAGCTCGTGCGCGGGCGTCGTCTCTTCGACCTGATGCGCACGCAGCTGATGGGTGGCCAGTTCCTCGACCTGCTCGAGTCGGCCCGCGGCTGGCACGGCCTCGACCTCGAGGAGAGGGTGGCCTCGGCGCGCAAGGTCATCCGTTTCAAGAGCGCGAAGTACACGATCGAGCACCCGCTGCTCATCGGGGCCCTCGTCGGGGGCGCCCCGCAGGAGTCCCTCGCCCCGCTGTCCGACTACGGCCTGGCCCTCGGCGAGGCGTTCCAGCTGCGCGACGACCTGCTCGGCGTGTTCGGCGACCCCGAGGCGACCGGAAAGCCCGCCGGGGACGACCTGCGCGAGGGCAAGCGGACGGTGCTCGTCGCGTACGCCCTCGACGCGGCGTCAGCCAGCGACCGGGCGACGGTGGAGTCGCTGCTCGGCCGCGACGACCTGGAGCTCGCCGGGGTGGAGGCGATCCGGGGCGTGCTCGTCGACACGGGGGCCGTCGACCGGGTCGAGGGCCTGATCACCGCGCTCGCCGACGACGCCCGCAAGGCGGTCGAGCGGGCTCGTGAGACCGGCCACTACGACTCGCCCGCGCTCGACGTGCTCGAGGCGCTCGTCGCGGTCTCGACGGCGCGGCACTCCTGACGCACCGCGTCCAAGGCCTGCTAGAAGGCGAGCTCCTGGGCCCGCCGGCGGATCTCGGTCTTGTGCCCTGCTCGGAGGGCGTCGATGGGTGCGCCCTCGACGGGCAGGGTCGCGTCGGGGGTGAAGAGCCACTCGATGATCTCGGTGTCGTCCATGCCGCCGTCGGCCAGCACGGTGAACGTCCCGCGCAGCTCGGGCCGGGGCCCGCTCTCGTCGACGAACTTGGCGGGGATCGCCGTCACCTTGCGCTCGCCGATGCGGGCGGCGAGCACCTCTCGGTCGGCCATCATCTGGCGTACGCGCGACAGCGGCACGCCGAGCCGCTCGGCGGCGTCGGGCACGGTCAGCCACTCCCCGACCAACGTCTCGAGGTCGGTGTCGCCGGTGGTGGTCTCGTCGGGCTGCACGGGAGTGTCGCTCACGGGCACGAGTCTGCCACCCGTCAGGGTGAGGCGTGCACCCGCCGCCACCGCGCGCCTCGGAGCGTCCCGAAGGGCGTCCCTCGTCGTCCTGGTGGAGCTTCGGACGGGCGTGGGGCCATGAATTACACCGATGTATTTTTAGTTTAGTGCTCAAATGTGCGCTATCGTCACAGACGCCACAGCAACCACAGATGCCACACTGGCCCCCTCTGGCCTGACGCGCCCACCCTTCCGACGCCCCTCCACGTCTTCTGCACCGTCTCCTGCACCAGAACCGGGCTCCAGGAAAGGACTCCACCTCATGCCCTTCGCCGACGTCGCCGCACTCGCCGTGCCCGCCCACGCGGTCGTGGCTCCCGTGGCCGCCACGCCCTGGAAGACCATCACGGTCCGGCCGGGCGACACGCTCTGGCACCTCGCCATCGCCAACCACACCAGCGTGCGTGCCATCGCCCAGAAGAACCGGCTCGCGCTCGGCGGCGCGCTGATCCACCCCGGGCAGAAGCTGCTCGTCCCGGGGAAGGCCTCCCCCGCAACCGCGCAGCCGCGGTCGACCGCCGGGTCCGGCACGCGTACGGCGACGGCGGTGCGCCCCTCGTCGCGCGACGCGGTCCACGTGGTCCGCGCCGGCGACACGGTGAGCGACATCGCCGTGAAGTACCGCGTGTCGCTGACCAAGCTGCTCGCGGCGAACAGGCTCCGCAGCAGCGCCCTCATCTTCGTCGGCCAGAGGATCGTCGTGCCCGGGGCCGTGTCGGCGTCGGCGCCGGCCACCCCGGCCCCCAAGGCCGCCGCACCGAAGGGCTACTCCGTGTCGGCCAAGACGGCCAAGGCCGTCGCCGCCAGCAAGGCCAGGCTCGCCGCGGCCAAGGTGCCCACCCGCACCGAGACGTCGGCGATCATCCGGGCGACGGCGGCACGCCACGGGGTCGACCCCAAGCTCGCCCTCGCGATCGGGTGGCTGGAGTCCGGCTGGCACCAGCGGGCCGTCTCCTACACGAACGCCGTCGGGGTCATGCAGATCATGCCGACGTCGCAGACCTGGGCCTCCGAGCTGGCCGGCCGGTCGCTGGACCGTTTCGACACCCGCGACAACATCACGTCCGGCGTGCTGATCATCCGGTCCCTGCAGGCCAGCGCGGACTCGCGCGAGCAGGCCATCGCCGGGTACTACCAGGGTCTCTACTCAGTGCGCCAGAAGGGCCTCTACGAGGACACCAAGCAGTACGTCGCCAGCGTCATGGCCATCTACGACCGCCTCTGAGCGGGCCGCCGTGCGGCTGGCCTGCACGGGATGCGCCTGATCTGCCCGTAAACTTCGGTGCGTGACGTCCAGCGTGGCGGACGCCCTCGTCGGTCGGGTGATCGACGGCCGGTACCGCATCCTCTCCCACCTCGCAGACGGAGGCATGGCCTCTGTCTACGTGGCGCTGGACGCACGGCTCGACCGGGAGGTCGCACTCAAGATCATGCGCCCGGGGCTCGCGGCCGACGACGTCTTCGTCGAGCGCTTCCGCGCCGAGGCCCGCTCCGCCGCGCGGCTGAGCCACCCCAACGTGGTGGCCGTCTTCGACCAGGGTCAGGACGACGACGAGGTCTTCCTCGCGATGGAGCTCGTCGAGGGCAAGACCCTGCGTGACGTCATCCACGAAGAGGCCCCGCTCACCGCGCGCGAGGCCCTGGCCATCCTCGAGCCGATTTTGCTCGCGCTGCGCGCCGCGCACGCGGCGGGCATGATCCACCGCGACGTCAAGCCCGAGAACGTCATCGTCCGTCGCGACGGCGAGGTCAAGGTCGCCGACTTCGGGCTCGCCCGCGCGATCAGCAACCAGACCGCCACGAGCCAGACCGGCGTGCTGCTCGGCACCGTCTCGTACCTCTCGCCCGAGCAGGTCGAGAGCGGCGTGGCCGATCCCCGCAGCGACGTGTACGCCGCCGGCCTGCTGCTCTTCGAGATGCTCACCGGGCGCAAGGCGGTCACGGGCACCACGCCCATCCAGATCGCCTACAACCACGTGCACGGGTCCATCCCCGCCCCCTCGTCGGTCGTGCCGACCGTCCCGGCCGACCTCGACGCCCTCGTCGCCCGGGCCACGGCCGTCGAGCCCGACGACCGCTTCGAGTCCTCAGCAGCGTTCGTGGCCGCCGTCCGCTCGGTGCGACGTGTCCTCTCCGCCGGCGAGCTCGACCGCCGCGGCCCCGCGGCCGGCGAGGGCGCCGGGCCCGCGACCTCCGTGCTACCCGCCCTGTCGACGACCAGCCGGCTGCCCGCCGGCAGCGGCCGGGCCCCCGCGGAGGGCGCTCCCGAACGCAGCCGCACCCGTCCCACCGACGTACGCCGCTCCGGCGCCGTCGGCCTCGGCGGCCTGCCCGTGCACGACGACCCCCCGGGCCTCGAGCACACGGCCGCGATGCCCATCGACCGACGCCCGCGTCGTCGCCGGCGGTGGCCGCTCTGGGCTGCCGTCGTCCTCCTCGTGGCCGGCGTCGGCTTCGGCGGGTGGTGGTTCACCGCCGGACCGGGCGGTTCGACGACGGTCCCGGCGGTCGTGGGCCAGCAGGTCGTCCGCGCCGAGGACGCGATGACCCAGGCATCCCTGCGCATGGACACCGTCGAACAGTTCTCCGAGACGAAGGCCAAGGGCGTCGTGCTCCGGGTCGAGCCGGCGCCCGGCAGCGAGCTCGGCAAGCAGTCCGTGGTTCGCGTCACGGTCTCCAAGGGCAAGGAGCGCTACGCGGTCCCCCAGCTCGTCGGCACGAAGGTCACCGACTCCGGGCCCGCCCTCACCCCCGTCAACCTGCGCCTCGGGGCCACCCGCGAGGACTGGAGCGAGACCGTCCCCGAGGGCGTCGTCATCTCGCAGGAGCCTGCTGCGGGAGCGTCGGTGCGACGCAACGCGGAGGTGTCGGTCGTGGTCTCCAAGGGACGCGAGCCCATCAAGGTGCCGACGGTGAGCGGCGCCGGCTTCGACGCCGCATCGGCGGCGATCACGAAGGCGGGGCTCAAGGTCGCGCGCGCCGAGGACGTCAACAGCGACACCGTACCGGCGGGCCAGGTCGTCTCGCAGAAGCCCGCCAAGGGCACGCTGCACCGCGGCGACACGGTCACCGTCGTCGTGTCCAAAGGCCCGGTCATGGTGCCGGTGCCCAACGTCGTCGACCAGCAGGACACCGTCGCGGAGAAGGCCCTGACCGACCTCGGCTTCACGGTGCAGAAGCAGTACCCGTTCGGCGACCTCTTCGAGAAGAAGGTCCGCGCGCAGGACGTCCCAGCCGGCACCCCCGTGCCCAAGGGCAGCACCATCACCCTCACGATCGTCTGACACCGCCCGTGAAACCTGCGGCGCACACGCGTCTGGCCACGCTGCTGCTCGTCGCGCTGACGGCGGTCTGGGGTTCGACGTTCTTCCTCATCCGCGACCTCGTCGAGACCGTGCCGCCGGTCGACTTCCTCGCCGTCCGCTTCAGCCTCTCGGCGGTCATCATGGTCGTCGTCTTCTGGCGCCCCCTGCGTGCTCTGACGCGGCGACAGGTCCTCGTCGGGGTGGGGCTCGGCGCGCTCTACGGGCTGGCCCAGATCTTCCAGACGCAGGGCCTGTCGACCACGCCGGCCTCCGTGTCCGGCTTCATCACCGGCACCTACGTCGTGCTGACACCAGTCTTCACCGCGCTGCTCCTGCACGAGCGCGTGGCCGGGTCCACCTGGGCCGCAGTCGGTCTCGCGACGGTGGGCCTTGCGCTGCTCTCGCTCAACGGCTTCTCGGTCGGCGTCGGCGAGGCCATCACGCTGCTGGCCGCCGCCCTCTACGCCCTGCACATCGTGGGCCTGGGCCGCTACAGCGCCTCCGAGATCGCGACGGGCCTCTCGGTGGTGCAGATGGTCGTCATCGCGCTGCTCTGCGTCGTCGGCGCCGCGCCGGGCGGCATCGTGCTGCCCGACTCACCGGGCCGGTGGGCGTCGGTGCTCTACATGGTCGTCTTCGCCAGCATCCTCGCGCTGTGGGTGCAGACCTGGGCGCAGGCGCACATGCCGGCCACCCGGGCGGCCATCGTGATGACGCTCGAGCCGGTCTTCGCCGCCTTCTTCGCCGTCACGCTCGGCGACGAGACCGCGACGCTGCGCATGCTCGCCGGCGGCGCGCTCGTGCTCGCGGCCATGTATGCCGTCGAGCTCCTCGCCCGTCGACGCCCCGGGGAGCTGCCCGCCGAGGCCCTCCACCACGAGGTCTGACCTGCCAGAGGGGCGTCAGGAGGCGGGCGCGGACCGCAGGAGGGCCGTGAGCACGTCGATGGCGACGTCGGTGCCGGCGTCGTCGACGTCGAGGTGCCAGACGAGGCGCACGGCGCCCGGCCCGACGGCATACGTGCGCACACCTGCGGCGAGAGCCGCGTCGACGAAGGATGCGGACGTCCAGCCGGCGGCCGCGACGTCGACGATGACGATGTTCGTCTCGACGGTCGCGAGGTCGACCGACCCGGGTGCGGCCTCGGCCATGGCCTCGGCGGCCCGACGGGCGCGCGCGTGGTCGTCGGCGAGGCGCTCGACGTTGTGGTCGAGCGCGTAGAGGCCGGCCGCGGCGAGGATGCCGGCCTGCCGCATGCCGCCCCCGAAGCGCTTGCGCCAGATGCGCGACTCGGCCATGGCCGCGGCAGAGCCGGCGAGCACGCTGCCCACCGGCGCACCGAGGCCCTTGCTGAGGCACACCGAGACGGTGTCGAACTCGCGGCCGTAGTCGCCCACGGCGACGCCGGAGGCCACGTGGGCGTTGAAGAGCCTCGCGCCGTCGAGGTGCATGGCCACACCGCGCTCACGGGTGACGGTGCGCGCCCGGCGGATCTCGTCGAGCGACTGCACCGTTCCACCGCCGAAGTTGTGGGTGTTCTCGACGATCACCAGCGCCGTGCACACCTGGTAGGGACCGGCGCCCGTGATCATCAGCGCGCTCGCGTCGTCGGCCCGGAACCGGCCGCGCTCGGAGACCCAGGTGCGTGACGAGATGCCCGAGAGCACCGCCGCAGCACCCAGCTCGGCTCGCACCACGTGGGCCAGCGAGTCGCCGATGAGCTCCTCGCCCTGCCTGACGTGCAGGCGCACGCCGAGCTGGTTGGCCATCGAGCCCGACGGCGTGAAGAGGGCGTCCTCGTGGCCGAGCAGGTCAGCGACGCGCTCCTCGAGGGCCCGCAGGGTGGGGTCCTCACCGAAGACGTCGTCGCCGACCTCGGCGCTCGCCATGGCGGCGCGCATCGCCTCGGAGGGCTTCGTCAGGGTGTCGCTGAGCAGGTCCGCCTTGTAGGCGCTGGAGCTCGCTGGCGCCACGCTCAGGCCTGGCCGAGCATCTCGGCGACGACGAAGGCGAGCTCGAGGGACTGCTGGTGGTTCAGGCGCGGGTCGCACACGGACTCGTAGCGCTTCTCGAGGTCGGAGTCGATGATCTTCTCGGCACCGCCGAGGCACTCGGTCACGTCGTTGCCGGTGAGCTCGACGTGGATGCCGCCGGGGATCGTGCCGAGGGACTGGTGCACCTCGAAGAAGCCGCGGACCTCCTCGACGATGTCCTCGAAGTCGCGCGTCTTGTAGCCGGACGGGCTCTCGAACGTGTTGCCGTGCATGGGGTCGCAGATCCACGTCACGGTCGCACCGGACGCCGTCACCTTGTCGACGAGGGCCGGCAGGGCGTCGCGGATCGTGCCGGCGCCCATCCGCGTGATGAAGGTCAGGCGGCCCGGGGTGCGGTTCGGGTCGACCTTGTCGATGAGGCGCAGCACCTCGTCGATGTCGGCCTTGGGCCCGAGCTTGACGCCGATCGGGTTGCTGATGCGCGAGACGAAGTCGACGTGCGCCCCGTCGAGCTGACGAGTGCGCTCGCCGACCCAGACGAAGTGGCCCGAGGTGTCGTAGAGGCGGCCCGAGCGGGAGTCGATGCGGGTCAGCGGGCGCTCGTAGTCGAGCAGCAGCGCCTCGTGGGCGGCGAAGAACTCGACGGTGCGCATGGCGTCGAAGTCGGCGCCGCACGCCGCCATGAACCGCATCGCCTTGTCGATGTCCTTGGCGAGCTTCTCGTAGCGGGCGTTGGCGGAGTTGGCGACGAAGCCGCGGTTCCAGTCGTGCACGTGCCGCAGGTCGGCGAATCCGCCTGTGGTGAAAGCGCGCACGAGGTTCAGGGTGGCCGAGCTCGCGTGGTAGGCGCGGACGAGGCGCTGCGGGTCGGGGATGCGCGCGGCCTCGTGGAAGGCGAAGTCGTTGACCATGTCGCCACGGAACGCGGGCAGCGTGACGCCCTCGCGGGTCTCGACCGTCGAGCTGCGCGGCTTGGCGTACTGCCCGGCCATGCGGCCGATCTTGACGACCGGCACCGACGCGCCGTAGGTCAGCACGGCCGCCATCTGCAGGATCGTCTTGATGCGGTCGCGGATGTTGTCGGCCGTCGCGGACGCGAACGTCTCGGCGCAGTCGCCGCCCTGGAGCACGAACGCCTCGCCGACGGCGGCCTTCGCCATGCGGTCGGTGAGGATGTCGCACTCGCCGGCGAAGACGAGCGGAGGATACGAGGCGAGCGTCTCGATCACCTCGGCGAGCGCGGCGGTGTCGGGCCAGGCCGGCTGCTGCTGGGCCTCGAGCTCAGTGGCCGCAGCCGTGAGGGCGGCGAGGGCCTCGGACCCGTCAGCGGGTTCGAGACCGACATCGGCGGTGACGGTCCTCATGTTCACCCCGCAAGCGTAGACGCCGCCACGCACGCTCTTTGCACGGGTCCGCATCCCGAAACCTCCGGGCGCCCGAGAGCTCCCGTTGGCGTATGCCGTCAGGCGGGCGATGTGGGGTCGGCGAGGTCGAGGCCGCGCTCCATGGCGAAGCGGGCGAGCTCGACGCGGTTGTGCATCTGCAGCTTGCCGAAGATGTTCTGCACGTGGTTCTGGACGGTGCGGTGCGACAGGAACAGGGTGGCCGCGATCTCCTTGTAGCCCATGCCGGTCGCGACGTACTTGAGGATCTCGGTCTCGCGGTCGGTGAGCTCGGGGACAGGCCGTTCTGGTGTGCCGCCGCCGGCGGCCTTGACCCGCCGGAACTCCCCGAGCACGAGGCCGGCCAGCCCGGCGGTGAACACCGGTTCGCCGGCAGCGGTCGCCCGCACGGCGGCGAGGAACTCCTCCCGACCCGCCGACTTGACGAGGTAGCCGAGCGCTCCGGCCTTGACGGCGTCGAGGACGTCCTGGTGGTCGCCGCTCGCCGACAGGATGAGGATGCGGGTCGGCACCCCGGCCTGCGCGAGGGCCGCGCACACCTCCGCGCCGCTCAGCCCGGGCAGGTTCAGGTCGAGCACGAGCACGTCAGGCGTCGTGGCGCGGGTGCGAGCGAGGGCGGAGCGGCCGTCGTCGGCGGTGGCCAGCACCTCGAAGCCCGCGTCCACGAGGTCGCGGGCGACGGCGTCGCGCCACATCGGGTGGTCGTCGGCGACGACGACACTGATGTGTTCGGGCGGCGTGCTGCCGTCCTGGTGCATGGCGTCCTCCTGGTGCGTCACGGTGCCCCTCGTCGAGAGGGCCTGGTGTCCGGTTCGTCACCATGGTGACGGGTGGGACGTCGGTTCGTCCGGCGGTTCGGGATGCGCAGCTCGACCGTGGTGCCGCCCGCCGGCCCGGACGTGATGCTCGCGGAGCCGCCGAGGTCCGCGAGACGACCCCGGATGCTCGACGAGACACCGAGCCGGCCCTGCCCCACGGCCTCGTCGAGACGGCCCGCCGGGACACCCCGACCGGAGTCGCGGATCGTCACGGCGACGTCCTTGCCGTCGTCGTCGAGCAGCACCCACGCGCGGGCGCTCTCGCCTGCGTGCTGGCGCACGTTGTCGAGCGCGGCCTCGACGGCCGCGACGACCTCGTCGGCCACGCGGCGAGGCAGCAGCACCGCGTCGGCGGGCGCGACGAGCTGCACGCCGGCACGCTCGACGTGCCTGAGCAGGACGCGCAGGTCGGCGTCGCCACTGACCGCCCGCCCCACCTCGGCGAGATCGGTCTGGCTGACCAGCGTGCGCAGGATGGTCTCCTGCTCCCCCGCCATCGCCCCGAGGCGGGCAGCCTCGCCACCGAGTTCGGCGGCGCGGCGGTTGATGAACGCCAGCGTCTGCAGGACCCCGTCGTGCACCGTGCGCGCGAGACGGTCACGCTCGTTGCGCGCCGCGTCGAGTCGCATGGCCTCGGCCAGCGCCTCGTGGCTGGCGCGGGCCAGGTCGACGCAGTAGCCGATGCAGCCGCCGAGCAGCAGCCCGAAGATCGAGTTGGAGATGGTGTTGGCCGTCGGCTGCACGACCTCGACGAACGAGGTGGCCGCCACCAGCGACGCAGCAGCCAGACCCCCACGCCAGCCGCGCAGCACGGCGAACCCGACGACCGCAGCGGTGGGCCAGATCGACGGGATGGTCTTGGCACCTCCGGTGATGACCTCGGGATCGTCGACGAGGCGGGTCGCGAGGATCGCGCTGCAGCCGATGACGAGCTCGACGGTGTAGGCGCGCACGGTGCGCATCGGCCGCAGGGTCTGCACCGCCGTCCACGCGGCCAGGACCGCCAGCACGGCGACGGCTCCCCCGAGGCGCGCGATCTCGCCGTGGCGCCCCCACACCGCCCACGTCGCGTACGCGAGGGCGAGCCAGCGGAAGACGTCGACCGCTCGCCACAGGCCTCGGACGAGCACGTGCTCGTCATCGGCGAGGCGTGCGGGTCTCCCCCGCTCGCCCGCGGGTGAGGGGTCAAGCGACGCCGGGACGACGGCCGAGCCCGGGTCGACGGGTTCGCCACCGGCGTCGCGAGGCACGGTCATCGGCTCAGGAGGCGGCCACGACCGGCCCGTCGCCGTCGTCGTCGACGGGCTCCGAGCTCGTCGGGGTCGGGGTCGGGTCGGCGTCGGCAGACGGACGCGCCTTGCCCTCGGCAGCGTCGAGCGCCTCCTCCAGCTCCGGCGCGGCGCTCCCGGGCTTCGCAGCCTCCTGCAGCTCCCGCGCCTTGGCGCGGGCCGCCGAGACGAGACGGTCCTTCATCGACGTGGCGTACATGTCGACGTACTCCTGGCCGGAGAGCAGCATCAGCTCGTACATGATCTCGTCGGTGATCGAGCGCAGGACGAAACGGTCGTCCTCCATGCCCTCGTAGCGTGAGAAGTCGAGGGGCTTGCCCACGCGGACGCCGACCCGCATGATGCGCGGGATCACCTTGCCGGTGGGCTGCGCCTTGTCGGTGCCGATCATGGCGACGGGGATGACCGTGACCTTGCCCTCGAGCGCCATCCGGGCCACGCCGGTGCGGCCGCGGTAGAGCCGGCCGTCGGGCGAACGGGTGCCCTCGGGGTAGATGCCGAGCAGGTCGCCGCGGCGCAGGACCTTCAGGCCCGAGCTCAGCGCGGCGTTGCTCGCCTTGCCGCCCGACCGGTCGACGGGCAGCTGCCCGACACCCTTGAAGAAGGCGGCGGTCAGCCGGCCCTTGATGCCGCGACCGGTGAAGTAGTCGCTCTTCGCGAGGAACGTCACGCGCCGCGAGACGACGAGCGGCAGGAAGATCGAGTCGGAGAAGGAGAGGTGGTTGCTCGCGAAGATCGCGGCGCCCTCTTCGGGGATGTTCTCCTCCCCTTCCACCCACGGGCGGAAGAGGAGCTTGATGATCGGTCCGATGACGATCGTCTTGAGGAACCAGTAGAACAACCGCGTCCGCCTTCCATCAGTGACCGCTCGAACTCTACGACACTCGCGCACCCACATCCGCGCATGCGAGGATCGACAGGTACAGCCGATTCGTCCGAGGAGCCCCTCCGTGACCCCTGCGACGGTCCTCCCGACGCCCCGTCGGGCGCCCGCGTGCTCGCCGACGACCCCCGCCGGGAGCCGTCGTGGCTGACCGCGACCTCGACGCCGAGTTCGAGCGCATCATCGCGGGGTGGGACGACGAGGCCCCCGACCCGCAGCGCCGTGAGGCGGCGCCGTCACCCACGGATGCGACCGCGGCCGAGGCCCCGGCCGACGAGCCGTCCGACACCGCCTCCGACGGCGCCGATCCCACCGGCTCGGCCGTCGCGCTCGACCCCTCGCCGGCAGAGGCCCCGCCGTCCGCGTCACCGGACACCACCACGCCCGCAGGTGGCCGGCTCGAGCTGCCGATCGCTCCGACGACCTCGCACGCCTGGCGCGGGAGCACGCCCCGGCGCGACGACGCCGACGACCTGCTCGACGCGTCCGACGGCGACGACGACCACTTCGTGCCGCCGTCCGAGATCGACCTGCCCTCCGCCGAGACCGACCCGATGTTCTGGGCCATCGTCGGCGGACTGGTGGGTGGGCCGCTCCTGCTGCTCTACGTGCTGTTCTTCGACCGCGACGGCAGCGGCTGGTGGGTCGCGACGGCGCTCGCCATGGTCGTCGTCGGTTTCGTGCTGCTCGTGCTGCGGGGCGGTAACGAGCGCGACCCCTTCGACGACGGCACGCGGGTCTAGCCGGCCTGCTCCCGCACCGGTGCGGCCGCGAGGTCGAGGTCCACCCAGACGGGACGGTGGTCCGAGCCGCGGGCGAGGTCGCGTTCCTCGACCTCCGCAGGTTCGCTCACGGCGACCCCAAGACCCGGACTCGCGAAGACGACGTCGAGGGCGGCCGTCGGGGCCGCGGCCGGGAAGGTGGCGGTGTCACCCGACACGAGGCGCAGGCGGTCGGCTAGGACGGCGAAGGCCCGGCCGTCGCTGCCCTCGTTGAGGTCGCCCGCGACGACGACGTCGGACACCGACCCACGCGAGGACGTGTCGGACGCGTACCTCTCGAGCACCGCCGACGTATGCCGCAGCCGCTCGTCGGCGCGCAGGCCGAGGTGCACGCTGACGACCGTGACGGGTCGGCCCGTGGCCGCGCCGCCGGCGAGCTCCACGGTCGCGGCGGCATACCCTCTCGTGCGGTCGGGGAAGCGCACCGGCAGCCGTCCTCGACTACGCCCGACGAGGACCACTCGTGGACCGACGAGCACGGCCGTGCCGCCGGTGCCGAGACGCCCCCTGCCCCACGCCCTGCCCCACGCCATGCCGCACGCTTGTGCGAACCGCGGCAGCCTGACCTCGGTGGTGAGCCGGCGCGGGACCTCCTGGAGACAGAGCACGTCGGGCGCGACCGTCCGCACCACCCGCGCCGCGGCAGCGCGGTCGTCGCGCAGGTCGTGCACGTTGTAGCTCATGACCCGCAGCACGTTCCCGGGCCGGTCGCCGGGCACGGGTCAGCGGCCCGCCCGCGCCAGCTCGGCCGCCCCGATGAGGCCCGCGTCGCTGCCGAGGACGGCGCGCACGATCCTCGCCTCCGGTCGGTAGCCCCGACCTGGCAGCTGTCGCCGGAACGCCTCGCGGGCCGGGCCTATGAGCATCTCGTCGGCGGCGCTGACGCCCCCGCCGATGACGAACAGTCCGGGGTCGAAGGCCGCGGCGAGGTTGGCCAGGCCGATGCCCAGCCACCGCCCGATGTCGGCGAGCAGCTCGCGCGCGGTCGGGTCGCCGTCACGGGCGGCCTCGGTGATGAAGGGGCCGGTGAGCGCCGACCCGTCTCCACCGAGCCGCGAGAGCAGGTCGGCGACGACGGGTGATCCGGCGTCCATCATCGCGCGGGCCTCTCGGACCAGGGCGTTGCCGCTGGCGTACTGCTCCCAGCAGCCGCGGTTGCCGCACTCGCAGCGCACGCCGCCCGGCATGATCTGCATGTGGCCGAACTCGCCGGCGATGCCGTGACGGCCGCGCTGCACGTTGCCGTCGATGATGAGCGCGCCCCCGATCCCGGTGCCGAGCGTGATGACGACGACGTGCGACTCACCGCGGGCCGCGCCGAAGCACGCCTCGGCCCACGCGGCCGCGTTCGCGTCGTTGTCGACGGTGATCGGCAGCGCGATGCGCTGGGCGAGCGAGTCGCGCAGCGGCTCGTTGCGCCACGACAGGTGCGGCGCGAAGACGACCGTGGCGCGGTCCTCGGCGACGAAGCCGGCCGCACCGATGCCGACCGCCACGACGTCGTCGTCACCGACCTTCGACAGCAGCTCCTCGACCGACTCGACGATGGTGTTCTCCACGACCGAGGGCGACGTCGAGCGGTGCGGGGTGTCGCGACGGGTGCGGTGCGTGATGACACCGTTCTCGTCGACGACACCTCCGGCCACCTTGGTGCCGCCGATGTCGATGCCGATGGCCAGCCGTCTGCTCATCAGGGTCCTCCCGGCCGCGTCGTGTGGCGCTCGTCGTCGTTGCGCTCGTCGTCGTTGTGCTCGTCATCGCCATGGTCACCGCGCTCCTCGCGGCGTTCGCGCTGCGCGGTCGCCAGGTCACGCAGGGCCGTCGCCGCGAAGCCCACGAAGTCGGCGACCCGGTCGATGGTGTCGGGGTTGACCTGCTGCACGAAGGCGATCAGCTGGCAGACCGGGCAGACCCGGCACGCAGCGGGGGTCGTGCCGCCGCAGGTGCAGTCCGACCGGGCGGAGTGGCGATCGCCGGAGCCGTCAGGACGGTCGCTCGGGTCGGCGGCCGGGTGGTCGTGATGCGGCTGCTCGTGCGCTCGGTCGGCGGGGTGGCCGTTCGCGTCGGACGTGCCCGACGGCATACGCGAAGGGGCACCCCAGCCACGCTGGGAGAGCAGGTCGACGAGCAGCGCCGCCTCCTCGGCCACGGAGCCGGGGGCGCCACCGGCGCGGGATGCGTCGTTGGGCGTCACCGCGGCTCAGGCCTCGACGCGCTTCTTCAGCTCCTTGAGCGCGGTGTCGACGATGACCTTCTCCGCCTTGCGCTTGAGCAGCCCGATCATCGGGATCTTGACGTCGACCGCGAGACGGTAAGTGACCTTGGTGCCGTCGCCGTCGCTCGCCAGGGTGTAGGAGCCGTTCATCGCCTTGAGCACCTGCGCCGACACGAGCGACCAGGAGATGACTCCCGTGCCGTCCTCGACGACGTCCCACTCGTAGTCCAGGACGTAGGTGTCCTTGATCGCGCCGGCGTCGAGGGTGAACTGCACCTGGTCGGCCCAGCCGTCACCCTCCTCGGCGAGCACCGCGACGTCCTTCACCTCACCCGCCCACTCGGGGTAGGCCTCGAAGTCCGCGATGACGTCGAGCACCTCGCCCGGAGGTGCGTCGATGACGATGGAGGACTCGGTGCGATCGGCCATGCGCCGAAGGCTATCGCGTCACCTGTCGCACGACCGCCCACGCCCGGACGCCTGTCACGGCGCGTCGGCCGCGTGCGAAGATGTGGTCCGCCGGGTCCGCGAGGGCCGGCCGCGCCCCCGGATTCCGCTGTGACCTTCACGACGTGGCCCGGGCAGTTACCGCTCGGTAAGGTGCACCAGAACTTTCCCACGCGATCAGGAGTGACAGTGAAGGACAACGTCGTCGCCGCACTTGCCCCCGTCACGACGGACGGCAGCCTCGCCGACCTGCCGGCACGCAACGCCGCGGAGTCCGGGGCCGAGACGGCGTTCTCGCGCAAGACCCCCTCGGGCGGCTGGACCCACGTCACGTGGTCGCAGTTCGCCGCCGACGTCGCGGCCGTCGCCAAGGGCTTCATGGCCGAGGGCATCCAGCCCGGCGACCGCATCGCCCTCATGTCGCGCACCCGCTACGAGTGGACCCTCGTCGACTTCGCCGCCTGGAGCGCCGGCGCCGTCGTCGTCCCGATCTACGAGACCTCCTCCGCCGAGCAGGTGCAGTGGATCCTCTCCGACTCCGACGCGCACCTCGCCGTCGTCGAGACCCAGGCACACCGGTCCGTCGTCGAGCAGATCCGCGGCGACCTGCCGTCGCTGCGCGCCGTCGTCACCATCGAGGGCGGCGGGCTCGACGCCCTGCGCGAGAAGGGTGGCGAGGTCAGCGACGCCGACCTCGCCGAGCGCCGCTCGGGGCTCGACCGGCGCTCGCTCGCGACGATCATCTACACGTCCGGCACCACGGGCCGCCCCAAGGGCTGCGAGCTGACGCACGGCAACTTCCTCGACCTCGCCGAGAACGCCATCGAGAAGCTCGGGCAGGTCGTCCTCACCGACAACGCGTCGACTCTCCTCTTCCTGCCACTCGCCCACGTCTTCGCGCGGTTCATCGAGGTGCTCTGCGTGGCCGGCAAGGCGCGCATGGGTCACTCTGCCGACATCAAGACCCTCCTCGACGACTTCGCCGGGTTCCAGCCGACGTTCGTGCTCGCGGTGCCGCGCGTCTTCGAGAAGATCTTCAACTCGGCCGAGGCCAAGGCGTCCGCCGACGGCAAGGGCAAGATCTTCCTTCGCGCCGCCACCGTCGCCATCGCCTACAGCGAGGCCCTCGACGCCGGCGGCCCGGGCCTCGGGCTCCGCATCCAGCACGCGATCTTCGACCGCCTCGTCTACGGCAAGCTGCGCGCCGCCATGGGCGGCAAGGTGCGTTACGCGGTCTCGGGCGGAGCGCCCCTCGGCACCCGTCTCGGCCACTTCTACCGCGGCATCGGTGTCGTCATCCTCGAGGGCTACGGCCTCACCGAGACGACGGCCCCCGTCGCCGTGAACACCCCCGACCGCATCAAGATCGGCACGGTGGGACCGCCCCTGCCGGGCACCGGCATCCGCATCGCCGACGACGGCGAGATCCTGCTCAAGGGCGTCGGTGTCTTCGGCAGCTACCACGGCAACGCCACTGCCACGTCCGAGGCGCTCGTCGACGGCTGGTTCCACACCGGCGACCTCGGTGAGATGGACGACGACGGCTACCTGCGGATCACGGGCCGCAAGAAGGAGATCCTCGTGACGGCGGGCGGCAAGAACGTCGCCCCCGCCGTGCTGGAGGACCGCCTGCGCGCCCACCCGCTCGTGTCGCAGTGCATCGTGGTCGGCGACCAGAAGCCCTTCATCGGCGTGCTGCTGACGCTCGACGAGGAGATGTGGCCGCTCTGGGCCAAGACGCACGGGCTCGAGGACGTGACGCTCGAGCAGGCCCGCTCCCACCCCAAGGTGCTGGAGGCGCTCCAGGAGGCGGTCGACCGCGCGAACGAGGCCGTGTCGAAGGCCGAGTCCATCCGCAAGTTCACGGTGCTGCCCGGCGACTTCACCGAGGCGAACGGCTACCTCACGCCGTCGCTCAAGCTGAAGCGCAACGTCGTCATGAAGGACTTCGCCGACGACGTCGACGCGCTCTACGCCTGAACCCAAGGGTTGTTCGCAGCCGGGCGGCTCAGTGCAGCAGGCTCCGCAGCCGGGCCTGCCAGTCCTTGACGAGGCGACCTCGCGTGGTGCCCATCGTGGCCTGCAGCGCGGTGTCGACGACCGCTTCCCTGTCGTCGAGCCGGCCCGTGGGCACCGCGATACCGCCCGCCGCCGCGCGGTACAGCGCGACGACGGCCCGGGTGCCGTGCGCGTCGGCTAGCGAGCGCAGGGCCACCAGGGAGAGGCCGTATGCCGCCTGGAGCGTCTGCGTGCCCGGAGCGAAGTCGTCGTCACCCGGCAGGGCGCGCGGCATGCCACCAGCGCGCACGAGAGCGACCGCCGGACCGACCACGGCCCTTTCCGGCAGGTCGATCGGGCGGTAGGCGACGAGCTCGGCGAAGCCCTCCGAGAGCCAGACGGGCACCGCTCGGGTGGTCGAGCCGCGCACGGTGACGTGGGTCAGCTCATGGGTCATGACGACGTCGCGACCGTCGGACCGGAGCGACGTCCAGGCCCTGGGCACGAGGATGATGCGATCGGCACCCGCCGGCTCGCCCGGCGTCAACGGGCCGTCCGTGGCCGCCGCCACACCGCCGAGACCGTCGGGGCCAGCGGCGCGGCCCAGCAGCCGACCGGCGTCGGCATCGCTCGCCGGGGCGATCCACACTGCCGGCCGGGCACTCCCCCACACCGCCGCCACCCGTGAGGAAGCCGTGCGGGCACGGCGGGCGATCTCCTCGACCCGCGAGGCGCTGCCGACCGCGAGGACGAGCGCCGTCGGCGACCGCCGGACACGCAGACCGGCGAGGTCCCACGGCTGCGGACGCCCCGACGGCGCGCTCGCCGTGACCGTCAGTCGTTGCGGGACCGCCGGGTCGGCCTTGAACGTGAGGTCGAGGTCGAAGGATCGCGGCGCCGTGTCGAAGCCGCGGATCCTGTAGCTGAGGTCGACCCTGACGTCCCACTCGACCGACGTGCCGGCAGGGGCCGGCACCGGCGCGGTCGTCTCACGCAGGTCGTCCAGCTCGAGGTCTTCGACGCCGATGGCGCTCATCCGCTGGAGCACGGCCTGCTGGGTGGTGCGCAGGACGGTCCGGTTCGGGCCGCCCAGAGGCGCGAGCCAGGCGCGCTCATCGCCCCGGTGGGCGGCGGAGAGCCGGGCACGGACCAGGGCCGTGACGGCCTGCTGCCTGGCGGCCGCCCATCGTTCGGGCGGGATGTCCTCTGGGGCGCCGGGCCCAGGGGCGGCCGGGTCGGTGACAGAGACCGGGGCGGGTGGAGCGCTGCCCGGCGCGGCCGTGCCCGCCGGGGAGCCAGCCGTGCACCCGGCCAGTGCCAGGGACGCCGCGGCAGCGACGAGCGACCTGCCGAGACGCGTCCGGCTCGTGGCCGCGGTCGCTCTACGGGTCTGGCAGGGCACCGCGTCATCGTGCCACGCCCGCCCGTACCCCGTCTGACGCCGCGTGCGGGGGGGCCTGCTCAGACCGCCCAGCGGGCGCCGTGGGCCGGGGCGCGAACCCCTTCCTCGCGCTCGCGGTCGAGCTCGGCACGAGCGGCGTTCGCGGTCGCGGTCGTGACCAGGCCGGCCGCCAGGAAGGCCGACACGGCTCGCCGCTCGGCGCGGTCGAGGGGCACGGTGCCGGGCGGCGGGGCAGCAGGGTCGGCGAGCTGTGGACGCCCCGGGCCGCCGGTGCGCGCCCCCAGCTGCAGCGGGGTCTCGGCCAGCGCCGTCACCATGCAGTCAGCGCAGTGGACGTCCCGCACCGGGCAGGTCTGGCAGTCGACGAGCATCATCGTTGTTTCCACCCTTCGTCTCTCGTTGCGATCTGTCGTGAACGACGCTAGGGGCGCCCACCGACAACGCCGCTCGCGGACGAGCGGACGTCCTACCCCTCGGCGGGGGACGACGCGCCTCCGGGCCAATGTCGGCGCACCCGCCTACGGTCAGGGCATGCAGGCGATCCAGGCGACGTTCGACGACCTCGGCACCTCACTCGCCGGGGTCACCTTCGTCGTGGTCGACCTCGAGACCACCGGGGGCACGCCGGCCCAGTGCGGCATCACCGAGATCGGCGCGGTGAAGGTCCGTGGCGGCGAGGTGCTCGGCGAGTTCCAGACGCTCGTCAACCCGGCCGAGCCGATCCCGGCGTTCATCTCGGTGCTCACCGGCATCACCGACACCATGGTCCGCGACGCACCCCGCATCGAGAGCGCGCTGCCCGCCTTCCTCGAGTTCGCCGCGGGCAGCGTCCTCGTCGCCCACAACGCCGGCTTCGACATCGGCTTCCTCAGGGCCGCCGCGGCGCGGGTCGGTGCACCGTGGCCCGGGTTCGCCGTGCTCGACACGCTCCAGCTGGCTCGACAGCTCGTCGTGCGGGACGAGTCGCCCAACCACCGTCTCTCATCGCTCGCGCAGGTGTTCGGCGCCACCACCACGCCCGACCACCGCGCCCTGCACGACGCGCGCGCCACGGTCGACGTCCTCCACGGACTCATCGAGCGGGTCGGCAACCTCGGCGTCCACACGCTCGAGGAGCTCTCCAGCTACAGCTCGCGGGTCACCCCCTCGCAGCGCCGCAAGCGCTTCCTCGCCGACCCGCTGCCCAGCTCCCCCGGGGTCTACCTGTTCAAGGACGGCAACGACCGCGTCCTCTACGTCGGCACGAGCCGCGACATCCGCACCAGGGTCCGCAGCTACTTCACCGCCTCCGAGCAGCGCAGCCGCATGGCCGAGATGGTGCGCCTCGCCCACGTCGTCCACCCCATCGTCTGCCAGACCGCGCTCGAAGCCCAGGTGCGCGAGCTGCGGCTCATCGACGAGCACAAGCCGCGCTTCAACCGTCGGTCCAAGGACGGCCGCAAGGTGGTGTGGGTCAAGCTGACGCAGGAGCGCTTCCCACGCCTGTCCATCGTCAAGCAGGTGCGTGACGACGAGGCCCACTACATCGGTCCGTTCCGGTCACGGGTCACGGCTCAGGCCGCCGTCGACGCCGTCCACGAGGTGGTGCCCCTGCGGCAGTGCACCGGCAGGCTCACCGGTCGCGGCACTGCCTGCGCACTCGCCGACATGGGACGCTGCGGGGCTCCCTGCACCGGCGCCCAGTCCGAGGGCGACTACGCGGTCGTGGTGGCCGACTGCCGCGCCATCTTCACGGGCAACGCCCGTCCTGGCGCCGAGCTGCTGCGCGCACGCCTGGAGGAGCTCGCGTCGCAGGAGCGCTTCGAGGACGCTGCACGCGTGCGTGACCGGTTCCTGCAGCTCGTCCGGGGCGCTGCGCGCGCGCAGCGGCTCGCGCCGCTGACCCGCTCCCCCGAGATCGTCGCGGCCCGGCGCAGCGACGCCGGCGGTTGGGAGCTCGTCTGCATCCGGCACGGCCGGCTCGCCGGCACCGCGGTCAGTCCGCGCGGGGCCGACCCGATGCCCTACGTCGCCTCCGTGCAGGCCACGGCCGAGGTCGTGCCGCCGCCGACGTCCGAACGTCCCTCGGCCCTGACCGAGGAGACCGAGATCCTGCTGCGCTGGCTCGAGGCGCCGGGGGTGCGCATCGTCGAGCTCGACGGGCTGTGGACCTGCCCTGTCGGCGGCGCGGGGTCCGTGCGCACCGAGCTCGAGCCCGCGATCGCCTCAGCCCGCGACGTCGTCGGCTTCGACGACGACGTCGCGTCGCCAGGCGCGTCGGGACACGGCGGTCGTGTGGGTCACGGTGGTCGCGGTGGTGCTGGCGGTCGCCGCGACCGGCTGCGCCGTGCGGGATGACGGGCCCCATGACTGGCCGGGCGAGGTGCCGGGTGACGGGCCTGACCAGCGACGCGTGAGCACCGGCCGGTCGCCCGACGGCCTGCCGTGGGACCTGCCGGGTCGGGGGCTAGGGTGTGCATCGTGATCACCGCCATCGTCATGATCAGCTGCGAGGTCGACCGGATCCCCGAGGTGGCCGAAGCCGTCGCCGAGATCCCTGCCGTGTCGGAGGTCTACTCCGTGACCGGCGACGCCGACCTCATCGCCATGGTGCGGGTCAAGGCGCACGAGGAGTTCGCCGATGTCATCGCCGACCGGCTCAACAAGGTGCAGGGCATCGTCGGCACGTCGACCCACATCGCGTTCCGCACCTACTCCTCGCACGACCTCGAGGCGGCCTTCAGCCTCGGCCTCGAGGGCGAGTAGACGGACCCGCCGCCTGACGGGTCGGAGACGTCCGGCTCGGTGGGCGGCCCGGCGAGGCCGGTCGATTCCCGACGAGGCCGGTCGATTGCAGTCGAGGCCGATCGAGTCCCGGTCTAGCGGCGTGTGGCCGCCACCCAGCGATCCACGAGCGCGGCGGCCGCCCCGCTGTCGATGGCGTCCGCCGCGACGTCCATGGCCGCCCTGAGGTCCGCGTCGAAGGCTGCGGGCGAGGCGCCCGAGTCGGGACGGGTCAGCGCCAGGGCGATGCCCGCGTTGAGCAGCACCGCGTCGCGCACCGCGCCGGTGGCGCCGGCGAAGATGTCACGGACGACTCCCGCGTTGTGGACGGCGTCGCCGCCGCGCAGTGACTCGATGGGGTGCAGCTCGAGCCCGAGGCGGGCGGGGTCGACCGAGTGCTCGGTGACCGCGCCCCCGCGCACCCACCAGACGTGCGTCGTGGTGGAGACTGTGACCTCGTCGAGCCCGTCGTCGCCGCGGAACACGGCGGCGTCCTTGCCACGGTCGGCGAAGACCCCGGCGAGCAGCGGTGCCATGTGGGCGTCGGCGCAGCCCACGGCGGCATACGTCGGCTGCGCGGGGTTGGTGAGCGGCCCGAGGAAGTTGAAAGCGGTGCCGACGCCGAGGTCGCGACGCGGCACGGCGGTGTGACGGAACGACGGGTGGAAGGTCTGCGCGAAGCAGAACGTGATGCCGGCCTCTTCGGCGACCTCGACGACCCGCTCGGGGGGCAGCGACAGGTCGATGCCGAGGGCCTCGAGGACGTCGGCCGACCCGGACGACGAGGAGGCGGCCCGGTTGCCGTGCTTGACGAGGCGCACCCCGGCGGCCGCGGCGACCATCGACGACATCGTCGAGATGTTCACGGTGTGGGCGCGGTCGCCGCCCGTGCCGACGATGTCGAGGCTCGGGCCGGGCACCTCGATGCGCCGGGCGTGGGCGAGCATCTGCTCGGCCAGACCACGCATCTCGTCGATGCTCTCGCCCTTGGCCCGCAGGCCGATGAGGAAGCCCGCGACCTGCGAGGGGGTCGCCTCGCCCTCCATGATCTGGTTCATCGCCCACTCGGCCGTCGGGCGGTCGAGGTCACGACCGGCGATGAGGTCGGTGAGCAACCCGGGCCAGGAGGTGCCGTCCTGCCCCACGATCAGGCCGTGGGCACGCCCGCGCGAGCGAGCGTGGCGATGGCCGACGTCAGCGCGATCGGGTCGAGCGGGTGCGGCACGGCCAAGTCGGCCTGCGACCACGCCGCGAGCCAGCTGTCCTGCGGGCGACCCGTGAGGACGATGATGGGCGGGCACTCGAAGATCTCGTTCTTCAGCTGACGGGCCAGGCCGAGGCCGCCGACCTTGGCCGCCTCGCCGTCGAGCACGAGGATGTCGAAACGCTCGGAGTCGACCGACGAGATGACGGCGTCGGCGGTGGCGCACTCGTGCCAGCGGATCACCTCGACGTCCTTGGCGGGTCGGCGACCGACAGCGGCACGCACGGCGTCACGCGTGGTGAAGTCGTCGCTGTAGAGCAGCACGCTCACCTGGGCCACCCGCTTCGTCGACGCGGCGATCGTCGCGATCTCGGTGGGTGTTCCCTGCGCTGCACTGTCGTTCGAGGCGGTCATGCGCCCGATGCTACCGGGGACCCCACTCACCGCCGCACCGACCTCCCGGGTCTCGGACGGCGACGTGGCCCCCGCCGACGGCTGCTCGGGAGGGCGTGGGAGGGTGGCTCCCGGACGGCCCCCAGCACGGCTGTTCAGGGTTCGTGTCGGAATGGTCACGAATCCTCTACACACGCGCGAGAAACGGCCCCGTAGCGGGGGGTCCCTCGCACAGCCGGACAGGAATGTGGGAATAATGTCCAACGTGGCGACAGCATCAGCAGTTCCTTCAAGCGCAGTAGCGAGTTCGGCCCACCACGGACCGGCGACCCGCCCCAACATGGTTGCCGTCGGCACCATCGTGTGGCTCTCCTCGGAGCTCATGTTCTTCGCGGGTCTCTTCGCGGTGTACTTCCAGCTCCGATCGGTGCGCGGCGACCTCTGGGCCACGCAGACCGAGAAGCTGAACCTGCCCTTCGCGAGCGTCAACTGCCTCGTGCTCGTCATCTCCTCCGTGTGGTGCCAGCTCGGCGTCTGGAAGGCCGAGCGCGGCCAGAAGGCCCGCACCGGAAAGCTGCTCGACCTCAAGGGCTGGGGGATGCGCGAGTGGTACGTCCTCACGTACCTCTTCGGCGCGTTCTTCATCGCCGGCCAGGTCATGGAGTACGCCGAGCTCGTCCACGAGAACGTGACGCTCAGCTCCGACGCGTACGGCTCCGTCTTCTACATGGCGACCGGCTTCCACGGCCTCCACGTGACCGGCGGCCTCATCGCGTTCCTGCTCATCATCGCCCGCACGTTCACGACCCGCCGCTACACGCACGCGAACGCCACTGGCGCCGTCGTGACGTCGTACTACTGGCACTTCGTCGACGTCGTGTGGATCGCCCTCTTCGCGACCATCTACATCCTGCGCTGACCTGCGCAACCGTTTCGCCCTCATGAGCGCATCGCCTCACCCGACCACCACCACCATGGACGACAGGACCCCACAGTGAACGCCTTGGCCGCCCGACGTCGACACCCCGCCGCGATCGCGGTGCTGCTGCTGATCGGCCTTCTCGTCACCGGTGGCGCCTACTCCTTCCTGGCGCCCAAGGATGCCAACGCCGCCGCCCCGACGGCTGCCGCCGACGCGGTCTCCGAGGGCAAGGACCTCTTCGTCGCCAACTGCGCGTCGTGCCACGGCATCAACGCCCAGGGCACCAAGTCCGGCCCCTCCCTCGTCGGCGTCGGCGCCGCATCGGTCGACTTCCAGGTCGGCACCGGCCGTATGCCGCTCGCGGGCCCGAACGTCCAGGCGCCCGTCAACAAGGTGAAGTTCGACGACGAGCAGATCGCAGCCCTCGCCGCGTACGTCGCCTCGCTCGGCCCCGGCCCGTCGGTGCCCGAGAGCAAGTGGACGACCGTCCTCGAGCCCGGCACCCCCGAGAACAACAAGGCGATCGCCGAGGGCGGCGAGATCTTCCGCGTCAACTGCGCGATGTGCCACAACTTCGCCGGCGCCGGCGGCGCCCTGACGCGTGGAAAGTACGCTCCCGCGCTCGACCAGACGACGCCCAAGCACATCTACGAGGCGATGGTCAGCGGCCCCCAGTCGATGCCGGTGTTCAACGACACCAACCTGACGCCCGAGGCCAAGCAGAAGGTCATCTCCTACCTCAAGGCGCAGGAGTCGCAGACCAACGTCGGCGGCCTCACGCTGGGCAACCTCGGCCCCGTCTCCGAGGGCCTGTTCGCGTGGGTGTTCGCCCTCGGCATCCTCATCGGCTGCGCCGTCTGGCTCGGCAAGAAGGCCGCATGACCCCGCACTGCATCGTCCAGATCACGCACGACGACAGGACCACGACCCGATGAACGACCACGAGACCACGGACCACGGGACGAGCACCGCGCTCGTCCCTGCCGCCGGCGACGGGCACGACCTGCTCCCCGCGTCGATGATCCGCGACGCCGACCAGTTCGAGAACCCGGGCCTGCCGCCGCACGTCCACCGCGCCGCCGACGACCACCCCGACGCCGCCAAGCGCGCCGAGCGCCAGGTCGCGACGATGTTCGGTCTCTCGATGCTCGCGACGCTGGTCTTCCTCGTCAGCTACTTCGCGATCCCCGACGAGGCGACCTTCTTCTTCCCCGGCATCGGTGTGGCGAAGACGCAGAACGTCGTGCTCGGGCTCTCGCTCGGCTTCGCCATCTTCCTCATCGGCATCGGCGCCGTGCACTGGGCCAAGACGCTCATGTCCGACGAGGAGATCGTCGAGGAGCGCCACCTGCAGGCCTCCACCGGCGAGCAGCGCGCCAAGGCCGTCGCCATGGTCACGGCCGGCGTCGAGTCGACGCAGCTGACGCGTCGTCCCGTCCTCAAGTACACCCTCGGCGGAGCGCTCGGCCTCTTCGCCCTCCCCCTCGGCCTCCAGGTGGCCGGCTCGCTCGGCCCGGTCAACGTCGAGGAGCTCAAGCACACGATCTGGGACCCCGCCGAGAACGGCGGCAAGCCGATCCGTCTCATGCGCGACCCGGAGATGACCCCGATCCGCTTCGACGAGGTCACCAACGGCTCGGTCTTCCACGTGATGCCCGAGACCCTGCAGAAGCACATCGACGAGGGCAAGCACGTCCTCGAGGCCAAGGCCAAGGCCGCGGTCATCCTCATCCGCCTCGACCCCGACAAGATCAAGGTGCAGAAGGCCAAGGACTGGGGCGTCGACGGTGTCGTGGCCTACTCCAAGATCTGCACCCACGTCGGCTGCGCGGTCGGCCTGTACGAGCAGCAGACGCACCACCTGCTCTGCCCGTGCCACCAGTCGACCTTCGACCTCACCGAGGACTGCGCAGTCATCTTCGGCCCGGCCAAGCGGCCGCTGCCGCAACTCAAGATCACCGTGGACGACGCGGGCTACCTCGTCGCCCCCGAGGGCTTCCACGAGCCCGTCGGACCGAGCTTCTGGGAGCGTGCGCGATGAGCACCACCGACACCCGTCCCGCCGACGCCCTCCGCGCCGGCGACCGCCAGGCAGACGAACGCGCCTCCGCCACCAAGCCGCTCGGCGGCATCGCCGGCTGGGTCGACGACCGGGTCGGCGCCGCCAAGGGCGTCTCCTTCCTCGCGAAGAAGGTCTTCCCCGACCACTGGTCGTTCATGCTCGGCGAGATCGCGATGTACTCGATGATCGTCTGCCTGCTCACGGGAGCCTTCCTCACCTTCTGGTTCGTCCCGAGCGCCAGCCAGGTCGTCTATGACGGCAGCTACATCCCGCTCCAGGGCATGACCATGTCCGACGCCTACCGCTCCACGCTCGACATCTCGTTCGACATCCGCGGCGGCCTGCTCATCCGGCAGATCCACCACTGGGCCGCGCTGATCTTCGTCGTCTCGGTCTTCGTGCACATGGCCCGAGTCTTCTTCACCGGCGCCTTCCGCAAGCCGCGCGAGATCAACTGGGTCTTCGGCACCATCCTGTCGCTGCTCGCCTGCATCGAGGGCTTCGCCGGCTACTCCCTGCCCGACGACCTGCTCTCGGGCACCGGCATCCGCGCCATGAACGGCTTCATGCAGTCGGCCCCGGTCATCGGGTCCTACCTGTCCTACTTCGTCTTCGGCGGTGCGTTCCCGGGCGAGGCCATCATCCCGCGCCTCTACTCCGCGCACGTGCTGCTCATCCCGGCGATCCTCGTGGGCCTCTTCACGGCACACATCCTGCTCGTGTTCGTGCACAAGCACACCCAGTACCCCGGCCCGGGCCGCACGAACAACAACGTCGTGGGCTACCCGCTGCTGCCCGTGTACATCGCCAAGGCCGGCGGCTTCTTCTTCATCGTCTTCGGCGTGATCACGCTCATCTCGGCGGTCGTGACCATCAACCCGATCTGGGCGTACGGCCCCTATGACCCGTCGCCCATCACCGCCGGCTCCCAGCCGGACTGGTACATGGGCTTCGCCGACGGGGCGCTGCGTCTGCTCCCCGGGTTCCTCGAGTTCGAGACGTTCGGCTTCACGTGGAGCATGAACATCTTCCCGGGGTCGCTCGTCCTGCTGCCCGTGATGTGGACGATCATCGGGGCCTACCCCTTCGTCGAGGCCTGGGTCACGGGCGACAAGCGTGAGCACCACCTGCTCGACCGCCCGCGCAACGCACCGACGCGCACCGCGATCGGCGTCGCCGGCATCACGATGTACGTCGTGCTCTTCCTGGCCGCCGGCAACGACCTCATGGCCATCAAGCTGCACCTGTCGATCAACGACATCACCCAGACGCTGCGCGTGCTCTTCTTCATCGGGCCGCCCATCGCCTTCTGGATCACCAAGCGCATCTGCCTGAGCCTGCAGCGGGCCGACCGCCAGAAGGTGCTCCACGGTCGCGAGACCGGCACGATCTGGCGTCACGCCGACGGCAAGTTCGAGGAGATCCACGCGCCGCTCACGCCGCAGGAGCGCTGGGTCCTCGTCCAGCACGAGTCGCCCGAGCCGCTGCAGCTCACCGCGGGCACCGACGCCAACGGCGTCGACAGCCCGATCGCCCGCAAGGAGCGCCTGCGCGCGAAGTTCTCGAACTTCTACTTCAGGGACCGCGTCGCGCCAGCCACGCCGAGCGAGCTCGAGGCCGCGCACCACGAGCACGACGACCACGCCGCCGCCCCCTCGGGCGAGCACGAGGCCATCGAGGCCGGCGGTGCGGGCCGGGAGCGCGAGACCATCAAGGCGCGCAAGCACGACTGAGGCGCACCAGGCTCCACCTCGAAGGGGCGCGACCCGCACGGGTCGTGCCCCTTCGGCGTGTGTGAGACTGCATCCGTGGTCCAGCTCTCCGAAGCCGAGTTCGACGAGGCCGTCGGCGATGCCCTCGACTCCATCCCCCCGGGCCTGGCGCGTGCCATGGACAACGTCGTCGTGCTCGTCGAGGACGAGCCGCCGGCCGACGACCCCGACCTGCTCGGCGTCTACGACGGCACTCCCCTGACGGAGCGCGACGGCTGGTGGGCCGCTGGGGCGCTGCCCGACCGCATCACGATCTTCCGCGGGCCGCTCCAACGGATGTGCGAGACGGGCGACGAGCTGCGTGAGGAGATCGCCATCACCGTGGTGCACGAAGTGGCCCACCACTTCGGCATCGACGACGACCAGCTGCACGAGCTCGGCTGGGGCTGAGAGGGGACGGGCACAGGCCGGGCCGTTCGAGCCGGCCCCCCGTTACGCGTGCACGAGGGGTGGACAGAACCCTTTACCAGGCCTCCGAGGAGGTCTAACGTCGAGGGACACAACCGATCGGACGGAGGTGCCCTGGATGTTCACTCCCATACGATCGCACTGCGAGCCCGAAGGGCCGTGAAGAGCAGTGACGACTGAAGGGGAGGGCGCGCGCCCTCCCCTTCGTCATGTCCGGAGCCGGTGCGGGCCCTCGCACCAGGCGCGGGACCACCGGGATTTTCGATCCGACTCGCCACCATTTGCACCGAATCGTCCACAGCCACAAGGGGATCGAGGCATGGACGGTGCGCGTCCCGACCGGCAGACTGTGACTACGTAGGGGGATGGTCCACTCGGGGATCGAGAAGGATTCGCCGTGTCCCAGAAGGCTACGACCTCGCTCAACAGACGACTGCTGCCGCGTCGACGCACTGCCTCGCTCGGCTGGGCCCTCGTGGTCCTGCTCGCGCTCGCGATCCCCGTCCTGCTGCTGGAACGCACCGGGGTCCTCTCCGGCCTGCCGGTGCTGCACGTGCTGTCGCTGGCCACCGGGCTCATCGCGCTCTCCCTGCTCGTGGCGGCGTTCCTGCTGCCGTCGCGGGTGCGCACCCTGACGACGCAGCTGGGGATCGAGCGGGTGCTGCGGGCGCACCGGGCCCTGGCGATCGGCACGGGCGTCATCGTGCTCGCGCACCTCGTCTTCGCCGTGGCCCACTCCCCCAAGGGTCTCGCGCTGCTCGACCTGCGCGACGCCCCGCCGAGGGTGTGGTTCGCCCTCACCGCCACCGTCTCCCTCCTCGCCATCGTCGGGCTCGCCTGGACGCGCCGGCGTCGACGGCCGCGCTACGAGGGCTGGCGGCTCTCGCACATCATCTTGGCCAACGTCGTCGTGCTCGCGACCGCCATGCACGTGTGGCTGCTCGACGACCTCGTCAACAACGCGCTGGTCCTGCTGTGGTTCTCGGTGCTGGCCCTGGTCGTCGTGGGCCTGTGGGTCTACCGGTGGTGGTGGCGTCCGCGACGTCAGCGACAGAACGCGTACCTCATCGACGAGATCCGGCAGCACCCGGACAGCTCGGCGACGCTCGTGCTCCACGCAGACGGGCACGACGGGGTGCCGTTCCGGCCCGGCCAGTTCGCCTTCCTCAAGATCGGGTCGTCCCCGCACGTGTTCGAGGAGCACCCCTTCACGATCGCGTCCGCGGCCACCGAGCCGTGGCGCAAGGAGTTCACCATCAAGGCCCTCGGTGACTTCAGCGAGCTCGTGAGCGGCATGAGGGCGGGCCGCCGCGTCTACCTCGACGGCCCGCACGGCTCGTTCACCGTCGACGGCCTCGCCTCAGAGGCCATCGTCCTCATCGCGGGCGGGGTCGGGATCACGCCGATGCTCAGCATGGTTCGCACCCTCGCCGAGCGCCGCGACGAGCGCCCCATCGTCCTCTTCGTGGCGGGTCGTACCGCCGACGACCTGCTGCACCGGGAACGCCTCGACGGCGTCGTGCACGACCTCGACCTGCACATCGTGGAGATCCTGGAGGAGCCGCCGGAGAGGTGGGACGGCGAGGTCGGCTGGCTCAACCGCCCCATGCTGAAGCGCCACCTTCCGGCACGGCGTCGGAAGCTGCGCATCGACTACTTCATCTGCGGTCCGGGGCCCATGGTGGCCGCCGTGACCCGCACCCTGGAGGGTCTTGGGGTGCGCAACAGCCGCATCCACACGGAGCTGTTCGACGTCGTCTGACAGGGCGACCGGACGGAGAACGACAAGGGGCCCGGTCGCCGAGCGACCGGGCCCCTCCTCGACCCTGCCGGGCCGGACTGTCTTTTCAGATGGAGTACTCGCCGTGGAAGGACTCGAACACCCAGAGGCACACCGCGACGACACCGAAGAACGCGCCGATGATGAACAGCCACCAGCCGACGGCGAGACCGGCGAACATGATGGCGCCCGAGCCCGCGAGCCACAGCGGCGTCCACGAGCTCGCGACGAAGTAGCCGTAGTTGCCCTCGGCGTCCTCGATCTCACCCGACGCGTTGTCCTCGGGACGCAGCGGCAGCTTCTTGCCGGTCATCCAGAGGTAGAAGCCGCTGAGAGCGAAGAGCAGGGCGGTGAGCACCAGGGCGGTGACACCGATCGGCTCGGACCACTTGGACCAGAAACCGTAGATCAGCGTGACGGGCACGAAGAAGACGAACAGGTACAGGAAGAGCTTGGTCTCGACGCGCATCGGTCAGTCCTCACGCCTCTCGGTGCTGGTGGCCCGCTCGGAAGCCACGTCGGCCGGCCCCATCACCTGGACGAGGGTGTTGCGGTCTGCGATCGGGGCCCCACCGGCCACCGACTCGGGGTGGTGCAGGTCGAACGCCGGGCGCTCGGAACGGATGCGCGGCAGCGACGTGAAGTTGTGGCGCGGCGGCGGGCAGGACGTCGCCCACTCGAGCGAGGCGCCGTAGCCCCACGGGTCGTCGGACTTCACGAGCGGTGCCTTCTTCCACGTCTTCCACACGTTGTAGACGAACGGGATCATCGAGGCACCGAGCAGGAAGGCGCCGACGCTGGAGACGATGTTCGCCGCCTGGAAGCCTTCCTCCGGCAGGTAGTCGGCGTAGCGACGGGCCATCCCCTCGACACCGAGCCAGTGCTGGATGAGGAAGGTCATGTGGAAGCCGATGAAGAGCATCCAGAAGTGGATCTTGCCGAGCGTCTCGTCGAGCATCCGGCCGGTCAGCTTGGGCCACCAGAAGTAGTAGCCGGCGAACATCGCGAAGACCACGGTGCCGAAGACGGTGTAGTGGAAGTGCGCGACGACGAAGTAGCTGTCGGAGAGGTGGAAGTCGAGAGCCGGGCTGGACAGGATGATGCCGGTCAGGCCGCCGAAGAGGAAGGTCACGAGGAAGCCCATGGACCACAGCATCGGCGTGGCCATGACGACCTTGCCGCCCCACATCGTGCCGATCCAGTTGAAGAACTTCACACCGGTCGGCACGGCGATGAGCATCGTCATCACCGAGAAGAACGGTAGGAGCACTTGTCCGGTGACGTACATGTGGTGCGCCCAGACGCTCGCCGACAGCGCCGCGATGGCGATGGTGGCGAAGACCAGCGTCTTGTAGCCGAAGATCGGCTTGCGGGAGAAGACCGGCAGGACCTCGCTGATGATGCCGAAGAACGGCAGCGCGATGATGTAGACCTCCGGGTGGCCGAAGAACCAGAAGAGGTGCTGCCACAGCATCGCGCCGTTGTTCTCGGCGTCGAAGATGTGCATGCCGAACCGGCGGTCACCACCGAGCGCGAAGAGCGCCGCGGCGAGGATCGGGAAGACGAGGATCGCGAGCAGCGAGGTGATCAGCACCGTCCAGGTGAAGATCGGCATGCGGAACATCGTCATGCCGGGCGCACGCAGGCAGATGATCGTCGTGATGAAGTTGACGGCGCCGAGGATCGTGCCGAAACCACCCATGGCCAGACCGAAGACCCAGAGGTCACCACCGAGGCCGGGGCTGTAGCTGACGTCGGAGAGCGGCGCGTAGGCGAACCAGCCGAACGCGGCGGCACCCTGCGGCGTGAGGAAGCCGACGGACGCGATGAGGCCACCGAAGAGGTAGAGCCAGTACGCGAACATGTTGAGGCGCGGGAACGCGACGTCGGGAGCCCCGATCTGCAGCGGCATCACGGCGTTCGCGAAGCCGGCGAAGAGCGGCGTCGCGAAGAGCAGCAGCATGATCGTGCCGTGCATCGTGAAGAGCTGGTTGTACTGCTCGGGGTTGTCGACGACCTGCAGGCCCGGCGCGACGAGCTCGGCGCGGATGATCAGCGCCATGAGGCCGCCGAGCAGGAAGAAGACGAACGAGGTGATGAAGTAGAGGTTGCCGATGACCTTGTGGTCGGTCGTCGTGACCCACTTCACGAACGTCTGCCCCTTGGCCAGTCGCGGCCGGGACGCGGTGAGGGACGGGGACTGCGCCTCACGGTTGAGCGTTGCGGACGTCATCAGTTGCTCCCAGTGCGGGCGGGTGCGGGGATCTTGTCGATGTCGGACTGGACCATCTTCTCGCGGCTGACGTCGACGGGGATGAGGCCCTCCTGGCCGACGGACTTCAGACGAGCCATCTCCTGGTCGTACTCGGCCTGCGGGACGACCTTGACCATGAAGAGCATCTGCGAGTGGTAGGCGCCGCAGAGCTCGGCGCACTTGCCCTGGAAGGTGCCGGTCTGGGTGGGCGTCAGCTGGAACTTGTTGGTCTTGCCGGGCAGCATGTCCATCTTCATCATGAAGGCGGGCACCCAGAAGCTGTGGATCACGTCGCGGGCGTTGAGCACGAACTCGACGCGCTTGTTGACCGGCAGGTAGAGCACCGGCATCTGGGCGCGCTTGCCCTCGCTGCCGTCGAGCTCGGTGTGGACGCCGCTCTCGTGGACGTTCGAGTCGACGTAGTTGAAGTCCCAGCTCCACTGCTTGGCGACGACGCTGACCGTGAGGTCCTTCTTCGTGCTCGTGTCGACGAGGGCTGCCTCGTCACGCGCCGTGTAGTAGAAGAAGACGGCCACCATGAACACCGGGATGACGGTGTAGAGCAGCTCCATCGGCACGTTGTAGCGCAGCTGCACGGGCAGGGTCTCGTCGCCCTTGCGCTTGCGGTAGCGGACGGCGGCGTAGAGCATCAGGCCCCACGTGATGACACCGACGGCGAGCGTGGCGACCCAGCTGCCGATCCAGAGGTCGGTGACTCGCTGACCGCTGTCGGAAACCACCGGGGGCAGATAACCGTTGGACACCTGACCCTGGCAGCCGGCCAGGGCCAGGCTCGCGAGGGCCGCGAGTCCGGCGATGCGGACCGGCGTGCGTCGCCGCCTGGTCTCCCCTACCACTGGCGTCACCACCGGCGTCGCCGCTGGGGTGTCTTCGTGCTCAGGCACCAGGTGCACCTTTCGTTCCGTACGTGGGCGCGCGATGGGCGCGTCAAGCGTGGTTCACGTCAAACTCATAGGGCAGCCATGGCCCACTCGGGCAACCCTACCGTCCCTCTCGTCACGGTGTCCGCAGGGGGCGGCTAACGTTGCGACGTGGTCAGTCACGATCCGGGAACAAGGCCTGGACACGCTCCGGCAGACCCCGCCGCAGCGCCCGTCACACCCCCCTCGCCCCCCCGTCGACGCCTGCTCGACGCGGCTGCCGGCCCGCTGCACCCGGTCGCCCGCGACACGCTGCTGGCCGCCGTCGAGGTGGGGTGGGCCGACCCGGCGCGCCTGCACGCCGAAGGGCGGCGTGCGGCCGCCCTGCTCGACCGCGCGCGAGCCGTCGTGGCCGCGGGTCTGGGCGTGCGACCGAGCGAGGTCAGCTTCCTGCCGAGCGGCCCGACCGCCCTCTCCCGGGCCGTCGAAGGTGTGGCGTATGCCGGCCGGTGGCGTGGGGCGCGCACCGTGGCCTCCGCGGTGGAGCACTCCGCGGTGCTCGTGCCGGCCCGGGCGCGAGCCGCCGCGGCCGACGACGCCGCGCTGCTCGCCGAGGTCGCCGTCGACGCCACCGGCTGCATCGACCTCGACGCGTGGCGCGAGTCCCTCGAGGTGCCGGGCACCGTCGTCGCCGCCCTCCAGAGCGCCAACGGCGAGGTCGGCACCCGGCAGCCGCTCGGCGCCGCTCGCGAGGCCGCCGCAGCACACGGCATACCTCTGGTCGTCGATGCGATGGCCTCGCTCGGCCGCGACGACGTGCCCCACGACTGGGACGTCCTCGTCGGCGACGCCCGCTCGTGGGGTGGTCCGCCGCTCGGCGTCCTCGTCGTGAGGGAGGGCGTGCGGTGGCACTGGTCGGGGTCCCGGGCCGACGTCGAGCACGGCCGCTGGGACGTCTCCCCGTGGGTGCCGCTCGCTCTCGCTGCCGCCGAGGCGTGGCAGCAGACCGCGTCGAGTCGCCCGTCCGACGCGGCGACGGCGCGCGCGCTGGTCGACGACGTCCGCTCTGCCGCCGCCCTCGTGCCCGACACCCAGGTGGTCGGCGACGCCGAGGACCGGCTCCCCCACGTGGTGACCTTCTCGAGCCTCTACGTCGACGGCGAGGCCGTCGTCGGCGCCTTCGACGCCGCGGGCATCGCCGTTGCGAGCGGCTCCGCCTGCACGTCGAGCACCCTCGAGCCCAGCCACGTGCTCGCCGCGATGGGCGTGCTCACGCACGGCAACGTCCGCGTGACCCTTCCGCTGCCGGCCGTCTCGCCCACCCTCGCCGACGACGTCGCCACGTTCACCGAAGCACTGGCGCCGACGATCCGCTCGGTGCGCGACCAGCTGGGAGTCGGTGACCTGTGAGCCCGTCGGAAGCCCCCCACGACCGCGTGCTCGACGCGCGTGGCGAACGATGCCCCCTGCCCGTCATCCGGCTGGCACGGCTCGTCCGCGACGAGCCGGCGCTGCGGAGCGTGACGCTGCTCGCCACCGACCCGGCCGCCGCCCACGACGTGCCGGCCTGGTGCCGCATGCGGGGTCAGCGCCTGGTGGAGGCACGCGACGAGGGCGACCACACGGCATACGTGGTCGAGGTGGTCAGGCCCAGCACGCCGGCAGCGGAGCGCTGAGCACCTCCGGGAGCACCGCGAGGTACTCGTCGCGCGGGACCTCGCGCACCCCGAGCGTCGCCAGGTGCGGGGTCTGCCACTGGACGTCGACCAGCCGGCGCGGGTCGTCGTCGGCGCGCAGCAGCGAGCAGAGCCCGACGAGGGCCACCTTCGAGGCGTCGCGCGCGTGGTGGAACATCGACTCGCCCGCGAAGAGGCCGCCGATGGCGACGCCGTAGAGTCCCCCGACGAGCACACCGTCCTGCCACGTCTCCACCGAGTGCGCCCACCCGGCACGGTGCATCTCGTCGTAGGCCTCGACGATGTCGTCGGTGATCCAGCGGCCCTCGCGGTCGGGAGCCGCGCACGCCTCGACGACCGCGCGGAAGTCCGTGTCGACCCGGATCTCGAAGTGCCCCACCGCCTTGCGCAGCGAGCGGCTGACGACGAGCTCACGCGGGCGCAGGACCCCCCGCGGGTCGGGTGACCACCACCCGATGGGCGCGGCACCGTGGTCACCGATGCCCATCGGGAACACGCCGATGGAGTACGCCTCGAAGAGCGTCGCGACGTCGAGGTCGGCCCCGATGCCGATGAGGTCCTCCCCCGCCGGCACGCGGTCCAGCGCGAAGTCCCACGAGGTGGGTGGCGGAGGCGTGGGCACGGGGGCTCCCTGCTGTCGACGGGTGCGCTGTCGCGGGCGGTGGCCCGCCGGGCACCTCAGCGCCCGGGGGGCCGCCTCGTCACGGACGGGGGCAGGTGATGTGCGGGCCGATCTCGTCGGCCGACTCGCTGCCGTACGCGTCGGCGAGCCTCTCGAGGAAGCGCTCCTTGCCGAGGACGTACTCCTGCGTGCCGACCGTCTCGATGACGTAGGTCGCGAGCATCGAGCCCAGCTCGGCGCAGCGCTGGGCCGGCAGGCCGGCCGCAAGCCCCGTCAGGAAGCCTGCGCGGAAGGCGTCGCCGACACCCGTGGGGTCGGCCTTGCGCACCTCACGGGCGATGCCGACCTCGACGGTCTCGCTCTCGCCCCGCACCCGCACGGTGACGCCGTCCTTGCCCCGCGTCTTGACCTGCACCCGCACGCGGTCGGCGAGCTCGTCCTCGCTCCAGCCGGTCTTCTGGCAGGCCAGGTGGCTCTCGTACTCGTTGGTGAAGAGGTATTCGGCGCCGTCGATGAGCCGGGCGATCGTGGGCCCGTCGCAGAAGGCGAGCTGCTGCGACGGGTCGGCCGCGAACGGGATGCCGCGGGACCGGCACTCGTCGGAGTGGCGCAGCATCGCCTCGGGGTCGTTGGCGCCGACGACGACGAGGTCGAGCCCGCCGGCACGCTGGGCCACGGGCGCCAGCTCGATGTCGCGGGCCTCGGTCATGGCACCGGCGTAGAAGGTCGCGATCTGGGCCATGTCGCGGTCGGTCGTGCAGATGAAGCGGGCCGTGTGCTGCGACTCGGAGTAGTGCACCCCGCCGCAGTCGACGCCGTGGCGCTCGAGCCAGCTGCGGTAGTCGGTGAAGTCCTCGCCGACGGCGCCGACGAGCAGGGGCCGCTGCCCCAGGTTGGCCATGCCGAAGGCGATGTTGGCCGCCACGCCGCCCCGTCGCACCTGGAGGTCCTGGGTGAGGAAGGAGAGCGAGATCTTGTCGAGCTGCTCCACGACGAGCGAGTCGGCGAAGAGACCGTCGAAGGTCATCAGGTGGTCGGTGGCGATGGAACCGGTGATTGCGATCTGCACAGGCATGAACCTACCCGGCACGGCGGGTGCGCCGGTCACGGTCACCTGCTGCGGGGCAGCGCCGGGAACGGCGAAGGGCCCGACCGTGGCGGTCGGGCCCTTCGGGTGCGGCGTCGCCGGGACGCCGGACGGCTCAGCTGAAGGAGTCGCCGCAGGCGCAGCTGCTGCCCGCGTTGGGGTTGTCGATGGTGAAGCCCTGCTTCTCGATCGTGTCGGCGAAGTCGATCGTGGCGCCCTCGAGGTACGGGGAGCTCATCCGGTCGACGACGACCTCGACACCGTCGAAGTCGCGGACGAGGTCACCGTCGAGGGTGCGCTCGTCGAAGTAGAGCTGGTAGATCAGGCCGGAGCAGCCGCCCGGCTGGACGCCCACGCGCAGGCGGAGGTCGTCGCGCCCCTCCTGCTCGAGCAGGCTCTTCACCTTCGTGGCCGCGACGTCCGTCAGGACGACACCGTGGGCGGGAGCCTCGGTCTGAACCTCGGCGGGAGATGCGTTCGTCTCGACACTCATGTGTTGGTCCTTCACGTCGTGGAGCATGGGTCAGGAGTGACAACCCATGCCGTGTCGGATGTGTTCCCGACTCCCACAGGATACGTCGGGGCGCCGACGATCCGTGCATCGTGGCTCGCGTTGCGGCCCGGACGGCTCAGCACGTGGACGGGTCAGGACGTGGACGGCGACCACGTGCGCGCCACGCGCGCGGCCCGGGCGGCGAGGCGCTCGGCGGGGTCGGCGAGCGCCGCCGCGACCTGGTCGGGGCGCTCCGCCACCGCGTAGACGCCGGAGAGCCCGGCGGACATGGCCTCACGGCGACCCACGAGCGACTGGCCCGGCACCGCGACGACCGGGACGCCGACCCGTGCCGCCGCCTCGGCCACCCCCACCACGACCTTCCCGCGCAGCGACTGCCAGTCGAAGCTGCCCTCGCCCGTCACGACGAGGTCGGCACCGGCCACGAGGTCGGCGAAGCCCACGGCGTCGAGCACCGCCTCCACCCCGGAGACCCGGCGGCCGCCGAGCAGGTGGAGGGCGTAGCCGAGACCGCCCGCGGCGCCGGCGCCGGGCTCGCGCTCCGGCTTGAGCAGGGTGCCGGTCAGCAGGTCCCTGGCCGGCGGGCGCACGCGTGCGACCACGCTGGCGAAGTGGCCCAGCGCGTTCTCGAGGCGCTGCGCCTCCTCCTCGGTCGCGCCCTTCTGCGGGCCGAAGACGGCGCTCGCCCCCTTGAGACCGAGCAGGGGTGAGTCGACGTCGCTGGCGATGACGAGGTCGACGCCACGCAGGCGCGCGCGCGCCGCCTCGAGCCCGGCGACGTCGTCGGGGGTCGTCGCCTCCAGTGCCAGGCCACCGCGGCCGAGCCGTTCCGCCGGGCCGGTGCCGAGGGCCGCCAGCAGGCCGGCTCCCGCGTCGTTGGTGCCGGACCCGCCGAGGCCGACGACGATGCGGCGAGCCCCGGCGTCGAGCGCGGCGAGGACGAGGGTGCCGACGCCCAGCGTCGACGTGCGCGTGGGGTCGCGCTCGTCGGGTGCGAGCAGGTGCAGTCCCGCCGCCTGGGCGGACTCGACGTAGGCGGTGCGACCGCCCGCGCCGGTGGTCATGAGGATCGTCGCCGGCACCTCGCGCCCGAGGGGGTCGGTCGTGACGACGGCGTGAACCTCGCCGTCGAGGCTCTCGGCGAGGACGTCGACGAAGCCGGGACCGCCGTCCGAGAGGGGCACCAGCGTGAGCCGGTCGCTCGGCGCGGTGCGGGCCCAGCCCTCCGCCAGCGCCGCCGCGGCCTGGAGGGCGGTCAGGGTGCCGGTGTAGCAGTCCGGGGCGATGATCACGTGCACGAGCGGCATCCTCCCACCCCCCAACTCCCGATGCCCGGGGCTCGGGGGGGCGTATGCCGCCGGGCCGGGCCGGACGGCCCGGGCGGTGACGTCGGCTGTCCGGCGGGCGGCATACGATCTGGGCATGACGACGGCACCGGCCCCGCTCCCCCTCCTCGTGCTCGGGCAGGGCACCGACCTGCACACCGAGCGTGGGGTCGAGTGCCCCGGTGACCTCCCGGCCCCGTCCGACCCCGACCTGGTCGCCCGCGCCCGCGCCGCGAAGGCCGCGCTCGGCGACTCGGTCTTCGTGCTGGGGCACCACTACCAGCGCGACGAGGTCATCGAGTTCGCCGACGTCACCGGCGACTCCTTCAAGCTCGCGCGCGACGCCGCGGCACGGCCCGACGCCCCCTACATCGTCTTCTGCGGCGTGCACTTCATGGCCGAGTCCGCCGACATCCTGACGAGCGACGAGCAGACCGTCATCCTCCCCGACCTCGCTGCGGGCTGCTCGATGGCCGACATGGCCGCCATCGCCCAGGTCGAGGACTGCTGGGAGCAGCTGGCCGCGGCCGGCGTCGCCGAGCAGACGATCCCCGTCACCTACATGAACTCCTCGGCCGCCATCAAGGCGTTCACCGGGCGCCACGGCGGCACGATCTGCACCAGCTCCAACGCTCGCACCGCTCTTGACTGGGCCTTCGACCAGGTCGGTGGCGTCGGGCTGGACGGCACTGGCAGCGGCAAGGTGCTCTTCCTGCCCGACCAGCACCTGGGCCGCAACACCGCAGTGCGCGAGCTCGGCCTCTCGCTCGACGACTGCGTCGTCTGGGACCCGCACCGCCCGAACGGCGGCCTCACGCGCGAGCAGCTCGAGAACGCGCGGATGATCCTGTGGCGCGGGCACTGCTCGGTGCACGGCCGGTTCTCCGTCGAGGCCGTCGAGACGGCGCGCCGCGAGATCCCCGACGTCAAGGTGATCGTCCACCCCGAGTGCCGCTACGAGGTCGTCGAGCTCGCCGACGAGGTGGGCTCGACCGAGAAGATCATCCAGACGATCGCGGCCGCGCCCGACGGCACGTCATGGGTGGTCGGCACCGAGCTCAACCTCGTGCGGCGCCTTGCCACTCAGTTCCCCAACCAGCGGATCGCCTTCCTGGAGAAGAACGTCTGCTACTGCTCGACGATGAACCGCATCGACCTGCCACACCTCGTCTGGGCGCTCGAGTCGCTCGTCGAGGGCCGAGTCGTCAACCCGATCCACGTCGACCCGACGGTCGCGGCCGAGGCGCGCGCCGCGCTCGACCGGATGCTCGCCCTGCCCGGCAAGACCCACAAGGACTGAGCCGTGGCCCTGGTCCTCGACCGCATCGCCGTCATCTCCGACGTCCACGGCAACGTCACGGCCCTCGAGGCCGTCCTCGCCGACATCGAGGCGCGCGGCATCACGCGCATCCTCAACCTCGGCGACGTCGTCGGCAAGGGTCCCCGCGGCGCCGAGGCCATCAAACGCACCCGCGACACCTGCGAGGTCACGGTCCGGGGCAACTGGGACTCCCTCATCGGCGACTGGGAGGGCTTCGTCGGGCGCGGCGACGTGCCACGCTTCGAGGCCGGCCAGTGGACCCGTGACGAGCTCACCGACGAGGACGCGGCGTGGCTCGTGTCGCTGCCCAACGCGTACGACCTCGTCATGAGCGGCAAACGGATCCGGCTCTTCCACGCCTCGCAGACGAGCGAGTTCGTGCGCGTGCGCTGGGAGCACACCATGGACGAGTTCCGCGGGATGTTCACCAACACCGACTTCACCGGTCCCTGGGCACCGGCCCTCCCCGGTCACCCGTCGGACGCGTGGCCGGAGGGCACGACCCCCGACGTCGTCGGCTACGGCGACATCCACGGCGCCTACCTCGAGGCCGACGAGGGCCTCCTGCTCTTCAACGCCGGTGCCGTCGGCAACCACCTCGACGGGCCCACCGCGCCCTACTGCATCCTCGAGGGCGTCACGGACTCCCTTGTGCCGCAGAGCTTCTCGATCAACTTCGTGCGGGTCCCCTACGACATCGAGGCCGAGGTCGCCGCGGCCCGCGACCTCGGCATGCCCGATGTCGACGCGTACGCCCTCGAGCTGCGCGAGCAGCGCTACCGCGGCGCCGGCAAGCCCACCTCCTGACGAGAGGGCAGGCCTGCCGGCACACCGCGTGACTCAGGCGCGCGGCAGCGCGCCCAGGCGGGCCAGGAAGACCGCCTCGGCGACGCAGACCTTCTCGAACTCGCCCAGGTGCAGGGACTCGTTGGCACCGTGCGCGCGCGTGTCGGGGTCCTCGACGCCGGTGACGATGATCGCGGCGTCGGGGAAGCGTGCGGAGAAGTCCGAGATGAACGGGATCGACCCGCCGACACCCATGTCGACCGGCTCTGTGCCCCACGCGTCGGCGAAGGACGACCGCGCCTGGTCGTAGACGGGCCCGTCGGCGTCGGCGGCGAACCCGGAGCCGTGCTCCTCGAGCTCGATGGTGACCCGGGCACCCCACGGGGCGTTGGACTCGAGGTGCTCACGCACCCGCTCGAAGGCAGCCATGGGGTCCTGCGTGGGAGCCAGTCGCACCGAGATCTTGGCAGCGGCCTTGGCCGACAGGGTGTTCGAGGCCTTGTCGATGCTGGTGGCGTCGATGCCGATAGTCGTGATGGACGGCTTGTTCCAGAGGCGCGAGAGGATCGAGCCGGAGCCGATGAGCGAGACGCCGTCGAGCAGCCCCGACTCGTCGCGGAAACGCTTCTCGTCGTAGGGGATGTCGGCAGCCTCGCCGGCGTCGAGACCGGCGACTGCGACGTTGCCGTCGTCGTCGTGCAGGGAGGCGAGCAGCCGGACGAGCGCCGTGACGGCGTCGGGCGCGGCGCCGCCGAACATGCCCGAGTGGACCGAGTGGTCGAGGGTCTGCACCCGCACCACGACGCGGATGCCGCCGCGCAGCGTCGTCGTGAGCGCCGGGGTGCCGATGTCCCAGTTGCCGGAGTCGGCGATGACGATCGCGTCGGCAGCGAGGCGGTCGCCGTGCCTCTCGAGGATCGTGCCGAGGGAGGGGGAACCGGACTCCTCCTCCCCCTCGACGAAGACCGTCACCCCGACGGGCAGGTTGCCGGCGTGCGCCCGCAGCGCGGCGATGTGCGCCATCACGCCGGCCTTGTCGTCGGCTGCGCCTCGGCCGTAGAGCCTGCCGTCGCGCTCCTCGGGCTCGAACGGCGCGCTGTCCCAGTCGGCCTCGTCCCCAGAGGGCTGGACGTCGTGGTGCGCGTAGAGCGTGACGGTCGGGGCACCCTCGGGGCCGGCGATGTGCCCGATGACGGCCGGGCGACCGCCCTCGACGACGACCTCGACGTCGAGCCCTTCGCGGCGAAGCAGCTCGGCGACGGCGTCGGCGCTGCGCGCCACCTGGCTCTGGTCGAACGAGGACGCCGAGACGCTCGGGATGCGCACGAGCTGCTCGAGGTCGGCGCGGACCTGGGGCATGAGGTCTGCGACTCGGTCGCGCAGCTGCTGGATCTGGTCGGGGGTGAGTACGTCGGTGGTCACGAGCCCGACCCTACCGAGCCGGGTCCGTGCGGCGTCGGCCGTGGTGTGTACCTTCGCCCGATGGCAGACAACACGTTCGTGGCCGGTCAGCGCCCCTGGCTCCAACGGCTGGGCAACCTGCGCAACGTCGTCCGTCAGGAGCTGGTCACCCGGCAGCTCTCGGCCCACCTTCCCCGAGGGCCTCTCCGGGTGCTCGACGTCGGTGCCGGTCAGGGCACCCAGGCGCTGCACCTCGCGCGCCTCGGGCACGCGGTGACGGCCGTCGAGCCCGACGGCCGCATGCGGGCCGCGTTCGAGCAGGCGGCGGCCGGCCTCACCGCCGCCCAGCGGGACCACGTGACTCTCCTCGCCACCGACCTGGCCGGCCTCGCGAGCGTGACTCAGCCGACGGCGTACGACGTCGTCATGTGCCACGGCGTGCTCATGTACCTCCCCGAGAGCCGGTCGGCCATAGCCGCCCTCGCGCGCCGGGTCGCCCCCGGCGGCATCGTCTCGGTCGTGACCCGCAACGGCGACGCGATGGCCTGGCGGCCAGCCGCCCGCCACGACTGGCCCGCAGCGCTCGCCGCGCTCGACGAGACCCGCCGGGCCTCCGTGGAGGGACGAAGTGCCCGCTACCGCAACGAGATCGGCGTCGACGCCCGCGCCGACACGAGGGACTCCCTCACGGCCGACTGCGAGGCAGCAGGGCTCGAGGTCGTCGACTGGTACGGCATCCGGGTGGCCAGCGACGACGTCCCGGTCGACGAGCCCGCGCCCGAGGGGACCGACCTCGCCGCGCTCCTCGACGTCGAGGAGCGGCTCGGCTCGACCGACCCCTACCGCGCCCTCGGCACGCTCGTGCACGTCGTCGCCCGCCGGAGGGGGTGACGGTCTCGCCGGGTCGTGCTTGGCTCGGATCATGGACGCCGTCGACCGAGCCTTCGAGGCGGTGCCGCGCTCGGGCTTCCTCCCCCGACTGGCACGGTCGAGGGCGGCCCATGACGGCCCGATCCTCATCGGTCACGGCCAGACCAACTCGCAGCCGCGCACCGTCGCCGACATGCTCCGCCTCCTCGACGTCGAGCCGGGCCAGCGTGTCCTCGACGTCGGGTCCGGCTCCGGCTGGACGACGGCGCTGCTCGCCCACCTGACCGGGCCCGAGGGGTCCGTCGTCGGCGTGGAGCTGGAGCCGGACCTCGCCCGCTGGGGAGCAGCCAACGTCAGTGCCCTGCGTATGCCGTGGGCGAGCGTCCGCGAGGCCCTCCCGGACGTCCTCGGCGACCCCGAGCACGGACCCTGGGACCGCATCCTCGTGTCCGCCGAGGCCGATGAGCTGCCGCAGTCCCTCGTCGACCAGCTCGCCGACCCGGGCCGACTCGTCATCCCCGTCGCGGGCACCATGCTGCTCGTCGTCCGCACCGGCGAGACCGTGACGACGAGCCGACACGGGCGCTACCGGTTCGTCCCCCTGAGGCAGTCGCGCCGGCGCCGAACCTGAGGATCCGGTCGTCCTCGGTCGATGTATCCCCAATGGCACATTCCGGGGGAACGTGACTCTCTCCCTTCGCGACTCAACGGGGCGACACCGGGAATACCCTGAGTCCTGAGGTGCCGACACCAGAGGCTGGTCGTATGAGTGCCTTCCGGCCTCAGCCTCGAGGTGCGGACCTCCAGATGGAGGTCGGCAGGATGAACCGCATTGCTGACGCGCGAGCCACCCGACCCGCGGAGATCCTCTCGGCCGAGGACCTGCGAAAGACCTACGGGGACAGGGTGGCGCTCAAGGGCCTCACCTTCACGCTCGACGCCGGGAGGGTGCTGGGCTTCCTCGGCCCCAACGGCGCGGGCAAGACCACCTCGATCCGCATCCTCACCACCATCCTCCGGCCCACCGCCGGCCGGTTCGTCGTCGACGGCATCAGCTCCGAGCATCCCGTCGCCATCCGACGCCGCATCGGCGTCCTACCGGAGGGGCTCGGCTTCCCCAAGCAGATGACGGCCCGCGGCTACCTCGTCTACTTCGCGCAGCTCTACGGTCGGCCTTCCGCCGAGGCCCGACGGGTCGCGTCCGAGCTGCTCGAGGACGTCGGGCTGCAGAACCGGAAGGACTCGGACATCGGCTCCTTCAGCCACGGCATGCGCCAGCGGCTCGGCATCGCCCGGGCGCTCGTCAACGACCCCGCCGTGGTGTTCCTCGACGAGCCGACCCTCGGGCTCGACCCTCGCGGGCAGCGCGAGCTGCTGCAGCTCGTGCAGCGCATCGCCCGGGAGCGCAACAAGGGTGTCGTGCTGTGCAGCCACCTCCTGTCGGAGATCGAGGGTGTCTGCGACGACGTGGTCATCATGAACGCCGGGACCGTCGTCGCCAGGGGCACAGTCGCCGACGTCGTCGGGCAGGCGCACCCCGAGCTCGAGCACCTCGTGCGGGTGCGGGTGCCTCCCGACTCGGTCACCCGGGCCCGGGCCCTGCTGGAGGTGCTGCCCGGCGTCGAGGACGTTGCCCCCGCGACGGGTTCGCCGGGCTGGCTCGACGTCAGGCTGCGCGCCGACGGGGCGGGTCCGCCGGCCGGGACCAGGAACGACGTGCTCGAGACGCTCATCCGTGCCGGCGAGCCCGTCCTCGGGTTCGACAGCGGCGGCGGGCGGCTGGAGGACGTCTTCCTGCGGCTGACCGCCGAGGCCATCCGATGAGCGACCACGCCCGCACCCGCGGCACGAGCACAGCGGCGGTCGGTCGGTCGGCTCCCCCGTGGTGGCTGATCTGCAGGCAGGAGCTCGTCGAGATGTGGGCAGGAGGGCGCGTCCTCAGGTTCCTCACCCTCTACACGGTCCTCATGTCGGTGACGGCCTACCTGCTGGCGACGAACAACGACCTCAAGCTCGTGACGATGAAGGCCTCGGTCGTCGTCGCGGTCACCTCCACCATCACCTTCGGGCTGTTCATCGGCCTGGTCATCGGTGCCGAGAGCATCAGCGGGGAGCGGGAGCGCGCCACGCTCGAGCCCTGCTCCTCACGCCGTCCGGTCACCGGCAGATCGTGCTCGGGAAGTTCCTCGCCGCGCTCTCGCCCTGGCCGGCCGCCTTCGCCCTGTCCGTGCCGTACGTCGTCACGCTGTCGCACGGCGACCCCGTGGCGTGGACCGCCCTCTTCTGGAGCGCGGTGCTCGGGACCCTGCTGGCCGTCGCGTTCGTGGCGCTCGGGCTGCTGGTCAGCATCTGGTCCGACTCGAGCCGCGTCAGCCTCTTCGTGTGCCTGCTCGTCTACGCCGGGACGCTGATCCCCGCGCAGCTGCCAACCGAGTTCCTCGGCACCACAGGCGGGGTCGTGGTCTCGGCCCTCGACCCCGTGGAGTCCGCAAGCCTGCTGCTGACCAAGGTCGTCGACGAGGGCAGGTCGCTCGCCGAGGCATGGGTCTACGTGGTCGCCCCCACCGTGATGACGGTCGTCATCACGGTGGCGCTCTTCCTCCACTTCGCGCCGCGCGTTCGCCTTGCGGCGGAGTAACCAGTCCCGAGAGGCAGTGTCATGAGCGTCGCAGTCAAACAGGGCAGCGGACGGGTCGTGGTGGCGCAGCGCCGGGGCTCACTCCCCGTCTGGTGGCTCGTGCTGAGGCGCGAGTTCGTCGAACTGTGGACCGGCGGCCGCGTGCTGGTACTGCTCATCCTCTTCAGCCTCGTGATGTCGGTGACGTCGGTGCTGCGCGAGCTCGAGAGCGATCTGAGCCTGATCCCCCCGGTCGAGATGGCCTTCCTGACGATCCTCAGCGGCATCTCCTTCGGTCTCTTCGTCGGGATGGTCATCGGCGCCGACGGGGTCAGCGGTGAGCGCGAGCGCGCGACGCTGGAGCCGCTGCTGCTGACGCCTGCCGAGCCGCGGCAGATCATCCTGGGCAAGTTCCTCGCGGCCATGTCGCCGTGGCCCGTGACGTTCCTGCTGACGGTCCCCTACGTCGTGGTGCTCGCCCACGGCGACGAGAGCGTGCCGGAGGGCCTGCTGCTGGGCGCCCTCCTCGGCGGCCTGCTCGCCATCGCCTTCACCGGCTTCGGCATGCTGCTGAGCATCTGGGCGAGGTCCAACCGGGCGAGCCTGTTCGCGAGCCTCGTCGTCTACCTCGTCTTCCTCATCCCGACCCAGTGGCCCGGCAGCGCCCAGAAGGGCGACCTCGGTTACCTCATCCAGCAGTTCAACCCGCTGCAGGCCTCGAGCGAGTTCCTCGAGAAGGTGCTCGTCAACAACCGGACCGTCGCCGAGAAGATGCCCTACCTCCTGGCCGCGGTCTTCGCCGCCCTCGGGGTGCTGGCGGTGCTCTTCCTGTATGCCGCGCCGCGCGTCCGCCTGGACCGCGACGCCTCACGTCCCGGGCGCCCGAGGGCTGGGCACCTGTCGGGCGCCCTCGTCGTCGCGCTCGTCGGCGGCGTCACCCTCGCCCTCGTGGCCGGGCCGGCCCCCCGCGCGGCGGCGGCACCCGGAGCCGGCGGCCAGGGCCTGCAGATCTCGGTCGACCTGCAGTACAAGACGGTCAACGCGGGCGACGAGATCGAGTTCGACACCGTCGTGACCAACGCGGGGTCGACCGACACGGCTCCGCTCAACGTGGCGATGAACATCGTCAAGACGGGCAAGGGCGACCCGGTCGACCCGGAGGACTGGTCGCCCGAGCGCACCCAGCAGGTCGACGCCCTGGCACCGGGCGAGTCCAGCGACCAGACGTGGACGGTCGAGGCGATCCTCGAGGGCGACTACCTCGTCTACCTCACCGTCCTGCCCCAACCGAGCGGCCCGAACGCGACCTCCCAGCCCGTGTCGAGCCCCGGCATCCACCTCACGGTCAAGCCCTTCGCGACGACCAACCCGGGCGGCGTGCTGTCCGTCGCCATCGGAACGCCGGTCGCCCTGATGCTCATCACCGCCGTGCCGATGCTCCGTCGCCGACGGGCGCGGGGCCAGGCGTCCCCCGACGAGCCCTGACCGGCGTTCCGGGCACGCACCCGGCCCGCACCGCTCCTGCCAACGAGAGGAAGCGCACGATGACCACTGCAACCCGTCCGAGCCTCGTGCGGCGTCGTCGTCACCTGCTGGTGGCTGTGACCGGTTTCGCAGCCTGCAGCCTCCTCGTGGCCGCCTGCAGCGGCGGTGCGGAACCGACGGCGGCGCCCCCGGCGGATGCTTCGTCCGTCGCCTCCTCGACGTCGACGGGCCCCGACCCGGACGAGGTCGGCACCGCGACGCAGGACCCGGGCGCCACGCAGCCGGTCGCCCCGGGAACGGTCAGGGTCGAGGTCGGCTCGGCGCACGGGTCGACCGACTACCACTACGACAAGGTGCGGCTCGAGGAGCCGTCCGGCGTGAAGATCCGCCTGAAGTTCGTCAACCACACGGACGCCAAGGACGAGATCGGCCACAACTGGGTGCTGGTCAGGCCCGGCCAGGAGAACGAGGTCGTCGCGAGCGGCAAGGCAGCCGGGGACGACAAGGACTGGCTCGACGTCGACGACCCGGCGATCCTCGCCCACACCCGCCTCATCGAGGGCGGCCAGAGCAACACGGTCACCTTCCGGGCCCCGCCGGGCACGTACACCTACCTGTGCACCTTCCCCGAGCACTACGCGGGCGGCGAGAAGGGCACCCTCGTCATCAAGTAGCCGACGCACCCGGCCCGTCGCTCCCCGGGCGCGATGCGGGGCTACGCGCCGGTTCGGCTTAGAGTGGCCCCGTGTTCGGACGCAAGAAGACCCTCAACGACGAGCTCGCCAGCACGGTCGAGACCGACCCGGCCCGCCCCGGCGCCAAGAACCGGCCGACGCCGAAGCGCCGTGACCAGGAGGCCCTCAACAAGCGTCCGCTGATCGTCACCGACCGCAAGGCCGCCAGCCAGCAGGACAAGGCCGCCCGCCGCGAGGCGATGGCCAAGCAGCGCGCCGGCATGCTCGTGGGCGACGAGAAGTACCTCCCCGCACGCGACAAGGGCCCCCGCCGCCGGTTCATCCGCGACTCGGTCGACTCCCGCTGGAACATCGGCGAGTTCATGCTTCCGATCATGCTCATCGTGCTGCTGCTCAGCTTCGTGCGCACCAACTGGGCGCTGCTGCTCGTCTTCGTGCTCGTCTACGGCCTCATACTCGTGGCCATCGTCGACGCGGTGCTGATGTGGCGCCGCACCCGCCGCAAGGTCGAGGACCGGTTCGGGCAGGCCGAGAAGGGCGATGCGTGGTACGCCATCATGCGCGCCTTCCAGATGCGGCGCACGCGCATGCCGAAGCCGCAGGTCGACCGCGGCAACCCGCCGGCCTGACCGACCCGGCCACCCCGGCTCCACCGGCGGGCGGCGGGCCGGACCGCCCTGCTCGAGACCGTCAGGCCTGCAGGTCGGCGAACGCCAACGGCGCCCGCGTGACGGCATACGTCGCGAAGTAGAGCTTCTCCGCCGTGCCGTCCACTGCACGGACGACCTCGAGCACCTCGCCGCGCTCACGGCCCTCGACCGCGCGGAACCGGTCAGGCCCCTCGGCGGCATACCTCGTCTCCGACAACGGGTCGTCGTCGCTGAGACGCGACCACAGCTGCCCGCCGCGCACGAAGAAGGTCAGCGGCGCCCCCTCGGACCACCACAGTCCGAGCAGCTCGGTGAGCTGGGGCTGCTCGGCCTCGGGGACCCAGGCGCCCTGCAGCGACGGCTCGGCGTCGACGACGGCCTCGACGAGGTCGGTCGCCAGGGCCAGCGTCAGCGCTCCGGACGTCGCGTTGGCGAAGACGATCGCTCCGACCCCCTCCTTGCGCCGCACCCGCAGCCCGGTGAGGAAGCCGGGCATGGCTCCCCCGTGGCCGACGAAGACCCGGTCGCCACGACGGCCCATCCCGAAGCCCAGCCCGTAGGCGCCCGACCAGCCGTCGACGTCGGTCATGATGAGCGGCCGGCACATCTCGTCGAGGGTCTCGGGGCGCACGACGCGGTCGTCGGGAGCCGCGACGTAGGCGGCGTAGCGGGCCATGTCGGCCACCGTGGACCAGAGGCCCCCGAGGGGCGCCGTGGCGTTGAGGGTGAAGCGCGGCTCCTCGCGGGCAGTGCCGGCATACGGGTCGACCTGGTAGCCGCGGGCGCGGTCGTCGGCCGGGTCGAGTCCCGTGCGGGTCATGCCCAGGGGGTCGAGCACCCGTTCACGCACGACCGGCTCCCAGCCCTGGCCGGTGACGCGCTCGACGACCTGGCCCAGCAGGCCGTAGGCGAGGTTGGAGTAGTGGAAGGCGTGATGGGCAGGCAGCACCTGCTCGGCCTGCTCGACGCCGGCGAGAAAGGCGTCCCGCTCAGGCGCCTCGAGGGTCTCCCAGATGTTGCCGACGGGCTCGCGCTGCAGGCCGGACGCGTGGGCGAGCATCTGTCGCAAGGGGACCCGCCCGTGCCGGCTACCGGGCACGTACGCGTCGAGCGTGTCGTCGAGCGACAGCCGGCCCTCGTCGCGCAACGACATGACGGCAAGCGCCGTGAACGTCTTCGTGACCGACCCGATCATGAACTGGGTGTCGTCGTCGGCGGGGATCGACGGGGCGCCGAGACGGGCCGACCCGACGTGCGTCGACCACACGAGGGCACCGTCGCGCACGACGCCCACGCTGACGCCGGGCGCCCGCCAGGAACGCTGGGCGGCGACGACGCGACCGAGCAGCTCGCGCTCGAGGCCGGTCGACAGCCGCTCCGTCGAGGTTGCGGTCACTCGGACGCCCGCAGGCTCATCGGTCCGTAGACGACGGCGCCGTTCTCGCGCAGCGTGACGGCCTCGACGCCGCGCTCGAGCAGCTCGCGCCACGACTCGCCGAGGTAGCTCTCGGCGTCGCTCTGGGTGGGGAACCCGGTGGTCGTGAGCCCCTCCCCCTCCATCGCCTCACCGTGGGCGTCGAGGAACAGCCAGGTCCAGTCAGCGCTCATGCGGCCACCCTAGACGGCGCCGTGTTTGACGCGCGGCAGGCCACCGTGCCACGGTTCGCCTAACCGAAGGACGATGGGGCAAGCCGGTGCGACTCCGGCGCTGACCCGCAACCGTGATGCCGCTCCCGCCGCGACCAGGCGAGGGGTGACCAGCCGGAAAACCCGCGTCCCACCGGCTCCTTTGTCAGTCTGTCGTGGAATGCGGACCGGAGTCACCCGCCGGGCCGGCAGCAGCCACCAGTCCCGACACGGTGTCCGACCCGCGAGGAGGAAACGTGTCCCGTGCCCGTCGTGCCCCCCTGAGGGTCGTGCTCGCCACCCTGGTGGCGGCCTGCCTCGCCGCCCTGACCGTCGCGCCCGCGCACGCTGCCGCGTTCCGGTACTGGGGCTTCTACCAGCTCACGAACGGCGCCTGGGCCTTCGCGCAGAAGGGCTCGGACCAGACGGTCCCCAAGGACGGCAGCGTCGACGGCTGGCGCTTCGCCGTCGCCGACGAGGCCTCGACGCGCTTCCCCCGCGCGGTGCTGACCTTCGACCAGGTCTGCGGCACCACCGCGGCCGAGGCCGGCAAGAAGCGGGTCGGCGTCGTCGTCGACTTCGGCCGTCCGGCCGACTCCGCCGACAACGCGACCCCGCCCGAGCCCAAGGCGGTCTGCGCCGTCGTCGCGACCGATGCGACCAGCACGGCCGTGCTGGCCGCGGCCGGCGAGGTGCGCACCGAGAAGGGCCTGGTGTGCGGCGTGGCCGGCTACCCGGCCAAGGAGTGCGGCGCCCCCGTCCAGAACGTCACACCCGAGGCCAAGGCGGCAGACCAGCCCGTGACGATCGCCGTCCCGGCCGCGACGCCTGCAGCGGCCCCGTCCGCGGGCGCGACGGACGTGGCGGGCACCCCGCTCACCGCGTCGGACTCGGGGAGCAACGTGGCGGCATACGTCATCGCCGTGCTCGTGCTGCTCGCGCTCGCCGCCTACCTCGTCGTCCGCTCGCGCTCACGCGCCCGTCGGGGCGCCTGAGACCCGGAGGCGGACCTCGTCATGGCGCAGGCACGCGCTCGGCTCCAGCACCCCGCAGCCTGGTGGCTGTGGGGGCTGGGCCTCGCCACGGCTGCGTCACGCACGACCAACCCGGCCGTGCTCCTGCTCGTCATCGGCGCCTGCGTGGTCGTCGTGGGCGAGCGGCGCGACCCGGCCACCCCGAACCCGCTCCCGGCCTTCCTCGTCATCGGTGCGGTCGTCGTCGCCTTCCGCCTCGTGATGACCGCCGTGCTCGGCAACGGCATCGCGGGCGACACGGTGGTGGTCACCCTGCCGCGCATCCCGCTGCCGGACTGGGCGGCCAACGTGCGGCTCGGTGGCGCGGTGACGCTCGAGGCGCTGCTGTATGCCGCCTACGACGCCCTGCGCCTCGCCGCGATCCTCGCGTGCCTGGGCGCCGCCAACGCGTTGGCGAGCCCGCGGCGGCTGCTGCGCTACCTGCCCGCAACGCTCTACGACGTCGGCACCGCCGTCGTCGTCGGGCTGACGTTCGCCCCTCAGCTGCTCACCGACGCGCGCGAGGTGCGCGCGGCCCGCACGCTGCGCGGTCGCGACGGTCGCGGGCTGCGTGAGACGGCCCGACTCACCGTGCCGGTGCTCGAGACCGCCTTCGAGCGGTCCCTAGGGCTCGCCGCGTCGATGGAGTCGCGCGGCTACGGCCGGGCCGTCCGCTCGTCGGACGGCAGCCGGCGGACCGCCACCGGGCTCGCGCTCGCCGGGCTCGTCGGGGTGCTCGCCGGGCTCTACGGCCTGCTCGACGCCTCCGCGGGCGGACTGCTGGGCCTGCCGGTGCTCCTGCTCGGCGCCGTGCTCGCCGGCGCCAGCCTGCTCGTCGGCGCCTCGCGCGACGGGCGCTCCGGGCACCGCCGCGAGCGCTGGGCGTGGACCGAGACCGTGACCGTGGCTGCGGGCGCGGTGCCGGCGGCGGTCCTCGTCGTGGCCTCGGTGCAGGGCTGGGACGGTGTCGTGCCGTCGCAGCGGGCCGAGCTGCCCGCCCTGCCCCTGCTGGCGGTCGTGGCCGTCCTCGTCGCCGCAGTCCCCGCCTGGGTGACACCGCACCCCCGGGAGGCCGCGCCGTGATCACGTTCGAGCACGTGTCCGTCCAGTACGCGGGTGCCCCGGCCCCGAGCCTGCACGACGTCACGGTGGAGATACCCGAGGGCGAGCTGGTGCTCGTCGTCGGACCGACCGGCAGCGGCAAGTCGACGCTGCTGCGCACCGTCAACGGGCTCGTCCCGCACTTCAGCGGCGGCACGCTCACCGGGCGTGTCACCGTCGACGGGCTCGACACCGCCGAGCACCGGCCGCGTGACCTCGCCACCGTCGTCGGCCTCGTCGAGCAGAACCCGACCTCGACGTTCGTCACCGACGTCGTCGAGGACGAGGTCGCGTACGGCATGGAGACGATGGGGCTCGACCCGACGACGATCCGCCGCCGCGTCGAGGAGACCCTCGACCTCTTCGGCCTCACGCCGTTGCGCGGCCGGTCGCTCCGGGCTCTCTCGGGCGGCCAGCAGCAGCGCGTGGCGATCGCGGCCCTCTTCGCCGCCGGCCCGCGGGTCCTCGTCCTCGACGAGCCCACGTCCGCGCTGGATCCCGTTGCAGCGGAAGAGGTTCTCGCCTCTCTGCACCGCATCGTCCACGACCTCGGCGTCACCGTCGTGCTGGCCGAGCACCGCCTCGAACGCGTGGTCCACCACGCCGACCGGGTGCTGCTCGTCGACGAGGGGCACGTGTCCGAGCTGCTGGACCCCGCCGACGCGATGCTCCGCTCGCAGATCTACCCGCCCGTCGTCGGCCTCTCGCGGCTCGTCGGATGGTCGCCGACCCCGCTGTCGATCCGCGACGCTCGTCGCAAGGCGTCCTCCCTGCGGGAGGCGCTGGGTGGCGCGACGCCGGCCACCACCGCAGACCGGCGCGTCATCGGGCCCGGTGCCTCGGTCGTGCTCGACGGGGTGCGGGTCGCACGCGGCGGACGCACGGTGCTCGACGGCGTCGACCTCACCGTCTCGCGCGGTTCGGTCACCACCCTCATGGGGCGCAACGGCGCCGGCAAGTCGACCCTGCTCGGGGCGGTCGCGGCCCAGCACCGACTCGCCGCAGGCCGGGTCCGGCTGGGAGCCGCAGCGACCGACCCTCACGCCACGCCGGCCCGCGACCGGGTGCGCACCGTCGGGCTCGTGCCCCAGCAGCCCGAGATGCTCCTCTACTCCGACACCGTCGCCGGCGAGTGCGCCGCGGCGGACGCCGACTTCAGCGCGGCGCCGGGCACCTGCCGTGCGCTCCTCGACCGCATCTCCGGCGGCATCGACGCCGACACGCACCCCCGCGACCTGTCGGAGGGGCAGCGCCTCGAGCTCGCCCTCGCGGTCATCCTGTCCGGGTCCCCCGAGGTGCTCCTGCTCGACGAACCGACGCGGGGACTCGACTACGGCGCCAAGAAGAGGCTCGGTGAGGTGCTCGCCGGGCTCGCCTCGACCGGCACGACGGTGCTGCTCGCGACCCACGACGTCGAGCTGGCGGCCGAGATCGCCGACCGCGTCGTCATCCTCGCCGACGGTGAGGTCGTCACCGACGGTCCCGCGCGCGAGGTGCTTTCGTCGTCGCCCGCCTTCGCCCCGCAGGTGACCAAGGTGCTGCTCCCCCAGACCTGGCTCACGGTCGCCGAGGTCGCCGGCGCGCTCGCGAGGATCGCATGACCACCCGCCGCGTCATCCCGCTGCGCTGGCCGGCCGTCGTGGCGGTCGCAGTGGTGGGCATCGTCGGGCTGGTCGCGTTCACGTGGCCCTTCTTCGTCACCGGCGACTTCGCGCGCGACCACGGCAACGACGCGCCGTGGCTGTTCGCGCTGCTGCTCGCCCTCCTCGCCGTCGTCTGCCTCGCCGAGGTGACGGCCGGACGCCTCGACGCGAAGACGATCGCCGTGCTCGGGGTGGCCGCAGCGGCCGGCGGCGCCCTGCGCCTGCTCAGCGCGGGCACGGCCGGGCTCGAGCCGATGTTCTTCGTCGTCATCGTCGCGGGCTGCGTGCTGGGCCCCGGTGTCGGCTTCGTCTCCGGGGCGCTGGCGGTCACGGTCGGCGCCCTGCTGACCGGGGGCGTCGGGCCCTGGCTGCCCTTCCAGATGATCTGCGCCGGCGGCATCGGTCTCGGCGCAGGGCTGCTGCCGGTCCGCGCGGGCGGGCGCTCCGAGCGCTGGGTCGTGGCGGCGTACGCCCTGGTGACCGGGCTCGCCTACGGCGTCTTCATGAACCTCTGGTTCTGGCCGTTCCTCGGCACCGGCGCGCCGACCGGGATGGGCTTCGTGCCCGGCGCCCCGCTCGCCGAGAACCTCGGGCACTACGCGCTCTTCTACCTGACCACCTCGCTCGGCTGGGACCTGCCACGCGGCGTGCTCAACGCGGGACTCGTGCTGCTCGCCGGACCGGCGCTGCTCCGCGTGTTCCGTCGAGGCGCGCGACGCGCCGCGTTCGGGGTCCCGGTGGTCTTCGACCCTGCGGACGACAAGCACCTGCAGGGCGCCGGGGGCGCGCGATGACGGTTCCGCCGAGCCGCCGTGCCCCGACCACGACCCTCGTCACGGGGCCGGTGCGCAGCGGCAAGAGCCGGCACGCCGAGGACCTCCTGTGGCAGTCCGAGGCGGTCACCTACGTCGCCACCGGTCGCCGGGCCACGCCCGACGACCCCGAGTGGAGCCGTCGGCTGGCCGACCACCGGACCCGCAGACCGGCCTCGTGGCGCACCCTCGAGACCACGGACGTCGCCACCACGGTCGACGCCGCCACGGGGCCCGTCCTCGTGGACTGCCTCGGCACGTGGCTCACGGCGCTCGTCGACGAGACCGGCTGGGACGACCTCGTGGCCGCGGCCGACGTCGTGCGCGCAGCCGGCGAGCGGCTCGTCGGCTCACTCTGCGCTGCAACGGTGCCCGTGGTCGTCGTCACGAACGAGGTCGGCTGGTCGCTCGTGCCGACCACGGCGTCCGGACGGTTCTTCCAGGACGAGCTCGGGCGCCTCAACGCCGGGGTCGCGGCGGTATCGGCGCACGTGCACCTCGTCGTGGCGGGTCGCGTGCTCGACCTGTCGGACGCGCCGGTCGTGCCGTCGCAGCCGCGCCCCCGGACGCTCGATGCGTGACGCCTGGCGGCTCGCGCTCGGCACCTTCACCGCGCTGCGCGTCGGGGCACCGCGCCGGGTCGACGGTCGGGTGCTGGGCGGCGCCATGCTGCTCGCGCCGCTCACCGCGGCGCCCGCCGCAGTCGTCTGGGCCGGCCTCGGGCTGCTGGCCGGAGCACCGGTGCTGCCTCCAGCCGTGGCAGCCGTCCTCGCCGTCGTGGTCACCGCCCTCCTGTCCCGCGCGCTCCACCTCGACGGGCTCGCCGACCTCGCCGACGGCCTGACGTCCGGCCACGACCCGGCGCGCTCACTCGAGGTGATGCGCCGCGGCGACACCGGCCCCGCCGGAGCGGCCGCGCTGGTGCTCACGCTCCTCGTCGACGCCGCCTGTCTGGCAACGCTCCTCGCCTCAGGCGTCGGCACGTCACTGGCCGTGACCGCCCTCGTGGCGAGCAGGCTCGCGTGCGCCGTCTGCGCGAGACGCGGCACACCGGCCGCACGTCCCGAAGGCCTGGGCCGGGGCGTCGCCGGCACCGTGTCACGACCGGCACTGGCCCTCGTGCTCGGCGCCACAGCGCTGGTGGCGGCGGGCGCCGGTCAGCTCGTCGGCAACGCGGCCGCGCCGTCGCCGTATGCCGTGGCGGCAGGTCACGTGGCCGTCGTGGCGACCGCCGTCGCGGCCGCCGCGGCCGTCCGCCGTCACGCGACGCGACGGCTCGGTGGCGTCACCGGTGACGTCATCGGCGCAGCGATCGAGATCTCGCTCGCCGCCGCACTGGTCGCAGCCTCGATCGCCGCCTCCACCCTCGCCTGAGCTCTCGAGCGAAGGGGCGCGATGGCGGCCACCCGGCATACGCCCTCGAGGGGACTCAGCCCTCGCGAACCTGCACCTGGACGAACGGCGGCTTGACGACCGTCGCCTCGAGCGCACGACCACGCACGTCGATCGAGACCGTGTCGCCGTCGGCGACGTCAGGACGCAGGAGCGCCAACGCGATTCCCTGCTTCAGGGTCGGTGAGAACGTGCCCGAGGTGACCTCGCCGACGCTCTCGCCGTCGCGCGACACCGCGCAGTGGGCGCGCGGGATGCCGCGGCCCGTCACGAGCAGCCCGCGCATGAGGCGCTTGGGGTCGGCCTTCTCGGCCTCGAGCGCGGCCTTGCCCCAGAAGGTGTCCTTCTTCCAGCCGACCGCCCAGCCCGCCCGGGCCTGCACCGGGGAGATGTGGAGCGAGAGGTCCTGCCCGTGCAGGGGATAGCCCATCTCGGTGCGCAGCGTGTCACGCGCGCCGAGGCCGCACGGCTTGCCCTCGAAGGGCTCGATCGCGCCGACGAGAGCGTCCCAGAGAGCGGGCGCGTCGTCCCAGCGCGGCACGAGCTCGTAGCCGCGCTCGCCGGTGTAGCCGGTGCGGCACACGATGACCGGATGGCCCTGCCAGTCCGCCTCGACGAACGACATGTAGTCGTGGCCCGTCGGCAGTCCGAGCGACTCGAGCACCTCGTCGCTCCTGGTGCCCTGGACCGCGATGACGCCGAAGTCGTGGTGCAGGTTGGTGACCGTGATGCCCTCGGGGGCCGCTGCCTGCAGGCGCCGCACCACCTCGGCGGTGTTGGCGGCGTTGGGGATGAGGAAGACGTCGTCGTCGGACTTGAGGTAGACGATCAGGTCGTCGACCACCCCGCCCGAATCGTCGCAGCACAACGTGTACTGGGCGGAGCCCGGCTGGATGCGGCGAACGTCGTTGGTGAGGCACGCGTTGACGAAGTCGGCCGCACCGGGTCCCACCACCGACGCCTTGCCGAGGTGGCTCACGTCGAAGATGCCGACACGCTCGCGCACCGCGGTGTGCTCGGCGACGACGCCGCCGCCCGGGTACTCGATCGGCATGTCCCAGCCGCCGAAGTCAGCCATCTTCGCGCCGAGGGCGACGTGCCGGTCGTGAAGCGGGGAGGTCAGCTGGGCGCGGGCGCCCGACGTCTGTGTCGTCATGGGCGCCAACCTACCGCTCGGTGGGCGCGCCGCCCCCGCTCGTTATCATCGAACGCCGCCACCAGCGGCAGCGTGGCTGCGCCCTCCCGGGCGCCCGCGCACCCAGACTCACCCTGAGTCGCGCCGGCACCGCGCGACCTGGACGCACACCCGACGAAGGAGTCCTCGTGGCCAACCTGACCATCTCGAACCGCTCGGCCGCCGACACGCCCTGTGACGCGCTCGTCGTCGCGATCGTGCCGGGCGAGAGCGGCGCCGCCCTGGCCCCCGGGCACGGGCTGCCGCGCAAGACGGTCTCGCACCTCAAGTCGGTCGTCGCCGACCTCGAGCTCGCCGGCAAGGTTGGTGAGGTCACGACGCTCGCCGCCGTGCCCGAGGTGGCGGCCAAGCTGGTGGTGCTCGCCGGCGTGGGCGCCCTGTCGACCGAGCCGGCCGCCCTCGAGGAGGTCCGCAAGGGCCTCGGCGCGGCCATCCGCACGCTGGGCAAGAAGAAGAAGGTCGCGGTCGTCGTGCCCGGCACGTCCGTCGAGCTCGTCTCCGCCGTCGCGGAGGGCGCGGCCCTCGGGGCGTACGCCGTCTCGAAGGCGGGCACGACCAGCACCGATGCCGTCGCCGCAGTCGCGCTCGTGGGCCCGGCCGACGCGGCCTCCCGCAAGGCCGTCAAGCGCGCGGCAGCGCTCGGTGACGCCGTCGCGTACACCCGCGACCTGGTCAACCTGCCGCCCAACCTGCTCTACCCCGAGACGTTCGTCGACTCCCTCGCCGACCGCATCAAGGGCACGAAGGTCAAGCTCAAGTCCTACGACATGAAGGCGCTGCGCGCCGGCGGCTTCGGCGGCACGGTCGGCGTCGGCCAGGGCTCGGCCAACGAGCCACGCATCGCCGTGCTCAGCTACTCCCCCAGCCGCCCCAAGGCCTCCATCGCCTTCATCGGCAAGGGCATCACCTTCGACTCGGGCGGCCTGTGCATCAAGCCGGCCAACGGCATGCTCACGATGAAGTGCGACATGGCCGGCGCTGCGGCCGTCGCCGGGGCGGTCCTGGCCATCGCCGAGCTCGGCCTGCCGATCGCCGTCACCGGCTACCTCGGGCTGGCGGAGAACATGCCCAGCTCGACGGCCCAGCGCCCGAGCGACGTCGTGACGATGCGGGGCGGCAAGACGGTCGAGGTGCTCAACACCGACGCCGAGGGGCGCATGGTGCTCGGCGACTGCATCGCCCTCGCGTCCGAGACCTCGCCCGACGCGATCGTCGACGTCGCCACCCTCACCGGCGCCCAGGTCGTCGCGCTGGCCAACACGGCCGCCGTCATGTCCAACGACGACGCGTTCCGCACCCGCGTGCTCGATGCGGCGCGCACGGTCGGCGAGGCGATGTGGCCGATGCCGCTGCCGGTCGAGCTGCGCCCTGGCCTCGAGTCGATCAACGCCGACCTCGCCCACAAGGGCGGGGTCGAGGGCGGCATGCTCACGGCGGGACTGTTCCTGCAGGAGTTCGTCGGCGAGGGCATCCCCTGGAGCCACCTCGACATCGCCGGGCCGGCCTTCAACGACAAGGCTCCTGCCGGCTACTGGCCCAAGGGCGGCACCGGCTTCGGCGTGCGCACCCTCGTCGGCGTGGCCGAGTCCTACCTCTGACAGACCGCCCAACCGTCGAAGGGCCACTCGTGGCCCCCTCGTGGCCCCCTCGTGACAGTCGCGAGGCCAGGACGCGTCGCGCGTCCTGGCCTCTCGACACCGGTGAGGCAGCACGTCGTGGCCTCTCGACGGTTGGAGCCGGGGGGCTCAGCCGCCGGACTTGCGGCGGAACATCTGCTGGGCCTTGGCGGGCCCGTGCGCCCCATGCACCTTCGAACGGTCGTGGTCGTCGGAGACGTCCTTGCCGCCGTGCGCGTGCTTCTTGTCGAGCGCCGCACGGAACTTGGCCTTCATCTCTTCGCTCGGGCCGCTCTCTGAGCCGTCCTGCTTGGACATCGGTGGACCTCCTGTGTGCTGTGGCGCCGGATCCGGCACGGACTGAACGCTTTTCACCCTGTCAGGCGCGGGCGGGCGGGTCCACCCCTTTACCTCACGCGTCGCCCCGGCGGCGCCGCTTGCTCCACTCCCGCATGCGGTTGGGGTAGCCGGTCTTGTTGACGTCGTAGACGGGGACGCCGAGCTTCTGGCTGATGTCGAAGCCGTCCTTGGGCGAACCGACCGCGCGACGGGTCCACTCGCCGTCCCAGGCGATGAGCACGATGGTCGTCGTGGTGACGCTCGTGGCGGGTTCGACGTACGCCTCGACACCGCGCTTGGTCTCGACGAAGGCACGCAGATGCGCCTCGACCGCCTTGCGGTCGATCTCCATCTGCGGACCGTCGGAGCGGCCCTGACGGCCGTCGCCCTTGCGGCTGCTGCGGCGCGAGAACCAGCCCATGGCGGCACTGTACGTGGTCGCACCGTGCCTGCGAGGGGACCTCGCCGCGAGGCGTGACCTGCCTGTGACGTCCCAGTCGATCAATGACAAGATGCTGTGTGCACGCCCACCCGCACGTCCCCGGACTCCGCTGCACGACGGCCGGAACCGGCGATCCACCCGAAGGAGCCCATGCACATGTCGGCTGATGCCGCAGGCGACTACGACGTCGTCATCCTCGGTGGGGGGTCGGGCGGCTACGCCTGTGCCCTCCGGTCGGCAGAGCTGGGCCTCTCGGTGGCCCTCGTCGAGAAGGGCCGCCTCGGCGGCACCTGCCTGCACCAGGGCTGCATCCCGACGAAGGCGCTGCTGCACGCCGCAGAGGTCGCCGACGTCGCTCGTGAGGGCGCGTCGTTCGGCGTCAAGACGACGTTCGAGTCCGTCGACATGACCGGCGTCAACGCCTACAAGGACGGCGTCATCAGCCGCCTCTACAAGGGCCTGCAGGGCCTCGTGAAGGCCGCCAAGATCGAGTACGTCGAAGGCGCCGGCGTCCTCGACGGCCCGAACACCGTCGTCGTCGGCGACCGCCGCATCACCGGCCGCAACGTCGTCCTCGCGACCGGCAGCTATGCGAAGTCGCTCCCCGGCCTCGAGATCGGCGGCCGCATCATGACGAGCGAGCAGGCGCTCGCGATCGACCACGTCCCGGCCCGCGTCGTCGTGCTGGGCGGCGGCGTCATCGGCGTCGAGTTCGCCTCTGTCTTCAAGAGCTTCGGCTCCGAGGTGACGATCGTCGAGGCCCTCCCGCGACTCGTCGCCGCCGAGGACGAGACCATCAGCAAGCAACTCGAGCGGTCCTTCCGCAAGCGCAAGATCGCCTTCAAGACCGGCGTGCGGTTCGCCGGCGCCACCCAGCAGGGCGACGTCGTCACCGTCTCGCTCGAGTCGGGCGAGACGATCGAGGCCGACCTGCTGCTCGTCGCGGTCGGCCGCGGACCGGTCACCGAGGGCCTCGGCTACGAGGCCGCCGGCGTCACCGTCGACCGCGGCTTCGTGCCCACCGACGAGCGCCTCCGCACGAACGTCCCGTCGGTGTACGCCGTCGGCGACATCGTGCCCGGGCTGCAGCTCGCCCACCGCGGCTTCGCCCAGGGCATCTTCGTCGCCGAGGAGATCGCGGGCCTCTCGCCCGCCGTCATCGACGAGACCGGCATCCCGCGCGTCACCTACTGCGACCCCGAGATCGCCAGCGTCGGGCTCACCGAGGCGCAGGCCCGCGAGAAGCACGGCGACGTCGCGACCTACGAGTACAACCTCGGCGGCAACGGCAAGTCGCAGATCCTCGGCACGCAGGGCTTCGTCAAGCTCGTCCGCCAGGTCGACGGTCCGGTCGTCGGGGTCCACATGATCGGCGCCCGCATGGGCGAGCAGATCGGCGAGGCGCAGCTCATCGTGAACTGGGAGGCGCACCCCGAGGACGTCGCCGGTCTCATCCACGCGCACCCCACACAGAACGAGGCGCTCGGCGAGGCACACTTGGCCTTGGCGGGGAAGCCCCTGCACGCACACGCTTGAGCCAGACACTGGGAAGAGGAGAAAACACGTCATGTCAGAACGCGTGACCATGCCGGCCCTGGGTGAGTCAGTCACCGAGGGGACCGTCACCCGCTGGCTGAAGAGCGTCGGCGACCAGGTCGAGGTCGACGAGCCACTGCTCGAGGTCTCCACCGACAAGGTCGACACCGAGATCCCGTCCCCCGTGGCGGGCACGCTGCAGGAGATCCTGGCGCAGGAGGACGACACCGTCCCCGTGGGCGCCGACCTCGCCGTCATCGGCGACGGTGCCGCTCCCTCCGGCGGGGGCGACGCACCGGCGGCCGAGTCTGCTCCCGAGCCCGAGGCGGCCCAGGCGCCTGCGCCCGAGGCGCCGAGCACCGAGCAGGAGCCGCAGGCCGCGACGAGCGAGCCCGAGGCCGCCCAGGCCGAGCAGCCCCAGGCCGGCGCGTCGTCGTCCGAGGGCGGCGAGGGCCAGACCGTCACGATGCCCGCGCTCGGCGAGTCCGTCACCGAGGGCACCGTCACCCGCTGGCTCAAGGCCGAGGGCGACGAGGTCGCCGTCGACGAGCCGCTCCTCGAGGTCTCCACCGACAAGGTCGACACCGAGATCCCCTCCCCCGTGGCCGGCACGCTGACCAAGATCCTCGTCCAGGAGGACGACACGGTCCCGGTCGGCGCCGACCTCGCCGTCATCGGTGGCGCGCCGGCGTCCGCTCCGGCTCAGGAAGCCCCGCAGCAGGAAGCCCCGAAGGAGGAGGCTCCGCAGCAGGAAGCCCCGAAGCAGGACGCCCCGCAGCAGGACGCCCCGCAGCAGGACGCCGCGGCCCAGGCCGACGCCGCCGCCTCGCAGCCGGCCGCGTCCCCGTCTCCCGCGGCCCAGGCACCCGCCCAGGCGCAGGCCGAGTCGGGCGAGCAGCAGGCCGCAGGCCTGCCGGCCGACGCCGAGCGCCCCGCCGCTCAGCAGTCCCCCGAGGCGAGCACGACGTCGTCGGCGCCGTCACGTGACGACGCTGCCGCGTACGTCACCCCCCTCGTGCGCAAGCTGGCCTCCCAGCACGGCGTCGACCTCGGCTCGATCACGGGCACGGGCGTCGGCGGCCGCATCCGCAAGCAGGACGTGCTCGATGCCGCCGAGGCCGCCAAGGCACCGGCCGCGCCTGCCCCGGCTGCCGCTCCGGCCGCGTCGGCTCCCGCCCCGAGCGCGGCGCCGGCCCCGGCCGCAGCCGCGGTCTCGCCAAAGCGCGGCACGCGCGAGAAGATGAGCCGTCTGCGCAAGGTCATCGCCACGCGCATGGTCGAGTCGCTCCAGGTCTCGGCCCAGCTGACCACCGTCGTCGAGGTCGACCTCACGAAGGTCGCCCGGCTGCGCGCCAAGGTCAAGAACGACTTCGAGGCCCGCGAGGGCACGAAGCTCAGCTTCCTGCCGTTCCTGGCGCTGGCGGCCACCGAAGCGCTCAAGGCGCACCCGATGGTCAACGCCAGCATCGACGGCGACGAGATCGTCTACCACGGTACCGAGAACCTCTCGATCGCCGTCGACACCGAGAAGGGCCTGATCGTCCCGGTGGTCAAGAACGCCGGCGACCTCAACATCGCCGGGCTCGCCCGCGCGATCGCCGACGTTGCGGCGCGCACGCGCAGCAACAAGATCACGCCCGACGACCTCGCCGGTGGCACGTTCACCATCACCAACACCGGCAGCCGCGGTGCGCTCTTCGACACGCCGATCATCAACCAGCCTCAGGTCGCCATCCTCGGCACCGGTGCGATCGTCAAGCGCCCGGTCGTCGTCACCGACGCCGACGGCGGCGAGACCATCGCGATCCGCTCGATGATGTACCTCGCGCTGTCCTACGACCACCGCATCGTCGACGGCGCAGACGCCGCACGCTTCCTCGGCACGATGAAGGCACGTCTGGAAGAGGGGCGCTTCGAGGCCTGAGGCCCCAGCCACATGAGGAGCACGTCATGACGAGGCGCGTCGCCATCGCCGGTTCGTCCGGACTGATCGGCGGCGCGCTTCGTCGTCATCTCGAGGCGCGCGGTGACGAGGTGCTGCGCCTCGTGCGCCGCCGCGCCGACGGTCCGGGCGAGGTCGAGTGGAACCCTGCGAAGGGCGTCCTCGACGAGTCCGCGCTCGACCGCGTCGACGCGATCGTGAACCTCGCCGGGGTCGGCATCGGTGACCGTCGCTGGAACGCCGAGCACAAGCGCGAGGTCGAGCGGTCACGCACCGACGCGACCGGCACGATCGCGCGCGCCGTCGTGGCCCACCACGAGCGGACGGGCCGCGCCGTGAAGCTCGTCAACGGTTCGGCGGTGGGCTACTACGGCGACCGCGGCGACGAGGTGCTCACCGAGGACAGCCCGCCCGGCAGCGACTTCCTCGCCGGCGTGGTGACCCGGTGGGAGGGCGCTGCCCAGCCCGCTGTCGACGCCGCCCTCCCCGTGGCGTTCGTCCGCACCGGGCTCGTGATGGCTCGCGAGGGCGGCGCGTTCAAACCCGTCGTGCTGCTGGGCCGCCTGGGCCTCGGCGGGCCGATGGGCTCGGGCCGGGAGTGGTGGCCGTGGGTCACCCTCGTCGACGAGGTGCGCCTGCTGACCCACCTCGTGGACCACACCGAGCTGGTCGGGCCCTTCAACGCGGCGGCCCCGGGAGCCGCCCGGCAGAAGGAGATCGCAGCGGCGATCGGATCGGCCCTCTCGCGGCCGGCGATCCTGCCGGCGCCACAGTTCGCGCTGCGCGCCGTCATCGGCGAGTTCGCCGACTACGTGGTCGCGAGCCAGCGGATGCAGCCCGCTGCACTGCTCGCGAGCGGTTTCGAGTTCGAGCATCCCGACCTGACGAGCGCCGTCAGGTGGCTGGTGCAGTCGTGACGGCCGTGAGCCGCCAGCCCTGAGCACCCCGGGTCAGGGCGAAGTCGAGGAGCCTCCCGGTGTCGGCCGACCGCTGCGAGCGGGCGCCGTCGGCCGACACCACGACGTATGCCGTCCAGTCGACCCGGGCTCGCAGCACCGCGTGGCGGTCGTCGCCTGAGACGTGGAGCGCCTGGGCCACCTCGAGCCGCAGGCCCTCCCACCGCACTCCGGCCCGGCTCAGCCGCGCGACGAGGGCAGCATCGCTCGCCGCGCTCGCGGAACCGGGCGCGTGGACCGCGCCCAGAGCGCTGACGTCGCGGTTCACGAGCGCGGTCGCCCGACGGTCGCTCAGCGCCTGCAGGAGGTCCTCGGGTCGTCGCGCCGCACTGTCGGCGTCGAGGACGACGGGGACGAGTGCGGCCTGCCCGCCCGAGCTGGGCCGGCCGGCGTGAGCGGCGGGGCTTGCAGCGCCGGTGGGCCGTGCCAGGGTCGTCGCCACGGTTCTCGTCGCCGTCCTCGTTGCCGTGGTGGGCTCTGTCGGTGAGGGTCGGACGACCGGGGGCGCCGTCGCGACCCGCACGAGCGGGGCGCCCGGCTGCGTCTGCCGGGCCGCGAGGGCCCATCCGGCGACACCGAGCACGGGCACGGCCACGAGCGCGGCGGCGAGGACCCGCCGGCGCCAGCGGTGACCGACCGTGCTGCCCGCAGGTGGAGCGTCCCGGCCCGCCTGCGCCCGCAGCCGGTGGGTGAGGGCCGACGCCTCGTCGGCACCGACCACGACCTCGACGGGCTCGGCCGACGACGCCTCGTAGAAGCGCCGGGCCAGCTCGGCCGCTGAGGGCCGGCGCGCGGGGTCGGGGTCGATGGCCTGCGCGACGACCTCGGCGAGCTCGGGGCCGACGTGGCTCACGACGGTCTCGAGGTCGAGCCGCATCATCGTGTCGGGGGCGCCGTTGCCCGTCAGGCAGAACCACGCGACCGCGCCCAGCGCGTACACGTCGGCCGCCTCGCCGGGTGGGTCGCCGAGGAGCACCTCGGGCGCCACGAAACCCGGGGTGCCGTGGACCGCCCCGGGGTCGCGCCCGGCGACCCGAGCCGCCCCCAGGTCGAGCAGGACGGGTCGCCCCGCCCTGGTCAGCGTGATGTTGGAGGGTGAGATGTCGGCGTGCACGCCCCCGGCCGAGTGCAGGTGCGCGACCGCCTGGCTGATCGGCGTCAGCACGGTGACCACCTCGCCCGGGCGCAGGTGCCCGCGACTGGCGACCATTCCCCGCAGCACGGCGCCCCGGACGAGGTCGAAGACCAGCGCCTCGCGCCCGTCGGCGAGGGGGACGACCGACCGCAGCGTGACGAGATGGTCGTGCTGGACCGCGGTGAGGACCTGCTGCTCGACGAGCGCCTGCTGCGCATCGACCTCGTCGGGCGCCCGGTGCGGCACCTTGACCGCGACCGGCCGCCCGGTCGCGTCGACGCCCGCCCACACCACGGCTGACCCACCCGTGCCGATCACCGCGTCGAGGCGGTGCCCCGGCACGTCGGGGACCGTGTGGGGCGGGCTCTGGCTCGGCTCGTGGGTGCTGTCGGTCACCCGCCCATGCAACCAGCGCCCGCGCGACCCGCGAGCGCGTCGTCCACAGGTCCGCTCAGGGGGTCTGCCCGGGCGTGACGACGTCGACGACGCGCCGGTCGCGGGCGCTGATCCGGGCCGCGTCGATGACGGCGAGCACGTGCACGGCGTCCCGCGGGTCGACGGGCATCGTCGCCTGCGGATCGGTGCTGGCGAGGGCGGCCGCGACCGCGCGGTAGAAGTTGGCCTGGTCGGCGTCGGACACGATGGGGCCGGGCTCGCGCTCGTCGCCGCGCACGACCCAGCCCACCGCGTCACCCTGGTTGGCGAACTCGGTGAACGAGCTGACGTCGTCGAACTGCTTGCCGATGACGTAGGCACCCCCCGAGCCGTTGACGCGAGCCCGCGGACCGGGGGCGCCGTTGACCGAGCTCGAGATGACGTGGCTGACGACGCCGGACGTGTGGCGGCACGCGAGGAAGGTGTCGTCCTCGGCCGTCACCGTGCGTGCGTCGAGCTCGGCGTACACCGACTCGACCTCCCCGTGCAGCAGCACCGCCTGGTCGATGAGGTGACTGTGCAGGTCGAGCAGCAGGCCACCGCCCTCGGCCGGCCCGACGGTCTCACGCCAGCGCTGCTTCGGCACGGGCCGCCAGCGGTCCCAACGGTATTCGGCCCGCCAGATCTCGCCGACGAGCTCCTCGTCGCGCACGATGCGCAGCGCCGCGAGCTCGGGGTCGAAACGCCGGTTGTTGAAGACGGTGAGGGGCACGCCGTGGTGGGTCGCCCGGTCGACGACGTCGAGGGCGGAGCTGGCGTCGACGGCGAGCGGCTTGTCGACGACGAGGGGCAGGCCGGCCTCGATGACTTTCTCGGCCTGCTCGGCGTGCACCCCGCTCGGCGACGCGAGGACGACGAGGTCGAGCGCATCGACACCCAGCAGCGCTTCGAGGTCGGGCACGACCTCGGCGTGCGGCAGGTCCGAACGCACCTGCTCGGCGCGCGTCGCGTCGGACGTCGACACGGCTGCGACGCTCAGCCCGGCCCGCTCGATGAGGGGAGCGTGGATGCCGCGGCCGGCTGAGCCGTATCCGACGAGCCCGACACGGAGGGGGATGGACGGGGCGGCTTCGTCGGACGGCATTCCGGCATCGTATGCCGCACGGCGTACCCTGACCGCATGCGTCTCGTGCACCTCGGCCTCGACCCTGACTTCGTCGACTACGAGCAGGCCTGGCAGGTGCAGCGCGACACGCACGCGAAGGTCGTGGCCGGCGAGGAGCCCGACACGGTCTACCTGCTCGAGCACCGACCCGTCTACACGGCGGGCAAGCGCACCGAGCCGCAGGAGCGGCCCAACGACGGCACGCCCGTCATCGACGTCGACCGCGGCGGCAAGATCACGTGGCACGGTCCGGGCCAGATCACCGGCTACCCCATCGTGCGCCTCCCCGCCCCCATCGACGTCGTCGGCTACGTGCGGGCGCTCGAGGAGATGATGATCCGCGTGTGCGCCGACTTCGGCGTCGAGGCCGGGCGCGTCGAGGGCGAGAGCGGCACGTGGATCGCGGCCGACGACCGCGGGCCGCGACGCAAGATCGGCGCCATCGGCATCCGCGTGAGCCGCCAGGTGGCGATGCACGGCTTCGCGTTCAACTGCAACCCCGACCTGTCGTGGGGTGAGGTCATCATCCCGTGCGGCATCGTCGGCGCCGGCGTCACGTCGCTGTCGTTCGAGCTCGGCCGCGACGTCCCCGTGACCGAGGTGCTGCCGCACGTCGAGAAGCACCTCGCCGACATCCTGCCGACACTGCGGCCCAACCGTCGCGCACTGGCCTGACCGACCCCCTAGGGTGGCGACCACCAACCGGTCGAACCAGGGGGATCGATGGACGCTGCCGTCCGCACCGTCAACCTACGCAAGACGTACCTGAGCCGCGGCGCGCGGCGGGTCGCCGTCCAGGGCCTCAGCATGACGGTGCCGCTCGGGGGCGTCCACGGCTTCCTCGGCCCCAACGGCTCGGGCAAGACGACGACGATCCGCATGCTCCTCGGGCTCGTCCGCGCCGACTCGGGATCCGCGGAGGTCTTCGGCGAGGCGGTGCCGGGTCGCCTCCCCCACGTCATCGACCGGGTCGGGGCCATCGTCGAGTCGCCGAAGTTCTTCCCCGCGTTCACCGCCCGTCAGAACCTGGCACTGCTGGCCGGCGCCATCGGAAGCCCCCGCCACCGTGTGGACGAGGTGCTCGAGGCCACCCACCTGCAGGACCGCGGCCGCGACCGCTACGCCGGCTTCTCGCTGGGCATGAAGCAGCGTCTGGCCATCGCGGCCACCCTGCTGAAGGACCCCGATCTGCTCATCTTCGACGAGCCGACCAACGGCCTCGACCCCGCCGGCATCCGCGAGGTCCGAGACACCATGCGCTCGCTCGGCGCCGGCGGCAAGACCGTGCTCGTCAGCTCGCACATCCTCGCCGAGGTCGAGCACGTGGCCGACACGGTCTCGATCATCGGGCATGGCGCGCTGCTGGCCGAGGGCCCGGTCGCCGACATCCTCGGCGGCACCGGGGTCGCGCAGGTGCGCGTCGGCGTGGCCGCCCCCGACCGGGCCGAGCAGGTGCTCCGCGCCGAGGGATTCAGCCCGACGCGGGAGGGCGAACACCTCCTCGTCGCCGCCGACGACCCGGCGGCCGTCACGCGGGCGCTGGCCGGCCACGGCCTCTACGTCAACGAGCTCGTCCCCGTGCGCCCCGACCTCGAGTCGGCCTTCCTCGCGCTCACGGCCGACCAGGGCCTCGGCACCGATGCCGACCGGGCGGCCGGCGGCGGCGCGAAGGGGGACGCGGCATGACCGACACCCTCATCTCCCCCGACGCCCGACCGCGCAGCGAGATGCGCCCCACGGGTGCGTCGTTCGCCGGGCTCGTCGGCGTGGAGCTGAAGCGCCTCTGGTGGCGCCGCCTGACGAAGGCGGTGCTCGCCGGCATCGTGCTCTTCGTCCTCGCGATGGTCTACAACGCGTACAAGTCCTCGACGCCCGAGCGCCTCGCCCAGCAGCTCGACTCGTACACGATCATGCTCGAGGAGAACAAGCGGCAGCAGGCCGAGATGAAGGACCAGCTGCCGCAGATGCTCGAGGACTGCCGCGAGCAGCAGGCGCTCGAGCGCGAGCGGACCGGCGACCCCGGCATCGACTTCCGCTGCGACACCATCGGCACGATCCAGAACCCGACGCTCGAGGAGATGGGCATCGTCGTGCCGATCGCCGACACCATCACGCAGTCCGCGATGGAGCCGCTCGTGTCGGTGGGTGGCTTCCTCGTGCTCATCCTCATGGGCAGCTTCGTGGCCGCGGAGTTCACCACCGGCTCGATGGGCAACTGGCTCACCTTCAAGCCGCGCCGCCTGGAGGTCGCCGCGAGCAAGCTGGTCGCCGCCGCGATGGGCGCCACGGCTCTCGCCGCCGCCGCGGTCGTCCTGCTCGTCCTCGGTGCCCACATGGTCGCCACCGTGAACCGGCCGGGCTCCGACCTGCAGCTGCCCGACCCGACACCGCTCGACGAGTCCCTGGGGCAGCTCGCGCTCCGGGCCGTCGTGGTCGTCCTGCTCGCCGGGCTGCTGGGAGCCACGCTCGGGCTGCTCGTGCGGCACACCGCCGCCGTCGTCGGCTTCGTGCTCGGCTACGTCGTCCTCGTCGAGGGGTTCGCCGTGCACGCGCTGCTGCAGGGCCGCCTCACGCCCTTCGCGATCGTGCCGAACGCGTTCGCGTTCCTCGAGAAGGGCTTTCCGTACGCCGCCGAGCGGTGCACCGCCGACGGGTGCACCTTCGCCGAACAGACGATCACCTACACGCACGGCTGGGTCTACCTGCTCGTCGTGAGCGTCGTGCTCGTCGCCGCGGCCCTCGCCGCCTTCCGCCGCCGCGACGTCACGTGACGGTGCGGTGATCCGGACCTGACCTGTCGATCCGGCGCGAAGCCGTTCGTCGTACGGGTAGCCGGACACACCGGCGGACACCGAAGCAAGGAGACACCGACATGGCCAAGTACCTGGTCCTCATCTACGGCAGCGAGCAGGAGTGGGACGCCCAGACGCCCGAGGAGCTCGAGGCCAAGGAGGCGGGCCACATCGCCTTCTCGCGGGCCGCCGGCGCCGGTCGCCTCAGTGGTGAGGAGCTCGAGGCGGCGACGACGGCGACCACCCTGCGCGCCTCGGGCAACGGCACTCCGCTCGTCACCGACGGACCGTTCATGGAGACGAAGGAGGCGCTCGGCGGCTTCTACATCGTCGACGTGCCGGACCTCGACGCCGCCGTCGGGTTGGCCAGGATGCTGCCGGAGCTGCGCGAGCGGCACGGGGCCGTCGAGGTGCGCCCGATCGTCGACCACGGCTGAGCCGACACCGTGACGTCCGCGCCACCGCCCGAGGTCGCCGCCGCCGTGGCACGCGCGCACCGCGACGAGTGGGTGCGCGTGCTCGCCTCGACAGCCCGGGTCACGCGCGACCTCGACCTCGCCGAGGAGTGCACGCAGGACGCGTTCGAGCGAGCCCTCGAGCGGTGGCCGGCGGACGGCATACCCCGGCGGCCGGGCGGCTGGCTCACCACGGTCGCGGGCAACCGCGCCCGCGACGTCGTGCGTCGGGAGGCGCACGGTCGGCGCCTGCTCCCGATGCTCGTCGTCGACGAGAGCGACCCCGAGCCGTATGCCGTGGACGAGCGGGCCGTGCCCGACGACCGTCTGCGCCTCGTCTTCACCTGCTGCCACCCGGCGCTCGCGCCGGAGGCACAGGTCGCCCTCACCCTGCGGCTGGTCTGCGGCCTGTCGACCGCGGAGGTCGCACGCGCGTTCCTCGTGCAGGAGTCGACGATGGCCGCGCGGATCACCCGGGCGAAGAGGAAGATAGCGACGGCGCGCATCCCCTACCGCGTGCCGTCGCGCGACGAGCTGCCCCAGCGCCTCGGCGCGGTCACCGACGTGCTGCACCTCGTCTTCACGGCCGGGCACACGGCGCCGAGCGGGAGCGGGCTCGTGCGGCAGGACCTCGTCGACGTCGCCATCCGGATGGGCCGCATGCTGCACCGGCTGCTGCCGGATGCCAGCGGTGTCACCGGCCTGCTGGCCCTGATGCTGCTCGCCCACGCACGACGTGACACGCGGGTGGGCGAGGACGGGACACTGGTCCTGCTCGCCGACCAGGACCGCTCGCGCTGGGACCACCGGCTCATCGCCGAGGGGGCGGCGCTCGTGGGAGAGGCTCTGGGGCAGGGACCTCCTGGGCGGCACACCGTCGAGGCGGCCATCGCGGCCGTGCACGCCGAGGCGCCGAGCTGGGAGGCGGCCGACTGGGCCGAGGTCGTCGGGCTCTACGACGTGCTCCTCGACCTGTGGCCGTCGCCGGTCGTCGCCCTCGCTCGCGCGGCAGCGCTGGGCTTCCGCGACGGGCCGCGGGCGGGCCTCGCCGCGCTGGAGCCACTCCTCGCGGACCCATCCGTCGCGACGTATCCCTACGTGAGCGCCACCCGGGCCGACCTGCTGCGTCGCCTGGGCGCCTGGCCCGAGGCGGCGACCGCGTACGAGGAGGCGCTCACGCTCACCGGGAACGACGTCGAGCGGGCCTTTCTCGTGTCACGGCTCGCCGAGGCGCGAGCCAACGAGGACGCCTGAGCCCGCCCCACGGCATACGGCCGTGGTCGGGAGCGTTGTCGATGAGGCGTAACCTGTCCGGAGCAGGAAGTCCCGACCAAGGAGCCCGTGTGTCTGTCGTTCCCGACGGCCGTCGTCTGCTGCGCGTCGAGGCGCGCAACGCCGAGACCCCCATCGAGCGCAAGCCGTCCTGGATCCGGACGACCGCGAAGATGGGCCCCGAGTACACCGCGCTGCACTCGATGGTGAAGTCCGAGGGCCTGCACACGGTGTGCCAGGAGGCCGGCTGCCCCAACATCTTCGAGTGCTGGGAGGACAAGGAGGCCACCTTCCTCATCGGCGGTGACGTCTGCACCCGGCGCTGCGACTTCTGCGACATCGCGACGGGCCGACCGACCTCGCTCGACCTCGACGAGCCGCGCCGCGTCGCCGAGTCCGTGGCCCAGATGGGGCTGCGCTACTCGACCGTCACCGGCGTCGCCCGCGACGACCAGCCCGACGGCGCCGCCGGGCTCTACGCCGAGACGATCCGCCAGATCCATCTGCTCAACCCGAACACCGGCGTCGAGATCCTCCCTCCCGACTTCGGCGCCAGGCCCGAGCTCGTCGGCCAGGTCTTCGACGCCCGCCCCGAGGTGTTCGCGCACAACCTCGAGACCGTGCCGCGCATCTTCAAGCGCATCCGGCCTGCCTTCACCTACGAGAAGTCGCTCAAGGTGCTGACGATGGCCCGCGAGGCGCAGCTCGTCACGAAGTCCAACCTCATCCTCGGCATGGGCGAGACCGACACCGAGATCGAGGAGGCCATCCGCGACCTCCACGACGCCGGCTGCGACATCCTCACGATCACCCAGTACCTCCGCCCCTCGAAGCTGCACCACCCCATCGACCGGTGGGTCAAGCCGGAGGAGTTCGTGCACTGGTCCGAGGTCGCCGAGGAGATGGGCTTCAAGGGCGTCATGGCCGGCCCGCTCGTGCGCTCGTCCTACCGCGCAGGCCGCCTCTGGGCCACCGCGATGCGCAAGTGGGGTCGCGAGATCCCGGCCCACCTCGCGCACCTCGCCGAGGCCGCCGAGTCCCCCGCCCGCCAGGAGGCGGCGTCGTTGGTGGCCCGCGCACAGAGCGCCGTATCCTGAGCACCATGGCACGCAACAAGGACGGGGACGCATCGACCGGGCCCCAGGAGAAGAAGCAGGGACGGCTGTCCCAGATCCGCGACGTCTACCGGATCTCGAGGCAGGCTGACCCGCTCATCGGCTGGTACATGCTCCTGGCGTTCCTCGTGACGTTCGGCGTCCTGCTCGTCGTCGGCTTCATCGTCAAGCTGCCGTGGATCTTCGGTGCGTTCGGCGTGCTGTTCGGCATCCTCGCCGCGACGATCGTCATGAGCCGGCGCGCCGAGCGCGCCGCCTACGGCCAGATCGAGGGTCAGGCCGGTGCCGCCGGCGCTGCGCTCACCTCGATCCGCCGCGGCTGGTACACCGACCGCGAGCCGGTCGCCGCCGACGTGGCCCGTGCCGGTGACATCAGCTCGGCCGCGATGGTCTACCGCGCCCTCGGCCGCCCGGGCGTCGTGCTCGTCGGCGAGGGCCCCACGTCGCGCGTGCAGAAGCTGCTCGCCGCGGAGAAGAAGCGCGTCGAGCGCGTGGCCCCCGGCGTGCCGGTCACGACGCTCCGGGTCGGCAACGGCGAGAACGAGATCCCCCTGCCCAAGCTCGCGAGCAAGGTCCAGCGCCTCAAGCCGCAGATCACCAAGGACGAGATGGCCATGGTCAACAAGCGTCTCAAGGCGCTCGGCGGCCTGCGCGCTCCCCTGCCGCCCGGCGTCGACCCGACGCGCGCCCGCATGGACCGCAAGGCCCTGCGCGGCAAGTGACCCCCGATCGAAAGAGCAGTTCGTCCCTCGCGGACGGACTGCTCTTTCGCTGTGAGGAGGACGAACTGCTCTTTCGATCGCTGGGCGGGTCAGCGGGTGCGGACCAGGACGGTGCCCGGGACCTTGTCGTGCAGGCCCCGCCCGTCGCGGTCCCAGACGACCGCCGGGATGAAGATCGCCAGCAGGATCGTGCGCACGACCGCCTGGACCGGCATCACCCGGCCCGTGGACAGCGACCGCACCTGCAGCCCCATGATGCGGTGGCCGATGGTGTAGCCGAGCGTGCCGACGAGCAGCAGGTGCATGACGGCGAACACGCCGAGCACCACGAAGTTCTGGGCCCCGGTCGCCGGCGGCTGCGAGAACGGCAGCGGCACCGAGAAGAGACCCCTTGCGATGAGCGAGGCGATGCCCCAGTCGATGAGGACGCCGACGAGCCGGATGCCGAAGCCGCCGATCGAGCCGGGCCCCTTGTCGGGCAGGCCCAGGTCGCGTCCCCGGTACTGTCCGTCCGCGCTCGTGCGCGCTCTCGGGCCCTCGAGCCACGAGCCGAAATCCTTGCGGTCCACCACGGTGCAAGCGTAACGAGACACGGGCTGTGTGCTTTGCCCGGGCCTGTGCATCCGTAACACCCGCGAAACATCCGGGTCATGGCCGAGAAATCGCCGGTCGGTAGTGTCGTCGACGACAGCACGGGGCCGTCACTCGATCCCGGCCGCTCGACAGAGCGCCGCGACAGAGGGGCGACCTCGCCCCACATAGGAGGTTGGATGTTCAGCTCAGCTGACGAGGTCCTCACGTTCATCAAGGACGAGGACGTCAAGTTCGTCGACATTCGGTTCTGCGATCTGCCCGGTGTCATGCAGCACTTCAACGTGCCGGCTGAGTCGGTCGACGAGGACTTCTTCACCGTTGGTCAGATGTTCGACGGGTCCTCGATCCGCGGCTTCCAGGCGATCCACGAGTCCGACATGAAGCTGGTCCCGGACCCCGCCACCGCGTTCATCGACCCGTACCGCGCCGAGAAGACGCTGGTCATGAACTTCTCGATCCTCGACCCGTTCACCGACGAGCGCTACAGCCGCGACCCGCGCAACATCGCGAGCAAGGCCGAGGAGTACCTCAAGTCGACCGGCATCGCCGACACCGCCTACTTCGGCGCCGAGGCCGAGTTCTACGTCTTCGACGACGTGCGCTTCGAGACGAAGCAGAACGCCGGCTACTACTTCATCGACTCCGTCGAGGCCGCGTGGAACACCGGCCGCGAGGAGGAGGGCGGCAACAAGGGCTACAAGACCCGCTACAAGGGCGGCTACTTCCCCGTCTCGCCGGTCGACCACTTCGCCGACTTCCGCGACAAGATCTGCCTCGAGCTCAAGGAGGTCGGTCTCAACGTCGAGCGCAGCCACCACGAGGTCGGCACCGCGGGCCAGATGGAGATCAACTACCGCTTCAACACGCTGCTCCACTCGGGCGACGACCTCATGAAGTTCAAGTACGTCGTCAAGAACTCCGCGTGGGCGCAGGGCCACACCGCCACCTTCATGCCGAAGCCGCTCTTCGGCGACAACGGTTCGGGCATGCACACGCACCAGTCCCTCTGGAAGGACGGCGAGCCGCTCTTCTACGACGAGCGCGGCTACGGCGGCCTGTCGGACATCGCGCGCTGGTACATCGGCGGCCTGCTCAAGCACGCCCCCTCGCTGCTGGCGTTCACCAACCCGACGATCAACAGCTACCACCGCCTGGTCCCGGGCTACGAGGCCCCGGTCAACCTGGTCTACTCGGCCCGCAACCGCTCGGCGTGCGTGCGCATCCCGATCACGGGCACCTCGCCCAAGGCCAAGCGCATCGAGTTCCGCGTTCCCGACCCGTCGGCGAACCCGTACCTCTGCTTCGCCGCCCAGCTGATGGCCGGCCTCGACGGCATCAAGAACCGCATCGAGCCGCCGGAGCCCGTGGACAAGGACCTCTACGAGCTGCCGCCCGAGGAGCACGCGGCGATCGAGCAGGTCCCGGGCTCGCTGCCCGAGGTGCTCGCGGCGCTCGAGGCCGACCACGACTACCTCCTCGAGGGCGACGTCTTCACGGCCGACCTCATCGAGGCGTGGATCGAGTACAAGCGCAAGAACGAGGTGGACCCGATCCGCTTCCGCCCGCACCCCCACGAGTTCGAGATGTACTTCGACCTCTGAGCGGAGCGAAGCGGAGCCAGAGGTCGAACGACGGCTCAGCGACCTCTGAGCGGAGCGAAGCGGAGCCAGAGGTCGAACGACGGCTCAGCGACCTCTGAGCGGAGCGAAGCCACAGCGAGTCCGCTCGTGCTGCCAGCACCACCGCAACGGCAGCGCGGGCGGACTCGTCCGCGTTTCGAAGATCTTCGCAAAAACCGCGTCATGAACTGGGCCGTCGATCGTCTACCTGATGACGACGGACTGACAAGGCTGTCGCCACACGGAGGTTGGCTGGTTCGTGGAGGGACTGCCGCATCCGTGCCCACTCTCGAGTGGGCAGACGAACAGCCCCGCTCACCCGACGGCGAGCGGGGCTGTTTGCTGCCTGGCTCCCCTCCCACCCCGCCTACCCCGGTCGGGCCACGATGGTTCCCGCGTGCACGGAGGCCGGGTACGACGGGGGTATGAGTGACGACCCCTTCGACCTTCAGCGGTTCGTGGACGCGCAGGACCGTGGCGGTGCGTACGTCGCTGCGCTCGCCGAGCTGCGTGCGGGCCGCAAGCGCGGCCACTGGATGTGGTTCGTGCTGCCCCAGGTCGCCGGGCTCGGTCGCAGCGACATGGCGAGGGCGTATGCCGTGTCGGGCCTTCCCGAGGCACGTGCCTACCTGCACCACCCCGTCCTCGGACCCCGTCTGCGCGAGTGCGCCGGGGCCTTGGACGCGTTGAGCGAGCGTGACCCGGTCGCCGTGCTGGGAGGCATCGACGCCACGAAGCTGCGGTCGTCGATGACGCTGTTCGAGCGGGCCGCCACCGACCCGTCGGACGAGGAGCTGTTCGGCCGGGTGCTCGACCACTTCTTCGGTGGGCGCAGGGACGACGCGACGACCGGGATCCTGGGTTCGTGACGGGCGGGCCGGCGGGGTCGACGCCACGCCGAGCGACCTCCAGTGGGTGGTGTCGGGCTACGCGCTGGCCTTCGGCCTGACTCTCGTGCCGTCGGGGCGCATCGGCGACGCGCTCGGCCGGCGCACGGTCTTCGTCGTGGGCGTGGTGCTGTTCGGCCTGTCGAGCCTCGCCTGCGGGTTGGCGCCCAGTGCGGGTCTGCTCGTCGTGGCGCGGCTGGTGCAGGGCGCCGCGGGGGGCATCCTCAACCCCCAGGTCTCGGGTCTCATCCAGCAGCTGTTCCGAGGGGCCGAGCGCGGGCGTGCCTTCGGCCTGCTCGGTGCGACGATCGGGATCTCGACGGCGGTCGGTCCTGTCGTGGGTGGCGTGCTGCTCGACGCCCTCGGCGCCGACGCCGGCTGGCGGTGGATCTTCTTCGTCAACCTGCCCGTCGCGGCCGCCGCCGTCGTCCTCGCGATGCGCTGGCTCCCGGCCCCTCCGCAGCGGGCTCGCGGGCGCGGCATCGACGTCGACCCGATCGGGGTGCTGCTGCTGGGGGCGGGCGTGCTCGGCATCCTGCTGCCCGTGGTGGAGTCGGGCCGTGGCGGCTCGACCGTGCCGTGGTGGGTCGGCCTCGTGGGCCTGGCCTTCGTGGGGGCGTTCCTGGCGTGGGAACGTCGCTACACCGGCCTCGGACGAGAGCCTCTCGTCGACCTCTCGCTCTTCGGCGTGAGGGGCTACCCGTCGGGCGCGACCGTCGGCACCATCTACTTCGGCGGGTTCACCGGGATCTTCTTCGTGCTGACCATCCACGTTCAGCAGCAGCTGCACTACTCGCCGCTGCTGGCCGGTCTCACCGTCACCCCGTTCGCGCTCGGCTCCGCCGTCACGTCCGCCCTCGGCGGGCGGCTCGTGAGCCGGTACGGCCGCCTGCTCGTGACCACCGGTCTCGTCGTCGTGCTCGTCGGCGTCGTCGGCGTCGACATCACGGTCGCGGCCGCCGACGGTCCCGGCCTCGGCTGGTGGCTCGTGGCGCCGCTGCTCGTGGCCGGCATCGGCAGCGGCCTCGTCATCTCCCCCAACATCACCCTCGCGGTCGACGGCGTGCCCGTCGACCGGGCCGGCACGGCCGGCGGTCTGCTGCAGACCGGCCAGCGCATCGGGACGGCGATGGGCATCGCGCTGGTGGGCGCCGTCTTCTACGCCGGTGCCGGAGGAGCCGGAGGGCTCGACCCGAGCGGAGCGCTCAAGGTCTGCGCAGTCCTCGTCGCCGTGGCGCTCGCCGCCAGCGCGGTCGACCTGCGCAACCGGCGGCACACGCGGTAGCCGACCGGGCGGCATACGCGAGAAGGGCTGGCGCGGACGCGCGGCGAGGTCCGCGCCCTACGTCGATCGCCGTAGGCCGGGCTCGGCTGCGGACGGGTCGTCACGGTCTGCCTCGGACCGCACGATGGCGGCATGGTCGCACCTGTGGTCACCTCGCTCGGACACGCGGGCCTGCGGGTCGACGCCGCCCACGTCAGCCTCCTCTGCGACCCGTGGATGTCTCCCCAGGGCGCCTTCCTCGGCTCGTGGTTCCCCTTCCCCGACAACTCGCACCTGCTGCGGCCCGACGTGCTCGACGCCGACTGGGTGTCGATCTCGCACGAGCACCTGGACCACCTGGACCTCGACCTGCTGCGCCTGCTGCCCGAGCACGTGCGCATCGTCATCCCGCACTACCCGGCCCCCGAGATGCTCTCGCGCCTCAGGGGCGCCGGCATCCGCAACGTCGTCGTCGAGCTCGACCGGTGGGAGCGGCTCGCCCTCGACCGGCACGGCGACTGGATGACGGTGATCCAGGAGCAGTCACCGATGTGCCACGACGCGGCGGTGCTGCTGTTCGTCTCCGGTCACGCGATCCTGCACACGAACGACGCCCGGCTGACCACGGCCCAGCTGCGCCGGGCGGTCGAGGAGGTCGGTCGCCCGATCGACCTCATGGGTGTGCAGATGTCCGGGGCGTCGTGGCACCCGATCTGCTACGAGTACCCGCCCGAGGTGGTCGCCTCGATGAGCGCCGACAAGCGCCTCGGCAAGTTCAAGGCGGTCAGCCGACTGGTGCGGGCGGCGCCCCCGAAGGTCGTGCTGCCGTATGCCGGCCCGCCCTGCTTCCTGGACCCGGCCCTCGCGCACCACAACGACCGCATCGCACCGCCCGGCATCTTCCCCGACACGGCGCAGGCGGCCGCGTACCTGCGCTCACGGCTGCGCGACCAGAGGGTCGAGCGGCTGCTCCCCGGTGACCGCGTCGACGTCGGCACGGGCGTCGTCGAGCGGGACCCGCACTGGGACGGCTTCCGGCTGGCCGGCGACCGCGACACGTCCTGTCTGGCAGGGCGCCTGCCCGACGACCTCCACGACTACCTCTCCGACTACGCCGCCCGACGCACGGACGACCTCGCCGCCGTCTACGCCGCGTTCCCGGACCCGCCCCGCGGGAGCGGCCTGGACCAGCGCTTTACCCGCCACTTCGAGCAGCTCGGCGCCCTGTCCGACTACTTCCTGCACCGCATCGCGATGACGGTGCGCTTCGTCGTCGGCGGGGCCGACGGCGGCACGTGGGACGTCGAGCTCGGACCCACACGCTGCCGCGTCGACCTGACCGGCAGCACTCCGGCACCCGCCTACCGCATCACCGTCGAGGCCCGCTGGCTCGACGCGGTGCTGACCGGCCGGGTGCGCTGGGAGGACCTCTTCCTGTCGTTGCGAATCTCGTGCTGGCGCGACCCCGACCGCTACAACGACTACCTCGTCGGGCTGCTCAAGCACGCCGACGCAGCCGCCCTCGACGAGGTGGAGCGCTACGAGACCGAACGCGACCCCGAGGACACGGTGACGCTCCCCGAGCGGTGGGCGGACGGCATACGCGAGTGGGAGGTCAGCCGCTACTGCCCACACGCCGGGGAGGACCTGGCACACGGCGCGGTGCTGCGCGACGGCGTGCTGCGCTGCCTCGCGCACAACTTCGAGTTCGACCTCGGGACCGGCGAGTGCCTCAACGCCCGCTGCGACCCGCTCGTCAGCCGTCGAGCCGTGTCTCCGGCGGTCGCCCCGTGACGAGGTAGCGGGCCGTCCACCAGATGACGCGCAGCGTCGCGCCGAGCGTCGGATGACGCAGGAACGTCAGGTCGGCGGCCACCCGACGGGGCACGAGCTGCTCGGCGTACCACTGCTCCAGCACCTCGGGGTCGACCGCCGAAACGCTCGGACCGCCGGTCCCGTCGACAAAGCTGACCTCGTCACGCAGCGTGATCTGGGCCGGGCCGGTGAGCCCGGGCGTCTCGTCGAGCACCCACGCGACGTTGTCCGGATAGAGGCTCGCCAGAGCCGGTGTCTCGGGTCGCGGGCCCACCAGGGTCATCTGGCCGAGGAGGACGTTGACCAGCTGCGGCAGCTCGTCGAGGCTCGTCCTGCGCAGCAGGCGACCCGGGGCGGTGACGCGAGGGTCTCCCTTCCGGGTCACCTCAGGACCGTGCGTCCCGACGCGCATGGTGCGGAACTTGTACAAGGTGAAGGGTGCCCGGCCACGAGTGAGCCGCACCTGCCGGAAGATCACCGGTCCCGGGCTGGAGAGCCGCACCGCGACGGCAACGGCGACGAGAACGGGCGCGAGCACCAGCAGACCGGTGACGGCCACGACCAGATCGAGCGCCCTTCGCCGCACGGAGATGCGCCCCACACGCGAGTCGCCCTGTGCTGCAGTAGATCTCACGTCGTGCTGGAACCGTCCCCTGGCGGTCGGCTCAGGCACCGCCTGGCTGGTCGTCATGTCCTCACCCCGTTCCGGATGCGACGAGGACGCCGCTGAAGATCGTCACTGCAGCCGCGAGGTCCTGGTCGAGACCGACCTGCAACGACGACGGCGTCATGTGGGTCCAGAGCTCGACGCCGCGCCGGCGCCGGTCGAGCAGGGCACCGGTGAGGGCGTTCGGCGCCAGCTTCGGGTCGGTCAGCGTGAACGTGCCGCCCTTGTAGGGCTGGCTCCACGTCCAGATGTCGACCGCCTGCGCGCCGTGCGCGAGGGGCACGTCGACGTAGGTGTGCACGTCCGCTTCGGCCGACTCACGCGTGCCCCGGTAGGCGCCGTCGTGCGCGAGGGCCTTGCGCGCCTGGAGTCGCACCGTCGCGCCCCAGCGTCGGGACGCCTCGTCCCACGCGGCCGCCATCGCGGCGTCGCGCGTCGTGCCCCACGCCGCGTACTCGCTGTCCGAGCGAAGGCCGACGCTGAGGTTCACCACGTCGAGACCACCCTTCGCGACGTAGCGGTCGACGACGGAGAGCGCGACCGCCGGGTTGCGCGCTGTCTCCCCCGAGCCGCACCCGTGCCGGCTGGTCAGCGAGTCGGCCCCCACGACCGAGGCGGGCACGCCGTCCCAGCTGAGACAGCCGAGCTCGGGCACGATGAGGTCGACGACGACCTTGCGGCCGGGCAGCCGCGCGTGGAGCGAGCGCGTCGTCGCGGTGAGGAAGGCGAGGTCGTCGGCGGCGTCGGTGCCGTCCTCGTAGCCGAGCTCGTCGGCGATCTTGACGCCGGCCACGCCGGGCCGGGCGGCGAGGGCCACGACCGAGTCGAGCACCGCCGCGTAGCGCTCCGGTCCGGTGGCCCAGGCCTTGACGAGGTCGGCCTCGACCCAGGGTCGCGCGCCGTGCGCCGCGACGGCATCGGCGAGCGCGACGTACTGCGGCCGCACCAGCGCCGTCGACGCCTGCGGTCGGCTGCCCGTGGGGACCGCCGCCGACCCCGACGTGCAGGCAGCCGTGCCGAGCACCACGAGGACGACCCAGAGGCCGAGCGCTGCCGCGGACAGGCTCGTCGGTCGTGCGGGCGGCCTCGTCATGCCTGCCTCCCGGAGAGGCGGCGCCACGCAGCCACGAGGAGGACGTCGGTGACGAGGTAGGCCACCGCGCTGGCCCAGGCCGCGCCGAGGGACCCGTGGCGTGGGATGAGGACGAGGTCGAGCACGAGCGTGACCACGAAGCCTCCGCCGAGCACCAGCGAGCTGAGCCCCGGCCGTCCCGCCCCGAGGAGGTAGCCGGAGCCGACCCCGGCCGCGGGCTCGAGGACGAGGCCGAGCGAGATCCACACGGCGGGCCACACGGCGTCACGGAACAGCTCCCCGTAAGCCAGTGGCAGCAGGACGGCGGCGCTGGCCGCGACGAGGGCCGCGGACGTGACCCCGAGAGCCAGCAGCCGCCCCACGCGCAGCCACGGGTGCTCCCAGGCGGCGCCCCGCCGGGAGGCGAACCTCGGGTAGGTGACCCACGTGAGCGCCAGGCCCGGCAGGCGGAGCAGCTCGGCGTACTTCGACGCCACGACGTAGACGCCGACCTGGGCCGGGCCGGTGAGGGCGCCGAGCACGACGACGTCGAGACGCAGGTTGAGCAGGTTGAGGATGCCCCCGACCTGGCTGCGCGCCCCGAAGGCCGCCATCCGCCGGGCGAACCGGAGGTCGGGCCGCCCCGCGAGGCGACCGCCGCGCTCGCGGACGCGACGCGCGACCCGCGCCCACGCGTACGCCGCGACGACGAGGTCGGCGAGGAGCAGCGCGGCCACGAGGAGGGGGCCGCCACTCATCCCGAGGCCCCACAGCCCCAGGAACGCCGGCACGAAGACGGCCTCCTCGGCCGCTGTCACGACGTTCGACCCCCGGGAGTCGCCGAGCGCCTGGAGGCACGACTTGCCGACCGACACCGGCAGCTGGGTCGCGACGGTCGCGCCGGTCGCGATGACGACGAAGCTCGTCGTGGTGGCCATGAGGCGGTCGTGCACGAGCGGAGCCAGCAGGAGCCACCCGCCGGTGCCGAGGGCTCCCCCGACGAGCATGAGCGCGGTGGTCGTGGGCCACAGGCCGGGGTGGTCCGAGTCGGCGCCGGCGACGAAGAAGCCCATGGCGCCGGGGAGCCCGCAGGTGGCGACGACGCCCACGAGACCCGGGAGCACCCTCATGAGAGCCAGCAGGCCGACGTCGCCGGCGCCGCCGACGCGGGCCACGAGCACCGTGACGACGGCGACCGACAGCAGCGCAACCACCCGGGCGCCGACGTTGCCCAGCACCGAACGGGCGGTCTCGCCCCGGAGGACGCCGGGACGCACATCGAGGGTGCGGGCGCGGCTCATCGTCCCCACCACGTCCGCGGGGCACGCAGCAGCCGGTCCCTCGTCGCGCCTGGGTCGATGCCGGCGACGAGCCCGAGGAAGGCCCAGACGTGACGGAAGTGCAGCACCTCGTAGAACAGGGAGCCGACGGCGAGCGCGCAGCCGACACCGAGGAGCACCTCCGGTCGTGGCACGAGGTCGCGGACCCAGGCGGACTGCCGTCCGGTGACGCAGCGCCCGAGTCGCGCGGCCACGGCGAGCAGGAGCACGACGAGACCGGCCCCGCCCAGTGCGCCACGCTCGACGATCGTCGCGAGGTAGTCGTTGTGCGCCTCCTTGACGTAGGCCGCACCAGCGCCCTTGAGGGCGGCCTTCGTCTGGCCGGGTCCCACCCCGACGAGGTCTCCCCCGAGGTAGAGACCGATGGTCTCGCCCGCCAGCTCCTGCCGCGACCCGCTGGACTCCCCCGTTCGGCCCAGCGAGTCGCGGAGCACCTGGACGCTGTCGGAAGCCGTGGCCCCGACGCGGTTGAGGTCGACGTGCGGGACCACGAGCGCCACGGCGGCCGCGAGCAGCAGCGACGTCGAGACGGCGGCGAGGCCGCCGCGGCGGCGCCCCAGCCCGACGACGAGGACGACGCCCGTCATCGCCGCCAGGCCGACGGCCGCACCGTTCGAGCCCGTGAAGACCAGGGCGAGGAGGATGACGGCCGCCGCGAGCACGCGGACGCCTGCCCGGCGCACCACGGACGTGGCGAACAGCAGGCCGAGTCCGACGAGGAAGTAGTTGGCCGCGAGGTTCGGGTCGTCGAAGGTGAGGGAGGCTCGCCCCCCGTCGCGGGCCGACGTGCCCGCCATCCAGCTGATGCCGGCGATCCGTCCCGTGCTGAGCACGGCCGCCCACGCCACCGTCGACCACACCCACACGCGCAGGACGACCTCGAGCAGCCGACGGCGGCGCCGGACGGCGTTGGCCACCGCGGCGCCCCACGCGAGCAGGAACAGGTCCTGCAGGAGCGGCAGGAGCGCCGAGCCGACCCGCACGTGGTAGGCCGCGAACGCGCCGGCGACGACGAGCACGGCCATGGGGATCAGGTAGGGCACGACCACTGACGCGTGCTCCCGCTTCAGCCAGACGACGACCGCGACCACCACGACGAGGATCCCGACGTCGGCGGCGGCCGTGTTGGCCGGCCCGCTCGGCACGAGCAGCGGGAGCCCGACGACGGCGAACCCGAGCAGGTATGCCAGGTGGCGGGGCGACGCGGAGAAGTACGGGTCGTCGAGGGGGTGGCGGTCGGCCGGATGCGCCCCCCGCGCCGTGGGGTTCCTCGCGGTGACGGCCCGTGGCCCTCGGGTCAGCAGCACCGGAACAGCTCCGCCGCGAGCCGGAGGTGACGCCGGGCGAAGGCCGTTTCGTCGGCGGTGGCGGCGACCTCGACGGTGGCGAGCGCGAGCGCGTTCCGCCAGTGCCGGGGGTCCCGGCCGGTCCGGCGCAGCTCTGCGCCGACGACGGCCTCCACGGCCCGGCCCAGCCACCCGGCGCCGGAGACGGCGTAGCGGACCGGCTCCCCCCAGGAGCCGGCCACGAGGCCCGGGTGACCGCTGACCTGCCGTCCCGCCGGCGTGTGCCGGTCGAGGTAGAGCAGGTAGGCGAGCACGAAGCGGGTCACGTCGCGCAGCCCGTCCCCACCGATCTCGGCGTGCTCCCAGTCGACGACCCCGCTCACCCTGCCCGCGCTGCGCAGCACGTTCCCGCACCAGAAGTCGCCGTGCACGATCGACAGGGGCGCGCTGGGCGGCAGCGCGAGCTCGGCCGCGAGGTGCCGGGTGGCGTCACCCACGGCGTCGGCCACGGCGTCGCCGGGCCACCGTGCGCCCACCCTGGTGGCGATGTCGGTGGCGAGGCCGGCGGCGCCGGTGGGGAGGCCGGGCAGGTTCGACGGCCCACCAGGACACGCGGGCCCACGGCGCGCCACGTCGGGCACCGGAACCCGCCCGAGCTGCTGCAGCCAGGAGACCGCTGCGGCGAGGTCGTCACGAACCGCGCCGGGCCGGGCCGTGTGCCGCCAGCGGTGGTAGTCCACCGACATCGGCATCCCCGGGACGACGCTCGTCACCAGCACGCTGCTGCCGCCGTCGTGGCGACAGTCGAGGACGCGGGGCACCGTGCCGCCGACCCGGTCGGGCGCGAGCCGTGCGACGGCGGCCAGTGCCGCGGCCTCCGCCAGCACCGCCGGGACCGCCCCCGGCACCATCGCCACCTTCAGGACGAGGCGAGGTGCCGGCCCGGCCGGGCCGAAGCCGAGGACGGTCGCCTTGGGGTGCTCGTCCCTGGACAGCCCGACGACGACGAGGCGTCGCGGGCCCGGACCCAGGTGGTCACACAGCACCTCCGCCAGCAGGTCGGCCGCCCGCCCCTCGACGACCGCGGTCGTCATCTGCGCGTTCCCAGGACGACGCGGCCGGGCACGAGCGACGCCACGAGGAACCGCAGCGCGGCGGCACCGGGGCGGCTGCCGGCCGCACGCCGGGCCACGCTCGTGACGCCGTGCACGATGCGGGTGCCGCGAACGACGCCCGGCGGCGTGGTGAGGAAGCTGTCGAGCAGCCAGGAGAGCGTGCCGGCATCGTCGGTCGTGACGAACGTCGCCTGTCGCCAGCTGGGCAGGAGCACGTACTCGGCGTCGACGCGCACCCCGAGCCTGGCCGCCGCGCGACGGAGGCGCCTGCGCCCGCCGCGCCCCCCGTCGGCGAGCGCCACGACCGTCCCGGCAGGAGCGCGCTGCACGCGTACGCCGTCGGCCGGATCGGCCGGCCACGCGAGGACCGCGCCGCTGGGCACGAGGAGGGCGGCAGCCGCGGGCAGGTTCACGACGCCCGACCCAGCTCAGCCCGGACGAAGCGGTGGCTGCGGCGCGTCGGCCCCTGCGAGTAGACGTGGTCGAGCACCTCGCCCGCGGTGTGGGAGTCGTAGCGAGCGCCCAGGTGCTCGCGCGCGTGGGTGGCCCACGCCCGCGCCTCGTCGGGATGCGTCAGGGCGTGGTCGAGCGCGGCCGCGAGCAGGTCCGGTCTCGCCGGTGGCACCAGCAGGCCGGTCTCGCCGGGGACGACGACGTCGGGCACGGCATTGACCGCCGTGGCCACCACCGGGATGCCGCACTGCTGGGCCTCGACGATGACGCAGGGCAGGCCCTCGTAGCGGCTGGCGAGGGCGAAGACGTCGAAGGCCGGCAGCAGCTGCGCGACGTCGTCGCGGTTGCCCAGCAGCAGCACCCGGCCGTCGAGTCCGAGCCGCCGCACGTCCGCGGTGGTCCGTCGCGCCAGCTCGCCGTCACCGACCCACACGAGCATGGCGCGCGTCCGCATGCGGGCCACGGCCGCGAGGAGGTGCTCCGGTGCCTTCTGGTGGTCGAGGCGGCCGACGGTCCCGACGACGTGGGCCGTGGCCGGGAGTCCGAGTGCCGCCCGTGCACGAGCCCGCGTGGCCGGGGTCAGGACGACCGTCGGGTCATCGACGACCGGCCCCACGGTGTGGAGCTGCTCGGGCCGGGCCAACCCGCGCCGCAGCGCCTCGACCGCGACGCCGGTGCCGACGGCGAGGTAGACGTCGGTGATGCGGGAGAGACGGCGCTCGACGGCGACGTAGGCGGCGTGCGGCGCGGGGTTCTGGAACTCGTGGAACGGGAAGCCGTGGAGCGTGTGGACGATGAGGCCGACCCCGGCTCGGTGCGCGGCCAACCGCCCCAGCACGCCGGCCTTGGCCGAGTGGGTGTGGACGACGTGGGGTGCGTACGTGCGCACGAGGCCGAGGAGGCGGCGCAGCGCGGCCGCGTCGTCGGACGGGCTGATCTGCGGCACGAGCTCGGGCACGACCACGACCTCGACCCCGGCAGCGCGCGCCCGGTCGAGCAGCACGCCCTCGCGCGTGCCCGTGACAAGGACGCTCTCGTAGCGGTCGGGGTCCAGCGCGGTGGCGCCGCGCACGACGACGCCGCCCGCGCCCGCGATGCACCGGGTGACCACGTGCATGACCCGTCGTCTCATGGTCGCCACGCCTCCTCACCCGTCAGCACCGGCATCGCCCGCACGCGGTCGAGCAGCTCCTCGAGGGTGGTCCCCGGCCGGTTCGGCAGTCTCACTTCGTATGCCGGCAACCGCGCGGTGAGCAGCTCGGCCACCTCCGCGACCGGCGGGTGGGCCGGGCCTCGGCCGGTGGCGAGCGCCAGCGTCGCGGCGAAGGCCCAGTAGCGGCGCAGCTCGCCCGCCGCATAGGTGCCGCCGACGAGCTCGCGAGCGGCCGTCGCAGCGTCGAGGTGTCGCACGACGACGTCAGGGGTGTCACCCCGACGCAGCACGAGAAGAGTGTCCGGCGCGACGCCGTCGACGTGCCGCAGCCAGGCCGACTCCCGCCGGCCGTGCGGCATCCGTCGCCCGGTGCCGGCATCGGTGCGGGCCGGTTCGAGCAGGCTCTGCAGCCCGTTGCCGTCCGAGGTGCAGAGGTTGTCGCTGACCGGGGCGCCCGTCGCGACGTCCAGCGTGCCGATGAGGGTCGACTTGCCGACGCCGCCCGGCCCGACGAGCACGACACCGTGCCCCGAGACCATGGCGGCCGAGACGTGCAGCGGGGCCCGACCGTGGACTCCCGCCCACCACAGGGCGGGGAACTGCAGCAGGGCTGCCCGGTGCAGCAGGACCCGACGGTCCGGGGCGGCGAGCCCGAGGGCCCGGTGCCGCCAGCCCGGGGCGGGATGGGCGACCACCTGCAGCCGCGCCCCGTGCGCGTGGAGCACGAGGTCCAGCCCGCTCGAGCAGGCGTCCTGCAGGATCACCTCGTGCCCGTCGGTCCACGCCCCGCGGGTCACCAGCCGGTGTCGGGCGGAGGGATCGACCGGTTCGCCGTGCGCGACGGTGACCACGATGTCGGCGGCCCGGGCCAGGGAGGATGGTCCCGGGCCGCCGAGTCCCTGGTCGTCGAGCTCCTGGCCGGCGCAGGCCTCGCGGACGACGCGCGTCCAGCGCGCCGCGGCCGGGCCGACGGCGGACACCTCGACGGTGAGTCCCGCGGTTCGCAGCCGCACGGTCATCGGTGCAGCACCTCCCCCGGGTCCTGCGCAGCCCACGGCTCTGCCTGCTCGACGCCGTTCTGCGCCTTGGCCTGCGGCGCCGCGCCGACGGAGCCGACGGGGGCGACGGAGGCGACGGAGGCGGGGGCGACTGAAACGGCGGAGGCGACGGAAGGGACAGGGACGACGGGATCGGGCAGCCTCTTCTTCCACGGGCGGACGGGAGACGGCAGGCCGGCTGTGCCCGCCTCGTGGCGCGGCGCGGTCGCGGGCTCCGCCGCCGCGCGCCTCGCCGCCCGCCGCTGCCAGAACCACTGGCGCGGGTAGCTGATGAGCCCCACGACCGGCCAGCCCAGCGCGTCGACGAACGACATCGTGTCGACGAGGCTGCGCAGCTTGACGTGGCGTGGCGAGAGCACGACGACGACAGGCGCGTCCCCCGGCTCGGCCCAGCCCCGCCCGACGACCGAGCAGGACACCCGGTGGGGTCCCTTCTCGGGGTCTGGGCCCAGCAGGCGCGCGACGGACCGCGCGGCCGGCTCGTCGCGCGGGTCGACGAGGACGGCCAGGACGTTGCTCGCGTCGTACCGTCGCGCCAGCAGTGCCAGCCGGTCGGCGATCGGGCCGGCGGCACTCGTGGTGCGGCGGCCGACGGTGAGGCGCGGCAGGTGGCCGACGTGGGGCAGCTCCAGGGCGCGCGCGACCGAGCGTCCGGAGCGTAGGCGCGGGCGCAGGGCCTCGAGCCCCGCCGCCAGACCGCCACCGACGAGAGCCCCGATGAGCGCGGCCAGCACGGCGCGCTGCGTGTCCTGTCTCGGCAGGGCCACGCTCGGGACCCGCACCGGGTCGAGCAGCACCGCGTGGGACGGGGAGGGCGCGGCCAGGTTGAGGTCCGACATCTGTCGCTCGAGCTCGGTCTGCGCCGTCGTGAGCGAGGTCAGCTGCGCCTGGATCGCGAGTGCGGCCCCACCCTTGGGGTCGACGTTGTTCAGCTTCGCGGCGAGCCGGCTGCGCTGGCGGGCGAGGGTGTTGAGCTGACGCTGCACCCCCTGGCGTCGCTCGGTGCTGGTGGGCTGGTCACCCACGTTGGAGACCTTGATGACGTCGGCCGTGATGGACCTCGCGATCGTCGCCGCGCGCGCCGGGCTCGTGTCGGTCACCACGATCTCCATGACGGGCGAGACCCCGACGCGTCGGACGTCGATGTAGTGGGCCGCGAAGTCGTTGGCGTCCGCCCGCAACCGCGCCTTGTCGAGCGCGGAGCGCACGACACCGGGACTCGTCGCGATCCCGAGGACCCGCTGGCTCGTCGCGTCGGCCTGGACGTTGGAGGCGGCGAGCTCGGTCCCCATCTGGACCCGCGCCACCGCCTCGTACACGTCCGGCTCGCCGCGGCTCACGTTCGACATCACGACGTACGGAGCCACGATGCACAGGAGGATGACCAGCCAGTGGCCCCGGATGACCCGGCCGAACGCGTCCTCGATCGTCAAAGTCCCCACCTCGTCGTCCCCAGTTGTCGGTCCGCGCCTCGCGTGACTCCGCGGGGAGCCGTGCAGCGCTGCTGTCCTCTCGACGCTAGGAGCCTCCGTGGGGGCGGGCATCGCGTTGCAGGACGACCCCCGCCTACGTCGAACGGATGACCCCCGAGATCGGCCGTCCGAGATCCGTCTGGGATCCGTCCGCGCCGCCCGCGCCGCACTACGGGCACGAGGAGGCGACCGGGGCGACTTCCCACTGGGGGTTTGGGGAAATGGTCGTCGCCCCGGCCGCGCTGGGAGGCGCCTGGTGTCCGGGATCGTGCGCCCGGGGACCGGACCCGGCGCCCTCCGGCTGCGATGAGCCGGGTCAGTGGAGCACGGCGAACGGGCGCATGCGCGCGACCGGGCGCACGATGCGGTGCCGGGTCAGCACCGACATCGCGGCGTTGACGCCGTGGTCGTCGAGGTGCGGTGTCGACGACGGGGACTCGTCGGTGTAGCGGTAGCGGCGTGTCGAGCGGCCGGCCGCGTCGAGCGTCGACCGCCCGTCCTTCTCGAACTGCTCGATGACGGTGCCGGCGCCGTGACAGGCCGAGTGCAGGCTGTCCCCGCTCCGCTCGCCGGCGACGGCGAGGTAGGACGACGTCCGGTGCGTGCCCGGCAGGAGCACCGCCTGGCCGGTCGTCGCGAAGACCGAGCCGTCCGGCATACGCTCCGCGGGGAACGCACGACACGAGTTGTGCCGATGGACGACCGCCCGCTGCCCTGCGACGTCCTCCTCGTAGATCGAGTTGTGCGGCGAGTCGACGACCAGCCGACCGGGCTCGCCGCCGAAGGTGTCGAGAGCGATCCGGCGCAGCGCCGCGTACGTCGCGACGCGGAAGGCGTAGCCGTAGTTCATCGCCGCAGCATTGGCGAGCATCAGCCGCTGACCTTCGGTGCTGTCGAGGTCGACGGGTGCGCAGGCCCTGGCGAAGTAGAGCCGCATGCGCTCGCGGAGCTCGGCGGCGGACCGCGCCGTCGCCAGGTGGTAGAGCGGCTTCTGGACGGCCATGACCGCCTTCATCGCCCGGGCCGTGTCCTTGCGCCGCTGGAACAGGTGGCCGATCTCTCCGGTGAGCACGCCGCCGCCGGCGTGGTACTGCAGGGTCACCTGCCCGAGCCGGACACCGAGCAGGTCTGCGGCCTCGGGGTCGAGGATCTCCTCGACCTGCTGGAGCTCGACGAAATGGTTCGTCGGGCCGACCGTGCCGAAGCGGAGCCGGGCCAGCTGCCACGTGAGGGCGGGAATCTCCTTGCGCAGCCGGGCCGCCCCGCCCCACGGCTCGAGGTCCACCCGGCCGGACTCCTCGATGCGCTCGAGCTCCTCGGCCTCGACGCCCCAGCGCTCGGCGGCGAACTGCGCGCCCTCGGACGCAGCCGCGACGACCTCGCCGGCGGTCAGCTCGCGGGCGCCGCGCGTCGGGTAGGGGTACTTCTCCTTGACGGCCCGGTAGAAGGCGTCGACGGCGTGGTCGGCCGGCTTGTCGGTGCCGAGCGCGATGAGGGCCATCCCGCAGTTGACCGACGAGCTCGTGAAGGTCGGGCGGATCGTGCCACGCGTGGCGACGGCGATGCTCGACGGCATCTCCATCGCGCGCTTGTGGTGGAAGTCCGGCAGCACGACGGGCGGAGCCGCGAGGTCGAGGCCGGCCGTGCCCATCTCGAACGAGTGCAGCACCGCCTCGTCGGCCAGCAGGCCGGGCCCCTCGATGACCGTCGCGGCCCTGCCCCGACGTGTCGTCGAGCCCGCAGGTCCGGCGGTCGTCGGGACCGGTGCGTCGCAGCCGGGTGGTGCGGCCGCGGTCGCGGCGATGACGGTGAGGTCCACGGGCGTGCCTCCTACGTGGTCGTGGTGGTCGGTTCAGTAGTCGTCGGGGTACGGAGCGGCCAGGACGAACCGTGGTTCGTCGTGGGCCGGCTGGTAGGTGCACAGGAGTCGTTCGAGGGCCGACCGCACCTCGTCCACCGCGTTGCGTGACGAGGCCTCGAAGAGCGCGCCGAGGCGGTCCTCGAAATCGGGGTCGGTCGCGTCGGTCCAGGTGCTGAAGATGCGTGGGTGGCTTGTCTGCCGGCGGTCCTCCTCTGAGGAGAAGAGCGCCTCGTGCAGCTTCTCCCCCGGCCGCAGTCCCGTGTAGCGGAAGTCCGGTTCGGGCAGGCCCAGCTGTCGGCAGTAGTTGCGCGCCAGGTCGGTGATGCGCACGGGCTGGCCCATGTCGAGCACGAACGTCTCTCCGCCCCGGGCCAGGTGGGCGGCCTCCAGCACGAGGCCCACCGCCTCCTCGATCGTCATGAAGAAACGCGTCACGTCGGGATCGGTGATCGTGAACGGCTCGTCGTTGCGCACCTGCTCGGCGAGGACGTGCAGCAGCGATCCACGGCTGCCCAGCACGTTGCCGAAGCGGACCGCCGAGACGATCGTCCCGCCCGAGCGCCTCGACGCGTGACGCGTCACCCGCTCGGCCAGCTGCTTCGTGGCCCCGAGGACCGACGTCGGGTCGGCGGCCTTGTCGGTGGAGATGAGGATGAACCTGCCGACGCCGTGGTCGACGGCCGCCGTCACGACGTTGAGCGTCCCGGCGACGTTGGACTTCACGCCTTCGCACGGGTGGCGCTCGAGCATCGGAAGGTGCTTGAGCGCCGCCGCGTGGAAGACGATGTCCGGGCGAACGTCGGCGATGACCTGCCGCATCCGGGAGGCGTCACGGATGTCGGCCACGACGATGTCGTCGGAGTCGAGCAGACCCGCGCCCGTCAGCTCGAGCTGGAGCCGGTGGAGGTTCGACTCGTCGTGGTCGAGCATGACGAGCCGCTCGGGTCCGAACCCGTTGACCTGGCGGCACAGCTCACTGCCGATCGAGCCGCCGGCACCGGTGACGAGCACGCGCCGACCGGTGATGGTGGCCTGCACCTCCGGTGACACGACGTGCATCTCGGGTCGACCGATGAGCGAGCCGACCTCCAGCGAGCGCAGATCGGTGCCGACGACGTCGCGCTGCAGCATCGAGACGAAGGAGGGCAGGTGGCGCACGCTCGCCCCCACCCGGGCGGCGGTCGTGGCCAGGACGCGGACCTGCTCGGCCGGCAGTCCGGGGATGGCGAGCAGCACGACGTCGACGCGCTGCACCGTCACGACCGAGAGCAGGTCGGACAGGGCGCCGAGGACCGGCAGCCGGCGCACGACGCGCTTGCTCGTGTCGTCGTCGAGGAAACCGATCGGTGCCAGGCCGAAGTCGCGCACCCTCTCGAGGTCCCGCGCGAGCGCCCGGCCGGCCTCGCCCGCACCGATGATGAGGGTCCGCAGGCCCTTCTGGAGCGTCGGCACGAAGCCGATCTCCTCGGGCGCCCATCCGTAGGTCAGTGTCGTGGTCATTCCTGGATCCCCCTTCGTGAACAGTCGGCCAGCGCGGTGCAGACCTGGTCGACCTCTGCGTCCGTGGCGACCGCGTCCATCGGCAGCGACAGGATGCGGTCGAAGACCTGGTCGGCGCCGGGCAGTCCCTCCGCAGGGACGATGCAGTGGTCCCTGAACCAGGTGAGGTGGTGGAGCGGGATGAAGTGCACCGACGTCATCACGCCGCGGGCGCGCAGCGCGTCGATGAGCTCGTCACGCCCCATCCCGTATGCCGGCTCCACCCGGACCACGTAGAGGTGCCAGGCGTGTCGGCCCGCGAGCGCCCTTGGAGGACGGCGCAGTCCGGGGATGCCGCTGAGCCCCCCGTCGTAGCGGGCAGCCACCACGGCACGGCGCGCCTGGTCGGCGTCGAAGTGCCGCAGCTGGGCCCGCCCGATGGCCGCCTGGACGTCGGTCATGTTCGCCTTGAGCCCGTCGACGGCGACGTCGTAGCGCCAGCCCCCGCCGGGCAGGTAGCGCCGCCACGCGTCGGCCGACATGCCGTGCAGCCGGGCCTTGCGGAGGCGCCCGGCCAGCTCGGGGTCGTCGGTCGTCACCATGCCGCCCTCGCCGATCGCGAGGTTCTTGGTGGCGTAGAAGCTGAAGCACGTGGCGCGGGAGATGCTGCCGACCGGCTCGTCGCCGACGAAGGTTCCCAGCGCGTGCGCCGCGTCCTCCACGACGTGGTCGATGTCGACCCCAGCGGCCTCGGCGAGCGCTCGCACGTCGCTCGGCAGGCCTGCCAGGTGGACGACGACGAGGGCATCGACGCCGCCGCAGCCGGCGGCTGCCGCGGCCACGTTCGCGCACGAGGGCATCGCGGTGCCCGGGTCGACGTCGGCGAGGACGGGCACGTGCCCCGCGTGCCGGATGGCGGCGGCGGCACCGCAGAAGGTCACTGTCGACATGAGCACCTTCGAGCCGGGCGGCAGGTCCAGCGCTCGCAGCGCCAGCTCGATCGCCGCCGTGCACGAGCTGACGGCGACCCCGTGCTCGGCGCCGACGTACGCGGCGAGCTCGGACTCGAACTCGATCACCTGCTGTCCCGAGGTCACCCAGCCGGACTCGAGCACGTCGGCCACGGCCTGTCGGGCCTCCGGGCAGATGCGGGTCCGCGTGAAGGGCACGACGTGCGGCGCCGGGCTGGCGGCGACCGCGTACGGCGGGATCGGCCCGGCGTCCGGGTCGCCGGGCCTCGCGTGCGGTGCGGGTCGCCGGGCGATCTCAACCATGGACCTGCACCTCGTTGGTGGTCATCGCCACGGCGGCGGAGGCGGAGTGGACGTGCAGCTTGCGCAGGATGCGACGCACGTAGGTCCGGACCGTGTTGTCCGACAGCCCGAGGGTGACGCCGACGTCCCGCCTGCTCATGCCGGAGGCGAGGCAGTCGAGGACTGCGGCCTCGCGCGGTGTCAGCGCCTCGCGCGCCAGCCTGGCCGACGCGGGATGACGGGCCAGGGCGGCTGCCAGCAGGGCCCGCACCGGCTCTGCCGGCAGGTGTGCCTCGCCTCCGGCCACCTTCTCGAGGGCCTCGAGCAGCTCCCTGACCCCCGAGCTGCGCAGCACCCAGCCACCCACACCCCAGGCGAGCGCCTCGGACAGCTGCTCCTCGTCGTCCGGCTCCACGAGGACGACGACGCCCACGTCGGGGGCGGCCGCTCGCAGGCGTGCGAGGTCCGCGATGCGGTTCTCGTCGTCGAGGCCCATGGCCACCACGTCGCACCCGCGGGTCAGACCCCGCGCCACGGCGGCGTCCACCGTCAGGGCGGTCCCGACGAGTCGGAGCTGTCTCTGGGCCAGGAGGACCAAGGCGAACGCGTCGAGGAAGCCTTGGCGGGAGTCGACCAGAACGACGCTGGCATCCTGCTTCATGGCACTCAATCTGCCGTCGCCGCGTCGCCGCCGGACCCCCTGCCCGGGGGACCCTCGCCTACGTCAAACGGACTACGCCCGGACGGGCACGCGGCCGCGCGCTCCCCTGGTCAGGCTCGTCGCACGTGCGGCGGCCAGTTGATGTCCGTGCCATGGGCGGCGACGAGGGCCACCGCCTGGAGCCGGGAGTGGACGCCGATCTTCGTCAGCAGGTTCTGGACGTGTGTGCGGGCGGTGCTGCGGCGGACGTTGAGCGACGTGGCGATCTCCTCGGTGCCGAGGCCATCGGCGATGCAGCGCAGCACCTCCCACTCGCGGTCGGTGAGGAAGGTCAGCATCCAGAGCGGGTCGTCCGCGGCGTCGACCGTGCGCAGGGCAGCCTGCAGGGCGCCGGGCTCCACGGCCAGGTGCCCACCGATGGCGAGGTCGATCGACTCGATGAGGTGGAGCAGCCCCCGGTCCTTGCGGACGTAGCCGGAGGCGCCGAGGGCGATCGCGTTGCGCACCACGGAGCTGGAGTTGTCCGCGGAGAAGATGAGCACCTTGGTGCCCGGCGACACCTGCCGGATCAGCGGCAGGACGTCGAGGCCCGAGCCGTCCGGAAAGTTGACGTCGAGCAGGCAGGCGTCCGGTTGGGTGGCTCGCACGGCGTCCAGGGCTTCGGGCGGCGCGTGCGTGCTCACCACGTCGTAGCCGAGTCCCGTGAGGGCGGCGCCGAGCGTGTCGAGGATGAGCTCGTGGTCGTCGCACAGCACGAGCTTCATGGCCTGTCCATCTCAGCGGGCGACAGCATCGGACCGCGACTGGAGCGCGATGTCCGCTGTGGCCCCGCCGTCCGGCCGTGCCGCCAGCTTGAAGCGGCCGCGGCAGGCGGCCACCATCGCCCGGGTGGTCGCCAGCCCGATGGACGTGCGCGGAGCGACTCGGCCGAGGCCGGGACCGTCGTCGAGCACCCGGATGTGGAAGCCGTCGTCACAGCTGCCCACCCAGATGAGGACGTGGCCGGTCGGGCCGGCCGCTCGCACGGCGTTGTCGACGAGGCACCCGAGGGCCCGGGCCAGCGCGATCGGCCGCGCCATGACGTGCCCGTCGCCGACCACCTCGACGTCGATCGTCGTCGACGTCGACATCCGGGCCCGCGTCGCGGTCTCCTTGGCCAGCGTGCAGGCGTCGACGTCGGTCGGATGGTCTCCGGCCGCTCCGTCGAGACTCGCCGTCACGAGCGCGGCCAGCCAGGTGGCCTGCTCCTGGATGTTGCTGAGTCGCTCGCGGACGTCGCCCTGCGACGTCTCGGACAGCAACAGGATCGCCGCGAGCGGTTCACGCAGGTCGTGCAGCAGCGACCTGACGGGATCCGTGTCAGGACCTCGCCACGTCATGGTGTCATTCGGTCCGACGACGTCGTCGACCATGGTCTCTCACCCCCAGGCACGAAGCCCTCCTTGCCCGGGAGACACGCCAGTTTTTTTCGAGCGGATCTCCCCCCGCGGCCGCATCCTCGCCCCCCGAGGCATGTGCGGCCGTAACCACAGGCTACGTCCGAAGCCCCGGAACACACCGCTTTCGACCGCAACTTTCAGCCTTTTTCCATTTAGGCGCAATGGATTTCACGTTTCTGGGAAGTTGCCGCGAGTAGATGACGGACATGTCGCGACAGGTCGGTCGACCCACCCCCGGCAACCCCAGGACCCCGACCAACGCACGGCGTGTCGGTCCAACGGTTTTTTCGAAGACTGTGCAGTAACCGGACAAATGGGTTGTAATTGCCCCACCCGTGCCGCGGCCCCCTGACCGCCCCTCTCCACGCAACCGGGTTCACAACACAACACCCCTCGCGCCCTGCCACCCTGCCTCGCGCCCGGGTGGGTCTCGCACACCCTGTTTCGGAGAACTCGTCATGAACCACACAGCCCTGTCCCGACGCCGGTCCCCGCGCGGCACGCTCAGCCTGTTGCTCGCAACGCTCGTCGCGCTCGCCCTCGTCTGGTCCGTCGCGCCGGCCGCCACCGCGGGTGGCACCAGCACGCCGCCCGTCCCGGCCACGCCCACGGGCCTGCCCGCCGGCATCGAGCGGCTCTCGCCCTACGTCCCCGGGGTCGCCTGCGACATGCGCAACCGGGCCGGCACGGTCAAGCTCGCCCAGCTCATCAAGGCGACGTACGCCAACACCTACGGGCTGGTGCGGTCGTGCACCTCGGCGACGAAGCCGTCGGAGCACTACGACGGGCGCGCGGTGGACACGTTCTTCAACGTGCGCGACACGACGCAGCGCACCAACGCCAACGCCCTCATCGCGTGGCTGCTCGCGACCGACAAGGCGGGCAACCCGTACGCGAACGCCCGCCGCCTCGGGGTCATGTACATCATCTGGAACAACAAGATGTGGAGCTCCTACCGCTCCTCCGAGGGCTGGCGTCCCTACAGCTCCTGCGCGACGACGCCGACGACCGCGTACGACACCACGTGCCACCGCAACCACATCCACATCTCGCTGTCGTGGGAGGGTGCGCTGGGCCGCACCTCCTTCTGGAGCAAGCAGGTCGCCCCCGTCGACTGGGGCCCCTGCCGTCCCTCGGCGCTGAACTGGGCCTCGATCTACGTGGCCGCCAACCCTCGACGCTGCTCGACCTACCCGACCGTCGCGGCGCCCGCCGGGGCCAGCGCGCTGCTGAAGGAGATGGTGCCGCGCTCGGGGATGCTGCTCAAGCCCGGCATGACCGGGCCGGCCGTCAAGACGATCCAGAAGGCCCTCGGAGTGTCTGCCACCGGGACCTTCGCCTCCACGACCCAGACTCGCCTCAAGGCCTGGCAGTCCGCCCACCACCTCCCGGCGACCGGCGTCATGTGGCAGGCCACGTGGGTGGCCATGCTGGACGCGAACGGCATGCGCCGCTGACCCGCTGACCGTACGCGTCGGCCTCCCCGCGGCTCAGGCCGCGTGGGAGGTCGTCGGCGCGTACGCCAGGTCGACGGCCGTGCGCACGCGGCGGTGCGGCCAGGTCGCGGCGAGGAGCGCCACGAGGGCCAGGCAGACGGCGGCACAGATCGTGACGCCCCAGTACGCGTTCGTGTGCTGCCCGACCCACCCGGCGGCGAGGTAGGACGCGCCGGCCGCGGCAATGGAGACCGAGCCGGCGAGGCTGAAGATGCGACCGCGGAGCTCCGGCTCGGTGACCAGGGCGAACGTCGCCTGCAGCGGGACCATGAACGCCTGGAGCATGCCCGAGCCGAAGAACAGGATCGCCACCACCCAGATCGGTGGGCGCAGTGCGGTGGCGAGCAGCGGCAGCGGCATGCACAGCGCCAGCGGCACGATGGACCGGTTCTGCTGGTGCACGTCGCGGCGACCGATGAGCACGATGCCGACGACGGCCCCGACGATGGGGGCGGCCATGAGCACCCCACCCCAGCCGTTCTGACCGGCGATCGGGATGGCCAGCGCCTCCGGGGCCGCGATGCCGAGGCAGGCCACGGCGCTGAGCGTGACCAGCCGCGCCAGCACGGGATGCCGGGCCAGGTCGCCGGCTGCGGTGGACAGGTCGCGGGCGAAGCCACGCAGGCCCCGGCCACGCTCACCCGTGACGGGGCGCAGCTGCACGACGAAGAGGATGACGAGGGCGGCCACGACGAAGGTGAGGAGGTCGAAGAGCAGACCGGTCTCGGGGCCGACCAGGGCCACGAGGGCACCACCGACGGCCAGCCCGATGGCCTGGTTGAACTGCTCGGACATGGCGCCGAGGCCGACCGCCCTGGCGTAGAGGTGGCGGTCCTCGAACAGGTCGGTGAGCAGCACCATGTTCGAAGCGGCCGAGGCGCCCCCGATGAGCTCGAGCGCGAAGAGCACGAGGAACATCACCCACAGCGCGGACCCCTGCATGACGAGCCACATCAGGCCGAGCACGCACGTGGCTCGCAACAGGTGCGACCAGATGAGCACCCACTTGTAGGGGAACCGGTCGACGATGGGCCCGATCAGGCTGCGGCCGAAGAAGGTCGGCACGAGGCTGACCGCGAGGGTGGTCGCGGTGGCCAGCGGCGACCGGGAGCGCTCGAACACCACCGCTGCGATCGTGACGCGCGCGATGTAGTCGCCCCACATGGACAGGGCGTTCGCGAGGAAGATCGGCAGGAACCGAGGCACGCGTAGGACGGCGGCGTATGTCGGCACGACGCTGCCGGTCCCCTGACTCGAGCTCACGTGACGACGCTACCCCCAGCTGGGGTGTCGTAAAAGTTGAAATCGGTCGCGTGGCGGGCGCGCCGGGCCACACGCCGCCACAGCTCGGCGAGTCCGGCTCCTTCGCCCGCCTGGCGGCCCATGATCCGACCGATGCCGTCGAGGTCACGCACGTCGGACGGGACGCTGTCGATCGGCCTTCCCCGCCAGAGCACACCGGCGTTGCGCATCGACGAACCGAGCTGCCACGCCTCGCGCAGCGCCTTGACGTCCTCGGCGGAGACCAGGCCCTCGGTGGCCAGCGCGGACAGACCCGCCATCGTGCCGGTGACGCGCAACGCCGGGCGCTCGTGCGCGTGCTGGAGCTGGTGCAGCTGCACGACCCACTCGACGTCGCTCAGCCCGCCACGGCCGAGCTTGATGTGGGTCCGCGGGTCGGCTCCTCGGGGCAGCCGCTCGCTCTCGACTCGGGCCTTCATGGTGCGGATGTCGCGGACCTGGCTCGCGTCGATGCCGCCCTCGGGCCACCGCAGCGGGTCGATGAGCTCGAGGAACGCGTCGGCCAGCGTCTGTGGCCCGGCGATGGGGGTGGCTCGCAGCAGCGCCTGGAACTCCCAGGTGAGAGCCCAGCGCTCGTAGTAGGTGCGGAACGAGTCGACGCTGCGCACCAGCGGGCCGGCCTTGCCCTCGGGCCGCAGGTCGGGGTCGAGACCCAGGGCGGTGTCGGGTCCCGAGCCCGAGAGGAGCTTGCGCAGCTCCTGCACCACGAGGGTGGCGCGGGCCTGCACGTCCTTCTCCTCGGCGCCGGGGTGCGCCTGGTGGACGAACATGACGTCGGCGTCGGAGGCGTAGCCGAGCTCGCGGCCACCGAGGCTGCCCATGCCCACGACGAGGATGTCGCCGCCGATCGGCTCGCCCTCCCGACGCTCCACCTCCTTGACGGCGACGTCGAGCGTGACCTGGATCGTCGCCGCGGTGAGGTCGCTGAGCGCAGCACCCACACCGGGCAGGTCGACGACACCGACGAGGTCTCCCATCACGATGCGCAGCAGCTCGTGACGGCGGATGGCCCGGACGGCGGCGACGGCGTCGGCGGCCGACTCGCGGCGACCCGCGGCGGACTGCATCGTCGACGTGATCGCCTCACGCGACCGGGGCGTGAGCCCGTTGTCGTCACCGAGGATCGACACGCTCTCGGGTGAGCGCACGAGCAGGTCGGCGGCATACCTGCTGCGGGCGAGGCAGTGCGCCAGCCGGTCGGCGGCACGGCCCTCGTCACGCAGCATCTTGAGGTACCAGTGGGTGGTGCCGAGCTCGTCGGAGACGCGCCGGAACGACAGCAGCCCGGCGTCGGGGTCGGCCTCGTCGGCGAACCAGCCGAGCATGACGGGCAGCAGCGTGCGCTGGATCGAGGCTCGCCGGCTCACCCCGGTGGTCAGCGCCTCGATGTGACGGAGGGCGCCGGCGGGGTCGCGGAAGCCGAGCGCGAGGAGGCGCTGCTTGGCGGCCTCGGGGCTGAGCCGCGCCTCGGTCGGGCTGAGCTTGGCCGCCGCAGCGAGCAGCGGCCGGTAGAAGAGCCGCTCGTGCAGCCGCCGCACCTCGCGCGCGGACGCCTGGCGGTCGGCGACGACCGCGCGCTCCGGGTGCGTGCGGTGGCCCATGGCGCGTCCGAGCCGGCGCAGGTCGGCCTCCGCGACGGGCATCAGGTGGGTGCGGCGCAGTCGGTGGAGCTGGATGCGGTGCTCCAGGCAGCGCAGGTGGCGGTAGGCCCGGTCGAGGATGGCCGCGTCGTCGCGGCCGACGTAGCCACCCCGAGCGAGCGCGGACAGCGCCTCCAGAGTGGTGGCCGAGCGCAGGCTCGGGTCGGTGCGGCCGTGCACGAGCTGGAGAAGCTGGACGCTGAACTCGACGTCGCGGAGGCCGCCCGGGCCCAGCTTCAGCTGGCGCGCGGCCTCGTTGGCCGGGACGTGCTGCTCGACGCGACGCCGCATCGCCTGCACGTCCTCGACGAAGTGGTCGCGGCCGGCCGCCTCCCACACCATCGGGGCGATCTCGGCCTTGTAGCGCAGACCGATCTCCTTGTCGCCCGCGGACACCCACGCCTTGAGCAGTGCCTGGAACTCCCACGTCTTGGCCCAGCGCTCGTAGTACGCCTTGTGGCTGCGGATGGTGCGCACCAGGGGGCCCTGCTTGCCCTCCGGCCGGAGGGCCGCGTCGACGGGCCAGAGGCTGCCCTCGGGGGTCGGCGCCGAGCACGCGCGCATCGTGGCCGTGGCCAACGCGGTGCCGACCTGCAGCGCGGTCTCCTCGTCGGCGCCCTCGGCGGGCTCGGCGACGAAGATGACGTCGACGTCGCTGACGTAGTTGAGCTCGCCGCCGCCGGTCTTGCCCATGCCGATGATGGCGAGCCGGCAGGCCTCGTGGCCGTCGCCGTACTCCTCGCGGGCGATGGCGAGGGCTGCGTCCAGGGCCGCCTCGGCGAGCTCGGCCAGCGCCTCGCCGACGGCCGGCATCTCCGCGAGCGGGTCCGCGGCGGTGACGTCGAGCGCGGCGATGCGCAGCAGGCCCCTCCGGTACGCGATGCGCAGGGCGTCGAGCGGCGTGCGGTCACCGCGACCCCCGGTCACGGCGTGCACGAGGTCGTGGCGCACCTGCTCGCCGGGCCGCCGTTCGGCGTCGACGCAGTCGACCCAGTGCTCGGGATGGCGCACGAGCTCGTCGACGAGGGCCGTGGAGGCGCCGAGCACGCCGGCGACGCGCGCGCGCCCCGGACCGTCCGTCGCGAGCTCGCGGGCGAACGCGGAGATGCCCCACTCGGACGGGTCGCCTTGTGCCGCAAGCGACTCCGCCACGCGGACGAGCCCCAGCAGCCCCTGGTCGGGATCCGCCGTGTCGCCGACGACGCCGACCAGGTCGTCGAGCTGGCCGTCGGGGAACGCCGCGCGCAGCGGCAGCAGCGCGCGGTCGTCGAGCAGCCCGGCGGCACGCTTCGGGTCGGCGAAGCCGAGGCGCGCGAGGGCCCCCTCGGTGGTGCTGGTGCGTGAGGACATCGGCGTCTGGCGGGTCACAGCCTCGGCAGGTAGCGGTTCAGCTCGAACTGGCTGACCTCGTGGCGGTAGTCGAGCCACTCCTGGCGCTTGTTGCGCAGGAAGAAGTCGAAGACGTGCTCGCCGAGCACGTCGGCGACGAGCTCGCTCTCCTCCATCACCTCGAGCGCCCGGCCCAGCGACGCCGGCAGCGGCTTGATGCCCATCGCGCGACGCTCGGCGTCGGTGAGGCTCCACACGTCGTCCTCGGTCTCGGGCGGGAGGTCGTAGCCCTCCTCGATGCCCTTGAGCCCGGCACCGAGCAGCACGGCGAACGCGAGGTACGGGTTGCAGGCGGCGTCCAGCGAGCGCACCTCGACCCGCGTCGACTGGCCCTTGTTGGGCTTGTGCATCGGCACGCGGACCAGCGCCGAACGGTTGTTGTGACCCCACGTGAGATGCGCGGGCGCCTCTCCCCCACCCCAGAGCCGCTTGTAGGAGTTGACCCACTGGTTGGTCACGGCCGCGATCTCGGCGCCGTGCCGCAGCAGCCCCGCGATGAACTGACGACCGACCTTGCTCAGCTGGTAGGGGGCTCCCGCCTCGTAGAAGGCGTTGGAGTCGCCCTCGAAGAGCGAGAGGTGCGTGTGCATGCCCGAGCCGGGGTGCTCCGAGAAGGGCTTCGGCATGAACGTCGCGTAGATGCCCTGCGTCAGGGCGACCTCCTTGACGACCGTGCGGAAGGTCATGATGTTGTCGGCCGTGCTGAGGGCGTCGGCGTAGCGCAGGTCGATCTCGTTCTGGCCGGGCGCGCCCTCGTGGTGGCTGAACTCGACGGAGATGCCCATGTTCTCGAGCATGGTGATCGCGGCGCGGCGGAAGTCGTGGCCGGTGCCGTGCGGCACGTGGTCGAAGTAGCCGGCGTCGTCGACGGGCACCGGGCGACCGTCGGGCCCGCGGCCCTGCTCGAGCAGGAAGAACTCGATCTCGGGGTGGGTGTAGAAGGTGAAGCCGAGGTCGGCCGCCTTGCCGAGGGCGCGCTGCAGCACGTGGCGCGGGTCGGCGAAGCTGGGCGTGCCGTCGGGCAGCTGGAGGTCGCAGAACATGCGAGCCGTGCCGGGAGGGTCGCCGCGCCACGGCAGGATCTGGAAGGTCGAGGGGTCGGGCTTGGCGAGCATGTCGGCCTCGTAGACGCGCGCGAAGCCTTCGATGGCCGAACCGTCGAAGCCGATGCCCTCGGCGAAGGCCCCCTCGAGCTCGGCCGGCGCGACGGCGACCGACTTCAGGGTGCCGAGCACGTCGGTGAACCAGAGACGGACGAATCGGATGTCGCGCTCTTCGATCGTGCGCAGCACGAACTCTTCCTGACGGTTCATGTGTCGATCCTGCCGCATCGCTGTTTCGTGCATGTGACGTGACACGTTTTGTGGACGTGCGTTCCCGTATGCCGTCCGGAACCGAGCACTCGACGCGTGGGGCCCGTCGGGAAGTGGGCACTCGACGCGTAGGGCCCGTCGGGAACTGGGCACTCGACGGGTGGAGCCCGTCGGGAACTGGGCACTCGACGCCAGCTTCCCTCGAGTGCCCACTTTCCGACGGGGACGCGAAGGGCCCCCGGGGTTCGTCCCCGGGGGCCCTCGCGGTCATGACCCTGCGGTCACTTGAACTTGACCATGACCTGCAGCTCGTTGCCGCCGTCGGCGGTCTTCGCGACGGTCATCGTCGTGCCCGAGCCGGCCACCTTGGTGGACGCCCACGGGTTCGCGGCCGACCAGTAGCGGTTCGGGTCGCGGTCGTCGAAGGTCGGGATCGCCGGCTGCGACGGGACCGTGGTCGGGACGCCGTTGCGGTGGAACGTCACCGCGTCGGTGCGCTCCTGGCCGAAGGTGGCGTCGAACGGCTGACGACGGTTGCCCAGGCGGACGTTGCCGTCGAGCATGACCGGCGCCGGACGGGCGTCGACCGGCAGGACCTCGCCACCACCGGGGTGGTCCTTCGTGTTGTTGTCGGCGTACTCACCGTTGGCGAACCAGACGAGCATGCCGTTCTGGTACGGGAAGCGCTCCACCCAGTCGGGCTTCGTGGTGCCCCAGCCGAAGTTGTACGGGCCGGTCTGGAGCGTCTTGTCGTAGCCGCTGTAGACGCGGTTCTCGGCGAAGTAGACGTCCTGCACCTTCTTCGACGAGGTGCCGTCGATGATGCTGAAGCCGTTGGCCTTCCAGGCGCCCGCGCCCGACTCGACGTCGTCGACCGGACCGGTGACGCCGTCGGTCTTCACGGTGACGTCGTCGACGAAGGCCTCGCTGGAGACGCCGCCGTCGGTGGCGACACGGAAGCGGAACTGCACCGACTTGCCCTTGTAGGCGGACAGGTCGAAGCTCTTCTGCGCCCACGCGAAGACACCGTTGACGGGCGAGCCGACCTGGGTCCAGGTGGCACCGTTGTCGGCGGAGACCTCACCGTAGAGGTAGTCGTAGTCCACCTCGAGGTTGCCCTGCACCCACGCGTCGACCGAGGCCGACGTCGTCGCGCCGGTCAGGTCGATGGTGCGCGAGAGGGTGGCGTTGAGGTTGTCGCCGTAGCCGCTCCACCACTCACCGGAGCCGGAGTGGGGCGTGTTGCGCTTGGAGGAGACGGTGCGCTCGGGCAGCGGCACGACCAGCGCCTGGTAGTTGGTGTTGCTGGCCTTGTCGGCGGGGCCGAGCTTGACCGTCATGTCGGTGCCGTAGGGAACCGTCTTGTAGTCGAGCCAGCCGAGCTGGAGCTTCTCCCACGGGCCCATGTAGCCGGGCGTCGTGCCGATGGAGTCGGTGCCGTGGTTGAGCCACGAGCCGCCGCTCATGAGGGTCCAGAAGGCGGTGCTGTTGTCGCCGCCGTTGGTGTCGTAGAGGTCGGGCAGACCGAGGTCGTGGCCGAACTCGTGGGCGAACACGCCGAGGCCGCCGTTCTCGGGCTCGGTGGTGTAGTCGCCGATCCAGATGCCCGAGTTGCCGAGCGGCACGCCGCCGAGCTTGTTCTGCTCGGGGCCGGTCTTGCCGGCGTCGGTGGAGTAGGCGTACCAGCGGTGCGACCAGATCGCGTCGGTGCCCTGGGCACCGCCGCCGGCCTCCTCGCCCTCTCCGGCGTGGATCGCCTGGAAGTGGTCGATGTAGCCGTCGGGCTCGTTGAAGTTGCCGTCGCCGTCGTAGTCGTAGCGGTCGACCTTGTCGAACTGCTTGAGGTAGTCGGCGATCTCCGCGTCGGTCTTGCCCTTGGCCTTCTGGTCGGCGAACCAGGCGGCGGCGGTGTCCTTGACGTAGTTCCAGTAGCCGTCGGCGTTGTTCTTGGCGCCGTAGCGGGCCTCGTTGTAGGGCACCGTCACCCAGTCGGAGACGTCGCCCTTGGCGAGGAACCGGCCGTTGGACTGCTTGAGGTAGAAGTCCTTGAACGACTCGCCGTCGCCGAACATCATGTCGAGGTAGTGGTCCCGGTTGAAGTCCTTGGTCCAGTACGTCGAGTTGTCGTCGGTCGCGTTGCCGTCCCAGTTGCGGTCGGGGCTGACGATCTGGTTGTGCACCGGCCCGGGGGCCGTGCTGAAGCCGTCCTTCGTCTGCGTGCCGAAGTCCGTGAGGATCGTGAAGATGTCCTCCTCACGGCTCACGGGGTAGTCGATGTAACGCGACGTGGCTGCCTTGCCGTTCTTGGCGGTCGTCTTGACCTCGATGACGCGGTTGCCACCGATGGTCTTCGTCGTGGCCTCGCCCTTGAGGAGCTTGCGGACGGCGTCCTGGCGCTCCGCGGACTTGGCCTCGGCGAGGGGGTTGGGCAGGTTGTCGTGCTGCGAGGCCTGGATGGCAGCGGGGTCTCCGCTGACCGGGGCCTTCGCGACGGGCGTTGCCTGAGCCTGCATCGGGGCGGTCAGGCCGGTGACGACGAGCGCCCCCACGGCCAGCCCCGAGACAGCGCTCCACTGACGCTTGTTCAAGGTTTGTCCTCCTGGTCACAGACGCCGTCCATCCGGCGCCTCGGGTATGACAACACACAGAAAGGACAAAGTGGCCAGTAGCAGGACAGAAATCGAAAAAAGTTGTGCGGCAAGGCAGTTCGGGGCAAAGAACGTAAATTGTTCGTAAAGGACTCCGCCCGAACCCTTCCCAAGATGCCTCTGTCTCGGATACAGACCACATCTGTCACAGAGGCGGCCTGCTGAGCGTCCACGGGCCGCGAAGGGCTGCTCAGGGCCGCCGTTATGCTCCGGCCATGAGCACTGACGCCCCCGAGGAGCAGAGTCCCTACGGTTCGGGCAGCCGTGGCAGCGAGCCTCCCGCCACGTCGGGCGCACCCGGCGGGACCGCACCCCTCCCACGACGCGTGCGCATCCCCCATCTGCAGGCGATGAAGGCCGAGGGACGCCGCTGGGCGATGCTCACCGCATACGACATGTATGCCGCGCAGATCTTCGACGAGGCAGGCATCCCCGTGCTGCTCGTCGGCGACTCGGCCGGCAACAACGTCTACGGCTACGAGACGACAGTGCCGGTCACGCTGGACGAGATGATCCCGCTCGTGCGCGCCGTCTCCTCGGCCGCCCGTCGTGCACTCGTCGTCGCCGACCTGCCTTTCGGCTCCTACGGCGCCTCGGTCGAACAGGGCTTCGCCAGCGCCGTGCGCCTCATGAAGGAGGGGCTCGCGCACGCCGTGAAGCTCGAGGGCGGCACCGCGATGGTCCCGCTCGTCAGGGCACTCACGGGCGCCGGCATCCCGGTCATGGCGCACGTCGGCTTCACCCCGCAGAGCGAGCACCAGCTCGGCGGCTACCGCGTCCAGGGGCGCGGCGACGCGGCCGACGCCCTGGTCGACGAGGCGCGCGCGCTCCAGGAGGCGGGCGCATTCTCGGTGGTGCTCGAGATGGTCCCGTCGCCGGTCGCGGCGCGGGTGACCGAGGTGCTCGAGATCCCCACCATCGGCATCGGCGCCGGCCGCGGCACGGACGCCCAGGTGCTCGTGTGGAGCGACTTCGCGGGCCTGCGCAGCGGCAAGGCGCCCCGCTTCGTCAAGAAGTACGCCGACCTTCGCGGCACGCTGCTCGACGCCGCCCGGGCGTATGCCGCCGACGTCGAGTCGGGCGCCTTCCCCGACGCGAGCCACTCCTTCGAGTCCTGAGCTCGAGTCGCCCGCCCGGTCCGTGAGCGGGCAGGCGGGAGCCTGCTCAGGACCCGACGTCAGGACCCGACGTCAGGACGCGACGTCAGGACGAGGCGCCGTCGCCCTTGCCGGCGGCGCCGCGCTCGTTCCACTCGCGGTCCTCGGCGTCCCACTCCTCGGTCTTCTTGTGAGCCGTGTCGAGGGCGGCGCGCGCCTCGGCCTCGGACGCGTACGGGCCGAGCACCTGCTCGCCGCGGCTGCGGTTCTCGTCGGTCTCGACCTGGCCGGTGTCGACGTTGTACCAGAAGCTCACGTGCGGACTCCTTCTCCTCGAGGATCTCGTCGCGGAGGGGTGGCCGGACGAGTGGTCGAACCGGGTCCGTCTCGTGGGCGCCCGTCGTGGACGCCGTCCGCGAACGACCTAGACTCCACCGTATGCCGTTGCTCCACCCGCGGGTGTCCCCGCACGCCGTCAGTCCGCGCCGGGCAGTGCCGGCATCGATCGCGCGCCCGCACTACGTCGACGTGGTCAACCCGCGCGAGGACGGCGACGTGCACGTCAAGGACGCCGAGCTCGTGGAGAAGATGAGGGTGGCCGGACGCATCGCCGCGAACGCGATGGTCGAGGCGTCCAGGGCGATCGCCCCCGGCGTGACGACCGACGAGCTCGACGCCATCGCCCACGCCTACATGCTCGACCACGGCGCCTACCCGTCCCCGCTCGGCTACAAGGCGTTCCCGAAGTCGGTGTGCACGAGCGTCAACGAGGTCATCTGCCACGGCATCCCCGACTCACGCCCCCTCGACGACGGCGACATCGTCAACATCGACGTGACGGCATACATCGACGGGGTGCACGGCGACACCGACGCCACCTACCTCGTGGGCGACGTCGACGATGAGTCGCGCCTGCTCGTCGAGCGCACCCACGAGGCGATGATGCGAGGCATCCGGGCCGCTCGCCCGGGCCGCCAGCTCAACGTCATCGGCCGCGTCATCGAGAGCTACGCCAAGCGTTTCGGCTACGGGGTCGTGCGCGACTTCACCGGCCACGGCATCGGCCTCGAGTTCCACTCGGGCCTCATCGTCCCGCACTACGACGCAGCGCCCCACTACGACACCGTCATCGAGCCGGGCATGACGTTCACCATCGAGCCGATGCTCAACCTCGGCACCCACGAGTGGGACATGTGGGACGACAAATGGACGGTCGTCACGCGCGACGGCTCCCGTTCGGCACAGTTCGAGCACACCATCCTCATCACCGAGGACGGCAACGAGATCCTCACCCTCGCCGACGGCGCCCAGCCGTAGGCGCGGGTGCGCCACCCACCACCTCGACGAACCTCAAACGAACCTCAAACGAACCTCAACGATCACGACGTCCTCGACAAGGAAGCAGGGACCATGGCCAAGAAGGGCACGCCCCTCGGCATCGACATCGGCGGCAGCGGCATCAAGGGCGCACCCGTCGACCTCAAGAAGGGCGAGCTCGCCGGCAAGCGGCTGCGCATCGACACCCCGCAGCCGGCCACTCCCGACGCCGTGGCCGAGGTCGTCGACGAGATCGTCGACCACTTCGCCGACGTCACGGGCGACTCCCCCATCGGCGTCACCATCCCCGCCGTCGTCATCCGCGGCACCGTGCTCTCGGCCGCCAACATCGACCCCACGTGGATCGACACCGACGCCGAGGCGCTCATCCAGGAGCACACCGGCCGAGCCGTCACCGTCCTCAACGACGCCGACGCCGCAGGCCTCGCCGAGATGTACTACGGAGCCGCCAAGGGCGTGAAGGGCCTCGTCATCCTCACCACCCTCGGAACCGGCATCGGCTCCGCGCTCATCCACGACGGACGCCTCGTGCCGAACTCCGAGCTCGGCCACCTCGAGATCGACGGCTACGACGCCGAGGACCGGGCAGCCTCGTCGCGCAAGGACATCGAGGGCCTCTCCTGGGACGAGTACGTCGAGCGGCTGCAGGTCTACTACGACACGATCGAGAAGCTCTTCTCCCCCGACCTCATCGTCGTCGGCGGCGGCATCAGCAAGGACGGCGACGAGTTCATCCCGAAGCTGAAGACCCGCTGCCCGATCGTCCCGGCCCAGCTGCGCAACCAGGCCGGGATCATCGGGGCCGCGCACCTCGCGGTCGACCTGGCCTGAGCGAGGGGCGCCGCCCCACGACGGGGCGGCGCCGAACGGTCACCGCTGCCCGCGCCACACCAGCCGGTGCACCCCGAGGTGCCGGGGCAGGGTGCGCAGGCCCGGGATCCACGGGATGCAGACGAACCCGATGCTGAGCAGGATCATCAGGGCCCAGACCTGCACGTCCGCGTTCTCGGAGGTGGCGAAGGGCGGCACCTGGTACCAGAACGAGTAGAGCCAGAGCCACGGCTGGCCAGGGTAGTTGCCGGTCTCGTTCATGATGCCCCACTGGTCACCGCCGAGGTTCTGCGCCCGGGCCGCGTCCTCGAGGTACGTCCCGTCGGCGAGCAGCAGCAGGGCCCTCGTGCTGTCCACCCCGAAGAAGCTCGTCCGCGAGGTGAGCAGTCCCTCGAGGGCACCGCTCTCGGCGAGCTTCTCCTCCTCGGCGGCGATGACCGGCACCGGACCGTAGTCGCCGGTCGCCACCTTCGCGGGGTCGCCCTCCGGCGCTTGCCCGAGCGCGTCGGAGTACGCGCTCGCCCAGGCCTGCTGCTGGTCGGGGGTCGCGCCGTCCCACGCTCCGAGCGCCGCCGTCACCGCGGCGTCCCCTGTCGCCGTGCGCACCGGGTCGAGGACGAGATCCTTTGCGGCGTCGACCGGCTCGGTGACGCCGGGCAGCTTCTGCAACGACAGCGGACCGAGGACCTGCCCTTCTGACCCGGCGTTGTACGGCGGGCCGTAGCCCCCGGTCGTCGTCGTGCCTGCCAGCTCGCCGGCGGCCGTCGCCACGACGTCGGCCGGGGCTTGACGCGCCCACTGCTGCAAGGAGATCGCAGGCTCGTCCGGTGAGGAGAAGACGAGTGCTGCGACGACCGACAGCACCGTCATGACGACGAGCGCGACGACGAACTCCCGCACGAGGTCGTACCGGCGGGTCGGGAAGGCGTGGGGGTCGGGCGTCGGGCCCCAGCCACCGTTGCGGACGCTCATCTCCGGCTCCTCGTCGACGCTGGTGCGGCTACAGGAGACCGCGGCTCGGACGACGGCTCGGACGACGGCTCGGACGACGGGTCGACGGCTCCGATCGGCGGGGCGACGCCGCGCCGCCGCACGAGCAACAGGTGGACCGCCACGATGAACCCGACGACGAGCGGCAGGAGCGAGACGTGCCACAGCACCATCTGGCCGAGGTCCATGACGTTGAACCAGGCACCGATCGCCGCCGCGTTGAGACCGTCCTTGGCCTGGGTCGAGATCCACTGGGAGTCGAAGTTCGTCTGGATCAGGTAGCCGGTGAAGGCGGTGCCCAACGAGCCGAAGAAGGCGAGCGCCCCTGTCGCCCAGGTCAGTCCACGGTTGCCGCGCCACGAGGCCATGAAGAACTTGCCCCAGAGGTGGATCACCATCGTGGCGAAGAAGAGCTCGACGCTCCAGAGGTGTACCGAGTTGACGAAGTGGCCGAACGTGCTGGCGTGCCACCAGGTGACCCCACCGAGGGTGAGCACGAGCCCCGACGCGATGATGACGACGAGGCTGGCGAGGCAGGCCACTCCGAAGACGTAGATCCACGAGGCGACATAGACGGGCTGACGGTCGGGAAGCCACTGTCCGCGAGGCACCAGCCCCTCCACCCAACGGGTCAGTGCCTCGGTCCAGCTGCCGCGGCTCGTCGGTCCGGGCGTCGTGGCCGGCCCGTTCATGGCTCGTCGTCCTCGTGCGCTGAAGGGAAGGGCAGCACGAGTGCGAGCGCGAAGACGACGATCATGCCGAGGACGACGAGCAGGTTGGCGACGGTGATGGTCAGCCACCCCCACTGGACGATCGCGCCGGCGGGCACCGGCTGTGGTGCGGCGAGCAGCTGACTGGTCATCTGGACCTCCTGGACGAGGGATCGAGTGAGCTGCTCCTGTCCAGGGACCACTACTACATGCTGTAAGACTACGCTCGTGGCGTCCGTCGCACGAGCTCGGAGCCCGACGACGCCCACCGGCCCGACCGACCACGAGACCCGAACTGGCAGGATGGCGACGTGACGGAGCAGCCTGACCTCCTCATCGCCGGACGCTACCGACTGCTGGAGCGCATCGGCGCCGGCGGCATGGGACACGTCTGGCGCGGACGCGACGAACGGTTGGGGCGCACCGTCGCCGTCAAGCTGCTGCACTCACCTGTCGGCCTGCCCGAGGCCGAGGCCGACACGGCGAGGCAACGGGCCATGCGCGAGGCGCGCATCACCGCACGCCTCCAGCACCCCAACGCGGTCCCGGTCTTCGACGTGGTCGACCACGAGGGCAGGCCGTGCCTCGTCATGCAGTTCCTGCCCTCGCGCAGCCTCCAGGACGTGCTGGCCGAGGCCGGCACGCTCCCCGTCGGCGAGGTGGCTCGCCTCGGCAGCGAGGTGGCGGCCGGGCTCGCCGCAGCCCACGACGCCGGCATCGTGCACCGGGACGTCAAGCCCGGCAACATCCTCGTCGGCGACGACGGCACGGCGCGCATCACCGACTTCGGCATCTCCCACGCCCTCGGTGACGCCTCGCTGACATCGACGGGACTGGTGACCGGGACCCCCGCCTACCTGGCGCCCGAGGTCGCCCGAGGAACCGCCTCGAGCCCTGCCTCCGACGTGTTCTCCCTCGGGTCGACGCTCTTCGCGGCCCTCGAGGGCACACCGCCCTTCGGGCAGGGCGAGAACGCCATGGCCTTGCTGCACCGGGTCGCCTCCGGCAAGGCCTCGGAGCCTCGGGCGAGCGCCCTGTCGCCCGTGCTGGCGCGGATGCTCGACGCCGACCCGGCGGCGCGGCCGTCGATGAGCGAGGTGGCGCGCTCCCTGGCCGACGTGGCCGCCGGGCGCACCGTCGCGTTCGATGCGGCGCCCGCCCGCACCCAGGTCCTGCCCGTCGCTCCCCCCGCCCAGACGCCCCGGTCGACCGCAGCCCCGGTTCCCGACCCGGCAGCACCGCCTCCAGCCGTGGCGTCGCCACCGCCCGCGCGGCCCACGGGAGCGCGGGAGACCTCGACGGGCGGCCCGGCCAGCACCCGACGCTCCCGGCCATGGCTACCGGCCGCGCTCGTCCTCCTCGTGCTGGCGGCCGGGGCCATCGCCTTCCTGGCCTCGCGCAACACAGGAGCGCCTGACGGCACCGCCGCGCCGCCGGCGTCCAGCTCGCCCACCACGTCGAAGCCCTCGCCGTCGCGCACGAGCTCACCCCCGACGAGCAAGGCGGCCACCTCCACGACATCGGCGCCACGCCCGACGACGAGCAGCACCGCCGCGCCGGCGCCGGTCAGCGCGCAGGACCTCGAGCGTGCGGTTCGCGACTACTACGCGCTGCTCCCGGACAACCGCGACACCGGCTGGCAGCGGCTCTCGCCCCGCTACCAGGAGACCACGGCCACGAACCGCGAGACCTACGAGGCCTTCTGGAAGTCGGTCGACAAGGTGAGCACCCGCCAGGTGAGAGGCACCGCCCCCGACTCCGTCACCGCGACCGTGCGCTACGACTTCGCCGACGGCCGACGCGTCGAGGAGGTCACCTTCTACACCCTGGTGCGCGACGGCGACGCCCTGCTCATCGACAGCTCGACCGTCCGGTCCAGCCGGCCCGCCTGAACGCATCAATTGCCATTGATCCTCCGAGCGTTCGACATTGTGCAGATGCGTAGGACGCACGTTCTCCGCGCGCCTGAGTGCCCCGGTCCAGGGACTCGGGGCACTCAGACGTACATGTCGTGATTCGGACCTATCGGGACGAGAACGGTCTCATCGGGCGATCACGATGTTCGAGCCTCCTGACATCGGGCCGGCACCGACGCGGTTCACGGCGACGACGCCGAACCGGTATCTGCCTCCAGCAAGCGTGAGAGTCGCTGAGCGAGCCGTGGACCCCACGGTCACCACCGTTGGCGAGCCGACACGGGTGACGCCGTCAGCGGCCATTCGGAATGCCGAAACCCGATATGCCGTGATGGGCGTACCTCCGGTGACCGTGGGTGGGCTCCACCTGGCAGCGGCGTTGACCACGCCACCCGCTGTGCCTGAGCTGGCCACACCGATGAGCGGAGCGCCCGGGACAGTCATGGGTGTGACGGCAGGCGAGGCGACCGACAAGGCGCTCGCTCCGAGAGCGTTGACCGCGCGGACCCGGAAAGTATACGCGGTCCCATTCACCAGTCCCGTCACGGAGAGCGTCACCGGCGTCCCGACCGTTGCCACGGTGCGGATGACCACGCCGGCGCGCAGCACCAGCACGTCGTACCGGGTCACGGCCGAACCACCGTTGCCTGCCGGTGCGCTCCACCTCACCACGGCCGAGGCGTTCCCGGCCGCAGCCGTCACTCCGGTCGGCGTGCCGGGCAGCCCGCGCGGGGTGACGGCGGGCGCTGCGACCTGCGCACCCGAACCAGCCGCGTTGACCGCGTTGACCGACAGCGTGTAGGTCGTGCCGTTCGACAGCCCGGTCTGCGTGCTGCTCGTGGCCGTCGGGGCGATGCCCGTGACCGTGCGCACCACGGTGGCTCCGGCCCTGATCACGACGGTGTAGCTCGTGATCGGGGCGCTGCCGTTGGGAAGCGGTGCCAGCCAGCTGATCGTCGCCGCCCCGGTGGTCGTCGCACCGGAGGTGGCCGTGGCGGTCACGGTCCGAGGTGCACCGGGCACGCCACCGATCGGGGTGACCGTGTTCGAGGTCACCGCTGTCGAGGGACCGAACGCGTTCACGGCGTTGACGGTGAACGTGTGCGCCGACCCGTTGGTGAGCCCGGTGGCCGTGAAGGTCCGCACGGTCGTACCGACCGTGTTCGTGCTGACCACCGTGCCTCCGCGGTTGACCACGACCCTGTAGCCCGTGATCGCCGAGCCCCCGTCACTCGCCGGTGCGACCCAGTTGACCGTCGCCTGCGCGTTGCCGGCGGTGGCCACGACACCCGTGGGTGCCCCCGGGAGACCCCGCGGGGTGACCGCGTTCGAGGTGCCCTCGGGGCCGTTGCCGAGCGCGGTGACCGCGCTCACCGACAGGGTGACGGTGGTGCCGTTGACCAGACCGGTGACCGTGCGGCTCGTCGCCGTCGCGGGGATGGCGGTGATGGTCTGGACCACGGTGGCGCCGTCGCGCACGACCACGGTGAAGCTGGTGATCGGTGAGGCGGTGGCGGCCGGAGCCGTGAAGGTGACCGTGGCTGTGCCGGTCGTGGTGGCACCTGCGCTCGCCGTCGCCGTGACGTTCGTCGGAGCGTTCGGGACCGTGAGCGGCACCGTCTGGTCCGAGAACTTCAGCAGCTCGATGTTGCGCAGCGTGTCGACACCGTCGCTGACCTTCTGCCCGACGACGTCCGCACCGGTCTGGGTGACCCGGACGCTCGCGAGCGTCGTGCCGGAGGCGGCGACGGAGGTGATGCTGTAGTTCGACAGCGGACCGCTGAAGACTGCAGTGTCACAGTTGACCGAGGTGGCCGTCGGAGCCGGCGTCGTGGCCGAGCAGTCCGGCGCGGCCGTGCCCGCGGTGACCTCGCGCACGGTGACGAGGTTGCCCGGGTCGACGAGACCGGCGAAGACCGCCTGCTGGAGGGTCATCCCTGCCGTGCCCGCACCGAAGGTGCCGGACTTGGCGGTGTTCTCCATGAGGTCGGTGGAACCGAGCTCGGCACCCGCGGAGTTGCGGACGCTGATGCGCACCGAGAGGGCCTTGTCGCCGTCGATGATGTCGTCGGCGCCACGTCCCTCGATGGTGTCGTTGCCGGCACCTCCGAGGAGGATGTTGCCGTCGCCCCAGACGTTCGTGCCGCTGAGGACCGGGCAGTCCTTGGAGGCCGATGCCGCGATGACGCCGGCGAGCGGAGTCGCCAGGGCCGGCAACAGCTGGTTCAGGCCGGCAACGCGGTTGACGCCGTTCTGGTCCAGCACGTCACAGCCGATGAAGCCGCCCCCACCGCGCTGGCTGGGAACGATGTCGTCGCCGCGCAGCTTGTCGTCGAGGTTGGCGCCGGAGAGGGCTTCGACCTCGTTGAACTTGTCGCGGACGCCGACCTGCAGGATGTCCAGCGGCAGGATAGGCAGAGCCAGGTCAGCGTCCTGCGGCTGCGGGTCGCTCTGACCGATCTCCCAGTCGTAGCCGGAGGCTCCGGCGACCTTCTCGATGCCGGGCCCGGCGACACCGATGTCGTCGCCGCCCTCCATGTCGTAGTCGTCGTCGCCGCCCTGACCGATGAGGACATCGTGCCCAGGCTTCTGGGAGTCATCCAGGAAGAACAGGTTTCCGCTGTCTCCCTGCAGGAGGTCGGGCTGGTCGCCGCCCTCTTGCCAGTCGTCCCCACTGTCACCGAACACGGCGTCCTCACCCTGACCGGCGATCACGAAGTCGTCACCGGCTCCGGCGAACGTCTCGTTGATGTTGGCGCCGCCGTTGGTGAAGTCGTTGCCGTCGCCGCCCATGACGATGTCCAGACCGGGGCCGGCGTCGATGGCGTCGTTGCCCGGACCGCCCTTGGGCACGTCGTCACCCGCGAGGTCGGTGATGATGTCGTTGCCTTCACCACCCAACGCGATGTCGGCTCCGTCACCGCCCTCGATGATGTCGTTGCCGGCACCGCCCCAGAACGTGTCGTTGTCGTTGCCGCCGTAGATGCGGTCGACGCCGGCCGTGCCGTTGTAGACGCTCTGGCCGTTGATACCGGCCGGGTCGACGGTGTTCCGGGCGCGGTACTTGATCGTGCCGTCAGGCATGCGGATCAGCAGGTCCGTCTCGCTGCAGTCCGAGCTCGGGTCGTCCGCCACGGTTCCACCGGACGCTGCGAAGCCGGCGGCGGTGCCCGCGAGGTTCTTGAGCTCGAACTTGCAGTCCGCAGTGGCGAACGCGTCGGCCTTCAGGCTGTGCGCGTTGGTGTTGCGCATGATCAGCTCGGCGAAGGAGTTTCCTTCGAGCTGCGCCCGGAGGTTCATACCCGGCGTGCGTGCCAGGTAGTAGAGGCGGTCACCGTTCTGCAGGTCGGTCAGCTGCTTCTCGAACACGTAGTTGAACGTGCTGCCCAGCAGTCCACCGAAGAGGTTGGTCCGCTCGGCCAGGCCGCCGACCCAGAGGTCGACGTTGTCCAGGCCGGTGATCGAGCTCGTGCCGGCGTTGGCCCAGGCGCCCGTGCTGGTCATGAACGCGGCGGCGTCAGCCGGGGGGACCTCCCCCGTGTTGGGGCTGACGATGAGGCGTGCAGCCTCCCGCTTGGCCACGACGGTCGTGGCCGCCGTGATCGTCGGGTGCAGGCCGTAGGCCGCCACGAAGTTCACGAGCGACTCCGGGTGCTTCAGGTTCTCGCCGAAGTCGACCCAGTTCACGTAGGGCTGCAGCTGGCCGTCGTTCGTCGAGTTGAAGATCTCTCGGCGCAGGACGTTCAGCCGCGGGATCCCCTCGGAACGCGCCCGTGCCATGTTGATGGTGGCAAGGTCGAGAGGCAGTCCCAGCAGGTTGTTGCGGAGCGTCTCCGTGACGAACTCGTCGAGCTCGTTGCCCACCTGGTCCGACATTCCCATGATGATGCTGCCGGCGGCCTCTTCCGAGGTCAGCGGGCCCGCGGGGCCGCCGTTCGTGTACTCCGGCGGGTTGAGGAAGCCGTCGAGCAGCGAGATGTCGTTCTGGCTGCCCTTGGTGTCGTCCGAGGTGCCGAAGACGCCATCGGGGCCGACGCCGTCCTCGTTCCGGCGAGAGATCGTGTCGGTCAGCATGGAGTGGCCGAAGCGGTACACCGCGTGGGCGAACTCGGCCTTGACGGCCGGGTTCAGCTCGGTCTGGGTGAAGGCGAACGGCTGGAAGGGGTTGATCGCGGGCTGGACCTTGCGCGCGAACTCCTCGAACACGAGGTGCTGGTACTCCATCTCAGTGATGAACCGTGCGGCCTGGAAGAGGCGCTCACCGTTCCAGCCGTTGGCGCCTGCGGCCAGCCTCCACTCGGCCAGAGCAGCCACCCCGCTCGGCGTCGTGTCGTTCAGCAGGACGTTCTTGATGCTGCCGACAGCCGGGTTGGTGTCGTCGCCGACGAGCCGGTCGTGCTCCGAGTGGAAGATCTGGTGGATCGCGGTCAGACCGATGTTCTCGTTGACGCGACCGTCACCGGCGATGAAGTGCGCGTTGAGCATCTCGTCGTCGTAGGTTCCGGGTGCCTGGCTCGCGAAGTCAGCCGAAGCAGTCGTGTCGGGGTCCGGTGTCGGCGCCACCGGCGGCGTCGCCGGGTTGCGGTCGGTGTCCTGCGGGGACGGGTCGGCGTTGTGCGCGATGTCCGTCAGGAACGGCGTGTCGAAGTACCGGACGTTCGCCGGGACCAGCGTGCCGGCGCCGCCGTTGTCGGCGCGGTTCGCCTCCACCATGCCGGTGGACGTCACGAACTGTGGAAGTCCGCGCGCCGGGCCGGGGATGAACTTGCCGTAGGGGTCTGTGGCCAGCATGGGGACGTTCAGGACGTCCTTGTCCAGCAGCTGGATACCGAGCAGCGCCGAGGCCTGGGCCTTGGTCGTGGCCCAGGTCGCCATGCCGCCTGCCGTGGCTCCGGCGGGTCCGCCGAGCAGCTTGCCCGTCGAGACCGGCCTGCCGTTGGCGTTGTTGGCGTACTCACGCAGGAACACCTGGTGCGAGGCGTGCGAGGTGTAGGTCTGGCTCTGGTCGACCCAGGGCGAGTCCGTGTTGTTCGCGTCCTGGACGTCGTCGAGGCTCTCGTCGACAGGCGTGGCGGGGTTGTCTCCCAGGACACCGTCTTGTCCGGGCTGGTTCTGGGCGCGGGTCATCACCATGAAGGCCTGGCTGGCGGGCACCTCGTCGCCGCTGCTGGGCTTGCCGTCCGGACCGAGGGTTCGCAGCGGGTCGTCCGCGCGGAGCGGGACGAAGACCGTGCCACCGCCCTTGACCGTCTGGTCGACGCCGTGGTCGAAGAACTGACCGAACAGCGTGAACATCGAGTTGTAGGGCGGGGACAGCCCGACGTCCGTCGTGACGTTCGGGATGAACAAGGTGGTGTGCGACGGCACGCAGTCCGCGGGCACGCCGACCACAGGAGGCGTGGCCAGCGGATCCGGGTCGGTCGTGCACGGGACGACACCCGTAGAACCCTGCGTCCGAACCGGGTTGCCGGCCGCGGCGACGGCTGCCGGGTTGGTCGAGGTCTGGTCCACGATCAGGTTGCTGACCACACGGGGCTCGGAGTCGAAGACGTTCCCCTTCTTCTGGGCATACGTCGACGGAGTCGTCGGGCCGAAGCCGGCAGGTGAGTTCTCCGCCGCCTTGAACACCGGCGTGGCGAGGCGCGGGAACTTCTGGTCCGCGGCGCCGAACGTCTCCTGGCCCGGCTGCAGGTTGTTGCACGAGCCGTCGACGGTGCGCAGACCGAACGAAACCAGCGGACTGGCAATCTGATCGGGCCCTGTGCCGATGAGGGTGTCGCACGGGTGCGCGGGTGACAGCGTGGCCGCATGCCTCTCGGCGATCTTGATCTGCTTGAGGATGTACGCCAGGTCGGACGGCGACACCGTGAAGCCCTCGCCGACGGGTGCTACAGCGGCCTGCGCCATCAGCGCGGCCGACGGGAAGAGCATCGCGACGGGAATGGCGATCGCCGTTCCTGCGGCCACGCGCCGGAAGCGCTTGGCCTTCGTCGGATGCCACGCCGTGCCCCCATGTCGACGCACACCCCAGAGGGACCGCGTCTTCGGCACTCCGGGCGACCTGCCAGTGATCCAGTTCATGGCATCCCTATCTCGTGAGAACTGCTGGGTGAAGTTGTGAGTTGGTGACAGAAGGCGCCGGTCGGCGTCCACGGGTGAGGTGCCGGACGCGCGCAGCGCTTCGCGTCGTCACGGCGTCGGAGCGGGACAGCCCCCGCAGCAGGGCGTCGATGGTGCGCCGGGCGTCCTCGACGGACGGCCCGCCACCGGCGGGCACCGGCAGACCGGCGACGGCGGAGGCGGGTTCGCCGGTGATGGTGACGTAGAGGCAGATGACCGACTCGATGAGCAGGGCCAGGTCAGGGGCCGACTCGGACGGTCCGCCCAGCAGCCGCGTGTAGATCTCCTGCAGCCGCGGGCCGGGCTGGCAGCCGAGCTCGGCGGCGAGGTGCCGGCGACACTGCTCGTAGGAGCGCAGGCCGTCGGCGTGACGTCCCTGCACCTCTGAGCTGCGCAGCAGCACCCACCACGCGCTCTCGTCGAGCGGGTCGAGGTCGATCGCGGCGCGCGCCCACGTGGCTGCATCACCGGGCGCGACGTCGACGACCTTCTCGGCCGCGGCGACCAGCCACGCTCGCACCTGGCTACCGTGTCGCCACCGCGCGTCCTCGAGCCACGCAGCGTCACCCTCTCCCGGGAGGAACGGGCGGACGAGCTGCGCGAGGGACGGCCGGAGCTGGACGAGCGCCGCCTCGGTGTCCACCTGGGACAGGGCGCGCTCGACCACCCGACGGTGACGGTGCAGGTCGAGGTCGACGATGTCGGCGTCCAGGCGGTAGCACCCCGACCCGGTCTCGATGGGACTCCACCTCGGGGCGCCAGTAGGACGCAGGCGCTTCCGCAGCAGGCAGATGTAGGTCTCCAGCGTTGCGCCACAAGCAGATCCGCGCTCGCCGGGCCACAGCATCGAGATGAGCTCGTCCTTCGCGACAGGCATGCCGTCTGCGAAGAGCAGCGCGAGGAGCAGGTGTCGGACCTTCGTGCCGCCGATGTCCCGGGGGCCCATCTCGCGGTCGTCGACGCGCACGCTCACGCCACCCAAGAGCTGCACTGCGATCAGTTCCTGCATGTCGATCGCATCGCTCGCCACTGCGCTCATCGGCCCTCCCCGCCCATGTCGCCCGGACGGCGTCGTCCGGTCACCCCTGGGGCGTGGCCGACCTGGGTCGGCGACTCCCCCGGTCCGGGTGGCGCGTGGTGCGCCGCCGAGGACCCTCGACGGGAGGCATGCAGGGCACAGCGTCACGTGTGGCGATCGACAGTGTCAGGCACTGTCGGACCGTCGACGCATGACGCCCCGGGCTGTTCCTGGAGGAACGGCATGGCATGACCCATCGTCCGCGCGCACGTGTCTCCCCCACGGCTGCTCACGGTCTGGGCGTCGCCCCCGCGACTCGTTCCCCCAGGGAGCCCAAGGCCCCTCTGTCCCCCGGTTCCTCCCTTGTTGTTGTCTGCTCTGCAGTGTGCTCCCAGTCACATCACAGACGATGCAAAACAAGAAAATTGCTTCGCCTGATCAGCGCCGGATCGGTTGTGCGAGTGAACAATTCGGACATTCGGTGCGCGGACGCGCACGCTGCCCACGGTTGCGGGCCGGATTCAGGCGTGACGCAGCGAGGACAGCAGCTCCGGCGCCCGCCGGTCGTAGATCCGGGCCCCCGTCCTGGCGCCCAGGACGGCGGCCGCAGCCCCGACGCCGGCGCCGACCAGGGCTGCACCCCAGGCGACTCCGGCCACGCCTGACCATGCGGCCCACGCGAGGGCCAGCGCTGGGGACGACATGACCAGCGTCGCGACGCTGGCGACGGACTGGGCCGCGACCGCGATGCCGGCAGCGCCCGGCGGGGTGCCGAACGGGCTCGCCCCGGGCTCGGGCACCGGATAGGGCAGCACGACGCTCATCACGCTGGAGACCCCGAGACCGGCACCCAGCAGAGCCGCCGAGACCCCGAACGCGGCCGGCGCAAGGCCCCAGTAGCCGCTCACACCGACCCCGACCACGGTGTAGGGCGGCACGAGCGCCAGGGCGAGCAGCAGGTCGGGGAGGGCCCGCCCGCGACGGTCGTCGGTGCCGGTCGTGCCGGCCACGACGTGCAGCCACAACGCGTCGGAGTCGTAGGACACGGCGTTGTGGCCGCTCCACCCGATGAGGAAGGCGAGGAGCGGGCCCATGAGCAGCGGCGGCCACGTCAGGTCGCTCGTGAAGAAGGGGATGAGCAGTGCCAGTGGCAGCACGGGCGTCATCGCCATGCTGGTCTGGTAGCGCGGGTCGCGCCTCCAGTAGGTGAGGACCCTCGCGGCGACGGCGCCCGATGGGGTGCCGGGCAGGCGGGCGAGCAGCCCGATGTCGTCTCCGGCGGCGGCCACGGAGTCGGATCGCGACACGGCTCGGGGGTTCTCCACCTGCACCCGCAGCACGCGCGACCAGAGGACGAAGACGAGGGCGAGCAGCCCTGTGGCCAGGGCAAGTCGGACGCCGCCCAGGAGAGGCCTACCTGCCGCGACGTCACCCGGCGCGGCCCACGCCCACCCGAGCGGTGACCAGGCGACGACGCTCGCTGCTGAACGGGCAGCCGGCCCGAGCCCGCCGCCGAGGTTGGCCAGGATCGCGGTCGCGGGCGCGACGAGTGCGAAGAGGACGAGACCGAGCACGGCCACGATGTCGCGGCCGCGACGGCTCGACAGGGCGTTGGTGAGCGACGCGCAGACCCATCGGCTCGTCGTGATCGCAGTGAGGAGCCCGACTGCCGTCGACGCCACGGCCACGAGCGTGGACGCCACCGTCTGCGACCAGGCGACGACGACTCCCACCGACAGCACCATCGAGGCGATCGACGGCAGGCTCACGAGGGCCGCGAGGACCAGCCCCACGGCGAGGTCGCTCTGGGGAACGGCGAAGGTGGCGAACCGGCCGGGGTCGAGGGTTGGGTCGGAGCCGAAGGAGAACAGCGGCAGGACCGTCCAGAGGACGGTGCCGGCCGCCCCGGCGAGCGGGACCACCACCTGCGCCGCGTCGAGCGAGCTGCGGAACGAGGCGAGGATCAGCGCGAGACCCGCGACGAGGACGGAGAAGTAGACGATGCCCACGACGGCACCGATGGCCTGCGTGCGGCTGCGACGGAAGATGTTGCGCAGCAGGGTCAGCTTCAGTCGGAGGAGGTGCGCAACCACGACAGCCCCACCACCTCGGTCGAGCCGCCGACGAGGTCGACGAACCTCTCCTCCAGCGACTGGGCCCCGCGGACGTCGTCGAGCCCACCAGCTGCGAGCACGACGCCCTCGGAGATGACCGCGACGTGCGTGCAGGTGCGCTCGACGAGGTCCATGACGTGGCTGGAGAGCACGACCGTGCCGCCGGACTCGACGTAGCCGGTGAGGATGTGGCGGATCGTGGCCGCCGAGATCGGGTCGACGGCCTCGAACGGCTCGTCGAGGACCAGCACGCGCGGGCCGTGGACGAGCGCCGAGGCGAGCGTGACCTTCTTGGTCATGCCGGCCGAGTAGTCGACGACGAGCTTGCCCTGCGCGTCGGCCAGCCCCAGGGCCACGACGAGCTCGGCCGCCCGCTCCGACGCGAGCTCACGCGACAGGCCGCGGAGCAGGCCGGCATACGTGATGAGCTGGAGCCCGGTGAGGCGGTCGAAGAGCCTCAGCCCGTCGGGCAGCACGCCGAGCAGGCGCTTGGCGACGACGGGGTCGGCCCACACGTCGTGGCCCAGCACGAACGCCTCTCCCGCGTCGGGCCGCAGGAGCCCGGTCACCATGGACAGCGTCGTCGTCTTGCCCGCACCGTTGGGTCCGACCAGCCCGAAGAACGACCCACGGGGAACGTCGAGGTCGATGCCCTTGACCGCGACGACGTCACCGAACCGCTTGCCGAGGCCGCGCATGGCGATGGCTGGGCCTTCGCTCGGGCTGCCTTGCGGCGCAGGCAGATCCGACGTGTCATCCATGGGCTGTCGCGAGGGTGCCGTCAGAACGTCGCCGACTCGGCGTCGCGCAGCGGGGTGTAGGTGAGACCGTCGACCCCGGCGAACTGCTCGATGTGGCCGGAGTACATCCGGTGCCCGACGTCGCTGAGCAGCGCATCGTGGATGGGGATGAACACCTTCGGCGCGATGCGACCGACGAAGGCGATCGAGTCGCGGCTCGCCGCCCACGGGGCGTTGAGCGGGTGGGCGAGCACGTCGACGTCGCCGGGCTCGCCGTCGTAGGCGTCACCCGGGTGGAACAAGGACGGCTCGCCGTCGGCGCGCAGCACCACACCGACGTTGGGGATGCGGGGCATGTCAGGGTGGTTGAACGCGTGCAGCTCCCCCACCGGCGTCACCCGCACGTCACCGACGGCGAAGTCCTCGCCCTGCCTCGAGGGGACGACCGCGAGACCCTCGACGCGGAGCTTCTCGGCCGTCAGTGGGTCGGTGTGGACGGTGGCCGACGGGTTGGCTCGGACGAGGGCCGCCGCCCGTTCGGGGTCGAAGTGGTCGGCGTGGTTGTGCGTCACGAGGATCGCGTCGAGGTCGATGAGCTGCTCGAACCCCGTGGAGAAGCTGCCCGGGTCGATCAGCAGGCGCCGGTCTGCGATCTCGACGAGGAGACAGGCATGTCCGAGATGAGTCACGCGCATGGCTCCACCTAACCACGCACCGCCGTCATCTCGGCGGCACTGTGCTCGCGGCGGAGGTCGAAGAAGAGCAGGCCGATCCCGATCGTCGGCACCGGCACGAGGAGGGCGGTGCAGGCGGCGGCCACGACGTTGCACAGCGCGACCGGCCAACCCGTGACGAGGAGCAGCAGCCCCCCGACGACCGGCCCGCAGAGCGTCGCCGAGTAGAGCAGCACGAGCGCCAGCATCGTCGACTTGAGCCGCCGCGTCCGGGTCAGGGCGGCACTGCGGACGAACGCCGCTCGCGGACCGAGTCCTTCGATGCTGCTGGCGGCGAACGACACGGACCACAGCGACAGCAGCACGAGGCCGACGGGAGCCAGCCAGAAGCTGCTGAACAGGACGGTGACGGCGCCCGCGCCGAGCAGGTAGGTGACCGCGGGGGCGGGACGTTCCACGAGCCGACGGAGGGCGGCCTTCACGGACGGCTGGACGGCCCGCGCCCGCTGCGCCAGCAGGTCGAGCACGACCGTCACCACCACTGCCTGGACGACGAAGAGGACGAGCCACGCCCCGGTCGATGCCGGCACGGTGACCCACGCGTTGCGACTGCCGTTGACCTCGGTGATGCCGGCATCGGCGCCGGGCCTGACGGACCACTGCCGCGCGTACGAGGCGGCCACTCCCGTGACGAGCAGCGCCAGGCTCGCCGGCAGCAGCTGGCCCCGGAGGCCGACGGCGACGGCCGCACCGTCGACGAGGATCTGCCCGGTGTGCCGCTCCCGGTCCGGTTGCCGTGCGTCGCCGCCACGCCATCGGGTCGACCTCGCGAGCGCGACCAGAGCGACCACGAGCGCGAGCAGGGCCATGGCTACGAAGACCGGCCGCTCGAGGACCTCGAGCAGCACCACGGAGCCACCGGCGACGAGTGCGCAGAACCCTTCGGCGGCGAGCCCCGGCACCGGCGGCAGGGCGACGGCAGCCTCCCGCCCCTCCTGCTCGACCCACGTGACGGGAGCGGCCCACTGCTGCTTGGCCGCCGGGCCGGTCGGCCCGTTGTTGAAGCCTGGCGCCCGCTGTCCCCAGCGACCCTCGTAGGCCAGCCACGCGTACGGGTCGGAGCCGGAGCGCGGCACGTCGGTCGGCAGCAGCTCGACCGTCGGCGAGACGGCGGTCCCGGGCGCGGTCGTGTCGTCGCAGCCGAACCCGGTGGCTGCGCTGCGCCCGAACCAGACCGCCTGGGTGAAGTACGCGGCGTGCGACCCCTGCCCCGGATAGACGACGGGGTGCCCGTCGAGCAGCGCAAGGCGGTCGCGGTCGGTCCAGTCGGCCACCTCGGCACCCTCGTGCTGGGCGTATGCCGCCTGCCTGGGTGGGACGGTCAGCGCAGCGCGGGCGTCGGGCGCGTCGAAGACGAGCTGCACCATCTCCCAGTCGCCCTCGTGGCGGTCGTTCCAGTCGTTGTAGACCCACCAGAACCAGTACTGCAGGACGAGCCCGCCGGCCTGCGTCACCACGCGGGCGTAGACGATGGGTCGCTCCTGGAGGGTGCCGGCCCAGCGCTCGTAGTCGCAGCCCGGGGAGAGCACGCGACCGGGCAGGTCGAGGTTGGAGCCCGGCGGGGCGGCATACAGGTCGGCCGCCTGCGGCGCGCGCACGTCACCCCGCGGGGTGCGCAGCACGACGTCCGGTCGGCCGAGCACGGCGTCGACACGGGTGGGGAGGAAGGGCTCACCGTCGCCGCACGGTCGCGCCTGGGTGCGCACGACGACGACCGGTGCGTAGCGCTCGGCGAGCTGCTGCTCGGCGGCCTCGTCGTCGGCGACCGGCGCGAGGTGGCGTGCCGGCACCGGCGCACGGGGAGGCGCCGTCGCAGCCGCGGGCACGGTCGAGAGCAAGGCACCGAGGCACAGCAGCACGACGACGGCCGCCCTTGCGGCACGGCGCGGCCCGGCATCGCCCATGGCGACAGCAGACCACACGTTGCTGACCCTGTCGCTGCACGAGCACGGCCACGCGTGGTCGGGGTCAGGCCCCCGGAGCAGGGCCCCCACGGTGGGCCCCGCCGAGCGGCGGCCCGAGCCGAGCACCACCCGTGCGCCGCCGCGCCCGTCCGATGCGCGAGGTCCCAGCCGACCTCCGCTGCAGCTCCGCGGCGGGCCAGGTCCAGCAGGGCGCGGGGGCACCAGGTCGCCTCGGCCCGCATCCGTGATCCTGCACAGTCAGCTCCTCCCGTCGACCCCCGTTCGGCACAACGAGGCACGCGGGCCCACGGTCACGCCCCGACGGGCACGCCCGACGCGCATGCCACGTGGCGCCGACGGGCGCGTCAGTGCGGTCGACGCTCGGCCGCCTCCTCCACCGCGGCCCTGTCGAAGTCCGACATCGCTCGGGTGTCGCGAGGCTCCGCGAACGGCTCGAGGTCCTCGGGCACCCCTGCGGCGATGGCACGTCCGCGGTCGAGCTCGGCGTTGACCTCGGCGCCGAGCAGGATCGCGATGTTGGTCAGCCACAGCCAGACGAGGAAGACGACGACACCCGCGAGGGAGCCGTACGTCTTGTTGTACGAGGAGAAGTAGGCCACGTACACCGCGAAGAGTCCCGAGACGACGAGCCAGATCAGCACCGCGAGGATGCCTCCCGGGCTCACCCACTTGACGCCACCCTGCCGCGCGTTCGGGCTGGCCCAGAAGAGCACCGCGAACAGCACCGACACGAGCAGCAGCAGGACCGGCCACTTGAGCACGTTCCAGAGCATCAGGCCGGTGTCACCGGCGCCGACGAGCTGCCCGATCTGCCGGGCCACGGGGCCGCTCACGACGACGATGACGGCGCTGACCACCATGACGACGACGGCGAAGACGGTCACTCCCACGCGGATGGGGATGGTCTTCCAGATCGGCCGGCCCTCGGGGATGTCGTAGATGACGTTGGAGGCCCGCATGAACGCCGACACGTAGCCCGAGGCGGACCAGAGGGCCACGAGCAGGCCGAGAACGGCGCCGAGGCCTGCACCCGTGCGGTTCGCCTGCGCCTGCGCGATGAGGGTGCGCACGAACTCCGCGCTCGAGCCCGGCGCCACGGCCTGCACCTGGTCGACCACCTGTGCGGTGGCATCCTTGCCGAGCAGCCCGAGCGCCGCCACGAGGACGACGAGCGCAGGAGCGATCGACAGGAGCCCGTAGTAGGTCAGGGACGCAGCGAGATCGGTGAGGTTGTCGCGCTTGAACTCGCGGCGAGCCCGTTTGACGACCGCCACCAGCGACGGCTTCGACAGGTCGGTCGGTGACTCGGGTTCGGGGTGAGGCTCCGACTCGTGCCGTCGGTCGGACTCGGATCCTGGTTCGGACTCGTGTCGCGGGTCGGCATCATGTCGCGGGTCGGCCTCGTCCCGGTGGTCCGGGGCAGGCTCGGTTGCGGTCGGGGGTCGGCGGCTGTCGCCGCTGGGGGTCGGTGACATACCGGAGGCGTACCCCGTGGGACGGCACTCTCACTCGCCGGCGTCACCGGAAGGTGCAGGACGGACCTGACCGGTGGCGCGTGACCTCACGTGCGCGAGGTCAGCGCCGGTGGGTCACTGGCAGCGCCACATGCCCGACGAGCGACCCGTGTGGCTGGCCCGGTGACGCCGGCTGCGCACGGGGGCGACGACGCTCGTCGCGCAGGCCTGCGTCAGGCGCTCGAGGATCGCTGCACGCTCACTACCGGTCAGCGCCGTCACGGTGGCGTCGTCGTCGACCAGCGTCGGTGCGCTCATGCGATTCTCCTGCTCGGGTCTGCCGGCGGCCGAGGTTTCGCCGGTGCTGGTGCAAGGTGTACCAGTCGCAATCGCGAACTAGGTCGCGAATGCCCGAATTAATGCAAGAAAGTCCCAAGAAAGGTGCAAGTGACCGTAACGGGGGTTTGCGCGTTTGCCGCGCCGACACCGCGGCCGCGTGGCACCGTTGACTCTGCCTCCGCGCGCAACGGGTGTGAGGCCACCGGGCGAGGAGCGCTGCGGGCAGCGAGTGCGTCCCGCCGGTGGAGGTGGGCGCTGCCGACTCCAGGGGCAGGGAGTCGGCAGCGCTGCCCACGGCACTCATTCAGTGCTCCGGTGGTCAGGGAGCCACGACGACGTCCCCGCCGGCGACGACCGCCCTCTCGCTCCGGTCCTCGACGGTCAGGGTGGCCCTCCACGTGCCGCTGAGCGGGAAGGTGTAGCGGGCCTCCCAGAACCCGCCCCTCGCAGCCAACGCAACCGGGATCGCCCCGACCCCGCGGCTCGGGTTGGCCAGCTTCAGCGCGACCCGCCGGACGTCGGCGGGCGCGCCCGTGCCTGTCGTCACCAGGACACGCAGCGTGCTGCCCCGGGTCGTGGCGGGCAGGACGGCGAGCAGGGCGCGGCGGCCGTCGCCGAGCGGGATCGTCACCTGCCGGTTGGCGTCGGCGGTGGCCGTCACCCCCGGGCGGGGACTCCCCGTCGCGGCCGCGACAGTCGGCGGCGGCGTCGTCGTGCCGAGGACCGCGGTGACGGCCAGCACCCATACGGTCAGCAGGGCCTCGCTCCGCACCGAGAGCAGCGGGGACTCCCCGCGGCCGAGGCGCCCGCGCGACACCGCAGCGGCTACCAGGGCGGCGGCGACGAGCGCGAGCTTCGCCGACAGCAGTGCACCGTAGCGGGTGAGGAAGAGCTGCTCGACGGCTTGTACGTGCTGGAGCGAGTTGAGCAGGCCGGTCACGACCAGGGCGAGCACCGAGACCATGGCGAGCCTCGAGAAGTCGAGCAGCGCCCGCCGCTCGACGGAGCGTCCCACGAGGACGAGGACGACGAGGCCGCCGACCCACACCGCCGCGGTCAGGGCGTGCACCGCCACGACGGCGAGGTCGACAGGAGAACCCGCTGCGGCCCCGTGGCCCGACGCCGCGACCGTCACCGCCACCCCACCGACGACCCAGGGCACGACCCGACGACGCACGCGGCCGACGACCGCAGGGAGCCGCCAGGCCAGCGCCCCGAGCACGCCGTAGAGCGCCATCTTCCACACCGTCGCCAGCCCGAACGACGTGCCCAGTGTGTCCCGCACCAGCTGCGGGTCGAACAGGTCGAGGACTGGTCGGCCGGCGGCATACGGGCCCTGGGCGAGCAGGCTGACGAACGCGAAGGACGCGCCGCCCACGATGCCCGCGCGGGCCATCCGCTGCAGCGTGGGGTCGTTCCGCGCTCCCCCGGCGCACCACAGCACGAAGGCCGCGACACCCGCGAACGCGGCGAGGGAGAGGTAGCCGCCCAGCCGGGCCACGACCACGTATGCCGGTGCGGTCGAGGAGCGCCCGGACGATGCGGCCCCGACGGCGTCGGGGAGCGCTCCCGGGGCGGCGCCGACGCCGAAGGTGAAGGCCCCGTCGACCGGGTGCCCGTCAGAGGAGACGACGCGCCATGTCACCACGTAGGCGCCCTTTCTGAGGGTCGAGGGCATCGGCCACGTGACGGTGCGTCCGGCCGCGACGGGCTCGGGGGTGGCGACCCTTCCGCCGGCGCCGTCAAGCAGCCGCAGACCGCCGTCGACGAGGTCGACCGACTCGGTGAACGTCAGCTGGACCGATCGCGGCGGCGCCTCGAGGCGGGTCCCGTTCGCAGGCGTGCTGCTGACGAGCTCGGCGTGGGCCCAGGCAGGGGCGGCCAGGGCGATTCCGGAGAAGGCCAGCGCCAGGGTGGCGATGACCAGGCGCACCAGTCGTCGTGAGCGTCTCATGGACGTGTCCGCGCCGGTCAGGGCCGCGCGTCGTCCGGCGCCCGCTCCGTGGCACCGTGGGTCGGGGCTTGGGGAACCGAGGCGGCGGCCACGGGACGGCCCCGGCGCCACGCCAGGACGGCGGCGAAGACCGCGACGGCGAGCGCTGCTCCCGAGAGTGCGAGCGAGGCGGTCCCGGCCCCGTCTGCGGCGGTGGGTGCGGCAGCCGTGGCAGCCGTTGGGACGTTGGTCGCCTCGGGCGAGGCGTCCTTGCCGCTGCCGGCGCCGGCCGCGCCGGCAGCTCCGGCGGCGCCTGCGGCGCCGGTTGCGGGCGTGATCTGCAGGACGGGCGCCGGGTGCTCCGGCTCGGTGGTCTTGTCGGCGCTGACCTCGTTCCAGCTCACCGTCTCACCGCCGGAGTAGGTCTGCACGGCCGAGAAGACGAGCTCGCCCGACTGGGGCAGCGGGCCCAGGCTCAGGTTGAAGTCCTTGTACTGCCCGGGACGGATGCCCACGCCGTCGGTGGACGTCCAGGTGACCTGGGAGACGACGGTGTCGACCTTGCGGCCGAAGACGTCGATTGGCTGCGCGAGCTTGCGCGTGGCCGTGGTCGCCCGCCATCCGGGCATCTCGGTGGTGCGCACCGACCCGATCGGTGTCTCGACCGGAAGCACCAGCTTCAGCGCGGTGGTGCTGGCGTCGTCCCGCTCGTTGGGCACGCGTACGGCGATGACCGCTCCCTCGCCGCCCTCGACGGTGCCGGGTTGGATGCTGACATGGGCCGAGGCGATGCTCGGCAGCGCGAAGGCCGTCGCGAGGGCGAGACCCACGCCCGCGCCGCCGCGGATGACGTTGCGGCGCAGAGTGCGTCGTGACTTCTGGAACATGGCAAGGCTCGATTCTGACGATGGGTCCACGGGGCGTACGGCTGGATCACGTTGCGCCGCAGCCCCGTTCGACCCGCCAGAGGCGACCTGTCCAGAGGAGGTGGGCGCGGCCGTCTGTCGGTGGACCCCGGCGCGTCGCGCCGGAGCCGGCGCACCGGCTCTTCGACGGCACGGCCGCGGCGACCCGCGGTGCGGGCCGGCGTCGCGCCAGGGCGAACGTCGGGGTGAGTGGGGTCAGCAGGACGTGCAGCAGGCGCAGCCAGGCCTTCCTCGTCGAGCCGGCGGCCAGGGCCAGCACCGACCGGATGGCGCGTTCACCGGCCGCCAGCCACGCGCCGACCAGCACGGCGGCGCCGACATGGGCTCCGACCATGCGCGCGTCGCCACTCCACTCGGTCAGCGCCCTGAGGGTCGTCACGCCGGGATCGACCCCGAGGTGCGATGGGGCAGCTCGTGCCGCATGTCCGGCCATCCCGGCCGTCCCGCCGCTCGTCCCCGTCGCCGTCGCCGTCGCCGTCGCCGGCAGCAGCTGGAGCGCACCGTGCAGCGCGGTCTGTCCGGCGAGCAGCACGATCGCGGACCACCACCACGACAGGGGGCGTCGGAGCACGGCCGCCGAGGCAAGGGTCGCCAGCGCGCAGACGGGGAGCAGCATCGTCGGGTCGGGCAGCACTCCCCCGCCGGTGACGTGCGCGGCAAGAGTGCTGGCGACGACGAGCAGCGTCAGCACCGCGGCGCGCACCCAGCGCACATACGTCGGGTTCCCCACCGGCTCCACCCCCTCGAAGCGGCCCTCGACGGAGTCGACGCTACGGGTGCGACCTTGAGCCTTTCTTGAGGACAGCTGCTCGAGGACATCGGTCCGTCGGGCGGACCGATTATCACTTAACGTTTGGCGTCCTATAACGTGACGTTCGCGAAGGGAGCCGCGCTGGAGCCCCCGGCACCGCGCATGTGCCGCGCCCCGACGCACCCCGCGCCCTCGTCGGCACCGCTGCTGACGGGCAAGCCCGAGCCGTGGCTCCCGGCTGCTTCGCCCTGCCCGTGCTGCCCTGCGGGTGCTGCCCTGCCTGACCCACCCAGAAGGAACTCGCATGAACCTGTCCCGCCGGACGCTCACCGCCTCCGTCGTCGCCGTCGCCGCCCTGTCCCTCGCCGCGTGCGGCGGCGGATCCTCGACCGGCGCGGACGCCGCCGACAACCCGTACGGCCTCCAGCAGGCCGGCGTGCTGCGCGCCGGCACGCTGACCGACGCCCCGCCCAACGTCTTCCTCAAGGACGGCAAGTTCACCGGCTTCGACAACGACCTGCTGACCGCCGTGGCCGGCAAGCTCGGCCTCAAGGTCGAGTTCGTGGGCACCGAGTTCAGCTCGCTCCTCGCGCAGGTCAAGACGCGCAAGTTCGACGTCGGCTCCTCCTCGATCAGCATCACCGAGGCCCGCAAGAAGACCGTCGACTTCACCAACAAGTACGACTTCGGCTTCCTCGGCCTCGACGTGCCGAAGGGTTCGAGCATCACGTCGTTCGACCAGCTCGCGGGCAAGCGCGTCACCGTCGTCCAGGGCACGGTCCAGGACGACTACGCCACGCGTTCGAACCTCAACCCGGTGCGCGTGCCCGACTACAACGCCGCCCTCAACCAGCTCAAGACCGGCACGGCCGACGCCTGGATCACGCCCGCCGAGATCGGCGAGAAGACCGCTGCCGACTCCGGCGGCAAGGTCCTCTCGGTCGCCAAGCAGCTCGACCCGGGTGGCATGGCCTACGCGGTGGCACCGGGCAACGACAAGCTGCGCGCTGCGCTCGACAAGGCGATCGACGAGGTCGTCGCCGATGGCACCTGGGCCAAGCTCCAGCAGCAGTACTACCCGGGCCGCGAGATCCCGGCCGACTTCAAGCCGGGCAGCGGCACCTCCGCCCAGTAACCCAACCGCACCAGACACCCCGAGAGGAGGGCTGGATGGACGCCCTGAACACCGTGTGGGACACCTTCTTCGACCTCGACGCCATGAGGGCGGCGCTGCCGGACATGCTGCGCGTCGGGCTGCCCAACACGCTCGTCCTGGCCCTCTTCTCGGCCGTCATCGGCACCGTGCTCGGCATGGTGCTCGCGGTCTGCGGGCTCTCGCAGCACCGGTGGCTGCGCTGGCCGGCACGGGTCTGGACCGACGTGTTCCGCGGGCTGCCCGCCGCCGTGACGATCCTGCTCATCGGCGTGGGGCTCGCGCCGCTCGGCCTCGAGATCTGGGGGCCCAACCCCTACCCTCTCGGCATCCTGGCCCTGTCGCTCATCGCCAGCGCCTACATCGGCGAGATCTTCCGCTCGGGTATCCAGAGCGTCGACCCCGGACAGCTGGAGGCCGCGCGAGCCCTGGGCTTCAGCCGCCCGTGGGGAATGCGGCTCGTCGTCATCCCGCAGGGCGTGCGGAGGGTGCTGCCCGCCCTCGTCAACCAGTTCATCGCCCTCATCAAGGAGTCGTCACTCGTCTACTTCCTGGGGCTGCTCGCCAGTCAGCGCGACCTCTTCCGCATCGGGCAGGACGCCGCGGCCAACACCGGCAACCAGTCGGCCCTCGTGCTGGCCGGGCTCTGCTACCTGCTCATCACCGTGCCGCTGACCCACGTCGTCAACGCGATCGACCGGCGTCTGCGGGAGGGGCGCCGGGCTGACGGCGGGCCCTCCGAGACCCCCGAGGGCACAACGGATCCCGCTTCCCGCCCCGAGCTCGCCATCAGCCAGGAGCCCCGATGACTCAGCAGACCCGTTCCTCGCACACCGGTGCGCTGACCGGCGGCGTCGGCGTCGCCACCCGCGACGTCCAGCTCTCGTTCGGCTCCAACCACGTGCTGCGCGGTGTCGACCTCGAGGTCCCAGCGGCGTCCACGGCGTGCGTCATCGGCCCTTCCGGTTCCGGCAAGTCCACGCTCCTGCGCGTCGTCAACCGACTGCTGGAGCCCGACAGCGGCGACGTGCTGCTCGACGGCCGGAGCGTGCTCGGGGACGACCCCGACGTGCTGCGGCAGCGGGTCGGCATGGTCTTCCAGCACTTCAACCTCTTCCCGCACAAGACGGTTCGGGCCAACATCACCCTCGGACTGACCCGCCTCAAGGGACTGTCGAAGGACGAGGCCGCGGAGCGCGCCCTCGTCCACCTCGACCGGGTCGGCCTGGCGCACAAGGCCGACGTGCGTCCCGGCAACCTCTCCGGCGGCCAGCAGCAGCGGGTCGCCATCGCGCGAGCCCTGGCGATGGAGCCCGAGGTCATGCTCTTCGACGAGGCCACGTCGGCGCTCGACCCCGAGCTCGTCAAGGGCGTGCTGGCGACGATGGCCGACCTCGCCGCCGAGGGGATGACGATGCTCGTCGTCACCCACGAGATGGGGTTCGCGCGGTCCGTCGCCCAGCAGGTGCTGTTCATGGACCACGGCCGGGTCGTCGAGGCCGGCGAGCCCGGGCAGGTCTTCGAGGCACCCCGCACCGAGCGCCTCCAGCGCTTCCTCTCGCAGGTGCTCTGACGCCGCCGTCGCACGCCCATCGCGTATGCCGTCGGGTGCGGTCCCGTCGAAAAGTCCTTGGTGCGTCGGGCGCCTCCGGGTGAGCATGAGCGCGTGGACCTGCACGCGCGCCTGCCCCTCCAGGGCGGGCTTCCGCCGCTCGAGACTCCCGGTAGGCCAGTCCTGCCCCTCATCGAGGTGGCCTGCGACGAGTCCGGGTTCTCCGGCACCAACCTGCTCGATGCCGCCACCCCGGTGTTCACCCACGCGAGCGTCGACCTGCGCCTCGACGAGGCGGCTGACCTCGTCGACGGGCTCAAGTCCCGATCCTCTTGGCCTCCGGGCGAGTTCAAGTCGGGGCAGCTCCTGCGCGGGCCGCGTGCGCGGGAGTCGTTGGAGCCCCTGCTCGCCGCGTTGACCGACCGTGCCCACGTGCAGGTCGTCGACAAGGAGCTCTTCCTGGCCACACGAGTCGTGGACCTCCTCCTGGCCGAGCCGTCGTATGCCGCGGGGACCAGTCTCAGCGTCGACCAGCGCCCCGCTGCCCTGGCTCTCTACCGGGCGGGACGGTCGCGCGGGAACGAGTGGCACGCCTTCCTGTCGTGCTTCGTCGAGCTGGTGCGCACGAAGAAGCGGCACCCGACGGAGCGACGTCTCGTCGGCGCGTTCTTTCGGGCGCGGGACGCGCTCGCCGAGGGCCTCGCCAGCGAAGGCCCCGACGCCGACGCAGCGACCGTCCTCGCCGCCCTGACGCGGACCCGCACCCGTGCCGTCCTGGCGCGGCTCGCCGGAGACGACCCGGCCGTGCCCCCACCGCTGGAGCCGATGCTGCCCGCGCTGGCCGAGACGGTGCTCTTCTGGAGCGGTGCTCGTCGGCAGGTGCTCGTCGTGCACGACGAGCAGAGCGCTCTCACGGCCACGCGCCTCCGGCGCCTCCAGCAGGTGCTCGCCGAGGCTCCGGAGTGGGTGGGGAGGTGGTCCTCCCGCGCTCGCACTGCGCCGGCGCCCGACGGCTCGGGGAGCGAGCAGGTGTCACCGCTCGCGGGCCTGGTCACGGTCGACTCGCGGGACGACCCGCGTGTGCAGGTGGCGGACCTGCTCGCAGGCGTCGCGCGCCGGTCACCCGACATCGACCGGGACCCGTTGCTGAGGCCCTTCCTCACCTCCACCTCGCTGCGCGACCCCGCCTGTCGTGACGCCCTCGACCCCGCCGCCCTCACACTCGGCCGTGATCCCGGCTCCCCGGGGGGCGGACCTCCCTCCCGAGCAGCCACTCCTCGACCTTCTGCAGGCTGACCATCAGCACCAGGCCGACCACCGGTGTCGCAAGCGTGAGCATCGACATCTCGCTCCTTCCGTCCCGGGCGCTGCCTCACTTCGCGAGCACGCGCCAGGGTTCCTCACCCCTGACGACGCGCCGGACGGCGGTGCATGACGTGAACCGGTGACGTGAACCGGTGACGTGAACCGGTGACGTGGACCGGTGGCTTGAGCCGGTGTCGTGAGAGCGCGTCGCCCCATGTCGCACGTGTGCCCAGCGGTCAACGACTCGTCGACGCCGGCAGGACGAGGGTGAAGGTGGCTCCGCCACCGTCGGTGGGTGCGACGTCGAGGGAGCCCCCGTGGTGCCGGACGACCTGGGTGACCAGGGCGAGGCCGAGCCCGAACCGGCGTTCGGCGGTATCACGTCGGGCACGGGCGAACCGGCGGGTCAGCGCCTCCACCTCCTCCGCCGCCACCCCCGGCCCGTGGTCGACGACCTCGACACGCACCTCGCCACCGGCGCAGCGCGCGGCGACCTCGACGGACGCGCCCGGGTCGGAGTGGGCGATGGCGTTGTCCACGAGGGCCAGCACGGCGCGTCGCAGGCTCGTCGACACCCCGTCCACGACGGGGTCTCCTGAATCCACGTCCTCCTGCCAGCCCAGAGCCCGTGGGCCCGGCAGCACGCCACGCCACTCGACGGCGACACCCGACCGGGCGGCATACGGCCGCAGCGACACCACGACGTCGCGGGCCACGGCGGACACGTCGACGACCTCACGCGGGGCCTCGCCGGCATCGAGCTGCGCAGACAGGAGCAGGTCGGACAGCACCTCGCCCATCGCCCTGGTGTCGTCGACGAGCTGGTCGGCCTCGCGCACGACGTCGCCGCCCCCGCCCAGGTCTCCGGGCTCCCGGCCCGGGCTTCGTTGGCCCGCAAGGATGCTCCTGCGCAGCAGCTGGGCCCGCGTGCTGATGACCGCCAAAGGGGTGCGCAGCTCGTGGCTCGCGTCGGCGATGAACTGGCGCTGCAGCTCGAGCGCCTCGGCAAGTGGCCGCACGGCGCGCCGCCCCGCCAGCAGACCGGTGAGCGCCGACAGCACCACGCCCACGAGCCCGGCGAGGCCCATGGCGACGAGCAGGCTGCGTTCCTGGGTCGCGTGCAGACGCACGTCGTAGACGGCTGCGAAGAGGCGGTCCTCCCGCCTGACCCCGGCCGCGGGCCACTCCCTGCCCTCGGCCACGACGGTCAGCGGGATCGTCGTGCCCTGCCCCGCTGCGGCCCCCGGAGTCCCGGCGACCCCCGAGCGAAGGGCTTCCCCGGCCGCCGTGGCCACCGACGCGGGCGTGCCCGTCGTCGTCTGCACGCCGGTCGGGCCGACCTCCACGAGCCAGACGCCCGCGGGGGCGTCCACGACGTCGTCCGCCGTGGCGACCGACGCCTCGACCTGTCGTCGGACGTCCGCCGCCTGCTGCCGGTCGAAGAGCAGGCCTGCGCCCACGATGGCCACGAGCACGACGACGGCGGTCGTCGCGCCCACGCGTGCGGCTATCGAACGGGAGGCTCGCGCAAACGGGTCGCGTCGCGCCGCCGCCGGCCTCGTCACGAGGAACCCAGACGGTAGCCGACTCCGTGGACCGTCTCGACGACGGCGCGGCCCAGCTTGCGTCGCAGGTAGTAGACGTACGTGTCGACGGCGCCGAGCGTGTCGGCCCGGGTGAAGGCGGTGTCGAGCAGCTCGTCGCGCGTGAAGACGCGCGTGGGCCGCCGCGCGAGGACCTCGAGCAGGGCGGCCTCCCTCGTCGACAGCAGCACGTCCTCCCCCGGCCCGACGACGCGGTGCTCCCCCACGACGAACCGCCCGGCGCCCACCGGCAGCTCCTCGGCCAGGGAGGCGGGCGGGCGGAGCATCGCGCGCAGCCGGGCGAGCAGCTCGTCGACGTCGAACGGCTTGACGAGGTAGTCCTGGGCGCCGGCGTCGAGGCCTTCCACGCGGTCCGCCACCGTGCTTCGTGCCGTGAGGAGGAGCACCGGCGCCGCCACCCCCTTCCTGCGAAGGCGCGTGACGAGGTCGACCCCCTCGACGCCCGGAAGGCCACGGTCGACGACGAGGACGTCCCAGTCACCGACGAGGCCCTGGTGCAGCCCCTCCTGCCCGTCGCGAGCGGCGGTGACGGCGTACCCCTCCTCGGTGAGCAGCCGCGCGAGCATCGTCGACAGCTCCCGGTCGTCCTCGACGAGCAGGAGCCGCGGGGACGACGCACGCGAAGGAGACGGCCCCGCGCCGGCAGACGCATCCTCGGTCATGCCGCCACTCTCGTCCCTGCGTCTCATAAGTTTCTGAGATCCGGTGCAGATCATCAGCTGCGTGAGCAACACGATGACATCCCAGCGCCCGGCGCACCCGGGCACGAGCGAGCGCGTGCGGCGCGCCCTCGGCCGCGGCGTCGCGTTCCGACGTCGGCGACAGCGCCTCGCCGACCTGCTCGAGGCGCTCGCCCTCGCCACGCTGCTGGCCGTCGTGGCCCAGTTCCTCGTGAACGGTGGCAGCCACGACCTGCTGACCGGGGCCGCCGGCGACCGGCTCACCGCGGTCGGTCGCCTGACCGGGCTCGTCGCGATGGACCTGCTCCTCGTCCAGCTCGTCCTCGCGGCCAGGGTGCCGTGGGTCGACCGTGTCTACGGCCTGGACCGCGCGCTCAAGGCGCACCGGGTGCTCGGACGGGTCACCGTCCCGCTCGTCCTGATGCACGTCGGGACCATCGTCGTCGGTGCCGCCGTCGGCGACGGCCGCACCGGGCCGGGCGGCGCCCTGCGCGAGCTGCTCGCCATGGTCACGGGCGGCGACGACCTGCTGATGGCCGCCATCGCCACGCTCCTGCTCGTTGTCATCGCAATCACGTCGGTCCAGATCGCCCGTCGACGCCTGGGCTACGAGGCCTGGCACGTCGTCCACCTCACGGCGTACGCCGCGGTCGTCCTCTCCGTCCCGCACGAGCTGTCGCTGGGCTCGGACTTCACGGCGTCGCCGTGGACGCGCGCCTACTGGTGGTCGCTGTGGCTTCTCGTCGCGGGCAGTGTCCTGCTGTGGCGGGTCGCCCTCCCGGTCGTGCGCAGCGCGCGCCACGGTCTGCGCGTCGACCGCGTGGTGGAGGAGTCCGACGGCGTGTGGTCGGTCGTCATGAGGGGCCGGCACCTGGACCGGCTCGACGTCCGCGCCGGGCAGTTCTTCAACTGGCGCTTCGTGACACCGGGACTGCTGCTCTCGGCCCACCCGTGGTCGCTGTCGGCAGCCCCCGACGGTCGGTCCCTGCGCATCACCGTGCGCGGACTCGGTGACCACTCGGCGGCCGTCCGCCACCTCAAGCCGGGCACGTTCGTGCTCGCGGAAGGCCCCTACGGCGCCTTCACGACCCGAGCCCGCGTGCGTCGTCACGTGTTGCTCATCGCTGCCGGCATCGGCGTGACCCCGGTGCGAGCCCTGCTCGAGGAGGTCGTCCGCGAGGGCCACGCCCTTCCCGGTGACGTCCACGTGCTCTACCGCGCGGACGCGCCGGACCAGCTGCCCCTGCACGGCGAGCTCGAGAGGCTCGCCGACCTCGCCGGCCACCGGCTCCAGACCCTCGTCGGTCCGCCCGAGGTCGGGTCGCTCCTGCCGGCCGGTGCCGGCGGGGACGGGTCCGACGCGTCGCGCCTTGCCCGTCTCGTCCCGGGGCTCGCCGGGCACGAGGTCTACCTGTGCGGGCCTCCTGCCTGGATGTCGCTGGTGCACAGGGCAGTTCAGCGCGCAGGTGTCCCGAGGACCCACATCCACGACGAGAGGTTCGGCTGGTGAGGAAGGCGACATCGGTCATCATGGGCGTCGCGGGCGCCTCCGCCATCGGGGCGTCGTGGGCCGCCGGTCTCACGCCGAAGCACGACACCGTCAGCGGGGTCACGCTGTCGGCGCCACCGGCGGCAGGTCGCTCCACCGACGCATCCACAGGCCGCCGGCCGGCACGTGGGCCTGCGAGCTCACCGCAGGCGCACGAGCGTCCTGGCGCGAAGGCTTCGTCTGCCGTGCCGCGGTCGCGCACCGTCGACGGGGGCGTCGCGCACACGCAGTACGGCGACGTGCAGGTGAGCATCACCGTGGTCGGCTCGCGCATCACCGACGTCACGCCACTGCACCTGACCGACAGCTCACGCCACTCCGTGCGCATCAGCGCCCAGGCAGCGCCGGTGCTGCGCTCCGAGGCCCTACACCGGCAGTCGGCCCAGATCGACATGGTCAGTGGCGCCACCTACACGAGCGACGCCTACCGCCAGAGCCTCCAGTCGGCCATCGACGCCGCCCACGTGCCCTGACGCCAACGCTTCCCGGACCAAGGGCCCCGGCCTGTGCGTCGGGACCGCCCGGATGCTGCCGGGGGTCGAGCCGGCTCCTCACCCCGAGCGCGTAGGAACCCACTGCGCCGCGAAGGTCTGCCAGCACCGGATCCGCGGGCGCGGACGACGTCAGAGGCGCGCGTGCGTGGGTAGGAGTACGGCGTGATCGCTCGCCTCTCGCCCAGCGGCTTCGCTGCGCCGCGGCCCGGCTCGGGACGCCGGCCCTCCGACACCGACGCGGTCGATGCGGTCGACGTCGCTCCCCGCACGCTCGGGATCGTCCTCGCCGGAGCGCTGGGCACCGTCGCGGCACTCACCCGCCGCAAGCCGCTCCACGCCGTCGGCACCACGTGGGACGCGCAGCTGCGCATCGACGAGCCGCAGCCCGACCTGCGGGTCCCCGTCCTGGAGGACCGCGGTGCGCACGCGTGCACGGTCCGCGTCTCCCGAGCGCTCGGGACGCCCAGCGGCTGGTGGGACATCGGTGGCCTGGCTCTCCGGCTCCCCGGCGCCGGACCCGACTCGGGACCTGCGGACCTCCTCTTCGCGACGACAGGGACCGGCCGCGCGACCAGACACGTGCTGCGGCCAGTGCGACGCGCGACCGAGCAGGCCCTGACGACGCTGCTTCCCACGCAGGCGGGCGGACGGTCGCTCGTGCTCCTCCTGCGCCCGACGACGCGCGACGAGAGGCCTCGGCAGTACGAGCTCTCCGTGGCTGCCGACGGTGGGACGTGGCGACCGGTCGGGCTGATCGACCTGCAGCAAGAGCGCCCGGACGACGAGGTGCGCTACGACCCGCTCGTCAACGAGCTGTCCGGCACGACGCCACCCCCGTGGGTCGTCGCGCTGCGCGAGCCGGCATACCGCTGGGCTCGACGCCTGGGGACGCGGGCTCCCGCGCGCCACCACTAGCCCTCGCGACTACCCCTCCACTACCCCTCCCCCGGCGCCGGGTACCGGTGCTCGGCGAGCAGTGCGGCGAGGTGGGCGGCGTTCGCGGCCAAGGTCCTCGTCGTGCTCGTGACGGTGTCGGGGGTCTTGGGCAGGTCCTTGTAGTCGGTCCCGTGCATGGCCTCGCCGTTCCAGTAGGTGACGCCACCGGCCGGGATCGTGAAACCCACGTCGTTGAGGGCCTGGAAGCAGACCGCGCTGATGTGGTGGGCGCCGTCCTCGTTGCCGACGACCACGGCCACCGCCACCTTGCCGTACGTCTGCAGCCGGCCCTGCTCGTCCTTCTCCGACAGCTCGGCGTCGAGGCGCTCGAGGACACGCTGGCAGACGCTGCTGTGCTGTCCCAGCCACGTCGGGGTGGCGAGCACGAGGATGTCGCTCGCGATGACCTGCTCACGGATCCCGGGCCAGGCGTCCCCCTCCCCCATGTCGAGCTCGACGCCCGGGCGCACGTCGTGGTCGACGACGCGCACCATCGAACCGGTGACGTGGTGCTCGGCCAAGGCATCGAGCACCTGCTGGGCCAGCAGCTCGGTGCTCGACTCGGCCGGCGACGGGCTGAGGGTGCAGTTGAGGGCGACGGCGGTCAGGGGCATCGGAAACCTCTCGATCGGTGCTGCGTGGTCAGTGGTTGCGCAGCGCGGAGACGAGCTCCTTCTTGCTCATCTTCGACCGGCCCTTGATGCCGACGTCGCGCGCCCGCTGCATGAGCTGCTCCTTGGTCATGTCGTCGTAGTCGCCGGCACGACCGCCCTTCCGCCCCACCTTCGAGCGGGAGCTGGCGGCGGCGGCGTTCGAGATGCGGGCGGCCTTCTCCTTGCTCGCGCCGTCGTCGCGGAGCGCCTCGTACATCTTCTTGTCCTTGACCGACGGGCCGGTGTCCTTGCGTGGCATGGCGCCTCCTCGGGTTCTGACGAGCTGATCGGCTCTTACCCGACCCAAGGGCAACGCATGCAGTCCCCTGCGTCTCGAGAGCCCAGCGTCATTCGTGGTTGCGACGCGCCGCTTCGTCACCGAGGCGGGTCAGGGCGTGGACGACGCGAGAGGTGACGCGAGAGCGGGCCTGCTCGCCCTCGACCGTGCGGGCTCCGGCTCGCGGCGGTGGACCAGGGAGCAGGCGTCCCGCCAGCCCCATCACGCGCGTGGTCGTGCCCGGCGCCAGCCCACGCACCCGGATTCCCAGCCAGGCGAGGGGCGTGAGCACCACCATCGGCCGGCCGGCGAGGACTGCGTCGACGATGCGCCGCGCGGCCCGGTCCGCGTCGACCGACACGAGCGGCAACGACGCCGCCGGCGCGAACCATGAGTACTCCGCAACCGCGTCACCACCGAACCTGGCGTGCTCGTGGCCCCCCGTGCGCATCAGACCCGGGACGATGGTCGTCGCGGTGACGCCCGTTCCGCTCAGGGCGGCGGCGAGGCCGTCCGAGAAGCCGACGGCGGCGAACTTGGCCGTGGCATAGGGAAGCAGGTGGGGCGGGGACACCATGCCGCCGATGGACGTGACCGTCCCGATGCGACCCCGACCTCGCCGGCGCATGTGGGGCAGCACCGTCATCGCTGCGTTGATCGGGCCCCAGGCCATGGTGTCCATGGCGTCCTCGAACCCGTGCAGGACCAAGGACTCCGCCGGCGCTGCCTGGATGATGCCCGCGACGGTCACCAGCACCTCGATCGGGCCGAGGGTGTGCTCGACCCGCCCCACGAGCTCGCCGACGTCGTGACGGTCGCGGACGTCGCACGTCTCGCCGGTGACCTCACCTCGGTGCGCGAGGTCTGCGACGGCCTCGTCGACCTCCGCGCCGTCGCGGGCGGCGACGACGACGTGGTGACCACGGTCCACCAGCTCGCGGGCCACGAGGAAACCGAGACCGCGCGACGCCCCGAGGACGACGGCCACCGGCCCGGAGACGTGGGTGCTCGACTGCGCGTCGGTGTCGTTCGGCTGCTCGTTCATGCCTGCCTCCTCGGCGTCGATGGGTCTCGGGAGTCGCTCGAGCCTCGCGTCGTTTCCGCGCCCGCGGCCGTGGGTAGGAGGCCCGACGTGAGAGCACTGACCTGGCACGGCATCGAAGACGTCCGCGTGACCGACGTACCCGACCCACGGATCATCGACACCACCGACGCCATCGTGCGCGTCACCTCCACGGCGATCTGCGGCTCCGACCTGCACCTGTACAAGGTGCTGGCGCCCTACCTGCAGCCCGGCGATGTGCTGGGGCACGAGTTCATGGGCGTGGTGGAGGAGGTCGGGCCCGACGTCGCGACCTTGGCACCGGGTGACCGCGTCGTGGTCCCGTTCAACATCTCGTGCGGTCGGTGCTGGATGTGCCAGCGCGGCCTCTTCGCCCAGTGCGAGGTCACCCAGAACACCGAGCAGGGCAAGGGGGCGAGCCTCTTCGGCTACACGAGCCTCTACGGCGCCGTGCCGGGAGGACAGGCGCAGTACGTCCGGGTGCCGCACGCGGACTTCGGGCCGATCGAGCTGCCGGCCGAGCATCCCGACGAGCGCTTCCTCTACCTGTCGGACATCCTGCCCACGGCCTGGCAGGCGGTGGAGTACGCCGAGGTGAACGGCAATGACACGCTGGCGGTTCTGGGTCTGGGCCCTGTCGGCCAGCTGGCGGTGAGGAGCGCCCTGCATCGCGGGGTCGGGCGGGTCATCGGCGTCGACCTGGTGCAGGACCGGCTCGAGCTCGCCCGGAACACCGGCGCCGAGGTGGTCGACGCCTCCGACACCGACGTGGCGCAGGCTCTCAAGGACCTGACGGACGGCCGTGGCCCGGACGCCGTGATCGACGCCGTGGGGATGGAGTCCCATGGCAACCCCTGGTCGGAGAAGGCGATCGGGGCGACGAGCCGCATGCCCAAACCGATCGCCCGGGGTGCGATCGAGCACTTCGGCATCGACAGGCTGTCCGCGCTGCACACGGCCATCGCCTCGGTGCGCCGCGGTGGCACGCTCTCGATCAGCGGCGTCTACGGCGGCATGGCCGACCCGATGCCGATGATGGACCTCTTCGACAAGGGGCTCACCATCCGCATGGGTCAGTGCCACGTGCGCCGCTGGAGCGACGAGCTGCTCGACATCGTGCGGGGTGAGGAGGACGTCCTCGGAATGGAGTCGTTCGCGACCCACCACGCCTCGCTGGAGGATGCCCCGGAGCTGTACAAGCTCTTCCAGGAGAAGCAGGACGGCTGCCTCAAGGTCGTCCTGTCCCCCTGACCGGGAAGACCCCTCGACGGAAGGAGAACCGATGAGCGTCACGAGCTTCCAGGACCTGCCGCTGGCCGACCGCGACCGCGAGTGGGACGGCGACGCCGCCGAGAAGCGGGTCCGCAGCTGGGCGGGCGCGGAGGACGGGCCGAACGAGAAGTACCGCGATGCGCACGTCTGGTACGACGCCGAGAAGAAGGAGAACTTCACGGCGTACAAGCTCCTCATCGCCGACGTCGTCGACGGCCGGCTGCGCGCCGTCCCCCGCGGCGTCATGGCTGCAGCGGCGGTGATGCAGGGATCGCGCGGTGGCGTCGACCTTCCGGACAAGGACCGTGACCGAGTGCGCAGCCACCTGGCGAAGTACTACGCCAAGATGGACGAGGACCCCCCGTGGGAGCGGGACGACGGCTGAGCCGTTGCAGGGCAGGGGCGCCGACCACGCGGTCGGCGCCCCTGCTCGTCCTGCTGCCTCCCGCGCCGCCGCGGATCAGAACACGGCGCCACCGCCGGTGACGCCGAGCACCGTGCCCGAGACGTAGCTCGCGTCGGACGGTGAAGCCAGGAAGACGTAGGCAGGTGCGACCTCCCCGGGTTGCCCGGCGCGACCGAGCGGCGTGTCGGCACCGAACGTCTCGATCTTCTTCGCCTCCCTGGTCGCCGGCTGCAGCGGCGTCCAGATCGGACCCGGAGCCACCGCGTTGACTCGGATCCCCTTGGGACCCAGTGCCGCCGCGAGATTGACGGTGAGGTTGTTGAGAGCCGCCTTGGTCGCCGCGTAGTCGAGCAGCGCAGGCGACGGGTCGTAGGCCTGGATGGACGTCGTGTTGATGATCGACGATCCCGGCCCCAGGTGCGGCAGGGCCGCCTGACAGAGCCAGATGACGGCGTGCAGGTTCGTGCGGAGCACGCGTTCGACGTGCTCCGGCTGGAGCCCCTCGAGCCCGCTGGGCCCGCGGTCCCAGTGGTAGCCGGCGTTGTTGACCAGCACGTCGAGCCCTCCGAGACCGCGCACGGCATCGGCGACCACCTGGAGACACGCCTGCCGGTCGACCAGGTCAGCAGGCAGCAGCACGCACGACCGCCCCGCCTCCTCCACGAGGCGTGCAGTGTCCTCGGCATCGGACTGCTCGGGCGGCAGGTAGCTGATCGCGACGTCCGCGCCCTCACGGGCGTACGCGATGGAGATCGCGCGCCCGATGCCGGAGTCGCCGCCCGTCACGAGGGCACGCAGGCCCTCGAGCCTCCCGTGGCCCACGTACGTCTTCTCGCCGTGGTCGGGCACCGGGTGCATCTCGCTCGTGAGCCCGGGCGGCTCCTGCTGCTGGGCGGGAAAACCGCCCTTCTCGTCGTGGCGCACGAGCTGCTCCGCGCGGTCGGCGATCTCTGACACGGCGCGTCCTTCGTCCTGAGGTTGGGGCTCCATGCACGGTCCCGTACCCACCGCTCCGCCGGGGCAAGCGGACACCCGGACCGGCCCTCATGAGGCCACCTCCCATTGCATACGAGACGAATCCGTGCAATGGTCGAAGTGGCCGAGCGGTCCAACGACAGCGCCGACTCCGTCGCCCATTCCTTGGGAGATGTGTCATGTCGTTCTCCGAGTCAACCGACCCCGCCCAGCTTCGTCCGTCGTTCGCCGAACGTGACGCCGAGACCACCGAGCTCTTCCGACGACTCTCCGTCGCCTCGGAGCACGAGGCAGAGCACCTCGTCGAAGAGATCACCTTGCTCTACCTCGACCTGTGCACCCGCATGGCCGCCCGCTACGACGGCCGGGGCATCGAGCACGACGACCTCGTCCAGGTGGCCCGTCTGGCGCTCGTCAAGGCGATCCGCCGGTACGAGCCCGGCCACGCACCGTCGTTCGCCGCCTACGCGGTGCCGACGATCAGCGGTGAGCTGAAGCGGTGGTTCCGTGACCGCGGCTGGGTCGTGCGACCACCGCGTCGCCTCCAGGAGCTGAGGGCGAACGTCAACACGACGCGGGCCGCGCTGGAGCAGCAGTCGGGCCGGACCCCGAGCGACGCGCAGGTCGCCGACGCGCTCGGGGCGACCCTCGACGACGTGCGAGAGGTCGACGTCGCCGCCACGGGCTTCAGCCCCCTGTCGCTCGACTGCAGCCCGGCCGACGACGACCGGCCCGGGCTGGAGACCTACCTGGCCTGTGACGACCACGCCCTCGAGAGCGCAGACGACCGCGTCTGCCTCACCGAGGCACTCACCGAGCTCGACGACGAGGAGCGCGAGCTGCTCCTCATGCGCTACGTGGAGGGCATGACCCAGCGCGAGATCGGTGACGCCCGGGGCATCAGCCAGATGCAGGTCTCGCGCACCCTTCGACGCATCACCGTGCGCCTGCACGACCACCTCGTCGACGAGGATCGGGCCGTCGAGGGCCACGCCGAGGAACCCCCGCTGACGACTGCCTCCTAGCGTGGCGGCCCACGCGCCCGGTGGCAGGTGTCGTGACCTCACCTGCCTCCGACGAGCAGGAGCCTCCAGCGCCCACCAGCAAGATCCGTGGGTCAGCCGGGCTCGGCCGGGTACGAGGCCGTGGTGAGGACGACACCGATCCCGCAAGACGCACTCTCCTGCAGCGACCGTGACGAGGTCGCCCGCGCGGCGCGGCTGCTCGCCGCGGAGCGCGAGCTCACTGCCGAGCACGTGCGCGACCGGATCCGCGCGGCGGCCTCGCGTGCCGGCATACCGGCCGTCCGCTTGGCGCGCCTGGTCATCGAGGACCGCGCCGCCGCGTCTGGTCGGCTCAACGCTCGACCGGTCCACGAGCCGCCACGAGATGCGCCACGAAGGCAGCCCGTGCAGCAGCCCGGGCGCGAGAGCGCAGGCCCGCAGCCGCGTGGGTCGTCGCGGGCGCGGCGGCAGGCCTGAACGCGCCCGCGGCCGCCTCGGGCCAGTGGAGCCGCCTGCCACGCGAGACGCCCACCCGGAACCCGTGACCGAAGACGGCCTTCCCCGCCGTCTCGCACTCGCGGCAGCCCGGCAGGGCCATGCGCAAAGGGGCGACGTCCGGACACGCCGGCACCCACGAAGCGGGGCCCGTCGTCCGCTGTCGGCCGCTCATTCGTCCGCCGTCGTGACGTCGTGCGGCATCCCGACCGGCTTGGACTCGGGTGATCCCCGCTCTCGCAGGTAGATCGCGAAGACGGCCATCGAGCCGATCGCGAGCATCTCGGACTGCCAGTTCTGCAGGGTGCGTGACCAGAAGTCGGGACCGGTGACGTAGTCGCCCAGAGACACCGGGTCGAGGAGATCACGCATTCGCTGCTCGCTCTCGGCAACATGCCCCGTGACGGCCTGCGCGAGCCACGACAACACGAACACCACGGTCATGGTGATCACGAGGGAGTGCGAGTAGACGGCACGGCGCCAGCCACCGATTTGCGCCCAGCGGGGGGAGTCGGGCCTGGCGAACCGCCCGACGAGCTGCTGCTCGTCGGTCTCCCGCCCGGTGTCCCCCGGCTTCCTCGACTCGGAGGACCCCCGCTGGACGAGCCAGATCGTCAGCAGGATGTACAGCGTGAACTGGAGGTACTCCGACTGCCAGTTCTCGACGAGGTCCACCATGAACGACGAGGACCCGACGTAGCGGACGAACGAGATCTCCTGCACGCCGTCGGTCCTCGCTGTCTCGTTGTACTCGGCCGTGCCTGCGACAGCCTGCCCGAAGACGAAGAGGAGAAGCAGCACTCCGAACACGATCGTCAGGCTGTTGTGCCGCCAGGCGGCCCGTGGTCCGAGCTCGTGACGCCTGCTCATCGGCTCGCCAGCCCGACCGCGAAGGCAGCGACCAGGCCCGCTGCGATCACCAGCACGTAGGTCCAGAACATGACTTTCACGTCACGACCCCTTCACGCTGCACTGGTAGGGCACGGCGTCGTCGGCGGCGTCGCGGGTGCAGCCGGCCGCCGTGACCCTCCAGCCGGTGTCGAAGTGGGCCAGGAAGAGCACCTGGTTGTCCATGACCACCTGTGCACCGTTGATGGCCACCGAGACCGACGTGATTGTGGAGGCGGGACGGGGGGACTCCGACTGCAGTCCCTCGGCGCAGTCTCCGTCACCATCCTGGATCACCTGTTCCAGGGTGCGCGGCGCCAGCAGTGCGCAGGCGGCAGTCGGGTCGGTGCCTGCGAGTCGGGCGAACTCCGTGGCGACCCGCCGGGCCTCCGGCTCGTCGACGGACGAGCACGCCGTCAGCGCCGGTGTCACGATGAGAGCGGCAGCGACAGCCGCAGCCCTGCGGAGGGTCGTCATCACGCAGGATCGATACCCCCTCCGGACCGACCAAAACTCCGACGTGGAAGTCGCGGGATCGGCGCCCTTCCGAGGGGTCCGACCGGGGCGCGGCACGCGGCGACCAGCACACGCCCCGGCTCGTCCGTCACGTCACGTCGGCTCCCGCGCGCTCGACGAGGATCGCCAGGCGCGCCAGCGCCTCCCGGTTGCGCTGGTCGAGGGCGACGTCGCGCAGGATGCGTGGGACGAGTAGCGCCGGGCCCTTCTTGGCGTCCTCCTCCATCGTGACCTCGGTGTCATCACCCTGCTGACGGCAGGTGACCCGGACGACCCCCTCACCCGACGGCCAGGCGCGCACCGTCAGCTCGAGCAGGGTGGGCCGCTCCGAGCGGACGACCGTGGTGAGGTCGTTGATGAGGAGGGGCCACGCACCCACCGAGTGGTGGATCTCGGCGCCCTCCTCGGGCCAGTCCGGCGTGACATCACGCACGCGCGAGGCCCCGACCACCCACTGGCTGTAGCTCCACCCGTTGGCCAGGACGTCGAAGACCCGGTCGGGTGAGGCGTGGATGATGCGCTTGGTCGTGCTCACGATCGCCTCCATGGTGTGCGGATTCGGTGGTGCCACAAGGCTGCTCTCGCGGCGTTGGCGCCGCAGGCGCCGTGCACCCCGCCGCCGGGGTGTGCCGAGGCCGAGGCCAGGTAGAGGTTGCGGACGGGCGTCTCAGCCCGCCCGGAGCCGGCGACAGGACGGAAGACGAGCTGCTGGTGAAGCCCTGCCGTGCCGCCGTTGATGGCGCCCCCGACCAGGTTGCCGTCCATCGCCTCGAGCTGTCTGGGGCCCAGCACCCGTCGCGCCGTGATGCGGTCGCGGAAGCCGGGGGCCCGGCTCTCGATCCGCGCCTCGACGCGCTCGGCCATGGCCTCGAGGTCGGCGTCGTCCCAGGTGCCGCGCACGGTTGGGAGCCCGTCGCCGGCCGTGGCGGCGTCACCCCGGACGCGTTGCGGCACATGGGTGTACGCCCAGAGCGCCTCGCCACCGTGCGGCACGCGCGTGGGGTCGGCAACGCCCATCTGTCCCACGAGCAGAAAGGGCCTCTCGGGCACCAGTCCGGCTGCGACCTTGGCGCCGGTCAGTGACAGCTGGTCCAGGGAGTCGGCGATGTGCACGGTGCCCGGCACGGCGTCGGGCGCATTCTCCCAGGGGACGGGGCCGTCCAGCGCCCAGTCGACCTTCACCGTGGACGGGTCCCACTCGAACCTGTCCATGCGGTGGCGCAGCCGGGGTGGCAGGTGGTCCCACGACACGAGACCGCCGTAGAGCGCCGGCGCAGACACATCGGCGAGGACGGCGCGTCGCGCGGTGATCTCCCGCGACGGCGTGCGCACGGCGACCGCCCGTCCGCCGTCGACGCGTACGCCCGTGGCGGGCTCACACAGGCACAGCTCGCCGCCCTTCTGCTCGAGTCGGCGCACCATCGCGCCCGAGAAGCTCGCGGCACCGCCGCGGGGCACGGGGAAGCCGACGCTCTGGCCGAGCAGGACGAGGAGCAGGCCCATGGCGCCCGACCCGGGAGCCTCCAAGCCGATGTCCGCGTGCGCCGCGTTCCCGGCGACGAGCAGCCGGGCTGCCTCCCCGCCGAAGAGCGTCTCGACGAGGGTGCGTGCGGGCATGAGCATCTCGCGCACGAGCTCGAACCCTCCCGGGCGCAGGACCTGCCGGGCGACTCCCGCACCTCCTCGAACCGGGGGGAAGGGGGTCAGGAGGCACTGGATGAGGTCGTCGCCGACGCGGTCCCACGTGTCGCAGAGCTGCAGCCACGCCTCGCCGTCGCCCGGGAAGTCCGTGTCGAGGGATGTCGCGGTGTCGTGCCGGTCGCGGTGCAGGACCCCCCACCGACCGTCCGGGAAGGAGTGCCCGACGACCGACGGGGCCTGCACCCACTCCAGGCCGTGCTGCTCGAGCTCCAGTCCCGCGATCGTCGGCGAGCCTGCCGCGAGCGGGTAGAAGGAGCTGAAGGTGTCGTGCACATGACCGGATGCGACGCTGTCGTCGCTCCAGACCGCCCCGCCGGGACGATCCTGCTCCTCGAGCACGACGACCGACCAGCCCGCGTCGACGAGCAGGTTGGCGGCCACGAGTCCGTTCGGGCCGCTGCCGATCACCACGGCGTCCGTCGTCGTCACGTCGTCCTCTCACTGGCGGGGCGCTGCCGCTGGTGTCCTACCCCGGCCACCCGGCCACCAAACGCGTTAGAAGCGGGTACGCGACGGGCACGGGACAAGGGTGCAGACATCATCGGGAGGTGCGGCCCGCGGCCCCCTCGTCCTCGTGACGGGTGCCTCGAGCGGGGTGGGGCTGGCCACGGCTCTCCGTCTCGCGCGGCAGGGCCGGCGTCTTGCCCTGCTGGCGCGGGGCGAGGGACCGCTCGAGCGCGCGGCCGAGCAGTGTCGGGCCGTCGGAGCCCCATGGGTCGGCGCCCTCGCGGTCGACGTGCGCGACGACGCCGCTGTCGGCAACGCGGTACGCGAGCTCACGGCGTCGCAGGGTCCGCTCGACGCCGTCGTGTCCAGCGCGGGCGTCGTCGCCTACGGCCGGCTGGACGAGCTGCCGGCCGCTACGTTCGACGGCGTCGTCGCCACCAACCTGCTCGGCTCGGCGAACGTCCTGCGGCACACGCTGCCCGGCATGCGTGACGCGGGCGCCGGCGCCGTGGTGCTGATCGGCTCGATGATCGGCCACATCGCCGTGCCCACCATGAGCGCCTACACCGTGAGCAAGTGGGGCGTGCGAGCCCTGGCCCGCCAGGCCGCGCTCGAGAACCGCGACGTCCCCGGGCTGCACGTGTCCTACGTGTCGCTGCCGGGGGTCGACACCCCGATCTACCGGCAGGCAGCGTACGTGGGCGGCCCGGCGGGGCGTCCACCGCCCGTGGTGTGGTCGGCCGACAAGGCGGCCCGCGTCGTCGTGCGTGCGCTCGACCGATCGCGACCGGTCGTGCACGGCGGTGCGTTCGACGGCGTCACGCGTCTCGGTTTCACGCTGCTCCCCCGCGTCTACGACGCGTGGGTCGGCCCCCTCTTCGACCGCTTCGCCTCCGATCCATCGACCCACCTGCCGCCGCAGGATGGCAACGTCGAGCGCAGTGTCCCGGGGGGCAACCGCCTCGGCGGCGGCCACGGTTCCGGGCCGCGGGCGGCCTTCTCGACGGTGGCGGGCCTGCTGCGCCGCCGCGGCTGAGCCCGACCGCCGGCCGGGTGCGCGGGCGACTGGCTCGCTCAGACGACGAGCGCCTGCGTCGAGACCTCCTTGATCTTCGCGTTGGCCCACGTCATCTGCCGCTTCGTCTCGGCCTGGCACCGTGTCGCCAGCTCGACGAGCTCGTCGTGCACGATCGCCTGGGCCGCCTGGCCGACCATCTCCCAGTCGGTGAGCACGCCCGAGGCCCGTAGGTAGACGTCCTTGAGGTCTCGCACCATGACGAGCTCGGCGTCCTTGGAACGACCCGTGCGCTCCGAGGCCCAGCGCCGGGCCCGGTCGACCAGCGGCGGCGTCCCGTCGGGAGCCGGCTCGAGGTTCTCACCGAACTGCTCTGCCACGCGGGCGATCTCGCGCACGTGACGCAACGACCAGTCGGCGAGGTCATAGCCGAGGTGCTGGATCTCATGATCGACATGGTGCTCGTCGGCCAGTTGCATGAGGGTCCTCGCCAGCTCCGTCTCGTCGTGGTGCAGGTCCCGCAGGACGATCCCGATCTTCATCACTGCTCTCCTCCGGCGGAGTGGTCCACCACGGCCGCCCGCGGCGTCACGGGTGTCGACGAGAGCCCGACCGGTGCAGGGGACGGGGAACCGTCCCCGTCGGCGACCTTGCTCACCGAGCAGGCCGCCGTCTTGAAGATCGGCTGCTTGGATGCGGCATCCCAGTCCGTGAGCGTGAGCTCGTTGGCCGCCCTGCCGTGCTCTCCTGGACGCCACCCCTCGGGAGTGTCCCAGTAGCCGTAGTGGAACGGCAGGAAGACCACTCCCGGGCGTATGCCGCTGACGCGCACCTTCGCGCGGACCGCGCCTCGTGCCGTGCGCACCTCCGCGAGGTCGCCTTCCGCGATCCCGAAGGTGGTGGCGTCGTGTGCTGACAGCTCGACCCAGACCTCCGGCGCCGCGGCCTGCAGCTCGGGTGCACGGGCGGTCCGGGTCCTGGTGTGGAAGTGGTAGACGGTGCGGCCGGTGATCAGCTGGAGCGGATGGTCGTCGTCGGGCATCTCGTGCGGTGGGCGGTAGTCGGCCACCTTGATGACGGCGCGACCGAAGGGGTTGAGGGCCCGGTAGTCCTTGGCCTCCAACGGCGCCCCGGTCACGAGGTCGCGGCCGTAGCTCTCGCACTCCTCGGGTGACGCCCAGAAGACGCCACCGGCATACAACCTCTCGGTGCCGTCGGGGGCGGCCTCGGTGCAGGGCCACTGCACCCCGCCGTCTCGCAACCTGTCGTAGCTGAGGGCGCTGTAGTCGCACGGCCTGCCCCGGCTGCACTCGCGCCAGGCGTCGAAGGCCTCCTGGGGCGTGCTCCACTTGACCAGGGGGCCACCGTCCTTGTCCCGCAGGTCCATCCGGCGGGCGAAGTCGACGAAGATGTCGAGGTCCGAACGCGCCTCACCCGGAGGGGTCGACCGCCTGCTCCGAGAGGTGGACGGTCCGGTCGACGTTGGTGAACGTGCCCGTCTTCTCGCCCCACGCGGCTGCCGGGAGCACCACGTCGGCCAGCTGCGCGGTCTCGGTGAGGAAGATGTCCTGGACGACGAGGAAGAGCCGGTCCTGCGAGAGGATCTCGCGCATCCGGGCCAGCTCGGGCATCGAGACCGCCGGGTTGGTGCCCGACACCCAGAGCAGGCGGATCGAGCCGTCCTCGACGTAGCGCATGATCTGCATCGCGTGGGTCGGAGGGGTGGCGTGCGGGATCTGCTTCGGCTCGATGTTCCACACCTTCGCCAGATCGGCGACGTGGTCCGGGTTGCTCCAGTTGCGGAACCCCGCCATGTCGCCGTCCGCACCGCACTCACGGGTGTTCTGCGCCGTCGGCTGCCCGTTCATCTGGAGGATGCCGCATCCCGGGCGACCGATCATGCCGCGCACGAGGTGCACGTTGTTGACCTGCACCGCGGCGGCGGTGGCCTGGTGCGACTGGTAGAAGCCCTGCAGGACCGTGGACACGAGTGCCTCGGCTTCGGCCAGCAGACGCGCCGCCGCTCGGATCTGGTCTGCCGGCACGTCGCAGATCGCGCTCACGACCTCGGGCGTGTAGCGCTCGACGACCTTGCGGAGGCCGTCGTAGCCCACGGTGTGGCTGCTCACCCAGTCATCGTCGACCGCGCCGGTGGCGACGAGCTCGTGGAGCAGGGCGTTCATCAGCGCGACGTTGGTGCCGGGCCGCGGCGCCAGGTGGACCGTCGCGACCTGCGCCACCGGTGTCGGCCGCGGGTCGACGCACAGCAGCTTCGGGGGGTCGTCGCCCGCGAGCCGGTCGAGGATGCGCATCCAGAGCACCGTCTGCGTCTCGGCCACGTTGTGCCCGAAGAGCGCGATGACGTCGGCGTGGTCGATGTCGGTGTACGAGCCGGGCTGGCCGTCGCTGCCGAACGACTCCTTGAGTGCCTCGGCCGCCGTCGCCGTGCACAGTCGGGTGTTGCCGTCGACGTGGTTGGTGCGGATGCCGCCGTGCGCGACGAGCGCCAGCGTGTAGTACTCCTCGAGGAAGAGCTGACCGGTCGTGTAGAAGCCGACGGCGCTCGGTCCCTGTTCGTCGAGGAGCGCTCGCGTCCGCTCGACGAGGGCGCCCATGGCCTCGTCCCAGGTGGCCTCGACGAGCACGCCGTCCCGGCGCAGCAGTGGTCGAGTGAGCCGGTCGGGAGACTGGATCGCCTGCCACCCGAAGAGATCCTTCGGTCCGAGGCGGCCGTGGTTGACGCGGTCGTCGGGCCGTCCGCGGACGCCGACCATGCGGCCGTCACGGACGGCCACGTCGAAGGCGTCCCCGTTGGAGTGCAACGAGGAGGCGGTCTGCACCCACCGCTCGACGTCCTCATCGCGTATGCCGTCGGCCAGGTGCGTGTCGACGCGGACGGGCCATCGCCCGCCCCTCGCGTACGGTGTGCGCTCGCCCCAGACATCGACGATGCGGTCCTCGGTGGGCACGGGCGGTCCTCCTTGTCGGCGTCGACCCTGTGCCGTCGGCGAGCGGCCGGTCAGGTGAGGACCGCGGTCGGCCCGTCAACGCCCGCTTACCCCTCGACAGGCTCTTCGGTCGCGGGGAAGGAGGCCAGGGGACGACCGGCGAGAGGTCAGCCCTCGAGGTCCCGGGCCGTCCGAGGGAGCGCGCCCGTGCGCGCGACGTCGTCGGCGACCAGACGCAGCTTGACGTTGAGGTTCTGGCTGGCGGCCCGCAGGAGCGCGAAGGCTTCGTCCTCGGTGACCTTGTGGACGTTCATGAGGATGCCGATCGCCATCCCGATGCGTCGGTTGCTGGCGAGGGCCTCCTTGAGGTGGGCCGCCTGTTCAGCGTGGCCCGCATGCATGAGGAGCACCCGCGCGTGGTCGGCGAAGAGGGCACCGGCGATCAGCCCCTCCCCCTCGAACGCCCGGGGAGTCCCTCCGTACAGGTTGAGCGCGCTGCGTTCCGGGTCGTCGCCGAGGTGGAAGGAGAGGATCGAGCGCACTGGCGTCCGTTGGATGGTGAGGCGGCTGAAACCGGGCCACCTCTCGTCCGAGGCGAGGTCGGGGATCCGGACCGGGTCGTCCTCCTTGGCCGCGACGAGGCAGGGGCCGTCGCCGAGGGCGTACTGCAGCTCGTCGACCGTCATGGCGATGCGGTCGGTCGCGGCGAGGCTGCGCGGGTTGCGCTGCACCGGCCAGACCGTGACCCCGGCCCAGTCGCAACCGGGCACCCAGGCGACGGCGAGCTTCACGAGGCGCTCGAGGGCGTCGGCACCGTCACTGCCGTCACCGAGGTACTCGTTCAGCGCCACGAACTCCGACGCGAGATCGGCCGGCTCCGCGCGAGGGTCCATCGCCGCCCTTTCCTGGACACGAGGGCGCACTCGAGGCACCGCTGGTCTGTGGCTCCCGGTTCGAACCACCTCAACCCTAACGTGTGCCGGATGTCCTTCCCAGCCTGGCCGGGCGAGCCGGGGCGTCGGGCGGTAAGTGCGGGTCAGAGCGGGTCAGGTGCGGGTCAGTGCGGGTCGCCGTGCAGCTGGCCTCGGCGAAGGGCCTCGTCGTGCCCCGCCATCCGGCGACGGCGTCGGGGCCAGAACACACCGAGGGCGATCATCCCCAAGCCGAGCACGAGGTGCAGCCAGTCGTCCGCGGCGTTGACCGGGACGACGTTGGCGCTGGACTCCTTGTCGACGAGGAGGCCGTAGAGCCAGAGGACGAGGTAGACGGCCCCGCCGCCGACGAGATAGCGGCGCGCACCGGTCCACGACCTCGAGGCGGCCACGCCGACGACGCCGAACAGCAGGTGCACGACGTTGTGCAGCACGGAGACCTGGAAGAGTCCGATCAGCTTCGCATCCGATTGGTGGCCGGCGAGGCTCAGGTCGTTGTAGTTCGTGGTGATGCCCGGGATGAAGCCGGCGACGCCGACGAGCAGGAAGACGATGCCGACCGCGAGAGCCACGCCCTGCAGGGTGGTCCGTCCCGTACCGGTAGCCCGGGCGTGTGACGTTCGGTCCATCTGATTTCCTTTCCGGCCGTGACACGGGGGCCGCGCGACGACGGTCGCGCGGCCCCGTGCGCTTCGGTGATGCGCAGGTTGCTCCGCTCTTGGCGCCGCGCGCTCAGCCCTGGGTCTGGTCCCTGACCGAGGAGGCCGAGTCGGCGGCGCTGTCGCGCACGTCGCTGGCGGCCTGCTGGCCCTGCTGCTTCACGCCGTCAGCGGCCGAGACCGCGGTCTCCTTGACCGACTGGACCGCTTCCTGGGCGGGCTGCTTCAGGTGGTCCGCCGACTCGCTGGCGACGTCCTTGACGGTGGACTGAGCCTGCTCGAGGACCGGCTGTGCCTTCTCCTTGGCCGACTCCGCGAGCCTGCGCTCCTTCTCCGACGCGGGGAGCAGGGAGCCGACCAGCCAACCCGCCGCCAGAGCGACGAGGCCGGCGCCGATGGGGTTGCTCCGCGCCTTGCTCTGGACGCTGTGTCCCGCCTGCTGTGCCGTTTCGGCGACGCCGTGGGCGACGCCGGAGGCTTGGTCGCCCACGCCGTGGGCGACGTCGGACGCCTTGTCGCCGGCACCCGACGCACTGCCCATGACGTGATCACGCAGGCGGCTCGCCCGCCCCCTGACCTTCTCGGCCTGGCGGTGGGCGATGTGTCCCGGAGACACCGACTCGCCGAGCGCGTTGACGTCGCGGCTCAGGCCGGCGCGGGTGCGCTCGATGTCGGCCCGGATGGCGTCCGGGTCCTTCGCGGACGGTGCGTTCACCACCGGCTCGCTCACGATCGGTGCGTTCGTCACGGGGTCGTTCGTCGTCGGGTAGTCGGTGCTCATGAGGTCTCCTCGTTTCCCTTCAGCGCGTCCGGGACCCTCTTGGCGGTCTCGGTGGTGCGCGGCAGTCCCTGGATCTGCTTGCTGTTCCTTCGACCGGCGGCAGCCAGCACGGCGGCGACGATGCCCCAGACGGCCATGACGATCACTGCTGACCAGCCTCGGCTGTCGAGGGCGCTGGACAGGAACTCCCATACGGCGATGGACAGGAAGAGCAGCGTCATCCAGCCGGCGAGGGCCGCGGCGCCGAACTGTCCGGCCGCCTTGCCGGCGCGTCTGGCGGAGTCGCGCACCTCGGCCTTCGCCAGCTCGACCTCCTGGCGCATCAGCGTGCTGAGGCCCTGGGAGATGTCGCCGACGAGCTCGCCGATGGAGGCGTGCTCGGCCTTCTCGTGGGAGCTCTCACGAGCGCCCTCGTAGGGTCCGGCGTAGGAGGTGCCCTGCGTGCCGAGGCCGCCGCCGAGCTCGTCTCGGGGAACGGTGCTCATCGGCGAGCCTCGCTCTCCCCTTCGGCGTACAGGACATCGGTCTGGTCGGTGCTGTGCTCCTCCGTCACGCCGTCGGTCGCGGTGGTCATCGCGTGGGTGTCCGTGTCGCGCACCCCGACGGTGTACGGCTCGCTACGCACCGGGGACACGTCGGGCGTCAGACCCACTGTGGTCGTGGAAGGCGCTCCCGCGCCACTCGAGTAGCCGCCAGCCGGGAAGGGAGCCGCGCCACCTTGCGTGCCAGATGCGGAGCCGGCCGGACCGGAGGTCTGCTGGTCAGGACCGCTGGCGGTGAGACCACGGGTCATGCGGCCACCGAGCAGCCCGAGGGCCGCCGCACCGAGAAGGAAGGCGCCCGGACGGCGTCGTGCCATCGAGCGCACCTCGTCGAGGACGTCACCGGGCTGTTTGCCGTCCAGCCAGTCGGCGAAGGACGACGCGCGGTCGGCCGCCTGGTGAGCCGCCTCCCCCGCGATGCCTTGCTGCTGTGAGCCGGAGGCCATCTGCCGCAGCTCGTCCGCCAGGGAGCGGAGCCCACCCACGGCGCGCTGGCCCTGCGAGGATGCCTGGCCGTCGAGCTCGGATCGCAGCTGGTCGAAGAGCTGGCGGAGCTGGGTCGTGGCTTCGGAGACGACGTCCTTGGCGCCCGCAGCAGCGGTCTCGGCGACCTGCCGGCCGCTGTCGGCCGCGTCGGACGCCACCGACTTCGCCTCCTCGGCGGCGGCTGCCGCCGTTGACGACGATCCTTGGCCGCCCGTCGAAGCGGAGCCGAGCGAGGTGGTCCCGTTTCCTCCGGTCGCAAGGCCCGACGTCGTGGGGGTCCCGGAGGTCAGGTCGTCTGGAACGGTTGTCTCATAAGGTCGTTCGGTCATGGATCCTTGTCCCTTCATCGGTCGCCCTTCGCGGGCCCCGTTCTCGAGCTCGACGTGGCGGGCGTGCTGTCACGGGGTTGGGGTACCCACCGGCGTCGGGCTCAAGCCCACTTCGAACACGTGATCTGGATTCGGCGACATCGGGTACGACACACCAGTTGCGGTGTGCCCCTCCGAGACAACGGACCGGCTCGCGCGAGACATGCTCCAGTTCGCGACTTCGCCCATCTCGCAAACCGATTCACCGCCACAGCGACGGTCTGGCCGAGGGCATGCGCAGCTCCCCACCGCGCTGATGGACGCCGAGCCGCCGACCACGGCCGGCCCGTTGCCGCTGCCGGTGAGACCACCGGTCAGCGCAGGACGCCAGAGCTCGTCACAGCCTCGATGGAGAGGGTGCGGTAGCCGACGGCGTCGAAAAGGGCCGTGATGCGGTCCTCCTCGACGGCCATGACGATGCCGTCGCCCCAGTCATCGTGCGTGACGGGCGCGTCCAGCTCGAAGGGCCCGTTGCTCTCGCGCCGGGCCAGTGCCGTGCCGGCCTCGCAGCGGTCGCACCTGCCGCACGGCTCGCCCAGGTGCTCGCCGAAGTAGCCGAGCAGGAACTGGCGCCGGCAGCCGCTCGTCTCCGCGTAGCCGCGCATCATCTCGATGCGCGAGCGGATCAGCGCCTGGTGCGCCTCGGCTCGCTCCACCGCGGCAGTCACGGCCTCCGCGGTGGACACGTCGCGGGCGTGGGCAACCTTGCCGCGCCGCACCGTTCGCAGGGCGCCGACCTGTTCGAGCAGGTTGACGGCTCTCGTTCGCACGGCCCGCGAGAGCTCCGTGGCGCGATCGAGCTCGCGCGTCCCCACGGGTCCGTCAGCGTCGCGCAGCGCCTTCGAGACGCGCCTGAGGGCGTCCTCCGGTGCCCTCGCTGCCGTGAGGAAGGCGTGCAGGTGCAGGTCCTCGGGGCGGTAGAACAGCTCTGCCGCCGCCGGCTCACCGTCGCGGCCCGCCCTGCCGATCTGCGGGTAGTAGGCATCGAGCGAGTCGGGCGCCGCCGCGTGCAGCACGAAGCGCAGGTCCGGCTTGTCGATGCCCATCCCGAAGGCCGACGTCGCCACGACGACCGCCGCCTCGTCGGAGAGGAAGGCATCGTGCACCGACTCACGGCGGGCGGCCGTCATGCCGGCGTGGTAGGCGGCAGCGCGTGCACCGCGGCTCGCCAGCTCCTCCGCCAGTCGGTCGGCGTCCACCCGTCGGCTGACGTAGACGATGCCCGCGTGGCCGTCGGCGGTGAGTTCGACGGCGCGCTCGACCACCGCCTGGCGCTGCTCGTCGGCCTCCGTCAGCAAGGCGACCCGGAGCCGGAGGTTCGGGCGGTCGAAGCTCGTCACGGTCTCGGCCACCTCGCGCATCCCGAGGCGCTCGACGATGTCGTCGCGGACCGGCCGTGCTGCGGTGGCCGTCAGCGCAACGACGGGAGGGTGCCCGAGCCTCTCGACGACCGGCCGCATCCTCAGGTAGTCGGGCCGGAAGTCGTGTCCCCAGGACGAGACGCAGTGTGCCTCGTCGACGACGAAGAGCCCCGGGCGGGCGCCCGCCAGACGCTCCACGGCGTCGTCGCCGGCCAGCTGCTCGGGTGAGAGGAAGACGTAGCGGGCATCGCCCTGCGCGAGGGCGTCCCACGCTGCCCGACGCTCGCCGGCCGACTGAAGCGAGTTGACCAGGAACGCCCCGCCCACACCGGCCCGGTCCAGGGCCTCGACCTGGTCGCGTTGGAGCGCGAGGAGCGGTGACACGACGACGGCTGGGCCGTCGATGAGCAGGGCCGGGAGCTGGTAGATGGCCGACTTCCCTGCCCCAGTGGGCAGCACGGCGAGCAGGTCCCGTCCAGCGAGCACCTGCTCCATCGCGTCGAGCTGGTAGTCGTGCAGCCGTTCCCAGCCGAACGACTCGGTCGCGACGCGCTGCAGGTCTTCACGGGTTACGTGGGGCACGGGCCACTCCTACCCTCCGCGACGCTGCCGCGAGCGGCCGAGCAGCTCCACGACGGGCCAGCGTCGTGCGGGTGGGTATGGGGGCAGTGGACCCGGCAGCCGGGACCACCACCGACAGACCACCGACCCACCACTGACCGAGCACCCAGAGGAGAGCGCCATGTCCAACGACGCCATCGTCCTGTTGAAGAACGACCACCAGGAGGTGCGCAAGCAGTTCCGGGCCTTTCGCAAGGCCGACCTCACCCCGGTGCAGAAGCAGACCATCGTCGACACGATCCTCGAGCTGCTCACCGTGCACACCTACGTCGAGAACGAGGTGATGTACCCCAGGGTGCGACAGCTGCTGCCCGACCTCGAGGACGACGTGCTCGAGTCGTACGAGGAGCACCACGTGGCCGACGTGCTGTGCATGGAGCTCGCCGCCATGGACGCCACCGACGAGCGCTTCGACGCCAAGACGACCGTCCTCATCGAGAACGTGGAGCACCACATGGAGGAGGAAGAGCAGGAGTGGTTCCCCAAGGTGCGTGAGGGGCTGGGCCGCAAGCAGCTCCAGGAGCTCGGTGAGGAGCTTCTCGCAGCGCGGAAGAAGGCCCCTCGCCGGCCCGAGCAGCCGAGTGCCATGAAGAAGGCGGTCGACGCCGTCATCTCCTGACGTCGCACCGTTCGAGGACCACCCGAGGGGGTAGGGACTCGGCATGAACCCATCCCCTGGAACGACCTCGTCGAGCCCCGCGGTCGGTCTCGTCGAGCGACTGGTGGAAGGCCGCACGTCGCTCGACGCACCGGCCGACGCTCTCGCCCCCATCGCCGCTCACCTCCGTGGCACGGGCGCCTGGCGGCGCCTCGTGACGGGTGAGGCCATCGGGCACGCCGCGCACCCCTTCCTCACCGACCTGCCCATCGGCTTCTGGACCTCCGCGGCGTTGCTCGATCTCGTCGGCGGGCGCGGGGCGGCCAGCGCCTCCCGGCGCCTGGTCGCCGCCGGACTGGCCTCGGCGCCTGCCGCGGCGCTCACCGGCGTGGCCGAGTACGCCGGCATCGGCCCGAGACCCCGGCGTGTGGCCCTCGTGCACGGGGGTCTCAACGTCCTGTCGGTCGGGCTGTATGCCGCGTCGTGGGCAGCCCGGCCGCGCCACCGGAGCCGAGGAGTCGCGCTGGGACTGGCCGGTCTCACGGTGGCTGGGCTGTCGGCGTACCTCGGTGGGCATCTCGCCATCGGCGAGAAGATCGGCACGACCACGGCGGTGGCGCCCAGCCCCGACGACGTCGGCGTGCTCTGACCCGGCCGGACTCGCGGCTCACCCTCCGGGGCCGACGACGTCCTGCCCGCCGTCGTCCTGCTGGCCCTCGTACGTCGCCACCACGGCGCGGGCGAGCACCGCGAGTGGGACGCCGGCCCGCGCGGCGGCCTCGCGCAGTCGCGTCTCGGCCTCGGCGGGGTCCACGGCGCCCTGGGCGATCAGCACCCCGATGGCGACATCGATCACCCGTGCATCCCTGAGGTTGCCCACGCTCTGGGTCGCCTGGACCCTCGTCTGGAACTCCAGGTCGGCGTTGTGGACCGCGCCCTGTGGCCAGGCGCCGAAGAGCGAGGCGAGCTGCTGCACGTGCCCGTCGAACGTGCGGGCACCGGAGCCGTAGAAGTTGGCGCCGCCGGTGACGACGCCGTTGCGCATGAAGGGGAGGGAGAGGGTGCTGCGCACCCCGTAGGCCGCCGTCGCCTGCGCGAACGACCGCCAGCTCTCCTCGTCGAACAAGCCATCCGCGCTCGTCTGCACAACGGTTCCGGTCTCGGTGGCCACGGTGCACGGCCCCGCCTCGAGGTACTGCATGCCGTCGAGCACCGCCACGTCGAGGTCACTGGCGACGTAGGTGAGCACCAGACCCTCCACCAGCAGGCCCAGGCTGACGCCGACCAGCTCCGGAACGCTCCGCTTGGCCTCGTCGACGAGCTGGCGCAGGTCCTCCCGAAGGTCCATGTCGCCGTAGCTCTCGAGCTCCGCGAGTGCTTCGCCGGTCTCTCGAGTGGGCTCCATGACAGTGAACTACCCAGTGGAGCAGCGATCATGCCCGCTCGCGTCTGAGCGGGCATCGCAACGGGTACCACCCCTTGTGGAGGCTCCAGCCACGCGGCCCCCGAATGCGCCGGCGCCCCCTCACGCGGTGCGCCGTGTGCCTGCTTCGAAAGGCACCCGGTTTGAGCCCTGTCATCGCCTCCGTCCCCTCGAGCCACGTCTACGTGCGTCACCTCAGCTCGCCCGACGACATCGGCTCTGTCATCCGCCTTCCCGACCCGAAGCCCCGGGCGGATGTTCCCGATGCGCAGTGGTGGCCGCCGCGGATGCTGGAGCCGGGATGGGTAGCGAGTCATGCCGACGAGTTCGATCTCATGCACGTGCACTTCGGGTTCGATGCCGTCTCCCCCGCCGAGCTGGCCGAGCTGGTTGTCGAGCTGCGTCGGCACGGCAAGCCGCTCGTCGTCACGGTCCACGACCTGCGCAACCCGCACCACGTCGAGCCCGAGCTCCACGCGGCCCAGCTGGGCGTGCTGGTCGAGTCGGCGGACCGGGTGCTGACCCTCACGCCCGGCGCTGCCGCGGAGATCCGCGCGCGCTGGGGCCGGGAAGCCCTCGTCGTGCCACACCCCCACGTCGTGGAGCCGGAGCGTGCCGCCGTGGCGCGCGAGCCGCATGAGGGCTTCGTCATCGGCGTGCACGTCAAGAGCCTTCGAGCCGGAATGGACCCGTTGCCCGTCATCGACGAGATCGTCGCGGTCCTCGGTGAGCTGCCGGGGGCGAGACTGCGGGTCGACGCGCACACGGATGTCATGACTCCGGGCTACGACCGTCACGCTCCCGACCTCGCCGCGCACCTGCACCGGCTCGAGGCGGCGGGCCTCGTGGACCTGCACGTGCACGACTTCTTCACCGACGACGAGCTGTGGGACTACCTCCAGTCGCTCGACGTCTCCGTGCTCCCCTACCGGTTCGGCACGCACTCCGGGTGGCTCGAGGCCTGTTACGACCTCGGCACCGTCGTGGCCGCCCCCGACTGCGGCTACTACGCCGACCAGCGGCCGTGCCTGACGTATGCCGCCCAGGGCAGCGGGCGCGTCGAGTCAGGCGCGCCTGCGCTGGGGGACGTCCTGCGCCGGGCCTTCGTGGAACGCCCCCAGTGGCGTGCGGACCTTGGCGACCGCCGTCGCGAGCGGGCGGAGATCGCCAGGGTGCACGAGGAGGTCTACTCGGACGTCCTTGCGGTGGTGAGGGACAGGGGTGCTGCATGCACGTCGTGATCATCGCCTCGTCGACCTATCCGATCGCGGAGCCCTTCGCGGGCGGCCTGGAGTCGCTGACGTGGCACCTGGCCCGGGGTCTGCGCGAGCGCGACGTCGACGTCACGGTCTTCGCCGCCCCCGGTAGCGACCCCGTCCTGGACGTCACGCACCTGGACGTCCCGCCTCTCAGTCTCAGCGACGCGGCCCGTGCCGACGTCGCGATGGTGCCCGAGTCGTGGCTGCGCACCCACCACGCCTACCTGCAGGTGATGCTCTCGTTGAGGCAGCGACACGACGTCGACATCGTGCACAACAACAGCCTCCACCACCTGCCCGTGGCCATGGCTGACTCGCTGCCCATGCCGACCCTCACGACGCTCCACACGCCACCGACACCGTGGCTGGAGCCGGCAGTCGACATCGCCATGTCGAGGTCCGGGCACCCCCGGAACCACTTCACGGCGGTGAGCTCGCACACGGCCAGGTCCTGGTCGCACGTCACACCGGCGCGAGTCGTCCACAACGGCATCGACGTCCGCAGGTGGACGGCCGGCGTCGGCGGCAGCCACCTGGCCTGGGCCGGACGCATCGTCCCCGAGAAGGCCCCGCACCGCGCCATCGCGATGGCGCGGGCCTCCGGCCGTCGCCTGCTGCTCGCGGGTCCGGTCGGAGACCGCGACTACTTCGAGCTGCAGGTGGCCCCGCTCCTGGGCGGCGGTGTCGAGTACGTCGGCCACCTCGGCACCGACGAGCTCGTCACCCTGTTCGGCTCGAGCGCGGCGACGCTGGTCACCCCGGAGTGGGACGAGCCCTACGGTCTCGTCGCGGCCGAGTCCCTCTCCTGTGGCACCCCGGTGGTCGCCCTGGACCGCGGCGGCCTGCGCGAGTTCGTGCACCCGAGTGTGGGCATGCTCCTGCCACCGGACGTGTCGGACGAGACCGCCGCGCACGCGGTCGAGCGTGCCGTGCGCCTCGACCGTGCCGCCTGCCGTATGCATGCGGAGACCACCTGCTCGGTGAGCCGCATGGTCGACGACTACGTGAGCGTCTACCACGCGCTCGTGTCGCAGGTGGGAGCGGCATGATCGGCTACTACGTGCACCACCACGGCAACGGTCACCTCATGCGCTTCCTGTCCGTCGCCCGCGAGCTGCGCTCCCCGGTGACGGGGCTCGGCTCGATGCCTCGGCCGGCCTCCTGGAGTGGGCCGTGGGTCCGGCTGGAGCGCGACGACGGCGCGGGTCCCGCCGAGGTCCAGGCCCTCGACGTGACGGCCCGCGGCACGCTGCACTGGGTGCCGCGCCATGACCCGGGCCTCGCCGACCGGACGGCGCGGCTCACGTCGTGGATCGCGGACGCCCGGCCGGCTCTCATGGTCGTGGACGTCTCGGTCGAGGTGTCCGTGCTTGCCCGGCTCGCCGGCGTGCCCGTGGTGGTCGTGGCCATGCCTGGCGCCCGGTGGGACCGCCCGCACCGGCTCGCGTACGACCTCGCCGACGCACTGCTCGCTCCGTGGCCCGAAGGCGCGCACACCGCCGGCTGGCCCGACGCGTGGCGCCGCAAGCTGTGGGCCGTCGGCGGCGTCTCCCGCTTCGACGCGCGCACCGTCCCGAGCGTCGGCCCCGGCGCCCCGGTGGCCGGCCGCGACACGCCCCGCCGGGTGCTGCTCGTGTGGGGCGCCGGCGGCACCGACGTGACCGAAGCCGACGTGGCGGCGGCTCGGGCAGCCACTCCCGGCTGGCAGTGGGTCGAGCGCAGTCCGCGGTCGCCCTCCCCCGACCTCTGGTCCGACCTCCGGGCCGCCGACGTCGTCGTCACCCACGCGGGGCAGGGCGCGGTCGCCGACGTGGCGGCCGCACGCCGCCCGGCGGTCGTCGTGCCGCAGCGCCGGCCGTTCGACGAGCAGGGGGCCACCGCTGCCGCCGTGGCACGACTCCGGGCGGGTGTGGGGCTGCGGCGCTGGCCACGCGATGCCGCGGACTGGCCCGGGCTGCTGGACCACGCCCTCGCGATCAGGGGCGACGGCTGGGCCAGGTGGTCGTCGGGACACGGGGCTGCCGACGCGGCGGCCCGGCTCGATGCGATGGCCGGCACGGCCCCCTCGGACGGTGCACGGACCCCGGGGCGAGCCGTGCCCGAGACCGTGGAAGCGCGGCCTGCCCCGGCACGAGCCGCGTCGTGACGGCGAACCGGGCGGCGGTGGTGACCATCGTGCATCGCCGGCACGACCACCTCGCCAGGCTCCTGTCGGGGCTGGCGGTGCAGACACGGTCGCCCGACGTCCTCGTCGTCGTCGCCATGGACGACGACGACGTCGAACCGGTGGTGCGCCACAGCCCGCTCGCAGCGCACGTGCCCACCGTCGTGGTCCCCTCGATCGGGCGGGTCCGCGGGCGTCTGCCCCTGGCGGCTGCACGTAACCTCGGTGCGGCCAGCGCTGTGCAGCTGGGAGCCACCCGCCTCGTCGTGCTCGACGTCGACTGCATCCCGTCTCCGCGACTGGTCGAGCGGTACGGCGCCGTGATGGAGGCGGACGACGCCCGTCGACCTCTCGTCTGGGCCGGCGAGGTGGCGTACCTGCCGCCTGCCCCTGCCGGCCGCGACTACCTCGAGCTCGACCTGGACGCGCTGGCCGCCCCACACGGCGCCCGGCCTGTGCTCGCCCCGGACGAGGTGCGCGTGGCCGATGACCTGCGTCTGTTCTGGTCCCTGTCCTTCGCGACCACGGCGCGGACCTGGGCCGCGGCCGGTGGCTTCGACGAAGGGTACGTCGGCTACGGCGGCGAGGACACCGATTTCGGCCAGCGACTGGCGCACCTCGGCGGGGCGATGGTCTGGGTCGGTGGGGCCCGCGCCTACCACCAGCACCATCCGACGAATGACCCGCCCACGCAGCACCTCGACGACATCGTGGCCAACGCGAACCGTTTCGCACGGCGCTGGGGCTGGTGGCCCATGGAGGGCTGGCTCGAGGCGTTCGCAACGCTCGGCCTCGCGCGTCGCGAACCCGGCGGTCGGTGGCGCACGACCACGGGCGACACCACCTGACGCAGCCCGCGTCCAGGGCACTGACGGTGGTCTTGCCCGGGCGGGCGGCGTGGGGCGATGATGTGCGCGCCACCGCCTGTGCCACGTGGTTGGAGCCAGGCGGTGGCGCTCCTGACGCCCTACCCAGAGCGGCTCGAGTCTGACCGGCGCACCCCGCCGTGGACGTCGAGCAGGAGCCCGGTCGCTGCGTCCGGCCGCCGTATCGGGTCTTACGTCCGGGGCCTTACGTCCGGGGCCTCACGTCCGGTCAGCGTCACCCGCGGGGTCGTCGGGCGGGTCACCGCCGTCGGCAGCGGGCGGTGCGGTCGAGGAGCTGCCACGGCCCCATGACCGCTCGACCCGGAGCGGCCCGGTGTCGGTCGGCAACGAGGCGACGTCGTGCGAGAGCTGGAGCTCCCGGACCGCCCGCAGCGAGTCGCTGATGAGCGAGCCGTAGACGGGCCACGCGTCCGGATCGGGCAGGGGCGTCGTGCGCACCTCCTCGCGCAGGACCTCGAGCACGCCGAGCGCGCGCTCCGTCGCGTCCGCAAACGCTGCGTCGGCCACGTCGTCGTGCCGGCCCAGCTGCTCGACGGCCGTCGCCAGCGCGTCGAGGGCGTCGGCGTACCGGTGCAGGAAGGTCGGTGACGGCGCTGGTTGCTGGCGGTCGGCGTCGCCGGCATCGACCAGGGTGCGGGCGATGCCGGTGACCTGCCAGAGCATCCGCCGGAGGGCGTTGACGGTGTGCTCGTACCCCTCCCAGTCGACGTCGACGGGCCGCAGGTTGTCGCGCGGGTTGAGACGAGTGCTCTCGCGGCCCGTGTGGATGTCCTCGATCACCAGCGGCGCACGGTCGGCGATCGCGCTGCCGCGGCGGTACCACGCCTGCGCGCTGTCGTGGCTCCACTCGCCGCGCACGCCAGCGGCCATCTCCTCGAGCAGGTCGTGGACCTGACGGCCGAGCGCCGCGACTCGCTGACGGGGCTTGGTCAGGTGCAGGGGCGCGAACACGACGGCGTTGACCGCAACGCCGATCAGCCCGCCGACCACCGTCTCGACGATGGTGAGGTAGGTGAACTGCTCATCGGTGCCCTTCACCGTGATGAAGGAGAGCAGCACCATGGTGGGCACCTGGATGCCGTGGTCGCCGAGCCTCCCCCAGCGACCGATGACCAGCGCGAAGAGAAGGACCCCTAGCATCGACCACCAGGTGATTCCGACGAGGATGGCCACCACCCACGCCACGGCGAGACCGAGGACCACCGCCGCGATGCGTTGCACACTGGCCGCGAGCGAGCGGACCATCGTGCGGTCGACGACGAGCAGGGCCGCCATCGGGGCGTAGAACGGCGCGGAGCTGTGCAGCACGTGCAGCGCGAACTGCCAGGCCACGACCGCTGCCACGGCCGACTTGACCAGCAGCAGCAGCGCGTCGCGCTCGGGCCCGGGCTGCCTCAGCGCACGCCCGAGCGCGCGGAGGCGGGTCGTGGTGTCGTCTCGCCACGTGCTCACCATCACTCCTTGGCGAGTGGGGTGAGGGGGTGCCCCACTCCGGGGCGACGTACCCACGTCGCCACGAGCTCGGACGCCGACGGGCGTCACACGTCCCACGGCGACGTCGCGGCCGCGCGAGCACCGGCTCTTGGCCCGAGGCGGACCAGCACTCCCGCAGCGGATGACCACACTTGCGGCGCCCCTGGTGCGATGATGCAGTCATGACCGACCTGAGACAGTCGTCGGCCTACGATTTCGCCTCTCTCGCGCGCAGCCTGGTCGAGACGGATGGGTTCGATTCGACGCTGGAGACGATCGTGGGCAGTGCCGTCGAGCTCATCCCCTGCCGGTGGGCAGCCGTCGCCGTGAGCCCGCACCTGACCGACCACCCCGCCAAGCACTCGGCGAGCTCCGACGAGGCCTTCGGGGCCACCGTCGCGCGCATCGCCAGCCGCGCGGGCACGAGTCCCGGCATCGTCGCCTTCGACGATGGGGGCACCGTCCACTCCCCCGACCTGGCCTGCGACGACCGGTTCCCGGACTACCGCGACGGGATCCTGCAGGAGACTGCCGTGCGCTCGGTCCTCTCGGTGGCCATCCGCGTGCACGACACGACGGTCGGGGTGCTCACCATGTATGCCGCCGAGCCGGGTGCGTTCGACGCCGAGGCCGTCGAGCGGGCCCACCTGCTGACCGAGCACGCGGCTCTCGCCATCGCTGCCGAGATCAGTGGCGACCGCGCCGACAACCTCGAGGTGGCCCTGCGCAACAGCCGCACGATCGGCGCAGCCATCGGCATCCTGACGGAACGCCTGCGCATCCCCTCCGGTCAGGCCTTCGAACGCCTGCGGCGGGCCAGCCAGCAGAGCAACCGCAAGCTCAGCGACCTCGCGGCCGAGCTCGTCGAGACCGGAACCCTCTCCGGACCGCTGGAAGACGTGCTCACAGGGCGCTGAGTCCCCCGCATCGCCCGCACTCGACCCGCAGCATGGCTGCGGCGGCCGAGGCGGCGTCGCTCGACTGGACGGCCTCGGACACGTCGCCGTGGGCGCGCACCACCGCGGCGCCGGGTATCGCGGAGGGCAGCTCGCCGACGACGTCGCCGAGCGCGGCGAGCATCTCGTTGCCCGATGCCGCGAGCAACGTCGCGTGGAACAGCTGGTCGGCCCGCAGGTACGCCTCGAGGTCCCCGGACTTCGCGTGCACCGCCATCTGCACCACCGCCCCGACCATCGCCCCGCACTGCTCCGGGCTCGCGTGCGCCGCCGCCAGCTCGGCCGCCACCGGCTCGATCCCGCGCCGCAGGTCACCCAGCGACAGCAGCTGCTCCTCACGCCCCGGGCCGTCCAGACGCCACCGGATCACCCGCGGGTCGAACACGTTCCACGACGAGCTCGGCAGCACGCGTACGCCCAGACGCTTGCGCGCCTCGACCAGGCCCATCGAGTCGAGCACCCGCACCGCCTCACGCACGACCGACCGGGACACGCCGTGGCGCTCGTCGAGCTGGTCGATGCGCAGCACCGTCCCGGCCGGCAGGTCACCCGAGACGATCTCGCGTGCGAGCGTGTCGAGGAGCCGTGCGTGCAAGGCCCGAGACACGGGGGCTCCGATGGCGCCGGTGGTGCTCATGAGGCCTCCTGGGGCTCTGCGGGCGGACAGGGAAAAAGGACAAGGAAAGGGCCGGTGTCGCGCGGGCTGCGCGGCACCGGCCCTGTGGGGTCAGTCGACGACGGTGCCGTCGGGCTGCACGAGGTGGCCCTGCCGGGCCTTGCGCAGCTCGGTCTCGTTGCGGATCTCGCGGAAGCGCTGGTCGCTCAGCGGGTACTTCCAGAAGATCACCATCGCGATGAGAGCGACCAGGGCGGGCAGCAGGCCGATGGTGAATCGGATGGCCGTGACCGCCGACTCGGGCTGCACCGGGTTCGGCACCGCCGCGGTGGCGGAGAGGTAGCCGCCGAAGGCGAGGGCTGCGGCACCGACCGCGCCGCCGATCGACTGGGTGATCTTGCGCGTGAAGGAGAAGACCGCATACGTCGCGCCCTCGGAGCGCGTGCCCGACTTCCACTCGCCGTACTCGACCGTGTCGGCCTCGAGCCCGAACATGATCGTGTTGATCAGTGCGGCACCGATTCCCTTGATGCCGAGGAAGATCAGAGCAGGAGCGGCCGCGCCGGTCGGGGTGAAGAAGAGGGCGATGCCGCCCACGACGGTGAACAGGCCACACCACTGGAAGAGGGACTTCTTGCCGAATCGGTCGACGAGCTTCGGGATGAACGGAGCCGCGACGATGGAGATGCCGCTGTTGACGAGGGTGATCGGGCCGAGCCACTTGATGTCGCCCATGACGTACTGCGCGTAGTAGGCCGAGGCGCCACCGACGGCGAACAGCCCGATCAGGTAGAAGAAGCTCGCGGCGCACAGGTAACCGAGCGGCTTGTTGCTGCGGAGCGTGTCCCAGGTCTCGCGCAGCGACACCCGAGGCGCGGTGCGCACGACCTGCTCGCGGCAGAGGTACCAGGTGACGAGGTAGGCCAGCGAGCCGATGACGATGAAGAGCAGGGTCGTCTGGGTGAAGATCGCCTGGACCTTCTCCTGGTACTGGGCGGCGCTCAGCGTCTTCTTCTCCGACTTCAGGTCGGAGATCTTCGGCGCGATGATGTAGGTGAGGACGATGCCGCCGACGGCGCCGCCGAAGAAGCGGGACGGACCAGCTTGGCACGCTCCTTGACCGACTGCGTCATCGCCGAGGCGAGGGAGCCGTAGGGGATGTTGACGAGCGAGTACAGCAGCCCCAGAACGGCGTAGGTGACGTACGCGTACAGGAGCTTGGCGCCGTCCTCGAGCGAGCTCGGCACGTGGAACGTGAGGAAGCTGAGGAAGAGGAGCGGCACGGCGCCGAAGAGGATGAAGGGACGGAACTTGCCCATCCGCGTCATCGTCCGGTCAACGAGCCGGCCGGCGAACATGTCAGCGAAGGCGTCCCAGAGCCGCACGACGAAGAACATCGTCGCGACGGCGGCGGCCGAGAGACCCGCGACGTCGGTGTAGTAGTACAGCAGGAACGCCGTGCTCAGCGTGAAGGCCAGGTTGTTGGCGAAGTCGCCGAACCCGTAGCCGACGACCGAGCGCTTGGGCAGCCGCTCGTCGATGAACTTCTGAGCGATCTGCTCTGTGGTGATGGAGGCCATCAGCCGAACTCCTTTGTGGGCTGGGCATTTCTGCCGGGTGATGTTTCAAGTACAGGTCCGGCGGACCGCACCCGGCAATCAGTTGCCGCTTGTTGCCGGGGTGGTGGCCGACCGGCTCTGAGCGGCGTCGGTGGCGCCCGGTCCGGGCGTGGGAACGGCGAGCAGGTCGGCGGCCGCTGCGAGCTCGCGCAGTCGCCCCGCGGCCGAGTCCCGGGCCGCGCGGTACGCGGCGACGTCGGCGGCGTCGGGGACGATCGTGTCCGCCCCCAGCGGGTCGGCATCGAGCAGGCCGGGCGCCAGCGCCTCCAGGGCGGACTCGAGCGTTGGCGCCTCTCCGATCGCGTGCAGGCCCAGGGCTGCAGCGCCGAGCGCAGACCCCTCCGCGCCGGCCGTCACGAGGAGCGGGCGGCCGAGGACTCCCCCGAGCACCTCGCGCCACAGCGGTGCGCGGAAGACACCACCGGTCGCACGGATCGACGTCACCGGGCCGACGGTGTCGAGCCCGTCGAGCACCGTGGCCAGCTGGAACGCCACGCCCTCGACGGCCGCCCGCACGAAGTGGCCCCTCGTGTGGTGCTGGCGCAGCCCGAGGAAGGCTCCTCGGACGTCGGCGTCCCAGAGCGGCCCGCGTTCGGCGAGGAGGAACGGCAGCATGACGAGCCCCTCGCTGCCGGGCGGCACGCCCGCGGCAAGCGCGAGCACGTCGGCATCGCGGTCGGGGCCTTCGGGCAGGTCCGCGGCGAGCACCGAGCCTGCCCAGCGCACGACCGCTCCCCCGTTGCTGATGGGGGTGCCGACGACCCATCTGTCGTCGGTCAGGGCGTAGCAGAAGAGCCGCCCTGTCGGGTCCGCGAACGGCTCGTCCACGACGAGCCGCAGAGCGCCGCTCGTCCCCAGCGAGAGTCCGGCGACACCGCGACGCAGCGCGCCCGTGCCGAGGTTGCCGAGCGGCCCGTCACCGGCGCCCAGCACCACCGGCGTGCCGGGCGGCAGGCCGGTGCGAGCGGCAGCCGACGCCGAGAGCGGGAGGGAGCTCGTGGTCGGCAGGACCTCGGGCAGCTGGTCGCGGCGCACGCCGGCGAGCTCGAGGGCGCGAGGGTCCCAGGTGCGGTCCGCGATGGAGAGCAGGCCGGTGCCGCTGGCCGAGGACAGCTCGGTGACGACCCGTCCGGTGAGGGCGTGGACGACGAGGTCCTTGAGGCCGGCCCAGGTGGCGGCTCGGGCCGTCAGCTCCGGCTCGTGACGGGAGAACCAGCGCAGCTTCGTCAGCGGCGACATCGAGTGCACCGGCGTGCCCGACGATCGCTGCAGCTCGGCCGCCGTCGGCGTCGCGCGAAGCTCTCGTGCCTCGTCCCGGGCCCGCGCGTCGGCCCACGTCACGATCGGGGTGAGCGGCTGCTGGTCGCGGTCGAGGGCGATGACCCCGTGCATGGCGGTGCTGATCGAGACGGCCTCCACCACGGTGGTGCCCTCCAGCGCAGCGACGACGTCCGAGAGCGCGCGGTCGACGGCGCGCAGGACCGCCCCGGGGTCCTGCACCCGCCAGCCCGACCGGGGTCGGACGAGCGGGTACTCGTGGACCGCCGAGACACGTTCCACCGGCTGCCACTCCCCGATGCCGAACGCGACGGCCTTGGCGGCGGTCGTGCCGACGTCGAGACCGATCACGACGCGGGGCGCAGCGGTCATCGCGACCTGGCCTCGAGGTCGTGCACCTGCCGCGACACGACGGCGACGAGCCGCTCGTCGTCGAGGTCGAGCCACGCGAGCGTCCGGCGCGCGGCTTCCTCGACGGTGCCGGAGGCCAGCCCGGTCACCTCGCGGGCGCGCGCGTCGGTGACGGGGGCACCGAGCCCGCGCAGGTGGGCCACCCAGGCGGCGACGAGACGCGTGGCTCCGGGCGTTGCGACACCGCGGTCGAGCTCGGCGCGGATGACGGGAACCGCACGGATCGGCACCTTCTGCGAGCCGTCGGCGGCGATCTGGGCGAGCAGGTGTCGGATGCCCCGGTTGCGGTAGCGGTCGAGCAGCGCCGCACGGTAGCTCGTCACGTCGTCGGCGGGCAGGTCGAGGTGGGGTCCTGCTGCGTCCCACCACTCCTCGACCCAGGACCTGACGACGGGGTCGGCGATCGCGTCGGCCACGGTCTCGTGCCCGAGGGCCGACGCGGCATACGCCATGAGCGAGTGAGAGCCGTTGAGCAGCCACAGCTTGCGGCGTTCGAAGGGGCGCACGTCGTCGACGACCCGCGCACCGGCGGCGTCCCAGGCCGGTCGACCGCCCGGGAAGTCCCCGGCCAGCACCCACTCCGAGAACGGCTCGGTGGGCACGACGGCCGCGTCGTCGAAGCCGGTGAGCTCGCGCACCGCGGCACGGTCGTCGTCGGTGGTGCGGGGGGTGATGCGGTCGACCATCGTCGTCACGAACGAGACGTTGTCGTCGATCCAGGCAGCGAGGTCGGGGTCGACACGGACGGCCAGCTCGCCGACGACCCGGGCCACCATCTCGTCGTTGTCGGGCACGTTGTCGTTGGGGACGACGGCGAGAGCGCCTGCTCCCGCAGCGCGTCGCGCCAAGAGGCCCGCGACGAGACGACCGGGCGTCGTGGTGACGGCTCCGTCGACCGGATCGGCCTGCAGCGCAGCGATGTCCGCCGCCACGTCAGCATCAGTGACGTCGAGGCCACCGTCACCCGCGCGCTTGTAGCCGGCCTCGGTCACCGTCGTCGTCACGACGACCACAGCAGGGTCCGCCAGGTAGCGGCGAAGCGACGTGAGGTCGTTGCCTGGGTGGACCGCGCTGAGGCTCGACACCACCTCAGGGCGCGCGTCCTGCTCACCCCGGACGAGCAGCGTGTAGAGGCCGTCCTGGGCGGACAGCGCGTCGGCGACGGCGGCCGACCGCCCCGTGAAGGCGGCGATCCCCCAGTCGTCCGCGTCGGGGGCGTGCTCGGTGTACCACGCGGCGTGCGCGCGGAAGAAGTTGCCGACACCGAGGTGGACGATGCGCACGGGGGCGGCGGGACGGCCGGCGCGCCGGCGACTCAGCCGTTCCCCCGGCACGTCGCTGACGGCATACGGCGGCTTGGACGGGGTGGGGCTCGTGCGGGTGCTCACAGCTTGAACGCCTTCCTGGGGATCGACGTCACGAGGTCGACGGCCGTCTCGAGCGCCTCGTCCTCGTCGAGGCGGTGCTCGGCGACGAGCTGGGCGAGGTAGCCGCTGTCGAGGCGGCGCGACATGTCGTGGCGCGCCGGGATGGAGAGGAACGCGCGGGTGTCGTCGATGAACCCGGACGTGCGGTAGAAGCCGGCCGTCTCGGTGACCGCGCCGCGGAACCGGCGCACCGCCTCGGGGGCGTCGAGGAACCACCACGGGGCGCCGGCGTAGACGCTCGGGTAGAAGCCGGCGAGCGGCGCGATCTCCCGCGAGAACACCGTCTCGTCGAGGGTGAAGAGCACCAGCTGGAACCCGTCAGCTGTGCCGAACCGGTCGAGCAGCGGCTGCAGGCCCTTCGTGAACTCGACGGTCGTCGGGATGTCGTGGCCGGTGTCGGCGCCGAAGGCCTCGAACGTCGGTGTGTGGTGGTTGCGGTGGACGCCGGGGTGCAGCGTCATGACGAGGCCGTCCTCGGTCGCCATCCTCGCCATCTCCACGAGCATGTGGCGACGGAACGCCGTCGCGTCGCCCGGGCTCACGACCCCCCTCAGGGCGGCGTCGTAGATGCGGGCCGCGTCGGCGACATCGAGCACGAGCGTCTCGACGTCGGCGTGCGAGTGGTCCGACGACACGGCGCCGTTGGCCTTGAAGAAGCGGCGGCGCTCCTCGAGCGCGGCGATGTAGCCGGCATACGAGCCGGTGTCGACGCCGCTGGTGCGCGCCAGGTCGCTCATGAGGTCGGCGAAGCCGGCGCCAAACGGCTCGAGGTAGCGGTCGGGACGGAACGTCGGGACGACCCGCGGCGCGAAGCTCTCGTCGTCGCGCAGCACGCGGTGGTGGTGCAGGTCGTCAGCGGGGTCGTCCGTCGTGGCGAGCACCTCGATGCCGAACCGGTCCATCAGGGACCGGGGCCGGAAGTCGGGCCGCGCGATCGTCTCGGCGATGCGGTCGTAGATCGCGTCGGCCGTCTCGGGTGCGAGCCGCTCCGTCACGCCGAAGACGTCGGCGAGCACGCTGTCCATCCAGAAGCGGCTCGGCGTGCCCCGGAACGACTTCCAGTGCTCGGCGAGGATGCGGAAGGCGTTGCGGGACGCGGCGGCGTCGAGGGGCCGGCCGGCGACGCCGAGGTCGTCCAGCCGTACGCCCTGGGCGTGCAGCAGGCGGAAGACGTAGTGGTCGGGCGCGATGAGTAGCGACGTCGGGTCGGTGAACGGCACGTCGTCTGCCAGCCATGCTGGTGGCACGTGGCCGTGCGGCGAGATGATCGGCAGCGAGGCGACGGCGGCGTAGAGCCGACGGGCGATCTCGCGCGTGCCGGGGTCGACGGGCAGCAGCCGATCGGGGTCGAGGGCGAGCGGTCGGGCCGCGGCAAGGGTGGTCATGCCAACCATCGTGTGCCTCGGGTGCGTGGCCGGGCTACGGGTTGCCACCTGTTGCCCAGGGCGCTTGCCACTCCTCGGCGGCCGGGTGAGAGTGGGGCCCATGACGACGACCGCACCGAAGCCTGCCCCCGCTGGTCCTGACGCCGACGAGGCGCCAGAGATGGCTGCACGGCGGGCGGCGCGTCTCGGCGGTGCCGAGAGTCGCCTGACGGCCGACGAGGTGCGCGGCTTCATCCACGAGCAGCTGGCCGCGGCCGACGTCGACGGCAAGAGCGTGTGCATCGTCGTGCCCGACGGCACCCGCACGTGCCCGCTGCCACTGCTCGTCGGCGCGGTCCACGAGGCGCTGCACGGGCGGACCACGAGGATGACGACCCTCATCGCGCTCGGCACCCACCAGCCGATGACCGAGGACGCGCTCGCCGCGCACCTGGGCTACGAGCCGGGGCGCATCGAGGAGACCTATCCCGGCATGACCGTCATCAACCACGAGTGGTGGGACGAGACCACCTTCGCCGACCTGGGCACGATCCCCGCGACCCGACTGGCGGAGCTGTCCGAGGGCCGCCTGTCGATGGACGTGCGGGTGCTGCTCAACCGGGCCGTCGTCGAGCACGACATCGCCCTCGTCGTCGGGCCGGTGCTGCCGCACGAGGTCGTCGGCATCTCGGGCGGCAACAAGTACTTCTTCCCGGGGGTCGCCGGGCAGGACATCATCGACGTCTCGCACTGGATCGGGGCGCTCATCACGTCGGCGGAGATCATCGGGACCACCGCCGTGACGCCGGTGCGGGCGCTCATCAACGAGGGCGCGTCGCTCGTGCCGGCCGAGAAGCTCGCCTTCTGCGTCGTCGGCGAGAAGGGTTCGCACGGTGGCGAGCAGGCGCTGCACTCGATCTCGTTCGGCGACACGATCTCGTCGTGGGCCAGCGCGGCCGAGGTGTGCGCCCAGACCCACGTGACCTACCTCGACGAGCCGGTGCGTCGCGTCATCTCCGTCATCCCCGAGATGTACGACGACATCTGGACCGGCGCCAAGGGCTTCTACAAGCTCGAGCCCGCGGTGGCCGACGGCGGCGAGGTCATCCTCTACGCACCGCACATCAGCGAGATCTCGACGAGCCACCCCGAGATCAACGAGATCGGCTACCACTGCCGCGACTACTTCGTGAAGCAGTGGGATCGCTTCAAGCACATCCACTGGGGCACGCTCGCCCACTCGACGCACCTGCGGGGGGCCGGCACCTACGACGCCGACACGGGCGAGGAGCGCCTGCGCGTGCAGGTGACGCTCGCGACCCGCATCCCCGAGGACGTATGCCGTGCCGCCAACCTCGGCTACCTCGACCCCGACTCCCTCGACGTCGCCGCCGAGGCGGAGGGCGGCGCGTTCGTCGTTCCCAACGCCGGCGAGGTCCTCTTCCGGCTGCGCTGACCCGTCGAGCGGCGGGTCACGAGCCGCATCGGCATGACGATCGGCTCGCGGCTCGGCACGGCTCCCCCGACCATCGCCACGAGGTTGCGCACCCCGGTCGCGCCCATGGCATGCAGTGGTGCGGCGACGGTCGTCAGCTCAGGCTCGGTGATCTCGGCGAGGAGCGTGTTGTCGAAGCCGACGACGCTGACGTCGCCCGGCACGTCGAGCCCCAGGCGCAGCAGGCCCTTGAGCACCCCGATCGCCACGACGTCGTTGTAGGCGATGACCGCGGTGGCGCGCTGGTTCGAGATCTCGCGGGCGCGGGCGAAACCCGCCTGGATCGTCGGCGAGTTGCTGGGCCCGACCCGCTTGACCTTGAGGTCGAGCTCGTAGGCCGCCTCGCGCAGCGCCTGCCAGCGCACGCCGTCGGTCCAGCTCGACTCGGGGCCGGCGACGTAGGTGACACTCTCGTGCCCGAGCTCGGCGAGGTGCTCCACGGCGCGGCGCATCCCGCGGGCGTTGTCGACGAGGATGCTCGCCACCTCGGGCAGCCGCCGGTTGAGCACGATCAACGGCTTCTGCTTCGCCATCATGCGGATCGCCTGGTCCGACATGCGTGAGCTGGTCAGCAGCACGCCCTCGACGGCCCGCAGCTCGCGTTCGGTCCACTCCCGCTCGAGCTGCGCGTCCTCCTGGGTGTGCGAGAGGAGCACCGTGTAGCCGAGCTCGCCCGCCGCCTCGTGGGCGCCCCGGATGATGTCGGCGTAGAACGGGTTCGTGATGTCGGTGACGACGAGCGCGATCGAGCGGGTGCGGGTGGGCACGAGTCCCGCGAGCGACCCCGACCGGTAGCCGAGCTTCTGGGCCGCCTCGAAGATCCGGGCCGCCGTCTCGGCGTTGACCCGCCCGGGTCGGGCGAAGGCGCGTGACACCGTGGAGGCAGCGACGCCGGCGGCCTCGGCGACGTCGTAGATCGTCGGGCGACGCTCCATGCCGCCCACCCTAGTGACCCCGCCCCTTCATCGAGAAAGCAATCCGTCCCCCTCACCTCCCCATCGAGAACGCAATCCGTCCCCCGCCCCCATTGAGAGAGCAATCCGATCGCCGCTGTGGATGAGGCACGAGACCTGCCTCGCCGGACGACCACGATCGGGATCACGGCCACCTCGATCCCAGAACCACTCAGGCACCGCCCGTTCACCTCGGAGATCGCAACAGTGTGGCGGTTGAGCAGACGTCAGGTGCACCGTCTGAACCTGCATGCGCCCGTTCGCGGTGTCTGGTCGACAACGCCCCTCGAGTCGGTTGCTCAGCAGTGTGCGGCCGTGTCTCTCGTGGTCGAATGCCACTGCTTCTCGCACCTGACGGCGGCACGACTCCATGGCCTGCCGCTCCCGCGTTCGCTTGACGACGACGACGCGATCCACGTCATGCGGGATGCCCGCGACGGAGCGGTTCGGCGCCGCGGCGTGGTCGGGCATTGTGGCTTGTTCGCTCGCGACGTCGTGGACGTCGACGGCATACCGGTGACAAACCTGGCCGACACGTGGGTCGACATGGGAGAGCTCATCCGTCCCGGGGTTCCGCTCGGCCTCGACGACCTCGTCATCATGGGAGATGCAGTCGCGGACAGGCTGGGCTCGATCACCCCGCTCGTCGAGGCTCTGGACGCACGGAAGGCACCCAGGGGTAAGCGAACGCTTCTCGAGGCGCTGTCGTGTTTCCGGGTCGGTTCGGAGTCACCGGGCGAGACGAGGACGAGGCTGATCCTGGTTCGGGCCGGACTTCCTGAGCCGGAGCTGAACGCAACCGTGTACGCGTCAAGTGGCCGTCGTCTCGGCCGGCCCGACATGCGGTGGGTGAAGCAACGACTCTTGTTGGAGTACCAGGGCCGAGACTTCCACGACAGTGACGAGCAGCGGGCCAAGGACGAGCTGCGCTTCGCGCGGTTCGCGAAGCACGACTGGCGTGTCCTTCCTGTCTGGGACAAGAACGTGACCACCGGTGAGGCCCGAGAAGCTCTCGTTGTAGGGGTGGCGAACGAGCTCGGTCACCCGATCGAGGACCTTGACCTCACAGACATCCATCCCAGGTTCTTCAGCCTGCGCATGCTCGAGCTCGCCGAGATCCGTAGCCGGCGACTCCGGGCGCAGTTCCGGTAATCATGGTTCGAGGGAGACGCTGACTCCGGGCAGTGGCAGGGACGGACTGCTTTCTCGATCGTGATGTGGGGGGACGGATTGCTTTCTCGATGAGGAGAGCGGGAGCGGCGTGGCAACTGGTGGCAATCGCTCGCGTGGTCGTGGCGCGCGGTGGGTCAATGGGACGAGCCCCGCACCACCCATCGAAAGGCCAGCCCATGCTCCGCCCCCAGGACACGAACACCCGCGAGACGAAGCGGCTCGACGGCATCTGGTCCTTCCAGCTCGACGGCGACTCCGAGGGGCGCGACGCCCGCTGGTTCAGCGCCGACCTGCCGGCACCCCGCGACATGGCCGTCCCGGCCTCGTTCAACGACCTGACGGCCGACCCCTCGGTGCGCGACTACTTCGGCGACATCTGGTACCAGCGCACCGTGCACGTGCCGCGCGGCTGGGCCGGGCAGCGGGTCGTGCTGCACTTCGAGTCCGCGACGCACCGCGCCACGGTGTGGGTGGACGAGCACGAGGTGATGAGCCACGAGGGTGGCTACACCCCGTTCGAGGCCGACATCACCGAGTTCGTCACGCCGGGCCGGCCCGTCCGGGTCACGGCGCTCGTCAACAACACCCTGAGCTTCCAGTCCATCCCGCCGGGCGTCATCGAGGAGGGGCCGGCCGGTCGGAAGCAGATCTACTGGCACGACTTCTTCAACTTCGCCGGCATCCACCGCTCGGTGTGGCTCAGCGCGACCCCGCAGGCGCGCGTCGAGGACATCACCGTCGTCACCGGCTTCCAGGCTGACACCGGGTCGGTCGGCTACACGGTCGAGGCGGCCGACGCCGACGGGCTCGACGTGCACGTGGTGCTCCGCGACGTGGGCGGTCGCGAGGTCGCCACGGCGACCGGCGCCACCGGCACCCTCACGGTCGAGGACGTGCACCTCTGGGCGCCCGGGCACGGGTACCTGTACGACCTCGAGGTGCAGCTCGTCGACGACGCCGGCGCCGTGCTCGACAGCTACCACCAGAGCGTCGGCATCCGCACCGTCGAGGTGCGCGGCACGCAGTTCCTCATCAACGGCGATCCCTTCTACTTCAAGGGTTTCGGCATGCACGAGGACCACTCGACGATCGGCAAGGCACACAGCCCCGCCCACGTCGTGCAGGACTTCGAGCTGCTCGACTGGATCGGCGCCAACTCGTTCCGCACCTCGCACTACCCCTACTCCGAGGACGTCATCGACTACGCCGACCGCCACGGCATCGTCATCATCGACGAGACGGCGGCCGTGGGCCTCAACATGGGCCTCGGCGGCGGCATCTTCGGCGGTCAGGGCTACACGACCTTCTCCCCCGACACGATCAACGACGCGAGCCGCGAGGTGCACGCCCGGGCGATCCGCGAGCTGATCGCCCGCGACAAGAACCACCCGAGCGTCGTGCTCTGGTCGATCGCCAACGAGCCGGAGTCCGACACGGAGGGCGCCGAGGACTACTTCCGGCCGCTCTTCGACGTGGCCCGAGAGGCCGACCCGACGCGTCCGGTGGGCTTCGTCAACGTCATGCTCGCGCCGCACGGGAAGTGCCGCGTCTCGCAGTTCGCAGACGTGCTCATGCTCAACCGCTACTACGGCTGGTACGTCAACACCGGCGACCTGCCCGGTGCCGAGATCGCCTGGACCGACGAGCTGAACGGCTGGGCGTCCGAGGGAAAGCCGATCGTCATCACCGAGTACGGCGCCGACACCCTCGCCGGCAACCACTCGCTCACGCCGCAGCCGTGGAGCGAGGAGTACCAGGTCGACTACCTCGACATGAACCACCGCGTGTTCGACGCGTGCGACGCCGTCGTCGGCGAGCACGTCTGGAACTTCGCCGACTTCGCGACGACCTCCGGGATCATGCGCGTCGACGGCAACAAGAAGGGCGCCTTCACCCGCGACCGCAAGCCGAAGGCCGCGGCTTTCGCCCTGCGCCGTCGCTGGCGCAAGGACGCCTGAGCGGCTCGGGTGCCGGCGCCAACTCGCGTACCGTCGGTATCCGGGACCTCGACCGAGCGCGGTCACGTCGCCGATGACGTGGCCGCGCTCGGCCCCTCCCTCCGCCCGGCGGCATACCTCCTCGACCGCCTGTCCCAGAAGGAAACTCGAATGACAGCTCTCGCCAACATCGGTGTCGTGGGTCTTGCGGTCATGGGCAGCAACCTCGCCCGCAACCTGGCTCGTCACGACCACCGCGTCGCCCTCTACAACCGCAGCCCCGAACGCACCCGCGCGCTCGTCGCCGACCACGGCTCGGAGGGCACCTTCGTCCCGTCGGAGCAGCTCGAGGACTTCGTCGCCTCGCTGGAGCAGCCGCGGCGCATCGTCATCATGGTCAAGGCCGGCGCCGGCACCGACGCCGTCATCGACCAGCTCGTGCCCCTGCTCGACGAGGGCGACATCGTCGTCGACGGCGGCAACGCCCACTTCGAGCACACCCGCCGGCGCGAGGCGGCCCTGCGCGAGAAGGGGCTCCACTTCGTCGGCACCGGCATCTCGGGCGGTGAGGTCGGCGCGCTCGAGGGTCCGTCGATCATGCCCGGGGGCTCCCAGGAGTCGTATGCCGCCCTCGGCCCGATCCTCGAGTCGATCGCCGCCCAGGTCGACGGCGAGGCGTGCTGCGCGTGGATGGGTCCCGACGGCGCCGGCCACTTCGTGAAGATGGTCCACAACGGCATCGAGTACGCCGACATGCAGTTCATCGCGGAGGCCTACGACGTGCTCTCGGCCGCGGGGCTCTCGGCCGCCGAGATCGCCGACGTCTTCCGCGAGTGGAACACCGGCGAGCTCGACTCGTTCCTCGTCGAGATCACGGCGGAGGTGCTGTCGCAGGTGGACGCCACGAGCGGTCGCCCACTGGTCGAGCTGATCACCGACGCCGCGGAGCAGAAGGGCACCGGCCGCTGGACGGTGCAGACCGCGCTGGAGCTGGGCGTGCCGGTCTCGACCATCGCCGAGTCGGTCTTCGCCCGGTCGGCGTCGGGCGACGCCGCAGTGCGCGAGGTCACCCGCGGCGTCCTTGCCGGGCCGGATCGCACCCTCTCCGTTGACGATCGACGCCAGCTCATCGACGACGTCCGCGACGCGCTGTGGTCGTCCAAGGTCGTCGCCTACGCGCAGGGCCTCGACCAGATCCGCAAGGCCAGCGAGGAGTACGGCTGGGACGTCGACATCGCGACCGTCGCGCGCATCTGGCGCGGCGGCTGCATCATCCGCGCCCGCCTGCTCGCCCAGATCAGCGACGAGTACGCCGCCGGTGGGCTGCGCACGCTCCTGGTCGCCCCCAGCATCCTCGAGGGTCTCGCCGACCGCCAGGGCGCCTGGCGGCGAGTGGTCGGCCTCGCCACCACCGCCGGGGTGCCCGTGCCGGGCTTCTCGAGCGCACTCGGCTACTACGACACGGTGCGCGCCGAGCGCCTCCCCGCCGCCCTCGTCCAGGGGCTGCGCGACAACTTCGGCGCCCACACCTACGGCCGCACCGACCGGCCCGGCGCGTTCCACACCCTGTGGTCGGGTGACCGGAGCGAGGTCGAGGCGTGAGGATGGGGTCATGACGACCCCTTCAGCCGTGACCGGCACCGACGAGGCCGCGCGGCCGACCCTGCCTGACGACCTGGCGCCGTTGGCTGATGGCGTCACCGCGGCCCTCCGAGCCGGTATGCCGCCTGGCTCGGACGGGCGCGTCGGGGTCGCCTTCTCGGGCGGCGTGGACTCGAGCCTGCTGCTCGCGCTGGCGGTTCGCGCCCTCGGGCTCGAGAGGGTCGTCGCCGTGCTCGGCGTCTCGCCGAGCCTGGCGACCGACGAACGACGTGGCGCGCACGACGTGGCGGCGTACCTCGGCGTCGCCGTCGTCGAGGTGGCCACGCACGAGGGCGACAACCCCGCCTACCGCCGCAACGGCCCCGACCGCTGCTTCCACTGCAAGGACGAGCTCTTCACCCGTATCTCCGACGAGGTGGCCGGGCGCCACGGGCTCGTCGCCGTCGCGTACGGCGAGAACGCCGACGACGCCCGCAGACCCGACCGTCCTGGTTCCCGCGCCGCGACGAACCACCGGGTGCTGCGTCCGCTCGCCGACGCCGGCCTGACGAAGGCCGAGGTGCGTTCGCTGGCGCGCGCGCTCGCTCTGCCCAACGCCGACAAGCCCGCGGCGCCGTGCCTCGCCTCGCGCATCCCGCACTTCACCGAGGTCGACCCGGAGCGTCTCGCCCAGGTCGAGGCAGCCGAACACGCCCTGCGTGCAATGGGTTTCGCCGACAGCAGGGTCCGGCACCATGGGGATGTCGCACGCATCGAGCTGGGTGCCGACGACCTCGCCCGGGCGGTCGCGCCCGGCGTACGCGACCGGCTGGTCTCCGATGTCACTGCGGCCGGCTTCCGTTTCGTCGCGCTCGACCTGGCGGGCATCCAGTCCGGCGCCTTCACCCTGCCGCTCGTCGAGGTGACCCGTGGCTGAGTCGTCGCTCGACGGGGTCGCCGAGCTCGACCTTGCCCGCGCGACGCGACGCGGATACCCCGAGGCCGTCTACTGCGAGGGCAAGACCGCGGAGCAGGTGCGCGCCATCGCCCACCGGCTCGCGGAGGCGCACGCATCCGGCGAGACGAGCGGGGCCGCCCTCTTCACGCGGGCCTCGGGCGAGCACGCCGCCGCCGTCCTGGCCGAGCTGCCCGACGCCGTGCACGACGACGTGGCCCGACTGGTCGCGTGGCCGGCCGAACCCCCCTCTGCCACGGGCGAGCTCGTCGTCGTCCTGTGTGCCGGCACCTCCGATCTGCCTGTGGCGCAGGAGGCGGTCCTGACGGCCCGGTACCTCGGGCGGCAGGTCGAGCTCGTCGTCGATGTCGGCGTCGCGGGCATCCACCGCATCCTCGCCCGGCGCGAGCTCATCGACCGCGCGGGCGCTCTCGTGGTCGTCGCCGGGATGGACGGTGCGCTGGCCAGCGTGGTCGCCGGCCTGGCCAAGGCGCCCGTGGTGGCCGTTCCGACGTCGGTGGGCTACGGCGCGGCGTTCGGCGGGATCGCCCCGCTGCTGACGATGCTCAACGCCTGCGCGCCCGGCGTTGGCGTCGTCAACATCGACAACGGCTACGGCGGCGGCCACCTGGCAGCGCAGATCGCAGCTCGCTGAAAGCCGTCCGCCGCGTCACGCCTGCGCGCGAAGTCCTTCGGGCACAGGCGTGCCCGCGACGAGACCGGCCTCGATGGCGGCGGCCGCTGCCCGGTCCAGGACGTGCCGCAGGGGCACACCGAGCACCGATGCGGCGGCCTGGACGTCCCGGAACTCCGGCGTCGCCGTCACGACCCGACCGGCTCGATGAGCGACCTTGACGCCGACCCGACAGCCGTCGACCTCGACGTCGGCCCACCCCCGCGGCAGCGCCCATCGCCGGACCGCCGTCTCGCGGACCCCGATGGTGCTCGTGAGGGCGAGGACGAGGTCGCGAAGCCCGGCGGCGCGTGCGTGCTCCGCGAGGACAGACAGCTGGTGGGCCGGACGACCCCGCTTCATCTGGATGGGCGTGAGCCACGCGTCGGCGGCACCGCCGCTCATCAGGCTGTCGATGACGGTGGGCCACAGGCGCGGGTCGAAGTCGTCGACGTTTGCCTCGAGCACCACGAGTTCCCCGAGCTCCAGGTCGTCCCTCGGCCGCGACTCCGCGGGCGCGTCGCCGCCACCCGCTGGACCGGCGACCGCCCGACCGATGACGACCCGGACGACGTTCGCCCGGCCGGGCACGTCCTTGGTGCCGGCACCGACACCCCTGCCGGTGACGCGAAGCGACGGCACCGCCCCCTGCGTCGTGGCAAGTGCCGTCGTCAGGGCGACCCCGGTCGGCGTCGCGAGCTCGCCGTCGCCGCCCGCCGTGACCTCCCACCCGTCGACCAGCTCGAGCACCGCCGGCACCGGGACGGGGATGCGTCCGTGCGCCGCGCTGACGGTGCCTGACCCGACGGCGATGGCCGACGCGGTCACGCTGGAGATGCCGAGGGAGGTCAGGGCGGCGCAGACCCCGACCACGTCGGCGATCGAGTCCCAGGCACCGACCTCGTGGAAGTGCACCTCCTCCACGCCCAGCCCGTGCACCCGCGCCTCGGCCTCGGCCAGGGCGCCGAAGACCGCGAGCGCGCGCCGGCGGGTCGACTCGTCGAGGGCGGCCGACACGAGACCTTCACGGATGGTCGACCACGAGCGGTGGTGCTGGTCGGCGACGAGCAGCTCGACGTCCACCTTGAGCGCGCGCATCCCCGCACGCTGCACCTCGTGGGCCACGAGCCGCACGGTGCCCGGGATGACGGCGTCCACGGCGGACTGCGCGACCTCGAGGTCGGCGCCCGCGTCGACGAGGGCGGCGAGCAGCATGTCTCCCGCGACACCCGCCGACAGGTCGAGCCACGCCGCGAGCCCCGGTTCGCCTCCACGCTCCATGACCGACACCGTATGCCGCGCCGGCGCCGGAGCCGCGCGGGACCTGCCGGGCCGCGCGGAGGCGCACCTGACCTCGCAATTGGGTGGGGAAGGGCGTCGACGTTCCGCGAGACTGGCCGACGTGGACGGCATCGAGGTCGTGGTGGCGCACAGCGAGCGCGCGACGCTGCGCGTCGGGAACGTCTTCCTGAAGGTCGACGCCGACCAGGCGCGCACCGACCGCGAGGTCCAGGCGATGACGATGGCACCTGTTCCCACACCGACGATCCTCTGGCGCACACCGCCGGTGCTCGCTCTCGCCGCCCTGCTCGGCACCCCGATCGCGCGCCTGGGGCAGCCGTCCACGGCCTCGACGGCGTCGTGGAGCGCCGCCGGCGCCGCCCTTCGCCTGGTCCACGACGCGCCGCCGCCACCGTGGTCCAGCGCGAGCGTGTACGAGAAGACGGCGGACCTCGACGCCGAGTGCGCCTGGCTCATCGAGCACGACGTCCTGTCGGCCGAGCTCGTGAGGCGCAGCCGAGAGGTCGCCGAGGCGGCCTTGCGTCCCTGGCACCCGGTCTTCGTGCACGGTGACCTCCAGGTCGCCCACGTGTTCGTCGACGACGACGAGGTGACCGGCATCCTCGACTGGTCCGAGGGTGGGCGGGGCGACGCGCTCTACGACCTCGCCGTCCTGAGCCTCGGCCACCCGGAGCACCTCGACGACGTGCTGCTCGGCTACGGCGGTGACGTCGACCGCGACGTGATCCGGGGGTGGTGGTCTCTCCGCAGCCTGACGGCGATCCGCTGGCTCGTCGAGCACGGCTTCGACCCGGCAGCGCCGGGGTGCGAGATCGACGTGCTGAAGGCGCAGCTGTAGGGCTGTCGCGCGACGTCACGCAGGACTTACCGGTCGATGGTCTTTTGCTGACCGAGTCCGGGACTGATTCACAGGTGCGGGCCGTTGGGGGCGCCCAGAGATGCCCATAGTGTGACGAACGGGACAGAACGACAGTCCTGATGCAAAGGAGTCCCGGATGCCGTCACACCCTGCTCTCACCCGCGCCGCAGCGACCACGGTCCTGGCCCTGGCAGCCCCGGTCGCGCTGGCCACGACCGGGTCACCCGGCACCGGTGCGGCCACCGCGGCCCCGGCGGCGAGGCCCGGCATCGTCTCGGGGGCGGTGCCGGGCCGCGCCGCGGCACCCGTCACTCCGTCGGTGACCAAGGTGCCCATCCCCGCGGTCGCGAGCGCCCCGACGCAGCCGCCCAGCCCGGCTCGGTCGTCCGGCGCACCCGGGTCGCGCAAGGTGGTCGCCGCCGTCAGCCGCTCCGGCACGAAGTTCGACGTCGTGGGCGTGACCTACCAGGGCGCGGCTCCCGCCGGGCTCACGGTCGAGGCGCGCACCCACGCGAAGGGCGCCTGGAGCGGCTGGATCGGACTCGAGGTCGACGACGAGCATGGGCCGGACGCCGGCACCGCGGAGAGCCGCAACGCCCGGAAGGGCACCGACCCGCTCACCGCGGCCGGCTCCGACGCCGTCGAGGTCCGCGTGCTGACGGACGGCGGCGCCGCGCCCCGCAACCTCGCAGTGAGCCTGGTCGACGCGAAGACCGCGCCCTCGGACGCCGCCGTGGCCACGTCGCCGGTCGGGACCTCGACCTCCGACGGGACGGCCACGATGCCCGCGGCCACGATGCCCGCGGCCACCACCGGCACCACGGGCACCACCGGCATCACCGCGCCCGTCGGCACGAGCGGAGCCCGCACCGCCACCGCCTCGACGACGGCCACCGCCACGACCACCACTACGTCCAGCGCCACGCTCGCGTCCGTGCCGCAGCCCACCGTCGTGACCCGCGCGCAGTGGGGCGCGAACGAGAGCATGATGCCGTGCCAGCCCGACGCCGTGGGCGGGTTCAGGGCGGGGGTCGTGCACCACACCGTCAACGCGAACAACTACACGGCCGCGCAGGCGCCCGGCCTCGTCCGTGGGATCTTCGCCTACCACACGCAGAGCAACGGCTGGTGCGACATCGGCTACAACTTCCTCGTCGACCGCTTCGGGCGCATCTACGAAGGCCGCAAGGGCGGGCTCACCGGCTTCACGCAGGGCGCCCACGCCGGCGGCTTCAACGCCGAGACCTTCGGCGTCTCGGTCATCGGCACCTTCACCAGCGTGACGATGCCGAGCGCGGTGACCAGCGCGGTCAGCCGCACGATCGCGTGGCAGGCCGACCGGTCGAGCTTCGACCCCGGCTCGTCCGTCGTGCTCACCTCGGCCGGGAGCTCGCGCTACGACGCCGGGGTGCGGGTGACGAAACCCCGCGTCATGGGTCACCGCGACCTCAGCCTGACGAGCTGCCCCGGCGACGCGGCATACCCGCAGGTGCCCTCCATCAGGTCCTCGGCGGCGTCGACGTGGCGCACCTACCAGTACGTCGTGGGCCGGTCCGTCTACGTGCCGGTGACGGCGCGACGCCTGCTCGACACGCGCACGGGGCTCGGCACCAGCCAGCGCCCGCTCCCGGCCAACACCTCGCTGGTGCTCACCGTGCCGGGGCTGCCCTCGAACGCGACGGCCGTCACCCTCAACGTCACGGCGCTGAACGCGACGACGCCGACGACCGTCACGGCATACCCGGCCCACATGGCCCGCCGCTTCACGTCCAACGTCGACGTGGTGCCGGGCCGCAACGTCACCACCCAGGTGACGGTGGGCGTCGCGCCCGGCGGCAAGGTGCGCCTCTTCAACGCCAAGGGCTCGATCAACCTCATCGCCGACCTCGAGGGCTACTTCCGCACCGGCACGGGGGCCGGCTACGCGGCCTACACGCGACCCGCACGCCTCGTCGACACGCGCACCGGTGTCGGCGCCCCGCGACAGCAGGTCTCGGCCGCCCGCCCGCTCACCTTCACCATCCCCGGCCTGCTCAGCGGCACACGCGCGGTCACCTTCAACGTCACCACGCTCAACGCGACGGCCACGACGACGCTGACCGCCTACCGGGCCGGCACGGCACGACCGGCTGTCCCGACCCTCAGCGTCTCTGCGGGCACGCCCGTCGCGAACCTCATCACCATCCCGGCGGACCAGTCGGGCCGCGTGACCCTCTGGGTGGCCCAGGGGCAGGCCGACGTCGTCGTCGACGCCCTGGGCTTCTACGCCGACGGTCGCGGACTCAAGTTCGTCGCCGTCGCGCCGCGGCGGCTCGTCGACACCCGGCTCGGGTGGGGAGTGGCAGGTGGGGCACTGGGGGCGGGCCGGGCCACGACCTTCGGCGTCCCCGACACCATCTATCCCGTGTGGGGCGCGTCCCTGTCCGCCGGTGGAGCCTCGACGGCTAACGGCTGGCTCTCGCTCTACCGCTCCGGCCAGAGCCAGCCAGGCACCTCGTCGCTCTCGACGCTCGCCGGCCGCAGCGTCACCAATGCGGTGACCACGAGCACGACGACGAGCAGCCTCGTCAACGTCTACAACGCCGCCGGCTCGACCCACGTCGTCGCCGACCTCATGGGCTACTACACGCCCTGACCCCACGGCGGTGGCGGCGGATTCACCCACCGCCCGCCGTATGCCGTGCGCTCCACCGAGCATGGGAGACTCGCGTCCGTGACCGGCAGCGACGCGTGGCCCTCCGCGGCGTTCGTGCGCTTCTGGAGGGCGAGCGCGGTCTCCGGCCTCGGCTCGTACGTGACCCTCTTCGCGCTGCAGGCGCTGGTCGTCCTCGACCTGCACGGCACGGCGACGGAGGTCGGGTGGCTCAACGCCGCGCGCTGGCTGCCCTACCTCGTCCTCGGGCTGCTCGTGGGAGCGATCGTCGACGGCAGGCGCCGGCTGCCACTCATGGTGGGCACCGACCTCGCGCAGGCGTTCCTCCTCCTCACGATTCCCCTGCTCTGGTGGTTCGAGGCGCTCTCCCTGCCCGCTCTGCTGGTCGTCGTCGCGCTCTCCGGCACCGGGGCGGTCATCAACGGGGCGGCCGAGATGTCGTTTCTGCCACGGCTGCTCGAGACCAGGCACCTGCAGCCGGCGCACGCGCGCATCGACGGGACCGATGCCGCGGCCTCGACCGCGGGGCCCGCTGTGGGCGGCCTGTTGGTCAACGCGGTCGGTGCCCCGCTTGCGGTGCTGCTCGACTCCCTGACCTATGTGTACTCGGCACTGACGCTGCGCCGGATGCGGGTCGACGAGCCGCCGCCCCGCACGGGCGTCACGGTCCGCACGCTCCTGCGCGAGATCGTCGACGGCGTGCGCTGGGTCTACCGTTCGTCGGGTCTGGCCGCGATCGCGGTGGCCACCCACGCCTGGTTCGTCGGCAACGCCATCGTCGGCGTCGTGCTGGCCCCCTACGTCCTGCTCACCCTCGACCTGACGGCGTTCCAGTTCGGCATCGTCGGCGCGGCCGGCGGCGTCGGCGCCGTCGCGGGGGCCGTGCTGACGACGTGGGTCGGGCGGCGGCTGGGCACCGGCCGCACGATCATCGCCTGCCACGTCGTCACGACCGCGGGCGTGGTGGCCATGGTGCTGGCAGGGCAGGCGTCCGGCACGGCGTTCGCGGCCGTGCTCCTGGGCCAGTTCCTCTACGGCCTGGCGATGGGGATGAGCAACTCCCACGAGATGAGCTACCGGCAGCTGATGACGCCCGACTCGCTCCAGGCGCGCACCAACACGACGCTCCGTTCCTTCAACCGGGCCGTCGCCATGGTCGTGGCGCCGGCCGCCGGCGTGCTCGCCGACGGCTGGGGCATCCGGCCCACACTGCTGCTCGCGGCCGCCGTCTTCGCGCTCGTGGCCGTCGGCCTGGCCGCCACGCCGTTCCGCCACGTCCGCGCCTCCACGTAGCCGTCCGTCCCCTCGCGTCGGCACGTCCCAGCCGCCCGGGCGTACGCGTCCCGCCGGCACCACAGACGGCATGCAACCGAAACGCCCTCTGGGGGTTCGTCAGGAGTGGAAGCATCGACAGGGAAATCGGTAGGTGGCCCGCTCATGCACGAAGACGACGACGACGCGATCCGCGCGGTGTACGACCTGTCCTACCGGCGCCTCGTGACCCAGATGGTCGCCCTGTGCGGCAACCGGTCCGAGGCGGAGGACGTGGTGCAGGAGTCGTTCCTCACCGCCCTGACGCACCGTGCGGACTTCGTCGCCGCGTCGAACAAGGAGGCATGGCTGCGTACCGTGGCGCTGAACCGGCTGCGCAACCGTTGGCGCCGGGCCCGGGTGGCCGGGCGCATCCTGCCGAGGTTCCGGGCCGAGCTGAGCATCGAGCTCGGCCCCGGGGCCCCGGAGGACCACGTCGCCGTCGTGTACGCGTTGAGCCAGCTGAGCGCGCAGGTGCGGCTCACGGCGGTGCTGCACTACATCGCCGACCTCAGCGTCGCCCAGATTGCGCACGAGCTCGCTGTGCCGGAAGGGACGGTCAAGGCGCGCCTGGCCCGGGCCCGCACCCAGATGGCGGGCCATCTCAGCGACCGACAGGAGGCCGACCATGTCTGACCTTCGCAGCTTCGCCCGCGAGACCGAGCGGTCGGTCGACCAGCTCCCCTTCGAGGTCATGATCGCCGGGCAACGACGCGCCCGCCGGCGCCGCGCGCTCGTCGCCGCGGCCGCTGCCGTGGCCGCGGTGCTCGCCCTGACCCTCACCGTCGCCGGCCTGAGCCAGCTGCGCCGCCCGCCGATTCCCTCGGTGCCGGCTCCGAAGCCCCCATCCCAGCTGCTGGTCCCCACCTGGACCGCCGACGACATCGTCGGCCACCCGGCCGCGTCGATCGTCAAGCAGCTGCAGTCCCGCAGCGACTCCCGGACCCTGCTCACGGTGTGGAAGCGGTGCCCGACGCCGACGCACGACAACGACTGCCTCGGACAGGAGGCGATCGCGGTCGTGGACGGGTCGGGCCACCAGCTCGTCACCATGGGAGCCGTCACCGACACGCTCTCCCAGCCGTCGCGTACGGGGGACGGACTGCTCCGTGAGGTCGGCAACGGCCTCTGGTACTGGGCCCACGAGAACCCGGGCCCCTACCTGCTGTCCGCGACCATGAGCACCCCTGTTCCGCTCACCGTGCTGAACCGCGCCGTCACCCACAACTACGGGGTGTCGAGCATCGAGTGCGCCGACCAGGTCGGCCTGTGCTCGCTCAACGTCACCGCCCACACCCTCGAACGGCTCGCGGTGCCCGACCTGCCCGACACACGCTGGGCCACCCCGACGGCCCAAGGGTGTGGGGTGTGGGGACTGTCGGGCGCGGGGACGCGCACCAGGCTGGTCATCCAGCAGCGGGACGGCTCGTTCGCCAGCACCGACCTGCCCGCCGACCCCTACTCGACCACCATGGCCGAGGGCGGGCCCGACTGCGAGGTCGCCTACTACCAGACCGTCACCCCGGACCAGGACCAGCTCGTCGTCAGCCTCGACCAGGGCCGCACCTGGCAGATCCGCCAGACCCCGATGCCGCAGTTGGCGGGCTACTACGAGCACCAGCCCCGTGACCGGTTCCTCATCCCACCGAGATGGCAGGAGCTGCCCCCGATGGCCCACCCGCTCAGGCCACCCGGCCCGCTCACGCCGCTCTGACGCGCCCGCTCGGAGGCACGGCGGATCCCGGGCATCCCAGCACGGCGCCGGCGAGCCGGGCGACCGCCGTCACGACACGGTGGGCGGCCAGCGGTGCTCGCGCCACGCGTCCCAGGTCTCGAACCCGGCCGGTGGGTCGTCCACGGCCTCGCTGCCGTCGAGCTCGCCGGGTGTCGGCGTCTCGAAGCGGGCCGCCCAGCCGGCGAGCTCCTCGTCGGACATCGGCCACGTCGTGTGCGGTGCGTCGGCCTGGCGCTGGTCGGCTCGCCGCCGCTGCTCCTCCGGGCTGGCCTCGAAGTAGTGCAGCTCGACGGCCGCCCCGAGGTCCGCGGCCGCCTGGCGCAGCGCCGAGCGCTCGTCGCGGCTCCAGAGGCCGAAGTCGATGACGACGTCGACCCCGAGCTGCAGGACGCGCAGCCCGACCTCGACCAGCCGACCCTCGATGACGTCCTGCGCCGCGGGCGGGTTCTCGCGCCCGTGGAGGGCTTTCACCCACTCGTCCTTCGTGAGGCGCAAGGCACCCCGCTGCACCTCGAGGCGGCGAGCGGCCGTGGTCTTCCCGGTGCTCGGGAGCCCGACCGTGAGGTGCAGCGTCGGGCGTCGAGGGCTCATCGGGTGAAGGTGAGGTGCGTGACGCCGCTCGGCGTCGACACGGCCTCGACGGCATACCCGTGCTCGAGGGCTTCCAGCCCGTCCCACAGGCGCACGCCCCGGCCCAGCAGGATCGGCACCTGCACGACGTGCAGGTGGTCGACCAGCCCGGCGGCGAGGAACTCACGGAGCATGGTCGGGCCGCCCCCGAGTCGCACGTCCTGGCCCTTGGCTGCCTCACGGGCCGCGTCGAGCGCCTCTGCCGGCGACGCGTCGAGGAAGTGGAAGGTCGTGCCACCCTCCATCTCCAGCGGCCCGCGTGGGCGGTGGGTCAGAACGAACGTCGGCGTGTGGAAAGGCGGGTTGTCGCCCCACCAGCCGCGCCACTCCGGGTCGTCCTGCCAGCCGGGTGGGCCGAACTTGCCGGCGCCCATGATCTCCGCGCCGATGCCGTGCTCGTGCCGCTCCGCGAAGGCGTTGTCGGCGCCGGTGCTGCCGAAGACCCCCTCGCCGTGCTCGACGACGCCGACGGTGTGCCAGAACCGGGTGGCGGTCATCCACTCGTGGAGCCGGTGGCCCGCGTGGCCGAACGGGACCTCGGCGGAGAGCCCTTCGCCGGTCGCGAAGCCGTCCAGCGAGATGGAGAAGTTGTGGACTCTGGTGCGCGACATCTCGCTCCTCCTGGTGCAGGGTCGGTCCGGCCGGTGTCGTGACCGACCGTCGAGCAGGCACGACGCGCCCACGGCGATCCTGCACCGCGGCTCGCCCTGCGGTCCACCTCTTCGCCCTCCCGGTGACCGGCCTAGCCTTGGGCCATGGATCTAGGCCTGGACTTCGGCACCACGCACACGGTCGTCGCCCACGGCGATCGCGGCAACTACCCGGTGGTCAGCTTCCTCGACGAGGAGGGCGACGCCCGTGACCACTTCCCCTCCGTCGTCGCCGACGACGACGGGACGCTGGTCTACGGTTTCGCGGCCCTCGAGGCCGCCCGGCGAGGTATGCCGTCCTCCCGGTCGTTCAAGCGGCTGCTCGCCGAGCCTCGGGTCACTCCCGAGACGGTGATGCGCGTCGGCGATCGCGAAGTACCGCTCTTCGAGGTGATCACCGGGCTCTTCTCGGCCGTGCTGCACGCGCTCCGCAACGCGTCGAGCGTCGACGAGCGGCTGGACGGTACGGAGTCTCCGCGCACCGTGCTGGGCGTTCCCGCGCAGGCCGGCAGCGCCCAGCGCTTCCTCACCCTCGAGGCGTGCCGACGCGCTGGGTTCGACGTCGCCGGCCTCGTCAACGAGCCGTCGGCGGCGAGCTTCGAGTTCGCGCACCGGCAGGCCCGGTCGATCACCTCGAAGCGCGACCTCGTCATCGTCTACGACCTCGGCGGCGGCACGTTCGACGCCTCCCTGCTCCGGCTGTCAGGCACCCACCACGAGGTGCTCGACTCGTTCGGGGTCAACCGGCTCGGCGGCGACGACTTCGACGAGGCGCTCGCCACCACCGTCCTCGCAGCCGGTGGCCGCTCGCGCTCGGACCTGTCCGAGGCATCGTGGGCCGCGCTGCTCGAGGAGTGCCGCGAGGCGAAGGAGCGCATCGGGCCACAGTCGCGCCGCGTCGGGGTTGAGGTGCCCGACCGCGACGGCCCCGACACGACGACCGTCACGATCCCCGTCGACGAGTACTACGCGGCCGTGACGCCCCTCGTCGCCGAGACGACCGAGGCGATGGAACCGCTCGTGCAGTCGCTGCAGTCGCAGCAGCCGTCCGACGGGCCCCCCGACGAGCTCCAGGGCGTCGCCGGCATCTACATCGTCGGAGGCGCGAGCGGGCTGCCGCTGGTCCCCCGGCAGCTCCGGACCCGGTTCGGTCGCCGGGTGCACCGCTCCCCCATGCCGAGCGCGTCCACCGCGGTGGGCCTGGCCATCGCCGCCGACCCCGACGGCGGGTTCTCCCTGCGTGACCGGCTCTCGCGGGGTTTCGGCGTCTTCCGCGAGCGCGAGGGCGGCGCTGCCGTGTCCTTCGACCCCGTGCTGGACCGGTCGCTCCGCACCGCCGACCCGCTGGACGACGACGGGTCCGCGCAGCCCGTCGTGGTGACCCGCCGCTACCAGGCGGCCCACAACATCGGCTGGTTCCGCTTCGTCGAGTACTCGTCCGTCGACGACCAGGGCGAGCCCCGCGGTGACCTCGCGCCGGTGGCCCAGATCGTCTTTCCGTTCGACCCGGAGCTCCAGCAGACGCTGGGCGAGGCCGAGGGCGGCGACGCGGACCGGGCCGCGCTGCTGCGCGAGCTGCCGATCGTGCGCATCGGGTCGGGCCCGTTGCTCGAGGAGCGCTACACCGTCGACTCCGCGGGCATCATCGAGCTGTCTCTCACCGACCTGACGACCGGCTATCGCCAGGAGCACGTGCTCCAGGCCTGAGCCGGGCGCAGGACGGCTCGGCGGGGGTCGAGTTCATGCACCCGGCCGTATGCCGTGTCGCTCGGCGGCGGGTCAGCCGTCCTGCCGCGCCCGCTGGCTGCCCGGGCGACGGGCGGGGTCGAGCAGCTGCGCGAGGTGGAGGCTGTCGCGGTCGCGAAGGTCCGCGACCTGCGTGCGGCACGAGAAGCCGTCGGCGAGCACGACCGCATCGGGCTTCGCGTCGAGGGCCGGGAGCAGGTTCTGGTCCGCGACAGCCAGCGACACGTCGTAGTGGCCGATCTCGACACCGAAGTTGCCGGCGAGACCGCAGCACCCCGCGAGCGTCTCGACGGCCGCACCGGTGGCCCTCAGCAGGTCGGCGTCGGCCTTCCAGCCGAGCACGGCGTGGTGGTGGCAGTGCGGCTGGGCGACGACCGTCGTGCCGGTGAGGTCGGGTGCGGTCCACCCGGGGGTCTCGGCGAGCAGCTCGGCGAGGGTGCGCACCCGCGACGAGACCAGCGCGGCATCCTCGTCGCCGGGAAGCAGCTCGTGCACGTCGGAGCGCAGCACCGCCGTGCAGGACGGCTCGATGCCGACGATGGGCACGCCGGCGCGCGCGTCGTCGGCGAGCGCCGCGACCGTGCGGCGCAGGATGCTCTTGGCCGAGTCGAGCTGCCCGGTGGTGATCCACGTGAGGCCGCAGCACACGGAACCGCTCGGCAGGCGCGGCTCGTAGCCGGCGTCGCGCAGGACGCGCACCGTCGCCTCCGCCACCGCCGGAGAGAACGCGTCGGTGAACGAGTCGGCAAACAGCACGACGGGTTTCAGGTCGGAGGTTGCGGGTCGGAAGGTGCGGCGGAACGGACGCCGGGCGAACGCCGGGATGGAGCGCCGCTTGTCGACGCCGGCGAGCCACAGTGACAGCGCACCGACGAGCGGCAGCGTGAGCGCCCGGTTGGCCAGCCCGGGCACGCGCCCGCCCAGACGGGCCCACATCGGCAGCCTGCCGAGCGTGTAGTGCGACCGGGGCCGGAGGCGGCGCCGGTACGTCTGGTGCAGCACCTCGGACTTGTAGGTCGCCATGTCGATGCCGGTCGGGCAGTCCGAGGCGCAGCCCTTGCACGAGAGGCAGAGGTCCATCGCGTCGTGCACCGCCGGGTCGGACCACGGCAGCTCGCCGCGGACGACCTCCTGCAGCACCCGGGCCCGGCCTCGGGTGGAGTCCTTCTCCTCGCGGGTGGCGAGGTAGGAGGGGCACATGACGCCACCGGCGGCCGAGTTGTCGGCGCGGCACTTGCCCACGCCGGTGCAGCGGTGCACCGCCTGGGAGAGGTCGCCGCCGTCGTGCGGGTAGGCCATCGCGAGGTTGCGCACCGGGAAGTGCCCGGCCGGTCGCACGTCGGCGTCCACGGGGTCGGGGTCGACCAGCACCCCCGGGTTGAGCAGGTTGTCGGGGTCGAAGGCGTGCTTGATCCCGCCGAAGAGGGCGATGGCGTCGGCGGAGTACATGTGCGGCAGCAGCTCGGACCGTGCCCGACCGTCACCGTGCTCGCCGGAGAGGGAGCCGCCGAAGCCTCCCACGAGGCGTGCCGACTCGGTGAGGAACTCGCGCATGACGCTGGTGCCGTCGGGCCGGTCGAGCGGCAGGTCGAGCCGCACGTGCATGCACCCGTCGCCGAAGTGCCCGAACGGCGCCGACGTCATACCGTAGGAGCTCACGAGGTCGTCGAAGGCCTGCAGGTACTCCCCCAGACGCGCGGGCGGCACGGCGGCGTCCTCCCAGCCGGGCCAGGCCGGCTTGCCCGAGGGCGCGCGACCGGCCAGCCCGGCGCCGTCCTCACGGATCCGCCACAAACGGGCCTGCACGGCCGGTTCGACGACGACCTCGGCGTCCACGGCCAGGCCCTCCCCCACGAGCGCCCGCGCTCGCGCTGTGACCTCGTCGACGTCCTCACCGGCGAACTCGACGAAGAGCCAGGCACGCCCGGTCGGCAGCGGCGGGATGGCGTCGGCGCCTCGGCGTGCGCGCAGCACGTCGATGAGGCGCGAGTCGAGGCCTTCGCAGGACGTCGGCCCGTGCGCGACGACGGCCGGGGCCGCCCGGCCAGCGGCGACGATGTCGTCGAACCCGAGCACGACGACGACGCGCACCGTGGCGTCGACGACGAGCTTGACCGTCGCGCCCGTGATGACGCCGAGCGTGCCCTCGGACCCGACGAGCGCCTGGGTGAGGTCGAAGCGCTCCGGCAGCAGGTGGTGCGCGGCGTAGCCGGACACCTGCCGACCGAACCGGTCGAACTCGGTGCGAGCCGTCGAGAGGTGGCCCGACATGACCGAACGGACGCCCGAGAGCACGTCGTCGGCGCCTCTCGCGAACGGCGTGCCGTCGGCGTCGTAGCCGGTCACGAGCGTCGTGCCTGCGGCGGTGAGCAGCTCGAGCCCCGCGACGTTGTCGGAGGTGCGTCCGTAGGCGAGCGACCGCGAGCCGCAGGCGTTGTTGCCGATCATCCCGCCGATCGTGCAGCGCGGGTGGGTCGACGGGTCGGGCCCGAAGCGTATGCCGTGGGGTGCGGCCGCCTTCTGCAGCACCGCGTGCACGGTGCCGGGCTCGATGACGGCGGTGCGACTCTCTGGGTCGACCGAGAGGACGCGGTTCAGGTGGCGCGAGAAGTCCAGGACGATCCCGCGTCCCACCGCGTTGCCCGCCACGGACGTGCCGGCCCCCCGAGCGGTGATCGGGACGCCGGTCTCACGAGCCACCGCGAGCGTCGCGGCGACCTCGTCGACGCTGCGGGGACGGACGACGGCGAGCGGGAGGATGCGGTAGAGCGAGGCGTCCGACGCGTACATGCTGCGGGTGCCGGCGTCGGCCCGCACCTCGAGTCCGGCGCCGACCAACGCGCGGGCCACGTCGGTGGTGAGCTCAGGCATGGGTAACATGTTACTCATGGTTCAGCTCGTGCTCCCCCACGACGCCCCGTCCCTCGCGGACGCGGTCGTCGATGCGGTGCGCACGGGCGTGGCCGCCGGCGAGCTCGTCCCCGACGACACGTACTCCGTCTACCAGCTGGCCGACCTGCTCGGCGTCTCGCGCAGCCCTGTGCGTGAGGCCCTGCTGCGCCTATCCGAGGCCGGCCTGGTGCGCATCGACCGCAACCGGGGCTTCCGCGTGCTGACCCCGAGCGCCCACGACATCGAGGAGATCATCGAGATCCGCCTCGCCCTCGAGCCGGGCACCGCCCGCCGGGTCGCCGAGGAGGCCACCGACGAGCAGCACGCCGCCATCCGCGACACCCTGGCGGCGATGGACGCGGCGCTCGACGACGAGGAGAGCTTCTGGGCCGCCGACCACGCGCTCCACGACCTGCTCATGCGTGCCGGCGGCAACCAGCGCGCGGCCACGATCATCGACCGGCTCCGCGCGACCACGGCGCTGCTCGGGCCGCCCACCACGACCGCGGGGCGCACGCTGCGCGAGATCCGCGACGAGCACGAGCCGATCGTGACCGCCATCCTGCGCCGTGACGGCGCCGGGGCGGAGCGGGCGATGCGCCACCACCTCGAGCACACCGGACGGCTGCTGGTCCGGAGCCTCGCCCGTGTGGCGACGGTGGAGGCCTGATGACCGAGACCACCCGCACCGTCTCACCCAGCGCACCGCACTGCGGCTGCACCGCCGTTGGGGGCACGCTTGAGCCCCGACACCACCACGACCGACAGCAATCACGAGATCGGGACCCGGGCACCGTCCGGAAGTCCCTAGGGAGAAGAGCGTGAAGGTACTCCTGCTGGAGAACGTCCACCCCGTCGCCGCGGACACGTTCCGTCGCAACGGATTCGAGGTCGAGGTCCGCCCTGGATCGCTGGGCGAGGCCGACCTCGTCGAGGCCCTCGCGGGCGTGTCCGTCCTCGGCATCCGGTCCAACACCAAGGTCACCCAGGCCGTCCTCGACGCGGCGCCCGACCTGCGCGCGATCGGTTGTTTCTGCATCGGCACCAACCAGGTCGACCTCACCCACGCGACCCAGCTGGGCCTCGGCGTCTTCAACGCGCCGTTCTCCAACACCCGCAGCGTCGTCGAGCTCGTCATCGGCGAGATCCTCGCCCTCGCGCGCCGCCTCCCGGAGAAGACGCAGCGTATGCACGACGGCGTCTGGGACAAGTCCGCCAAGGGCGCCTACGAGACCCGCGGCCGCACGCTGGGCATCGTCGGCTACGGCAACATCGGCACCCAGCTGTCCAACATGGCCGAGGCCATCGGCATGCGTGTCGCCTTCTTCGACACGGCAGATCGCCTCGCCCACGGCAACGCCCAGCGCATGGGCTCGCTCGAGGAGCTGCTCGAGGAGTCCGACGTCGTCAGCCTCCACGTCGACGGGCGGCCCGGCAACGCAGGCCTGTTCGGCGCGGAGCAGTTCGCCAGGATGAAGCCCGGGTCGGTCTTCATCAACGCCTCCCGCGGCATGGTCGTCGACGACCTCGCCCTGCGCGAGCACATCCTCAGCGGGCACCTGTCGGGCGCCGCCATCGACGTGTTCCCCGTCGAGCCCAAGGCCCAGGGCGACCTCTTCGAGTCCCCGCTCCGCGGCCTCGACAACGTCATCCTCACCCCCCACGTCGGCGGCTCGACCGAGGAGGCCCAGGAGGAGATCGGCACGTTCGTCTCGAGCAAGCTGACGGCATACATGCTGAGCGGCGCGACGTCGCTGTCGGTCAACCTGCCCGACGTCGCCCCCGCACCCCGCGACGGCTCGTACCGGATGGCGCTGCTGCACCGCAACGTCCCCGGCGTGCTGGCGTCGATCAACCGGACGCTCGCCGAGGCCGGCGCCAATGTCGTCGGGCAGTCGCTCGCGACCCGCGGCGAGCTCGGCTACGTCGTCACCGACACCGACGTGCCCATGTCGCCCGAGACGCTCGCCTCCCTGCGCCACGTCGCGGAGGCCGTGCACCTGGAGACGTGGTCCGAGGACGCCGCCGACTGAGGGCGCAGCGGTCCGCGGGTCGTGGGTATGTGACGCGCGTGACCGAAGTCCTGCCAGTGCCGCACGCCCGTCGAGGCGGTTCGTGCTGAGCGCCGCCGTCCGACTGCGGGACGGCTCCGACGAGCGACGACTGCTGCTCGACGGGCTCGCGCGCGACGCCGGCGAGCTGACCGACCCCCTCGGGGCGATCGCTCTGCTCGACCGCCATCCGGAGGCGTTCCCGCACCCGGGTTCGGGCGACACGCTCTCGTTGTGGGAGTCGCTCGCCACGGTCGCGGCCGTCAGCCTGACGGCCGCGCGCTCGATCGAGCCGCACCTCGATGCGCTCGCGATCCTCGACGAGGCGCGCAGCGGCGGCCACGAGGTGCCATCCGTCCCCGACGGATCCACGTGGGGCGTCTTCGCCGCGGAGGGACCAGGGCCACGCCTGACCGCGGAGCGCTCCGGGACCGCGGTGCGGCTCACCGGCGAGAAGCCCTGGTGCTCCCTGGCCGACCGGTTGAGCCACGCTCTCGTCACGGCGTGGGACAGCGACTCGACCCGACGCCTGTATGCCGTCGCGCTGGGCGAGGCGAACCACGTGTCCGTCCGTGCGACGACGTGGGCCGCGCGCGGTCTGACGGACGTGCCCAGTGGCCCCGTCGACTTCCAGGGTGCCCCGGCAGAACCGGTCGGGCCTTCTGGCTGGTATCTCGACAGACCCGGATTCGCTTGGGGCGGAATGGGAGTCGCTGCCATCTGGTTCGGCGGGGCAGTCGGCGTCGCCCGACGTCTAGTCAGCGGCGGCCGCGAGCCCGACCAGGTGGCGCTCATGCACGTCGGCGCCGTCGACACGTCGCTGTGGGCGGCTCGCGCCGTCCTGGCCGACGCCGCCTCCGTGGTGGACGGGGGTCGCGCCGACGGCACCGACGGCGCCGTGCTGGCCCTCCGCGTACGCCGGGTCGTCGCCGCTGCGGCGGAGGACGTGCTCGCTCGTGTGGCCCACGCGACCGGCCCCGCCCCCTTGGCGCTGGAGGAGGAGCACGCACGTCGCGTCGCCGACCTCCAGCTGTACGTGCGGCAGGAGCACGCGGAGCGGGACGCGGCCAACCTCGGCCGCACGCTGCTGCGGCACGACGACGTGACGAGGCCACCGTGGTGAGCGTCGCTCGGCCGGTCTTTGCGCACACCGACCCGGGCACCCCCGAGGAGGCCTGGCGAGCCCGCCCTGAATGGGGGTCGGCGCGCCCGTTGGCGCTGCCCGACCACGTGCGCCGCGTCGTCGTGGTGGCCCCCCACCCTGACGACGAGACGCTGGCAGCCGGCGGGCTGATGGCCACGGCGCACGAGGCCGGTGTCGCGGTCGACGTCTTGCTGCTCACCGACGGCGAGCAGTCGCACCCTCGCTCGGTGACGGTGACGCCGCTCGAGCTCGCCGCACGGCGCGTCGAGGAGTCACGCGCGGCACTGTCGGTGCTCGCTCCCGGCGCTCGGCTGCACCGGGTCGGGCTGCCCGACGGAGCGCTCGACGAGCACGCCGAGGCGATGGTCGCCGAGGTCGTCCGCGTCGTCGGTGAGGCAGGCCAGGAGACGCTGCTGGTCGCCCCGTGGCGACGGGACGGGCACTCCGACCACGACGCGGCCGGGCTCGCGGCCGGGATCGCCGCCCGGCGCACCGACGCGACACTGTGGGAGTACCCGGTGTGGCTGTGGCAGTGGTGCGACCCGGCCGACGCGCCGTGGCCCAGCCTGCGCGTCCTGCCCCTGGGCGAGGAGGTTCGGCGGGCCAAGGCGCGGGCGGTGGCGCTGCACCGCACCCAGCTCGAGCCCCTCTCGCCGTCGCCGGGTGACGAGGCCCTGCTGCACGACGGGTTCATCGCGCACTTCGAACGCGCGACGGAGACCTTCGTGCTCGCGGGACTGCCGCTCGACCACGCCCTCGACCGCGTCCACGAGGACTCCGAGGACCCCTGGCAGGTCCGCTCGAGCTGGTACGAGGAGCGCAAGCGGGCCGTGACGCTGGCCGCGCTGCCGCGTCGTTCGTTCGGCCGTGGCCTGGAGATCGGTGGGTCGGTGGGCGCCCTGGCGGACGCCCTGGCTGCACGGTGCCGTGAGCTCGTCGTCGTCGACGAGAGCCGCGCGGCGGTGCACGCCGCGCGCGAAGCCCTGGACGCCCACGACCACGTGGCCGTGCTGCGCCACAGCGTGCCCGAGGAGTGGCCCCCCGGGCTCTTCGACGTGGTCGTCGTCTCGGAGGTCGGCTACTTCCTCGGCCCCGTGCGACTGCGCCGCCTCGCCCGCCAGGTCGAGGCGTGCCTGGCCGAGGAGGGCGTCGTCGTGCTCTGCCACTGGCGCCACCACGCCGTGGGGTGGCCGCTCGACGGCGACCGCGTCCACGAGATCTGGCGGTCGGAGTCGACGCTCCCCGTTGCCGTCTCACACGTCGAGGAGGACTTCCGCCTCGAGGTCCTCACCAGCACGAAGGCCCACCGGCAGGCCGACGCGTGACGCCGGCACCCGTGCTCGTGACGCACGTGCACGTCGTCGTCCCGGTCCATGACGAGGAGGAGCTGCTCCCCCGCGCCCTCGCCGCGCTCGACGAAGCCGTCGGGCGCCTCGCCCTCACCCACCCGCACGTCTCCGTCGACGTCACCGTGGTGCTCGACGACTGCCGTGACGGCACGGAGGCCGTGGTCGCGCGCCACGCGTGGGTGCAGCACGTCGCCGTCGGGCGGAACAACGTCGGAGCCGCGCGACGGGCGGGCGTCGCCCACGCGACCGCGGACGCGCCACAGGCGCGACGCCACGAGCACTGGATCGCCAGCACCGACGCGGACTGCGTCGTCGGACTGGAGTGGCTCGCCGACCACGTGCGCCTCGCCGACGCCGGGGCCGACCTCGTCACCGGCACCGTCGAGCCCCTCCGCGGCGATCTCGACGACACGACGACGCGGCGCTGGTGGGCCACCCACGAGGTGCGTGAAGGGCATCCCCACGTGCACGGCGCCAACCTCGGGGTGCGGCTGACCGCGTACGACGACGTCGGCGGCTTCGAGGAGGTGCGCACCCACGAGGACGTCGGGCTCGTCGAGCGCGTCCGCGCCGGCGGGTGGGCCTGCGTGGCGAGCGCCGCGGTGCACATCGGCACCTCCGGCCGACTCGTGGGTCGTGCGCCGCACGGCTTCGCCGCCTTCCTCGCCGCTCTCGCCGCGCCGACGCCCGCGGTGTGACTCGTGGACGAGATGGCCCAGAGAGCCGTGGTCGTGCTGCCGTCGACGCACTCGCGGGTCGAACGCTTCCGGGGCGGCTTCGACCCGCTGGCGAGCGCGATTCCCGCGCACGTCACCCTCGTCTACCCGACGACGATCCGCTTCGCGCCTGCTCGTGAAGCGATGCACCGAAGTGCCCGTCGACCCTCCTTCACGTACGCCTTCTCCGGTGCTGCCGTGGTCGAGGACGAGTACCTCTTCCTGCTCGCCGACCGGGGCGCCGACGAGATCCGTGACCTGCACGTGGAGCTGTACCGGCAACTGGGCCTTTCGCTGCCAGCGGTCTTCGAGCCCCACGTGACGATCGCCCGGACGACCGATGCTGCACGGTTGGGGACGGCCCGCGCCACAGCCCTCGCCCAGGGGCTGCGCATCGACGGCACCGCGACCGAGCTGTGCCTCTACCGGATCGACGCGACCGGGCAGCTGGTGCTCGAGGAGGTCGTGCCGCTCACGCCGACCGGCTGAGGCCCGGGCCGAAGAACCCGTTCGACGGAGCCAAAGACCGCACGTGGGTCGGGCCGAGGACGAGAATGGAGGTAGCCCTCGCATCCGCGGGTCGGATCGCAGGGCGACGGTCAGGCTCCTCGATGACGTGGCCCAGCGACCTTTCAACGACAGCGCCCACGATGTCCCTCGACTGTTGTCGACACCCCGCGCGCGGGACCGGAGGGAACGCCATGTGCGGCATTGCCGGGTACTACGGGTTCGACGGCGACGCGGCCCTCCTCGAGCGGATGGCGCTCGAGCAGCACCATCGCGGGCCCGACGACGCGCGGACCTTCATCGACAACCCGGTCGGGCTCGCGCACCAGCGCCTCGTCATCCTCGACCGCGAGGGTGGCGCCCAACCGATGACCTCGGCCGACGGGCGCTACGTCCTCGCCTACAACGGCGAGGTGTACAACTACCGCGAGCTCCGGGCCGAGCTCGCCGAGCTCTCCCGGACCTTCGCCACGCAGAGCGACACCGAGGTCGTGCTCCAGTCCTTCGCCGAGTGGGGGTCAGCGGCGTTCGCACGGTTCAACGGGATGTTCGCCCTGGCCGTGTGGGACCGGCACGCCCGCACCCTGACCCTGGCGCGCGACGAGTTCGGCATCAAGCCGCTGCACCTGTGCCGGGTGCCTGCCCTGCCGCGCGGCGGTGCGGCGGACGCGGGCGACGCCTGGCTCTTCTCGAGCGAGATCAAGCCACTCCTGGCCAGCGGCCTCGTCGAGCCCCGGCCGAACGACCGCACCGTCTACCGGTACCTGCGCTACCGCGTGCACGACGACGGTGCCGAGACCTTCTTCGACGAAATCGAGCGGGTCATGCCCGGTGAGGTGGTCACGCTCTCGACGGACGGCATACGGCGGCACATGTTCAGTCGGCTGCGTGACGACCTCCTCGACGCGACGGCTCCCCGAAGGGGCTACGACGCCGCCGTCGCCGACGACTTCCGGCAGCGGCTGACGCGCGCCGTGGCGCTGCGGCTGCGCTCGGACGTGCCGGTGGGCACGTCGCTCTCCGGCGGCCTCGACAGCTCGGCCATCACCGTGGCGATCGACCACCTCCTCGGCGACCGCGACGCGACGGCCGCGGTCGGCACCCGCCAGCGCACGTTCTCGGCCGTCTTCCCGGGCTACCGCAACGACGAGGAGCGCTACGTCGACGCCGCGGTCAGCGCCTGCACGCACGGCGTCATGTCGCACAAGACCCGACCCACGTCAGCCGAGTTCCTTCGCGACGTCACCGACTTCGTGCGTGCCCAGGAGGAGCCGGTCATCTCGACCGGCCCCTACGCGCAGTACCGGGTCATGAAGGAAGCGAGCGCGTACGTCACGGTGATGCTCGACGGGCAAGGAGCGGACGAGGTGCTCGCCGGCTACGTGCCACAGCTCGTCGTCCACCTGAAGGACCTGCTGACCCGGAGCCGCCGCTCCGCCGTGCGCGAGCTCGTCGCCTCGCGTGACGTCCTCGGGCACCTCGCCGCCGTGCGTGCCCGCACCCTCCTCCCCCACCGGAACACGACGCCCGACCTGCTCCGGCCCGAGTTCCGCGCGGCCCACGCCACGGAGGCATATGCCGTCCCCACCCACGACCTGCGGACGCGCCTCGTGCACGACCTGTTCGTCGGGTCGCTCCCAGCCCTGCTGCGCTACGAGGACCGCAACAGCATGCGCTTCTCCGTCGAGGGACGCGTGCCCTTCCTCGACCCCGACCTCGTCCGCACCGTGTTCAGGCTCGGCGACGAGGCCATCATCAAAGGCGGCTGGAACAAACGGGTGCTGCGCGACGCCACAGACGCGCTGCTGCCGCCCTCCATCAGCCGCCGCCGCAACAAGATCGGGTTCACCACCCCCCAGAACGACTGGTTCCACGAGCAGAGCGACTTCGCCTACGACATCTTCCGGTCGGCGTCGTTCAGGGAGCGTCCCTACTTCGACTCCGCGGCGACGCTGACGGCGTTCGAGCGCTGGCTCGCCGGCGCCGGCGACCTCGACTCCATGGTGTTCTGGCGCCTCATCAACGTCGAGCTGTGGCTGCGCGAGTTCGTCGACGGCGTGCACACCCTGCACGGGACGTCGACGGTCGCCGCTGCGTGACGCGTCACGCCGCGATGCGACGTGACCCTGGTCACGTCGCGGCGCCCCGCGACGCACGGACGGCCGCTGTTCCCGCGATCTTCACAGGCTGGTCGTCGAGACTGGTCCCTTTGCCCTTCCACCGCACGACAAGGATCTCGTGGATCGACCAGCTCACGAACACCCCGCGCCGACGCACCGCCCCGCGCAAACGCACCGCCCCGCGCAAACGGGCTGCGCCTCGGCGGCAGGACGTCGGTCGCGGCGCACGTTGCGCGAGCGGCTCGTCCTCGCCGGCGCGGTGCTGCTGACCTTGGTCGCCGGTGCGGCGCCGGCGGTGGCACAGTCGGTCAGCGACGGGGTGCCGGTGGACGTCGTGGGGCCGCAGGCGACGGTGCTGAGCGCCGACGCGGGCGGACAGGGCCGGATCGTCGAGGCGTTCGGGGACGTGCGACGCGCCCGCAACATCGCCGTCATCGTGCCGGGCGTGGGCTGGAACGCCGAGCTGCTCCGCGACGAGCAGGGCGCGGGGCGACGGCACCCCGCCGTGCAGGCACGCAGCCTCCTCGCCGAGATGCGGCGCTCGTCCCCGCAGACTCCGGCCGCGGTCGTGGTCTGGCTCGACTACGACCCACCGGCCGGCATCGACCCGGATGCCGCACGGTCGGATCGTGCGGTGGAGGGCGCTCCCCGGCTGGTCTCCTTCATCGACCGCCTCCCTCGCTCGGGCAGGGTGAGCGTGGTCTGCCACAGCTACGGCTCGGTCGTGTGCGCGCACGCCGCGCCGCAGCTGCGGGTCAGCGACCTCGTGGCCGTCGGCTCTCCCGGCATGGACGTGTGGAGCCGGTCGGCGCTGCGGACGAGGGCCGAGGTCTGGGCCGGCATCGCCCCCGACGACCCGATCGCCCTCGTCCCCCACACCCGCGTCGAGGGCTTCGGCCATGCTTCGGACCCGACGTCAGCGGCCTTCGGCGCCCACTCCCTGCCGGTCGGGGGTGCCCACGGGCACAACGGCTATCTCGTCGCCGGCACCGACTCCCTGCGAGCGATCGCCTCGCTGGCGACGGGTGGCCGGCCGCGCTGACCGTCGCGTGGGTACCGCCAGTTCAGCTGCGGGGCAGTCCTCCTCGGCGGCAACGGGGCACGCCGACGCGTCGAGTCTCATGGCCTACTGCTCGGGTTCCTCTGTCTCCAAAGGCAGATCATGGCGGTTTCTCGCCGCGCTCCATCGGGCTGGCCCCATCCCGGCGCAACGCGTACCGCCCCGACCATGAAGTCATCAAGAGGCCACGTCCGTGGCCACTCGTGGCCATCGGTGACCGACACCGGTTCGCAGAGGAGGTACTCATGAAGTCCCACGACACCAACGTCCACCTGGCGACCTGGTCGGTCGCATCGGGCCTACCCCTGATGGCGGCAGTCCTCTCCACGGAGCGCAGCATGCCTCGCACCTCGGGGCGTGAGAAGCTCCGGCGATGGTGGGTGACCCGCAAGGCTCGCGCTCGAGTCTGACGGGGGTCGCTTCCCCCGCTCGGCGCCTCGCGCGCCTGCCGACACCGCCGTGTGCCGCTGACGACCAGCGGCACACGGCGGTCTGGCGTGCGCCTTCGAGCGTGTGGAGGTGGCCGCGGCGCGACCCCCTCCCTGCGGATGGCCGCAACCTTCGAGGTGGGTAGCCACCCGGACGGGGGGCAGGAGCCCTCTCCCCGCCTGCCGAGAGGGGCCATACGCTCACCACATGGCTCTTCGTGTCGTGTTCGCCGAGGACAACTACCTCGTGCGCCAAGGAACCGCAGCCCTGCTCGGCACTGTCGAGGACATCGAGGTGGTCGCCGTGGCGCAGGACGTGGACGAGCTCATGCGTTCCGTCGACGAGCTTCGACCCGACGCCGTACTCACGGACGTGCGGATGCCCCCCACCTTCACGAACGAGGGGATCGATGCCGCCAAGCGCATCCGCGCCGCTCAGCCCTCGGTCGGCGTCGTCGTGCTCTCGCAGTACGTCGAGCCCGACTTCGTCTACGAGCTCCTCGAAGACGGCGTCGAGGGCCTCGGCTACCTGCTCAAGGAACGCGTGTCCGACATCGGCGAGCTGGTGCGCGCCCTCCGCGAGGTCGCAGGCGGCGGGTCGGCACTGGACCCCAAAGTGGTGGAGCGGCTCCTGCAGCGCACCAGGGCCGAGAAGTCGGTGCTCTCGGACCTCACCGAGCGGGAGACGGAGGTGCTCCGGGCGATGGCCACGGGACGCAGCAACGCGGCTATCGCCAAGACGATCTTCATGAGTGAACGCGCCGTCGAGAAACACATCACGTCGCTGTTCCAGAAGCTGTCACTGAGCGAGGAGGGCGACCTCAACCGCCGAGTCGCCGCAGTTCTCACCTTCATCCAGGCCGGGGGCCACGCCGGCAGCCGCTGATCTCCTCGTCGCGCACTTGTCCGCCCCGCCCCGTCCATCGGCACCGCTCCGGGGTGCGGACAGCCGCCCCGCCTGGGGGCGGCTAACCCCCTGACGCGCTCTCGGGCGCTCCGTCATGATGAGGCTCATGGCCTCGGCGTCCGCGCGACCGTCGCCTCGCCCTGGTCGCGCGCCCCTGGTGAACCTGTCACGGGAGCTCGTCGCGAGCTGGCTCGCGACAGGAGCCCTCGTGCTGCTCGTCTACCTGACGATCGTGGCGGGTGGAACCTGGCTGCTCGGCGGCGGCCCAACACCCCGCCTGGCCTTGTCACTGCTCGCGACCGTGCTGGTGGCTGTGGGCATCGAGCCACTGCACCGTCGCCTCCACTCGGCGACTGCCAGGCGCCTGGCCCGGCCCACCACCGAACCCTACGAGGTGCTCTCGACGTTCCACGACCGGCTGGCCGGCGCCGAGTCCGTCGACGACATGACCGCCCGCATGGCTCAGACGCTCGGAACCGGCATCGCTGCGGCGTGGGTGCAGGTCTGGCTCATGGTCCGCGACGAGCTGCAGCTCGTCGCGGCATGGCCACCAGACACAGCCACCGATCCCGTCCCCCCTCCGGCAGCTGCGATGTCCGAACACGGTGTCCACAGCCTGCCCGTCGGTCACGGCAGCGAGATCCTCGGCGTGCTGCGCGTACGGGAACAGGAAGGTCGCGTCTTCTCGGGGGCCGAGCAGCGCCTCTTCGCGGGGTTGGCCGGCCAGGCCGGGCTGCTGCTGGCCAACGCCCGGCTCCGGCTCGATCTGCAGGAGCAGGTGCAACGGCTTTCCGCCAGGACACGTCAGCTGCGTTCGGCGAGGGCCGAGCTCGTCACGGCAGCCGACGTCGAGCGACGGCGCCTCGAGCGGAACCTGCACGACGGCGCCCAGCAGGAGCTGGTGGCGCTGAGCATCAACCTCGGCCTCGCTCGGGCGGTTGTCGGCAGCGATTCAGAGTTCGGGCGCCGGCTGCTTCTCGAGCAGGCGGATGCCGCTCATGCCGCGATCGAGACGTTGACGACGTTGGCTCGCGGACTCGGACCGACCACGCTCATCACCGACGGTCTTGCCGCAGCCTTGAGCGAGATGGCCCGCACCATCCCCTTGGCCACGCACGTCGAGGCGCCAGACTCCAGGTACGCCCCGGAGACCGAGGCCGCGCTGTACTACTGCGCGTCCGAGGCGGTCCAGAACGCGGTGAAACACTCCGGCGGCACGCGTATCTCCATCGTCGTGGAGCAGGGCGCGGCCACCCTGGTGCTCACTGTCACCGACAACGGCTCGGGGGTGGGGTCGGTCCCGGCCGGCGCGGGAACCGGGATACGGGGCATGCAGGAGCGTGCTTCGCAGGTGGGGGGCTCCGTGCTCGTGGGGCAGGCACGATCGCACGCCGGATCGGGCACATCCGTGACGGTCTCGGTGCCCCTCGACCACGCCTTGGAACCGGGCGCATGAGCAGGCGTCTCGCGTGGGTGCTCGCCGCTCTCACCTTCGTGCTCGCGCTGGCTCGGACGGTGCTCCTCGTCCTCTCTGGCCGACTCTGGACCAGCGAAGCGCTCACAGCCGGATTCCCGCTGATCGACCTCGGGGCCGTAGGTGGAGCGATCGTCGGTGCGCTGATCCTGTCCCGGCAGCCCCGGCACCCCATCGGCTGGCTGTTCGTCCTCGGCCAGCTCGCCACCCAGTTCGGCGTCACGGCTCACGCCTACGGCGTGGCGGCCCTGCGCGGCGACCTGCCCGGTGCGCCGGGAGGAGCAGCCGCGATCTCGGCCGGGCTGCAGTTCGGGGCGTTCCCCACGCTCGCCCTGCTCGCGCTGCTGTTCCTGCTGGCGCCGGACGGGCGGTGGACGGAGGGTCGCTGGGCTTGGGGGGTCTGGGTCACCGGCCTCGGCGCCGTCCTGCACGCGGCAGGGCTGTCACAGGTGCGCACCGACCGCCTCGACGAGGCAGGACAGGTGGCCGCGTCCGGCAACGGCGTGGCGCAGGGGCTGTTGCTGGCAGCGTACGCGCTCATCGCCGTCGGCGTCCTCGCCGGCGCGACCGCCCTGCTGAGCCGGTTGCGCCGCAGCCACGGCCCTCAGCGCGAACAGCTGATGTGGATCACCCTTGCAGCCGTGCTGCTGGCATCGGCCGCGGTCTTCACGCTCGTGGCTGTGGAGTGGCTCGACCTCCCCGCGTGGTTGTCCGTGCTGCCCTTGATGGCCGCCTACGCGTGCGTCCCCGTGCTCACCGGGGTCGGAATCCTGCGCCACCACCTCTTCGGGGTCGACGTCGCGCTCAACCGGGCGATCGTGCTGACGCTGCTCAGCGGGACAGCCACAGCCCTCTACGTCGGGGTCGTCGTCCTGGTGAGCCTGCCTGCGCCCGCGTCCATGCGTGATCTGGGGCTGTTGGGGTCGATGGCGTTGACGGCCTTCGTCGCGGTGCTGTTGCAGCCCGTGCGTGGGTGGACCACCCGCTTCGCTGCCCGGCTCGTGTACGGAGCACAAGCCCGGCCCTACGAGTCGCTCGCCGACTTCACCCGCGAACTTCAGGACCTGCCGCACCCTCGGCGCATGCTGACCGCAGTCGCCGAGGCCGTCGGACGGGCGGTGGGCGCGGTTGTGGTGGAGGTCGAGGTCAGCACCTCCCAGCCACTGGACAGCGCTCCGACGAGCGTCTCCTGGGAGCGCCCCGGCGGCGTGCACTCCGGGTCAGGTGCCGACTGGAGCGCGCCGCTGCTCGCGGACGCCGGTCGAGTGGTCGGCAGACTGTCCGTCAGGATGCCTCCCGGACGCGGTCTTCGTGACCTCGAACGCCAGCTGCTCGTGGACTTCTCCACCCAGATCGGCCACGTCATCAGCAACCTGCGGCTGGGGGCGGAGCTGTCCCGGCGCGCGGTCGAGCTCGCCGACACCACCGAGGAGCTCGAAGCCTCGAGGCGGCGCCTGCACGCTGCACAGAACCGCGAGCGCGCCCAGTTCGAGGCGGCGATCCGGCACGTCGTGCTCCCGCACCTGGACCGGCTGCCCGAGCACCTCGCCCGGCTGGCCGCCCAGGTAGGCGTCGAACCGAGCCTCCGGGTCGGGCTGCTCATCGACGGACTCATCCGCGAGACGGACCAGGCGGTCGAGGCACTACGGACGGTCACTCGCGGCGTCTTCCCGGCTCAGCTGGCCCGCCGGGGGGTGGCTGCGGCACTCCTCAGCCACCTGGCTGAGACGCACCCCGGTGTGCAGCCGGACGTGGACCACTGGTGGACCGGGCGCCGTCTCGAGCCGAAGCTCGAGTCGACGCTCTACTTCGCGGCGGTGGAGCTGTTGACCCGCATTACCGACGTCGAGGCGATGGTCCTGACAGCCACGGGCGACCGACGCGCGGCCCGTCTGCAGGTGCACAGCAGAAGTGGCACGACCGTCCGCGGGCTGCAGGGCGTCATGGACCGCCTGGCCGCCTTCGACGGTCGGCTCCACTCGACGAGATCTCCGGGTTCGGGGCGCGTGTACACGCTGGAACTGCCGGTGGAACGCCTGAGCTCACTGCTCGAGACCGAGCCAGGCCTCGCGCAACGCGTCACCGTCGAATGAGGCCTTGCTGAGGAAGCCGGCAGCACCGCACGCGCTGATGTCGTCGGCGACGTCGCTCGCGTCGTACGTGGACACGAGCAGGACCCGGACGTCGGCCATGCCCGGGTACGAGGTGATGCGGCGGGTCGCTTCCGGGCCACTGATCCCGCCGAGCGTCACATCCATGAGGATGAGGTCCGGCCTGAGAGTCACGGCGGCTGTCACGGCCTCCTCGCCGCTGTCCACTGCTCCCACCAGCTCGAAGCCCGACATCATGCCCACCAACGCGCTGGCGGCGAGCCGGAACGGGGCTTGGTCGTCGACGACCAGAACCCTGACATTGCCCATCGGCTTCACCTCCGTTGGGGAAGCGTGTCTCATCCGCCCAGACGTCGCCATGTGGTCATCCCCCGAAACTCTCGGGGGATGACCACACGTCGGCCCGGTCAGACGTCGCGTCGGCGGACCAGCCGGACCCCGAGGGCGAGGGCGATCGCGCACCACACCACGGTGACCGGAGCGGCCCCGCTCGGTGGGAGCGACGCCCCGCTCGCGTCGGCCCCCATGAGGGCGGAGGCCGCTTCGCCCGGCAGGAACGGGACCAGGTCGTTGGAGACGGCCTCGGGCAGCAGCAGGCTGACGAGCGACCCGAGCACACCGAGCAGCCCGAGCAGACTGAACGCCGCCCCGACGGTGCTGCGCACCAGCCAGCCGAACGTCTGCCCGAAGACGCCCACGGCGACCGCGTACCCAGCCGATCCGACGATCGCCTGGAGGGCGTCCAGCGACAGCAGCGGCGCGTGCATGCCCTGCGTGGACAGGATGGTCTGGGACACAGCCACGGTCACGACGGCGGTGACGGCCACGACGGGCGCCACCAAGAGCGCCATCGCGACCGCTTTGGCCACGACGACGCGGCCCCGGCGTGGAACGGTTGCGAAGGTGCTCCGGCCGAGCCCCGTGGTGAGCTCTCCGGTGACCTGCAGGACGCCGAGGACCCCGACGAGGAATGCCATGGTGCTGACTCCGTTGACCGAGACGGCCATGGCGTCGAACCCCGGGGCCGGGACCGGTTCGGCGCCGGCGCGATAGATCAGGGTGGCGGCTTGCGAGACACCCGAGAGCACGGTGAAAGCTGCTCCCGCCGCGAGGAGCCCCCAGGTCGACCGCAGGCTGGTCAGCTTGACGAGCTCGGAGCGTGCGATGAGCGGCAGCGACTGTCGGGCGGTAGGTGCTTGCGTGCGCGTGTCGGCGGCAGTGGTGGTCACGGTGGTTCCGTCCTTCGATGTGGGTGGAGGTGCTGAGGCGGTGAAGGCCCGGCTCTAGGCACCGGTTCGGGAAGAGGAGAGGCTGGGGTTCTGGCTGGGCGGCGACTGGCCGTATTCGACAGCGTCTGCAGTCAGCTCCATGAAGGCGTCCTCCAGGGACTGTCGGGTGCTTCCCAGCTCGGTGACGAGGATGCGGTGCTCCATCGCCAGGTTCGCGACCACGTCGGTGTCCAGGTGACGCACCGTGAGCTCGCCGTCGACCGAACGCTGCACGTCAGCACCCTTGGAGGTGAGGATGGAGTGCAGCCGATCCGCCTGCGCCGTGCGGACCCGGACCGCCGGTTCGGTGCTCGCCAGCATGTCCGCGGTCGACATGTCGGCGATGAGCCTTCCCTTCCCGATGACGATGAGGTGGTCGGCGGTCTGGGACATCTCGCTCATGAGGTGCGACGAGAGGAAGACGGTGCGACCCTCCTGCGCGAACGTGCGCAGGAAGAGCCGGATCCAGCGAACACCGTCCGGGTCCAGGCCGTTGACCGGCTCGTCGAGGATGAGGACGTCGGGGTCTCCGAGGAGCGCACCGGCGAGGCCCAGTCGCTGGCTCATCCCGAGGGAGAAGTTCCCGGCGCGCTCGTCGGCCACTTCGGACAGCCCCACCTGACGCAGCACCGCGTCCACCCGGGCGGATCCTTCACCGATGGTGTGAGCCAGTGCTGCCAGGTGCTTGCGCGCCGTGCGGTTCGGATGGAATGCCTTCGGGTCCAGGACCGCTCCGACGGTCCTGAGCGGCCAAGGGTGGGCTGACGCTGGCTGGCCGTGGATGGTGGCGGTGCCTTCGGTGGGTCGGTCGAGCCCGAGGATGGCGCGCATGGTGGTTGACTTGCCCGCGCCGTTGGGGCCAAGGAAGCCGGTAACGCGTCCGGGCTGGACGGTGAAGGTGAGGTCGTCGACGGCGGTACGAGTGCCGTACCGCTTCGTGAGGTGGTGGACTTCGATCACGGTGAGCCTTCCGTATGAGTGATGAGCGAGTTGGTCAGCGGCGGCGATGTCTACACCGCTGGGTCGAGTACACGCGAGCGGCTCTCAGGACGGGATGGGGTGGGCCGCCCCCTGAGGGGGACCTCCCGCCGGTGCATCCTCGGGTTGCTCGCCCTCCGATGTCCGGACTGTCCGAGCGGGCCCGGTGCCGTCTTTGCGGGACACGTCCAGGACGACCCCGCCCGTCGATGTGGGGTGGCCAAGCAGTGCATAGGCCCGGGCGATCTCGGCCAGCGGCAGGACCGCGTCGACGACCGGTGTCCAGTGCGTGCTGTCCACGTGGTCGAGGAACCCGGCGAACTCCTGCCTGCTACCCCCCTCGGATCCGAGGATCTGCAGGTGCCGCCACGCGAGCAGACGGGCGTCCACGCTGGTGAGACCGGTAGGTCTGGTGGCGACCGTGACCAGCCGCCCGCCGGGTCGGAGACCGGACAGCAGCGCTGCCCAGTGCCTGCCGTCCGTGTCGAGGGCCAGGCTCGCGCCGCGGCCGCCGACGATCTCCCGCACGTGGGCTGCGAGGAAGCGGTCCGAGCTGTCGACCGTTTCGGTCGCTCCGCAGTCGAGCGCGAGCTGTCGCCGAGTGTCCGAGGCAAGGGCGATGACCCGCGCACCGAGGGCTGCCGCGATCTGGATCGCGACCAGGCCCTGAGCGGAAGAGGCACTCGAAACGACGACGGTCTCGCCCTGGCGGAGACGTCCCACCGTCGTGAGTGCCCGCCACGCAGTCAGCCCCGTCATCGGAAGTGCCGCCGCCTCCCTGGCCGTGAGTCGGGACGGCAGGTGAAAGACGTTCCCAGCGGGCACTGCCACGAGCTCTGCGTGGGTGCCGGGAAGGTGCGTGCCCAGCACGCGTACGCGTGGGCCGGGCAGACGTGTGCCGACGCGCCAACCGAGCCATGGCGACATCACCACGGGATCACCCACGCCAAAACGCTTGACACGCGCGCCGATCGCCACGATACGGCCCGCGCCGTCACTTCCGGGAGTCGCTGGGTGGACGCGCCACGCATACCGGCCGAGCATCGCCACGTCATGTCGGGTGACACCGGCGTGGTCGATCTGCACCACCACCCAGCCGGGTCGCGGCCGAGGATCCGGGTGCTCGACCACCCTGAGCGGTGCGTGGGCGTTTGCATCGATGATGGCCGACCTCATGGGGAACTCCATTCGATTCCGTTGTCGCGCCGTTGATTCCGACCGTCAGGCGGGGCTTCATGGGCGCTGCCGAGTGCGTGTCGTCCCAGTAGAGACGTTGCCCTCACATCTCCGGTATCGGCCTGAGCGCCTCGTGTACGCCGGGAGCCCCTTGGCCTCCGGGGTGGCCCGCCCCCCATGGAAACGGTGCGGTCAGCGGGCGAGCCGAGCCTCACAAGGGTGGCTGTTCGCCTGCGCCAGTGCGTGTTTCCCCATCGTGCGACTTCCCGCGTCTGGCTTTCACTGGTCGAGCCAAAGACCTCCGACAAGAGCGGAACCACCATGACCACGACCATCCACACGCGGCATCGACAGAGCCGCCTACATCAGCTGATCCAGCGCCGCCCCATCACCATGTTCCTCATCCTGGGCGTGGGCGCCGTCTACCTGCTGGCCACCGTCTGGGGGCTCGCCTACCACGGAGTCATCCCCGGCGGAGGCCTGCACGAGACCCTCGGCGTCGCTCCCGACGAGGTGGCCGGCTTCCTCTTCATCCTCGGGCTGCTGCCGGTGGCCCTCTACGTGACCTGGGTCGTCGACGGCCGTCGGGGAGTGCGCAGCCTCCTCCGGCGTGCCTTCCGGTGGCGGGTCAGCGTCGGCTGGTGGCTCACCGTGCTGCTCGCCATCCCGGTGATCACCGTCGGCCTCGCCGCCGTCCTCGGCGACAGCCTTCGACCGGTCGACCTGATCCCATTGGTGGCCAGCCAGATCGGCCTGCTGCTCGTCAACTTCGTCCTCGTCAACCTGTGGGAGGAGACGGTGTGGACGGGCTTCATGCAGACGCGCCTCGAGCGTCGCCACAACTGGTACCTCTCCGGGATCATCACCGCCGTGCCGTTCGCGCTGGTCCATTTGCCGCTCGAGTTCTTCCTCGACCAGACGGTGGACCTCAGCGTCCTGCTCGGCGCCTTCGTCACCTACTTCATCCTCGGAGTCCTGGTCCGGCCCGCCTGCGGCGTGCTGCGCCGCGGGACCGGCGACAGCCTGCTCCTCGTGGCCCTGTTCCACAGCATCTTCAACCGGACCAACAACGACAACGGCATCGCCGCCGAGATGGTGAATGGCGAGCTGCGCGCCCTGACCATGATCGTCGCCGTCGTGCTCGTCACCATCGGCGTCGCCGTCGCAGCCAGAGGGCGTCTCTCCAAGACGTATGCCGTGGAGCTGGAGAGGCGAGCCACCGCGGCCGCCAGCTGACGCGTCGGCCGTTCCGCGCACACCTGCCCTGCCGACCCTCGAGGCGACGAACCCGCCCCGGTGCCGGCGACCTACCGCCGCAATCGGGGCGGGTCACGCACGAACGTCTCCCTCCCCCCGCACGCAAGCCACCAGATCGGAACCTCACATGACGCCCTCGAGCGCAACCTCCCGACAGACTCCCCGAAGCCACCGCGCCCGTGCCGTGTCAGCGGCCGGCGTCCTCAGCCTGGCGATGCTGGCTGCCGCATGCTCGATAGGAACCACGGATTCTCGGACCGTCGGCCTCGACCCGAGCTGGACCGGCCCGTCACCTCTCCTGACCAAGGACGACCTGCCCCTCGGGTACAGCAACGACGCATCCGCCGACGAGGAGGACCTGACCGAGGCGGGCTGCCTCTCCGCGGTCACGTCACTCGCGTCGACGGCAACCGACCGGCGCACGGCGACCTTAACCACCCCCAATCCCTTCAACAGCTCGATCGTCAAGCACTCGGTACTGACGTTCGCCGGGGACACCGAGGCGTCAGCCGCCCTCGGCACCTGGCTGAGGGCCGCGCGCCAGTGCAGCCGCGTCGAGGTGCCGACCATGGACGAGAACCTGTCGACTCTGCGACTCACCGTCAGGAACGACACGGTGCGGCACGGAGACGCGGTCGTGGCCGAGGGCAACCTCATCGCCACGGGCAAGGTCGACTCAGAACACATCGACGTCGACATCAGCCAGTGGATCTCGGTCGCGCAGGTGCGTCACCACCTCTCCGTGGTCCAGGTGCTCGACTTCAACGGCGAGGATGCCGTGGAGAACGGGCAGCGGCTCGCCGGACTCACCGCAGAGCGCGTAGCCGGCTGGGCCACGAAGCACGGCTCCGAAGACGTCAACCCGTAGCAGCGTGTCGCGTGCAGCAGAGGTGCCGGCACCACAGCGGAGGGAATCGACGCGGCGCGCCGCGGCATCCCCCGGTCGCGTGCTGGCCCTCGAGCGCGAGGTCCGGGTCCTGCGCGCGGCCGTGACAGCCGCACCGGGCATCCAACGGGCGGTCGGCATCCTCATGGCGCGGCTGGGGTGTACTCCACTCGAGGCGTTCTCGCTGATGCGGCAGCGCGCACTGGACCGCAACGTACGCGTTGCCGACGTCGCGGTCGAAGTGCACCGTCGCACGTTGCCCGGTACCCGTCACCCGCCAGAGGACGGTCCTCGCCGGCGGGAGGCGCTGCTCTGGCCCGAGCAGTGGTAGCCGGACCTCCGACTGCGACAGGCGGCGGCCGGGCCGGGCTCGATGCGTGGCCCGGCCGCCCGCAAGGTGTGGGGCGGCGCAGCCGCACGACGCTGGATCGAGCCATCCAGGCCCGGCCAGCGTGACCACTCCCGATGAATCGTCTGTTACATCTAGACGCCGTCTAGTGCTTTCTGTAATGCTTCACACGCCACCGGCGGCCGCCGGTGCGCTGCCTCCAGTGAAGGATCTGCAGTGCGCACACGTACTCCCGCGTCCCGGCTCGGCGTCGCCTCCGCGGTGGCCCTCGCCTCCCTCACCCTGGCCTCCTGCGCGTCGGGCACCGGCGCCGCGAGCGAGGCGAGCACCCCCGCGTCCGTCACCGTCGCCGGCGTCAGCGTCGGCGTCGACAGCGCCGCAAAGGCCCTCGTGCCGCAGAAGTACCGCGACTCCGGGGAGGTGCGGGTCGCCACCGACGTCCCGTACGCCCCGTTCGAGATGTTCGCCGCGGAGGGCTCGTCGCAGATCACCGGCGTCGACTACGACCTGGGCCAGGCGATCGCCGCGCGCCTGGGGCTGCGCTTCACGTTCACGGCACAGAAGTTCGACGGCATCATCCCGGCCATCCAGGCGGGCAAGTTCGACGCCGTCATGTCGGCCATGACCGACAAGAAGGAGCGCCAGGCCGTCCTGACCTTCGTCGACTACTCCGCCTCGGGGACGGGCGTTCTCGTGGCGAAGGGCAACCCGCAGGGCATCAAGACCTACACGGACCTGTGCGGTCAGTCGGTCGCCGTCCAGGCCGCGACGAACCAGCTGGACCTCGCGACAACGTGGCAGAAGGACTGCACCGCGGCCGGCAAGGCACCGATCCAGCTCCAGCAGTTCCCCAAGGACTCCGACGCCCAGCTCGCGATCAAGGCGGGCAAGGTCGTCGCCGCTCTCGCGACGAAGCCGGCGGCCGGATACTCCGCGAAGACGACCGACGGCGGCAACGCCTTCGAGCTCGTCGAGGACCCGGCGGCCCCCACCGGGTACGAGGCGACCCCGAACGGGATCGGCCTCAGCAAGGCCGACCCCGAGCTCGCCAAGGCGGTGCAGAAGGCCCTGCAGTCGCTCATGGACGACGGCACGTACACGAAGATCCTCGCCAAGTACGGCGTCGAGGGGATCGCCGTCGAGAAGGCGACGATCAACGCGGCGGTCAGCTGAGCATGGCCGCCACGCAGCAGGGCAGCAGCACCATCGAGCCCGCCACCGTCCCGCCTCCACGCCTCGAAGCAGTGCCGGTGCGCCACCCGGGTCGCTGGGTCGCCGCGGTGCTCGTCGGTGTCGTGGGCCTGTCGGTCGTCGTCAGCCTGGCGAAGAACCCCAACCTCGACTGGCCCACCGTCCGGCGCTACCTCTTCTCGGACCTCGTGCTGTCGGGGCTGTGGACGACGGTCTGGCTCACGGTCGCGGCGATGGCGATGGGCGTCGTCGGAGGAGTCGTCGTCGCCGTCATGCGCCTGTCGGCCAACCCCGTGCTGCGGGTCGTGTCCGGCGCCTTCGTCTGGGTCTTCCGCGGCACACCGGTCCTCGTCCAGCTCATCTTCTGGGGATTCCTCGGCGCCTTCTACCCGACGACGACGATCGGCATCCCCTTCACCGACGTCGTGTTCTTCACGGGCCGCACGAGCGACCTCGTCCCGGCCACCGTCGCGGCGCTGCTCGCCCTCGGACTCAACGAGATGGCATACGCCTCCGAGATCATCCGCGCCGGCATCCAGTCCGTCGACAGCGGCCAGGTGGAGGCCGCGCACTCGCTCGGCATGACCTCGGGCCGGACGATGCGCCGCATCGTCCTGCCCCAGGCGATGCGCGTGATCATCCCGCCGATGGGCAACGAGACCATCACCATGCTCAAGACGACCGCCCTCGTGTCGGTCATCTCCGGCCACGACCTCATGTCCAACATCCAGGCCGCCTACGCGCAGAACTTCAAGGTCATCCCGCTGCTCGTCGTCGCGAGCGCCTGGTACCTCGCCCTCACGACCCTCCTGTCCGTCCCGCAGGGCTGGCTCGAGCGCCGGTTCGGCCGAGGCGTGGCGGCCCCGGGCCCGCGCGGCGGTCTCGGCCGGCTCGTCTCCTTCCGTCCAGGAGCCTCCTCATGACCCTTCTCCGTCGTACGCCGTCCTCCACGTCACGCGCGACCGAGCGGCCCGGCGCCGCCGGAGATGCGTCCTCCACGCCGCCCATGGTCCTGGCCGAGGGAGTCTGCAAGAGCTTCGGGCACCTCCAGGTGCTGCAGGGCATCGACTTCGAGGTGGCGCGCGGCGAGGTTGCCGTGCTCCTCGGCCCCTCGGGTTCTGGCAAGTCCACCTTCCTTCGCTGCATCAACCACCTGGAGAAGGTCGACGCCGGACGCCTCAGCGTCGACGGCGAGCCGGTGGGCTACGTCGAGCGGGGTGGGCGGCTGCACGAGCTGCGCGAGAAGGAGGTCGCCGCGCGGCGCACCGAGATCGGCATGGTGTTCCAGCGCTTCAACCTCTTCTCGCACCAGACGGCGCTCGAGAACGTCGTGGAGGCGCCGACGCAGGTGAAGCGGCTCCCCCGGCGGGTGGCCGAGGAGCGCGCCCGCGAGCTGCTCGACCGCGTCGGTCTCGCCGACAAGGCGGGCAGCTACCCCAGCCAGCTGTCCGGCGGCCAGCAGCAACGCGTCGCCATCGCCCGCGCCCTCGCGATGGACCCCAAGCTCATGCTCTTCGACGAGCCCACGTCGGCGCTCGACCCCGAGCTCGTCGGCGAGGTTCTCGACGTGATGCGCGACCTCGCGAGAGAGGGCATGACCATGGTCGTCGTCACCCACGAGATCGGCTTCGCCCGAGAGGTGGCAGACGTCGTGGCGTTCATGGACGGTGGCGTCGTCGTGGAGACCGGACGCCCCGACCAGGTGCTCGGTCGCCCCCAGCACGAGCGCACGCGGTCGTTCCTGTCGAAGGTGCTCTGAGGTGCCTCGCACCACAGGCCTGTCGGCAGACCTGCTCGCCCTGGCGTCCGAGCACCTCGACGCCTTCGTCGTCGACCTGCGGACCCTCGTGTCCATCGACAGCGGGTCGGGCGACGCCGACGGTGTGCGACGGGTGGCCGACTGGTCGTGCGCCCGTCTCGAACAGGCCGGCTTCGCCGTCGAGCGGCGGGAGGTGACGGGCACGGACGGACTCCCACTCGGACCCGTCGTCGTGGCGCGCCGGCCGGGCAGCGGCCGACGAGTGCTGCTCTTCGCCCACATGGACACCGTCTTCGCGCCTGGCACGGCGTCCGCCCGTCCCTTCCGACTCGACGGCCACCGCGCTCTGGGGCCCGGGGTCTGCGACGACAAGGGCGGCCTGCTTGCCGGCGTGCACGCCTGCGAGCTGCTCGTCGCCTCCGGCCTGGCCGACGGCGTCGACCTCACGGTCGCCCTCACGCCAGACGAGGAGATCGGTGCGCCGGGCAGCGCCCCGGTCCTCGCCGAGCTGGCCCGTGAGAGCGACGTCGCCCTGTGCCTCGAGGGCGCCCGTGAGTCCGGCGACCTCGTCGCCTCGCGCAAGGGCGTCGCGGACCTGCACTTCCGGTTGCGCGGGCGTGCGGCCCACTCGGGCATCGAGCCCGGCAGGGGCGCCAGCGCCGCCGTGGAGGCGGCGCACCTCGCCCTCGCCGTGGCCGCGCTCGACCGTTCGGCCCCCGGTCTCACGGTCAACGTCGGGGTGCTCGAGGCGGGGTCGCGTCCCAACGTCGTCGCCGAGGAGGCGCGGATCGTCGCCGAGGTGCGAGCCACCTCGTCCGACGTGCTCGACGTCGTCGTCGGGCAGCTTCGTCGCCGCGCGGCGGAGCCGGTGAACGCGGGCGTGGCCATCGAGCTGGAGGTCCGCGACCGCACCGATCCGATGGAGCGCACCACGAGCAGCGACGCTCTCGCGCGTCTCGCGCTCTCCACGGCTGCCGAGCTCGGGCTCGACATCGACGCCGTCGCCACCGGCGGCGTCTCCGACGCCAACATCGTCGCAGCCACGGGATGCCCGACCCTCGACGGGCTCGGCCCCGTCGGAGGGGACGACCACAGCCAGTCCGAGTGGCTCGACATCTCGTCCGTACCGACCCGAACGGCGCTGCTCGCCTCGCTCGTCGCACGGCTGGGTGCCGGGGACCCGGAGACGTATGCCGCCGGGTCGCCCGAGTCCTTCTCTGCCGCAAGCGGCTCCACCCACCACTGACGCGCGGCGGCGCATCGAACAAGGAGGTTCCATGCACCCTTCCCCGGAGCACCAGCCTGACCACCCAACCGGCCACCGACCCGACCGCCCAGCCGGCCACCCGGACCGGCACCGCACCCTCGCTCGGCGTTCCGCCCTGCGCGGGGCCGCTGTCGCCGCCGCCGCGCTGGCGCTTCCCGGGGCCGCTCGCCCGGCGAGCGCTGCCGAGACCGGCGCCACCTCACGCGAGCAGCCCAGCGGTGCAGGCCAGCTCGTGCTCGTCGGGGGCGGCCTCTCCGACGACAACGCCACGGTGTGGGGCGACATCGTCCGGCGTGCTGGCGGAGCCGGCGCCCGCATCGGCGTGGTCACCGCCGCCTCTGTGCCCGAGTCGCAGGACCCGGACGCCGGCACCCCGGACGCGAGCAACTCGGTGGCCAACGGTGCCTTCTACGTCGGCCTCCTGCGCTCCTACGGCGCCCGCGCCGAGTACGTGCCGGTCGACCTCGACCACGTCGGTGCGGCCGACGACCCGGACCTCGCGGTGCGCGTGTCGCGGCTCGACGGGTTCTTCTTCGGCGGCGGGGACCAGTACCGGCTCGTGCAGGTGCTCCAGCGCGGACCCGAGCAGCGTGACTCAGCGGTGCTCGCCGCGATCCGAGCAGCCCTGACGCGCGGTGCGGTCGTCGCCGGCACGTCCGCCGGCGCGCAGATCCAGGCCGGCCCGTGCATGGTCACGGGCGGCGAGTCATGGGAAGGACTGCGTGACGGGAGCGCACCGGGCTACTTCGACGACCCGACCGTCCTGGGCTACCTCCCCCGCGGCGGCTTCGGGTTCTTCCGCTCGGGTCTGCTCGACACGCACTTCACCGCCTACGGTCGCGAGGGCCGCGCCGTTCGGCTCGCGGCGGACACCGGACGACGGCGCGTCTTCGGCCTCGACCCGGACACCGCGCTCGTCGTCGAGCGCGCCGGCACCACGCACGAGCGGCTCTCGGTGCTGGGGCGGCACGGCGTGTCGGTGCTCGACCTCGGGGCGGCGCGCGTCGCCACCGGCGCTGCTGGCAGATGGAGCGTCGACGGGGTCCGGTGGACCTGGCTGACGAGCGGTGACACCTACGTGCCCGAGGCCGACGCCGTGGTGCCGGGGCGCGACACGTCGCCGCTGCGCGGCATCGACCGACCCGTCGCAGTGACCACGACGGACGTCTTCTCCTCCCTCCGAGGGTCCTCCCCCGGCTACGAGCTCGTCGGGCTGGCACGCGACCTCGTCGCCACCAACCAGCCGTCCGCGTCCGGCACGACGCTCGAGGACGACCCCCGCTTCGTCGTGACCCTCCGCCAGGACGCCCGCACGTCGGCCCGGACCCGTGACGGGGCGACGACCACCGCCTTCACGCGCCTCGACCTGTCGGTGCACGCCCGGTGACGCGCTGGACGGGTGCCACGGTCGGGTCGACGCGACAGGCGGCGCTCGTCCGGTCGGGTCGTCGGCACCCGGCGCGCCCCGGCTTTCCATTGACGAACCCTGAGCGAGAGTTGACCCATGAGCAGTGACCCCGTCCACCCGGCATACGACCGCAGTGTCGCCGACCTGGTGCGACGCTCGCTCGGGGGCCTCAGCGCCTCGGAGCGCAAGGTGGCCCGGGCCCTCCTCGCGGCCTACCCGGTAGCGGGCCTCGAGACCGTCGCCCGGCTCGCGGCCCGCGCCGAGGTCAGCGGGCCCACCGTCGTGCGGTTCGTCGGCCGCCTCGGCTTCGACGGCTACGCCGACTTCCAGCGGGCGCTGCGCGATGACCTTGCGGCACAGTCGGCCTCGCCCCTCGCGCTCTACGAACGGGCCGACCGGCGGCGGGACGACGACACCCCCGACGACCTCGTCTCGAGGGCCGGCGAGAGCGCCCGCGCCGCCACGACAGCCACGTTCGCGGCCCTGTCCGCCGACGAGGTGGACCGGGCCGTCGAGGTGCTCGCCACGAGCCGGCGTGTGCTGCTGTCGGGTGGACGCTACAGCGGCCTGCTCGCCCGCTACCTGCACCAGCACCTCGAGCAGCTGCGGCCGGGCGCGACGATGGTCCCGAACGCCGTGTCCTCACGCGCAGCGGCGCTCTCCGAGCTGTCACGCAAGGACGTGGTGGTGCTCTTCGACTTCCGCCGCTACGAGCCCCAGGCCCAGTCGCTCGCGACGGAGGCCCGCCGGCGCCACGCCCGCGTGCTGCTCTTCACCGACTCCTTCCTGTCCCCGGTCGCGTCCAGCGCCGACGTCGTGCTCGCGGCCGACGTCTCGTCGGTCTCCCCCTTCGACACGATGGCCACGTCGATGTTCCTCGTCGAGACGTGCATCGCCGGCGTCGTGGACCGCCTGGGTGATGCCGCCCGCGACCGGATGTCTGCCGTCGAGGCCGCGGCAGGACGACTCGAACTGTACTGAGCTGTGGGCCGGCCCGAGCCGCGCGCGGCGTGATGGGCTGACGGCCGTCTTCCTGGCGCAGTCGGCAGCCAGTGGTGCCGAGCCGCTGGTGCTTGAACGCTCTCGAGACGTCGGCGTGGCCCGCCGGATCCCCCAGTTCGGGCGGGCCGCGCGTTCCGGCTACAACGCTCGCCGAGCCCAGCTGAAGGCGGATGAGCCGCCAGAGCCTTGAGTCGTCCTCACTCCTCGAGAGCGCCGGGACGACGGTCGCCGTCAGGTGCGTCGGAGGACGACTCGGTCCGATGTTCGATGGCGCGGATGACCGCCGCCATGTCCTCGTCGCCGAAGCCCAGCCGGACTGTCTCGTCGTAGAGCCGATCGGCGGTGTCGGCCATCGGCGTCGCGATGCCTGCCGAGCGGGCGGCCGAGACGACGAAGCCGCTGTTCTTGCGGACGTCGTGGATGGCGGCCTGTGCAGAGAAGTCCCGCTCGCGCAGCTTGGCCCCCTTGATCTCGGCCACGGGGCTTGCCATCTGTCCTGCGTTGATGATGGACACGAAAGTGTCGAGATCGAGCTTCTGGCGTTGTGCGAAGTGCACGGATTCTGCCAGCGCAGCGACAGTGGTCACCAGGTAGAGGTTGACCGCGAGCTTCATCTTCAGTGCGCTGCCGGCTTCGCTGCCGCACCTGTGAATGCTGCGGCACATCGGCTTGATGATCCCCTCGACCTCGTCGACGACATCGGCGCGGCCGGCGAGCATCGCAACCAGCCGGCCCTGCTCCGCCGGCACCTTCGATCCGGAGACCGGCGCTTCCACGTGGGTTCCTGCCGCGGCGGCGATGTCGGCGGCCAGGGCCGTGGCGTACTCGGGCGCGGTGGTTCCCATGAACACCAGCACCCGGCCGGCCACGCGCCGCGAGAAGTCCGGGGTGCCGCGCCCCAGTACCTCGTCTATCGCGTGCTCGTCGGCGAGCATGAAGAGGTTGACGCGGCACGCCCGCAGCACGTCGTCCTGAGTTGCGCCGTGCTGGGCGCCTGCCCGCAGCAGGGGCTCGCAGCGCGACGGATCACGGTTCCACACCATGAGCGGGACTCCGGCCTCCGCGAGCCGCATCGCCATGGGCGTCCCCATGATGCCGAGTCCGAGAAACCCCACGCGGTCCAATCACATCACCTCCTGTAGGCACGACCCGGCGGACTTCAGCGCGCGTGTACGCCAGGTCTGGGCGACCGGCTCCCCCAGGCGAGGGGACCGGTCACCTCCTGTCACCCGGCTCACCTGCCCATCCTCGGGTGCGCACCCACCCTCGCCCCTGCTTTTCGTGCTTCCACCGCCTGAGCATCACACAGACCGCCCGACGCAGCGGCCCGAGACTCCCGTGTCACCCATTTGTGCCGATTCGCTGCGAGATGTCCGCCGCGGCGCTACGTTGCGCATCGGACCCGTTGCGATCGCACGGGGATCGTCACCGCTGGCGTGCCTTTCCCGCCAACGGGCCACACAGGGGGTTTGTATGGGCGCAGGTCGCCGATGCCTTTTTGCTGCCGCTGTCACGTTCGCACTCGTCGTCCCACCGGGCGCGACGGCATACGCGGCGGGTGAGCCGTCGCCCGGCGGAAAGCGTGAACGCCTCGAGCAGGCGCACGCCATGACACCGAGCACGTCGATGTCGCCGAGCCAGAACGGCCGTGGACGCCTCGGCGCTCTCGCCGTCCAGGCCGACCCCGGCAAGGTCGTGCTGTCCGTGAAGATGCGGGCGGGGTCGCGCACCCTGTCGTCGCTCTCCGACGTGGCGCGCACCGCCGCGGCCCACGGAGGTGTGCAGCGGCGGACGCTGCGCCAGCTCGGCACCGTGTCGCTGGAGGTTCCTTCGGCCCGCGCCGACGGTGTCGCAACCCAGCTGCGCCAGCGCGCTGACGTCGCCCGGGTCGACGTGGTCCAGCGCCGCACCCTGACCTTCGTGCCCGACGACGAGCAGTACGCAGCGACGGCGCCCTATCTCGACGCGGTGAACGCACCGAGTGCGTGGGACGTCCAGCGGGGCGACGCCTCCGTCCGCATCGCCGTCGTCGACAGCGGGGTCGACACTGCGCACCCCGACCTCGTCGGACGCGTCACCGACACGTACAACGCCGTCGACCAGAGCGCCGACGTGCAGGACGACGTCGGTCACGGCACCTTCGTCGCCGGGGTCGCGGCAGCCACCGCCGAGAACGGCATCGGGGTCGCGGGCGCCTCCATGGGCGCGAGCGTGATGGCCGTCAAGGTCGCGGACCCCTACGGCCAGGTCTGGGGGGATGCCGAGGCGGCGGGCATCATCTGGGCGGCCGACAACGGCGCCAACGTCATCAACCTCAGTCTGGGCGGCGACACGCCCGACCAGATCGAGTCCGACGCGGTGGCCTACGCCGTCAGCAAGGGCGTGCTCGTGGTGGCCGCGGCAGGCAACGACGCCAGCAGCCTCCCGCAGTACCCGGCCGCGTACCCGGGCGTCGTGGCGGTCGGAGCCACCGACGCCGCAGGCAACCGGGCTTCGTTCTCCCAGTACGGGTCGTGGGTCACCGTCGCCGCCCCTGGGATCAACATCACCAGCACGGCGCCGACCGCCGGCAGCTCCTTCTTCCAGCCGGCCTACGACACCGCCGACGGCACCTCGTTCTCCGCGCCCCTCGTCGCGGCCGAGGCCGCGCTCCTGTGGTCACACAACCGGAACGCCAAGGCCGCCGACGTGCGCAGCGCCATCGTCAGCAGCGCGCACGGCTATGCAGGCCTCGGTCTCGGCGCCGGACAGGTCGACTACACCTCGGCGCTGCAGGCCCTGGCGCCCACGTCGGTGCCGGCCGTGACGAGCCCGACCGCGGGGGCACCCGTGTCCGGCCTGGTCACCGTCACCGCCGCCTCCACGGCCCCGAAGGTCCGCTTCTACGCCGACTCGACGCCGCTCGGCGCCCCGGTGGCCACCAACGGCGGCACCGCCAGCACGGTCTGGTCCACGTGGGGCCTGGCCAACGGCGCCCACACGCTCCGCGCCTTCGACTGCAGCATCAAGGACCTGTGCAGCACGGACGGCGCCGACGTCGCGGTCACCCTCGGCAACGCCGCCCCGGTCATCACGGCCCCGGCCCCGTCGCAGCTGGTCTCCGGCACCGCGACGTTCAAGGCCACTGCGGCGGGCGGCGCCGTCGCGTTCGTCGTCGACGGCGTCCGGCGCGGCCTCGACACCACCGCTCCGTACTCGCTCACCTACCCGGTCAGCGCGCTGGCGGACGGCACCCACACGGTCACGGCCGTCAGCTGCTCCGTGGCCGGCGCCTGCGCAGGCCCCACGTCGGCGTCCGTGTCGTTCCGGAACCAGTCGCTGCACCCGCGGTTCACCGCTGCCGGTCCCAGCCCGTTCAGCCCCAACGGTGACGGTCGCTCCGACACGATCAAGCTGAGCTTCTACCTGCCCGACACCGAGACGGTGAAGTACCAGGTGCGCGACGCCGCCGGAACGATCGTCCGCGGCGCTGCCGGCCTCGGCACCTTCAGCGCCGGGACCCGCTCCTTTGTCTGGAACGGCCTGACCAACGCCGGAGCACGCGTCAGCAGCGGCACCTATCGGGTGGAGCTGCTCACGGCCAAGGCGGTGAGTGGCGCGACCCTCTACGGCTCCGCAGCCATCAACGTGCGCGTCGACCAGGCCGCCCCGACGCTGAGCTCCATCGTGGGCAACGGCACGGCCTTCTACCCGTACCCGGACGCGTACAAGGACGCGTTCTCGCCCGTGTTCACCCTGAACGAGGCCGCCACCGTCACGCTCCAGGTGCGCACCGGCGCGGGCAGCATCGTGCGCACGATCACCGGCAGCCGGGCCGCCGCCCGCACCAGCATCACGTGGAACGGGCGCAACGCCGCCGGCGCGCTCGTCGGCGCAGGCACCTACTACTGGACGCTCACCGCCCAGGACGCTGCCGGCAACCGGCGAGCCACCGCGAGGTACTCCGTCACCGTCAGCAGCAAGCGGCTGGTGACCAAGACCGCCACGCTCGACAAGCGGGGGTCGCAGTTCTACACGGCCGGGGGCAGCAACGACGCCTGCGCCTGGGGCAGCCTCAGCTCCTCGGACTTCCGCCCGTACGGGCTGTGGCTGGCCAACGCGTGCGACCCGTACTACGGGCTCGAGATCGCCGCGGGCACCTACCGCTTCACCCTGCCGGCAGCGGTCAGCTACAGCTCGCTCAAGGTGCAGAGCTACGGCAACTCGCTCGCCACCTCGAAGCTGGCCGCCGGATTCACCAAGTGGGGCACCTCGAACTACGCGTTCACCCCCGAGATCTACACGGGGACGGCGACGGCGTGGCGCACCCTCGGGTCGGTGTCGCCGACCGGCCTGGTGACCTCCTCACGCGTCGTGGAGACGGCGGTGTACGTCCCGAACCGCTACTACAACAGCGACTACGACGTGAGCTACGTGCGTCTCGTCGTGACGTACAAGGTCCTCGCCTGAGCGCACAAGAACCAGCATGGCCGTCCCCGGGCACCTCGTGTGCCCGGGGACGTCTCATGTGTGCGGCAGGCCTGCATCAGGCTTGGAGTGGATGAGTCGGCCGATACGCCGGGATTGCAGCGGCCCGCCGACCGGTCGATTTCGCGGTTGAGCCTCCTGCGCTCGCGAGGTCGGACCTGAGTGGCGGGAGTTCCTCGGAGTCTTCGGCACCACTCTGAGACTTCTCTCAGATCTGCACGTCAGGCTGTGGAATCGTGCGGCCGCCGCCGCTCCACCCATACCGAAGGACGTCCGTGACCACCCTGTTCCACCTGAGCGACGCCCTCTTCCTGCGCATCAACGATTTCGCCCGCACCTCGACGGCACTCCACACACCGGCCATCGCCTTTGCGAAGTACGGCATCGCGGTGTTCGCCGCGCTGATCCTGGTGGGCGTCTGGCGCCGGAGGGGAGCGAGCAACCCTCATCTCGCGGCCGCCCTCTGGGCCGGAGCGGGGGCCCTGCTCGCGGTTGCGGTCAACCAGCCGGTCGCCGCGCTCGTGGCCGAGGCCAGGCCGTATGTCGCGCACCCCGCGGCGCTCACCCTCGTGGACCGGACCACCGACTGGTCCTTCCCCTCCGACCACTCCGTCATGGCGGGTGCGGCCGCCGTGGGGCTGCTGCTCGTGGTTAAGCGCCTAGGCATCGTCGCTGCCCTGGCGGCGATGCTCATGGCCGTCACCCGCGTCTACGTCGGCGCGCACTACCCTCATGACGTCGTCGCCGGTCTGCTCCTCGGCGCAGCGGTCTCGGCTCTCGGCTGGCTGCTCGTACGGCTGCCGATGACGCGCCTCGTCGGAGCTGTTCGCAGGCTCCCCGTGGTCGACCGCGTGCTTGCGCCAGTCGCATAAGCCGACTGCCCAACTGGCAGAGATGCGAGTAGGGATAGCGGCAGGTCGGGCCCTGCCCACATACGTCGGTGTCATGGCCGCTGCCACGGGACGCACGTAGAGGGTCCGTGCGATTCACGGCGGCACGATCCACGTGAGGGTGGCACATGCGCCTCCTTGGCCGACGTCTGCCCGACGTCCGATCTGTCCCCTCGCCGTGTTCCCGCGGGCGGACTACCGTTGCAGCAGGAGCCTCAGTCGCAGGGATGACGCGGTGGCCAGCCAAGGGGGCTGGCCGCTCAGCATGGTCAGCACGTCACGTCCGAGGACGGCTCGTGCCTCATGGAACTCGTCTCAGTCTCAGCCCCCGAGTGGTGGAGCGACGCTCCCGATTGCACGCACCCATTGCTTGCGCATCTCCCCCGCCGCGCCAACGATGCCACGTCGGACCTCAACCGGGCTGCTTTGGGCAGCTATGTGCAGACGCTGGTCCGGGCCAGCACGAACGGCCCGCGGGCCTACGCCCGGATCGCCGCTGCATGAACGAGCGTTGCCCTGGCACAACGGCCCACACTGGCGCCCGCATGCGACCGTGAAGGACCGTCGACGCTTGCGGGTCATGGGGCGTAAGGGCGGCCTTCACCCGACTGCGGCCGCGGGTACTAGTACCAACGGGCAGTGACCCGGCTGGTGCCGCGGACCCTAGCCTTGACGGGTTCAGTGCACTGCCGCCCCGCCCGGCGCATGGCTGCGCCGCTCGCCGCAACAGCGCTCGCTCGACCTCGAGGGAGATCACGCATGGCCAGCTCACCGACCCCGTACCTGCGGCACGACACACAGGTCAGGCGCACCACCAGGAGAGCGGCGCTCGTCGCCGGGGCGGCTGTGACGGCGCTGGCCGTCTCGCTGCCCCAGTCCGCGATCGCGAGCGGCCCCTCCACGCACGTACCGATCGACGACCCCATCGGACCCCGCATCCAACAGGGACCCGTGCAGGTCGACCTCACCACCATCACCACGGAAGTGACGGCGCCCTTGGCCGGTATCACGGCGCCCGGACATCCCGACGAGCTCTTCATCGTCGACCAGGTCGGCACGCTATGGAGCCTCGATCTCACCGCAACCGCGCCGGTGTCCCCGACCTCGGTCCTCGACGTGTCGGGCCTGCTCGCCGGCCCTCAGGACCCGAAGGACGAGCGCGGCTTCCTGGGTGCCGCCTTCTCGCCGGACTTCTCCACCGACGGCCTCGTCTACACCGACACGTCCGAGCCCCTCGGCCCCGCTGACCACCCCCTGCGTCCGAGCACCGACGCGTGCCTGAATGGGTTCCCCCAAACGCCTGACCACGTCGACGTGATCCGCGAGTGGCACCTCGTCCCCGATGCGTCGGGTGCGCTTCACGTAGACCCGGCCCTACCGGCCGGCCGCAAGCTGCTCTCCTCCGAGCACCCGCAGGCGAACCACAACGCCGGCGACATGCACTTCGGCCCAGACAGATTCCTCTACGTGACCGACGGCGACGGCGGCGGCGCCGACGACCAGAACTGCCAGACCAACTTCGACGGCAACCCGATGTTCGGTCACCCTGGCATCGGCAACGGCCAAAGCCTCGACACCCCGCTCGGCAAGCTGCTCCGCATCAACCCGCGGCAAACCGACACACGCGGAACCTTGTCGGCCAACGGCGCCTTCCGGATCCCTCCGGGCAACCCCTTCCCGAACGGCGCCGTGCCCGAGATCTACTCCTACGGGCTGCGCAACCCGTTCCGCTTCTCCTTCGACCGCGACAACGGCGACCTGTGGGTGCCGGATGTCGGCCAGAACGACGTCGAAGAAGTCAACCTCGTCTCCCAGCCCGGCCAGAATTTCGGCTGGCACCTCAAGGAAGGAACGTTCCTCTTCGACGCAGGAGGCTTCCAGCTCAAGGGCGCCCGCTCTGACGCGTTCGTGTTCGCGCAGTCCCCTGGAACCCCGGCCGGCCTCACCGACCCGGTCGCCCAGTACGACCACGACGACGGCACCGCCATCATCGGTGGCTATGTCTACCGCGGAGCCTCCATGCCCGGCCTCAGGGGCCACTACGTGTTCGGAGACACGTCGCGACGACTCAACAACGGGCACGGCCGGCTCCTCGCGTTCGACTCCGACCGCAGGTCGCTCGTGACAGCAGCGAACACGATCGTGGAGCTACGTGACGGACCGCTCGACTTCCAGCTCATCGGCTTCGGTCAGGACAGCGCCGGCGAGCTGTATGCGCTCGTCTTCGGTGTTCCGGGTCCGAACGGGCCCACGGGGGCCGTGATGCGCCTGAGCCAGTCGAGGCAATAGGCGCCCTGGCCGACGCTCCCGACCTCGGTTCGTCTTCCGCAAGTCGGCGGGCCGCACGGAGAGCACCGGTCGACGGGACACTCGGCACCGACGCAACCCTCTGGTCGTAGAACCATTGTCCTCCGACCTACCCTACGGGCCGCCCCCACTCCCGGGGGGCGGGCCGTAGGCGTGCCCGGCCTGCTCCGTGGCAGAAGGCAGGCCGCCGACGTGACGTCGACTTCCTGCACATTCGGTCGGGGAACATCCGACCTGCCGCGTGAGCCCGCTAGAAGCCGAGCTTGTCGGCGATGCCGCCGGCTCCGCCGAGAAGTTCCTGCGGGTTGATGCCGAAGCGGTTCAGAAGGTCGGCGTGCTGCTCGGTGTCGACCTGGTCGGGCAGCTCACTCTCGGCCTGCTGAGCCTGCTGCTGGTCGCCGCGGTTCTTGAGGAACTCGATGATCTGCTGCTTGTCGATCTGCATCTGTTCTCCTTTCTCGACTGCCCTGCGAATGCGGGCAGTTCACATCCCCGGAGCGCGTGGCCCAGGGACGTTTCTCGGTCAGCCGCCGAAGCCGGCGCGCTCGATCGTGTGGTGGCCCCGTCCGCCTCGGTCAACCGTGGAGGGGCCGGTCCCCGGGCCTGCCGGCGCCGGTGGTGCTTACGGGGACGCCTCGACGCGGCGCCGGCAGGGCGATCTGGGTTGCCTTCGGCGGGTTCGTATGCCGTCAGCGTCGGGGGTCGTGGCCGCCGTCCGCCTGGAAGGGCTGGGTGGCGGTGTCGAGCGGGCGGTCGTGGTAGAAGTCAGCGTTGGCCTGGGCCTGCACCGAGGCGGGCACCTCCTCGCCGACCGGCCCGACGTGGGAGCCGTGGTCGGAACCGCTGGAGCCGTGGTCGGAGCCGGCGAACCGGTCCTTGGCCGCGCGGGCCTGCTCCGTCATGGACGGAGCAGCCTGGACATGCGCCTTGATGCGGCCGGACTCCTGCGACATCTTCTCGAGGTACTGCTCCCACCGGGACTGCATGGGACGCACGAGGCCACCGCCGACACCGACGATGAGGACACCGGCGATGGTGGCGAGCACGGCGATCAGCACCGGGGTCGTGACGGTCGTCGCGATACCGACCTGGTTCAGGGCCGCGATGATGCCGAGGCCGAGGATGAAGATGCTCGCAATGTTGGCCAGGACCCTCCCGTAGGACAGGCCGCCGAGCGTGTTGCTGATCAGCTCGCGCACCGCGGCGGCGATGGCGGAGGCCACGACGATGATGATGATCGCGACGATCGCCTTGGGCAGGAAGGCGATGACGCCGGTGATGAGGTCGCTGATCGGGTTGGGCCCGAAGACGCCGAATGCGAGCTGCAGCACGAAGAGCAGCAGTGCGTAGTAGACGAGCTTGCCCACGATGCCGGAGGCGTCGTACTGGCTGTTCGCCAGCGCCTTCTTGACCCCGCCACGCTCCACGGCGCGGTCGAAGCCGACACGCTCGAGGATCTTGTCGACGGCCTTGCCGATGGCCTTGGCCACGAACCAGCCGATCAGGAGGATCAGCAGGAACGCCACGAACTTGGGCACGAACAGTGCCACGGACCGCCACAGGTCGGTGGCGGCGGCACTCAGGTTGTCTGTCATGGTCTCGGGCTCCCTAACGTTTACGTTGTAAACCGTACGAGAGCCCTCATACCCGCCTAACACCGTCCTCCCCACCTCCGACGCGAACTTTTCCGAATCGCCGGTGCCGGGGGCGCGGTCACCGGTCCTGTACCCACTACATACGCCGTCAGACAGACGCGCCGAGACTCCGCTGTCACAGGCAACACAGGCTCTCCCGGAACTCCCGAGTCGGCCATCGTGCGCTGCCGTCATGAGGTAGACAGGAGACGACCAGAGAGGGGTGGACCATCACGTCACAAGAGCAGACGGCAGCGTCGCAGGGGTCAGCTGCTCGGGCTCCGCTGAGCCGGGCACGCATCGTCGAGACCGCTATCGGCCTGATCGACACGGAGGGCGTGAGCGCGCTGACGATGCGGCGGCTGGGCGCTGCCCTCGACGTCGAGGCCATGGCCCTCTACCGCTACGTCAACGGCCGGGAGGACCTGCTCGAGGCCGTCGTCGACGCGCTCGTGAACTCCATCGAGATCCCGACCACCGCGCACCTGCAGCCGGTGGACGGCTGGCAGGCGTTCCTGCAGGTGCTCGCCCACAACGTGAGGCGGGTGGCCATCGAGCACCCGGCCGCGTTCCCGCTGATCGCGACGCGCCACCCGGCTGCCCCATGGCTGCGGCCACCCCTTCGCAGCCTGCGCATGGTCGAGGCGTTCCTCACCGGGCTCGAAGCCCGTGGGTTCTCCGAGCAGCAGGCCGTCGGCGCCTACCGTTCCTTCACCAGCTTCCTGCTCGGGCACCTTCTCCTGGAGGCAGCCGTGCAAGGAGCCCCTATGGCACCCGTGGAGGAGCCCCTCGACGAAGGCGACGCGGACCTGCCCAACCGCGACGCCGAGCTCGATGTGAGCGAGTTCCCCACGGTTGCGCGGCTACGCGCGCCGCTGGCCGAGGACCACACCGACGAAGAGTTCGAGACCGCCCTCGAGCACCTCCTCGTTCGCCTCGACCTCGAGAACGCCCAGTAGCTCCGCCCCGCCTGAACATCCCGCGGGCGCGCCGACGACGACCCGCCGGCATCGGAACGCGTCCGTTCGGGGTAAGGCCAGGACGAGGCCTGAGACGAAGCGCCCTGCCGAGGCGGGCACGTCGAGGCTTCACCATCGAGGACGATCGCGAAGGGACGGACCATGCGCGTCTTGATCACCGGGGCCGGCGGCACGCTGGGCACCTCGCTGGCCCCCGCTCTGGCGGAGGAAGGGCACGAGCCGGTGCTGCAGGACATGCGCCGGCTCGAGACGCCATACGAGTTCATCCAGGGCGACGTCCGCTCGATCGACGACGTGACCCTCGCCGCGCGTGGCGCGGAGATGATCGTCCACACGGCGGCCATCCACGGCATCCACCTGGCAGACCACACGACCCGCGAGTTCTACGACCTCAACCTCACCGGCACGCTGAACGTCTGGGAGGCCGCCGCTGCCTCCGGCACCTGCCGGGGCGTTGTCTTCAGCAGCACCATGGGTGTGTACGGCGACCACCGCGGCGGCCGGGCGGGCGCGGTGTCGCTGCACGAAGACCTGCCGCTGCGGCCAGGCGACATCTACGGCTGGACCAAGCTGGCCGGGGAGGAGCTGTGCCGGCTCTACGGCCGTAGGTACGGCATACCGAGTGTGGCGCTGCGCTTCGGCATGTTCGTGCCCGAGCCCTTCTTCAGGCACGGGATCAGGCTGCTCTACGGAGGGGTCGACACCCGCGACGTCGTCCGTGCGGTGTTGGCATCCTTGAACGCCTTGGCCACCGGCACGAAGACCTGCGGCGCCTTCAACGTGCATTCACTGCTGCCCTTCCGACCGGCCGATGGGGAACGGCTGGTGAGCGACCCCATGTCGGTCGTCGACGCGTACCACCCCCGGGCCCGGGGGCTGCTCGGCGAGCGCGGTGTGGAGTCGCTGGCGCCCGTGACGGCGTGGTATCCGATGGACCGAGCGCGCGACGAGCTGGGCTTCGAGCCGAGGCACAGCTTCGACGCATGGCTGGAGGAGCTGCGGCTGCGACCGGAGGAGCGGGCCGCGAGCAGCCCACCGTGGCCCTGAACGGCAGGGAACCGGGACCGACGAGAGGAATGTGGTGGGAGTGGAATACCGCACGCTGGGGAGCACCGGGATCTCCGTTTCGGAGATCGGGTTCGGCGCCTGGGCGATCGGAGGTGACGCTTGGGGTCCTGTCGACGACGAGGCCTCGGTCGCGGCCATGGAGCGTGCCCTCGAGCTGGGGGTGACCCTCATCGACACGGCCGACGTCTACGGCGACGGTCACAGCGAGGAGCTCGTCGCGAAGGTGATCAAGGGTCGCCGGAGCGACGTGGTCGTCGCGACCAAGGGCGGCCTCATGGGCCACCATCGCGACCCCGCCGGCGCACCGGTCTACGACCGCCCCGAGAAGGTATGCCGTGCCCTCGAGGACAGCCTGCGCCGCCTGGGCACCGATTACGTCGACGTCTACTACGACCACATCTGGTGGGACCGGCCCGAGGAGAGGGAGGCCTTCGTGGAGGCGCTTGCCCGCCTCAAGGCCGACGGGAAGGTCCGTGCGGCCGGGCTGTCGACGGACGACATCGACTACATCAGGCACTTCAACAGCAACGGCGGGCTGGACGTGGTGCAGGTGGAGTACAGCGTGCTCAACCGGCGAGCGGAGCACGAGATCCTGCCCTACCTCGCCGAGCACGGCATCGGCGCGGTGCTGCGTGGCCCCCTGCAGAAGGGATTGCTCACCGGCAAGTTCACGGCCGACACCACGTTTCCCGAGGGCGACGTGCGAGCCGACTGGCCCGAGCAGGACTGGTACCGACGCGACCTCGCACGGGTGGGCAGCCTTCGCCGGCTCGAACGCGACGACATGACACTGGGGCAGCTCGCGCTGCGCTTCGTCCTCGACCACCCGGCAGTCTCGTCCGCCATCCCCGGCGGCAAGACACCGGAGCAGGTGGCCGCAAACGCCGCGGCCTCCGCGATCCCGCCCCTCACCGATGCTGAGCGGCAGCTCATCGACGACATCGCGCCGGCCGCACTGCCCTAGTAAGGGCTCAGGCCGGCCGGGGCTCCGGTCCCCGCCCTCATCACCCGCCGAAACCGTAGGTCAGAGGCCTAAGAGTGGATGAGTCGGCCGATACGCCGGGTTCTGTTCCGCGCCTCCGTTACCAGGGACGCAGCGACGGCCATCCATCTGGGCCGGCCATTGCTGGCCGGCTCTAGCGTCCTACCCGCGCACTCGACCGGGCCGGCCTCCTCGGCGCCCGAGGGCACCGTGCGTACGCTGTCTGGACTTGCTCCGGGTGGGGTTTACCGAGCCGCTCCAGTCACCTGGAGCGCTGGTGGTCTCTTACACCACCGTTTCACCCTTACCGGCCGCCGAAGCGGCCGGCGGTCTGTTCTCTGTGGCACTGTCCCGCGGGTCACCCCGGGTGGCTGTTGGCCACCACCCTGCCCTGTGGAGCCCGGACGTTCCTCGGCAGGGCCGAAGCCCTGACGCGACCGCCTGGCCGACTCATCCGCGGACCAGCATAGGGGCCGTATGCCGCAGGCTCCCAACGCGCACCGGCGCGGCCCACGGACCAGCCCGTCCGGAAGCGCCCGGGAGTCTCAGACCATTCGCCGGAACGCGAGGAGGGCGACGTCGTCGTGACGGTCGGGGTCGGTGACGGCCTCGGCGAGGTCGTGCAGCACCTCGTCGAGGTCGGTGTCGTCGTCGACGCGTCCGAGCATCTCCTCGGCGGCAGCCTGCAACCGTCCGAGGCCCGCGTCGATACTCTCCCCGCGTCGCTCGACGAGCCCGTCCGTGTAGAGCAGCAGGAGGTCGCCGACCGCGAACGGCACGCGAGCGGCAGGCCGCTGCACGATGCCGATGCCGTGGACCGGCGACCCCTCCTCGACGACGTAGCGGCTGACCCCGTTCTGCAGCAGCAGGGGCGGGGGGTGCCCGGCGACGACGGTCGACAGCTTGTCGTGGGCCGGGTCGAAGAGGGCGTATGCCGCCGACGCCATGGGGGTGGGTGGCTGGTGGGTCATCAGCCGGTCGATCGCCGATGCGAGAGCTGGCGGCTCAGGGTCCTGGGTCACGAGCACCCTCGTCGCGGAACGCATCCGGGATCCGGCGACGGAGGCGTCGACTCCTCGGCCCATCACGTCACCGACGAAGGCGATGACCTTGCCGTCGGCGAGCGTGCTCACGTCGAAGTAGTCGCCGCCGACATCGGTGCGCCCGGCCTGTCGGTAGACCATCCCGACCTGCCAGCCGGGCACCTCGGGGAGGTCGTGGGGCAGCAGCGTCGCCTGGAGCACCGACGCCACGCGCCGGGTCTGGGAGTACAGATCCGCGTTGTCGATGGCGATTCCCGCACGGCGGGCGAGGTCCTCGGCGAAGGCCACGTCGTCGGCCGTGTAGCGGCGGCCCGACTCGGCCGCGACGAAGGTGAGGACGCCGATCACCCGGTCGTGGGTCCTCAGTGGGACGGACATCGCGCTCAGCAGGCCCAGCTCACGGGCAACGCGCAGGTGCTCGTCGTCGCGGGCCGCGGCCACGAGCATCTCGTCGGTGATCTCCTCGACGAGCAGGCTCCTGCCGGTTCGCGCGACCTCGCCCGCTCCGCCGGGTTGGTTCGGGTCGGGCGGCCAGCGGGTCTCCAGTTCCTTGGCCATCTGCACCTTCGCCGGGTCGACGTGGGCCACGGCGAGGGTGCGCAGCACGCCATCGTCCAGCATCTGCACCGAGCACCAGTCTGCGTGCGTGGGCACCGCGAGCGAGGCGACCTGCCGCAGGGTCTGCCGGTAGTCGAGCGACTCGGCGAGAGCCTGCGACGCGTGTGCGAGGAACTCGAGGCGGGCCGCGCGGTCGGCGCTCTCGGCCTCGGCCCGCAGCCGGAGCATCGTCTGCGCGCACATGTCCGTGAGGAACTGCAGCACGGAGAGCTCGTCCGCGTCCAGATGACCTCGTTGGCCGTCGAACCGGAAGCCGACCGCACCGACCGCCTCGCCGGTGGTCGGCGACATCAGGGGCAGGGCCACGGTGAACCGCTCGGCGGCGTCCTCGAGGTCGGGGTAGCGCTCGAGCAGCTCGGCAACGGTCGTGATCACCACCGGCTCCCGGGTTCGGACGGCATCAGTGAGCGGCGTCGGGATCCGGATGTCGAACGAGGACCACTGCTGGACCAGGTGGGGGCTGAGCCCGTGCGTGCCGATGGTGCGTAGGCGGTGACGACCCTCCCGCACCACGAGCACGGCACGCGAGGCGCCCATCACGGCGGACGCCCGCTGCGTGATGGTCTCGGTGAGGTCGTCCAGGGTGACGGCGCTGGCGAGATCGGCGGCCATCCGCCCCAGCTCCACGAGCCGGGTCGCGACGGTCGAGGACGCGTCGCCGCCATCCCACGCCGTCGTGTTCATGGCGTCATCCTGACACCACAGGGGCCTTGACGTCCCACAGATGTCCCATCAGTGGCACGATGGCAACGTGGGCGGGCCGACGATCACCGGCGAGAGCGGGCTCAGCCGTGTCGAGTTCGGCCCGGAGGACCTGCGTCTCGTGCGTGAGACCGTCCGCACGGTCGCCGAGCAGCATCTGCCCGAACGGGCCGGTGACGCCATGCTCGCGGTGCACGAGCTCGCGGTGAACAGCATCATCCACGGTGGCGGTCACGGCGTGCTGCGCATCGACCGCACCGCCGACTCGCTCGTCTTCACGGTCGAGGACTCCGACGGCACGTCTTCGAAGCCCCGAATCAGCGAGCCGGCCGGCCAGGCGACGAGCGGTCGCGGCCTGCTCATCGCCCAGCGGCTCAGCGACCGCCTGACGATCGAGTCACCGCCCGGCCGCACCCGCGTCCGACTCCACCTGGCGCTCCAGGCGGTCGCCGCCGGCCGCGGCTGAGACTCGCGCGCGTCAGCCGCGCCTCCGTCCCAAGCGCCTCAGGCGAGCGCCGCTCCTCCGTTGGGCGAGACTCCGTTGGGCGAGACCTCGCCGAGCTCGGTGCTGATGTCGAGCACCTGACCGAGGTTCATCAGCTCCATCAGGCGCAGGGTCACGCCGGCGCAGACGAGCCGCAGGTGCCCGCCCGCATCGCTCACACGGTGGTAGAGCCCGATGAGCGCACCGAGGCCGGACGAGTCGAGGAAGGTCACCTCCCGGAGGTCGACGACGACCTCGGACCCCGTCGTGGCCCTCAGCCCGTCGAACACCCTCCGGGCGTCCGGGACGGTGTAGGTGTCGAGCTCTCCCGTCACGTGGGCCACGACCACGTCGCCCCTGTCGTCGACCGTCACGTCCACCGGCTCCCCCTCCTCGCACGACCGTCACCGCCCACGTTAGGCCTCGCAGCCCCTGCGGCATAGGGCAATCACGTATGCCGCGCGCGCCCGAGCGGAGTGTGAGGCACGTCACGCCTGGGGCGCGGTCGTCAACGAACGCACCTGCTCGTTCGTCATCACTGGGAGACGACGACGTCGCACGCAGACGAACGCAACCCCTCCAGGAACATGACGCCACCGCTGACCGCACCTCTGCCCGACCTCCCGATCCGACCCACCGGCAGTCTCGACGCCGAACCTGACGCCATTGACGCAGCCGACCGCGCGACAGCCACGGCGCGCCCCTCGTCGCCACACGCCGCCCACACGGCCGACAGCGCCGACATCGCCGACATCGCCGAAGGTCCCGAGCCCAGGTCCAAGCTCTTCGACCTCTCGCTGACCCAGCTGCTGGGCGGGTCGATGGCAGCGGCCACCGCCGCCGCGCTCGGGTCCCGCCTCGGCGTCGTGGGGACCATCGCGGGGGCCGCCGTCCTGAGCGTCGTGTCCGCGATCGCCGGCAGTCTCTACACGACCTCGATGTCTCGGGCCCGGGACATCGTGCTGCTGGTGCGCGCGCGGCGCGACGTCGCGGCTGTACGCCCGGCTCTGGCGCTCCCGACCCAGACGCGCCGACCGTGGTCGCGACCCGATCGTGCGACCCGGCGGCGGACCCTCGCGATGGCCGGAGCAGTCTTCGCGCTGGCGGCCGCCTTCCTCGCCGGGCTGCAGCTCGCGACGGGGGCCCCTGTCACGGGGACCGATCTCGGCGGTCGCACGGCCGCCGGCGCGGTGGTCGACGGCTCGGCGGAACCGGCCACCGGGACCGCGGGCGATGCGAAGGCAGGCGACGGTGCTGGGGCGCCGGACGGTGCTGGCACCGCGGCGGACAGCCCGACCGCCGCCGGGCCGGGCAGCGGCTCCGACGCCGCCTCCGGCGCCGGTTCCTCGGCTACCGGCACCCCGACGACTGCCGCGGGCGGTACGCCCTCCGTCGCGACCACGGCCGACCCGGGCGGCCCGGCCGCGCAGACGCCCGCGGCCACGCCGCCGGGGACGCCCGCGGCGGGTGGCTCCACGCCCAGCTCCCCCGGCGCGCCCAGCTCCCCCGGCGCGACCGGGTCCGCGGGCGCGACCTCGCCCGCGGCGACCGCCGGGCCGTGAAGACCGGGCGCTGAACACCAAGCCGTGAGAGCCACGTCCTGAGAGCCGGGCCCCGAGAGCCGCGCCCAGGGAGCGGAGGGCGGCCCTTCAGGCGATCGAGAGCGTGATGGTCCCGGAGGCGATGTCAACGGCGTCGACCCGCACCGTGACGGACTCACCGGCCTTGGCCGAGCCTGCGGCACGGGCCACGACCGCGTGGTCGACCAGCTGCACGACGACACCCTTGTCGTTCTCGTCGACGACGACCCCGGCGAGCGTCTGGCCGACGAACGGCTGCAGCTCGGCCGCCTCGACGGCATCGGTGCAGGCGCGCTCGACGGCGTTGGTGCGCCGGTCGGAGGTCGCCATGATCTCGGGCAGTGTCGGCAGGGCATCACGCACCCAGGCGGGCACCTCGTGCCCCGCCGACAGCGCCTCGCACACGACGAGGCCGAAGCGGTCGACCAGGCGCCGCAGCGGAGCCGTGACGTGCGCATACGGGTTGGCGACGGCGGCGTGCATCGGCTGCTCGGGCAGCGCGCCGTCGAACGGCGTGTAGCCGGCGCCGCGGAAGAGCGTCGTCGCCTCGTGGATGAGCGCCAGGTGCCTGGGGTCGGTGCGGTCGAGCGTGCGGAGGAACTCGCCGTACGCCATCCCGTCGGGCCACGGCACCCCTGCCGCGGCCGCCTGCCGGTGGAAGCGCTTGAGGTCGCGCGGGTCGGGCGGGGGCATCGTGCGCAGGATGCCGACCTTGCCCTTGAGCATGAGGTCGGCGGCGCCCATGCCGGTGAGCAGCGAGATCTGGGCGTTCCAGTCCTCGGCGGGCAGGACCGGCCGGAAGGAGATGTGGAACGAGCCGTCCTGGCCCTCCTCCACCTCCTGCTCCGGCATCGGCAGGCTGGCTCCGCCCCGTTGGCGCTCGAGGGCGATCCGCTTCTCGCCCACCTCCTTGAGCAGCATGAGGCAGTCCTCGGCGGTGCCCGCGTCGATCTCCTTCTGGACCTGCTCGTAGTCGTAGCGGCGCACGCTCCGGACCATGGCGCGCGACACCTCCACCGCGGTGCCCTCGCCGTCCGCGGCCAGCCTGATGTCCCAGACGAACGCCGGGCGCACCTGGTCGGGCAGCAGGCTCGCGGCCCCCTCGCTCAGCTCGGTCGGGTGCAGCTGCACGCGCCTGTCGGGGCAGTAGACGGTCTGGCCGCGGCGACGCGTCTCGCCGTCGACGGCTCCGCCGGCCCGCACGAACGCGGGCACGTCGGCGATGGCGTAGCGCACCCGGTAGCCGTCGCCGTCACGCTCGATCGACATGGCCTGGTCGAGGTCCAGGGATGACGGCGGGTCGATCGTGATGAACGCCACCGCCGTCTCGTCGCGGTCCGGCAGATCGGCCTCCGCTGCGGCCGACCTCGCCTCCGCGAGCACCTCGGGAGGGAACTCCTCAGGGACCTCGAGCTCTCGGCGCACGGCCTCGAAGCGGTCTGCGAGCTGCCGGGCCACGTCGCCGGGCTGCGTCGCCGGGCGGAACACGATGTGTCGCTGCGCCATGGCGCCACCCTACGCACCCAACGCGTACGCAATCCGCGCGTCGCTGGACGTTTTGGGACTTTGGACCCCGGCTTCCCTAGGCTGACCCCCGTGCTCATCCTGCTCCCGCCGTCCGAGGGCAAGACCAGGCCCCGGCGGGGGTCCTCGCTCGATCTCGGCTCGTTGTCCTTCCCGCAGCTCACCCCGCTGCGCGAGGCGGTCGTCGACACCGTCGTGAAGCTGAGCGGTGAGCCCGACGCCGCGAACCTGCTCGACCTCAACCCCAACCTCGTCGACGACATCGCCGGCAACACCCGGCTGCAAAGCGCCCCGACGGCCACCGCCTCGCGGGTCTACTCCGGCGTGCTCTACCACGCCCTCGACGTGGACTCGCTCGACCCGGCCTCCAAGCGCCGGGCGAACCGCTGGATCGTCGTCGTGTCCGCCCTCTTCGGAGCGCTGCGCCTCGGCGACCGCGTGCCTGCCTACCGGGTCAACATCTGCAGCACCCTCCCCGAGGTCGGCCACCTCTCCCAGGAGTGGCGCCGTGAGCTGCCGGCCGCGCTCGACGACGCGGTGAAGCCGCGTGAGCTCATCGTCGACTGCCGGTCCAGCACGTATGCCGCCGTGTGGCGTCCCCGTGACGAGCGGGCCGACCGGTGGGTTCAGGTCACCGTGCCCGGCGCCTCACACATGGCGAAGCACACGCGCGGCCTGGTGACCCGAGAGCTGGTGCAGGCCGAGGCTCCGCGCACCCCCGAGGCCCTGGCCGAGCGCCTGTCCGAGCGCTTCGACGTGGCGCTGACGCCTCCGCCGCGCCCCGGCAAGCCGTGGCAGCTGGCCACCACCCCGAAGTCCTGACGTGCTGCTCGACCTCGCCCAGCTCGTCGAGCGCGTGGCGCCGATCCTCGTCTTCCTCGTCGCCATCACCCTCGTCGCCGAGATCTGCGACCTGGCCGGTCTCTTCGACGTCGCGGCACACTACGCCGCGCGGCTCGCGAAGGGCCACGTCCTCGTGCTCTGGCTCCTCGTCGTGGTGCTGGCCGTGCTGTCCACGACCGTTCTCAGCCTCGACACGACGGCCGTGCTGCTGACACCGGTCGCCATCACCGTGGCGCGGCAGGTCGGCGCCCCTCCCCTGCCCTTTGCGATGACGACCCTGTGGCTCGCCAACACGGCCTCGCTGCTGCTGCCGGTCTCCAACCTGACGAACCTGCTCGCGCTGCACCCGTTCGCGGCGCTCGACGTCCGCACGCTCGGCTATATAAAGCTCATGGCCGTGCCCGCAGTGACGGCCGCCCTCGCGACCGTGGCCGTGCTCTGGCTGCTGCACCGGCGCGACCTGCGCGGCTCCTACGCGACTCCCCCGCTGGCCGAGCCGCACGACCGCGTGCTCACCCAGGTGACCGGTGTCGCCTGCGGCCTCCTCGCGGTCGCGTTCGTCGCGGGCGTGCAGCCCGCCCTGGCCTCGGTGCCGGCCGCGGGTGTGTTGGTCGCGGCAACCTACTGGCGCGCCCCCGAGCTGCTCCGGCGCATCCGCATGCCGTGGCTGACCGTCGTCGGCGTCTGCGTGCTCTTCCTCGTCGTCGACGCCGCTCTGAGGTTCGGGCTCGAGGCGTGGCTGCGCACCGTCGTCGGCACGGGCACGACCGTCGGCGACCTCCTGCGCGTGAGCGGCCTGGGCGCGCTGACGGCCAACGGCATCAACAACCTCCCGGCGTACCTCGCGCTAGAGCCGACCGTGGCCGACTCGCCCACCCGGCTGGCCGCCCTGCTCATCGGCGTCAACACGGGTCCGATCGTGACGATGTGGGGGTCCGTGGCGACCCTGCTCTGGGCGCAGCGCTGCCGCTCGGCCGGGCTCGAGGTGTCCGCCCGCCGCATCGCCGGCACCGGCCTGCTGTGCGCGGTCGTGGTCGTGGTGGCGACGACCCTCACCCTCACCGCGACCGCCTGACCCCAGCCAACGGCATACGCCCCCGTCTCGCCGTCGAGCGCGCGGTTCCCGACGCACGGACGCGCGGTGGGTCGGTTCAACCGAGGGCGCGGCGCAGGTCGTCGACGAGGTCGCGGACGTCCTCGAGCCCGACCGAGACACGCAGCACGCCGTCGGTGATGCCCACGGCGGCACGAGCCTCCGGCGTGAGACGGCGGTGCGTCGTCGTGGCCGGGTGCGTGATGAGCGACTTCGAGTCGCCGAGGTTGTTCGAGATGTCGATGACCTGGAGGGCGTTCATGAGCGCGAACGCCTCGTCCTTGCCGCCGTCGAGCTCGAACGTCACGACGGTGCCACCGGCGAGCATCTGCCGCTTCGCGAGGTCGTGCTGCGGGTGCGACTCGAGGAACGGGTGCACGACGCGCGTCACCTTCGGGTGCGACTCGAGGAAGCGAGCCACCTCGAGGGCCGAGTCGGCCATCCGCTCGACGCGCAGCGACATCGTCTCGAGCCCCTTGACGAGCACCCACGCGTTGAAGGGCGACATGGACGGACCCGTGTGGCGCATGAGGTTCTGCACCGGGCCGTCGATGAACTCCTTCGGCCCCAGCACCGCCCCGCCGAGCGTGCGTCCCTGGCCGTCGATGTGTTTCGTCGCGGAGTAGACGATGATGTCGGCCCCGAAGTCGAGGGGCTTGGAGAAGACCGGCGTTCCGAAGACGTTGTCGACGACGACCTTGGCGCCGGCGGCGTGGGCCAGGTCGGTGACGGCGGCGATGTCGACGAGCTCCTGCATCGGGTTGCTCGGCGTCTCGAAGAAGACGGCTGTCGTCGGCTCGGAGAGGGCCTCTCGCCACTGGTCGAGGTCGGCCCCGTCGACGAAGACGGTCTCGACGCCCCAGCGGGGCAGGATCTCGTCGAGGATGACGAAGCACGAGCCGAAGAGCGCACGCGAGGACACGACGCGGTCACCCTTGCCGAGCAGCGCGGCCAGGGCGACGAAGACCGCCGACATGCCGGAGCCGGTCGCGAAGCAGGCCTCGGCGCCCTCGATCTGGCGCAGCCGCTCCTCGAACATCGTGACCGTCGGGTTGCCGTAGCGGGAGTAGACGAACCGTTCGACGTCGCCCTTGAACGCCGCCTCGGCGTCCTCGGCCGTGTCGTAGACGAAGCCCGACGTGAGGTAGAGCGCCTCGGACGTCTCCTCGAAACCGCTGCGGGACAGTCCTCCTCGCACCGCCAGGGTGTCGGGGCGCCAGATCTGCTCCACGTCGTCGCTCATCCCTGCACCCACGGCAGGCCCGCGACCTTCCAGCCCGAGACGGTGCGGTGGCGCTGGGCGTCGTGCGGACCCTCGAAGCCGTCGAGCACGTTGCGCGACTCGGACCAGCCCGCCGCGGTTGCGGCCTCGGCGGCGCTGACGGAGCGCACGCCGGAGCGGCAGAGGAAGTAGAGCGACTGCTCCTTGCCGATGCCGGCCGCCTCGAGCTCGCCGACGAAGCCGTCGTTGACGCGGCCGTCGGGGAACGACTGCCACTCGACGAGCACGACCTCCTTGCCGATCGGGCCGAGGTCGGGCAGGCCGACGTACGACCATTCCGCCCTCGTGCGCACGTCGACGAGCACCGCGCCGGGCTCGTCGCGCAGGGCCGCCCAGGCCTGCTCGGGGGTCACGTCACCGGCATAGCTCATGCAGCGACTATAAAACCGCGTCCGTCAGGCGAGATGGTCGGTCCGATTGGTGAAAGCGACCGAGGCCGAGCCGTCCTCCCAGACCTCCACGGCGGTCAGGCTGCCCGGCGCGGTGGCCAGGGCCCAGAAGCGCTCGACGGGCGTGCCGAGCACGTCGGCGAGCACCGACAGCACTCCGCGCCGGCTCGTCACGGCCACCGCCGTGCCGCCCGTGGCCACGAGGCTCCGGTATGCCGTCACGACCGTCGCGTCGCCGCCCTCGCCGGGTGCCCGCCCCGACCAGTCGCCGGTCGTCGTGGCGTCGGTGCCGACGGCCGCCGCGACCGCGTCCGCGACCCGCACCGACTGCTCGTCGTCGGCTCCGAAGACTGCCGCCCCTGCGCCGACCAGGCGACGCGCCGCATCGGTGATCGCTGCCGTCGGGCCGTCGTCATGAGGCGTCTGCACGAGCAGCAGGCGCAGTGGGCGCGTGGGCGTCGACGGCGCCTCTGTCGCCGAGCCAGGTTCCCTCGCAGCCGCGTCCGTCTCCTCGCCCGCGTCGCCCACGAGCACGCGGTGCACGCGCTTGCCGTCCATCGCCACGTTGCTCAGGGCGTCGGCGTCCTTGTTCCTCTCCCGAGGGATCCACTCGAAGTCGACGCTGCCGCCGCTGTCGGAGATCCGCGCGCAGAGGTCGCGCGCCTCCAGGGCCAGCCGGCGCATGTCCTCGTGCTTGATCTTCCAGCGGCCCGACATCTGCTCGACGACGAGCTTGGAGTCCATCCTCACCCGCACCTCGGCGCCGGCATCGATGTCGAGCACCGCCCGCAGCCCGGCGATGAGTCCCGAGTACTCGGCGACGTTGTTGCTCTGCTTGCCGAGCGGTTCGGCGAGCTCGACGAGGACGGCGCCCGTGGCCGGGTCGCGCACGAGCGCGCCGTAGCCGGCGACCCCGGGGTTGCCGCGTGAGCCGCCGTCCGCCTCGACGACGAGCCGGCGGCCCACCGCGCGAGACGCTGCGCTCACGGTCGGCTCACAGGCCGGACTCGCCCGTGCGGATCATGATGCGGCGGCACTCCTCGCACCGCACGACCTCGTCCTGTGGGGCGCGCCTGATGCGGTCGAGGTCGACGTTGCCGAGCTCGAGCCGGCAGCCGCCGCAGCGACGGTGGCGCAGCTCGGCCGCGGCCAGGCCCCCGCTCACGGCGCGGATCTTCTCGTAGAGGGCAGCGAGGTCGTCACCGATGCCGGCGACGATGTTCGCCCGTCCGGAGCCCACCTGGACCGCCTCGGCGTCGAGCTTCTCGATGGCGGCGTCGCGATCGGTCTCGAGCGTCTCGACCTTCTGCACGAGCTCGGAGTGCCGTGCCTCCAGCTCGGCGACCTTGGCCGTGAGCGTCTCGGAGCGCTCCATCACCTCGATCTCGACGTCCTCGAGCTCGGACTGGCGTCGCGCGAGCGAGGCCAGCTCGTGCTGCAGCGCCTGCAGGTCCTTCGCACTGCCCTGCCCGGCGTCGAGCCGCGCCTGGTTGCGCGCCGCGCGGTCGCGCACGAGCTGGACGTCCTGGTCGGACTTCGTCAGCTCGCGCTGCACGTCGCCGGCAGCCGTGCGCGCGTTGACGATCTCCGTCTCGAGCGCGGACAGCTCACGCCGCGCCGCCTCGACCGCAGGTGTCTGCGGCAGGTTGGCCTTGGCGTGGGCGATCTGGTCCAGGCGCGTGTCGATGGCCTGCAGGTCGAGCAGGCGCCACTGACGGGACGGGTCGGCTTTCAGGACACACCTCCGGGTTCGGTGGCCGCCCGGTCCTCCCGGGCGGCGTTCGCACCGACGACGAAGGTCCATGGCTCGGTGCGGATGGCTGAGACTCTGGTCTCGACCCTAGTCGCTCCGGCGGCGTGCTCCAGCGCGGCGAGCAGCCGGTCGCGCCCGTCGGCGAGCCAGAGGGACTCGGTGGCCCAGTGCCCGGCGTCGACGAGGAACGGGCGACCGCCGCGCGCCTCCTCACGTGCCTCGAGGACAGGGTGGTGGCGCAGGTCGGCGGTCACGTAGACGTCGGCGCCGCACGCCCGCACGTCGTCGAAGCGGTCGTCGCCCGAGCCACCCATGACCGCGACGACGGACACCTCGGCGGATGGGTCGCCGCTCACCCGTATGCCGCCCGCGGTCGCCGGCAGCGCCTCGGTCAGCGACTCCGCGAACCGCACCAAGCTGGTCGGCGCGGGCAGCACGCCGACGCGGCCGATCGCGTGGTCCCCCTCGCGCGACAGCGGTCGCTGGTCGGTGAGCCCGAGCGCATCGGCCAGCACGCCGGACACGCCGGGGTCGGCGACGTCGGCGTTGGTGTGACCCACCCAGAGGGCGACGCCGGACCGGACGAGCGCCGTCACGGAGGCGCCCTTGGCACTGGTGGTCGCGACCGAGTGCACCCCGCGCAGCAGCAGCGGGTGGTGCGTCACGAGCAGGTCCGCGCCCCACGCACTCGCCTCGTCGATGACCGCGAGCGTCGGGTCGAGCGCGAAGAGGATGCGGCGTACGGGCTGGTCCGGGTCACCGGCGACCAGACCGACGCGGTCCCAGTCGGCCGCGTGCTCGAGCGGGTAGAGGGACTCCAGCGCCGCGACGACGTCGCGCAGCCGAAGGTCTCCCCTGGGTTCGGGGGCTGGGTCGTCCACGTGGGCCCGGCCGGGCTCGAACCGACGACACCCGCGGTGTAAACGCGGTGCTCTACCAACTGAGCTACAGGCCCTCACGCACCGGCAGGTGACAGGTTGGCGTCACCGGCGGGCGGCGGTCAGCCTACGGCATCCGGTGCGCTCGCGCGGAGCGCCGCCAGCGCCTGCCGGTAGGCCGTGAAGTCACGGCCGTGACCGATGGCGCGCGCCTCGCTCCAGACGATGTGCCCGCTGCGGTCGATGAGGAAGGTCCCGCGCCGCGCGAAGCCGTCCTCCTCGTCGAAGACGCCGTAGCGGCGAGCCACCTCCCCGTGCGGCCAGAAGTCCGACAGCAGCGGGAAGAAGTGCCCCTCGGCATCGGCCCACGCCCGCAGGGTGTACATCGAGTCGCACGAGATCGCGAAGACCTGGATGTCGTCGTCCTGGAAGTCCTCGAGTCCGTCGCGGATCTCGCGCAGCTCGCCGCGGCAGATGCCCGAGAAGGCTGCCGGGTAGAAGACGACGACGGCGTTCTTGAGGTCACGGACGGCGGACAGGCTGACGTCGACGCCGTACTGGTCGACGAGCGTGAAGTCGGGGGCGAGCTCGCCGACACCCAGTGGGGCGGCCGCGTGGACCGACTCGGTCGGGTGCGCGTTCATCATGTCCGCCAGTGTGACACCCGACGGGCGCCCGACCGAAAAGCCGCCCGAAACGCCGTCAGCGCCTCGGACCCTTCGGCGGCATGAGCCGGGTGGCGGCCCACTCCTTGGCGACGTTGACCTGGCCACCCGTGACGAGACCGGCCGTCGACGCGGCCTCCTCGACGTCGCTCGCGTCGACGTGGCCGGGGCGCCCGGCCTTCGGCGTGAGCAGCACGATGAAACCCTGGTCGAAGAGCTTGGTCAGGCCGTCGACCATGAGGTCGACGAGGTCCTCGTCGCCGTCGCGGTACCAGAGCAGCACCCCGTCCGCGCCGTCGTTGAAGTCCTCGTCCTCGAGCTCGCTGCCGATGACGTCCTCGATCGAGAACCGCAGCTGGTCGTCGACGTCATCGTCATGGCCGAACTCCTGGATGATCTGCCCGTTGGCAAATCCGAGCTTGCTGAAGGACGCCGCTCCCGCGGTCTCGCTCACTGTCACCGGTCCTCTCGGTCGTGGCCGACGGGCCCTGGTGGTGTCGTCGGTCGCATCTGTCATACCCGTGACACCACCGTCGTGACGTCACGTCCACGGCATCCAGTGCACTGGTTCCGACGCTACCGCGCAAGCCCGGCCCCGCGTCGGCACAACGCCCAGTCGGACTCCGTCGGCGTGCCGCTCGCGTGCCAACCGGTGAGCCACCCGGGTTCCCGTCGCGAACCGACCGGCCCCCACGGCATACCACTGCAGAGGCCTCCGTGGGAAGGAGCGAAGCGTCCCATCGCTGGACCCGAGTGTGACGGTCACCACGGATTGGTAGAGGATGGGCGAAGCAGCGGCGTGGCCGACCGGTCACGCGCGCGGCGGACGCGACGAGAAAGGACCCACGACGTGGCATCCGAGGCCGGCCCGATCCTCAACGGCATCCCCAGTCAGCTCCCGGACATCGACCCGGACGAGACGCAGGAGTGGATCGACTCCCTCGACGCCGTCCTCGACGAGAAGGGCCGCACCCGGGCGCGCTACATCATGCTCAAGCTCATCGAGCGGGCGCGCCAGCAGCAGGTCGGCGTGCCCTCGCTGACGGCGACCGACTACATCAACACCATCCCGCCGGAGCGCGAGGCCTGGTTCCCCGGTGACGAGGACGTCGAGCGCGAGATGCGCCGCTACATCCGCTGGAACGCCGCGGTCATGGTGCACCGCGCCCAGCGCCCCGGCATCGGCGTCGGCGGCCACATCTCCACCTACGCGAGCGCCGCGACGCTCTACGAGGTGGGGATGAACCACTTCTTCCGCGGCAAGGACCACGAGGGCGGCGGCGACCAGATCTACTTCCAGGGCCACGCCTCCCCCGGCATGTACGCCCGCAGCTTCCTCGAGGGCCACCTCACCGAAGCCGACCTCGACGGCTTCCGCCAGGAGAAGAGCCACCTCGTCGACGGCGAGGTCAAGGCCGTGCCGTCCTACCCGCACCCGCGGCTGCTCCCCGACTATTGGGAGTTCCCGACCGTGTCCATGGGCATCGGCCCGATGAACGCGATCTACCAGGCGCAGTTCAACAAGTACCTCCACAACCGCGGCATCAAGGACACCAGCCAGCAGGACGTCTGGGCCTTCCTCGGCGACGGCGAGATGGACGAGCCCGAGTCGCGCGGCCTGCTGCAGCTCGCGGCCAACGAGGAGCTCGACAACCTCAACTTCGTCATCAACTGCAACCTGCAGCGCCTCGACGGCCCGGTGCGCGGCAACGGCAAGATCATCCAGGAGCTCGAGGCGTTCTTCCGCGGCGCGGGCTGGAACGTCATCAAGGTCGTCTGGGGCCGAGGCTGGGACCCGCTCCTGGCCGGCGACCGCGACGGCGCGCTAGTGCACCTCATGAACTCCACGAGCGACGGCGACTACCAGACCTTCCGCGCCAACGACGGCAAGTACGTGCGCGACCACTTCTTCGGCCGCGACCCGCGCACCGCGAAGATGGTCGAGAGCTGGACCGACGACCAGGTCTGGTGGGACCTCAAGCGCGGCGGGCACGACTACCGCAAGGTCTACGCGGCCTACAAGGCGGCCCGCGAGCACACCGGGCAGCCGACCGTCATCCTCGCGAAGACGATCAAGGGCTACAGCCTGGGCTCGCACTTCGCCGGCCGCAACGCCACGCACCAGATGAAGAAGATGACGCTGGACGACCTCAAGGCCTTCCGCGACAGCCTCCGCATCCCGATCACCGACGAGCAGCTCGAGGCGAACCCCTACCAGCCGCCGTACTACCACCCGGGCGCCGACAGCGAGGTCATCAAGTACTCCATCGACCGCCGCACCAAGCTCGGCGGCACGCTGCCGAGCCGGCGCGTCGCGTACGAGCCGGTCAAGCTGCCGGGCGACGAGGCGTACGCCCAGGTGAAGAAGGGGTCGGGCAAGCAGGAGGTCGCCACGACGATGGCGTTCGTGCGCCTGCTCAAGGACCTCCTGCGCGACAAGGAGTTCGGCAAGCGCATCGTGCCGATCATCCCCGACGAGGCGCGCACGTTCGGCATGGACGCGTTCTTCCCGACGATCAAGATCTACAACCCGAACGGGCAGAACTACACGCCGGTCGACGCCGAGCTCATGCTCGCCTACCGCGAGAACGAGCAGGGCCAGATCCTGCACCTCGGCATCAACGAGGCGGGCTCGGTCGCCGCGTTCACGGCCGCGGGCACGTCGTACGCGACGCACGGCCAGCCGATGATCCCGATCTACGTCTTCTACTCGATGTTCGGCTTCCAGCGCACGGGCGACTCGATCTGGGCAGCCGCCGACCAAATGACGCGTGGCTTCCTCATCGGCGCCACGGCTGGTCGCACGACGCTCACCGGCGAGGGCCTGCAGCACGCCGACGGCCACAGCCCGCTCCTCGCGTCGACCAACCCGGCTGTCGTGCACTACGACCCGGCGTACGCGTACGAGATCGCCCACATCATGCAGGCCGGCCTCGACCGGATGTACGGCGAGGGGCACACGACCGACGAGTCGAACGTCATCTACTACCTCACCGTCTACAACGAGCCGATCCAGCAGCCGGCCGAGCCCGAGAACGTCGACGTCGAGGGCATCCTCAAGGGCATGTACAAGCTCAAGGCCGCGAACACCGAGGGCTGGACCCACGAGGCCCCGCGCGCGCAGCTGCTCGGGTCGGGCGTCGGCCTGCCGTGGGCGCTCGAGGCCCAGCACCTGCTCGCCGACGACTGGGGCGTGGCCGCCGACGTGTGGTCGGTGACGTCGTGGAACGAGCTGCGCCGTGACGGCCTCGCCGCCGACGAGCAGGAGTTCCTGCGTCCCGACGGCGAGAAGCGCGTGCCGTGGGTCACCCAGTGCCTCGAGGGCACCGAGGGCCCGGTGGTCGGCGTCTCCGACTACATGCGCGCCGTGCAGGACCAGATCCGCGAGTGGGTCCCCGGCACGTACGCGACGCTCGGCGCCGACGGCTTCGGCTTCTCCGACACCCGTCCCGCCGCCCGCCGCTTCTTCCACATCGACGGGCCGTCGGTCGCGGTGCGCACGCTGCAACTGCTGGCCCGTGAGGGCAAGGTGCCGGCCGACGTTCCGGCCAAGGCCGCCGCGAAGTACCGCCTCGACGACGTCACCGCCGGCACGTCCGGCAACGCCGGCGGCGAGAGCTGACCCGCTGACGTATGCCGTGTGGCCCGGTCCCCGTGAGGGGCCGGGCCACACGCCTACCCGGGACGGTTCCCACCGCCGCCGGTCGCGCTCACTGACGCCGGTCGCGCTCACTGACGCCGCAGGGCTGCGGCGTCGCTGAGCGCCGGCGGGTCCGGTGAGCAAGGACCGATCACGGGGCGAGGGCGAGAGCGGCGGCGATCCGTCGTCCGACGCGGCGCGGGTCGTCGAGGTCGGACCACACGAGCCGAACCACGACCCAGCCCGCGCGACGCAGGGCGTCCTCACGCTGCTTCTCCCCGAAGAGCGTGCGGCGGTCGTCGTACTTCACGGCGCCGTCGAACTCGACGAGCACGCGCGTCCCTGCGATGCGGAAGTCGGCGCGGTAGAGCCGGCCCTCGGCGACGACCTCGAACTGTGGTTCCAGCGCGTGCCCGAGAGCGCCGAGCAGGAACGCCGCGCGTGACTCGCCCGGCGACTCGTGTCGTGCGTCCACGACGGACCGGGCAGCCCTGATCGGACCTATGCCGGTGTGCGTCGCGAAGACCTCGATCGCGCGGTCGAGTGCGGCCGTCGTCGTGGCGCCGGATCGCAGGGCAGCGTCCGCCGGCACCACGAACGCCTCGGGGCCCGCGATGAGCCCCGCCTGGACGGCAGCCCAGGCCGCGGGGACGAGCCGTGGCCGGTGGGCCTCCAGCATGTCCGGCACGGGGAGCCGGAGACTGCCGACACGGCGGTGCACCGCCACCCCGGGCCGGGCGACCGAGACGCCGCCGCGCGACGCGACCAAGGATGTCAGGTGCACGGTGTCGAGGTCCGCACCGAACGTCGGCAGGCCGGCGACCACGAGGCACGAGTGGTGGCTGAGGGCTGCGCGGCCGCGCATCGACCTGCCGAGGGCGGTCGCCGTGAGTCGGTGCAGTGCCTCCCGGACCGGCGGCTCCCCGTCGACGACGGCATACCAGCCCGTCGCCAGTCGGAGGCAGCGTCCGCCGCGGACGAGCCGGGCCAACGCGTTGCGGTCGAGACCGAGGCAGGCGGCGTCCGCGGTCGAGAAGACGCCGTCGCGGGCGACGAGGTGCAGGTCCATGCGGTCGAGGGTCTGTGCATCAGGGCACCCGGCGCGACGGGGTCGCACCAGGGTGTGGACGACGCGGCTCGCGCTCACGAGGGTGTGGACGGCTCAGCGGCGACGGAGTGCTCCACCGCGGCTGGGCGCGACCCGCGCCGCTGAGCGGAAAGAGGGCACACGGCATACCTCGTCGGCTCGCACCGCGATTGGATAAGTATGCGCGCGTATGCATATACTTACATCCATGTCCAAGGTCCTCACCTCGCTCCCCGTCGGCGAACGCGTCGGCATCGCCTTCTCCGGCGGCCTCGACACCTCCGTGGCTGTTGCCTGGATGCGCGAGAAGGGCGCGGTGCCGTGCACCTACACCGCCGACCTGGGCCAGTACGACGAGCCCGACATCGACTCGGTCCCCGGCCGCGCCGGCCAGTACGGCGCCGAGATCAGCCGCCTCGTCGACTGCAAGACCGCGCTCGTCGAGGAGGGCCTGTCGGCCATCGCGTGCGGCGCCTTCCACATCCGCAGCGGCGGCAAGACGTACTTCAACACCACTCCCCTGGGCCGTGTCGTCACCGGCACCCTGCTCGTGCGTGCCATGCAGGAGGACGGCGTCTCGATCTGGGGCGACGGCTCGACCTTCAAGGGCAACGACATCGAGCGGTTCTACCGCTACGGCCTCATGGCCAACCCCAGCCTGCGCATCTACAAGCCGTGGCTCGACGCCGACTTCGTCACCGAGCTCGGCGGCCGGCACGAGATGTCCGAGTGGCTCACCGCGCGTGACCTGCCCTACCGCGCGTCCGCCGAGAAGGCGTACTCCACCGACGCGAACATCTGGGGTGCGACCCACGAGGCCAAGACGCTCGAGTTCCTCAACGAGTCCATGGAGGTCGTCGAGCCGATCATGGGCGTGAGGTTCTGGGACCCCTCCGTCGCCATCGAGACCGAGGACGTCACGGTGCGCTGGGAGCGGGGGCGCCCCGTGGCGATCAACGGCAAGACCTTCGCCGACGCGGTCGCCCTCGTCGACGAGGCGAACCGCATCGGTGGCCGCCACGGCCTCGGCATGAGCGACCAGATCGAGAACCGCATCATCGAGGCCAAGTCGCGCGGCATCTACGAGGCCCCGGCCATGGCCCTGCTCCACCTCACCTACGAACGGCTCCTCAACGCGATCCACAACGAGGACACGATCGCGAACTACCACGCCGAGGGCCGCAAGCTGGGCCGCCTCCTCTACGAGGGGCGCTGGCTCGACCCGCAGTCGCTCATGGTGCGCGAGTCGCTCCAGCGCTGGGTCGCGTCGGCGGTCACGGGCGAGGTGACGCTGCGCCTGCGCCGGGGAGACGACTGGTCGGTCGTCAACACCACCGGGCCGGCGTTCAGCTACCACCCCGAGAAGCTCTCGATGGAGCGCACCGAGGACGCCGCGTTCGGCCCGGTCGACCGCATCGGCCAGCTGACGATGCGCAACCTCGACATCGCCGACTCGCGCGCCAAGCTCGAGCTGTATGCCGCCCAGGGCCTCCTCGGCGCAGACGCCCACGAGCTCGTGGGCGAGCTCGCCCCCGGTGGCGCGGCCGCGATCTCGGCCAACCCGGCGGCTGCGCACGTCGACGAGCAGGACGACGCGCTGGACCGCGCGGCCATGGAGTTCGGCACCGACTGACGCCTCTAGGGTGGTCCGTCATGGACCACGCCACCGAGCTCACCGACAGCACGCGCGTCGCCGAGCAGTACGCGACCACCGCCAACCTGCTCACCCGACGCGGCGTCTGGGGCCCGGGCCCCGAGGGCGTCTCGCCCGTCGACGTGCTGCGCACGCTCGTCGTGGCCGGACGGCACGCCCGGATCATCGAGATCGGTTGCGGCGCGGGCCAGTTCGCCCGCTCCGTGCTCGACGAGTCACCCCACACCGACTACGTAGCCACCGACCTCTCGCCTGCGATGGTCGAGGCATCCCGTTCCTTGGGGCTGACCGCGCACCTGGCGTCGGCCGATGCGCTGCCCTTCGCCGACGCCACGTTCGACGGCGCCGTCGCAGCCTGGATGCTCTACCACGTGCCGGACCTCGACCGGACCCTGGCCGAGGTCCGCCGGGTCCTGCGCGACGGCGGCACGCTCTACGTCGCGACGAACGGCTCGGAGCACCTGGGCGACCTGCTGCGCGAGGCCGGTGGCGAGCCGCTCGTCACGCAGTTCACCGCGGAGGTCGCGGCCGACGTGCTCGGGCGGCACTTCTCCACCGTCAGCCGGCGCGACATCGAGACCCGCGCGACCTTCGCCGACCACGCCTCCGCACAGGCCTACCTCGCGAGCTTCGCCCCGCACCTCGCCGACGCGCTGCCGCCCTTCGAGGGTCCGCGCACCTACTCCGGCCGCACCGCCGTCCTGACCGCCCGCTGACCCTGCAGAGGCACCCGCTTTGTGAACGGCATACAAACTCGGGGCGGCGTGCAGCCTAGGCTGACGGCGTGACCCGACCCCAGCACCCGAGCGAGGAGACCTCGCGCGCCGTCGAGCGCAGCTCCGGCGAGCTCGCGACGCTGGCCTCACGCCGCATGGAGGAGAACCTCGCGTGGTACCGCCGGCTCTCCGCCGAGGAGCGCTCGCAGGTCGGGCTCGTCGCCCAGGCCGGCATCTCGCAGTTCATCGCGTGGTTCCACCAGGAGGAGGAGCACTCCCCGTCGGCCATCTCGATCTTCGCCAACGCGCCGCAGGAGCTGACCCGCTCGGTGAGCCTGAGGCAGACCCTCGACCTCGTGCGCACCGTCGTCGACGTCGTCGAGTCGAGGGTGGAGAGCCTCGCCGGGCCGGGTGACGAGCAGCTGCTGCGCGAGTCGGTGCTGCGTTTCTCGCGCGAGATCGCCTTCGCGGCCGCCGAGGTCTACGCCGGCGCGGCCGAGGCTCGGGGCGCGTGGGACGCCCGACTCGAGGCACTCGTCGTCGACGCCGTGCTGCGTGGCGAGGCGGACGACTCGATGCAGTCGAGGGCGAGCGCGCTCGGCTGGGGCGACGTCGCCGACGTCACGTTCGTCGTGGGGAGCACCCCGTCGACGGCCACTGGCGCAGTGCCCGCCGTCGACGACCTGCGCCGGTCGGTGCGCCAGCACGGCGTGGAGGCCCTCGCCATCGTGCAGCGCTCCCGGCTCATCGCGATCCTGGGCGGCACGCGCGAGGCCTCGCGCGTCGTGGAGCAGGTCGTCGACTGCTTCGGCCCCGGTCCGATCGTGCTCGGCCCCACGGTGCCGCACCTCTTCGCGGCAGGCCGCTCGGCCCGAGCGGCCCTGAGCGGGCTGTCGGCGGCCGCCGCCTGGCCCGACGCCCCGCGCATCCTCGACGCCGACGCGCTGCTGCCGGAGCGAGCCCTCGCCGGCGACCCACCGGCGCGGCGCGTGCTCGTCGACCGCATCCACCGGCCGCTCGGTGCCAAGGGCCACGCCCCGCTGCTGCAGACGGCAACGGCCTACCTCGAGACGGGCGGCTCGCTCGAGGCGACCGCTCGCGCGCTGTTCGTCCACCCCAACACGGTGCGCTACCGCCTCGGTCGCATCTCCGACGTCATCGGCTACGACCTCACCACTCCACGCGAGGCGTGGGCGGTGCGCATAGCCCTCGCGCTGGGGCGCCTGTCGGGCGCGCCGCCGGTGACGCCCCTCGCGAGCACCCCCTCGCGTATGCCGTCCGTCACAGCCGACTTGGAGGAATCCTCCAAACTATCTCCATCGACTTCGTGACATTCGGTGGCGAGGTCCTCACCGGTAACCGGGAAAGGTTGGACACGTGCTAGCGATCGTCTGCCCAGGACAGGGCTCCCAGACCCCCGGCTTCCTCACCCCGTGGCTCGAGCTCGACGGCGTGCGCGACCGGCTCACCGCGCTCGGTCGGGCCGCTGGCCTCGACCTCGTCGCCCACGGCACCGAGTCCGATGCCGACACGATCAAGGACACCGCGGTCGCGCAGCCGCTCATCGTGGCGGCCGGCCTGGTGACGGCGGGCGCCCTCTTCCCGTCGCGTGACGACCTGACGTCCACCGGCGCCGTCCTCGCCGGTCACTCGGTGGGCGAGCTCACCGCCACCGCCCTCGCCGGTGTCGTCACCGACGAGCAGGCGCTCTCGCTCGTCGCCACGCGCGGCCGCGCCATGGCCGAGGCCGGCGCCGTCACGCCCACCGGAATGGCGGCCGTCCTCGGCGGCGACCCCGACGAGGTGCTCGCCACGCTCGAGACGCACGGCCTGACGCCCGCGAACATCAACGGCGCCGGTCAGGTGGTCGCCGCAGGCACGCTCGAGCAGATCGAGGCGCTGCGCGGCGCCCCGCCCGCCAAGGCCCGCGTCATCCCGCTCCAGGTCGCGGGAGCCTTCCACACCCACCACATGGCACCGGCCGTCGAGGCCCTCGCCGGGGCCGCGGCAGACATCACCCCGTCGGCTCCCGCGCTGCGCCTGCTGTCCAACGCCGACGGGGCCACGGTCGCCGACGGCCCCGACACCGTCGACCGCCTCGTCCGCCAGGTGAGCAACCCGGTGCGCTGGGATCGCTGCATGGAGACGATGCTCGCGCTCGGCGTCACCGGCCTGCTCGAGCTCGCCCCGGCCGGCACCCTCGTCGGGCTCGCCAAGCGGGCGATGCCCGGCGTCGAGACCCTCGCCGTCAAGACCCCTGACGACCTCGAGGCCGCACGCGCCCTCGTCGAGGCCCACCGCTCATGACCGCGCCCACCACGGCCACCCGCCGCTGCCGCACCACTGGCGCAGCGACCCCCATGAGGGGCAGGCTCGTGGTGTCGGACCGCACCGGCGGCGACCCCGTCGGCCGCGGCACCGGGCGGCGCCACCTCCCGACCCACTGAACCCTCACTCCCGAGAAGGCCTCACGTGACCTCCCCCAGCACCGCTCCCCAACCCAAGGGCACCGGCACCCTCGTCGACAACGGCGCCCCACGCCATTCGCGGATCATGGGAGTCGGGGCCTACCGCCCGGCCCGTGTCGTCATGAACTCCGAGATCGTCGACAAGATCGACTCGAGCGACGAGTGGATCCGCGAGCGCTCCGGCATCATCAGCCGCCACTTCGCGGCGCCCGACGAGAGCGTCATCGACATGTCCGAGCACGCGGCGCGGCAGGCTCTCGAGCACGCCGGCGTCTCCCCCGAGCAGATCGGCTTCGTGCTCGTCGCGACCGTGACGCACCCCTACCAGACCCCCGCCGCCGCGCCCGAGCTCGCGTCGCGACTCGGCTCCACCGCCCCCGCGCTCGACATCTCGGCGGCCTGCGCCGGCTACTGCTACGGCGTCGCGATGGCGAGCGACATGGTCAAGGGCGGCTCCGCCGACTACGTGCTCGTCGTCGGTGTCGAGAAGCTGAGCGACTTCACCGACCCCTACGACCGCGGCAGCGCCTTCATCTTCGGCGACGGCGCCGGCGCCTGTGTCGTCGGCCCCAGCGACACCCCCGGCATCGGCCCGACCGTCTGGGGCTCCGACGGCACGCAGCGCGACGCGATCACGCAGAAGCAGGCGTGGACCGACGTGCGCGAGTCCTGGCAGGCCGCCCAGGCCGACAAGAACGTCTGGCCCGCCATCGGCATGGCCGGGCAGACGGTCTTCCGCTGGGCCGTCTGGGGCATGGCCCCGGTCGCGCAGCAGGCCATCGACAAGGCCGGCATCAAGGCCGACGACCTCGACGCCTTCATCCCGCACCAGGCGAACATCCGCATCATCGACGCGATGGTCAAGCAGCTCAAGCTGCCGGCCGACATCCCCGTGGCCCGCGACATCGTCACGACCGCCAACACGTCGGCCGCCTCCATCCCGATCGCCACGACGCGCATGCTCGCCGAGAAGGAGATCCCGAGCGGCGGCCTCGCGCTGCAGATCGGCTTCGGTGCCGGGCTCGTCTACGCCGCCCAGGTCGTCGTGCTGCCCTGAGCCGACACGGGCATCCACCCACTCCCGCAGGTCCCGACGGGTCATTCGGGCCACGCACGACATCCGTCACGGATGACAGACGAAGGCACCACCGACAACCAACCAAGGAGCAGACAGATGGCTCAGTCCGAGCAGGAGATCCTCGAGGGTCTTGCAGAGATCGTCAACGAGGAGACCGGCCTCGACACCGCGTCCGTCGAGATGGACAAGTCCTTCACCGAGGACCTCGACATCGACTCCCTCTCGATGATGACGATCGTCGTCAACGCCGAGGAGAAGTTCGGCGTCCGCATCCCCGACAGCGAGGTCAAGAACCTCAAGACCGTCCGCGACGCCGTCACCTACATCAACGGCGCGCAGTCCTGATCATCTGATCAGACGGCTTCCGTATGCCGTCCGGCGTCGCGGGCAGCGCCCCGCCGGCCGGCATACGGAAGCCAACCCCAGCACCACCCCTCAGCCAGCACGTAGCACGACCCCCCGACTCAGAGGAGCACGTCACCATGACGTCCAATCGCGACCGACGCGTCGTGGTCACCGGACTCGGCGCCACCACGCCCCTGGGCGGCACTGCCGCAGAGACCTGGGAGGCCCTGCTCGCCGGCCGCTCCGGCGCCCGCCCGATGGACTTCGACTGGGTCTCCAAGTACGAGCTCCCGGTCACGTTCGCGGCGACCATCGCCACGAAGCCCGAGGAGGTGCTCGCCAAGGTCGAGACCCGGCGCCTCGACCCGTCGAGCCAGTACGCCCTCATCGCCGCGCGCGAGGCGTGGGCCGACGCCGGCAAGCCGGAGGTCGACCCCGAGCGCCTGGGCGCCGCGATCGGCTCCGGCATCGGCGGCGTGTGGACCCTCCTCGACCAGTGGGACAACCTGCGCGAGAAGGGCCCCCGCCGCGTCTACCCGCTCGCGGTGCCGATGCTCATGCCCAACGGCCCGGCCGCTGCCGTCTCGCTCGACCTCGGCGCCCGCGCCGGCGCCCACACCACGGTGAGCGCGTGTGCCTCCGGCGCCGAGAGCATGGGCTACGCCATCGACATGATCCGCACCGGCCGCGCCGACGTCGTCGTCGCGGGTGGCACCGAGGCTGCCGTGCACGCCCTGCCGATCGCGGGGTTCGCTGCGATGCAGGCCCTGTCGACGCGCAACGACGAGCCTGAGAAGGCCTCGCGGCCCTACGACACCGGCCGCGACGGCTTCGTGCTCGGTGAGGGCGCCGCCGTCATCGTGCTCGAGTCCGAGGAGCACGCCCGCGCCCGCGGAGCCCGCATCTACGCCGAGCTCGCCAGCGTCGGCATGTCGGCCGACGCCCACCACATCACGGCCCCGGAGCCCAACGGGTCAGGCGCCGCCCGGGCGATGACGTACGCCGTCGAGAGGGCCGACCTGTCGCTCTCCGACATCATCCACATCAACGCGCACGCCACCTCGACGCCCGTCGGTGACGTCGCCGAGTACAACGCGATCAAGCGGGCCTTCGGCGACCACACCGAGAACCTCTCGGTGACGGCGACGAAGTCGATGACCGGCCACCTGCTCGGTGCCGCAGGCGCGCTCGAGGCCGTCATCACGATCCAGTCGATCTACAACCGGCTCGTGCCGGCCACGATCAACCTCGACGAGCAGGACCCCGAGATCCCCCTCAACGTCGTCACGGGCGAGGCCCAGAAGCTGCCCGACGGCGACATCGCGGCCCTGAACAACTCGTTCGGCTTCGGCGGCCACAACGTCGCCCTCGCGATCCGCAGCATCTGACGAGCCCGGTGGGAAAGTGCCCACTCGACCCTCCGGTCGAGTGGGCACTTGCTCGTCTCCGCGTTGCCGACACCGCGCACGACGGAGGAGCCGGTGCAAGGTTCGACCCGGGCTCGGAGGTCGAAGGGTGGCTCTGCCGTATGCCGGGTGGTGCGGGCCGCTGGGACCGCGCCACCCGGCATACGGGCTCAGGCCGTGCGGGCCCGGTGCGCTTCGGGGCGCACGTTGCCCGGCAGCTCCGTCGTGGGGCGCCCCTTGGCGAGCAGCTGCCCGCCCCAGACGCCCCACTCGAGCCGCTCGCGCCCGACAGCCAGGCACGCCTCCGCGAGCGGGCACCCGCCGCAGACCGCCTGCGCCGCCGCGACGTCGGCCTCGGTCGCCGGCCAGAACAGCTCAGGATCGGCGGAGGCGCAGTGCGGCACGGCGTCGCCGGGCTCGAACGGGTGCTCGGTCGCAGCGCGGAAGATCCACGGCTCGAGGCCGTTCGCGGCCGCAGCTGTCGGTCGGAGCCCGACCTGACCGAGGGACTGGGTGCGAATGGTGCGGTGCCTGGTCATCGGGGGCTCCTTCCGGGGCTACGTGACGGGAACGGGATCTCGGGCGGTGAAGGTGGTGGCCTCGCGGGCGAAGTGCAGCTGCACCCTCGTCGGGACGTACGGGTCCCAGCGCAGCGGCATACCGGCCTCCTCGGGTGTGCGGTCGCCCTTGCGGGCGTTGCACGACTCGCAGGCGGCGACGGCGTTGGCCCACGAGGTCGCGCCACCGCGCGACCGCGGTCGGACGTGGTCCATCGTGGTGGCGGTGAACCGGCCGCAGTAGGCGCACTGCCCGCGGTCGCGGAGCAGCACTCCCTCGCGCGAGTAGGTCGCCCGGGTGCGCGAGTAGAGCCACTTCTGCTCGACGTAGCGCACGAGCCGGACGACGAGGGGCACCTGGTAGGGGCCGAAGCGCGCCGTCTGATGGACCTCCACCGGCGTCGCGACGCCGCGCCAGATCATGCCGACGGCGTGCCGCACCGAGACGCGGTGCAGGAGCGTCTCGTCGGCGTTCCACACCTCGACCTGCGTCATGACCGACCACTCCTCTCTCGTCTCGTCGGGACGGGTTCGCATGGGATGCAACGAAAAGAGCCGCCGACCGGGGTCATCCCGGTGGGCGGCTCGGTCGGCAGGAGCACCTCAGGCTCGATGCACGTCGGCGAGGTCGCAGTGGGGATGCCGTCGGACGGCCCGCGGGTGCCGGTTGCGGCACTCACCCGGGAACGGGTAGGTCGCATCGGCGAGGCGCAGGCTGCGCTTCGCGTCGGTGCTGGTTCCCGTTGCCATCTCGGTGTCTCCGTGGTTCGTCGTGATCGGTGGTCGTGGGTCTCGCGCAGCGACGGGTGCGCGGCCGGGTTGATGATGACAGGCGGACCTCGTCGGTGACCACCGGTTTTCGGTGAAGCGGTCGTGGCGGCCTCGACCCGCGTACCGGCACCCGGGACGCGACGAGGGCCCGGGAGCACGAACCGCCCGGGCCCTCGCCACCTCCGGAGCCGCGCTGGAGGACACGGCTCAGTGGGTGCCGGCCAACTCAGCCGACCTTGTGCAGCCACCGGACGGGCGCGCCGTCGCCCGCGTAGCGGAAGGGCTCGAGCTCCTCGTCCCACGGGATGCCGAGGAGCAGGTCGATCTCGTCCTGGAGCTCCTCCACGTCCCCGCACGCCCGCAGCACGGCCTCACGCAGGCGCTCCTCCGACACCACGGCGTCGCCCGAGGCAGAGGTCATGGCGTGGTGGATGCCGAGCCGCGGCGTGTAGGACCAGCGGGCGCCGTCGCACCCTTGCGACGGGTCCTCGGTCACCTCGTAGCGCAGCCCGTCCCAGCCGCGGAGGGCGCTGGCCAGCTCGGCGCCGGTGCCGGGGGCGCCGGTCCACGAGAGCTCGGTGCGCACGAGCCGGGGCGCGGCCGGCTGCGGGATCCAGTCGAGCGTCACCCGCTGGTCGAGGACGGCTTCGATCGCCCAGGTGATGTGCGGGCACAGCGCGGCAGGGGCTCCGTGCACGAACAGAACCCCACGTGTCGTGGTGCGCGGCATCGCGACAGGCATCCGATCCTCCTGAAGTTGCAGGGACGTCTTCCCCAACGCCTGCTACTTCGAGCCCGAATGGTCTCTCGTGGTGCCGAACGAGCGTGCTCTCTCGAGCACTCGCCCATTGTGCACCATGGGGCACACGTGCACCAGCAGTTGCGCTGACCGAAATGTCCGGTCAGGAGGCTCGTGGCACCCCGGGGAAGAGGTAGACCTCATCGCCCCTGATCTCCACCCGGTGGGTGCGCACCGGCTTGGTCGCGGGCAGGCACATCGGCTGCCCGTCGGCGAGGCAGAACCGGGTCGCGTGGAGCGGGCACTCGACCTCGCCGGCCTCGATCCACCCGTCGGCGAGCGAGGCGTCCTCGTGCGAGCACGTGTCGTCGAGCGCGTAGTAGGTGCCGTCGTCGTCGCGGAAGAGCGAGATCGGCTCGTCCGTCGCCGTGACGTCGGTGTCGAGCACGAGGGCCTCGCCGGGTTCGACGTCGTCGACCGCAGCCACGCGGATGCCGTCACTCATGCGTTTCGTCCTGGGAGCTCGGGTTCAGGGGTCGTGCGCGAGCCTAGAGGGTGTCGCCTCGACGCCGGCCGGCGGTGCCGCCGAAGGCCGGCCGCGTGGTGGTTCGCGCCATGGTTAGACTCCGTGCGACCCGATCGGGCCGTGGCCGGCCCGCCCAGGTCGCGGGGCAGTAGCTCAGCCGGTCAGAGCAGCGGACTCATAATCCGTCGGTCCAGGGTTCAAGCCCCTGCTGCCCCACAGACGCGACCGCGAACGGACAGCGAGCCGAGAACGAGTCGTCGAGCCCCGGACGGCGATGAGGTGGGTTCCGCCGACTCCCCCGGCAGAACCCACCTCGTCTCCACCCCACCGGTCCCCCGACCGGCCTTGCACCCGACGCAGCCCCCACGCGTCGGTTTCCCCTCCGAACACCACAGTGCCTGCAGGACTGCAAGTTCCATGACATTTTGGACGCGACGTTTGCGCAAGATTGGAGCAAGCGCCCGCGTGTCGATCGCCAGGAGCCCGGACATTGTCGTCACCAGTCACACCCGTCACAGACGGCAGCCGCAATTCTGCTGGAACCGCCCGTCGACGGGGCGGCCCACCTATGGTTGAAGGACCGGTCGTTCGGACGGGGGGTCGTCCGCGTGAGCTTCCGGTTGCGGGGGCCCGGTACGCCGGGAGATGGTCGAGACAGACAACAGATTTGCCTCCAGGGGGTGGCCCAGTGGTGCGTGACGTCGACGGGAGCAGGGGTCCGTTCGTCCTGAACATCAGGATGAGCCGGCGACTCGTGCCCTTTGCCACCATGCTCGTGCTCTTCGCCCTGCTGCCCTTCCTCGGTGGCAGCACGCCCCAGTCGCCTCGCGCCGCCGTGCTGCTGGCCGCTGGAGAGCCCGCCGTGCAGAACGCCGTCGGGGTGGTCGAGGAGGCCCGCGACCAGGTTGCCGAGCTGGCGTCCACCGGCACGCCCGCGGTCGGCGTTGCCCCGGTCGACTCCGCCTTCGCCAGCGCCGTGGGCGGTGGGCTCTTCATGTTCCCGGCGATCAGCCTGGCTCCGGCCACGGCCGAGGCCATCGCGGCCCCGATCGCAGGAGGCCCTCTCTTCATCCACCCCGTCCCCGGCGGCGAGACTTCCTCGTTCGGACCGCGCATGCACCCCGTGCTGGGGCGGCCGATGTTCCACACCGGCATCGACCTCGCCGCCAACTGCGGCACGCCGATCCACGCAGCGGCCGACGGCACCGTCATCTACGCGCGCGTCTCCAACTCGTGGGGTGGACGCACGATCATCGAGCACACCCCGACGCTCAAGACGGCCTACGGTCACCAGTCGAAGTTCCTCGTGACCGAGGGCCAGCACGTCACCCAGGGCCAGGTCATCGGCCTCGTCGGTACGACCGGATGGTCCACGGGCTGCCACCTGCACTTCGACGTCATCGTCAACGACCGCTACGTCGACCCGGCCCCCTACCTGGGCTTCGCTCCGTCGGCGACCTCGTCCGTGCCGTATGCCGTCGTGCCGCACCTCGTCATCGACCGCGGTGGCCGTGTCGTCAAGACCGTCGAGGACGGCGACGTGCCGATCCCCGAGGCGTCGGTCGTGCCGTCGGCCCCGGCCGCGACGATCACACCGCCGTCGTCGCCCAGCCAGACGCCGCCGCCGGCCGCGACGGGTCACCCGACGCAGACGTCCACGCCGCCGCCGACCACGACGACGCCGCCCCCGTCCACGACCACGCCGCCGCCGACCACGACGACGCCGCCCCCGTCCACGACCACGTCCCCGCCGGGCACCACGACGCCACCGGGCACCACGACGGGAACGACGACGCCACCGGGCACCACGACGGGAACGACGACGCCTCCGGGCACCACGACGCCTCCGACCGGCACGACCACCCCGCCCGCCACGACGACGCCGCCGGCCGACACCACGACGGCTCCGCCGGCCACGACCGAGCCGCCGGCCACGACGACGCCCCCTGCGACGGCCCCTGCGACGGCCCCTGCGACGACGCCTGCGGCGCCGGCTGACCCGCCGCCGGCCTCGACGACGGTGGCCGACCCGCCGCCCGCACCGGCAGCCGACCCGCCACCGCCACCGCCACCGGCCCCGGCCGCTGACCCCGCTCCGGTCGCGCCGGCTGACCCCGCTCCTGCGCCCGCGCCCGAGCCGCCGCCGGCGGTGGCCCCGTCGGCACGGATCGTGCCGGCGGACCCGGCACCGGCTCCCGCTCCCAGCGACCCGCCGCCGGCCACGACGCAGTCAGCGGCTGCGGCGCCCGAGGCCACGACAGGCCCCGTCCCCACGGATCCGCCGGCCCCGACGGCCTCCGGCGCCTGAACCACAGTGAGGAAGGCGGCTCCGAGAGCCGCCTTCCTCGCTGTGCGCGTGGGGCCGCTGTCCTCACGATTCGAGCACGCTCGGCGCGCTTGGGTGCAGCACGACCGCGGGAGCCGATAGGTTTCCGGGATGGACGACGTGAGAACCGACGCTGCGGCGACGAGCGATCGGACCCCCGACGAGCCCCGTGACCCGATGGTCGTCATCGAGGGCGTCAACAAGCACTTCGGTGACCTGCACGTGCTGCGCGACATCAACCTCACGGTCGGCAAGGGTGAGGTCGTCGTCGTGCTCGGCCCCTCCGGCTCGGGCAAGTCGACGCTGTGCCGGGCCATCAACCGCCTCGAGACCATCGAGGCCGGCACGATCTCGATCGACGGCAAGGCCCTGCCCGAGGAAGGCAAGCCGCTGGCACAGCTGCGCGCCGACGTCGGCATGGTGTTCCAGTCCTTCAACCTCTTCGCGCACAAGACGATCCGCGACAACGTGACCCTCGGGCCGATGAAGGTGCGCAAGAAGTCCAAGGCCGACGCCGACAAGCTCGCGAGCGACCTGCTCAAGCGGGTCGGGGTCGAGGCGCAGGCCGAGAAGTACCCCGCACAGCTCTCCGGCGGCCAGCAGCAGCGCGTGGCCATCGCGCGCTCGCTCGCGATGGGGCCCAAGGTCATGCTGTTCGACGAGCCCACCTCGGCCCTCGACCCCGAGATGGTCAACGAGGTGCTCGACGTCATGGTCGGCCTCGCCAAGGAGGGGATGACGATGATCGTCGTCACCCACGAGATGGGGTTCGCCCGCAAGGCGGCCGACCGGGTGGTCTTCATGGCCGACGGCCAGATCGTCGAGGTCGGAACCCCGCAGGAGTTCTTCACCAACCCCAAGAGCGATCGCGCCAAGGACTTCCTCGGCAAGATCCTCACCCACTGAACCAGCTGACGACAGGTAGCGGCGCGCAGGACTGCGCGCCGTGAGCAACCACCAGGGAGGAACCCCAATGAAGGCACGACGACTCGGAGCCGTCGCGGCGGCAGCGACGCTCGCCCTCACGCTCGCCGCGTGTGGATCCGGTCAGCCCAGCGGAGGCAGCGGAGGCACCGGCGGAGGCGGCGGCGGCGGCCTCAAGATCGGCATCAAGTTCGACCAGCCCGGCATGGGCCTCAAGAAGGGCAACGAGTACAGCGGCTTCGACGTCGAGGTCGCCAAGTACGTCGCCAAGGAGCTCGGCACGTCCGAGGACAACATCACGTGGGTCCAGGCGCCCAGCGCCCAGCGCGAGACGCTCATCCAGACCGGCCAGGTGGACTTCGTCGTCGCGACGTACTCCATCACCGATGCCCGCAAGGAGAAGGTCAGCTTCGCCGGCCCGTACTTCATCGCCGGCCAGGACCTCCTCGTCCGCGCCGACGACGCGACGATCACGGGCCCCGACGCCCTCGACGGCAAGAAGCTGTGCTCGGTCACCGGCTCGACGTCGGCCCAGAAGGTCAAGAAGCAGTACCCCGGCGTGCAGCTCCAGGAGTTCGGCACGTACTCCGAGTGCCTGCCCGCCCTGCAGACCGGTGGCGTCGACGCCCTCACCACCGACGACACGATCCTCGCCGGCTACGCCGCGCAGGAGCAGTACAAGGGCAAGTTCAAGGTCGTCGGCAAGCCGTTCTCCAAGGAGAACTACGGCATCGGCCTCAAGAAGGGCGACACCGCCCAGTGCACCAAGATCACCGACGCCATCAAGAAGATGATCAGCGACGGCTCGTGGCAGAAGGCGCTCGACGCCAACCTCGGGCCGGCCGGCTACAAGCCGGGTGCGGGCAACCCGCCCACTCCGGACGCCTGCTCCTGATCCCTCGCCGCGCGCAAGCCGCGGCGCCACCCGGCGCCGCGGCTTGCGCGGGCCAGATCCCTTGTGCCTGAAGGAGGGACATGTTCGACGTCCTCGAGAAGTACGACATCCTCGCCGCCTTCTGGATGACCATCAAGCTGACGTTCTTCTCGGCGATCGGTGCCCTCGTCATCGGCACGGTCCTCGCGATCATGCGCGTCTCGCCGGTCGCGGTGCTGCGCAGGCTGGGCGCGTTCTACGTCAACGTCGTGCGCAACACCCCGCTGACCCTCATCGTCTTCTTCTCGCTCGCGGGCGTGGGGATCGTGCTGCAGATCAACCTGGTCGACCCGAACTCGGCGACCTCGCTGCGCGACAACGCGATCCGCTGGGCGATGGTGGCTCTCGCGGTCTACCACGCGGCGTTCGTGTGCGAGGCGCTGCGCAGCGGCTTCAACACGGTGCCGCTCGGCCAGGCCGAGGCGGCCCGCTCGATCGGGCTGACCTTCGGACAGAGCCTGCGCGAGGTGATCCTGCCGCAGGCGTTCCGGGGAGCGATCGCCCCGCTCGGTTCCGTCCTCATCGCCCTCACCAAGAACACCACCGTGGCCTCGGTCATCGGAGTCGCGGAGGCATCAGCACTGATGAAGGTCATCATCGAGAACGAGACGGCGAGCGTGGCGGTGTTCCTCGTGTTCGCGCTCGGCTTCGTCATCCTGACGTTGCCCGTCGGCCTGCTCTTCACGTCCCTCTCGCGTCGCCTGGCGGTGAAGCGATGAGCGCCCAGAACGTCCTGTTCGACGCGCCGGGGCCTCGCGCCCGGCGCCGTCACGCCATCCTCACGGCGTTCGGGTTCGTGCTTCTCGCGGCCACGCTGGCCGGCGTGGTGTGGAAGCTGGGCGCTCAGGGCCAGCTGACCGGCGCGCTGTGGCAGCCCCTCGTCGACCCGGAGGTGTGGACGGCATACGTCGTCCCCGGTCTGATCAACACGCTCAAGGCGGCTGCCGTCTCGATCGTGGCAGCCATGGTCTTCGGCATCCTCTTCGGCATGGGCCGGCTCTCGCAGAACCGTGCCATCCGCTGGGTCAGCGGCATCATCGTGGAGTTCTTCCGCGCGGTCCCGGTGCTGCTGATGATGTACTTCCTTTTCCAGCTGTTCGCGTTCAACAACATCTTCGTGGCCAGCCTCAACTCGTTCATGGCGGTCGTCATCGCCCTGACCCTCTACAACGGCTCGGTCATCGCCGAGCTCGTCCGTTCGGGCGTCTACGGGTTGCCCAAGGGGCAGTCCGAGGCCGGACTGTCCATCGGGCTCACGGCGTCGCAGACGCTCCGGTCGATCCAGCTGCCCCAGGCGCTGACGGCCATGTTGCCGGCCCTGATCAGCCAGATCGTCGTCATCCTCAAGGACAGCGCGCTGGGTGCGGCCATCACCTATCCGGAGCTGCTCCAGAGCATGCGCGACATGGGCACGGCGTACGCGACGGTCATCCCCGCGTACATCCTCGCGGCCGTCGTCTTCATCGCGATCAACTTCGGTCTGACGGTTCTCGCGGGCCGGCTCGAGCGCCGCCTCAACCGACGAGGTCGTGGGCCCCGCAAGGCGGGACCGGCGACCGGCGTTGCCGGGCCCGGGACGGCGGACGCCCCCACCGACGGTCTCGGCGGTCGGGGCGTGCACACCGGCGACGCGACGAGCCAGGCACGCTGACGCACAGGGCGCCCGTACGCGTACCGTACGGGCGCCCTGTGCGCACCACCTCGCCGAGGGCCGAGAAGAAGACCGAGAAAGGGCCCCGACACCAGTGGTGTCGGGGCCCTTCTCGTGCTGTGCTCCCCCGATTGGACTCGAACCAATAACCTGCCGGTTAACAGCCGGCTGCTCTGCCAATTGAGCTACAGGGGAATGCTGCTGCGCAACCATAGCAAAGCATCAGCGGCGACAAGAAATCGGGATCGGCGGGTCGTGCAGACACCCTTCGGCAGGCGTCGCGCGGGCGTCGGCGCTCCCTCAGAGGCCCACTTCGGAGCGGAGCCGGGCCAGCCGCTCGGCAGCTTCAGCGGCCACGCGCGGGTCGCTCAGGTCGACCCCCTTGCCGGGGATGGTCTGCTCCACCAGGCCGCCGGTCGCGAGGTCCTGACGGATGACGACGCGCACGGTGCGCCGGTTCGGGGCGCGGAACTCGTCGGACAGCACGACGCTGGCCTGGAGGCGCTCTCGCAGCGTCTGCTGCACCAGTGAGGGCTCGCTGAGGCGCCACTGGACGGCCGGCGACCGGTCGGCCCACGTGACGGTCAGGAGCGAGCTCTCGCCCTGCCACGTGCCCGTCTCGGCCTCGTGCCAAGGCCGGCGCCACGCCAGCGTGCCGTCGGGTCCGACGAAGGCCAGATGGTGGGTCGTGGCGACGACGTGTCCGTCGGTCAGGTCGTCGCGAGCCCACGCCAGCACCGACTCGGCGCCCTCGAGCGGCACCGCGGCACGGACCGCGGCCGGCAGCGCAGGGCGACGACGTCGCTCGAACAGCGGCATCAGCCCATCCCCGCCTTGATCGCCGCGAGCTCGCGCTGGAGGGTCTGCAGCTCCATGCCCAGCTCGCGCGTGCGCTCGGGGGCTGGCGTCTCGGCGTGGTCGAGGCGACGCATCTCGCTCACCGCGTCGGCGATGCGTCGCGTGAGGGCGATCGTGCGGACCCGGTCGAAGAGCTCGTCGACGTAGCGCGAGGTGGGCAGGCCGGTGTTGGGGTCCATCCGGGTCGGCAGCGTGTCGACCGCGAGCTCGCTGACGAGGCCGCCCACGGGTGAAGGCGCCGCCTCGGTGACCGCCGACATCCAGGCCCGGGCGTTGGCCATGTCGCCGGCGTGGTGCGCGATGCGCACGCCGTCGAAGACGGCGCGGTGCGCCGGTGCGGAGAAGGCGTCGGGCGTCAGGAGGTCGATCGCCCCCGGCTTGAACACCGTCGGGAACTGGAGCAGCACCTGGAGCAGCTGCCGCTCGGCGAGCACCACGGGGTCGCGGCGGTCCGGGACGGGCAGGCCGGCCCCCGACTCCCCCGCAGAGGGCTCGGCCACATCGTCGCGGCCGCCCCGCTCGCCCGGCGAGCGCGGCGCGTCGTCCACCTTGAGCTTGCCGGCCCGCGCCACCTCGGAGGCCACCTGCTCGACGTCCAGGCCGAGCATGCCCGAGATCTCGCGGGTGTACTCCGGCTGCAGCGACCGGTCGCGGATCGACGCGACGATCGGAGCGACGGCTCGCACGGCCTGGATGCGGCCCTCGGCGGTGGCGAGGTCGAAGCGCTTGATCGTCGTCCGGGCCGCGAACTCGAACATCGGCACGGCGTCCTCGATGAGGGCCTGGACGGCCGGGTCGCCTCCGGACTGGCGTAGCTCGCAGGGGTCCTTGCCCGACTTCTCGACGGCGACGAAGGACTGCGAGGTCCACTTCTCGTCGTCGGCGAAGGCCCGCATCGCCGCCTTCTGACCTGCGGCGTCTCCGTCGAAGGTGAAGATCACCTTGGCCGGGGCGAGGCCCGCCTCGTCGCGCATGAGGCGGCGTAGCAGCTTGATGTGCTCGGCGCCGAAGGCCGTGCCGCACGTGGCGACGGCAGTCTCGACACCGGCGAGGTGGCAGGCCATGACGTCGGTGTAGCCCTCGACGACGACGGCCTCCCGGCCCTGCGAGATCTTCTTCTTCGCGAGGTCGAGGCCGTAGAGCACGGTCGACTTCTTGTAGATCGGCGTCTCGGAGGTGTTGAGGTACTTGGCCTCGATGCGGTCGTCGTCGAAGAGGCGACGAGCGCCGAAGCCGACGGTGTCGCCGGTGATGTCGCGGATCGGCCAGACCAGCCGGCCGCGGAACCGGTCGTAGAGGCCGCGGGCACCGCGCCCCGCGAGACCGCCGGTGACGAGCTCGTCGTCGGTGAAGCCCTTGGCCCGCAGGTGACGGACGAGGTCCTCTCCCCCGCGCGGCGCGAAGCCGATGCCGAACTGCTTCACGTGGGCGCTGTTGAAGTCGCGCGCCCTGAGGAAGTCGCGTCCCTGACGGGCCGGTCCCTGGCCGTTGAGCAGCTGGTCGGTGTAGTACTCCTCGGCGACACGGTGCGCCTCGATGAGCCTGCTGCGGCGTCCGAGGCCCTCCTCGCGGGGGCGCTGGCCGTCCTCGTAGCGCAGCTCCATGCCGAGCTTCTGCGCGAGCCGCTCGACGGCCTCGGAGAAGGTGAGGTGGTCGATCTTCTGGACGAAGGAGATGACGTCACCACCCTCCTGGCAGCCGAAGCAGTGCCAGGCGCCCACGGCGGGCCGGATGTTGAACGACGGCGTCTTCTCGTCGTGGAACGGGCAGAGGCCCTTCAGCGAGCCGGGGCCGGCGGAGCGCAGGGTCACGTGCTCGCGCACGACGTCCTCGATGGACGACCGCGCCTTGACCGCCGCGATGTCCTCGCTGTTGATCAGCCCAGCCATCTGCCTCCTGTCGCTGCCCGTGATCCTAGTTCGTCGCCCGCCCGCTCCCGGTCAGCGGCACCACTGGCCGTGGAGAGCGAGAGCCCGGACGTCGGTCAGCGAGGCCACCTGGTCGACGACGACCCGTAGCCGTTCGGCGTCGTCGACGGCGCTCTCGTGATCGGCACGGAAGGCGGCGTCGAGGCGCTCGTCGGGCCGCACGGCATACGCCTCCACGAGGTCGCGCACGACCTCCCGCTGCCCCGACATCACCGACAGGCGCTCGTCGGTGGTCATGACGAAGTGGTTGGCGATGGCCTTGAGCACGGAGCACTCGGCCCTGGTGTCGTCTGGGACGACCAGGTCGGCCTCGAACCGGCACAGCTCACCCGGTCCGTGCCGCTCCCGGGTGGCGTTCTCGACGACGGACACGAAGTGGCCGATGAGGCGGCTCGTCATGTCCTTGAGGCGAGCGAGGTCGCTGCGCGAGCCGTCGTATGCCGTGGGCACCGCCCCGGAGGCGATCAGGCGTTCCAGCGCCGCCCCGAGGGCATCGGCACCCAGGTCGGGCGCGTAGGTGCGGCCGGCGACGTCGATGACGTCTGTGAGGTCGCGCGAGTGCAGCACGCGCGGGTCGATCCAGCCGGACGCGATGGCGTCTTCGACGTCGTGCACGGAGTAGGCGACGTCGTCGGACCAGTCCATGACCTCGGCCTCGAGACACCGGTCGCGCGGTCGGGCACCGTCGCGGATCCACTGGAAGACAGGCAGGTCCGAGGGGTAGACGCCGAACTTGGTTGTCTCGTAGGGACCGTCACCTCTGGCCCAGGGGTACTTCGTCGTGGCGTCGAGGCTCGCACGGGTGAGGTTCAGGCCGGCGGGCGTCCCGTCCTGGTGGGCGCGCTTCGCCTCGAGTCGCGTCAGGATGCGCAGCGTCTGCGCGTTGCCCTCGAATCCACCGATTGCAGAGGCGATCTCGTCGAGCGCCGTCTCACCGTTGTGACCGAACGGCGGGTGGCCGAGGTCGTGCGAGAGGCAGGCCGTGTCGACGAGGTCGGCGTCGCACCCGAGCACCGCACCGAACTCGCGCCCGATCTGTGCGACCTCGAGCGAGTGGGTGAGGCGGTTGCGCACGAAGTCGTCGTGACCCGGCGCGAGCACCTGGGTCTTGGCCGCGAGCCGGCGCAGCGCGGAGGAGTGCACGACCCGCGCCCGGTCCCGGGCGAAGTCGTCGCGGTCGGCCCGCTTCTGGGCAGGGTCCTCCGCGACCCAGCGCTCCCGGTCCCGACCCTCGTAGCCCACAGCGGAACTCTATGCGGGACGCCCCCACTCGACCGGGGCGCCGCACCCGAACCGGGGCGCGAGGTCCACGGGCGTCGCGAGGGCGCATACTGAGCCATGGAGCCGCTCAGGCTTCCGACCACAGGAGCGCGCCATGGGCGACAAGTCCCCGAAGTCCCACATGTCCACGAAGGCCAGGTCGCTCAAGGAGAAGCGGGCCGACAAGCATGCCAAGGCCGCGGCGAAGGACCACATCGAGATCATCCCGCCGAAGGGCAAACGCTGACCTTCGGGGCCGGTCAGCCGAGCTCGTCGCGGATGCGGCGCACCCAGGCGGGCTCGGCGCCGTAGCGCTGTGACTTGATGAGCCGGCCGTTGGCGCAGTCGTCGACGAGCTCGGCCATCCGCTTGTCGCGGGTCGACTCCTGCTTGGCCGTGACGACCCAGTTGGTGGCGACCTTGCGGTAGGAGGGCGTCGCGGCGTCCCAGAAGGCGGAGGCGCGCGCGTCGGCCCGCAGCAGCGCCTCGTACGCCTCGGGCCACGTGCGCTCGCGGTTCTCGTAGGCGTAGACGCCGGAGCGGTCCTCGCGGCGCCTCTCGAACGCGGCCAGGCCCGCCGGGTGCATCCGCCCGGCAGCCCTCAGCTCGGCCACGGCGTTGATGTTGATGGTGCTCCAGTTGCTTCCGGGCTTGCGCGGGGTCCACCGCTGGCGCACGGCATCCTCGTCGATGCGCTGCGCGACCGAGTCGATCCAGCCGAAGCACAGCGCCTCGCGCACCGCCTCGGCCCACTGGAGGCCACGAGGCTCCACGTGCTTCTTGTTGAGACCCATCCACAGCTCGGTCGCGGTGCCGTGGTTGGCCTCGAGCCAGGCGCGGAAGTCGTCGGCGTCATCGAAGAACGTCGCCGGGCGCTCGGCGGACCCACCCTCTCGCATGCCCCGATCCTGCCAGCCACCGCCGACGCTGGGAGGATCACCGGTGTGAAAGACGTGACCGACCGCATCGTCCTCGCCGCCCGCAACAACGCCCTGTGGTGCGACGCCGTGGCCCGCTCGCACGGCGTCGTCACGACGACGGACGCCGATGCGTGGACCGCTGCCACCCGGACCCCGCCCTACTACCCCGACGCCGTGACCCTCTCCCCCACTGTCGGCGAGTACGACGTGCTCGCCCGCGTCGACGACTCCGACGGCTGCTCGGTCAAGGACTCCTGGTCGCGGCTCGACCTGTCGATGGAGGACTTCGCCCGCCTCGTCGTCGGTGAGTGGGTCTGGCTCGACCCGTCCGTGCGGCTCGCCCCCGCCGGCCCCACGTGGCGGCGCGTCGGGACGGCGAGTGACATGGCTGCCTGGGTCCGGGCCTGGGCGAGCGACCCCGAGGCGGAGGCGATCCTGCGCCCGTCGCTGCTCGAGGCGCCGGGGGTGCACGTCCTGGCCGGGCACGCGTCCGGCGACGCGGACTCCCCAGTGGTCGCCGGGGCGGTCGTCAACGTCACGGACGGCGTCGCCGGGCTCGGTAACGTCTTCACGCACGACGGCGACGACGAACGCGCCTGGGCCGCCGCAGCCGCTGCGGCGCGGACGATCACGAACGGCATACCTCTGGTCGGCTGGGAGGCCGGAGCGGGCGTCGACGCCGCCGTCGCCGCAGGCTGCGAGCGTCTCGGCCCGCTCAGCGTCTGGCTGAAGTGAGCCTCAACCGCCGCTGACCGACAGCTCGGCCTCGGCGATGGTGCGCCCGTGCTCCTCGGAGAGCTCGCGCGACTCGAGCCAGCGGTCGGGCAGCGCCACGGTGCGGGACGACCCGGCGCGTCCGCGCTGGCCCTCGGCGGCGTCGCCCGGCCACGGCGCGTCGGGGTCGAGCGTCGCCAGCAGCGCGTCGAGCGAGGCCATCGAGTCGACGAGCGCGAGCGAGTTGCGGATCGTCGAGCCGGCCGGAAACCCCTTGAGGTACCAGGCGATGTGCTTGCGGATGTCGCGGCAGGCTCGCTCCTCCTCGCCGTAGAAGTCGACGAGGTATGCCGTGTGCGTGCGCAGCGTGTCGGCCACCTGGCCCAGCGTCGGGGTGACCCGCGCCGAGGTGCCGGCGAACGCCGCCGCGAGGTCGGTGAACAGCCACGGGCGGCCGAGGCAGCCCCGACCGACGACGACGCCGTCGCACCCGGTCTCGTGCACCATGCGCAGGGCGTCGTCGGCCGACCAGATGTCGCCGTTGCCGAGCACCGGGACGGTCGTGACGGTCTCCTTGAGCAGCTTGATCGCCGTCCAGTCGGCCGTGCCGGAGTAGGCCTGGGCCGCCGTGCGGCCGTGCAGCGCCACCGCGGCCACCCCCTCCGCCTCGGCCGTGAGCCCGGCGTCGAGGAAGGTGAGGTGCTCGTCGTCGATGCCCTTGCGCATCTTGACCGTGACGGGGATGTCGCGCTTCGCGCCCTCCTCGACGACGGCACCGACGATCCGCTTGAAGAGCTCCTTCTTCCACGGCAGCGCCGAGCCGCCGCCCTTGCGGGTGACCTTGGGGACGGGGCAGCCGAAGTTGAGGTCGATGTGGTCGGCGCGGTCCTCGGTGACGAGCATGCGCGCGGCCGCCCGGGCCGTGGCCGGGTCGACGCTGTAGAGCTGGATCGAGCGGGGGTTCTCGTCGGGGTCGTGCTCGATGAGGCGCATCGACTCCGGTGTGCGCTCGACGAGCGCCCGGCTCGTGATCATCTCGCTCACGTAGAGGCTCGTGGCCCCCGAGGCACCGCGCGTCGGCGCGAGCGCCGTGCCCTCGTTGCCGTACTCGCGGCACAGGCGCCGGAAGGCCCGGTTGGTGATGCCGGCCATCGGGGCCAGGACGACGGGCGACTCGATGACGTGTCGCCCGATGCGCAGGGGCGGCAGCACCGCACCCGCCGGCTCGGTCACAGGGGTCAGCACGTCGGTCACGTGCCCGATTGTCCCCGATCAGGCCCGGTGAGCCGAATCGGCGACCTCGCGGGCGAAGCGCAGCAGGGCCGCGGCGAAGGCCTCCGGCTGGTCGAGGTTGGACAGGTGGCTCGCCCGCCGGATCGTCTCGGCACGGGCCGTCGGGCACGCCCTGAGGTAGGCCCGAACGCCCAACCGGAACTGGTCGAACTGCCCGTTGAGCAGCAGCACCGGGCAGCGCACGGCGTGCAGCATCGAGGGACGGCAGTGGTCCATGACCTCGCGCCAGGCGGCGGGCGTCGGCGCGAAGAAGTAGCCACCCGCGATGACCGGGTCGATGCGCTCGGCCGGGTAGAGCCGGTGCAGCACGCGGTCGTTGACGCGGGTCATCCGCTCCGGGCCGAGGCGGTCGGTCAGGGCCGCGACCCCGCGGTAGACGGCCGCACCAGGACCGGTCGGTGTCGCGCTCGACCCCGCCAGCACGAGGCCCGCCAGGGTGTCGGGACGGGCAGCGGCATACGCCATCGCGGCGAAGCCGCCGAGCGAGTGCCCGACGAGCACGACGGGGTCACCGTGCGCCGACGCCGACCCCACGGCCTCGCCGATGACCTCGACGCAGCGGTCCATCGTGAACGTCTCGTCGACGCGGGCGCCGTGACCCGGGAGGTCGACGAGCGTCAGGCCGACACGGCCGCGCAGCAGGGGGACCTGGGGCGCCCACTGGGTGCTCGACAGGCGCGAGCCGTGCACGAGGACCAGGTGAGCGGGCACAGGGCGAGAATGCCACGATGGCCCGGTGACCCACCTCATCAGCGCCGCCGACCTCGCCCACGAGATCGAGGACGTCGTCGTCCTCGACGTCCGCTGGGCGCTCACGACTGCGAACACGCCCGCAGGTCGTCAGGACTACGCGGCGGGCCACGTGCCGGGAGCCTTCTTCGTCGACCTCGACACCGAGCTCGCTGCCCCGGCCGGCGACGGCGGACGGCACCCGCTGCCCGACCCGGAGGTCGTGCAGGCGGTGCTGCGACGTGCGGGGATCACCGAGCGCAGCCGCGTCGTGGCCTACGACGCCAAGGACTCGTATGCCGCCGCGCGGGCCTGGTGGGTGCTGCGTTGGCTGGGCATCGGCGACGTCCGGGTGCTCGACGGGGGCTGGGCCGCCTGGCTCGCCGCCGGCCTGCCCGTCTCGACGGACGAGCCGCACGACCGCAACGGGGACGTCGTCGTGCGCCCCGGACAGCTGCCGACGCTCGACGCCTCGTCGGCTGCGGTGCTCGCGCGCGAGGGACTGCTCCTGGACGCCCGCGCGCTCGAGCGCTACGCCGGCGAGACCGAGCCGATCGACCCCGTGGCGGGCCACATCCCCGGGGCCGTCAGCAGTCCCACGACCGAATGGGTCACCGCTGACGGGACGTTCCGCCGCGACCTCGCCGAGCACTGGTCGCGGGTGACCGGCGGCGCCGCCACCGGCAGCGGCCCCGTCGGCGTCTACTGCGGCTCCGGCGTCACCGCGGCCCACGAGATGCTCGCGCTCGCCGAGCTCGGTGTCGACACCGTGCTCTACCCCGGGTCGTGGAGCGAGTGGATCCGCGACCCGTCCCGGCCCATCGCGACCGGCCGCACCCCGGGCTGACCCGCCCCGCACCCCCCAGGCCGCCGCTCGCACTCCCTGCTCGCGCAGCCCCCGGTGCGCAACACACCCGGAAACGGTCAGCCGGCGCTGGTTGCAGCCGTCGCGCGTTGACCGTTGGCGGGTGTGTTGCGGGCAAGACGCATGTATGCCGCCCGCCCGAGGTGGGCGGACGGCATACGTGGTCGGACGGGAGGGCTCAGCAGCCGACGAGGCGCTGCGCCAGGTAGCCCTCGACCTGGTCGAGGGCGATGCGCTCCTGCGCCATGGTGTCGCGCTCGCGGATGGTCACCGCGTGGTCGTCGAGCGTGTCGAAGTCGACCGTGATGCAGAACGGCGTGCCGATCTCGTCCTGACGGCGGTAGCGCTTGCCGATGGCGCCGGCGTCGTCGAAGTCGATGTTCCAGTGCTTGCGCAGCGTGGCGGCGAGGTCGCGCGCCTTGGGCGACAGGTCGGCGTTGCGCGAGAGCGGCAGCACGGCGGCCTTGACCGGCGACAGGCGCGGGTCGAGGCGCAGCACGACACGCTTGTCGACGCCGCCCTTGGTGTTGGGCGCCTCGTCCTCGGCGTAGGCGTCGACGAGGAAGGTCATGAGCGAGCGGGACAGGCCGGCTGCCGGCTCGATGACGTACGGGGTGTACTTCTCGCCGGTCGTCTGGTCGAAGTAGACGAGGTCGGTGCCCGAGTGCTTCGTGTGCGTCGACAGGTCGAAGTCGGTGCGGTTGGCGATGCCCTCGAGCTCGCCCCACTCGGAGCCGGCGAACCTGAAGCGGTACTCGATGTCGACGGTGCGGGTCGAGTAGTGCGACAGCTTGTCGAGCGGGTGCTCGAAGTGGCGCAGGTTGTCGGGGTTGATGCCGAGGTCGGTGTACCACCGGGTGCGCTCGTCGATCCAGTACTGGTGCCACTCGGCGTCCTCGCCCGGCTTGACGAAGAACTCCATCTCCATCTGCTCGAACTCGCGCGTGCGGAAGATGAAGTTGCCGGGCGTGATCTCGTTGCGGAAGCTCTTGCCGGTCTGGGCGATGCCGAACGGCGGCTTCTTGCGCGACGCCTGCATGACGTTGTTGAAGTTGACGAAGATGCCCTGGGCGGTCTCGGGACGCAGGTAGTGCAGGCCCGACTCGTCCTCGATGACGCCGAGGTGGGTCTTGAGCATCATCTGGAAGTCGCGCGGCTCGGTCCACCGGCCCTTGGTGCCGCAGTCGGGGCACACGATGTCGGTCATCGGGATCGAGTCGGGGTCGGCGATGCCCTTCTTCTCCGCGAGTGCCTCCTGCAGGTGGTCCTGGCGGCGGCGCTTGTGGCAGTTGAGGCACTCGACGAGCGGGTCGGTGAACGTGCCGACGTGGCCGGAGGCGACCCAGGTCTCGCGCGGCAGGATGATCGAGGAGTCGAGGCCGACGACGTCGTCACGGCCGGTCACCATCGACTTCCACCACTGGCGCCGGATGTTTTCCTTGAGCTCGACGCCGAGGGGGCCGTAGTCCCAGGCAGACCGGGTGCCTCCGTAGATCTCACCGCTCGGGAAGACGAAGCCCCTGCGCTTGCAGAGGCTGACGACGGTGTCCACGATGGATGTCTGCTTGGCCATGCGGGACAGGTTATCGGGCCGGCGCCGGTCGGTTTACCACGTGTCCTGCGTATGCCGCCGCGTCCCCTACGCTCGTCAGGTGTCCTTGAGCTTCCGTTCCCGAGTCGAGCACGCGTCGGCCCCCTGGGTCGAACGGATGAACGCCGTGCCGCGGCCCGTGGCGATCGGCGTCCTCGTCGCCCTGCTGGCCGTCGGCGTCCTCGCGCCGCGTCCCTGGGCCGGCATCGCCTTCCTCGTCGTGGCCGCGTTCGTGGGGTGGCTGCTCTTCCTCACGTGGCAGCGGCTGGCGCTGCCGGAGCGGCTCATGCGCACTGCGGTGCTCGTGCTGGCCGTCGCCGTCGCCGTGGTGAGGATCGTGCCCGGCGCCTGACACGCGGGCTGCGCGCCTGCGCGGCGGCGCAACCGACGTCTCGATTTTGACAATCATTCTCATTTTGGGTGAGGATGGTTCCCGTGAGGCATCCCCTTCCACGTCCCCGCCGGCGCGTCGGCGCCCCGGCCAACCTGGCGGCTCTCGCCGTCACGGCCACCCTCGCCCTCGGCGCCTGCAGCGCCGGGTCCCCGCCGAGCGAGCCCGACTCTCCCATCGTGACGTCGTTCTACCCGATCCAGTTCGCGACCCAGCAGGTGGTCGGCGACACCGCCGAAGTCACGGTGCTGACCCGGCCCGGGGCCGAGCCGCACGACCTCGAGCTCGCGCCCCAGGACATCGGCGGCATGACCAAGGCGAGGCTCGTCGTCTACGCCGACGGGTTTCAGCCGGCGGTCGACGAAGCCGTCGGGCTCGTCGACGGCGCGAAGGTGCTCGACGTGGCCGACGCGGCGAAGCTCGTCCCGGCCAGTCCCGACGAGCACGAGGGCGAGTCGGCCGAGGAGCACGACGACCACGGTCACGGCGCCGACGACCCGCACTTCTGGCTCGACCCCACTCGCTACGCCGCCGTCGCCGAGGCCATCAGCGCGCGCCTGTCGAAGGACGACCCGTCCAGGTCCTCGACCTACGCGCGCAACACCGCAGCCTTCGTCGAGAAGCTGTCGCAGCTCGACGACGAGCTGCGGGTCGGCCTCGCGCACTGCCGCACCGAGCAGCTCGTCACCAGCCACGGCGCCTTCGGCTACCTGGCGGCCCGCTACGGCCTCCACCAGCAGGGCATCACCGGCATCTCCCCCGAGGCCGAGCCGAGCGCCAGCGCCCTCAAGGCCGTCTCCGACCTCGTGTCGTCGGCGGGCGTCACCACGATCTACCAGGAGACGCTCGTCGAACCGCACTTCGCGCAGACGGTCGCCGAGTCCACCGGGGCCAAGGTCGCGACGCTCGACCCGATCGAGGGCATCACCTCCGCCACGCGCGGCACGGACTACTTCGAGGTCATGCGTTGCAACCTCGCGACACTGCGCGAAGGACAGGGGTGCTCATGAGGTCCGCTCCGCTCCTGCCCGACGGCCCGGCGGCCCCTGACGCCGTCGTGGCCCTCCGCGGCGCCGGCTTCGGCTACGGCGACCGGCCCGTGCTGACCGACGTCGACCTGACGATCCGCAGCGGCGAGATCGTGGCCATCGTCGGCCCCAACGGCTCCGGCAAGTCCACCCTGATGAAGGGCGTGCTCGGCCTCAACGAGCGCACGTCCGGCACGGTCAGCCTCTTCGGCGTCGACAGCGCCGAGTTCCACGACCGCGCGCGCATCGGCTACGTGCCCCAACGGCATACGTTGTCGGGGTCGGTGCGGGCGACCGCCGAGGAGATCGTGTCGACGGGCCGCCTGGCCCGCATCGGCTGGCTCGGGCGGCTCCGCGCGGCCGACCGCCAGGTCGTGGCCCGCTCGCTCGAGGTCGTCGGTCTCGCCGACCGCGCCACCACCGAGGTGAGCACCCTCTCCGGCGGGCAGCAGCGCCGCGTCCTCATCGCACGTGCACTCGCCGCCGAGCCGGACATCCTGATCATGGACGAGCCGACCGCGGGCGTCGACGCCGCGAGCCAGCACGTGCTGGCCGACGTGCTCGAGCGCCTGGTCGAGCGCGACGTGACGATGGTGATCGTCACCCACGAGCTCGGCGCCCTCGAACGGCTGCTCAGCCGGATCGTCGTCGTCGACGGCGGGCACATCCGGTTCGACGGCACGCCGCAGGAGTACGCCCACGCCCGCGACCACGTGCACCACGACCATGACAGCCACCACCACGACCACGAGCTCGACGGGCACGCGTCGCTGGCGCACGGCCCGCTCGACACGACCCACCCCGAAGGGCGGCGGCCATGACCGACCTGCTCACGGTCGACTTCATGCAGCGGGCGCTCGTCGCCGCGCTGCTCGTCGGCACCGTCGCCCCGATGGTGGGCATCTTCCTCGTGCAGCGCCGGCTCTCGCTCATCGGGGACGGGATGGGCCACGTCGCGCTCGCGGGTGTCGCCATCGGTCTCGTCACCGGGTCCGCACCGGTGCTCACGGCGCTCGTGGCGGCGCTCGTCGCGGCCGTCGTCATCGAGCTGCTGCGCACTCGAGGCCGGACCAACGGCGACGTCGCGCTCGCCGTGATCTTCTACGGTGGCATCGCCGGCGGCGTCGTCATCATCAGCAAGTCACCCGACGGCACCCCGGCGAACCTCATGAAGTACCTCTTCGGGTCGATCCTCACCACGCAGCGCGGCGACCTCTACCTCTTCGCCGGTCTGGCCCTGCTCATCGCCGTCACCACGTGGGTGCTGCGCCCCCGCCTCTTCGCCGTCGCCAACGACGAGGAGTACGCGCGAGCGGTCGGCATCCCGGTGCTGCCCCTCAACATCGTGCTGGCCGTGCTCACGGCAACCACGGTCGTCGTCGCCATGCGTGTCGTCGGGCTGCTGCTCATCAGCGCCCTGATGATCGTGCCCAACGCCGCGAGCCAGCTCGTCGCGAGGTCGTTCAGCAGCGGGCTGCGCTGGGCCATCGGGTTCGGCCTGGTGTCGTCCGTCGGCGGCGTCGCCCTCTCCTACCCGCTCAACACCCCGTCCGGCGGCACCATCGTGCTGCTCGCGGTCGGGCTCTTCGTCGTCACGGCACTCGTCACCGGCATCCTGGCCCGGGTCGGCGGAGGCCGCCATGACGTCGCGGAACGGCACGAGCACGAGCACGGGGCGGAGTGCGGGCACCCGGCCGTGCCGCACGGCGACCACGTCGACTACGTCCATGACGGCCACCTCCACGCAGCGCACGAGGGCCACTACGACGAGCACGGAGTGCACCACCACGAGGACAGCCTGGCCGCCCGCGACGGCGCCACAACGTCCGACACGATCGCACCGACGACAGGGACGAGGCCATGACCGACCGGAGCAGCAGCACCACTCGCAAGCCGACCCGCCAGCAGGCCGCTGTCGCAGACCTGCTCGAGAAGTCCGACGACTTCACCTCGGCCCAGACCGTGCACGCCCGGCTGCGCGAGGCAGGCGCGGGCGTGGGCCTCGCCACGGTCTACCGGACCCTCCAGGCCATGGTCGACGCGGGCACGGTCGACGTCCTGCGCACCGACGACGGCGAGGCGGTCTACCGCGCCTGCTCGACGCACCACCACCACCATCTCGTGTGTCGGGCGTGCGGTCGCACCGTCGAGGTCGAGGGTCCCGCCGTCGAACGGTGGGCCGACAAGGTCGCAGAGGACCACGGGTTCCGCGACGTCACGCACACCCTCGAGATCTTCGGCACCTGCGCCGACTGCGCCACCGTAGGAAACTGAGCACTCGACGAGAAGCCCAGTCGAGTGCCCAGTTCCCGACGTCGCTAGGCGGTCGTGGGGGTGTCGACGGCGCCGCCGTAGCGGCGGTCACGGGCGACGTACTCCTCGATGGCGGCCCACAGGTCGCGCCGGTCGTAGTCGGGCCAGAGACGGTTCTGGAAGACCATCTCGGCGTAGGCCGACTGCCACAACAGGAAGTTCGAGGTGCGCTGCTCCCCCGACGACCTCACGAAGAGGTCGACGTCGGGCATCGTCGGCTCGTCGAGGTACTTCTTGATGGTCTTCTCGTCGACGGACCCCGGGCGCAGCCGACCGCCCTTGACGTCATGGGCGATTCGCTGCACGGCATCGGCGATCTCGGCACGTCCGCCGTAGTTCACGCAGAAGTAGAGGGTCAGCCCCGTGTTGTGCTGGGTCAGCTCCTGGGCGACCTCGAGCTCCTTGATGACCGACCGCCAGAGCCGCGGCGCGCGTCCGACCCAGCGCATGCGCACGCCCCACTCGTGCAGCTGGTCGCGGCGGCGCCGGATGACGTCGCGGTTGAATCCCATGAGGAAGCGCACCTCCTCGGGCGACCGGCGCCAGTTCTCGGTCGAGAACGCGTATGCCGACAGGTGCGTGACGCCGACCTCGACGGCCCCAGCGACGACGTCGAGCAGCGACGCCTCCCCGGCCTCGTGGCCCTTGGTGCGCGGCAGCCCCCGCTGGTTGGCCCACCGTCCGTTGCCGTCCATGACGATCGCCACGTGCTTGGGGAGCAGGTCGGCGGGGATCGAGGGCGGCGTGGCGCCGGACGGGTGCGGGAACGGCTTGGCGTACATGGGTCTCCGGATCGGTGAAGTCGGGTTCGATTGCGGCTCAGGCACGCTCGACCAGGCGCAGCGAACGCAGACCACGCTCGATGTGCCACTGCAGAAAGGCGGAGACCATGCCGTTGCCCTGACGACGATGCCGTTCGTCGCTCGCGTCGGCAACCTCCCAGTCGCCGGCGAGCAGGGAGGCGAGCAGCTCGAAGGTCTCGGGCGCGGGTGCGCTCGACCCGGGCGGACGGCATACGGAACAGACGGCCCCGCCCGACTGCACGTTGAAGGCACGGTGCGGCCCGCTCGCGCCGCAGCGCGCGCAGTCGACGAAGCTCGGCGCCCAGCCGGCGACGGCGAGCGAGCGCAGCAGGTAGGCGTCGAGGACGAGCCCCGGGTCGTGCGCCCGCTCGGCGAGCGACCGCAACGCACCGGCGAGGAGCAGGTACTGCTGGGTCTGCGGCTCGTGCTCCTCTGTGAGCTGGAGCGCGGTCTCGAGCATCGAGGTCGCGCACGTGTAGGCGGTGTAGTCGCGGGCGATCGCGTCGCCGTAGGGGGCGAGAGTCTCGACCTGGGTGACGGTGTCGAGGTTGCGACCCTCGTAGCACTGGACGTCGACGACCATGCCGGGCTCGAGCCGCGACCCGAAGCGCGACTTCGTGCGGCGCACGCCCTTGGCCACCGCGCGCACCCGCCCGCGCGTGCGCGTGAGCATCGTGATGATGCGGTCGGCCTCACCCAGCTTGTGGGTGCGCAGGACGATCGCCTCGTCACGGTAGAGGGGCATGCGGCCATTCTCCCCCGCCGCCCGTCGTGCGCCGCACCGCACGCGCCGTCGCCTCCGGAAAGCACGGCGAAGGCGCTCGAGACAGACCGCGTCAGTCGAACACGCGTTCGAGGTTTCGGGTTATCGTGGGGGCATGGACCTCGCTCTCCAGGGTTCGCTGCTCGACCTCAGCGACGCGATGACGCTGCGGGCCGTCGGCACCGGACTCACCCGCCACCACCTCGCGCGCGGCGCGTGGGTCGACGTGCGCCCGGGCTGGCTCGCCGCCGGTGACGAGCTCTTCACCGCCCTGCTGCGCGACGTCCCCTGGCACGCCGAGCGGCGACAGATGTACGACTCAGTGGTCGACGTGCCGAGACTGACCAAGTTCTACGCCGGCGGCGAGCAGCTCCCCCACCCGCTGCTCGACGAGGCGCGCGACGCCCTCAGCGCGCACTACGCCGACGAGCTCGGCGAGCCGTTCGTCACCGCCGGGCTGTGCCTCTACCGCGACGGCCGCGACAGCGTCGCCTGGCACGGCGACCGCATCGGCCGGTCGCGCGACAGCGACACGATGATCGCGATCCTGTCACTGGGGTCGCCCCGCACCCTGGCGCTCCGCCCGCGCGACGGCGGAGCCATCCCCGGGTCGACGACAAAGAGCTTGCGCTACCCCCTCGGACATGGTGACCTCGTGGTGATGGGTGGCTCGTGCCAGCTCACGTGGGACCATTCGGTGCCCAAGACGTCCGACCCCATGGGACCACGCATCTCCGTGCAGTTCCGTGTAGCCGGCGTCCGCTGACACCAAGGAGATTCCCGTATGCCGTCCAGCCGCTCAGGTGGCCCCCTTCCCTTCCTCGACCATCTCGCGGCCGACTCGGCGCGGTTCCGCGCCGCCCTCGCCGAGGCGCCCGCCGACGTGCGTGTGCCGACCTGCCCCGACTGGGACGCCGACGACCTGCTCTGGCACCTCGCCGAGGTGCAGTGGTTCTGGGGCGAGATCGCCGAACGGGGTCTCACCGACCCGGCCGAGCTCGACGCGATGGACTCCGACCGCGAGGAGCGCCCTGCCGACCGTGCCGGCCTGCTCGCCTTCCACGACCGGTCGAGCGAACGCCTCCACCGCCTCCTGTCCGAGCTGCCTCCCGAGACCCCGCTGTGGATGTGGGCCGACGACAAGACCGCGGGCTACATCCGGCGCCGGCAGGCCCACGAGGCGATGATCCACCGCCTCGACGCCGAGCTCACCGTCGGCGACCGCACACCCCTCGACTGCCGGCTCGCCGCTGACGGTGTCGACGAGGCACTGCGGATCATGCGCGGCTACGAGCCCGAGCCCGGCCTCACGCACGCGCCGACAGGCCCCGCCGTGACGATCGCGACGGTCGACGCGATGCACGCCTGGACCGTGACCCCCGTGCGCGTCACCGGCACCGACGGCGACGGCGACGCCATCGACACCCAGCGCTTCCTTGTGGTCGACGGGCCCGACGAGACGGCGGCCGCCGAGATCTGCGGGTCGGCCGCCGACCTCGACTGCTGGCTCTGGAACCGCCCCGCCGAGGGCGAGATCGCGCGCGACGGAGACCCTGCCGCCCTGGCCGCGGTCGACGCGGTGATCGGCGGCTCGATCGACTGAACCGGCGCCTGCGTCGGCGCCCTAGGCGCCGACGTAGTCGGCGAGGTGCTTGCCCGTGAGCGTCGAGCGGGCGGCCACCAGGTCGGCCGGGGTTCCCTCGAACACGACCGTGCCGCCGTCGTGGCCGGCGCCCGGGCCGAGGTCGATGATCCAGTCGGCGTGGGCCATGACGGCCTGGTGGTGCTCGATGACGATGACCGACTTGCCCGAGTCGACGAGACGGTCGAGCAGCCCGAGCAGCTGCTCGACGTCGGCCAGGTGCAGGCCGGTCGTCGGCTCGTCGAGGACGTAGGTGCCGCCCTTCTCACCGAGGTGAGTGGCGAGCTTGAGCCGCTGCCGCTCGCCGCCCGAGAGCGTCGTCAGCGGCTGGCCGAGGCTGAGGTAGCCGAGGCCGACGTCCTCGAGGCGGCCGAGGATGGTCGCGGCAGCCGGAACCTTGGCCTCGCCCTCGCTGAAGAAGGCGTGCGCCTCCGACACCGGCATGGCGAGCACCTCGGCGATGTTCTTGCCCCCGAGCTCGTACTCCAGCACGGCCGCCTGGAACCGCCGGCCCTCGCAGTCCTCGCACGGCGACTCGACGGTGGCCATGACCCCGAGCTCGGTGAAGATGACTCCGGCGCCGTTGCAGGTCGGGCACGCCCCCTCGGAGTTGGAGCTGAAGAGCGCAGGCTTGACCCCGTTTGCCTTGGCGAACGCCTTGCGGATCGGTTCGAGCAGGTCGGTGTAGGTCGCCGGGTTGCTGCGGCGCGATCCCTTGATCGCGGCCTGGTCGATCGTGACGACGCCCTCGCGGCCCTCGACGGAGCCACGCACCAGCGAGCTCTTGCCCGAGCCGGCCACGCCGGTGAGCACGACGAGCACCCCGAGAGGGATGTCGATGTCGACGTCGCGCAGGTTGTTGGTGTCGGCGCCGCGCACCTTGAGGGTGCCGGTGGGTGTGCGCACCGTCGACCTCAAGGTGGCGCGGTCGTCGAGATGGCGTCCCGTGACGGTGTCGCTGGCGCGCAGGTCCTCGACCGTGCCCTCGAAGACGATCTGGCCGCCGCCTGTGCCGGCTGCCGGGCCGAGGTCGACGACGTGGTCGGCGATGGCGATGGTCTCGGGCTTGTGCTCGACGACGAGCACGGTGTTGCCCTTGTCGCGCAGCCGCAGGAGCAGGCCGTTCATCTGGGCGATGTCGTGCGGGTGCAGCCCGATCGTCGGCTCGTCGAAGACGTAGGTGACGTCGGTGAGCGAGCTGCCGAGATGACGGATCATCTTGGTGCGCTGCGCTTCTCCGCCCGACAGGGTGCCGGCGGGTCGCTCGAGCGAGAGGTAGCCGAGCCCGATCTCGACGAACGAGTCGAGGCTGTGGCGCAGCGCGGTCAGCAGAGGCGCGACGGAGGGCTCGTCGAGGTCGCGCAGCCACTCGGCGAGGTCGCTGATCTGCATGGAGCACAGGTCGGCGATGCACTTGCCCCCGATCTTGGACGAGCGGGCCTCGGGCGTCAGGCGGGTCCCGTCGCACTCGGGACAGGTCTGGAACGTCACGGCGCGCTCGACGAACCGGCGCACGTGCGGCTGCATGGCCTCGGGGTCCTTGGACAGCATCGACTTCTGGATCTTGGGGATGATCCCCTCGAAGGTGAGGTTGACGCCCTCGACCTTGATCTTGGTCGGCTCGGCGTAGAGCATCGTGTCGAGCTGCCTCTTGGTGAACTTCTCGATCGGGGTGTCCATGGGCAGCCCGACGCCCTCGAAGAGCCGGCCGTACCACCCGTCCATCGAGTAGCCGGGGACGGTCAGGGCCCCGTCGCTCAGCGACTTCGTCTCGTCGTAGAGGGCGGTCCGGTCGATGTCGCTGACGTGGCCCATGCCCTCGCACCGCGGGCACATGCCGCCGAGGTAGACAGCCTCGCGCACCACGGCCTTCGAGACCCGGCCACCCTTGTCGGTGGACATGACGCCACTCGCCTTGCGGGTGGGCACGTTGAAGGAGTACGCCGTGGGCGGGCCGACGTGCGGCTGACCGAGGCGGCTGAAGAGGATGCGCAGCATCGCGTTGGCGTCCGTGGCCGTGCCGACGGTCGAGCGCGGGTTGGCGCCCATGCGCTCCTGGTCGACGATGATCGCCGTCGTCAGCCCCTCGAGCACGTCGACGTCGGGCCGCGCGAGGTTCGGCATGAAGCCCTGCACGAAGGCGCTGTAGGTCTCGTTGATCATGCGCTGCGAGTCGGCCGCGATGGTGTCGAAGACGAGCGAGCTCTTGCCGGAGCCGGACACCCCGGTGAAGACGGTGAGCCGGCGCTTCGGGATCTCGACGCTCACGTCCTTGAGGTTGTTCTCGCGCGCCCCCTGCACGCGGATCAGGTCGTGGCTGTCGGCGACGTGGCGCTCGGACGTCTCGGTGGCGGTCTGGCTGGCCTTGCTCATCGTGTCTCCATCGTCAGTGGTGGGCATCGAAGTCCGTCCGGGTCGCCGGGGCGTCAGACCAGCCAGCGGCCGTCCCGCATGAGGTCGCGCCCGGCGAGCTCGTCGGCTTCACGCCAGGCCTGCACGCGCCGGGGCGCGATGCGAAACCAACGGTACGACGTGGAAAGCTGCCGCGGGTCGAAGCCGGTGCGCGCGGCGAACCGGTCACCCTCCTGCTGCCCCAGCTCGCCGATCTCGAGCACCTCGACGTCACCGTCGACCATCGTGACGTCGCGGGTCTCGCCGAGGCCCAGGCGCACCGTGCGGCCGGCCGCGAGGTTGCGGCCGGTCGGGCTGTCGGTCGGCGTCGCGACGAGCAGCACCTCGCCGTCCCAGTCGAAGGAGAGCGGAACGAGGTACGGCGTCCCGTCGGCCGAGGCGGTCGCGACCCAGAGGTCGACGTCCTCCGTCAGCCGGGTCTCGGTGTCTCGTCGGCGTTGGGCGCGGGGGCGCGGCTCGTCGGTCACGGTCACTCCAGGGTGCTCGGTGCGCGGTCTCTCACGGTCACGCTATCCGCGACGCCGGGAAGTGGGCACTCGACCTGAGGTGGGCGTCGGGAACTGGGCACTCGACGGGGGGGTCATCAGGTCCGCGGTCGGCGGCCGGGCCGCGGCAGCGACGAGTGGACGGTCCCCGCGAGCGCCACGACGAGCGGCACGAACGCGAAGAGGTAGCGCGACCGCCCCTGCAGCACGAGGGTGAAGGCGGCGATCCCGAGCACCGAGACGGCGAGGAGGAGGGTTTCGCGCCGGTAGGGGGCGCGCAGCAGCCCGACACCTGCCACGAGCAGCACTGCCAGCCACAAGGCCTGCGTGAGGTCTACCCGCAACGGATATCCAGATCCGTGGAAACCGTTGAGCTCGTGGACGGCTCCCGTGAGGCCGGTCGCCGGCGCCAGGGCTCCCGGCAGGGAGTCCGGCCCCTCGCCCCACGCCCAGAACATCCCGTCGCCCCAGTTCCAGGCCGCCTTGTTGCCGTAGAAGGCGAGCGTTCCACCGAGACCGCGCTCGGCCCAGCGGTCGCCGAGGAAGCCCGCCGCATACGCCCTCATCTGCTCCTGGTCGCTGTGGGTCACGGCGTCGACCATCTGTCGGGAGTAGGCGCCGTAGTTCACGACCCCGCCGGGAGTGCGCTGCTCGTCGGCGCCGAGGGCGACCCACCAGAGGATCGGCGGTGTCGCGGTGGCGTCGATGCGCGACGAGTCGACCCCCGAGACCGTCGTGGCGGCGGCCGACAGGCCCAGACCGACCCCCACGAAGGCGGCCATCGAGACGGCACACGCCGCGATGACACCCGCCCGTCGGCCGGGCAGCAGGTCGTGGTCGAAGATCGCGACCACCGCCGTCAGGACGCCGGCGATGGCGACGACCACCGGCGTCGTCTTGATCGCGTACGCGACCGCCACACAGACGACCGACAGGGACCACAGCACGATGCGGGACACCCGCGGGCCGGGAGCGAGTGCCTTCACGGCCAGGGCCACCCCACCGGCCACGAAGGGCATGGCGTAGAAGTCGGTGTAGGGCACGGCCAGCCACGGGCTCGTGCCGACGAGGACGAGCGTCGCCAGCTGGGCCGCGAAGGCCGGGCCACGACCGGCCACGCGCACGACGACCAGGTGGACGGCATACAGGGTGACGCCGACGCAGGCGGCGTTGAGCGGAACGAGGATGGCATCGGGCGACAGTGAGAAGGCTTGTCCCACAGCGACGCCCATGCGGTCGATGGCAAGGAGGGGGACGTTGTTGGGGTACAGCGAGAGGTAGTCGTAGTCGTCGGTGCTCAGCGGGCGCCCGGCCTGCAACGCCCTCGCCATGTCCATCACGACGCGGGCGTCCCAGCCGTAGCGGTAGCCCGTCATCATCCCCACGGCACCTGCCACGACCGCCCCGCCGACGGCCGTTGCCGCCGGCAACCACCGGCTCTTCGCCCACCCGGGCACGCGGGCGAGCACTGCGAGCGCCAGCAGGCCCAGGGTCGCCGGGACGACGACGAGCGGACGGTGCGCCACGTTGACCGCGCGTGGGGCCACCACGCCCACGATCGCGACGGCGACGAGCGACACCCCGGTCAGCCTGAGCAGGGCTCGGCCGACCGGGGTGTCCATGGGGCGTGACGCTACCTCAGCCGTTCGCGTCGGCGGCAGCCGCCTCGTCGGCGACGCGGTCGCGGTAGGCACGGTTGCACGCCGACACGACGGCCTTGAGCGAGGCCGTCACGATGGACGAGTCGACCCCGACGCCCCAGAGCACCCGGGGGCCGATGGCGCACTCGACGTAGGCCGCGGCGCGGGCGTCGCCGCCGGCCGACAGCGCGTGCTCGGCGTAGTCGAGGACGCGCATGTCGGGGGCGCCCTCGATCGTCATGAAGGCGTCGAGGAAGGCCGCGATCGGGCCGTTCCCGCGGCCGGTGATGGTGACCGGCTCGCCGTTGTCGGTGATCGTCGCCTCGATCGTGGAGTCGCCGTCGACGGTCGAGTCGGTGACGACGTTGACGAGCTCGAAGCGACCCCACGGCTTCGCCGGGTCGGGCAGGTACTCGTCCTGGAAGCGCGACCACAGCTCGGACGGGGCCACCTCACCGCCGTCCTGGTCGACGCCGCGCTGCACGACCCCGGAGAACTCGATCTGGAGCCGGCGCGGCAGGTCCATCTGGTGCTCGGACTTCATGATGTAGGAGACGCCGCCCTTGCCGGACTGGCTGTTCACGCGGACGACGGCCTCGTAGGAGCGGCCCAGGTCGTGCGGGTCGACGGGCAGGTAGGGCACGCCCCAGACGAGGTCGCCGACGCTCGTCCCCTTGTCCTTGGCCTCGACCTCCATCGCCTCGAAGCCCTTCTTGATGGCGTCCTGGTGGGAGCCGCTGAAGGCCGTGAAGACGAGGTCGCCGCCGTAGGGGTGGCGCTCTCCGACGGGCAGCTGGTTGCAGTACTCGACGGTGCGGCGGATCTCGTCGATGTCGCTGAAGTCGATCTGCGGGTCGACGCCCTGGCTGAAGAGGTTCATGCCGAGGGTGACGAGGTCGACGTTGCCGGTGCGCTCGCCGTTGCCGAAGAGGCACCCCTCGATGCGGTCGGCGCCGGCGAGGTAGCCGAGCTCGGCGGCGGCGACGCCGGTGCCCCGGTCGTTGTGCGGGTGCAGGCTCACGACGAGGGACTCGCGCCGGTCGAGGTGGCGCACCATCCACTCGATCGAGTCGGCGTAGACGTTCGGCGTGATCATCTCGACGGTCGCGGGCAGGTTGACGATCATCTTGTGGTCGGGCGTCGGGTCGATGACGTCGATGACCGCGTTGCAGATGCGCATCGCGAAGTCGAGCTCGGTGCCGGTGTAGGACTCGGGCGAGTACTCGTAGTAGATCGTCGTGTCGGGGATCGTCTCCTCGAGCTTCTTGATGAGCCGTGCGCCCTGGACGGCGATGTCGATGATGCCGTCCTGGTCGAGGCCGAAGACGACGCGGCGCTGCAGGATCGAGGTCGAGTTGTAGAAGTGGACGATCGCCTCCTTCGCACCGCGGATCGCGTCGAAGGTGCGCTCGATGAGGTGGTCGCGGCACTGGGTCAGCACCTGGATCGTCACGTCGTCGGGGATGTGACCACCGTCGATGAGCTCGCGGCAGAAGTCGAAGTCGGTCTGGCTGGCCGACGGGAAGCCGATCTCGATCTCCTTGTAGCCCATCTTCACGAGCAGCTGGAACATGCGCAGCTTGCGCTCGGAGTTCATCGGGTCGATGAGGGCCTGGTTGCCGTCACGCAGGTCGACGGCGCACCAGCGCGGCGCACGCTCGATGCGCTTGGTCGGCCACGTGCGGTCGGGCAGGTCGAAGGGGATCTGCTCGTGGAACGGCACGTACTTCTGGAACGGCATTCCCGACGTCTGCTGCGGGTGGATCATCGTGCACTCTCTCTCATCTGCGTTTCGCTCGGTGTCCGGCCGGACACGGGAAACTCCGCGACGAGGAGGGCCGGGATCAGGCCTCGTCGCGGCAGAGAAGGAGGAGGCTCGCCGCACGCACGGCATCACCGTATGCCGCCGGGATCGCTCCCGTCCACAGGCTGGGCCGGGACGCCCGGATCCTGAGACCGGGTCCGGGCGTCCCTGCTGCCGTGGCGGCGCGGCCGGTTCGCGTCAGCCCTGTCCGGCGGCCGTCTCGGCACTCTGCGACGTGCCGGAGCCGTGCGCGTCGCCCCCGAGGAGCAGCATGCCGTCGGCAGCCACCCCGACGAGCGTCACGGCCACCATCGCCGCGATCACGAGGCCGGTGCGGTGGGCGCTCACCGTCCGGATCCGCACGGCGTCCTGGTCGTCCTGGTCGTCCTGGGCGCCCTCGCCGTCCCCTTCGGTGCTCTCGGTGGAACGGAGCGCCAGCGCGAAGGCGACCGCTGCCGCCTCCAGCACGGCGCACGCGAGGTCGCTCATGCCCAGTGCCTCGGGCACGCCCGGCTCGGGCCCCAGCGGCAGGCCCACCGTCCTGCTCACGACCCAGAGGACGATCGGCCCGGCCGCGGCCACGACGGCCGCGGCGCGCACCGCGCCCGTCGGCCGCACGAGCACGGCGACCCCGACGAGGAGCTGGGCCGCGGCGAGGGCCATGAAGAACAGGCCGGCGGCCGCCCACTCGGTGAGGTGCTCGGGCACGACCGCCACGTGGATGACCGCGGCGCCGACGAGCGCTCCCACCAGCCCGAGGACCCGGTCGTCCGCGCGCGAGGCCCTGACTGCCCTCGGTGAGGTGACGCGGAGGCGCCCACCACGCATGGCGACCATCCAGCCCACGACGAGCACGTTGGTCAGGAGCACGAGGCCCGCGCCGTAGCCCACGGCGTGGGCCTGCAGCCAGAAGCTGTCGGACTGCAGGCGGGCGATGCAGTCGACACCGCACGTGGTGCTCATCGAGCCCATGTGCTCGATGAGGCCGGACTGGAGCCGGAAGTCCACCGCGGCGCTGACGAACAGGTGGGCCGCACCGACGAGGGAGGCGGCCAGCGTGACGAGCCAGGCGGACGCGACGACCGCGCGTGCGCCGCGCAGCACCGGCCCGAAGCGACGCTTGGCCACGGTGAGGGCGGCGAGCACCCCCACGACGTAGAGCGGTGTCATGACGGCCGACTCGCGCAGCCACGTCGCGAACGGCTCTCCGGTGCGCTCGATCGCGCCGACCGCTCCGCGCACGGAGATGACCCAGAACCCGTCGGCGAAGGCGAGCACGACGGCGAGCGAGATGACGGTGAACCACGGGACGGCGGACGACGGCTCGGGCGAAGGAGCCGCCGGCCGTGCGGACGCCGCACCGGTCGACGTCGACGGCACCGGAGTCGGGCGCGTGCCCGCGCCGCCGGAGTGCGCCCGGAAGGGGTGGATGGGTTGAACGGAACGAGTCGCCATAGGGACCAGCCTCGAGTCTGCAGTGAAAAGGTAAGGGCTTCACGGCGATCGGGGTGGCCGCCCCGAAGGGCGACCACCCGCGGTCGGTGGTCCGGGCTACGTGATCTCCCAGCCGAACATCATGGCGTGGTCCTCGTGGGCGAGGTTGTGGCAGTGCGCCACGTACGGCCCGTGGAAGTCGCGGAAGCCGCGGTAGACGATCACGGACTCGCTCGGGTCGAGCGCCACGAGGTCCTCTCGCGACACGTCCTCCGGGTGTCCCGTGTCGGCCTTGAGCGACACGTCCTTGCCGTTTCGCATGACGGTGCGGTGCTCCTCCATGTGCAGGTGGAAGGGGTGCACCCAGCCGCCTCCGCCGTTGCGGATCTCCCACAGGTTGAAGCTGTTCATCTTCTGCGACGCCAGGGACGTCTTGCCGGCCGGGTTCTTCAGGCTGGTGGCGACGGTGCCCGGCTCGAACGGCTTGCCGTTGATGAGCCATTCGACGTCGGCGCCGGCGCTGCCGCGCTGGACCTCGAAGATCAGACGGTTGTCCATCATCGACTGCCAGTTGCTCGGCAGCGGCGGCAGGGCCCGCATGAGCCGGTTCGGCGGCGGCATGATGCTGTTGTCGGGCACGGTGTCACCGATGACGAACTTCAGCATCGGCACCTTGTAGTTGGGGTCGGACGAGAAGCGCGAGGAGCTCGCCCACTTGCGGCCGTCGGGCATCTTCATGACGTTCGTCAGGTAGATGACGTCACCCTTCGTCGTGGGCGTGCCGTCCGCGTACTTCGTGAAGTCGATGATGACCTCGCGACGCTTGGCCGGCCACAGCTCGAACGAGCTCCGCGTGATCGGGAAGGGCAGGAGGCCGCCGTCGGAGGCGATCTGCACGAACTTCATGCACTCCTGGCCGTCCGGGATGCGGTACTGCCCCTGCAGCTCGTCACCCGAGTAGCCCAGCGACACAGAGGACTTCGGCCCCTTGGTCGAGCTCATGAGCTTGAACTCGTAGATGCGCGACACCGAGGCGTCGAGGAACCGGAACCGGTACTTACGGCGCTTGACGTTGAGCACCGGGTACGCCGTGCCGTTGACGGTGAAGATGTCACCGACGAAGCCGTGCGACGGGAAGTGCTTGAAGAACGTCTTGCCCCACCACTCGGGATGCGTCTTCGGGTTGTTGGCCGCCGGGAACTCCCCGAGGCCGTCGTGCACGTCCTTGTGGGTCGTCACGCCGTCGTCGAGACGCGTGTCGTAGAACGCCAGCGGGATGTCGTAGTCCACGTCGAACGAGCCGTCGTCGTGGTTGCGACGGACACCGGGCAGGCGCAGGCCGTAGCGCTCGTCGCCCATGTCGAGGTTGTTCTTCGGGTCGTAGATCGGGTAGAGGCCGACCATGCCCTTGTAGACGTTGGCGCCGGTGTGGTCCATGCGGTGGTCGTGGAACCAGAAGAAGCTCTGCTTCTCGCGGTCGTCGTTGCCCGCCGGCCAGTTGAGGTAGAGGTTGTCGCACCACGTCTGCGGGAGGTACCCGTGGGTCTTCGGCCCGTAGTTCATCGTGTAGTGCGGGTTGCCGTCGCTCTCGGGCGCGGTGTGACCGTTGTGCAGGTGGGTCAGGAACGACCAGTCCGGAGCGCCGAAGTCCTGCCGGTCCAGGCCCAGCTCGTTCTCGTCGAGCCTGTTGATGAACCGCACGAGCGCGGGCTTGCCGTACTCGGCGTTGATCATCGGGCCCGGGAACGTCCCGTTGAAGCCGTAGATGGTGCTGGGCGGCAGGTCGCGGATCGTCCCCGCGGCGTACGTCTTGCCGCTCGAGTCGAACGAGACCGTCGGCTTGCCGCCGGCGTCGATGGGCAGCACCTTCGACGTCGTGAACGAGTGAGGCCGCACCTGCAGCTCGATCCGGTAGACGATCGGGTCCGGGCAGTTGATGGTCTTCGACCAGATCTGGTGCTGCTCGTTGCTCAGCGAGTTCTGCTGTCCCACGCCTGGTCCCGGTGGGGATGCCCACCCGCTGAACTCGGTCACCGGGATCGGGCGAAGTGCCTGCGGCACGGTCAGCGCGTCCTTGAACGGTGACATGATGAGCGGGCTCGTCGGATAGGTCTCGATGTAGAAGAGCAGGTCGCTGAGCGCTGTCGACGTGCCGGCGAATGCGCCGTCGGCGTTGAGCAGCCCACCCTTCTCGAGCCCCGGGACGGCGAAGACCTTGGCCCCGACCACCGCCGCTGTCAGCCCCCCGGCCGCCCCCATCCTCAGCAACGTCCGGCGCCCCAGTCCCCCTGGTTCTGCAGTTGTTTGCGTGTCCATGACACAGATCCCCTCTTACCTGGTCGTGCGGTGGAACCTCCCCGCGCACAACGATGAACCCCAGACCTAGGGGTCTTCTGGGGTTCCCGAAAAGTGGGCGCTCAGCGCGTCACGATTGTCCGGATGCGCGCAGAATGTCGTCCGAATTGCGTAGTGACACAAAGGGGCCCGTGGGGGTATGTCAAACCCCCGGGGGTGTCGACCATCCGCCCACCGGGCGGTGGGTCAGGCCGACGGCGTACCGGCGGGGCCGGCAGCAGCGGTTGTGGCCTCGGGCGCATCAGTGCGCGTCGAGGCGTCGGCGATCTCCTCCTCGGGACGCGGTGGAACCGTCTGGTCGTCCTCGAGAACCTCGAACTCGTGGTCGTGTGCCGCAGTCTCGGACATCAGGGCCTCCTCGACCCGAGTCTAGGACCGGACGCGGGCCGCTCAGAAGCCCAGGCGCTGGAGCTGCTTCGGGTCGCGCTGCCAGTCCTTGGCGACCTTGACGTGGAGGTCGAGGAAGACCTTCTGGCCCAGGAGCGCCTCGATGCCTCGCCGCGCATTCGTGCCGACCTCGCGCAGGCGCGACCCGCCACGGCCGATGACGATCGCCTTCTGGCTCGAGCGCTCCACGAAGACGTTGACGCGAACGTCGAGCAGGGGCCGGTCCTCCGGGCGACCCTCGCGCGGCACCATCTCCTCGACCACGACGGCGAGCGAGTGCGGCAGCTCGTCGCGCACGCCCTCGAGGGCGGCCTCGCGCACGAGCTCGGCGATCATCACCATCTCGGGCTCGTCGGTGAGCACGCCGTCGGGGTAGAGCTGCGGCGACCGTGGCAGGAACGACGCGAGCACGTCGCGCACCTGCTCGACCTGCTCGCCGGAGACGGCGGAGCACGGGATGATGGCGTCCCAGGAGCCGAGCTGGTCGATGGCGATGAGGTGCTCGGCGAGGCGTTCCCGGTCGACCGCGTCGGCCTTGGTCGCGATGGCCACGACGGGCCGACGACGAACCGACCGCAGCTCGGTGAGCTCGTTGGCGATGAAGGTGTCACCAGGGCCGATGCGCTGGTCGGACGGCAGGCAGAACCCGATGACGTCGACCTCGAGGAGCGTCTCGCGCACGAGGTCGTTGAGCCGCTCGCCGAGCAGGGTGCGGGGCTTGTGCAGCCCCGGGGTGTCGACGAGGATCACCTGTGCCGTGGGCGTGGTCGCCACGCCCCGGATCGTGTGCCGGGTGGTCTGCGGCTTCGAGCTCGTGATCGCCACCTTCTGCCCCACGAGGGCGTTGGTGAGGGTCGACTTGCCGGCGTTGGGCCGGCCCACGAGACAGACGAACCCGGCGCGGTAGTCGTCACCGGCAGCACTCGCGCCGGCTGTCTCCGCCCCGTCGGGTCGGCCCGGGTCAGCGTCCTGGGTGCCCATGGGCGTCCTCCGTCTCGGTGTGCTGTGGAGCGGGTTCTGGTTCGGCAGCGCGGTGCACGATGACGGACGCGACGCGGTGCCGGCGTCCGGCCATCCGCTCGGCCGTCAGCTCCAGTCCAGCGACGGTACCGGACGAACCGACGATGGGCACCCGGCCGATGACCTTCGTCAGGAGCCCGCCGACCGTGTCGACGTCCTCCTCGTCGATGGTCACGTCGAAGAGCTCGGCGAGGTCGTCGATGTCCATCGTGGCCGGGACCCTCAGCGTGCCGTCCTCGAGCTGCTCGACGCCGGGACCCTCACGGTCGTGCTCGTCGGCGATCTCGCCGACGATCTCCTCGATGATGTCCTCGATGGTGATGAGCCCCGCGGTGCCGCCGTACTCGTCGACGACGATGGCGAAGTGGGTCTGGTCGCGCTGCATCTCCCGCAGCAGGTCGTCCACCGGCTTGCTCTCGGGCACGAAGTGCATCGGCCGCATCACCTCGGTGGCCGGGTGGCGCCCGTCCTCCGGGGCGGCGTTGAGCCGCCGAGCGACGTCCTTGAAGTAGAGCAGGCCGCGCACGTCGTCGCTGTCCTCGCCGACGACCGGGATGCGGGAGAAGCCCGAGCGCAGGAACAGCGACATCGCGCTGCGCAGCGTCTTGTCGGCGTCGAGGACGACCATGTCGGTGCGCGGCACCATCACGGCTCGCGCCACGGTGTCGCCGAGCTCGAAGACGGAGTGGATCATCTCGCGCTCGTCGGCCTCGATGACGTCGGACTCACCGGCCATGTCGACGAGGTCACGCAGCTCGGACTCGGTCTGGAACGGTCCGTCGGTGTAGCCCTTGCCGGGCGTGACGGCGTTGCCGAGCACGACGAGCAGCTTGGCGACGGGCCCGAGGACCCGGCGCAGGCCGACCGCGAACGGGGCGCTCCACAGCGCGACGGTGTCATAGTTCTGCCGCCCGAGCGTGCGCGGTGACACGCCGACGACGACGAACGAGACGACCGCCATGATCGCGATGCTGATGAGGGCTCGGCTCCACGTCGACTCGACCTGGCCGGCGACGGCCAGCGTGACGAGCACCGCGGCCGTGGCCTCGGCGACGACGCGCAGGAACGCGATCACCGACAGGTAGGCGGGTGAGTCGCCGACGACGGTCGTCAGCGACTTGGCGCCGGACCGCCCCTCGTCGAAGAGCTCCTGGGCGCGCACCCGTGACATGCGGAAGATGGCCGCCTCGGCGGCCGAGAGCAGGAAGGCGACGACGATGCTGACGAGGGCCGGGAGGGCGAACTGCGGGAACATCTCGGTCTCTCGCCCTCGCTCAGGCGCTGGGTCGGTTGCGGGTGGCGAGGAAGGTGAGCAGGAGCTGTCGTTGCAGCTCGAACATCTCGCGTTCCTCGTCGGGCTCGGCGTGGTCGTAGCCGAGCAGGTGCAGGATGCCGTGCGTCGTCAGCAGCAGCATCTCCTCGATCGGCGCGTGCCCGGCCTCGAGCGCCTGCTTCGTCGCGACGGACGGGCACAGCACGATGTCGCCGAGGGTGCCCTCCTCGGGCTCCTGGCCCTCGCGACCGGGGCGCAGCTCGTCCATCGGGAAGCTCATGACGTCGGTCGGCCCGGGCAGGTCCATCCACTGCACGTGGAGCACCTCCATCGCCGCCTCGTCGACGAGCTTGATGCACAGGTCGGCCTGCGGGTGGACCCGCATCTGCTCCATGACGTAGGCGGCGCAGGCGAGCAGCTCGAGCTCGTCGACGTCGTGGTCGGTCTCGTTGAGGACGTCGATGCTCACGCCGGGTCCTCCTGTGCCACAGTCGAGTCCACCGAGGGCGTATGCCGTGTGGCCGACCTGGGCGACCGCGTGGGCCCCGCGCCCGAGTCCTTGCCGGCCGCGCTGCGAGCGCGGCGCTGGGCCCGGTGGTCGTCGCGGTCGTAGGCGTCGACGATGGCGCTCACGAGACGGTGGCGCACGACGTCGTGCGAGGTCAGCTCGGCGAAGTGGATGTCGTCGACGTCGCCGAGGATGTCGCGCACGATCTTGAGGCCCGAGCGGGTGCCGCCCGGCAGGTCGACCTGGGTGATGTCGCCCGTCACCACCATCTTCGAGCCGAAGCCGAGGCGGGTGAGGAACATCTTCATCTGCTCGCTCGAGGTGTTCTGGGCCTCGTCGAGGATGATGAACGCGTCGTTGAGCGAGCGGCCGCGCATGTACGCCAGCGGCGCCACCTCGATCGTGCCGGCGGCCATGAGCTTGGGGATCGTCTCGGGCGACACCATGTCGTGCAGCGCGTCGTAGAGCGGCCGCAGGTAGGGGTCGATCTTGTCGTTGAGCGTGCCGGGCAGGAAGCCGAGGCGCTCGCCCGCCTCCACGGCAGGACGGGTGAGGATGATGCGGTTGACCTGCTTGGCCTGCAGCGCGGCGACGGCCTTGGCCATGGCGAGGTAGGTCTTGCCCGTGCCTGCCGGGCCGATGCCGAAGACGATCGTGTGCTGGTCGATGGCGTCGACGTAGCGCTTCTGGTTGAGCGTCTTCGGGCGGATGGTGCGCCCGCGGTTGCTGACGATGTTCATCGTCAGCACGTCGGCGGGCCGCTCGATGGTCTGGCTGCGCAGCATGGAGATGGAGCGCTCGACGGCGTCGCGGTTGAGCGGCTGCCCGGTCTCGACGATGACGAGCAGCTCGTCGATGAGCGAGTCGATGATCTCGAGCTCGCCCGCCGGGCCGGCGAAGGTCATCTCGTTGCCGCGCACGTGCGTGTCGACGAGCGGGAACTGCCGTTCCATCGTGCGCAGCAGCTCGTCGCGCGGACCGAGGAGCGTGACCATCTCGATCGGGGGCGGGATCTGCCGGGTCAGGACCGGCGCGTCCTCGGCGGAGCGGGCTCCGCGGGAGCGCTCGGGCCGTTCGGAGGTGGCGGGGCCGTCGGACTCGGATGGTCGGGGTTGCGCGTCATTCATCGTGCTGTCGAGTCTACGTGTCGCGACGCGAGCTCCTCACCACGAATTCCGCGAGGTCCTTGCTCTGCTGCACGCGGGACGGCCCGTGGACGTACATCATGTGTCCGGCCTCGTAGTAGGCGTGCTCGATGTTGGCGAGGAGCGCCTCGGGCAGCTGGAGGTGCGCGACGACGTCCTCGGCGGCGAAGTGCGGGGTGGCACCGTCGTAGTAGCCGTAGGCGATGTGGACCTTGAGGTGGGGGTTCTGCCGCATCGCGCGCTCGAGCTTCGGCGACACGTCGATCGGCCGTCCCTCGAAGTCCTTGAACGACCAGGGGTGCACGAGGCGCGAGATCTGCTCGTAGTGCAGGTCGCTGCCGTAGCCGAGCTCGTCGCGCACGTAGTGGTTCCAGGCGGCGGCATACGGGCCGGTGATGGCGTCGTGCGACGGGTCGGCGTCCATGTTCTCGGCGAAGGCGGCGGCTGCCGGGCCGGTGAACCGGGAGTCGAGCCGGCCCACGGACAGGCGCTGGTCGCGCAGCAGCTCGGTGAAGTAGCGCCAGTGCTCGATGCGCAGGTCGACGCGGTCGACGTAGTCCTCGGTGAGGCCCGAGAGCCGGGCCAGGGTCGTGACCGCCTCGGCGCGCTCGCCCTCGGTGAGTCGGTTGCCACGCGAGAGCACCCACGGGTAGTCCCGGGCGGCATATGCCTCGGCCTCGTCGAGGACGGTCCGCAGCGACCTCCGGCCGTGCTTGCCGTGGTAGTGGGCCACGGCGGCATACGTCGGCAGGTAGAGCGCGTGCGCTCGGTCGTTGCGCTGGTTCTCGAAGTCGACCGAGCTGAGGTCGAGCACGCTCGAGATGAGGACGAGACCGTTGAGGTACATGCCGTAGCGCGACTGGAGGTGCTCGGCGAGCGCCGCACCGCGCAGCGTGCCGTACGACTCGCCGGCGACGAACTTCGGCGACATCCACCGCCCGTTGCGCGAGGTCCAGAGGCGGATCAGCTCGCCGACGGACTCGATGTCCTTCTGGTAGCCGTGGTAGTCCCCCGGCTTGCCGCCCTCGACGGCCCGCGAGTAGCCCGTCGACATCGGGTCGATGAAGACGAGGTCGCTCACGGCGAGGAGGGACTCGGGGTTGTCGACGAGGGCGTACGGCGGCGGTTCGAGGGCGCCGACGTCGCCGCTCACGACGCGCCGCGGGCCGAGGAGGCCGAGGTGCAGCCAGACGCTCGAGCTGCCCGGACCGCCGTTGAAGGCGAACGTGACCGGCCGGGTGCGCGCGTCGGCGTCGTCGAGCACGTAGCTCGTCATGGACAGCTCGGCGCGGGCCTTGTGGCCGCCGAAGGTGCCGTCCTTGTGCTCCTCCTCGCGCAGCACGACCCGGCCCGTGGTCGCCGTGTAGGCGAGCCGGCGGCGGCCCACCTTGAGCACGTGGTGGGTCGTGACGAGGTCGTCGACGGGATCGGGCTTGTCGACCTTCACCGGTGTGGACGCCTTCGCGTCGGCGGGCGCGCTCGGCCCTTCGTCGGTCTCGACGGGCGGTGCGGGCGCTGCTGGCGCCGCCGCAGTCTCGTCGCTCACACCATCCGCCCTTCGCTGAACGCAGCCCCCGCCAGCACGTGGACGTGCGCGTGGAAGACCGTCTGGCCGGCGGCGCTGCCGGTGTTGACGATCATCCGGTACGCGTCGGGCACGCCCTCCTGGTCGGCCACCTGGGCAGCGAGGCGGAACACGTCGGCGAGGTCCTCGTCGGACGCGGCGGCCAGCGCCCCGACCGTCGGCTCGTGCCGTCGGGGAACGACGAGCACGTGGACCGGCGCTGCGGGCTTGATGTCGCGGAAGGCGATGGACCGCTCGGACTCGGCCACGCGGTCGCCCGGGATCTCGCCGGCGACGATCTTGCAGAAGAGGCAGTCACTGGAGGTCTGCGAGGTCATGTCTGCACCCTAGGCATGTCAACCCCCACGTGCACGTGCGCGTCATTCGTCCGTGAGAGCGTTGGGTATGCCCACAGGCGAGGTGAGCGAGCCGAGGTCCAGGGGTTCCGCGGGCGGAGCGGGCTCCGCCGCGTCCCCGGGGGCGTATGCCGCCCTGGACCTCCCGAGCGATCCCGACGTCGCCATCAGCGAGCTCTACCACGCGCACTGGCACCGGCTCGTGCGCCTGGCCTGGCTCCTGCTGCGCGACCAGCTGGCGGCCGAGGACGTGGTCCAGGACGCCTTCGTGGCGACCCATCGCAGCTGGGCGTCCATCCGCGACGGTGGACGCGTGGTCGGATACCTGCAGACGGCGGTCGTCAACGGCTGCCGCTCGGTGCAGCGGCACAACGTCGTGGTCGACCGGCAGAACGCCCGCGACGCCGCGGCCGCCGACGCACCGGGCCGCGGCACGCTGGGCAGCGCCGAGACCCAGGTGCTTCGCGGCGCCGAACGGGACTCCGTCCTCGACGCGCTGCGCACCCTGCCCACGCGCCAGCGCGAGGTGCTCGTGCTGCGCTACTACGGCGGCCTGTCCGAGGCCCAGATCGCCCAGTCGCTCGAGATCTCACCGGGCGCCGTCAAGACGCATGCCCACCGCGGGCTCACGGCCCTGCGCCACATCATCGACCCCCTGGAGCTGTCATGAACACCGACCCGAGGCGAGCGGGCGGACAGACGCCCGACGACGATCCGGTCGTCATCGGCGCGGGCCTGCGACCTGTCGAGGACCGGCTGCGGCAGAGCCTCGACTCGGAGGCGCGGTCGATCACACCGGGCGACCGGCTCGGCGCCATCCTCACCGAGGCGCACGCGGCCGACGCGGGCAGCGGCTCCCGCCGCCACCGGTGGTTGCTGCCGTCAGCCGCGGCAGCCGCCGCGGTGCTGCTCGCCGGCACGGTGTGGGCGGTCAACCGCCCGTCGGGGTCGACGCCGCCCGTCGCTGCGACCTCGAGCACCTCCGGCACGCCGTCCCCGAGCGCTTCCAGCGGCGCACCGTCGACGGCGCCGTCGAGCGTGCCCACCCAGACCGCCACCGGCCCGACCACACCGGCCACCACGCCGCCGACCAGCGCCCCGCCGGTGACGGCCGCGACGTCGGTCCCGGTGTACTACCTCGGCCCGGTGCGCGAGGGCAGCGCCCAGGTGCGGCTCTTCCGCGAGTTCGTCTCGGCTCCGGTCGCCACGCCCGCCACCCCGGAGGGCAAGGCCGTCGCCGCGCTGCGTCTCGCGATGGGCGCTCCTCCGAAGGGATCGCAGTACCGGTCGGCGTGGGCCGGCGTGACCCCGCAGTCGGTGACCGTGGCGGCCGACTCCATCCGGGTGCGTCTCTCGTCGGGCAGCGACGCGGCCGGGCTCGCCACGGAGCAGCTCGTCTGGACGGTGCAGGCCGCCCTCGGCAAGTCTCTTCCGGTGCGCTTCGAGCTCGCCGACGGCGGCGCCGTGGTCTCGCCGGGGCACCCGGTCTCGGCTGCGTACAACCGGCCGACCGACCAGATGGCCGTGCTCGAGCAGGTCGCGCCCGTCTGGGTCGACGCGCCCGCCCGCGACGGTGTCGTCAAGGCCGGCGCGCCCCTGACGGCCACCGGCGTGGCGAGCACCTTCGAGGCCACCGTGGAGTGGGAGGTGCTCCGCGACGGTGTCTCCTTCGAGAAGGGCTTCACCACGGCGTCCGCCGGCGCCCCGGCCCGCGGCACCTACCGGTTCACGACGAAGAAGCCGCTCACGGCCGGCTCCTACGTGCTGCGCGTCTTCGAGAGCAGCGCCAAGGACGGCTCGCTCGCCGCAGAGCAGCGCATCCCCTTCACCGCCCGCTGAGACCCCACCGAGAGGGCAGTCCGTCCGGACGGACGGCGTTCTCGGTGTAGGAGGGGGTCAGCGCCAGCGGGCCCTGGCGCTGAGCACCGCGAGGCCCGCAGGACCGGCGGAGGACGCCCGCAGGATCGTCGAGCCGAGGCGCACGGGCCGCGCCCCGGCCCCACGAAGGGCCTCGACCTCGCGTTCGCTGATACCGCCCTCGGGGCCGACGACGAGGAGCACGTCGCCCTCGTCCGGCAGCTCGACCGTGGCGAGCGGCTCCGTGGCGTCCTCGTGGAGCACGAGCGTCAGGGCCGACTCGCCCACCCGGGCCACGAGCGGTGCGAGCCCGACCGCGGGGGACGTGAGCGGCATACGTGAGCGGCGGGACTGCTTGGTCGCCCGGGTGACCACGGCCGCCCATTTCGCCAGCGACTTGGCGGCGCGTTCGCCACGCCACACCACGACGGAGCGTTCGGCCTGCCAGGGGACGATCTCGTCGACTCCGAGCTCGGTCGCCGCCTCGATCGCCTGCTCGTCGCGGTCGCCCTTTGCCAGCGCCTGGACGAGGACGAAGCGGGTCGCCGGCGCGGGCTCGTCGACGACCTCCAGCACCGTGCCGCGCACCGACGAACGGTCGACGTCGGTGGCCTCGAGCAGCACGCGGCGTCCGGCCCCGTCGGCGACGAAGTAGCGCTCCCCCACCCGCAGGCGCACCACGGCCCCCGCGTGCCGGCCCTCGTCGCCGTCGAGCAGCAGCGAGGCGCCCTCGACCGCTGCCGCGACCGAGGACGGCTTACCGAGGAAGAGCTGGTGCGTCACCGGGCACCCATCGCGCGGGTCACTTCTCCTTGAAGGCGTCGCGCAGCTTGCCGAAGAGGCCCTTGTTGGCCGGGGCGAGGCGCCCCTCGGGGCGCTCCTCGCCACGCAGCGCGGCGAACTGGCGCAGCAGCTCCTGCTGCTCGTCGGTGAGGCGCGTGGGCGTCAGCACGTTCGCGTGCACGAGCAGGTCGCCCCGCCCACCGTGGCGCAGGTGCGTGACCCCGAGACCGCGCAGCGTGAGGACGTCACCGCTCTGGGTGCCGGGCTTGATCTCGAGGTCCTGCATGCCGTCGAAGGTCGAGAGCTTGAAGCTCGTGCCGAGCGCGGCAGCCGCCATCGGCAGCTCGACGCTGCAGTGCAGGTCGTCGCCGCGGCGGGTGTAGGTCTCGTGGTTGACCACCCGGATCTCGACGTAGAGGTCGGCGGCGGGACCGTTGCCCGGGCCGACCTCGCCCTCGCCGGTGAGCTGGATGCGCGTCCCCGTGTCGACGCCGGCGGGCACCTTGAGCTTGAGCGACCGGCGGGTGCGCACGCGCCCGTCGCCGGAGCAGTCGTGGCAGGGGTCGGTGAGGGTCGAGCCGTAGCCCTGGCAGTTGACGCACGGACGCGAGGTCATGACCTGGCCGAGGAAGCTGCGCTGGACCTGCTGCACCTCGCCGGCGCCCTTGCAGATCGGGCAGGTCTGCCGGCCGGTGCCCGGCTCGGCACCGTCGCCGCCGCAGCGGTTGCACCCGACGGCGGTGTCGAGGGTGAGCTCCTCCTCCGACCCGAAGACGGCCTTGGCGAGGTCGATGTCGAGGCGCACGAGGGCGTCCTGCCCGCGCTGCATGCGCTGGCGCGGGCCTCGCGTTCCGGCGGCCGCCCCGGCTCCGAAGAAGGCGTCCATGACGTCGCTGAACGAGAAGCCGGCACCCGCGCCGAAGCCGGCGCCGCCGCCGCTGGCGAACGGGTCGGCGCCCATGTCGAAGGACTGGCGCTTCTGCGGGTCCGACAGCACGTCGTAGGCCTGCGACACCCGCTTGAACTCCTCCTCGGCCTCCGGGCCGGGGTTGACGTCGGGGTGCAGCTTGCGGGCGAGCCGACGGTAGGCCTTCTTGATCTCCTCCTGGCTCGCGTCGCGCGAGACACCGAGGACGGCGTAGTAGTCGTTCAAGCTGGGATTCCTTCGGTGCGTGGTGTTTTCGGGACGGCGCAGCAGTGCACCGGCGTGTGCGGTCTGGTGGTCGGGTCGGTCGGGTCAGGTGCCCGCGTTGTCGTCGAGGATCTCAGAGACGTAGCGGGCGACGGCACGGACCGACGCCATCGTCGTGGGGTAGTCCATGCGGGTCGGGCCGAGCACGCCGAGGCTGGCGACCCGCTCGGAACCGGACCCGTAGCCCATCGACACGAGAGAGGTGCTCTGCAGGCCGGTCACCGGGTTCTCGGAGCCGATGCGCACCGAGACGAGGTCGGGGTCGTCGCCGAGCTGACCGAGCAGGCGCAGCAGCGTCACGTGCTCCTCGAGCGCCTCGAGGATCGGCCCGATGGTGCGCGGGAAGTCCGCACCGGCCCGGGCGAGGTTGGCCTGGCCGGCGAGCACGACGCGCTCCTCGCGCTCCTCGACGAGGGCGTCACCGAGGGCCGAGACGACCGCCTTCATGGCGGCGCGGTCGGCCTCGTCGGTCTCGTCGACGAGGCGCCGCAGCTGCGTGGCCGCCACGGTGAACGGGACGCCCGCCGCGACATCGTTGATGCGGGTGCGCAGCGAGGAGACCAGTGCCTCGCCGTCGGCGTCGGACAGGACGCGGCCGGTGTCGACCACGCGCTGCTCGACGCGCCCGGTGTTGACGATGAGGACGATCATGAGGTGCGAGGAGCCCATCGGCACGAGCTCGATGTGCCGCACCGTCGACCGGGTCAGCGACGGGTACTGCACGACGGCGACCTGACGGGTCAGGCTGGCGAGCAGCCGCACCGTGCGGTCGACGACGTCGTCGAGGTCGACGGCGCCCTCGAGGAACTGGCTGATCGCGCGCCGCTCGCCGGACGAGAGGGGCTTGACGGCGCTGAGCCGGTCGACGAAGACGCGGTAGCCCGCGTCGGTCGGAACCCGCCCGGCCGACGTGTGCGGCGCGTGGATGAGACCCTCCTCCTCGAGCAGGGCCATGTCGTTGCGCACGGTCGCCGCGCTGACACCGAGGTGGTGGCGCTCGACGAGCGCCTTGCTGCCGACGGGCTCGGAGGTGTGCACGTAGTCCTGCACGATGGCGCGCAGCACCATCAGCCTGCGGTCCTCGCTCATCACGTACCTCCTTCACGGTTCGGCCACCGGCGCGGACGTGTCGGCGGGCCGGTGTGCCACGGGGCCGGCCGCGGCACGCTGCACCGGCACCTCGACTGGCACTCTCGGTCAGCGAGTGCCAAGTCTACGACGAGACGCGCCGATCTCCGATTTCATCCAACCGTATGCCGCCGGGGACCCGTCGACCCGCCCGCGTGGCGCCCGGCGGTGGCCGACCCGGCGGCATACGCTCGCTTGTCGTGTCCTCCAACGACCGTTACGGATCCGACGTGCTGAGCGGTGACTGGCGTGCCCCGCGGCGCGGCCGGTCGACGCCGACCCCTGCCGAGCCCGACCTCGTGGTCGAGGAGGTCGAGACGGGCTGGGTCGGTGCCGTCGTGCGCGTCGAGAAGGCGGGCGGCATGCACGTCGTGCACCTCGAGGACCGGCGGGGCCGCACGAAGGCGTTCCCGCTGGGTCCCGGCTTCCTCGTCGACGGCTCGCCCGTCACCCTGACACCGCCCCTGGCCGCCGCCGGTGCGGCGTTGGCCGAGGCGCGCCGGGCCGCCTCGCGCACCGCGAGCGGCTCGGTGGCCGTGGCCGGGGCTCGGGCGAAGGTGGCGAGCGGGTCGCGCATCTACGTCGAGGGCCGCCACGACGCAGAGCTGGTCGAGAAGGTGTGGGGCGACGACCTGCGCGTCGAGGGCGTCGTCGTCGAGCTCATGGACGGCGTCGACGACCTGGCGGGCATCATCGCGGAGTTCCAGCCCGGCCCCGGCCGGCGCCTCGGGGTGCTCGTCGACCACCTCGTGCCCGGCACGAAGGAGGCCCGCATCGTCGAGCAGGCGAGGTCGCTGCCCGGCCTCGCGCAGCACGTGAAGATCCTCGGCCACCCGTACGTCGACGTGTGGCAGTCGGTGCGCCCCGAGCGGCTCGGGTGGCAGCAGTGGCCGGTCATCCCGCGCGGCACGTCGTGGAAGCACGGCATCTGCGCCGAGCTCGGCTGGGCGCACACGAGCCAGGCCGACATCGCGAACGCGTGGAAGCGCATCCTCGGCACCGTGCGCACCTACGCCGACCTCGAGCCCACCCTGCTCGCGAGCGTCGAGGAGCTCATCGACTTCGTCACCGAGCCGGGCGCCTGACCCCTACTTCTTCACGTAGCCCTGCACGTCGACGACGACGTTCGTCTGGGCGGTCGAGTGCACCGTGATGGTGCCGTCCGCCGCCACGGGGACGATGACCCAGTTGGTCCTCGTCCGCGCCGTCGGCACGGTGAGGCTGGGTGACGCGGGCCGGGCCGCGCCCGTCGGGTAGGCGGTGAGGGCCGTCGTGGTGGTCGGGCCGACGGCCGTGAGGGTCACCGAGACGGCGCCGACGCCGACCGTCGGCACCCCACCGCGACCGAGCACTGCGACGGTCGTCGTCGACCCGGCCGCCACCTTCGCGGCGGGTGCACCCACGCCGGTGCGGGTGTCGACGATGCGGGCCGGAGCGAGCGCCACGTGGTCCGCGCCGGTCCTGAACCAGCCCACGACGTCGACGAGCAGGTCGGTCTGGGCGGTCGAGTGGATCGTCACCTTGCCGCCGGTCCCGAGCCGCGTGACCACCATCCCCGTCATCGAGGCGGTCGCGTCGTAGCCGACGTGCGCGGTCACCGGCCGGGCCGACCCCGTCGGGTATGCCGTGAGCCAGCCGGCCGCGGAGGGTGCGGCGGCCGAGACGTCGAGGGCCACCGCCGACGCGCCGGTCGCGGGCACGACACCCGCACCGGCGACCGGGAGGTCGACCGTCCCCCCGGCCGGGACGCGCACCTTGGGGGCGCCCAGACCGCTGCGCGTGTCGAGCACGCGGGTCGGGGTCACGGGCACGAGGTGACCCGTCGTCGGGTACCACCCCACGACCTCGGCCAGCAGGTGCGTCGTGGCCGAGGCGTAGAGGCGCACCTTGCCGTCGGTGCCCAGCCGCGCAGGCACGAGCTCGCTGACGGTGGCCGCGGCGCCGAAAGACACGCTGCGTGAGCCGGGGCGCGCTGCACCGGAGGGGTAGGACGTGAGGTAGCCGGCGGCCGCCGGCCCGGTGACCGTGACGTTGAGCACGGCCGTGCCGACCCCGCCCGCCGGGATGCCCGCCCGGCCGCTCACCTGGACCGCGACCGACGTCCCGGCCGCGACCTTGGCCGCCGGGGCGCCGAGTCCGGTCCGGGTGTCGAGCACGCGGGTGGGCGCGACAGGCCGGTAGACGTCGGGGTCGACGACGGTGACGCCCTGGTCCTTGAGGTGGATGAAGCCGTTGGGCCACTTGCCACCGGTGCGAGTGACCTTGCGCCACCTGAACTCGCCGCCCCAGTTGTCCTCGGAGACGAGGATCTCGTCGGCGGAGTACACGCGCTCGACGTAGGCGACGTGACCGGTTGCCGAGAAGGAGGTGTTCCACCAGGCGACGGAGCCGACCGCGGGGTCGTCGTTGGTGCGGTCGGCGAAGGCCGGGCCCCAGTTGTAGGCGTTGCCCGACAGCGTCGACGGCTTGACGTTCGGCAGGCCGTTCTGGACGAGGCGGTAGGCGACGTAGTTGGTGCAGTTGTGCCCGGTCGACTGGCGCCACCAGCTCGTCGTCGCGTTGGTCTTGTAGCCCGCGTGGGGGTAGCCGGCGGTCTGGCACGGGTCGTAGCCGGTGCAGAGGACGATCCACTCGGCCGAGCTGGCCGGGGCTGCGAGGCCCACGGAGCCGGCGAGCAGCGAGAGAACGGTCACGAGCAGTGCCACGGCCCTGGACCGGACGCGGCCGCCTGGCGTCGCGGGGCGACCGGTCTGCTCGTCGGAGTGGCGCGCCAGTCGCATGTGGGTCTCCCGTGCTCGCCGAGGCTGCTCCGGGAAATCTAGGACATTCGAGCCACGCGATCACTGGTTTCGCAGAAATCCCTCGCGACACGCGGGTGGATGTGCGCCCCATCCGTCACCGACTGTGCTAATGACAGCGATGTCATTCGCAAGCCCGTCGCGCCGCCTCGGCCCTCAGCGGCGACGGCGCCCGGGTGACACCACCCGGTCGATGACCTGCTCCTTGAACCGGGTGAACGGCGGGCGGATCCACGCCGTCGTGTCGGGGCGCGTCGGCATCGTCAGCACGGCCTTGGCGTGCGAGAAGAGCTCGACGGACCGCTCCCCGTGGTAGGCGCCCATCCCGCTGGCCCCCACTCCCCCGAACGGCAGCTCCGGCACCGCGAGGTGCGCCAGCGGGATGTTGAAGCCGATGGCTCCCGAGGAGGTCTCACGCACGAAGCGCTCGCGCACGACGGCGGAGGGGGTGAACACGTAGAGGGCGAGCGGCTTGTCGCGGCCGTTGACGAGGGCGATGGCGGCGTCGAGGTCGGCGACCGGGACGAGCGGCAGCACGGGCCCGAAGATCTCGTCACGCATGACGGCCTCCTCGGGGTCATCGGGGTCGGCCACCTCCACGAGGGTGGGCTCCAGGTAGCGCGTGGCCGCGTCGGACCGGCCCCCCGCCACGACCCGGCCGCCGTCGAGCAGCCCGGTGAGCCGCTCGAAGTGCCTCCCGTCGACGATCCGGCCGTAGTCGGGCGACGACGCCGGGTCGTCGCCGAAGGCCTCGCGGATCGCTTCCACGAGAAGCGGCTTCAGCTTCGCGAGGGTCTCCGGAGTGGCCACGACGTAGTCGGGCGCGACGCAGGTCTGCCCCGCGTTGGTGAACTTGCCCCAGACGAGGCGCCGGGCCGTGACGGGCAGGTCGGCGTCGTCGGCGACGTAGGCCGGGGACTTGCCGCCGAGCTCCAGCGTCACGGGCGTGAGGTGCGCCGCGGCCGCCTCGAGCACGATCCGCCCGACCGTCCCGTTGCCCGTGTAGAAGATGTGGTCGAAACGCTCGGCGAGGAGCGCGGTGGTCTCGGGCACCGCGCCCTCGACGACGTGGACCGCCTCCGGGTCGAGGTGCTCGGGCACGAGACGGGCGATCAGGGCCGACGTCGCGGGCGCCAGCTCGCTCGGCTTGAGCACGACGGCGTTGCCGGCCGCCAGCGCCCCGACGAGCGGGGCCAGGCACAGCTGGAGGGGGTAGTTCCAGGGCGCGATGACGAGCACGACGCCGAGCGGCTCGCGCACCACCCTCGCCCGCCCGGGCGCCAGCGACAGCGGCACCGGGACCCGGCGGGGCGCCGTCCAGGCCCGCAGGTGGCGCAGTGTGTGGTCGATCTCGCGGACGAGGAAGCCGGTCTCGGTCACCCACGCCTCGGTGGCGCTCTTGCCGAGGTCGGCGTGCAGGGCTGCCGCGATCTCGGCCTCGTGGTCGACGAGGAGCACGCGTAGGGCCTTGAGCTGTGCCACCCGCCAGGCCCGCGCCTTGGTGCGCCCCGTCTCGAACGCCCGCCGCGCCGTCGCCACGGCCTCGCGGGGCTCGGCCGGACGTGCACCGGACGATCCCTCGACGACCGGAACCGGGGTGTTCGCGGTCGCCTCGGTGCTCTCGGCGCCACTCGTCATCGTCGACATGCTCTCGCTCATCTGCCTTCCGGGCCGCTTCTGCCGTGCCCCTCAGGACGCGAGGAGCCGGTGCACCACCGTGTCGGCGAGGAGACGTCCACGGAGGGTCAGGACGAGCCGGGAGTCCCGCAAGGCGGCCGGGCCGTCGACGAGGCCGTCGGCGATCAGACCCGCCACGGCGGTGCGCCCCGATCCTCGCAGATCCGCCACCGGCAGGCCGTCCGCGAGGCGTGTGCCGAGCAGCACACGCTCGTCGTAGCGCTGCTCGTCGGTGAGCCCCTCGCGCGCGTGCGCCGGCGACTCCCCCGCCCCGAGCCGGGCGGCATACGCACTCGGGTGCTTGACGTTCCACCAGCGCATCCCGCCGACGTGGCTGTGCGCACCCGGGCCGACGCCCCACCAGTTCGTGCCCGCCCAGTAGGCGACGTTGTGGCGGCACCGGGCCCGCTGCGAGCGGGCCCAGTTGCTCACCTCGTACCACCCGTAGCCGGCCGCGGAGAGCAGCTCGTCGGCCAGCTCGTACTTGTCGGCCTCGTCGTCGTCCTCGGGTGCCGGGACGACCCCGCGCCGCACCTGGGCAGCCAGCTTCGTCCCCTCCTCGACGACGAGCGCGTACGCCGACACGTGGTCGGGCTCGAGGGCGACGGCGGCCTCGAGGCTGCGCCGCCAGTCGGCGAGCGACTCCCCAGGCGTGCCGTAGATGAGGTCGACGCTCACCTGCATGCCCGCGGCCTTCGTCGCCGCGACGGCGCGCGCCACGTTCTCGGGGTCGTGGGTGCGCTCGAGCGTGTGCAGCACGTGCGGCACGGCCGACTGCATGCCGACCGAGACGCGCGTGAAGCCGCCGTCGGCGAGCTCGCGCAGCGACTCGGGAGTCACCGAGTCGGGGTTCGCCTCGGTCGTGACCTCTGCGTCGGGTGCCAGACCGAACCGCTGCCGTATGCCGTCGAGCACCGTCACGAGGTCGCGTGACCTCAGCATCGTCGGGGTGCCGCCACCGACGAACACGGTCGAGACCGGAGGCGCCGCGGGGCCCAGGACGCCGCGCGCGAGGTCGAGCTCGAGCAGGGCTGCGTCCGCGTAGCTGTCGACGCCGATGCTCGCGCCCGGACCGCCGAGCTCGGTCAGCGTGTAGGTGTTGAAGTCGCAGTAGCCGCAGCGGACCGTGCAGAACGGGACGTGCACGTAGATGCCGAGGTCGGTGCTCGCCACGTCGGCGAGCGCCGACGGTGGGAGCTCTCCCGTGCTGGGGGCGGGGTCGCCGTCGGGAAGGGCGGAGGGCGGCATACGCCCATTGTCCCAGCCGGAACGGGGTGGCTCGTCACCCCCGCAGACGTACGCTGCGCTCATGGTGGCTGCTCACCTGCGCGCCGGGCGGACCGGAGCGGTCGGCTCGACGGTGATCCCGCTCGTCGTGGGCCTCGCGACGGCCCTGGGCCTCGCGGCGTGCGACGGCTCGAGCCGCGATGCACGGACGGCCGGCAGCCGCGCCGGTGCGGGCGCGACCGTCCCGTCGAGCCCTGCCGCTGCGATCACGTGCGCGCCTCCCCCGCCGACCCCCACCGCCGTCCCGACCTTCTCGAGCGCCCCACCCGCGGGGGTCGCGGCGGACGCGACGTGGGACGTCACCGTCGTGACGACGTGCGGGGAGCTCCACCTTGCCCTCGACGGACGGGCTGCTCCGCGGAGCGTCGCCTCGTTCGTCACGCTCGCGCGCTCGGGCTACTGGACCGACAGCGTCTGCCACCGGCTCACGTCGCGCCAGGCACCCACGGCCTTCCTCCAGTGCGGCGACCCCTCCGGTCACGGCACTGCCGACCCCGGCTACGACCTGCCGCTCGAGCACGTGCCCGCCGACCGGACCTACCGCGTCGGCGACGTGGGCCTGGCCCGCGGCGACGACACGGCCGGGACGGCCGGTGAGTTCTTCGTCGTGCACCGAACCTTCACCGTGCCACCCGGGGGCGTCCTCTACTCGGTGATCGGACACGTCACGGCCGGACAGGAGGTGGTCCAGCACGTCGCGGGCAAGGCCGGCGAGGACACGCGCCCGGACGGACCGCCGTTCCAGTCCATCAGCGTCCACGCCGTCCGCGTCGCGCAGCGCTGAGCTGAGCTGCGACGGCCTGCGTCACCTGCGCCACCCGGCTCTGTCAGGTCATGCCCGGTGGCGGCTGCCAGACCCTCAGCACCGTCGCCTAGGGTGCAAGGGTGTACCGCCCCAACTGGATCGAGCTCGACGGCGTCGTCAACATGCGAGACCTCGGCGGGATGGTGACCAGCAGCGGCGACGAGGTGCGCCCGCACCGGTTGCTGCGTTCGGACAACCTCCAGGACCTGACGCCGCAGGCGGTCGACGCGCTCGTGCGGACCTACGAGGTCTCCGACATCGTCGACCTGCGCACCCACGTCGAGGTCGCGAAGGAGGGCGAGGGTCCGCTGCTCGCCGTCGACGGTGTGACGCACCACCACCACACGCTCTACCGCGAGGACACCGCCGAGTCGGGCATCCCCGCCGCCGAGCGCGCCCTGCCGTGGGAGACCGACGAGCGACGCGAGGCCGCCGCAGCGGCCGCAGCCGCAGAGGCGGAGGCCGAGCACCGGCGCAGCCACGAGCAGTTCTGGTCGGAGCACTACCTCGGCTACCTCGCCCAGCGCCCGGACTCGGTCCTGGCCGCCCTCCACGCGATCGCCTCGAGCCGTGGCGCCGCGGTGGTCCACTGCGCCGCCGGAAAGGACCGCACCGGCACCGTCGTGGGTCTCGCGCTCAAGGTGGTCGGGGTGCCCGACGAGCTCGTCGTCGCCGACTTCGCCGCCTCCGCGGAACGGGTCGCCGCGATCATGGACCGCCTGCGGGCCAAGCCTGCCTACGCCGACAACCTCAAGGACAAGACGGTGGCGCAGCAGTCACCGACCACCGAGACGATGCGGATGCTGCTCGCGACGCTCGACGAGCGCTACGACGGTCCGCTCGGCTGGCTGAGCGCCCACGGCTGGACCGCGGCCGACACCGAGCGGATGCGGCGCAAGCTGCTCTCGACCTGACGACCCTCAGGAGCGCGGGCTCACGTAGAGGTGGATCGTCCCCTCGACCGTGACCACCCCGTCGGCACGCGTCGCCGTCACGGTGACCGGCACCTCGGACGCGGCACCCTCGGCGGGCGCCCACGCCGCGGGATCGGTCACGGCCGTGCAGGTCAGGTCGCTGGTCGACTTCGCGAGGTAGCGCACGTCCATCCCCCGCGGGATCCAGCGGTGGGTGGGGGCGATGCTCGCCTCGGCGAGCAGGCCCATGGCCGCCTCCAGCCCGTTGCACGCGGCGATCGCATGCACGGTGCCGATGTGGTTCTGCACCCGGCGCCGCTTCGGCACGACGACGACGGCCCGGTTGGGCTCGACCTCGACGACCCGGGGCCGCACGGACCGGAAGTAGGGCGCCGCCGCGCTGAACGCGAGCGCAAACACCCGCTTGCCCAGTGGCACGTGCTCGAGACGGCGATACAGCGCGTAGGCGTCGACCATGGCGCAAGGTTACCGACGGGTAGGCTCTCGCGCCACGCAGCCGTCCGGGCGGCGGTCGGATCGCCGCCCAGACGGCCACGCGTACGACGCACCCACACTCCGGCCGTGGTATCCACGGTACGACCGTGAGCGCCCTTGTGCGCGCTACTTCTTCGTCTTGCCCGCGTCGCCGTCGCTCGAGAGGGCAGCGACGAAGGCCTCCTGCGGCACCTCGACCCGGCCGACCATCTTCATCCGCTTCTTGCCCTCCTTCTGCTTCTCGAGCAGCTTGCGCTTGCGGCTGATGTCGCCGCCGTAGCACTTGGCGAGCACGTCCTTGCGGATCGCGCGGATGTTCTCTCGGGCGATGATGCGCGAGCCGATGGCGGCCTGGATCGGCACCTCGAACTGCTGGCGCGGGATGAGGTCCTTGAGCTTGCCGGCCATCATGACGCCGTACGCGTAGGCCTTGTCCTTGTGGACGATGGCGCTGAACGCGTCGACCGACTCACCCTGGAGCAGGATCTGCACCTTGACGAGGTCGGCGACCTGGTCGCCGTCGGGCTCGTAGTCGAGCGAGGCGTAGCCACGCGTGCGCGACTTCAGCTGGTCGAAGAAGTCGAAGACGATCTCGGCGAGCGGCAGCGTGTAGCGCATCTCGACGCGGTCCTCGGAGAGGTAGTCCATGCCGCGCAGGTTGCCGCGCTTCTGCTGGCAGAGCTCCATGATGGCGCCGACGAACTCGCTCGGCGCGAGGACCGTGGCCCGCACGACCGGCTCGCTCACCTCGGAGACCTTGCCCTCGGGGAACTCGCTCGGGTTGGTGACGTGGATCTGTTTGCCGTCGTCCATCGTCACGTCGTAGACGACGTTCGGCTGGGTCGAGATGAGGTCGAGGTTGAACTCACGCTCGAGCCGCTCGCGCACGATCTCGAGGTGGAGCAGGCCGAGGAAGCCGCACCGGAAGCCGAAGCCGAGCGCGGCAGACGTCTCGGGCTCGTAGACGAGCGCAGCGTCGTTGAGCTTGAGCTTGTCGAGCGCCTCGCGCAGGTCGGGGTAGTCCGAGCCGTCGATGGGATAGAGGCCGGAGAAGACCATCGGCTTGGGGTCGCGGTAGCCGCCGAGGTCCTTGCTGGCCGGCTTGCTCGCGTTCGTGACGGTGTCGCCGACGCGCGACTGGCGCACGTCCTTGACGCCGGTGATGAGGTAACCGACCTCGCCGACGCCGAGCCCCTTGGAGGGCACCGGCTCGGGGCTGATGACGCCGATCTCGAGGAGCTCGTGGGTGGCCTTCGTCGACATCATGACGATGCGCTCGCGCGGGTTGAGGTTGCCGTCGACGACGCGCACGTAGGTGACGACGCCGCGGTAGGTGTCGTAGACCGAGTCGAAGATCATCGCGCGGGCCGGGGCACTCGCGTCGCCCGTCGGGGCCGGGAGCTGGCGCACGATCGTGTCGAGCAGCGGCTCGACGCCCTCGCCGGTCTTGCCCGACACCTTGAGGCAGTCCTCGGGCTCGCCGCCGATGAGCTTGGCGAGCTCCTCGGCGTACTTCTCCGGCTGGGCGGCCGGCAGGTCGATCTTGTTGAGCACCGGGATGATCGTGAGGTCGTTCTCCATCGCGAGGTAGAGGTTCGCGAGGGTCTGGGCCTCGATGCCCTGGGCGGCGTCGACGAGCAGGATCGCGCCCTCGCAGGCGGCCAGCGAACGCGACACCTCGTAGGTGAAGTCGACGTGCCCGGGGGTGTCGATCATGTTGAGCGCGTACGTGGTGCCCTCGAGCTCCCACGGCATGCGCACCGCCTGGCTCTTGATGGTGATGCCGCGCTCGCGCTCGATGTCCATGCGGTCGAGGTACTGCGCGCGCATGGCGCGCGAGTCGACGACGCCGGTGAGCTGCAGCATGCGGTCGGCCAGCGTCGACTTGCCGTGGTCGATGTGCGCGATGATGCAGAAGTTGCGGATCAGGTCCGGCGGCGTTGCGTTGGGTGCCAACGCGGAGCGGGCCATGGGCGACACGTGGGACGAACCTCGCAGAGTCAGTGGACAGGTCAGGCGGATCGGTGGTGCCGGTCGGGTGGGGACCGAGCGCGCCGTCGCTTTGGCGACGCGCCGCCGAGATCAGCACAGTCTCCCATGCTTTGCGGGTGCACCGCTCACACCCCTCGCGTCGTGGTGACGGACAATGGCGCGCATGCGTGCCCAACCCATGCAGGCCCTGCCCGTGGCGCCCGGATCGCACCTGCCGCTGCGGCGTCACGTGCGCCACCCGCGCGAGATCCTCACGCTGGTCATCGCGATCATCACGTCGCTGCTGCTGCTCGTCGCGGCCTTCGGCGAGGTGCTCCTCGCCTTCGACGAGGACCGCACGCCCGACGTCTACGCCCTCGCCCTGATCTTCGCGCCGCTGCTCGTATGGTTCGCCCGCGGCCAGCTGTGGGCCATGCAGCGCCTGAACGGCATCCGGCTGACGCCCGAGCAGTTCCCCGAGGCGTACGCGATGCTGCTCGACGCGGCGGCCCGCGCGGGCCTCTCGTACGTGCCCGACGCGTACGTCGTGCTCGGCAACGGGGTCATCAACGCGGCCGCCTCGGGCCACGGCTTCCGTCACTTCGTCATGGTCAACAGCGACCTGCTGGAGGTCGGGGGCGCGGCGCGCGAGCCCGACGCCCTGCGGTTCGTCATCGCGCACGAGGTGGGCCACATCGCCGCCGGTCACACGAGCTACTGGCGCATCCTCGGCACCTTCGCGTCGCAGTGGATCCCGCTCGTCGGTTCGACCCTGAGCCGGGCCCAGGAGTACACCGCCGACAACTACGGCCACGCGCTCGTGCCGCACGGCGCGCGCTCGGCCATGGCGACGCTCGCCGGCGGCAAGTACCTCGGCCGGTCCGTCGACGTCGACGCGATGGCCGACCGGGCCGTCACCGAGCCCGGCTTCTTCGTGTGGGTCACCAACGCCGCCGCCAGCCACCCGGTGCTGCTCTGGCGCATGCACGCCCTGCGTGACCGGCGCCGTCCGGGCCGCCTGCTCTGGCGCCCCCGAGAGCCGTGGCTGTGGGGCGAGCCGGCCACTCCCGGCACGTACGCGCTGCCCGCGATGGTCGGCTTCACGCCCACGGCCCTCCCCGCTCCCGAGCGGCAGGCGGTGACCGGCGGCTACGCCTACGCGGGGGCCGTCGGCTCACCGGTCGTCGACCACACGTCTCCCGTGGACGGCTCAGCACCGCCCCTCGGTCATGCCGTGTCGAACCACGACGCGTCGGTTCGACGTGAGGACGGGGCGGGCGACCCGCTCCCGACCGACCCCACGAGAGAGGACGACCGGTGGAGACCCTGATCAGCCGCGCCGACGGGCGCGAGGACGGCGAGGACTGGACCGAGAACTACGAGGAGCTGCCCGGCGGCGCCGGCATCAGCATCATCCTCGAGTCCACGACGCAGGCGGGCGTCGGCCCGCGTCTGCACCAGCACCCGTATGCCGAGACCTTCATCATCAGACGCGGCTCGGCCACCTTCACCGTCGGCGCCGGCGAGGACGCGCGCGAGATCGTCGGCAGGGCCGGGCAGGTGCTCGTCGTCCCTGCCGACACCCCGCACCGCTTCCGCACCGGCTCGGGGGGCTACGAGGCAGTGCACATCCACGCGAACGAGCGCTTCGTCACCGAGTGGCTGGAGTGACGGCTGCCCGCTGAGCGGGTGCCACCGGGGCGGCCGCGGCGCTGCCGCGCCGCTCCACCAGTGCCGAGGCGACGGCCACCCCGACGCCGAGCACCGCGAGACCGGCCCCGACGAGGCTCGGCGCGCCGTAGCCCCAGCCGGCGGCCAGCACGAGAGATCCCAGCCAGGCGCCGAGCGCGTTGGCCGTGTTGAGCGTCGAGTGGTTGAGTGCCGCCGCGAGCGACTGGCCCTCGTGCGCCACGTCCATGAGGCGCGTCTGCAGCAGGGGCACGACGATCGAGGGCAGCAACCCCAGCACGAAGACGAGGGCGACCGCGAGCCAGAGCGTGCGAGCCGCGAACCCGAAGACACCCAGCAGGAGCGCGATGAGCCCGAGCGCCCCGATGATGCCGTTGAGCACGCCGACGCGGTTCGCCACGCGACCGCTCAGCACCATGCCGACGACCATGCCGACGCCGTAGGCCGCGAGCACCCACGGGATGTGGCTCTCCTCCAGGCCGGCGAGCTCGGTCATCGTCGGCGTGATGAAGGAGTACATCGCGAACATGCCGCCGAAGCCGACGACACCGACCAGCAGGGCCAGCCAGACCTGGAGCCGGCGCAGGGCCCGCATCTCGGTGCGCATCGACTCCTCGCCGCTCGGCGGCTGGTGGGGCAGCCAGATCGCGATCGCGCCCACCGTGACCGCGGCGACGAGGCCCACGAGCAGGTAGGGCAGGTGCCACGAGAAGCGCTGCCCGAGAAGGGTGGCCACCGGCACGCCCACGACGTTCGCGACGCCGAGACCCCCGAGGATCGCGGCGACGGCGGCGGTGCGCCGCTGGTGCGACACGAGCGAGGCTGCGACGACGGAGCCGATGCCGAAGAACGCGCCGTGCGGCACACCGGCGAGGAAGCGCGCGGCCATCACGGTGGGGTACGTGTCGGCCGCCGCGATCGCCAGGTGCGCGACGGCGAAGAACGCCATGAGGCCCATGAGCAGGCCCTTGCGCGGCACCTTAGCGAAGACGACGGCGATGAGCGGAGCCCCGACTACCACGCCGAGCGCGTACGCCGAGACGTAGTGCCCCGACGTCGCGATGTCGACGCCGGTGCCGTCGGCGATCTGCGGCAGCAGGCCCATCGTCACGAACTCGGTGGTCCCGATCGCAAAGCCCCCGACCGCGAGGGCGAGGATGGCAAGGGTGGTGCGGCGGGCGACGGGGCTCACAGATGGTCTCCGGGGTCTCGGCAGGTCGGCGTCCAGCGGCGCGCGACGGCGCCTGGCGGTTGGTGTCTCGGATCGCCGTCGACCCGGTGTCGGCCCCAACGGTAACGGCGTCGCGGCTACGGTGATTCCCATGCCCACGACCTTCGAGCGCCTCCTCGGCCGGCTGCGCGGCCTCGTGCGCGGCACGTCGACAGCCCCTGCCAGACGCCAGGACGCGAGGGTCCGCGCAGGTCGGCCGTCGGAGGCCGGCTACCCGGGTGACGCCACACGGCTGCCCGACGCGGCCTACGCGCCGAAGCCCGACGGTCGCCCCGACCCCGGCGAGATCGTGTGGACGTGGGTGCCCTACGAGGAGGACCACTCCCAGGGCAAGGACCGGCCCGTCCTCATCGTCGGCCGCGACGGCGAGTGGCTCGTGGGCCTACCTCTGACGAGCAAGGACCACGACCGCGACGAGCAGCAGGAGCGGCGCTCGGGCCGCGAGTGGGTCGACATCGGCTCCGGTGCATGGGACCGGCAGGGCCGGCCCAGCGAGGTGCGTGTCAACCGGCTCGTGCGGGTCGACCCCGACGGCGTCCGCCGCGAGGGTGCGGTGCTCCCCCGCGACCGCTACGACGAGGTCGTCTCCGCCGTCCGAGCGCACCACCGGGGCTGAGCGCCGGACGCGGTCGAGCCCGCCCTCCGTCCCCGAGACGCAGATCGGGCCCGTCACCGTGAGGTGACGGGCCCGATCACGCTGTGGGCGGCCGTGTCAGAGCGACGCGACCTTCTTCGCCAGCGCCGACTTCTTGTTGGCGGCCTGGTTCTGGTGGATGACACCCTTGGAGACAGCCTTGTCGAGCTTCTTCGAGGCGGTCTTGAGGGCCTCGGCAGCGGCGTCCTTGTCGCCGGAGGCAGTAGCCTCGCGGACCTTGCGGACCCAGGTGCGGAGCTCGCTCTTGACGGCCTTGTTGCGCTCGGTGCGCGTGCGGTTCGTCTTGATGCGCTTGAGCTGCGACTTGATGTTTGCCACGTGTGTTCTTTCGTTCGGTCGGATGGTTGCCGTTAGAGGGCGGCAAAGCTGCTCGGGACCGGGCGTGGGGACACCCTGCGTGAGCAGCTCTGGGTGCTGCAGACGTGCGCGCACGACCTGAGCGCGCACGCGACGCCCAAAGTTACCAGCGGCGGCCGTGCGCGACCAAACCGGCCGCCTGCCGTCGGGTCCGGGGCCGCGGACCCCGCTCAGCGGGCGGCACGGGCCCGCGCGATCGTGAGGATGGCCCGCTCGACGGCATACACGGGGTCGCGGCCACCGCCCTTGACCTCGAAGTCGGCCGCCGCCACGGCCTGGACGGCGACCGCCAGGCCGTCGGCGCTCCAGTGACCCACGGCGCGTCGGGCCTTGTCGACCTGCCAGGGCGCCATGCCCAGGCTCTTGGCGAGCTGGCCCGAGCTGCCCCGACCGGCTGCGCCGACCTTGATCAGCTGGCGCAGCTGCGAGGCGATCACGGCGACGATCGGCACGGGGTCGACGCCGGTGGCGATGGCGTGCCGCAGCAGGCGCAGCGCCTCGCCGGAGTGCCCGGCGATCGTGGCGTCGGCGACCCGGAAGCCCGTGGCCTCGACCTTGCCTCCGTGGTAGGTGTCGACGACGGCGTCGTCGACGGTGCCCTCGGTGTCGGAGACGAGCTGGGAGCAGGCGGCCGCGAGCTCGCGGACGTCCTTGCCGACCGCCTCGATGAGCGCGCGCACCCCCTCGCTCGTGATCTTGCGCCGGGCTGCCGCGAACTCCTTCAGGACGAAGTCGGTCTTGTCGCGGTCGGTCTTGACGGCGGGGCAGTCGATGACGCGCGCCCCCGCCTTCTTCATCGTGTCGAGGACCTTCTTGCCCTTCATGCCGCCGCCGTGGGCGACGACGAGCCCCACGTCGGGGTCGGGCGCTGCGAGGAGCGAGAGCAGGTCGAGCTGCAGCTCGTCGGGTGACTCGTGCAGGTCACGCACGACGATGGTCTTGGCGCCGCCGAAGAGGGACGGGCTGGCGTGCATCTGCAGCGCCCCGGACTCGTAGGTTGCGGGGTCGATGCGGATGACCTCGGCGTCGGCCTCGCGGGCCGCGTGCAGCACCGATGCGACGGCGCGCTCGACGAGAACTCCCTCCGGTCCGGTCACGAGCACGAAGGGCGGAACGGCCGGGTCGGTCATGGCGTCAACTGTGCCATGCGGTCCCGACAGCCGGGCCGCCCGTCCCCGTGGAAGTGAAGGTCATGTTCGCCCTCGTCCTCGCCCTCGTGCTCGCCGCCGTCGGTCTCGTCCTGCTCCGCCTCAAGGACCATCCGAAGAAGCTGAGCCGCTACGCCGTGATCCCCTTCGGGATCGCACTCTTCCTCGTGGCGAGCGCCTCGTACTACCGGCTCGACGCCGGCGAGGCCGCCGTGACCAAGACGTTCGGAACGGTAGGCGACGAGGCCATCAGCGCCACCGGCATCCACCTCAAGGCCCCGTGGCAGGACCTCATCAGGTTCGACATCCGCAACCAGACCATCTCGCTCGACGAGGACGGCGGCCGGGTCTCGACCGTGACGAGCGACAACGCGACCGTCGCCTACGACGTCACGATCCGCTACTCCCTCAACCCGGGCAAGCTGCCCGAGATCATCCGGCAGTACCCCGACCAGGAGACCTTCATCGCCCGTGCGGTGCTTCCGGGCGTCTCGTCGGTCACGCGCGACGCCCCGACGACGTTCGCCGCCGCCGCGGTGCGCCAGTCCCGTGGACAGCTCGCCCAGCGCATCACCGAGGGTCTCGAGAAGCGCCTCGGCGAGGTCGGCGTGACCGTCGAGCAGGTCGACCCGCGCGCGATCACCCTCGACCAGAACGTGCAGGCCAACTACGACAAGGTCCAGAGCTCGCTCGCCAACGCCGAGGCGGCCAAGGCCGACCTGCAGACCGCGCTCGCCAAGGCCGAGATCACGAAGACCGAGGCGCAGGCGACCTCCGACGCCGACCAGATCATCCGCTGCGGTGCCACCTCGACCCAGGTCAAGGAGGTCATCAACGGCAAGGAGGTCACGGCCGTCAAGGTCGTGCCGGTCACCTCGGACAAGTGCCAGAACCGCCTCAACGAGCAGGTCCTCATGAGCAAGTACATCGACATGCTCAAGGAGCACGGCGACTCGCTCATCGTCGTCCCGCAGGGCACGCAGAACCTGCTCCAGCTCCCGGCCGTCCCGGGATCGTCCACCAAGAGCCAGTAGCAGGCCTCAGTCGAAAAGGGCGCCCGAGGCGAGGGTCAGGCCGAGCTGCTCGACCCTCGCCCGGATGGTCTCCTCGGGCAGCTCGAAGTGGTCGACGAGCTCGTCGAGCTGCATGCCCGACTCCGCGGCGTCGCGCAGCTCCTCGTCCTGCTCGTCGGTCCATGCGTGGCCCGACGTCACGGCGTTGCGCGTCGACGGGGCGACCGGCGGCGGACCGGCCACCGGTCTCGGGTGCTCCGTGCCGTCGGCGTCGGCGCGAGCACCCGTGAGCGACCGCAGCGCCGGCTCCGCCACCGGGACCGGAGGGGGGGCCATCGCGTCGAGCCGCTCGAGCGCGGCCAGCACCATCTTCTTGTCGGTGGTCGGGTAGAAGGGCGGCAGCGAGCGCTGGAGGAAGCCGGCATACCTCGCCGTCATCATCCGCGAGTCGAGGAACGCGACGACGCCGCGGTCGTCGGCGCGGCGCACGAGCCGCCCGGCGCCCTGGGCGAGACGCAGCGCGGCGTGGGTCGCCGACACGGCCATGAAGCCGTTGCCGCCCATGCGGGCGATGGCCTGCGAGCGTGCCGACGCGAGTGGGTCGTCGGGGCGCGGGAACGGGATGCGGTCGATGATGACGAGCTGGCACGACGAGCCCGGCACGTCGACGCCCTGCCAGAGCGTCAGCGTGCCGAAGAGGCACGTGCGCGGGTCGCGGGCGAACTGGCGCACCAGCGTCGTGATCTGGTCCTCGCCCTGGCACAGGACGGGGATGTCGTCACCGAAACGCGCCCGCATGACCTCGGCCGCGGTCTGGGCGGCACGCATCGACGAGAACAGCCCGAGGGTGCGCCCACCGGCCGCGCGGACCAGCTGCTCGATCTCGTCGAGGGTGTCGTCGCCGGCGCCGTCGCGGCCCGGCGGCGGCAGGTGGGCCGCGACGTAGGCGATGGCCTGCTTGGGGTAGTCGAACGGGCTGCCGACGTCGAGCCCCTGCCACTTCGGCGCCCCCTCACCCCGAAGGCCGATCGTGCCGGCGACCGCGTCGAAGGTGCCACCGAGCTCGAGGGTCGCCGACGTGAGCACGACGGTGCGCGCGTCGAACACCTTGTCGCGCACCAGCATCGCGACGCTCATCGGGGCCACCCGCAGCACCGGCCCGCGGCGCTGGTCGCGGTTCAGCCACACGACGTCGAGCTCGCGCTCCTCCAGGATGCGCTCGGCGTTCTCGTGCACCTCGTCGACGGCGGCGCGCGCGACCTGGCGCGCACCGTCGGACTCCTGCCCGGGCGGCGGCTTGAGGTCGCTCTGCACCACGCGGGCCGTGTCGCGCACCCGCGCGAGCGCCAGACCCACGGAGTCGGGGACGCCGAGCATGCGTCCCTCCTCGAGGGGCTCGAGCGCCTGCGCGAGCAGCTCGCCCGCCTCGTCGAGAGCCGCCGTGTTGTCGGACATGCGCCCGGCCTTCTTCGCCGCGGTCATGACCATGGTGCCGGTGAGCTCGTCGGTGATGGTGGCGGTCACCCGGTCGACGAGCTCGTGGGCCTCGTCGACGACGAGCACGTCGTGCTCGGGCAGCATCTGGCGACCCTCGAACGAGTCGATCGCCATGAAGGAGTGGTTGGTCACGACGACGTCGACGTCCTGCGCGGCGGCCCGGGCACGCTCGACGAAGCACTCGGCGACGAGCGGGCACTTGCCGCCCATGCACTCGTGGGCCGACACGGACACCTGGCGCCAGGCCCGCTCCGAGACGCCGGGCACGAGCTCGTCACGGTCGCCGGAGTCGGTGGTCGAGGCCCACTCGCGTAGCCGCACCACCTCCTGGCCGAGACGGCCGACGCCGGCGTCGACCTGCCCGACCGAGAGCAGGCCGTCCTCCTCGTCGGGAAAACCGCCCTCGAGCTTGTTGAGGCACACGTAGTTGCGCCGTCCCTTGACCAGGGCGTAGGTGGGACGCCGGCCGAGCACGGGTGCGATTGCGTCGGCGACCCGCGGCATGTCGCGGTCGACGATCTGCCCCTGCAGGGCGAGCGTGGCGGTCGCAACCACGGCCGGCTTGCCGGCCTCGAAAGCGTGCGCCACCGCCGGCACGAGGTAGGCCAGGGACTTGCCGGTGCCGGTGCCGGCCTGCACGAGCAGGTGCTCTCCGCTCTCGACGGCCTTCCACACGGCCTGCGCCATCTCGACCTGACCGGGACGCTCCGCGCCGCCGACCCCCGACACCGCGGCGTGGAGGAGTTCGTCGAGCGCGGGTCGCTGGGCCATCGGGAAAGCGTATGCCGCCGAGCCGGGCCCTCGTGCGCGGTGTCCCGCGTGAGTCGTGCGCGGGGGTCGACCCGGTCCGTCTCGGGCCCGTCCGGAGGGGCCGGGGCGGGCCGGTACTAGTACCAAGAGACAGTGACTGGGAGCGCCCCCACGGGCCTACCCTGAAGGTGTCAGTGATCCTGATGCTCCGCTCGACCTCGAGGGAGACACGCGATGGCCACGTCACCGACAGACGCCCTCCGCCGAGTCATGCAGCCGGCTCGACGCGAACCAGGTCACTCCCGCGTTGCTCCCGAACCGCTCCCCCACAGGTCGTGCAGGCCTCCCCGTCCCTGACGCTCGACGTGCGAGCTCGGCCCCTCGGAGCTCGGACCTCCCCGGCACTGCTCGAGCCCTCCCCCCTGGCTCACTCCCCCCGTGAAGTGCCGGAGAACGGTGCCGGTTCCCGACCACCCCCCGCGGTCGGGAGCCGGCACTCGGCTCCTCACTGGCGCGCACCGGCGGTGGGACCGACATCACGGCCGCGCATCCCCCGATTGCGCCCCACGAGCGGCCGCCCGGGAGTTCCATCGAGGTATGAGCGCAAAGATGCCCACTGACCTCGACATCGCCGCCGCGGCGACCCTGCGGCCGCTCGTCGAGGTGGCCGCCGACCTCGGTGTGAGCGAGGAACACCTGGAGCCCTGGGGCCGCGACGTCGCCAAGATCGACCTCGGCGTCCTCGACCGATCGGCCCGGCAGGACACGTCGCCCGCGCAGCACCGGCCGGGCGAGCAGAACCGCGCGAAGTACGTCGTGGTCACGGCCATCACCCCGACGCCGCTCGGGGAGGGCAAGACCACGACGTCGGTCGGGCTGGCGCAGGCGCTGGCGAGCACGGGCAGCCGGGCCGTGGTGTGCCTGCGCCAGCCCTCGATGGGCCCCACCTTCGGCATCAAGGGCGGCGCCGCCGGGGGCGGCTACAGCCAGGTCGTCCCGATGGAACGCCTCAACCTGCACCTCACGGGCGACTTCCACGCGGTGACGGCCGCGCACAACCTGCTGGCGGCGATGGTCGACAACCACCTGCACCAGGGCAACAAGCTCGGCATCGACGTGCGCAACATCACCTGGCGACGCGTGCTCGACGTCAACGACCGCGCGCTGCGCACCGTCATCGTGGGCATCGGCTCGCGCGACGACGGGCTCGTGCGCCAGACCGGCTTCGACATCACCGCCGCCAGCGAGGTCATGGTGCTGCTGACGCTGGCCACCTCGCTCGAGGACCTGCGGCTGCGGCTCGGACGCATCGTGGTCGCCTACACGGTGGAGGGCAAGAGCGTCACCGCCGACGACCTCGGCGCGGCGGGAGCCACGGCGGTGATCCTCCGCGACGCCCTCAAGCCGAACCTGCTCCAGACGCTCGAAGGCGGACCGGCGATCGTGCACTGCGGTCCGTTCGGCAACATCGCCACCGGCACGTCGTCCGTCATCGCCGACCTCGTCGGGGTGCGCGGCAGCGACTACGTCATCACCGAGGCCGGCTTCGGGGCCGACATGGGCGCCGAGCGCTTCTTCGACGTCAAGTGCCGGGTCAGCGGCCTCGTGCCCGACGCGGCGGTCCTGGTGGCCACGGTGCGCGCGCTCAAGGCCCACTCCGGCCACTGGACGATCAAGCCGGGCCGGCCGTTGCCCGAGGGCCTGCTCGACGAGGACCCGCAGGAGGTCACGGCGGGCCTGCCGAACCTGCGCAAGCACATCGAGATCATCCAGCGCTTCGGCATCCGGCCCGTCGTCGCCATCAACGCCTTCCCGACCGACCACGACTCGGAGCACGACGTGGTGCGCGCACTGTGCGACGAGCTGGGTGTCCGCTGCGCGGTGACCACCCACGTCGCCGACGGCGGGGCCGGCGGGCGTGAGCTGGCGCGGGCCGTCGTCGACGCAGCCCACGAGCCCTCGGACTTCCGGTTCCTCTACCCGCTCGAGCTCCCGCTCGCCGAGAAGATCGAGGCGATCGCCACCGAGATCTACGGCGCCGACGGCATCGATGTCAGCCCCGCGGCCGCCAAGGCCCTCAAGGAGTACGAGCGGCTCGGCTTCGGCAACCTCCCGGTCGTCATCGCCAAGACGCACCTGTCCATCTCGTCGGACCCGACGCTCAAGGGGGCGCCGACGGGCTGGCGGCTGCCCGTGCGCGAGGTGCGGGCCGCCGTGGGCGCCGGCTACGTCTACGCGATCTGCGGCGACATGCGGACCATGCCCGGTCTGCCGAAGTCGCCGAACGCCGAGCGGATCGACATCCGCGAGGACGGTTCGACGAAAGGGCTGTCCTGACGACGCGCTGTGCTGACGACTCGCTGTCCTGACGACGCGCTGTCCTGACGACGGGCCGGCGGTCGCCACGCCGCTCAGCGGAGCGGGCCCCCGTCGACGCGACGGGCCATGGCGACGTCGTCGCGGTAGTCGGTGGCGCTCAGCCGCAGGCCCCTCGGGACGCGCCCGACCTCGGCCCAGCCGGCCTTCGCGTAGAAGGCGCCGAGGCCGAGCCCGTCGCGGTAGTCGAGCCGGAGCAGCTCGACCCACGGCAGCTCGCGGCGCGCGACGCCGACCATGCCGCCGAGCAGGATGCGGCCGAGGTTCCTGCCCTGCGCCGACGGGTCGACCATGAGCCGCTTCAGGCCGGCCACGTGGGCGTACGGGAAGCCGCGCGAGTGCTCCCAGAACCCGAGCCCGCGCAGGCTCCCGGACCCGGGGTCGACGAGCACGCAGAGCAGCGAGCGCCCGGCCCTCACCTCGTCGAGGTGCCGGTCGAGCGCGGCGGCGACCTCGGTGGCCGGGGCGCCCGGCAGGAACCCGACGGAGCCGCCGGCGTCGTTGACGCGCACCCACAGGTCCACGACGTCGCCGCGGACGTCGTCGACCGCCGCTGCCGGCAGCACCCGCACCCTGGGGGCCTCGAGGTATGCCATCGGCTCTCCGTCGACGTCGTCCCTGGACGAACGAGTGCCCACCTGCACGAGCCCCGCGCGCGTGGCCGTGCGCAGCGAGGCCGTGTTGGCGGTGTCGACCATCGCGGTCACGACGGTGTCAGGACGGTGCTCGACACCCCACGCGACGAGAGCGCGGGAGATCTCCCTCCCGAGGCCCGAACCCAGCCGGTCGTGCGCGAGCCGGTAGTAGAGGTTGAGGGCGCCGCCGTCGGAGTCCTTGTGGCGCAGGCCCGCCCACCCGATCACCTCGCCGGTCGCGTGGTCGACGACAGCCGCATACCCGAGCTCGGAGGTCTCCCAGTCGGCCAGGTCGGCCGCGAGACGGTCGCGGCACCGCTCGGAGCTCGGCATGGTCGCCGGGGCGTGCGCGTAGGTGCGGGGGTCGGTGTGCAGCCGCACGTAGTCGTCGAGGTCGTCGGCCTGCGGCCGCCGCAGGACGACCCGCTCGGTCGTGACCCACGCTCCCGGCGGGTCCCCCGTCGCGGTCACTGCGACCGGCGCTCGGGCGCCCGCGTCTCACAGACGGCCAGGGGGGCGCCGTCGCAGCACGGCTCGATGTAGAGGCACGCGGGACAGCGGTTGTGCGCCTGCTCGGCGTACATCTGCGTGCCGCAGTAGGGGCAGGGGATCTCGAGAGCCATGAACCCATCCTTTCCGACAGCACCGACGCCCGGCGGGTGACCCGCCGGGCGTCGTGTCGAGAAGGGCCGTGGTGCGTCGGCGGGCCGCTCAGCTCGCGACGACGACGTATGCCGTGAGGTCGGCCTCGATCTCCGGCGTGACCTTCGCGCGCACCCGGGTGCCGTCGGCGACGTGCTCGCTCTCGAGGATCTCGGCCTCGTCGTGCAGGCGCGAGACGAGGTCGCCGCGGTCGTAGGGCACGAGCACCTCGACCTCGATGTCGGGCTTGGGCAGCTCGTCGGCGATGAGCGCCCGCAGCTCGGCCAGACCCTCGCCGGTGCGCGCCGACACGGTCACGCAGTGCTTCTCGTGGCGGCGCAGTCGGTCGAGCACCTCAGGGTCGGCGATGTCGGCCTTGTTGACGACGATGATCTCCTTGATCTGGTCGCCACCGACCTCGGCGAGCACGCCCCGGACGGCCGTGATCTGCCCCTCCGGGTCGGGGTGCGAGCCGTCGACGACGTGCAGGAGCAGGTCGGAGTCGCCGACCTCCTCGAGCGTCGACCTGAACGCCTCGACGAGCTGGTGCGGCAGGCTGCGCACGAAGCCGACGGTGTCGGCCAGCGTGTAGACGCGGCCGTCCTCGGTCTCGGTGCGGCGCACCGTCGGGTCGAGGGTCGCGAACAGCTGGTTCTCGACGAGCACGCCGGCACCGGTGAGCCGGTTGAGCAGCGAGCTCTTGCCGGCGTTGGTGTAGCCGGCGATCGCGACCGACGGGACGCCACCGACGCGGCGTGACTGGCGCCTCGTGTCGCGGCTGGTCTTCATGCCCTTGATGTCACGGCGGAGCTTGGCGATCTTGGTGTTGATGCGGCGCCGGTCGAGCTCGATCTTCGTCTCACCGGGGCCACGGGAACCGATGCCCTCACCGCCGGCGACGCGGCCACCGGCCTGCCGGGACATCGACTCACCCCAGCCACGCAGGCGCGGCAGCAGGTACTGCAGCTGGGCCAGCTCCACCTGGGCGCGGCCCTCGCGGCTCTTGGCGTGCTGGGCGAAGATGTCGAGGATCAGCGCAGTGCGGTCGATGACCTTGACCTTGACGACGTCCTCGAGCGCGCGTCGCTGGCTGGGCGCCAGCTCACCGTCGCAGATCACGGTGTCGGCACCCTCGGCGACGACGATGTCGCGCAGCTCGACGGCCTTGCCCTTGCCGAGCCACGTGGCGGGGTCGGGGCGCTGGCGCCGCTGGATGACACCCTCGAGCACGGTCGAACCCGCGGTCTCGGCGAGCGCCGCGAGCTCGCGTATCGAGTTCTCGGCGTCCTCGGCGCTGCCCTCGGTCCAGACACCGGCCAGCACGACACGCTCGAGGCGCAGCTGGCGGTACTCGACCTCGGTGATGTCCTCGAGCTCGGTCGAAAGGCCCTGGACCCGCCGGAGCGCCGCACGCTCCTCGCGCTCGAGCTGGTCACCGTCGTAGAGGGGGAACTGGGCCCCGTCGGTCTCGAGGTCGTCAGCAGCCAGCGCGGTGGCGCGGGTGCCGAACAGGTGGCGCTCGCGGTCGGTGCCGCGAGCGGAGTCGCTGGTGTGGTTGCTGTGGTTGCTCGTCATGTTCTCCCTATGGTCCCAAAGGTCCAACGCCACGGGCCACTCGTTTGTGCCCGCACCTCGCACGAGAACGCCTCCCGCGCCGGGTACGGTGGCGGCGATGGCCGGCCCGACGAACCACCCGCACGACTCCGGCCCGGTGGTCGACCACTGGGCGCGCCGCACCGCGTCGGCCGGCGCTCCCGGGAGGCCGGGGCGCTCGGGCCGAGACCTTCTCACGTGGTGCGGCTGCGTCGCCCTGCTCGTCATCGGCGTCGCCGGCCTGGCGTACACGCCGTACGCGTGGCAGCGCGGCGACGCGATGCTCGGCGCGCGCACGTGCACGACGGAGCAGGTGGGGGCGGCCCGCACGGACGCGTGCTTCGTGCCGGTGCCCGGCCGCGTGACCGGACGGTTCAGCCGCGGCGAGTGGCGCTTCACCCCCGATGCTGGTCGCCCGGACGCGTACGTGCGTTTCGCCGATGACAACCCCTACGACACCTCCCGGTGGCCGCCGGACCTTGCGCGTCTGCTCGGCGGCGAGCCCACGACAGCGCTCTACTGGGGGAAGGACCCGGTCGCGTTCATGGTCGGGGCGAAGCGGGTCGACACGCTGTCCTACGGATCCACCACGGTCATGGTCGGGCTGTGGGGCGGAGTCATGGGGCTGTCCTTCGGGGCGGCCTCCCTCCGGTCGCTGTTGCGCCGCCGGGCCGGACGCCTCGACGTGACCCTCGCGGTGTCGGGAGTCGTCGCCCTCGTGCTCCTCGGCGTGGACATCGGCGGCGCGGTGAGCTGGCGCGCCGAGGCGCTCTGGTGGGGCGCCCTCGTCGTGGGGGTCCTGATGGCGCCGAGCCGCTGGACGAGGTCGTGGGCGGCGCTCGCCGCCCGGCGACGGAGCTGACAGCCGCCCACCGGAGCAGGTGGGGCGCGAGCGCACCCACGCCGATACGGTGGCCGTGATGAGCGACCCGACCGACCACTACTTCAGCGCCGAGCCGGCTACGCCGGAGGAGCGGCGCAGCATCGAGGTGACCCTCGAGGGCCGCCGTCTCACGCTGACGACGGCGCGCGGCGTCTACAGCCCCGACCGCCTCGACCCGGGAACGACGGTCCTGCTCGCAGGGGTGCCGGACCCGAGCCCCACCGGAGACCTGCTCGACATCGGCTGCGGCTGGGGGCCCATCTCCATCTCCCTGGCGCTGCGCTCCCCCGGTGCGCGTGTCTGGGGCGTCGACGTCAACCGCCGTGCGCTCGACCTGGCCCGCGCGAACGCGGCGGCGGCCGGCGCCGACTCGATCACCTTCTGCGAGCCCGACGAGGTGCCGGACGACCTGCGCTTCGCCACGATCTGGTCGAACCCGCCCATCCACGTCGGCAAGGCCGCCCTGCACGCCCTGCTCGAGCGATGGCTGCCCCGCCTCTCGGACGATGGTGTCGCGTACCTCGTCGTGCAGAAGCACCTCGGCTCCGACTCCCTGCAGAAGTGGCTCAACGCGCAGGACTGGGGCCTGGTCTGCACGCGCCTGTCGTCGGCGAAGGCCTTCCGCATCCTCGAGGTCCGCCGTGCCTGAGCCCACGGCGGCCGTCGACGACGCCAGGGCGCTCGTCGAGCTGTGGTTCCCCGATGCCCGGGCTGCCTGGCTCGGCGGCAGCGTCGTGCTCGGGTCGGCGACGCCCGGCTCGGACCTCGACGTCACGGTGCTCCTCGGCGGGCCGCCGGCGCCCTACCGCGACTCGCGACGGTTCCGGGGCTGGCCCGTCGAGCTCTTCGTGCACACCGACACCTCGCTCGGGCACTACCTGCGGCAGGACGTGCGCGCGGGCCGTCCGACGATGCCGCGCCTCGTCGGGCGCTCCGTGCTGCTGCGCGACACCGACGGCAGCGGCGCCCAGTGGCAGACCACGGCCCGCGCCCTCCTGGCCGAGGGCCCGTCCCGGCTCTCCGGGGACGACCTCGCGACCCTGCGGTATGCCGTCACCGACCTCCTCGACGACGTCACCCACGCGCACGACGGCCACGAGCGCCTGGTCAGCGCGACTCTCCTCGCCGACGAGAGTGCGCGGCTGCTGCTGCACGGCTCGGGCCACTGGTGGGGTCGGGGCAAGTGGGTCGCCCGCGAGCTGGCCGACCTCGACCGCACCGAGGACGCCGCAGGAGGCGGCGGCACCGGGGACCACAGGAACACCGGCTGGGCTGCTCGCCACGAGCAGGCGCTCGTCACGGCGGCGGCGGGTGACGTGTCGCTCCTGCTCGCCTTCGCCGACGAGGTGCTGGCTCGCCATGGAGGCCCGCTCTTCGAGGGTCACCGGCTGGTCGGCACCGATCCCGGAGCCCGGGACCCTGCGCAGCCCGCAGAGGCGACGGACGAAGCGGACGCCGCCGGGTCGCGGTGACCCGCCGCTCCGACGAGCCGTCGACCCAACGCCGGTCTGGGGTCCGGAGGGTCAGAGGGGGAAGTCGCCATCGGCGACGAGAGCGGCTGGGCCGGCCAGCTCGACCCGCTGACCCGGCAGGGGCGTCACGGTCAGACGACCGCCGGGCACGTCGACCGTCCAGGGGCTGAGGTCCTCGACCCCGGACCAGAAGCGCGTCGCGAGAGCCGCGGCCGCGGCCCCGGTGCCGCAGGACCGGGTCTCGCCGACGCCGCGCTCGTGGACGCGCATCTCGATGTGGCCCGGCCCGACCGCGCGGACGAACTCGACGTTCGCGCCGCCGGCCGGCTCGGGGTGAAGCTGCGGCGCCTCGGAGAGGTCGAGGTTCTCGAGGGCGATCCCCTCGGGCAGCATGACCACCGCGTGCGGGTTGCCGAGGTCGAGCGACAGGGCCGGCACGGGCTTGCCGTGGCGTGGACGCACCATGATGTCGAAGCCGTCGCGGCGCGCACCCTCCTCGTCGGCGAGCCGCCACGGGCCGAGGTCGACGGCATACCCCTGCTCGACGACGCGCACCGTCTTGACGCCGGCTCGGGTGGCGATGGAGAAGCTCGACCCGAAGGCCAGCCCCTCGCGACGGAGGAACTCGGCGAAGACGCGGGTGCCGTTGCCGCACATCTCGGCCAGGGAGCCGTCCGCGTTGCGGTAGTCCATGAACCACTCCGCCTCGGCCGCCTGGGCGCGGACGGCCTCGTCGGTGGCGTGCGCGGTGCGCACCACGCGGATGACGCCGTCGGCGCCGAGTCCGGCGTGGCGGTCGGCGATCCGCTGCACCTGGGCCGGCGTGAGCTCGAGCGATCCCTCGAGGTCGGGGACGAGGACGAAGTCGTTCTCGGTGCCGTGGCCCTTGGCGAAGCGTGTCATGTCAGCCATTCTCCGGCATGGCGTGCGACGCCTCCGCACCCGCCGCGCTGATCGCGCCCAGAGCCTGGTCGAGCAGGTCGTCGGCGAGCGCGTCGAGCCACACGATGCGCGGGTCGGGGCGGAACCACGACTCCTGCCGACGGGCATAGCGTCGGGTGGCCTGCGCGGTGTCGAGCCGGGCCCCGACCTCGTCGAGCCGACCGTCGATGACGGCGATCGCCTGGCTGTAGCCGATGGCCCGGCTCGCGGTGACCCCGCTCCTGAGCCCGCGGCCCAGGAGCATCTCGGTCTCGTCGCGCAGGCCCTGCTCCCACATGCGGTCCACGCGGTGGGTGATGCGTTCGTCGAGGACCCGCCGGTCGACGCGCAGACCGAGGAGGACCGCGGGAGAAAGCAGCTCGCGCTTCGGCATCGAGGCGCTGAACGGGCGACCGGTCAGCTCGACGACCTCGAGCGCGCGCACGACACGTCGCACGTTGCCGGGGAGGATCGTGGCGGCTGCCTGCGGGTCGGCGGCCTTGAGACGTGCATGCAGGACGTCACCGCCCAACGCCTCCGCCTCGGCCTCGAGCCGGGACCGCACCCCGGGGTCGGTCGGCGGGATCTCGAGCCGGTCGAGCGCAGCCCTGACGTAGAGGCCGGAGCCGCCGACGAGCACGGGTCGGTGGCCGCGTGCCGTGATGGCCGCGAAGTCACGACGGGCAGCCTCCTGGTAGGCCGCGACGCTGGCGTCCTCGGTGACGTCGAGGACGTCGAGCTCGTGGTGGGCGATGCCGCGCCTCTCGGCGACGGCCAGCTTGGCGGTGCCGATGTCCATGCCCCGGTAGAACTGCATGGCGTCGGCGTTGACGACCTCGCCGCCGAGGCGCTCGGCCAGGTCGAGAGCGAGGTCGGACTTGCCCGTGGCGGTCGCCCCGACGACCGCCACGATGGGTGCGGCCGGGTCGGCGAGGGGCGCAGTGCTCACCTGGGGCCTCGCAGGACGGCGGGCGTCAGACGGTGGACCACCGAGGGCACTCAGCCGATGAGCTCGTCGGCGTGCTCGTCGCTCTGCTCGTCGTCGTGCCCGAAGGGGTCGCGGTCGACACCGGGGTGCCACGACTGGCCGGGCTTGCCCCACCCGTTGCGCTTGACGGCCTTGCGTGCCTTCTTCGACTGGCGCTCGTCGAGCCGGTCGACGTAGAGCGTGCCGTTGAGGTGGTCGTACTCGTGCTGCATGCAGCGCGCGAACCAGCCGGTCGCGTCGAACTCGACACGGTTGCCGTCGAGGTCGAGGCCGACGACGTGCGCACGGTCGGCGCGCTTGAGCGGGAACGCCTCGCCCGGCACCGAGAGGCACCCCTCGGTCTCCTCGTCGGGGTTGGGGCGCTCCTGCGGGATCTTCGACGTCGTGACGGTCGGGTTGATGACGTGGCCCTGCTCGGGCACGCCGTCCTCGTTGGCCATCTTCCAGATGAAGACCCGGAGCCCGACCCCCACCTGCGGCGCGGCGAGCCCGACACCGTTGGCGGCGACGTTCGTCTCGTACATGTCCTCGACGAGGGTCCTGAGGTCCTCGTCGAACTCGGTCACGAGGGCGGCCGAACGGTGCAGGACGGGCTCACCCGTGATGACGATGGGTCGCACAGTCATGCGCCAAGTCAAGCACGAGGGGGCGAGAGGTCCCGAACCGGCTCAGGCGATCGAGCACCCAGGCGTGACCGGCGCGGCCGCCGGACGGCCGATCGACGGCATACCGAGGCTGACCGCCGGCTTGCCCGAGCCCTGCGGGGCGTCCTGGAGCGCCGCCCACGCGTCGCCCCCGGGAGTGCGCCGGACGGCATACGTGCCACCCTCGATGCCGGAGTCGGCGACGAGGTGGTGCGGCGCACCGTACGTCACGGCCACCGTGACCATGTCGCCGGGCCGCGGCACCTCCGCACCCGCCGGCACCGCGAAGTGCACGAGCCGGTTGTCTCGAGCGCGACCCGACAGACGCTTGGTCTCGGAGTCCTTGCGGCCCTCGGAGGGAGCGACCAGCACCTCGACCTCACGGCCCTCGAGGGTGCGGTTCTCGGCCCAGCTGACCTCTTCCTGGAGCGCGATGAGGCGTTCGAAGCGCTCCTGCACCACCGCCTTCGGCACCTGGTGCTCCATCGTCGCGGCGGGCGTGCCCGGACGGATGGAGTACTGGAAGGTGAAGGCGCTCGAGAAGCGGGACTCGCGCACGACGTCGAGGGTGCCCTGGAAGTCCTCCTCGGTCTCACCGGGGAAGCCGACGATGAGGTCGGTCGTGATGGCGGCGTCGGGGATGTGGCGCCGGACGTTCTCGATGATGCCGAGGAACTTCGTGCTGCGGTACGAGCGGCGCATGTCCTTCAGCACCTTGTCGGAGCCGGACTGCAGCGGCATGTGCAGGCTCGGCATGACATTGGGCGTCTCGGCCATGGCGAGGATGACGTCCTCGGTGAAGGCGGCCGGGTGCGGGCTGGTGAACCGGACCCGCTCCAGGCCCTCGATCTCGCCGCAGGCGCGCAGCAGCTTGCCGAACGCGAGGCGGTCGCCGAACTCGACGCCGTAGGTGTTGACGTTCTGCCCGAGGAGGGTCACCTCGACCACGCCCTGCGCCACGAGCGCCTCGATCTCGGCGAGGATCTCGCCGGGGCGGCGGTCCTGCTCCTTGCCGCGCAGGCTCGGCACGATGCAGAACGTGCACGTGTTGTTGCAGCCGACCGAGATCGACACCCAGGCGCTGTAGGCCGAGTCACGACGCGTGGGCAGCGTCGAGGGGAAGACCTCGAGGCTTTCGAGGATCTCGACCTCGGCACGCTTGTTGTGCGCCGCACGGTCGAGCAGCGCGGGCAGCGAGCCGATGTTGTGGGTGCCGAAGACGACGTCGACCCATGGCGCACGCTTGACGATCGTGCCGCGGTCCTTCTGCGCCATGCAGCCGCCGACGGCGATCTGCATGTCGGGGTTCGCGAGCTTGGCCGGACGCAGCTGGCCGAGGTTGCCGTAGAGCTTGTTGTCGGCGTTCTCGCGCACGGCACACGTGTTGAAGACGACGACGTCGGCGACCGCGGGCCGCTCCTCGGCAGGGAGGCTCGCGAGGTCGACGTAGCCGGCGGTCTCGAGGAGCCCCGCGAGGCGCTCGCTGTCGTGGACGTTCATCTGGCACCCGTGGGTGCGCACGTCGTACGTCCTGCCCGTGCGGCTCTCGGAGGTGACGGGCTGTTGCGCGGAGGTCTGCATAGTCATGGCACCGACAAGGGTACGGCGTGCGCCGGGAGACGACGGCCGGCCGCGGCGCATCAGCCGAGATGCGGCGGCACCGGGAATACCCCACGGGTCGAGCCAGTTGACCCAGGTGCTTGACAGTTCAACCAAACCCCGGCATCATAGTGATTGAACATTTAACCACCTACGTCAAAGGACGCTCCCCATGGGTCTCTTCAACCGCACCAAGTCCGACTCCAACGAGGCCGTCGAGCCTGCTGCCGTCGCCTCCGTCGCCGTCTCCGACATCTCCGGTGACTACACGCTCGACCCGAGCCACACCCGTATCGGCTTCTCGGCCCGTCACGCGATGGTGACCAAGGTCCGCGGCAACTTCGAGCAGTTCGAGGGCTCGGCCACGGTCGACACCGCGAACCCGGCCAACTCCTCGGTCAAGGTCGTCATCGAGGCCGCCTCCGTCACGACGCACAACGAGCAGCGCGACGGTCACCTCAAGACCCCCGACTTCTTCGACGTCGCCAACTACCCGCAGATCACCTTCGTCTCGACGAACGTCGAGCGCGACGGCTCCGAGTGGGCCATCACCGGCGACCTGACGATCAACGGCGTCACCAAGTCGATCACGGTGCCCTTCGAGGAGACCGGCTCGGCCAAGGACCCGTTCGGCAACACCCGCGTCGGCTTCGAGGGTGAGACCACCATCGACCGCACCGACTGGAACCTCTCCTTCAACGCCGCCCTCGAGACCGGCGGCGTCCTCGTGAGCGAGAAGGTCAAGCTCGAGTTCGACATCTCGGCGATCGCCGTCGTGCCCGCGCAGGCCTGAGCCTCCAGCACCACACCCGAAGGGGGTGGGGACCGAAAGGTCCTCACCCCCTTGTGCTCTCCCGGGACCCGCAGACCGTGCAGCGGCCACACCGCCCCGCAGCGAGTCGCGCCAGAAGTCTCAGTCGCGCCGGTGCTCGGGCAGGCCGTCGACGCCGTCCCGGATGACAGGCCAGGCCACCTCACCGGAGTAACCCTTGCGCGCGAGCATGCCGGCCAGGCGGCGGGCCTGGACCTCCGGGGGCAGGCCGCGCATCGAGCGCAGCTTCTTGGCGACGAGCTGCTCGGCACGCAGGCGCTCGTCGTTCACCCCGACCTGGCCGAGCGCCTCGTCGGCGACCTCCTGGTCGATGCCCTGCTTGCGCAGCTCGTGCGCCAGCGCCCGACGCGCGAGACCCTTGCCGGCCTGACGCGACCGCACCAGCATCTGGGCGTAGGCCTCGTCGTCGACGAGCCCCACCTCGGTCATGCGGTCGAGGACCTTGGCTGCGACCGTGTCGTCGCAGCCACGCTGACGCAGCTTGCGCTCGAGCTGGGCCCGGCTGCGCGGCGCCATGCTCAGCTGGCGCAGCACGATGGCCCGGGCCACCGACTCCGCGTCGGCTTCGGGGACCTCGACCTCGACGTCGTCGGGCGGTGGCGTCCAGGGGCGACGCTCCCCCGCCGGCGCGGTGTCGACGGGCGCCTCGTCCACGGGCACGGCCCAGTCGGGCCGCTCCGCGGAGTCGGCCGCAGCCCACCCGGTGCGGCGCGCGGCGCCGCCACGCCGTGGTTCAGCGCGAGCAGGTCGCCGCCCGGCCCGGGCCGCCCCTCCCGTGCGCTTGCGCGACGGAGGAGGGTCGTCGGACGCGGCGGCCCGCGCCTCGACGACACCCTGCGCCTCGGCGAGGGCGGCCGCGGCGCGGGCCAGACGTTCCTGCGGTGACTCGTGTGCCGGCACGATCAGAAGTCGACGGGCACGTCCGCGACCTCGGCGGGCATGTCGACGCGCGGCCCGACGCCGAGCTTCTCCTTGACCTTCTTCTCGATCTCGTCGGCGAGGTCGGGGTTGTCCTTGAGGAAGTTGCGGGCGTTCTCCTTGCCCTGACCGAGCTGGTCGCCCTCGTAGGTGTACCAGGCACCGGCCTTGCGGACGAAGCCGTGCTCGACGCCCATGTCGATGAGGCCGCCCTCGCGCGAGATGCCATGGCCGTAGAGGATGTCGAACTCCGCCTGCTTGAACGGCGGCGACACCTTGTTCTTGACGACCTTGACGCGGGTGCGGTTGCCGACGGGCTCGGTGCCGTCCTTGAGGGTCTCGATGCGACGCACGTCGAGGCGGACCGAGGCGTAGAACTTGAGCGCCTTGCCACCGGTGGTCGTCTCGGGCGAGCCGAACATGACACCGATCTTCTCGCGGAGCTGGTTGATGAAGATCGCCGTCGTGCCGGTGTTGTTGAGGGCGCCGGTGAGCTTGCGCAGCGCCTGGCTCATGAGGCGGGCCTGCAGACCCACGTGGCTGTCGCCCATCTCGCCCTCGATCTCGGCGCGCGGCACGAGCGCGGCGACGGAGTCGATGACGATGATGTCGAGGGCGCCGGAGCGGATCAGCATGTCGGCGATCTCGAGCGCCTGCTCACCGGTGTCGGGCTGCGACACGAGGAGGGCGTCGGTGTCGACACCGAGCTTCTTGGCGTAGTCCGGGTCGAGCGCGTGCTCGGCGTCGATGAAGGCCGCGATGCCCCCGGCCCGCTGGGCGTTGGCCACGGCGTGGAGCGCGACCGTCGTCTTGCCCGAGGACTCGGGGCCGTAGACCTCGATGATGCGTCCGCGGGGCAGGCCGCCGATGCCGAGGGCCACGTCGAGGGCGATCGAGCCGGTCGGGATGACCTCGATCGGCGGACGGACGTCGTCGCCGAGGCGCATCACCGCGCCCTTGCCGTAGTTCTTCTCGATCTGGCCCATCACCGAGGTGAGCGCCTTGTCCTTGTCCATCGCCTTCGCCTGGGGGGCTGCCATGTCGGGCTCCTAGTCTGCCGTCTGCGCTGCGGTCGTCTACCTACGACCCGGGCACGGATCGCACTGGGAGATCCGCTGTCAGGTCAGACGTTAGGTGCCGGCGCCGACATCGGGTGGGACCACCAGACGGCTTGTGGACGATGCGGGTGGTGGCACAGGACCTGTGGAGAACATTACCGAACACGTGTTCGAAGTCGCGACGACACGCCGGTCACCTGCCGACCTGGCCTCCCTGGGCGCCGCGCGCCACCCGCACGTCACGGCCCAGCCTCCGCTCGGGCGGCACGTCCATGTCGACGCAGAGCGCCTCCCAGACCGCCCGGGGCGCCTCTCCGTCGTCGAGCGCCTGGACGACGGTGCGGTTGCCGAGCGCGCCGATGACGTGGTCACGCGCCAGCGACCCGGCATACGCCGGCCCGAACTCGTCGTCCATCAAGGTCCAGAAGTGGCTGATCCGCACCCCAGCAGTCTGCCACCCATAGCCGCGGAACCCGTTGCGCCGAAACCGTCGTCGGAGCGTTATCTCAACCGCCCGCGCGGTCGTCGCACGACCGGTATCGTCCTCTCGTCCCGCGCCGAGCAGGGACCTCGACACTTCAGGGGAGCAACCATGACCGAGCCGAAGGATTCCGCCCTGCCCACCGGGCCGACCGACCACGCGGGCGACGCGACGACGTCCGTCCCGCAGTACACCTACCCGGTGCCCTCGGGCAGCCACCCGGTCCCGTCCGCGACCGACCAGGCGGGCGCCGCGGGCGCGGTCGGAGTCGACCTCGCCGACGAGCCGGCCTCCCCCGCCCAGCCCGGGCGCAAGCGCACCGGCCTGCTGGTCGGCGCCCTCGCCGGCGTCCTCGCCCTCGGCGGCGCCGGCGTCCTCGCCGTGCAGACCCTGAGCGGCAGCGGCGCTCAGCCGTCCGACGTGCTGCCCGGCGACGCGTACGCGTACCTCCGCGTCGACATCGACCCGTCAGCAGGCCAGAAGGTCGCTGCCGTCCGCTTCCTCGGCAAGCTCGACGCCGTCAAGGACACCCTCGGCAGCGACGACCCCCGCAAGAAGCTGTGGGAGATGGCCGCCAAGAACGCCGGCGACGACTGCATCAAGAAGTTCGCCTACGACAAGGACGTCGAGCCGTGGCTCGGTGACCGCGTCGGCGCCGCGATCCGCCCCGGCGGCACCAAGGACCAGCCCAACCTCGCCATCGCGATCCAGGTCAAGGACGAGACCGTCGCCAAGGACGCCCTCACCAGGCTCTTCGCCTGCGACAAGGGCTCCAAGACCGACGTGCGCACCAAGGACGGCTACGCCATCGTCACGCCCGGCGGCACCGGTGACGCGACCCTCGCCGCCGTCGACAAGGGCGCGCTGTCGGCCAACGCGAACTTCACGGGCGACATGGGCGCCCTCGGCGAGCAGGGCATCGTCTCCGCCTGGTTCGACATGACGACCGGCCTCAAGGAGCTGCCCAAGCTGAGCGGCGACGGCAACGGCATGGACACCGCCGCGCTGGCGAGTGCCAAGGGCCGTTTCGCAGCGGCGCTGCGCTTCGACGCCGACTACGTCGAGCTGGCCGGCATCGTCCGGGGCGCCGACGCGAGGACGTCCGTCAAGGGGAACGGCAGCGAGCTGGCCAACCTCCCCGCCAACACCATGGCTGCCGTGCACGTGGCGGGCGCCGACCAGATGCTCGGCTCGACGTGGCCGCAGCTCGAGAAGCAGATCAACGACCTTGCCGCCGCCGACGGCCAGGACGACGTCATCGCCATGGTCGAGGACCAGCTCGACGTCAAGCTGCCCGACGACCTCAAGGTGCTCCTCGGCCGGTCGTTCACGGTCGCCATGCCCGACCAGGACCTCAAGGGCGACTCCTTGACGGTCGGCGCCAAGGTCGTCTCGAGCGACGCCAAGCGCGCGGACGAGATCATCGACCGGCTGATGCAGGCCTCGGGCGCCGACAGCGGCGTCCTGACGCACAAGGTCGAGGGAGACAAGGTCTACGTCGCCACGACCCCCGACTACGCCGACGACCTCAAGTCCGGCGGCAAGCTCGGTGACTCCGACGCCTTCAAGCTGTCGGTCGGCGACGTCACGTCGTCCAACAGCGCCGTGTTCGTCGACCTCGACAAGCTCGAGAAGCTCTACCTCGGCGAGGTCAAGGGCAACCAGAAGACGTTCCTCGAGTCGCTCCGCGCCGTCGGCGTCAACGCCAGCACCACCGGCAACGGGGAGGGCACGTTCACCCTCCGCGTCCTCGGCAACTGAGGGGCACCAGACAGCACGCGCAACACGAAGGGCCCCGCGTCAGGCGGGGCCCTTCGTCGTCTGCGTGCCGGCTCTCAGGTGTGCTGCGCGAAGCCCGAGATGCCGAACCCGGCAGCCGCAGGCACGCGGACCTCGTTGCCGGAGTAGGAGATTCCACCGACGACCGGTGAGGCGACGGACCACCACGCGGCGTCGAGATCGCTGACGGCGGTCGTCGGCTCGGCTGCGACGACGGCAGCCGCCGCCCCCACACCCACGTGGCTCTCCATCATCGAGCCGACGATGGTGCCGAGCCCGGCGTCGTGCGCACGGCGGAGCATGTCGCGCCCGACGGTGAGCGAGCCGCACTTGGCGAGCTTGACGTTGACGAGGTCGGCCGCGCCGAGCCGGATGATGCGCTCGAGGTCGTACGGGCCGTAGCAGGACTCGTCGGCCATGACCGGCAGCCCGACGCGCTCCCGCACCCAGGCGAGCCCCTCCACGTCGTCGGCGACGACCGGCTGCTCGACGAGCTCGACGCCGAGGTCGGCCACCTCGAGGGCGCGGATGACCTGCACCGCTTCCTCACGGGTCCAGCCCTGGTTCGCGTCGAGGCGAAGCGCGACGTCCGGTCCGACGGCGTCGCGCACCGACGCCACGCGCTGCACGTCGGTGCTGGCGTCGGTGCCGACCTTCATCTTGAGGGTGCGGAACCCGTCCGAGACCCGTGCCCGGGCCGTGTCGGCGAGGGCGTCGGCAGCGCCGGCCGAGAGGGTCACGTCGGTCGTGAGCACGTCACGTATGCCGTCCGCCCCCGAACCGAGCAGGGTGGCCACCGACGTGCCCTCTGCCTGGGCGACGAGGTCGTGGAGCGCCGCGTCGACGGCCGCCTTGGCCCCGAAGTTGCGGGCGACCGCGCGCTGCACGGCCGCGGCGGCCGCGGAGAGGTCGTCGCGGTCGTCGAGGGGCCGACCGACGACCGCGGGCGCCAGCATCTGCTCGATGCACGCCGTGGCACTCGCCAGGGACTCCCCCGTCACCTGCCACACCTGCGGGGCCTCGCCCCACCCGGTGCGGCCGTCGCTGTCGGTGACTCTCACGATGACCGTGTCGGTGGTCTCGGTGCGCCGCAGCGCCGTGACGAACGGCGTGTGGAGCGGCACGGACGAGACGGTGGTGACGACCCGCTCGACCGTCGTCATCGGCCGGCCACCGAGGTGGGCGTGGCCTGCGCGTCGGGACCGGCCTGGGCGGCATGCGGCTCGGGAATCTCAGGGTGCTCTGGGTGCTCGGGGTGCTCGGCCCGCCACACGTCGCGCGCGATGTCGGCGACGAAGGCCGCGGCCTCCGTCTCGCCGAGCGCGATGGTGGTGCAGACGACGAGCACGAACGGCTCCTCACCGGGCGGGCGCACGAGGGCGACGTCGTGCGAGACGCCCGGGATCCACCCGGACTTGCTCGCCGTCGGGATGCCTTCGGGCAGCCCGGCAGGCACCTGGTCGACGTGGAGCTGGCGCGAGAGCAGCTCTTCGACCGGACCGAGCACCGGCTCGCCGCCGAGCGCGGGCTCGCGCCGCGCGACGGCTGCCATGAGCAGGCCGAGGTCGGCGGCCGCGACCGTGTTGGTGATGCCGGCTTCGCGGGCGCGGGCGTCCTCGATGCCGCGACCGACGACCGTCGTGGCCGAGCACCCGGTCAGGCGCAGCACCTCGGCGACCTCCGTGAGGCCGACGACGTCGACGAGCAGGTTGGTGGCGATGTTGCTGGACCGGGTGATGGCGCGGTCGGCCAGCTCACCGAGCGTGCAGGTGCCGCCGATGACGGCCCACGTCTCGGGGTCCTGGTCGTCGTCGGCGTCGAGGGAGAACGGCGACCCGTCGAGCACCGACGCGAACGTGGACGTCACGGCCACCGGCTGCGCGAGGACCAGCTCACCCCGCGCCACGCGACGGAAGGCGGCGATGACGAGCGGGAGCTTCATCGTCGACGCGGCGTAGTGCGCAGCGTGCGCGTCGTGCGACCATCGCTCGCGACCGTCGGTGCCGCCGAGCCAGACCGAGACCGTGGCGTCAGCTGCCGTGGTGACCTGGTCGAGACGGGCGTCGATCTGCGAGAAAGGCGTCGGCACCCTCGAGAATGTAGACGATCAGGCGGCGGAGGCCGACACCACGTCGCCCGAGGGGACGAGCAGCGGCACGGTGGGCGCGAGGCCCTCGCTCTCGGCCATGCGGTTGGAGACGTCGATCAGGACCCGCGAGAGGGGCAGGTCGAGGGCGCCGCAGATCGAGGCGAGCAGCTCGGAGCTGGCCTCCTTCTCACCACGCTCGACCTCGCTGAGGTAGCCGAGCGACACCGACGCGGTGGCCGACACCTCACGGAGGGTCCGGCCCTGCGCGCGCCGACGCTCGCGGAGGACGTCACCGAGCTCGCGTCGCAAGAGTGTCGTCATGCCGTCCTCCTTCAGGTCGCTGGTGCGGGGTCGTGCGGTTCCGGTGGACCGTGCGGGTGACCCGACACGCCTACCGTACCCCGAGGGTCCCCCGCCGGTGCCAGTGTTCGGCGCGTGGCGCCAGTCTCCTCGTCCGCGAGCCCGAGCACCGCGGCGACGGTGGCCGCCCGGATCTGGGCTCTGGTCCCGTTCAACTGCAGAGCCCGCGTCACTGTTCCCGAGGGCCCGGCGACGGCGACGTGGACGGTGCCGACCGGCTTCCCCTCGGACGGTCCGGGGCCGGCGACGCCGGTCGTGGACAGGCCCCACGTCGCACCGAGCCGACGGCGTACACCCTCGGCCATGGCGACGGCGACGTCGGGGTCGACGGTGCCGACGCGGTCGATCAGCTCGGCGGGGACGTCCAGGAGGGCGGTCTTCACCTCGGCCGCGTACGCGACGACACCACCGAGCAGCACCGCGGACGCGCCGGGTGTGTCGGCGACCGTCGCGGCCACGAAGCCGGCTGTGAGCGACTCCGCGCAGGCAAGCGTCTCCCGGCCCTCGGTCAGGCGCGCGACGAGACGCGCTCCCGGGCTCTCCGGGGGGCTCGCGGTCAGGGGATCGTCGGTGGGTGCCACGTCGGTACCACGTCAGTCGCGGTTCGGCGTCTTCTCGGGCGGGACGGGCCCGACGCCGCTGCTCGACGTCGGGGCAGCCCCGGTCGGGGCAGCTCCGGTCGGGGCGGTCCCGCGCGTAGGCGTCGACGCGTCGGAGTCGTCGCGAGCGCCCCGCTGGGCCCGCTGCGCGGCCCGCGCCTCGCGCTCGGCAGCGCGCGCGGCCCTGCGCAGCCGGGTGCGCTCGCTCGTCTCGCGCAGCCGGGCCGCCTTGAAGACGTAGTCGACGCCGCTCACCACCGTCATGACGAGCGCGGCCCCGAGCAGCACGTAGGCGACCGTCGTGAGCACCCCGCTGAAGGGCCACACCCAGAGCGGCAGCGTCAGCGAGCCCAGCGACAGGGTCTGGAGCATCGTCTTGAGCTTGCCTCCGCGCCCGGCCGGCATGACGCCGTGTCGGATGACGACGAAGCGCAGCACGGTGATGCCGACCTCGCGCACGAGGATGACGACCGTCACCCACCACCACACCACGCCGAGGAGCGAGAGCCCGATGAAGGCGGTGCCGGTGAGTGCCTTGTCGGCGATGGGGTCGGCGACCTTGCCGAAGTTCGTGATCTCACCGCGACGGCGGGCCAGCTTGCCGTCGACGCCGTCGGTGACGGCGGCCAGTGCGAAGACCACCCACGCCCAGAAGCGCCACCACGGCTCGTGGCCGCCGTCCTGGAAGAGCAGCACGGCGTAGACCGGGACGAGCAGGAAGCGCAGGACGGTCAACGCGTTGGGCAGGTTCCAGTCGGTGGGCCGGGGCGCGGGCCCCTCCCCCCGGTGGAAGGTCTGCGGGGTCATCGCGGCTCCGCGACGAGGTCGATCCCCTCGGTGGCGACGACGACGGCCTCGACGAGGTCGCCGACCTGCGGCGTCGGGGCGCCCTCGGGCACGTGCACGACCGTGACGCCGTCGACGTCGGGGCCCTGGAAGGCAGCCCGCCCGACGGCCGAGCCGTCCTCGTCGTCGATCTCCTCGACGAGGACGACGACGTGCTCGCCGATGCGCTCCTCGGCGCGCTGCGCGTTGAGCTCCTCGACGAGGCGGGTGAAGCGGTCGAGGCGCTGGGCGACGACCTCGGGGGCGAGGTGACCGGTGTAGCCCTCGGCCTCGGTGCCGTCCTCGTCGGAGTAGCCGAAGACGCCGACGACGTCGAGGCGCGCCTCGGTGAGGAACGCCTCGAGCTCGTCGAGGTCGGCCTCGGTCTCGCCCGGGAAGCCCACGATGACGTTGCACCGGACACCGGCCTCGGGCGCGTCGGCCCGGACCCGCGCGAGCAGGTCGAGGAACGCCTCGCGCGAGCCGAAGCGGCGCATGGAACGCAGCAGCGGCTCCGACGCGTGCTGGAACGAGATGTCGTAGTAGGGCACGACACCCGGCGTGTCCGCCATGGCCCGCAGCAGGCCGGGCCGGATCTCGGCGGGCTGGAGGTACGAGACGCGCACGCGCTCGATGCCCTCGATCGCTGTGAGTTCGGGCAGCAGCTTCTCGAGCAGGCCGAGGTCGCCGAGGTCCTTGCCGTACGAGGTGGAGTTCTCGGAGACGAGGAAGAGCTCCTTGACGCCCTGCTGGGCGAGCCAGCGGCCCTCGGCGACGATGTCGGCCGGGCGCCGCGACACGAACGCGCCCCGGAACATCGGGATGGCGCAGAAGGAGCAGCGCCGGTCGCAGCCGGAGGCGATCTTGAGCGGCGCCCACGGGCGGCCGTCGAGGCGGGCCCGGATGACCCGTGGGCCGGTGGCCGGGACGGGCACGCCGTCGAGCGTGTCGACGTCGGACGCGCTGCCGTCGGACGGGGCGCCCTCGGAGGCCGTCTCACCGTGGCCGGGCAACGCGACCCCGGCCGCACCGGCCTGGCGCTCGACGGGCGTGAGCGGCAGCAGGGTGCGGCGGTCGCCCGGCGTGTGGCTCTCGACGTGGCCGCCTGCGAGGATCGTCTGCAGGTGCGAGCTCATGTCGCGGTAGGAGTCGAAGCCGAGCACGGCGTCGGCCTCGGGCAGCTGGTCGGCGAGCTCCTTGCCGTAGCGCTCGGCGAGGCACCCGACTGCGACGACCTTCTGGGTGCGCCCGCCGTCGCCCTTGAGGTCGGAGGCCTCGAGCAGCGCGTCGATGGAGTCCTTCTTGGCCTGCTCGACGAAGCCGCAGGTGTTGACGACGGCGACGTCGGCCTCGGACGCGTCGTCGACGAGACGCCACCCCTCGGCGAGGAGGCGGCCTGCCAGCTCCTCGGAGTCGACCTCGTTGCGCGTGCACCCGAGGGTGACGAGTGCGACGCTCCTGTCGGCGCTCGGGTGGGGAGGGGTCATGCGCCCACTCTAGATGGACGGGTGTTCAATGGCCGACATGCTCGGAACCGCCCAGCCCGGCCAGACCGACCCCGCCGACGCCGTCGACGCCGTCGCGCGCGCCCGGGCGCTGCTCGCCCGGCACCCGCTCGTCGACGGGCACAACGACCTCCCGTGGGAGGCACGCGAGCAGACCCGCTACGACTTCGACGCGCTCGACATCGGCGGCCCGGTGGCGACCACCCAGACGGACCTGCCCCGCCTCGCCGACGGCGGCGTCGGCGGCCAGTTCTGGTCGGTCTTCGTGCCGAGCACCCTGCAGGGCGACTCGGCCGTCACGGCCACCCTCGAGCAGGTCGACGGCGTGCACCGCATGATCGGGACGTATGCCGACCGGCTGGCCCTGGCGCGCACGGCGGACGACGTCGACCGCGCCTTCGACAGCGGCCGCATCGCCTCGCTGCTCGGGGCCGAGGGCGGGCACTCCATCGGCTGCTCGCTGGCCACGCTGCGCCTGCTGCACGTGCTCGGCGTGCGCTACATGACGCTGACGCACAACGACAACACGCCCTGGGCCGACTCGGCCACCGATGCGCCCGTGGTCGGTGGTCTCACCGCCTTCGGGCACGAGGTCGTGCGCGAGATGAACCGCCTCGGGATGATGGTCGACCTCAGCCACGTCGCCCCCACCACCATGCGCGCGGCGCTCGGGACGACCGAGGCGCCGGTCATCTTCAGCCACTCGTCTGCCCTCGCCCTCTGCGACACCCCGCGCAACGTGCCCGACGACGTGCTCGCGGCGCTGCCCGCCAACGGCGGCACGTGCATGGTCACCTTCGTGCCCGAGTTCGTCTCCCCCGACACCGCAGCGTGGCGGGTCGAGGCCGCCGCGGCCGCCGCCGAGGTGGGGGTCGACGCCAAGGACTGGGAGGCCTTCGGGCGCTTCACCGCCGGCTGGCAGCAGCAGCACCCGAAGCCCGACGCGACGATCGAGCAGGTCGTCGCGCACGTCGAGCACGTGCGCGAGGTCGCCGGCATCGACCACGTCGGCATCGGGGGCGACTACGACGGGACCGACACCTTCCCGGTCGGGCTGGAGGACGTCAGCGGCTACCCCCGGCTCGTCGCCGCGCTGCTGGAGCGCTCGTGGTCCGAGGACGACGTCGCCAAGCTCGTGCGCGGCAACACGCTGCGGGTCATGCGTGACGTCGAGGCCGTGGCGCGTGACCTCCAGCAGACCCGTGGGCCGAGCCTGCGCACCTTCGCGGAGCTCGACGGGGCGCGGACCGCCGACTCCTGACCGGCAGGCGGCCACGCGGCACACGGCCGCGGGGCCCTACTGGCGGAAGCGGGCGATCGTGAGCCCGACGAGGCGGGCGACCACGAGCGCGACGTAGAGCATGCCCGCGATCTGCTGGAGCAGCACGAACGCCCGCGCGTGCGGCTCCACGGCGATGATGTCGGACAGGCCCGTCGAGGTCATCGTCGTGATCGAGAGGTAGAGCAGCTCGAACCACGTGCGCGTGCCCGGGTCGGCCTCGCCGTAGATCGTGAACGAGTTCGGGTAGGCGATCTGCACGGCGAGGTAGACGTAGGCGAACCCCCACGCGACGACCGTGAACGTCGCCCCGGTCGCGTAGAGCTCGTCGCGGGTCACCCAGTTGTCGGCGAACATGTACCGCAGCAGGCCGTAGCCCGTGTAGAGGTAGAAGAGCGCGTGCAGCGCCGAGCTCCAGAAGGTCAGGGTCTGGTTGTCGTTCCAGACCGCCTCGGCGACGGTGAGGACGACGACCGGGCCACCGAGGAGCACCGCCACCCACGTCAGGGCGGGGGTCGCCCGTACCGCGCGGACCGCGAGGAACAGCACGACGAGGCCGATGAGTCCGAAGATCGCCCGACCCACCTGCTGCACGTCGCCCTGGCGTGTCTCGACGAACGGGTAGGCGACGAGCGCGGCCAGCTGGACGAACAGCAGCAGGGCGCACGGCAGCTCCGAGACCTTCCGCCGGAGGCGGTCGAGGCGCGACGGCGGCCCCGTCCTGCGTGGCGATGACGGCCAGAGCTCCAGCGACGCACTCACGTCTCGGACTCTAGTGGCGGCCCCGTCAAGATCGCGTCAAGAGGCGTCAGCAGCGGGTCAACGGCGGCGGCAGGCCTGCCGAGCCGCCGTACGAAGGAGGCATGTTCACCACCATCCTCCTGGTCGCGGTCGGGGTCGCCGTCCTCGCGTACCTCGTGTACGTCCTCCTCCACGCGGACCGCTTCTGATGAGCGACACCGTCAGCGGGCTGCTCACCATCGGCGTCCTCGTCGCCGCCCTGGCCGCCTCGCACCTCCCCCTGGGAGCGTGGCTGGCCCGCGTCTTCACCGACGAGCACCACTGGCGCGTCGAACGACTCGTCTACCGCCTCTGCCGTGTCGACCCGTCGTCCGAGCAGCGGTGGACGACGTATGCCGTCGCCGTCCTCGGCGTCTCGGTGGTGGGCATCGCGCTCCTCTCGGGGCTCGTCGTCGCCCAGGGGGCGCTGCCGCTCGCGCGGGGCGCCGCGATGGGCTGGGACACCGCGCTCAACACCGCGGTCTCGTTCGTGACGAACACCAACTGGCAGTCGTATGCCGGTGAGTCGGGAGCGTCACCGCTGGTGCAGACCGTCGGCCTGACGGTCCAGAACTTCGTCTCCCCCGCCGTCGGGCTCGCCGTGGCGGTCGCGCTCGTGCGCGGGCTCGCTCGCTCGGGCGGCGCGACGGTCGGCAACTTCTGGGTCGACCTCGTGCGCGGCTGCGTGCGGGTCCTGCTGCCCCTCGCGCTCGTGGGCGCCGTCGTGCTGCTGCTCGGCGGTGTGGTCCAGAACCTCGGCGCGCCGACCACCGTGACGACGGTGTCGGGTGGCAGCCAGGTGATCCAGGGCGGCCTCGTCGCGTCGCAGGAGGCGATCAAGCTGCTCGGCACCAACGGCGGCGGCTACTTCAACGCGAACTCGGCCCACCCGTTCGAGAACCCGAACGCGGTCATCAACCTCGTGCAGGTCTTCCTCATGCTCGTCATCCCGTTCTCGCTCCCACGCACCTACGGCCTGCTCGTCGGTGACCGGCGGCAGGGCTGGGCGGTTCTCGGCTTCATGGCGACGCTGTGGGGACTCATGGTGGCGGCGGTGACCTGGGCCGAGGTGTCGGCCTCCGTCGGCCCGCTCGGCGCGATGGAGGGCAAGGAGGTGCGCTTCGGCGTCTGGTCGTCGGCCCTCTTCGGCGCGAGCACCACCGGGACCTCGACCGGCGCGGTCAACTCGCTGCACGAGAGCTACAGCCCGCTCGGCGGGGGCGGCGTGCTCTTCTCGATGCTGCTCGGCGAGGTGTCGCCCGGTGGCGTCGGCTCGGGGCTCTACGGTGCGCTGCTGCTGGCCCTGCTCACTGTCTTCGTCTCCGGCCTCATGGTCGGGCGCACTCCCGAGCTGCTCGGCAAGCAGGTCGGGCGCCGCGAGATCACGCTGACCGCCCTCGCGCTGCTCGTCATGCCCGCGCTGGTGCTCGTCTTCACGGGAGTCGGCATGGTCGCGCCGATCGTGTCGTCGCAGATGCTCGCCACGGGTCCGCACGGGCTCACCGAGGTGATGTACGCGTACGCCTCGGCCGCCAACAACAACGGCAGCGCGTTCGCGGGCTTCTCGGCCGACACGCCCTACACGAACCTCACGCTCGCCCTGTGCATGCTGCTCGGCCGCTTCGTGCCCATCGTGCTCGTGCTCGCTCTCGCCGGCGCCCTCGTCGCACAGCGCCGCCGCCCGGCCACGTCCGGCTCGCTGCCCACCCACACACCCACGTTCGCAGGCCTCTTCGTCGGCGTGGCCGTCGTCGTCACCGGACTGACCTTCTTCCCGGCCCTGGCCCTCGGTCCCCTCGCGGAGGCGCTCTCATGAACCCCAGCCACACCCCCACCTCCACCACCGTCACGAACCCGTCAGCGGACTCGGCCGAGGTCACGCTGCGCGGCGCGGACGGTGCCATGGCACCCCGTGCCGACCACGGGCGCCGGCTCGGCACCGCGGTCACCGGTCCGTCGCCCGAGGCCGGCTCGGGCCGCGCCCTGGCGCGCCAGCTCGTCACCAGCGTCCCTGAGGCCGTGCGCAAGCTCGACCCGCGGCACGTGTGGCGCAGCCCGGTCGTCTTCGTCGTCTGGGTGGGCTCGCTCGTCACGACGGTCGTCGCGGTGGCCGACCCCTCGTGGTTCGCCTGGGCCGTCACGCTGTGGCTCTGGGCGACCGTGCTGTTCGCGAACGTGGCCGAGGCCGTCGCCGAGGGCCGCGGCAAGGCCCAGGCCGCCACGCTGCGCGCGGCCCGCACCACCACGACGGCCCGACGACGGTGTGCGGACGGCAGCTTCGAGACCGTCGCCGCGGCGGACTTGGCCGTCGGGGACGTCGTCGTCGTGCGCGCCGGCGAGGTGGTCCCCGGCGACGGCGACGTCGTCGAGGGCATGGCCACGGTCGACGAGTCGGCCATCACCGGCGAGTCGGCGCCCGTCATCCGCGAGTCCGGCGGCGACCGGTGCGCGGTCACGGGCGGCACCACGGTGCTCTCCGACGGCATCACGGTGCGCATCACGTCGAAGCCCGGCGAGACCTTCATCGACCGGATGATCGCCCTGGTCGAGGGCGCAGCCCGCCAGAGGACGCCGAACGAGGTCGCCCTGACGATCCTGCTCACCACGCTGACGATCATCTTCGTGCTCGCCGTCATGGCGATCCAGCCGCTCGCCGTCTACTCGGGCCGCGAGCAGTCCGTCGTCGTGCTCGTGGCCCTGCTCGTCTGCCTCATCCCCACGACCATCGGCGCCCTGCTGTCGGCGATCGGCATCGCCGGCATGGACCGGCTCGTGCAGCACAACGTCCTCGCGATGTCCGGGCGTGCCGTCGAGGCGGCCGGTGACGTGTCGACGCTCCTGCTCGACAAGACGGGCACGATCACCTTCGGCAACCGACGCGCGACCGAGCTCGTGCCGCTGGCCGGGCCCGTCGACGGCGGCCACGACCGCTCGGAGCTGACGCGGGCGGCATACCTCTCGTCGCTGGCCGACGAGACGCCGGAAGGGCGTTCGATCGTCGAGCTCGCGGGCGAGGGACTCGCCCACAACGCCTGCGACGACCTGGCGACGCTGCGCCGCCGCGGCGCCACGTTCGTCGAGTTCACCGCCCAGACCCGCATGTCCGGCGTCGACCTCGACGACGGCACCGCGGTGCGCAAGGGCGCGGCGGACGCCGTGTGCCGGTGGGTCACCGATGCCGGCGGGGTCGTGCAACCGGGTGCCCTCGAGGCCGTCGAGTCGATCGCGACGGCCGGTGGCACCCCGCTGGTGGTCGCCTCCCGTCGGGGCGACGAGACCCCGGCCGTCCTCGGCGTCGTCCACCTCAAGGACGTCGTCAAACCCGGCATGAGCGAGCGGTTCGCCCAGCTGCGCGCGATGGGCATCCGCACCGTGATGATCACGGGCGACAACCCGCTCACCGCCCGGTCGATCGCCGCCGAGGCCGGGGTCGACGACTACCTCGCCGAGGCGACGCCCGAGGACAAGATTGCCCTCATCCGCAAGGAGCAGGAGGGCGGCCGGCTCGTCGCGATGACCGGCGACGGCACGAACGACGCGCCCGCGCTCGCCCAGGCCGACGTCGGCGTCGCGATGAACACCGGGACGTCGGCGGCGAAGGAGGCGGCCAACATGGTCGACCTCGACTCCGACCCGACGAAGCTCATCGACGTCGTGTCGATCGGCAAGCAGCTGCTCATCACCCGCGGCGCCCTGACCACCTTCTCGATCGCCAACGACATCGCGAAGTACTTCGCCATCATCCCGGCCATGTTCGTGGTGCTCTTCCCCGGCCTCGACGCCCTCAACGTCATGCGGCTGTCGACGCCGCAGTCGGCCATGCTCTCGGCGGTCATCTTCAACGCCCTCATCATCGTCGCGCTGATCCCGTTGTCGCTCAGAGGCGTTCGCTATCGGCCGTCAGGCAGTACTGCCCTGCTGCGCCGCAACCTCCTCGTCTACGGACTCGGCGGCGTCGTCGCGCCGTTCGTCGGCATCAAGCTCATCGACCTCGTCGTCAGCCACCTCCCGCTCTGAAGGAAGACCTGTGACCAACGTGATCAAGCAGTCCGTCGCCGGCCTCCGGGCGCTGCTCGTCCTCACCGTCCTGCTCGGTCTGCTCTACCCCGCGGCGGTGTGGGTCGCCGGCCAGACCGTCGCCCGAGACCAGGCGGCCGGCTCGCTCGTCAGCGTCGACGGGTCGGTCGTCGGGTCGAGCCTCCTCGGCCAGCAGTGGTCGGGCGACCAGTGGTTCCAGGGCCGCCCCTCAGCGAGCGGCTACTCGGGCGAGACGAGCGGCGGCTCCAACCTGGCGGGCAGCGCCCTCGGCGACGAGGTCGCGAGGCGTGCCGACGCCGCCGGCCTGACCGTGGGTGCCGTCCCGGCTGACGCGCTCACCGCGTCGGCCAGCGGCCTCGACCCGCACATCTCCCCCGCGTACGCCGTCGCCCAGGTCGAGCGCGTCGCCGCGGCCCGCGGCCTCGACGCCACACGCGTACGCCAGCTCGTGGGGGCCCACACCGAGGACCGGATCGCCGGGTTCCTCGGCGAGCCACACGTCGACGTGCTCGAGCTCAACCTCGCCCTCGCGCGCCTCACGGCGATCGGGCGCGGGTGACCTGAGAGGATCACGGCATGGGGCGCGGCTCTCTGCGGATCTACCTGGGCGCGGCGCCGGGCGTGGGCAAGACCGTCGCCATGCTCGAGGAGGCGCACCGTCGCCGCGAGCGCGGCACCGACGTCGTCGTGGGCTACGTCGAGAGCCATGGCCGCCCCCACACCGAGTCGCTCGTCGACGGCCTCGAGGTGCTGCCGCGACGGCAGGTCGCCCACCGCGGTTCGACGCTGACCGAGCTCGACGTCGCCGCCGTGCTGGCCCGCCGCCCGCAGGTGGTGCTCGTCGACGAGCTCGCCCACACCAACGCCGGCGACGGCACCGACTCCCCCGCCCATGCCAAGCGCTGGCAGGACGTCGAGGAGATCCTCGATGCGGGCATCGACGTCATCTCCACGGTCAACATCCAGCATCTCGAGTCACTCAACGACGTCGCCTTCTCGATCACCGGCGTGCGGCAGCAGGAGACCGTCCCCGACGAGGTGGTGCGCCGGGCCGAGCAGGTGCAGCTCGTCGACATGTCCCCCGAGGCGCTGCGCCGTCGCATGGCGCACGGCAACGTCTACGGAGCCGACAAGGTCGACGCAGCCCTCGCCAACTACTTCCGCGTCGGCAACCTCTCGGCGTTGCGCGAGATCGCCCTGCTGTGGCTCGCCGACCGGGTCGACGAGGCGCTCGAGCGCTACCGCGCCGCCCAGGGCATCCGTGACCCGTGGCCCACGCGCGAACGGGTCGTCGTCGCACTCACCGGTGGCACCGGCAGCGAGACGCTGCTTCGGCGCGGGGCCCGCATCGCCACCCGTGCCGCCGGCGGCGACCTCATCGCCTGCCACGTGCGGTCGGCCGAGGGGCTCGCGCCCGCCGACCCGGCGGCCATCACCCGGCTGCGGCGCCTCGCCCGCGACCTCGGGGCCGAGTTCCACGACGTCGCCGGCAACGACGTGGCCGAGGCGATCCTCGACCACGCGCGCGGCGTCAACGCCACCCAGATCGTCGTCGGCGTCAGCCGCCGCAGCCGCTGGCAGCAGCTGCTCCGGCCCGGGGTGGCGTCGGCGGTGGCCGACGGGTCTGGCGACATCGACGTGCACCTGGTGTCGCACGAGGGCTCCAAGGTGGGCCACCGGCGAGCCCGTGCCGCAGGGCTCCCCGCCCGGCGAGTCGCCGCCGGCCTCGTCCTGGCCGTGGTCGCCCTGGCTGCCCTCACCAGCGTCCTCGTGGCCACGCGCGAGGGGCACACGCTGTCGCTCGACCTGCTCCTCTACCTTGCCCTCACGGTGGCCTGCGCCCTCGTCGGCGGCATCTGGCCGGCACTCTTCTGCGCGGTCGTCGGCTCGCTCGCCGTCAACTGGTTCTTCACCGAGCCGCGGGGCACCCTCACCATCAGCGACCCGCCCAACGCGCTGGCACTCGCCGTCTTCGTGCTCGTCGCCATGGCGGTCTCGTCGGTCGTCAACGTCGCCGCGCGCCGCACCGAGCAGGCCGTCGCGGCCGAGCGCGAGTCCGCCGCGCTGGCGGCCCTCAGCCGTGACCTCCTCGCCGAGCCACGCCCCGTCCCGGCCCTGCTCGACCGCGCCAGGGGCGACCTCGGCATGCGGGCCGCGCTGCTCACCGAGCGCGGTGACGACGGGGCGGCGGTCGTCGTCGCGTCGACCGACCCGGCGCACGTCGCCGGCACGCGGCTCGCCGACGGGTCGGCCTGGGCCGTGGACGTGACGGTCGACGACGGCGTCCACCTGCTCCTCGACGGCCCGCCCCTGGCCGCGGAGGACCAGCGTGTCGTCGAGGCGTACGCCGCCCACGCCGCGATCCTGCACGGGCGGGAGCAGCTCGTCCGCGCTGCTCGCGAGGCCGCGGGGCTCGCCCGCGACAACGCAGCCCGCGCCACGCTGCTCGCGGCCGTCTCGCACGACCTGCGCACCCCGCTCGCGAGCATCAAGGCCGGGATCTCGACGCTGCGCCAGTCGGGCCTCCCCCTCTCGCCCGACGACGAGGCGGAGCTGCTCGAGTCGGTCGAGGAGTCGACCGACCGGCTCGACGCCCTCATCGGCAACCTGCTCGACCTCTCGCGTCTCGAGACCGGGATGGTGCGCCCGCACAGCCACTCGGTGGACCTGCTGGACGCCGTGGTGTCGACGGTCCGCACCACGAGCGCCCCGGCGCGTGTCGACATCGACCTCGAACCGGACCTCCCGCTCGTCCGCGTCGACCTCGGCCTGCTCGACCGGGTGCTCGCCAACGTCGTCGAGAACGCGTTGCGCCACAGTGGATCTGCCGACGTGCGACTCACGGCCGGCCGCATCGGCGACACGGTGCAGCTTCGGGTCGTCGACCGCGGACCGGGCGTCGACGACACCGACAAGGACCGGATCTTCGCCGCGTTCCAGCGCCTGGGCGACGCGCCCCGCGGCGACGGGCTCGGTCTCGGTCTCGCCGTCGCGCGCGGCCTCATGACCGTCATGGGCGGCACGCTGTCGCCCGAGGACACGCCCGGTGGAGGCCTCACCATGGTGCTCGAGCTCCCCGTCGCCGTGACGGACCCGGTGCCCACCCCCGAGGAGGACGCGTGACCCGAGTGCTCGTCGTCGACGACGATCCACGCCTGCAGAGGACCCTCGCCATCGCCCTGCGTGCGCACGGGCACGAGGTGGTCACCGCGGGCGACGGGCGCACCGCCGTGCAGTCGGTCCTGGAGGACGCTCCCGACGTCGTCATCCTCGACCTCGGCCTGCCCGACCTCGACGGCACCGAGGTGCTGCGTCGCCTCCGCACCGGGTCAGCCGTCCCCGTCATCGTGCTCTCGGCACGGCACGAGTCCGACGACAAGATCGAAGCGCTCGACCTGGGCGCCGACGACTACGTCACCAAGCCGTTCGGCGTCGAGGAGCTGCTGGCCCGGGTGCGGGCGGCCCTGCGGCGTGGGGGTCCTCAGGGCCAGCACCTCGAGCCGATGACCACCGACCACTTCCGCCTCGACTTCGCCGAGCGCCGGGCGACCGTCGCCGGCGCCGACGTGCGCCTCACCCCCACCGAGTGGCGGCTGCTCGAGGCGCTTTGCCGCGAGCCCGGCCACCTCGTCTCGCAGCAGGACCTGCTCCGCGCCGTGTGGGGGCCGTCCTACGGGCGCGAGTCGAACTACCTGCGCGTCTACGCCAACCAGCTGCGACGCAAGCTCGAGCCCGACCCGGCCAACCCCCGCCACCTCGTCACCGAGCCCGGCCTCGGCTACCGCTTCACCCCCTGACCGTCGAGAGGCCCACGCGGCCTTTCGACGGTTGAGATGGGGTGGGTCAGTAGCGCTCGCGGCCGCCGCGGTCGGTGAGGTTCCAGGCGTCCTCGGACTCCTCGTCGTCCTCGTCGACGGTGGGCGTCATGTCGCCGGGCGTCCAGCGCGCGGACGGCACGGCCTGCGTGCTGTCGCCGTCGTAGTCGTCGCCCGACGCCCGCCGCTCGCCTCGCTCGGCCACGAGCGACGCGGTGCGCTGGGGCGACTGCGGGCCGTCCTCCGTCTCGCCCGTGCCCTCGTATGCCGTCGCGGCGTCGTCGGGCTCGTCGGCGACGTCGGCGGGCGACGCAGCGAACGGCCCGTCGTCGCTCGGCGGCTCGTCGGCGACCGGGTGCGGCACCTCGTCGCCACGCAGCAGCGCCAAGGTCTGTGGCAGGTCGTCGGGCCGCACGAGCACGTCGCGCGCCTTCGAGCCCTCGCTCGGGCCGACGACGCCGCGCGACTCGAGCAGGTCCATGAGCCGACCTGCCTTGGCGAAGCCGACGCGCAGCTTGCGCTGGAGCATCGACGTCGACCCGAACTGGGTCGTCACGACGAGCTCGGTCGCCTGGAGCAGCACGTCGAGGTCGTCGCCGATGTCGTCGTCGATCTGCTTCTTCGGCGCGGCGACGGTGACATCCTCGACGTAGTTCGGCTTGAGCTGCGTCGTGACGAACTTGACGACCTCGTGGATCTCGGACTCGTTGACCCACGCACCCTGCACACGCATCGGCTTGCTCGCGCCCATCGGGAGGAAGAGCGCGTCGCCCTGGCCGATGAGCTTCTCGGCGCCGGGCTGGTCGAGCACGACGCGCGAGTCGGCGAGCGAGGACGTCGCGAACGCCATGCGCGAGGGCACGTTGGCCTTGATGAGACCCGTCACGACGTCGACCGACGGGCGCTGGGTCGCGAGCACGAGGTGGATGCCGGCGGCGCGCGCGAGCTGCGTGATGCGCACGACCGACTCCTCGACGTCGCGCGGGGCGACCATCATGAGGTCGGCGAGCTCGTCGACGACGACGAGCAGGTACGGGTAGGTCGTGATCTGCCGCTCGGAGCCCGGCAGCGGCTTGACCTTGCCGGCACGCACCGCCTTGTTGAAGTCGTCGACGTGCTTGAACCCGAACGCCGCGAGGTCGTCGTAGCGCTGGTCCATCTCCTTGACGACCCAGGCGAGCGCCTCGGCGGCCTTCTTGGGGTTGGTGATGATCGGCGTGATGAGGTGCGGGATGCCTTCGTACGCCGTGAGCTCGACCCGTTTGGGGTCGACGAGGATGAGGCGCACCTCCTCCGGCGTCGCACGCATGAGGATCGAGGTGATCATCGAGTTGACGAAGCTCGACTTTCCGGAGCCCGTGGCGCCGGCGACGAGCAGGTGCGGCATCTTCGCGAGGTTGGCGATGACGTAGGCGCCCTCGACGTCCTTGCCGACACCCATGACCATCGGGTGCTCGTTGGTGCGCGCGGTGTTGCTGCGCAGCACGTCGCCGAGCGACACGTTCTCGCGGTCGAGGTTCGGGATCTCGATGCCGATGGCCGACTTGCCCGGGATGGGGCTGAGGATGCGCACGTCGGCCGACGCGACGGCATACGCGATGTTCTTGGAGAGCGCGGTGACCCGCTCGACCTTGGTGCCGGAGCCGAGCTCGACCTCGTAGCGGGTGACCGTCGGGCCACGCGTGAAGCCGGTGACGGCGGCGTCGATGTCGAACTGGTCGAAGACGTTGGTCAGCGACTCGACGACGCGGTCGTTGGTCTCGCTGCGCGTCTTGTGAGGGGGACCCGGCGTCAGCATGGAGTGGTCGGGCAGCTGGTAGGTGATGTCGCCCCCGAGGCTGAGCTGCTCGACACGTGCCGGCATCTCCGACATGGGCGGCGGGATGAGCTCGGCCTTCGGGCCGACCTTGCCGGTGTCGGGGGCGCCGAGGGTCTTGGGGTCGGTGGCGTCGATCGCCTTCTCGCCACTGGGACGGGGCGCCAGCACACCCGGGGCCGTCGGACGCTTCTCGCCGGGACGCAGGCGGGTCGTGGGCTCGTCGTCGCCGCCCTTCTGCGCGGCCTGGCGGAAGGCCTCGTCACCGTCACGGTCGGAGAGGTCGACCGGCTTGCGACGGGCGCGCTTGAGCGCTGCCGTCGGGGCGTCCTCCGGCTCGGCGCCCGCCTCGTCGTGGTGGCCACGCTCGATGACGAGAGCCTTGAGCTGGTGCAGGCGCGTCGGGATCATGTTGACCGGCGTGGCCGTGATGACGAGCAGGCCGAAGATGCCGAGCAGGATGAGCAGGACGAGCGCGCCGTAGGACGACACCGCGGCCGCGAGGGGGCTCGAGGCGAGGAAGCCGAGGATGCCACCGGCGGCACGCATGCCGTCGGCGCCATCGGGCGGGTTGGGGATGCCGTCCGCCAGGTGCGCCAGACCGCAGGCCGCGAAGGTCAGCGCGATGGTGCCGATGACGACGCGGTTGGTCGTCGCCTCGTCCTGCGGGGCGCGCAGCATGCGCAGGCCGAGGGCGAGCAGGACGAGCGGGACGGCATACGCGACGCGCCCGAAGGTGCCGGCGAAGATGGCGTGCACGATCTGGCCGAACGTGCCGGCGACGCCCCACCACTCGCGGGCCGCCACGACGACGGCGAGCGCGATGAGGGCGAAACCGATGCCGTCGCGACGGTGCTCGGGCTCGAGGTCGGCAGCGCTGTGGCCGACGCGTCGCACCGCTCCCCCGGCCATGTGGGAGACGCCCATCCAGGTGCTTCGCATCGCGCTGAGCGGGAAGGGCAGCCCGCCGTCACGGGTCTTGCGGGCGGGCTTGGCCGGCGGCTTGCGCGCGGCGGGCTTGCGCTGCGCGGGCCGGGACGAGCGGGCGGCCGGCGGGCGCGACGTGGTGCTGCCGGTCGCCCCCTTGGCCCGTGTGGCCGCGGCGGTGCTCGAGCGTTGGCTGCTGGACGGACGAGACCCCATGGTCGCACCGTACGTCAAGGCACCTCTGAACTCACGCGTCACACGCGCAACAGAGGCACATGGGTCAGAACACGAACCCGCCATCACGGGTTGAGGCCGTCTCAGATGCCGACATCCGCGGACCGGAGGGTGGACAGGCCGAGAGGGGCCGCCCTATCTTCGATGCCAGGTCATGAGTGCCAGTGACAAGCCCCGGCTCGCTGGCCAGCAACCCTCCTCCGCGGTGGGGTGCTCCGGGTGACGACCAGGTCGACCCCGATCAGCTCGAGAGATCCAGCTCGTGCGATCGCGGCCGGCAAGCGCGGACCTGCATCCGGTGGGTCCCTCGGTCCCCCAGGAGCACTCTCATGTCGGTCCTTCCCAGCACCTCCCTCTGTGGTGGCGCCCCCGCCCCCGTCGTCCGGACCCGCGCGTTGCACGTCGTCCCCGAGGCCGCTTCGCTGCCCGCGGTCGTCGGCGCAGGACTGCGGGTGCCGACGCTCAGCGGCGACACGGCATACGCGAACCTCGACCACGCCGCGTCGACCCCCGCGCTCGAGACGGTCAGGGCGGCGGTCGACCGGGCCCTCGAGACGTACTCATCCGTGCACCGGGGCGCCGGCTTCGCCTCACGCCTGACGAGCGCCTGGTACGAGCAGGCTCGCGCCGAGGTGGCCTCGTTCGTCGGGGCTCGCGCGGACGACTCGGTCGTCTTCACCCGCACGACGACCGACTCGTGGGCGCTGCTGAGCAAGGCGCTGCCGAGCCGCACGACCGTCTTCGTCTTCGGCACCGAGCACCACTCGACGCTGCTGCCCTGGGGGCGCTTCCGCACCGTGCGGCTGCCCGTGCCCCAGACCGTCGAGGACGCCCACGCGCTGCTCGAGGAGGCCCTGAACGACCACCCCTCGCGGCACCGCCTCGTCGTGCTCACCGCGGCCTCGAACGTCACCGGCGAGGTGTGGCCGATCGAGCGCTTCGCCACGCTGGCCCACGACCACGGCGCCCGCATCGCCGTCGACGCCGCCCAGCTCTCGGCCCACCGCCGGATCGACCTCGCCGGCTGGGACGCCGACTACGTCGCGTTCTCCGGCCACAAGACGTACGCCCCCTACGGCGCAGGCGTGCTGGCCGGTCGCTCCGACTGGCTCGATGCCGGCAGCCCCTACCTGCTCGGAGGCGGCGCGACGCGCTCGGTCACCGAGGAGGGCACGACGTGGGCCACCGGTCCCGCTCGGCACGAGGGCGGCAGCCCCAACGTCATCGGCGCGATCGCCCTGGCCGCCGCGTGCGCCACGATCAGCCGTCACCGCGACGCCATCGAGGCCCACGAGGAGCAGCTGCTCGAGCGGCTGACGACCGGACTCGGCGAGGTGCCGGGCGTCGAGCTGCTCTCGATCTTCGGCGAGGACCACGACCGCGTCGGCGTCGTCGCGTTCACCGTCGACGGCTGGGACTCGTCGCTCGTGTCGCAGGTGCTGTCGGTCGAACACGGCATCGGCGTGCGCGACGGCAAGTTCTGCGCCCACCTGCTCGTCGACGAGCTGCTCGAGGACCCGTGGGGCGAGCGCTCGGGCACCGCGGTGCGCGCGAGCATCGGCCTCGGCTCGACGCTCGAGGGCGTCGACCGCCTCGTGTCGGCCGTCGCCGGGCTCGTCGCGCAGGGCCCCTCGGCCGACTGGACCCTCACCGAGTCGGGCTGGGCCGTCGACGGCACCGACCCGCGCGACGTCGAGGTCGAGCGTCCCTGGTGACCCCGTCAGCCGCCGTAGGCCGGTCGGCTGCAGGGCCGCTCAGCGCTTGGGCAGGGCGTAGCCGGCCCACACCGCGGCGTGGTCGGCGCGGTTGACGGCGACCTGACCCGCCGAGACGACGGTGAGCCCTCGGCTCAGCAGGTGGTCGAGCTGCACGAAGGCGGGCAGGCGGTTGCCCGCGAAGGGCCACGTGCGCACCCATCCCTGCCCGTCGGTGCGCTGCGCGTCGGCAAGGCCCGCGGCCACGTCACGCATCGCCGGATGGCCGAACGACGCGTTGAAGTCTCCCGCCATGACGACGGGCTCGTCGCCGTCGAGTCGCTCCTTCCAGGACCGGAGCGCCTGGAGCCCGGCACGCCACTCGACGGTGTCACCACGCAGCGGAGCCGTCGGGTGGGCGACCTTGAGGCGCACGGTCCCCTTCGGCGTCGTGACGTCGAGCTCGGGCTGGACGCTCTGCGTGGCCTCCACGGCCGGGTCGGTGCCCGCACTGCGCACCGAGAGCGGGTAGCGCGACAGGACCATCGTGCCGCTGGAGGTGCTCGGCCGCGCGGCCCCCTCACGGTGCGTGAAGTAGTCGCCGGCACCCTCGGCGTCGAGCCGCTGCATCAGGGCGGGCGTCGCCTCGACGAGCACCAGCACGTCGACGGAGTGGAAGCGCACGGCGTCCATGAGCTGGTTCACGTTGGCGGAGCCGATCCAGACGTTCGCCGACATGACGGTGAGGTCGGGCTCGACCTTCGGTGACGACGACGCCCGGAACGCCGGAGCCGCCACGGTGACCGCCACGGCCAGTGCGATGACGACGGGGGCCGCCATGACCCACCGACGCCCCACGAGGGTCGCCACGAGGAGCAGACCCAGCCCGATCAGCACGAAGGGCCCGGCGGTCTGCAGCACGACGACGAGGTATGCCGTCGAGTCGAGCCAGCGCAGCGCCCCCACCGCGACCAGGACGAGCAGGACGATCGCGATGGCGGCGTCGAGCCAGCGATGGCGGCGCCGCCGCGGGGACGGGCGCGACGGCTCGGCGCCGACCGGTCCGTCGGGCTCGTCGGGACGACTTGCCGGAGCCGCCCCGCCGACCTGCTGCACCGTCACGTCAGGCCTGCAGCACGACCGGGATGATCATCGGCCGACGGCGGATCTTGCCACCGACCCAGGAGCCCACGGCCCGGCGTACGACCTGCTGGAGCTGCTGGTCGTCGCGCACCCCGTTGGCGACGGCCTCCTCGACGGCCCGCTCGACCTTGGGGATGACCTGCTGGAAGATCTCCTCGTCCTCGACGAAGCCGCGGGCGGTGATCTCGGGGCCGCTCGCGATCTTGCCGGTGGCTGCGTCGAGCACGACGATGCACGTGATGAAGCCCTCGTCGCGCAGGATGCGCCGGTCCTTCAGCAGCGCCTCGTCGGCACCGCCCACGCTGCTGCCGTCGACGTAGACGTAGCCGCACTCGACGACGCCGGCGACCGACGCGTGGCCGTCGACGAGGTCGACGACGACGCCGTCCTCGGCGAGCACGACGTTGTCGGGGTGGACGCCGGACTGGATGGCGAGCTGGGCGTTGGCGTGCATGTGGCGCCACTCGCCGTGGACCGGGAGCACGTTGCGCGGCTTGACGATGTTGTAGCAGTAGAGCAGCTCGCCGGCGCTGGCGTGACCGGAGACGTGCACCTTCGCGTTGCCCTTGTGCACGACGTTCGCGCCCAGGCGCATGAGGCCGTTGATGATGCGGTAGACGGCGTTCTCGTTGCCGGGGATGAGGCTGCTCGCGAGCAGGACCGTGTCACCCGGACCCACGTCGATGCGGTGGTCGCGGTTGGCCATGCGCGAGAGCGCCGCCATCGGCTCGCCCTGCGAACCCGTGCAGATGAGGACGAGCTCGTCGTCGCGCAGGCTGTCGATCTTCTTGATGTCGATGAGGATGCCGTCGGGCACCTTCAGGTAGCCGAGCTCGGAGGCGATGCCCATGTTGCGCACCATGGAGCGGCCGACCATGGCGACCTTGCGGCCGGCCTTCTCGGCGGCGTCGAGCACCTGCTGGACGCGGTGCACGTGGCTGCTGAAGCAGGCGACGATGATGCGTCGCTCGGCGTGGCGGAAGACCTTGTCGATGGCCGGCGCGATCTCGAGCTCGGGCGTGGTGAACCCGGGCACGTCGGCGTTGGTCGAGTCGGTGAGGAAGAGGTCGACGCCCTCCTCGCCGAGACGGGCGAAGGCTCGCAGGTCGGTCAGGCGCCCGTCGAGCGGCAGCTGGTCCATCTTGAAGTCGCCGGTGTGCAGCAGCGTGCCGGCCTCGGTGCGCACGAAGACGGCGAGCGCGTCGGGGATGGAGTGGTTGACCGCGACGAACTCGAGGTCGAAGACGCCGAGCCGCTCGCGCTGCCCCTCACGGACCGCCATCGTGTACGGCCGGATGCGGTGCTCCTTGAGCTTCGCCTCGACGAGGGCGAGCGTGAGGGTCGAGCCGATGAGCGGGATGTCGCCCTTGAGCCGGAGCAGGTACGGGACCGCGCCGATGTGGTCCTCGTGGCCGTGGGTGAGGACGATGGCCTCGATGTCGTCGAGACGGTCCTCGATGTAGCGGAAGTCCGGGAGGATGAGGTCGACGCCCGGGTGGTGGTCCTCGGGGAAGAGCACGCCGCAGTCGATGACGAGCAGCTTGCCCTTCGTCTCGACGACGGCCATGTTGCGGCCGACCTCGCCCAGCCCACCGAGTGCGACGACCCGCAGGCCGTTGTCGGGGAGGGCGGGTGGCGTGGTCAGCTCGGGGTGGGGATGGCTCACGGGTGTCCTGTCGTTGGGTGGTGCGCCCTGGCCGGCAACGACCGCGGGCAGAGGTCAGGCGACGGTCATCCGACCGCCGAGATGGCGTCGCGCACGAGCGCGGTCTGGGCGTCGTCGGCCTCGACGAGCGGCAGCCGCACGCCTGGGGAGGCGATGAGGCCCTGCACGGCGAGACCGGCCTTGGCCATGATCGCGCCCTGGGTCACGTTCATGACGGCGTTGACGAGCGGGGTGAGGCGGCGGTGGACGGCGCGGGCGTCGTCCCAGCGGCCCTCGACGACGGCGTCGGCCATCTCGCGGTATGCCGTGGGCGCGACCTGGGAGGTGACGCCGACGAAGCCGACGGCGCCGTTGACGAAGTGGCCGAGGTTCATCGCGTCGTCGCCGGAGTACCAGTCGAGCCCGGTCTCCTGCATCATCTCGCTGGCGAACCAGAGGTCACCGCGGGCGTCCTTGACCGCCGCGATGCGCTCGTGCCCGGCGATGCGCAGGTAGGTCTCTCGCGCGATGGCGATGCCCGACCGCCCGGGGATGTCGTAGAGCATGACGGGCAGGTCGCTCGCGTCGGCGATCGCCATGAAGTGCGCGACGAGCCCGGCCTGCGGCGGCTTGTTGTAGTACGGGGTGACCGCGAGCACCGCGTGGGCGCCCGCCTTGGCGGCGGCCTGGACCGACTCGATGCTCTTGGCGGTGTCGTTGCTGCCTGCGCCGGCGACGATGACGGCACGCTGCCCCACGGCGTCGACGACAGCACGGAGCAGCTCGTCCTTCTCGGCGGCCGACGTCGTCGGGGACTCGCCGGTGGTGCCGGAGATGACGAGGCCGTCGTGGCCGGCGTCGACGAGGTGGGTCGCGAGGCGCTGGGCGGCGCCGAGGTCCAGGGAACCGTCGGGCCGCATGGGCGTGACCATCGCCGAGAGAACACGTCCGAGGGCGGGTGCGTCAGCCATGGGGCCAAGGTTAGCGCCCCGTGCGCAGCGCGCTGGCGCGTGCCCACGTGACTGCCGCGACTCGACGTCACGCGCACCGTGACGGAGGCGCGTCCACCGACAGAAGAGGCGAGGCACTACTCGCTCGGGGGTCCGAGTAGTGCCTCGCCACCCCCTACATCGCGACGGCGGCGCGGGCGTTACAGCCCTGCCGAAGTTTTTTTCAGCGAGCTTCCGGTGGGCGGGAAGAACGCTCGTACGTGACCCAGGCGAAGCCCGTCCTCGCCTCGCGCGACGTCTCGACCCAGTCCTCGGGATCGATCTCCGGGAAGGTGACCGAGCCCTCCGGGGACTGGTCGACCTCGGTGATGACCAGCCGGGCGACATACGGCAGGGCGAGGCGGTAGACCTCTCCCCCGCCGACGACGAAGACCTCCCCGTCGCCGGCCACGAGGTCGAGCGCCTCCTCGACGGAGTGGGCGACCTCGACACCGTCGTGGCTCCAGTCGCGACTGCGCGTGACGACGACGCTGCGCCGGCCGGGCAGCGCCCCCATCGAGTCGAAGGTGCGCCGCCCCATCACCATGGGATGGCCCATCGTCGTGCGCTTGAAGAACTTGAGGTCCTCCGACAGGTGCCACGGCATCGTCTCGCCGTCGCCGATCACGCCGTTGCGGCCGACGGCGGCGATCATCGTGACGTTCGGTCGCACCTCGCTCATGCGGCCAAGGCTCCCAGACGCCCCACGCTCAGACCGCGATGGGTGCCTTGATGCCGGGCTCGGCGACGTAGTCGAGCAGCTCGAAGTCGTCGAGGTCGAAGTCGTCGATGTTCGTCTTGCCCGGCGTGATGCGCATGGTCGGCAGCGGGTGCGGCGTCCGGCTCAGCTGCAGGCGCGCCTGCTCGACGTGGTTGCGGTAGAGGTGCGCGTCGCCGAGCGTGTGGACGAACTCGCCCGGCTCGAGGTCGGTGAGCTGCGCGACCATCTGCGTGAGCAGCGCGTAGCTGGCGATGTTGAACGGCACGCCCAGGAAGATGTCCGCGCTGCGCTGGTAGAGCTGGCACGAGAGCCGGCGTCGGCCGTCGGGGCCGGGCGGCGAGACGTAGAACTGGAACATCGTGTGGCACGGCGGCAGCGCCATGTCGTCGACGTCGGCGACGTTCCACGCCGAGACGATGAGCCGGCGGCTGTCGGGGTTGGTGCGGATCTGCTCGATGACCTTGGCGATCTGGTCGACGCGCCGGCCGTCGGGCGTCGGCCAGGACCGCCACTGGTACCCGTAGATCGGGCCGAGGTCGCCGGTCGCCGGGTCGGCCCACTCGTCCCAGATGCTGATGCCGCGCTCCTGGAGCCAGCGCACGTTGGTGTCACCGCGCAGGAACCAGAGCAGCTCGCCGATGATCGAGCGCAGGTGCAGCTTCTTGGTCGTCATGGCCGGGAAGCCGTCGGCCAGGTCGAAGCGCATCTGGTACCCGAACGTGCTGAGCGTTCCGGTGCCGGTCCGGTCGGACTTCTCCTGACCGTGGGTCAGGACGTGGTCGAGGAGGTCGAGGTACTGCCGCACGTCGGGAAGCGTAACCCCGTGCACCCACTCCGCCTCCTCGCGCCGCGCGGAGGTCCGGACCACGGACCGTGTGTGCATCCGGTGTGGCGTGGACCCCACGTGGTGCACACGGCCAGACAGGCTGTGGAGGAGGCCCGCGCGGCGGGGGGATCAGCCTCGAGTCCGTTCGGTGGGCCCTGGCCTCGGGGCGGTGGGTCGCGCTGCACCCGGGCGTCTACCTGACGACACCGGGCCGGGACGACTGGGAGGTCCGCGCCGTTTCCGTGCTGCTCTCGGTGGGTGGCCCGGTCGCCCTGGCCGGCTCCAGCGCTCGCTTCGCCTGGGGCCTCGAGCGGCGCGGGCCGGAGACCTCGCACGTCGTCGTCCCGGCTGCCCGACGAGCCGCAGTGCGACCCGGGCTCGTGGTGACGCGCACCCGTCATTTCGACGAGCAGGTGCACGCCACCGCCTGGCCGCACCGGACGACCGTCGAGCACAGCGTGTTGGCCGTGAACAGGAGCGACCCGGCCGATCGAGTGCTCGCCCTCGTTGCCCGAGCGTGCCAGCAGGGCCTGACCTCCGAGGCTCGGCTCGCGGAGGCGCTCGCGTCGCGGCCGGGACAGCCCCACGCCGCCCTGTTGAGGGAGTGCCTTGCCGACGTGGGGGCCGGGGCCGAGTCCGCGGCTGAGATCCGCTACGTCCGCGATGTCGAGCGAGCCCACGACCTGCCGGTTGCCACGCGCCAGGTCGTGCTCGGCCAGAACCAGCGCTGCGACAACCTCTACGCAGACCAGCACCTGGTGCTGGAGATCGACGGGCGCCTGGGACACGAGGGCTGGACCGGGCGTGTCCGCGACGGGGTGCGGGACCGCGCGGCCGCACGGCAGGGGCGGCTCACGGTGCGGGGCTACTGGCCCGACGTCGCGGTGGCACCCTGCACCTTCGCCGAAGAGGTCGGGTTCCTGCTCCGCATGCGTGGCTGGCGCGGCGCTCCCCGCGCCTGTCGCCGTCGTGGTTGCGCTCTCCGGCGCGCTCGAGCTGCCTGACGGCGCGACACCTCTGTGTGCGTTGGGTGGGGTCAGGAACCAACCAGATGCACATGCGCGGGCCCGTCAGGCGGGGCGGGCGTCTTCGGCGGTGGTGAGTGCGGCCAGCTGGTCGACGACCGCGCGGGCGGCCGCCCGGCCGGCCCGGTTGGCACCGATGGTCGAGGCCGACGGGCCGTAGCCGACGAAGTGGATGCGCGGGTCGGCGGTCGAGGTCGTGAACGTGTGCCGGTCGTAGGGCGCCCGCAGCCGTATGCCGCCGTGCTCGCTCCGAAGACGAAGCGGGGTCAGGTGCCCTACCGTCGGGCGGAACCCGGTGGCCCAGAGGATCACGTCGACCGGCTCGAAGGACCCGTCCGACCAGCGCACCCCGTCGGGCTCGATGCGCTCGAAGATCGGACGTCGTCGATACGCGCCGAGCTCGGCCGCCCGCGCCTCTTGGGGCCGTAGCGACAGGCCGGTCACGCTGACCACGCTCTGGGGTGCGAGGCCGCGCGCCACCCGCTCCTCGACCAGAGCCACGGCCTGCCGCCCGGCATCCGCGGTGAAAGGTCCTGTGCGCCAGACGGGCTCACGCCGGGTCACCCAGGTCGTGTGGGCGACGGGAGCGAGCTCGCCGAGGAGCTGCACTGCCGACGCGCCACCACCGACGACCACCACGCGCAGCCCGGCGAGGTCGTCCGGGCCGGTGTAGTCGGCCGTGTGCAGCTGACGCCCACGGAACGTCTCGATGCCCGGGTAGTACGGCCGGAACGGGGTCTCCCACGTGCCGGTCGCGTTGACGACCGAGCGGGCCAGCCAGGTGCCGCCGGTCGTCTCCACCCGGAGCAGCCCGTCAGGTGAGTCGTCGACCGAGGCGACGGAGCGCACCCGCACCGGTCGCACCACGGGCAGCCCGAACCGCTCCTCGTAGGCGGCGAAGTAGGCAGGCACCACGACGTTCGCCCGTGCGCTCGCGTCGACCGCACCCAACGGCATACCGGGGAGGTCGGCGACGCCGTGGACGTCGTGCATGGTGAGGCTGTCCCAGCGGTGCTGCCAGGCACCACCCGGCGCCGGGTTGGCGTCGAGCACCACGAAGGCCCCGACACCGAGTCGCTGCAGGTGGTACGCCGCCGACAGGCCGGCCTGACCCGCACCGATGACGACCGTCTCGACCCGCTCCACAGGTGGTTGAACGCACAACCAATCGACGATCTTCCCCGAGGAGGACTCAGGCGTCGTAGTCGAGCGAGACCTCGTCGGTGACCGGGTGGCTCTGGCAGGCGAGCACGATGCCCGCCGCCACCTCCTCGGGCTCGAGCGCGTAGTTGCGGTCCATGCGGACCTCGCCGGAGACGACACGCGCGCGGCACGTGCCGCACACACCGTTGGTGCACGAGAACGGCGCGTCGGGCCGCGCCCGCAGCGTCGCATCGAGGATCGTCTCCTCCACGCTGGGCATCGGGATGACCGTCGTGCGCCCGTCGAGGTTGACCGTGACGATCGCCTCGGGCGGGGCGGAGTCGTCGACGACGACCTTGCGCCGCGCCTCGGTGCCGTCGTCGACGTGGAAGATCTCGTGGTGGATGTGGTGCGAGTCGACGCCCCGCTCCTTCAGCAGCGTCTCTGCGCCGGTGACGAGGCCGAACGGCCCGCAGAGGTACCACTCGTCGACCGACTCGACCGGCAGCAGCGACCCGAAGATCGAGGCCAGCCGCTCGGGGTCGAGGCGCCCCGAGAAGAGCTCGACGTCCTGCGCCTCGCGCGAGAGCACGTTGACGAGGTGGAAGCGGCCGGGGAAGCGGTTCTTGAGGTCCTCGAGCTCCTCGAGGAACATGATCGAGCTCGTGCGCCGGTTGCCGAAGAGCAGCGTGGCGCGCGACCCCGGCTCCTCCTCCAGCGCCGTCGTCAGGAGCGACAGCACGGGCGTGATGCCCGAGCCCGCCGCGATCGCGACGTGATGGCGTATGCCGTCGGGCCGGGTCGGGCACGTGAAGGAACCCGCGGGGGTCATCACGTCGACGACGTCGCCCGGCGCGACCCCCGCGTTGAGCCAGGTGGACATGCGGCCCTCGGGCACCTGGGCGGCGGCGACCCGCAGCCGGCGGCCCGTGGGGTCGGCCCGGCGCGACTGGCAGATGGAGTACGACTGGCGCACGTCCTCGCCGCCGATCGTGGCTCGCAGCGTCAGGTGCTGTCCCGGCTCGAACGCGAACTCGTCGACGAGGTCTTCGGGCACCTCGAACGTGACGGCGACGGACTCGTCGGTGAGGCGCTCGACGCTCGCGACCGTGAGCGGGTGGAAACGGGCGCGGTGGCGCGCGGCCGGGGCAGGCGCGCCCGTCGCGGAGGCGGACTCGGTGGTCACGTCGATCATCAGATGGCCTTGAACTCGTCGAAGGGCTCGAGACACGCGTTGCAGCGGCGCAGCGCCTTGCACGCGGTCGAGCCGAAGTGGGCGATCTCGGTGGTGTCGGCGGAGCCGCACCGCGGGCAGGCGACGACGTGACGCGACAGCGTCAGCGCCACGGGGCCGCGCGACTCCCCCGCCGGTGCGGGACCTGGCGGCGCGATGCCGAAGCGATGGAGGGCGGCCTTGCCCTCGTCGGTCATCCAGTCGGTCGTCCACGCCGGCGACAGCTGCGTGCGGACGTCGGCGGCATACCCGCGGGTGTCGGCCTCGAAGGTGATGCGAGACGCGATGGCCTCCATCGCGGGGCACCCGCTGTAGGTGGGCGTGATCGTGACGACGACGGTGTGCGCCGCCTCGTCGACCTCGACCGACCGCAGGATGCCGAGGTCGGCGATGCTGATCACCGGCACCTCGGGATCGGGAATGCGCGAGATCGCTTCTGCGACAGCGGACTCCACCGCCACAGCGTTCACCACTTCGCGCCGGGGTGCGACCGCGCGATGTGCTGCATCTCGGCGAGGAGGTAGCCCATCGGCCGTGAGTGCACACCGTCACGGCCGCCGCGCGACCGCCAGGTCGACCCGTCGGGCAGCGTCAGCGTCGCCTCGGACACGACCGCTGTCACGCGGGCGACCACGGGGTCGTGCAGGCGCGACGGCAGCACCCCGACCCCGAGCTCGGCCGCCTGCGCCGAGGCGGCGTCGTCGTCGAACAGCTCCGCCAGGTAGGGCAGCACGCGCTCGAGCGCGGCCTGCATGCGCCGGTGCGACTCGTCGGTGCCGTCGCCGAGACGCACGACCCAGAGGGAGGCGTGGTCGAGGTGGTAGCGCACCTCCTTGAGCGCCTTGCCGGCCACACCCGCCACGACGGCGTCGGACGAGCCGGTGAGGGCCGTCTGGAGCTCGACCTGGTAGGCGGAGAACCACAGCAGGCGGGCCATCTCGTCGGCGAAGTCACCGCGCTCCTGCTCGACGAGATGGACGTTGCGCCACTCGCGCTCGTCGCGCATCATCGCGAAGTCGTCCTCGCCGCGGCCGGTGCCGTCGATCGAGCCGACGTACGGGTAGAGGCCGCGCGCCTGGCCGAGGAGGTCGAGCGCGACGTTGCCGAGCGCCATGTCCTCCTCGATCTGGGGCGCGTTGGTCATCCACTCCCCCAGCCGCTGGGCGTAGACCATCGCGTCGTCGGCGAGGCCGAGCAGGTAGCCGGCATACGGCTTCTCGACCGTGAGGGCCGCCTCGGCCCCGGGCAGCGGAGATCTCTGTGGGGTGCTCATAGGTACTCGACGTCCTCCGGGACGTCGTAGAACGTCGGGTGCCGGTAGATCTTGTCGGCGGCGGGGTCGAAGAAGGAGTCCTTCTCGGCGGGGCTGCTCGCCGTCACGTCGTCGGCGCGCACGACCCAGATCGAGACGCCCTCCTGGCGCCGGGTGTAGACGTCACGGGCGTTGCGCAGCGCGAGCGTCGCGTCGGGCGCATGGAGCGAGCCGACGTGGACGTGCGAGAGCCCGCGCTTGCCCCGGACGAACACCTCCCAGAGCGGCCAGCTCCTCTCGGACGCCCTCTCGGGTGCTTCGGTCACGCGGCACTCTCCTTCTGCTTCTGGCGGGTCTCCTGCTTGGCGGCGTACGCGTTGGCGGCCTCGCGCACCCACGCGCCCTCCTCGTGGGCGCGGCGGCGGTGCGTGATGCGCTCGGCGTTGCACGGGCCGTCGCCGCGGAGCACCTGCCAGAACTCGTCCCAGTCGATCTCGCCGAAGTCGTAGTGGCCGCGCTCCTCGTTCCAGCGCAGCTCGGGGTCGGGCAGCACGATGCCGAGCTTCTCGGCCTGCGGCACCATCATGTCGACGAACTTCTGGCGCAGGTCGTCGTTGCTGAACCGCTTGATGCCCCAGGCCATCGACTGCTCGGTGTGACCGCCCTTGGCTGCCTCGCCCGTGTCGGGCGGTCCGAACATCGCGAGCGCCGGCCACCACCAGCGGTCGGCGGCGTCCTGCGCCATCGCCTGCTGGGCCTCGCTGCCGCGCATGAGGTTCCAGAGGATCTCGAAGCCCTGCCGCTGGTGGAAGCTCTCCTCCTTGCACACGCGGATCATGGCGCGGGCGTAGGGCCCGTAGGAGCAACGGCAGAGCGGCACCTGGTTCATGATCGCCGCGCCGTCGACGAGCCAGCCGATGGCGCCGCAGTCGGCCCACGTCAGGGTCGGGTAGTTGAAGATCGAGGAGTACTTCTGGCGGCCGTCGTGGAGGCGCTCGAGCAGCTCCTGCCGGTCGATGCCGAGGGTCTCGGCCGCGCTGTAGAGGTAGAGGCCGTGGCCGGCTTCGTCCTGCACCTTGGCGATGAGGATCGCCTTGCGGCGCAGGCTCGGGGCCCGGGTGATCCAGTTGCCCTCGGGCTGCATGCCGATGATCTCGGAGTGCGCGTGCTGGGCGATCTGCCGGATCAGGGTCTCGCGGTACTTCTCCGGCATCGCGTCGCGCGGCTCGATGCGCTGGTCGGCGGCGATGAGGGCGTCGAAGTCGTCACCGACGGCATCGGACCCGTCGCGCTGGTCGTCGTGCGCCGCCGCCGCGTCGTACGCGTCGGTCTCGGCCGCGTTCAGCGGTTCGTTCGGGTCGATGACGTCGTTGCCATACATGAGTCCAGTATGCGAGATGGGCGCCGGGGCTGCCAAAGCCGGGGTCCCCGGGCGGGCACCCGTCCCGTACGCGCGCGCCGGGGTTGAGAGGATGCCGTGGTGGCCCACCATCACGAGCACCCGCACGAGCACCCGCACGAGCACCCCCATGACCACGCACATGACCATGCCCACGAGCGCGGCCCCGTCGCGGACGCGAGCGTCCGGGTGGCCCGCGCGTCCGACGCCCCGGCCGTCGGGCTCGTGCAGGCCGTCGTCTTCCGGGAGGCGTATGCCGCCGTGCTGGCTCCCGAGGTCGTCGCGGCGTTCGAGCCCCGACCCTTCGCCAACGCCTGGCGCGCGACGCTCGAGGGTGGGCAGTCCGGCGACGGCGTCCTGCTCGTGGCGTGCGCCGGTGAGCAGGTGGTCGGCTTCGCGGCCGTCGGGGCGTCGGACGACGCCGACGCCGGTCCCGGCACCGCCGAGCTGCTCGTGCTCGGCGTGCACCCCGACGCCCGACGCCAGGGCCACGGCTCGCGCCTGCTGCACGCGGTCGTCGACACGGCACGGGCCCGCGGCCGCGACGAGCTCGCCGCCTGGCTCCTCGCGACGGACGACGCGACCCGGGCCTTCCTCACGGCAGCGGGCATGATCGCCGACGGCGCGCGCCGGGAGCGCGTCGTCGACGCCGAGGGCGGCACCGTGCGCGAGCTGAGGCTGTCGGCCTCGGTCGAGCCGGAGACGGTGTGACGGAGGCGCACCCACGGGGCCTTCCCCGTGCCGAACGGACGGTCGTCGTGCGCGAGGCCCTCTCCGTCGGGATCGCCACGGGGGCGTACGGCATCAGCTTCGGCGCACTGGCCGTCGCGGCGGGCCTCGACGTCTGGCAGGCCATGGCGCTGTCGCTGCTGATGTTCACCGGCGGCTCGCAGTTCGCCTTCATCGGGATCGTCGCCGGTGGCGTGCAGGCGGCGCCGGCCGCCATCGCCGCCTCCTCGCTGCTCGGGGTGCGCAACGGCCTCTACGCGCTCGAGCTCACCCAGCTGCTCGGGGTCACGGGCCTGCGGCGCCTCGGTGCGGCGCACCTGACCATCGACGAGTCGACCGCGGTCGCGGTCTCGCAGGACGACGTGCGTGCCTCACGGCTCGGCTTCTGGCTCACCGGCGGAGCCGTCTTCACGCTCTGGAACCTCGCGACGCTCGGGGGTGCCCTGCTGGGCACGCAGGTGGGCGACCCACGCACCTACGGGCTCGACGCCGCGGCGTGCGCGGCCTTCACGGCGCTGCTCTGGCCACGGCTGCGCAGTCGCGACGCGGTGGCCGTGGCCGCCGTCGCGGCCGTCGTCTCCATCGCCCTTTCGCCGAGCCTGCCGCTGGGCGTCCCGGTGCTCGTCGCAGCGTTCGCGGCGCTCATCGTGTGGCGGGCCCCGCGGGGGCGCGACGCATGATGCTCTGGGTGGCGATCCTGCTCGCGGCTGCGATCGCGTTCGGCCTCAAGCTCGCCGGTTACCTCGTGCCGGCCAGCGTCCTCGACGACCCCCGGGTGCGTCGGGTCACCGCGGCGCTGCCCATCGCCCTGCTGGCGGCGCTCATCGCGACGCAGACGCTGACGCAGCGCGACGGGTCACTCACCCTCGATGCGCGCGTGGCCGCGGTCGGGGTCGCCGTCGTGGCCCTGCTGCTGCGTGCCCCGTTCATCGTCGTCGTCGTGCTCGGTGCGGGCACGGCGGCGCTGCTGCGTCACCTCGGCTGGGGCTGACCGTGGCCGACGCCGAAGACGTGCGCAGGCTGGCGCTCGCGCTGCCCGAGGTCGAGGAGGTCCCGAGCGAGGGCTTCGACTTCCGGGTGGGCGGCAAGGGCTTCGTCTGGTCCTGGCCCGAGCGCATCCCGGGGCAGCGCCGCGTCATCCGCACCGACGTGGCGGTGCTCTACGTCGGCGACGAGGCGGAGAAGCAGGCCCTGCTGCTCGGCGAGCCGGACCTCTTCTTCACCGCTCCGGGCTACGACGGCCTGCCGCTCGTCATGCTGCGGCTCGACGTCGTGACCCTGCCCAGACTCGACGAGCTCGTCACCGACGCGTGGCACATGCGGGCGCCGGACGAGCTGCGCGACCGGCACACCTGAGCGCTCAAGCGGAGTGGGCGCAGGTCTCGCAGGTGCAGTCCTCGCACACGCAGCCGTCACAGGTGCAGCCGTCGGGGCAGTTGTCGCAGGTGCACTGGCTCTCGGGCTGGGCGTTGACCGGGTCGACCGCTGCTGCTTGTCCGCTCATCAGGTCCTCCTCGTCGTGCGGGGTGTCGGCCCCCTACGTCCCTGACGTACCCCGGGACGCCGCCTCGACACAGGCGTGCCGGTCACACACCGGGCGCAGCGGGCGCCCGGGCAGGTCCTCGCGGTTGGCGACCCTGCTCGTCGACGCGCCGCAGAGGGAGCACGACGCGAGGTCGACCGCCTCGTCGGTGAAGGGGACCGTCATCCGCTCGTCGAAGACGTAGAGCCGGCCCTCCCAGAGCCCGCGGTCGCCGCGCTGCTCGCCGTAGCGCACGATGCCGCCGTCGAGCTGGTAGACCTCCTCGAAGCCGCGCGAGCGCATGAGGCTGGTCAGCACCTCGCAGCGGATGCCGCCCGTGCAGTAGGTGACCACCGGGCGCCCCTTGAGGTCGTCCCACCTGCCGGAGTCGAGCTCGCGCACGAAGTCGGCGGTGTGCCGGACGTCGGGCACGACGGCGCCGCGGAAGCGCCCCACCTCGGCCTCGACCGCGTTGCGCCCGTCGAGCAGCACCACCTCGTCGCCGCGCTCCGCGACGAGGGCGTCGAGCTCGTCGGGGCTCAGCCGCGTGCCGCCGCCGACGATGCCGCTGTCGTCGACCACGACCTCGTCGGGCACACCGAACGACACGATCTCCTCGCGGGCCTTGACCACCAGGCGGGGGAAGTCGAGGCTGCGTCCGCTGGCGTCGAGCCCCGTCCCGTCGCTCCACCTCACGTCGATGTCGTGGAAGGGGGCGTACTCCCGCGTCTTGCGGACGTACGTCTTGAGCACCGTGACGTCGCCGCCGACGGTCGCGTTGATCCCGTGACGGGACAGCAGGATCCGTCCCCGCAGCCCCAGACCCTCGCAGAGGTCACGCTGCCACAGCCGCAGCGCGTCCGGGTCGACGAGGGGTCGGAAGGCGTAGAAGAGGACGACCTTCGGGATGGCCACTCGGAGGCCTCAGTCGAGGCCGATGTAGTGCTCGAGACCGACCGTCAGCCCCGGGTGGTCGCCCACCGCGCGGACCGCCGCGACGACTCCCGGCATGAAGCTGCTGCGGTCGAAGGAGTCGTGCCGGAGGGTCAGCATCTCCCCCACGTTGCCGAGCAGCACCTCCTGGTGGGCGGTGAGGCCGCGCAGGCGCACCGAGTGCACGGGTACGCCGCCGACCTTCGCCCCGCGCGCACCGTCGGGGTCGTGGGTGGTCGCGTCGGGCACGGCCGGGCACCCGGCGTCGGACCGCGCCCGGCCGATCATCGCCGCGGTGCGGGCCGCGGTGCCGGAGGGCGCGTCGACCTTGGCCGGGTGGTGCAGCTCGATGACCTCGACCGACTCGAAGAACGGAGCGGCCTTGGCGGCGAAGGACATCAGCAGCAGGGCACCGATCGCGAAGTTCGGCGCGATGAGCACACCCACACCGTTGCCGGTCCCGGCAGGGGGCGCGTCGGCGAGCTGTCGGCGCAGGACGTCGAGACGCTCGTCGTCCCAGCCCGTCGTGCCGACGACCACGTGGATGCCGCGCTCCACGCAGTGGGCGACGTTGGCCGGTGACGCGTCGGGGACGGTGAGCTCCACCGCGACGTCGGCGCCGCCGAGGTCGCCGAGCTGGTCGCCAGAGCCGTAGGCGCCGACGAGGCTGAGCCCCTCGGCCGCCTCCACGGCGCGCACCGCCTCGGAGCCCATCCGGCCTTTCGCGCCGATGACGGCGACCTTGAGCGGGCGCTGCGGCTGTCGTGTCGTGTCGGTCGTCTCGGTCACCGGCCCAGCGTAACGAGGCCGCCACGGCGCGTCGGGACCCCTGCCCCACGGCATACGGACTCCTAGGTCACACGGGGGCGCTGCCGCGACATCGGGGCGGGACAATCGAAGTACGGAGGAAGTGGTTCGCATGCCCGAATCGTCACGATACCAATGGATTCCGGCCAGGCTGCGACGCTTGGCCCTCATCCCCCTCGCGGCCATCGGGGTGGTGCTCGGCCTCCTCGTGGCGCCGGGCCAGCCCACCGCGTCGGCCGCCGTCCTCTTCGGGCACGACATCTCGTGGCCGCAGTGCCCCTCGACCGTCCCGCCGACGTCCACCCAGTTCGTGGTCATCGGCCTCACGAACGGCCTGCCGTTCACCGAGAACCCTTGTCTCGCAAGCCAGGCGGGGTGGGCCACGGCACTGGCCAAGCCTACCCACGCGTACACGATGGCCGGCTTCCCGACGGCAGCCCAGCTCACCGCGTACGCCTCGAGCGGACCATGGTCGGCGAGCAGCCGAGCGGGTCGCCTGTCGAACGTCGGCTACGCCGAGGCCACGTATGCCGCCGCGTCGATCCGTCGCGTGGCGGGCTGGCAACCGCGCATGGTGTGGATCGACGTCGAGCCCCGCGACACGGAGCCGCGGCGCCAGCCCTGGCCCTCGAGCACCGCAGCCCAGCGCCAGGAGAACCGCTACGTCATCGAAGGGATCATGCGGGGCCTGCGCGCGGCAGGGTTCTCCTACGGGCTCTACGCGAACGCCACCGGCTGGCAGTCGATCACGGGGTCGTGGTGGCTGCCCGGCGTGCCGGTGTGGGCGACGGCCGGACGGCTCGACTACCCCACCGAAGCCCTCGACCGGTGCACCCAGCCCAGCTTCTCGGGAGGCAAGGTCTACCTCGCGCAGTGGTGGGACGACGTGTGGGACTACGACCGGACGTGTGGCACGTACGACTTCGGCGCCCTGCCGATGCCCACGTCGAACCTCTCCGCCTCGACCGGCGACTTCAACGGTGACTGGCGTGGCGACATCGTCGCGCGGTGGACCTCCGGCGCCCTCAAGCTCTACGCCGGCGACGGCAACGGCAGCCACGCGGCCGGAGCCACCATCGGGACGAACTGGAGCGCGTACAGCACGCTCGAGACCGTCGGTGACCTCAGCGGAGACGGCAGCCCGGACGTCGTCGTGCGCCAGCGGGCGAACGGCTACCTGTGGATGTTCCGGGGCACCGGCAAGGGGGCCTTCATCGCGCCCGCCGTCCTGCTCGGCACCGGATGGAACGTCATGAACGCCATCGTCGGGCCGGGCGACCTCAACGGGGACCAGAGGGTCGACCTGCTGGCCCGCCAGGCCTCGAACGGCGACCTGTTCCTCTACCGCGGCAACGGCCGCGGCGGCCTGGGCGCCAGGGTGCGGATCGCGACCGGCTGGAACCGCTACGACCTGCTCGTGCCGGTCGGTGACGTCAGCAACGACGGGCGACCCGACCTCATGGCACGCGAGCGGTCGACCGCGTACCTGTGGCTGTTCGCCGGCAACGGCAGCGGCGGCTTCGCGGCGCCCACCCGGGTGGGCGCGGGGTGGAACCAGTTCACCGCCCTCATGTCGCCGGGCGACTTCACCGGCGACCGGGTCGGGGACGTGCTCGCCCGCAAGGCGACGGGCCAGCTCTACCTCTACCCCCGCACACCGGCGAACGGGTGGTCGACGCCGCGCCTCGTCAGCACGGGGTGGAACATCGCCAACGCGCTCTTCTGACCCCGGACGGCGAGCGGCCCGCCACCCCAACCGGGGTGACGGGCCGCTCGTGATCCGTTCGGACCGTGGAGGTCAGACCTCCGCGGGCGCCTCGGCGTCGGCAGGCTCCGAGTCGCCGGCCTTGTCGCCGGCCTTGTCGCCCTCGCCGTCGGGAAGGACCGCGGCGAGGCTGAGCTTGCCGCGCGGGTCGATCTCCTTGAGCTCGACCTGGACCTTCTGGCCGACCTTGACGACGTCGTCGACGCTGTCGATCCGCTTGCCGCCGACGAGCTTGCGCACCTCGGAGATGTGCAGCAGGCCGTCCTTGCCGGGCAGCAGCGAGACGAACGCGCCGAAGGTCGTCGTCTTGACGACGGTGCCGAGGAACCGCTCCCCGACCTCGGGCATCTGCGGGTTGGCGATCGCGTTGATCGCCGCACGCGCGGCCTCGGCGGACGGGCCGTCGACGGCGCCGATGAACACCGTGCCGTCGTCCTCGATCGAGATGTCGGCGCCCGTGTCGTCCTGGATCTGGTTGATCATCTTGCCCTTCGGGCCGATGACCTCACCGATCTTGTCGACGGGGACCTTCACCGTGATGATGCGCGGCGCGTACGGGCTCATCTCGTCGGGCACGTCGATGGCCTCGGCCATGACGTCGAGGATGTGCAGACGCGCGTCGCGGGCCTGGGTCAGCGCGCCGGCGAGCACGGTGGCGGGGATGCCGTCGAGCTTCGTGTCGAGCTGGATGGCCGTGACGAACTCCTTGGTGCCGGCGACCTTGAAGTCCATGTCGCCGAAGGCGTCCTCGGCACCGAGGATGTCGGTGAGCGCCGCGTACTGCGTCTCACCGTCGACGGTGTCGGACACGAGGCCCATCGCGATGCCGGCGACCGGGGCGCGCAGCGGCACACCGGCGTTGAGCAGCGAGAGGGTCGAGGCACAGACCGAGCCCATGGACGTCGAGCCGTTGGAGCCGAGAGCCTCGGACACCTGGCGGATCGCGTAGGGGAACTCCTCGCGCGTCGGCAGGACCGGCATGAGCGCACGCTCGGCCAGGGCGCCGTGACCGATCTCGCGGCGCTTCGGCGAACCGACGCGGCCGGTCTCACCGGTGCTGTAGGGCGGGAAGTTGTAGTTGTGCATGTAGCGCTTGCGCGTGACGGGGCTCAGCGTGTCGAGCTGCTGCTCCATCTTGAGCATGTTGAGCGTCGTGACACCCATGATCTGGGTCTCGCCACGCTCGAAGATCGCCGAGCCGTGCACGCGCGGCAGGACCTCGACCTCGGCGCCCAGGGCGCGGATGTCGGCGAGGCCACGGCCGTCGATGCGGACCTTGTCGCGCAGGATGCGCTGGCGGATGAGCTTCTTCTGCACGGAGCGGAAGGCGGCCGAGACCTCCTTCTCACGCCCCTCGAACTGCTCGGCGAGCTGCGCCTTGACGGCGGCCTTGATCTCGTCGAGGCGCTCCTCGCGCTCCTGCTTGCCGGCGATCGTCAGGGCAGCGGTCGTGTCGGCCTCGACGGCGGACTCGACGGCGGCGTAGACGTCGTCCTCGTAGTCGAGGAAGACCGGGAAGTCCTGGACCGGCTTGGCGGCCTCGGCAGCGAGCTGGGCCTGGGCCTCGCACAGCTGCTTGATGAACTTCTTGGAGGCCTCGAGGCCCTCGGCCACGACCTCCTCGGTCGGCGCCTGCTTGCCCTCGTTCTTGACGAGGTCCCACGTCGACTCGGTGGACTCGGCCTCGACCATCATGATCGCCACGTCGTCACCGACCACACGACCCGCGACGACCATGTCGAACACCGAGCGCTCGATGTCGGAGAAGTTCGGGAAGGCGACCCACTGGCCGTCGATGAGCGAGACGCGCACGCCACCGATGGGGCCCGAGAACGGGAGGCCGGAGATCTGCGTCGAGGCGCTGGCCGCGTTGATGGCGAGCACGTCGTACTGGTGGTCGGGGTTCAGCGAGAACACCGAGATGATGACCTGGACCTCGTTGCGCAGACCCTTCTTGAAGGTCGGGCGCAGCGGGCGGTCGATGAGACGGCAGGTGAGGATCGCCTCGGTCGAGGGACGGCCCTCACGGCGGAAGAAGCTGCCGGGGATCTTGCCGATGGCGTACATGCGCTCTTCGACGTCGACCGTCAGCGGGAAGAAGTCGAACTGGTCCTTCGGCTGCTTGCCGGCGGACGTCGTCGACAGGAGCATCGTGTCGTCGTCGAGGTAGGCCGTGACGGCGCCGCCGGCCTGCTTGGCGAGGCGGCCGGTCTCGAACCGGACCGTGCGGGTGCCGAAGCTGCCGTTGTCGATGACGGCCTCGGCGAAGGTGATGTCTGGACCCTCCATGTGGGCCCTCGCTTTCTTTTTCTCAAGTGCCCGCGCACATCGTCGTTGTGTGCTGGGTTTGCGTGCTGTTCCTTCTCTGGGGCCGGGCGGCCCCGGTGCGGCGGTCGAGCGTCGCCGACCCGCACCTACGACGAAAGGCGGTCCCCGCGAGAACGCGGTGACCGCCTTTCGTCACGAACTCATCGACGCAGACCGAGTCGCTTGATCAGCGAACGGTAGCGCTCGATGTCGGTCGCCTCGAGGTAGCGCAGCATGCGCTTGCGGCGGCCGACGAGCAGGAGGAGACCACGACGGCTGTGGTGGTCGTGCTTGTGGGCCCGAGCGTGCTCGGTGAGGTCCTTGATGCGCTGCGTGAGCATCGCGATCTGCACCTCGGGAGAGCCGGTGTCGCCCTCGACGGTGGCGTACTCGGTCATGATCTTCTTCTTGACGTCAGCGTCCAAAGGCATGGATGAACCGACTCCTTCTCTTCTCGTTGCGCGGTGCTCCAGGGCATGTCCACCTGGGCGCTATCGATCCGCGGCCGGACTACGGCGCCTCCAAGGGTAACAGCGCACGGGAGCGCCCCCCTAATCGAGCCGGGCGGGCCGTGTGACCGTTTCGTGACCGGTCCGGCGTGGCTCCGGAGCGCCCGACGGGTACGGACACTCTGCTCGGGGACAACATCTGAAGGAGTCACGCCACACCATGATCATTCTCGGACTCATCCTGCTGATTATCGGACTGCTCGTTAAGTCCCTCAGCATCCTGGTGACCATCGGGGCCATCCTCTTGGTGGTCGGCATCGTCCTGTACGTGCTCGGTGCGACGGGTCGCGCCATCGGTGGCAGGAAGCACTGGTACTGATCGGGCCGCACGAGCTGCACCCTCCAGGACGCCCCCGCGGGATTCGCGGGGGCGTCCTGCTGTCCCCGGCAGACTGCCGTTCAGGGGCGTCAGCCGGCGCGGAGGCGTCGGACGGCCAGCCCGACCGCATGCTCCTCGGAGGCCGACGACCACGCGCCACCGTCGAGCAGCAGCCAGAGCAGGTCGTCACCCTCCCTGACGAGGACCCCCCGCGCCGCCGGGTGGCCCGCACCGAAGAAGCTCTGCTGGGTCGCGACGAGGCCCGTCGCGCCGCCGAGGTTGCCGGGTCGTGCGTGGCCGCAGCGCCGGACGATCTCGGAGAGCAGGCTGCTCGTCGTGGCGCGCGCCGGGTCGCCCCGGTCGAAGCGCAGCAGGACGTACTCGAGCGCGACGTCGCCCCTGGAGACGCCGGGACCGGCAGCCAGCCGTGCCGCCGCGATGCCGGCGACGACCGAGCGCGCGCCGGACCACGCGTAGGTCGCTCGGTCCTGGGACAGGACCCAGGGGAACGCCCCTCGCTCGCAGTCGCCCGGAGGCTTCGCCGTCGGGGCGCAGCCCTCGGCGTCGAGCCTGGTGAATCGTTGGGCCACCGACCGCTCCTGCGCTGCACCGGGCCACAGCTCCCCGGGCTGCAGCTGGAGGTCCGGCGACAGGTCCTTCTCGACGAAGCACGTCACCTGCTCCGGCACGGGCGTCATCCCGGTGCCGGGCATCACCCGGCCGGTCCGGTTCGACGAGCCCACCGAGTCCGACGAGTCCGACGAGATCGACGGGATGGACGGGCTAGGCTGCGGCTCGGTCGTCTGGGTCGTGCAGCCGCCGAGCACGAGGGCCAGCAGCAAAGGCGCAAGGGCGCCCCCGCACAGCGGGAGCGCCCTCGTGAGCCGACCGGACGGCATACGCCCCTCGTCGTGGTCGCCGAGGGTCAGAAGTTGATCATGTGGCCGGCGATGCCGTGGACGGCCTCCTTGACGGCCTCGCCCAGGGTGGGGTGCGCGAAGACGGTGCGCGAGATCTCGTCGGCGGTGAGGTCCCACGTCTGCGCGAGGTTGAGCACGGGCAGCAGCTCGGTGACGTCGGGGCCGATGAGGGCAGCCCCGAGGATCTCGTTGTGCTCGGCGTCGGCGATGACCTTGACGAAGCCGACCGGCTCGCCGAGGCCCATGGCCTTGCCGTTCGCGGAGAACGGGAACGTCGCCGTCTTGACGTCGTGGCCGGCCTCCTTGGCCTGCGCCTCGGAGAGACCCATCGAGCCGATCTGCGGCTGGCAGTAGGTCGCCCGCGGGATGAAGCGGTAGTCGATGGCCATCGTCTCGACCCCGGCGAGGGTCTCTGCGGCGACGATGCCCATGGCCTCGGCGACGTGCGCGAGCATGAGCTTCGCGGTGACGTCACCGATGGCGTAGACGTTCGGGACGTTGGTGCGGCAGAACTCGTCGATCTCGATCGCGCCGCGGTCGGTGAGCTGGACGCCGGTCGCCTCGAGGCCGTAGCCCTCGGTGCGCGGGGCGAAGCCGATCGCCGACAGCAGCCGGTCGGCCTCGAGCACCTGCTGGTCGCCGCCCGCCGCCGGGCTGACGGTGACCCGCACGCCCGAGCCGGTGTCCTCGACCGACTCGACCTTGGTGCCGAGCATGACCTTCACACCGAGCTTCTTGTAGTGCTTGAGCAGCTCCTTGGACACGTCGGCGTCCTCGGTCGGGACCATGCGGTCGAGGAACTCGACGATGGTGACGTCGACGCCGAAGTTCTTCATGACGTAGGCGAACTCGACGCCGATGGCGCCGGAGCCGGCGATGATGATCGAGCCGGGCAGCTCGGGGTCGAGGATCTGCTCCTCGTAGGTGACGACGTTCTTGCTCACCTGCACGCCGGGGATCATCCGGGTGACGGAGCCGGTCGCGAGGATGAGGTTGTCGAAGGTGATCGAGCGCTTCTCGCCGGAGTTGAGCGCGACGTCCATCGACGTGGCCGAGGTGAGGGTGCCCCAGCCGTCGATCTCCTCGATCTTGTTCTTCTTCATCAGGAAGTGGACGCCCTTGACGATGCCCTCGGACACCTTGCGGCTGCGGGCGTGCGTCGGGCCGAAGCTCATCGTGGCGTCGCCCTCGATGCCGTACTTCTGCTTCTCGTGGGTCAGGGTGTGCGACAGCTCGGCGTTCTTGAGCAGGGCCTTGCTCGGGATGCAGCCGACGTTGAGGCAGACGCCGCCCCAGTACTGCTTCTCGACCACGGCGACCTTCTTGCCGAGCTGCGACGCGCGGATCGCCGCGACGTAGCCACCAGGACCGGCACCGAGCACAACGACATCGAAATCAGCCATGGCGCACAGCCTATCCGTGCGCCAGACGGCTTCGAGACGGCGTCCAGGGGTACGTCACGATCAGCAACCATCTGCGGAAATGGCTGTGTCGCAGGCCACATGACGCGTGCTCGCGAGAGTAAGTTCCGCGACGCACGGCCGAACCCATCCGGCCCCGACCAACGGAGGTCACTCGCGTGAGCACCACTCCGCATCGCCACCAGGCGCCACCGGCGAACAAGGGCCTGTTGGCTCTCGCCGGCGTGCTCCTCGCCATACCCGTCGTCGCCCTCATGCTCGTCGGCACCTACGCCAAGGACGAGCCGCGCGTTGCGGGCTTCCCGTTCTTCATCTGGTACCAGTTCCTCTGGGTCGTGATCTGCTCCGTCTTCACCTACACGGCGTACCGGATCGTCCTCAAGGCCCGGCCCCACGTCCCCATGAACCCCGAGGGTGACGCGTACCTCGACGACGAGTCCCGAGAGGACGGCCTCCGATGAGCGCCATCGCCCCCGCGGCCACCAACACGGGCGTCAACGGCGTCGCGCTGGCCGTGCTGATCTTCTTCTTCGTCGTCGTCGCGGCTGCCGGCTTCTGGGCCGCGCGGTGGCGTCGCCCCGAGAGCATGGAGAGCCTCGAGGAGTGGGGACTCGGCGGCCGCTCCTTCGGCACGTGGATCACGTGGTTCCTGCTCGGCGGCGACCTCTACACCGCCTACACCTTCGTCGCCGTGCCCGCCGCGATGTTCGCCTTCGGCGCCGTCAACGGCTTCTTCGCCGTGCCCTACACGATCGTGCTCTACCCGATCATCTTCGTGTTCATGTCGCGCCTGTGGTCGGTGTCGCACCGCCACGGCTACGTGACGCCCGCCGACTTCGTGCACGGCCGGTCCGGCTCGCGCGGGCTGTCGCTGGCCGTCGCGGTCACCGGCTTCCTCGCGACGATGCCCTACATCGCCCTCCAGCTCGTCGGCATCCAGGCCGTGCTCGAGGTGGCCGGTGTCGGTGGCGGCGGCAACATCATCGCGAAGGACGCGCCGATCTTCATCGCGTTCCTCGTGCTCGCGCTCTACACGTACACGTCGGGCCTGCGCGCGCCTGCGATCATCGCGTTCGTCAAGGACATCCTCATCTACCTCGTCATCATCGTCGCGGTGATCTACCTGCCCTCGAAGGTCGGGGGTTGGGACCACATCTTCGACGCGGCCAAGGAGAAGATGACGACGACCACGAACGCGGCCACGGGCAACAAGAACGTCTTCATCCCCGGCGACAAGGCGTACTGGGCGTACGGCACGCTGGCCCTCGGCTCGGCCCTGGCCCTGTTCATGTACCCGCACTCGATCACGGCGAGCCTGTCGGCCAAGAACCGCAACACGATCCGCAAGAACGCCTCGATCCTGCCGGCGTACTCGTTCCTCCTCGGCCTGCTGGCGCTGCTCGGCTGGGTCGCGATCGCCGCCGGCACCAAGCCGATCGGTCTCGACGGCAAGCCGAACGCGCAGCTGGTCGTGCCCCAGCTGTTCGAGGACATGTTCCCGTCGTGGTTCGCGGGCATCGCCTTCGCCGCGATCGCGATCGGCGCGCTGGTGCCGGCCGCGATCATGTCGATCGCCGCCGCCAACACCTTCACGCGCAACATCTACAAGGCGTGGATCAAGCCCGACGCGACGGTCCAGCAGGAGGCCAAGGTCTCGAAGGTCACCTCGCTGGTCGTCAAGACGTTCGCGCTGCTGTTCGTGCTGCTCCTCGACAAGAGCAACGCGATCAACTTCCAGCTGCTCGGCGGCATCTGGATCCTCCAGACGTTCCCGTCGCTCGTGTTCTACCTCTACACGCGCTGGTTCCACCGGTGGGCGCTGCTCGCCGGCTGGGCGGTCGGCATGGTCTACGGCACGCTCGGCGCGTACAACGTGACGAACAAGGCGACGGGTGCGCCCTTCGCCGGGTCGGTCGCCTCGATCCCGGTCATCGGCCAGCTCGGTTACATCGCGCTCACCGCGTTCGCGATCAACGTCATCGTGGCCGCGGTCCTCACCCTCGTCCTCCGGGCCGTGAAGGCTCCCGAGGGCGTCGACGAGACCATCCCGGCCGACTACTTCGCCGACGCGGGTGACCCCCGCGTCCAGAAGCTCGAGACGGGTCCGCACGAGTACACCCCGTCGAACTGACACCAGTCGACCGAGCACGTATGCCGGAGGGCCGGGTCCGCGAGGACCCGGCCCTTCGCCGTCTCCCCCTCTCCCCCGCCACCGCCACCGCCACCGCCCGTGACGCAGCGTTCTCTCGATCGGTGACGCGTCAGGTGTCCCGGGGGCGCTCGGGGGGCACCGCGGCGATGGCCTGGTCGACGTCGAGGCCGGTCACCTGGAGCAGGTCGACCACAGTCGAGCGGATCTGCGCGAGCACCGTCTCGGTCGCGAGGCTCGACGTGCGCGGCAGCGTCGCGGTCGCCCTCGCCACCTCGAGCAGGGCAGTCCGCCCGATCTCGGGTGACGCGTTCTCGGACAGGGCCCGACCGACGACGTCGGTGGCGGCGGCGAGCTCGACGAGCACCTCGACGTAACCCGGCGGCAGCGGCTCGCCACGCCCCACGGCGACGGTCACCCGGCGTACCAGCACGCGGGTGCTGCGCATCGCCCGGTCGAGCGGCTCGACGAGGTCGACCATCTTGCGCACGCCGGCCGCGTGCTGCCGCTTGAACGGCGACGAGGTCAGCACCGAGAGGCCCTCGTCAGCGGCCGAACCGAGCTCGCGCAGCAGCGACTCGGTGGCACGGGCCGAGGCGAGCACCTCGGCCGCCGCCGGCACGTCGCCGTCACGCGCGCTGGCGGCCGCCCGGCGCAGCAGCTCGCCGATCTTGCGCACGGCCGCCGCGGCCGCCACCCGTGGTCGACGCAGCGGCGCCTGCGGCACCACGGTCGCGGCCACGAGCGCGATGCCGCCGCCGATGAGCGCGTCGGTCCACCGGTTGAACGCCTGACCGGGACTGGCGACGAGGGCCGCGATGACGATGCCCTGCACGGCGGACTGCGTGACGATGACCGCGCTGCCGTGCAGCAGGGTCGCGATGGCCATCGACACGAGCACGACGGCGGAGATCTGCCAGGGCCCGCTGCCTGCGAGGTGCACGAACACGTCGGCGGTGAAGACCCCGACGGCGACACCGATCGCGACCTCGAAGACGCGCCGGAGCCGCTGGCCGTAGGACATGCCGAGGCAGATGACGGCCACGATCGGCGCGAAGAAGGGCGACGGGTGACCGACCACGTCGGTCGCGAACCACCACGCCACACCCGCGGCCACCGCCGACTGCACGAGCAGGAAGGCCCGCGTGCGGAGCCGTTCGAACCGCGTGCGGGCGCTGAGCCGGCTGCGGTCCCAGGCCCGGTCGAGAACCTGGATGACCGGGGCGTCGCTCCTCAGGTAGTCGTCCACGCTCGCACCCTCTCGTCAGGTCGGGGTCGGATGTCGCAGGCCGGCCGCGGCCGGCGCCTACAACCCCAGGGCAAGGATGGCATCGAAGATCTGGCGCACGGCAGGGGCCGCCACCTTCGAGCCGGAGCCGCCCTGCCCGACGACCACCACGACGGCATACCTCGGCTTCGTCGTCGGGCCGTAGCCGGCGAACCAGGCGGTGGCCTGCCTGCCGAAGACCTCGCCGGTGCCGGTCTTGCCGGCCACCGGGTAGCGGGACTGCGGAAAGCCGGCGAACGCCGTGCCCGCCGAGCCGCCCGGCCGGGTGACGTCGCCGAGGGCGGCCCGCACGTATGCGAGGACGTCGGCGCGCAGGGGCACCGTGCCGACCCGCTTCGGCGCGATCGGGGTGGTCGAGCCGTCCTGCGCGCGGAAGGCGGCTGCGACCTGGGGCTGCCACAGCGTGCCGCCGTTGGCGATGGCGGCGTAGACGCCGGCCATCTGGAGGATGGTGACCGCGGTGTCGCCCTGGCCGATCGAGAAGTTGACGGCGTCGCCGGCGCGGTACTGGTAGCCGGTGGCGCAGTTCTCGGTCGCGAGCCGCTTGAGGTAGTCGGCGCGGGCACGGTCGGTGCGCGCGACCTCCGGGTAGCCGCCGGCGGCCCGCCGGCAGCTCGCGTCCTTCGTCGCGAGCCAGTGGTCCTCCTTCCAGACGCGGTCGGGCACCCGGCCGGCCGCCTCGCCCGGGATGTCGATGCCGGTGCGCCGGCCCAGGCCGAAGGCCTTGGCCATCGCGACGAACGGGTCGACGGCGCCCGGCGGCGCGGCCAGGCCTCCTTGGGCCAGCCAAGCGGCATACGCGAGCCGGTAGAAGACCGTGTCGCACGAGACGACGAGCGCCCGGTGCAGGTCGATGAGGCCGTAGCCGCGGGACTCGAAGTTGTTGAAGGTGCGGCCGCCGATCGACACGTCGGGCGAGCAGTCGTAGCGGCCGGTGAGCTTCGCGCCGGCGTTGACCGCTGCCGGCACGGAGACGACCTTGAAGGTCGAGGCCGGCGGGAACGTCTCGGCCGTCAGCCGGGACGTGAGGGGGCTGCCGGCCGCCGGGCTCGTCAGCCGGGCGAGCTCGGCGCTGGTGATCCCACCCGCGAACGCGGCCGGGTCGTAGGAGGGGTAGCTCGCGGCGGCGACGACCGCGCCGTTCGTCACGTCGACGACGACGGCCGCGCCCGTGTCGGCCCGGAACTTCAGCGCGTGGGCGTGCGTCACTGCGCGCGCCAGCGCGGCCTCGGTGCGGGCCTGCAGTCGTGCGTCGAGGTGGGTGACGACGTCGCGGCCCGACACCGGCGGCGTGACGTCGACGGTGTCGGTGACGATGCCCCGCGGGTCGATGGCCACGACAGTGCGGCCGTTGGTGCCGCGCAGGACCGAGTCGTACTGGGCCTCGAGGCCCGACCGGCCGACGACGTCGTCGGCGTCGACCCGACCCCCGCTGCCGGTGACCTCGTCGGCGTTGGCGCGGGCCACCCAGCCCATCAGGTGCGGCGCGAGCGCGCCTGCGGGACGGGCGTAGTCGCGAGCGGGTGACGTGGCGACGTCGACGCCGGGGAACTTCTCCGGCTGCTCGACGAGGGTGAGGGCGCCCCGCGCGTCGACCCCGGACGCGAGCGGGATCGGCACGTAGGGCGAGCCGTTGAAGCACGCCGGCGCCGGCGGTGCCCCGGCCGTTCCGCAGAGCATCGTCTTGCCCCACAGCCGGTCGAAGGGCAGCCCGAGCACTGCGGCGACGCGGGTCACGAGGTCACGACCGCCGTCCTCCGCCTCGACGAGCACCGAGCGCTGCACCGTGACGACGGTGTCGTAGGTGTTCGCGACGAACGGGGCGCCCCTGCGGTCGAGGATGCGTCCACGCAGGGCGTGGTCGGTGACCGTGCGCGTGTTCACCGTCGTCGCGGCGCGCGCCAGCTGCGGGCCCTGGACGAGCTGGAGCTGCCCGAGCCGGCCGAGCAGCAGTCCGAAGAGGGTGACGAGCAGCACGAGCACCACCCCGGCGACACCGACCCGCCGCCGCGCACGTCGCCCCAGCCGTCGCCTCGTCCACCGCGGCACCCGGGCTCCCGGTCGCCGGCCGACGCCCGTCACCCGAGCCTCCGCCGCACGAGGGCGCGGTCGACCACGAGCAGGGCCGGCAGCAGCACGGCGCCCAGGACCACGGTCGAGGCGAGTCGCGAGGCGTCGACGGCCGGCTCGACCCCGCCCTCGGCGAGCACGGCCGAGGCCACCCGACCCGCGAGCACCACGACCGCGGCGCAGACCAGGGCCGCGGGCGCCCGCAGCCACGACCGTGACGACGAGCGCCGGAACAGCCCCGCGACGAAGCCGGCCAGCATGCCGACCAGGGGCATCAGGCCCAGCGGGCTGCCGACCGGTGGCACCAGCTCGACGACCCAACCGGCCAGCAGACCCGCGAGCGCGCCGTGCACCGGCCCTCTCAGCACGGCGGTGGCGACGACCCCGACCAGCACGAGGTCGGGCACCCACTGCTGCGGCACGCCGAGCCGTGGGAGCAGGGTCGCCGTCGTCAGGGCCGCCCCGACGACGTATGCCGTGCGCAGCACTCCCAGCAGCGTCGGCCTCACCGGGTGGCCCCCGTCGCGCTGCGTGGCGTCGAGCGGGCGGTCGGCACGATGACGGCGACGACGTCGATCGCGTCGGGGTCGGTTGCCGGGCGCACCGTCGCACCTCGGGTGAGCTGGCCGTGGTCGGGATCGACCGCGGTCACCGTGCCGACCACGACGCCGGCGGCATACGGCGTCTCGTCGACGCTCCCCAGGGTGCGCACGACGTCGCCCACGACGGCGGTGCCTGGCGCGATGGTGGACAGGCTCAGGGACCCGCGGGGGCGCGACTCGACGTCTCCCGCGACCGGGGTCCTCACCGTGCCGAGGGTTCCGGCGGGGCCGACCCGCACGGCGACGACGGAACCTGCGCTGCCGAGCACCTGGACGTCGCTCGTCCACGGCGCCACGGACACGACCCGACCGACCAGGCCCTCGGCTGAGACGACCGTGGAGTCGGCGCGGACCCCGTCGCGCGAGCCGACGTCGAGCGTCACCGTGCGTCCGCCGAGGGGGCTCAGGTCGCTGGCGACGACACGGGCCGGAACCAGCGTGCGACCTGCCGTGGTGGTGGAGCCGAGCAGCTCGTCGAGGCGGCCCAGGTCGGCGGCGCGTCGTCGCTCGTCGGCGAGCTGCGTGCGCAGCCGCACGTTCTCGCGCTCGAGGGCGGTGAGCGCGTCGGGCTGCGCCCCGGACAGTGCCCGCTGCACGGGTCCCAGGACGACGGCTCCGGCCCGACGCACGCCGTCGGTCACGCCCCAGCCGGCGAGGTCGGCGAGCAACAGCGCGACGGTCAACGACGCCAGGACGACGAGGAGGCGGCGGCGGGCGGTGGACGGCATACGGCTAGAGGCGGTGGTCGCCGACGAGCACGCGTTCGAGGCTGGAGAACTCGTCGACGCAGCGTCCGGCCCCGCGCGCGACCGCACGAAGCGGGTCCTCGGCGACGCGGACGGGGACACCGAGCTCGTGGCGCATGCGCTCGTCGAGCCCGCGCAGCAGTGCTCCCCCGCCCGTGAGCGTGATGCCGCGGTCGAGGATGTCGCCGGAGAGCTCCGGCGGGCACACGTCGAGCGTCGCGCGCACCAGCTCGATGATCTGCAGGACCGGCCCCTCGATGGCGCGCCGCACCTCGACCGAGCCGACCTGCACCGTCTTGGGCAGCCCGGTCACGAGGTCGCGTCCGCGCAGGCGCGTCGTCAGCTCCTCGCGCAGCGGGAACACCGACCCGACGGCCACCTTGATGTCCTCGGCACTACGCTCGCCGAGCAGGAGGGAGTACTCGCTCTTGACGTGGCTGACGAGGGCCTCGTCGATCTCGTCGCCGGCGATGCGCAACGAGCTGGACGTGACGATGCCGCCGAGGCTGATGACGGCGACGTCGGTGGTGCCGCCGCCGATGTCGACGACCATGCTCGCCGCCGTGTCGTAGACGGGCAGTCCGGCGCCGATGGCGGCCGCCATCGGCTCCTCGACCATGTAGACGCGACGGGCGCCGCAGCGGGTCGCGGCGTCCTCGAGCGCCCTGCGCTCGACGCCGGTGACCTCGCTGGGGACGCAGAGCACCATGCGAGGCCGCACGAGCCGGGAGGTGCGCACCTGGTCGATGAACCAGCGCAGCATGCGCTCGGTCTCGTCGGCGTCGGAGACGACGCCGTCACGCAGCGGCCGCACGGCACGGATGGTGCCCGGCGCGCGGCCGAGCATCTCCTTGGCGCGGCTGCCCGCGGCGACGAGGCGCCCGCTGCTCACCTCGACGGCGACGACCGACGGCTCCTCGACGACGACGCCGCGTCCGCGCACGTGGATGAGCGTGTTGGCCGTGCCGAGGTCGATCGCGAGGTCGCGACCGAAGGCGGGCCAGGTGCTCATGGCCGGGATTGTGTCGCGACGCCGCGCCGTCCCCGAGGGCATCCGGGGTGTGTCGCCGGATGGGTGACTCGAGTGGTGCCTGTGACGCCTGTGGCACCTGTTCCCGTCAGAGCTCGGGGAACCAGATCGCGATCTCGCGGGCGGACGACTCGACGGAGTCCGAACCGTGGACGATGTTCTGCTGCACCTTGGTGCCCCAGTCGCGGCCGAGGTCGCCGCGGATCGTGCCGGGCAGGGCCTCGGTGGGGTTGGTGGCGCCGGCGAGGCTGCGGAAGCCCTTGACGCAGTCCTGGCCCTCGATGACGACGGCGGTGACCGGGCCCGAGCTCATGAACTCGACGAGGGGGTCGTAGAAGGGCTTGCCCTCGTGCTCGGCGTAGTGGGCCGCGAGCTGCTCGCGCGTCGGGGTGAGGATCGAGAGGGCGGCGAGGGAGTAGCCCTTCGCCTCGATGCGGCGCAGCACCTCCCCGGTGAGGCCGCGCTGGAAACCGTCGGGCTTGACGAGGACGAGGGAGCGTTCGATGGTCACCCGTCCACCCTATCGGCCGCGCCCTCGGCGCCCGACGGCCCTTCTCCGACACCGGCGGCCGCCTCGCGACGAGCCATCTCGGCGTCGATCTGCGCCCCCTTGACGAGGCACGTGACCCACAGGGCGAGGAAGAAGAGCCCGACGACGAGCATCATCGGCACGATGACCGCGCTCACGAGGGTGAGGGCCTGCACGACCCACCCGAGTGTCAGGCCCCACGGGCGACGCATCATCCCGGCGGCCACCACGCACAGCGCGCCGAGCCCGAAGCCCACGAGGAGGTATGCCGTGCTGCGCCCGCCGCCGCCGTCCGCCGCGCTCACGCCGCGCGCGACCAGGGCACCCAGGAGGATGCAGATGGACTGCCCTCCGAGCACCGTCGCGAGCATGCGGAAGGTGAACTTGCCGGTCTGGCCGTGCAACGGGATGGATCGCATGCGGTGGGCTGCCTCGGGCTGTCGGAGCTGGTGGTCGGTGGGTGAGCCCAGGGCTCAGTAGTCCTGGCTGGTGTCCCAGCTGCGGATGATCGCCTGCGCCTCGGAGCTGCTCGCGCCCGTCGCATCGGCGTAGAGGGCCATGGCGTCCTCGCGACGCCCCGCGAGGATCAGCTCGCTGATGCGGGCGCGGCCCTCGTCGGTGAGGCGGCCCTCGGTGAAGGACGCTGCGGCGTCGCGCACCCCGGGCCCCTGCCCCGGCACGAACCAGGTGTCGACGGCCCGTTTCGCGTCGGCGAGCGGGGCGCCGGTCGCCTCGCGGTAGATCTTGATCGCGTTGATCTTGTGCCCTGCGCTGATCTCGCGGCTGACCTTGCCCCGCACGGCGTCGGTGAGGCCGACGAGCTCGCGGTCGGGGTCCTTGCGGCCGACGACGCGCCCCCACAGCACGACGAGGACGACCACGACGGCGAGGACCAGGAAGACCTTTGCGGGGCTCACGCCCCCCAGCCTACGAGGTCACACGTCGGTGAGGCCGAGCAGCATGCGCACCTCGCCGGCGGTGATGACCGAGCCCGTCGCGATGACGCCCCCGCCCATCCCGTCGGCCTCCGCGAGGGTGACGGCCTGCTCGAGTGCGTCGGGCAGGTCGCTGACCACTGTCACCCGGGACTCGCCGAAGAGCTCGACGGCGAGCTCGCCGAGCTTCCTCGGTGAGAGCGCGCGCGGCGAGGAGCTGCGGGTCACCACGACGTGGTCGAGGACGGGCTCGAGCACCTCGAGCATGCCGACCGCGTCCTTGTCGGCGACGATCCCGACCAGGCCCACGAGCCGGGTGAACGTGAACGACTCGTCCAGCGCCGCGACGAGTGAGCGGGCACCGTGGGGGTTGTGCGCCGCGTCGACGAGGACCGTGGGCGAACGGCGCACGATCTCGAGGCGCCCGGGCGAGGTCATGGCCGCGCAGGCGGCGAGCAGCACGTCGTGCTCGATGCGCTGCTCCCCTCCGCCGATGAACGACTCGACGGCCGCCACGGCCGTGGCGAGGTTGCTCGCCTGGTGGGCGCCGTACAGCGGCAGGAACAGGTCGGGGTACTCCCCCGCGAGGCCACGCAGCGAGACCTGCTGGCCCCCGATGGCGACCTCACGCGCGAGCACGCCGAAGTCGTTGCCCTCGAAGACGATGCGGGCGCCGCCGACCTCTTGCACCCGGTCGAGGAGGACGCGCGCGACGTCCTCGTCCTGCACACCCGAGACGGTGACGGAGTCCGCCTTGATGATGCCGCTCTTCTCCTCGGCGATGGCGACGACGTCGTCTCCGAGCAGGTGGGTGTGGTCCAGGTCGACGGGCGTGACCACCGCGACCTGGGCGTCGATGACGTTCGTCGCGTCCCACGAGCCGCCCAGTCCGACCTCGATGATCGCGACGTCGACGGGCGCGTCGGCGAAGGCCGCGTAGGCGACCGCGACGAGCACCTCGAAGAAGTTCATCCGGCGTCCGCCCTCTTCCAGGGAGCGGGCGTCGACGATGTCCACCAGCGGCGCGACCTCCTCGTACGCCGCGATGAACTTCTCACGCGGGATCGGCTTGCCCGACAACGTGATCCGCTCACGGATGTCGTGCAGGTGCGGCGACGTGAACCGCCCGGTGGACAGGCCGCTCTCGCGCAATATGCCGTCGATCATGCGGCTCGTGGAGGTCTTGCCGTTGGTGCCCGTGAGGTGGATCGACGGGTAGGTGCGCTGGGAGTCGCCGGCGAGCCCCATGACCGCGTTGATGCGCTCGAGGGAGGGACCGATGTCGTTCTCGGGGGCGCGGGCGAGGATCTCCTCCTCGATCTCGCGCATCCGCTTCATCTCCTCGAGGTTGCGAGCGGCCTCGACGGCCGACGCGTCGGGACGGCCGCTCATGCCCGTGCTCCGTCCGAGTCGGGGCGGGCGCCGTCGAGGTCGCGCACCATCCAGACACTCTCGGGGAGGCCCGAGCCCGGCGTCTCCCGGTGCGTCTCGACGAAGCCGTGCCGGGCGTAGAAGCGGGCCGCCTGCCGGTTGCCCTCGAGGTAGGACAGCGTGATCCGCCGCTGGTCGTTCTCGAGCGCGCGCCGGACGACGGCTTCCAGCAGGCGCGTGCCGATGCCGTGGCCGTGGTGGCCGGGCAGGACGTACAGCTTCCAGAGCACGAAGGCGTCGTCCTGGGGGCCGTAGGTCGCCACGCCGACGACGTCGTCGCCCTGGGTGGCCACGATCGTGCGGCCCTTGCGGATGGAGTCGGTGACGACGTCGCTCGTCCACCACTTCGCCAGTCCCATCGCGACGTACTCCGGGCCTGCGATCGGCTCGTAGGTCGCGAGCCAGGTGCGGTGACCGACCGACAGCACACCGGCGAGGTCGTCGCCGACGGCGCCGCGCACCACCACCCCGTTGGCGTCGGGCTGCCCTTCGCGGTGGTCCTGCTCGGGCGTCACTCCCATGTCCGTGCCCTCCAGCTCGTCCTCGCGGTTCACGATCATCGCTTGGCCACCAGGATCGTCGCAGCGTGGTTGTCGCCCACGACCACCTCGGTCGGGGTGCCGGGGAGCCCGTCGGGAAGGACGTGGTCGGGGCCTGCCGCGGCGAACTGCGCGGCGAGCGTCTCGCCCACGATGAGGTCGCGATGGGTCACCGTCGCCTCGAAGACCTCGGCGCCGCCCTGGATGGTGAGGCTGATCCGGTCGCTCACGTGCAGACCGGTGTCGCGGCGTGCCTGCTGCACGGCGCGCACGAGGTCTCTGGCGAGCCCCTCGGTCGCGAGTGCCGGCGAGACCCGGGTGTCGAGCACGACGAAGCCGCCCGACGGGAGCATCGCGGTGGCCCCGTTCTCGGCAGCGTCGCCGGCCACGACGGTCTCGAGGGCGTACTCCCCCTCGACGAGCGCCAGGCCACCTGACGTCACGGACCCGTCGGCGTCGACCGACCAGTCACCGCTCTTGCTGCCCTTGATGGCGAGCTGCACGTCCTTGCCGAGGCGCGGGCCGGCGGCCCGGGCGTTGACGGTGAGGCGCTGGCTCACCCCGAAGTCGGACTCGCTGGCCGTCGCCACGTCGACGAGGGTAACGGCCTTGACGTTGAGCTCGTCCTGGATGATCCCGCGGAACGGCTCGAGCGCCGCCGGGTCGGCCGTGACGACGGTGAGCTCGGCGAGGGGCAGCCGGGCTCGCAGCGCCCGGGCCTTGCGCAGGCTGGACGCGACCGAGCAGACCTCGCGGGCGCGGTCCATGCCGACGACGAGGTCGTGGTCGTGCGGCAGGTCTGCGGCCTTCGGGTAGTCGGCGAGGTGGACGGACCGGCCGCCCGTGAGGCCGCGCCAGATCTCCTCGGTGACGAGCGGCAGCAGCGGCGCCGTAGCGCGTGTGACGGTCTCGAGCGCGGTCCAGAGCGTGTCGAACGCGGCCAGCGACTCGTCGGTCTCCCCGCCCCAGAAGCGGTCGCGCGAGCGACGGATGTACCAGTTGGTGAGCACGTCGAGGAAGCCGCGCATCGTGTCGCACGCGGCCGCGATCTCGTACGCGTCGAGCTGCTCGGTCATGTCACCGACGAACTCGCCAAGCTTCGCCAGCAGGTAGCGGTCGAGCACGTCGGTGGACGCCGTGGAGTGCTTGGCCTCGTAGCCCTCTCCGCCGCGGGCGGTGTTGGCGTACAGCGCGAAGAACGACCAGGCGTTCCAGAGCGGGATCATCACCTGGCGCACGCCGTCGCGGATGCCCTGCTCGGTGACGACGAGGTTGCCGCCGCGCAGGATGGGGCTGCTCATGAGGAACCAGCGCATGGCGTCGGCGCCGTCGCGGTCGAAGACCTCGCGCACGTCGGGGTAGTTGCGCAGCGACTTGCTCATCTTCTGCCCGTCGGAGCCGAGCACGATGCCGTGGCTGACGCACGTCTCGAAGGCCGGGCGGTCGAAGAGGGCCGTCGCGAGGATGTGCAGGGTGTAGAACCAGCCGCGCGTCTGCCCGATGTACTCGACGATGAAGTCGCCTGGGAAGTGGTGCTCGAACCAGTCGGCGTTCTCGAAGGGGTAGTGCACCTGGGCGAAGCTCATCGACCCGGAGTCGAACCACACGTCGAGGACGTCCTCGACGCGCCGCATCGTCGACCGGCCCGACGGGTCGTCGGGGTTGGGGCGCGTCAGGGAGTCGATGAACGGCCGGTGCAGGTCCTTGACCTCCACGCCGAAGTCGCGCTCGAGCTCGGCGAACGAGCCGTAGACGTCGATGCGCGGGAACTCGGGGTTGTCGGACTTCCAGACCGGGATCGGGCTGCCCCAGAAGCGGTTTCGCGAGATGGACCAGTCGCGCGCGTTGGCGAGCCACTTGCCGAACTGGCCGTCCTTGATGTGACCTGGCGTCCACTCGATCTGCTGGTTGAGCTCGAGCATGCGGTCCTTGATCTTCGTGACCTCGACGAACCACGACGACACGGCCATGTAGATGAGGGGCTCGCGGCAGCGCCAGCAGTGCGGGTAGCTGTGGTCGTAGGTCTCGCGTCGCAGCAGCACCGTGCCGGCGGTCACCGACCCGGTCTCGCCCTCGCCGCGGGTGGCCGCCTTGAGGTGGTCGATGATGTGCGGGTTGGCGTCGAAGACGTGCATGCCCTCGTAGTCGGTGACGGGCCACGTGAAGCGGCCGTCGGGGCCGACGGGCACGACGGGCTCGATGCCGGCCGCGTCGGTGACGATCTTGTCCTCCTCACCGAAGGCGCCGGCGGTGTGCACCAGCCCGGTGCCGTCCTCGGTGGTGACGAAGTCGGCCGGGAAGACGAAGTGGGCGCGCTCGTGGCCCCGGTAGTACGAGAACGGGGGCGTGAACGCCCGCCCGACGAGGTCGGAACCCTTGAGCCGCTGGACGATCCGCTCGTCGAGCGACGCCGCGTCGACGTCCGCCCCGAAGAGGTCCTTGGCGTATGCCGCGAGCCGGGCCGCGCCGATCACGTAGCGCTCCGTCGTGCCCGTCGCGTCGGACTCCACGACGACGTAGTCGATGTCGGGGCCGACCATGATGCCGAGGTTGGCCGGCAGGGTCCACGGCGTCGTCGTCCAGACGAGGGCCAGCTCGCCGGTCTCGAGCCGCAGGCCGATCGTGACGGCGGGGTCCTGGCGCATCTTGTAGACGTCGTCGTCCATGCGCAGCTCGTGGTTCGACAGCGGCGTCTGGTCGTTCCAGCAGTAGGGCAGCACGCGGAAGCCCTCGTAGACCAGGCCCTTCTCGTGCAGCTGTTTGAAGGCCCAGATGACCGACTCCATGTAGTCGGGCTCGAGGGTCTTGTAGTCGTTGTCGAAGTCGACCCACCGGGCCTGGCGGGTGACGTAGTCGCGCCACTCCCCCGTGTACTTGAGCACCGAGCTGCGGCACGCGTCGTTGAAGGTGTCGATGCCGAGCTCGACGATGTCCTGCTTCGTCTTGAGGCCGAGCTGGCGCTGGGCCTCGAGCTCTGCCGGGAGGCCGTGGGTGTCCCAGCCGAAGCGGCGCTCGACGCGCTTGCCGCGCATCGTCTGGTAGCGCGGGACGATGTCCTTGACGTAGCCGGTGAGCAGGTGTCCGTAGTGGGGCAGGCCGTTGGCGAAGGGCGGGCCGTCGTAGAAGACGAACTCGTTGTCGCCGTCGGTGCCGGCGTCGCGGTTCTCGACCGACGCGATGAACGTGCCGTCCTCGTCCCAGTACGTGAGGACCCGCTCCTCGATCTCGGGGAAGCGGGGGTTGGACGGGACGCCGGCCCGGTTCGACGGGTCGGCTGCGTCGTCGTTCGTGGTGACCTTGGGGTAGGTCATGCTCGTGGTCTCCTGCGGTCGCGTCGGTCACTCGTCACCTGCACGAGGACGACTGCCGAGGGCTGCCGCGGTACCACCCCGCTTGCCGCACGTCGCCCGCCGAGCCCGGCGAACGGCATACGACCGCTCTTGTCGAAGGCTGTGACGGGCCCACCCGTCCGGGTCTAGTGGGAGCTCGCGCTCTGTTCTTCCGGAGGCTCGCCGCTGATGACGGCTCGAACGCCTGTGCGCGCCAGTCTAGCCTGCCGCCGGCGCCGCGCCCGCGCGCACGACGACCCGGACCGCACAGGTGACCGTCGGGTGGGAGTGCGGTGGATCCCCGGCGCCCGGTGCCGGGGATCCACCGCGCCGGCGGGTTAGCGTGGGCGATGGCCATCCGCAGGGCGTCCCCGGTCGTCGTCGCGACCCTCACCTTCTCCCTCGCCGCCTGCACGGCCCAGCCCCCGACGCGCCCGCAGACTCCGCCGCCCACCACGCCGACCACCTCCGTGGAGCCGGTCCCGGCCCCCACGGCAGACCCGACGTCGAGAACCAACCCTCCCGTCGCCACCCCGCGCGGACGACCGTTCGACGTCGATCGGGTGCTGGGCGGCATCCGCGACCTGGCCGCGATCGGGCCGCGCGACGCCGCGAGCCCGGCCAGCGACCGTGCCGCGGCCTACGTCGCAGCGCGACTGCGCTCGGCCGGCTACCGGGTCACGCTGCAGCCGTTCACCGTGCCGGCCGGCATCTCCTGGGGCGTACGCGTCCCCGCCGGCACGACCGTCAACGTCGTCGCGGAGCCGCCCGGGTTCGACCCGCGCGCGCCGCACGTGGTCGTGGGCGCCCACCTCGACACCGTGCCGCAGGCGCCGGGCGCCGAGGACAACGCGTCGGGCCTCATGGTGCTCACCGAGGTGGCCCGGATGCTGCACGAGCAGCCCGGGTCGGTGCCCGTCCGGTTCGTCGCGTTCGGCGCCGAGGAGGCCCGCGGCGGCAACGGCACGAGGTACGCGTTCGGCTCGCGACACTTCGTCGCGGCGCTCGACGCGGCCGAGCGCAAGGCGGTGCGGGGCATGCTGGCGCTCGACCGCGTCGGCGTCCGTGCCGCGGCCGTGCCCGTCTGCTCCGGCGGCCGGGGCACGCCGGCCCTCGCCCACGCCGTCCGCTCCGCCGCGTCGGCCTGGCCCACACCGGTGCCGACGAGGGGGTGCACGAACCGCGCCAGCGACCACGTGTCGTTCGAGGCGGTGGGCATCCCGGCCGCCCGTCTCGGCAGCGTGGCGTACGCCGCGTACCACTCGGCGCGTGACGTGCCGTCCGTCGTGGACCGGGGGCAGCTGGCCCGTTCGGGCGCCGTCGTCTGGGCGTGGCTGCGGTCGCTGCGCTGACGAGGCCGCGAGAGCCGGCACCGTCGTGACCGGGCGTGTCCTGCCGAGTGGCCGCGACGCTCAGCGCCGGCTGACCGAGCCGGACCCCGAGACCGACTGCGTCACCTTCGCGTCGCCCGAGTAGGTGACCGAGCCGCTGCCGGAGACGTCGACGTCCAGCAAGGAGCTCACGGCCAGGTCTGCCGCGCCGCTGCCCGAGATCCTGACGGTCGCTTCCTTCGAGGCCAGCGACGCGGCGGTGTAGCTGCCGGACCCGGAGACCTCGACGTCCTGCCGGTCGACGGTCCCGTCGACCCTGACCTCCCCCGACCCGCTGATCTCGACGCGCAGGGCAGGGCCGCTCAGGCCGGCGGCCGTCATCGTGCCCGACCCCGAGAGCTCCAGTCCCTGGAGGTCCCTCACGCCGACGGCATACGTGATGGGCTCGGTCGTCGTGATCGTCGTGCCGTCCCTGGTCCCCAGCGTCAGGGTGCCGCCGGAGACCTCGCTCGTCAGCTGCGGCAGCAGGTTCTCCTGGGCGCTGATCTCGAGCGACTCGGTCGAGCCGCGCACGATGCGCACGTCACCCTGCCCGGAGAGGCGCACGACGGAGAAACCGGAGACCTGCCGGGTCTCCGTGCGCACCGGGCCCGACCCCACCGTGACCGAGCAGCCTGCGCACGCCATGATCGCCGCCACCGTCACCAGCACTCGTTGCCGCATCATCGTCTCCGATCGGCGCGCCCCAGCTCCAAGGATGGCACCGGGTCGCCGCCGCCACCGGCGGTTCGCGACACCCGACCCGACACCCCGACCGACCGGGCCGCGGACGTCTCGGAGCCGGAGGCCGGTGTTTGGCAGGATGAGGTCATGACCGAAGTCGAGACGACGGGGGCGTGGCTGAGCCGCGAGGACCTCGACAACGCCCGTGACCGCCTGCCGATCCTCTACGTCCACGCCATCCCGGTGCGCGTCGACGAGCGTGGGGTCGTCACCCACGTCGGGCTGCTGCTCCGGGCCGACGACGGCGGCGGCATCGGCCACGAGGTCGTCGGCGGGCGTGTGCTCTACCACGAGCGGGTGCGCGACGCGCTGATGCGCCACATCGAGAACGACCTCGGTCCGGTCGCCCTCCCCCGCGTCCCGCTGTCGCCCCAGCCGTTCACCGTCGCAGAGTTCTTCCCGACGCCGGGCGTGACCCCGTTCCACGACCCCCGCCAGCACGCCGTGTCGCTCGCGTTCGTCGTCGCGGTGATGGGCGACTGCCGCCCTCAGCAGGACGCCCTCGACCTCTCCTGGGTCACGCCGGCCGAGGCCGCCTCGCTCGCGGCCTCCGGCGAGATGCCCGGCTCGCACGGAGTGCTGGTGCGCCAGGCCCTGGCCCACGTCGGCTTCCCCGTCTGACCCTCGGCACGTCGCGAACGGCCTCGAAGGCAGGTCACCTCGTGACTTCACCAAGGACCTGCCGCGCATCAGGGACGGCCTCCGCCGGGCTCCAGCCCGTGATGGTGAGCGGCAACGGCAGCCACGGCTCCAGCAGCTTCACGCCACCGGACTTGGGCGGCATAACGGACGCCTTTCGGCGATCTGATGTGCACCCGCCCGGGCGTCCGTACCGTCAGAGATGGGTGTCGCCGGGGCCCGAGTCGCCGTATGCCGCGCTGGTCATCCTCCCCTGTCACGCGGCATACGGCCCGGCGTTCCCCGGCGTCGCCTCGAGCGGTCAGTGCTGGTGCTCGAGCAGCTCCTGGCGTCCCGAGCCGAGGACCGTGAGGGGCAGCAGCGTCTTGCCGGTGGGGCCGATCTCGATCTCGGTACCCATCTGGGGGCACACGCCGCAGTCGAAGCACGGGGTCCACCGGCAGTCGTCGACCTCGGTCTCGTCGAGGGCGTCCTGCCAGTCCTCCCAGAGCCAGTCCTTGTCGAGGCCGGAGTCGAGGTGGTCCCAGGGCAGCACCTCGGACTCGCCGCGCTCTCGCGTCGTGTACCAGGCGAGGTCGACGGGCTCGTCGGCGAGCGCCTCGCCGGCGCACCGCATCCAGCGGTCGTAGGAGAAGTGCTCGCTCCAGCCGTCGAAGCGGCCGCCGTCGCGCCACACGGCCTCGATGACCGTGCCGACACGACGGTCACCGCGCGAGAGGAGTCCCTCGACGATGCCGGGCTGGCCGTCGTGGTAGCGGAACCCGATCGAGGAGCCGTAGCGCTTGTCGGAGCGGATCGCCTCGCGCAGCTTCAGCAGCCGTGCGTCGGTCTCCTCGACCCCGAGCTGCGAGGCCCACTGGAAGGGCGTGTGCGGCTTGGGCACGAACCCGCCGATCGAGACGGTGCAGCGGATGTCGCGGCGGCCCGAGACCTGTCGGCCCGTCTCGATGACACGCTTGGCGAGCTCGGCGATCTGGAGCACGTCCTCGTCGGTCTCGGTGGGCAGGCCACACATGAAGTAGAGCTTGACCTGCCGCCAGCCCGCGCCGTAGGCCGCGGCGACGGTGTTGATGAGGTCCTCCTCGGACACCATCTTGTTGATCACCTTGCGGATGCGCTCGGAGCCACCCTCGGGCGCGAAGGTCAGGCCCGAGCGGCGCCCGTTGCGGGTCAGCTCGTTGGCGAGGTCGATGTTGAAGGCGTCGACGCGGGTCGACGGCAGCGACAGGCCGGTCTGGGTGCCCTCGTAGCGGTCGGCGAGGCCCTTGGTGATGTCCGCGATCTCCGAGTGGTCGGCCGAGCTCAGCGAGAGCAGGCCCACCTCCTCGAAGCCGGTCGCGGCGAGGCCGCGCTCGACCATCTCGCCGATGCCGGTGATGGAGCGCTCGCGCACCGGGCGGGTGATCATGCCGGCCTGGCAGAAGCGGCACCCGCGAGTGCAGCCGCGGAAGATCTCCACCGACATGCGCTCGTGCACCGACTCGGCGAGCGGCACGAGCGGCTGCTTCGGGTAGGGCCACGCGTCGAGGTCCATCACGGTGTGCTTCGCGACGCGCCACGGCACGCCGGGGGCGTCGGCCGAGGGCGCGACGCGCTGGATGCGGCCGTCGGGCAGGTAGCTGACGTCGTAGAACGCCGGCACGTAGACGCCACCGGTGCGGGCCAGGCGCAGCAGCACCTCGCGGCGTCCGCCGGGGCGGCCCTGGGCCTTCCACTCGCCCACGATGTCGGTGACCGTGAGCACCGCCTGCTCGCCGTCTCCGACGATGGCGGCGTCGATGAACGACGCGATCGGCTCGGGGTTGAAGGCCGCGTGCCCGCCGGCGATGACGATCGGGTCGTCGACGGTGCGGTCGACCGAGTGCAGCGGGATGCCGGCGAGGTCGAGCGCCGTGAGCATGTTCGTGTAGCCGAGCTCGGTGGAGAAGCTGAGGCCGAAGAGGTCGAAGTCGCGCACCGAGCGGTGGCCGTCGACGGTGAACTGCGGCAGGCCGGCGTCGCGCAGCTGCGCCTCCATGTCGGGCCACACGGCATACGTGCGCTCGGCGAGGGCGTCGTCGCGCTCGTTGAGGACCTCGTAGAGGATCATGACGCCCTGGTTGGGCACGCCGACCTCGTACGCGTCGGGGTACATCAGCGCCCAACGCGTCGTCAGCTCCTCGCCGGCCGGGCCGTGGCCGCCGACGTGCCAGTCCTTGACCGTGGAGTTGAGCTCGCCACCGACGTACTGGATGGGCTTGTTGACCCGCTCCAGCAGGGGCTCGAGGGCGTTGAACAGGGACTCTCCGGGCATTCGTCAATGGTAAGTGCGCGCCCGCCCGCACGCGAAAACGCAGATGTGCGGGACGCCGCTCGCAAGCACCGGACAGGCACGAACGCCGGTCCTAGTCTGGGCAGCAGGTGCGACGGAAGGATGGCGAGCGTGCCGACGGCGATCCACGTGGAGGTGCTGCCCGCGCGGCTGGGCGACTGCCTGCTCGTCGAGTGCCCCCGCGCCGACGGCACGACGTGGCGGATGCTCGTCGACGGCGGCCCTCCCGACACGTGGCCGCTGCTCGAGGCCCGGCTGCGCCGTCTCGCCCCGGAGGACCGGCACATCGACGTCGCCGTGGTCACCCACATCGACAGCGACCACATCGGCGGGATGCTCCCCTTCCTCGCGAGCGACCTCGCCGACGACGTCGGCGACTTCTGGTTCAACGGCCGTACGCATCTGGCGGAGGGGCCATCCGGCCGTTCACGGAGCGTGGCGCAGGGTGAGAGCCTCGTCGCCGCCCTGCTCGGAGCCCCCGAGGACCCCCTCGTCTCGGGCACGGCGGCCGCCTCTGACGGGCGCACGCTGCCGTGGAACACCGCCTTCGGCGGCGGACCGGTGGAGACCGGCGACTCCGGCGGCTTCGTGGAGGTGGCGGTGCCCGAAGGGCCTGCGATCACGGTGCTCTCACCGACGACGCAGCGCCTGGAACGGCTCGCAGACACCTGGGAGGCGAGCCTGCGTGAGGCGCTGCACGGCCGGGAGCGAGACCGCGGCGCGGAGCTCGACGTGCTCGGCCCGCTCGACGACCTGCGGCACCTCGCCGACGAGCGGTCGCCCCGGGACTCGTCGGTGCCCAACGGCAGCAGCATCGCCCTGCTCGTCGAGCACCGCGGAGCCAGCGTGGTGCTCGGGGCGGACGCGTACGGCAGCGTCCTGGCGGCCGCGCTGCGCGGCCTCGCCCGGGCGCGGGGAGCCCAGGCCCTCTCCGTGGATGCCCTCAAGCTGCCGCACCACGCCAGCCGGGGCAACGTCGTCGGGGAGCTCGTCGCGGCGGCCCCGGCGAGCCACTACCTCGTCTCGACGAACGGCGACGTCTTCCACCATCCCGACGACGCGGCGCTGGCGCGCGTCGTGCTCGACGCACCGGCCGGGCCCACGCTGTGGTTCAACTACCGCACCCCGCGCACCGAACGGTGGGGTGACGCCCGACTCACCGAGCGGCACGGGCACCGCGCCGCCTACCCCGACCCGGAGCACGCCGACGCCGGGATCGTCCTCGACCTTCCGGCGCGACCGTGACGAGCAGGGTTCGGCGCGCGGCACACGAACCCAGGCGAGCGGAGCGAGCCAGACGACTCAGTCCGCGTACATCGCGTCGAGCTCGGCCTTGTGCTTCTCGGTCACGGCCTTGCGGCGCAGCTTCATGCTGGGCGTGAGGTCGCCCTCCTCGATCGTGAGGTCCTTGTCGAGGATGGTGAACTTCTTGATCGTCTCCCAGCGGTTGAGGCCGTCGTTGAGCTTGTCGACGTAGCCCTGCACGAGCGCCCGCGCCTGCGGCGAGAGGACGACCTCGGCATACGACTTGCCCTCGAGGCCCGCGGTCGGCGCCCATGCGACCACGGCGTCGGGATCGAGGGTGACGAGCGCCGTCGCGTAGTTGTGGCCGGCGCCGTGCACGAGGAACTGGCTGACGAAGGGGCACAGGCCCTTGAAGCGGGCCTCGATCTCCGCGGGGGCGATGTACTTGCCGCCCGAGGTCTTGAAGACGTCCTTCTTGCGGTCGGTGACATAGAGGAAGCCGCGGTCGTCGATGCGGCCGATGTCGCCGGTGTGGAACCAGCCGTCGTCGCTGAGCACCTCGGCCGTCGCCTCGGGGTTGTTGTGGTAGCCGCGCATGACGCCGGGCCCCTTGACGAGGATCTCGCCGTCCTCCTCGGCGATGCGCACCTCGGTGCCGGGCAGGGGCCAGCCGACCGAGCCGTACTGGTACGAGCCGTGCGCGGGCTGGTTGACGGTCGTGCCGGACGACGTCTCGGTGAGGCCGTAGCCCTCCTGGACGAGCAGGCCGACGGCACCGAACCAGCGAGCCACGTCGGCGTTGAGGGGCGCGGAGCCGCTGATCATGAAGCGCACGCGGCCGCCGAACCGCTCCTGGACCTTGTGCAGGACGAGCTTGGTCGCGAGGTCGTGGCGGCGCTTGAGGCCGGGGCTCGGCTGCTCGCCGCGGGCGAGCACGTCGCGCATCTCGCCGCCGACCTTGAGCGCCCAGTCGATGAGCTTCTTCTTGATGCCCTTCTCGCCGGCGAACATCAGCTCGACACGGCCGTGGGCCTTCTCGAAGATGCGTGGCGGACCGGCCATGAACGTCGGCTTGATGACGGCCATGTTGTCGACGATCTTCTCCACCCGGCCGTCGACGGCGGTGGGGAAGCCGATCTGCAGGCCCGTCGCGACGAGCATCTTGCCGAAGACGTGTGACAGCGGGAGCCAGAGGAACTGGAGGTCGTCCTTGGTGAGGGTGCCGATGGCGTCGATGACGGCGCCCTCGTAGACGACGCTGTCGTGCACGAGGCGCACGCCCTTCGGCCGCCCGGTGGTGCCGGAGGTGTAGATGACGACGGCGAGGTTCTCGGGGCCGAGCTGGTCGATGCGGGAGTCGACGAGGTCGGGCGTCGCGGCGAGCCACTCGCGACCGCGGCGGGCCAGCTCGTCGGTGGTGATGACCCAGCCGTCGTCGCTGGCGCTGCCGGTCAGCGCGATGACCTGGCGCACGCCGGGGATCTCGGAACGCACGTGCTGGAGCTTGGCGACCTGCTCGTCGTTCTCGGCGAAGACGATGCCGCTGCCCGAGTCGCCGAGGATGTACGCGACGTCCTCGGCGATGGTCGTCGGGTAGACGGTCGTGGTGGCACCGCCCGCGCAGATGACGGCCAGGTCGGCGAGGATCCACTCGAGGCGCGTGGTGGAGGCGATGGCGACGCGGTCTTCTGTCTCGACGCCCAGGCTGATCAGGCCGGCCGCCCACTGCTCGACGACCTCGTGGGTCTGCGCCCACGTGAGCGTGGTCAGCGCGCTCGACCCCTCGGCGAAGTGGAGGTAGGCCGGCGCGTCGGGGGTGGCCCGGACGCGGTTGCGGAACAGCGCGCCCACGCTGGGGGCGCGGTCGTCGAGCACGGCCTGGTCGACGTCACGGTCGGCGAGTGCCTGGAGGGGCATGTGGACTCCTTCGTCACTACGGGCGCCAGTCATCGGCGTCTGCGGGCACCCGCCTTGCCGGGATGATGTCAACAATCGACGCGGCAGTCACGCATTGAGGGCGCTTCGACACCGCACCGTGACCGGCGGGTAACTTCCCCGCACGCGTCAGCGCAGGTGCGAGCGCACGTGGGAGGTCGCGGCGACGTTGCCGACGAGGCCGAGCGCGACCCACGAGGCGATGAGCGACGAGCCGCCGCTCGAGACGAACGGCAGCGGCAGGCCGGTGACGGGCATGACGCCGAGGTTCATCCCGATGTTCTCGAAGGCCTGGACGCCGAACCAGACACCCACCCCGATGGCGACGAGCCGGCCGAAGGCGTCGGCCCGCCGCGCCACGAGCACGCACCGCACGACGATGAAGCCGATGAGCAGCACGAGCCCTGCTGCGCCGAGGAAGCCCAGCTCCTCCCCCGCGACCGAGAAGACGAAGTCGGTCTCCTGGAAGGGGATGAAGCCACCCTGGGTCTGCCGGCCCTCGAAGAGCCCTTGGCCGCCGAGCCCTCCGGAGCCGATCGCGATGCGCACCTGGCGGGTCTGGTAGCCGATGCCCTGTGGGTCGAGCGACGGGTCGAGGAAGGCCCGCAGCCGGTTGCGCTGGTATCCGGAGAGGACCGGGGTGAGGAACGCCGCGGTCACGGCGGAGGCTCCGGCGGCGAGCACAGCCAGGGTCCACAGGGCGGGCGCACCTGCCGCCGCGATGATGACCACCGCCATCGCGACCAGCACGAGTGCCGAGCCGAGGTCGGGCTGGGCCAGCACGAGCACGACGGGGATGCCGGCCACCAGCCAGGCGAGGGCGATGTCCCGGTGGCGCTGGGGCATACCTCGGTCGGCGCGCTCGGCGAGCAGCATCGCGAGCCCGACGGCGAGCGCCACCTTCATCAGCTCGGAGGGCTGCAGGGTCATCCCGCCCGGCAGCCGGATCCACGAGCGAGACCCGTTGACGGTGGAGCCCAGCGGTGACACGACGGCCACGAGGCCGAGGACGGCCAACCCGTAGGCGACCGGCGCGAGCGCTCGCACGGCGCGCACGTCGAGGCGGGTCACCACCGCCGCGCACGCCATCCCGCCGAGGAGGGCGACGAGCTGCTTGAGGGCTGCGGCGGCGCCGCTGTCGGCCCGCGTGGCCGACCAGACCAGGACGACGCCGACGGCGGAGAGTCCGGCAGCGCCGATGAACAGGCCGAGGTCGACCCGCAGCCAGGACCGTCGGGTCCCCGCGGTGACCCGGCGACCCGCGCCTGCGCCGACCGCTAGGACGGGACGATCGCCGAGAGGATCTCGCGACACCGTGCCACGTCCTGGGCCATCTGCTCGACGAGCGAGTCGATGGACTCGAACCGCAGCGTCGGACGCAGGTGGTCGACGAACTCGACGGCGACCCGCTCGCCGTAGAGGTCGAGGTCGGTGCGGTCGAGGACGTACGCCTCCACCCGGCGCTGGTGGCCGTCGAACGTGGGGTTGGTGCCCACCGACACCGCGGCGGGCAGGGACCGGTCGGGATCGGACGGGTCGAGGTCGAGGCGCAGCAGCCACCCGGCGTAGACGCCGTCGGCGGGCACCAGGCCCTCGTGGTCCTGCGACAGGTTGGCCGTGGGGTAGCCGAGCTCACGCCCGCGGTGGTCGCCGTGGACGACGGTGCCGGTGACGCGGTGCGGCCGCCCGAGGATCTGCGCCGCGTGGGCGACGTTGCCGGCGAGGATCTCGGCCCGCAGCTGCGTCGAGCTCCAGCGCGCCCCCTCGGCAACTCCCTCGCCGATGTCGTCGAGCGCGATGACGTCGAACCCGTCGGCGGCACCGAGCTCGCGCAGGGTGTCGACGTCGCCGGAGTTGCGCACGCCGAAGCGGGTGTCCTTGCCGACGACGACCGCCCGCGCTCCCAGCGCCTCGACGAAGGTCGAGCGCACGAACTCCTCTGGGGTCTGCTGCGCGAACTCCGCGGTGAACTCGATGACGAGCGCCGCCCCGATGCCGACCGACTCGAGGGCGTCGAGCCGCTGCTCGAGCGACATGACAGCCGCGGGGGCACGGTCGGGGTAGAGCACGGCGATGGGGTGCGGCTCGAAGGTGACGGCGACCGGGAGGGCGCCGCGCTCGGCGGCCTCGCGCACGACCCGCGTCAGCACCTCGCGGTGTCCGCGGTGCACCCCGTCGAAGTTGCCGAGGGTGACGACGGTGGGCCCGAGGTCGCTCGGGATGTCGTCGGGTCCGTACCAGCGCTGCACGGCGACCACTGTAGTGGCCGGGTTCCCGGGCTCGCGCACGCCGGTCAGACGGCGGCGCCGGACGAGACGAAGACCACCTTGGCGCGTGCGGTCGCGCGCGTCTCGTCGAGCACCGCGACGAGCCGGCCCTCCGGGTCGATCGCGGCGACCGCCTCTGCGCCGCCCGGTCCGCTGGGGATGCGCTGCCCGTGGCTGAGCCGCACGGCGTCGGCCGCCGACACCTCGTGGACCGGGAGCTGCGCCCGCGCCGCGTCCGCGATGGGGAGCAGCCGTATGCCGGCCGGTCCCTGCGCCTCGGCCGTGGCCGTCAGGTCGTCGAGGGAGACGGCCTCGTCGAGCCCGAACCGGCCGACGCGGGTGCGCCTCAGCGCCGTCAGGTGTCCGCCCACGCCCAGCGCCGCGCCGAGGTCACGGGCGAGCGCGCGCACGTACGTGCCGGACGAGACGTCCACCTCGACGTCGACGTCGACGACGTCGATCGGGGGGCCGACCTCGACGGTCGCCGTGCCCGGCCGGACGGCGAGCACGTCGAACCGGCTCACCGTGACGGGCCGAGGAGGCAGCTCGACGGAGTCGCCCTGCCTCACGCGGGTGTAGCTGCGGACGCCCTTGACCTTGATGGCGCTGACCGCGCTCGGCACCTGCTCGATGTCGCCGGTCAGGGCCGCGACGGCCGCCGGGAGGGCGGCCTCGAGCGCCGGCACGTCGTCGACGCCGAGGGCCTGGGTGGCCTCCCCCTCGGCGTCGTCGGTGAGGGTCGAGATGCCCAGGCGGATCGTGGCCGCATACGACTTGTCGCAGCCGACGAGGAACGTCAGCAGCTTGGTCCCGCGGTCGACGCCCAGCACGAGCACTCCGGTCGCCATCGGGTCGAGCGTGCCGGCATGGCCGACGCGACGGGTGCCGCAGAGCCGCCGGGCGCGCGCCACGACGTCATGGCTGGTCCACCCGGCCGGCTTGTCGACGACGAGCAGGCCACCAGAGGCGTCGGTCATCGCGCGTCGACGTCGGCGTCCACCCCACCGACGGCGAGGTCGTCGTCGTCGGTGCGCTCTGCGGGCTTGCGATACGGGTCGGGGTCGCCGGCGGGCTTGGCGTTCGCCGCGGCGCGGGCGAGCTCGGCGTCGCGGGCACGGGTCTGGGCCACGAGGTCCTCGAGGTGCGCGGCCCCCTCGGGGAGCGCGTCGGCGATGAACTCGATCGACGGCGTGAGGCGGATCCCGATGCCCTTGCCGACGGCGGAGCGGATGCGGCCCTTGTTGGCCTCCAGCACCTCCGCGGTGGCCTGGCGATCCTCGTTGCTGCCGAACACGGTGTAGAAGACCGAGGCCTGCTGGAGGTCGCCGGTGACGCGGGCGTCGGTGATGGTGACGAAGCCGAGGCGTTCGTCCTTGAGCCGGAACTCGAGGTACTCGGCGACGATGACCTTGATCCGGTCGGCGATCTTGCGGGCGCGGGCGGGGTCAGCCATGGCTACCTCTGCTTTCGTGTGTCGTGCGGTCGGACCGGCCCTGGCCGGCCGACGTGTGTTCACCCTAGTAGCGGGTCGTGGTCGTCGTGCATTCCCATCCGCGTGCGGGCCGTGTGCGTATGCCGTCGGGCGCCTGCCTGCCGAGTCCTGCCGGGTGGTCGTACCCGATCGGTCAGGTCCACGTCGGGCGCACGGGCGGCAGACGTCGCGAATGGGTACGAAGGGGCCGTGGGCGGTGTCGACTCCGGCCCCGACGACCGTCCGGCAGACCTTCCGGCCCAGGCCGTCGCGGACCTGATCCCGATCGTCCGTCGCGTCGTCGGCGGGCGGGTCGGTGGACACCCTGCGGCCGAGGACCTCGTGCAGGAGACCCTGACCCGCGTGCTCGCGGCCTCGGCGACGATCGAGCCCGGGATGCTCGAGCCGTACGCGATCGTGACGGCGCGCAACGTCGTCGCCTCGATGTGGCGCGACGAGGACCGCAAGCGGCGCAACCAGCACCGGGTCGTCGACCTCTCCGAGCCGGAGTCGCCCGAGGCGCGTCTGGTCCTCGACGAGGAGCAGGGCGCCATGGCGCAGGCGCTCGCCCGGCTGACGGAGCGCGAGCGCCTCACCCTGCTCGCCCACGAGGTCGGCGGCACCGACACCCGGACCCTGGCGGAGCAGGCCGGAAGCACGGCGGGCGCCGTTGCGGCACAGCTGAACCGGACTCGTGCGCGGCTCCGGGTCGAGTATCTCCTCGCCGCCCGACAGGTCGAGCCACCCACCGACCGGTGCCGCCCCGTGCTCATCGCCCTCAGCAGCGCCGACCAGCGCCGCCAGCGGGAGGTGGGGGCTGCGCAGCACCTGCTCGAGTGCGAGACCTGCGCCCAGCTCAGCGAGCCCCTGCTCGAGCGCGGCCAGCACCGCGACGGCACCCTGCGCATCCCCATCACCGCCGACCCCGACATCGTGGCGGCCCGCACAGCCGTCCGCAGCCTCGCCTCGTCGCTGGCGTTCGGCCCGACGGAGCTCACGGTGATCGCGACAGCCGTGTCGGAGGTGTGCCGCAACATCGTGCGCTTCGCCGGCTCGGGCGAGGTCGTCGTCGAGCTGCTCGACTCGCCCCGGCGCGGCCTCCAGGTCGTCGCGCGCGATGCCGGGCCGGGGATCGACGACGTCGACGCCGCCATGGCCGACGGCTTCAGCACCTACGGCGGCCTCGGGCTGGGGCTGCCCGGCGTGCGACGTTTGATGGACGAGTTCGCGGTGGCGAGCGAGCCCGGCCACGGGACGACAGTGACCATGACCAAGTGGGAGAGGAAAGACCATGGCTGACGAGAAGCCCGGCGCCGGGCGGCAAGGCGCACCGACCGACGAGGCACCACCCAACGGGCTGCGTGACGACCCGATGGCTGCCGCGCACGACGGTGTGGCTGCGGGCGGCAACGGGGAGCATCTGCTCTCGCAGCTCATCGCCCACCTGCGCGAGAACCGGACGCGCCTGCGCGAGGAGTGGGCCGAACGCATCCAGGAGGCGCACCTGCTCACCGCGATGACGCCCAAGGAGATGGCGGCCGAGACGACCTCGGTCTACGACAACTACGTCGAGGTGCTCGAGACCGGCAGCGTCGAGGCGCTGCAGCACTACGCCCGCGACCTCTCGGAGCGGATCATCCCCCGCGGCGTCGAGACCCACGAGGTCGTCGGCATCGTGCTGCTGCTGCGCGACGTGCTCGCCCGGTCGCTCTTCGAGAAGTACCAGCGCGACTTCGGACTGCTCAACGAGGTGCTCGACGCCTACGAGCCGGCGGCGAACCGGATCGCCAACACGGTGGCCGTCAGCTTCGTCGACGAGCGTGAGCGCGTCATCCGCCAGCAGCAGGACGCGATCCGCGAGCTGTCGACCCCCGTGCTCCCGGTGCGTGAGCGCCTGCTGATCCTGCCGATCATCGGCGTGCTCGACAGCGAGCGGGCCCGGCAGCTGACCGAGCAGCTGCTCACGGGCATCCGCAGGCACCGCGCCAAGGTCGTCGTCATCGACATCACCGGCTCGCCGGACGTCGACGAGACCGTGGCGAACCACCTCGTCCAGACCGTCGACGCGTCACGTCTCATGGGCGCGAGCGTCATCATCACAGGGCTGTCCCCCAAGATCGCGCAGACCCTGGTGACCATCGGCGTCGACCTGAGCAAGATGAACACCATCGGCGACCTGCAGGGCGGCCTCGAGGAGGCCGAGCGGCTCCTCGGCTACACCGTGACCCGGAAGGAGGTCAGCAGCAGCTCGTGAACGGCGGACCGGCGCTGGTGTCGATCATGCGACAGGGATCCACCCTGATCGCGTCGATCCACACTGCCCTCGACGACTCCGAGCTGGTCCGATTCGAGCACGACCTCGTGGCGCAGATCGGCACGCACCGCTCCCGAGGCGTCATCATCGACGTGGCTGCCCTCGACGTCATCGACTCCTTCGCCGCGCACACCCTCCGACGCATCGCCGAGATGGCGCGCCTGCGCGGCGCGCGCACCGTGGTGGTGGGCATCCAGCCCGAGGTCGCCTTCGCGATGGTGCGCCTCGGTATGCGGCCTGCTGCAGGCGGCGACCACGTGACCACTGCGCTGGACCTCGAGGAGGGACTTGCCCTCCTCGAGACGGCCGAGTCGGGCGGTCCTCCCGGGGGCGCCGCCGGATGGTCGCCGTGAACGGCTCCTCGCCTCGCACGACGCTGGGAGACCTCACGCAGGACTACCGCACCATGCTGCTGCGGTTCCTGCCGCACCACGACGAGGGTGCGCGCTCCGCGGCATACGACCTCGGTCGGCGCGCGGTCGCAGCGGAGGTCAGCCTGCTCGAGGTGTGCCGGATGCACCACCAGGTCCTCGTCGAGGTGCTGCGCGGGGCGCCGTCCGACGAGGTGCTGGGCATCCTCGAGGGGGCCACCGAGCTGCTCCTCGAGGTCCTGGCGGCCTACGACATGACGCACCGAGGCGTGCTCGGCCCGTGAGCCGGACGCCTTGGGTCGCGGTGCATGACGCGACGAGCAGGGCGTATGCCGCGCCGCGAGGGGCCGCTTCCCCGCTCGGCCCTGCCCCGGGCCGAGCGGGGAGGGCGCAGTCTGCGGAAGGTGACCCACGTCATGCCAGCAGCCGACGAGCCTCTTCAGGGGTGACCGACGGCCCACGAGGCCGCCCCTCACCCCGATGAAGGAGCTGTTCTCCCATGAACCTCAGGACGAAGCTGTGCGCCGCCGGCGCCACCCTCGCCACGACCGCCGCCCTCGGCCTCGTGCCAGCGGCAGCCGCATCGGCCGCCCCCTCCCCCGCCCCTGCCGCCGCCGCTGCGGCGACTCCGCGGGCCACCATGGCGCCAGTGGACATCAATCAGGTCGCCACCGTCGCGGGCGTACCCGTAGGGAACTTCGTGGGTTCGTTGACCCCGACCGGATTCACCAACCAGAACGGTCAGCTCGCCCTGACTGGGCTGCTCAACGGCACGTTCACCAACACGCTCACCGGCGCGGTGACCAACATCGTCAACCAGCCCACGACGACGGCAGTCCAGAACGCAACAGCCTCCGGCAGTTGCAAGATCCTGACGCTCGACCTCGGGCCGCTGCACCTCGACGTGCTGGGGTTGGTGGTCGACCTCAACGCCATCCACCTCAACATCACGGCTCAGCAGGGCCCGGGCAACCTGCTCGGCAACCTCCTGTGCGCCGTGGCCGGCCTGCTCGACGGCACCGGCATCAACGGCCTCGCGGCCCTGCTGAACCGCCTGCTCGGCCTCTGAGCCGCGCCCCCCGCCCCTCGGTGGTGGGCAGTCCCCCTCGCCCCGCTGCCGGGACGGCCTCTCCGGGCGGTGCTCTCACCCGGACAGGCGAACGGCGCCGACTCCCCCAGGGAGTCGGCGCCGTGCCCGTGCCCGCAGTGCCTGCCGGCCGTGACGATCAGGCGCGAGGCTTCTCGCGCATCTCGTAGGTGGCGATGAGGTCACCGAGCTGCAGGTCGTTGTAGGACCCGAGGTTGATACCGCACTCGAAGCCCTCGCGGACCTCCGTGACGTCGTCCTTGAAGCGGCGCAGACCGGCCACCTCGACGTTCTCGGACACCACGACACCGTTGCGGGTGATGCGGGCCTTGGAGCCACGCTTGATCTCGCCGCTGCGCACGATCGAGCCGGCGATGTTGCCGAACTTGCTCGAACGGAAGATCTCGCGGATCTCCGCCGTGCCGAGCTCGACCTCCTCGTACTCCGGCTTGAGCATGCCCTTGAGGGCCGCCTCGACCTCGTCGATGGCCTGGTAGATCACCGAGTAGTAGCGGATCTCGACGCCCTCGCGCTCGGCGTAGTCGGCGTTCTGGCCCTCGGCCCGGACGTTGTAGCCGATGATGACCGCGTTGGAGGCCATCGCGAGGTTGATGTTGTTCATCGTGATCGCACCGACGCCGCGGTCGATGATGCGCAGGTCCACGTCGTCGCCGACGTCGATCTTGAGCAGCGCGTCCTCGAGCGCCTCGACCGAGCCCGACACGTCACCCTTGAGGATGAGGTTGAGGGTCTCGACCTTGCCCGCCGCGAGAGCCTCGTTGAGGTCCTCGAGCGAGATGCGCTTGCGGGCCTTGGCGAGCACGGCCTGACGGTCGGCGGCCTCGCGACGCTCGGCGATCTGTCGGGCCGTGCGGTCGTCCGGCGCCACGACGAACGTGTCACCGGCGCGCGGCACCGACGAGAGACCGAGCACCTGCACGGGGCGGGACGGGCCGGCCTCGTCGACGTTCTGGCCGTGCTCGTCGAGCATGGCGCGCACGCGGCCGTACGCCGACCCGGTGACGATGGAGTCACCGACGCGCAGCGTTCCGGTCTGCACGAGCACCGTCGCGGTCGCACCACGGCCACGGTCGAGGTTCGCCTCGATCGCGACGCCGCGGGCCTCCTTCTCCGGGTTGGCCCGGAGGTCGAGGGCCGCGTCGGCCGTGAGCAGGACCGCCTCGAGGAGGCCGTCGATGTTCTGGCCCTGGCGGGCGGAGACGTCGACGAACATCGTGTCGCCGCCGTACTCCTCGGCGATGAGGTTGTACTCGGTCAGCTGCTGGCGCACCTTGGCCGGGTTGGCACCCTCGACGTCGATCTTGTTGACGGCGACGACGATCGGCACGTCGGCGGCCTGCATGTGGTTGAGCGCCTCGATGGTCTGCGGCATCACACCGTCGTCGGCGGCGACGACGAGGATCGCGATGTCGGTGACCTTGGCACCACGGGCACGCATGGCGGTGAACGCCTCGTGACCCGGGGTGTCGATGAAGGTGATCGCGCGGTCGACGCCCTCGTGCTCACGGTGGACCTGGTAGGCACCGATGTGCTGGGTGATGCCACCGGCCTCGCCGGCCACGACGTCCTCGTTGCGGATGGCGTCGAGGAGGCGGGTCTTACCGTGGTCGACGTGACCGACGACGGTCACGACCGGCGGGCGTGCCTCGAGGTCCTCGTCGTCCTCGCCCTCGATACCGGTCTCGAGGTCGATGTTGAAGGAGTCGAAGAGCTCCTTCTCCTCCTCCTCCGGCGAGACGACCTGGATGTCGTAGCCGAGCTCGGCGCCGAGCACCTTGAAGGTGTCCTCGTCGAGCGACTGCGTCGCCGTGGCCATCTCACCGAGGTGGAACAGCACGGTGACGAGCGACGCCGGGTTGGCGTTGATCTTGTCGGCGAAGTCGGTGAGCGAGGACCCACGGCGCACGCGGATGGTCGTGCTGCCGTCGCCGCGGGGGACGGTGACGCCACCCAGGCTCGGGGCCTGCATCTGCTCGAACTCCTGGCGCTTCGCACGCTTGGACTTGCGTCCACGCACCGGACGGCCACCGCCGCGGCCGAAGGCACCCGCCGTCGAGCCACGACCGCCGCCACCACCGCGGGGACCGCCGCCGAAGCCACGGCCGGGAGCACCACCGGGGCCGCCACCCGGGCCGCCGCCGAAGCCACCGCGACCGCCGCCGGGGCCACCACGGCCCGGGCCGCCGGCCGGGCGCTGGCCCGGACGACCGACGGTGCTGCGCTCCGGCATCATGCCGGGGCTGGGACGCGGACCACCGGGACGCGGGGCGCCACCGGGGGCTCCGGGACGACCGCCGGCCGCGGGGGCACCGGGACGCGGTGCACCACCGGGGGCGCCACCGGGACGGGGCGCGCCCTGGCGCTGCTGCGGGCGCGGCATGCCCTGGCTCGAGCTGAACGGGTTGTTGCCCGGACGCGGACCGGCGTCGCCACCGGGTCGCGGCGCGCGGGACTGGCCCATGCCCTGGCTCGGGGCGAACGGGTTGTTGCCCGGACGCGGCTGCCCCGGACGGGGAGCCGGACGCGGGGAGGCCGGGACGCCGGAGGTCTGCTTGCCGCCGTCACGGCTCGACTGCACACGGGCTGCCGGCGCGGACGCAGGGGGAGCAGCGGGTGCGGGGGCAGCCGGGGCAGGGGCCTTGGGCGCCGGAGCGGCCGGGGCCGCCGGAGCAGCGGGCGCCGGGGCGGCCTTGGCAGGCGACGGAGCGGCCTCGCGGGCAGCGGGAGCCGCCGGAGCGGGGGCCGAGGGGGCCGGTGCCGCTGCGGCGGGGGTGGCCGGAGCCGACGGTGCCGGCGCAGACTTCTGGGGCGCGGCCGGGGTCGCGCTGGGGGTGGCAGCCTTGGCTGCCGGCTTCTTGTCGCCGCCGGAAGCGCCTTCGCGGGGGAAGGTCTCCATGATCTTGCGGACGACGGGGGGCTCGATGGTCGACGATGCCGACCGGACGAACTCTCCCTGGCTCTTCAAGTGCGCGAGCAGTGTCTTGCTCTCGACTCCGAGCTCCTTGGCGAGCTCGTAGACTCGGACCTTAGCCACATCTCTCCTGTTCCTGGTCCGGCCTGAACAGGAAGTGGCCGAACCGTGGGTTATTGCTGGGGCTTGCTCATCGCTGAGTACTCATCGGGTGCTCATAGCGTTTTCAACCCGCCTTGGTTCGCTGACTGATTTCTGACTGATACCTGCTCCGGCGTCCCTCGCGGGGAGCGACCGGGTGCTACGCGTGCTGGATGCCGAGGTGTCGTGCCACCGCGCTCACGTCGACCCCGGCCTGCAGACGCAGGCCACGACCGAACGCCTTGCGGCGCACTGCCAGCTCGAAGCACTCGGGCGTCGGGTGCAACCACGCACCACGTCCGGGCATCCGGTGTCTCGGGTCGGGACGGAGCGTGACCGGGGCGTTGCCCGGGTGCTCGTCCGTCGCCGCGACCACTCGCAGCAGGGCCGACCAGCTATCCGATCCTCGACATCCCACACAGGTGCGGGACGGCTCAGCACGGAGTCCAGTCCGGTCGGCCACAGAAGAGTCTACCGCGTTCGCGTGCGGGCTCGCTCCACGGGGGGCCGTGACGGCCGGCGACACGCCGTCGGGAGCGTTCTCGTCGCCCGGCATGTCGTATGCCGGCGCGCCCGGCCTCACTCAGGGGCGACCTCGACGCCGCCGCCGGGCGCAGCGCCCGCTTCGGTGTCGGGCCGGATGTCGATGCGCCAGCCGGTGAGCTTCGCGGCGAGCCGGGCGTTCTGGCCCTCCTTGCCGATGGCGAGGCTCAGCTGGTAGTCGGGCACCACGACGCGGGCCGTGCGGGCCGACGCGTCGACGATCTCGACCGACTGCACCCGCGCCGGCGACAGCGCGGCCGCGACGAAGGTGGCAGGGTCGTCGGCGTAGTCGACGATGTCGATCTTCTCGCCGCGCAGCTCGGTCATGACGGCCCGCACGCGCGCGCCCATGGGCCCGATGCACGCGCCCTTGGCGTTGACGCCGGGCACCTTGCTGTGCACGGCGATCTTCGTGCGGTGACCGGCCTCGCGGGCCAGCGCGGCGATCTCGACGGTGCCGTCGGCGATCTCGGGCACCTCGAACTTGAACAGGGTGCGCACGAGGTTCGGGTGGGTGCGGGAGAGCCCCACCTGCGGGCCCTTCGGGCCGCGCTTGACGCTCACCACGAAGCACCGCAGCCGCTCGCCGTGGACGTAGCGCTCGCCGGGGACCTGCTCGGCCAGCGGCAGGATGCCCTCGACCGTGCCGAAGTCGACCAGGACGTTCCGTGGGTCCTGGCTCTGCTGGATGATGCCGGAGATGACGTCGCCCTCACGGCCCTTGAAGTCGCCGAGGATCGCCTCGTCCTCGAGGTCGCGCAGGCGCTGGACGATGACCTGGCGGGCCGTCGAGGCTGCGATGCGCCCGAAGCCCTCGGGGGTGTCGTCGAACTCGGGGCCGGGCTCGCCGCGCTGGGGGCGCTCGCCCTCCTCGGTCGGGGGCAGCAGCTCGCCCTCCTCGCGGGCCCAGACGATGACGTGACCCGACTTGCGGTCGAGCTCGACGCGGGCGATGCGCTGGCTGCCGTCGGTGCGGTGGTACGCGACGAGCAGCGCCTGCTCGATGGCGGGGATGAGCACGTCGAGGCTGATGTCGCGTTCCCTCTCCAGGGCCCGCAGTGCTGCGAGGTCGATGTCCATCAGTGGTCCCCTTCCGGAGCGGCCGCCTGGTCGAGGTCGTTCGTGCCGTCTCGTGTGTCTTCGTGTGCGTCTGGGTGGGCGTCTGGGTGGGCGTCTGGGTGGGCGTCAGGGTGGGCGTCTCGGTGTGGCTCCGGGCCCGCGTCCTCGGCGTCGACCCGCTTGAACTCGACCTGCACGATGCCGCGCTGGACGCCGTCGAGGTCGAGCGTCACGTGACGCTCCGGGGTCTTCCTGGTCGCCGGGACGTGCAGCTCGAGCGTGTCGGACCCGACCTCGGTGAGCCGGCCGGTGTCGGTGCCGCCCTGGTGGACGATCTCGACGAGGCGCCCCACCTGGCGGCGCAGCTGGTCGCGAGAGCCGAGTGGCCGTCCGACGCCCGGCGAGGACACCTCGAGCACGTAGGGGGCCTGCCCCATGACGTCGCTCGCGTCCAGCGCATCGCTGACCGCGCGGGTGGCGTCGGCAACGGCGTCGAGAGAGAGGGGCGGGACGGGGCTGGTCGTGTCGGTGACGTCGAGGCCACTGATGTCGGAGTCGACGAGCACCCTCACGACGCGCCGCTTGCCGGCAGGAGACACCGAGACGTCCTCGACGACGAGCCCGAGGGGCGGGAGAACCGGCTCGAGCGTCGCTCTGATCTCCTGGGCCGTGCTCATCGGTCGACGCCTCCTGCTCTTCTCGAATGTCCGGTGCCGACACCCCGGGGGGCGGTCACGGCACCGCGTGGAACCCCACTCTAGTGGCGCCGGTGCGTCGTCGCCGACCGCCCGGCGCGTGCGAAGATCTCGGCATGGACGGCGACACCCGGGGGCACGGGTCACGGGTGCTGGACGGGCTGGGCCGTCCGCCACGCCGGCTCCTCGTGCTCGGGGGTGGGGCCGCGGCGCTCGCCCTGCTCGTCGACCGGGGCCTGCGCCCCGACGTGCCGAGCCCCCCGGCGCCGCCACCCACGCGACGCCCGGCAGCGGACGAGAGGCTGCTCCTCGCGGCCGTGGCCGACCTCGACCGCATCGTGGCTGCCGAGGGCCAGGTCCTGTCCGCCCGCAGCGGCGACGCCCTGGTGCGTCGGCTCCGCGCCGTCAGCCGCGAGCAGCTGCGCGTGCTGCGGGGACGCCTCACCAACGCCGGCGTGCCGACGTCCGTCATCGACACCCGGCCTTCCGGGTCCACGACGGAAGCCCCCCTGCGCACCCGCTCGGCACTCGCCGAGGTCCTCGCCACACCCGTCCCGGGCCAGTGGACCGCCCTCACGACGGCGACCGCGGACGCCCGCGGGCTGCTCGCGGCGGCATACGCCCAACGACTTGCCGCAGCGGTGCTGCTCGGACACCCGGTCGACACCACGACCACCCCGAGCCCCGCACGGCCGGCTGTCGTGGCCCGCACCCAGCCGCTCGTGTACGCCTTCGAGGTGGTGGCGGCACAGAGCACCGGTTCGCAGCGGCGCCGGGCCGAGGCGACCCTCGCCGACCTGAACCGTCTGGAGCTCGCCGTCTCGGGCGCCGCCTCCAGCACTCCCCCCGGCTGGGCGCTGCCCTTCCCGGTCACGACGCCGGTGGACGCGAGGCGCCTCGCGACCACGGTGCTCCGCTCGGCGGTCGACGGGGCCACCACCGCAGCGGGCGACCGTCCCACGGCCGCCTCGATCGAGGACGTCGCGCGCTGGAGCGCCAACGTGCAGGCCATCGCGGTCGACTGGGACGTCCCACTGACCGCCTTCCCGGGAGCCACCGCGTGACCTACGACCCCATGTACGACCTCATCCCGGCTCACTTCGCCCACGAGGTCAGCGGCTACGAGTCCACCGGCTACCTCTCCGGCGAGGACTGGATCGACGGGCTGCCCGGCCTCATCACCGCCCTGCTGTCGGAGTGGGAGCTCGAGCCCATCGGCCGCCCGAGCAACGGCGTCTGCGCCGTCGCCATCCCGGTCCGCCTGCTCGGTGCCGGGCGCGACGTCGTCGGCGTGAGCGGCGAGGGCATCCTCAAGATCACCTGGCCGCACCCCGAGGCCGCCACGGAGCACCTGGCCCTGCAGACGTGGAACGGCCATGGGGCGGTGCGGCTCGTCCGCGCCGACCCCGCACGGTTCGCGCTGCTGCTGGAGCGGCTGCACACGCGTGACCTCACCCGGGTCGACATCGACGACGCGTGCGAGGTCATCGGTGGCCTCCTCGCCGAGCTGCGCCGCCCACCCCATCCTCGCGTCCCCGGCCTCACGGCATACGCGCTGAGGCAGGCCGGCGAGCTGCGCGCGGCCCCGGCGGTGCTGCCCCGCCGTTACCTCGACCAGGCGGCGGCCCTGGCCAAGGAGCTCGTCGAGCGGCCGGCTGTGGAGGACCGGCTGCTGCACACCGACCTGCACTACACCAACGTCCTTGCTGCCTATCGCTCCCCGTGGCTCGCCATCGACCCGAAGCCGATGGCCGGGGACCCGGCGTTCGAGGTCGCGCCGGCGCTGTGGAACCGCGCGGACGAGCTCGGCACGGGCTCGCAGATCCGGTGGTCCCTGCGCCGGCGGCTGGAGATCATCTGCGAGCGCGCCGCGATCGACGAGGGACGAGCACGGGCGTGGACCATCGTGCGCGAGGCCGACAACGCCCTCGAGGCGGCGAGCGCCGCCGCCTCCGGCGATCCGCAGGACGAGGCGTGGGCCCACGACCGCGTCAGCCTCGCCGTGACCATCATCAAGGCGATGAACGACTGACGGGACGTCTCGGTCCGAGCACCGAGACGCACGGGTCAAAACGTTTCGATTTCGACGTCGAAACTCTGTAACCTGAACCGGCTCCCCTTACGACGTCGAAAGGCACTCGCATGCCTCGCCTTGCCATGCCCACCTTCCGCGACCCGCGCCCGGCCACGCCGACGCCGGCTCGCGAGATCGCGCGCATCGCCGTGCCGGTGAGCATGGAGTTCGTCCTGATGCTGGTGCTCAACTTCGTCAACCAGATCGTCGTGGGCAGCCTCGGCGCGACGGCCATCGCGGCCGTCGGCTTCTCCAACAGCCTCACCTTCATCCTCGGCGTGACGCTCGGTGCCCTCGGCACCTCGGTCGCGATCCTCGTGGCGCGAGCCGTCGGCGCCCGCCGCTCCGAGACGCTCGACCACACCGTGACGGCTGCGGTCGTCGTGGCGCTCGCGCTCGGCGCCGTTGTGTCGCTCGTGCCGTGGCTCCTCGCGGACCACCTGCTCGGACTCGTCGGTGCATCTCCGTCGGTCGCCGCGGCCGGCACCGACTACTTCCGGCTCACCGTCCTGGCGACGCTGCCGGTGATGCTGAGCGCCATCCTGTCCGGCGTGCTGCGCTCGGCCGGACGGCCCACGAGCCCGATGATCGCGACGATGATCACCGTCGTCGCGAACTCCGTGATCGCGTACTCGCTCGTCACCGGCGTCGGCCCGCTCCCGGAGCTCGGCGTCGCCGGCGCGGGGTGGGCCACCCTCGTCACCGCCGTCGTCAAGAGCCTGATCCTCGCCTGGATGGTGTTCGGACCGCGGCGCACCGTGGGCTGGAGCATGCCCGACACCCGGGCGCAGTGGAGGGCCGTCATCGTCCCGCTCTTCGTGCTGGCCCTCCCCCTCGGGGTCACCGAGCTCTTCTGGACCGTCGGCACGTTCCTCTACAACGTCGTCTTCCAGCAGCTCGGCGACGAGGCGCTGGCAGCGGCCCAGATCGTCACCACGCTCGAAGGCATCTTCGTCGTCGGCAGCATCGGGCTGATGGCTGCCACCACGACGCTCGTGGGCCGCTCGGTCGGCAGCGGCGACATCGAGGCCGCCGTCGCCTGGGTGCGTCGCGTGAAGCGAGCGGGGGTGGGCACGGCCGCCGCGTTCGGGCTGCTCTTCGGCGTGTCCGTGCTGCTCCTCGAGCCGCTGTTCGGCGAGGCCGGGCCCGACGTCCGGCTCATGGCCGGCGTGGGCATCCTGCTCAACGCCGCGTTCCAGGTCGTCAAGGTGCGCAACATGATCGTGGGGGCCGGCGTGCTGCCGAGCGGCAACGACGTGCGCGGCGTCATCCTCGGCGACGTCGTCGGCGCCTTCGCCGTCGGGCTGCCGCTGGCGGTGCTCCTCGGCCTCCACACGCCGCTCGGCTACGTCGGGATCTTCGCGGCGCGCATCGTCGAGGAGTTCGCGAAGCTCGCCATCTTCAGCTATCGCGCCAAGCGCATCCGCTGGGAGTCGCTCGTCGCGCAGGCCGCCTGAGCTCTCGCCGGGGTCGCCGGGGTCGCCCCGGTCGCCGGGGTCGCCCCGGTCGCCGGGGTCGCCCCGGTCGCCGGGGTCGCTGCGGTCGGCGAGGAGGGGGCGGCGCGGCCGGCTCGTCGCCTCACTCCCCCGGCATCCCCGCCGGGTCCGCCCAGATGTCCATCGGCACGGCCCGCACGCTGCGCCCGTCCGCCCCGAGCTCGCGGCCCATGCGCTTGATCGAGCGGAGCACCATCGACCGGTCGAGGATCGACATGCGGGGCACCTCCGCTGCGAGCCGTGCCTCGACGAGTGACAGCTCGTGCAGCGAGTGCGTGGTGAGGGCGAGCATGAGGTTCGGCCGGCCGCCCGAGATGCGCCAGCACACGCGGATGCCGGGCAGGCGGCGCAGCGCCATGGCGACGCTGTCGACGTCGCCGGCGTCGGCGTAGGCCCACAGCCAGCTGATGACCGGCCAGCCCGAGTCCGGCAGGGCCATGTCGCACCGGAGGACGACCCGCCCGTTGCCGACCAGCGCGCCGAGCCGCCGGCGAACCGTGCTCTCGCTCAAGCCGGTCCGCGCCGCGATGGTCGTCACCGGCATACGGCCGTCCTCACCCAGCAGCAGCGTCACCTGCCGGTCGACCGCGTCGAACGGACGTGAGAGGTCGGCCTGCTCCGACGTCAGCCCGTCGACCCGAGGGTGCGGACCCCTGCCCATCACCGCGCGCTGCCGGGCGTCGAGGACGTGCAGCTGCCAGTGGTCACCCATGGAGTAGACCTTCGTCACCGCATGGCTGCTCGTCGCGACGATGCCGGGGATGGAGCCGAGCGAGTCGAGCAGGAACCGGGACAGGAAGGCGAGGTCGCGCACCTCCACGAGGACCGTCAACGAGCGGGGACCGCTGGTGTGCTCGACGCTGAGGACCTGCGGCAGCTCGGTGATGCGCGCCGCGATGGCCAGGGTCTCCGAGGCCGCGCAGCTCAGCTCGACGACCGCGAGGCACGACTCCGGCAGGCCCTGCCCGGCGGCCCGGCCCGAGACCCAGGCGATCCCCTCGGACGACAGGCGCTGCCAGCGGCGCGCGACCGTCACGGGATCGACGTCGAGCGCCTCGCCCACCAAGGTCCACGAGGCTCGTGGGCTCAGCTGGAGGCAGTTGACGACGGCCAGGTCGAGCTCGTCGACCGTTCTGGCGGAATCCTGCGTCATCTCAGCACGTGACGCGTGATCCTGCGCTCGAGCGGCACCCTTCGGCATGCCTGCCATCCTCGCCCTACTGCCGCCAACCGACAAATGCCCCGAGAAACCCTGACCCCGGAGCCCCACACATGCCCCCCGAGACCGAGACCCCGACCGCCTCACCCGACGAGGACGCCCTGACCCGGACGCCCAGCCTGGGCTGGATCACGCGGCTGCTGCGCATCGACACGACCAGCCGCGACAGCAACCTCGAGCTCATCGACCTGCTCGCCGCGGAGATCCGCGCGCACGGCGTCGAGCCCGTCCTCATCCCGAACGACGAGGGCACCAAGGCCAACCTGCTCGCGACCTTCCCCGCGGCCGACGGCACCACGACCGGTGGCATCGTGCTCTCCGGGCACACCGACGTCGTGCCGGTCGACGGGCAGGACTGGGCCAGCGAGCCGTTCGTCCCGGAGGTGCGCGACGGGCGCCTGTACGGCCGTGGCACGTGCGACATGAAGGGCTTTGTCGGGGCGGTCGCCGCGAAGGTGCCTCAGCTGGCCCGCACCCCGCTGCGCGAACCGGTGCACCTGGCCTTCTCCTACGACGAGGAGGTCGGCTGCGTCGGCGCCGTCTCCCTCGTCGACGAGATCGTGCGGCGTGGCCTCGAGCCCCGGGCGTGCATCGTCGGCGAGCCGACCAGCATGCGGGTCATCCGCGGCCACAAGGCCTTGACGATGGTCCGAGTCACCCTGCACGGGGTCGCGGCGCACTCCTCCCGCACCCCGCACGGCGTCAACGCGATCGAGTACGCCGCGCTCTTCGTCCGCTTCGTGCGGCAGGTCGCGGACGAGTTCCGCACGGCAGGCCCGTTCGACGAGCACTACGACGTCCCCTTCACCACCGCGACGGTCAACCAGGTCGAGGGCGGCATCGCCGTCAACACGGTCCCTGCGGAGTGCACGCTCACGTTCGAGTTCCGCGCCATCGCCGCCGTCGACGTCGACGCCACGGTCACCAGGTTCCGCGAGGAGGCCGCTCGCATCGAGGCCCTGATGCAGGAGGAGCACCCGGATGCGCGGGTCGAGGTGTCGATCGGCGCGCAGGCCCCCGGCCTCGAGACCGCCGAGGACGCCGACGTCATCGCGCTGGTCGAGCGGCTCGGCGCGGACCCGTCGCTCGAGAAGGTCGCCTACGGCACCGAGGCCGGCCTCTTCCAGCGGGCCGGGATCCCGACGGTCGTCTGCGGTCCCGGGGACATCGCCCAGGCCCACGCGCCGGACGAGTTCGTCGAGCTCGACCAGCTCGACCGCTGCGACAACCTCCTCGACAACCTCCTCGACCACCTTCGCGCCGACCTGCGCGGCTGACATCCCCGTCCGGACCCAAGGAGCACCATGACCGTCCTCACCCACACCCCGTCGGACGTGACGCCCGAGCGCCTCGCCCAGGCGCGCAAGGCCGTCATCAGCAGCTCGATCGGCGCCGCCCTCGAGTGGTTCGACATCATCGTCTACGCATCCTTCGCCATCGTCATCGCGGAGAACTTCTTCCCCGAGGGCGACAACACGCTCGGCCTGATCCTCACGTTCGCCACGTTCGCCATCTCGTACCTCGTCCGGCCCCTCGGCGGCATGCTGATCGGCGGCTACGGCGACCGGCACGGACGCAAGAAGGCGCTGACCCTCACCCTCCTGCTCATGATGGTCGGCACGCTGCTGATGGCGGCGGCCCCGACCTACTCGACGGTCGGCGCGTGGGCGGGCGTCATCATCCTCGTCTCGCGCCTCGTCCAGGGCTTCTCCGCGGGCGGCGAGTTCGGCTCGGCCACGACGTTCCTCGTCGAGACCGCGCCGCACCGCAAGGCCTACTACGCCTCGTGGCAGGTGGCGGCCCAGGGCATCTCGATGTTCCTCGCGTCGGCGTTCGGCTACGTGCTCTTCAACCAGCTCTCGAAGCAGGACCTGTACTCGTGGGGCTGGCGCATCCCGTTCATCCTCGGGTGCCTCATCGGCCCAGTCGGTCTCTACATCCGGGCTCGCCTGTCGGAGACGCAGGAGTTCGCCGAGAGCACTGCCCACGAGACACCGATCCGGGCGACCCTGACGGAGCACATCGGACGCGTTCTCACCGGGTCGGCGTGTGTCGGCGTGGCGACGATCTCGGTCTACCTCATCCTCTTCATGCCCACGTATGCCGTGAAGAACCTCGGGGTGCCGGCGAGCGCCGCCTACCTCGGAGGTGTCGTGGCGGGCGTCGTCACCATGGTCGGGGTCCCGCTGGTGGGTCGACTTGCGGACCGCGTCGGGCCGGCCAAGGTGATGTTCTGGGCCGCGATCGGGGCGCTCGTGCTCGCGTGGCCGCTGTTCGCGGTGGTCATCGCCTCGCCGACCGTGCCGGTTCTGATCGTCGCCATCGGTGTCCTCGGGGTCATCATGGCCTTCTACTTCGGGCCGCTCCCCGCGCTGCTGACGGTCCTGTTCCCCCGGGACGTGCGGGCCACCGGCGTCTCCGTCGCCTACAACGTCGGCGTCACCGTGATGGGTGGCATCGCCCCGCTCGTGCTCACCTGGCTCATCGGTCTGACCGGCTCGCTCAGCGCGCCGAGCTTCTACTACATGGCGGTCGCCGTGATCTCCCTGCTCGGGCTGGGCATCGCGAGGCGCCGGTACGCCGTCGCCTGACCGGTGGCGACCCGGCCGTACCGCGGACGGAGCGGAGCCCTTCGCAGGGGCTTCGCTCCGTCCTGCCGCCCGCGCAACCGTCCGCGCAACCGTCCGCGCAACCGTCCGCGGCGCGCCCTCACCTAGCGTGGGGTCATGACCAACCGCCTCGCCGACGCGACGAGCCCCTACCTGCTGCAGCACCGCGACAACCCGGTCCACTGGCAGGAGTGGGGGCCGGATGCCTTCGCGGAGGCGCGTGAGCGCAACGTCCCGATCCTGCTCTCGGTCGGCTACGCGGCGTGCCACTGGTGCCACGTCATGGCGCACGAGTCGTTCGAGGACGAGACCGTCGCAGCCGCGCTCAACGAGCGCTTCGTGTCCGTCAAGGTCGACCGTGAGGAGCGTCCCGACATCGACGCCGCCTACATGTCGGCCGTCACGGCGACGACAGGTCAGGGCGGCTGGCCGATGACCGTCTTCCTGACACCCGAGGGCGAGCCGTTCTTCTGCGGCACGTACTTTCCCCGCGACCACTTCCTGCGCGTGCTGGCGGCGCTCGACGAGGCGTGGCGCACCCGTGAGGCCGAGGTGCGGGCGTCGGGGACGCACATCGCGACGACGCTCGCGGGTGCACTCGCACCACCGACGCCGTATGCCGTCGAGCCGCGAGCGCTCTCCAGCGCGGTCCAGCTGCTGGCCCGCCAGTTCGACGTGGCCTCAGGCGGATTCGGCGGGGCGCCGAAGTTCCCTCCGTCGATGGTGCTCGAGTTCCTCGTGCGCCACCACGCCCGCACCGGCGACGCCGACGCGCTGTCGATGGCCTCGAGGACGTTCCGGGCGATGGCGCGCAGCGGCATGTACGACCAGCTCGCAGGGGGCTTCGCCAGGTATGCCGTCGACGCGGGATGGGTGGTGCCGCACTTCGAGAAGATGCTCTACGACAACGCCCTGCTGCTGCGCGCGTACACCTCGTGGTGGAAGGTCACCCGAGACCCCTTGGCAGCGAGGATCGTCCGCGAGACGGCCGACTTCGTCATCCGCGACCTGGGCACCGACACCGGCGGCTTCGCCTCGTCGTTGGACGCCGATGCCGACGGGGTCGAGGGGCTGACCTACGCCTGGACGCCCGCTCAGCTGCGTGACGTGCTGGGCGATGACGCCGATGCTGCCGCCGAGCTCTTCGTGGTCACTCCCGCCGGGACCTTCGAGCACGGGTCCTCGACGCTGCAGCTGCCCGTGGACGCAACGGACGCCGAGTGGTTCGACGACGTCAGGGCACGGCTGCTCGCGTCGCGCTCGACGCGCCCGCAACCCGGGCGCGACGACAAGGTCGTGACGTCGTGGAACGGACTGGCCGTCGCGGCGCTGGCCGGGGCCGGCGCCGTCTTCGACGTGCCCGCCTGGGTCGCGGCCGCCCGGGCCTGTGCCGACCACGTGCTCGAGGTGCACCTCGTGGACGGCGGGCTGCGGCGTGCCTCGCGGTCCGGCGTCGTCGGCGGCGCCCGAGCCGTCGCGGACGACCACGGGAACCTCGCCGAGGGCCTCCTCGTGCTCCACCAGGTCACCGGGGAGGTGCGCTGGCTCGACGCGGCCCGCGGAGTGCTCGACGCCGCGGCGGGTTTCGCCGCCGACGACGGCGGTTTCCACGACACGGCCGACAGCGCCGAACCGCTCTACCTGCGTCCGCGGAGCGCCGCCGACAACGCCGAGCCGGCGGGCCAGTCGGCCCTGGCCGGCGCGCTGGTCACGCTCGGTGGCGTGACCGGCGACCCCCGCGCGCTCGAGGCGGGAGCGCGGGCCACGGCCGCAGGCCTGGGGCTCGCCGTGCGCGAGCCGAGGTTCGGCGGGTGGAGTCTCGCCGTAGCGGAGGCACTCGTGGCGGGGCCGCTCCAGGTGGCCGTCGTCGGGGCCGGCGCCCGCGCCGACGCCCTGGAACAGGTGGCGCGGCGGTCACCGAGTCCGGGACTCGTCGTCGTCCGGGGTGAGCCCGACCAGCCCGGCGCTCCGCTCCTCGCCGACCGCCCCCTCGTGGACGGAGGCGCTGCGGCCTACGTGTGCCGGGGCATGGTCTGCGACCTGCCCGTCACGGAGACCGCGGCACTGGAGGAGCGGCTCGGGTCCACGTCCGCGCAGAGGTCCGACGGCCGTTCTGGCGCAACCGAACCGGCCGACGAACCGCCGGGCCGCGACAACTGACGGGTCAAACGCCCACATTCTGCAACAATCACGCCATGACGGGCTCTGAACGCACTGCGGTCGTGGTCGAGGACGACGACGACATCCGCGAGCTCATCACGCACAGCCTGACGATGCAGGGCTTCGAGGTCGCGGCCGCCGCCTCCGGCCAAGCGGGCCTCGACCTCGTGATGGCCAACGACCCCGACCTCGTGACCCTCGATCTCGGGCTCCCCGACCTCGACGGCATCGAGGTCTGCCGCCGCGTGCGCGACGTCAGCCAGGCGTATGTCGTCATGATCAGTGCCCGCACCGACGAGATCGACCGGCTCATGGGTCTGGAGATCGGCGCCGACGACTACCTCACCAAGCCGTTCAGCCCGCGCGAGCTCCAGGCGCGCGTCAACGCGATGTTCCGGCGGCCACGTGCCGTCCGCGCCACGGCCGACGTGCCTGCGGCCGGCACCAACGGCAGCCCACCCGCGCCCACGCCCGCCGCCACCCCCTCGGGCGGCGAGTCGGACGCCACGACGATCAGGCACGGCCGCATCGCCGTCGACGCCGAGGGCCGCGTTGTCACGGTCGACGGCAAGGAGGCCGACCTGACGCGCACCGAGTTCGACCTGCTGGCAACACTGCTCAGCGCACCACGTCGGGTGTGGTCACGGGCGGTGCTGCTCGACGGCCTGTGGGGTCCGGGATGGTCGGAGGAGCACCTCGTCGAGGTCCACGTCGGCAACCTCCGTCGCAAGCTGACCAAGCTCGGTCCGGCCGGCGGACGGGCTCCGATCCGCACCGTCCGGGGCGTCGGCTACCGCATGGAGGAGCCCGACGCCTTCTGACGTCCCGTCAGGGTGCCCGGCGCAGGGCGTCGGGCTGGGCGACGGACGCCGTCGCATCGAGGTGTGACTGCAGGGCCGCGCCCGCCTCGGGGGCGATCCCGGCCATCGAGGCACCCAGCTCGCTCGCCAGCTCGCGGTCTCCACGACGAACCGCGTCGATGACGCACAGCACCGCGGACTCGAGTCGGACGAGGCCCACCGTCGCGGAGGACACGCGGAGGCTGAGGAGTACGTCCATCGCTGCGATGTCGTCGCGACGTGCAAGGGCGGTCGCTGCCCTCGAGAGCCGTCCCTCGAGCATCCGGAGGTAGGTGCGGGCGATGGAGCGCGCCAGGTCCGAGCTCTCGAGCTCGCCTGCGAGGCGCGTCAGGGCTGTCGGGTCCAGCTGCTGCGTCGCGAGCGCGGGGCAGGCCCGACCCACGACGACGTCAGCCGCCATGCCGGGCTCCCGGGAGGCGCGCCGCGCAGCCGACCGCGCCATGCCGGCCTCCCACCGGGCGGCGCGCCCCGCTCGGCACGACTCCCCCCGCCCACGTCCTCGAGGTGGCCCGCCGACCGGGGTGGGCGCCACGGGCACGCGCCGTCGTCGCAGGGTCGACGTCGGCGATGTCCGTCATGGCGCTCCTTCCCCCGATCGGCGGGCCCTCGCCCGAAGGTCTCGTGTCAGCGTCCGCCACCCGTCGGACCGGCTGATGCTTCGACTGTGACGAGCAAAGCGCAAGGGGCGTCCGCCGCTCCACGCAGGGTTTCCGCAAGAACGACGCAAGGCCGCCCGGGTTGGGGCGGCCTTGCGGAGTTTGTCCTTGCGGCACCGGGCCGCCGTCGTCTCGGCGGCGCGGTTCGACGTCGCGGTGGAGCGACGCGGTTCGTCTCAGAGCGCGGTCGACAGGTAGTCCGTGGCACTCGTCGCGAAGGCCTCCCTGGTGGCCTGCGACCCCACGAACAGGGCGGTGGCCCAGATGTCGGCCCACAGCAGCGTCGGGCCCGTGACCGTCACCGAGCCGGCACGCCCGACGGGCTCGCCCCTCATGGGGTCGTAGAGGTGGGCGCCGCGCGCTGCCGTCCCGGAGGTCGCAACGGCACCCCGCGCCAACGTGAGGGTGCTGGCGATGCGCTGGCGGTCGCGTGGATCTTCGATGCCGACCCGCCACTGGATCGCCTGCGGTCCCGAGACCGGCAGGTCCTCGTGCGCGCCCACGAGCAGGTCGCCGCCGGCATTGATGCAGAACGAGACTCCGCGGAGCTGCCGTAGCGGCGTCGAGGCGCGGTCGACCGCCCACCCCTTGACCAGCCCGGTCGGGTCGAAGGCGAGGTCTCCCTCCCCGGTGGGCAGGAGCGTCGTGAAGGCGCCCTTCGTCAGCGCCTCGGCCTGCTGCCCGATCCGCAGCGACTCCTCGACGAGGGGACTGCACTGCTCCAGCTGCACCTGCCCACGGCGCAGCCGCACCAGGTCGGAGTCGTCGCGGTACGTCGAGAAGACCGAGTCCATGTCACGGACGATCTCGAAGGCCTGCTCCACCGCTCGGGCCGCCGCGGGCGTGTCGACGCCGGCGCCCCGCAGGTGGATGCTCACGGGCATGCCCATCACCTGCTCGACCCAGGCCCGTCGCGGCAGGGCCGGCGGGTTGTCCGGCTGGCCGGCCACGGGTCCGTTCATCCTGCGCTCCCTCGTCCGTGTCTGCACGGCGGTCAGATGTTCGCTCGGTCGATGGCCGACTGGAGCGACTGGGTGTAGCCCTCCCACGTCACCGTGGCACCAGAGACGACGTCGATGGCGGCCGACTGGGCCTGGACCGTCTCCTCGTTGTAGACGGGGACGGCGCGGGAGTTGATCATCTGGTCGTGCCGGTCCTCCCACGGCACCTGCAGCACCTCGGCGGCGGTGATCTTTCCGCCGGCGACGGTGATCTTCACCTGGACGTTGCCGAAGCGGGTCATCACGGCGTCGCCCTCGACGGTGGTCGAGCCGGAGCCGGACGACCCCGAGCCGGAGGAGCCCGACGACCCCGACGACCCCGACGACCCCGTCGAACCCGTGGTGCCCGAGGCCGCGCCCGTGTCGGACGTGTCGTCCGCGGTCCCGGCGTCGGCGGCGGGCTCCTGGCCGGACGAGTCGCCGGAGGAGGCCGAGGACGACCCCGAGGAGGACCCGCTGCTCTCCGACGTCTTGCTCGTGGTGGTGACCTGTCGGCCCTCGGCCGCCACGACTGCGGTCGAGGAGCGGGACGTGCTGTAGCTGAAGAGCAGCACGAGCACGGTGATGGTGCTCATGGCCCAGAGGACGATGCGGCGCATGGGGGTCTCGTTTCGTGGTTCGGGGTCAGTAGCTGAAGCGCTCGTGGTGGACGGCTTCGCGCGGCACGCCGGCCTCGTGGGCAGCGGCGATGACGGCCTCCATCCAGGTGGGGTTGCCGCAGACGTAGACGTCGCGTTCGGCGATGTCGGGGACGATCCGCAGCAAGGCCTCGGCGTCGCCGAGGTGGGCCGCGTCGGCGGGGAGCCAGCTCGCTCGGTCGCGCACACGGTGGCCCACGACGGCCACGACGCGACCGCCCTTGGACCGGGCGAGGTCGAGCAGCTCGTCGCCCAGGACGATGTCCGACTGGCTGCCGACCCGGTTGATGACGACGACCCCGTCGGGTGACGGCGGCAGCTCCTCGAGGATGGCCCGCAGCGGGGTGATCCCGATGCCGGCGCCGATGAGGACGGTCCTGGGGCTGGTGCGCACACCGGTGTGGAGCCGGCCGTAGGGGCCCTCGACGAGGACCTGCGTGCCGGGACGGAGCGTCGCGAGGCGCTCGCTGGAGGAGCCGACCCGTTCGGCGGTGATGCGCAGCGAACGTCCGTCCGGAGCGGCAGAGAGCGAGTACGGGTTCGCTCGGGTCCAGCCGGGGCCGTCGAGGAAGCGCCACTGGAAGAACTGGCCGGCACGGGCGGGCAGCCGGTCGAGGTGGCGGCCGGTCACCACGACCGAGGTGACGGTCGGCGACTCGGCGACGACGTGCGAGACCACGAGCCGGTGACGGCGGGAGCGCACGATCGGCAGGACGACGCGGAAGGTGACCACGGAGACGAGCGCGGCGGCATACAGCCCCCACCAGAAGACCGTGGCTGCGGGCGAGGACCTGAAGTCCTCCCCGGTCCAGAGCTGGTGCGGCAGCGCCAGCCCGGCGCCGAGGTAGGCGTAGAGGTGGAGCAGGTGCCACGACTCGTAGCGCAGGCGCGCCCGGGCCTTCTTGACCGAGGTGACGACCACCATCACGAGGGCGATCGAGCCGGCGAGCGCCAGGAGCATGCCCGGCGAGTGCAGCACCTCGTCGACGAACGTCCCGATGACGCCGAGGTCGGTGCCCGCGTTGTAGCCCAGGATCGTGAGCACGATGTGCGCGAGCATCAGGTTGAACGAGGTGAAGCCGACGAGGCGGTGCACCCGGGCGAGCTCGTCCTGGCCCCAGGCCTGCTCGACGAAGGTCATGCGGGCCATGAGCAGCACCTGCAGGAGCATGAGCACCGAGGCGAGCAGCCCGCTCAGCCGGCCGAGGTTCGTCAGCGTCTCCCCGGCCGACCCGAACGCCGTGAGCCCTCCCCCGGCAACCCAGAGCGCTACCACGAAAAGCGTTGCGCCCCAAGCGAACACGACGGACACATCTCGCCACCAACGTGGCGTGGGCGCTGCGGCTCGGCGGGGGCTGCGGGCCGCGGAGTGCTCACGGGCCTCGGGATGGGCGAGGGAGGTCATGGGACTCAGGTTCGGGTCGCAACCTGTGCGGGCGCTGTGCCGGCCGGATGTCAGGCGTGTGAGTCGTGTGCCGTTGGCCCGGGATGCCAGCGGGAGAGGTCGGTCGGCCGGGGCTCGACACCCAGCTGCGTCCGCAGCCGGGTCGTGTCGAACTCGCGGCTGACCGCGAGGTGCGAGACCGCGTATGCCGTCAGCAGCGGTGCTGTGGTCGAGCCGGCCGCGCGCGCGGCCCCCTCGAGGAGCAGGGCAGCGACCCAGGCGGCCGGTGTCCCGGTGAAGACGGGGCGCTCGGTCCATGCGTTGGCGGCTGCGACGCCCGCCACGACCTCCGCGAGACGCAGGGGTGCGGCATCGGCGACGTTGAGCACCCCTGTGCAGGAGCCGGCCTCGCAGGCGGCGGCTGCGGCCTCGGCCACGAGGGACACGTCCGTGAGGTGGAGACGAGTCGAAGGGCTGCCCGGGCACAGCAGCAGGCCACGGCGGCGGGCACGTTCGAGCCTGGGCAGCAGCGTGGTGTCGCCCGGCCCGTGAACCGCGTGCGGCCGCAGCACGACGGCATCCTCACGAGCGAGCACGAGGCGCTCCTGAGCGGCCTTGGCCCGCGAGTAGGCAGAGAGAGGACGGCTGGTCACGGGCACCGCCTCGGTCAGGCGGTGCCGCGGGGCGTGCGGCGCCCGCAGCGGGTAGACGCTGCACGACGACACGAGCACGATGCGCGCGTGCGGCCACGTCCGGAGCACCGTCCTCGTGCCCTCGACGGTCACCGCCTCGTGCACCGGCCAGGGGTCCCACTCGTCGACGTGTGCGGCAACATGCACGACCGCGTCGACGGCTCCGGGCTCGGGCAGGGGCCCGGAGGTGAGATCCCAGCGGCGGTGCTCCAGCCCGGACCGTGGCCGGACGGGCCGCCGGCTGAGCGCGAGCACGTCGTGGCCACGCCGGAGCAGTGCCTCCGACACCACACCGCCGACGAAGCCGCTGGCTCCGGTGACCGCGACCCTCACGCCCGCGCCGCCCGCGGTGCGCGCGCCACGAGCTCGTGCAGGGCCTCGAGGTCGACGGCGTTGGAGCGCCCTCGCCGCGGGACGGTGTCGACGACGAGCACGTCGTCCGGGCGCCAGGACTCGTCGGCCAGCTGCGCCCACGAGCGGTGGACCTCGCGGGCCACGGCACGCGCGTCCGCGTGGGAGGCGCCGGGCACGGGCACGACCGCCAGCACGACCCGCTCGTCACCCGAGACCGGGTCGGTCAGTCCGACGAGGGCGCAGTCGCGCAGCCGCGTCCCGTGCCGCTCCAGCAGCAGCGGCTCGACGAGCTCCGGGTAGATGTTCGTCTGCCCGCGGATGATCATGTTCTTCGCCCTGCCGGCCAGCAGGAGCGAGCCGTCGGCAGCGAGCTCACCGAGGTCTCCGGTGTGGACCTCCGTGTCGGCGGCGTGGCCGGCGATCCGGTGGCGTGCCTGCGGCGCTCGCACGACGATCTCCCCGACACCCGACGCGTCGGCCCGGTCGATGCGGACGCGTACGCCGGGGAGGGGGTGCCCGAGGACGGTGCGGTCCGGCGGGGAGGACAGCACCTCCTCCCCGGTGGCGACGGCGACCGGCAGCGCCTCGGTGAGGCCGTAGACGGCGCGGACCTCCACGCCGGGTGCGAGGGCCGACAGCCTGCGGACGGTCGCGGGCAGCACGGGCGCCCCACCCGTGGCCACGGTGCGCAGCGTCGGGGGGAAGCCGCGCGAAGCGGCGTCGAGCAGCTTGGCCGGGACGGCGTACGCGTGGGTGGCGCGCTCGCGGCGCGCCTGGCGCACCCACGCCGCGGTGGAGGCGGTCACGGAGGGGAGGGACCAGACGGCCCCTCCGACGAGGGCGGGCAGGCCGAGCATGAGCTGGTCGGTGTGCAGGACGACCTCGCCGCCGAGGTGCAGGGCCTCGACGGCTGCGTGCACTCCTGCCGACAGCGACGCGACCGTGTGGACGACCGCACGTGGTGCCGCGGTGGAACCCGACGTGAACACGACGAGCGCGTCACGCGAGGGCGGCAGCTCGGCGGGCGCGAACGGGCCGCGCGGCAGCGACTCCCAGCGGGTCGCGCTCGCGGGGACGCCGGGAAGTCGCGGCCCGGACACGACGTGGAGCAGGCCGGGCGTGGAGAGGTCTGGCAGCTGCAGGCCCGAGGTCGCAGGCAGCCGTGCGATCAGCGTGGAGAACGGAGGACGGGTGGCCGCGTGCACGACGGTGTCGGCGACGGCCGCCGCCACGGGCACGGTGCGACGGCGCACGTCGAGCAGTGCCACCCCGGCCCCCGGGTCGGCGACGACGACCACTCCCCCGGCGAGCACGACGCCGAGGGCTGCCATCACGGCGCGCGGCGACGGCCGAAGGGCGAGCAGCACACCATCACCGACGGCCAGGCCCCTGGTACTGAGATGCGCTGCGACAGAGGCGATCCCGTCCGCGAGGTCACCGTAGGTCACCGAGCGGCCACGGCTGTCGCGGATGGCGAGACGCCGGGGCTGCTTCGCGCCGCGCGTGAGCACGGCGGAGACGAGGTCAGTGGTGGGTGTCGTGCCGACACGAGGTGCGGTCACGTCGCCGCCCCCGCGACCTGCCGCGCCGCTGCCCCGCGCCTTGCCGTGTCGGCGCGGGCGTCGCCGGCCGGCGCGGCGGCTCGGAGCCGCAGCTCGGCATACCGAGGCACGAGCACCCGTCTGGCGGCCCGCCGGCCCGTGACCACGAGCCCGCGGTCGCTCGCGACGGCGAGCAGCATCCCCGTCATCGAGGTCAGCTCGGCGAGGGCGAGGGGTGCCCCCAGGCAGAAGTGCGGACCGGCGCCGAACCAGAGGTGGCGCAGGTCGCCCTCGGTCCGTCGTCCGGGGTCGAAGCCGCCCTCGCGTCGCGTCGCCCACCAGAGCAGAACCACGACGCGCTCGCCCGCGCGCACCCTCAGGCCGTCGACGTCCGCGTCCGTGGCGCATCGCCGCAGGGTGGCCAGGCTCGGCGTCGTCATGCGCAGCCCCTCGGCCACGACCGCCCCGACGTCGCACCGGGACGCCGTGGACGGCGCCAGGAGCCCTGCGTCGGCAAGCTGCCCGGCGATCCGCGGCAGGGCGCTGCTCACGGTGCCCGTGCCGGTGAGGAACAGGGCCGCGGCAAGTGCACGTGCGTCGGCGAGCGAGACACCCTGTCGGGCAAGACGGCCCATCACGGTGGACGACGAGCCCTCCACGTGGGCGGCCTCGGCCGCGTCCTGCACGACGGCCAGCGACGCCCGAGCCCTCACCACGTCGTCGGCGTCGAAGGTGCGGGTGCGCCATCGCACCGTCGACTCGATCGCGTCTCCCGCGTCGAGGAGCACCGACGGCGGCGTGGCCGGGTCCAGCCCCACGACCGCCCCGATGGTGGACGCCGACACCGCTCGCGCGAGCTCGACGACGTCGACCTCGTCACCGCGTTCCAGCCGTTGCCTCGCTTGCGCCACGAGAGGTCCGGTGGCGGCCTCGTGCACCTCGCGGACCGCCTTGGGCGAGAACAGGTCGGCGAGCGAGCGCCGCAGTGCCCGGTGCTCGGTCCCCTCCATGTTGAGCAGGACGCGCTCGCCGAGCACGGGGGTCCAGAGCGCCCCCGAGGAGCCGGGCCCGTTCTTGACGAAGGACTCGGTGTCGGTGAGGACGCGCCGGGCGGCACTGGCGTCGGCGACGAGCACACCGACCCCCGGCAGGCGGACCACCGCTCGCCCGGAGACGGCTGCGTCGACGACCCGCGCGACGACCGGATGTGCCGAGCGGACGAGCCTCGACTCCCAGCGGCTGCCCGCGTCGGTGGGACGCAGCGCCCTCACGCGACGGTCCGCACGTCGACGACGTCCGGTCGGTGGCTGTGGTCCAGGTACCAGCGCAGCGTGTTGCGCAGCCCGTAGGCACGCAGCCGGCGCACCGAGGCGTGCACGACGAGGTCACGGTGGTGCTCGACGCGGGCCGACACCCGGCGTATGCGGTTGACGAGCTCGCGGTCCTCGTGGACCTCCTCGATGGCGGTGCGGGGGAAGCCGCCGCTCGCCTCGTACGCGTGGGCGCTGACGCCGAGGTTGCAGCCCGGGCTCATCCGGTAGGGGCCGAGCAGCTCGGGCGCGCGGTTGCCCGGGCGGAAGCGGCCGAAGGCCTGGCACAGGCCGATGACGCCGGGGAGCACGATGCGCTCCCACGGACGCAGCCGCACCTCGTCGGAGCGGGCGCGCATCGGGCCCGTGACGAGGTCGGCGCCCGCGCCGAACGCCCGTCGAGCCACGGCCGTCCAGCCCGCAGACGGCAGCGTGTCGGCGTCGGTGCGCAGCACGTGGGTCGCTCCGCGGGCGATCGCGTGGCGCACCCCGGTGTCGGCCGCGGCACCGGTGCCCTTGCGAGGTTCGGTGACCACGGTGACCCCGAGACCGTATGCCGCACAGGCACGCTCGACCTCGGCGACCGTTGCGTCGGTGCTGCCGTTGTCGACGACCACGAGCCGGAAGTCGCGGTCGCGCTGGGCGGCGAGCGCAGCGATCGTGGCGGCGATGCCGGCCTGCTCGTTCCACGCCGGCACCACGACCCAGAGGCGCACGCCGTCGACATCGGATGGCATACGGCCGCTCACCAGCGCACCGCCATCGTGCCGACGCTGATGCCTCCGGCGAGCCCGACGAGCAGCACGGGCTCGCCGGGACGGGCCAACCCGAGGCGCTCGATCTGCTGCCACTGCAGCGGGAGCGTCGCCGACGCGCAGTTGCCGTTGTCGGGCAGGGTCTCCACGACGAGCTGGCGGCGCAGGCCCAGCCGGGCCGCGAAGTGGTCGAGGTAGGGCATCGCCACCTGGTGCACCGCCACGGCGACGAAGTCCTCGACGCCCAGCCCGTCAGCCTTGAGCGCCCGGTGGATCTCCTCGACGTCGACGCTGTCGAAGGCCTGACGCAGCCGCGCGCCGTCCATGACGAAGTAGCCCTTGTCGACGTCGCGGGGGTGGCGGGTGCCGCCCGCAGGCAGCTGGCCGACCGCCCAGTGCCGCGACTCGGCGGTGAACCAGCGGTGCAGGATCTGGCCGCGCGCGCCGTCCGCGGCCCGCTCGACGACGCAGGCGGCTCCGGCGTCGCTCATCGTGTAGCCGGGCACGGACTCGACGAACTGGGCGGAGTCCCGCACGCTCCACCGCGCGGCGCGCGACGGCATCTCACCCGTGACGACGAGCACCCTCGAGTACTGGCCCATCTCGACGAGGGCCTCGGCCACCTGGACTCCGTTGAGCCACGAGTTGCAGGCGTTCTTCACGTCCATCACAGGGCAGCGCAGCCCGAGGAGGTCAGCCACGATGTGCGAGGTCGCCGGCTCGACGAGGTCCTGCGACGCCGAGGCGAAGACGAGCAGGTCGACGTCGTGGGTGTCGAGCCCGAGCGAGTCGAGCGACGTGCGCGCCGAGGCAGCCGCGAGGTCGGACGCCTGCGTCTCGGGACCGGCGTGGTGGATGCGCCGGACCCCCGTGAGCCGCCCGAGCACCCCGGTGGGCGGCACGAAGCCCTGGCTCGAGCCGACGACGCGGGCCTCGACCTCGTCCACGGTGATGGCGTGGGACGCCACCCGAGCACTCACACCGGCGATGCGACTGGCCATGCGACGGCGGCCCTCCCTGGCTCGGCGACGCGGCTCCTGCTGAGCCGTGCGGGCAGTTTACGGTGAGGCCATGGCGCGCGGACTGAGCGGACGTACTCACCGGACGGCCGCCCGTCACGAGCGTCGGGTCGTGTGGGCGGCGAACCCCCGGCTCGGTCTGCTCGTCTCCGGCGCCCGCCTCGCGCCGCCCATCGTCCGTGTGCCGCGCCTCGGCTGGGTCGTGCGCGACCCGTCCCTCATCCGGGCCCTGCTCGTCGACCACCGCTCCACGTCGCTGCTCGGCGAGGGCGGTGTGGGGCACCTCTGGTCGCAGGTGCTCGGTGACTGGGTGGACGAGCTGTTCGACGGTCGGGGCCACCACTCGCTGCACACCCGGGCGCGAGACCTGTTCACCGACGCCGCGGCTCGCGAGCTGGTCGGGCCGGCCGCCCAGCCGGTCGTGGCCGTCCTGCACTCCCGTCTGCGGGCCGGGCATCCGGTGGACGTCGCCGACCTCGCTCGCGTCCTCGTGGGCCGCATCGTCGTCGCCATGCTCGGCCTGGATCCCGCGGCCCTGGCCCCCGGAACGGGCACGACCGCCGGTGGGCACCCGAGCGCCGACGGCTGGGACGTCTATCGGCACGTCTTCGGCCGCGGCGAGGAGCTCGCGGCACTCGCGCTCGGCACCCAGTCCGACACGACGCTCTCCGACTCCACCGTCGAACAGGCCCGGTCGATCCTGCTCGAGCTGACGGCCGGCGTGCCCGAGGCCTACCGCTCCTCCCCCGAGTCGACGCTGCTGGGCCGGTGCCGCACCCTCGGAGTGACGGAGCAGGAGGCCACCGGGCTGGCCTCGCTCCTGCTCGTCGCGGGCACCGAGACGGCCGCGAGCGCCATCTCGCGGACGGCCGCGCTGCTCGCCGACACGGGTCAGGCGGCCCGCCTGTCGGCCGCCTCGGGCCCCCACCGAGACGCCCTGGTCGAGGCGGCCGTACGCGAGGGGCTGCGGGTCACGACGCCGGCACCGGTCATCGGCCGGCACGTCACCGACGACGTGACGGTCGGCGGCCGGCGCCTGCGCGCGGGTGACCGCGTGCTCGCCCTGACCTACGTCGCCAACACCGCCCCGGGGGCCCTCGACCTGGACCGCCCGTACCTGCCCGAGAACCGGCACCTGTGGTTCGGCGCGGGCCGCCACCTGTGCCTCGGCGCGCCCGTGGCCCGTGAGGAGCTGCGACGGATGGTCGGCGCGCTCGCCGATGCCGGGCCGTGGACGGTCGTCGAGCGCGAACCGGCGCGCGGCGTGCTCATCCCCACCTACCGCCGGCTCGTCGTCGGGCCGTCCTGACGGGAGCCGGTCAGGCCCACCAGCCGATGAGGCTGCCGCCGATCTTGACGATGAAGGCGCTGACGATGACGACGAAGACGCCGCGCACGAAGCCACTGCCGCGCGCCACGGCGGTGCGGGCCCCGACGTAGCCCCCGACGAGGTTCGCGGCCGCGATCACGACGCCGACCTTGAGCAGCACCAGGCCCATCGGGGCGAAGACGGTCAGGGCGCCGAGATTCGTCGCGAGGTTCGCGATCTTCGCCTTGGCGCTCGCCTCGAGGAAGTTGTAGCCGAGCAGCCCGACGAGGGCGAAGACGAGGAAGCTGCCGGTGCCCGGCCCCAGCGCACCGTCGTAGGCGCCGATGACGAAGCCGGTGACCATCGCCAGGACCGTGTGCCGGGCACCGTGGAACCGGCGGATGGACTCCTTGCCGAGGTCGGGCTTGAAGAGCGTGTAGGCGCCCACCACGACGAGCAGCACGAGGATGATCGGGTTGAAGGCGGACTTCGGGATGTGCAGGCCGATGAGCGCGCCGCCGATGGACCCGACGTACGCGACCGCGGCCATCGGCAGGGCCGTACGCAGGTCCGGGCGCACCCGGCGGTAGAAGGTGACCGAGCTCGTGGTCGTGCCGAAGACCGAGCCGAACTTGTTCGTCGCGAGCAGCTGCGCCGGGGTCGCACCGGGCAGACCGACGAGCAGGGCCGGCAGCTGGACGAGACCCCCGCCGCCGACGACGGCGTCGACCCACCCCGCGACGAACGATGCGGCGCCGAGGAAGGCGAGGGTCGTGAGGGTCGGGTCGCTCACGCCCCGACGCCGCCCGCGGCCTGGTGGTTCCAGAACGCGACGATGCCGGCGACGTCGAGCAGCTCGTCGGCCACGGCGTCGGGCCGCGCGTCGACCGGCATCCGCTGGCCGGCCGGGATGTCGGAGTGCGGGACGAGGATGGCGCGCATCCCGACCTGGTGCGGCCCGTGGACGTCCTCGAAGAGCCGGTCGCCGACGTAGACGGTCCGCTCGGGCTCGACGTCGAGGGCCGTACAGACCGCGCGGAACGCGTCGGGGTGCGGCTTCACGACGTGGATCTCGGACGAGTAGACGTCGGCGTCGAGCAGGTCGAGCACCCCGTCCCGCTCGAAGACCTCGCGGTGGTAGTCGCGCGTCCAGATGGTGTTGGAGAGCACACCGACGCGGATCCCCTTGCGCCGCAGCGACTCCCAGAGTGGGCGGACTTGGGCGTCGGTGTGGGTGTGGGGCTCCCAGAACCGGCGGTAGGCGGCCAGGGCGAGGTGGTGGCGGTCGTGCTCGGGGTCGACACCTGCGTCGTCGAGGATCGCCGCGATCGAGGCGCTCTCATGGGTCTCGCGCCCCCGCCGCCACGCCCGGTCCTCGGCCTCGAGGATGCGCATCGCCAGCGAGTCGGCCTCCGCGAGGTCCTCGGCCGGCATGTCGGGATCCTCGACCGGTAGGCCGTGGACGGTTCGCGCGAAGACGCGCCACTGCTGCGGCAGGTCGACCTCGTGCCAGGGCGTCAGGGTGCCGCCCCAGTCGAAGACGACCGCCTCGACGGGACGGGCGGCAGCCGTCACGAGCGCTCGACCTCGGCCGTCACCTCGGCGGTCAGCGCCGCCACGACGTCGTCGACCGCGACCTCGCGGCGCTCGCCGGAGCGACGGTCCTTGATCTCGACCTTGCCGTCGGCGAGACCGCGACCGATGACGAGGATCGTCGGCACGCCGATGAGCTCGGAGTCCTTGAACTTCACACCGGGGCTGACGCCCTTGCGGTCGTCGACGAGGACCGACAGTCCCTGCACCTCGAGCTCGCGCGCGATCTCCTCGGCCTTGACGAAGAGTGCCTCGTCCTTGCCGGCGGCCACGATGTGCACGTCGACGGGCGAGAGCTCGCGCGGCCAGATGATGCCCGCCTCGTCGTTGTTGCCCTCCACGACGCAGGCGACCGCGCGGGAGACGCCGACGCCGTAGGAGCCCATCACGACGGTGACGAGCTTGCCGTTCTGGTCGAGCACCTTGAGGTCGAGGGCCTCCGCGTACTTCGTGCCGAGCTGGAAGACGTGGCCCATCTCGATGCCCCGGGCGGCCGAGAGGGTGTGGTCGCAGCTGGGGCAGGCGTCGCCGGGTCGCACCTCGGCCGCCTCGATGGTGCCGTCGGCGGTGAAGTCACGGCCGGCGACGAGGTCGAGGACGTGCTGGCCGGGCACGTTGGCGCCGGTGACCCACCGGGTGCCGTCGGCGACGCGCGGGTCGAGCAGGTAGCGGATGCCGGTGCTGCCCTCGGAGCCGAGAGCCCCCGGGCCGATGTAGCCCTTGACGAGGGCGGGGTTGGCGGCGAAGTCGGCCTCGGTGAAGGCCTCCACCTCGGCCGGCTCGACCTGGGCGCCGAGGCGCTTCTCGTCGACCTCGCGGTCGCCGGGCACGCCGATGGCGAGCGGCTCGCGCGTGCCGTCGGGGTGCACGAGCATGACGACGACGTTCTTGAGGGTGTCGCCGGCCTCCCACGCGCGGTCGTCGCGCGGGAAGCGCTCGTTGAGGTGCGCCACGAGCGTCTCGATCGTGGGGGTGTCCGGGGTGTCCTCGGCGTGCGCGGCAGGCACGCCGTCCCACCCGACCGGGTCGGGGGCGGGCACGCGCACGGCCTCGACGTTCGCGGCGTACCCGCAGCTCGTGCAGTGGACGTACGTGTCCTCGCCGACCTCGGCCGTGGCGAGGAACTCCTCGCTCTTGCTGCCACCCATGGCGCCCGCCATCGCCTCGACGATGACGTAGTGGAAGCCGAGGCGGTCGAAGATGCGGACGTACGCGTCACGGTGCAGCTGGTAGCTCTTGTCGAGGCCGGCCTCGTCGACGTCGAACGAGTAGGAGTCCTTCATGACGAACTCGCGACCGCGCAGCACGCCTGCGCGCGGACGGGCCTCGTCGCGGTACTTCGTCTGGATCTGGTAGATCGACAGCGGCAGGTCCTTGTAGGAGCTGTAGAGGTCCTTGACCGTCTGGGTGAACATCTCCTCGTGGGTCGGGCCGAGCAGGTGGTCGGCCCCCTTGCGGTCCTGGAGCCGGAAGATGTTGTCGCCGTACTCGGTCCAGCGGCCGGTCGCCTCGAAGGGCTCCTTGGGCAGCAGGGCCGGGAAGAGCAGCTCCTGGGCGCCGATCGCGTCCATCTCCTCGCGCACGATCCGCTCGACGTTGCGCAGCACGCGCAGGCCGAGAGGCAGCCAGGTGTAGACGCCGGGGCTCACGCGGCGGACGTAGCCGGCGCGGACGAGCAGCTTGTGGCTCGGGACCTCTGCGTCCGCCGGGTCCTCGCGAAGCGTTCGCAGGAACAGGGACGACATGTGCAGGGCCACCGGGACTCCTCGGGTGCTGCGCTGGGCGCGCGTGGGTGCGGAACGTGCGCAGGATATCGGCCGCTCCGAGGACCGCTCTTGGCACGTGTCCTGTCCTGTTCCTGTCCGGTCAGGACAAGAACAGGTCACCCGCTTGACCGGTGGCTCGGCCGCGTGTTCAGTGAGCCTGCCGGCACAGCGGTGTCAGGAAGGTCAGGGATCGTGACGTCCTTGTGACAACGCCACCGCCGGGTTCGGCGACGTGAGCACGAACGGTGAGCAACAATCGGCATTGAGTGCATGCACCCGTGGACACCACAAAGGAGTGTTGACGACCAGATGAGCGACCCCTCCACCCCGGCTCCGGGCCACGCGGGCAGTGACGTCACGAGCGGCCAGCCGGGCAACGTCATCCTCGAGATGCGAGACATCACCAAGGAGTTCCCGGGGGTCAAGGCCCTCTCCAACGTGTCGATGGCGGTCCGCCGCGGCGAGGTCCACGCCATCTGCGGCGAGAACGGCGCCGGCAAGTCGACCCTGATGAAGGTGCTGTCCGGCGTCTACCCGGCCGGCAGCTACGACGGAGAGATCCACTTCGAAGGCCGGCTCGTCGAGTTCCACAACATCCGCGACAGCGAGCACGCGGGCATCGTCATCATCCACCAGGAGCTCGCGCTCATCCCCGAGATGTCGATCGCCGAGAACATCTTCCTCGGCAACGAGACGGCGAGCGGCGGCGTCATCGACTGGCTCTCAACCCGCGTCAAGGCGCGCGAGCTGCTCGCCCGTGTCGGCCTCCAGGAGGAGCCCGACACGAAGATCCGCGAGATCGGTGTCGGCAAGCAGCAGCTCGTCGAGATCGCCAAGGCGCTCTCCAAGGACGTGAAGCTGCTCATCCTCGACGAGCCCACGGCCGCGCTCAACGAGGGCGACTCCCAGCACCTGCTCGACCTCATCGCGGGGCTGCGCGCCAAGGGCGTCACGTGCATCATGATCAGCCACAAGCTCAACGAGATCGAGCAGATCGCCGACTCCATCACCATCATCCGTGACGGCAGGTCCATCGAGACACTGCGCGTCAAGGAGGACGGCGTCGACGAGAACCGGATCATCCGGGGCATGGTCGGGCGCGACCTCGAGTCGCGCTTCCCCGACCACACGCCGAAGATCGGCGAGGTCTTCTTCGAGGTGAAGAACTGGACCGTCCGCCACCCGAGCGTCCCCGACCGGCTCGTGGCCAAGCACAGCGACTTCTTCGTGCGCCGCGGCGAGATCGTCGGCTTCGCCGGCCTCATGGGGGCCGGCCGCACCGAGCTGATGCGCAGCCTCTTCGGCCGCTCCTACGGCACGTACGTCGAGGGCTCCATCGTCAAGGACGGCAAGGAGCTCAGGCTGCGCAGCGTGGCCGACGCCATCGACGCCGGCCTCGCCTACGTCACCGAGGACCGCAAGTCGCTCGGCCTGAACCTGCTCGACGACATCAAGCGCACCACCGTCTCGGCCCGCCTCTCGCGCATCACCAAGGGCTTCGTCGTCGACGACCGCCAGGAGTACAACTACGCCGAGTCGTACCGGAAGTCGTTGCGCACCAAAGCTCCCAACGTCGACGAGGGCGTCGCGAAACTGTCGGGCGGCAACCAGCAGAAGGTCGTGCTGGCCAAGTGGCTCTTCACCGAGCCCGACCTGCTCATCCTCGACGAGCCGACCCGTGGCATCGACGTCGGCGCGAAGTTCGAGATCTACGGGATCATCCAGCGCATGGCGTCCGAGGGGAAGGGCGTCATCCTCGTCTCCTCGGAGCTGCCCGAGCTGATCGGGCTGTCCGACCGCATCTACACCATCAGTGAAGGTGCCGTCACCGGCGTGCTCGACCGCGAGCAGGCCGACCAGGAGTCGCTGATGCGGCTCATGACCCGCCGCACGCCCGGTGGCGGCGACCGGTCACGCGAGAGCGCCTGAGCGGCCGCCACGGGCCACCCACCCCGTCGACACACAGCGCCCACTCCCCTCCCCATCCACACCCGACAGAGCCAGGAAGCACCAATGGACAAGGTCAAGAAGATCTTCGGTGGCGACACCCGTCAGCTCGGCATGATCTTCGCCCTCGTGGCGCTGATCATCTTCTTCCAGATCTGGACCGCAGGGCTCACGCTGACGCCCGACAACGTCATCAACATCTTCCAGCAGAACTCCTACATCCTCGTCCTCGCGATCGGCATGGTGCTCGTCATCATCGCCGGCCACATCGACCTCTCCGTCGGCTCCGTCGCGGCGTTCGTCGGCATCTCGGTCGCCATCGCGATGCGCGACTGGGGGCTCAGCTGGTGGCTCGGCATCCTCTTCGGGCTCGCGCTCGGCGCCCTGGTCGGGGCGTGGCAAGGCCTCTGGACGGCGTACGTCGGCATCCCGGCGTTCATCGTGACGCTGTCGGGCATGCTGCTCTTCCGCGGCGCGAACCAGTACGTCGGCAAGTCGAACTCCGTGCCCGTCTCCGACGACTTCCAGGTCATCGGTGGCGGCTACCTGCCCGAGGTCGGGCCCAACACCGGCTACAACAACCTCACCGTGCTGCTCGGGCTGCTGCTCGCAGCCGGCATCGTCTACGGCGCCCTCCGCAGCCGCCGCGCGCTCGTCAAGCTCGGCGCCGAGGTCGAGGACGCCTGGGTCATGTGGGTGCGGCTGGCCCTGATCTGCGCGGCGATCATCGCGGCGACGCTGCTCTTCGGCTCCGGCCGACCGGGCACCTCGTTCCCCGTCGCGGGCATGATCCTGGCGGTCCTCGTGCTGCTCTACGGCTTCATCTCCAACCGCACCGTCATCGGCCGCCACATCTACGCCGTCGGTGGCAACCGCCACGCGGCCGAGCTCTCCGGCGTCAAGAGCAAGAAGGTCAACTTCCTGGTCATGATGAACATGTCGATCCTGGCGGCGCTCGCCGGCATGATCTTCGTGGCCCGCTCCACCGCCTCGGGCCCGGCCGACGGTGTGGGCTGGGAGCTCGACGCCATCGCGGCCGTCTTCATCGGTGGCGCCGCCGTCACCGGCGGCGTCGGCACCGTCGTCGGCTCGATCGTCGGAGGCCTCGTCATGGCCGTGCTCAACAACGGCCTGCAGCTCAAGGGAATCGGTGCCGACGCGACCCAGATGATCAAGGGCCTCGTGCTGCTCGTCGCCGTCGCGTTCGACGTCTACAACAAGTCGCAGGGCCGCGCCTCGCTCATCGGCCTGCTCATGCGCAACGCCCGCGGGCGCGGCGGTGGCGACGACGTCACTCCCCCGCCGTCGGCCGAGACCGAGACCGCTCCGATCAACGAGAGCATCCGCCAGTCCAGCTGAACCGCCCGGGTTCGGCTGACCCTCAGACCCGGTCAGGGCGCCCGCCCGAGACCGAGAAGGATCCGCGTTCGCCCGGACGCGATGAGAGGAAAGAGAGCACATGCGTACCTTCACCAAGGTGCTGGGCGTCACGGCTGTGGCTGCCCTTGTTCTGACCGGTTGCGGTCGGAACAGCGACACCGGCGCGACGCCGGGCGCTTCCAACGGGGGCTCCGCGGCAGCAGGCTTCCCGGCCAACGCGATGATCGGCGTCGCCCTGCCGAAGAAGACCTCCGAGAACTGGGTGCTCGCCGAGCAGCTGTTCAAGGACGGCCTGTCCTCGGCCGGCTTCCAGGGCGACGTCCAGTTCGCCAACGGTGGCGTGTCGGAGCAGCAGAACCAGATCTCGGCCATGGTGACCAAGGGCGCCAAGGTCATCGTCGTGGGCGCCCTCGACGGCTCGCAGCTGGGCACCCAGCTCAAGGCCGCCAAGGACGCGGGCGCGATCGTCATCGCCTACGACCGCCTCGTGAAGAACACGAACGCCGTCGACTACTACGTCGCCTACGACAACTTCAAGGTCGGCGAGCTGCAGGGCCAGGCCCTGCTCGACGGCATGGCCAAGAAGAAGCCGAACGGCCCGTACAACATCGAGCTGTTCGCCGGCTCCCCCGACGACGCCAACGCGCAGGTCTTCTTCGACGGCGCCATGAAGGTGCTCAAGCCGAAGATCGACGACGGCACGCTCAAGGTCGTCTCCGGGCAGACCGCCTTCAACCAGGCCGTCACCCAGGACTGGAAGGCCGAGAACGCCCAGAAGCGCATGGACACGCTCCTCGCGGCGAACTACACGAGCGCCGCCCTTGACGGCGTTCTGTCGCCGAACGACACGCTGGCCCGCGCGATCCTCACGTCGGTCAAGGCAGCCGGCAAGCCGAACCCGATCGTGACCGGTCAGGACTCCGAGGTCGAGTCGGTCAAGTCGATCATGGCCGGGGTCCAGTACTCCACGATCAACAAGGACACCCGCAACCTGGTCAAGGAGACCCTCGCCATGGTGTCGGCCCTCCAGAAGGGCCAGACGCCGACGGTCAACGACACCAAGTCCTACAACAACGGTGTCAAGGTCGTCCCGGCCAACCTGCTCCCGCCGGTCATCGTGACCAAGGAGAACGCGGCTGAGGCGTACGCCAACGACCCGACGCTCGCGCCGCTCACCAAGTGAGCTGACGCCCTCGGGCGCCTGTCACGAAGGCCCGTCCCTCCGGGGGCGGGCCTTCGTCGTGTGCGCCCCATGCCGTATGCCGTCGCGTGCGTAGGGCAGAACGCTCGCGATGCGCGACACTGACGTCATGTCCTCGGCGTCGTTCTCGTACTCGTTGATCACCGAGCCCACCCTCGCACGAACGGCATTCGCGGCCCTGGTCGCACGCGAGCCGGAGGCGCTCAGTGTCGTCGCGAGCGTCACCGAAGGGCTGGTCGCCGACCCCAGCCGCTGCGTCGGACCGCGCTGGTGGGTGGGCACCGACGAGGCAGAAGAGGTCCTGGCCGCGTTCATGCACACGCCGCCGCGCCACCTCCACATCGCGCTGGCGACACCGGCCCAGGCGCGCGCGCTCGCGGCGGTGCTCGCCGACGCCCACGACAGCCTCCCCGGCGTCGGTGGCCTGCGCGAGCCGACCGAGGCCTTCTCCGACGAGTGGGTCCGAAGGACCGGCGTGACTGCGACGGTGTCGATGGAGATCGGCCGGTTCGACCTGCCGGGGCGTCCTCAGGTGCCCTTCGAGGTGCCGGGAGACTTCCGGGTCGCTACGGAGGCCGACACCACCTTGTTGGACGAGTGGCACCAGCAGTTCTACGAAGCGATCGACGGGCCGGGTGCGCTGGCCTCGCCGCTCGACCGGCACATCGCGTCGGGACGGGTCGGCCTGTGGGTGCACGGCGGTCGTCCGGTCTCCATGGCGTACGCCTCCCCCGCCAACGGCGGGATCACCCGGATCTCGGGCGTCTGGACACCTCCCGAGCTTCGCGGCCACGGCTACGCCAGCGGGGTCGTGGCGGCCCTCAGCGCGGCGCGGCAGGACGCCGGCGAGTCGTGCATGCTCTTCACCGACCTCGCCAACCCCACGTCCAACGCCATCTACCAGGCGATGGGCTACCGCCGGGTCGGCGACAACCTCGACATCACCTTCACCGCATGACTCCCCCGGCACGCAGGGCCGCCCGGATCATCGGCCACTGCAGCGGCAGTCGCGCGACGGTGGCAGCGAGGTAGCCCTGCCGCACCGTGTCCGTGGGGTCGCGGTCGAGCCGCCGCTTCGCCTGGCCAGTCATCGTGACGTTGGCCGGGAACACGGCGACGAGCAGTGCAGCGGACGCCAGTCCTGCGACGCGACGCGTTCGAGGAACGAGAAGCCCTACCGCACAGACGATCTCGGCGGCACCGGAGGCGTACACGAGGGCCCGTCGGGACGGCAGCCGCTTCGGCACGATCGACTCGAACGGCTCGGGCCGCACGAAGTGCATGGCTCCGGACGTGAGGAAGAGACCCGCCAGGGCGATGGCGTCCTTGCCGAGGGGCGCGTTCGTCGCTGTCTTCATCCCCTCACCCTAGGCGGCCCTGTGCGCGTCAGAGCAGCACGGTCGTGAAGGCGCCTGCCTCGTGGAAACCGCAGCGGGCGTAGGCCGCCCGCGCCGCCACGTTGAAGTCGTTCACGTAGAGCGACACCTCCTCGGCCATCCCGGAGAGCACCTGCTCCACGACACTTGCCATGGCCGGGACCGAGAGTCCCTGCCCCCGCAGCCGTGGGTGCAGCCACACACCCTGCACCTGCGCACAGCCGAGGGCGAGCGACCCGACGTCGGCCTTGAAGACGACCTCGCCGTCCTCCACCTTGACGAAGGTGTGGCCGGCACGGACGAGGGCGGCCACGCTCGCCCGGTAGCCGCGGTCGGAGCCGAAGTACGGCGGGTAGCCGATCTCCTCGGTGAACATGTGCGCGGCGGCGGGCAGCACGATGTCGACCTCGTCGATGCGGGCCGGTCGCACGTCGGGGTCGAGCGTCAGCCCGAGGGTGGACGGGCGCTCGCGGGTCGTCATCAGGGGCTGGTGGGTGCGCACGGCACGCACGGGACCCCACGTCGGTCCCAGGCGGTCCCAGAGGCCGACGACCTGCGCGCTGGGACCGAAGATCGAGGCGCACTGGCGCCGCATCTTCATGATGCGGGTGGCCACCGCCGCAACACCCTCGTCGTCGAGCTCGACCGGCACGACGTTGGCGCTGACCCAGACGAGTCCCCGCAGCCGGCCGTCGTCCCAGTGGCCGAGGAGCGAGCCTGGCGAGGTCCTCAGGGATCCCTCGGCGATGCGCGCGGCGACGAAGACGTTGGCCACCCGGTCGCGGGCGCACACGGCAAGCGCGGAGTCCTTGTCGGCCACCGACAGCGGTCGCACGGGGAGGCGTTGGCGCAGCACCACCCAAGAGTGCCTGCCCGCGGCCCGGGTGTCACCCCGGCACGCCCCGCCGCCACCTCACGAACCCGTCACGGTCCGTCCTCGACGGCCCCACCTCCCGATCGAGAGAACGCTCCGTCAGGTCAGCGGCTCAGGACCGGGCGATCGAGGTCGGTGTTGTCGAAGACCCAGGTGGCACGGGCTCGCGGATCGGCCTCGGCCAGGTAGAGGCGCTGGCCACCCACGTAGCGGGCGTTCGACGCCGCCTCGGGGTCCGGGTCGTTCCCGGCCCCGAACCGCGCGTTGCCACGGGGCACCGACACCTCGAACGGCACGTCGACCCAGACCGCGGCGTCCCACACGCCGTCGAGCTCGGGGCGCTGGAGGAAGATGCCGTCGACGAGCAGGACCGTCGCGGGACCGACGTCGACCGGGGCGGGGTGCACGGCCCAGTCCTGCTCCACGTCGTGGACGGCCGGTGTCACCGGCAGGCCGAGCCGGAACGGCTCGACGACGGCACGCCGGAACGACCGGTAGTCGTAGGAGTCCTCGTAGAACGTGTCGGCGCCGCGTCCCCGGCGCTTGCGCTCGACCTCGGGACGGTGGAAGCCGTCGATCGACACCCGCAGCACGTCGCGGTGAGCCGCGACCACCTCGGCGAGCTGGTCGGCGAGCACGGTCTTGCCGGCGCCGTCGAACCCGTCGACCGCCACCGCCACCCGCTTCCCCGGCCGCAGCGCGAGGATGCGGTCCGCGAGCTCGCGCACGACGGCATACCGCATGGTGTCCGGCGGGCGCACTCAGCCGACGGTGACGCTGGGAGCGCCGGCCTCCTCGTCGACCGGCTCGCCGATCTCCTCGGCGATGCGCATGGCCTCCTCGATGAGCGTCTCGACGATCTGCGACTCGGGGACCGTCTTGATGACCTCGCCCTTGACGAAGATCTGGCCCTTGCCGTTGCCCGACGCGACACCGAGGTCGGCCTCGCGGGCCTCACCCGGGCCGTTGACGACGCAGCCCATGACGGCCACGCGCAGAGGCACGGTCATGCCCTCGAGGCCGGCGGTGACCTCGTCGGCGAGCTTGTAGACGTCGACCTGCGCCCGTCCGCACGACGGGCAGGAGACGATCTCGAGCTTGCGCGGGCGCAGGTTGAGGCTCTGGAGGATCTGGATGCCGACCTTGACCTCTTCGACGGGCGGCGCGCTCAACGAGACACGGATGGTGTCGCCGATGCCGCGTGAGAGCAGCGCCCCGAAGGCGGTGGCCGACTTGATGGTGCCCTGGAAGGCGGGCCCGGCCTCGGTGACACCGAGGTGCAGGGGCCAGTCGCCGCGCTCGGCGAGCAGCTCGTAGGCCCGCACCATGACGACGGGGTCGTTGTGCTTGACCGAGATCTTGAAGTCGTGGAAGTCGTGCTCCTCGAAGAGGCTCGCCTCCCAGACGGCCGACTCGACGAGCGCCTCGGGCGTCGCCTTGCCGTACTTCTCCATGATCCGCTTGTCGAGGGAGCCGGCGTTGACGCCGATGCGGATCGAGACCCCGGCGTCCTTCGCCGCGCGCGCGATCTCCTTGACCTGGTCGTCGAACTGGCGGATGTTGCCCGGGTTGACGCGCACCGCGGCGCACCCGGCGTCGATGGCCGCGTAGACGTACTTCGGCTGGAAGTGGATGTCGGCGATGACCGGGATCTGGCTCTTCCTGGCGATCGCGGGCAGGGCCTCGGCGTCGTCCTGGCTCGGGCAGGCCACGCGCACGATGTCGCAGCCAGCGGCCGTGAGCTCGGCGATCTGCTGGAGCGTCGCGTTGATGTCGGTCGTCGGCGTCGTCGTCATCGACTGCACCGACACCGGGAAGTCGCTGCCGACCCCGACCTTGCCGACCTGGATCTGGCGGGTCTGCCGACGCGGGGCGAGGACCGGCGGGGGTGCGGACGGCATACCGAGGGAGACGCTCATGCCGCCATTATGTCCCGCGCGAGGACGGGACCCGGTCGCGGGCGGGTCGCGGGCGGGCTCAGCCGAAGAGCTTGATGGGCTTGACGATGTCGGCGTAGATGAGCAGCACCGACATCGTGATGAGCACGAGACTCATGCCGTACGCGACCGGTAGGCCCTTGGCGACGTCGACGAAGCCCGGGTCGGGCCGGTTGCGCAGGCGCGCCCAGCCCTTCTTGACGGCCTCCCACAGCGCCCCGGCCACGTGGCCGCCGTCGAGCGGCAGCAGCGGCACGAGGTTGAAGACGAAGAGGGCGAGGTTGAGCGAGGCGATGAGCAGGATGAGCTGGGCGATCTTGAGCCAGTTGCCGCCCTCGTCGGCCGGGATGTCGAGAGCGGCCACCTCGCCGCCGATGCGACCGACGCCCACGACGGAGATGGGGCCGTTCGGGTCGCGCTCGTCGGAGCCGAACGCCGCCTGGACGACGCCGGCCATCTTCTCGGGGATGCGCACGATGATCGAGGCGGTGTCGACGGTGCGGTCCCAGACGAACTTCGGCGCCTGGGCGATCGGCGTCTTGACCAGCTCCTGGCCCGGAGTGATGCCCGCGAAGCCCATGGAGGCGAGGACGAGCTTGCCGTCCCTGGCGACGGCGTTGCCCTGGTCGTCGTAGGTGGCGCGCTCGAGCACGGCGGGCGTGATCGTGACAGGCAGCTTCTGGTCGCCGCGCTGGACGACCCACGTCATGCTGCGACCCTTGCTGTCGCGGATGGCGCCGGAGACCTGGTCCCAGGTCGTCACCGCCCTACCGTCGACGGAGACGATGCGGTCGTCCTCCCGGAGCCCCGCCGCCTTGGCCGGGGCGACCGGGTCGCCCGGCCGGCACTTGGGCTGGGGCACCTGCAGCGTCGGCGCGGCGGTGGGCACGCAGGCCGACAGCAGGCCGACCTTGGGGGCGACCTGCGGCAGGCCGTAGAGGGTGATGACGCCGGTCAGCAGCACCGCGGCGATGACGAGGTTCATCATCGGGCCGCCGAGCATGATGACGATCTTCTTGGCCGGGTTCAGCTTGTAGAAGACGCGGTCCTCGTCGCCGGGATGGACCTCCTCCATGGAGTCGGCGCGGGCCTGGTCGACCATCTGGCTGAACCGGCCGGTCGAGAGGGTGCGCAGCTCGCCGGGCTTGTCGCCGGGGCGAGGCGGGAGCATGCCGACCATGCGGACGTAGCCGCCGAGCGGGATCGCCTTGATGCCGTACTCGGTCTCGCCGCGCCTGCGCGACCAGACGGTGGGGCCGAAGCCGACCATGTACTGGGTGACCTTGACCCCGAACTTCTTGGCGGGCACGAGGTGGCCGATCTCGTGCAGCGCGATGCTCAGCGCCACGCCGACGACGACGACCAGGACCCCTACGAGAAACAGCACACGACCATTGTCACATCGACTTCCTGAAATTCCGTTCGAGGTGATCCCGCGTCAGAGGTGACGCGGGATCACCTCGAACCAGCGGTCAGGCGGCCACCTCCACGCCCAGGCCGACTGATACCTGGCCCATGAAGAGGTCCGTCTCGAGTCGCAACCCGATCACGTCGATCCTCAGCACACGGTCGCCACCGAGCACGACAGCGTTCTGCCGCAGGTTGTCGGTCGTCACGGCCAGCCCCCAGCGGTGTTGTGCGCCGTCGATCTCCACGGTCAGGTCGTGGTCGTCCCAGCCGACATCGAGGTAGATGCGTCCGCGCGGTCCACGTCGAACCAGCTGGCGGTCCGGCTCCGGCAGGCCTCGAACCCTGCAGAGGCGCGCGAAGTCGAGCTCACCGAGACTCTGAACGCCGAAGGCGATGTCGCGGACAACCGCACGGATGAAGGCTCGCCGGGTGCGTCCGCGGACGACCTTCTGCGCCTCGGCAAGTCGCCGGGGTGTGGTGAGCCTCTGCTGCACGGTCATGAGGAGGATCAGGGCAGCCTGGCGGTCGCTCGTGGCCCAGTGGGCGGCTCGGATCGCCGCGACCTCGGGACGAGTGCGCGGCAGCCCGGACAGGACCTGCTCACCCGGAACGCGACGGATCACCTTGTGGATGCGCGCTCCCTGCAGGGGTGCGATGTCGTGGCGGTGGACGACCGACAGGTGCACCGACTGCTCGTCGTAGCCGGCGAGACCTGCCTGCCGCAGCGACGTCACACCGTCCACAGCCGCGATGTCGACGCCCGTCTCCCACACCGCCGCCCAGCACCGGGCGAGCTCGGGCAGTCGGTCGAGAGGCTCGCGCGAGGTGCCGACGGTCTGCGAGCCGAGGACCAGCCAGCGCTCGGCACGGACCTCGCTGCGGATGTCGTGGCGGGTGATTCCCACCTCGGCCAGCTGGGAGCGCGACACCACACCCCCTTGCGGCTCCGCCAGCTGTTGCGCCAGTGCGCGTCGGTCTCTCCCCTGCACACCCCGACTGTGCCGGGCACCAGGCCGACCGCGCTGGGCTCGCTGTCGGACCTGTGGACAACCCTCGTCCGTTCGAGGTGATCCCGCGTCACATCTGACGCGGGATCACCTCGAACCGGGGTCAGGAGGAGGCGATGGCGCGCTCGGCGGCGCTCCTGGCCCACGCGTCGGCGGCGAGGACGTCGTCGAGCGTGAGGTCGGCCGCGCGAGAAGCCGGCTCGACGGCATACGCGTCGACGACGTGCGCGACGGTGTCGACGATGTCGACGAAGCCGATGCGCCCGTCGTGGAAGGCGTCGACCGCGACCTCGTTGGCCGCGTTGTAGACGGCCGGCCACGTGCCGCCCGCCTCACCGACGCGGCGGGCCAGGGCGACGGCCGGGAAGGCGTCGTCGTCGAGCGGCTCGAACTCCCAGCTCTGCGCCTTCGTCCAGTCGCACGGCACGTCGGCGTCGGCGATGCGCTCGGGCCAGCTCATCCCGAGCGCGATCGGCACGAGCATCCGCGGCGGCCCGGCCTGGGCGATCGTCGAGCCGTCGACGAACTCGACCATCGAGTGGATCATCTGCTGCGGGTGCACGACGACGTCGATGCGCTCGAACGGGATGTCGAAGAGCAGGTGCGCCTCGATGACCTCCAGGCCCTTGTTGACCAAGGTCGCCGAGTTCGTCGTGATGACGCGGCCCATGGCGAAGTTCGGGTGGGCCAGGGCCTGCTCGGGCGTCACGTCGGCGAGCTCGGCCCGGCTGCGTCCGCGGAACGGACCGCCGCTCGCGGTGACGACGAGGCGCCGCACCTCCTCGGCGCGGCCGCCCCGCAGGCACTGGGCGATCGCGGAGTGCTCCGAGTCGACGGGCACGATCTGACCGGGCGCTGCGACCGCCTTGACGAGCGGGCCGCCGATGATGAGCGACTCCTTGTTCGCCAGCGCCAGCGTCGTGCCGGCCCGCAGCGCGGCCAGCGTCGGCTCGAGGCCGATGGCTCCGGTGATGCCGTTGACGACGACGTCGGCGTCGCGGGCGGCGAGGGTCGTGCTGGCGTCGGGGCCGACGAGCACCTCGGGGGCGTATGCCGTCACGCCCGCCTCGTCGGCAGCGCGGGCGATCGCGCGCGCCACGTCGTCCTCCGTTGCGCTCGCCACCGCCACCACCGGCACCCGCAGCGCCACGGCCTGCCGGGCGACGAGCTCGAGGTTGCCCCCGGCCGAGAGGCCCACGACCTCGAACCGGTCGGGGTTGCGCTCGACGAGGTCGATGGCCTGGGTTCCGATCGAGCCGGTCGAGCCGAGCAGGACGATGCGGCGGCGTGCCGGTGCCGAGATGTCGGCCGGGGTGTCAGTCACCCGGGCATTGTTCCGCAGACTCGAGTCAGGCAGTCACTCCCCGCGCCCGCAGCAGCTCGTCGCGCTCGAACGCGTAGGCGACCGCCCACGTCATGCGCAGGCGGTACATGCGGATGTCGTCTCCCCACGACCAAGGGCTGCTGCCGTAGTGCGCGGTCCAGTGCGCCTCGACCTCGTCGCGCTCGGGACCCGGCTGCATGAGGTCGGCGTAGCCGTGGGTGAAGAGGGCGAGGTCCTCACCGTCGACGTGGGCCACGCTGACCGCCGGCCGCGCCGCCAGGTGCCGGGCCTTGGCCGACGTGCCCGACGTGCTGAAGGTCCAGGTGCCGTGGAGGAAGTGGCCGTCGAGGGCGCTGATGCGAGGCTCGCCGGCTGCGGTGACCGTCGCGACCGACAGCACCTTCATGCCGGTCAGCAGCGCCACGAGCTGCTCGGCCGTCAGCGTGCGCTCGTCGGTGATGATCGCCCGCAGGTGCCCGGTGGCTCGCGCGATCGACGCGTCGAGCAGGGACTGGAGCGCGGCCGTCTCCTCGCTGGTCTCGAGCATGGTCCGACGTTAGACCCCACCACCGCCTGCTCAGGGTCAGCCGACGCCCTCGCCGAGGTAGAACACCGAGTCGCCGAGGAAGAAGCGCGGGCCGTAGTCGTAGGCCTCTCCCGGGTCTGGGACGTGCGGAGGCGGGAGCACGACGCTCGATGGCACCGAGGCGGCGTGCGTCGCCACCGCCGTCGGGCCCTCAGTCTGCCCCGGTGGGAGGAATCCGGTCCGCGCGTCGCGCTGCGGACGGGCACCGCCCTCGGCGAGGTTCTTGATGACGTCGAGCCGGGTCTGCATGAACGCGGCGACAGCCGAGGAGTCGACGACGCGGCCCGGACCCGATGGCAGCCAGCCCGTGAAGGTCTCGGTGAGCCGGCTCCCCTCGCCGAGCGCCTCGATGGTCGTCACGACGTCGCTCTCGTGCGAGGCGGTGAGCTCCCGCTCGACGACTCGTGACGGCTGCACGGCTTCGACCACGAGCGACACGGTGACACCCCGGCGTCCGCCGGGGTGACGGTGCACCCCGACGACGTGCTCGCGTGCGGGTTCGTCCGAGAGTCCCACCCGGACCAGGTGCTGGATGTCGGGCTTGACCAGCTGTTCCGAGGACGGCTCCCCCAACACCTCCCAGAGCCTCTCCGGCGGCACCGTCAGGTCGATGGTCGCCGTCTCGCTGACGGGCGTGAACCCGGGAGGCGCGGTGGCCCCGACGGCCGGCGCGACAGCCCCGGGAGCCGGTGCGACGACCCCGGGCCCCAGCACTCCGCACCGCGCCACGCGTTCCACCAGCTCGTCGGACTCGGCGTCGACGAGCGCGTCCCGGTCGCGGCCTTCGAGGTCGGCCTTGAGCCCGAGGAGTGCGCGGACGAGCCAGGCCCGGGCGAACGAGGCCGCGTCAAGCGGTAGGGGGCCGCACAGCTGCTGCGCCACGACGCAGCCCTCGTCGAGCGGTTCGAGCGTCGTCGTGAGCGTGCGGGCGCTGGTGCCGTCAGCGGATCGCGTCACGACGCGCCGACCCTCTTCGAGCTCGACCACGGTGCTGAGTCCCGCCCAGAGCCGTCCGTTGCGCCGACGCCACACGCCGACGAACTCGGGCAGGTCGCCCGCCACGCGTCCGGGGAGGGACAGCACGCGTACGCAGTCGACGCCCAGCTCCGTCGACTCCGGGGGTGCGACGAGGTGCCGCCAGACCGTCGCGACGGGCTGCTCGACGAAGACGCGGTGGCCGACCTCAGCGGCAGCGGAGACCGGGGCCGGGTCGTCACGACGTCCGGCCCGCCCACCGAGAAGGCCACGGAGGATGCCCACGCCCGGCAGTCTCCCCCGGCGGGCGCCCGGCGTCAGTCGATTCGCGGCATTCGCCGACCTCGGCACGGTCGCCGGTCGAGGTCGTCCGGCATGATGACGACGTGAAGTCGGTCGCGTCGCGCCAGGTGCTCCTCGGCGTCCTGGTCGTCGCCCTCGTCGTGCTGGCGTGGCTCGTCGTCAGGGTGGCCCAGGGACCGTCCGACGCGCACGGACGCACCTCCTCGGGCGCGCCCGCGTCGCCCGGAACCCGCGACACTCGGACGACGACCACTGCTCCGACAGGCACCGACCCCGTGTCCGGTCTGCCGTGGGTCGAGGAGTCGGCCCTGCCGCGAGAGGCGCGAGACACCCTCGCGCTGATCCGCGCTGGTGGCCCGTTCCCCTACCCACGCAACGACGACAAGACGTTCGCCAACCGGGAACGCTTGCTGCCCAACAGGACTCGGGGCTACTACCGCGAGTTCACCGTCGTGACGCCGGGATCCGACGACCGCGGTCCTCGACGCCTCATCACAGGCGGCGACGGTGAGATCTACTGGACCGACGACCACTACGCGTCGTTCCACCGGGTGAAGGAGACGACGTGACGACCTTTCTCGGCCGCCACAGCGAGCCGGACGACCACCTCGACCAGCTGCGCTGGCTCGGCCACGACGTGCGGGTCGTGTCCGGCGGCCACGACAAGGACAGCGTCCTCGAGGCGTTCGCCACGGCACTGGACCTGCCCGACTGGTTCGGCCACAACTGGGACGCCCTCCTCGACGCGCTGCGAGACCTCGAAGGTCCGCGCGGTGTTCCCATCGAGCTCGTGTGGGACCGCACCCAGGGGCTGCGCTTCTCCGAGCGCGCCACCTACGAGACGGTCGTCGCGGTCCTCGAGCAGGTCGACGAGGAACGCCCCGACCTCAACGTCACCGTCATCGCGCGCTAGGGCAGAGCCCGACCACGTATGCCGTCACGCCGCCCCCGCGCGACGGCCCGGGCCCGCGGACGCCGCCGGACGGCATCCGTCCTCGGAGGTGCGCGTCAGTTGACGAAGACCCGCTCGTCGATGAGGCGTTCCTTGACCTCCTGGCCGTCGGTGTGGAACCGGCCGTGCGTGAAGTCCTTGTGGAACTCGAGCTCGACGCCGGCCCGGCCGTGGCGGTTCTTCTCGACCGTGACCACGCACCAGTCGCTGAAGCGCTGGGCGTTGCCGAGGTCGTAGATGAGGTGGTCGCGCGCGACGATGTCGACCTTCTCGCTGAGGATGAGCACGATGTCCGACTCGTAGGCGAGCGCCGACGAGCCGCGCAGGTCGTGGATGCGCATGCGACGGCCGGCCCCCAGGCTGGCCTTGTCGGCGGCCGCCACCGCGACCACCGGCACGCCGGCCTGCAGCGCGAGCTCCTTCAGGCCCTCCGCTGCGGCGGTCACGACGTCGCCGTCCGGTGCGTCACGCATCGGCACCTTCTGGAGGTAGTCGACGAGGACCAGGGGCGCCTCGCCGGTCTGCTGCGCGACCTCGTCCACGATCCGTCGGATCTCCGCGAGCGTCGTCGAGCCGTTCGACTCGTGGATGTGCAGCCGCTCGCCGAAGTCCGCGAGGGCGAAGAGTGCCGGGAGGGCTCCTGGGAGCGGGGTCAGGACGTCCTCGAGGGTGAGGCCGCCCGAGTCGGACTCGAGCGCGCGGCGCACCTCGTGCACCGTCGCGACCTCACCGGGGATGCGCTCGGCGGCCTCCATCGACACGAGCCGCTCGAAGAGCGTGTGCGCCTCGTGCTCGTAGGAGAAGAAGAGCGCCGTGCGACCGGCGGCGACCGCGTTGCGCACGAACTGCATGCCGATAGTGGTCTTGCCGTTGCCCTGCGGTCCGCCGAGGAGCACCAGCTCACCCGCACGGAATCCCCCCGTCAGGGTCTCGTCGAGGGCCGGGAAGCCGGAGGACCACACGGACACACCGGCCGAAGCCCCGCGCCGCAGCGCCGAGTCCGTGTCGTCGAGCAGGGAGGCGAGCGAGCGAAGCGCCCCACCTCCCAAGCGCCCCGCTTGAGTCGTCATGGAAGGGATTGCACCACAACGGTCGTGCTACCCGGACCGGTTTCGCGTAGTTTGCCCCGACGTTCGTCGGCGGGGGAACACCTACAGGGCGATGCCGACGTACTTGGTCTCGAGGTACTCGTCGATGCCCTCGAAACCGCCCTCGCGCCCGACACCGGAGGCCTTGACGCCGCCGAAGGGCGCGGCAGGGTTGGACACGATGCCCTGGTTGACCCCGACCATGCCGTACTCGAGCGCCTCGCTCATCGCGATGGCGCGCGAGAGGTCCCGGGTGAAGAGGTACGCGACGAGGCCGTACTCGGTGTCGTTGGCGAGGCGGACGGCCTCGGCGTCGGTGCGGAAGGTCGTCACCGGCGCGACCGGGCCGAAGATCTCCTCGCGTGCCATCTCGGCGTCGGTGGGCACGTCGGCGAGCACGGTGGGCTCGTAGAACCAGCCGTCGCCGTCGGGCACCGAGCCGCCGACCAGCACCTTCGCGCCCTTGGCGACGGCGTCGTCGACGAGCGCGCTGACCTTGTCGCGTGCCTTCTCGTCGACCAGGGGTCCGACGTCGACGCCGTCCTTCGTCCCCTTGCCGAGCGTCAGGGCCCCCATCCGCCTCGCGAGCTCGGCGCTGAACTCGTCGGCGAGCGACTCGTGGACGTAGAACCGGTTCGCCGCCGTGCAGGCCTCGCCCATGTTGCGCATCTTGGCGAGCATCGCGCCGTCGACGGCCTTGTCGACGTCGGCGTCCTCGAAGACGAGGAAGGGTGCGTTGCCGCCGAGCTCCATCGAGACCCGGAGGATGCCCTGGGAGGCCTGCTCCATCAGCGAGCGACCGACGGGGGTCGAGCCGGTGAAGGTGAGCTTGCGCAGCCGCGGGTCGCGGATGAGGGGCTCCATGACGGCGCCGGTGGTCTCGTGGGTCGTCATGACGACGTTGAGCACGCCGTCGGGCAGGCCGCACTCGCGCAGCAGGTCGGCCAGCGCCAGCATCGTCAGCGGCGTCTGGCTGGCCGGCTTGACGACCATCGTGCAGCCGGCTGCGATGGCGGGCCCGATCTTGCGGGTTCCCATGGCCAGCGGGAAGTTCCACGGCGTGATCATCAGCGTCGGGCCGACCGGCTGCTTCATCGTCATGAGGCGGGTCGCGCCGTTGGGCGCCGTGGACCACCGGCCCGAGATGCGCACGGCCTCCTCGGAGAACCAGCGGAAGAACTCGGCGCCGTAGGCCACCTCGCCGCGGCTCTCGGCGAGCGTCTTGCCCATCTCGAGGGTCATGAGCATCGCGAACTCCTCCGCGCGCTCGGTGATCTTCTCGTATGCCGCCCGGAGGAGCTCGCCTCGGTCGCGCGGGGGCGTCTTCGCCCAGTCGGACTGCGCCGCCACGGCGGCGTCGAGCGCCGCACGGCCGTCGGCGACGGTGGCTGCCGCCACGTGCGTCAGCACCTTGCCGGTCGCGGGGTCGTCGACGGCGATCGTCTCGCCGTCGCCGCCGTCGCGCCACTGCCCGCCGATGTAGAGGCCCTTGGGCACTGAGTCGATCACTGACTTCTGCGTCACCGCTGCCATGCCTGAAACCCTATTCCTCGTCGATGTTCCGTGATCAGTGCCTCCGGGCCCTGTGCGAGCCGTTCCCGGCCGCGCCGGGCCCTGGTGGGCGGTCGAGCGCCTCGAGAGCACCCTGAGCGCCTCGAGCTCGTCAGCGCTCCTCAGCGCTCCTCAGCGCTCGTCAGCGTTCGTCGATGCCCCAGGCAGACCCGTACCCGTCCGGCTTCGAGGCTGCCAGGAGCTCGAGGAACGGGACGGCGTCGAACGCCTCGGGGCCGAGCACGCCCTCGCCCTTCCACACACCCCGGGCGAGCAGCTCGAGCGCGACGACCGGGTTGACGGCGGTCTGCCACACGACGCACTGGGCGCCGTAGTCGCGCATCGTCTGCTCGTTGTCGACGACGTGGTAGAGGTACGTGCGCCGCGGCCGGCCGTCCGTGCCCGTGCCGGTGACGAACAGTCCGGCGCAGGTCTTGCCGGTCATCCGCGAGCCGATGCTCGCGGGGTCGGGCAGCACGGCCGCCACGACGTCGCGGGGGCTCACCTCGACGCCCTTGACCCGCACCGGCTCGGTGCGGTCGAGCCCGAGCGTGTTCAGCACCTTGAGGATGGTGATGAACTCGTCGCCGAGGCCGTACTTGAAGGTGACCCGCTTCGCGTCGACCCAGCGTGGCATGAGGAGCACCTCCTCGTGCTCGACGTTGACGCACTCGACCGGGCCGATGCCCTCCGGGAAGTCGAACACCTCCGGCTCGCTGAACGGCTCGGTGGTGAACCACCCCCGGTCCTTCTCCCAGACCACGGGAGGGTTGAGGCACTCCTCGATCGTCGTCCACATCGAGAAGCTCGGCGCGAAGACCTCGTTGCCGTCGTCGTCCCGCACCACGAGGCTGGCGCCGTCGCGCGTGCCCAGCTCGTCGATCTCGCTGAAGAGGTGGTCTGCCGCATAGCGCGCGAACACGTCGGACAGCCCCGGCTCTACGCCGATGCCGACGAGCGCGAGCCGGCCGTCGGCCTCCCACTCCCCCGCCACCGCGAACTGCTCGTCGCCCAGCTTGACCCCGGTCACGGCATACGGCTGCTCAGGATGGCGGCGCGAGAGGCTCATCGCCATGTCGAGATAGTCGGCGCCGGCAGCGTTGGCAGCGTTGAAGATCGACATGTTGAACTTCGGGTCGACGGCGTTGAACACGTGCGTCGCGCCGTGCTCGCGTGCGAGTGCAGTCACGGCCTCCACCGACGACGCATCGACCTGGGCCGCGACGAAGCGACTCTCACCCGGGTGTCGCCCGCCGACCGCGGCGACGGTGCGTGATGCCCGCGCGATGTCGTAGTCGGCGACGACCCAGAGCTCGAAGAAGTCGCGCTCGGCCGCGATGCGCGCGGCGGCGTCGCCGACGCCACCGGAGCCGATCATGAGGACGCGCATGGGGACTCAGGCCACCTGTCTGTTGCGGCGGGCCCCGACGACCTGGCCCGCGACCACGACGCCGAGAGCGATGAGGAACATGACCGTTCCGATGGCGTACACCTGCACCGGCACACCGCGCTGGGCGGCGCCCCACACGTACATCGGGAAGGTGATCGAGCTCGGGCTCGCGTTGAAGTTCGTGATGATGTAGTCGTCGAAGCTCAGCGAGAAGGCGAGCAGTCCTCCCGCCGCGATACCCGGCGCCGCCAGGGGCAGCGTCACCCGCAGGAACGTCTGGGTCGGGTTGGCCCCGAGGTCGGCGGCGGCCTCCTCGAGCCGGGGGTCGAGGGTCGCCACCCGGGCCTTGACCGCGACGACGACGAACGAGACGCAGAACATGATGTGCGCGATGAGGATCGCCACCGGCCCGGCGGGGATGCCGGCCATCAGGAAGAGCGTCAGCAGGCTCGACCCCATGACGACCTCGGGAGTGGCCATCGGCATGAAGATGAGCAGGTTGGTGGCGGAGCGTCCCCTGAACCGGTAGCGGCCCAGGGCGAAGGCGATCATCGTGCCGAGGATCGTCGCGATGATCGAGGCGGTGATGCCGATGCGCAGGCTCAGACCCAGCGAGTCGCAGATGCCTGGAGCGCCACAGGGGTTGGTCCAGGCGTCGGTGGAGAACTCGTTGAAGGTGTAGTTGAACTTGCCCTTCGGGTCGTTGAACGAGAAGACCGCGACGATGACGTTGGGCACGAGCGTGTAGGCGAGCACGGCGAGTGCTGCGAACGTGATGAGGTGACGCTTGATCCAGGCCATCAGAGCAGCTCCTCCGTGCCGGCCTTGCGGACGTAGGAGGCCACAAGCACCAGGATGATGACGAGCAGCACGAACGAGAGCGCTGCAGCGAGCGGGTAGTCGAGGACGCGTAGGAACTGGCTGTCGATGACCGCCCCGATCATCGTCGTCTGGGTGTTGCCGAGCAGACGAGCGTTGATGAAGTCACCCGAGGCCGGGATGAACGTCAGCAGGGTCCCGGCCACGACGCCCGGGAGGGACAGTGGCCACGTCACCTTGCGGAAGGTCTGCCACGGCGAGGCGTACAGGTCGCTCGCCGCCTCGAGCAGCCGCGGGTCGAGCCGCTCGAGGGTCGCGTAGAGCGGCAGGATCATGAACGGCAGGAAGTTGTAGGTCAGTCCCATGACCACCGCGAACGGCGAGAAGAGCAGCGAGTCGTTGGCGGTGAGTCCCAGCGCCTGGAGCACGCTGGTCACCCCGAGCTTGTTGGCCCAGTCGGTGACGACCCAGTTGTCCGACAGAATCGTCTTCCAGGCGAGCGTCCGGATGAGGAAGCTCGTGAAGAACGGCGCGATGACGAGCACGAGGACGACGTTCTTCCAGCGCCCCGCCTTCTGCGCGATGAAGTAGGCGAGCGGGTAGCCCAGCACGAGCGCGAGGACCGTCGCCGTGCCCGCGTAGAGCAGGGAGCGCAGCATCTGCGGCCAGTAGGTGGTGAGCGCCTGACCGTAGACCGCGACGTTGCCCGTGAAGACGAAGCCGTCGTCGACGTTGCCCTCCTGCAGGGACTGCGAGGCAAGGGTGATCATCGGCACGACGAAGAAGACGAACAGCCAGAGCAGGCCCGGGAGCAGGAGCGCGTAGGGGACCCAGTTGCGGCGTCGTCGGCCCTCCGCGACCGAGCTTCCGGTCGAGAGGACCGCGGCGTCAGCCACGATCGTCCACCAGCTCGGCCCCCGCCTCGGCGTCCTGGGACGCGTCGAGGGCGAAACCGTGCTCGGCGGCCCACGAGACGGTCACGTTCTCGCCCAGGCGTGCCCGCGCCGTGCCGTCGTTCTGCTGGACCACGGTCAGCTCCTGTCCCCAGGGCATCTCCACGCTGTACTGCGTCGCGACCCCGGTGAAGGACACGTCTCGCACGAGGCCGCTCAGGCGGTTGGGACCCCCTGACTCGCCGAGCCGGAGCTTCTCGGGACGCACGCCGAGCCAGACGTCCCCCACCCCCTGGGGCAGGTGGTCGCGCACGACCTCGAGCTCGGTGTCGTGGCTGCGGACGCGGACGACGCCGTTGCCCGACTCGCTGCCGAGCACCGAGGCACGCAACAGGTTGGACTGGCCGAGGAAGTTGGCCACGAAGGTCGAGCTCGGGCGCTCGTACAGCGTCGCCGGGTCGCCGAGCTGCTCCATCCGGCCGGCGTTCATGACGGCGATGCGGTCGGCCATCGTCATGGCCTCCTCCTGGTCGTGCGTGACGTGGATGAACGTCAGCCCGACCTCCTGCTGGATCCGCTTGAGCTCGATCTGCATCTGCCGGCGCAGCTTGAGGTCGAGGGCCCCCAGGGGCTCGTCGAGCAGCAGCACGTCGGGCCGGTTGACGAGAGCGCGCGCGAGCGCCACCCGCTGCTGCATGCCGCCGGAGAGCTGGGTCGGTCGTTTCGTCGCCACCTGCTCGAGCTGGACGAGCTCGAGGGCCTCCCTCGCCTTGCGCTTGGCGTCCTTGTCGCCTCGGCGCTTGAGGCCGAACATGACGTTGTCGACGACCGTCATGTGCGGGAACAGGGCGTACGACTGGAAGACGGTGTTGACGTTGCGCTGGTAGGCCTTCGTGTCGGTGATGTCCTCGTCGCCGATCGTGATCCGGCCACCCGTCGGGTCCTCCAGCCCCGCGATCATGCGCAGGGTCGTCGTCTTGCCGCAGCCCGAGGGCCCGAGCAGGGCGAAGAACGAGCCGGCCTCGATCGTCAGGTCGAGCGGGTGGACGGCCGTGAAGGTCGCGAACGACTTGGTCAGCGCGACCAGCGACAGGTCGCCCTTGCCTGTTCGGTCCACGGTCGTGTCTCCCATCAGGCGGTGGTGAGGGCCGAGTAGGCCTTGGCGAACTTCGTCTCCTCGTCCGCGGTGAGCGGGCGGAACACCTGGGCCTTGGCCAAGGTCTCCGCGCTCGGGAAGATCAGCTGGTTCCCGCCGAGCTCGGCGTCCGTGGCCGCGACCGCCGCCCTCGTCCCGGCCACGGGCGGGATGTAGTTGACCCAGGCCTCGACCTCGGCCATGACCTTGGGGTCGTAGTAGTAGTCGATGAGCTTCTCGGCGTTCTTCTTGTGCTTGGCCAGCGCCGGGACGACGAAGTTGTCGGTCCAGAGCGTGTAACCGGCGGCCGGGAGCGTCAGGCCGAGCTCGGGGCTGTCGACCTTCAGGGAGGCGACGTCGCCGGACCACGCGACGCACGCCGCGATGTCGCCCTTGGCCAGACCGTCGGTGTAGTCGTTGCCGGTGAAGCCCTTGAGCTGCCCGGAGTCCTTCGCCTGCTGGATCATGGCGAGAGCTGCTTCGAAGTCCGCGGCGGTGAACTTCGAGATGTCCTTGCCCTGCTCCATCATGACGAGGCCCATGGTGTCGCGCATCTCGGTGAGGAGCGTGACCTTGCCCTTGAGCGACGGGTCGGTGAGCAGCTGGGTGATCGTCTCGATCTTCTTGCCGCCGGTCGCCTTCGTGTTGTAGCCGATGCAGCCGAAGCCGGCCTGCCAGGGCAGCGAGTACTGGCGCCCCGGGTCGAACTCGACGTTCTGGAACGACGCCTCGAGGTTCTTGGCGTTCGGGATGTTCGCCATGTCGAGCTTCTGCACGTAGCCCTGGCGAATGAGGCGCGCCACCATCCAGTCGGTGCTGACCCACACGTCCCGGCCCGTGTCGGTGCCACCCTCCAGCAGGGGTCGGACCTTCGCGTAGAACTCGTCGTTGTCGTTGTAGTCCTCGGTGTAGTTGACCTTGATGCCGGTCTTCTTCGTGAAGGCGTCGAGGCTCGGGCGGCTCTTGCCGTCCTCCGAGACGTCGATGTACTCCTGCCAGTTCGACCAGTTGACGATCTTCTCGGTGTCGGACATGTCCTTGGCGGCCGCTGCGGTCCTGGCGGCGCTCGCGGTGCCGCTCGCGCCGCTGCCGCTCGACGGGTTCTTTCCCGCCGAGCCGCAGGCGGCGAGGAACGCAGCGGCGCTCACGCCCGCGGCTCCCATCATGGCCGACCGGCGGGACACCATGCCGCGTAGCAGGGCAGCGCGCAGCACGGGGTTGTCGCGGTCGAAGCTCTTGTCGTTCATCTACGTCTCCAGGGGTTTCGGGATCGGTCAGGAGGGGATCGACACTGACCCGGTCGGGCTGGTGGTGCAGGTCCCGGCGGCCCCCGCCGCCGGTGGACGGTGCGCCGCCGAGTCGGGACGGCGGCGCACCGGGGCTCAGGACTCGATGTTGGCCATCACGTGCTTCACGCGGGTGTAGTCCTCCAGTCCGTACATGGACAGGTCCTTGCCGTAGCCGCTGTGCTTGAAGCCCCCGTGAGGCATCTCGGCGACGATCGGGATGTGCGTGTTGATCCACACGCAGCCGAAGTCGAGCTTGCGGCTCATCCGCATCGCCCGACCGAAGTCCTTGGTCCACACGCTCGAGGCGAGGCCGTACTGCACGCCGTTGGCCCAGGCAAGCGCCTCGGCCTCGTCGGTGAACTGCTGCACGGTGATGACCGGGCCGAAGATCTCGTTCTGGATCTGCTCGTCGTCCTGGCGCAGGCCGGCGAGCACGGTCGGCTCGAAGAAGTAGCCGTCGCCGAGGCCGTCGGCCCGTCGGCCCCCGGCCGCGACCCGGGCGTGGTCGGGGAGGCGGTCGATCATGCCACCGACGTGGGCGACCTGGTTCGGGTTGTTGACGGGGCCGAAGAGCGCGTCGGCGTCGTCGGGCATGCCGACCTTGGCCTCGTTCCTGGCGTACTCCGCGAGGGCGTCGACGAAGTCGTCGTGGATGCGGGGACCGGCAAGGACGCGGGTGGCCGCCGTGCAGTCCTGACCGGCGTTGAAGTAGCCACCGATCGCGATGCCCTCGACGGCTGCCTCGAGGTCGGCGTCGTCGAAGACCACGACGGGCGCCTTGCCGCCGAGCTCGAGGTGCACGCGCTTGAGGTCGCGCGAGGCGCTCTCGGCGACCTGCATGCCGGCGCGCACCGAGCCGGTGATCGCGACCAGGGCCGGCGTCGGGTGCTCGACGACCATGCGGCCGGTCTCACGGTCACCGGTGATGACGTTGAAGGTGCCCTCGGGCAGGAACTCCGAGGCGAGCTCGGCGAGCAGCAGCGTCGTCTCCGGCGTCGTGTCGGACGGCTTGAGCACGATGGTGTTTCCCGCGGCCAGGGCCGGCGCGATCTTCCACATCGCCATCATCATCGGGTAGTTCCACGGGGTGACCTGGCCGACGACGCCGATGGGCTCGCGGCGCACGAAGGAGGTGTGCCCCTTCATGTACTCCCCGGCCGACTTTCCCTCGAGCACGCGCGCCGCGCCGGCGAAGAAGCGCAGCTGGTCGAGCATCGGGGGCATCTCCTCGCTCGCGGTCAGGGCGTGCGGCTTGCCGGTGTTCTCACCCTCGAGCCGGACGAAGTCGTCGGCCCGGGCCTCGATGGCGTCGGCGAACTTCAGTAGCGCCTGCTGGCGCTCGCTCGGGGTCGTGTCACCCCACGTCTCGAACGCCTTGGAGGCCGCGGCATACGCCCGGTCGACGTCGGACTGGCTGCTCACGGGTGCCTTGGCCACGACCTGCGCCGACGACGGGTCGACGATGTCGGTCATGGTGTCGCCCTCGGGGTCGACGTACTGGCCACCGATGAAGTTGCGGAGCTGGCGGGGCTTCGAAGTCATGCGGGAATGCTAAACGCAGACCTTCGCAATCAGGAAGGGTTGATGGGCCACTTCTTCGGAATCAGTTGGGAAGGCACTTGCCAACAGCGCGTTCCACAGGTCAGTATCGGGACATGACGACCATCCGAGGCGTGGCCAACGCGGCCGGTTCCGGAGGCGGTAGGGCACGGAAACCGGCGGTCAACCTCGACGACGTGAGCAAGACGATCATCGAGCTGCTCCAGCACGACGGCCGCAAGTCGTACGCGTCGATCGCCCAGCAGGTGGGGCTCTCCGAGGCCGCCGTGCGCCAGCGCGTGCAACGGCTGCTCGACGCCGACGTGATGCAGATCGTCGCCGTGACGGATCCCCTGCAGGTGGGGTTCCAGCGACAGGCCATGGTCGGCCTGCGCGTGTCCGGCGACATGACGTCGGTGGCCGACGCCCTCACCGAGATGGACGAGGTCTCCTACGTCGTGACGACGGCCGGCAGCTTCGACGTGCTGGCCGAGGTCGTCTGCGAGAACGACGCCCACCTGCTCGAGCTGCTCACCAGCCGCATCCGCCCTCTCCCGGGCGTCACGGCGACCGAGACGTTCGTCTACCTGAAACTCAACAAACAGCTCTACAACTGGGGTACACGATGAGCATCAACCCGAACCAGGTCTGGGAACCGTCCTCGGACACCCGGACGCCGACCGGCACCCTCCACTCGGAGGCGGCCCGAGACCACCTGTGGATGCACTTCACGCGCCACTCGGTGTTCGAGGAGAAGGACACCGGCGGGCTCGGCCACTCGGTCCCCATCATCACCAAGGGGAAGGGCTGGACGATCTGGGACGACCGTGGCAACGAGTACATCGACGGGCTCGCCGGCCTCTTCGTCGTCCAGGCCGGCCACGGGCGCGAGGAGCTCGCCGAGGCCGCTGCCAAGCAGGCCAAGGAGCTGGCGTTCTTCCCGCTGTGGAGCTACGCCCACCCCAGGGCCATCGAGCTCGCCGAGCGTCTCGCGGCATACGCCCCCGGTGACCTCAACCGCGTCTTCTTCACGACCGGCGGCGGCGAGGCCGTCGAGACCGCCTGGAAGCTCGCGAAGCAGTACTACAAGCTGACCGGCAAGCCGACCAAGCACAAGGTCATCTCGCGTGCCGTCGCCTACCACGGCACCCCACAGGGCGCCCTGTCGATCACCGGCATCCCGGCGGCCAAGGAGATGTTCGAGCCGCTCGTGCCCGGCGCGCACAAGGTGCCGAACACCAACATGTACCGCGCACCCGAGCACCTGCGCGACGACGAGAAGGCCTTCGGGCGCTGGGCCGCCGACCGCATCGCCGAGGCCATCGAGTTCGAGGGTCCCGACACCGTCGCGGCCGTCTTCCTCGAGCCGGTGCAGAACTCCGGTGGCTGCTTCCCGCCGCCGGCCGGCTACTTCGAGCGCGTGCGGGAGATCTGCGACGAGTACGACGTGCTGCTCGTCTCCGACGAGGTCATCTGCAGCTTCGGCCGCATCGGCTCGATGTTCGCCTGCGACGACTTCGGCTACGTGCCCGACATCATCACGTGCGCGAAGGGCATGACGAGCGGCTACTCCCCCATCGGCGCGATGATCGCGAGCGACCGTCTCTTCGAGCCGTTCAAGCAGGGCACGACGTACTTCCCGCACGGCTACACGTTCGGCGGGCACCCCGTGTCGGCCGCGGTCGCGATGGCCAACCTCGACATCTTCGAGCGCGAGGGCCTCAACGACCGGGTCAAGCAGAACGCGCCGGCGTTCAAGGCGGCCCTCGACCGGCTGCTAGACCTGCCGCTCGTCGGCGACGTGCGCGGCGCCGGCTACTTCTACGGCATCGAGCTCGTCAAGGACAAGGCCACCCGCGAGACCTTCAACGACGCCGAGTCCGAGCGCCTGCTGCGCGGCTTCCTCTCCAAGGCACTGTTCGACGCCGGGCTCTACTGCCGCGCCGACGACCGCGGCGACCCCGTCATCCAGCTCGCGCCGCCGCTGATCATGGGGCCCGAGCAGTTCGACGACATCGAGTCGCGTCTGCGGTCGGTGCTCGTCGAGGCCGAGAACCACCTCTGACCGTTTCTTCCTCGCGTATGCCGTGGGGGTAGCGCAAGGGCACGGAGCCACCCGTTCGCGGGTGGCTCCGTGCGTTTCCGGCCGGACTTCGTCGCGCACGGCCGCCGGAACGCTGGGTGGTGCCGTTCGTTGGGTAGGTATCCGTCAGATGCGACGCCGACGCAAGGAGAACGACATGGGATTCCTCGACAAGCTGCTCGGGCGCGAGCCGCTGCAGCAGCAACAGCGCACCGCCCCCGCCCCGACCGGCCAGCCCTACCAGGTTCCGTCGCCTCGAGGGGGCGCCTCGAGCGAGGACGAGCGCGCCATCGCCCGCTACAAGTACCTCCTGCGCACCGCGGACCCGGAGGACATCGAGAGGGTGCACGCCGAGGCGTTCGGCAAGCTGTCGCCCGAGCAGCGCCAGATGGTGCTCCAGCGCCTCACCGAAGACCTCCCCGAGAACGAGCGGCCCCGCAGCGACCAGCCCGCCGACCTCGCCCGTAGCGCCACGCGCGCGGAGATGAGCCGGCCCGGCTACCTGCAGGGCGCGTTCGGCGGCGGACGCGGGATGGGCGGCGGCATGGGCATGGGCGGCATGATCGCCGGCTCGATGCTGGGCACCATCGCCGGTGTCGTCGTCGGGTCCGCGCTCGCCGACATGATGCTCGGCGGCTACGAGTCCTCGCCCGAGGCCCAGGAGGCCGGCGACGCGGGCGCCGGCGACTCGGGTGATGGCGGTGGCGACTCGGGTGATGCCGGGGGCGACTCGGGCGACGGCGGCGGCGACGCGGGTGATGCCGGCGGCGACGCGGGCGATGGCGGGGCTGCCGGTGGCTCCGACTTCGGGGACTTCGGCGGCGGCGACTTCGGCGGCGACTTCGGTGGCGGCGACTTCGGTGGCGGTGACTTCGGCGGCGGCGACTTCGGCGGTTTCTGACCGGTGAGCGGGCCGGGTTCCGCAGCGCCCCAGCTGCGGAACCCGGCCTTGGCCGGGGCCCGGCTCAGACGCCCGCGAGCCAGTGGAAGAGGGCAGCGATCCCGAGGATCACCGGCACCGACGCGAACGTGCTGACGAAGATGGTGTCGCGGGCCAGGTTGACCTCGCGGCGGTAGCGGACGGCATACGTGAAGATGTTCTGCGCCGTGGGCAGGGCGGCCGTCACGACCACGGCGAAGAGGGCCTCGCCGCGAAGCCCCAGCGCCAGACCCACCCCGAGGGCGATCGCGGGCATGGCGAGGACCTTGAGCCCGACCACGGTCCACACGTGCGCGGCGCCCCTGCCGGTCGCAGGTCGTGGGCCACGGCGTAGCGAGATGCCGAAGGCGACGAGCATCGAGGGAACGGCCATCGCACCGAGCAGGTCGATCGGCGCTGCCACGACCCGTGGCAGCTCGATGTCGAAGACGGCGATGAGCAGGCCGGCGATGGCACCGAGCGTGATCGGGTTGCTGAACATCCGACGCAGGCTCCGCAGCAGCGTCGGCCGCTCGCCGCGGGCGTCGCTGTCGAAGAGCGCCATGGAGATCGGCGTGATGACGAGCAGCTGCATGAGCAGGGTCGGCGCCACCCACGCGACGTCGCCGAGCACGTAGAGCGCGATGGGGATGCCGAGGTTGCCCGCGTTGACGTAGGCCGCCGACAGGCTCCCGATGAGGCGTGACCCGAGTCCCTCTCCCGCCCAACGGAACCGGGCGACGAGCAGGTAGACACCCACCACCGACGCGAAGCTGATGAGCGACGTCACGAGGTTCGCCGACAGCACGGCGTCGAGCGACGTGCGCTGCATGACGGTGAGCAGCAGAGCCGGTGACGCGACGTGGAAGGCGAGCCGCGACAGGTTGACCTGTGCCGACTCGTCGAGGATGCGTCGATGCGCCAGGAACCAACCGACCGCGACGATGACCGCGATCGTCGCGAAACCCTCGAGGACCCCGACCATGCGCCCGATCCTGTCAGCGGGCCGCCGACGCGTGACGATCGGGTCCGGTCCTCGATCATTCACGGCGCCGCTCCGGGCAGGATGGGCGCATGGAGATCGAGACGCTCGAGGAGTTCGACGACCACCTCGAGTCGGACAGCCCGCTGCGCGGGCTCAGGCTTCAGGACCTCGACCTCACCGGCTACGCCGGCCGCCTCGCCGCCCGAGGCGATCTCACCGGCCTCGTGGTGCTCGGCGGCGACGTGCCACTGGCGGAGGCCGAGGTGCTGCTGCGCGGCGGGGCGATCCTCTTCCCCGGCGTCGCGGAGGCGCCGGTCGACCCGTGGCGCGGGCTCTACCTGCCGTCCGACCTCTACGCCGGTCTCGAGCACGGCTACGCCGCGACCCCCGATGCGAAGGCGTACGCCTGGTTCGTCGACGCCAGGCTGCGCACCGACGCGTACTGCACCCTCGTGCGGGCGATCCACGACGACTCCGTGACCGACGACCTCGACGAGTTCGTCCAGGGTCGATCGGTGGTCGGCATCATGGGCGGCCATGCGCTACAACGCGACTCGCCGTCGTATGCCGCAGCGGCCGGCCTCGGCCACGCCCTCGCCGAGGAGGGCTACCTCGTCGCGACGGGCGGTGGTCCGGGGGCCATGGAGGCCGCCAACCTCGGCGCCCTGTGCCGCAGCGCGGAGGCCGTGCAGGAGGCGGTGGCTCGTGTTGCGCCGGTGCCGAGCTTCCGGCCGGACATCACGGCCTGGGCGGCCGGCGCGCTGGCGGCGCGTCAGGCCGTTGCCGGTGACGAGCCGGAGGCCACCACCGACACGCTCGGACCCACGGCCCGTTCGCTCGGCATCCCGACGTGGTTCTACGGGCACGAGCCGCCGAACGTCTTCTGCGACGTCATCGCGAAGTACTTCTCGAACGCCATCCGCGAGGAGGGGCTGCTCGCCCGGTCCGATGCCGGGATCGTCGTGCTCGACGGCGCCGCCGGCACGGTGCAGGAGATCTTCCAGGCGGTGACGCCGCTCTTCTACGCCGCCGACGACGCGCCACTGCCGCCCCTCGTGCTCGTCGGGCGCGAGCACTGGACCGAGCGGGTGCCGGTCTGGTCAGCCATCACGGCCATGGCGGCCGGCCGCCCGATGGAGCAGGCCATCCACCTCGTCGACACGATCGACGACGTCCTCCCCCTCCTCCCGTCGCTCGACGCCGTCAGGAACTGAGCACTCGACGAAGGCGGCTGGGACGGTCAGGCGGGGTCGGTGGGGCGCAGCACCGGCGCGAGGGTGTCGAGCACCGAGGCGTCCTCGATCGTGGCCGGCACGGCCGCGTGCTTGCCGTCGGCCATCTCGCGCATCGTCTTGCGCAGGATCTTGCCCGAACGCGTCTTGGGCAGGGCGGCCACGATGTCGACCCGGTGCAGGGCCGCCACCGCGCCGACCTCCGAGCGCACCCGCGCCACGAGCTCGCGGCGGATGCGGTCGCCATCGGCGTCGGCGTCGATGCCGGACTTCAGCACGACGAGGGCCCGCGGCACCTGACCCTTGAGGTCGTCGTGGACACCGATGACCGCGCACTCCGCCACCGCCTCGTGGCCGGCGAGCGCCGCCTCGAGCGACCCCGTGGAGAGGCGGTGCCCGGCGACGTTGAGCACGTCGTCGGTGCGGCCCATGACGAACAGGTAGCCGTCCTCGTCGAGGTAGCCACCGTCGCCGGTCAGGTAGTAGCCGGGGTGGGCCGACAGGTAGGAGCTGACGTAGCGGTCGTCGTCGCCCCACAGCGTCGGGAGCGTGCCGGGTGGCATCGGCAGCTTGATGCAGATCGCGCCCTCGACACCGGGCTCGACCTGCTGGCCCGAGCCGTCGAGCACCTGCACGTCGTAGCCGGGGACGGCCACCGTCGGTGAGCCCGCCTTGATCGGAAGCAATCCGATCCCCTTGGGGTTGCAGGCGATCGGCCACCCCGTCTCGGTCTGCCACCAGTTGTCGATGACCGGCTTGCCGAGCGCGGCCGACGCCCACTCGTAGGTGTCGGGATCGAGCCGCTCTCCCGCGAGGAAGAGCGCGCGGAAATCTGACAGGTCGTGCTCGGCCAGCTTCGAGGCGGTCGAGTCCTCCTTCTTGATCGCACGGAACGCGGTCGGTGCGGTGAAGAGGCAGACCGCGCCGTAGTCGGCGATGACCCGCCAGAACGCCCCGGCGTCGGGCGTGCCCACCGGCTTGCCCTCGTAGAGCACGGTCGTCGCGCCCGTCAGCAGCGGCGCGTAGACGATGTAGGAGTGGCCGACGACCCAGCCGACGTCGCTCGCGGTGAACATCGTCTCCCCCGGCGCCACGTCGTAGAGGTTCGCCATCGACCAGCGCAGCGCGACGGCGTACCCGCCGCTGTCGCGGTAGATCCCCTTGGGCTTCCCCGTCGTGCCGGACGTGTAGAGGATGTAGAGCGGGTCGGTGGCGGCGACGGTGACGCAGTCGGCCGGCTCGGCGTCGGCGTAGACCTCGTCCCAGGTCATCTCCTCCCAGTCCGTGTCGCGCTCGCCGACCGCAGCCGGCGACTGCTCCCGCTGGAGCACGATGACGGACTCGGGCTTGTGGCTGCTGCGGTCGAGCGCCGCGTCGAGCATCGGCTTGTACTCGACGATGCGCGACGGCTCGACGCCGCAGCTCGCCGACACGACGACCTTGGGCTCGGCGTCCTCGAGGCGCGCGGCCAGCTCCTGCGGGGCGAAGCCGCCGAAGACCACGGAGTGGATGGCTCCCAGCCGCGCGCACGCGAGCATCGCGACGACCGCCTCGGGGACCATCGGCATGTAGATGACGACCCGGTCGCCCTTCTCGACGCCCAAGCCGGCGAGCGCTCCGGCGAAGCGCGACACGCGAGACAGCAGGTCGGCATACGTCAGCGTCTCCTTGCTGCCCGTCACCGGTGAGTCGTGGTGGAGGGCCGGCTGGTCACCACGGCCCGCGGCGACGTGCCGGTCGAGCGCGTTGAAGCAGACGTTGAGCTCGGCGTCGGGGTACCAGCGGTAGAACGGGGGCCGCGAGTCGTCGAGGATGCGAGTGGGTGGGGTCACCCAGTCGATCGCCGTCGCAGCCTCGCGCCAGAAGCCCTCGGGGTCGGCCAGGCTCGCGTCGTGGACCTTCCGGTATGCCGTGTCGGCGCCGTCGCTCATGCCCTCACTCTGCCGTCGCGCCCTCCACGACACCAGAGTCGATGCGCCGAGATGACGGCTCCACGGGACGAGCGGTACGGATCGCGACGCACATCACAGCGGCCAGGACGCAGAGGACGGCGGCCGCGTACCACGCGAGGTCGTAGGTGCCCAGCTGGTCGCGCACGAGGCCGGCCCCGAGCGCGGCGACCGCGGCGCCGAGCTGGTGCGAGGCGAAGACCCAGCCGAACACGATCGGTGCCCGCTCACCGAACGCACTGCGGCACAGCGCGATCGTCGGCGGCACGGTCGCGACCCAGTCGAGTCCGTAGAAGAGGATGAAGGCGAGCATGTTGACGTGCAGGTCGTCGCTGAAGAGCGACGGCAGCAGGAAGAGCGAGGCGCCGCGCAGCGTGTAGTACGCGGCGAGGAGGGCGCGCGGGTCGACCCGGTCGGTGAGCCAGCCCGAGAAGACCGTGCCGACGACGTCGAAGACGCCGACGAGGGCGAGCAGGCCGGCAGCGGTGGTCGTCGGCATGCCGTGGTCGTGGGCCGCCGGGATGAAGTGGGTGCCCACGAGGCCGTTGGTGGACATGCCGCAGACCGCGAAGCTGCCGACCAGCAGCCAGAAGACGCCGGTGCGGGACGCGTCGCGCAGCGTGCCGAGGGCGAGGTGGACAGGGTGCCCGGTGGGCCGCGGCGGGCGCGCCACCGACGTGCCCTCGGGGGTACCGTACGCGGCGAGGCCGAGCACGCTCGGGTGGTCGTGCAGCTTCCACAGCACGAGCGGGACCACGGTCAGGGCCGCGGCCGCGGTGGCGATGGCCGCCGTGCGCCAGCCGTGGTGCTCCGCGAGCCAGGCGAGCACGGGCAGGAAGATGAGCTGCCCGGTGGCGCCGGCCGCGGTGAGGATGCCCGTGACGAGGCCGCGGCGGGCGACGAACCACCGGCCGGTGACGGTGGCGACGAGGCCCATCGACATGGCCCCGGTGCCCATCCCGACGACGATGCCCCAGCACAGCACCAGCTGCCACGACTGGGTCATCCAGATGGGCAGCAGCGAGCCGAGGCTCACCAGCGCCAGCGCGACCGCGACGACCCGCTGGATTCCGAGGCGCTCCATCAGGGCCGCCGAGAACGGGGCCGCGAGCCCGAAGAGGACGAGGTTCACCGAGACGGCGCCGCCGATGACGCCCATCGGCCAGCCGAACTCGTCGTGGAGCGGCGTCATGAGGACGCCGGGGGTCGAGCGGAAGCCGGCGGCGCCGATGATGGTGAGGAACGTGACGACGGCGACCCACCACGCGGGGTGGATGCGGCGGGTCCGCGAGGGCGCGTCGACGGTGCGGTCGGTGAGGGTCACGGGGCAACTCTGCGGCATACGTGGTCGACGACACGAGTGGCCGGACGGGCATCGTGTGAAAGAATCCGGCCATGACCCGGACCCCGGCCATTCGGCCTCACCTCGTCGTCGTGCTCGCCCTCGACACCGTCATCGGCTTCGAGCTGGGTCTCGCCCACCGGTTCCTCGCCTCCTCCGCCCTCGACCCCGGCTGGCCCGGCGAGCCGACCGGCTCGGCGCCGCCCTACGACGTGCGCATGGTGACGGTCGACGACGGGCCCGTCCGCACGTCCGCCGGCTACCAGGCTCTGCCCACCGACCCGAACACGCTCGTGGCGCAGGCCGACACGATCGTCATCCCGGGGATCAACGGCTCGATCATCCACGACGGCGCGCTCCCCGACCCCCTCGTCCGACTGGCGGCCACGGCACGGCCCGGCGCGCGCTGGCTCTCGATCTGCACCGGCGCGTTCGTGCTCGCGGCGCTCGGCAAGCTCGACGGTCGGGAGGCCACCACGCACTGGTGCCACGCCGACGCCTTCCGGCGGCTCTTCCCGCAGGTGCTCCTCACGCCCGACGTGCTCTACGTCGACCACGGCGACGTGCTCACCTCGGCCGGGAACGCCGCCGGCATCGACCTGCTGCTCCACGTGCTCCGCTCCGACCACGGCTCCGAGGCCGCGAACAGGGTGGCCCGGGGTGCGGTGGTCGCGCCGTGGCGCGCCGGCGGCCAGGCCCAGTTCATCGACCGTCCGGTGCCCGACGAGTCCGACGCCGGCACCGGGCCGACCCGGGCGTGGGCGCTCGAGCGGCTCGACCAGACGCTCTCGCTCGCCGACCTGGCCCGGCACGCGGGGATGAGCGTGCGTACCTTCACGCGCCGGTTCCGCGAGGAGACGGGCGAGACGGCCGTGACGTGGCTGAACCGGGCGCGCGTCGACCGGGCGCGGCACCTGCTCGAGACGACCGACCTGCCCGTCGACCGGGTCGCCGCCGACGCCGGGTTCGGCACGACGGCCTCGCTCCGCCAGCACCTCGCGACGGCGGTCGGTCTCTCCCCGCTCGCGTACCGTCGCACCTACCGCGCCGAGTCCGCCTGACGAAGCGGCCCTCCCGGGGAGCTCGGCGCCCCGTCAGGTGGCGAGCGGTAGGTGCGGGTGCTTCGGCGAGCGTCCCTGGAACGACAGGATGGCCGGGTTCTGGATCTCGCCGCCGCGGATCTCGATGGAGCGTCGGATCGTCGGCGAGGCGTCCCAGGCCTCCGGACCGCCCATGACCGTCGGCAGGAACGGCAGGAGCGCCTCGCTGATCTCCCACGTGGCGGCGTCCCAGAGGTAGCTCGGGCTGTGGTCGACGGCGTAGTAGAGCACGTGGTCCCCGACCATGAAGGTGGGCTCCGTGAAGGTCGTCGGCCTCGCCCAGGTGAAACCCATGCCCTCGTCGCATGACACGTCGACGACGATGCTGCCCGGCGTCATCCGCTTGAGGTCGTCGTCGTCCATGAAGGTGAGTGGGGCGTCGGTGTCCTGGAGCACGCAGTTGACGACGACGTCGTGCTCGGAGAGGAACTCGCCCAGCAGCACCGGACCGTCGTCTGTCACGGCGTGGCTCACCCGCGCCGTGGTCTCGTCGGTGTCGAAGTGCACGATCCGCGCGGAGTGGATCGGCGAGGCCACGGCGGCCTTCTGGCGGTGGGTCAGCACGTCGACCTCGCCGATGCCAAGCGCCTTGAGGGCGGTCACGGCCCCGCGGGCGGTGGCACCGAAACCGATGACGACGGCTCGTCGTTGCGGGCCGTAGTCGCCCGTGATGCCGGCGATCTGCAGTGCGTGCAGCACCGAGCAGTAGCCGGCGAGCTCGTTGTTCTTGTGGAAGACGTGCAGGCTGAACGAGCCGTCCTTGTTCCAGTGGTTCATCGCCTCGAAGGCGATGAGGGTCAGCTGCCGGTCGATGGCGACCTGGGTCAGCTCGGCGTCCTGGACGCAGTGCGGCCAGCCCCAGAGGACCTGCCCGACGCGCAGCGCGGCGATGTCGGCGAGGAGCGGCTTCGGGGCCAGCACGACGTCGCAGCGCTCCACGAGCTGCTCGCGGCCGAGGAAGCCTCCGACGTAGCGCGCGAGCTGGTCGTCGGAGACGCCGTAGCGCTCGCCGTAGCCCCGCTCGAGGAAGACCCGGTCGCGCAGCCCCTCGGGCAGCCGGTCGAGGTGCTTGGGGTGCAACGGCAGCCGGTGTTCGTTCTCCTTGAGGGAGCGGGCCATCACGCCGAGGCTGAGCTGGGCCATGCGCGTACCTCCTGGTGATCGTCTCGCGCTCTGCCCGGGACGAGTTCGTCACCGGTGCCCGCGCAGGGACGACCCCGCCAGCGTACGCGTGTCAGGCCGTCGAGGCGGCGAGCTGCCCGCAGGCTCCGTCGATGTCCTGGCCGCGCGTGTCGCGGATCGTCGTGGGGATGCCGTGGGACCGCAGTCGCTCGACGAAGTTCTGCTCGACACCGGGTCGCGACGCGGTCCACTTCGAGCCCGGGGTCGGGTTGAGGGGGATCGGGTTGACATGCACCCAGCCCTTGCCGCGGGACGCCAGCTTCTCGCCGAGCAGGTCGGCGCGCCAGCCCTGGTCGTTGATGTCGCGGATCAGGGCGTACTCGATGGACACGCGCCGGCCGGTCGCCTCGTAGTAGCGGTGCGCGGCGTCGAGGGCCTCGTCGACCTTCCACCGCGTGTTGATGGGCACGAGCTCGTCGCGCAGCTCGTCGTCGGGGGCGTGCAGCGACAGGGCGAGCGTGACCGGGATGCCCTCGGCGGTCAGCTTGTCGATGCCGGGGACGAGCCCGACCGTCGACATCGTGATGCCGCGGGCCGACATGCCGAGCCCGTCGGGCGCCGGGTCGGTGAGACGCCGGATGGCGCCGATCGAGGCCTTGTAGTTGGCCAGGGCCTCCCCCATGCCCATGAAGACGACGTTGCTGACGCGCAGCGGGTGTTCGCGGTCCTCGTCGTCGTCGCCACCGGCGAGCTCGCCGCGGCGCAGCGCACGGGCGGCCCAGACCACCTGCTCGACGATCTCGCCGGCCGACATGTTGCGGGTGAGCCCCGCCTGGCCGGTCGCGCAGAACGGGCAGTTCATGCCGCAGCCGGCCTGGCTCGAGATGCAGATGGTGACGCGCTTCGGGTAGCGCATGAGCACCGACTCGACGATCGCGCCGTCGTGCAGGCGCCACGCGTACTTCATCGTCTGGCCGTCGTCGGCGACACGCTGGACGATCGGCGTCAGCAAGGTCGGCAGCAGGTCGGCGACGAGCTCGGAGCGCACCTGCTTGGGCAGGTCGGTCATCTGCTCGGGGTCGTCGACGAGCCGCTCGAAGTAGTGAGTGGAGAGCTGCTTGGCGCGGAAGCTCTTGTGCCCGAGCGCCTCGACGGCCTCCTTGCGCTCGGCCGGGCTGAAGTCGGCGAGGTGCCGTGGGGGCTTGCCACGTCGCGGAGCCTTGAAGGTCAGCTGGCCCGGCACGGGTCGTGCAGTCGTCGGCTCGGGGAGCGCCACGGGGGCGGGTGCGGCGGGAGTCTCAGTCATGGCTCCCCCATTCTCTCAGGTGGAGTCAAAACCGGCCGTATGCCGTCGCGCTCGGTCGCGTTGAGCCGTGCCGACGCGCCGACGTGCCGACGCGCCGACGTGCCGACGTGCTCTCAGCTGGGTCGGGCCGCGAGCAGCGTGAGGACGGCCCAGACGATCGGCGCGACGACGACGAGCGAGTCGAGCCGGTCCATGACGCCGCCGTGCCCGGGGAGGACGTGCGACATGTCCTTGATGCCGAGGTCGCGCTTGATGAGCGACTCCATGAGGTCGCCGACGGTCGCCGCGATCGCGACCCCGATGCCGAGGGCGATGCCGATCCACCACGCGTGACCGAGGAAGAAGTGCACCGTGAGCGACCCGCCCACGACGCAGAAGAGCACTGAGCCGGCGAAGCCCTCCCACGACTTCTTCGGGCTGATCGACGGCGCCATGGGGTGCTTGCCGAAGAGCACGCCGGAGGCGTAGCCGCCGACGTCGCTGCACACGGTCGTGATGAGGAAGACGAACACGCGGCCGACGCCGTCCTCGGGGGCGAGCAGCAGCGCGGCGAAGCCCACGAGGAAGGTGGGGTAGGTGGCGATGAAGATGCCGCCCATGACGTCACGTCCGGCACCGTCGAGGTTGCCGGTGCCGCGCCACAGCACGACAGCGAGGCAGGTCAGCGCCCAGGCGACGACGAGGCCGCCGGGGCCGTGCACGTAGGCCGCCCAGAGCACCCCGGCCATGCCGATGACCGGCGCGACGAGCGGCGCCTGCACGGCGGCGTGGCGCAGGGCTGCCCGCAGCTCCCACATGCCCACGGCGACCGCGAGGCCGACGAGGGGCAGGAACGACTCCTTGCGGATGAGCAGCGTGGCGACGATGAGCACGCCCAGGCCGACGCCGACGCCGATCGCCGCCGGCAGGTTGCGCCCGGCGCGGCTCTGCTTCTTCTCGAGCACCACCTCGGCCGGCAGGCCGGCGAGCTCGTCGAGCCTGGGGTCGTAGGGCACCGGGTCGAGCGGCCCGGGCGCGCCGTCGGCGGCCGGCTCCGCGCGGCCCGGGACGACGGCGCCCCGGTCCGCGGGATCCGACGAGGATCCGGACGGTGATCCGGACGGTGATCCTGACGGTGAGTCGGTCGTCATCATCGGGTCGAACGTCGAGGTCACACCTCGAGCAGCTCGGTCTCCTTGGCCTTGACGAGCGAGTCGACGAGGTCGGTGTGCTTCTTGGTGAGCCCGTCGAGCTCCTTCTCCGCACGCGAGCCGTCGTCCTCGCCGACCTCGCCGTCCTTGACGAGCTTGTCGAGGTCGGTCTTGGCCTTGCGGCGGATGTTGCGCACCGAGACGCGCGCCTCCTCGGCCTTGTGGTTGGCGAGCTTGATGTACTCGCGGCGGCGCTCTTCGGTGAGCTCGGGCATCACGCAGCGGATCTGGTTGCCGTCGCTGCTCGGGTTGACGCCGAGGTCGGAGTCACGGATGGCCTTCTCGATCTCGTGCATCGCCGACTTGTCGAACGGGATGACGAGGATGGTCCGCGGCTCGGGGTTCTGGAACGAGGCGAGCTGCTGCAGGGGCGTCGGGGCGCCGTAGTACTCGACCGTCAGCTTGTTGAACAGGCCCGGGTTGGCCCGCCCGGTGCGGATGCCCGCGAAGTCCTCCTTGAGGACCTCGACGGCCTTGTCCATCTTCTCCTCGGCCTCGAACATCGTCTCTTCGATCATGGCTCTCTGGCTTCCTCGTCCCTCGTCGGCGGGTGAACAGGGTGGTTCGCGGTGGTCGGCGGTCGTGCCGGGTGGTGCGGTGCGGTGAACGGCTGGCGGGTGGCTGGTGCCCGTCGCGGTCAGGCGTTGGTGACCAGCGTGCCGATCCTCTCACCGAGGAGCGCGCGCGTGATGTTTCCCGCACCCTCCATGCCGAAGACGACCATGGGCAGCTTGTTCTCCATGCAGAGGCTGAACGCTGCGGCGTCGACGACCTTGAGCCCCTCGACGATCGCGTCGTTGAAGGTCACGGTGTCGAGCTTCTTCGCGTCGGGGTTGGTGCGCGGGTCGGAGTCGTAGACGCCGTCGACTCCGTTCTTGGCGATGAGCACGGCGTCGCACTTGATCTCGAGGGCCCGCTGCGCGCTCACGGTGTCGGTGGAGAAGAACGGCATGCCGGCGCCGGCGCCGAAGATGACGACGCGCCCCTTCTCGAGGTGGCGGATGGCGCGGCGCGGGATGTAGGGCTCGGCGACCTGCTGCATCGCGATCGCGGACTGCACGCGCGTCTCGATGCCCTCCTTCTCGAGGAAGTCCTGCAGCGCGAGGCAGTTCATGACGGTGCCGAGCATGCCCATGTAGTCGGCGCGGGTGCGGTCCATGCCGCGCTGCTGCAGCTCCGCGCCGCGGAAGAAGTTGCCGCCGCCGATGACGACGGAGACCTGCACGCCGCCGCGCACGGCGTCGGCGATCTGTTTGGCGATGCCGGACACGACGGCAGGGTCGAGGCCGATGCTGCCGCCGCCGAACACCTCACCGGAGAGCTTGAGCAGAACCCGGTGGAAGGGGGTCTTCTGGGCGTCGGTCATGGCTCAGGGCCTCCTCGTGGGCAGCGTTCAGGCGGTCGGTCGATCTTTCCACATCAGGTCGGCATCGTCCGCATCGAGGGGCCTCGAGGGTGCGAGGGCCGACGGGGACGCCGCCTGCGGGCGAGCGTTCAGTGGCGGGCCGCCCGGGCCAGCACCTGCGGCAGCGCCGCGGCGAGCCGTGCGTAGTCGTCCTCGTCGTTGTACGGCGCCGCCGCGAGGCGCAGGTAGCCGCGTCCGCCGAAGGCGACCGGCGGCACGACGAGGCCGGCGGCGTGCAGGTGCTGCCACAGCGCCTCGGCCGACTCCGTCGTCGTGGCCACGCCCTCCGGCAGCGCGACGAGGCGCAGGCAGGGGGCAGCAGGTATGCCGCCGTGCGGGCTCTCGGTGCCCAGCGCGGCGCGCACGTGGTCGGCCCCGCGCACGAGCAGGTCGGCGTTGCGGGCCACCTGCTCCCAGCCACCGAGGGCGCGCCAGGCCTCGAGGCCGTCGGGGACGGCGACCCACGCGGAGTGGTCGACGGTGCCCTGCAGGTCGAAACGCTCGGGGTAGGGCAGGCCGTGGCTCCACGACGTGACGAGCGGGCGCATGCTCACGCGGTGCTGGGCGGCCACCCACAGGGCGGCGGCGGCCCGTGGCGTGTAGGCCCACTTGTGCAGGTTGCCGGCCCAGAAGGCGACCCCGAGGGCCTCGACGTCGAGACCGGGGAGGGCCCCGGGCGCGTGCGCGGCGTCGACGAGCACCGGCACCGGGGCGACGGCCGCTGCGACCTCGGCCACGGGCAGCAGCAGCGCCGTAGGCGAGGTGATCTGGTCCACGACGACGAGCCGGGTGCGGTCGGTGACGGCCGCCGCGAAGGCTGCGGCCACCTCGGCGGGGTCGGCCTCGACCGCGAACTCCGCCGTGCGCAGCGTCGCACCGCGGGCCTCGGCCGACCATCCGGCGGTGAGGTAGCCGTGGTTGCTCACGACGACGTCGTCGCCGGCCCCGACGCCGAGCCCCTGGAGCACGACGCCGACCGCCTCGGTGACGTTGCGCAGCAGGGCGGTGGACTCGGGCCCCAGCCCCAGGAAGGCCGCCGCCGTGGCGCGGGCGTGCGCGAGCAGCTCGGGGAGCTCGTCGCGGAACGCGCGCATCGGAGCCCGCTCGATGCGGCCGCGGGCGGCGTCCTGGGCCTCCCGCACGGCGCGGGGCACCGCGCCGAACGCGCCGTGGTTGAGGTGGGTCAGGGCCGGGTCGAGCTCGAACAGCTCGGCGATGTCACGACGCACCCGGCCCATCCTGCCTCAGGGCGTCGGGACCGCCCCCATGAGGGCGGGACACGCCGCGGCCTCGCTCTGGGTCAGCGGCGCCGGCGCCACCGACACCTCCCGCGAGCGGCCGAGGTTCCACGAGAGCAGGTCCTCCCGGGCCGCCCGGGCCTCGATCGTCGACGGCAGCACGATGCAGGCGGACAGGTTGCGTGGCAGGCCCGCGACGATCGTCGGGGTCGCGTCGGGGCCGAGCGTGCGCAGGTACGCGGCGTCGATCTTGCCCGTCGCGACATACCGGTCGATGTTGTGCCGGGCCACCCACGCCTCCGGGTTGAGGATGCCGCCGACGAGCACGAACACGGCGGCCGACATGAGGGCCGCACGCGGCAGCCACCACCCACGGAGCCGGATGCCGGCCACCGTCACCAGCACGACGAGCAGACCCAGCCACAGCTCGAAGGCGTCCACCAGCACGCGCAGGACGGTGAAGCCGTACGCCTGCTGGTAGAGGTCCATGCGATGCAGCGCGGAGCCGACGACGACGAGCGTCAGCGCGCACAGCGTGCCGAGCACGACGCGGAGGACGAGACGGTCGCGGGCGGTCGCACGAGGCGCCTTGCGCGCGGCGATGGCAATCGTCAGCAGCGTGAGCACCGTGGCGAACGTCAGCTGCCCGAAGCCCTGGTGCACGTAGTCGGCGTACGTCAGGCCCGTCGTGCGCTGCACGTAGTCGTGACCGCCGAAGAGGGCGGCGGCCTGCGCCACCACGAACGCGACGAAGAGCGCGACGACGAGTCCCACCGGCACGACCCACTCGAAGGTGCGCGCGACAGGGCGACCGGCGGGCAGGGCGACCCGCTGGACCCTCGGCGGGTTGAGCGCGACGTAGGCGGCGGCGAGCAGCGCGCCACCCATGACGAAGCCGACGAAGAACCGGAACGTCAAGCTGTCCCAGGCGAGCTGGGGCACGAGGGCGCTGGCCCACGAGCCGAAGATCGCGTCACCCGAGGCGAAGAGGCCACCGAAGACGACCAGTGCGACGAGCGAGATCGCCGCCGTGCGCACGATCGGCCACACGATGCCGACGCGGCTGGTGGCGCTGATGCTCCGACCGAGCAGCGGCAGGCCGCGGAGGGCGGCGAGCGGCCACGAGGCGGCGCCCGCGACCATGGAGAGCAGCCCCCTGGCCCCGGTCAGGGCCGTGGTCACCAGGAGGATCCCGAGCAGGACGGCGAGCACCAGGAGCCACTCGGTCGACCGCAGCACCGCGAGCGAGGCGAGGCCGACGCAGACGGCCGACGTCGCGACCGTCCACGGCCGGCGTCGCTCCTGCGAGGTGCGCCAGAGCACGACACCGCCGACCGTGAGCACGAGGAACAGGGCCACGCCCATGTCGCGGTACGGCAGCACCACGGCGGCCAGGACGCCCACCCCGATGCAGGTGAGCAGCAGCCTCACCTGGGGGCCGACGCCGGTCTCGGGCCAAAGGTCGCCGAAGATCGAGTCGAGCAGCGGCTTCGGCGCGCCGACCGGCACGGAGCCGTATGCCGTGGGGCCGCCGGCTGCGGCCCGCCCGCCCGGAGGGACGGGTGGGGACGATCCTGCTGTGGCGGGAGTCGGGACGGGCACGACGCTCTCCTTGCTGCTGGTCGGTGTGGTGTCGGCAGGGCTGCCGGCAGGGCTTTCGGCAGGGCTTTCGGCAGGGCTGTCGGCAGGGATGTCGGCAGGGCTGTCGGTGGGGATGTCAGTAGGGATGTCCGCGGCGGCGCTCGTCGGCGCGCTCGTGGTGGCGCTCGGCCCGTCGAGGGACGGGGCGGCATACGTGGTCGGGATCGTCGCGGGCCGCGGGGTGCGGGGCAGGACGGCGCGGATGCGGGCGCCGCGCTCCCCCGACGGCGTCGGCAGGGCCGCGATGGAGCCGCCGTGCAGCTCGCACACCCAGCTGGCGATGGCGAGCCCGATGCCCGTGCCACCCCCGGCGTCGTCGCCGGAGCCGAACCGGTCGAAGACGCGCTCGGCGTGCTCCGGTGCGATGCCGGCGCCCTCGTCGGAGACGAGCAGCCACCAGCGGTCGTCGCCCTCCGGTCCGGCGCTGACGGTGACGGTGCCCCCGGTGGGGCTGTGCCGGTCGGCGTTGTCGAGCAGGTTGGCGAGCACCTGGTGCAGGCGGGCGGCGTCGGCCGTGACGGTGAGGCCCTCGGGCACCTCGACGACGTGGACGGTGCCGCGACGCGAGACGCCCGCCTCGGCGACGGCGGTCTCGACGAGCTCGCGTACCTCGAGCGTGGCCAGGGCGAGCGGGACCCGCCCGCCGTCGACCCGGCTGAGGTCGAGCAGGTCGCCGACGAGCGCGCCGAGCCGCTCGGCCTGCGCGAGGGCAGTGCGCAGCACGGCGTCGTCGGGGCGGACCACGCCGTCGACGAGGTTCTCGAGCAGCGCCTGCTGCGCCGTGAGCGGGGTCCGCAGCTCGTGGGAGACGGTGGCGACGAGTTGCCGACGCTGCCGGTCGGCGTCCGCGAGGTCGGCGGCCATCGTGTTGAAGGCGGCCGAGAGCGTGCCCACCTCGTCGGTTGCGGTGGCCGTGACCCGTTGCGAGTAGTCGCCGGTCGCCATCCGTGACGCGGCCGCCGTCATCTCGCGCAACGGCGAGGTCATACCGCGGGCCAGCCACTGGGTGACCCCGAGGGCCGCGACCACGGTCACCGGGACGGTGAGCCAGATCGGCACCTCGGCGCGGTCGCCGATCTCGGACACGAGGATCGCCGCGACGATGCTGACCGCGACGAGCAGACCGAGCTTGACCTTGATCGAGCGGATGGCATCGAGGGGGCGGTCGGTGTTCACGGGGTCTCGTCCGCGTGCGCGCTCGCCGCGCGCGTCGTGCCGTCGGAGTCCGCTGGGTCGGCCTCGAGGGCGTAGCCGACGCCGTGGACCGTGCGCACGCGGGCGGCGCCGATCTTGGCCCGCAGGGACTTCACGTGGCTGTCGAGGGTGCGCGTGCCGCCGGCGTCGGCCCAGCCCCACACGTCGCGCATCAGCTCGTCCCGGCCACGGACGGCGCCGGGCTCGGCGGCGAGGGCGAGGAGCAGGTCGAACTCGAGCGGCGTCAGGTGCACCTCGGCCCCCCGCACCGAGACGCGGCGCGACCCACGGTCGACGCCGAGGTCGCCGACGGACAGGACCGGTGGCTGCTCGGCCGCGAGCAGGCGGGCGCGTTCGACCCGCCGCAGCAGGGCCCGGATGCGGGCGACGACCTCTCGCATGCGGAACGGCTTGGTGACGTAGTCGTCGGCTCCGACGCCGAGACCCACGAGCAGGTCGGTCTCGTCGGCGCGGGCCGTGAGCATGAGCACCGGCACCGGGCGGTCGGCTTGGATGCGGCGGCACACCTCGAGACCGTCGAAGCCTGGCAGCATGAGGTCGAGGACGACGAGGTCTGGCTCGTGCTGGCCGTAGGCCTCGACGGCGCCGGGGCCGTCGAACGCCTGCACGACCCGGAACCCTTCTGCGACAAGGCGATCCGTGACGGCCTGGTTGATGGTCGGGTCGTCCTCCACGACGAGCAGCGTCGTCGGCGAGGGCGCGTTCGACCAGCGCTCCGTGTTCCCCTGGCTCATGCCTCCGACTCTAGGAGCGTGCAGCCGGAGGGCGCGGGTGCGACGTGTGGAGATCGTGTGAAGGTCGCTCTGCCACAGCCGGCTCGCGCCCCGTCGGCGCCTTCGTGCCTCAGATGAAGAGCAGCTGCGCCCCGTCGGTCAGCTCGATGAAGTCGGACGCCGAGATGATGCCCTCGACGTCGTCCCGCAGGTCGGCCTCGGTGAGGTGCTGCATGTCCGCCGACATCCGGCACGCCCACAGGTGCCCACCCGATGCCACGATCTGGTCGAGGAAGTCCGGGACCTCGGGCACGTCCAGGTCGGCGATGGCCTTCTTCATCTGGGACGTCGCCAGGTGGGTCATGCCCGGGATGCCGCCGAGCCCCTGGGGCAGGTGGGTCGCGGTGTTGCCGAGCATCGTGAACTTCAGGTGCCCCGACGTCTTCCGGTTGATCATGTCGAAGCCCCAGAACGTGAAGAACAGGTGGGTCTCGACGCCCTCGCCCAGGGCGGCGTTCGCGAGGATCAGCCCCGGGTAGGCCATGTCGAGGTTGCCCTTGCTGCAGATGATCGCGAGCTTGCGGCCCTGCGCCTCGGGGGCGTCGAACATCGGCACGATGGGCGTCTGGGTTTCGGTCTGGGTGGTCATCACACGCATCCCTTCGGCTTGGGAAGTCCCGCGACGTAGGCCATCTTCTTGGCGGGCTTGCCCGGGAAGAGGTCGAAGAGGGACTTGACGGGCGTGCCGGTCTGGGTGCTGACGCGGCGCAGCGTGGCGGTCTCGCCGTGGTGGGCGAAGTCGTCCCGGAGGAACCGGACGAGCCGCCAGTGCTCGTCGGTCAGCTCTATCCCGATGACCCGGCCGAGCTCGCGGCCGAGGTCCTCCGACCACTGCTCGGGCCGGGTGAGGAATCCCTCGTCGTTGACCTCGACGGCATGGCCGGCGATCGTCGTGATGGGCATGGTGGCGCTCCTTTCACGCGCTCACGCGGCGGGGACCTTCCCCGCCATGGACATCTGCGCGGGCAGGCGGAGGGGTCGTCCGGGGAGCAGCAGGTTCCAGTAGAGGTGACGGAACGCGAGCTTGCCGAGGTGGTTCGCACGCGACTCCTTGAGCAGCCGCATCGGGCCGAGGTGCGGCAGCGGGAAGGTGCCGGTCAGCGGCTCGGTGTCGTAGTTGAAGTCCAGCAGCATCGCCTTGCCGCCGCCCGACTCGACGAAGCAGTTGGCGTGCCCGTCGAATCGGCGCTTCATCGGCCGGCCCTGGACGTGCTCGACGAAGTTGTCGACGAAGACCTCGACGGAGAAGTGGGCGACCGACCCCGCCTTGGACGTCGGGATGTCACTCGCGTCACCGAGCACGAAGATCGAGGGGTGCTCGCTCGAGAGCAGCGTGTGCTTGTCGACCGGCACGTAGTTCAGCTCGTCGCCGAGTCCCGAGCGGGCCACGAAGTCGGCGCCCATGTTGAGCGGCACGGTGACGAGCTGGTCGTAGGACACCTCGCGCTCGTCGTAGGAGACGAGGGCGCGCCGGTCCTGGTCGATGCGCTCGACCATGAAGTCCGTCTCGAGGGTGATGCCCTTGTCGGCCAGCAGGTGCCCCAGCTCGCGGCTCGCCACCGGCTTGGTGAAGGCGCCGTCGAGCGGGGTGACGTAGACGATCTCGGTGCGGTCGCGCAGGCCCCGGCGGCGCAGGAAGTCGTCGGCGAGGAAGGCGAACTCGAGCGGGGCGACGGGGCACTTGATGGGCAGCTCGGTGACGTGCACGACGAGACGGCCCCCCGTGAAGCCGGCCAGCGACCTGCGCAGCGCCAACGCGCCCTCGTAGGTGTAGAACTCGCCGACGCTGCGGTGCCACTCGGGCCCCAGCATCCCCGGCGTCTGGTCGGGTCGGGGCGAGGTGCCGGAGGCGATGACGAGCTCGTCGTAGCCGATGGTGCGGCCGTCGACGAGAGCGGCCTGGCGAGCCTCCGGGTCGACGCGGTCGACGTCACCGAGCACGAGCTCGACGCCGTCGGCGATGAGGGTGTGGCGGCTGCGGCGGACCTGCTCCGGCTCGATGAGCCCGAACGGCAGGAAAAGGTAGCCCGGCTGGTAGTCGTGGAGGTCGTCACGGTCGACGACGGTGATGCGCCACTCGCTGGTGGGGAGGCGGTGCCTCAGCTTGTTCACGACCATGGTGCCGGCCGTGCCCGCTCCCAGAACCACGAGTGACCTCATGGTGGTGGTCATGCTCCGAAGGTACCCCCATGGGTATATGGAGCGCTGTGAACCAGCAGACATGCCACCTGTGATGTGCGAGACAAACCCCTGTCCCGCAACCCGATCGGGCGTCCGGCCGGGTCAGCCGGGGCTGAGCCACCGTGAGAACAGGCGGGTCACGAACGGCAGGAAGACGTACGTCATCCACGGCGTCGCGACCAAGGTCGTCACGAGCACGCGCAGCGCCGGCGGCCAGCCGTCGGCAAAGGGCATCAACAGGTAGGTCAGGGCGAGGCTCGTCGGGAAGAAGGCGAGCCAGATGACGCTCGCCTGCTTCCACCGCGGCGGCGCCGCCTGAACCGCGCCACCGGCCTCCTCCACCGAGCGCGACGCCGGCTCGTCGAACCAGCCCTCGATGCCGGTGCGGTACTCGGTCCTGCCGTGCTCGACGAGGTCGGCGGCCGAGCGAAGCCAGCGGATGCGCTCGGGCGAACGCTCCCAGGCCTCGAGGTGCCCCCGCGAGGCGAACCGGTAGAGCATGTGCCAGTCGGCGACGCCGGAGCGCACCCAGCCCGCACCGAGGAACCCGTCGAAGCGCTCGGCCATCGAGGTGCCGGCGTGCACCCACGCCAGCATGAGCAGCTCGTCCTCCGGTGCGACCCGCCGGGTGATGGCGACGGTCAGCGGTCCGGCCGCCGTGACGGTGTCGTGGGGCGCGATGCCCATGAGTCCTCCTCTGGTCGAACGTGTTCCGGTGGAGATGCCTGAAAGGCCCCCGAGACACGACGATGCCGGCCGCCCCGACTGGGGCGACCGGCATACGTCGTCGTGCTGCGCGGCCCGCGGTGGCGCCGAGTCAGCGGAGTCGGCGAGTCGGTGAGGTCAGGACCTCACTGGCCGACGCGGAAGCGCGCGAAGGACTTCGCCGAGGCGCCGCCCTCCTCGAGCACCTTGGCAACCGTCTTCTTGGGCTCCTTGGCGAACGGCTGCTCGAGCAGGACGTTCTCCTTGAAGAAGCCGTTGACGCGACCCTCGATGATCTTCGGGAGCGCAGCCTCGGGCTTGCCCTCCTCCTTGGCCGTGGCCTCGGCGACGCGACGCTCGTTCTCGACCGTCTCGGCCGGCACCTCGTCACGCGTGAGGACGGTCGGGCTGAACGCCGCGATGTGCATCGCGACGTCGCGGCCGACGGACTCGTCGCCACCCTCCAGTGCCACGAGGACACCGATCTGCGCGGGCAGGTCGGGGCTCGTCTTGTGGAGGTAGGAGACGACCTTGTCGCCCTCGAGGCGCGCCACGCGGCGGACCTCGATCTTCTCGCCGATGGTCGCGTTGGCCTCGTCGATGAGCTCCTGGACGGTCTTGCCGTCGTCGAGCGTGCTCTTGAGGAGCGAGTCGGCGTCGGTGGCGCCGGCCGCGACGGCCTGCGCGAGGACCTGGTCGGCCAGGGCGATGAACTTCTCGCCCTTCGCGACGAAGTCGGTCTCGCAGTTGACCTCGACCAGGGTGCCGACGCCGTCGGTGGCCGAAGCCGCCACGAGGCCGTTGGAGGCCGAGCGGCCCTCACGCTTCGTGACGCCCTTGAGGCCCTTGACGCGCAGGATCTCGATGGCCTTGGCGCGGTCGCCGTCGGCCTCGTCGAGCGCCTTCTTGACGTCCATCATGCCGGCGCCGGTCTGCTCACGCAGCGCCTTGATGTCAGCGGCGGTGTAGTTCGCCATGCTCTGTATCGCTCTTTTCCTCAGATGTGGATGACTCGAAGTGGCTGGGAGAGAAGGACTCAGGCCTTCTCGGCAGCAGCCTCGGCCGGAACCTCGGTGGCCTCGGTGGCCTCGGCGGCGGGCGCCTCGGCCGGAGCCTCAGTGGCCTCAACGGCCTCGGTGGCCTCGGTGGCCTCGGCGGCCGGAGCCTCGGTCGCGGCGGCAGCCTCGGCGTAGAGCTCGCGCTCCCACTCGGCCAGCGGCTCCTCGGCCTGCGCGTCGCCACCGGACTTGCCGGAGGAGCGCTGGACGAGGCCGTCGGCGACGGCGTCGGCGATGACCCGCGTCAGCAGCGTGACGGAGCGGATCGCGTCGTCGTTGCCGGGGATCTTGTAGTCGACCTCGTCGGGGTCGCAGTTCGTGTCGAGGATCGCAATGACCGGCAGGCCGAGCTTGCGCGCCTCGTCGACCGCGAGGTGCTCCTTTTTCGTGTCGACGATCCAGACGGCCGAGGGGACCTTGGCCATCGTGCGGATGCCGCCGAGGGTCTTCTCGAGCTTGTCCTTCTCGCGCTTGAGGATGAGCAGCTCCTTCTTCGTGTAGCCCGAGCCGGCCACGTCGTCGAAGTTCAGCTCCTCGAGCTCCTTGAGGCGCGTGAGGCGCTTGGAGATCGTCTGGAAGTTGGTGAGCATGCCACCGAGCCAGCGGTGGTTGACATACGGCATGCCGACGCGCGTCGCCTGCTCGGCGATGGGCTCCTGGGCCTGCTTCTTCGTGCCGACGAAGAGGATGGTGCCGCCGTGGGCGACGGTCTCCTTGACGAACTCGTAGGCGTTGTTGATGTACGTCAGCGACTGCTGGAGGTCGATGATGTAGATGCCGTTGCGCTCGGTCATGATGAAGCGCTTCATCTTCGGGTTCCAGCGACGGGTCTGGTGCCCGAAGTGGACGCCGCTCTCGAGGAGCTGGCGCATGGTGACGACGGCCATGCCGTGTTCTCCCTTGTGTCGTTGTTGTCAGTTGTGCGTGGACCGGTCACCGCGAGTCGGTCACGTGCGGGCACGCGATCGCCGTACGGCATACGGCCTCACTCCTGGCGCCCGACGCACCCCGCCCCGCCCGGAGGCGGGGACTGCCGTGGTGCGACCCGGTCGGAGAGACCGGCAGTAGACGCGCGAATTTCGGTCCCGTGCGACGAGCACACGTGACCGCCGTCCATCGTACGGCCTGACCCGGGTGGTGGAGAAATCGGAGCGACCAGACAGAATGGCCCGCATGGTGGACTGGCTGGCGATGATCCCGGCCTTCGTCGTCCTCTCGGTCGTGCTGCTGCTCCCGGGCTGGCTGCTGGTGCGCGCCCTGGGCGCTCGCGGGCTCGAGGCGCTGGCCGTCTCGCCGGCCGTGTCGACCGGTCTCATCGCCGCCTTCGCGACCGTCGCGCAGCGTGCCGGCGTCCGCTGGGGGCTGCTCCCCCTCGCCGTCGTGACGCTCGCGGCGGTGGGTGTCGCACTGCTCGGCATGCGGCTCTTCGGCCGCCACGACCCCGACCTCGGCACGGCGCGGCGCTTCCTCGGTCGACCCCGCCCCGACGCCGTCATCGCGATCGGCATCGGTGTCGTGCTGGCGCTCGCGACGATCCTGCCGTCGATCGGCCGTCCCGACGAGCTCGTCGACAGCCCCGACGCCGTCTACCACCTCGACCGCATCCGCACGTTCCTCGAGACCGGCAACTTCTCGATCGTCAACCCCACCTTCTACCCCAACGGTTTCCACGCGTGGATCGCGACCAGCCTGCTGCCGGGCGTCGCCGACGTGCTGCCGGGCACCAACGTCGCGACCGTGGTGCTCGCCGCGGTCGTGTGGCCCGTCGGCTGCGTCGCCCTCGTGCGCCACGCGCTCGGCACCTCGCGCCTCGTGACGTATGCCGCCGGGTTCGCCTCCGCGGCCTTCATCGCCTTCCCCACGACCCTCCTGGGGTGGGGCGTGCTCTGGCCCAACCTCATGGCGACCGCGCTCACCCCGGGCGCGCTCGCGCTGATGCTGCAGGCCGCTCGGTCCAGGCGCATCGGGCAGTGGCTCGGCTTCGTCGCCGCGCTCCCCGGCCTCGCACTCATCCAGCCGAACGCCCTCGTCGCGCTCGTGCTCTTCGCGCTCGTCTGGTTCGTCGCCGCGCGCCTGCGCGCCGGGCTGCTGCACCACCTGTCGTGGCCCGCGGTGGCGCGCGACCTCGCCGTGGTCGCCGTCGTCGGCGTCGCGGGGCTGGTCGCCGCGCCGGTGGTGTCGGCGCGGCTCGCCTCGACCCAGTCCTACGAGTGGAACGACCGCGTCTCCGTCTGGACCGCCCTCGTCGAGGTCGTCGGCGGACGGCTGCAGATCTCCAGCGTGCTCTGGGGCCTTGTCGTCCTCGTCGCGCTCGGCATCGGCTGGATCGCCGTGCGGGCCCGTGCGGCGGTCCCCGTCGTCGCGATGTGGCTGGCGTGCGTGGCCCTCTACGTCATGGCCGCGTCGTCGAGCGCCTCCTGGACGGCGCTCGTCACGGGCTACTGGTACAACGACAAGGTGCGCCTGGCCGCGCTGGCAGCGGTCCCGGGTGTCGTGCTGGTCGCAGCCGCGGCGCCGGCCCTGCGCGAGGTGCTGCGCCGTGCACCGCGCGTCGGGGCCCGACTCGAGGCCCGGCCCGTCGCCACGGCGCTCGTGGCCCTGCTCGTCCTGCCGGTGCTCACGCTCGGTCTCAACGCGGCCACCCGCCACCGCATGCTCAACGGCTTCTTCCAGCCCGGCTCACCCGACCGCGTCATCCTCGGCTACGACGGACAGGACTCGCTGCGTCGCCTCAACGCGCTCATCCCCGCGGGGCAGGGTGTCGTCGGACGGCCCGAGAACGGCACGCCGCTCATGTGGGCCCTCTTCGGCACCAACACCCTCTACCGCTCGATCCCCATCCCGACGACGGGCGACGAGATCCTCATCGGCACCGGCTTCGACAACCTCTCCGGACGCCCCGAGGTGTGCGAGGCCCTGGCGCGCCACGACATCCGCTGGGCGATCGGCTCGAAGCACGTCTACTGGCTCGACCGTCCCGAGCGCAGCTCCGGCCTCGACGACCTCGACGCCAACGACGGCGTCGAGAAGGTGCGGACCGACGGCGACTACACCCTCTACCGCATCACCGCGTGCGGTCTGGGCGACCGCGCGCCGGCCTGAGCGCGGGCAGCCGAGCCCGCCGGACGGCATACGCAAGCAGGGCCCAGTGGGGGCGGGGACGAGCTCGCCTACCCAATTGCGGACAAGCTGTAACACTTCGGCGGCGCCCACGATGGTGGGGGTGCAGCCCCCACCGAGACCCCTGACCGGGTGGGTGCTGCTGGTTCGCGGCACGGCCCCCTCCACAGCACCCCGCGAACCCACGAGAGCCCCCGCCCCTTCCGGGCGGGGGCTCTCGTGTCGCGCCACCACCCGCCGACGCGCTCCCCCGCACGTGGCTACTCTCGGGCCATGGCCTCGCCGCTCATCCAACGCATGCAGCCCTTCGGGACGACGATCTTCGCCGAGATGTCGGCGCTCGCGGCGCAGACGGGCAGCATCAACCTCGGGCAGGGCTTCCCCGACACCGACGGGCCGGCCGAGATGCTCGCGGCCGCGAAGGCCGCGATCGACGGTGGGCGCAACCAGTACCCGCCCGGCCCCGGCGTCCCCGAGCTGCTCGCCGCGATCGCCGCCCACCAGCAGCGCTTCTACGGCCTCGCGCTCGACCCGACGTCGCAGGTGCTCGTGACCGCCGGAGCCACCGAGGCGATCGCCGCGGTCGTGCTGGCGCTGTGCGAGCCGGGCGACGAGGTGGTCACCTTCGAGCCCTACTACGACTCGTATGCCGCGACGATCGCCCTGGCCGGCGCCACCCGCCGTACGTCCGTGCTCCGGTTCCCCGACTTCTCCGTCGACGAGGCGTCGCTGCGGGCAGCCTTCTCGTCGCGCACGCGGCTCGTGCTGCTCAACACGCCGCACAACCCGACCGGCAAGGTCTTCACGCGCGACGAGCTCGAGCTCGTCGCGGCGCTGGCGCGACAGCACGACGCCTGGGTGGTCACCGACGAGGTCTACGAGCACCTCGTCTTCGACGACGCGGAGCACGTGCCGGTCGCCACGCTGCCCGGCATGTTCGACCGCACCATCACCGTCTCCTCGGCGGGCAAGACCTTCTCGGCGACCGGCTGGAAGGTCGGCTGGCTCTCGGGCCCGGCCGAAGCCGTCGCTGCTGCACGCACCGTCAAGCAGTTCCTCACCTACGTCGCGTCCGGGCCGTTCCAGCCTGCCGTGGCGTTGGCCCTCGGACTCGGCGACACCGTGTATGCCGGCCTGCGCGACTCGCTCCAGGCCAAGCGCGACCTGCTGTGCTCGGCGCTGGAGGCATCCGGACTCGAGGTCTCCCGCCCGGCCGGCACCTACTTCGTCATCGCGGACGCCGCGCCCCTGGGCGCCGTCGACGGGCTCGAGTTCGCGCGGCGCCTGCCCGAGATCGCCGGCGTGGTCGGTGTCCCGGTGTCGGTCTTCCACGACGACCAGGACGCGGCTCGCACGCTCATCAGGTTCGCCTTCTGCAAGAAGGACGACGTGCTGCTCGAGGCGAGTCGCCGGCTGGCCGCTGCCGGGAGGTCCTGAGCGGACGCCTGGCAGCTGCTCGGGCACCGATGTCCACAGCCCCTCGCCGAATGGGGGGCTCGTCCACAACGGTGGGGTGCCACGGCAGCGGTGACGCCTGCGGACCGCAGCATGGGTTTCATGACGATCGGCTCGCTCCTGCTCACGGCGGTGGTCGCTGCGGCCTCGGTGACGGCCACCACGACCGTCACCGCTTCCAGCACGGCTGAGGTGACGGCGGCGACGCCTCGAGCGGCGGCAGCGACCACGGTCATCACGGCGAGGGCAACAGCGGTGCCGGCCCTGGTGGTCGGGCAGCTCGCGCGTTCGGCTGCGACCGCTGCGTCGCCGACCGCTCCCCTGGCTGCCTCGCGCTGGGCCTGGCCGCTCGAGCCGACGCCGTCGGTGGAGCGCCGGTTCGACCCGCCCGACCAGCCGTGGTTGCCGGGCCATCGAGGAGTCGACGTGGCAGCGGTGTCGGGGCAGTCGGTCCACGCGCCTGCCGCCGGCACCGTGACCTTCGCCGGGTCGCTCGCGGGTCGCGGCGTGCTCGTCGTCGCGCATGACGGAGGACTGCGGAGCACGTTCGAGCCGGTGGACGGCGCCGTCGCCGTCGGCGCGCGCGTGGCACGCGGCCAGGTCGTCGGCGTCCTCACCTCGACGCCGGGCCACTGCGCACCTGACGTGTGCCTGCACTGGGGCGTCCGCCGTGGCGAGACCTACCTCGACCCGCTCGCCTTCGTGGGGCGGGCGCGGGTCGTCCTCCTGCCGCTCTGACACCTCCCGCGACGGCGCGGCGCGCGCGTCCGCCTACTCGCGGACGACCGTCGGTCCGCGTGCCGGCACCGTCGCACCGACCACCAGGCCGCCGGCGCGACGGCTCAGGCGCGCGGGTGGGCCTGCTCGTAGCTGCGCCGCAGCCGGTCGACCGAGACGTGGGTGTAGATCTGGGTCGTGGCGAGGCTCGCGTGGCCGAGAATCTCCTGGACCATGCGCAGGTCGGCCCCGCCCTCGAGGAGGTGGGTCGCGGCGCTGTGGCGCAGGCCGTGAGGCCCGAGATCGGGCGCGTCGGGCAGGTGCGATAGCAGCTCGTGCACCGCGGCACGCACCTGACGAGCGTCGACGCGACGACCCCGCCGACCCAGGAAGAGCGCCGGGCCAGAATGCTCGCCGACCAGCTTCGAGCGGACCGCGAGCCACGCCTCGATCGCACGGCCGGCCGGCGCGCCGAAGGGGACGATGCGCTCCTTCGCGCCCTTGCCCATCACGCGCACGACACCCTGCGACAGGTCGAGGTCGTCGATGTCGAGCGCTGCGAGCTCGCCGACCCGGATGCCGCTGGCGTAGAGCAGCTCGAGCACGGCACGGTCACGCACGTGAATGGGGTCGTCGTCGTCGGCTCGGGTCGCGGCGAGGTCGAGCAGCTCGGTGGCCTCGGTCTGCCGGAGCACGCCGGGCAGCGAGGCGCGCCGCTTCGGAGCGACGAGCCGCAGGGACGGGTCGCTCGGGATGCGGCCGGTGTGCTCCGCCCACCTGAGGAAGGTGCGAGCCGAGGCCGCGCGCCGGGCGATGGTGGCCCGGGCTGCTCCCGCGTCGGCCTGCACTCCCAGCCAGGAACGCAGGTCGCCGATGCGCAGGTCCGCGACCTCGTCGATGCCCCGCTCGGCCGCGAAGGTGAGCAGGTGGCGCACGTCGCCGAGGTAGGCGCGGCGCGTGTGGACGGAGCGACCGCGTTCGGCGCCGAGGTGTCGCGAGTAGGCGTGCAACAGCTCCGAATGGCGCTCGAGCACGTCAGGCCCGGCGCCGGTCTCGCTGTCCGCCACATCCGTCACTCCCGCACCATGACAAAAGCCAGCGCCCAAGGCAAGCGACGAGATCCCGACAGGCCCATGCCACCCGCGGCAGCCCCCTCCCGGCGGGCCCTCTCGATCTCTGCGAACGCCTCGTCGAGAAGGCGATCCGTCCGGATCCGCCGATCGGACGGATCGCTTTCTCGATCATGGAGTCCGTCGATCGAGAGAACACTCCGTCCCCACCTGGGGCCGGAGTGTTCTTTCGATCGAGGGTGGGCGTCAGCCGGCTCGGGGTGTGCGTTGCGGGCGCTTGCGCCAGGTGCCCGCTGACTCGGTGACCAGCCCGAGCTGCTCGAGGCGGCCGAGTGCCGCACGCACCGTGAGGGTCGCATGGGCGGCCGACCGCACGATGTCGTCGAGCGGGACGGCCGAGCGGAACGGCACCGCCTCGAGCACCGCCGCGTCGACCGGTGGGAGGTCGTCGCCGGGGCGGACCGGGCCGCGGCCCGGCTCGACCGCATCGTCACCCAGGTCACCGACGAGGTCGATCACCTCGTCGACCGACGTGACGAGGACCGCCCGGCCGTTGCGCAGCTCCTCGTGGCAGCCCGCCGACATCATCGAGGTGACCGGGCCCGGGACGGCCCCCACGGGCCGGCAGGCCGCGACGGCGTGGGTGACCGTGTTGCGCGACCCGGACCGGAGGTCGGCCTCGACGACGATGGTGCCGCGGGTCAGCCCGGCGATCAGCCGGTTGCGGGCCAGGAACCTCGACTTCATCGGAGCCGAGCCGGGGGCCACCTCCGCGATGACGAGGCCGTCGGCGGCGATCCGCGAGATGAGAGCGGCGTGGCCGGAAGGGTAGGGCCGTTCAACCCCGCCGGCGAGCACCGCGACAGTTGCGCCGTCGACGGCGAGCGCCCCGCGGTGGGCGGCTCCGTCGATGCCGAAGGCTGCGCCGCTGACGACGGTCCAGCCCCGGCGGGCGAGCCCCGCGGACAGCTCGGTGGCGAGCTGCTCGCCGTACGTCGTGGCCGTGCGCGACCCCACGACCGCCACGGACCGCTCGACCGTCTCGGCGAGGTCGAGCCGGCCCCGGACCCACAGGCACCACGGCGGCACCGGGATCGTGTCGAGACGCTCGGGCCACTCCGGGTCACCCGGCACCACGAGACGCGCCCCCACCTTCGCGGCGATGTCGAGGTCTCGCTCGGTGTCGAGCACCGCGAGCCTCGCGCGGAATCTCGCGAGCGTGCCCACGCCTGAGCGCACCTGCTCGAACGCCTCGACGGCGCCGTGCTCGGTGACGAGCTTGTGGACCTCGCCGTCGGCGGGCTCGACGACCCGCGACAGCGCCGCACGGGCGCGCCGGTCAGGCTCCATGCACACCTCGCTCGCTCGACGCGCCCTCATGCTGCGGCCTCCGAACGGTGTCGCAGCGACAGCGCGACGTCGACCTCTTCGCGGCCGGGGCGCTGCCGGCCCATGAGGTCGCCGATCGTCCAGGCGCACCGGAGGGTGCGGTCGTAGCCGCGCAGGCTGAGCGCTCCGGTGTCGAGCAGCCGGTCGAGCGTCACCGTGGCCGCTGCGGGGAGGAGCCACGGTCGCGACCGGAGCTCGGAGCCGGGAACGTCGGCGTTGACACCGCGGCTGCGCTCGAGCACGGTGCGCCATCGCTCACCCTGCGCGGCGCGAGCCGCGGCGACCCGCGCGGCGACCACCGCGGACGGCTCGCCCGGCGTGCCACCTGCCATCGAGAGCCCCGGTGGCTGGACGTGCACCTGCAGGTCGACGCGGTCGAGGAGGGGTCCGCTGAGCTTGCCGAAGTACGCGCGCCGCATCAGCGGGGTGCAGGTGCAGTCGAGTCCCTTGCCCCACGCCTTGCCGCAGGGGCACGGGTTGGCGGCGAGCACGAGCTGGAACCGCGCCGGGAAGACGACCGAGTCGTGGGCTCTCGCGATCGACACGAGGCCTCGCTCGAGCGGCGTGCGCAGCGACTGGAGCACGCTCTTGTCGAACTCGGGCGTCTCGTCGAGGAAGAGGACTCCCCGGTGCGCCTGCGTGATGGCTCCCGGTCGGATGCGGCCGCTGCCGCCGCCGATGACGGCGGCCTGGGAGGCGCCGTGGTGCGGTGCCACGAAGGGCGGGTGGGTGATGAGGCGGGCATCGTGGCCGGAACCGAGAGCCCCGAGCACGGAGTGGATCGCGGTGACCTCCATCGACTCACTCTCGTCGAGCGACGGCAGCAGCCCGGGCAGCCGCTCGGCCAGCATCGTCTTGCCGGCCCCCGGTGGACCGGCGAGGAGCAGGTGGTGGCCGCCGGCAGCGGCGATCTCGAGGGCCAGCTTGGCCTCGGCCTGGCCGACGACCTCGATGAGGTCGCGCACCGGCTCAGGCTCCGGCGCCGCGACCGAAGGCACCGGGACCTCTTGCACCGCAACACCCTTCGCGAGGCAGCCGTAGCGCCGCACCAGCTCGGTGACCTCGGCCACGGGATGCACCCGCACGCCTGACACGAGCCGCGCCTCGCCCGCGTTGGCGACCGGGACGACGACGTGCCGCACGCCGGCGAGCGCGGCAGCATGGACGAGCGGCAGCACGCCGGGGACCGGGCGGACCGTGCCGTCGAGCCCCACCTCCCCGATGTGGACGACGTCGCGCACCACCCGGGCGGGCAGCAGGTCCATCGCGGCCGCCACGGCCACGAAGATGCCGAGGTCGAAGCCGGTGCCGACCTTGCGCTCCCCCGCCGGCGACAGGTTGACGGTGACGCGGCGCTGGCTCACGGCCATCTTCTCGATCAGCGCAGCGGCCGCCTTGATGCGGTCGGAGGACTGCTTGACCGCCGAGTCGCCGAGGCCGCTGATCGCGAAGCCGGGCAGGCCGGTGGTGACGTGCGCCTCGACGTCGACGACGAACCCGGTGACGCCCCGCAGCCCGACGGATCGGGTGCGCCCCAGACCCACGCCCATCAGCACACCCCGCGCAGGTGCTGCAGCTGCGCCGCACCCGCGGGCGGCCGCAGGATCGAGATGACGTCGATGCGCAGGTCGAGCCCGCGCACGGTCTCGGCGTGCTCGTCGCGCCAGAGACCGGCAAGGCGGCGCAGCCGTCGTTGCTTGCGCCAGGTCACGGCCTCGAACGGCGCGCCGAACGCCTCGGTCGTGCGCGTCTTCACCTCACACACGACGAGGTCGCGGCCCTCGCGGGCGACGACGTCGATCTCGCCCCGGACGCACCGCCAGTTGCGGTCGAGGACGGTCAGGCCGTGGGCGAGCAGGTAGCGGCAGGCGAGGCGTTCGCCGTAGTCGCCGAGGGCGCGGGTGGAGAGGTCCATACCGGCCACCCTCCCGGCACCCCGTCGGGCACGACAGGGGTCAGCGAGAGGCTGTGGACGGCATACGTGGTCGGCGAGGGGGTGTGGACGAAGTCGCGCCGATCAGCGCAGGTTCAGGTGAAGTCGCCGTTCTCGGGCAGCTTGATGTCCGGCTTGGGCAGCTCCTCGACGTTGACGTCCTTGAACGTCACGACGCGCACGTTCTTGACGAAACGCGCCGGCCGGTAGATGTCCCAGACCCAGGCGTCGGCCATCGTGACGTCGAAGAAGACCTCGCCGCCGTCGCTGCGCACCTTCACGTCGACGGAGTTCGCGAGGTAGAACCGGCGCTCGGTCTCGACGACGTGGGTGAAGAGGCCGACGACGTCGCGGTACTCCTTGTAGAGCTGGAGCTCCATCTCGGTCTCGTACTTCTCGAGATCTTCCGAACTCACCTGATCGCCGTCCCTGTCTGCTCTGCCGTGATGGCCACCGGAGCGAACGTCTCCGTGACCTCATTCAACACCTCGACCGGCGTCTCGGCGTAGACGCCGGGCAGGCGCCACGACCGCCGGTGCAGATCGCAGGGCCCGAGACGCGCGAGGGCCTCGAGGTGCTCGGGGGCGGAGTAGCCCTTGTTGAGCCCCCAGCCGTATGCCGCGTGCTGCTCGCCCAGCGCGACCATGAGGGTGTCGCGCTCCACCTTCGCGAGCACGCTCGCGGCCGCGACCGACGAGCACTTCATGTCGGCCTTGACCATCGTGGTGACGGGTGGCGTGGCCGGGCCGGCGTCGTCGGCGAAGGCGAGCAGGCCGACCTCGGTGGGCGCCGTGAGCCAGTCGTGGTTGCCGTCGAGGATGACGAGGTCGGGAACGACGCCGAGCCCGTCGAGGGCGCGCAGCCCGGCGAGCCGGAGTGCGGCCATGATGCCGATCTCGTCGATCTCGTCGTTGCTCGCGTGCCCGACGCCGTGGGCCACCGCCCAGCGCCGGATGCGCGGCACCAGACCGTGCCGCGCCTTCTCGGTGAGCAGCTTCGAGTCCTTGACGCCCACGGGGGCCGACCGCACCGTCTCGTCGATGACGACGACGCCGACGCTGACGGGACCGGCCAGCGCGCCGCGGCCCACCTCGTCCATGCCGGCGAGGAGCCGGTGGCCGGAACGCTGCAGGGCGCGCTCGACCCGCAGGGACGGCTTCTTGGAGGGTGCGGGGGGTGCCATGGTGCTGTTCGCGTCCGTCAGCCGGCCGCGACCTTCGTCGCCGACGCGGTCGGCTTGCCGCTCGGCTTCGGCTTGACCGTCGCCTTGGTGGTGGGCTTGTTCAGGGGGGCGTTGCCCACGGCCTTGGGGGCCGGCACCGAGGCGAAGGTGCGCTCGGGAACACCGAGCCACGTGACGTGGTCGATGGGCCACACGACGAACAGCGCCCGCCCGACGAGCTTGTCCATCGGCACGGAGCCCTGGGCACCGGTGCCGTCGTCGTGCCAGCGGCTGTCGGACGAGTCGGAGCGGTGGTCGCCCATGACCCAGATGCGCCCGGCCGGCACGGTGATGTCGAACTTCTTGCCCTCGCTGGGGAAGTCGCCCGGCTTGATGTAGGGCTCGGTGATCTCGACGCCGTTGACCTTGAGCTTGCCGGTGTCGCCGTCGGCCTGCACACGGTCGCCCGGCAGGCCGATGACGCGCTTGATGAGGTGGTTCTCCGCGTCCTCCGGCAGCAGGCCGACGAAGACGAGGGCGTCGTGGAACGGGCCGCCGACGTCGCTGCGCTGCTCGCCTAGGCTGCCGAGCCACGGGGTCGGGGCGCCCGGGTCCTCGAACACGACCACGTCGCCACGCTTGAGGTCGAAGGGGCCGGGCGTCAGCTTGCTGACGATGACACGGTCGTCCTTGACGAGGGTGTTCTCCATCGACCCGGACGGGATGTAGAACGCCTGGAAGAGCCACGTCTTGACGACGAAGGAGAGCGCCATCGCGAGGACGACGACGATGAGCAGCTCCTTGACCCCGGCCAGGACGGTGCCGAGGAAGCCGCGGGGCTCGTCGTCGTCGTAGTCCTCATCGGGGTCGTCGACGTCGTCCCTCTCGTCGATGCCGTCGACAGGTCGCCCGCGCGTGGGGTCCTCGGGGCGTCCGGTGTACTGCGACATCACTCACCATTTCGTGGGACGGAGGCAATTTGTCCTTGGTCGACCGACCCGAGCCGATCGAGCGGCCAGTATCGCACCCAAACCTTGCCGATGATGTCGGTGCCGGGCACCATGCCGCCACCCGGCTCACCGAGGTGCGCGCGCGAGTCGGCGGAGGCCCCGCGGTTGTCGCCCATCATCCAGAAACGGTCGGGCGGGACGGTGACGTCGAAGGGGATGGCACTCGGTCGCGCACCGGGCGCGAGGTACGGCTCGGTGACGGCGACGCCGTTGATCTCGAGGCGGCCGTCGGGCGCACAGCAGCGCACGTGGTCGCCCGGCAGGCCGATGACCCGCTTGACGTAGTCGGTCGGCTGTCCCTTGCCGGCCAGGCTCTCGACGGCCTCGACGAGCCGTTGGAGCACGCCGCGCTGGGGCACCCGCAGGTTGAACGCCTCGGACGCGTCGAAGACGACGATGTCGCCCCGCTGGAGCTGGTCGGAGGGCGTCGTGCGGGACACGAGGAGGCGGTCGCCGACGAGCAGGGTGTCCTGCATCGACTCGCTCGGGATGCCGAAGGGCGTCACGAAGAACGCCCGGAGGACCACGACGGCGAGCAGCAGGACCGCGGGGCCAAGCAGCCAGCGGTGCCGTCGGGCTGCGGCATACGCCCCGGCATACGCCCCGGCACGGTCCCTTCCGGGACGCGACGAAGGCGCGGCGGATCCCGTGCCGGGGATCGCCTCGGAGCTCGTGTCCGGGACGGCCCGCTCGGGGTCCACCGCGCCTCGCGTGGTCAGACGGACGTCTGCGTCAGCAGGTCGTCAGCTCTTCGCGCCGGCCTTGGCCGGGATGCTGTCGCGCTTCTCGCGGATCTTGGCAGCCTTGCCGCGCAGACCACGCAGGTAGTAGAGCTTCGCGCGACGCACGTCACCGCGGGTCACGACCTCGATCTTGTCGATGACCGGGGTGTGGAGCGGGAAGGTGCGCTCGACGCCGACGCCGAAGGAGATCTTGCGGACCGTGAAGGTCTCGCCGATGCCGCCGCCGTGGCGACGGATGACGATGCCCTGGAACACCTGGACACGCGAGCGCGTGCCCTCGATGACCTTGACGTGGACCTTGAGGGTGTCGCCGGCGCGGAACTCGGGAACGTCCGAGCGCAGCGATGCGGCGTTGATCTCGTCAAACGTGTGCATGATGCTTCGCTTTCTCAGGTGCCACAGGCCACCTCGTCACAATGTGGGTGTTGCGTCCGTCGGGCCGCGTGGCCACCCGGGTGGTGCTGGTGGCCGACTCCCCCTGTGGCAGGGGCCGTCGTGTGCCGGACGCAAGGAGCAAGTCTGCCAGAGCACGCCGCATACCTGAAATCGAGCCGGCGACCCGCTCACGCCCGACGTCCCGCTCCCTCAGCACCTAGCGTGGGCCCGTGGACGTCTCCCCCGGCTGGCCCGTGGTCATCTGCCTCGTCATCCTCCTGGCGGTGACCGTCGTGGCCGACCGGCTCGGTCGGATCGACCTGGACCGCCAGGCCGTGCTGGCCGGTGGTCGCGCCGTCGTGCAGCTGACCCTCGTCGCGCTCGTCATCACCGCCGTCGTGGGGTCGCTGTGGCTCTCCTTCCTCGCCGTGGCCGTCATGTTCGCCATGGCTGTGGTCACGACGACGCGGCGCGTCGGGGCTCCCGGCGCCTGGCCGTGGGCCGCGGCCGCCATGGCGTGCGGGGTCGTGCCCGTCGTCGGCATCGTCCTCGCGACGGGCGCGGTGCCCCTCGCGGGCATCGCCCTCATCCCCGTCGCAGGGATCGTCATCGGCAACACGATGACGGTGCACACGCTGGTCGGCCGGCGCACGTTCGCGGCCCTGCGGGACGAGCGGGGCCAGTACGAGGCGGCACTCTCGCTCGGCCTCACGTCGGGACAGGCCATCGACGAGGTCATCGCACGTCGGGTCCCCGAGGGCATCCTGCCGAGCCTGGACCAGGTGCGCACGTCAGGGGTGGTGACGCTGCCGGGCGCGTTCATCGGCGTCATGCTCGGCGGCGGGAGCGCGGTCCAGGCGGCCACCGCGCAGGTGCTCGTGCTCTTCGCGATCATGGCGACGCAAGCGGTCACGGCGGGCGTCCAGGCGGCCCTCATCCGGCGTCGGCTGCTGCTGCCCGACGACCTGCGCGAGGGCCTCGCGGCCTGAGCGGCACGCGCGTCCGACCTCAGCGGCGCCGCTTGACCAGGGTGACGGCGCCGGGGATCGGCGCGGCAGCGTCGGTGACGCGGTAGCCGGCCTTCTTGTAGAAGCGCAGGTTGTCGGTGCTCTTCGCGCCCGTGTGGAGCGAGAACGTGCGTGTGCCGTCGGGCGCGGTGGACTCGGCGTGCTCGAGGAGGCGTCGGCCGAGCCCACGTCCCTGGAGGTCGGGCACGACGCAGAGACGGCCGATGTGCCAGTCGTCGCCGTGCTGCGAGGTCCGCACGGCGCCGACGAGGCGGCCCGCCCGGCGCGCGACCCACGTACGCGTCGTGTCGAGGCTGGCGCGGACGTCGTCGACGCTCTCGTGCAGGGCGGGGATGTCGAGGGTGTCGTTGGCGATCGCCTCCTGCACCCAGCAGGCGCGCATCAGCACGGCCAGCTCGGGCACGTCGCCGGGTGTGGCGGCAGCGATCTCGATGTCGCCGTCCCCGTGCGAGGCGTGCAGCAGGTCGGGGCGGCGCGCTGCCGTGCGGGCCAGGCGCTGCTCGTGCCGCCAGGCCGCGATGGCGCCGTGGTTGCCCGACAGCAGCACCTCGGGCACCTCACGCCCGTTCCACGTGCGCGGCTTCGTGTAGATGGGGTACTCGAGCAGCCCGTCCTCGTGGGACTCCTCGACGAGGGACTCGGCGTTGCCGATGACACCCGGGACGAGGCGGCCGACGGCCTCGACGATGGCGAGCACCGCGACCTCTCCGCCGTTGAGCACGTAGTCGCCGAGGCTGACGACCGAGACCTCGAGGCCGAGGTCCTCGCGGGCGTGCTCGTAGACGCGCTCGTCGATGCCTTCGTAGCGGCCGCAGGCGAAGACGAGCCACGGTTCCTGCGCCAGCTCCCGGGCGAGAGCCTGCGTGAAGGGCTGCCCCCCGGGCCCGGGGACGACGAGCCGCGGCTTCGCCTTCGGATCTCCCTGTGCGACGACGTCGTCGAGAGCCTCGGCCCACGGCTGCGCCTTCATGACCATGCCGGCTCCCCCGCCGTACGGGGTGTCGTCGACGGTGCGGTGCCTGTCGTGGGTGTGGTCGCGCAGGTCGTGCACGCGCACGTCGAGCAGGCCGTCCTGACGGGCCTTGCCGATGAGCGACAGGTCCAGCGCGGCGAGGTAGTCGGGAAAGATCGAGACGACGTCGATGCGCATCGCGGGCCGCGAAGCCGCTCGGGGCTCAGTCGTGCCGGGTGACGAGCCGGTCACTCGGCACCTTCGCGGTAGAGGTCGAAGAGGCCGGGCGGGGCGTCGACGACGACGTGGTCGTCGGCCACCGTCGGCACGATGCGCTTCACGAACGGGACGTAGGCCGTCACGCCGTCGGTGAGGGTGACGACGAGGCGGTCCTGGGCCGCGCCGAGCTCGAGGCCGCTGACCGTGCCGACCTGCTCGCCCGACGGGTCACGCACCTCCAGTCCGACGAGGTCCTCCTCGTAGTAGCCCTCGTCGTCGTCGGCCTTGGTCGCCGACTCCGGCATCACGAGCCTCGTGCCCCGCAGCCCCTCGGCGCCGGTGCGGTCGGGGATCTCCTCGAAGGTGAGCAGCCAGATGCCGCGGTGCACACGGGTCGACGCGACGGTCAGGGCCGTCGGCACTCCCGAGCCCGGCTCGGCCTCGGTCGCGACGACGGTGCCCGGTGCGAAACGCGACTCGGGGTCGTCGGTGTGCAGCTGCACGGTGACCTCGCCCCGGAGTCCGTGCGGCTTGCCGATGCGGGCGAGGACGACGTTCATGGCCCGAATCCTCTCAGGTTTGGCGGCGGCCCGGGCGCGCGCCCGCGGAGTGCGGCGGAGCAGGCGCGACGGCATACGTGGTCGGTGGGAAACGGCAGTGGGGCACCCCGGTCACCCGGGATGCCCCACTGCGCTGGCGTTCTGGCGGTGGCTCAGCGCACGCGGTCGGTGTCGACGATGTCGACCCTGACGTTGCTGTTGCCCGCGAGGGCGCCCACGACGGTGCGCAGCGCGCTCGCCGTGCGGCCGGAGCGGCCGATGACGCGGCCGAGGTCGTCGGGGTGCACCCGGACCTCGAGCAGCTCACCGCGACGCAGCTCCTTGCGGCGCACGACGACGTCCTCGTCGTGGTCGACGATGCCCTTGACGAGGTGCTCGAGCGCCTCCTCGAGCATGCTCAGGACTCGCTCTTCTCGGCGTCGGTCGCCTCGGCGGCAGGCGCCTCGGCGGTCTCGGCAGCCTTCTCGTCGGCCTTCTCGTCAGCCTTGGGCTCGGCCTTCTTGGCAGCCTTCTTCTTCGGGGTGGTCGCACCCTCGGAGCCCGCGTCGGACTTGCCACCGGCGGCGGCGACGGCAGCCTCGTAGAGGTCCTTCTTCGAGGTCTTGGCCTCCTTGGTCTCGACCTTGCCCTCGTCGACGAGCTTGATCAGGGCGGCGACGGCCTCGGTGGGCTGGGCGCCCTGGCTCAGCCAGTAGTGCGCGCGCTCGATGTCGATGTCGATGAGCGACGGCTGCTCGGTGGGGTGGTACTTGCCGATCTCCTCGATGGCCCGGCCATCGCGCTTGGTGCGCGAGTCCATGACGACGACGCGGTAGAACGGTGCACGGATCTTGCCCATGCGCTTCAGACGGATCTTGACGGCCACTGTGGCGGTCTCCTCAACCAGTAGTGAGCGCGGCGAGACCGGCTGGGATCAGCCGGGGTGCCGACGCTCGGTGTGTAGGCGTCCGGTCCAGCCGAGAGGGGGCCGGACGGGTACAGCCCTCCATTCTGCCAGACGTGGAGGGGTGGTCCGGACACGGCCACGGGCGTCCCGCTCAGGCGTACGCGGCCCGCACGGCCAGCGCGTGCCGCACGACCTCGCTCCGCGGCAGGTCGAACGCCGCGTCGAGGTGCGGCACGGCGGAGGGGTCGAAACCGGCCCTCGCGAGGCCCATCCGCAGCTCCGGCGCGCTCGCGCGCACCTCGACGACCCCGCCGATCGGCGAGGAGCGGAGCAGCTCGAAGAGCGCGGCCGGGCGCTCGACCACGGCCGAGGAGAAGAGCGGGATGCCGAGCTCGGCGGCCACGGCAGCGCCGACGCTCGTGCCGCGCGACCCGGCGTCGTAGCCCGGTGCGCCGGTGACGACGCACGCGATGCGCCGGTGGCCCTGGGCGCGGTAGGGCACGGCCGGCCAGTCCGTGGAGAGCATCGTGAAGCGCTCGTGGTCGCGCCAGTCGCGGCGGCCGTCGGGGCCCGGCAGGTGCAGGAAGTCCCGCGAGAAGCCCTCGTGGACGAAGCCGAGCGACCGCACGAGCCCCGCCGAGCGGTGGTTGGCCGGCTGGATGTTGGCCTCGATGCGGTGCAGGCCCATGCCGTGCGGCTCGTCGTCGAATGCGAGCTCGACGGTCAGGCGCAGGCCCTCGGCGAAGAGGCCGCGGCCGGCATACGGGTCGTAGGAGTCGTAGCCGATGGTCGCGCTGCGGAACGACCCGCCGACCACGTTGGCGATGTTGATGCGCCCGACGAGCCCGTGCGAGCCCTCGGGGTCGAGGGCGTGGACCATGAACGTGCGGTAGGTCCGCGACTGGTTCTCGAGGACGACGGGCAGGTTGTGCGGGTTGGGGATCGCGAAGTCGGCGAGGCGGCGCTCCGACCGCGTCACGGCGTCCGCGTATGCCGTCGCGTCGGCCGGTGTGGGCGGGCGCACCTCGACCCGCTCCCCCATCGCGGTGAAGGGCTCCGGGGCGTCGTGGTCAGCGGACAACGCGACCTCGCAGGACGACACCGAGGGGGTCGGCGACGGTGGTGACGTCGGCGCGCGGGTCGGACGCGTAGACGACGAGGTCGGCGTCCTCCCCCTCGGCGAGGCCCGGGCGCCCGAGCCAGTCGCGGGCACCCCACGTCGCCGCGGAGACGACCTCGACGTTGCTGAGACCGGCCTTCGTCAGCTCGAGCATCTCCCGGGCGACGAGCCCGTGCGGCAGGCTGCCCCCGGCGTCGGTGCCGACGTAGATGGGGACGCGGGCCTCGTGGGCCGCCCCTACGGTCGCGTAGCGCCGCTCGTGGAGGTCGAGCATGTGGCGGTGGTAGTCGGGGAACTTCTCCTGGGCCGGGGCGGCGAGGTCGGGGAACTGGGCGATGTTGACGAGGGTCGGCACGATGGCGATGCCCTGGGCCGCGAAGGTGTCGATGGAGTCCTCGCGCAGGCCGGTCGCGTGCTCGATGCAGTCGATGCCCGCCGCGGCGAGGTCGCGGAGGGACTCCTCGCCGAAGCAGTGCGCGGTGACGCGCACACCCTCCTCGTGCGCGGCGGCGATGGCGTCCGCGACCGCCTGCCGCGACCAGCTGGGCGCCAGGTCGCCCACGTCGCGGTCGATCCAGTCGCCGACGAGCTTGACCCAGCCGTCGCCGCGGTGCGCCTCGAGCCGGACGTGTCGGACGAGCTCGTCCTCCTCGACCTCGTGGGCGTAGTTGCGGATGTAGCGGCGGGTGCGCGCGATGTGCCGGCCCGCGCGGATGATCTTCGGCAGGTCGTCGCGCTCGTCGACCCAGCGGGTGTCACCCGGTTGCCCCGCGTCGCGGATGAGCAGCGTGCCGTGGTCACGGTCGGTGACCGCCTGCCGTTCCGCCTCGTCGCGCGGCACCTCACCGTGCGGTCCGAGACCGACGTGGCAGTGCGCGTCGACGAGGCCCGGCAGCACCCAGCCCTCGAGCGTCTGCTCGTCGGACCGGTCGGTCGGCGGTGTGAACGTCACCCGCCCGCCCACGACCCACAGCTCGTCGACCACGTCGTCGGGCCCGACCAGCACGCGGCCACGGACGCGGAGCACCGGTGCACTCATGGCCCCGACCCTAGCCGGAGGCGCCCGCGAGGTCGGTGAGGACGTCGGCCCAGTGCGCCATGAGCGTCGCGTGGTGTCCGGCTCCCTCGTGCACCACGAGCCGCGAGGTCGGCAGGTGGGCGTGCAGCCACCGGGCGTGCTCGAGTCCGACGACGCGGTCGTGGTCGCCGTACCAGAGCGTGACCGGGGCCCGGACGGCTGCGGGCTCGAGGTCCCAGCCGGCGCTGAACGCGAGGGCATCGCGCGAGGCGCCGCGGTAGGACGGTGTGCCGGGTCGCCCGGTGGCCGTCCACGGCTCAAGCACCTCGGGCGAGACGAACGCGCCGACCCTGAGTCGGGGTCGGTGCGCGGAGGTCGGGCTCCCGGGCGGTTCGGCTCGGGTGGCGGCCGCGTCCTGCAGCCCCACCGCGAGCTCCGCGTCGCCGGCGAGCGCCGCCTGCACGGCGGGCTCGGCGGCCGCGTCGGGATCGAGCTCGAGCACCGGGCCGATGCCGGCGACGACTCCGACGCCGGTCACCCGGTCGGCGTGCCTCGCTGCCGTCGCCAGCGCGTACGGCCCTCCCCCGGAGACGCCGAGCACGGCATACCGCCTGACACCGAGGTCGCCCATGAAGTGCGAGGCGTCGTCGGCGACGGTGCCGAGGGTCGTCGGCGCGTCGGTGGACCCGCCGTAGCCCGGGCGTGAGAAGGCGACGAGCCGCACCCCCGCCCGCCGGGCCGCGCCGTCACCGAGCGCGGCCTGCAGGCGCCCGCCAGGGGTGCCGTGGAAGAAGAGGACCGGGCAGCCGCCGGGGTCGCCGCCCTGCCACACGTCGAGCCGGCGGCCGCCGGGCAGCCGCACCCGCGACCGGCCGTCGGTGGTGACCACGCCCCGAGCGTATGCCGTCGTGCGCGTCCGGACAGCGCCTCAGTGCGCACCGCCGCGCCGCATCGATGTCGTGTCGCGGGTGGTCGCCGCTGCTTCAGCCGCGCAGCAGGCGGGGAACGGCCACGACATCCACGAGGGCAGCTCCCCTGAGCACGGTGATCTCCATCGAGCGGTCGATCGCCTCGTCGAGCAGGATGCGCTGCAGCGACTGCGCGTCGAAGAGGGGCCGGCCGTCCGCGGCCACGACGACGTCGCCTCGCATGAGACCGGCCCGGTCCGCGGGGCTGCCGGGCACGACCTGGGCGATCCGCAGCGCCGTGCGCCGACCCAGCCGCGCGGCGAGCTCGTCGGACACGGGGACGGGGGCCGTGACGAGACCGAGGTAGGCACGTCGCACGTGGCCGTCCTCGACGAGGGTCTCGATGATCCTCCGGGTCGTGGCGTTGATCGGCACCGCGAGGCCGAGCCCGACGCCGGCGACAGCCGTGTTGACCCCGACGACACGGGCGCGTGAGTCGGCCAGGGCACCTCCGGAGTTGCCGGGGTTGAGCGCCGCGTCCGTCTGGATGACGTCCTCGACGAGGCGCGACGCCGCGCCCGACCTCGTCGGCAGCGACCGCCCGAGGGCGCTGACGACCCCGGCCGTCACGCTGCCCTCCAGCCCGAGGGGGCTGCCGATGGCGACGACGACGTGCCCGACCGCCAGCCGGTCCGCGTCCCCGTACTCCGGCGGGGGCGGGAGCGGGCTCTCGGCGCGGACGACGGCGAGGTCCGACAGGTGGTCCGCACCGACGACGTGGACACGCACCGAGGTGCCGTCGCCGAAGTGCGCGGTGCCGCGGTCGACGCCGTCGACGACGTGGGCGTTGGTCACGAGCAGACCGTCCTCGGTGAGCACGACGGCCGAGCCGCCGCCCTCGACGGTGCCGCCGCGCACGGGCCTGCGGACGCGCAGGCTGGCGACGACCGGGGCCAGTCGCCGCGTCACGGTGCTCACAGCGTGCGAGTAGGCGTCGAGCACCTCGTCGTCGCTCGGCTCGGGAGCGGGCGGCATCTCGAACGGAGGCATAACTACTCCTGGAAGACGTTCGCCGCTGGGTCACGTATGTTCGCAGATGAAGTGAACCGCTGAGGTAGGCGGCCTCGGCGACGGTCCGCTGTGGGCGGACAGTCCGCAGCTGCGGGTCCCCTGAGGCGCGTCATTGTCGCGTCCGGTCCCTCACCGTGTCATCCCCGGTGCGAGCGCGCTCGAAGACCGAACACTCCTAGGGCGACAAGCGGAATGGTCATCCATGTGTCCACAACCGCGGGAAACACGTGCTTACCCAACTCCGCGTAGCCGTCGCCCAGTATCGCTGTCGCCGTGTGAAAGATCGCGAATGCCACGGTGGTCACCAGGAGCATGCCGAGTGCACGCCACTCGAGATCGTGCCAACGCCGTCGCGTCAACAGTGCCCCCACAGCCAAGATCGTGAATTCCCATGCGGGCCACAGCACCACGGCGAGAGGAGTCATAGCGGAGCCAATCGTCGGGATCACACAGATACGGCAAACCACCTCCGGCCGTGCTGTGTCGCCTCGTGTGGTGTTGGGCAAGGGGTGCCGCGCCTTCACGACGAACTCGATCGCCGCCCGGCTGACGGAACCGAGGCGGTCCGGATGCCCGGCGTAGAAGCGCGCGATGTCGGCAAACGAGATGTGCTCGACGAACGTGCGATAGCTCGGGTCAGTCGCGGTCTCCGACCTCACCTCGAAGTAGGTCCTGCCCGCATAGCGGGCCAACTCCTGTGGCAGTCCGAGTTCCTCGAGGTCAGCGGGGACATTGGTGCTGTCCTTGAGGATGGTGTAGAAGACGTCGGTGTAAAGCAGTTGCTCGTTGTAGAGCCTCGGCTGGAGGCTCAGGACCGTCCCGGCGCCCGCCAGCACGCACAGGGCCGCAACACCCGGAAGAAGCCGGTCGAGGCACGTCCCCTTCCAGCGCCCCAGCGGGCAGCGGACCGCGAGCAGCACCCCCGCCAGCACGGTCCCGAGCGGGATCTCCTGAGCCTTCGAGCCGATCAGGTTCAGAAACACCATCGCAGATCCGACAACGAGGCCTTTGCGCACGACGCGGCGGCGCCAGAGCGCCAGCATCGTCGCAAATGTCGCCAAGAGGGCCACGTACTCCATCGGTTCGCTGAACGGAGAGATGAAGTACGGCACGAATGTCGCGTCCGCCCCCAGCAGGCCGACTGCGCCGGCCGTCAGAACTCGTGCCCATCGCGGTCCGGGAAGGACAAGTACAAGCGCTCCGACAACCAAACCATAGAGGACGAGGTATATGAAGCCGGTGAACCGCATGTCCAACGCGTAGGACCGTCCTGTCATCTCGGTCAACTGCTGAGCGCCAGCGAGCACCAGGAGTGCCGAACTCGGGTAGCGCTCGGTCACGCGGAAGTCCCCGCAGGCCGTGGGGTTGGGCGGGATGTGCTGGTACTTGATGGTCACAAACCGCTCCGCGGAGGTGCGCGCCTCGTAGAAGCGGGGGTCCCCCGCCTGGATCTGGCACAGCAGTCGGAGACCATCGCCGGTATCCGCCGTCCCGATGACGGTGGGGAAGAACAGGTGCACGGTTACGACAGCTGCCGCGAAGAGTCCCACGACAAGGGCGGACCAGCGATCGGTCGCAGTACGCAGACCGGAGGCAGATCCGGCGAGGAAGTTTCCCTTGGGTGGGTGGCCAGCGCCGACCATAACTGCAATATAGGGGCGGGGTCCGATGCGGGGCCCGGTTCGGGGCCCGATGCGGGGCACCGGCCCCGAGAGCGGCCACCGCTAGGGCGTCAAGGGCCCGCACGTCGCGAGTTCGGCCCGCCAAGCTCGAACGCGAGCCAGCAAATCTTCGTCGAGCTCGGCCGGCGCCAACAAGTACATGAAGTACGTGAAAGTCGGGTCGCCGGCTATCTCAGCCGGTTCCGGGGGCGGGACCTGGTCGGTCAGGTGGAACCATCGGTAACCCCAGTCACGGGCCATCTGAGCAAGCGGCTCCTCGACCCCGCAGTTGGCGAGAACCTCCACCAGAATCCATGGCCGATGGGCCCGTACCAAGGTTTCAGCACCACGTAGGACGGCCGGTTCGGTCGTCTCGGTGTCGATCTTTAGCACGGACGGGAACCGACCCGTGCGCCCGGCATACCCGTCCAGCCGCTCGGTGATGACGTCGATCCGGTGGCTGGACTGACGAAACCCCTCGGCAAGTGAACTCGAGGAGTCGGTGGAGTCGGACAGGAAGAATGTCGCCGTGCCATCTGTGTCGGAGGCCGCGATCTGCTCGGTGACAAAGTTCAGGCCGTTGTCGCGGGCGGAGCGCCGCGCCCACCACGCAAGCTCCGGCGTGGGTTCGAAAGCGACGACGTCCCTAGTTCCCGTGGCCGCGGCCAACGTGGCGAAGAGGCCGGTGTTGGCTCCGACGTCCCACGCGTCCCCGCGCGGGGCGACGTCACACAGCGCCAACCACCAGGCGAGGGTCTCGGGCTCATATCCTGCCAGCCCGTCGCGCTCAAGCCGCAGGGGGATGAAGAAGGAGTAAGGGACGTTGAAGTGCAGGCGTCGCGGCGCATTCGGCCTACGCGTCGGCGCGTCTGGTACTCGGGTCAGGTCGGGCAGTGCTAAATCGAACTGACGACGCCGACCCGCGGGCTCGGGCCTCGCCGTAACCGGCGCCTCACCTCCGGCCGCAGTCGAACGATCGAGCCCGGGATCGTGCGGCGGACGGAGCCTGCGGCGACGACGGTCGAGGAGCGCTCGGAGGAGGTCCACCGGTAGAGCAGGGAGACCGCGGCGGGGTTCACGCACCGCGCGCGAGATCGCCCGGCCGAACTGTAGTGCTGTGGATTCTCGGACCCGGCGCAAGTCGGCCTCGGTGCGCGCCAGCCGTGCCTCCAGAGCCTCTGCCCGCGACCTGGCATTCTTGCCCGCCCGGCGCTCATCCTTCAGCGCGGCGGACAGCCGAAGTAGCTCTGCGTGGTCCGGGTCTGGGCGCTGCATCTCGGACAAGGGCGACGCGGCGAGTCTGGTCGCGTTGATCGCGCGCAAGGTCTGGCCTTCGCCGCCTTCGCCGCCTGTCTCTACCGACAGGGCTGCCTCCAACGCGCCGCTGGACGACGGATTCAGGCGCGCCACGTGCACGACCCGTTGCCGGGCGCTTGCCAAGGCATCGCCTAGAGCGGCGGGGTCCCGTATTCCGGAGTGGGTCACGAGGACGGTTCGAGCGCCCGGAGGTCGACCACTCAGAAGGGTCTGCACGCTCGGTGGTATGCCGTCGCTGGCGTCGACCTCGAGCAGTAGAACCGCTAGGACATCCTTGCCGAAGTCTGCGGCCGACGCCGCATCCACCTCAACGACGCTCACCCCATCGGGTACGAGCGGCGGATCGAGCAGGGCGTCCGGGCTCGAGTCGACCCATACGATCGAGCTCGCGGTTGACAGCTCGGCACCGAGGAACTCAGTCAGTCTCACGCAAGCACCTTTCCAAGTTGGTTGTCCCGCCTAACCCCTGCCGAGGAACTTCTCGAAGCCCTTGGGCAGGTTCGACGGGTCGAACCCGGCCATCGGGTCGGCGTCGGCGCCCTGCCCGTTGGAGCCGGGAGCACCGAAGGCGCTCGCCGCGGACGCGGCGCGGCCGGCGGCAGCCTTCTCGGCAGCGGCCCGCTCCTCGGCGGCGCGCTTGGCGGGGTTGCCGCTCTTGCTCTTCTTGCGCTGCGGCTGCTGCTTGCCGCGCTTGCCCGAGCCCGGGATGCCGGGCATGCCCGGCAGGCCACCGCCGCCACCGCGGGCCATCGACTTCATCATCTTCTGGGCCTGCCCGAAGCGCTCGAGCAGCTGGTTGACGTCGGTGACGGTCACGCCGGAGCCCTTGGCGATGCGGGCGCGGCGCGAGCCGTTGATCTGCTTGGGGTGGGTGCGCTCGAAGGGCGTCATCGAGCGGACCATCGCCTCGACGCGGTCGAACTCGCGGTCGTCGAAGGCGTCGAGCTGGTCACGCATCCCCTGCATGCCCGGCATCATCTTGAGCATCGACTTGAGCGAGCCCATCTTCTTGATGGCGTTCATCTGCTGGAGGAAGTCCTCGAAGGTGAAGTCCTCCTCGGCGAGGAACTTGCGCGCCATCTCGTCGGCCTGGCGCTTGTCGAACGCCTTCTCGGCCTGCTCGATGAGGGTGAGCACGTCACCCATGTCGAGGATGCGGCTGGCCATGCGGTCGGGGTGGAACACCTCGAAGTCGGTGACCTTCTCACCGACCGACGCGAACATGATCGGCTCGCCGGTGATCTCGGCGACCGAGAGGGCGGCACCACCGCGGGCGTCACCGTCGAGCTTGGAGAGCACGACACCGGTGAAGGCGACGCCGTCGTGGAACGCCTGGGCCGTCTCGACGGCGGCCTGGCCGATCATCGCGTCGATGACGAAGAGGACCTCGTCGGGCTGGATGGCCGTGCGGATGTCGGACGCCTGCTGCATGAGGTTGGCGTCGACGGCGAGGCGTCCGGCGGTGTCGACGATGACGACGTCGTACTGCTTGGCGCGGGCCTGCTCGATGCCCATCCGCGAGACCGACACCGGGTCGCCGAACGAGCGGGTGCCCTCGCCCGACTCGAGCACGGCGTCGTGGCCGCCCATGTTCCCGCGCTCGGGCGCGAAGACGGGGATGCCGGCGCGCTCGCCGACGACCTCGAGCTGCGTGACGGCGTTGGGGCGCTGCAGGTCGGCCGCGACGAGGAGGGGCGTGTGGCCCTGGTCCTTGAGCCACTTGCCGAGCTTGCCGGCGAAGGTCGTCTTTCCGGAGCCCTGGAGGCCGGCGAGCATGATGACGGTCGGCGGCTGCTTCGCGAAGCGGATCGTGCGCGTCTGCCCGCCGAGGATCCCGACGAGCTCCTCCTGGACGATCTTGACGACCTGCTGGGCGGGGTTGAGCGCCTGGCTGACCTCGGCGCCGAGCGCGCGCTCGCGCACGCTGGCGGTGAACCGCTTGACGACGGGCAGCGCCACGTCGGCGTCGAGCAGGGCGAGGCGGATGTCGCGGATCGTCGCGTTGACGTCGGACTCCGAGAGCCGGCCCTTGCCGCGAAGGTTCTTGAACGTCGCGGTCAGCCGGTCAGACAGGGATGCAAACACCCGGCAAGGTTATCCGCTCCGGCGCACAGGTCCGACCCGACGCCCACCGGGCACCCGAGGGGGTGTGCCGCCCACCGCGGCCGCGACGCCACGTTACGTTGGGCAGGTGGCTGACCTCATCGACAAGATCGCGTGGATCCACGTGGAGCAGCGCCGCCTGCTCGTGGCCCGGAACGCCGGCCGCGAACGGTTCTACCTTCCCGGCGGCAAGCGCGAGCCCGGCGAGAGCGACCTCCAGACGCTGGTCCGCGAGCTCGAGGAGGAGCTCACGGTGCTCGTCGACCCTGGCACGGCGGCCTACGTCGGCACGTTCGAGGCGCTCGCCGACGCTCGCACCGACGGCCTCGTCGTGCGGCTGACCTGCTACACGGCATCGCACACCGGGCCGTTCGCCCCGTCACGCGAGATCGACGAGATCACCTGGGTCACCTCGGCCCACGGCGACCAAGTGTCGGCCGTGGACCGGCTCGTCCTTGTCCACCTGCGCGACGCGGACCTCATCGACTGACCCCGCACCCTCCCCCGGTTCGATGTATCTCGCGGTCATGGGTGACCGCGAGATACATCGACCGGGCGGCTGGTGGGGCCGGTCAGGCGCCGTCGCAGGTGTCGATGATCATCGCGACCGCCTGCGCGGCCCGGGCCGGGGCGAGCTGCCCGCCACCGAACTCGGTGACGTAGAAGGTGTCGAGCGTCTGGCCGGCATACGTCGCGATGTGCGCCGACCGCACCGACAGGGAGGCCCTGGCGAGCGTGATGCCGATGTCCTGCAGCAGGCCCGTCCGGTCGGTGGCTCGCACCTCGATGACGGTGGCGGTGTCGGACGCGCTGCTGATCACCATCGCCCGTGTCGAGTCGACCGACCCCGACCCGGGGCTGCGGACCCCGGCAGACCGGCGCCGCTGCAGCTTGCCGAGCGGCGAGCGGTCACCGCTCGCGACGCGGGTCAGGTCGCGTGAGATGACGGTCGGCAGCGGCGTCTCGCCACCCGGCGAGTCGACCCACCACTCGTTGACGGCGAGACCGTCGACGGTTCGGACGATGGCCGAGCGCACGACGAAGCCGTGCGCGGCGAGCAGGCCCGCGGTGTCGGCGAACAGGCCGGCGCGGTCGCGGTCGATGATGTCGATGCGGTGGGCCCCGCCGAGCGAGGTCACCGTCACGTAGGGCTCTCCCGACGCGACCCGGTCGAGCGCGTCGTCGGAGAGCTGCAAGGTCTCGATCGGTTCCACGACGAGGGGTCCCTCCGTCTCTGCCTGGGCGGTGAGCGCCGTCCGGCAGGCCTCGTAGAGACGCTGGACGAGCCCGGCCCGCCAGTCGCTCCAGGCCTTCGGGCCGGCTGCTGACGCGTCCGCCTCGGTGAGGGCGCGAAGGAGGTCGAGCGTCGTCGCCGACCCGTCGACGGCGGCCGAGAGGGCGGCGATGGTCGCCGGGTCCTCGGGGTCGCGGCGGGTGGCCAGCTCGACGAGGGTCAGGTGCTCGCGCACGAGCCGGACCACGGTGCGGCGGTCGGCCTCGGCGACGCCGATGCGCTGCAGCACATCGTCGGCCAGGTCGGCACCGGTGGCGGAGTGGTCCTGCGCGCCGGGCACCTTGCCGATGTCGTGGAGCACCGCGGCGAGCATGAGCAGGTCGGGCCTCGAGACGTCGCGCACCATGCCGCTCGCGGCGACGACGGTCTCGATGAGGTGGCGGTCGACCGTGTGCCGGTGGACGGCGTTGCGCTGAGGGCGGCTGCGCACCGCCTTCCACTCGGGGATCCACCGCTCGACGACGCCCGCGAGGTCGAGCCCCTCCCAGACGGTGACGAGGCCGGGGCCGGCGGCGAGGAGGTCGGCGAAGAGGTTGCGCGCGACCTCGGGCCACGGCTCGGGCATCGGGGGCGCCTGTGCCGCCAGGTTCTTCAGCGTGGTCGGCGACAGCGGTATGCCGCCCCGGGCCGCGACGACGGCGGCGCGCAGCGGGATGATCGGGTCCGACGCGAGGTCGGCCGACGGCCCGAGCACCGCCTCGCCGTCGTGCCGGTAGAGGCCGTAGCCGAGCGGGGCCAGCTGCGGGCGCCGGGGACCGACCCGCAGCGTCCTGGCGCGCTGGGACTGCATGGCCCGGCGGAGGGTGCCGTCGACGGCATACGCAATGGTGCGGGCGGACGTCGAGAGATCGGTGAGCAGGTCGTCGGCGTCGGTGTAGCCGAGCAGGGCGGCACACGCGTCCTGGTCGTCGCGGGTCAGCCGGTCGCGGCCGCGGCCCGTGACGACGTGGATCGCGTCGCGCACGTCGAGGATGCGTTCGTACGCCTCGTCGACCTCGCCGTGCGGACGATCGGTCAGCCACGCCGCGGTCAGCGCGCGGAGCACCGACATGTCGCGCAGGCCGCCGTGCGCCTCCTTGAGGTCGGGCTCGATGAGGTGGGCGAGGTCGCCCTGGCGCGCGTGCCGCTGGATGACCGACTCCTGCATCTCACCGAGCCGGGTGCGGGCGTTGGCCCGCCAGTCGTGCGCGACGGTGGAGCGGGCGGCGTTCACGACGTCGGCGTCACCCGCGACGTGCGTGAGGTCGAGCAGACCGACCGCGGCGGAGAGGTCGTCGGAGGCGACGGCGCGGCAGTCGGCCACGGTGCGGACGCTGTGGTCCAGCCGGACCCCGGCGTCCCAGATCGGGTACCAGAGCTTGTCGGCGAAGGCACCGACCTCCTTGCCCGACAGGCCCCGCGGGTGGTGCACGAGGACGAGGTCGTAGTCGCTGAGCGGCCCCCCGTCGCCGCGCGCGAGCGAGCCGACGGCAGCGAGGGCCACGCCCTCGTGCCGTCGGCCGGCGCACGCCTCGCGCCACAGCTCCTGGAGCCAGCCGAAGCCGAACTCGGCGAGCGCCCGGCGCCGGGTCTGGCCGGCGCCGGGCGTCGCGAAGGTGCGGGTGCCGGCGAGGTCCAGACGTCGGGTGGTCACATCCGTCATGTCAGGTCTCGCCGTCCCCTCGAGTTGCGTGTGTACGTGTCGTGCTGGTCGTGCAGGTGGTGCGCGGTGGTGCAGGTGGTGCGCGGTGGCCCGACGCCTCAGAGGGCGTCGACACCACGCTCGCCGGTGCGGACGCGCACCACCTCGTCGACCGGGACGGCCCAGATCTTGCCGTCGCCGATGCGGCCGGTCTGGGCCGCCTTGAGGATGACTTCCAGGACGTCGGACGAGTCGACGTCGTCGACCAGGACCTCGAGGCGCACCTTCGGCACGAAGTCGACGGTGTACTCGGCGCCGCGGTAGACCTCGCTGTGGCCGCGCTGGCGGCCGTAGCCGCTGGCCTCGCTGATGGTCATGCCGGCCACCCCGAAGGCCTCGAGGGCCTCCTTCACCTCGTCGAGCTGGTGGGGCTTGATGATGGCGGTGATGAGCTTCATGCGTTGGCTCCTTCGACCTGCGAAGCGGTGCTGATGGCGGGACGGGTGGTGCGGCCCCCGGAGGCGGGGAAGCCACCGATCTCGTACCCGGACTCGGCGTGGACGGCCTGGTCGATGCCCTCGGACTCGGCGTCGTCGGAGATCCTCCAGCCGAGCGTGGCCTTCAGGGCCACCGCGATGACGTAGGTCAGCACGAACGAGAGGACGAGCGAGATGACGGCGATGAGGACCTGCAGCACGGTCTGCTGCCAGCCGCCGCCGTAGAAGAGGCCGGTCTTCGTGGCGAGCAGGCCGGCACCGACGGTGCCCCAGAGGCCGGCGACGAGGTGGACGCCGACGACGTCGAGCGAGTCGTCGTAGCCGAACTTGTACTTGAGGCCGACGGCCAGGGCCGAGAGGCCACCGGCGACCACACCGAGGATGATCGAGCCGACGGGCGACAGGGCGCCACAGGCCGGGGTGATGGCGACGAGACCGGCGACGACACCGGACGCCGCGCCCAGCGAGGTCGCGTGGCCGTCACGGATCTTCTCCACGACGAGCCAGCCGATGGCCGCGGCGCAGGTGGCGACGGTCGTGTTGAGCCACACGGACGAGGCGACGCCGTCGGCCGCGAGCTCCGAGCCGGCGTTGAAGCCGAACCAGCCGAACCACAGCAGGCCGGCACCGATCATGACGAGCGGCAGGTTGTGCGGACGCATCGCGACCTTGCCGAAGCCGAGGCGCTTGCCGACGACGAGCGCGAGGGCCAGACCCGCCGCACCGGCGTTGATGTGCACGACCGTGCCACCGGCGAAGTCGATCGGCAGGACGCTCGCGAGACCGTCGGTGACGCCGAAGAGCTTGGCCGACAGGCCACCCTCGGCACCCGAGAGCAGGCCACCGCCCCACACCATGTGGGCGATCGGGAAGTAGACGACGGTGACCCAGATGACTGCGAAGGTGATCCAGGTGCCGAACTTGACGCGGTCGGCGATGGCGCCGCTGATGAGGGCGACGGTGATGACCGCGAACGTGAGCTGGAAGCCCGCGTAGATGTACTCGGGGATGAAGACTCCGACTCCGAACGGGTCGATGAGCCTCGCGCCGTCCTCACCGGCCAGCTGGCTGAGCCCGAAGAGGTGGAACGGGTTCGCGAAGATGCCCGCGATGTCGCTGCCGCCGTCCTGCAGGTTGCCGAACGACATCGAGTAGCCCCACAGCACGTAGACGATGCCGACGACGGCCATGGCGCCGAAGCTCATCATCATCATGTTGAGGACGGACTTGCTCCGGGTCATGCCGCCGTAGAAGAGGGCGAGTCCGGGCGTCATCAGGAGGACCATCGAGGACGCGATGAGCATGAATGCGGTCGCGGCCTCGTTGATCACTGGTGGTTCTGCCGCGAAGGGCATCAGTGCTGTTGTCATGCGAGGAGTCTGGAGACGGGCCGTTTCACGGGCGCGCTCCGTTTGTTACAGCCGTGTCAACAACACCCGAGCGGTGTTAGCGGATGGTTTCCCGCCACACGGGCGTCCACATCGTGGATGGCATGACCGACCAGCGGACATGCCAAGAGCACGTATGCCGCCGGGTCGGCCTACGTGCTCTGGCTGGGCGTGCTCCCGCTACATGACGATGGCGTCGACGAAGGCCTCAGGGTCGAAGGGGGCGAGGTCGTCGGGGCCCTCCCCCAGGCCGACCAGCTTGACCGGCACGCCGAGCTGGCGCTGGACCGCGATGACGATGCCGCCCTTCGCGGTGCCGTCGAGCTTGGTGAGCACGATGCCCGTGACGTCGACGGCCTCGGAGAAGACCTTGGCCTGCTGCAGGCCGTTCTGGCCGGTCGTCGCGTCGAGGACGAGCAGCACCTCGTCGATCTCGCTCTGTTTCTCGATGACGCGCTTGACCTTGCCGAGCTCGTCCATCAGGCCGACCTTGTTGTGGAGGCGACCGGCCGTGTCGATGATGACGACGTCGACCTCCTCCTCGATGCCGGCCTTGACGGCGTCGAAGGCGACGGCGGCGGGGTCGGCGCCGTCCTTGTCGGACCGGACGGTGGGCACGCCCACCCGGGCGCCCCAGGTCTCGAGCTGGTCGGCGGCCGCGGCCCGGAAGGTGTCGGCCGCGCCGAGGATCACCTCGCGGTCCTCCGCCACGAGCACGCGCGCGAGCTTGCCCACCGTCGTCGTCTTGCCGGTGCCGTTGACACCGACGACGAGGATCACGGCCGGCCGGTCGCCGACCCGGCTGCTGGCGATGCGGCGGTCCATGTCGGGCTGGACGAGGGCGAGGAGCTCGTCGCGCAGCCAGCCGCGGACCGTGGCCTCCTCGGTGGTGCCGTCGACCTTGACCTTGGTGCGCAGGGAGTCGACGAGCTGGGTCGTGGCCTCGACCCCGAGGTCCGAGCCGATGAGGGTGTCCTCGACCTCTTCCCACGTCTCCTCGTCGAGGCGGCCGCGCGAGAGCAGGGCGAGCAGTCCCTGCCCGATCGAGGAGTTGGAGCGGGCGAGGCGAGCCCGGAGCCGCTGCAACCGGCCGCGCGCGGACTCGGGCCGCTCGACGGCCGGCTCGGGCGGCGCCGGGGGCGCGGTCGGCGCCTCCGCAGCCACCGTCTCGGGAGCCGGGGCCGGGGCGCCTGCCCCCGCAGGTGGCGCGACGGTGTCGGTCGAGTCGGTGGGTGGTCTGCGGTCGAGGTCCTCGGCAGGCAGGCCCGGCGCAGCGGGTGGCGCCTCCCGCTCGACGGTGCGGCCGGCGCGACCCCGCACGAGGTTGACGCCGTAGGCGACCGCTCCCGCGAGGATGACGACGCCGATGATGACGAAGATCAAGACTGTGTCCACGTCAGCCATCCAACCATCAGGGACGAGCGGGCTGCTCCGGCGAGCGCGGGCGCGCGGCCTGTCGGACGCGCCCCGCCGGACGGAGGCTGTGCGTCACCGCTGACCGGACGCCGACCGCGGCGAGCCGAGCGAGCGGGCGCGGGGCCCTCCCTCGAGGGTCCGTCGCTACGGCATACGGGCGTCGGTGCGGCGGACCACGCCGCCTGCGCGCCGGCGGGCGTCCTCGGCGATGGCCTCTCCCTTGGCGGTGAGGACGTCGCGACCGCCCCGATGGGCCGGCACCGCGACGACGCCGACGACGGCCACGGCCAGCACGGTGACGACGAGCATCGAGATGACCAAGAAGACCATGTGACAAGAGTGACGCATGAGGCCTGTGTGATGCAAATAGCACAGTGTGACGATTTGGCAACCCGAAACGCGCTGGGTCGGGGCGCGCGCGATGGCCGACCCGCCCCGTTGCGGTCGGCCCTGCCGTATGCCGCCGGGTCAGGCCGGCCGGTCGGCCACGTCGCGCAGGCGCTGCGAGACGACCGTCGTGACGCCGTCGCCGCGCATGCTGACGCCGTAGAGGGCGTCGGCGATCTCCATCGTCTTCTTCTGGTGCGTGATGACGATGAGCTGGGAGCTGTCGCGCAGCTCCTCGAAGAGCGTGATGAGGCGGCCCAGGTTGGCGTCGTCGAGGGCGGCCTCGACCTCGTCCATGATGTAGAAGGGCGAGGGGCGCGCCTTGAAGATCGACACGAGCAGGGCCACCGCGACGAGCGAGCGCTCTCCACCCGAGAGCAGCGAGAGCCGCTTGATCTTCTTGCCCGGCGGGCGGGCCTCGACCTCGAGACCGGTGGTCAGCATGTTCGACGGGTCGGTGAGGACGAGACGCCCCTCACCGCCGGGGAAGAGCCGCTGGAAGACGCGCTCGAACTGCACCGCGGTGTCCTCGAACGCCTCGGCGAAGACGCGCTCGACGCGCTCGTCGACCTCCTTGACGATGTCGAGCAGGTCGCGCTTGGAGTTCTTGAGGTCCTCGAGCTGCTCGGTGAGGAACTTGTGTCGCTCCTCGAGGGCCGAGAACTCCTCCAGCGCAAGGGGGTTGATCCGGCCCAGGGCATTGAGCTTGCGCTCGGCCTGCCGCAGCCGCTTCTCCTGCGCATCGCGCACGAACGGGACGGGGTCGGGCTGCGGCGCGTCGGGGTCGGCATCGGGATCGGGCACGATCGGCACGAGCTGGTGCGGCCCGAACTCCTCGACGAGGTCGGACGGTGCGATGCCGAGCTCCTCGACCGCCTTGGTCTGCAGCTGCTCGATGCGCAGGCGCTGCTGCGTGCGGGCGACCTCGTCGCGGTGCACGGTGTCGGTCAGCTCGCGCAGCTCGGCCTGCAGCACGCCGATGTCGCGGCGGACCACGGCGAGCTCGGCGTCGCGCTCGGTGCGCTCGGCCTCGCCTGCGGCGCGGGCGCGGCCGGCCTCGTCGGCCGACTCGGCGAGGAGCCCGTGGGCCCACTCGGCGGCGCTGCGCACGGCTCCGGCGACGGCCGCCTCGCGCTGGCGCCGGGCGCGCTTCTCGGCGAGGCGCTCCCGGGCCTGCTCCTCGTGCAGGGCGCCGCGCTCGAGCGCGTCGGCGCGGTCCTTGAGCGCGCGAGCACGCTCCTCGCGGGTGCGCAGCGCGAGCCGCAGCTCGGTCTCGGCGGCCCGGGACTCGCGCGCGACGGCCTCGAGCCGGTCGCGCTCGGCGGTGGACGGCTCGTCGACGAAGTCGCCCTCGCCGCTTGCCGCCTCGAGGCGCTCGGTCAGCTCTGCGTGCTCGGCCTGGTCGGCCTCGAGCGCCGCGGTCGCGTCGGCGATGGCCTTCTCGGTGCGCTCGACCTCGGCTCGCGCTGCCCGCAGGGTCTGCCCCAGCGAGCCGAGCTTCTCGGCGATGGCCGCCATGCGGGCGTCGCTCTCGTTGAGCCGCTCCAGCGCGGCCTCCACGGCATCGGCCAGCTCGGCACGGGTCGACTCGGCGCCGGCGACCCGGAACCGGGCCTCCTCGCCCTCGCGCGTGGCGCGGGCCATGGCGTCCTTGGCCTCGTCGAGCGCGGCCTGCAGCTCGATGAGGCTCGGCGCGGCGTTACTGCCACCGCGCACGGCCCCGGGGGCATAGACGTCGCCGACGCGGGTGACAGCGGTGACGCCGCCGTGGGTGCGCACGACCTCGCGGGCGGTGGCGCCGTCGGGCACGAGGGCGACGCGCTCGAGCACCTGGTCGAGGGCGGGACGAACGGAGGCGGGGCACTCGACGACGTCGCGAGCCCACCGGGAGCCGCCGGGGAGCGTCGGCCAGCCGGAGTGGTCGACTGCACCGGCCGACTCGGCGACGAGCAGGCTCGCCCGGCCGTGGTCGCCCTCGCGCAGCGACTCGAGCGCAGCGGCGGCCGCGTCGAGGGAGCCGACGGCGAGCGCCTCGGCGGCCGAGCCGAGGGCAGCGGCGACGGCGTTCTCGAGGCCGGCCTCGACGGTGACGAGCGAGGCGACGGAGCCGAGGATCTCGTGGCCGTCGTCGGCAGCGGCGAGCAGGGCGGCCGCGCCGTCCTTGCGGCTGAGGCTGAGGCCCAGGGCCTCGACCCGCGCGGCAGCGGTGGTGCGGGCCCGCTCGGCGGTGGCCTCGGCCTCCTTCCAGCGGGCCAGCTCGGCCTCGGCCGCATCGAGGCGCGCGGCGGCCTGCTCGTAGGCGGTGTCGAGACCCTCCTCGCCCTCCTCGTCCCGGGCGACACCGGCCTCGAGGCGCGAGAACTCGCGCTCGGCCTCGGCGGCCCGGGCCTGGGCCGCCTCGATGGTGCTGCGCAGGCGACCGACCTCGGCCTCGCGGGCCTCGATGCGGGACGCCTTGGCGCCCACCTGACCGCCCAGCTTGGCGAGTCCCTCGCGGCGGTCGGCCGCGGCCCGGGCCTCACGCTGCAGTCGCGTGGTCTCCTCGGCGTAGCCGCGCTCGGCGTCCGCCCGACTGGCGACGGCGTCCTCGAGTGCGGCCTGGGCCTCGGCGATCTCCTCGAGCAGGAACGCCTCCTGCTCGCGCACCTCGGCGGCCTGGGCTCGCAGCTGCTCCGGGTCGCGGCTCTGGCCGGACTCCTCGGGCTCGTCGTCCTCGCTGAGCAGGCGTACGCGTTCGGCCGCGAGCGAGCGCGTCGAGGCCATCCGCTCCACCAGGCGCCCGAGGGCGACGTACTCGTCCTGCGCCCGGGTGAGCGCGGGACGGGCCGCCTCGGCGGCCTCCTCGAGCGAGCCGAGGCGCGTGGCGAGCTCTGCGATCGACTCCTCGACCTCGGCACGCCGCTCGATGAGGGCGGACTCGTCGGCGACCTCCTGCTCGAGGGTCGAGGTGAGCTGGACGAGGTCGTCGGCGAGCAGGCGCAGGCGGGCGTCGCGGGCGTCGGTCTGGATGACGGCGGCCTTGCGGGCCGTCTCGGCCTGGCGGCCGAGCGGACCGAGCTGGCGCCGGATCTCACCCGTGAGGTCGTGCACGCGGGTGAGGTTGGCCTCCATCGTCTCGAGCTTGCGGAGGGCGCGCTCCTTGCGCTTGCGGTGCTTGAGCACACCGGCGGCCTCCTCGATGAAGCCGCGGCGCTCCTCGGGGGTGGCCCGCAGCACCGTGTCGAGCTGGCCCTGGCCGACGATGACGTGCATCTCGCGGCCGATGCCGCTGTCGGAGAGCAGCTCCTGCACGTCGAGCAGGCGGCAGGGGGTGCCGTTGATGGCGTACTCGGACCCGCCGTTGCGGAACATCGTGCGGGCGATCGTCACCTCGGTGTAGTCGATCGGCAGCGCACCGTCGGTGTTGTCGATGGTGAGCGCGACCTCGGCGCGGCCGAGCGGGGCCCGGCCCGACGTGCCGGCGAAGATGACGTCCTCCATCTTGCCGCCGCGCAGCGACTTGGCGCCCTGCTCCCCCATCACCCACGCGAGCGCGTCGACGACGTTGCTCTTGCCGGAGCCGTTCGGGCCGACGATGCACGTGATGCCGGGCTCGAGGCGCAGGTGGGTCGCCGATGCGAAGGACTTGAAGCCCTTCAGGGTGAGGCTCTTGACGTACACGAACGTGGGGTTCCTTCGGTGTCCTGCGGCGACGATCCCGGTCAGCGTACTAGCCGGGACGCCCGACCCCCGGGAGGCGAGCGGCGTGAGGAGGGGTCGGGCGGCATACCGTGGGCGGGTGAACGAGCACCAGGCCCCTGCCGACCCGCACACCGTGACCACGGCCGAGCGGCTGCTCGAGCTCTACCCGACTCCCCCTGCGCCGAACTCGCTCGCCAAGGAGTCCCCGGTGCTCACGCCCAGCCACGCCCGGATCATCGCGGCCTCGCCGTTCGTCGTCGTCTCGACGGTGGGCGACGGTGGCCTGGACCAGTCGCCACGCGGCGACCAGCCCGGGTTCGTCGTCGTGCGCGACGAGCACACCATCGTCATCCCCGACCGACGCGGCAACAACCGGCTCGACACCCTGCGCAACGTCGTCGTCGACCCTCGCGTGGGACTGCTGTTCCTCGTCCCGGGGCTGGGCGAGGAGCTGCGCGTCCGCGGCACCGCTGTGATCTCGACCGACCCCGTCGAGCTGGCCCGCCACGAGGTGAGGGGCCGACTCCCGGCGTCGGTCCTCGTCGTCACCGTGGAGCGCGTCTACTTCCAGTGCGCCCGGGCGGTCAAGCGAAGCCGTTTGTGGGACAGCGACTCCCGCGTCGACCCGAAGACGTTGCCCACGGCGGGCGACATGACCCGCGAGGCGGGCGGCTTCGCCTCCGACGAGGAGGCGGCGGCGTACGACAGAGCCCTCGACGCGCGGCAGGACGCGACGCTCTACTAGGTCGGCCCGCGCCCGGGATCACTCGTCGCCGTTGGCGATGCGCTCGTGGTGGTGGATGACCTCGGCGATGATGAAGTTCAGGAACGACTCGGCGAAGACCGGGTCGAGCCCGGCGTCCTTGGCGAGGGCCCGGAGCCGAGCGATCTGCCGCTCCTCGCGGGCCGGGTCGGCCGCGGGCAGGTGGTGCTCCGCCTTGAGCTGGCCGACCTGCTGCGTGCACTTGAAGCGCTCGGCGAGCAGGTGGACGAGCGCAGCGTCGATGTTGTCGATGCTGCTGCGCAGCCGGGCGAGCTCGGCTGGGACCTCTGGCACGTCGCTCACGCCGGCCAGCCTAGGCGGGTCAACGCTCGACGAACCCGGAGGTTCCGTCCCTCGGAACGCCCTGCTGCACGACGACGGAGTCGACCCGGCCCGGGCGGCGTGTCGTCGAGGGGTCCTCGCGCAGCAGCGCCTCCAGTCGCTCGACCGCGGCGACGCTGCCCTGTGCGACCACCTCCACCCGCCCGTCGGCGGTGTTGCGGGCGTGACCGACGAGCCCGAGCTCGAGCGCGCGGGCGCGGGTCCACCATCGGAAGCCCACCCCCTGGACGCTCCCCCGCACGAACATCGTCACCCGCACCGTCTCGCTGCCCACGCAGACACGGTATGCCGCCTGCAGCGCGCTCGTGGACGTGCCGCGTGGCGCCGCACCGTCAGCCCCGTGCGTCACTATGCTCACGGCAGGCACGAAGGTGAGTCAGCTCACCGGGGCCCACGGAAGGAGCGACGTGACGGCGTCGGCGATTTCTCGGGCGGCTGGCACGAGTCAGACCGCCGACACGGCCAAGGGGGCGACCCCTTCCTCCGGGCGTGCCCGTCCCGCTCGTATCGAGGGCCTCGACGGCCTCCGCGCGCTCGCGATCGCAGGGGTGCTCGTCTACCACCTCAACGCCTCGTGGCTGCCGGGCGGCTTCCTCGGCGTCGACGTCTTCTTCGTCGTGTCGGGCTTCCTCATCACCACGCTCCTCGTGCGCGAGCACCACCGCACCGGCCGCATAGCGCTGGGGCAGTTCTGGGTGCGTCGCGCCCGGCGGCTGCTGCCGGCCCTGCTCCTCTGCGTCCTGACGAGCGTGCTCATCGCTCGGCTCGTCAGCCAGGACCTCCTCGTCGACGTCGGGCGGCAGATGGTCGGGGCGCTCACCTTCTCGACGAACTGGCTGGAGGTCACCGCAGGCACCAGCTACTTCGACCAGACCGCCCCGCAGCTGTTCATGAACTTCTGGTCCCTCGCCGTCGAGGAGCAGTTCTACCTCGCCTGGCCGCTGCTGACGCTGGGCCTGCTGGCGGTGTCGAGCCGCATCCGGGTGGGCGTGGCCCTCACCATCGGCGCGGCCTCGACCGTGCTCATGGCGTTGCTCTTCACGCCGGGCACCGACGCGACCCGCGTCTACTACGGCACCGACACGCACGTCATGGGCCTCATGGCCGGGGCCGCGCTCGCCTTCGCGTGGGCGAGCCCGCAGCTGGCGATGTGGGTGGCACCGTCGCGCTGGGGCCGCCCGGGCCGGTATGCCGTCCCGCTGGCCGGCGTCGTGCTGCTCGCGGAGATGGCCCTGCTCGACGAGCAGTCGTCGCTCGCCTTCCGCGGTGGCATCGCCGTCGCGACGGTGGCCACGGCCGTGGTCATGATGGGCGTCCTCGAGCGTCGGCCCGAAGGGGTCACCGCGCTCCAGCGGGTGGTGCGCCACCCGGTGGCGGGCTGGGTCGGGGCGCGGTCCTACTCCATCTACCTCTGGCACTGGCCGGTCATCCTCCTCGTCGCGCTCGACAACCCCTCGGCGCCCGGCACGATGTCGCACCTGCTGACGCGCGTCTGGTGCGTGCTCGTCACCCTGGCCCTCGCCGACCTCACCTACCGCTTCGTCGAGGCGCCCTTCCGAACGCTCGGCTTCCGCGGCGTCGCCTCCAGCCTGCGCGCGAGCGCGACCTCGCTGACGCGGCGCGGCAAGCAGGTCGTCGCCGGCGTCGCGGCAGGCGTGGCCGTGGTCACCGCCGTCGTCGTCATCACCGCTCCCGACATGAGCGAGACGGCACGGATGCTCGCGGCCAACGAGGCAGCCGCCGAGTCGGACGCCCAGTCGGACGCCCAGTCGGATGCCCGCTCGGGCACGCCGTCAGGTGCTCCCACCGGCTCCGACGGCGCGAAGGGTGTCGCTGCGAACCCGTCGGGCGCCGCCTCGGCCCCGGCACCGACGACGACCGGGTCGGCAGGTGCGGCGGGCGCCGTCACGGCGTCGTTCACGATGCCCACCGGACCCGAGATCGACGCGTACGGCGACTCCATCATGGTCGGCAGCCTGCAGGCGCTGCGCTACTACTTCCCGGGCATCCGCATCGACGCGAAGTCCAACCGCCGCTGGTCCGACGGCCTCACCGAGGTCACGGCCCGGGGGGACGGCAACCGTCGGGCCGTCATCCTCGCCTTCGGCACCAACGCCGGCGTCGACGCCGACGCCGTGAACAAGGTGCTCGACGCGCTGGGGCCCCGTCGGATGGTCGTCCTCGTCAACGTCATGGGGCCCTTCGCCCGCATCGACTCCGACAACGCCACTCTCGAGCTCGTCGCCCGCGGCCGCCCCAACGTCGTCGTCGCCGACTGGGCCGACGCGATCCGGGCGCATCCGGAGCAGGTCCAGTCCGACCGGGTGCACCCCACCATCAAGGGAGCCCACCTGTTCTCGAAGACGGTGCGGCAGGCGCTGGCCGACCTCTCGCAGCGCAGCACGGGCAAGAAGGTCGTGCTCCAGGAGCTCCCGATCCCCTGACGCGCACGAGCACCCGTCCGCCGGTGCCGTTGCGCGTCAGGGCAGCGAGACCGGGATTGTGTGCAGGTCACCGCGCTCGTCCGCGACGACGACCACGGCGGCATCCGGCAGGTCGTGCAGCGCCGCGTCCAGGGCCTCGACGGACCACGGCGCCGCCGCCATGTCGGTGCGCGCCATGAGGGTCGCAGTGCCGCCCGTGCGCTCGCGCAGGGCTCGCACCACGTCGGGATCGGCCGGCCCCACGAGCACGACCCGCCGAGGACCGTGCCGGCGCTCGGCGCGCACCACGCGGTCGTCGCGGTAGACCGTCCAGTGGTAGGCCGCCAGCAGCCCTGCCGTCACGAGCAGGGCGATCGGGTAGCGCACCGCCTGGAGGGTCTGCGGGCCGAGGGTGCCGGCGAACCCGTCCTGCAGGGCGCCGGCGACGCCGGCGAGCAGCGCACCGACCGCCACCACGCCGGCGACGCCGAAGAGCAGCAGGACGTAGACGCGACGGCTGCTCGACCGCCGCTCCCCCACCGGGTCGGTCACCACCGCGCGCTGCACACGGTGCCAGAACACCCACCAGACCGGGCCGCCCACCGCGAGAAGGGTGGCGGCCGCGATGACGGTGTCGAGCGGCCTGCCGCCGCCCACGAGCGGCACGTCGGCGCCGGCGAGGCCCTCGATGCCGGCGACGACCATCACCACGAGCCCGACGGAGGCGGCGAGGAGCCCCACTCCGGCGAGCAGGTAGTCATAGGCACGGCGCACCTCGGTGCGTCCCGTCTGGCCGCTGACGCGTACGACGCCGCGGTGGTGGACCCAGACCAGCCCGCCGACGACGACGGCCCCGAGCCCGACGGGCAGCGCAGCGAGCTCACCCGGCGCCGACGCCGCGTCCGCTCCCCGGACCAGCCACACGACGATCCGGTCGAGAGCCACGCTCGCGCCGACGACTGCCGTGAGCAGGCCGCCCGCGACACCGACGAGCAGCACGTAGGCGTGCCACAGGGTCAGCCGCTGGAGGCCACGCACCCGCAGCACCCAGCACACGAGCCACACGGGCAGGCCTGCCACCAGCGTCGCGGCACCGGCCTGCAGCAGCGACGGCTGCCCGGGGTCGGCCACCTCGGAGATCTGGAGGGCCCGGGCGAGGAGGCCGCCGAGGAGCATGACCGCCCCGGCCGCCGAGACCGCGAGCCCGATGGTCGCGCCGAGGAACCCGGCCCGTGTGAGCACACCCGCCCCGACGAGGCGGCGTTCGACCCACTGGTGGGTGAGCCACACGGTGCCCCAGACGAGGATCTCCGCGAAGTGCGAGCCGCTGTCGAACGGGACGTCCAACGCCCACGCGACCGTGGACTGCAGCGCCGTCACCGTCAGCACGAGGGGCACGACCGAGGCAGCGGTCAGGTACAGGGCGAGCCCCCGCGACGTGGCCTCGGCGTCGTCACCTCTGACGCGGCTCCTCGTCCACGCGGCCAGCACCACGAACAGCGGCACACCGACGACGGCGAACGCCGTCTGCTGCGCCAACAGGTCGTCGAGGAAGTCCGTCTCCGTCCTGACGTCGACGACGCGGGAGAGCAGCCCCGCGACGCCGTCCCCCGCCACCATGAGCAGCCCGAAGAGCACCATGTAGGTGAAGAAGCGGCGGATCGACGAGCCTTCCGTGATGCGGGGTGCGTCGTGGGACAGCGCCCGTCGACCGCCCAGCACAGCGACGACGAGGACGATGATCGCGATGGCGAGCGGGACGAGCATGTCAGCCTCCTGAGGTGCAGTTGACGAGCGGCCACGGCATGCCGGTGAGACGCCAGACACCGCCCACGGTGCGAAGCTCGAAGAGCCGACGGCCGCCGTCAGGCGACCCGAAGGGGTAGAGCGCGCCTCCCCCGAACGAGAGGTCGACCTCCACGGTCGCCGTGGAGCCGGCGGTGCTGGCGCTGACGAGGTCGGCCCGGACGTCGACGTCGCCACCGCCGAAGCCGAGGTTCTCCGGCACGAGGTCCGACGGCGCGCACTCTCCGTCCGGGTCGATCCAGCGCCCCGCCTCCGCGAGGCGACCGTCCACGACGGCCCGCAGGTACGTCTGCTCAGCGGCGACCGGTCCACCGGCGGTCACGGACGAGGCCTCCCGACGCGACGCGACGACTCCCGAGGTCGTCGCCAGGGCCACGATCAGGACGACGGCACCACCAAGGACTCGGTCAGTCCTCATACCTCCAGTCTCAGGGGGTGCGGGGCGGCGCGCCGGCCGTTGGGGTGTGAGTTGCGACTCCCCCTCATCAGCCCGGGACGACCTCGTCGCCGACGCTGATCGTCGCGTCGCGCGCCAGCGGCAGCACGGGCGCGAGTCGGATGCCGAACCACGTCGCGCCCTCCCACCTGCGGTGCCGGGCGAGGGTCCGGATCGGCTCCTTGGAGGTGCGCAGGTCAGCGCGGTCGATCGTCGTCATGACGCACCGGTCGCACACCATCGTCGCCCGGAACGGCACGTCACCGATGCGCACCGAGCGCCAGCCGTCCTCGGCGAACGGCTCGCCGCCCGCGACGACGACGTTGGGCCGCCACCGGTCCTGACCGAGCGCCGCGGCCGGCTCCTCGCCACGTTCCAGCGCGGTCTCGAGCAGCCAGTCGTTGAGACGCGCCAGGGACGGCTCGGTGGTCACGTGCAGCGGCGCCGCGTCCGAGAGCGAGTTGCGGTCGCCGACCTGGCCGCCCATGTCGGGCCGGACCGGCCGGTGAGTCCCGTCGTCCTGCCAGACGAGGCGCAGCGGCCGGCCGACGCGCTCGGACAGCCACGCGTCCGCCTCGGCGCCGGCCGGGCGTGCCCGGTCCTGCCCCGTGAAGGACACCGCCACCGGCGTGGCGTCACGGGGCGGCTCGACGTCGAGCGTCGCAGCGCCCGCAGCGTCCCCGGTGCGCCCGGCGCCCGGGTCCAGCAGCCGTATGCCGCCGCCGTCCCTCGGCTCCGCGCGCAGCCCGAGCAGGGCGTGCTCCTCCCGGGCCGTCACCTTCGTCCCGGCCGGGTCGACGACGGCCCAGCGCCGGTCTCCGCGCAGCCCGACCTCCTCCACGCGCGCCTCGGCGACGTCGACGCCGGCCAGCGACTTGACGGGGTAGGTCGTCAGGGCCGCGACGGTCAGGCGGTCACTCGGCGAGCCAGGCGGCATACGCGTCGAAGGTGTAGGGCCGGCCGAGGAAGTCCTCGACGAGGTCGGCGGCGTCACGCCGGCCGCCCTGCGCGAGCACCTTGTCGCGGTAGGCGCCGGCGACCTCGGGGTCGAAGAGGTCACCCCGGTCGAAGGCCGAGAACATGTCCTTGGCGATGACGAGCGACCACATGTACGTGTAGTACGCGGAGCTGTAGCCGTCGAGGTGCCCGAAGTGGCACTGCATGTGCGTGCCCGGCAGGTACGGGAAGACGGAGTAGCGGGCCATCAGCTCGCGCAGCCGCGCCGTGAGGTCGTCGGTCTGGTGGACGTGGAAGTCGTAGGACAGGGCGGCGTAGAACATCTGGGTGCGCGCGTCGTAGCCCTTGCCGAAGTCGTCGGCCCGGCGCATCGCCGCGACGAGGTCGGCGGGGATGGTCTCGCCCTCGGCGTTGCGCGCGAAGGTCGCGAGCACGTCGGCGTCCCAGGCCCACTCCTCGAGCATCTGGCTCGGGGCCTCGACGAAGTCCCACTCCGTGGCCACCCCGGAGAAGCGCACCCAGTCCGTGCGCCCCGCCAGCACGTGGTGGACGAGGTGGCCGAACTCGTGGAAGAGGGTGACGACCTCGTCGTGCTCCATCAGGCCGCGATTGAAGTTGCAGACGAGCACGCCCTCGGCCAGCTGGGTTCCGTTGACGCCGCGAGCGAGGTCGAACTGCGCCGCGTGCTTGTACTTGCCGTCGCGAGGGTGCAGGTCGAGGTGGATGCGCCCGATGCGCTCGCCCCGGAAGGAGACGTCGTAGGTCGCGACCTCCTCGTGCCAGGTGCGGGCGTCCTCGCGGGACACGGGGGTCCAGTCGAGGCCGAAGAGGCGACCGGTGACGTCGAGCAGGCCCTGGCGCACGGCCTCGAAGGAGAAGTACGTGCGCACCCGCTGCGCGTCGACGGCCAACTGCTCCTTGCGCACGAGCTCGGCGTAGTAGGCGGTGTCGGCGCCGTCGATGTCGGTGGCCCCGGGCCGGTCCTGCCGCAGGCGCTCGAGGAGCACGGCCTTGTCGCGCTCGGCGCTGGCCGTCGACAGCTCGGTGATGCGGTCGATGAACTCGCCGATCGCCTTGCCGTTGCCGATCATCTTGACCTCGGCGTCGTAGTCGGCCCACGACTCGTAGCCGAGCAGCCCGGCGTGCTCGCGACGCACCGCGAAGAGGTCCTGGAGCACGCGGTCGTTGTCGGGCCACGCGATCGTCAGGAACTCGGTGACGAGCTCGCGGCGTGCGTCGGCGTCGTGCGCGAAGGTGCGGAACGGCACGACGTCGGGGTAGTCGGTGGTGACGGTGACGAGGCCGTCCTCGCCCGCCGGGTGCGCCTCGACCCAGTCGGCCGGCATGCCGGCGAGGCGGTCGGGCGTCACGGTGATGCTGCGGACGTTCTCGCGGATGTTCTTGCTGAACTCCTGGCTCAGCAGGATGGCGCGCTCGCTCAGCTCGCGCAGGCGGTCACGCGTCGCCTCGTCGCGATCGACGCCCGAGCGGCGGAAGTCGCGCAGGGTGCGCTCGAGCACCCGCGAGGCGTCGGCGTCGAGGCCGCTGCCGTCGAGCCCGGCGAAGACCGCATACAGCTCGGTGTCGAGGCCGAGGTCGGTGTCGAGCTTCTGCACCTGCTGCGCCACGGACTCGGCACGGTCGCGCACCTGCTTGTCGGGGTGCACCTCGGAGAAGAGCGAACCCACCGAGCCGGCGTTGGAGAGGGCCGTCTGTGCGTCGTTCCAGACCCGGAGCACCTCGAGCGGCTCCTTCGGCGGCGCGGTGCGCAGCCCGTCCACCAGGGATCGGGCCAGCGCGAGCTGTTGCTCGCCGCGGGCGCCGACCCAGTCCAGCCAGTCGGACTCGAGGGGCAGTGGCAGGTGCGTGGGCTCGGTCGTCACAGACGGCACTGTATGCCGCCGTCACCTGCTCGCGCCGGAAGCTCAGTCCCAGAGCTGCAGCGACCTGCCGATGATGCCGCCGAGCGCGTCCGCGTCGACGTCGCGAGGGGCGGTCGCGAGCAGGCGCTGCTGACGCAGGGCCCCCTCGACGAGGTCCGGGACGTCCGCCTCGCGGTAGCCCACGGCCGACAGCCCGTTGGGCATGCCGATGTCGCGCATGAGGGCGGCCAGCACGGCCGGCAGCACGTCACGGGACTCCGTCATACGACGACTCGTCGTCGCGCCGTCCGGGTCGAGCAGCCGCGCCGCAGCGAGGTGCCGCTCGGGGTCGGCCTCGAACGTCCAGCGGAACGCCTCCGGCGCGGTGAGCGCGACGGCCATGCCGTGGGGCACCATCGGCTCGTCGGCCGGGTAGCCGTCAGGGCGGAAGTCGCGCACGCGACCGGCCACGGGGTACGCGTTGGCGTGCGGCACGTGCACGCCGGCGTTGCCGAAGCCGAGCCCGGCGAACGTCGCTGCGAGCGCCATGTCGCCACGGGCAGCCTCGTCGGATCCGTCCCGCACCGCCCGACGGAACGCCTTGGCCAGCAGCGACATCGAGCGTTCGGCCCAGAGGTCCGAGATGGGGTTGCTGCCGCAGTAGGGCACCCGATCCGCCGGCTGCTTGCGCTCGTAGCTGGTGTAGGGCCTCGCCGTCCAGCTCTCGAGGGCGTGGCAGAGGATGTCCATCCCCGCGCTGGCGGTGACTCCAGCCGGTTGGCTCGCCGTGAGCCGCGGGTCGACGACTGCGAGCACGGGGCGCAGCCGCACGTGGCTGATGCCCGTCTTCACCTTGAGGTCGAGCACGTCGAGGACGCAGATCGTGGTGCTCTCGGCGCCGGTCCCGGTCGTGGTCGGCACGGCGACCAGCGGTGCGAGGGGGCGGCGCGGCGCCCGACCGGCCCCGACCGGCACGTTGACGTAGTCCATGAGGTCGCCACCGTTGGTCAGCAGCAGGTCGACGGCCTTGGCCGTGTCGATCGACGACCCGCCGCCGACGGCGACGAACCCGTCGAACGGTCCGTCGGCCCGGGCCCGCTCGATCGCGGACGCCAGGCTGGCGTCGGTCGGCTCGACGTGCGCGGAGTCGTGCACCACCGCCTCGAGGCCGCTCGCGCGGATGCCGTCGGCGACGCGGTCGGGCCAGCCCGTGGCGAGCACCCCGGCATCGGTGACGACGAGCACGCGGGTGGCCCCCAGCAGGCCCAGGTCGTGACCGATCTCGTCGGCGGCGCCCGGGCCGAACTTCAGCTGCGGGGCGCCGTACGTGAAGACGGTCTCGGGCTGCAGGGGCGACCAGGTCATGCGTGCCACCCTAGGCTGGAGCCCATGGCAGCCGGTCCCGTCCTCGTCGTCGGCGCGGGCCAGGCCGGCATCTCGCTCGTCATCGCGCTGCGCGAGCTGGGCGACTCATCCCCCGTCGTGCTCGTCGGGGACGAGGCGGAGACTCCCTACGAGCGGCCCCCGCTGTCGAAGGGCTACCTGCGCGGCGAGCACGACCGTGCCTCGCTGCACTTCCGCGACCCGGCCTGGTTCGCCGAGCAGGGCATCGACCTCGTGACGGGAGATGCGGTCGCCACCATCGAGCGGGACGCCTCCGGAGGTCGCGCCGTCACGGCCTCCGGCCGACGCCTGGACTTCACCCGGCTGGCGCTGACGACCGGAGCCACGAACCGCCGCCTGCCCGTCGAGGGGGCCGACCTGGCCGGGGTGCACTCGGTGCGCACGCTCGCCGACGCCGACCGCCTCGCGCCCGAGCTGCGCGGCGCCGAGCGCATCGTCGTCGTGGGCGGCGGCTTCATCGGCCTCGAGGTCGCAGCCGGCGCACGCGCCCGCGGCGCAACCGTCACCGTCGTCGAGGCCACCGACCGGCTGCTCGGCCGCGCCGCGACGACGGTCCTCTCGGACTTCGTGCGGGGGGCCCATGAGCGGCGCGGCACGCGAATCCTCCTCGACGCCAACGTGACCCGACTGACCGGACCAGACGGCGTCGACCGTGTCGCCGGCGTGGAGCTGGCCGACGGCTCGACGATCCCGGCCGACGTCGTCGTGGTCGGCATCGGCGCCCTGCCGCGCACCGACCTGGCCGAACAGCTCGGCCTGGACGTCGGGCCGCTCGGCATCGTCGTCGACGAGAACGCACGCACCTCCGACGGGGTCACCGTGGCCGCCGGCGACTGTGCCGTGGGCCCGAACCCTTACGGCAGAGGAATCCTCGGGCCGACGCGGCTCGAGAGCGTGCCCCACGCGACGGACCAGGCGCGCGCCGCCGCTGCGACGCTGGCAGGCCACCCGGCGGCATACGCCACCGTGCCGTGGTTCTGGAGCGACCAGGCGGACCTGCGGCTGCAGATGGCCGGGCTGCCCCACGGCGCCGACCACGTCGTCGTGCGCGGCGACGTTGTGGCAGAACGATTCTCGGTGCTCAGCTATCGCAACGGGCTGCTGCTCGCGGTCGAGTCGGTCGGCAGCAGCGCCGACTACCTCGCCGTGAAGCGGGCGCTCGAGAAGGGTATGACCATCGAGGCAGCCGCGGCTGCGGATCTCGCTGTGCCGCTCAAACGGCTGATCACGCCTGCGCAGGACACCCCACCGTCGTGACACGCGAGGGCCGACGGCCTGCGATAGCGTGAAATGTCGCCCAACGAAGGGACTGATCGCATGCAAGCTCTGGCAGGTGTGCCCGCCGCGGACACCCTCATCAGCGCGAACGCCGTCGACTACCTGATCATCGCGCTCTACTTCGTCTTCGTCCTGGGCATCGGGGTGATGGCCAGGCGGGCGGTGTCCGACTCGATCGACTTCTTCCTCTCCGGGCGCTCGCTCCCGGCCTGGGTCACCGGTCTCGCGTTCATCTCGGCGAACCTCGGCGCGGTCGAGATCATGGGCATGTCGGCCAACGGCGCCGAGCTCGGCATCTCCACCGTGCACTACTTCTGGGTCGGCGCCATCCCCGCCATGCTCTTCCTCGGTGTGGTGATGATGCCCTTCTACTACGGCTCGAAGGTGCGCTCGGTCCCCGAGTTCATGTTCCGGCGCTTCGGCACCGGTGCCCACCTCGTCAACGCGCTGAGCTTCGCGCTCGCGCAGCTGCTCATCGCGGGCGTCAACCTCTACCTGCTCGGCTCGATCGTGCACGCGCTGCTCGGCTGGCCGCTCTGGGTGGCGCTGCTCGTCGCCGCCGCGATCGTCCTGTCGTACATCACGCTCGGCGGGCTCTCGGCCGCGATCTACAACGAGGTGCTGCAGTTCTTCGTCATCGTCGCCGCGCTGCTGCCCCTCACCCTCATCGGCCTCCACCGCGTCGGTGGCTACCAGGGCCTCAAGGACAAGATCACCGAGTTCGCCTCCAGTCCCGCTGCGGCGGCGGCCAAGGTCCCCTCGGCCGACCAGCAGCTGCACTCCTGGCCCGGCGAGGCACTCTCGGGCTTCACCTCGCCGTTCTGGTCGGTCGTCGGCATCGTCTTCGGCCTCGGCTTCGTGCTCTCCTTCGGCTACTGGACGACGAACTTCGTCGAGGTGCAGCGCGCCATGGCCTCGAACTCCATCTCTGCGGCCCGCAAGACGCCAATCATCGGCTCGTTCCCGAAGATGTTCGTGCCCTTCATCGTCATCCTCCCCGGCATGATCGCGGCCGTGCTCGTCAAGGAGATCGGCGAGCTCAAGGCCGGCGGCACACCACCGGGAGGGGCGTCCGGCGAGGGCGTCAAGTACAACGACTCGCTGCTGCTGCTGATGCGCGACGTGCTGCCGAACGGCCTGCTCGGCGTGGCGATCGCCGGCCTCCTCGCGGCGTTCATGGCCGGCATGGCCGCAAACATCTCGGCCTTCAACACCGTCTTCAGCTACGACCTGTGGCAGCGCTACATCCGCAAGGACCACAGCGACGACTACTACCTGCGCATCGGCCGTCTGGCGACCGTCGGCGCCACGGTCATCGCGATCTTCACCGCCATCGTGGCGAGCTCGTTCAGCAACGTCATGGACTACCTCCAGACGCTCTTCGGCTTCTTCAACGCGCCGCTCTTCGCCACGTTCATCCTCGGCATGTTCTGGAAGCGCATGACGCCGACCGCCGGGTGGGTGGGCCTCTCGGCGGGCACGCTCTCCGCGGTGGTCGTCGCGTTCCTCAGCAAGGACGCGTTCGGCAGCGTCAGCCGCGGCGTCATCCCGCTCGAGGGCCAGGGGGCCGCGTTCGTGGCGGCCTCCGCGGCCTTCGTCGTCGACATCGTGCTGAGTGTGATCGTGTCCCTGGTGACCCAGCCCAAGCCGGTGTCGGAGCTGCGCGGCCTCGTCTACTCCGAGACGCCCAAGAAGGACCTCGTCGACCCGATGGAGCACCGTCTGCCGTGGTTCCGGCGCACGCTGCCCCTGGCCGGCATCTCGCTGGTCCTCGTCACCATCCTCAACTTCTTGTTCTGACAGGAGCAGCGACATGAGCCAGCACGAGATCGACGCGCCTGCCCCCGACGCCGCACGGAGCGGGCGGCACACCGCCGGAGCCTTCGACATCCGCAACTTCATCGGCGCCCTGCTCGGCCTCTACGGGGTGATCCTCACCCTGATGGGCCTGCTCGGCGACAAGGCCCTGGACAAGACGGGTGGCGTCAACGCCAACCTGTATGCCGGCCTCGCCCTGCTCGTCGTCAGCGCCGCGTTCGTCGTGTGGGCGCGCCTCAAGCCCATCGTCGTCCCCGACGACGTCGAGCCGGCGCAGGACGACCCCACGCGGCCCGCACCCAAGCGCCGTGCCGGCGGCCGCTGAGCCCACCGACTGCCAGCCGAGACCCGTCCGGAGCCGGTCCGCCGCACCTGCGGTCAGGACGGGCTTCGACGTCTCGGGCGTGGCTGGCAGAGGGGGCAGGAGAACGACGAGCGGTTCATGAACTGCTCGCGCCGCATGATCGTGCCGCACCGGTCGCAGGGCGTGCCTGCCCGGCCGTACGCGTGCAGCGACCGGTCGAAGTAGCCGCTCGCCCCGTTGACGTTGACGTAGAGCGAGTCGAAGCTCGTGCCGCCCTGGCCGAGCGCCTCGGACATGACCTCGCGGGCGTGGTCGAGCACGCGCGAGAGGGTCGGCTTCGTGAGTGCGGAGCAGAGGCGCTCGCCGTGCACCTTCGCCCGCCACAGCGCCTCGTCGGCGTAGATGTTGCCGATGCCGGAGACGAGGGACTGGTCGAGCAGCGCCCGCTTGACGGCGCTGTCGCGCTGCTTCATGCGACGCACGACGGCGGCCTGGTCGTAGGCGGCCTCGAAGGGGTCGGGCGCGATGTGCGCCACCGACTCGGGGATGCCGTCGGGCCGCAGCGGCGAGAGGGCGAGCCCGCCGAAGGTGCGCTGGTCGACGAAGCGCAGCTGCGGCCCGTCGTCGGCGAAGTCGAACCGGGCGTGGCAGTGCTTCTCGAGCGGGGCCTCGGCCGGCTCGACGAGCATCTGGCCGCTCATGCCGAGGTGCACGATGAGCGCGTCCTCGCCGTCGAGGGCGAGCCAGAGGTACTTGCCGCGGCGCGAGGCCGCCGTGACCGTGACGTCGTGGAGGCGAGCAGCGAGGTCGTCGGGCCCGGCGTCGTGGCGCCGCGCCACGCGGACCCCGGTGATGCGGGCACGCGTGACGTGGCGTCCGACGACGTGGTCCTCGAGGCCGCGCCGGACGACCTCGACCTCGGGGAGCTCGGGCACGCGCGGCTCAGGACGCGGTCGGGCGCGTGGCCTGCGACGCTGTCGGGGCGGCTGTCGGCGCGGCTGTCGGCCCGGCTGTCGGCGCGGAAGCCTGAGCGCCGCCGTCGAGGGCGGTGCGCCGGCCGTCGAGCGTGTGCCAGGCCTGCTTGGCGGCCTTCTGCTCGGCCTCCTTCTTCGAGCGGCCGCGGCCCTCACCGAGGACCTCCTCGCCGACGACGACGCGGGCGTGGAACTCCTTCTCGTGGTCGGGTCCCTGCTCGCCGACGCGGTACTCGGGCGACCCGAGCGCGGCGCCGGCCGCCATCTCCTGCAGGCTCGTCTTCCAGTCGAGGCCGGCCCCGAGGGTCGCGGCCTCCTCGATGAGCGGGTCGAAGTGGTGGTGCACGAAGCGGGCCGCGTCGTCGATGTCGGTCGAGAGGAAGACCGTGCCGATGAGGGCCTCGAGGGTGTCGGCGAGGATCGAGGCCTTGTCGCGGCCGCCGGTCGCCTCCTCACCCTTGCCGAGCATGACGTACTCGCCGAGGCGGAAGGTGCGCGCGACGTCCGCGAGGGCGCGCATGTTGACGACCGCCGCCCGCAGCTTGGCCAGCTGGCCCTCGGCGAGGTCGGGGTGCTCGCGGTAGAGGGTCTCGGTGACGACGACGCCGAGCACCGAGTCGCCGAGGAACTCGAGGCGCTCGTTGTTCGGCAGACCGCCGTTCTCGTACGCGTACGAGCGGTGCGTCAGGGCACGCAGCAGCAGCGGCTCGTCGATGTCCTGTCCGACCACCTCTCGGAGGTGGGCGATCAGAGCATCGACGGGCCGCTGCGGCACCATCGGAACATCCCCAGACCCAAGGCCGTTCACGGGGCTGCTCACGGGGTGCTCAGGCCTGGTGCTCGGTGCGCTCGGCGACGGCGTAGTGACGGCCCTTGTAGGTGCCACACGAGGGGCACGCGATGTGCGGCTGGGCAGCCGCACCGCACTGGGGGCACGTGGTCAGCGTGGTCGGCGTTGCCTTCCAGTTCGCGCGACGCGAACGGGTGTTGGAGCGCGACATCTTCCGCTTCGGGACAGCCACGTCAGTTCCTCTTCTCTTGCGGGTCGTCCGCCAGCAGTCCGCTGAGGGACGACCACCTCGGGTCGATCACTTCATGATGATGGTCCGGGTCCTCCGCGAGGTGCATCCCACACTCGGAACACAACCCCGGGCAGTCCTGCCGGCACACCGGTTGGAACGGCAGCGTCGGCACGACAGCGTCCCGGAGCACGGGCTCGAGGTCGATGAGGTCACCGACCAGCTCGTGCACCTCGTCCTCGTCCGAGTCGGCTCCCACCTCGTGGTGGTGCGCCGCCCGGTCGGCGTAGGCGAACAGCTCCTGGAAGGTCCCGTCGACATCGAGCTCGACAGGATCCAGGCACCGCACGCAGGCGCCGGTCGCCGTGGCGTCGACCGAACCCGTGACGAGGACTCCTTCGACGACGGACTCCAGCCGCACCTCGACCCGGACCGGCTCGCCGGCCTTGATCGAGATGACGTCGGTGCCGAGGTCTTCGGGCAACGTCACCGTGCGCGAGAGCTCCTGCATCGTTCCCGGTCGCCTGTTGAGCTCCCTGGTGTCGAGCACCAGAGGAGAACGAGGATCGGGACGAGTCATGGCTCCTGCGCACAGTAGAGGGTTCGGCCCGCGCCAAGACGGACGTGGACCGACCTCCAAGGCTACTAGAGGGGCGGCGTGCACCCAAATCAGCCCAGACGCTCCCGCAGGGCGACCAGCACGGGGTCGGGCACCATGCCCGTCACGTCGCCGCCGTAGCGCACGACCTCCTTGATGAGCGAGCTGGAGACGTGCTGGAGCGTCGGGTCGGCGGCGATGAAGAGGGTCTCGACACCCGTCAGGTGGTGGTTCATGTGGGCCATCGGCAGCTCGTAGGCGAAGTCGGTGCCGCCACGGAGGCCCTTGACCATGCTGGCGGCGCCCACCTCGCGACACACGTCGACGACGAGGGTGCCTGCCCACGCCCCCACCCGCACGTTGGGCAGGTGGCCGAGGGACTGCTCGATGAGGCCAGTGCGCTCCTCGACGCTGAAGGTACCCAGCTTGCTCGGGTTGTGCAGGATCGCGACGACGACCTCGTCGAAGAGCCGGCTCGCTCGCGTCACCACGTCGACGTGGCCGTTGGTGATGGGGTCGTAGGACCCGGGGCAGACACAGCGGCGCGCTTCGCTCGTCACGCGCCCAACCTACCGTCGCCGTACGCCGTGGGTGGGGTCACGCCACGACATCGGCCGGCGGCGGCTCGGCGAACCACACGGCCGTCTCGCCGTAGCGCTTCTCGCCGGAGAGCTCGAGACCCTCGGGCCAGCTGGGCTGCGGCGACCGCGACGACCGCTCGACGACGACGAAGGCGTCGGGCGCCAGCCACCCCCGATCGACGAGGGCCTCGAGCACGGCTGCGAGGGCCTCCTCCGTCACGTCGTAGGGCGGGTCGAGCAGGACGAGATCCATGCGCACGCCGCTCGGCGGGCCGGCGGCGAGGGCGCGCTCGACGGTGTCGGCGAGCAGCCGCACCCCGTCGTGGCCGACGACGCCGATGTTGGCGCGAATGACCTTGGCGGCCGCCTTGTGCGACTCGACGAGCAGCACCAGACGCGCCCCACGGCTCGCAGCCTCGAGCCCGAGCGCACCCGAGCCGGCGTAGAGGTCGAGCACGTTGGTGCCCTCGAGCAGCCCCCGGTGCTCGAGGCGGCTGAAGAGCGCCTCGCGCACGCGGTCGGAGGTGGGCCGGGTCGAGGAGCCGGGAGGAGTCTGGAGGCGCCGGCCACCGGCCGCGCCGCTGATGATGCGCGTCACGTCAGCCCCGCTCGAGCCATGCGGCCTGCTCCTCGTCGAGGCGCACGGCGACGGCAGCCGCGAGCGCCGGGTGGGCCCGCAGGCCGGGATCGTCGGCGACGAGGGCGAAGGCGTCCTCGCGGGCGTCGGCGATGATCTGCTCGTCCTCCAGCCGGCCGAGGCGCAGGTGGCGCACCGAGCTGCCGCGGCCACTCTGCCGGGCACCGAGCACGTCGCCCTCGCGGCGCAGCAGCAGGTCGGCACGGGCGAGCTCGAAGCCGTCGGTGGTCGCGGCCACCTGGTCGAGGCGTTCGACGGCGCGCTCCCCCGGGTCGCGGGTCATCAGCAGGCACAGCCCGGGGACGGCGCCTCGGCCGACGCGACCACGCAGCTGGTGCAGCTGGGAGATGCCGAACCGGTCGGCGTCGACGACGACCATGACCGACGCGTTGGGCACGTCGACACCGACCTCGATGACGGTCGTCGCGACGAGCACGTCGATCTCGCCCGCCCCGAAGGCGCGCATCGTCGCGTCCTTCTCGTCGGGGTCGAGCCGCCCGTGCAGCACCCCGAGCCGCACGCCCGCGAGCGCCGGGGTGGCCTGCAGGGTGCTGAGCATCGCGTAGACGCCGGTGAGCTCGCGCTCGGGCGCTCCGCCCTCGTCGTCGCCGCTCTCGTCGGTGTCCCAGTCGTCCCAGCCGGCGTCCTCGTCGGAGGTGTCGGTGCCACCCGTCGTGCCGGCCTCGTCGTCGACGTCGCCGATGCGCGGGCAGACGACGTACGCCTGGTGTCCCTGCGCGACCTCCTCGGCCACTCGCTGCCACGTGCGGTCGACCCAGCCCGGCTTGTCGGCGTCGACGACGTGCGTCGTGATCGGCGACCTGCCCTTCGGCAGCTCGCGCAGCGTCGAGGTCTCCATGTCGCCGAAGACGGTCATCGCGACGGTGCGCGGGATCGGGGTCGCCGTCATGACGAGCACGTGCGGGGGTCGCAGGCCCTTCTCGCGCAGGGCGTCGCGCTGCTCGACGCCGAAGCGGTGCTGCTCGTCGACGACGACCAGCGCGAGGTCGGCGAACTGGACGTGCTTCTGGATGAGCGCGTGGGTGCCGACGACGATGCCGGCCTCGCCGGACGCGGCGGCCAACAGGGCCTTGCGGCGGGCTGCAGCGCCCTGGCTGCCCGTGAGCAGGGCGACGGTCGTGCCGTGCTCCGCACCGCCGAGCATCCCGCCGAGGGCGAGCTCGCCCAGCATCGACGTGATGGACCGGTGGTGCTGGGCGGCGAGCACCTCGGTGGGCGCGAGCAGGGCAGCCTGGCCGCCCGCGTCGATCGCCGCCAGCATCGCCCGCAGCGCCACGATCGTCTTGCCCGACCCGACCTCGCCCTGCAGCAGGCGGTGCATCGGCCGCTCGGACGCCAGCTCGGACGCCAGCACCTCGCCGACCTCGCGCTGGCCGGCGGTCAGCTCGAACGGCAGCCGGTCGTCGAAGGCGGCGAGCAGGCCGCCGGGCCGCGGCAGGCGGGGCGTGGCCAGCTCGGTCTCCGCCGCCTTGCGCCGCTGGGCGAGGATGGTCTGGAGCACGAACGCCTCGTCGTACTTGAGGCGGTCGAGGCCACGCGAAGGCTTGTCGTCGAGCGAGGGCCGGTGGACGAGCTCGAGCGCGACGGCGCGGTCCAGCAGGCCGCGCGCCACGCGTACGCCCTCGGGAACGGGCTCGCGCACGCGGTCGACGGAGTCGAGTGCCTGGGCGACGAGGCGGCGCAGCTTGAGGGAGTTGAGCTTGCCGGTCGTGGAGTAGACGGGCACGCGGTGTGTGGCGTACCACTCGACGGTCGCCTCGCCCTGCTCGTCGTCGTCGAAGAGCTCGTACTCCGGGTGGGTCAGCTGCAGCCGCCTGCCGTACGCCCCGATCTGCCCCACGAAGAGCCCGCGCACACCGGGCAGCAGCTTCTTGTCGTGTCCGTAGGCGCTGAAGAAGGTCACGTCGAGCTCGTTGCCGTGGTCGTCACCGATGACGACGGTCAGCATCTTGCCCCGGCGGTTGCGCATGGGCCGCGTCGTGGCCTTGCGCACCTCGGCGACGACGAGGACGTCCTCGCCGACGTGCAGGGACGAGAGGTCGGTGAGCTGGCCGGGGCGCACGTAGCGGCGGGGCACGAACTCGAACAGGTCGCCGACGCTCTGCAGGCCCTTGGTCCTGGCGAGCTGGGCGGCGTCGGGCTTGGAGAGCAGCTTGGTGAGCGGGGAGTCCTCGGTGAGCGCGGGCACGGCGTCACTCCACCCCGAGCAGCACGGAGTAGACCGCCTGCCCGCCGTCGATGAGCGAAACCTCGATGCCGTGGTGCGCCGTCCGGGCCTCGGCGGTGACCGCCTCGAGCAGGCCGTCCGGCGCGTCGGCGCCGGCCACGACGGTGACGAGCTCGCCGCCGCTGGCTAGCAGCCGGTGCACGACCTCGCGGGCCACGACGAGCTCGTCGGCGCCCACGATGACGACGTCGCCGTCGACGACCCCGAGCACGTCGCCCGCCTCGCACGGGCCGCCGCTCGTGAGGGCGGCACGGTTGGCGAGGGTGACGGCCCCGTGCCGGGTCGCCGACGCGGCGGCCTGCATCGCGAGAACGTTGGCGCCGGCGGCGGCGGACGGCTCGAAGACCGCGAGGGCGGCGATGCCCTGGACGGCGGTGCGGACGTGCACGAGGTGGGCCTCGATGCCCTCGTCGGCGACCGCCCGCACGGCGGCTGCGGCCGCCAGCAGCGTGTCGCCGTCGTTCGGCAGCACGACGACCCCGGAGGCCCCGCGCTCGTGCTGCTCGCGGATGGCATCGATGAGTCCGCCGGTCGAGGCCCGGCGGCCGGGACCCGAGCGCACGACGACGGCCCCTGCCTCTTCGAAGAGCGCCTCGAGCCCGTCGCCCGCCGCGCAGGCCACGATGGCTGTTCCGACGCGCGGTCGAACCCCGGACGGCTCGGTGCGACTCTGGCGGCCGGCATGGGCTGCGAGCGCGTGGTCGCCGGTCAGGCTCGTGATGCGCACACGGTGCGGGCGACCGGCCTCGATGCCGGCCTCGACCGCGGCGCCCGCGTCGTCGACGTGGGCGTGCACGTTCCATTCCCCGTCGCCGCCCACGACGAGAACGGAGTCGCCGAGCTCGACGAGCCGGGTCCGCAGGACGTCGACGGCGGCGTCGTCGGAGTCGCGCAGGAGGTACATGACCTCGAAGGCGGGGACGGCCTCGCTGTCGTCGTGCGCGGGCGGCCGGGCGGCACTCAGGGCGGCACTCGGCGCGTCGGGCCGCAGCCTCGACCGGCGCTCCGCACCGTCGTGGTCGGTGTGGGCGCGCTGGCCGGCGCAGACCCGCTCGAGGCACTCGAGCAGCACGACGAGCCCGGCTCCGCCGGCGTCGACGACACCCGCGCGGGCCAGCACCTCGAGCTGCTCGGGCGTGTGGTCGAGGGCCTCTTGCGCGGCTTCGAGGGCCGCCTTCGCGACGGCGTGGACACCGACGGCGTGGACACCGACGGCCTCGCCACCGAGCCCCACTCCGCCTCCGTCGGGTGCCGGCCCCGAGACCGTCGACGTGGCCGCCTCGGCCATGGCACCGGCCACCGTCAGGATGGTGCCCTCCTTGGGGTCGGTGACGGCCTGCCGGGCGCGCGCCTCGGCGTGCCGCAGACCCTCGGCGAGCGACGCGGCGTCGATCTCGGGCGACCCGGCGCAACCCTCGGCCAGCCCTCGCGCGAGCTGGCTGAGGATGACCCCGGAGTTGCCCCGGGCCGTCCACAGCAGGTGCTTGGCGAACACGGCGAGCAGCTCGTCGGCCGCCGACACCTCGGCGGTGGCGAGCGTGCGCTCAACGGCTCCGTCGAAGGTGAGGTAGAGGTTCGTGCCGGTGTCGCCGTCGGGCACCGGGAACACGTTGAGGGCGTCGATCTCGGCACGCCGGGCGGCGAAGAGGGAGCGGGTCAGGACGGCCCACCGACGGACGGCCACGAGGTCGAGCACGGTGAGCGGGCCGTCAGGCGGCGGCGCGTCGCCGGGCATCGGACCTCCTGCTCGTGCTGCGAATCGGCTCGTCGATGCTCGGCAGGCTAGCGCCTCCCCCGGACGGTCGCATGCACGGCTACGTTGGGCGCTGTGTCGAGCGCCTCCCACGCCCACCACCGCAAGTCGTGGCCCGCTGCCCCGCCCGGCTTCTACGAGGTCGAGGCGGCCGGGCTGCGCTGGCTGGCGGAGGCCGAGCCCCTCGGCGGCGCGCGGGTGGTCCACGTCCGCGACGTCGCCGCCGACCACATCGACCTCGCCCGGCTGCACCCGGCCGGTCCGAGCGCCGAGGTCGCCGAGGCGCTCGGGCGCGGCCTGGCCGTGACCCACGCGACGGGCGCGCCGGCCTTCGGGTCGCCACCTCGCGGGTGGAGCGGCGACGCCTGGATCGGCCGCCAGGTGCAGTCGAACGAGCCGACGCCCACGTGGGGCCTGTTCTACGCGGAGCAGCGGGTGCGTCCGTACGTCCGGCGCGCTGTGGACCGGGGCCACCTCGACCCGCCCGGGGCGCGCGTGGTCGACCGGGTCTGCGACCGGCTGGCGGCCGGCGACTACGACGACGACCGCCCCCCGGCCCGGATCCACGGCGACCTGTGGTCGGGCAACGTCGTGTTCACCGCCGAGGCGGCCGTCCTCATCGACCCGGCCGCGCACGGCGGGCACGGCCTGACCGACCTGGCCATGCTTGCGCTCTTCGGCTGCCCCGGGCTCGACCGCATCGGGTCCGCCTACGAGGAGGTCGCCGGCCTCGATCCCGGCTGGCGCGAGCTGATCGAGCTGCACCAGCTCCACCCGCTGGCGACGCACGCGTCGTCGCACGGCTCCGCGTATGCCGCCCAGCTCGTCGACACGGCACGGCTCTTCGCGTGAGGCGGGTCGGCCGTTTTGTCGTCCGAGCGAGTCGTCGGCTACTCTTTACCGGTTCCCCCCGTGCACTTCGGGGTGACGCGCGCCCTCGCGTGCGTCGGCCCCTCACCGGTGGTGGAGCTCAGCACTTCGTCAACATCGAATTTCAGGAGATACCCGTGGCTGCCAACTGCGACGTCTGCGGCAAGGGACCGAGCTTCGGTCACAACATCTCGCACTCGCACCGCCGCACCAAGCGCCGCTGGAACCCCAACATCCAGCGCGTTCGGACGCTGGTGGACGGTGTGACGCCGAAGCGACTCAACGTCTGCACCTCCTGCCTCAAGGCGGGCAAGGTCGTTCGCTGAACGTCCCTCACCAAACGCTGAAGGCCGGTCCCCCCGGGGGCCGGCCTTTTTCGTGCCCTCTCCCGCCACCGGGCGCCGCTGGGTCGAGCTGATGGTCGAGGTGATGGTCGAGGTGATTCCTCACGACCCGGCGCGACGGCATACCTCGACGGGTGTGACCGAGCGGGGTGGCGCAGGTGGCTCAGGCGTCGCGGAAGTGGTCCCAGCCGGTGTGACCCACCGTGCGGCCGTCGACGAGGATTCCGGCGCGCTCCCCCTCGCGGGGCGCCCTGACACCGCCGATGGCGCGCCACCCGTCGGGCAGTGCACCGGTGGGGAACGTGGCGAGGAGCGAGTGCTCCTCGCCGCCCGCGAGCACGCAGTCGAGCGCGGCCTCGGCACCGAGGGCGGCGGTGAGGGCTGCGACGTCGGGTGCGAGCGCCGCGCCGGAGACCTCGATGACGACGCCGCTGGCTCGCGCGATGCGGCCACCGTCGCGCAGGAGGCCGTCGCTGACGTCGAGCATCGAGCTCGCGCCCGCGGCGGCGGCTCGGGGACCCGCCTCGAGGGGCGGCTGGGGCCGGCGCTGGTGGGCCACCGCCTCGGGCAGGCGGTCGGCGGCGTCGGCGCGCAGCAGCCGGAGGCCGGCGTCGGCGAGCCCCAGGGAGCCGCAGACGGCGAGCACGTCGCCGCCACGAGCCCCGGACCGCAGCACCGGCTCTCCGTCGAGCCGTCCGAGGGCCGTGACCGAGACCATGACGACGCCGGCCGGGGCCGACGACAGGTCGCCCCCGAGCACGGCGACGCCGGCCTCCGCGCACGCGTCGGCGAGACCCGAGACGTGGTCGAGCACCCACTCGAGCGACAGCTCGGGGTCGGCGACGAGCGTCACGAGCACGCCGGTGGGGTGGCCGCCCATCGCGGCGATGTCGGCGAGGTTCTGGGCGATGACCTTGTGGCCGACGTCGGCGCCCGACGACCACGCGTCGAGCCAGTCGCGGCCCAGCACGACGGTGTCGGTGGTGGCGATCGTGCGCTCGGACGTGCGCAGCACGGCGGCGTCGTCGCCCGGCGCGACGAGCAGCTCGTCGGTTGCTCGGAAGGTCGGCAGGATCCGCCCCAGCAGCTCGTCCTCGTCGAGGGAGCGCAGCGGCGTACCGCCCGTCATCATCGGCCCGCGCTCTGACCGCTGCCCGTTCGGCACGGATCACACAACCTTTCGGTGGGACGGCCGTTCGAGGGCCCGGTTTCCATGGGACGCGAGGCCCCATGGCAAGGTAGCGTCAGGGCACGGTCGCAGTCACACTGAGGCCTGCCGTTCAGCTCGGCCGTGCCGGCGTCATGCCGTTGCGGCCGTCCAACGATCGACACACAGTGAGGTGACACGTGGTCCAGGCGTACATCCTGATTCAGACCGAGGTCGGCAAGGCCGCGAGCGTGGCGGAGCAGATCGCCGGCATCTCGGGCGTGACCCTCGCCGAGGACGTCACCGGCCCCTACGACGTCATCGCCCGCGTCGAGGCGTCCAACGTCGACGACCTCGGGCGGCTCGTCATCGCCAAGCTCCAGGACGTCCCCGGCATCACGCGCACGCTCACCTGCACGGTCGTGCACGTCTGAGGCCGGTCCTCTGACCAGACGTCTGTCCACGACGGCGGCGCTCATCGGCGCCGCCGTCGTGCTGTCCGCCTGCAACCGGGCGCCCGAGGTCGCCCTCGCTGCGCAGGCGTCCGCGCCGGTGTGCGCGTCGGCGAGGTGGCCCTCCGACATCAGCGGCCACGGGCGGGTGGCGACGCAGCCCGACGACGGCTCGGTCGCTGCCTGGGGCGACCCTGCGATCATCGCCCGCTGCGGGCTCGACCCGCTCTCTCCCACGACCGAGGACTGCGTGACCGTCGACGGCGTCGACTGGGTGGTGCGACCGCTCAGCGACGGGTCGGCGGCCACGACCTACGGGCGCGACCCGGCGATCGAGGTGCTCGCGCCGGGGACGTACGGCGCGGTGCCGCTCCTGCTGCCCGCCTTCACGGCCGTCGCCAGGTCCCTCCCCGAGACCGGCCGCCACTGCACCTGACGGCGTATTCCGTCGGAAAGTGGGCACTCGACGCCGACCTGCCCCCCTCCCCGTCGAGTGCTCAGTTCCTGACGTCTCCTGACGTCGGAAGTGGGCACTCGACTGGACCTGCCGGTCGAGTGCTCAGTTTTAGAGGGGTCTCAGCGCAGACCGGTGCGCCGCTCCAGCGCGAGCGACAGGAGCTCGTCGATGAGGTCGGGGTAGTCGAGGCCCGAGGCCGCCCACATCCGCGGGTACATCGACGTCGGCGTGAAGCCGGGCATCGTGTTGATCTCGTTGATGATGACGCGGCCGTCGTCGGTGTAGAAGCAGTCGACGCGTGCCAGGCCCTCGCAGCCGAGCGCCTCGAAGGCCTCGGCCGCCAGCCGCTGCACCTCCTTGGCGACCTCCTCCGGCACGTCGGCCGGGCAGCTGAGGTCGACGTCGGCCTCGGCGAGGTACTTGGCTTCGAAGTCGTAGAAGGCATGGTTGTCGTGGACCTGGATCTCGCCGACGTCCGACGTGCGGGGCCCCGAGGTGCCGTGCCCCTCGAGGACCGCGCACTCGATCTCGCGGCCCTTGATACCGGCTTCGACGATGACCTTGGGGTCGTGCTCGCGGGCCACCTCGATGGCCGCCTCGAGGGCCGCGGGATCGTCGACGCGGGTGATGCCCATCGACGAGCCGGCCCGGGCGGGCTTGACGAAGAGCGGGTAGGCCAGGCCGGCGCAGGCGTCCATGGCGGCCGCCTTGTCGGAGCGCCAGGCACGGTCGGTGACGACGGCATACGGCCCGACCGGGAGGCCGTGACCCGCGAAGACCACCTTCATGTAGTGCTTGTCCATGCCGGCGGCGGACGCGAAGACGCCCGAACCGACGTAGCGCACGTCGGAGAGGTCGAGGAAGCCCTGGAGCGTGCCGTCCTCGCCGAACGGGCCGTGCAGCAGCGGGAAGACGACGTCGACCTGACCGAGCTCGCGCGGCGGCTGGCCCGACTCGAGCACCGTGAGCGACGTCTCGCGTGTCGACAGCGGCAGCACGACGTGGGCAGGGCTCGCCTCGACCTCGGGCGTGCGGCCGGCGGTCAGCTCGAAGCGGGCCGGGTCGTCGGCGGCCAGGACCCACTGGCCGTCGCGCGAGATGCCGATCGGCACGACGTCGTACTTGCTGCGGTCGATGGCGCGCAGCACGCCGGCTGCGGTCGCGCAGGAGACGGCGTGCTCGGAGGAGCGACCTCCGAAGACGATGGCGACGCGGGGGCGGCTCGGCTGCTCGGGCTGGGGCTGGTCCGTGGTCATCAGACGAGACTCTATCCCGACGCCCGGGGGCCGCTCGTACGCTGAACGGGTGGCCAGCCAAGCGGATCCGCAGCACCTGCACGTCGAGACCTTCGTCGTCGCCTCGGGGCGGCCCGAGCGCTCCCCCGGCTCGTCGGCGAACGTGCCGGTCGAGCTGACGTCGACGTATGCCGCCGACGGTGAGGTCAACTACGCCCGCTCCGGCAACCCGACGTGGAACGCCTTCGAAGTGGCCCTCGGCGGTCTCGAGGGGGGCCACGCGCTCGTGCACGCGTCGGGCATGGGCGCCATCTCCGCCGCCCTCTCGCTGCTGCCTGCCGGTGGCACCGTCGTGGCCCCCGACACCACCTACAACGGCACCGGCGACCTGCTCGTCGCGCACGAGAAGGCCGGTGGGTCCGTCGTCCGCGTGCACGCCACCGACACCGCCGGTTTCCTCGCCGCGCTCGAGTCGGCCGACCTGCTGTGGCTCGAGTCGCCCACCAACCCGCTCATGGACGTCACCGAGCTCGACGTCGTGCTCGGTCGGGCGCGAGAGCTCGGCGTGACGAGCGTCGTCGACAACACCCTCTCGACCCCGCTGCTGTGCCGGCCCCTCTCGCTCGGCGCCGACGTCGTCGTGCACTCGGTGACGAAGTACCTCTCGGGACACAGCGACGTCGTGCTCGGGGCGACCGTCGTCGCCGACACGGAGCGGGGCCGTGCCATCGGCGAGCGCCTCTTCCGGCACCGCACGCTGCACGGCGCGATCGCCGGCCCGATGGAGGTCTTCCTCGCCCTCCGCGGCCTGCGCACCCTCTCGGTCCGGTTCGAGCGGGCGAGCGCCAGCGCGGCCGAGCTCGCCCGACGCCTCGCCGACCACCCGGGCGTCGAGCGCGTGCGCTACCCCGGGGTCGGGGCGATCCTGTCGGTCGACGTCGCGGGCGACGCCGACGCCGCCGAGCGCGTGTGCAGCGCGACGCGGCTGTGGCTGCACTCGACGAGCCTCGGCGGCGTCGAGTCGCAGGTCGAGCGACGCCGCCGCCACCCCTCGGAGTCCGAGCAGGTGCCGGCCAACCTGCTGCGCCTCTCGGTCGGCATCGAACACGTCGACGACCTGTGGGCCGACCTCGACCAGGCGCTGCGCGCCGTCTGACGCCCTCGCGCCCTGCGAGGATGGAGGGCATGGAACGTGTGCTGGGCATCGGCGGCTGGTTCGTGCGGGCGAAGGACCCGGCGGCCCTGGGCGAGTGGTACCGCGACTGCATCGGGCTCGACCTGGACCAGCACGGGCTCTGGCAGCAGCAGGCCGGCCCGACCGTCTTCGCCGCCTCGAGTCCGACACCGACTACTTCGGCTCGCGCGGGCAGCAGACCATGCTCAACTTCCGGGTGCGCGACCTCGACGCGATGCTCGCCCAGCTGCGGGCGCGGGGCGCCGCCGTCGAGGAAGAGACCCAGGACATGGACGGGGTGGGCCGCTTCGGCTGGGTCACCGACCCCGAGGGCAACCGCATCGAGCTCTGGCAACCGAGCTGAGGGTCGCCGAGCCGACGACGGTGGAGGCCGACACAGGATCGTCAGTGCTTCTCGGCCTTGAGGTCGCGGGACATGAGGCGCGGCCCGACCTCGCTCGCCGAGTGGCCGTCACGGATCACCGCGACCACCTGCTCGCAGATGGGCATGACGACGTCGTGCTGCTCGGCGAGCGTGAGGATCGACTGGCAGGACTTGACGCCCTCGGTCGTCGTGCGCAGCTCGGCGGTGGCCTCGTCGACGGTCATGCCGCGCCCGAGCCGCACGCCGAAGGAGTGGTTGCGTGACAGCGGTGACATACACGTGGCGATGAGGTCGCCGACGCCGGCGAGTCCCATGAAGGTCTGCGGGTGCGCGCCCAGCGCGAGACCCAGGCGGGTCGTCTCGGCCAGGCCTCGCGTGATGATCGTCGCCTTGGTGTTGTCGCCGAAGCCCATCCCCTCGGCCATGCCCGACGCGAGGGCGACGACGTTCTTCGTGGCGCCGCACACCTCGGCGCCGATGACGTCGGTGTCGGTGTAGGGCCGGAAGTACGGCGTGACGCAGGCGCTCGCCACCCGCTCTGCGGTCTCCATGTCGGTGCAGGCCACGACGCCGGCGGCGGGCTGGCGGCGGGCGATCTCGGGCGCGAGGTTGGGGCCTGACACGACCACGACCCGGCGCGCCTCGACGTCGGCCGCCTCCGCGATGACCTCGCTCATGCGCAGCGTCGTGCCGAGCTCGACTCCCTTCATGAGCGAGACCACGGGCGCGCCGGACGGGATGGACGCGCCCCAGTCCGACAGGTTCGCGCGCAGGGTCTGCGAGGGGACGGCCAGCACGACGACGTCGCCCCGCTCGAGCGCCTCGCCCGGGTCGGTGGTGGCGCGCACGGTCTTCGGCAGCGCGAGCTCGGGCAGGTAGGCCTCGTTGCGCCCGCGGTTGATGGCGTCGGCCACCTCGGCGCGCCGGGCCCACATCGTCACCTCGCAGCCCGCATCCGCGAGGATCGCCCCGAAGGCGGTGCCCCAGTTGCCGCTGCCCATGACGGCGACGCGCGTCACTGCGCAACCCCGTCGCCGTGGTGGCGCCCGTGCTTCTTGTGCCGCCCGATCTCGTGGTGCTTCATGGGGTCGCCGATCTCGGGCACCCCGTGCTGGCGCGGGTCGAAACGCTCCGTCGGCCGCTTCTCGCCACGGATCTCCTCGAGCAGCTCGGTGATGCGGTCCATGAGCCGGTCGGTCGCCTCGCGCAGCACCTTGGTGTCGATGGGCCGGTCGTAGAGGTCCGACAGGTCGACGGGGGGTCCGGCATACATGTGCATGGTCTTCCGGGGGAAGAGCGACGGGCGGTGGCTGTAGGGCGAAAGGATCTCCTGGGCGCCCCACTGCGCCACGGGGATCAGCGGGCAGCGCGTCTCGAGGGCGACCCGGGCAGCGCCGGTCTTGCCCCGCATCGGCCACAGGTCGGGGTCGCGGGTGATGGTGCCCTCGGGGAAGATGCCGAGCGGCTTGCCCGCCCGCACGCCCTCGACGGCGGCCCGGTAGGCGCCCGCGGCGGCGGCGGAGTTGCGGTAGACGGGAATCTGGCCGCTCTTCTTCAGCAGCCACCCCACGACGGGGATGGTGAAGAGGCTGTCCTTGCCGAGGAAGTACGCCTCGCGCCCGCTGTCGAACATGAAGTGGGCGAAGACGAGCGGGTCGGCGTACGAGATGTGGTTGGGCGAGACGACGAACCCTCCCTCGGCGGGTAGGTTCTCGAGCCCCTTCCAGTCGCGCTTCGTGAGGCCCATGAGGAGTGGCCGGAGCAGGAGCGCCGCGAGCCGGTAGGCCCAGGGCAGCCGCCGCTTGCGTGGGCCGGCAGTCACGATGTCACGTCCTCCTCGTCGTGCGCACGCCGGTCGACGTGGCAGGGCTTCATCTTGTCCACCTCGCGGCGCGGTGTCGAGCAGCGCGACGGCGAGTGGGACGATATCGCCAGCATGACGACCTCCCCGAACGCGCTCCCCGAGTCCGGACCGTCCCGGCGACGGCCGGTGGCCTCAGGCGACTGGGTCGTCGTCGTGCCCGTCAAGGACACCCGCCACGGGAAGTCCCGCCTGGCCCGCGCCGTGGGTTCCGACCGGGCAGCGCTCAGCGGCGCCATCGCCCACGACACCCTCACCGCCGTCGTCGAGGCGGTCGGTCCCCGCTGCGTGGTGCTCGTGACCGGCGATGAGGCCCTGTCCCTCGCGTGGGCCGCGCGGGGCGTCTCCGTCGTCGGCGACCCCGGCAGCGGCCTCAACGACGCGGTCTCCGCGGGTATGCGGCACGCCGGGTCGGGCGCGCGGGTGGCGGCCCTCCTCGGCGACCTCCCGGCCCTCGACGCGCGGTCGCTGCGGACGGCGCTCGAGCGGGCGTCCACGGTGGGCGAGTCCTTCGTGCCCGACGGCGACGGCACCGGCACGGTGCTGCGCTGCGGTCGTGGCTTCACGCCGCGGTTCGGGCCCGACAGCGCGTCCCGTCATGCCGCCGACGGTGCCGTGCGCCTCGACCTGGCGCTCCCCCGCCTGCGCACCGACGTCGACGACGCACGCAGCCTGGCCCGCGCGCGCCGCCTGGGGCTGGGGCCGGCGACACGGTCGGTCCTCGAGGACCGGGCGTCTGGTTGGATCAGGAGCATGCAGGCCACCGTCCACCGCTTCGACCCCGACACGCACACCGGCAGCGTCCTGCGTGACGACGGCGTGGAGCTGTCGTTCGAGGCGCCCGCCTTCGAGTCGAGCGGGCTGCGGCTGCTGCGCACCGGCCAGCGGCTCACCGTCGACGTCGTCGACGACGCCGTCGTCTCGCTGCGCATCGTCGGCGTCGGAGCCGGGCAGCCCATCCGCTGAGGCGGCCTCACTCGAACATGACGTCCACGTAGTAGTTGGAAGCGTTGCTGCTCTGGGTCGGCATGTCCGGCTGGCTGCCGTAGAGGTAGAGGCCGTTCCGCGCGCTCGTCGTGCTGGCCGGGGCCGTGACCGGACCACGGGTGAACGACGACGTGAAGAACGAGGTCGTGACGGAGTACCTGCCCCGCGGTGCGTGGTAGGAGACGACGTATGCCGTGCCAGCACTGACGGGCACGGGCTCGGCCAGGGTGACGCTCTGCCAGCCCGACGCCGACTCGTTGACGGCGACCCCCGCACCGATCCGCTCGCCGTTGGCGTTCCACACGCTGACCTCAGGGCCCCCGGTGTTGAGCGACCCCTTGTAGAGCTTCACCCCGACCACCTTGCCGTCGCGGCTGGGACGGAACCGCATCCACGTCGGAGAACTGTCTGGCGTCGGGTGTCTCCTCATAGCAGGTCATGGTGCGTCCGGGGTCCCGCTCTCATCGACGCTCTCCTCCCGGCGGTGCCGCCAGAAGATCTCGTTGCCGCTGAAAGGCGAGGTTCACACCGCCGTCGCGGGCGGGCTCGACGTTGCCCCGCTGCGCCTTCGTCCAGTACTCGTCGTGCCCCACGGTGACGAAGGCGGAGTGCCGCTCGAGCACGTCGGGCCGCAGGGCCGCGGCCGGCGGTGCGAGCACGAGGACCATGGTGCGCAGGGGCGAGCCGGTCGTCCCGGACCCAGCGCCGGTGCCGGTCTGCAGGGGCGCGGGCGGGGTCGTCTGTCCGCAGGCACAGAGGAGCAACAGCGCCCCCACCGTCCCGAGCCTTCGTGTCGCCCCATGGCCCCTCGAGCCTCCTTCACCTCCAGTACACGCCCTTGGGCGGGCCGCGCCCGGGCACTCGGGCAGGGTGTGCCCAAGGTCACCCGGGCGCGAACGCGAGAGGGCCCGACCGGTGTCCGGTCGGGCCCTCTCGCGCTGCCTCGTGCTGGCGCGTGGCCGTCAGGGCGTGTCGACGGCCACGGCGGTCAGCGTGAGGCGGTCTTGCGCGCCGTGGTCTTGCGGGCGGTCGCGGCCTTGGTCGTCGTCTTCTTCGCGGCGGTCCTGGCGGGAGCGGCCTTGGTCGCGGTCTTCGTGGCCGCGGCCTTGGTGGTGGCCTTGGTGGTGGCCTTCGTGGCGGTGGCCTTGGTCGCGGTGGCGCGCTTCGCCGGGGCGGCCTTGGTGGCAGCGGCCTTCGTCGTGGTCTTCTTGGCGGCCGCCTTGGCCGGCGCGGCCTTGGTGGTCGTCTTGCGAGCCGTCGTCGTCTTCGCCGTGGTGGCCCTGGATGCCGTGGCGGCCTTGGTCGCGGTGGCGCGCTTCGCCGGGGCGGCCTTGGTGGCAGCGGCCTTCGTCGTGGTCTTCTTGGCGGCCGCCTTGGCGGGGGCGGCCTTGGTGGCAGCCTTCTTCGTGGTCGTCTTCTTGGCGGCCGTCCGGCCGGTCGCGGCCGCAGCGGAGGACCCGGCCGAGGCGCGCGTGGCGGCCGACTCGGTCTTGGAGAGCTTCTTGGCGCCGGACACGACCTCCTTGAAGTTCGTGCCCGACCGGAACTTCGGAACGCGGGTCTTCTTGATCTTCACCGTCGCCCCCGTCTTGGGGTTGCGGCCGGTGCGCGCGGCGCGGTCGGCCCGCTCGAAGGTGCCGAAGCCGGTGATGCCGACCTTGCCGCCCTTGGCCACCTCGCGGATGACGACGTCGAGGAAGGCCTCCAGCGCATCGGAGGCGACCTTCTTGCTGCCGAGCTTCGTCTCGAGCGCGTCGATCAGTTCTGCCTTGTTCACGTCTTCCCCTCCAGAGGACTGTCGGTGTCAGGCGACCCGACGATGTGCGTCCGGAACCGGTCCGGCTACCTCCTGACGTTAGGACGACTCGGCAGGCCGCGTCCATCACCAAATGGTGGGTTTTTCGTTGTGTCGCAAGGAGTTTGACGCCTTTTTCGGCTCTCGGCGGGGCCGCCGACGCATTTTCGCTCCTCGACCCCCTGGGGACATGAGAAAGCGGATCCCGCTGTGTTGCAACGGAATCCGCATCCTCTACTGCCCTCGGCGGCAGCCCCGCAGGGGGCGACTCAGACCGGGGTGGTCACCGGCTTGTGGCCGGGCCGTCGTGACTCGAAATCGGTGACGAGATCCTCGTGTCGGAGGGTCAGCCCGATGTCGTCGAGCCCCTCGAGGAGCCGCCAACGCGTGTAGTCGTCGATCTCGAAGGGTGCGACGATCTCACCGGCGCTCACGGTGCGCCCGACCAGGTCGACGGTGATCTCGGCGCCGGGGTTGTTCTCGAGATGCTTCCAGATGAGCTCGACGTCGTCCTGCGCGACGATCGCCGTGAGCAGACCCTGCTTGCCGCTGTTGCCGCGGAAGATGTCGGCGAAGCGCGAGCTGATGACGACCCGGAAGCCGTAGTTCATCAGCGCCCAGACGGCGTGCTCGCGGCTCGAACCCGTGCCGAAGTCGGGGCCGGCCACGAGCACCGAGCCACCGGCGTACACCGGGTTGTTGAGGACGAACGACTCGTCCTTGCGCCAGGCGGCGAAGAGGCCGTCCTCGAAGCCGGTGCGCGTGACGCGCTTGAGGTACTCGGCCGGGATGATCTGGTCGGTGTCGACGTTGCTGCGGCGCAGCGGCACGCCGATGCCCGTGTGGGTCTCGAACTTCTCCATGGCTCAGGCCTCTCCGGTCGTCGCGGATGCCAGCGGGGCACGGCCCCCCGCGGTCTGCAGGTCGGCGGGGCTCGAGAGCGTGCCCAGCACGGCGGTGGCCGCCGCGACCAAAGGGCTCACGAGGTGGGTGCGGCCGCCCTTGCCCTGCCGGCCCTCGAAGTTGCGGTTGGAGGTGGACGCGCTGCGCTCGCCCGGGGCCAGGGTGTCGGGGTTCATGCCGAGGCACATCGAGCACCCGGGGAGGCGCCACTCGGCGCCGGCGTCGGTGAAGACCTTGTCGAGGCCCTCGGACTCGGCCTGCAGGCGCACCTTGGCGGAGCCTGGCACGACGAGCATGCGGACGCCGTCGGCGACCCGGTGGCCCTGGACGACGGCCGCGGCGGCGCGGAGGTCCTCGATGCGACCGTTGGTGCACGAGCCGACGAAGACCGTGTCGACCTTGATGTCGCGCAGCGGTGTGCCGGGCTCGAGACCCATGTAGGTGAGCGCGTTGGCCGCGGCGACGCGGTCGCTCTCGTCGGCGAACGACTCGGGGTCGGGAACCGACTCGGACAGGGGCAGGCCCTGACCGGGGTTGGTGCCCCACGTGACGAACGGCGTGAGCCGCGCCGCGTCGAGCTCGACCTCGGCGTCGAAGACGGCGTCGTCGTCACTGCGCAGCGCCGTCCAGTCGGCGACCGCGGCGTCCCAGTCGGCGCCCGTCGGAGCGTGCGGACGGCCCTTCAGGTAGTCGAAGGTCGTCTGGTCGGGGGCGATCATGCCGGCACGCGCGCCGGCCTCGATCGACATGTTGCACACCGTCATCCGGGCCTCCATCGACAGGGCCTCGATGGCCTCGCCGCGATACTCGATGACGTAGCCCTGGCCGCCGCCCGTGCCGATCTTCGCGATGACGGCGAGCACGACGTCCTTGGCGGTGACGCCCTCGGGCAGGGCGCCCCGCACGTTGACGGCGAGGGTCTTGAACGGCTTGAGCGGCAGCGTCTGCGTGGCGAGCACGTGCTCGACCTCGGAGGTGCCGATGCCGAAGGCGAGCGCCCCGAACGCGCCGTGGGTGGAGGTGTGGCTGTCGCCGCAGACGACGGTCATCCCCGGCTGGGTCAGCCCGAGCTGGGGGCCGACGACGTGCACGATGCCCTGGTCGGCGTCGCCCATCGGGTAGAGCCGCACGCCGAACTCGTCGCAGTTGCGGCGGAGGGTCTCGACCTGGACCTTCGAGACGGGGTCGGTGATCGGGCCCGGCGTCGTCGGGACGTTGTGGTCCTCGGTGGCGAGCGTCAGGTCGGGCCGGCGCACCGGGCGACCGGCCAGCCGGAGGCCGTCGAAGGCCTGCGGGCTGGTGACCTCGTGGAGGAGGTGGAGGTCGATGTAGAGGAGGTCGGGCTCCCCCTCGGCGCGACGGACGACGTGTGCGTCCCAGACCTTCTCGGCCAGTGTGCCTGCCATGACTGCCTCTGACTTCCCTCCGCGACGACGACTTGCTGGTGCCGAGCGCGTGCGCCATCGAGGACCTGGTCGCGACATCGCTCTTCGGCAAGACTGATCCTTTTCTGGGTCCAACGGATTGACGTCTCAGTGCCTGAGACGTCAATATCAGTGCATGGACAACTCTTCAGGGGTCGGTGTTCTCGACAAGGCCGCCACGGTGCTCGGCGCCCTCGAGGCGGGCCCTGCCACCCTCGCCCAGCTCGTCGGAGCCACCGGACTCGCGCGTCCCACGGCCCACCGTCTGGCCGTGGCGCTCGAGCACCACCGTCTCGTCTCGCGCGACATGCAGGGGCGCTTCGTGCTCGGCCCGCGACTGGGCGAGCTCGCCTCGGCGGCCGGCGAGGACCGCCTGCTCGCCGCGGCCGGGCCCGTGCTCGGCGCGCTGCGCGACCACACCAACGAGAGCGCGCAGCTCTTCCGCCGCCAGGGCGACCAGCGAATCTGCGTCGCGGCCGCCGAGCGACCCGTGGGCCTGCGCGACTCGATTCCCGTCGGCGCGACCCTCTCGATGCTCGCCGGCTCCGCCGCGCAGGTGCTGCTCGCGTGGGAGGAGCCCGACCGGCTCCACCGCGGGCTGCAGGGCGCGGCCTTCACGGCCACCGCGCTCTCGGGCGTCCGCCGCCGCGGGTGGGCCCAGAGCGTCGCCGAGCGTGAGGCCGGCGTCGCCTCGGTGTCGGCCCCCGTACGCGGCCCCTCGGGTCGCGTGGTCGCGGCCGTGTCGATCTCGGGGCCCATCGAGCGCCTGTCGCGCCAGCCCGGTCGCCTGCACGCCGCGACGGTGGTCGCCGGCGCCAACAAGCTCACCGAGGTGCTGCGCCGCCACCACGCGATGCAGCAGCAGCAACAGCAGCAGCAGAACGCCTGACCCCCTGGTCCGGGTGCGGCCCGGGTCCGCGCCTGCACCGTTCCACCACGCCGCCCGGCGCATCGGCAGCCGGTGGAGGCGGGCATTGCGCAACAGATCGGTCACGATCCGTATCACAGCCTCCTGTCGGACAACCTTTCGGGGGGTGCTCGCGTCACCCTCTGTGCAGTGCAACGACGCACGGCACGTCGCATGACGAACCATGCTGAACAAGGGGTCACGATGCAGGCAGCCAGCTCACCAGTCCGTTCCAGAGGCGGACTGCGCCACGTCCTCGCGCTGACGGGCGCCCTCGCGCTCCTCGCCGGGTCGGCCGCGTGCACACCGGGCGCGACGCCCGACGCGGCTGCGACCCACGTCGGCCAGACCGTCAGCCCGACGACCGAGACCCCGTCCCAGACACCGTCCGAGACCCCCTCAGAGACCCCCTCAGAGACCCCATCGGAGACACCGTCGCAGTCGCCGAGCCCCACCCCGTCGGCCGTCCCCACCACCGGGGCCCCCACACCGGCGTCCAAGCCGACGCCGAAGCCCACACCGAAGCCCACACCGAAGCCGGAGCCCGCCCCGGTCGTGATGCTGCGTGTCGGCGACACCGGTCCGAAGGTGCGCTCGCTCCAGGCGCGACTGCGCCAGATCGGCTGGTTCGCGGGCGACGTCAACGACCGCTACGGCTCGAAGACGACGGAGGCCGTCCGCGGCTTCCAGGCCAAGCGTGGGTTCGACCCGACGGGCGAGCTCGACGAGCGCACCTGGGACAAGCTCGTCTCGATGAGCCGACGCCCGACGGCCGACGAGCTGGCGAACGTGAAGCCCACGCCGGCGGAGCCCAAGCCCGGCAGCATCTCCTGGGACGTCGACGAGCGCTGCATGACCGGCCGTGTCATGTGCGTCAGCAAGTCGACGCGACGCCTGACGTGGGTCGTCGACGGGGTGCCGCAGTACGGGTTCGACGTGCGTTTCGGCAGCGACGAGCTGCCCACCCGCGAAGGCGTCTTCTCCGTCTACAAGAAGAAGGTCGACGTCATCTCGAACCTCTACCACACGCCGATGCCCTACTCGATGTTCTTCTCCGGGGGCCAGGCGGTGCACTACTCGTCGAACTTCGCACGCCTCGGCTACTCCGGTGCCTCGCACGGCTGCGTCAACGTGCGCAACAAGCCGCGGCTGGTCCAGCTGTACAACGAGGTGCGCATCGGCGACAAGGTCGTCGTCCACTGGTGACGGCGCTGGTGACGGCACCGGTGCCGGCACTGGTCGCCGGTGCCTGAGCAGGCCGCCGTAGGCTGGCGAGGTCCACTCCCCCAGGGCCCCAGAGGAGTCAGCGTGCTCAAGGTCGGTTGGAAGGCGTCAGCGGAGCAGTTCGGTCCCCGTGACCTCGTCACGTATGCCGCACGGGCCGAGGAGGTCGGCCTCGACTCGGTCTTCATCTCCGACCACTTCCAGCCGTGGCGTCACCAGGACGGTCACGCGCCGTTCGCGATGTCGTGGCTGGCTGCCGCGGGTGAGCGCACCGAGCGCATCCAGCTCGGCACGTCGGTGATGACCCCGACGTTCCGCTACAACCCGGCCGTCGTCGCCCAGGCGTTCGGCACGCTGGGCGCGCTCAACCCCGGCCGCATCGTGCTCGGCATCGGCACCGGCGAGGCGCTCAACGAGGTGGCGGTCGGCGCTGCCGGCTCGCCGTGGCCCGAGTTCAAGGAGCGCTTCGCCCGGCTGCGCGAGGCCGTGACCCTCATGCGCCGGCTCTGGACCGAGGAGCGCGTCGAGTTCGAGGGCGAGTACTACCGCACGCACGCCGCCACCGTCTACGACCGCCCCGAGCAGCCGATCCCCGTCTACGTCGCCGCGGGCGGCCCGCTCGTCGCCCGGTATGCCGGCCGGTCGGGTGACGGGTTCATCTGCACTTCCGGCAAGGGCCGCGAGCTCTACGAGGACAAGCTGCTCCCCGCCGTCGACGAGGGCCTCGCGAAGTCGGGGCGCACCCGCGACGACATCGACAAGATGATCGAGATCAAGCTCTCCTACGACCGCGATGCCGACCAGGCACTGCACAACGTGCGGTTCTGGGCGCCGCTGTCGCTCAGCGCCGAGCAGAAGCACGGCGTCGACGACCCGGTCGAGATGGAGCGTCTCGCCGACGAGCTCTCGGACGAGGAGATCGCCAAGCGCTGGATCGTCACGAGCGACCCGCAGGAGGCCGTCGACGCCGTGCGGCAGTACGTCGACTGGGGTTTCGACCACGTCGTCTTCCACGCGCCGGGCCACGACCAGGGCCGCTTCCTCGAGCAGTTCTCGGCCGACGTGCTGCCGGGGCTGCGCGAGCTCGGCTGAGCGGTCAGCTCGCAGCCGCGCGGCGCGTCAGCCGGGCGTGGCTGCGGCGTGCCCGCTGGTCGGTCGTGCCGAAGGCCTTGCCCAGGCCTGTGGGCGGCATCGCGACGTAGAGGCTCTCGTGCGCCCCGGCAGGGACGGCATACGTCTCGTGCCAGATGCCGACCGCGCCCGTGGCCGTGCGGCTGCGCCGGTAGAAGGCGGTCCAGGCGGGGCGGTGCAGTCGCTCGGGGTCGTTGGCGTAGGCGTAGATCGACTCTGCGTCGCGCCAGTACTGCACGACCGTGGGACCGCCGGAGCCGATGAGGGTGCGCGCCTCGAGGAAGCCGAGGTCGGGCCCGTCTCCGCGCGCCGCCGCGGCCTTGGCCCGGTAGAGCTCGGCGATCATGCCGGGCATGGCTCCGAGGACCGGCAGCCACAGGTCCGGACGCCAGGGCTGGTTGACCCGCATGCCGATGAGGAAGACGGCCAGGTCGCCGTCGTGGGTGTGGGTGGAGTGCGCGAAGCCGGTCATGACACGCCTTTCGGATAGTGGGACTATCCAAGTTTGGAGAGTCATACTATCCAATGTCAAGGAGGTTGTTCAGTGCGCATCTCAGAACTGTCCGAACGCAGCGGGGTCACCATCCCCACCCTCAAGTACTACCTGCGCGAAGGCCTGCTGCACCCAGGGGAGCTGCAGGGCGCCACCCGGGCGACCTACGACGACTCCCACCTCGAGCGCCTGCGCCTCGTGCGCACGCTCGTCGACGTGGGCCGACTCTCCATCGAACGCGTGCGCGAGGTGGTGCGCGCCATCGACGCCCCGCCGGCAGGCCGGCACGAGCTGCTGGGCGCCGCCCACGAGGCGCTGCGCCCGCACCCTGCGAGCGGCGCGCCGGCGCCGGAGGCACTGGAGCGGCTGGCGGCCCTCGACCTACCCGAGTGCGCGCACTCCCCCGCCAGCCTGCAGCTCGCCGAGGCGCTGACCGCGGCAGCGGCCGCGGGCTGGAGCGTCGAGCCCGAGACGCTCGCTCGGTGGCTGGAGGCGATGCGTGCGGTGGCGGAGACCGACGTCGTCGCGGAGCTCGGCGAGGTGTCGCCCGGCGAGGCACTGCGCTACGCCATCGTCGGCAACGTGCTGACCGACCCCGTGCTGCTGGCGCTGCGTCGCGTGGCGCAGGAGGCCGTGAGCGCCGAGCGCTTCGGCACCGGCCCGACCCGCTCGCCCGGGTGACGGGCCCCGCAACGCAGAAGACCCCGGTCCGTGTGGACCGGGGTCTTCCTCTTGCTCTCTCGAGCATCACGTAGCCCCGACGGGATTCGAACCCGCGCTACCGCCTTGAGAGGGCGGCGTGCTAGGCCGCTACACAACGGGGCCGTGAGCGGTGCCGAGCGGACTCGGCACGAGAAGAAACCTTACCGCGTGGTTTGGATTTCTCCGAATCGGCTCTCCCGGGGGAGAACCAGAGCTGGGGTACCAGGACTCGAACCTAGAATGACGGAACCAGAAACCGTAGTGTTGCCAATTACACCATACCCCAAGGGGTTTCGCTCCGTGCCTGCCTTTCGGCCGGTACGGGGTGAACCGAATGGGAATACTACCGGTCCGTGAGCGGTGGCCCAAATCGGCGGTCGATCGCTGCTGCGAGCTCGTCCAGACGACGCACGGACGTCACCTCCTCGGTGGTGCCGCGACCGGCCCAGTCGAGCCAGACGGCGCGCAGCCCGGCCGCCTCGGCACCCAGGACGTCCCACTCGAGGCTGTCGCCCACGCACACGACGCGAGCCGGCTCGACACCCACGAGACGGCACGCCTCGACGTAGACGCGGGGGTCGGGCTTGCCGAAGCCCAGGGTGTCGGTCGTGACGACCACGTCGAACCGCTCCACGAGGTCGAGGGCCTCGAGCTTGACCCGGGTCGGGGACAGCGCGGAGTTGGTGAGCAGCGCCACGGGCAGGCCGACGCGGTCGACAGCGTCGAGGAGCGCGGGCACGTCGGGGAAGAGGCGCTGGGCGCTGCGGAAGGCCGGGGCGTACGCGTCCTCGAACGAGCGGTGAGCGTCGGACGGGACGTCGAGGCCGAACGCCGTCGCCACCTCGGCCAGACGGCCGGCTCTCATGTCGTCGAACGCCACGTCGCCGGAGGCGTAGCGCGGGAACCACCGCTCGGGGTCGTCGTAGTAGCGCTGGGCCATCGCCCGGTGGTCGTCGGCACGGTGCGGCCAGATCGCGGCCGCCGCCTCGGTGCCCGCGACGACCATCGCCTCCCTGGTGTCGACGATCGTGTCGTCGACGTCGAGCAGGACCGCCTCGACGCCTTCGAGGACGGCCCCGAGACGGGTCCGGCTCACGAGGGCTCCTCCGTCAGTCCGAACAGCGGGAGCGCGGGCGTCACGCCGTCGACGACGACGTCGTGGGACAGACCGGAGGCCGTCCACGCCGCGGCCTCCAGGCGGACGTGCTGCAGGGTCTCCCCCGAATGCTCGAGCACCGACCGGTGCGTGTCGCGGTAGCCGAGCGCCCGCGAGACACCGAGCGAACCGCCGTTTCCGACGACGGCGGAGCTGATGGCCGCGACGGCGCCCAGGTGCCCGAAGGCGAGCGCCAGCACCGCTGCCCGCATCTGCTTGCCGAGCCCCCTGCCGCGCGCGGGCGCGACCAGCCAGCTGGCCGAGTCCACCGTGCGCTCGGACGTCCAGTCGGGACCCTCGAGCCACTGCGCCCCGACCACCTCCCCACCTGAGCGGGCGACGAACGGCAGCGCCCAGTCGTCCGGCGACCACATGCCGAGCGCGCGCCAGTAGCCCTGGGCGAGGACGGCACGGCGGTTCGCGGGCTCGTCGAGACCGGCATACCTCGTCGCGTGCGGGTTGAGCTCGAGGTCGGCCGGCATGACCCGGGCCAGCACGGGCAGGTCGGCCTCGGTCATGACCCGGAGGTCGAGGTCGGCCGTGCGCAGCCGTATGCCGTGCAGGGCCCAGACGCCCGCGATGCCGTTGTCGTCCACGTCGGGTCCCGGCTGCACCCTCAGAGCGAGTCGCGCAGCGACCGCAGACGGCTGAGCGTCGACGTCTTGCCGAGGATCTCCATGGACTCGAAGAGCGGCGGCGAGATGCGCTGACCCGACACGGCCGTGCGCAGGGGGCCGAAGGCGAAGCGCGGCTTGATGCCGAGACCGTCGACGATCGCGGTGCGCAGCGACTCCTCGATGGTCGCGGCGTTCCAGGCGCTGCCGGTGCCGAGGACGCCGGGACCGTGGTCGTCGATGTCGCCGAGCACGCGCAGGGCCGCGTCGAGCACGTCGCCCGCGTCGTCCTTGAGCTGCGCGCGAGCGTCGTCGTGGATCTCGAGCTGGTCGTCGCCCACGAAGAACGGGCCGACCAGAGCCGGCGCCTCGGTGAGGAGGGCCATGCGGGTCTGGATCAGCTCGGCGACGGCTTTGAGTCGCGCGAGCTCGCCGAGCGACTGCGTCTCGCCGAGGATGCCGGCATCGACGAGGTAGGGCAGCAGCCGGCTGGCGAACTCGCCGGTCTCGAGCTGGCGGATGTAGACGCCGTTGAGCCACTCGAGCTTCTTGAGGTCGAAGATCGGGCCGATCGGGTTGACCTTCGCCCAGTCGAACGTGCGGCTGAACTCCTCGAACGTGAAGACCTCGACGTCCTTGCCCTCGGCGTCCTGCTGCGGCGGGTAGGCAAGCAGGGCAAGGAAGTTCACGAGCGCCTCGGGGAGGTAGCCCTGCTCGCGGAACCATGTCAGGCGGGCAGCCGGGTTCTTGCGCTTGGAGATCTTGGACTTGTCGGTGTTGCGCAGCAGCGGCATGTGCGCGAACTTCGGCGGCTCGAGCCCGAGCCAGCGGTAGAGCAGGATGTGCTTCGGCGTCGAGCTGATCCACTCCTCGCCGCGCACGACGTGGGTGATGCCCATCTCGTGGTCGTCGACGACGACGGCCATGTGGTACGTGGGGAACCCGTCGGCCTTGAGGATGACCTGGTCGTCGGGCCGCGGCGCCGACACCTTGCCGCGGATGACGTCGTCGAAGACGAGTGGCACGTCGTCGGGCACGAGCATGCGCACGACGGGGGTCTCGGTGAAGCCGGGCAGCGCGGCACGCTCCTCGCGGGTCTTGCCGACGCAGAGGCGGTCGTAGCCGGTGGGCTGCTTCGTCTTCTGCTGGATCTCGCGCATCTGGTCGAGGCGCTCCTTGGAGCACCAGCAGTGGTAGGCGTGCCCGTCCGCGATGAGCCGGTCGACGTACGGGCGGTACGTGTCGAGTCGCTCGCTCTGGCGGTACGGCGCGAAGGGGCCGCCGATGTCGGGGCCCTCGTCCCAGTGCAGCTCGAGCCAGGCGAGGGTGTCGTAGAGCTGCGCCTCGGAGTCCTCGCGGAAGCGGGCCCGGTCGGTGTCCTCGACCCGCAGCACGAACTGGCCACCCTGCTGGCGCGTGTACGCGAGGTTGAAGAGCGACATGTACGCCGTGCCGACGTGGGGGTCGCCGGTCGGGCTCGGCGCCACGCGGGTGCGCACCGGGCCGCTGCCGTCGGAGGTGCTGCGGCGGGACTGCTCTCCCCCGCGCACCTCGACCTGCGCGTCACCCGAGGCGGTCCCGGGGAGTGGAGTGGACGGCATACCTGCTGTGTTGTCGCTCATGGTGCGAACAGCCTAGTGGCCGTCGCGAGCGCAGCCGTGCCGGTGCGCCCCGCGGTCAGCGCCTCACGAAGGTGTTGGTCAGCGAGCCGATGCCGCCGATCTCGACCGTCACCTGCTGGCCGGCCTCGACGAGGCCCACACCGGCCGGGGTCCCGGTCAGGATGACGTCACCCGGCAGCAGCGTGAAGGCCGCGGAGGCGTACTCGATGATCGTGGCGATGCCGTGGATCATGTCGGCAGTCGTGCCGTCCTGCTTCACCTCGCCGTCGAGCGTCGTGCGGATCGAGAGGTCGGCCGCGTCGAGCTCGGTCTCGACCCACGGACCGAGCGGGCAGCTCGTGTCGAAGCCCTTGGCACGCGCCCACTGGCCGTCGGTGCGCTGCCAGTCGCGCGCCGTGACGTCGTTGGCGATGGTGTAGCCGTAGATGCACTCCGCGGCGTTCTCGGCCTTGACACCCTTGGTGATCGTCTTGATGACGACAGCGAGCTCGCCCTCGTAGGAGACCTCGTCGCTGCCCGCAGGCAGGACCACGGGGTCGAAGGGACCCACGACCGCGGTGTTCGGCTTGAAGAACATCATCGGCTCGGCCGGGGCCTCGCCGCCCATCTCCTTGGCGTGGTCGGCGTAGTTCTTGCCGATGGCCACGACCTTGGAGCGCGGGATCACGGGGGCGAGCAGCCGCACGTCGGCGAGCATGACCGGGCCCTGCCCGCTCGGCTGCAGCCCGACATAGAGGGGGTCACCGGCGAGCGGGGTGATCACCTCGCTGCCGGGGTCGCCCTGGACGATGCCGTATGCCGGGTCGTCCCCGGTCGTGTACCTCGCGATGCGCACGGGACCCACCCTAGCCACAGGGCGGTCCGGGCCCGGCCCGTCGTCCGTGGGCGCACGGCGCGCGGGTCAGAAGGTGCGCCGCAGCCGCAGGCCGAGCGGTCGTCCGTCGGGGTCGTAGACGAGCCGGTAGAGCGGGTCGGCCCACACCCGGGTGAGCCGGCTCTGCTCGGGGTCGTCGAGCGGGCGCAGCCGACCGGGCGGGCGGTCGTCCGCCGTCGCGTGCCCCGCGCCCTTGCGCCAGGACGCCAGCGCGTCGGCGCTCGCGGCGTACGCGTCGAAGTGGTCCTCGAGGGACAGCTCGCCGTCGGTGTCGAGGTGCTCACGGGCGAGCGCCTGCCGCAGCCCGCGGGCGAAGCCCTGGTGCACGACGGCGGCCGACAGCTCGGAGTCGTGCGTCCACGAGCGCCGGTTGAAGTTGTCGGACCCCACCGTGACCCACTCGTCGTCCACGACGCAGACCTTCGCGTGGACGTAGACCGGGGTGCCGGCCCGGTTCTCGATGCCGTAGACGCCGACCCGACCGGGAGCCGCGGCGTGCAGCTCGTCGAGCAGCCTGGCCCGGCTGACGAGGTTCGGCGCTCGGCTCACCGCGCCGTCCTGGTCGGGCTGGTGCGGGAGCACGGCGACCAGGCGCAGGTCGGGGGCGCGCCGCATCGTGGCGACGAGGAGCGCACACCTCGGCGGACCACAGGTACTGGTCCTCGATGTAGATGAGGCGCCGGGCGTTGGCGAACGCCTTGGTGTAGCCCCGGGCGACGCTCCTCTCCCCCAGGGGCGCGAACGGGTAGCCGCCGAGCCGCCGACCGTAGGTGCGCAACAGCTGCACCGGGTGGTCGCCCGTCGGGGCGGGGTCGGGCAGCTGCGGGGGCAGGGCGCGGCGACGCGGACGGTCACCACGCACGGCGTCGAGGGCCTTGCGGATCGGCGAGCGGGTCAGGGCCTGCGGGTCCTCCCACCGTTCGCGGAAGACCGTCTCGACGTCGCCGACCACCGGCCCCGTCAGCTCCAGCTGCACGTCGTGCCAGGGGGGTCGGGCCCCGTAGACCGCCGCCATCGGCTGCGGCTGCGGGTCGCCCGCGTGCTCGGCGTCGTCGCGCCGGCTGTGGCACAGGTCGATGCCGCCGAGGAAGGCGATGTCGAGCCCGGGCCGGCCCGGGTGGCGCAGCACGACGAACTTCTGGTGGTGCGAGCCGCCGGTGCGCACCCGCATGTCGAGGTAGCACTCGCCGCCGGCCGCGTCGATGTCCTCGCCCAGGTGGCGGTTCTCGTCTGCCGAGAAGGCGAGCCGGTCCCAGTGGGAGCGCCAGACGAGCCCGCGCACGTCCACCCCGCGGCGGGCGGCGTCGGCGAAGAGACGGGCGACCTCGCTGCCGGGGTCTCCGGTCAGCCGCTCGTCGGGGTCGCCGCGCCAGTCGACGAAGAGGAGCAGGTCGCCCGCGCGCATCGCCGACACCCGTTCGGTGAGCGCCGCGAAGTACGTCGTGCCGTGCACGAGCGGCGTCACCGAGTTGCCCTCGCTCCAGGCGCGTCCGTCGGCATGGCGGGCGTCGAGGCGCGTCCAGGGGTTGCCGCGCTCCGCGGCGGAGAGGTACCAGTCGTCGGCGACCACGGACCGAGCGTATGCCGGAGCGTCGCGCCGGACGGGTCAGCGGGGCCAGACGATCGTGACGTCCGCGGGCGAGCCGGGTGCGCCGCTGCGTCGCGTGCGGTACTCCGGCACCCCGACGCACGTCCACAGCAGGCCGGCAACGTCCTCGCCGAGCAGGCCCTGGAGGTCGGAGTCGCGGAAGGTCATCCCCGACGCGGCCGCACCCAACGCGTACGCCATGAGGTGCAGCCGACCCTCCACGAGCCCGGCGAGCAGCTGGACGTCGCGGTAGTCGTGGTCGTCGAGGTCGGCGAGACGCGTGCCGCTCATGGCGACGAACGCGGCGTCGTGGGCCAGGCCCTGCTCCAGGGCGGCGCCGAAGAGCTCGTCGCGCAGCTGCTGCTCCCCGAGCGGGCGCACCGGGGCATCGACGTCCGGCCACCGGGCCACCCCGGTCGGCACGCCCTCGACCCCGCTCAGCCCCACCCAGTGCGGGACCTCGATGCCACGCAGGGACGCGTTCATCGCGTCGTGGAGCACGTCGCGCGAGAGGGTGCGGTCGGCGTGCAGTCGCCGGATCGAGCCCTTGCTCGCGACGACGGCGTCGACTGGCGGTCCCGGGTCGCGGCTCGTCAGGGCGACCGGCGCCCCTCGCCCGAGCTCGGCACCGAGCCCGTCGCGCTCCCCCGCCCGCTGGGCCGCCGTCACGAGCGGGAACTCGAGACCGTCGGCGTCGTGGTGCCCTCCGAGCGCGTCGCCGGTGGGGTGGATGCCCGGCGTGCCGGGGCCCAGGGCGACGAGCGCGACCGGGAACTCCCGGGTGCCGTCCGCACCGACGAGCGCGGCGACCTCGCGGTCGGCGAAGGTGGTGAACAGGTGAGCGGGCACGCCGGCGCCGTCGGCCAGCGCGAGCAGCTGGGCGAGCATCGTGCCGGCATCCCAGTAGACGTGCCGGAAGCCGCGCTCGCGGTAGCGCCACCCGGTGCGCCAGGGGATGCCGGTGACGACGACCGTGGGGGCGTCGCCGGTCGGCGGCGGTCCGACGGTCACGAGGACGTGTGCCTCGGGGTCGTACCAGTACGTCCCCGGGGCGACGTCGTCGGCGAGGACGTCGCGGTCGACTCCTCGCGGCACCGCCACGTAGAGCTCCAGCGGGAAGCGCGCACCGGCGGATCCGGCAGCGCGGAAGAGGACGACTCCGCCGTCGGGCCTCGTCGTTCGACGGGTCACCCCGGCGGACAGGAACAGCAGGCGGGCCAGCCCGGCGAGATCGAGGCGGCTCGTCGGCACGTCCGCGCTGCCGGCGAGCACCGCGGTGGCGGGCGCGGTGGCGGCAGGCAGCTCCTGCGGGAGCAGCGTGCGCTGAAGGTCCTCGTCGTAGACCTTGTACCAGGCCGGCCGTCGCGAGAGGTCGTTCGGCACGAGGTCCTGCACGAGGCGGTCGTCGTCGGGCACCTCGGTCCACTCCCGCTCGTGCGAGTAGGAGGTCAGCCGGTGCAGCAGGTGGGTGGGCCGTTCGGCGTCCGGAGCCATGGGCACATCCTGCTATGGCTCGTCACCTCGCGCGGGGTTGTCGCGCCTCATCGCCTACCCTCGTGGGGTGCAGGTGCTGGGTCAGCAGGAGTGGCGAGAGCGCACCGCGGCCCACGAGGCGAGGGTCGCGGCGGCGACCGCGCGCCATCTGGAGCGCCGTCGTGACCAGCGCAAGCACCCCGTCGAGGACTTCCTCTTCACGTACTACTCGTTCAAGCCGGCCCAGCTCCGACGGTGGCACCCCGGCGCGGGCGTCGCCCTCGCCGCGGGCGCGGAGGCGCCGCACCGCGACTGGCGGTTCTACGTCGCGGACGGCGACACGGTGCAGGTGGACGTCGACGCTTTCGTGGCGGCTCGCGGCGACACCGTGCGCTTCGTCCGCGAGCTGCTGCTGCGGACGGCCGCAAGGCCGGGACGCTTCGGCTGCTTCGGGCTGCACGAGTGGGCCATGGTCTACCGGACGGACCCGACGGACGTGCGTCACTCGGGGTGGCCGCTCCGGCTCGGCACCGAGGGCACCGACGCCGTCGTCGAGAGCCACCAGGTCGCCTGCTCGCACTTCGACGCGTACCGCTTCTTCACCCCGGACGCCGCGCCGCGCAACGCGCTCCGTCCGACCCGCGAGAGCCAGGCGGACCTCGAGCAGCCGGGATGCCTGCACGCCGGCATGGACCTCTACAAGTGGGCCCACAAGCTCGTCCCCGCCGTCTCGAGCGACCTCGTCATGGACTGCTTCGAGCTGGCCCGCGACATCCGCTCGCTCGACATGCGCGCGGCGCCCTACGACCTGCGCGGGCTCGGCTACGAACCGGTGCGCATCGAGACGCCCGAGGGCAAGGCGCAGTACGCGGCGGAGCAGCGAGCCTTCTCGGTGCGGGGGCAGGCCCTGCGCTCGCGCCTCGTCGAGGCGATCGACGGCGCCCTGCCGCGAGAGCGTGCGGCTCTGACCTGACGCGCGGCGGGCGTCGGGAACCGAGCACTCGACGGGGGCGAACGTCGGAAACCGGGCGCTCGCTCGGTGAGGGTGGGCGGAGGGCTCACGAGTTTTTCGATTCGGCACGTATCACCGCCGGGATGCGCCACTCTGATGGGTGTCGGCGAAGGTCCACGGCACGCGCGCCGGCGATATCCACCCCTCGGGGGTGATGCTGGGCGGGGCCTGGGCCGTCCAGCACTTTCGCGCATCGCGTCAGGCCGAGCGCAGGCCGCGCAGGATGACGGCGAGCCCCACCTCGAAGGCCTTCGCCTCCGAGGTGCTGTCGGGCGTCGGCAGCTCCGGGTCGACCTGCGACGCGAGGGCCCGATTCTGTTGCGCCGCCACCGAACCGAGGATGTGGTGGACCACGAGCGCGGCCACGTCGTCACGTTCCGACGCCGTCGCGCCGGCGTCCTGGACGAGCCGCGCGAGGTCGCGCAGCGCGCGCGTCGCACCCGGCTCCACGGCATACGCCAGCCCCACGACGTCGGCAGCGTCGGGCACCTGCACCAGCGCCTCCCGGAGGGCGACGGCCAGACCGGTCAGGGCCTCGGCGGCGGGCCGGTCGCCCGGCGTGGGGATCTCGGCGAGGAGCACGTCGGCCACCTCGACGAGCAGCTCCTGCTTGTTGGCGACGTGCCAGTACAGGGCGCCCGGCGCGACGCCCAGCTCGCGGGCCAGCCGCCGCATCGTGAGGTCGCCGAGGCCGTAGCGGCGCAGCAGGTCGACGGCCGCACCGACCACCTGCTCGCGGCTGAGCGCCATCCGGTCCCCCGTCCTCGGCAGGCGGGCCAGGCACGGACCCGCGTTGACAGCCGAGCCTAGCGACTCGGCATACTGAACACCGTTCAAGTTGAACACCGTTCAACGCCGTGCGCAAGGAGCCCCATGACCCGCCGTTACGACGACCTCGCCGACGCCGTGCTGGCCGGCACCCCTGCCACCGCCGACGACGCCCTCGACGTCCTGCGCGCGAGCGACGACGAGCTCGTCTCCCTCGTGGCTGCAGCGGCACGCCTGCGCCGCAAGCACTTCGGCAACACGGTGAAGGTGAACTACCTCGTCAACCTCAAGTCCGGGCTCTGCCCAGAGGACTGCCACTACTGCTCGCAGCGTCTCGGCTCACAGGCCGACATCCTCAAGTACACGTGGCTGAAGCCCGACGAGGCCATCGAGCAGGCGGCTGCCGGACTGCGGGGCGGAGCGACGCGCATCTGCATGGTCTCGAGCGGCCGCGGCCCCACCGACCGCGACGTCGACCGGGTGGCCGGCATGGTCGGTGCCCTGAAGCAGGAGCACCCGGACGTGGAGGTCTGCGCGTGCCTCGGCCTGCTCAAGGACGGCCAGGCCGAGCGCCTGCGCGCGGCCGGGGTCGACGCGTACAACCACAACATCAACACCGCCGAGTCGCACCACGACGACATCGTCACGAGCCACACGTACGCCGACCGCGTGGACACCGTCACGAAGGCCAAGGACGCCGGACTCTCGCCGTGCTCCGGCCTCATCGCGGGGCTCGGCGAGAGCGACGAGCAGCTCGTCGAGGCGCTCTTCGCGCTGCGCGACCTCGGCTCGGACTCGATCCCGGTCAACTTCCTCATGCCGTTCGACGGCACACCCCTCGAGGGCACGTGGGAGCTGACGCCCGGACGGTGCCTGCGCATCCTCGCGATGGCGCGGTTCGTCTGCCCCGACAAGGAGATCCGCGTCGCCGGTGGCCGCGAGATGCATCTGCGCTCGCTCCAGGGCCTCGCGCTCCACGTCGCGAACTCGATCTTCCTGGGCGACTACCTCACCTCCGAGGGACAGGCCGCCGAGGCCGACCTCGAGCTCATCCGCGACCACGGGTTCGTCGTCCTGGGCGCGGGCCCCACGGACGCGGCGCCCGCCGAGGCGACCCACGATCCCGCCAAGCGCCGGCGCGGCGCCGGCACGGACGTCCCCGCCAATGCCTGAGCCCGTCGGCTCCCCTCTCGCGGCACGCGACCGCGGGCTCGTCTGGCACCCCTATGCCCCGCTCGACGGCCCCGAGCCGTATGCCGTGGAGCGGGCCTCCGGCGTGCACCTGACCCTCACCGCCCCGGACGGCGAGACGTTCGAGGCCGTCGATGCCATGGCGTCGTGGTGGTGCGCGGTCCACGGCTATCGTCACCCGGCCCTCGACGCCGCCGCCCACGAGCAGCTCGACCGCTTCAGCCACGTCATGTTCGGTGGCCTGACCCACGAACCGGCCGTCACCCTCGCCGAGCGGTTGACCGCGGTGGCCCCCGGCCCGATGGCGCACGTCTTCTACGCCGACTCCGGCTCGGTGTCGGTCGAGGTCGCCCTCAAGCTGGCGCTGCAGTACCAGGCGGCACAGGGCCGCCCGGGCCGGCAGCGGTTCCTCACCGTGCGCGGCGGCTACCACGGCGACACCTTCGCCGCCATGAGCGTGTGCGACCCGGTCGACGGCATGCACTCCGCCTTCCCCGGCGCCCTGGCCCGCCAGCTCTTCGCCCCCAGACCACCGGCCGCACGTCTGGTCGTGACCGCCGACGGCGAGGAGCGCTGGGCGACGGATGACCTCGCTCTCGAGGCGTGGGTCGCCGAGGTCCGGGCGCTGGCCACGGCGCACTCCGACGAGCTGGCCGCGATCATCGTCGAACCGGTGCTCCAGGGCGCCGGAGGGATGCACGTCTACCACCCCGACTGCCTGCGCGAGCTGCGACGCGTGGCCGACGAGCACGGGCTCCTCCTCGTCGTCGACGAGATCGCGACCGGCTTCGGCCGCACGGGCCGGCTGTTCGCGTCCGAGTGGGCCGGCATCTCGCCTGACGTCATCTGCGTCGGTAAAGCCCTGACTGGCGGATACCTCACCCTCGCAGCGGTGCTCACGACCCGAGCGGTGGGCGACGCGATCACCCGCTCGGCGTTCAGGGCCCTGCTGCACGGGCCCACCTTCATGGCCAACCCGCTGGCCTGCGCCGTCGCCAACGCGTCCTTGTCGCTCGTGGAGCAGGGCTGGAAGGACGACGTCCCCCGGGTCGGCCGCCTGCTCCAGGAGCACCTCCTGCCCGCAGCGGACCTCCCGGCGGTGGCGGACGTGCGCACGCTCGGCGCCGTCGGCGTCGTCCAGCTCGGGTCCGCGGTCGACGTGACGGCCGTGACCCGGGCCGCGCTGCGCCGCGGGGTGTGGCTGCGGCCCTTCCGCGACCTCGTCTACACGATGCCGCCGTACGTCTGCAGCGACGACGACGTGCGCACCATCGGCGACGCCATCGTGGGTGCGGTCTGGGAGGTGCACGGGTGAGCGGGCTCTGGGACTCGTGGCTGCGCGAGCGGGCGGCCCTGCGCGCCGAGCGCGGCACCGAACGGTTCGACCCGGTGCTCCGTCTCGGCGGACGAGGTGCCGCGACGCGCGACGCCCTCGACCTCGCCTCCAACGACTACCTCGGCCTGTCGCGTGACGACAGGGTCGTGGCCGCCGCCCACGACGCGCTGGACCGCTACGGGGCGTCGGCGACGGCGAGCCGCCTCGTCACCGGAACGCTGCCCGTGCACCGCGACCTGGAGGCGGCGCTGTGCCGTCTCACGGGGCATCCGAGCGCCCTCGCCTTCTCGACCGGGTATGCCGCCAACCTCGGCGTGCTGACGGCGCTGAGCGGGCGCGGGTCGGAGATCCTGCTCGACGCGCACGCCCACGCCTCCCTGCACGACGCCGCCCGGATGTCGCGCGTCGCCCACGCGACCTTCGCCCACAACGACCCCTCCGACCTCGACCGCGAGTTCGGGGCGCGACCGGGTCGACGAGTCGTCGTCGCCGTCGAGTCGATCTACTCGGTGCTCGGCGACGCCGCCCCGCTGCCCGCACTCCTCGAGGTGTGCCGGCGCCACGACGCCCTGCTCGTCGTCGACGAGGCGCACGGCATCGGGGTCGCCGGCGAGGGACGGGGCCTCGTGCACGAGCTCGGCCTGGTCGGGGCGGACGACCTCGTCGTCACCCTCACCCTCTCGAAGGCCCTCGGTTCGCAGGGCGGCGCCGTGCTCGGCTCGACGACGGTGCGCAACCACCTGGTCAACACCGCGCGGCCCTTCATCTTCGACACCGGCCTGGCACCCGCGGCGGCTGCTGCAGCCGCGGCGGCCGCCGACGTCGTCCTGGACGACCCCTCCCTCGCGGCGACCGTGCGCGCGAACGCCCGGGTCATCGCGACCGTCTGTGGCATCGCCCAAGCCGCCGGCGCCGTGCAGTCGCTGCCGATGCCGTCGCCGGACGCCGCGGTCGCGGCCTGCCTCGACCTGCGCGCGCAGGGCGTGCTCGTCGGCTGCTTCCGGCCACCGAGCGTGCCGGACGGCGTGTCCCGGCTGCGGGTCACCGCGCGGGCCGACCTCACCGGTGACGACCTGCTCCAGGCAGCCCGGCTCGTCGCACGCGCCGCACGTGCCCACGCGGAGCGGGGCGACGACGAGGCCGTGGAGGGGCCACGGGCGGGGGACGCTCCCTCCCCCGTCCGTGGCCTCCCCACGGTCGCTGCGGTCGAGGGCGCGCAGGATCCCGCGTCGTCCTCGCCCCTCACCCAGATCCCACCCCACGACACCGATGGCTGAGCCGCGGCTGCCGGGGGTCGTCGTCGTCACGGGCACCGACACGGACGTGGGCAAGACGGTCGTCACTGCCGCGCTCGTCGCGACCCTGGTCGCGGCGGGACTGGCTGTCGCGGCCTACAAGCCGACGCAGACCGGCGTGGCGCCCGGCGAGACCGGCGACATGGGCGAGGTCGAGCGGCTCACGGGCGCCCTCACCGCGGAGGGCACCAGGCTGATCGCCCCCATGGCCCCTCGTCCCGCGGCTCAGCTGGAGGGACGCACGCTGCCGTCGCTCACCCACCACCTCGAAGCCATCGACCACCTCTCCGCCCGGCACGACGTGGTGGTCGTCGAGGGAGCCGGTGGTCTCCTGGTCGAGCTGACCGCTGAGGGCCAGACCTTGGCCGACCTCGCCGCCGCGCTCCCCGACAGCGGCACGGTGCTCGTGGCCCGAAGTGCGCTGGGCACCCTCAACCACACCATGCTCACGCGAGAAGCACTGTCTCACAGAGGCATCCGACTGCTCGGGGTCGTCATCGGCTCATGGCCGACCGACCCAGACGTCATCGAGACGACGAACCGCGACTACTTCGCAGCCCTTCCCGAGGGACTCCTCGGGACGGTGCCGCAGGGTGCTCCCGCGCTGTCGCCGGAAGCCTTCCGCACCGAGGCGCCCCTCTGGCTGCCCGGCGTCGCGGTGGCGACGGGTGCGTCTCAGCGGCGCGGCACGCCCTGACGCAGGAGGCCGTGCACGATGCCGTCGGTGAGGGCCCGCCACGACGCCGCCAGGATCGAGCCCGCGACCCCGATGGTGTCCCACGACGTCTCGCCGTCGGAGGTCTCGATGAGGACACGCGTCACGGCGTCGGTGCCGTGCGACGCGTCGAGGATGCGCACCTTGAAGTCGATGAGCTCGATCTTCTCGATCTCGGGGTAGGCGCGGCTCAGGGCCTCACGCAGCGCGTGGTCGAGCGCGTTGACCGGGCCGTTGCCCTCGCCCGTGGCGATGAGCCGCGAGCCGTCGGCGCGCAGCTTGACGGTCGCCTCGGACGTCGCGTCGCCCTCACCCGACGAGTCGGTGATGACGCGCCACGACTCGACCTCGAAGTAGTCGGTGCAACCGGGCTCGAGCGCCTCGCGGAGCATCAGCTCGACCGTCGCGTCGGCGGCGTCGAAGGTCCATCCCCGCAGCTCGAGGTCCTTGACCTCGGCGAGCACCTTCGCCACGACGTCGGGCCGGTCGGACAGGTCGAGGCCGGCCTCGCGTGCCTTGAGCTCGATGCTCGCCCGTCCGGCCATGTCGGAGACCAGGGTGCGCATGCCGTTGCCGACGAGAGCCGGATCCATGTGCTGGTAGAGGTCGGGGTCGACCTTGAGCGCGCTCGCGTGCAGGCCGGCCTTGTGGGCGAAGGCGCTCGCGCCGACGTAGGGCTGGCGGCTGTAGGCGGGGACGTTCGTGACCTCGCTGATGGCGTGGGCGATGTGCATGGCCCGTCGGAACGAGTCGACCTCCATCGCGTCGAGCCCGAGCTTGAACTGCAGGTTGGCGGCGACGGTCACGAGGTCGGCGTTGCCGGTGCGCTCGCCGTAGCCGTTGACCGTGCCCTGCACGTGCGTGGCGCCGGCGCGGACGGCGGCCACGGAGTTGGCGGCCGCGCAGCCGGTGTCGTTGTGGCAGTGCGCCCCGATGCGTGCACCGGTGGCGGCGATGACGTCGGCGACGACCTCCTCGACCTGGTGCGGGAGCATGCCGCCGTTGGTGTCGCAGAGCACGACGACCTCGGCCCCGGCCTCGTGCGCAGTGCGGACGACCGAGAGCGCGTAGTCACGGTCGAGGTGCCAGCCGTCGAAGAAGTGCTCGCAGTCGAGGAAGACCCGGCGGCCCTTCCCGACGAGGTGGGACACGGTGTCGCGCACCATCTCGAGGTTCTCCTCGAGCGTGGTCCTCAGGGCGCGCTCGACGTGACCCGTGTGCGACTTCGCGACGAGGCACACGACCGACGCGCCCGAGTCGACGAGAGCCTGCACGAGGGGGTCCTCCGCGGCGGCCCCGCCGGCCTTCCGGGTGGCCCCGAAGGCGGCGAGGGTCGCGCGGCGGAGATGGAGCTCCTGTCGGGCCCGATCGAAGAACTCGGTGTCCTTCGGGTTCGCACCCGGCCAGCCGCCCTCGATGAAGTCCACCCCGAGGTCGTCGAGCAGTCCGGCGATGGCCAGCTTGTCCGACACCGAGAGGTTGAGACCTTCCTGCTGGGCGCCGTCGCGCAGGGTGGTGTCGTAAACGTGCAGGGCATCCATGACCTTCATTGTCCTTGATCCAGGGGGCGGGTCCATGTGGCCGCTCGGTCCTCGGTCCCATTCATCTGTGCCGCTCGGCCCGGTGTGGCTCTGCAGCGGTCTCCGTGGCTCGTGGCCGGGAAACAAAAAGACCCCCCGGGGACGGGAGGTCTGCGCGACGAGAGGTGTTCTCGTCGCGCTAGCTGATAATGAGCGTGCTCGTGGCAAGCCGGGAAGCGGTCACGGGATCAGGGTGGCAGGGCGGCTCGTCGTGCGAAACCACGGGTCCGCCATGTGGGACCGGGCGTCCGCCGCCGAGCCGAAGCCCGCCACCACGCGAACCTCAGCTGCGGCCAGTTCCCCGCCCGGCGGCATACGCCCTCGCTGCGGCGACGAGCGCGTGGAAGAGGCGGGGGTCGTCACCGACCTCCGGGTGCCACTGCACGGCCACGCGGAACGCCGCCTCGGGGTCCTCCATCGCCTCGAGAGTGCCGTCGTCGGCCCACGCCGACGGCTCGTAGCCGGGGTGGGTCAGCACCGACTGGTGGTGGTAGCTCGGCACCTCGGCACCGTCGCCGATGATGCCGGCCAGCCGGGTGCCGGGAACGGTCCTCACGTGGTGGCTGCCGTAGGTCGCCGGCGCGGGCGAGTGCCGGTCGTGCCCCACCCGGTCGGGCAGGTGCTGCTCGAGCACTCCCCCGGTCGCCACCGCCATCACCTGCATGCCGCGGCAGATGCCGAGCAACGGCACGTCGAGTGCGGCCGTCGCGTGGGCGAGGGCGAGCTCGGTCGTGTCGCGGTCGGGCCGTGACGCCTGCACCGACGCGTGGCGCTCGTCGGCGTAGAGCTCGGGGGCCACGTCGACCCCACCGGCGAGGATCACCCCGTCGAGACGGGCGAGCAGCTCGCGGGCGACACCGTCGTCGGCGTCGGGTCGCGGCGGCACCACGACCGCGATGCCGCCGGCGTCCTCGACGTGCCCGACGTAGCGGTAGGGCACGAGGGCCCCCGGCACGTCGACCCAGCGACCCCACGACGCCCGCTCGACGTAGGCGGTGATGCCGATGACCGGACGTGCGTCCACGACGACCTCCTCAAAGCGGGGTGACGTACGCGCCGGAGATGCCGCCGTCGACGAGGAACGTCGAGGCCGTGATGAAGCTCGACTCGTCGGAGGCGAGGAAGAGCACCGCGTTGGCCATCTCCTCCGGCTCGCCGAATCGACCCATGGGCACGTGGACGAGTCGCCGGGCCGCGCGCTCCTCGTCCTTGGCGAAGAGCTCCTGGAGCAGCGGGGTGTTGACCGGCCCCGGGCACAGCGCGTTGACGCGCACGCCCTCGCGCGCGAACTGCACGCCGAGCTCACGGCTCATCGACAGCACGCCACCCTTGCTGGCGCTGTAGGAGATCTGCGACGTGGCCGCGCCCATGACGGCGACGAACGAGGCCGTGTTGATGATCGAGCCCGATCTCTGCTCGAGCATGTAGGGCAGGGCGGCCTTGCAGCACAGGTAGACCGACGTGAGGTTGACCTCCTGGACCTTGCGCCACGCGTCGAGGTCGGTGTCGAGGATCGAGTCGTCCTCGGGCGGGCTGATGCCGGCGTTGTTGAAGGCGATGTCGACCGAGCCGTAGGTCTCCTTGGCGGTGCGGAACAGCGCGTCGACATCGTCCTTGCTCACGACGTCGACGCGCACGAACCTGCCGCCGACCTCGTCGGCGACGCGTGGCCCGTTCACCTCGTCGAGGTCGCCGATGACCACCTTGGCGCCCTCCTCGGCGAACCGCCGCACCGTGGCCAGACCGATGCCGGAGCACCCGCCCGTGATGACCGCGACCTTGCCGTCGAGCCTGCCTGCCATGAGTCCTCTTTCCTTGCCGTCCAATGGTTTTCAGGTGTATGCGGATCGGTCAGTCCGTCGAGATGAAGACGTTCTTGACGTCGGTGAACGCCTCGAGGGCGTCCGGCCCCAGCTCGCGGCCGATGCCGCTCTGCTTGAAGCCTCCGAACGGCGTCGAGTAGCGCACGCTGCTGTGCGAGTTCACCGACAGGTTGCCGGCCTCGACGCCGCGCGCGACGCGCAGACCGCGCCCGAGGTCGCGGGTCCAGATGGAGCCCGAGAGGCCGTATGCCGTGTCGTTGGCCTTGGCGACCGCGTCGGCCTCGTCGTCGAACGGGAGCACGGCGACGACCGGACCGAAGACTTCCTCCTGCCACACGGGGTCGCTCGTCGACCGAGGCAGCACCACGGTCGGCGCGTACCAGTAGCCGGCCCCCTCCGGGGCGCTCCCGCGGAAGGCCACGTCGACGCCGTCGGCGGCACCCTCGACGTAGGCGCTGACCCGGTCGTGCTGGTCGGCGCTGATGAGCGGGCCCATCTCGGCGGCTTCGTCGCGCGGGTCGGTCACGACGACGCCGCGCACCGCGGTCTCGAAGTGCTCCATGAAGCGGTCGAAGGCGCTGCGCTCGACGAGGATGCGGCTGCGGGCGCAGCAGTCCTGCCCGGCGTTGTCGAAGACGGCATACGGGGCGCGGGCGGCAGCGAGCTCGAGGTCGGAGTCGGCGAAGACGATGTTGGCGCTCTTGCCGCCCAGCTCGAGGGTGACCCGTTTGACCTGGTCGGCGGCCCCGCGCATGATCCGCTGGCCCACCGCCGTCGAACCGGTGAAGCAGACCTTGCGCACGACCGGATGCGTGACGAACCGCTCGCCGACGACCGACCCCTTGCCCGGCACGACCGTGAAGACCCCCTCGGGGATGCCTGCCTCGAGGGCCAGCTCGCCGAGCCGCATCGCGGTGAGCGGGGTGAGCTCGGCCGGCTTGAGCACCACCGTGTTGCCGGCGGCGAGCGCCGGCGCGAAACCCCAGCCCGCGATGGGCATCGGGAAGTTCCACGGCACGATGATGCCGACGACACCGAGCGGCTCACGGAAGGTGACGTCGATGCCGCCGGCCACCGGGATCTGGCGGCCGAAGTTCCGCTCGGGTGCGGCCGAGTAGTAGGCGAGCACGTCGCGCACGTTGCCGGCCTCCCACCGCGCGTTGCCGATCGTGTGCCCGGCGTTCTCGACCTCGAGCCGAGCGAGCTCCTCCTGGTGCTCGCCGACGAGGTCGGAGAAGCGGCGCAGCAGCAGCCCACGGTCGGCCGGCGCGACGGCCCGCCAGCCCTCGCTCGCCGCCGAGGCCCGGGCGATCGCCGCATCCGCCTCCTCCACGGTGGCGAGCTCGACGCTGCGGACGACCTGCTCGGTGGCCGGGTTGATGACGTCGTGCGTGGTGGTCACAGTCGCTCGAATCCTCTCCTGCGCTCCCAGTCGGTGACCGCGGCGTTGAAGGCCGTGATCTCGACGTCGGCTGCGTTGACGTAGTGGTCGACGACCTCGTCGCCGAAGGCCGCCCGCGCGACCGCCGATCCGGCGAGCAGGTCGCGCGCCTCCTGCAGCGTCGAGGGCACGTGGGGCTTGTCGGACGTGTAGGCGTTGCCCTCGAGGGCGGGCTCGAGCTCGAGCTCCTGCTCGATGCCGTGCAGACCCCCGGCGAGCATGGCCGCCACGGCGAGGTACGGGTTGAGGTCGCCGCCACCGACCCGGTTCTCCACGCGCAGGGCCGGGCCGTGGCCGACGACGCGAAGGGCGCACGTGCGGTTGTCACGGCCCCAGGCGACGGCCGTCGGCGCGAAGCTGGCCGAGGCAAAACGCTTGTAGGAGTTGATGTTCGGCGCGTAGAAGTAGGTCAGCTCGCGCTGGGTGGCGAGGATGCCTGCGAGGAAGTGCTCGAACATCTCACTGTGCCCGTGCTCGCGCTCGTCGTCGGCGAAGACGGTCGCACCGTCGAGCCCGCGCAGCGACAGGTGGATGTGGCACGAGCTGCCCTCGCGCTGGTCGAACTTGGCCATGAAGGTGATCGACTGCCCGTGGTGGGCGGCGATCTCCTTGGCCGCGTTGCGGTAGACGACGTGGTTGTCGCAGGTGCGCACCGCCGTATCGAAGAGGAACCCGATCTCGTGCTGGCCGTAGTTGCACTCGCCCTTCGCGCTCTCGACGACGGCCCCGGCGGCATACATCTCGTTGCGGATCTCGCGCAGCAACGGCTCGACGCGGTCACCGCCGAGGATCGAGTAGTCGACGTTGTAGCGGTTGGCCGGGGTGAGACCCGTGTAGCCGGCGTCCCAGGCCTGCTCGTAGGACTCCTGGAACACGATGAACTCGAGCTCGGTGCCGCAGTGGGCCGCCATCCCCATGGCTGCAGCGCGCTCGACCTGGGCCTTGAGCACCGACCGCGGCGACTGCACCACCGGGCCGCTGCCGTCGAGCCAGGTGAGGTCGCACTGCACCGTCGCGGAGTGCGGTGTGCCCGGGGTGCGGCGGAGGGTGTCGAGGTCGAGGTCGAAGAACATGTCGCCGTAGCCGCGCTCCCACGAGGAGATGGCGTAGCCGTCGACGGTGTTCATGTCGACGTCGACGGCGAGCAGGTAGTTGCAGCCCTCGGTGCCGTCCTCGAGCACGTGGTCGAGGAAGTAGTGCCCGTGCAGGCGCTTGCCCTGCAACCGGCCCTGCATGTCGGTGAAGGCCACGACGACCGTGTCGATCGTGCCGTCCTCGATCTCCGACCGGAGCTCGTCGAGGGTGAACCTCGGTGGTGCGCCCATGCTGTCGCCTCTCCTGCTGTCCGAAGTGTGCGTGAAACCGCTGCCGTTCCGTACCCGTTCGCCGCTGCTACCCGATGAGGCCTCGCAGGAGTGCCGAGGTCGCGTCGCAGTGCTCCTCCATGACGGCGCGGGCCCGGTCCGAGTCGCCCGTGAGGATGGCGTGGACGATGCGGTCGTGCTGGTCGTTGGAGTGCTCGATGTTGCGTCGCAGCACCGGGATCGCCATGAGCATCTCGTGGATCGCCGACTGCGATCGCGTCACGGCGTCGACGAGGAGCGGCGAGCCCGACAGTGTGGCGATCGCGAGATGGAGCCGGGAGTCGGCGACCCGGTGGGCTGCGGGATCCTCCGCCTCGGCGACCGCCCGGAGGCTGTCGGTGAGCCACGCCCGCTGGTCGGCCGCGAGCGTGCGCGTCGCGGCCAGCCACGCGGCCCCGGGCTCGACCACGCGACGGAAGTCGAGCGCGTCTGCCATGGCGGCGGAGCTGCGCACGAACGACCGCGCGGTCGAGGGAGGCGGCTCGGCGGCATACGTCACCCGAGTGCCGCCCCCTCGCCCGCGTCGCGTCGTCACCAGGCCGGACTCGCGGAGGGCGGCGATTGCCTCGCGCAGCGTGTTGCGTCCGATCCCGAGCCGCTCGGCGAGCTCGCGCTCGGGCGGCAGCTGCTCACCGTCCGCGAGCACGCCGAGACGGATCGCACGCGCCAGCTGCTCGACGGCGTGCTCGAACGCGTTGCCGGACGCCGGCCGCAGCACCGCCTCCGGCCACGCCGCGAGCCCGGCTGACGACTCTCCCCCGACCGGCTCCATGTCAGCCGAAGATCTCCGCCGCCGGCTTGGTGTCGTGGCCACCGGGGACGTCGCGCATGAAGTGCTTGCGCCCGCCGACGAACCACGTCACCGTCGAGAACACGAGCACCGCGACGACGGCCACCGGCGCGTAGTTGAACGTGCTCACCGTGATCGGGCTCGCGGGCGGCAGCATGAAGAGCACGACGATGAACGCCACCCACGCCACCGAGATCCAGCCGATCGGCGCGCTCCACCGGCCGAGGTTCCATCGGCCCGGGGTGAAGTCCGGGTTGGTGCGCCGGAGGAAGACGGGCACGACGTACGCGATGTAGAGGCCGATGACGGCGATCGACGTGACCGCGAGGTAGGCGGTGGTCGAGACGAGCGCCGGTGACGCGAGGACGACGGAGCACACGACGCACAGCCAGATCGAGTTGGTCGGAGTGCCCGTGCGCGGGTTGACCTGTGCCCACAGCCCCGACCCCGGCAGCGCGTTGTCGCGGGAGAACGCGTACGACATGCGCGAGTTGGCGGTCACCGAGGCCATCCCGCAGAAGAACTGGGCGACGGCGCAGATGAAGAGCAGGAAGATGCCGAGCGAGCGACCCGCCGCGTCGATGAAGATCTGGGCCGGGGGCAGGCCGATGTCGGTCGTGAGCGCGCCCTCGTAGTCCTGGATGGCGGCGGTGACCGCGACGAGCAGCACCCAGCCGGCGAGGATCGAGACCCAGACGCTGCGCACGATGCCCTTGGGCGCCTCGACCGACGCGTTCTTCGTCTCCTCGGCGACGTGGGCCGACGCGTCGAAGCCGGTGTAGGTGTACTGCGCCATGAGCAGGCCGATGAGGAAGGCGTAGAAGGGCGCTCCCCAGCCGGTGCGGTTCTCGAAGTGGGTGAAGGTCCACGAGAGGTCCTGGTGCTTGTCGGGCACGATGACGAGCACGCCGACGATGATGGCGACGCCGGCGAGGTGCCACCACGCACTGACGTTCGACAGGAGCTTGACCAGGTTGACGCCGAACGTGTTGAGCAGGCCGTGCAGCACGATGATGACGAGGAACGCGACGAAGGTGGAGCCGGCCGTCACCTGCAGGTCGAAGACGAGGCTCAGCAGCGCCATCCACGTGACGGCGGCGCCGTAGTCGATGGCCGCGGTGACCGCGACCTCGCCGAGGAAGTTGAACCACCCGACGTACCAGGCCCAGACGCGCTTGTTGCGACGGGCGAGCCGGCCGGCCCAGAAGTAGAGGCCACCCGCGGTCGGGTAGACCGAGCAGACCTCCGCCATGGCGAGGGCCACGCAGAGGACGAAGGCACCGACGAGGGGCCAGCCGATGGAGATGGCGATCGGGCCGCCGGCGTTCATGGCGATGAGGTAGCTGGTGATGCAGCCCGCGAGGATGGAGATGATCGAGAAGGAGACGGCGAAGTTGGAGAACCCCGACATGCCGCGGTGGAGCTCCTGCTTGTAGCCGAGCGCAGCCAGGGCCGCCTCGTCGTCGTGCTCGTACTCCTTGGAGGTGTCGACAGCCATGCGCACTACCTCTCAAAACATCATGCGGCGGACCTTTGTCGCCGCTGCGAATGATGCATCGCATCCAATACCCGCGCAGGGAAGGCCGTCAATGGTTCCCCACAGAACCTTTACGACGGATTCCGAAGGTCGAGACCGTCAGCCGGGTCGGCCGATGGCCCGCTCCAGCGTCACGGCCACACCGTCGTCGTCGTTGCCGGGGCAGGTGCGGTCGGCGGCCTCGAGCAGGGTCGGGTGCGCGTTGGCCACGGCCCAGCCGACCCCTGCCCATCTGATCATCGGCAGGTCGTTGGGCATGTCGCCGAACGCCCAGACGTCGGCGGCGTCGATGCCGAGCCGGGTCGCCCAGCGCTCCAGCGCGACCGCCTTGGTGACCCCGGGGGCGTTGATCTCGGCGAGCCCGGACGCGCCGGAGAAATGCAGGTGGCCGCGGTCGCCCACGACCTCCTCGACGGTGGAGAGGAACTCCTCGAGGGGCACCTCGTCGTTGACGGCCAGGAGCTTGCCGACCGGCTCGGCCGCGATCCCCGCGAGCGGACCGCGCGCTGCGCCCGCGGCCCCGGTGTCGTCGTGCGGGTCGGGGTAGCCCGGTGCGAGGTAGGGGCCGCTCGCCCGCTCGGCGAGGAAGGCGACCGACGGCAGCGCCGCCCTGAGATCGGCCACGATCGACTCCACCGCACCGGCCTCGAAGCAGTGCGTCTCGAGCAGGCGCCGGCCGGTCACCTCGTAGACGAACGCCCCGTTGCCGCAGATCGCGACGCCGCGCGGGCCGACGACGTGCTCGAGGTCGTGCAGCCACCGCGGCGGCCGCGCGGTGACGAGCACCGTCTCGATGCCGGCCTCGTCGGCGGCCGCCCACACCGCGCGGGTGCGCTCCGACACCGAGCCGTCGGAGCGCAGCAGGGTGCCGTCGAGGTCGGTCGCGACGAGGCGCGGCCGCGACGGTGCCGGGCCCCCCGCCGCGCCCACCGGGTCAGACGAGACGGGTGAGCCAGCCGTGGGCGTCCTCGGCACGGCCGTACTGGATGTCGAGGAGCTTGTTGCGGATCGCCTCGGCGTAGCGGTCCTCGTGGCCGTCGCGGCGGTGGTCGACCGACCCGCCGTCCCAGCGCAGCTCGCCCACCGGGGTGACGACGGCGGCGGTGCCGCACGCGAAGATCTCGACGATGTCGCCGCTGGCCGCGCCCTCCTTCCACTCCTCGATGGGGATGCGACGCTCCTCGGGCTCGAGGTCGAGCTCCTTGGCGATCTCGAGGATGGAGCTGCGGGTGACGCCCTCGAGGATCGTGCCGGTGAGCTCCGGGGTGATGATGCGCCCGTCCTTCGTCACGAGGAACAGGTTCATGCCGCCGAGCTCCTCGATGTACGTGTGCGTCGAGGAGTCGAGGAAGACGGCCTGGTCGCAGCCGTGGTCGATGCCCTCGAGCTGGCCGGCGAGGGAGCTCGCGTAGTTGCCACCGCACTTGGCCGCGCCCGTGCCGCCCTCGCCGGCGCGGGCGTAGTCGGTCGAGATCCACAGGGTGACCGGCTTGAGGCCGCCCGAGAAGTACGCGCCGGCCGGCGAGGCGATGACGGAGTACGTGACCTGCTGGGCCGGTCGCACCCCGAGGAACGCCTCGGAGGCGAACATGAAGGGGCGCAGGTAGAGGCTCTTCTCACCCGCGTCACCCGCGGGCACCCAGTCCTGGTCGACGGAGACGAGCTGCCGCAGTGACTCGATGAAGTCGGCCTCGGGGAGCACGGGGAGAGCGAGGCGGCGGGCCGAGCGCGCGAACCGGGCGGCGTTGGCCTCGGGACGGAACGTCCAGATCGAGCCGTCGGCGTGGCGGTAGGCCTTCATGCCCTCGAAGATCTCCTGGGCGTAGTGGAGCACCGCCGCCGCAGGGTCGAGCTGGAAGGGGCCGTAGGGCCTGACCTGCGCGTCACCCCAGCCGCCGTCGGCGGTCCAGGTCGCGACGACCATGTGGTCGGTGAAGGTCTTGCCGAAGCCGGGGTTCTCGAGGATCTCGGCGATGCGCTCGGACGAGGTGGCGTCGTCGCGGCGCGTCACCTCGAAGGACAGCTGGGTCATGACATACCTCCATGGAGCGAAATCAGCAGTGATCCGACGTCAGGCTATCGCCCACATCGTGAGATGACACAGCCGCCCCGGACGCCGCACCGGACGGCGTCCGGGCGTGTCCTCCGCGGGTTTCGGTCGCGTACGCAGGGCACGCCGCGCGTGCGGGCCGGCCGCCCGCGTACGGGGCAGTCGGCCGCGTACGGGGCAGTCACCGCGTACGCGGCATGGACCCGCGTACGCGGCATGGACCCGCGTGCGAGCAGCGGGTCAGCCGGGCGTATGCCGGGTCGTGCGCGTCAGAGACGACCGACCACGGCGTCGCCGACCGCGGCGGTGCTGCGTACGACATCCCCACGGTCCGCGAGGTCCGCGGCCACGGCGGCGTCGACGCGCGCGGCCTCGGCGTCGAGCCCGAGGTGGGCGAGCAGCATGCCGACCGAGAGGATCGCGGCGGTGGGGTCGGCCTTGGACTGGCCGGCGATGTCGGGGGCCGAGCCGTGCACCGGCTCGAACATGCTCGGGGTCGTGCGGGCCGGGTTGATGTTGCCCGATGCGGCGAGTCCGATGCCGCCGGCGATCGCAGCGGCGATGTCGGTGAGGATGTCGCCGAAGAGGTTGTCGGTGACGATGACGTCGAAGCGGCCGGGGTCGGTGGCCATGAAGATCGTCGCGGCGTCGACGTGCTGGTATGCCGTCTCGACCTCGGGGAACTCGACACCGACCTCCTCGACCGTGCGGCGCCACAGGTGGCCGGCATGGGTGAGGACGTTGTGCTTGTGCACGAGGGTCAGGTGCTTGCGCGGCCGGGCCTGGGCGCGCGCGAAGGCGTCGCGGACGACGCGCTCGACGCCGAAGCGGGTGTTGACGCTGACCTCGGTCGCGATCTCTGCGGGAGTGCCGACTCGCAGGGCCCCGCCGTTGCCGACGTAGGGACCCTCGGTGCCCTCGCGCACGACGACGAAGTCGATGCCGTCCGGGGCGACGCGGGCGACGTCGAGCGGGCTGGCCACTCCGGGGAAGAGCTTGGCCGGGCGCAGGTTGACGTAGTGGTCGAGGGCGAACCGCAGCGGGAGCAGCACGCCTCGCTCGAGCACACCGCTCGGGACCGTCGGGTCGCCGATGGCGCCGAGGAGGATCGCGTCGTGCCCGCGCAGCTCCTCGAGCACCGAGTCGGGCAGCGTCTCGCCGGTGGCGTGCCATCGGCGGGCGCCGAGGTCGTAGTCCGTCGTCGCGAACTTCGGACCACCCGAGCCGGTGACGGCGTCGAGCACCTTCAGGCCCTCGGCGACGACCTCGGGACCGATGCCGTCACCGCCGATCACGGCGATCGAGTAGGCGTCCTTGACCTGCATCTCTCCCATGCCGTCAGCGTAGAACCCGTCTTGTGATGTGGAACGTGCGTCTCATTCTCTGGTCGCACGGCGAAGGCCCCCGCCCAACTGGGGCGGGGGCCTTCGACGTCCGGCGCGAGACCGGAGATCAGTCCTCGGTGTGGCCCTGGTCGCGCAGGTCCATGGACTCCTGCAGTGCCTGACGGGCTGCCTTGGCGTCTTCGCTCATGGTGATCACGTCTTTCGAGTTGCCTTGCTGTTGGTGGTCTCAGGTGGCTCCAGCCCGGGTGGGCGAACCAAGTCAGCACGAGGGTGCGCGGGATCTCCGCGGCGAGGTGCTGACTACCTGGACTCGCCGCGGCGGGGAATAAGTACGACCTGCCGCGTCATGCAATTCACGGTACGCCGGGCTACCCACGGGTAAAGGGGGTTTCCACAAGATGAGACGCGGTGTCCACCATTCGTGCGGACGGCTGGGCGCCGCGTGTCGCGGGTCACGCCGACGTCGGCATGCAGGCCGCGACCTCCCCCGCTTGCCGCGCGAGGGACCGTAGGCTCGCCGCGTGAGCGCCCACCAGCCCGACTCGCACGCCGCCGCCCCGAACGAGCCGCACGTTCACCACGCCGTTGCGCACGACGCACACGACCGGCACGACGCGCACGACCGGCACGGCCGCCACGCGGTCCCGGGGGTGCCGTTCGACGACGAGGCACGATGGATCGCCGTGACCCCGGGCAATGCGCGGCGCGTCACGATCATCGTCCTCAGCGCGGTGGTCCTGCTGTCGATCGCGACCTGGGCCTTCCACGCGCTCGCGAGCTTCCTCTTCCTGCTCCTGCTCGCGTGGCTCGTCTCCATCGCCATGGAGCCGGTCGTGCTCTGGCTCGCGTCCCGGGGCATGAAGCGCGGGCTGGCGACCGGGCTCACGATGCTCGGCGTGCTGCTGCTCTTCGCCGCGCTCGCCGAGCTCTTCGGGCAGGTCTTCGTCTCGCAGGTGTCGGAGCTCGGCACCCAGCTGCCGGGCGCCGTGACCTCGGCCATCAACTGGGTCAACTCGACGTTCGGCACGACGTTCGACCTCGACCAGGTGCGCCAGGCCCTCAACCTCACGCCCGACAAGCTCGGGGAGCTCGCGGGCCGCTACGGCGGCGGCATCGTCGGCATCTTCGGCTCGCTGTTCACCTTCCTCTTCGACAGCCTGACGATCCTCGTCTTCGCCTACTACCTCTCCGCCGACAGTCCGCGGCTGCGCCAGACCATCGGCTCGTGGCTGCCCCAGCGCTACCAGCGCGTCTTCATCACGGTGTGGACCATCTCGGTCGAGAAGACCGGCGGCTACGTGGTCTCGAAGCTGGTCCTGGCCGCGCTCTCCGCCGTCTTCCACGCCTCGTTCTTCTGGGTCATCGACGTGCCGTTCTGGCTGCCCCTCGGCGTCTTCGCCGGCATCGTCGGACAGTTCATCCCGACGATCGGCACCTACATCGGCGTCGCGCTCCCCGCCCTCTTCGCCGTGCTCGACAAGCCCATCAACGCCGTGTGGATCGCGGTCTTCGCCACCATCTACCAGCAGCTCGAGAACTACGTCTTCACACCGCGCATCAGCCGCCGGACGATGGACGTCCACCCCGCCGTGGCGCTGGGCTCGGTGATCGCGGGGGCTGCCCTCTTCGGTGCCATCGGCGCCCTCATCGGCATCCCGATCGCCGCGGTGGCCCTCGCGATCATCGACACCTTCAGCAGACGACACGACCTCGTCCCCGAGCTCGCCGAGCTCGACACGTCGGACGACGAGCCGGATGACGACGAACCCGGCGACGAACCCAGCGACGAACCCGACGGTGCCGGACCCGGCGGTCACGACCCGGGGCGCAGGTCCGCCTGAAGGAAAGCAGCGCTCACGAGGCCACGTCACGCCGGTCGAACGCCACCGCCGCGACGACGACGAGCACGACGACCGTCGCGACGGCCACCCCGACCGAGACCCACGAGACGCCCTGCCGCAGGGGGTCGTGGGCGGCGTACTGGTAGAAGGGCGACAGCTTCTGCAGCGGCCGCAGCCAGTCGACGAGACCGCCGAGCCCGTTGACGACGTAGCCGACGACCGCGAGGAGCACCGGGACCGCGCGGCTCAGGGCGAGCCGGCCGGTCCCGGCGCCCACCGCGAGCGCCAGGGCGCCGAAGACGAGACCCAGCAGGGCGAGGTGGAGCATCGCCGCGGCGACGTGCCCCACCGGCAGGTCGAGGTCCACGAGAGCCCCCTCGGCGACGAGCGCCACCCCGAGCAGCGCGCAGAGCCCGACGGTGCCGACCACCATGGCGATCGCCTTGTCGACGACGATCCGCGTCCGCGGGGTGGGAGTGCCGAGGAGCAGGTCGAGGGTGCCCCGGTCCTCCTCGCCGGCCACGGCGGACGAGCCGGCGGCGACGGCATACAGGAGCACGAGCAGCGGACCCATGAACGAGAGCAGCTCGATCTGGATGTAGCCGACGGGCGTCGACATGTCGGCACCTGACATCGCGAAGAGGTTGCGGAGCGCCTCGGGCATCTGGTCGAGGAAGTCCTGCATCGAGGGCTGGCGCCGGATGCTCGGCCAGAGGGCGACGTACATCGCCACGACGAGCAGGACCCCCGCGCACCACGCAGGGTACGAACGCCGTTGGTCGTACAGGGTCTTGCGGAGCACGTCATGCAGCATCCGGACCTCCTGCGGCCGCGTAGTACGCGAGGAAGGTCTCCTCCAGCTCGGCCTCGGTGCACGTGAGGTCGACGACCGGGTGACGGGCGACCAGCTTGAGCAGCGGGTCGAGGGCGGACTGCGGTGCGTCGCAGCGCAGCACGCCGTCCTCGAGGCGGACGTCACGCACCCCGGGCAGCGCCTCGAACTGCTCGACTCGGACGGGGCCCTCGAGCTGGGCCTCGACGTGGTGCAGGGACTTGGCACGCAGCGCGTCCAGCTCCTCCACTGCCACGACCCGACCTGCGCTCAGCACGGCGATCCGGGTCGCGACGCGCTGCACCTCGCTGAGCACGTGGGAGCTGAGCAGCACCGTGCCTCCCCGCGCCGAGTGTTCCGCGAGCAGGGCATGGAACTCCCGCTGGACCAAGGGGTCCAGGCCGCTGGACGGCTCGTCGAGGACGAGCAGCTCGGGTTGGCCCATGAGGGCGAGCACCAGGGCCAGCTTCTGGCGGTTGCCCCGTGACAGCTCACGAGTGGGTCGGCGCAGGTCGAGGTCGAGCCGCTCCGCGAGCTTCGTCGCGACGGAGGGCCTTCCGAGCCCCCGCAGGTTCCCGAGGTAGTCGACGTGGTCCCGTCCGCTCAGGCGGGGGTAGAGGGCCACGTCCCCGGGCACGTAGCCGACCCTGCGGTGCACCTCGTCGCGGCGTCGCCACGCATCGAGCCCGAGGACCTCGACTCGTCCGGTGCTGCAGCGGGTCAGGCCCATGAGCAGTCGGAGGGTGGTCGTCTTGCCCGCGCCGTTCGGTCCGAGGTAGCCGAAGACCTCGCCCTCGAGCACGTCGAGGTCGACGCCGCGCAGCGCCTCCGTGTCACCGAAGCGCTTGGTGACACCCTCACAGCCAACGACCGGCGGCCCCATGTCTCGACCGTCCCAGTCGGGCCGCTCGCACGGCAGGGCCGAAAGACCTCACCCGCAAGACCTCACCTCGGTGCGGGCGGAGGCACGTCAGTCCTGCAGGTCGACGACCGAGAACGTCTTGGCCTCCACCACGTCGGACAGCTCGGCCGCCAGCGATGGGGGCACGGCGCTGTCGACGTTGAGGACACCGATCGCGCGGTCGTGCTGGCGCGAGACCTGCATGCCACCGATGTTGATGTCGGCGTCGCCGAGGATGCGACCGATGTTGCCGATGACGCCGGGGCGGTCGGAGTACTCGAAGACGAGCATGTGCTCGGTGAGCGGCACTTCGAGGTCGTAGCCGTTGACGCCGACGAGCTTCTCCACCATCTTCGGGCCGGTGAGAGTGCCGGAGACCGAGACGACGGTGCCGTCGGCAAGCGTGCCGCGCAGGGTCGTGACGTTGCGGAAGTCCCCCGAGTCGGGGTCGGTCACGAGGCGCACCACGCATCCCCGCTGCTCGGCGAACACCGGGGCGTTGACATAGGTCACGGGGTCCTCGACGACGTCGGTGAACAGGCCCTTGAGCGCGACCAGCTTCCACACGTTGACGTCGTGCTCGGTGATCTCGCCGCGCACGTCGACGTCGAGCTGGGTCGGGACGCTGCCCGCGACCGCGGTGAACATCCGCCCGAGCTTCTCGACGAGCGGGATGCCGGGGCGCACCTCCTCGGCGATGAAGCCGCTGCTCACGTTGACGGCGTCCGGCACGAGCTCGCCGCCGAGCGCCAGGCGCACCGACCGCGCGACCGCGATGCCGGCCTTCTCCTGGGCCTCCTCGGTCGAGGCCCCCAGGTGGGGCGTGACGACGACCGACTCGTGCTCGAACAGCGGCGACTCGGTGGTCGGCTCGGTGGCGAAGACGTCGATGCCGGCACCCGCGACGCGCCCCTCGGCGATGGCACGGGCGAGGGCGGCCTCGTCGACGATGCCGCCGCGGGCGGCGTTGACGATGCGCACCGTCGGCTTGACCTTCGCCAGCGCCTCCTCGCCGATGAGGCCCAGGGTCTCGGGCGTCTTGGGCAGGTGGATCGTGATGAAGTCGGACTGGGCCAGCAGCTCGTCGAGGCCGACGAGGTGGGCCCCGAGCTGCCCGGCCTTCGCCGGTGATGCGTAGGGGTCGTAGGCCACGATCCTCATGCCGAAACCCTTGAGCCGCTCGGCCACGAGGGCCCCGATGCGGCCGAGGCCGACGACGCCGACGGTCTTGTCGAGCAGCTCGACGCCGGAGTACTTGCTGCGCTTCCAGGCGCCGGCCTTGAGCGACTGGTTCGCCGGGGCGATGTTGCGGGCGGTGGCGAGGAGCAGGCCCACCGCCAGCTCGGCGGCCGAGGTGATGTTCGAGGTCGGCGCGTTGACGACCATGACGCCGGCCCGCGTCGCCGCCGGCACGTCCACGTTGTCGAGGCCGACCCCCGCGCGTGCGATGACCTTGAGCCGCCTGGCAGAAGCGATGGCCTCGGCGTCCATCCTCGTCGCCGAGCGGATCAGGACGGCGTCGACGTCGACGAGGGCAGGGAGCAGCGCGTCGCGGTCGGCCCCGTCGACGGAACGCACCTCGAAGTCGGGGCCCAGGGCCTCGATGGTCGCCGGCGACAGCTCTTCTGCGATGAGGACAACGGGCTTGCTCACAGGAGGTTCCCTTTCCGAGGCGGAGCGGCGGGGGTGCCGTGGAGGGCAAGGGCCGGGTCCGTCGCCGTCGCGGGCCGTCGCGGGCCGTTTACGGCACCGCGGCGTGCCGTCGGCGAGTCTAGGGGCTGGCGTGTCGCAAATCACGGACCGTAACCACAATGTGAACGACGCCGTGGCCACCGTCGCACGTCTTGGCCACTGGACGCCCGGTCCCGTATGCCGGGACGCCGGCCACGCGCGCGGGCTACCGTGGGTGCCGTGCGAGTCGTCGTGACGGGTGGAGCGGGAGACCTCGGAGCCCGTGTCGTGGAGCAGGTCCGCCAGCGGGGCCACGAGGCCGTGCCCGTGAGCCGCCGCACCGGCGTCGACCTCAGCAGCGGGGCGGGGCTCGACGCGGCGCTCCGGGGAGCCGACGTCGTCGTGCACTGCGCCGACGACACCTCGGCGGGTGATGCCGTGACGGTCTACGGAACCCGGCGCCTCGCGGATGCCGCTGCGGAGGGCGGACTGCACCTCGTGCACATTTCGATCGTCGGCATCGACGAGGTCCCGATGCGCTACTACCAGCGCAAGCTCCGGGCCGAGCAGTCCATCGCTGCCGCCGGAGGACCCGACACCGTGCTGCGTGCGACCCAGTTCCACTCTCTCACAGCGTTCTTCGCGCGGGTGCTGACGTTCGGGCCCGTCGCGCTCACCTTCGGGGACCTGGCCTTCCAGCCGGTCGACACCGACCACGTGGCCACGCGCCTGACCGACCTGGCCCTCGGCGCCCGCCCTCCGGCATACGCGCGTGCGGCCGACCTGGCGGGTCCCGACGTCCTCACGGTCGGGGAGCTCGCAACGCTCGTGCGCGCCCACCGCGGCGCGTCGGCGCCCCGAGTCGTCCACCTGCCCGCGGTGGGACCGGTGCTGAAGGCGATGGCGCGCGGCGGCAACCTGCCGGCGGCATCGGCCGCTCGGACGGGTGGGCGCACCTTCGCGGCCTGGCTCGCCGAGCAGCCTGCGAGGCTCACCGGGCGCTGAGCGCCCTCCGCGCCCCCACGCACGGCGACGGCCGGCCACCCCACGAACGGGTGACCGGCCGCCGAGCCGTGCGGGTGAGGGTCAGCGCGCGGCCGAGCCCTCCGTGTAGTCCGAGTCGGTCTGCTTGACCCACGCCATCAGCTTGCGCAGCTCGCGACCGGTGGCCTCGATGGGGTGCTGGGCGCCCTTCTCGCGCAGGGCCTTGAACTCCGGGGCGCCGGCGTCCTGGTCGTCGATGAAGCGCTTGGCGAACGCGCCGTTCTGGATGTCGCCCAGGACGGCCTTCATGTTCTCCTTGACGTGCGGGTCGATGACGCGCGGCCCCGACACGTAGTCGCCGTACTCGGCAGTGTCGGACACCGACCAGCGCTGCTTCGCGATGCCGCCCTCGATCATGAGGTCGACGATGAGCTTGAGCTCGTGCAGGCACTCGAAGTAGGCGACCTCGGGCTGGTAGCCGGCCTCGACGAGGGTCTCGAAGCCGTACATGACGAGCTGGCTCGCGCCGCCGCAGAGCACCGCCTGCTCGCCGAACAGGTCGGTCTCGGTCTCCTCGGTGAACGTCGTCTTGATGCCGCCGGCGCGCAGGCCGCCGATCGCCTTGCCGTAGGCCTTGGCGAGGTCCCACGCGGTGCCGGACGCATCCTGCTCGACGGCGAGGAGCACGGGCACCCCACGGCCGTCGGCGAACTCGCGGCGCACGATGTGACCGGGCCCCTTGGGGGCCACCATGAGCACGTCGGCGTCGGCCTCGGGCTTGATGTAGCCGAAGCGGATGTTGAAGCCGTGCCCGAAGAGCAGGGCGGCGCCGTCCTTGAGGTTCGGCTGGATGTCGTTCGCGTACACGGTCCGCTGCACCTGGTCGGGCGTGAGGATGACGACGAGGTCGGCCTCCTTGACGGCGTCGGCGACCGAGGACACGGCGAGTCCCTCGGCCTCGGCCTTCGCCCTGCTCTTGCTGCCCTCGGCGAGGCCGACGCGCACGTCGACCCCGGAGTCGCGAAGGTTGAGCGCGTGGGCGTGGCCCTGGCTGCCGTAGCCGATGACGGCGACCTTCTTGCCCTGGATGATCGACAGGTCGGCGTCGTCGTCGTAGAACATCTCGGCCATGGTGGCCTTCTCCTTCTGCTGGGTGTGCGGTGCGGTGTGCTGGTGGGTCTGGGGGGTCAGGCGCTGCGCAGGCTGCGGTCGGTGATCGAGCGCGAGCCGCGTCCGACGGCGACCATGCCCGACTGGACGAGCTCCTTGATGCCGAACGGCTCGAGGACGTCGAGCAGGGCGCGGAGCTTGTCGGAGTTGCCGGTCGCCTCGACGACGACGGCGTCGGTGGTCACGTCCACGACCTTGGCCTTGAACAGCTGGATCGTGTCGATGACCTGGCTGCGGGTCGCCGCGTCGGCGCGGACCTTGACGAGGACGATCTCGCGCTGGACCGACGCATGCGGGTCGAGCTCGACGACCTTGAGCACCTCGATCAGCTTGTTGAGCTGCTTCGTCACCTGCTCGAGGGCGGCTCCCTCGACCTCGACGACGACCGTGATGCGCGAGATCTCGGGCAGCTCGGTGGGGCCGACCGCGAGCGAGTTGATGTTGAAGCCCCGGCGCGAGAAGAGCGCCGCCACGCGGGTCAGGACGCCCGGCTTGTCCTCGACGAGCACCGACAGGGTGTGCTTGCTCATGCTCAGTCCTCCCGCTCCCAGACCGGCGCCTCGTGGCGGGCGGCCTGGATCATGTCGTTGCTGACGCCCGCCGGGACCATGGGCCACACCATGGCGTCGCGGTGGACGATGAAGTCGATGACGACCGGTCGGTCGTTGGTCTCGAGCGCCTGCTTGATGACGGCGTCGACCTCCTCGGGCGTCTCGGCGCGCAGGCCGAGGCAGCCGTAGGCGTCCGCGAGCTTGACGAAGTCGGGCACCCGCTGCTCGGTCGGCTGCAGGTTGGTGTTGGAGTAGCGCTCGTTGTAAAAGAGCGTCTGCCACTGCCGCACCATGCCGAGCGAGCTGTTGTTGATGATCGCGACCTTGATCGGGATGTTGTTGACGACGCAGGTGGCGAGCTCCTGGTTGGTCATCTGGAAGCAGCCGTCGCCGTCGATGGCCCAGACGGTGCGCTCGGGCTCGGCGACCTTGGCGCCCATGGCCGCCGGCACCGAGAAGCCCATGGTGCCGAGGCCTCCCGAGTTGATCCACGCGTTGGGGCGCTCGTACTGCACGAACTGCGCGGCCCACATCTGGTGCTGCCCGACACCCGCGACATAGGTCGCCTCGGGCCCGGAGAGCGCACCGATGCGCTCGATCACGTACTGCGGCGAGAGGGTGCCGTCCTCGCTCTCGGTCCACCCGAGCGGGAAGGTCGCCTTCCACTCGGCGACGCGCTCGCGCCAGGCCGTGTAGTCCCACGAGCCGCTCTCGGCGGTGGCGCGGTCGAGGGTGACCTGCTCGATGAGGTCCTTGATGACCTCGCCGGCGTCGCCCACGATGGGCACGTCGGCGACGCGGTTCTTCGAGATCTCGGCGGGGTCGATGTCGGCATGGATCACCTTGGCGTCAGGGGCGAAGGTCGACAGCTGACCGGTCACCCGGTCGTCGAAGCGCGCGCCCAGCGCGATGATCAGGTCGGACTTCTGCAGACCGGTCACGGCGGCGACGGTGCCGTGCATGCCGGGCATGCCGAGGTTGAGCGGGTTGCTGTCGGGCACCGTGCCACGCGCCATGAGCGTCGTGACGACCGGGATCTGCGTCAGCTCGACGAGCCGGCGCAGCGCCTCGCTGGCGCCCGAGCGCACGACGCCGCCACCGACGTAGAGGACCGGCCGCTTGGCGGCCGCCATGAGACGGGACGCCTCGCGGATCTGCTTGCCGTGCGGGCGCAGCACGGGCCGGTAGCCGGGCAGGTCGATCTGCGGGGGCCAGCTGAATGTCGTGCGGGACTGGAGCGCGTCCTTGCTGATGTCGACGAGCACGGGGCCCGGACGGCCGGTGCTCGCGACGTGGAAGGCCTCCGCGATCGCCTGCGGGATCTTCGCGGGGTCGGTGACGAGATAGTTGTGCTTGGTGATCGGCATCGTGATGCCGCGGATGTCGGCCTCCTGGAACGCGTCGGTGCCGATGGCGGCGCTCGCGACCTGACCGGTGATCGCGACGACCGGGACGGAGTCCATGTGGGCGTCGGCGAGCGGCGTCACGAGGTTGGTCGCACCGGGACCGGACGTCGCCATGCAGACACCGACCTTGCCGGTGGCCGCCGCATAGCCCTCGGCCGCGTGACCGGCGCCCTGCTCGTGGCGCACGAGGATGTGCCGGACCTTCTTCGAGTCGAGCATCGGGTCGTAAGCCGGGAGGATCGCACCGCCCGGGATGCCGAAGACCGTGTCGCAGCCGATGGCCTCGAGGGAGAGTACGAGCGCCTGTGCCCCGGTGACCTCGAGAGCCTGGACGGCCGCCGGTGCCGGCTCGACCGGCTTGCCGTCGGCGGCGGGTCGGGGACGGGCCAGGGAGGCCACGTCAGCGGGCGAGGGCGCCTGCTTGGTCGTGTCGCTCACGATCTCTTCCTTGTCTCGAGCACTCGTCGTCCTGCGGATGTCCTGCTGTCTCGGGCTGACTCCAGCCACAAAAAAACCCTTCGGTCCCGTGGGGGGACGGAAGGGGGCGCGCTGACCGGTGGGGCTGGTCGGCGCGCTAGGGAAGTACGAGGAGTCGGGCCACGTGACAACCGTCCTACGCGGCCCCAGTGGTGTCAATCGACGGTCACCCGCGTCTCAGGATGTGGCATCGTGATCTCACCCACTGTCAGTCGCGCACGCGCCGACTCTTCGTTGCACCACCGCGCGCCGCCACGACCGAAAGTCGGTTGTCGCGCCAGGACCCGCGTCGCGACACTGGCCCGCATGACCAGCACCGTCGACGACCACTTCCCCGCCCTCGCCGTACGCGTCGTCGCCGGAGCGATCGAGCTGCGCGGGATCGGCGACGACGACCTCGCGGCCCTGGCCGACCTCGCCGCACGTGGCATCCACCCGGCCGACCGGATGCCCTTCTACCACCCCTGGACGGACGCTGAGCCCGAGGTGCTGCGCACCCGGTTCGTCCAGTACCACTGGCGCTGCCGGGCCGACTTCTCCCCCGAGCGGTGGGAGCTCAACCTCGGCGTCTGGCACGAGGGGACGCTCGTGGGCACGCAGGGCATCTCGGCCCGTGACTACGTCGTGACCCGCACGGCCGAGACCGGGTCGTGGCTCGGCCTCGAGCACCAGGGCAAAGGCATCGGCACCGCGATGCGCCAGGCGATCTGCGCCTTCGCCTTCGACCACCTCGGGGCGGAGGAGATCACCTCCGGCGCCTTCACCGACAACCCCGCGTCGCTCGCGGTCAGCCGCAAGGTCGGCTACCGCCCCGATGGGCTCACGCGGCTCCAGCGCCGCGACGGCGAGCTCGCCGTGAACCAACGGCTCGTCCTGCGCCCCGACGACCTCGTCCGTGGCGACCATCCCATCACCGTCGAGGGCGTGCCGGCCCTGCGCCGCCTCCTCGGCCTCGACGCGCCCGACAAGGAGACGGCATGACCACCCCTGCGCCCACCGCCACGAGCAACGCCCCCGTCCCGCTCGTGCTGCCCAGCGGATCGGACGGGCTGACCGTGCGGCCGCTCGGGCAGGACGACGCCGCCGCGGTCGCCACCCTGATGGGGGCCTGCGAGCAGCACGACGTCGGAGAGGTCCTCATCGAGGAGGCCGACATCGTCGGCGACTGGCAGCGCCCCGCCTTCGACCTCGCCACCCAGACCGTCGGCGTGCTCGACGGCGACCGCCTCGTCGCGTACGCAGAGGTCTACAAGGCGCGCTGGGCGCACGGTGCCGTCGACCCGGCATACCGCGGCCGTGGCATCGGGACCGCGCTTTCGCGCTGGACCCGGGCCGTCGGCGCACGCGAGGGCGGCACCGTCGTCGGGCAGCCCGCGCCCGGGGACTCCGCAGGCGAGCGGCTCTTCGCCGCCCTCGGCTACCGCAACCTCTGGACGTCGTGGGTGCTCGAGATGCCCGCCGGGCAGACGATCGAGGCGCAGCCGACACCCGAGGCGTACGCGATCCGCGAGCCGCGCGACCAGGGCGACCTCGAGGCCGCATGGACGGTGAACGAGGACGCCTTCCTCGAGTGGTCCGACCGCGAGCGCTCGAGCTTCGAGGAGTGGGCCGCCACGGTCGTCAACCGTCCGGGCTACGAGCCGTGGCAGCTGCGCCTCATCGTCGATCCGGCCGGCGAAGTCGTCGGCATGGCGTTCGTCATCGTGTCCAACGGCTGCGCGTACGTCGACAAGCTCGCCGTCCGCCGCGACCAGCGCGGCCGCGGCCTCGCGCGGGCCCTGCTCGTCGACGCCTTCGAGGTCGGGCGCGCGCACGGCGGTGACCGGTCCGAGCTGTCGACCGACTCACGCACCGGGGCGCTCGGGCTCTACGAGAAGGTCGGCATGCAGGTGACCTCCGTGTGGCGGCACTGGGCGGCCGACGTCGTCGCCGGGTCCGACCCGGCCCAGGTCTGAGGAGGGGTGGCGGTGGAGCAGCACATCACGTTCGACGTCGCCGCGCCGGCAAGCCGCGTGTGGGAGATCCTGAGCGACCCCGAGCGCTGGCCCGAGTGGACGTCATCGGTGCGTAGCGTCAGGCTCGACGGCGGGGCCCTGCAGATCGGGGCGAAGGCCACCATCGACCAGCCACGCATCCCGACGGTGCCGTGGACGGTCACGTCGCTGTCGCCCGGACGGTCGTTCACGTGGGAGTCCGGTGGGCGCGCCGCGCACACCGTGGCACACCACGTCGTCGAACCGCTGGGCGCCGACGGGTGCCGGGTGACGCTGTCGGTGACCCAGTCGGGCGTCGTGGGGTCGGTCGTCGGACGGCTCTACCGGGGTCTGACCGACCGCTACCTCGCGATGGAGGCGGCCGGGCTCACGGGGCGGGCCGAGTCCGGCTGGCAGCCGCCACCGGCCGGCTAGCCGACGTCACCCACCACAGGGTTGGTCGGTGAAGCCGCGGTGTCTCCCGGCGCGAGGCCGGGGAGCCACGACGTGAGGTCGTTCTCCTGCGCGCCGTTCGCGGGCTCGAGCACCGGGAGGCCATCGGCGAACCAGATCACCGTCATCACCTCGCGCATCTCGCTCGAGGTGTTGCCGAGCGCCTTGTGCACCGTCCAGCCGGAGTGGAACGACGCGTCGCCGGCCCGCATGGCCACGGGCTCGTCGACGGCGAGGCCCCGCCGCGGCACGAGCCGGTCGAAGTGGTGCTCGGACGCGTCGGAGATGCCGATGTCGCTGAGCGGACCGTCGACGTGGCTCCCCCGCGCGAACGCCAGCCCGCCGTGCACCGGTGTGATGTCGACGAGCGGCATCCACATCGTCAGGCACCTCGACCCGTCGAGCGGCCAGTACATCGCGTCCTGGTGCCACGGCGTGCGGCCGCCGCCGGGCTCCTTGAAGAGGGCCTGGTCGTGGTAGAGCCGCACCCGCGGCACGCCGAGCAGCCGCGCCGCGACGTCGGCGAAGCGCGGCGCCAGGACGAACCTGGCCACGTCGGGGTCGTGGCGCCAGAGGTTCATCACCTGAAGGAACGCCATCCCGTAGCTGTCGCGCTCGGCGAGCGGACGCGACTCGGTGCTGAGTCGCTCCACCGCCGAGGCGATCGGCCGCCGGTACGCCGCGGCCTCCTCGGCGCTCGCCACTCCCGAGAGCCGGACGAAGCCGTCCGCGCGGAAGGCGGCCACGTGGTCCTGGGTCACGGGGTATGCCGTGGCGAGCGCGGGAAGTGTGTCGATGGTCATCGGGACGGCCGCCTTCGTGGATCGTGAACGACCGGAGGGGTCGTCGGTTCTGCCACTTCACCAGACCCGCGGAGAGGCCACCCCGGACGTCGTGGTTTCAGGGGTACGTTCTGGTTTGATGACGTGATGGACAGCAACCGTGCGCCGGTCGGCGCCACGCCGACGGCGCGGCCTGCCGCTCCCCTGCCGCCCGGGCGTCTCGGCCGCGTGCTGGTGGCGGCGCGCATCGTCGCGGGCCGGGGCCTCGCGCCCGGCACGACTCGGCGACACCCGACCTGGGGGCTCACCTTCCTCACCGCCGGTGCCGGCCGCTACCGCGATGCGCACCACGACGAGCCCCTGGCCGCAGGCTCGCTCGTCGTCGTCCATCCCGGGCACCCGCACTGGTACGGCGCCGACCGTGGCGGCTGGGACGAGCACTTCGTCGTCTTCGAGGGACCCGTGTTCGACCTGGCCGCGAGCCGCGGCGCCCTCTCCCCCGGGCAGCCGCTCGTGCACGGTCTGCCGGTGCGCCGGTGGGCGGCACGGTTCGCGGCCTTCGACCGGCCGCGGCCACGCACGCCCGACGGCACCGACGCCGAGGCGGTCGCGCTGCTCGCGGCCCTGCTCGAGGCACGCGACACGTCGACCCGTGCCTCCGACCGCGGCACGCGCGGGGCGTCCCCATCGGGTGCCGGCTGGCTCGCACGCTCGACCGATCGGCTCGAGGGGGACCTGACCGAGCCGCTCGACCTGCGTGCCGTGGCGGCCGAGGTCGGGATGCCGTACGAGACGTGGCGTCGCCGGTTCCGGGCCGAGACCGGCACGAGTCCGTGGGCGCACCGGTCGGCCCGCCGGCTCGACGCCGCGACCGACCTGCTCGTGCACACCGGGCTCGGGGTCCGGGACATCGCCGCGGCAACCGGTTTCAGTGACGAGCGGCACCTCATCCGGCGCTTCCGAGAGGCGATGGGACAGACACCCCGCGCCTACCGGGACGCCGACAAGGCCGCTTCCGCGGACCGACGGACCGCTAGCAACGCTCCCGCGCTGTAGCGCCCGCGCTCACCGTTCGCCGGAGACGGCGGTCGTGGCGGTCCGTCGGTTCGCCGCGGCGCTCGGGCACACGGCATACGCCCGCTCAGCCGCAGACGGCCCCGCCGCTCGCGCTGCCGACGAGCTTGCGGTACTTCGCGAGCACGCCGCGGGTGTACTTCGGCTCCGGGTGGGTGACGCCCTCGGCACGACGGCGCGCCATCTCGTCGTCGTCGACGAGCAGGTCGAGCGAGCCGCTCGCCACGTCGAGGCGGATCGTGTCGCCGTCGCGCACGAAGGCGATCGGCCCCTCGTCGACGGCCTCGGGAGCCACGTGCCCGACGCAGAGGCCGGTGGTGCCACCCGAGAAGCGGCCGTCGGTGAGGAGCAGGACGTCCTTGCCGAGCCCGGCGCCCTTGATGGCACCCGTGACGGCGAGCATCTCGCGCATGCCGGGCCCGCCCTTCGGTCCCTCGTAGCGGATGACGACGACGTCGTTCTTCTTCAGCGAACCGTCCTCGACGGCGTCCATCGCGGCGCGCTCGCCGTCGAAGACGCGTGCGGTGCCCTCGAAGACCGACTCGTCGAAGCCGGCCGACTTCACGACCGCACCCTCGGGCGCGAGCGAACCGGTGAGGATCGTCAGGCCACCCGTCTTGTGGATCGGGGTCGCCATCTCGCGGATGACACGGCCGTCGATGTGGGGCGGGTTGAGCTCCTCGAGGTTCTCGGCCATGGTCTTGCCGGTCACCGTGAGGCAGTCGCCGTCGAGCAGGCCGGCCTCGAGCAGCGTCTTCATGACGACGGGGATGCCGCCGATGTGGTCGATGTCCTTCATGACGAAGCTGCCGAAGGGCTTGACGTCGGCCAGGTGCGGCACCTTGGCGCCGATGCGACGGAAGTCCTCGATCGTGAGGTCCACCTCGGCCTCGTGGGCGATGGCGAGCAGGTGGAGCACGGCGTTCGTCGAGCCGCCGAACGCCATGACGACGGCGATGGCGTTCTCGAAGGCCGGCTTGGTCATGATGTCGCGCGCGGTGATGCCGCGGCGCAGCAGCTCGACGACGGCCTCGCCCGACTTGCGGGCGTACATGTCGCGGCGGCGGTCGGTGGCGGGCGGCGCGGCCGAGCCCGGGATCGACATGCCGATCGCCTCGGCCACGGCGGCCATGGTGTTGGCCGTGTAGAAGCCGCCGCACGCGCCCTCACCCGGGCAGATGGCGCGCTCGATCGCGTCGACGTCCTCGCGCGACATGAGGCCGGCGTTGCACGCCCCGACGGCCTCGAAGGCGTCGATGATCGTGACCTCCTTCTCGGTGCCGTCGCTCAGCTTGGCGACGCCGGGGAGGATCGTGCCGGCATACAGGAAGACCGATGCGAGGTCGAGGCGCGCGGCCGCCATGAGCATGCCGGGCAGGGACTTGTCGCAACCGGCGAGCAGGACTGAGCCGTCGAGCCGCTCGGCGTTCATGACGGTCTCGACCGAGTCGGCGATGATCTCGCGCGACACGAGGCTGAAGTGCATGCCCTCGTGGCCCATGGAGATGCCGTCGGACACCGAGATGGTGCCGAACTCGAGGGGATAGCCCCCACCGGCGTGCACGCCGTCCTTGACGGCCTTGGCCAGCCGGTCGAGCGACAGGTTGCACGGGGTGATCTCGTTCCACGAGCTCGCGACACCGATCTGTGGCTTGGCGAAGTCGTCGTCGCCGAGGCCTACCGCCCTGAGCATCCCCCGTGCCGCGGTCTTCTCGAGACCGTCGGTGACGTCGCGGCTGCGGGGCTTGATGTCAGGCGTCTGCGTCATGCCAGCAGCATAGGACCGTGTCCGCTGGGTGGACACCGCATCTCACAGCCTGATCGTCGGCGGCGAACGCTCAGTCGTCGTGCCCACGGCTGACGTGGAAGCGCGTCAGGGCGCACGAGCCGAAGTCGATGTCGGCCCACTCGCCGGCATACCGGAGGACCGCCATGCCGCTCGTCACGAAACCCTCGCCGAGGGCGTCGTGGGCCTCGCGCGACCCCTCCCCGTCGGTGAGCAGGCTGGTCAGCTGCGCCATCGTCGGGTTGTGCCCGACGACCAGCACCGTCGTCGTCTCGCCGGCGTCCTCGCGCACCGTCTCGAGGGTCTGCTCGGAGCCGCCGAGGTAGACGCTGCGGCGGTACTCGACGAACTCGGTGTGGGCGCCGCCGTGGCAGGCCTCCTCCCACGTCTGCCGGGTGCGCTGCGCGGTGGAGCAGATGACGAGGTCGGGCACGAGCCCCTGCTCGTGCAGCCACCGGCCAGCGGCCTTGGCGTCGCGGCGACCCCGCGCCGCGAGCTCGCGGTCGTGGTCGGCCTTGCCGAGCCCCTCCTCGGCCTTGGCGTGGCGCATGAGGATGAGGGTCTTCTCTCTCGAGGCGCTGCTCATACGTCTAGAGCATGCTCCGCGTCGGCCCGCTTGTCAGCCCGGAGGGCGGGGGGCCGGCCGCAGCGGTCCTGCTGCGACCAGGCTGCCGCGGAGGCGTCAGAGCGCGAGCTCCGGCTTGATCCGCTTGGGCGTCCACACCCGCGACCGCCGCGCCGCGACGGTCGACACCAGCAGGGCCCCGACGAGGTATGCCGTGAGCACGCCCACCGCGCCGAGCACCGGCGCCAGGTCGGCGCCGTAGAGCAGCCGGCGCAGGCCGTCGACGGCGTAGCTCATCGGCACGACGTGGTGGACCGCCTGCAGGGGGGCGGGCAGCGTCTGCCACGGGAACGTGCCGCCGGCGCTGACGAGCTGGACGACCATGAACACGAGGCCGAGGAACTTGCCCACCGCCCCGAACCTCGACGCGAGCGCGTGCAGGATCGCCACGAACGTCATCGAGGTGAAGCAGAGGAAGAGGAACGCGAGGACCGGGTGCGCGATCCGGATGTCGACCCCGCGGCCCACGACTAGCACCAGGGCAGCAGCCTGGACGATCCCCACCACCGCCGGCGCCAGCCAGCCCCCGAGCGCAGTGCGGAACGAGCGCTGGCTCGTGGCGAGTGCGCGCTGGGACAGGGGACGCACGAAGAGGAAGAGCACGTAGGCGCCGATCCAGAGAGCGAGGCTCATGAAGAGCGGCGCCAGCCCTGCCCCGTACGACCCCGCCGACGACAGGGAGTCGGTGGCCACCCCGACCGGGTTGCCGATGGTCTGCGCCATCGCCTTGCGCTGCGCCTCGGACGGGTCGGGCACGGCGTCGCGGCCCTTGACCAGGCCGGCGTGCAGGTCTGTCGTGCCCTTGGCCAGCGAGTCGAGGCCGGACGCCAGCGACCCTGCCCCCCGCGCGAGCGCGTCCGCGCCGGTGGCGGCGGACGTCGCGCCGGACACGAGCCGGTCGGCCCCGGCGTCGAGCCGGTCGAGCCCGGTCGCCAGGGCAGCCGCCCCGTCCCGCACCTTGACCGCGCCCGTGTGGGCCTGCGCGATGCCGTCCGCGAGCGCCGGCGTGGCGTTCGCGAGCGCCCGAGCCCCGGTGGCCACCTGGTCGGCCCCCTTCGACAGGCGCGTCAGGTCGCCCGAGGCCGACTGGATGGTGGCGTCTGCGTTGTCCACGTAGCCGTCGACGAGGTCGAGCCGTGACTCGACGACGGCCAGCTGCGCGTCGGTCAGTCCCTGCGCCCTCAGGGTGGCGACCAGACCGGCGCGGTCGGCGGCGACGCGGCTCTTGAGCTGGGTGGAGGCGGCGGCCGCCTTCGCCCCGTAGCCGGCGATAGTGCGGTTGCCGGCCGCGACCTGCTCGGCACCGTCGGCGAGACGGTCGGTCTGTGCGGGGAGGTCTGCGGTCCTGGACTGCAGGGTGCCGAGGCCGGAGGCGAGGCGTGCTGAGCCGGTCTGCAGCTCGTGGGCGCCCGAGGCCGCGCGGCCGATGCCGGCGTCGAGGGTGCGGGCACCGGTCGCGAGCTCGTCGAGCCCTGTCGCGAGAGAGCCCGCGCCGGAAGCCAGCTGGTGGGCCCCGTCGTCAGCCTTGGACGCACCGGCGCGGAGCTTCTCCGATCCGTCCACGGCCTTCGCGAGCTCGTCGTGCACGTCGCTGAAGCCCAGCAGCAGCCGGCTCGCGGCAGTCTGGCTCACCTCGCCGGCGACGCTGGCGGTCACCTGCTTGATGACCTGGCCGCCGATCATCGAGGTCATGTAGTTGTTGGCGTCGTTCGTCTCGAGCAGCAGGGTCGCCTGACGTGGCGTGAACTCCGCCGTCGAGGCGAGGTCCGCGGAGAAGGTCTTCGGGAGGATGACGGCGAACGCGTACGTGCCGTCGTCCACGCCGTTCATCGCCTCGTCGCGCGACACCCGGTGCCAGTCGAAGCTCTTCGACTCGACGAGGTGGTCGGCCACCTCGCCGCCGACCTGGAGCTTCTCCCCCGTGCTGAGGGTGGTGCCGGCATCGTCGCTGACGACGGCGGCAGGCACCTGCGGGAAGGCGCCGTAGGGGTCGTGGTTCGCGTAGAGGTACAGGCCGCCGTAGAGGGTCGGGACGAGGACGAGGGCCGCGAGGGCAAGACGTGCGAGGCGCGAGGCGGTGAGGCGGCGCAGCTCAGCGAGCGCGAGGCGGACGGGGTTCATGCGGGCACTCCGTCGGTGGTGGGGTCGGTGGTGGGGTCAGTCGTGGGTTCGACGACGGGTTCGACGACGGGGTCGGTGGCGGGTTCGGTGGCGGGCTCGATGGCCGCGGGAGGGAGCCCGGTCGACCGGGACAGTGCCGAGGCGGTCGCCGGTGCGCAGAGCGCGACAACGGTGAGACCACGGTCGGCGACCGACCGGGCCGCCTCGAACCACTCGCGCGGCTCGCCACCGTGCCGGTCGGGACCGGTGAGCACGATGACGCGAACCTGCGGGTGCCACGAGCCGAGCTCGAGCAGCAGGCGGGTGCGCAGGCCCGTCGGCAGGCTCTCCCAACGCCGCGATGCCAGGTCGCTGACACCACGGTCGCCGAGGAAGGCTGCGACGTCCCTGCGCGACGACGGCCGCTCGGCGAGGGCCAGCTCCTCCGCGACGACGGCGCGGAGGGAGAAGGAGTCCTCCGGCGCGGTCACGTCGGGCACGTCGACGAGTCGCGTGCGCAGCTGCAGCTGCGCCCGGTCGGTGGAGCCACCGATCGACACGGAGCCGGTGAGCAGGTCGACTCGTCCGCCGATCGCGAGGGCCAGCGCGACCTGGCCGACGCCGGGGTCGATGCCGACGACCGTGACCGCTCCCGCGGGGGCCGAGAACCCGATCCCCGACACGAACGGCTCGTGCGTGCCTCGGACCGACACGTCGTGTGCGACCACCTGGCGCTCGTTCACCTGACCATCCTCCGACGGGACCATCCCGCCTTTCGATACAAGTATGCATCCAATACATGTCCGTATTCAATTCGAGGGCGTATCGTGGTCCCATGCCAACCCTGAGGTCCCGCGAACCAGCCGCTCCCCCGATCACCGCCCGCCGCCAGGCGACACGTGACCGGGTGCTCGGGGCGGCGAGCGAGGTCTTCGCGGAACGCGGCTTCCACGGCGCGAGCGTCGAGGACATCTGCGAGCGGGCCGGCTTCACCCGAGGGGCCTTCTACTCCAACTTCTCCTCCAAGGACGACCTCGTGCTCGAGCTGTCCCGCCGGCACTCCGAGGCTCTCGTCGGGCGCATCCGCGCAGCCAGCAAGCAGGAGCATGCAACGGCTGACGAGGTGCTGAAGTCTGTCTTCGCAGCCCTCGCCGACGACACCCGCAGCAAGGAGCAGTGGCTGGTCCTCACCACGGAGTTCACCCTCCACGCGATCCGCGAACCGGTGGCCCGCCGCGCCTGGGCCGCGCAGCAGCGACGGGTGCGCGACGAGCTGGTGGCCGTCGTCGACGAGGCGGTGGCCCGGCAGGGGCTGACGCTGCCCATGCCCACCGATGTCTTCGTCCGGGCCGCGATCGCGCTCGCGCAGGGCTCCATGACGCAGCGCCTCGTCGAGCCCCGTTCGCTCACCGTGGGAGAGCTCGAGCGGACCGTGCTACCCGTGCTGCTCGGCGTCGACACCTGAGCGGGGACGCACCCCCGCGCCGCGACGCCCCAGTGGCGGGCGCCCACTCGGGACGCCCGCCTCTCCTGGGGGATCAGGTCACAGTGTCGCTTCTCACCACCGAGGTGGAGATCCCGCCGAGGACGGTCGGCGACGCACGGGGTCGGCGCCGAGCCGCTTGAAGGAAGTCTCCTCACCCTGACCGGGTGCAGTCCCACTGTCGGGGGTGATCCTTGCGAAAACCTTGGACTCGGGCGCCTTGCCCCAAACACCCCCAGATGTCCGAATTGCCCTGCCTCACAGCCGGATTCATCCAAGGTATCAACAAGGTCGCTGGGTTCCTCTTGAGTCGGAAAGGACATGATCAAGGGAGGAACCATGTCTTTGTCTCGCCGAGACCTCATGAAGCTGGGCGTCGTCGGGGGCGCCGCCCTGGCGCTGCCTCTGGAGCGCACGGTGAGTGCCAAGTCCAGCCCTCAGGGCCGACTCGCCAGCAGCCGGCTGCCCCGGCCGTTCACGATGCAGTTCCGGACGCCGCCGGTGCTGCGGCCCTACCGCACGGACGCCACCACCGACTTCTACAAGGTCTACATGAAGCCGCTCCAGGCCGAGGTGGTCCCGGGCCTGCAGACGCCGCTGTGGGGCTACAACGGACTCGTTCCCGGACCGACCGTCAAGGTCGCGCAGGGCCGGCGCACCGTGATGCGCCAGGTCAACAACCTGCCGGGCAAGCACCCGGTGCTGAGCTACACGCCATGGACGTCGGTGCACCTGCACGGCTCTCCGTCGCTGCCGCAGTACGACGGCTACGCGAGCGACATCACCAACCCGGGCCAGTACAAGGACTACGTCTACCCCAACACCCAGACCGCTCGCACCATGTGGTACCACGACCACGGGCTGCACCACACGGCCGAGAACGTGCTCATGGGCCTCGCGGCCCAGTACCAGCTGGTCGACCCGCTGGAGCGGGCCCTGCCGATCCCCAAGGGCGAGTTCGACGTGCCGTTGCTGGTCAGTGACGCGATGTTCGCCAGCGACGGCTCGCTCTACTTCGACAACCACAGCGAGTCGGGGATGTTCGGCGACGTCGTCCTGGTCAACGGCGTGCCGTGGCCCGTGATGAAGGTCAAGCGGCGCAAGTACCGCTTCCGCATCCTCAACGCGTCCATCTCGCGCTCGTACCAGTGGTCGCTCGACTCCGGGGATCCCATGACGGTCATCGCGACCGACGCTGGACTGATGCCGCGGCCGCAGACGGTGCAGCGCTTCCGCCACGGCGCGGCCGAGCGCTACGAGGTCGTCATCGACTTCGGCAGGATGCCGGTGGGCCGTCGCGTCGTGCTGCGCAACACCAGCCCGAAGAACAACATCGACTATGCCAACACCAACAAGGTGATGGCCTTCGACGTCGTCGCCGACGACTTCGACCGCGCCAACAACACCGTTCCCGACGCCCTGAACCCGACCAACCCCGCCATGCTGCTCACGGCCGCCGACGCGGTGCGCACGCGCCGCCTGGACCTCAAGCGCAAGCACGGCATGTGGACCATCAACGGCCACACCTGGGACGACGTCGTGAAGAGCAAGTTCTCCCTCGTCGAGGCCAACCCGCGCGAGGGTGACGTCGAGATCTGGGAGATCCGCAACTCCTCGGGCGGCTGGTTCCACCCGGTCCACATCCACCTCATCGACTTCCGCATCCTCGACCGCAACGGCCAGCCGCCGATGCCGCACGAGCTCGGCCCGAAGGACGTCGTCTACGTGGGTGAGAACGAGACGGTGCGGGTCGTGGCTCGCTTCGAGGGCCGCGGCAAGTACATGATCCACTGCCACAACCTCGTCCACGAGGACCACGACATGATGAGCCAGTTCGAGGTGCTGGCCGACCATGACGTGAGCGACCCGCTGAGCGACCCCTGCAAGTCGCTCCCCGAGATCGACGACGTCTGAGGGGCGGCGCCATGTCGACCACGGCACTGCCATCGGGCTCATCGCTCGCCACCGACACGGCTGCGGACGCCGTGTCCACGGGGCCGGCACTCGCTGCACAGGCGCGGGCCGCGGGGGCGCTCAGCTGCATCGCTGCGCTCGTGCACCTCGCTGTGGCGCCCGAGCACTTCGCCGAGTGGGCGCCGGCCGGCGTCTTCCTCATCGTCGTCGCGGCAGGTCAGCTGTGGCTGGCGCAGGCCCTCTGGCGGGGGCTCAGCGCACGGCTCGTCCCGGCCGCGGTGCTCTTTACGGCGGGCCTCGTCGGGCTCTACGTCGCGTCGCGGACCATCGGCCTGCCGGTCCACCCGGACACCGCGGGCCAGGGGCTCGGGCTGGGCGGGAGCCACCACGGCGGGTCGCAGGTGCCCGGCGGGCACGGCAACGGCATGCCCATCGTGCCGGGCTCCGGCGCAGAGGCGGCCGTCGAGACCGTCGGGACGCTCGACCTCGTGTGCGTCGTCGCCGAGCTGGGGGCCCTGGCCCTGCTCGTCGGGATGCTGCCGGTCCGCCAGCGTCGGTCGGTCGGCAACCTCCTCCTCGCCGTGGGTCTCTGCGGTTGGGTCGTCTGGGGCCTGGTGCGCTTCACGTGAGCCGACAGGCGCCGGACCGGGCAGGAACGGCACCCGAGCGCAGCTCCCCTGCCCTCGGGTCCGCCTCCGTCCCCGGAGCGCTCGCACCACCTCCGGCGCGGCGCGCGAAGTTCCGGCGTCGGGTGCTGGCGTTCGTGGGAGTCGTGGCTGTCCCGGCCGCCACGCTCACGTGGGTGGTGCAGCCCGTCCGGGTCACCTCCGACTCGATGAGCCCGACCCTGACGCCCGGCCAGCACGTGCTCCTGCTCAAGCAGCCCTGGGCAGGGACGGTCGCGCGCGGCGACGTCGTGGTACTCGACGGCGACCGGTGGTCGGAGCGCGCCGCGGCAGCCGCGGCGAGCGGCGGTGTCGTCGGGCTGTCCCCCGACCGTGTCGACGCCGCGGTCCGCACCGTCCGGGACACGTCCTTGGTCAAGCGGGTCGTCGGGGTCGGTGGCGACACCGTCGAGCTCGACGACGGTGCTCTCGTCGTCAACGGCACACGCGTCGTGGAGCCGTTCGTCGACCTCGAGTCGGTCGACGGCGTGTGGTTCGGACCGGTGACGGTGCCCTCCGACGCGGTGTTCGTGCTCGGTGACGCCCGGGCGACCTCCGTCGACTCTCGCGACCTGGGCGCGGTCGCACTCGACGCCGTGGAGGGTCGCGTCGTCGGCCCGTAGCGGCCCGCAGGCGGTCCTCCGGCGGGCGCGCCCCGTCAACCGGGCGGCCGGTGGTCAACCGGTGGCCGCGGCGACGGGGACACCGTGGGACCCGTGGGACGGCACCGCCGCGCGCTGACGGGCATCGGCCGCGCGGACCAGGGCCAACAGCCGGCTGCAGTCCTCCTTCAGGGAGGCCGGGACCACCGGTCCGGCGCTGCGCGCCCCGCCCGCACCGCCCGTACCGTCCGCGCCGTGCTCACCACCTCCCGGGGACGCCGACCCGGAGGCCGAGTCGTCGAGGACGTGGTGCAGGCGCACCACCGCGGCGACGAGGTCACGCAACCGGTCGTCCTGCTCCGAGGTCGCCGCCAGCAACCGCCGGAACACCGCCCGCAACCGCGGACCCGGGTCACACCCCAGCTCGGCCGCGAACACCGTGCGACACGTCTCGTACTCCCGCACCGCGTCCGTGTGCTCACCCCGACGCTCCAACGTCTCCAGCAGCACCAGCCACGCCGACTCCAGCAACCGGTCCCGCTCGATCGCCGCCCGCGCCCACACCTGCGCGTGCCCCAGGTCACCGGCCTCCAACGCCGCCCGCGCCCCGTCCGCCAACGCCCGCAGCACCCGCGCCTCGTGCGCCTGGACCGCCTCCTGCAACCACGGCAGGTCCGCCTCGTCCGGCAGCAACGGCCGCGCCACCAACGCCAACGCCTGCGCGTACACGCCCACCGCCGCCGCCCCCGACAGCTCCTGCGCCCGCGCCACCAACCGCGCGAACTCGATCACGTCCACCGTCAACCCCTGCGCCCGCGCCGCGACGTCCCACCGGTACCCGCCCGGCACCGTCACGATCGGCGCCACCCGCGCACCCGCACCCCCAGCGCCATCAGCACCCCCAGCGCCCTCGACGCTCTCGACGCCCGGGGCCCCGGCCAGCCGCTTGCGCAGCAGGCTCACGTACGCCTCCAACGTGCCCAACGCCCCCGCCGGAGGCGTGTCCCCCCACAGGTACTCGATGATCCGACCCTTCGAGACCGGGTCGCCGCCCTCGAGCAGGAGCGCCAGCAACACGTGCCGCGCCTTCGCACCCCCCAGGTCCCGCGGACCCAACGCTCCCGGCCCGTGCCCCACCACGAGCCCGCCACACAACCGCACCACCGGTACGCCGACGACATCCTTCATCTCTGATCCCCCCATAGCTGATCCCCGGGCAGCTCCCCTGCCTGCCATGGTGCGTCGCGACGGGCTCGGGCGGATCTCCCATGCACGGGTGGGACGACCCCCAGTATTTGGGACCGTTTTCCGTCGCGGGCGCACGAGTGCCGTGATACTGAAGGCCAGGGGGAGTGCCGGGGGGGCGCGGGGCCCCCGCGAGGGGGTTTCTCGATGACGTCTGATGTCCTGCGGGTCCTGGTGGTGGACGACCACCGGACCCTGGCCGACGCGCTGTGCCTCGCGATCTCCGCGGAGCCCCGCATGGAGTGTGTCGGCACGGCCCACGGGGCCCGTGAGGCGACGGCCCTTGTGGCCACCGCGTCTCCCGACGTCGTCGTCATGGACGTCAGGCTCGACGACGGCGACGGCGTCGACGTGACGAGGACCATCACGTCCGACCGGCCCGAGACGCGTGTCGTGGTGCTGACCGCGCACGTCGACGAGTCCCTGCTGACCAGGGCAGCGGAGGCAGGCGCCTGCGCGGTGCTGCCCAAAGGGGGTCCGCTGACCGAGCTGATGGAGTCCCTGCGCACCGCGCCGCGCGACGGCTTCGCGGTGCACCCGGTGCTGCTGCGCACGCTCATCGGCGCATCCGCCGCCCCGCGGGCCACGCCCGACCTGCTGACCGCTCGCGAGCGGGAGGTGCTCACCCTGCTGGCCGAGGGACGCGACCCCACGACCATCGCGCGAACACTCGGCATCTCGGTGCTGACGTGCCGCGGCTACATCAAGAGCCTCCTCGTGAAGCTCGACGCCCACAGCCAGCTCGAAGCCGTGATGATCGCCTTGCGCCGCAGGCTCATCCAGCTCCCGAACGAGGACTGAGCCATGCCAGTGAAGACACCGCCGACGACGACCTCCGACACCACTGCCGTGGTGCCGCCGAGACCCGCCGGCACGTCACCCGCACAGCTCGACGTCCCACAACCGGGACGCTCGAAGGTCGTGCGCGACTCGGTCGTCCGGTTCCTGCTGTGGAGCCTCGCAGTCCTGGGCCTCGTCGCGGCCGGCACCTTGCTGCTGTCGACCCCCCTGGCCGAGCGACTGTCCGTCCGCGAGGCGACCACGAGGAGCGTCGCGTACGCCAAGTCCGTCGTGGCGCCCCTCGTCGACGACAAGGTGCTCACCGGGGACACCGTCGCCACGCGCGACCTCGTCCGGCTCATGCGCACCCGCATGGCCGACGGGTCGATCGCGCACATGAAGATCTGGACGGCGAGCGGGCGGGTGCTGTGGAGCGACGAGCCGGAGGTGACCGGCAGGACGTTCGAGCTGGAAGAGGACGTGGCCACCCTGTTCGGCACCAACGACGCCACGGGTGAGGTCTCGCCGCTCGACAAGCCCGAGAACGTCTCGGAGCAGTCTGCCCAGGAGCTGATCGAGGTGTACGTGGGCTTCAGGGCCGACAACGGGACGCCCCTCGTCTTCGAGGCGTACTGGCCGACGGAACGCATCCGCCAGGACGTCAGCGACATCCGCTGGCAGTTCACGCTGCTCGGACTCGGGGCGCTGCTGCTGCTGGCCCTCGCCCTGCTCCCCCTCGCCCTGTCGCTGGCCAGGCGTGTCGACCGTGGCCTCGCCGAGCGGGAGGCGATCATGGCGCAGGCGCTCTCTGCGTCGGACCTCGAGAGGCGACGGTTGTCCCAGGACCTCCACGACGGGATCGTCCAGGACATCGTCGCCCTCGGCTACGCCCTGCCGACCGTGGCGGCGGCACTGCCGCGTGAGGCCACCGCGGCGCGCGCCCTACTCGAGCAGGTCCACACCGACGTCGCCCGCGGCGTCTCGGGCGTGCGCGAGCTGCTGACCGACGTCTACCCGGCCGACCTCGAGCACGGTGGGCTGGAGCCCGCCATCCAGGACCTCGCCGAGCGACAGCGGCGGCACGGCACGGACGTCGTCGTGGCGGTCGACTCCCGGCTCGGCGAGCCGCTGGGCGTCGCACAGCTGACCTACCGCATCGTGCGGGAGGCCCTGAGGAACGTGGCCAAGCACGCACGTGCGACCGAGGTGGAGGTGACGGCTGAGGTCGTGCACGAGGCCGCGGTCGTCGAGGTCCGCGACGACGGGGTCGGACTGGGCGCAGGGACGGAGATGTCGTCCGGCGGCACGGGCGGGCCCGACGGGCTGCCCGGCGGCGAGGGGCACCTCGGCCTACGGCTGCTGCGAGACACTCTCCGCACCTTCGGTGGCGACGTGACGATCAGCGAACGATCGGGGGGTGGCACCGTGCTGCGCGCGACCTTCCCGCTGGCGCTGCGGGTCTCGTCGCGCTGACCGTCGCGGCGCTCAGCCGCCGGACACGGCGTTGATGATGTGGACCCTGGCGCCGGCAGGAACCTGCGCGGCGACGCCGTCGCCCCGCGTGGCGTCCTCACCGTTGACGAAGACCTTGACGTGCCGGCGGATCTGACCCCGCTCGTCACGCACCTTGCCGTCGAGGATGCGGTGCTCGGAGAAGGCGCGGTCAAGCAGCTCGGCGACGGTCTGGCCGTCACCGGGCGACTCGACCTCGATCTCGGCGACGCCCCCCACGAGGTCGCGGAGCATGCCCGGCAGGATGACGCGGACGGGAGCAGACGGCATACGGGAACCCCTGTGCCTCAGTCGAGCTGGGCCGCGCGGACCACGAGGACGTCGGGCAGCTGCGTGGCGATGCGCTGGAAGGTCTCACCCTCGTCGGCCGACGCGAACACGTCGCCGTTGCGGGTGCCGAGGTAGACGCCGACCGGGTCGGCGGAGTCGAGGGACGCGGCGTCGCGGAGCACGCACGTGAAGCTCTCGGACGGCAGGCCCTGCGCCTGCATGCGCCAGTGGGCGCCGCCGTCGTCGGAGCGCTGCACCTGCAGCTGGGCGCCGGGCGGGATGCGCTCGCCGTCGTCGGCGACGGGGATGTTCCACACGACGCCGGGTCGCCTCGGGTGGGCCAGGATGGTGAACCCGAAGTCGGTCGGCAGCCCGTCGGCGATGGACTGCCAAGAAGCCCCGTTGTCGTCGGAGCGGTAGACGCCCTTGTGGTTCTGGGCGTAGAGCGCGCCGTCGGCCGCACCGCGCGCCACCTTGTGCACGCACTGGCCGTACTCGGGGTACTCGTCGTCGGGCATGAAGTACGCCCGGATGCCCGGGTTCGACGGCGCCCACGTCTCGCCGGAGTCATTCGAGCGGTAGACACCGCCCGCGCTCATCGCGACGAGGAGGTTCTCGGGGTGGCCGGCCTCGGGAACGATCGTGTGCACCGCTCCCCCACCGAAGCCGGGCTCCCACTTCGGGCGGTGCGGGTGGTCCCACAGGCCCCGGACCAGCTCGTAGTGCTCGCCCCGGTCGGTGCTGCGGAACAGGGCGTGCGGCTCGACGCCGGCCCAGACGACGTCGGCGTCGTTCGGGTCGGGGGTCAGCTGCCACACCCGCTCGAGCGCGGTGTCGGTGTCGCTCGGGAAGGCGAGGGCGCGCTCGGCGCTCTCGGTCCAGGTGCGACCGCCGTCGGTCGAGGCCTGGACGGTCGGCCCCCAGTGCCACGACTTCACCCCGGCGAGCACCGTCGAGCGCCCATCCCGCGTGTCGACGGCGACGGATGCGACCTCGCTCATGAGGAAGTGCGGACCCTCGAGGGCCCACTCGGTGCGGTCGCTGCTGCGGGCGACCCACAGGCCCTTGCGGGTGCCGATGGCGACGATGGTCTCGGTCATGTTGACAGTGTCCACTAAGGGTCTGACAGCGACAAGGGCTCGTCGCCCCGACGGTGTCGGAGCGGGCTCACCCCCTTGCGGTACTGCCCGTCGCGACCGCGTTCACGAGGGGACCGCCTGCCAGCATCGCCTCGACCTGACGGCGCACGAGGGCCTTGGCCCGGGGGCGCATGGCCTGCGTCGCCCCGCCGATGTGCGGCGTGATGAGCACGCCGGGAGTCGTCCAGAGAGCGTGGTCGGCGGGCAGCGGCTCGGGGTCGGTCACGTCGAGCGCCGCCCTCAGTCGCCCCGACGCGCACTCGGCCAGGAGCGCGTCCGTGTCGACGACGGGCCCGCGGGCCACGTTGACGAGGACCGCGCCGTCCGGCATACGCCCGAGCATGTCGGCGTCGAATAGCCCGCGCGTCGCCTCGCTCAGGGGCACGATGACGACCACCACCTCGTGGTGCGGCAGCAGGTCGGGCAGCTCGTCGATGCCGTGCACGTGCGGGACGAGGTCGTCGCCGTCACGCGCGCGGGAGGCGACGGCGGTCAGTGCCACCTCGAAGGGCGCGAAACGGCGCGCCACCGCGCGCCCGATCTGGCCGTAGCCGACGACGAGCACGCGGCTGTCGGCCAGGGCGGACCGCAGGATGAGGGGCTCCCAGGTCGAGCCGGCCTGCGACACGACGAACTTCGGGATCTCACGGACGGACGCGAGCGTCAGGGCCAGGGCGAGCTCGGCCGTCGACGCGTCGTGCACGCCCGCGGCGTTGCACAGCGTGACCCCCTCCGGCACCTCGGGGAGGAACTGCTCGTAGCCGGCGCTCTGCAGCTGCACGACCTCGAGCGCGTCGAGGCCGACGGCGACGTCCGCGAGACGCAGCCTCGTCATGTACGGCATGACCGCGAGCCGGATCTCCGCACCTCGTGGGTGCGGCTCGGACATGTCCCAGACGACCGTGTCGACGCCGTCGAGGTCGGCTAGCGCCTCGGCGTACTCGATCTCGGGCACGGACACGACGAGCGGGGCTGCAGCCATGCGGCCACGCTAGATGACACGATCGCGGCCGACCCCACCCGTCCACGCGACCGGCCGCGAGCACCGCCGGCGGGACGGACCGCGCCAGACCGCGCCGACTAGGCTCGCGCGGGTGAACGCGCCCCACGTCCTGTCTCTCAACTCGGGTCGTCGCACGCGTCCGCCGGGTGGCGGCGCCCCCACCGCGATCGACAAGCAGCCGGTCGACTCCTTCGACGTGCGCGACCCGGGGCCCAAGCACGGCGGTCTCGGCAGCGGGGTGGTGGGCGACGAGATCGGCAAGCCGCAGCACCACGGCGGGGCGCTCCAAGCCGTCTACGCGTACGCCCGCGAGGACCTCGACCACTGGGAGCGTGAGCTCGGGCGCCCCATCGCCCCAGGCGGTTTCGGCGAGAACGTGACCACGGTCGGGGTCGACGCCACGCACGCGATCGTCGGCGAGCTGTGGCGGATCGACGACGTGGTGCTGCGGGTGGAGGTGCCTCGCATCCCCTGCGCCACCTTCGCCGCCCACATGGGGGTGCCCCGCTGGGTGCGCCGCTTCGCGGACGAGGGCCGCACCGGTGCCTACCTGTCGGTGGTGACGCCCGGGACCGTGCGCGCGGGTGCCGCCATCACGGTCGAGCGACCGGACCACGACGTCGACCTGCTGCTGCTGTTCCGGGGACTCATGGGAGACCTCGGCGCGGCCCGCCGGGTCCTCGACGCGGGAGTCGCCCACGCCGAGGTGAACGAGGAGCTCGCCGCGATCCTCGCGCGACGCGGAGGCTGACCATCGTGGCCATCGGCCGCCATTGGGACACAATGAGGTATGCCGCATCGTTCCCGTTGGATCAGCCGTGCCCTCGCGGGGGGTTTCGTCGTGGCGCTCGGCGCCACGGCGTGCACGAGCTCGACCCCGGAAGCGCCGTCCACGAGCGCCGGCTCGTCGACGGCCGGCACCAGTTCCACGTCGGCCACGAGCACGGCGGTCGGCACCAGCACGGCCGTCCCGCCGAGCACGCCGAGCTCGACCGCCTCGACCACCACCCCGTCGAAGACCATCACGACCCGGGCGACGCCCCCGCCCAGCCAGCCGGCCGGACCCGTCACCCTGCTCGGCGGCCTCGACATCGCCTGGTCGGTGGCCGTCCTGCCCGACGGCAGCGCCCTCGTCAGTGAGCGCAACACCGGGCGGGTGCACCACGTGCCCAAGCCCGGCACCGGGGGCAGGTCCACCGTCGTCGGACGGCTCCCCATCTTCCGCACCGAGGGCGAGGGCGGCCTCCTCGGCCTCGCGGTGGCCGCCGACTTCGCGAGCGACCCGCTGGTGTACGCGTACTACACGACCAACAGCGACAACCGCATCGCGGCGGTGGAGTGGCGAGACGGCCGACTGGGCGAGCCGGAGGTCATCTTCTCCGGCATCCCGAGCGGGCGCCGCCACAACGGCGGGCGCATCGCCTTCGGTCCCGACGGCTACCTCTACGTCGGCACGGGCGAGGCCGGCGACACGGGGCTCTCGCAGAACCTCGACTCGCTCGGCGGCAAGATCCTGCGCATCACCAAGGAGGGAGAGCCTGCTCCGGGCAACCCCTTCGGCGGATCTCCGGTCTGGTCCTACGGCCACCGCAACGTCCAGGGCCTCGCCTGGGACAGCCGGAAACGCCTGTGGGCCAGCGAGTTCGGGCAGAACACCTGGGACGAGCTGAACCTCATCGAGGCCGGCAAGAACTACGGCTGGCCGGAGGTCGAGGGGCGCGAGGGCAACTCCGACTTCGTCGACCCCGTCGCGCAGTGGCCGACCGACGAGATGTCGCCGAGCGGCATCGCCGTCGGCCCTGACGGGGCGGTCTACATGGCTGCCCTGCGTGGCGAGTCCGTCTGGCGCGTGCCGGTCAACGCCGACGGCACGGCCGGCAAGGCGACCCGGCACCTGAACCGCACCTACGGCCGCATCCGCGACATCCACTTCGTCGGCAACCGCGTGTGGATCACGACGAGCAACAACAACCGCGCCGACCGCCTCGTCTCGCTGCCGCTCTCCGCCGTGGGCGCCCGCTGACGTCCCGCGAGATACGGACGCCCCCGGGCTGCCGGTGACCGTCCCGCATGGCTAGCCTGACGGGCAGGGCCCGCAGCGGCGCGGGCCGCGACGAGGAGGGCCACCCATGGGTTCGTACGACGAGATCCTCGACCAGGTTCCGGTCGACCAGCTGGCCGGCCAGCTGGGAGTCGGGAGCGACGAGGTGCGCAGGGCCGCCGAGAGCGCCCTGCCTGCACTGCTCGGCGGGCTGCACGCCAACGCCTCCGACCCGGCGGCAGCCGACTCGCTGATGGCTGCGCTCTCCGACCACCAGGACCCGGTCACGGGTCTCGACGACGTCGACGAGCAGGACGGGCGTGCCATCGTCGGCAACATCTTCGGCGACAACACCGACCAGGTCGTCAGCCAGCTCGGCGGCCTCGGGGGGACCTCGGGGGGCATCGTCCAGAAGCTGCTGCCGATCCTCGCCCCGATCGTGCTGTCGTGGCTGGCCGGGAAGGTCGGGCAGGGTGGTGGGCTCGGTGGTGGGCTCGGTGGTGGGCTCGGTGGCGGTGCGCCCTCGGCCCCGAGCGGGGGCGGCGCCACGGATGACGGGCCGCTCTTCCCCGGCGGCGCGGGAGCGGGCAGCGGGCCGGTGCAGGCGCCGGGCAGCGCGACGCCGACGGGCAGCGCCTCGACGGGCGACTCCTCATCCGGGTCGAACCCGCTGCAGGACATCCTCGGCCAGGTGCTCGGCGGCGGTTCAGGCGGTGGGGCCGGGGCGTCGGGCGGAGCCGGCGACATCCTCGGTGGTCTGCTGGGCGGCCTCCTCGGAGGCGGCAAGCGCTAGCTGGGCCCCACCCACCCCTTCAACCGTCGAGGGGCCGAAGTCTGCGGCCCCCGACACGTCGGTTACTGGAGCTTGGCGAGGATGAGCTCGCGGGCCTTGCCGGCGTCGGCCTGGCCCTTCATCTCCTTCATCACCTGGCCGATGAGCGCACCGGCGGCCTGCACCTTGCCGTCGCGGATCTTCGCCGCGACGTCGGGGTTGGCCTCGATGACCTTGTCGACGGCGGCCTCGAGGGCGCCGTCGTCCTGGACGAGCTCGAGCCCGCGCGCGTCGGCCACGGCAGTCGGGGTGCCCTCACCGGCGAGCACGCCGTCGAGCACCTGGCGCGCCATCGAGTCGTTGAGGCGCCCGGACACGACGAGCCCGTCGAGCTCGGCGATGTGCGCCGGCGTGAGGCCGAGCCCGGCGGCATACGTGACGATGTCCTGGGCCTCGGCGTTGGCGCGACGCGAGGGCTCACCGAGCCACCACTTCTTCGCGGCACCGGCACTCGCACCCGCGGCCACCGTCTGCTCGATGAGCTCGACGGCACCGGCGTTCACGACGTCGCGCATCTCGAGATCGCTGTAGCCCCAGTCGGACTGGAGACGCTTGCGACGGGCGGCCGGGTTCTCGGGGAGCGTGCCGCGCAGCGCCTCGACCAGCTCGCGGGTCGGGGCGACCGGAACGAGGTCGGGCTCGGGGAAGTAGCGGTAGTCCTCGGCGTCGGACTTGACGCGGCCCGACGTCGTGATGCCGGTGTCCTCGTGCCAGTGACGCGTCTCCTGGAGGATCGAGCCGCCGCCGTCGAGGATCGCGGCGTGGCGCGAGATCTCGTAGCGGACGGCCCGCTCGACCGAGCGGAGCGAGTTGACGTTCTTCGTCTCGGTGCGGGTGCCGAGCGGCACCGCGAGCTGCTCGGGCGACGTCGGGTCGCCGGCCTTGGCGCGCAGCGACACGTTGGCGTCGCAGCGCATCGAGCCCTGCTCCATCTTCACGTCGCTGACGTCGAGCGCGCGCAGCAGGTCGCGCAGCGCCGAGACGTACGCCTTCGCGACCTCGGGTGCCCGCTCCCCCGCGCCGGTCATCGGCTTGGTGACGATCTCGATGAGCGGGATGCCCGCGCGGTTGTAGTCGACGAGCGAGTGGTCGGCGCCGTGGATGCGGCCGGTCGCACCGCCGATGTGGAGCGACTTGCCGGTGTCCTCCTCCATGTGGGCACGCTCGATCTCGACGCGGTAGACGGTGCCGTCCTCGAGCTCGACGTCGAGGTGCCCGTTGTAGGCGATCGGCTCGTCGTACTGCGACGTCTGGAAGTTCTTCGGCATGTCCGGGTAGAAGTAGTTCTTCCGGGCGAAGCGGCACCACTCGGCGATCTCGCAGTTGAGCGCGAGGCCGATGCGGATGGCCGACTCGACGGCCTTCTCGTTGACGACGGGCAGCGCGCCGGGCAGGCCGAGGCAGACCGGGCAGACCTGCGAGTTGGGCTCGGCGCCGAACTCGGTGGGGCAGCCGCAGAACATCTTCGTCGCGGTGTGCAGCTCGACGTGCACCTCGAGACCCATGACGGGGTCGAACTTCGCCATGGCCTCGTCGTAGTCCATGACGGCGTCGGCGGTGGCCGTGCTCATGTCAGGCTCCCTTCACAGCAGCGGCGTCGCCCAGCGCGGGCGCGCGGTCGAGGATCGGACCGCCCCAGCGGTCGACGAGGGCGGCCTCGAGGGCGGCGCCCACCGAGTAGAGCCGCTCGTCCTTCGTCGCGGGGGCAAGGATCTGGATGCCGGCCGGCAGGCCGTCCTCGTCGGCGAGGCCGGACGGGATCGACATGCCCGGCACCCCGGCGAGGTTGGCCGGGATGGTGGCGATGTCGTTGAGGTACATGGCCATCGGGTCCTCGAGCTTGTCGCCGAGCTTGAAGGCCGTCGTCGGCGCGGTCGGGCTGACGAGCACGTCGACCCGTCCGTACGCGTTGTCGAAGTCCTGCGCGATGAGCGCGCGCACCTTCTGCGCCGAGCCGTAGTAGGCGTCGTAGTAGCCGGAGCTGAGGGCGTACGTGCCGAGGATGATCCGGCGCTTGACCTCGGGGCCGAAGCCGGCGTCGCGGGTTGCGGCCATGACCTGCTCGGCGCTCGGGTCGTCGACGCCCTCGGGGAGCACCCGCAGGCCGTAGCGCATCGCGTCGAACTTCGCGAGGTTGCTCGAGGCCTCGCTCGGCAGGATGAGGTAGTAGGCCGCGAGGGCGTACTCGAAGTTGGGGCAGCTGACCTCGACGACCTCGGCCCCGAGCTCCTGGAGGAGGGCCACGGACTCGTCGAAGCGGGCGCGGACGCCGGGCTGGTAGCCCTCGCCGCCGAGCTCCTTGACGACGCCGATGCGCATGCCCTTGACGTCGGCGGCGCGGGCGGCCTCGACGACGGGCGGCACGGGTGCGTCGATCGAGGTCGAGTCCATGGGGTCGTGCCCGCCCATGACGGCGTGCAGCAGTGCGGTGTCGAGCACCGTGCGCCCGCACGGGCCGGCCTGGTCGAGCGAGCTGGCGAGGGCGACGAGACCATAGCGGGAGACGCCGCCGTAGGTCGGCTTGGTGCCGACGGTCGCGGTCACCGCGGCGGGCTGGCGGATCGAGCCGCCGGTGTCGGTGCCGGTGGCGAGCGGCGCCTGGAACGAGGCGAGCACCGAGCTCGAGCCACCGCCCGACCCGCCGGGGATGCGCTCGAGGTCCCACGGGTTGCGCGAGGGGCCGTACGCGGAGTGCTCGGTCGAGCTGCCCATGGCGAACTCGTCCATGTTCGTCTTGCCGAGCATCGGCAGGCCGGCCTCGCGCAGCTTCGTGACGACGGTCGCGTCGTAGGGCGGGATCCACCCCTCGAGCATCTTGCTGCCGCACGTGGTCGGCACGCCCTTCGTCGTCATGACGTCCTTGACGGCGATGGGCACGCCCGCCAGCGCGCCGAGGCTCTCGCCGGCCCTGCGGCGCTCGTCGACCTCCCGGGCCTGCGCGATGGCACCCTCAGTGTCGACGTGGAGGTAGGAGTGCACCTGGCCGTCGACCGCGGCGATGCGTTCGAGGTGCGCCTGCGTCACCTCGACCGAGGAGACGGTGCCGGCGGCGAGGGCGTCGGCGAGTGCCGAGGCAGTGGCCCGGGTGAGGTCGGTTGGCAGGTCGGTCACGTCAGTGCCTTCGTGTTCGGTTCTGCTGCAGGGGGTTTCGTGGTGCCCACGAGAGGGCGTATGCCGCGGGGCTCGGCCCGGCGGCATACGCGGGCGTCGCGGGGCGGCTGGTGAGGGGTCAGTCCTCGTCGAGGATGCGCGGCACGGAGAAGCGCTGCTGCTCGGCCTCGGGGGCGCCGGCGAGTGCGGCCTCGGCACCGAGGGTCGGGCGCACGACGTCGGGGCGGGTGACGTTGGTCAGCGGCATGGGGTGCGACATCGGGGCCACACCGTCGGTCGGGGCCTGCTGCACCTTGGCCACCGACTCGAGGATGACTCCGAGCTCACCCACCATGCGGTCGAGCTCGGCGTCGGAGAGCTCGATGCGGGCGAGGCCGGCCAGGTGGGCTACGTCGTCGCGGGACAGGGAGGACATGCGGGCCAGTCTATGGGTCACGCACACCGGCCTCGAACCGGTGTCCGGACGCCTCCCGAGCACGAAATCGCGGCCCGGGCCGTGTCCTGCAGGGGGTCTGGCTCGTTGAGCCGCGAGAGCCTCGAGAGCCACGAACAGCCAAGGAGAACCCCTCGATGACGAGCACGGCCAGCAGCACCTCCTCGAGCCCGGCGGACCCCACGCCCGGCGCTGACCCGAGCGCCGCCACCACCGCGCGCGAGCACCACCCCGGCGACGCCACCGTGACCGAGCAGCCGGTGACGCCCCGGTTCACCGACCGAGCAGCCGCCCGGGCGGCGCAGGAGGCGCAGGCGTCGCAGGCGTCGCCGACGACGGGGTCCGCCAGCACCGCGTCGACCGTCGCCGCCGACCCTGCCAGGGTGCGCCGCTCCCCCGACCTCAGAGCGGGCGCCCGCCGTGCCGCCACCCTCACGAAGACGGGCGTCAACCGGCTGCGCACGCTGCTCGGCGAGATCGTGTGGGTCGTCTGCCTGCTGGCCGCCGCCGCCCTGCTGGTCGGGGCGGCTCTCGTCGTGCTCGAGGCCAACACGGGCAACGCCCTGGTTGCTGGCGTCCTCAAGGCTGCCGACTGGGCCGACCTCGGCGTCTTCAGCCGGACCGCGGGCATCAAGCAGTTCACGGGCGAGAACGCCCTGGTCAAGAACACCTTCGTCAACTGGGGCCTCGGCGCCGTCGCCTGGCTCGTCGTCGGCCGCGTGGCGCGCCGTTTCCTGACCCCCTGAGCACATGGTCGGAGGTGCTCTCCGGGTGAACCACCGGGAGAGCACCTCGAACCTGACGTCAGTCTCGGGCGCGCTTGCGGCGGTCGAGGACGTACCTGCGCAGCACGTTGCGACCGGTGCCCCAGATGCCGTGGCGGAAGAGCAGCACGATGAGCACGAAGATCGAGCCCGTGATGAGGCCGATCCCCTCGAAGCCGGAGCTGGCGAGGAAGTCCTCGAGCGTCACGACGACGCCGGCACCGACGAGTCCGCCCCAGAGGGTGCCGATGCCGCCGAGCACGGTGACGAGCACGACCTTGCCCGACGTCGTCCACATCAGCTCCTGCAGCGACGCGAACTGGTGGCTGATCGCGAAGACCCCACCGGCCAGCCCCGCGAGACCGGCTGAGATGACGAACGCCTTGATCTTGAACCGCTCCACGTCGTAGCCGAGCGCGCGGGCGCGGGCCGGGTTGTCGCGTACGGCCGTGAGCACGCGGCCGAACGGCGAGTTGACGACCCTCCAGGCGATGAAGATGCCGACGAGGATCATCGCGGCACCGACGTAGTAGAAGTAGAACGAGTCCTCCTCCACCAGCTCGATGCCGAAGAAGCTGCGCGGGATGCCCTGCAGGCCGTTCTCGCCGCCGGTGAGGTCGCGGGCCTGGTTGGCGATGAAGTAGAGCATCTGCGCGAACGCCAGCGTCACCATCGCGAAGTAGATGCCCGTGCGGCGCACCGAGAGGTAGCCGATGGGCCACGCGATGAGCATCGCGAACACGGCGCCGCCGAGGACCGCGACCGGGAACGGGACGCCCCAGTGCGTGGCGATGAGACCGGTGCAGTAGGCCGACCCGCCCCAGAACGCCGCGTGCCCGAAGCTCAGCAGCCCGGTGAACCCGAGCAGCAGGTCGACGCTGATCGCGAAGAGCCCCCAGCAGAGGATGTCCATCGCGACGGGTGGGTAGATCCAGTACGGCAGCAGCACGAGGACCGCGAGGCCACCGAGCAGCATGAGGTAGCGCAGCGGGTTGCGACGCGACAGGATCGAGGGCTGGGCCAGGTCGACGTCGACCTTGGCGGTCATCTGCTCGCTCATGCGACCTCCTCCCGTCCGAAGAGCCCGGAGGGCCGGACGAGGACCACGAGCGCCATCAGCACGAAGATGACGATCTGGGCGTACGTGGGGGCGTAGGCGATGCCGTAGGCCTCGACGAGTCCGACGAGGAACCCTGCGACCACCGCACCGAGGATGCTGCCGAGGCCGCCGATGACGACGACCGCGAACAGGATGATGATGAAGTTGCTGCCCATCTCGGCCGTGATGGCCCGGGTGGGCGCGGCCAGCACGCCGGCGAGCCCGGCGAGCGCGATGCCGAAGCCGAAGACCGGGGTGACCCAGCGGCCCACGTTGATGCCGAGCGCGCGGGTGCGCTCGGGCGCCTCCGTCGACGCCCGCACGATCATGCCGATGCGCGTCTTCGTCAGCAGCAGCCCGACGGCCACGCAGACGACGACGGAGAAGAGGCACGCGAAGATCGCGTAGACCGAGAGGTTGACGCTGCCGACGCTGACCTGCCCACCCAGCCCGGCCGGCACCTCGTAGGGCAGGCCCGAGACGCCGTACTTCTGCTTGACCGCCTCGACGAGGATCAGGGTCAGGCCGAAGGTGAGCAGGAAGTTGTAGAGCGGGTCGAGGGCGAGGAGCCAGCGCACGAGCAGCCGCTCCATCAGCACCCCGAACCCGAACATGAGGATCGGCACGACGACGAGCGCGACCCAGAAGCCGACGTGCAGCTCGGCGAGCAGCACCGCGGAGATGACGGCGCCGAGCATGTAGCAGGCGCCGTGGGAGAAGTTGACGACCCCGAGGACGCCGAAGATGACGGCCAGGCCCAGCGCGGACAGCGCGTAGAAGCCGCCGGCGGCCAGACCCTGGAGGGTGTACTGGAGGAATGCGCTCATGTCTCTCGCTCGCTCGCGGTCGATCGGGCTGGGACGGACCCTGCCGTATGCCGTCCGGTGCGGCCTCGTGGGACGCGGCCGGACGGCATACGGCCTCGGGTCAGCCCATCTTGCAGGCGGGGTTCGCCTCGCCGTACGCCTCGGCGGCGGGGATCGTCTTGACGATGTCCTCGTAGTCCCACTCCTCGGGTGCGGAGCTCTTGACCTTGGCGAGGTAGACGTCGTGCGTGACGGCGTGGTCGGCCTTGCGGACCTCACCGTTGCGGAGGAACACGTCGTTGATCTTCTTGCCCTCGAGCTTGCCCACGACGGCGTCGGCGTCGTCGGTGCCGGCCTCCTGGACGGCCTCGAGGTAGTTCATCGCGGCCGAGTAGTTGGCAGCGTGGGCGAACGACGGACGGGTGTTCGTCTTCTCCTTGAAGCGGTCCGCCCACTTCTTGTTCTGGTCGTCGAAGTTCCAGTACCACGCGTCGGTGAACTGGGTGCCGGCGAACTGGTCGACACCGAGCGAGTGGATGTCGGTGATGAACATCAGGCCGACGGCGAGCTGCGCCTTGCCCTTGAGCGAGCTCTGGTTGAACTGCTTGACGAAGTTGATGAGGTCGCCACCGGCGTGCATCGAGCCGATGACCTTGGGGCTGCCCTCACCGGCCTTGGTGATGAACGTGGCGAAGTTGTCGCTCGGGAACGGCGACGCGATCGACTGGCCCACCGATCCGCCGGCGGCCGTGACCTCCTTCGTGAAGGACTTGTTCATGTCCTGGCCGAAGGCGTAGTCGGGGTAGACGATGTTCCAGCTCGTCCCGCCCTCCTTGGTGATGGTGCCGGCGGTGCCGCGGGCGAGCATCGCGGTGTTGTAGGCCCAGTGGAACGTGTACTTGTTGCAGCTCTCGCCGGTGAGCTTGGTCGTGCCGGCGCCGATGTTGATGTAGAGCTTCTTCTTGTTGGCGGCCTGGGTCGCGACGGCGAGCGCGGCCGCCGAGTTCGGCACGTCGAGGATGATGTCGGCCTTCTGGCGGTCGTACATCTCCTGCGCCTTGGAGTTGGCGACGTCGGCCTTGTTCTGGTGGTCGGCCGTGACGATCTCGATGGTCTTGGCGACGGCCTTGTCGCCGTACTTCGCCTTGTAGTCGGCGATGGCGAGCTCGATGGCCGTCTTCGAGTTGGGGCCGGAGAGGTCCTTGTAGACGCCCGACTGGTCGTTGAGCAGGCCGATGACGATCTTGTCGTCGGTGAGCTTGCCCGAGCCGCCCGACTGCGGGCCGCCGGCGCCGCTGCCGCACGCGGCGAGCGCGAGGGAGGCGGTCGCCGCGATGGCGACGGTGCCCTGGACTGTCCTGCTACGCATGTCCCCTCCTGGGGTGTGACGAGATGTGAGGTGGTGCGGTGACGTGGTGCGGTGAGGTGCTGGTGGTCCGGCCGGTGCGACCCGCGGACGGGCCGACCGGGCGGCTACATCCCGAGATAGGTGAGCAGCTCGCTCTCGCGAGCCCGGAAGTCGTCGTTGCCGAGGTGCTCGACGACCTTCCCCTGCGCCAGCAGGTAGTGCCGGTCGGCGACCGTCGAGGCGAACTTGACGTTCTGCTCGACGAGGAGCACGCCGACCCCCTGGCCCTTGATCTCGCGGATGATCTCGCCGATGCGCTGGACGATGACGGGGGCCAGGCCCTCGCTCGGCTCGTCGAGCAGCAGCAGGCGCGAACCCATCCGCAGGACCCTGGCCATGGCGAGCATCTGCTGCTCGCCACCCGACAGCTTCGTGCCGGGGAAGTCGCGTCGTTCGTGGAGCACCGGGAAGAACTCGTAGACGCGCTCGAGCGGCCACGCGTCGGCGTGGACGACGGGCGGCAGCAGGAGGTTCTCGGCGACGGTGAGGCTGGCGTAGATGCCGCGGTCGTCGGGCACCCAGCCGATGCCGGCACGCGCGCGGGCGTCGGCCGACCTCCGCGTGAGGTCGGTGCCGTCGAGGCTGATCGTGCCCTCGATCTGGCGGTGCAGGCCCATGACCGACCGCAGGAGGGTCGTCTTGCCGGCACCGTTGCGACCGACGAGAGTGACGACCTCGCCGGGGGCGACGTCGATCGCCACGTCGGTGAGCACACGCGCCTCGCCGTACCAGGCGGACAGCCCGGTGACCTCCAGCATGCGGGAGGAGCCTTGCGCTGCAGGGGTCTCGGCAGCCGCGCCGGTGCGCTCGGTGGTGGTGGTCTCGTCACTCATGGGTGGCTCCGAGGTAGGCCGTGATGACGCGCTCGTCGGCGCGCACCTGCTCGTAGGGACCCTCGGCGAGGATCTGTCCGGACTGGAGCACGGTCACCTGGTCGGCGAGCGAGCCGACGACGTGCATGTTGTGGTCGACGAAGACGACGGTGCGCCCGGCCGACAGCTGCTTGACGAGGGCGATGGTTCGGTCGACGTCCTCGATGCCCATGCCGGCCGTCGGCTCGTCGAGGAGGAGCAGCTTCGGGTCGAGGGCCATCGCGATGGCGAGCTCGAGCGCGCGCTTCTGCCCGTACGCGAGCGACGAGGCCGGCGCGCCCGCGCGGTCGGCGAGACCGACCTGCTCGAGCAGGTCCATGGCCCGGTCCTTGAACGTCGCCATGCGGGTGACCGAGCGCCACCACTGCTTGCCCATGCCGGTGGGGCTGGCGAGGGCGAGCTCGAGGTGCTCACGCAGGGTCATCGCCTCGAACAGGCTCGTGATCTGGAACGAGCGGGCGATGCCGAGAGGGGCGATCTGCTCCGGCGCCCGGCCGGTGATGTCCTGCCCGTCGAAGGTGACGGTTCCGGAGGTCGGGGTGAGGAAGCCGGTCAGCAGGTTGAACAGCGTGGTCTTGCCCGCACCGTTGGGGCCGACGAGGGCGTGAACAGTGCCCTGCGCCACCGTGAGGTCGACGTCCGAGACGGCCCGGAAGCCCCGGAACTCCTTCGTCAGGGCCCTGGTCTCGAGCAACGGGGTACCCGTCAAGATCTGCACCTCCTCGTGCGTCGCGCTCGCTGCGAGCCGACCGGTCGGTCGGCGGCATCTTCCGGTGGTCAGGCTCCGTGGCACGGAACCGGAAACTTCGGGCAAGCCTAGGAGGACCACCTCCCAAAGTGACGGTGGGTACCCACACACCTGCGCTGGATCTGTGGTGCGGGCACACATGAGAGCGCGCGCACCCCTCGCGGGTCGCCGAGCCACCGACGCGCCCGGCCCCACACAGCCGGCCGTGCCGCCGGGGCCGTCCCGGCCCCCGCACGGCGGGGACGGCTCCGATCAGTCGGGCGAGCCGGTCTCGAGGAGCCGGCGAAAGCCGTCCTCGTCGAGGATGGTGAGCCCCAGCTCCTCGGCCTTGGCCGCCTTGGAACCGGCGTTCGCGCCGATGACGACGAAGTCGGTCTTCTTCGACACGGAGCCGGAGGCCTTGCCGCCGCGGCTGATGATCGCCTCCTTGGTCTCGTCGCGCGAGAAGCCCTCCAGCGACCCGGTGACGACGACCGTGCGCCCCTCGAGGGTGCGCTCGACGGAGGTGTCGACCTCGTCGGCCATCCGCACGCCGGCGTCGGCCCACTTGCGCACGATCTCGCGGTGCCAGTCGACCTGGAACCAGGCGGTGACGGCCTCGGCGATGACACCGCCGACGCCCTCGGCCTGGGCGAGCTCGTCCGTCGAGGCGGCCCGGATCGCGTCCAGGGACCCGAAGTGGGTCGCGAGCGCGCGGGCCGCGGTGGGGCCGACGTGCCGGATCGACAGGGCGACGAGCACCCGCCAGAGCGGCTGCGACTTCGCCTTCTCGAGCTCGGCCAGCAGCTTCTCGCCGCCGGCGGACAGGACCCGCCCGTCGACGACGCGGTCGTCGGGATCACTCTTCTTCGCGGCGCGCGTGTAGAGCGGGACCTGCGCGAGCTTCTCGCGCGTGATGCCGTACTCGCCCGCGTGGGGGCTGTCATCGGCCGGCGTGAAGAGGTCGCCCTCGTCGGTGATGATGCCGGAGTCGAGCAGGGCGCTGGACCCCTCCCAGCCGAGGGCCTCGATGTCGAGCCCGCTGCGGGAGGCGAGGGCGAAGACCCGCTCGCGCAGCTGGCTCGGGCACGAGCGGGTGTTGGGGCAGCGGATGTCCTTGTCGCCCTCCTTCTCCGGGGCGAGGGTCGTGCCACAGGCGGGGCACTCGGTCGGCATGACGAACGCCCGCTCGCTGCCGTCGCGCAGGTCGACGACCGGCCCCACGATCTCGGGGATGACATCGCCCGCCTTGCGCAGCACCACGGTGTCGCCGATGAGCACGCCCTTGCGCTCGACCTCGTACGCGTTGTGCAGGGTCGCCTGCTCCACCGTGGACCCCGCCACGACGACGGGCTGCATGACGCCGTAGGGCGTGACCCGGCCGGTGCGGCCGACGTTGACGCGGATGTCGAGGAGCTTGGTGTTGACCTCCTCGGGTGGGTACTTGAACGCGATGGCCCAGCGCGGCGCCCGCGACGTCGCGCCGAGCTGCCGCTGCAGGGGCACCTCGTCGACCTTGACGACGATGCCGTCGATCTCGTGCGCCCGGTCGTGCCGGTGCTCACCGTGGTAGGTGACGAACTTCTCGACGGCAGCGATGTCGTCGAGCACGCGTACCTCGTCGGAGGTGGGCAGCCCCCAGCCGCGGAGGCGGTCGTACGCCTCGCTCTGCCGCTCGATGTCGAAGCCGCGACGGGCGCCGATGCCGTGCACGAGCATGCGCAGGCGGCGGCTGGCGGTGACCTTGGGGTCCTTCTGCCGCAGGGATCCCGCTGCCGCGTTGCGCGGGTTGGCGAACGGCGCCTTGCCCGCCTCGACGAGCCCGGCGTTGAGGTCGGCGAACGCCGCCGTGGGGAAGAACACCTCGCCGCGGATCTCGACGAGCTCGGGCACGTCGTCGCCCGAGAGCCGCTCGGGGATGCCGTCGATGGTGCGGACGTTGTTGGTGACGTCCTCACCGGTGCGCCCGTCGCCGCGCGTGAGCGCGCGGACCAGTCGGCCCTTCTCGTAGAGCAGGTTGATCGCGAGGCCGTCGATCTTCAGCTCGGTGAGGAAGTGCGCCCCCGCCCCGACCTCGCGCTCGACCCGCTCGGCCCAGGTCTGCAGCTCCTGGAAGGAGAACGCGTTGTCGAGGCTCAGCATGCGCTCGACGTGGTCGACCGTCTCGAAGCCTGTCGCGAAGGCCGCTCCACCGACGTTCTGCGTCGGGCTCTCCGGCGTGCGCAGCGAGGGGTGTGACTCCTCGATCTCGTTGAGGCGCCGGATGATCTGGTCGTACTCCCCATCGCTGATCGTCGGCGAATCCTTGACGTGATAGGCGAACTGGGCCGCAGCGGCCTGCTCGGCGAGGTCGGCCCACTCCTGGTGGACCTCGGTCGGGACGTCGTCGGTGACGGGCGTTGGGCCGCTGGTCTCGCTCACGCGACCATCCTGCCAGCCACCCCCGACGACACCGGGCCGTGAGCCTCGGCACGTCGCGCGCCAGGTCTGTTCACCGGGCGACCCAGCAGTAACAATGAACCCGAGCCCAGCGCCCCACCCCCTGCGAAGGAGCAGAGATGACCAACCTCGCCGCCAACCTCGTCGCCACGGCAGGGCGCGTTCCCGACAAGGTCGGGATCAAGCTCGACCAGGCCGAGGTCAGCTGGTCGGCCCTGCACCGGGCCGCAGCGGCCGTCGCGGGACAGCTGCGCGCGGCGGGGCTCGAGCCCGGCGACCGTGTCTCGCTCATCCTGCCGAACGTGCCCGCCTACCCGGTCACCTTCTACGGCACGCTGCTGGCCGGCGGGGTCGTGGTGCCGATGAACCCACTGCTCAAGTCCGGCGAGATCCAGTACTTCTACGAGGACAGCGGCGCCCGGTTCAGCTTCGTCTGGCCCGACTTCGCCGAGGAGGCCGGCAAGGCCGCCGCCGAGACCGGCACGCGCCTCGTCGTGTGCGGTCCGATGGGCCCGGCCGACGGCCAGTTCGACACGTCCGAGACGGCGGCCGCCCCCGTGACCGAGCCGGTCGACCGCGCCGACGACGACACCGCGGTGATCCTCTACACGAGCGGGACCACCGGCAAGCCGAAGGGCGCCGAGCTCACTCACTTCAACCTGCACCGCAACGCCGAGCGCTCGGCGACCGACATCATGCAGATCACCGAGGACGACGTGATCATGGGCTGCCTGCCCCTCTTCCACGTCTTCGGCCTGACGTGCGGCCTCAACACGTCGGTGCAGCGCGGCGCGACCCTGACGCTCATCCCCCGCTTCGACCCCGCCAAGGCCATCGAGGTGCTCGGGCGCGACCACGTGACGATCTTCCAAGGCGTCCCGACCATGTACGCCGCGATCCTCAACCACCCGAACGCCGACCAGGCCGACACGAGCAGCCTGCGCACCTGCGCCTCCGGCGGCTCGGCCATGCCCGAAGCGGTCATGAAGGCCTTCGAGGCGAAGTTCGGCTGCCAGATCCTCGAGGGCTACGGCCTGTCCGAGACGTCTCCCGTCGCCTCGTTCAACATGCCCGACAAGCCGACGAAGCCGGGCACGATCGGCCGCGCGATCCCGGGGTGCGAGATGAAGCTCGTCGACCTCGAGGGCAACGACACCCCGCCCGGCGAGATCGGCGAGATCGCGATCCGCGGCGAGAACATCATGAAGGGCTACTGGAACCGCCCCGAGGCCACGAAGGAGGCCATCCCCGACGGCTGGTTCCGCTCCGGCGACCTCGCCACAGTCGACGACGAGGGCTACTTCACGATCGTCGACCGCAAGAAGGACATGATCATCCGCGGCGGGCTCAACGTGTACCCCCGCGAGGTCGAGGAGGTGCTCTACACGCACCCCGACGTCCTCGAGGCGGCCGTGGTCGGGGTGCCTGACGACCTCATGGGCGAGGAGGTCGGCGCGGCCGTCGTCTTCCGGCCGGGTTCGAGCGCGACGCTCGACGACGTCCAGGCCTACGTCAAGGAGCGGCTCGCGGCGTACAAGTACCCCCGCCGCCTGTGGACGCTCGACGAGCTGCCCAAGGGGCCGACCGGCAAGATCCTGCGCCGTGAGGTGCGCCCGGCCGACGCCTCCTGAGGCCGTGGGCGCGTCTGGGAGGCACTCGAGAAAGCCCCGAGAAGGCCCCGGGAAGTGCCCGGGAACAGCCCCGAACGGCATACCGGCGGGTAGGCTCGGGTGCCCGCGGACGGCCTGCGACACGCGCAGTTTGGACTCGCCGTACGTTTTGGAGTATCAGGTCGCCATCGGTGACACTGGAGCAGGGTCTATCGACGCGCCGCACCCCGTCCCGCCGTGGGACGCCCGGCGTCGCGTCCGTGAAGGGTTTATTGAGCGTGAAGTCGAGCATCCGTACCGCCACAGTCTCGGGGATGGCCATCCTGGCCATGCTGGGCGTGACCGCCTGCAACGCCTCCGCCACGGCCGACAACGGCAAGCCGGCGAGCTCGTCGGCGTCCGCCGGGCCCGACAGCTCCGAGACGTCCACCCCGACGCCCACCACCGACCCGGTCGCCTACACGACGACCCCGGCGGCCGACGCCGACGACGTCGCCGTGGACACGCGGGTGACCGCCTCCGCCGAGAAGGGCACCCTCAAGACGGCCTCGCTGTCCTACGTGAGCAAGAAGGGCAACAAGGTCACCGTCGACGGCACGCTCAAGGACGGCACGTGGACGGCCGGCGACCTGCTCGAGCCCGGCGTCAAGTACACCCTGGCCCTCGAGGCCGAGGACTCCGACGGCCGCACCGACGAGACGACCCGCTCGTTCCGCACCGCGAACCTCACGCTCGACGACCAGGTCTACACCTCGGTCTCCCCCCGCGACGGCGGCACGGTCGGCATCGGCATGCCGGTCGTCATGCGCTTCGACCTGCCGGTCAAGGACAAGGCGAACTTCGAGAAGCACATGGTCGTCACGTCGACGCCTGCGCAGGCCGGCTCCTGGTACTGGCTGTCGTCGAAGGAGGCCCACTGGCGCCCCAAGACGTACTGGAAGCCCGGCACCAAGGTCCACGTCGAGGCGAAGCTCAACGGCGTCTCCGCCGGCGGCGGTCGCTGGGGCGAGCAGTCGCGGACGTCCGACTTCACGATCGGCCGCTCCGTCATCGCCAAGGTGAACCTGCAGACGCACCAGATGGACGTCATGATCAACGGCAAGCTCGCCCGTCGCATCCCCGTCACTGGCGGTCAGCCCGGCTTCATCACCCGCTCCGGCGTCAAGGTGATCATGGACAAGGTCACCAACATCACGATGCGCGCCGAGACCATCGGCCTCAAGAAGGGCGACACCGGCTACTACGAGGACACCCCGGTCAAGTACGCCATGCGCGTCACGAACTCGGGTGAGTTCCTCCACACGGCCCCCTGGTCGGTCAAGGACCAGGGTCACCGCAACGTCAGCCACGGCTGCACCGGCATGAGCGACGCCAACGGCCAGTGGCTCTACGGCCAGACCCGCATCGGTGACGTCGTCGAGACGGTCGGCACCAACCGCCCGATGACCATGGGCAACGGCTACGCCGACTGGAACCTCAGCTGGTCCAAGTGGACGGCGGGCTCGGCGCTCTGAGCCCGCTCCCCCGGCACGGCGAAGGCCGGTCACCCTCGGGGTGACCGGCCTTCGCCGTGCGTGGGCGGCCCGCTGGTCAGACGACGCTGCGCTCGTCCAGCTCGCGCGCGGTCTCGACGGCTGCACGCTGGATGGTGCGGGCCAGCTCGGGGGTGGCAGCGGCCAGGCCGCACGCCGGCGTCACGACGACGTCGGCCAGCGAGGCGGACGGCATACCGATGCGGCGCCAGGCGTCGACGAAGCGCTCGGCGACCGCCTGGGGCCGGGTCAGGCTGCCGTCCGTCGGGATCGCTCCCGCGTGCAGCCGTATGCCGTCCTCGACCGCGACGGCGACGCCCTCCCACCCGCGCGGCCGCAGGAGCGAGGTGTCGACCGACAGGGCCGACGGGCCGGTCGAGCGCAGCAGCGCCAGGGGCGGGTCGGCGGCGCAGCAGTGCAGCACGGTCTCGCCGTCGTGCGCGGCGAGCACGGTCCTGATCCCGGCTGCAGCGACCTGCGGGTCGAGGCTCGGCAGGCGGCCGAAGCCCGAGGAGGTCGGCAGGCGGCCGGCGAGCACGGTGGGCAGCGACGGCTCGTCGACCTGCAGCACGATCTCGGCGCCCGGGACGAGCCGCCGGACGGCGCCGACGTGGAGGCGGACGCCCTCCGCGAGCGACTCGACGAGGTCGCGGCTCGCGCCCTCGTCGACGACCATCCGCTCGCCGCGGCCGAGCCACACGTTCGCGGCGAGCGTCCACGGCCCCACGACCTGGAGCTTGAGTCGACCCGCGTGCCCGTCGAAGGCCTCGGCGAGCTGGTCGAGGTCCTCCCGCAGGAACGCGGCGGTTCGGGCCGCATCGCGCCCGGGGCGGTCGACGAGCCGCCAGCCGACCGGCTGCAGGTCGACCGGCATCTCGACGAGCAGGCCGGCCGTGCGCCCAACCATGTCGGCGCCGGGCCCGCGGGCGGGCAGCTCGGGCAGGTACGGCAGGTGACCGTCGAGGATCTCGCCCACCTGTGCGAGGGCGTCGCGCACGGACGTGCCGGGCCAGGATCCGATACCGGTTGCCAGGGTCACCGCGCCAGCCTATGGGCAGCACGCTGCGGCCCGACGCAGGGGCGGGACCGCGGCCGGCGGGCGGTGTGCGGGAACCGGGGCGACGGACGACCTCGGGCACCCCTAGGCTGGCGCGATGCCGGCCGCACGTCGTGACTTCTCGGGGCCCGACGACCTGCGGGCGATGCAGGCCATGGCGTCGCGGCTGTGGTCCCCCACCAGCAGGTTCCACCCCGGCCAGCTCGCGTGGAGCCGCTACCACCGCCCCGTCGACCCCAACCGGCTGGACGAGGGCGAGGCGATCGCCGTCTGGAGCGACGGCGGCCAGGTCGTGGGCTTCGGCTGGGCCGAGGCACCGGACTGGCTGGAGCTGCAGGTGGCCCCCGACCGCCCGGACGTCGCCGAGGAGCTCGTCGACTGGTTCGAGGAGGTCAGCGACGCCGAGACGCAGTCGGCCCTCGTGATGGAGCACGACGTGGCCGGACCGGCCCTCGCCGCAGCAGGTTTCGAGCCGCAACCCGACGCGTGGTGGTTCACCCACCACACCGTCGCGGTGGGCGACCTCGCCGCGGCGCCCCGCGTGGACGGCTACCGGTTCCGGCACGTCGAGCCGCACGAGGCTCGCGAGCGTGCCGCCGTGCACGCCGCAGCGTGGTCGGACTTCGGGCCGTCGAAGGTCGACGAGACCGCCTATCGGCAGCTCATGGCGGCGTGGCCCTACCGGCACGACCTCGACTGGGTGGCCGTCGACGCGAACGGCCGGATGGTGGCCTCGGTCGTCGTCTGGCTCGACGAGGCCACCGGGGTCGGTCTCGTGGAGCCGGTCGGGTGCGTGCCCGAGCACCGTGGCCGGGGCCTGGCCGGCGCCGTCACCCTCGCCGCGCTGAACCACCTCGGCGCGCTCGGCGGCTCGTCGGCACAGGTCAGCCCGCGGGGCGACGACGACTACCCCGGCCCGCAGCGCCTCTACCGGTCGCTCGGCTTCCGTCCGACCGCGCGCACCCTCACCTGGACGCGCACGCTCGACTGACGACGGCCGGCCGGTCCGACCGAGGGTCGCGACGGCCTGCCCTGCCGCGCTGCGGGCTCAGGCGACGGACGTGCGCTCGAGGCGTGCGGCGGCGATCGTCGAGGAGCCCACCACACGCGTGCCGTCGTAGAGGACGACCGACTGCCCGGGCGCCACCCCGCGGATGCGCTCGTCGAGCCGCACCTCGACGTTCTCGCCATCAGCCCACGCGCGGGCTGGGTACTCGGCACCGTGCGCGCGCACCTGCGCACCCACCTCCACGACTCCCTCCGGCGCCGGGCCGCACCAGCGGGCGTGGTCGCCGGTGAGGGCGTTGACCCCGAGCAGTTCGGCGGTGCCCACGACCACCTGGTTGGTGTCAGGGCGCACCTCCACGACGTAGCGCGGCTGCCCGTCGGCGGCCGGTCGTGAGAGCCCGAGTCCGCGGCGCTGACCGACGGTGTAGGCGAACGCACCGTCGTGGCTGCCGACGACGGCACCGTCGGTGTCGACGATGTCGCCCGGCGCCTGCCCCAGCTCGCGCCCGAGCCAGCCCCGGGTGTCGCCGTCGGCGATGAAGCAGATGTCGTGGCTGTCGGGCTTGTTCGCGACGTAGAAGCCGCGCTCGGCCGCCTCCTGCCGGATCTGCGGCTTGGTGGTGTCACCGAGCGGGAAGAAGGAGCGGGCGAGCTGCTCGGCGTCGAGCACGCCGAGGACGTAGCTCTGGTCCTTCGCCGCGTCGACGGCCCGGTGCAGCTCGCGCCGCACGCCGCCGTCGACGTCCGGCACCTCGACCACCTGGGCGTAGTGACCGGTGGCGACGGCGTCGAAACCCAGCGCGACCGCCTTGTCGAGCAGGGCCGCGAACTTGATCTTCTCGTTGCACCGCAGGCAGGGGTTGGGCGTGCGGCCGGCGGCGTACTCGGCGCGGAAGTCGTCGACGACGTCGCGCTTGAACCGGGCCGCCATGTCCCACACGTAGAAGGGGATGCCCAGCACGTCGGCCACCCGCCTGGCGTCGCCGGCGTCCTCGATGGTGCAGCACCCGCGCGCCGACTCGCGCAGGGTGGCGGCGCTCTGCGACAGGGCGAGGTGCACGCCGACGACCTCGTGGCCCGCGTCGATCATGCGGGCGGCGGCGACGGCCGAGTCGACGCCGCCGCTCATCGCTGCGACGACCCTCACGACGCCCTCACGATGCGGTCGCCTCCCGCGCGCGGCGGGCCCGCTCGATGGCGGCCGGCAGCGCGTCGATGAAGGCGTCGACGTCGGCCTGGGTCGACGTGTGGCCCAGTGTCACGCGCAGCGCCCCACGGGCGTCCGCCTCGGGCACCCCCATGGCGAGCAGCACGTGGCTCGGCTGCGGCACGCCCGCCTGGCAGGCCGAGCCCGTCGAGCACGAGACGCCCGCCGCGTCGAGCAGGTAGAGGAGGGAGTCGCCGTCGCAGCCCGGCACGAGCAGGTGCGCGTTGCCGGGGAGGCGCGTCGTGCCGTCACCCGCGGCCCAGGCGCCGGTGACCCGGATGTCGGGCGAGAGGGCCATCGCCCGCTGGACGAGGTCGTCGCGCAGGGCCACGAGCCTGGCCGACTCGGAGTCGACGGCGGCCGTCGCCTCGACGAGCGCCGTGGCGAAGCCGACGACCGCCGGGGTGTCGAGCGTGCCCGAGCGGACCTGCCGCTCCTGCCCGCCGCCGTGGCTGAGCGGCACGAGCTTCACGTCACGCCGGACGACGAGCGCTCCCACGCCGATGGGGCCGCCGAGCTTGTGCGCGGTCACCGACATGAGGTCGGCCCCGCTGGCGGCGAAGTCGACGGGCAGATGACCGGCTGCCTGGACGGCGTCGGTGTGGAACGGGACGCCGTGCTCGTGCGCGACCTCGGCGATGGCGCGCACGTCCTGGACCGTGCCGACCTCGTTGTTGGCCCACATCACCGACACGAGCGCCACGGAGGCTGGGTCCGCCTCGATGGCCGCGCGCACCGTCGAGGGCTCGACGACGCCTTCGGGCGTGCACTCGAGCCAGGTGACCTTGGCGCCCTCGTGGGCGACGAGGAAGTCGACGCAGTCGAGCACGGCGTGGTGCTCCGTGACACCGACGAGCAGGCGCACCCGGGCCGGGTCGCGGTCGCGGCGGGCCCAGTAGGTGCCCTTGATGGCGAGGTTGTCGGACTCGGTGCCGCCGGACGTGAAGACGACCTCCGAGGGGCGCGCGCCGAGGCAGCGGGCGATCTTCTCGCGCGACTCCTCGACGGCACGCCGGGCCGCCCGGCCCGTGCGGTGCAGCGACGACGCGTTGCCCACGATCCCGAGCTGCCGGGTCATCGCCGAGATCGCGGCGGGCAGCATCGGCGTGGTCGCCGCATGGTCGAGGTACGCAGTCACCCACCGATTCTAGGACGGTCCCGAGCGTGCCCCGTCCGGCCGTCGCGGCCGCTACCCGGGCGTAACCTCGGTCGACCGCGCCTCGTTGGCCCTGCACATCGCCGTCTTCCACTGCAGCAGGACGGCCCTGCAGAGAGGTAACTCATGCGCTCCACCCCATCCCGTCGTCTCCGTCTGGGAGCGGCCACCCTGACCGCCGCCGCCGCGCTGACGTCGGCCTCCGTCGCGGCCGCGTCGCCCGCCCCGCAGGCCGGGCCCGCCACCGCCGTCGGAGGCCTCCTCGGCTCGGCCTCGGCGAAGGCACCCCTCTCGCCGTGGCTGTCGGCCAACTGGTCGAAGCTGTCGGCCGCCACCCCCACGACCGTCATGGTCCACGCCGCCGACGTGGCCACCGCGCGCAAGGCCGCCACGGCGTCCGGGCTCGTCGTGCGCGAGACCTTCGACAAGATCGGCGTCGTCGTCGCCGCCGGCCTGCCCTTGCAGATCGACGCGGTGCGCTCGCAGTCCGGGGTCACCTATGTCGAGGGCAACGAGCCGATCGACATGTTCCTCTCGACCTCCAACACGGCCACGCGCGGCTCCGAGGCCCGTGCGACCCTGACCGGCGCCAACGGCAAGGCCCTCGACGGTTCCGGCGTCAGCGTCGCCGTCATCGACTCGGGCGTCGACCCGACCCACCCGTTCCTCCAGAACGCGAACGGCACGTCGGCCGTCGTCAAGAACCTCAAGATGGTCTGCGACCCGCTCGAGGTGCTCCCCTGCCAGCCCGTCGACGCCGGCAGCCTCGACACCGACCTGCTCGCCGCGGGCGGCCACGGCATGCACGTCTCGGGCATCGTCGCGGGCCGCGACGTGACGCTCTCCGACGGCACGAGGATGCACGGCGCCGCCCCCGGCGCCAGCATCGTCAGCCTCGGCACCGGCGCCGTCCTGCTCATCGTCGGAGCCGACTCGGCCCTCAACTGGGTGCTCGAGAACCACGCCGCCCCGTGCGGCGCCGGCGTGCCGGCCAGCACCTGCCCGCCGATCAAGGTCACGAGCAACTCCTACGGCCCCTCGGGCGGCGGCGAGTTCGACCCGAACTCCGCCACGGTCAAGCTCCAGCGCGCGCTCGTCAAGGAGGGCGTCGTCACGGTCTGGGCCAACGGCAACGACGGTGGCGACGGCTCAGCCAACCTCTCCAACCCGCCCGGCCAGGACCCCACCGGCGGCATCATCTCGGTCGCGTCCTACTTCGACCAGAACACCGGAACCCGCAACGGCACCGTGAGCGACTTCAGCTCGCGCGGCAAGCAGGGCCAGTTCGGCAGCTACCCCGACATCTCGGCCCCCGGTGAGGACATCACGTCGTCCTGCCGCGTCTACCTGCCGATCTGCTCGACCGGTGGCGACCCCCGCGAGGGCGGCGACTACAACACGATCAGCGGCACCTCGATGGCCACCCCGCACATCTCCGGCATCGTCGCGCAGCTCTTCCAGGCCAACCCGAACGCGACCCCGGCTCAGGTCGAGGCGGCGATCAAGTCGACGGCCTACAAGTACTCCGACGGCTCGGCGTACGTGGCCGACCCCACCGGCAACGGCACGACGTCCTTCGACAAGGGCCACGGCCTCGTCGACGTCGTGGCCGCCGCCGCAGCCGTCCGCTGACCGCTCGGGTCGCACACGCGACGGGCACGCGTCCGACCCGCGTCCGAACCGAGAGACGTCACCCCTGGGGCCGATCGACCTAGGATCGGCCCCATGGGTGACGCGCACCTGCAAAGTGGTGGCACCGGGGGCAGCCGTCTGCGTGCCCCGGCCGCCCACCGCGCCGTCTCGGCGCTGGCCTGCCCCGTCCTCGGCTTCTTCGTCGCGCGCCTCGTCCTGCGCCTCCTGCCCGGCATCCCCGCACCCGTCGCGTATGCCGTGTGCCTGGCTGTCGCGGTCGCCCTCGGCTGGCGAGCGTGGTCGGCCCGGATCGACCTCGGCACGACGAGCCTGCGGGTGCACAACACGCTCGCGTCGACCACGGTCCGGCGCATCGACGTCCGCCGTGTGTCATCCGGCGGCCGCCTCGAGTGGAGCCGCGACGACGGGCGGCCCGTGCGGCTGCCGTCGGAGGCCCTGCGGGGCGCCTGGTGGACGCTCGGCACCGGGAGGGCGGCATACGCCCTCAACAGCGAGCGCCTCGAGAGCTGGGCTCGCCTCGCCCGTGTCGACGTCGACCCCGAGGCCGCCTGAGCACGGCCGCGGCCAGGCCCCCTCGACTGGTTGGTGACCCCTTGACAGCACCGTGCCCACCCGACCGGTCGGTCGAGTGGGCACGGTGCTGCGGAAGAGTGAGGAAGGGTTCAGTCCTTGGAGGCCTTGATGGCCTCGGTGGCCTGGGGCAGCACGGTGAAGAGGTCGCCCACGACGCCGAAGTCGACGAGCTCGAAGATCGGGGCCTCGTTGTCCTTGTTGACGGCCACGATCGTCTTCGAGGTCTGCATGCCGGCCCGGTGCTGGATGGCACCGGAGATGCCGCACGCGACGTAGAGCTGCGGGCTGACCTGCTTGCCGGTCTGGCCGACCTGGCTCGTGTGCGGGTACCACCCGGCGTCGACGGCCGCACGGCTCGCACCGACCGCGGCACCGAGGCTGTCGGCGAAGTCCTCGACCTTGGAGAAGTCACCACCGGTGCCGCGGCCACCGGAGACGACGATGGCCGCCTCGGTGAGCTCGGGACGCCCGGTGGCCTGCTTCGGCTTGGACTCGGTGATGCGCGCGCCCTTGGCGGCATCGGACGGGGTGAAGTCGACGACCTCGTCGGCGGCCGCACCGGCCGCCTCCTCCGGCGTCGCCGAGTTCGGCTTCACCGCGATGATCGGCGTGCCCTTCGTGACCGTCGCCGCAACCGTGTAGGAGCCGGCGAAGACCGACTGCGTCGTGGCCACGCCACCGTCGGCAGCCTGCACGTCGACGGCGTCGGTGATCAGGCCCGACTCCGTCTTGACGGCGAGGCGGGCGGCGACCTCCTTGCCCTCCGGCGACGCCGGCACCAGCACGGCGGCCGGGGACTTCTCCGCGACGAGCTGCGCGAGCAGCTCGGCCTGCGGGACGACGAGGTGCTCGAGCACCTCGGGCGACTCGACGCGGTAGACCTTCTCGGCGCCGAAGCGGGCGAGGGACTCCTTCGCGGCGTCGAAGCCGGCGCCGACGAAGACCGCGGAGGGCTCACCGAGACGGCGGGCGATCGTCAGCAGCTCGGCTGTGGTCTTGCGGACCTTGCCCTCGACGTGGTCGACGAGCACGAGTACTTCAGCCATGGTGTGGATCTCCTTTGCTGGCTGGGAAGTTCGGGAGGAGAGAGCGGTCAGACGAACTTGCGCTCGGACAGGAACGCGGCGAGCTTGCTGCCGCCGTCACCCTCGTCGTTGACGATCTCGCCCTGCGTGCGCGGCGGGCGGGCGTCGAACGACGACACCTTCGTCCACGCGGCGTCGAGGCCGACCTGCGACGCGTCGACACCGAGGTCGGACAGCGCCCACGTCTCGACCGGCTTCTTCTTCGCGGCCATGATCCCCTTGAAGGAGGGGTAGCGCGGCTCGTTGATCTGGTCGGTCACCGACACGAGGGCCGGCAGCGTGGCCGTGATCGTCTGCGTCGAGGCGTCGCCGTCGCGGCGGATGGTGGCAGTGCCCCCGGCGCCACCGTCGACGGTCAGCTCGGAGGCGAAGGTGACGGCCGGCAGGCCGAGGCGCTCGGCGAGCATCGTCGGGACGACACCCATGGTGCCGTCGGTGCTGGCCATGCCGGTGATGACGAGGTCGACGTCACCGAGCTTCTTGATCGCCTCGGCGAGCACGAGCGAGGTCGCGACGGCGTCGGAGCCGTGGATCGCGGCGTCGTTGACGTGGACACCCTTGTCGGCGCCCATCTGCAGGGCCTTCTTGATGGCGTCGGCGGCCTGGTCGGGGCCGACGGTGAGCACCGTCACCTCGCCCTCGCCGGCCTCGACGATCTTCAGGGCCTCCTCGACGGCGTACTCGTCGAGCTCGGACAGCAGGCCGTCGACGTTCTCGCGGTCGGTCGTGTTGTCAGATGCGTTGAACGTGCGCTCGGCCTGGGCGTCCGGCACGTACTTGACACAGACGACGATGTTCATGGGTGAACGTCCTCTTCCGTTTGCGGATGGTGGTGCTCATGGAGCTGCCGGAGGTCGCTCCGGCACTGCCAGCCATCCTCTCACCGAGCGCTCGCTCACCGAGCACGCCCGAGGCGTGACGCTCACCACCAGTGGCCTGCGCCACGCCTGACGGAGGGGCAACGCCGGGGCGCCGCCAGGGCGCCGTCAGGGCGCGCCGTCGGTCGGGGCGGTCTCGATGACGTGGAAGGCCGGCTCCTCGTAGGGGTGGGCGGCGCGCAGGGCCGCCACGACGGCGCCGCGCAGCGACCGCTCGAGCACGACCTCGACCCGATCCTCGGGGAGCCGCTCGAGGTCGCCCACCGTGCCGATCGCCGGCCGGGCGCCCGCGACGGGACGGAAGCGGCCCGTACCGCGGGTCACGAACGCGCACTCGCGGTAGTCGCCGAGCGCGCCCGCACCGGCGGCGTGCACCGCCGCCAGGACGTCCTCGGTCGACTCGACGGGCGAGTAGAACACGAGGACGTCCAGCGGTGGTGTCATCGACCCTCGAACTGCGCCTTGCCGGGGCCGTGCTCGACGAAGGAGCTCATCCCGATCTCGCGGTCCTTCGTCGCGAAGAGCGAGGCGAAGAGCATCCGCTCGATCTCGAGACCGCTCTCGAGGTCGACCTCGAGACCGCGGTCGATGGCCTCCTTGGCGGCGCGGACGGCATACGACGCGGCACCGACGAACGAGCCGGCCCACTCACGGGCGGCGGTGTAGACGTCGGCGGCCGGCACGACCTTGTCGGCGAGGCCGATCGCCAGGGCCTCCTGCGCGTCGACGAAGCGGCCGCTGAAGATGATCTCCTTGGCGCGCGAGGCGCCGACGAGGCGCGAGAGGCGCTGCGTGCCGCCGGCCCCCGGGATGATGCCCAGCAGGATCTCGGGCTGACCCAGCTTCGCGTCGTCGGCCACGAGGCGGAAGTCGCACGCGAGGGCGAGCTCGCAACCGCCGCCGAGGGCGTAGCCGGTGATCGCGGCGATGACCGGTTTCGGGATGCGGGCGACCGACGTGATGGAGCTCATGAGGGGCCCGGAGCGCTCGACCATGTCGGTGTACGACATGGTCTGCATCTCCTTGATGTCGGCCCCTGCCGCGAAGACGCGCTCACCGCCGTAGACGATGACGGCCTTGACGTCGGTGCGTGCTGTCGCCTCGGCAGCGGCCTCCCGGATCTCCTCCTGCACCTGGACGTTGAGGGCGTTCATCTTCGGCCGGTCGAGGCGGATCGTGCCGACGCCGTCCTCGACCTCGAGCCGGACGAACTCGCCCATCAGGCGGTCGGGCCGGCGGGCACGTCGTCGACGGGCAGCCAGGACTGGAAGAAGAAGCCGACGCTCTGGAGGATGTGGTTCACCGACAGCGGCACGAGGATCTCGAGGTCGGCGTTGGGGGTGATGACGTGCTCGGCCGAGACGACGAGGCTCTCCTGCACGAGCGAGAGCTTGACGATGTTGAGCTGCATCGTGAGGTCGTTGCAGCGGGCGATGCGCTCGTTGCGGTCGGGCGAGACGGGCTCGGCGAGCTGCCACTGACCGAAGAAGCGGACCAGGGCGAGGTCGCCCTCGGCCACGCGGGCGAAAAGGGTCGTGCTGGCACCCTCGTCGTCGACGATGGCGAACTCGAGGTCGCCGTCACCGTCGATGGACGCCTCGATGCCGAGGCCCTTCAGCACCTCGAGGATGCGGTCGCGCACGGGGGTGGCGCTGGCGGGGGCCTGGCCGCCGTCGGGCCCGGCGTCGGGAGCGCTCGGCATGAAGTTGGGCAGCGAAGTCGGATCGGTCATGCGCCAACCGTAACGAGAGCGCGCGTCGAGGTCGATCCGGCCCGGACCCCGGCCCGGACCCCGGCCGGCCCTCCACGGTCCGCCGGGGGCGTCGGGTCCGCCACCCCTCCCCCGGCCCCCTACGCTCGGATGCATGTGCCCGCCCCCGCCCGCGACGCCCGACCTCCCACCGGAGCTCGGCGCCCGGCTCATCGACGGCGGCGCGCAGTTCTCCGTCTACGCCGGCCACGCCCGCTCCGTGGAGGTGTGCCTCTTCGACGAGCTCCCCGACGGGTCGCGGGCCGAGCGCCGCGTCCTGCTTCGGCACCGTGCCCACGGGACGTGGTTCGACACGGTGCCCGGGATCGTCGCCGGGCAGCGCTACGCCTTCCGCGTCGACGGCGAGTGGGACCCCGACCGGTCGCTGCTGCACAACCCGGCCAAGCTGCTGCTCGACCCGTACGCCCGCGCGGTCGAGGGCGAGGTCAGGCTCGACCCCGCCGTCTACGGGCACCGCGTCGGCCCTGACCTGCGGGGCGACCTCTGGGTGCGCGACGACCGCGACTCGGCGACCCACATGCCGCGCTGCGTCATCGTCGAGGACGAGTTCGACTGGGGCACCGACGATTTCCCGCGCAGGTCACTGACCGAGTCGCTCATCTACGAGGTGCACGTCAAGAACGCCACGAGGCTGCACCCCGGCGTTCCCGAGGAGATCCGGGGCACGTATGCCGGCCTCGCCCACCCGGCGTTCGTCGAGCACCTGCTGGGGCTGGGTGTCACCGCGGTCGAGCTGCTGCCCGTGCACACGTTCACCCACGAGCCCGACCTCGTGCTGCGCGGCCTGACCAACCACTGGGGCTACAACACCCTCGGGTTCTTCGCGCCGCACCCCCCCTACGCCGCGGCGACCGACCCCCAAGGCGTGCTCGACGAGTTCAAGGGCATGGTCAAGGCGCTGCACGCAGCCGGCATCGAGGTGCTGCTCGACGTCGTCTACAACCACACGGCCGAGAACTCCCGCGACGGCATGATGCTGTCGTGGCGCGGCCTCGACCAGCGCGCCTACTACCGGGTCGACGCGCGCGGCCGCGACATCGACGTCACCGGCTGCGGCAACACCCTCGACCTCACCCACCCGGTCGTGGCCCGCATGGTGCTCGACTCCCTGCGCTACTGGGTGCAGGAGTGCCACGTCGACGGGTTCCGCTTCGACCTCGCCGTCGCGCTCGGTCGCGGCAAGGACGACGGCTACGACCGCGACCACCCCTTCCTCGTCGCCCTGCGCACCGACCCGGTGCTGTCGCGCGCGAAGCTCGTCGCCGAGCCGTGGGACCTCGGCATCCACGGCTGGCGCACCGGACAGTTCCCGCCGCCCTTCTCGGAGTGGAACGACCGCTACCGCGACACGGCTCGCACGTTCTGGCTGCGCGACCTCGCCGCCTCGGCCGCGGGCGGCATGGGTCACGGCGTGCGTGAGCTCGCCACCCGCCTGGCCGGCTCGCAGGACCTCTTCGACAGCCACGACCGCGGCACCATCGCGTCGGTCAACTTCATCACGGCGCACGACGGCTTCACCCTCGCGGACCTCACGGCCTACGACACGAAGCACAACGGCGCCAACGGTCACGGCGGCACCGACGGCTCGAACGACAACCGGTCGTGGAACCACGGCGTCGAGGGTCGCACCGACGACCCCGACATCGTGACGGCGCGCAGGCGGTCGATGCGCAACCTCCTCGGCACGCTGCTGCTCTCGACCGGCGTCCCGATGCTCAACGCCGGCGACGAGCTCGGCCGCAGCCAGCGTGGCAACAACAACCCGTACTCCCAGGACAACGAGATCAGCTGGATGCGGTGGGACCTCGAGCCGTGGCAGGACGACCTGCTCGAGACGACCCGTCACCTCGTGCGGCTGCGACGCGACCACCCGGTGCTGCGTCAGCGGGAGTTCTTCTCCGGCAGGCAGATCCACGAGGGCGGGTCGACCGACCTGGCCTGGTTCGCCGCCGACGGCGAGCTCATGGGGCACCGCTGGGACGGCCCGGCCGTCGACGTGCTCCAGGCCCTCTACAACGGTGCGTGGTTCTCGCAGCAGTCGGTGCTCGTCGTGGTCAACGGGTCGGCGCGCAAGACCGAGGCCACGCTGCCCCACGCTCCCGGCGTGACGGCATACCAGCTGCTCTGGGACAGCGCCGACGAGCGTCCGACCGCACCTGGCGAGCCGGTCCAGTCGCGCAGCGTCGTCACGATGGACGCCGCCTCGATGCGCGTCTGGTGCTCCGTCCCGCCCCACTGACCGCAGACAGCGACGGCGCCTGACGGCATACGCGAGGAGCCCGGGCCCACACGGGACCCGGGCTCCTCGACGTGCGTCGGACGCGTCAGGCGTTGCGCGCGAGCCCGAGCTCGGCCGGGCCGGCGAGGCCCGCGTGCTTCGGCACGACGCGCACGCTGTAGCCGAACGACCCGGTGCGGCGCAGCGGCTGCGACCCGGCGAACTGGTGACGGCCGTCCTCGTAGGACTCGACGAGCTGGAGCGGGGCGACCTCCATGCCCCACAGCTCGTCGACGTCGTTGACGTGGCCGTGGACGAGCTGGACGTCGACGTCGTCGGGCGTCAGACCGTCGAGCGCGACGTAGGCGCGCAGGTCGAGGACGTCGCCGATCTGCGGCGAGTCCGACAGGCCCGAGGGCTCGACGTGCTCGACCTTGACCTTCGGCCAGGAGGCGCGGATCTTCGCCTTGAACGCTGCGAGCTCCTTGGCTCCGGCGAAGTCCGAGGCGATCACCGAGCGGCCCGCGCCCGCGGCCGGGCTGTAGAGCTGTCCGGTGTAGTCCTGCACCATGCGGCTCGCGAGCACCTTCGGCCCGAGGGTCTTGAGGGTGTGGGTCATCATCGCGATCCAGCCCTGCGGCAGGCCGGCGGCGTCGCGGTCGTAGAACTTCGCGGCGACGTCGTTCTCGATGAGGTCGTAGAGCGCGGCGGCCTCGATGTCGTCACGGCGCTCGGGGTCCTCGACACCGTCGGCCGTCGGGATGGCCCAGCCGTTGCGGCCGTCGAACCACTCGTCCCACCAGCCGTCGAGGATGGAGAGGTTGAGGCCGCCGTTGAGGGCCGCCTTCATGCCGGAGGTGCCGCAGGCCTCGAACGGGCGCAGCGGGTTGTTGAGCCAGACGTCGCAGCCCGGGTAGAGGTGCTGGGCCATCGCGATGTCGTAGTTCGGCAGGAACACGATGCGGTGGCGCACCTCGGGGTCGTCCGCGAAGCGGACCATCTCCTGGATGAGGCGCTTGCCCGTCTCGTCGGCCGGGTGCGACTTGCCGGCGATGACGAGCTGGACGGGCCGCTCGGGGTGCAGCAGCAGCGCCTTGAGGCGGGCCGGGTCACGCAGCATGAGCGTGAGCCGCTTGTAGGTGGGCACGCGACGGGCGAAGCCGATCGTCAGCACGTCGGGGTCGAGCACGTCGTCGACCCAGCCGAGCTCGGCGTCCGTGGCACCGCGCTTCTGCCACGACGAGCGCACGCGGCGGCGGGCGTCGGCGACGAGCTTCTCGCGCATCTCGCGCTTGGTCGACCAGACGGCGTCGGCGGGCACCTCGTCGATGCGGCCCCACGCGTCGGTGCCGGCGATGTCGGCGGTGCCGAGGTGCTTGCGGGCGACGTCGTAGACGGCACGGTCGACCCACGTCGGGGCGTGGACCCCGTTGGTGATGCTGCTGATCGGCACCTCGACGTCGTCGAAGCCCGGCCACAGCCCGTCGAACATGCCGCGGCTGACGACGCCGTGCAGCTGGGAGACGCCGTTGGCGCGCTGTGCGAGGCGCAGGCCCATGACGGCCATGTTGAAGATGCCGGGCTGGCCGCCCTCGTAGTCCTCGGCGCCCAGGGCGAGGAGCCGCTCGACGGGCACGCCTTCGATGGCGTTGGCGCCGCCGAAGAAGAGGTTGATCTTCGCCGCGTCGAAGCGGTCGATGCCGGCCGGGACCGGCGTGTGCGTCGTGAACACCGTGGCAGCGCGCACGGCCTCGAGGGCCTCGTCGAAGGTGAGCCCGTGGTCACGCACCAGCTCGGTGATGCGCTCGATGCCGAGGAAGCCGGCGTGGCCCTCGTTGGTGTGGTAGACCTCCGGCGTCGGGGCGCCAGAGAGTCGCGACCAGAGGCGCAGGGCGCGCACGCCGCCGATGCCGAGCAGCAGCTCCTGCTCGAGGCGGGTGTCGCCGCCGCCGCCGTAGAGCGACTCGGTGACCTTGCGGGTCTGCTCGTCGTTGCCCGGGACGTCGGAGTCCAGCAGCAGCAAGGGAACTCGCCCGACCTGCGCCTTCCAGACGTGCGCGTTGAGCACGCGCCCCGCGGGCAGGTCGATCGTGACGACGGCCGGTGTGCCGTCCTCCTCGCGCAGCAGCGAGAGGGGCAGCCCGTCGGGGTCGAGCACCGGGTAGGTCTCGACCTGCCACCCGTCGCGGTTGAGCGACTGCTTGAAGTAGCCGGTCTTGTAGAAGAGGCCGACGCCGACGATCGGCACGCCGAGGTCGGAGGCCGACTTCAGGTGGTCGCCCGCGAGGATGCCCAGGCCGCCGGAGTACTGCGGCAGCACCGCGGTGATGCCGAACTCGGGGCTGAAGTACGCGATGGCGGCGGGCGCGGCCTTGCCGGCGGCCTCCTGCTCGCGGCTCCACGACTGGTACCAGCGCTCGTCGGTGAGGTAGTGGTGGAGGTCCTCGTTGGCCGCCACGACCCTGCTGACGAACTCGTCGTCGGCGGCGAGCGCGGCCAGCTCGTCGGCCGAGAGCCGCGAGAGGAGCTTGACGGGGTCCTCACCGGCGTCGGACCACTTGCGGGGACTGATGCTCTCGAACAGGTCGCGGGTCGGCGGGTGCCACGACCAGCGCAGGTTGCTCGCGAGGACGCCGAGACCTTCGATGCGGCTCGGCAGGACGGTGCGGACGCTGAAGCGACGGATGGCCTTCACAAGGGGACAGCATAGGGGTCGCCATGTCGTGTTCTTGCAACACTTGCAGCCGAGTTTCACCGGTTGGAACGTCGCGTGCCACGTCATGGGCGTAGCGCCCCAACTTCGATACGGTCGATCACGTGACTGGCTCAGCGAAGAAGTCCCGTTCCAGCAAGCCAACCCCCGTGCGCAGCACCGCCGCCGCACCAGCGGCACCCGAACCGTCCCCACGCCTCGATGCCAACCCCAGCGCCGACGAGGCGTTCGTCGACGACACCGAGGCCGGCGCCGTCCACCTCGCCCCCGAGCACCCGGTCAGCGCCGCCCCGACCGTCGAGGGCATGCCTGGCGGCGCCCTGCCGATCGGCCGCATCCCGGTGAGCGACGTGCGTCCGCTCGTCGACGGCGGCACGCGCCCCGCCAAGTCGGTCGCGGGCGAGGAGTTCACGGTGCGGGCCAAGGTCTTCCGCGAGGGCCACGACGCCGTCAACGCGACAGCCGTGCTGACCGACCCCGACGGCGGCGAGCACTTCTTCGCGATGCACAGCGACAACCCGGGGCTCTCCGAGTGGTCGACGACCGTCGTCGCCGACCGAGAGGGCTGGTGGACCTACCGCGTGGAGGGCTGGTCCGACCCGTACGCGACGTGGGTCCACGACGCCGGCATCAAGATCGCCGCGGGCGTGGACGAGGACCTCATGTGCGCCGAGGGTGTACGCGTGCTCGAGCGTTTCGCCGCCGCCGTCCGTGGTCTCGGCGTCGACGCGGCCGAGATCGACAAGGCCGTCGTCGCGCTCGGGGACACCCGAGCGCCGGCAGCGCACCGGTTCGGCGCCGCGACCTCGCCCGAGATCACCGGCCTGCACGCGCTCGTGCCGCTGCGCGAGTTCGTCTCGCCCTCCCCCGCCTACTCGCTCCTCGTCGAGCGCGAGCGCGCCCTCTACGGCGCCTGGTACGAGATCTTCCCGAGGTCCGAGGGCGCCCACCGCGACGAGAAGACCGGTGAGTGGGTCTCCGGCACGTTCCGCTCGGCGGCCAAGCGCCTGCCCGCGATCGCCGACATGGGCTTCGACGTGGTCTACCTGACCCCGATCCACCCCATCGGCACGACGGCGCGCAAGGGGCGCAACAACACGCTGACCGCCGAGCCGGGCGACCCCGGGTCCCCGTACGCCATCGGCTCGCCCGACGGCGGCCACGACGCCATCCACCCCGACCTCGGCACGTTCGACGACTTCGACGCGTTCGTCGCCGAGGCGCAGCGACTCGGCATGGAGGTGGCGCTCGACATCGCGCTGCAGGCCTCCCCCGACCACCCGTGGGTGCAGACGCACCCGCACCTGTTCACGACGCGGGCCGACGGCACCATCGCCTACGCCGAGAACCCGCCCAAGAAGTACCAGGACATCTACCCCCTCAACTTCGACAACGACCCGGCCGACGCCTACGCCGAGGTGCGTCGCGTCATCCAGGTGTGGCTCGACCACGGCATCCGCATCTTCCGCGTCGACAACCCGCACACCAAGCCGGTCGCCTTCTGGCAGTGGCTGATCGCCGACGTCGCCAAGGACCACCCCGACACCATCTGGCTCTCCGAGGCCTTCACCAAGCCGGCGATGATGCACCAGCTGGCCAAGGCCGGCTTCCAGCAGAGCTACACCTACTACGCGTGGCGCAACGCGCGGTGGGAGCTCGAGGAGTACGGCCGCGAGCTGGCCGGCGAGTCGAGCGGGGCGGCCTACATGCGCCCGTCGTTCTGGCCGACGACGCACGACATCCTCACGCCCTACATGCAGTACGGCGGCCCGACGGCCTGGAAGCTGCGGGCGGCCGTCGCGGCGACGATGGTGCCGACCTACGGCATCTACGCCGGCTACGAGCTGATGGAGCACGTGGCCCGTCCGGGCGCCGAGGAGCAGATCGACAACGAGAAGTACGAGTACAAGGACCGCCAGTGGTACCTCTACGAGCCCGGCGGCCCGCTCGAGAGCCGTTCGTTGGCGTGGTACCTCAAGCGGCTCAACGACATTCGCGGCTGGCACCCCGCCCTGCGGTGGCTGCGCAACCTGCGCTTCCACGCCGCCGACGACGAGAACGTGCTCGTCTTCAGCAAGTCGCGCGTCGTCGACCACGCCACGGGCGAGCGCGACACCGTGCTCGTCGTCGCGAACCTCGACCCCCACGCGACCCGTGAGACGTGGGTGCACCTCGACATGGATGCGCTGGGTATGGCCTCGTGGTCGACCTTCGACGCGCACGACCACATCACCAACCAGACGTGGGAGTGGCGTCAGGACAACTTCGTCCGCCTTGGTCCCGACTCCGAGCCCGTCCACATCATCCACGTGAGGAGCCATTGACCACATGCAGGGACTCAACCTCTCCCAGCCGGGGCTCAAGCACGACCCCCAGTGGTTCAAGAAGGCGGTCTTCTACGAGGTGCTCGTGCGGGCCTTCGCCGACAGCAAGGGCGTCGGGGCGGGTGACTTCACGGGACTGATCCAGCGGCTCGACTACCTGCAGTGGCTCGGGGTCGACTGCCTGTGGCTGCCGCCGTTCTACGCCTCCCCGCTGCGCGACGGCGGCTACGACATCTCCGACTACAAGGCCGTGCTGCCCGAGTTCGGCACGCTGCCCGAGTTCACCGAGCTCGTCTCGCAGGCGCACGCGCGCGGCATCCGCATCGTGACCGACCTCGTCATGAACCACACGAGCGACCAGCACCCGTGGTTCCAGGCCAGCCGCGCCGAGCCCGACGGTCCCTACGGCGACTTCTACGTCTGGTCCGACACGGACGACGGCTACGACGACGCGCGCATCATCTTCGTCGACACCGAGGTCTCGAACTGGACCTTCGACCCGGTGCGCCGACAGTTCTTCTGGCACCGCTTCTTCAGCCACCAGCCCGACCTCAACTTCGAGAACGAGGCCGTGCAGGAGGCGATGTTCGACATCGTGCGCTTCTGGATGGACCTCGGCATCGACGGCTTCCGCCTCGACGCCGTGCCGTACCTCTTCGAGGAGGAGGGCACCAACTGCGAGAACCTCCCCCGCACGCACGAGTTCCTGGCGCGGCTACGGGCCATGGTCGACAAGGAGTACCCCGGGCGGATCCTGCTCGCGGAGGCCAACCAGCCGCCGGCAGAGGTCGTCGACTACTTCGGCTCGGAGGAGTCGCCGGAGTGCCAGATGTGCTTCCACTTCCCCGTCATGCCGCGGCTCTACTACTCGCTGCGCGAGGAGAAGGCGAAGCCGATCATCGACGTCCTCGCCGACACCCCCGCCATCCCGGGCGGCACGCAGTGGGGCACGTTCCTGCGCAACCACGACGAGCTGACGCTCGAGATGGTGACGCCCGAGGAGCGTGCCGCGATGTACGGCTGGTACGCCCCCGACCCGCGGATGCGCGCCAACGTCGGCATCCGCCGCCGCCTCGCTCCCCTGCTCGACAACAGCCGCCCGGAGATCGAGCTCATCCACGCGCTCGTGCTCTCGCTGCCTGGCTCGCCCTGCCTCTACTACGGCGACGAGATCGGCATGGGCGACAACATCTGGCTCAACGACCGCGACGCCGTGCGCACGCCGATGCAGTGGACCCCCGACCGCAACGCCGGCTTCTCCAACGTCGACCCCGGCAAGCTCTACCTGCCGGTCATCAGCAGCCTCGTCTACCACTACAACAACGTCAACGTCGAGGCGCAGATGGCCTCCTCGGCCTCGCTGCTGCACTGGGTCCGGGGCATGCTGCAGGTGCGCGGCCGCCACCCGGTCTTCGGGCTCGGCGCCTTCGACGTGGTCGATGCCGACAACGACGCGATCCTCGCCTTCACCCGGGTGCTCACCGGCGACGCCGACCACGCCGACGAGGCGGTGCTGTGCGTCAACAACCTGTCGAGCCGCCCGCAGGCCGCCACCATCCAGCTGCCCGAGCACCTGTCGGGACGCCAGCTCATCGACCTGTTCGGCGGTCAGGGTTTCCCGTGGGTCGCCAACGACGGCCGCGTCACGCTGACGCTGGGCTCACGCGACTTCTTCTGGTTGCAGCTGCGCGGCGGAGAGGACAACGGCTGATGGCCATCGTGCACAAGGGCGCGACGATCGTGCCCACCAAGACCGAGATCGTCACCGAGTGGATGCCGCGCCAGCGGTGGTACCACGGCAAGGGCCACGTGCCGCAGCTGCGTCGCGTCGGGGGCTTCCGCTTCGAGGATCCCGAGGGCGAGGTCGGGTGCGAGACGTTGCTGCTCGCCGACGAGGCCGTGACACCGGCCGTGGTCTACCAGGTGCCGCTCACCTACCGGAACGCGCCGCTCGAGGGCGCGGAGCACGCGCTGCTCGGCACGATGGAGCACAGCGTCCTCGGCACGCGCTGGGTCTACGACGGGCCGCACGACCCCGTCTACGTCTCGCAGCTCATGGCGACGATCCTCGGGTCCGGGGTCGCCGACGAGGCCCAGGCCTCGGTCGGCAGCAACGCCCTCGCCGAGGGCTCGAGCACCGGCCAGGTCGACGGTTCGGTCTCCTCGTCGTCGGTGCTCAGCGGCGAGCAGTCCAACACCTCGATCATCTGCCGCATGGCGGCCCCCGACGGCGGGCCGGCCGAGCCGCTCATCGTCAAGGTCTTCCGCACCGTGCAGGACGGCGACAACCCCGACGTCGTCGTGCAGTCGGCGCTCACCCGCGAGGGCTCCGACCGCGTGCCCATGGCGGTCGGACACCTGGCAGGAGCGTGGGACTCTCCTGCGGACGGCTCCGCGCAGCAGGGGCACCTCGCCTTCGCGCAGGAGTTCATCCCCGGCGTCGAGGACGCCTGGCGCGTGGCGCTCGTCGCAGCCGCCTCGGGAGCCGACTTCACCGCGCGCGCCCGTGACCTCGGTGTCGTCACGGCGCAGATCCACACGGCCCTCGCCCACGCTCTCGGCACCTCCGAGGTCACTCCCGAGTCGCGGGACGCGCTCGTCACCTCGATGCGACACCGGTATGCCGCCGCGGCCGCCCTCGTGCCCGAGCTCTCCTCCCATTCGGCCGCGGTCGACCGCATCGCGCAGTCGGTGCGTGACGTGCGCTGGCCCCCGCTCCAGCGGATCCACGGCGACTACCACCTCGGCCAGGTGCTCGACGTCCCCGAACGTGGCTGGGTGGCACTCGACTTCGAGGGAGAGCCGCTGCGCCCCCTGGCCGAACGGACGCAGCCCGACCTCACGGCGCGCGACGTCGCCGGCATGCTCCGCTCGTTCGACTACGCGGCCGGCTCTGTGGCGCTGGCGGAGTCACCGGTCGACGCGTCGGCCTGGGCCACCGCCTGCCGACGGGCGTTCCTCGACGGATACGCCTCCGTCGCGGGCGAGCCCGACGCCGACGCGGTCGCCCTCACCCGTGCGCTCGAGCTCGACAAGGCGCTGTACGAGGTCGTCTACGAAGCCCGCAACCGCCCGTCCTGGCTGCCGATCCCGCTCGGCGCGGTCGAGCGGCTCATCACCCCGGAAGGCACGCCATGAGCAGCCACACGTCCCACGGACCCTCGCTCGACGAGGCCGCCATCACGGCCTTCGTCCACGGCCGCAACGGCCAGCCCCACGACCTGCTGGGTCACCATGTCGGTCCCGGCGGGCTGACCATCACGGCGTTCCGGCCCTTCGCCACGCGCGTGGCGGCTCGCCTCGACTCGGGCGACCGGGTCGAGCTGCAGCACGTGCGCGACGGCATCTGGTCGATGACCTCGCCCGACTTCGGCTCGACGCACGACTACCGCCTGCTCGTCGAGTACGGCGACGGCGTCGAGCACGAGCAGGACGACCCCTACCGCTTCGCGCCCACGCTGGGCGAGATCGACCGCCACCTCATCAACGAGGGACGCCACGAGCAGCTGTGGACCGTCCTCGGGGCCCACGTGCGCCACTACCCGGGTCCGCTGGGCGACGTCTGGGGCGTGTCGTTCGCCGTCTGGGCTCCGCGGGCCAAGGCGGTGCACGTCATCGGTGACTTCAACGACTGGGACCGGCGCTCGCACCCGATGCGGGCGCTCGGCGAGAGCGGCATCTGGGAGCTCTTCCTGCCGGGCGCGAGCGAGGGGATGAACTACCAGTTCGCCGTGCGCGGCCCCGACGAGCTCGTGCGGCTCAAGAGCGACCCCATGGCGCGGATGACCGAGGTCGCCCCGAAGCAGGCGGCCATCGTCACCGAGAGCCACTACCACTGGGGCGACGACGCCTGGATGGAGCACCGCCGCACCTCGAACGCCCACCAGGGGCCCATGAGCATCTACGAGGTGCACCTCGGCTCCTGGCGCCAGGACCTCGGCTACCGCGGCCTCGCCGAGCACCTCGTCAACTACGTGCGCGACCTCGGCTTCACCCACGTCGAGTTCCTGCCCGTCATGGAGCACCCGTACGTCCCCTCGTGGGGCTATCACGTCACGGGCTACTACGCGCCGAGCTCCCGGTGGGGCCGGCCCGACGACTTCCGCTACCTCGTCGACGAGCTGCACAAGGCCGGCATCGGCGTGCTGCTCGACTGGGTGCCCGGCCACTTCGCCACCGACGAGTGGGCGCTGGCGCGCTTCGACGGCCTCCCGCTCTACGAGCACCCCGACCCGCGGCTGGGGTGGCACCCCGAGTGGGGCTCCAACATCTTCGACTACGGCCGACCCGAGGTGCGCAACTTCCTCGTCGCCAACGCCATCTACTGGCTCGAGGAGTTCCACATCGACGGCCTGCGCGTCGACGGCGTCGCCTCGATGCTCTACCTCGACTACGCCCGCGACGCCGGCGCCTGGGTGCCCAACAAGAACGGCGGGCGCGAGAACCTCGAGGCCGTCGAGCTGCTCAAGGAGACGAACGCGACCGCGTACAAGCGCGTCGGTGGCATCGTCACCATCGCCGAGGAGTCGACGACGTGGCCCGGCGTCACGAAGCCGACGAACCACGGCGGGCTCGGCTTCGGCTTCAAGTGGAACATGGGCTGGATGAACGACTCGCTGAAGTACCTCGGCGAGGAGCCCATCTACCGCAAGTACCACCACGGCAAGCTCACGTTCTCGCTGATGTACGCCTTCGACGAGAACTTCGTGCTGCCGATCAGCCACGACGAGGTCGTCCACGGCAAGGGCTCGCTGCTGCGCAAGTCGCGCGGCCCGCGCGAGGAGCAGGTGGCGACGCTGCGCGCGTTCCTCGCCTACCTCTGGTGCCACCCGGGCAAGCAGCTGCTCTTCATGGGCTGCGAGTTCGGCCAGGAGTCCGAGTGGTCCGAGGGCCGCAGTCTGGACTGGTGGTTGCTCGAGCAGCCCCTGCACTACCGCGTGCACAACCTCGTGAAGGACCTCAACGGCATCTATCGAGGCAACCGGGCCCTCTGGGAGCTGGACGCCGACCCGAGCGGCTTCGAGTGGCTCGAGGCCGACGACGCCGACCACAACACCTTCTCGTGGCTTCGCTTCGGCCGGGGTGACCGGGCGACCGACGCCCCCGTCGTCGCCTGCGTCATGAACTTCAGCGGCGAGACGCAGCAGTCCTACCGCATCGGGCTGCCCCGTGGCGGCCGCTGGACGGTCGTGCTCGACACGGCCGGCTACCACCCCGACGCCCCCAGCAGCGCCGGCATCGTCGTCGAGGCCCGAGCGGAGCCGTGGCACCAGCAGCCGTATGCCGCGGACCTGACGGTCCCCCGGCTGTCCACCGTCTGGCTCGTCCCGGTCGACGGGCCCACCTCGGCTGCGTCGGCCACCATCACCGGGACGGTCGGCTCCGACCCGACCACCGCCCAGCCCACGACGACGAACGGAGACCCCTCATGACCCACCCGCGCGCCGGCAAGCCGGCACAGGCCGAGGACCTCGTCGACGTCGACGCCCTCATCGGCGCGTACTACGACCGGCACCCCGACGTCGACGACCCCGACCAGCAGGTCGCCTTCGGCACGTCGGGGCACCGCGGGTCGAGCCTGCGCACGGCGTTCAACGAGGACCACATCCTCGCGACGACGCAGGCCATCGTCGACTACCGCGTGTCGCAGGGTTTCGACGGACCGCTATTCATCGGGCGCGACACCCACGGCCTCTCCGAGCCGGCCTGGCGCTCGGCGCTCGAGGTGCTCGTCGCCAACGGAGTCCAAGTGCTCGTCGACGACCGGGACGGCTTCACCCCGACTCCGGCCGTCTCCCACGCGATCCTCCGCGCCAACCACGGCAAGCCTTCAGGCGCAAGCGGTCTCGCCGACGGCATCGTCGTCACGCCGTCCCACAACCCGCCTGCCGACGGCGGGTTCAAGTACAACCCGCCGCACGGTGGCCCGGCCGACACCGACGCCACCTCCGTCATCGCGGCCCGGGCCAACGATCTCGTGCGTGGCGGCCTCAAGGACGTCAAGCGGGTCGCGTTCGAGAAGGCCCGGGGCGAAGCCGGCGCCTACGACTTCATGGGCACCTACGTCGACGACCTGCCCAACGTCGTCGACCTCGCGAAGATCCGCGAGGCCGGCGTCCGCATCGGCGCAGACCCGCTCGGCGGGGCCTCCGTCGCCTACTGGGGCGAGATCGGCGAGCGCCACGGCCTCGACCTCACCGTCGTCAACCCGCGGGTCGACCCGCAGTGGGCCTTCATGACGCTCGACTGGGACGGCAAGATCCGGATGGACTGCTCCTCCCCCTCGGCCATGGCCTCGCTCATCGGCAACAAGGACGCCTACGACCTCTCCACCGGCAACGACGCCGATGCCGACCGGCACGGCATCGTCACGCCCGACGCCGGCCTCATGAACCCCAACCACTACCTCGCCGTGGCGATCCAGTACCTCTACGGCGGCGCCCGGCCCGGCTGGGGCGCCGGCACGGCCATCGGCAAGACGCTCGTGTCGAGCTCGATGATCGACCGCGTCGCCTCCGACCTCGGGCGCCCCCTGCTTGAGGTCCCGGTCGGCTTCAAGTGGTTCGTGCCCGGGCTGCTCGACGGCACGGTCGGCTTCGGCGGCGAGGAGTCCGCGGGCGCGAGCTTCCTCCGGTTCGACGGCACCGTGTGGTCCACCGACAAGGACGGCATCCTCTTGGCGCTGCTCGCCTCCGAGATCCTCGCAGCCACCGGGCGCACCCCGAGCCAGCACTACGCCGAGCTGACCGCCCGGCACGGCGACCCGGCATACGCCCGCATCGACGCAGCGGCGTCGCGTGAGGAGAAGGCCAAGCTCGGCGCCCTCTCCCCCGACGACGTGAGCGCCGAAACCCTTGCGGGAGAGTCGATCACGGGCAAGCTGACCGCAGCCCCCGGCAACGGCGCGAAGATCGGCGGCCTCAAGGTGACCACCGACAGCGCCTGGTTCGCAGCTCGGCCCTCGGGCACCGAGGACGTCTACAAGATCTACGCCGAGTCGTTCCAGGGCGCCGAGCACCTCGCCCGCGTCCAGGCGGAGGCGAAGGACGTCGTGTCGGCGGCACTCGGCGGATGACGGCTTCCGTCCCCGAGCCGGCCGGCACCCCCGGCCGGCTCGTGCTCGTCACGGGCGCCGACGCGTCGAGCCTGGGCCGGCTGGGTCGCGCCATCGGCGAACGGCTGGGCAGCTCGGTCGTCGTCGACGGCCAGGTGCTCGACGCCATGCTCGTCGAGGCCGCTCAGGGCGACTCCGGCGGCGAGCTCACGGCCGTCGGGCTGATTCGGCGCCAGCTGCTGCGCTGGTCGGCCGGCCTCGCGCTGGCGGAGACCTACCTCATCGAGGGCTACGACGTCGTCGTCGTCGACCGGGTCGAGGGTGACCGCTTGGAGGACTACCTCGACCTGGCGGCGCCGGCCCCGGTGCACCTCGTGGTCGTCGGCACCGGCATCGACCCGTCGACGCCGGGATGGGGGCTGTGGGTGACGACGCCGCCCGACACCGACGACGCGGAGTCGCTCGCGGGCACCGCCGCCGAGGTGGTCGAGCGCCTCGCCGAGTCGGTGGTCGACACCGCCACCACCGACTGACGACCGGGCGACCACCCGTCACCTCTCGATCGAGAGAATGCTCCGTCACCCTTCGACGGACGCAAGGAGCGGTCCGCCCCGAGGGACGGACCGCTCCTGCGCGAACACGTCAGAAGAGGGCGCTCATGAGCGACTTGCGGGCCCTGGCCACGCGCTCGTCGGCCGAGCCCACGACCTCGAAGAGCTCCACGAGGTGCTCGCGAGCCTTGTTGCGGTCGGCGTCAGCCGTGACTCGCACCGTGTCGATGAGGCGCACGAAGGCGTCCTCGACGTGACCTCCGAGCAGGTCGAGGTCGGCGACGAGGATCTGGGCGTCGACGTCGGTCGGGGCAGCTGCCGCTGCGGCACGAGCGGCCTGGAGGTCGACGTCCTGCGTGCGCTGCATGAGGCCGACCTGCGCGAGCCCGACCTTCGCGTCGACGTCGGCGGGACTCTGCAGGAGCGCCTCGCGGTAGGCGTCGGCGGCTCCCTCGAGGTCGCCCGCCTCGATGGCGTCGAAAGCCTTCTGGTGTAGCGGCGGCAGCGGCGGCTCCTCGTCGACGTCGCCGGCGCCGTCCGACGGCTGCGCACCGTCGACCGCGACCGTGCCGGTCACCCCGTGCTGCGCGGCGAGAGCAAGCACCTGGTCGATCACGGCGGTGACCTGGTCGTCGGGCTGCACGCCCTCGAAGAGCGGCACGGGCTGACCCTGCACGAACGCGAAGGAGACCGGGACCGCCTGCACCTGGAAGGCCTGCAGGATGGTCGGGTTCGCGTCGACGTCGACCGTCACGAGCTGGAAGCGCCCGGCGTAGCGGCGGGCGATGGCGCCGAACGTCGCGACGAAGTCGGCCGACTCCTGCAGCCGCGGCGACCACAGCACCATGACGACCGGGTGGGTCGCTGAGGCTGCGAGCACATCGCGGATCGAGGCGTCAGTGCCCTCGACGACGAGGGAGGCAGCGTCCGCGGAGGTGGAGCCCGCGCCTGATGCGGGGCCACCCTGCGGGGCCGGACGCTTCAGCGAGGACAGGTCGACGGCACCGCGAAGTGCTGCTGCGGTGAATGGCTGGTGACTCATAGATCAATCCTGCCTCACCGACCCGAGCCGGCGACGAGCTGGTCCGAGGCGGCGACGATGCGGGCCTGTCCAGTCGCGGGGATGACGATGGCGACGACCTCGTTGGAGGTGAGGTCGGCCTCGGTGGTGATCTGCTTGATGCCGGTCAGGAGCGTGAGGTCCTTGGCCGGGGTGAGCTTGACCGGCGTGCGCATCGCGATGGTGTCGTGGCGCACGAGGTGGCCGAAGACGATCGCGCCGTTGCCGTCCTTGAGACGCAGGCCGCCGATGACGCCCTTCGGCTCGTGGTCCTGGGTGAAGGCACCCTGGTTCTTCAGGGCCTGCGACTGTGCGTTCGCGGACTGGCGCAGCTGCTCCGAGAGCGGGTCGGCGGCCAGCACCTTGGCCGCGGTCGGCTTGGGGAACTTCACCGAGGCGGCGAACGCTGCCAGGACGTCGTCGGGCGAGGCGACGAGGCCCTTGCCCTCGGCGACCGCGGCCGAACCGTCGCTCGTCGGGTCGAGCGCGTCGAGCTTCGCGTCGGGCAGCATCGGCGTCACGGCTGCGGCCTTGAACGCGCCACCGTCGTCGCCGACGAGGAGCACGAGCACGGCCGCGCCGGTCTTCTTGAGAGTCGTCTGGGCGAGGATCTGGCGCGGCTTGTCACCCTCGCGGGAGATCCCGAGCACCTTGACGCCCGTCGTGGCGAGCTCTGCCTCGGCCTTCTCCGCCGCCGTTCGACCAGGGAGCGTCTTTGCGTACGCGTTCGCCGACTCGAGAGCGACACCTGCGAAGGCCTTGTCGCGGGCTGCGGCTCCGCCGGCCGACGCGTCGAGCGACGCGGATGCGGCGGCCGCCACTGCCGAGGACGCGGTGGTCGCGGCAGCGTCTGGCGCGACCACGGGGGTCGCCGACACGCCGGTGCCGTCGGTGCCGTCGTCGGCGTTGCCGGTGCACGCCGAGAGCAGCGCGGTGGACGCGAGCACGGCGGCCATGGCACGTCGGATCGCAGGGCGGGGCATGGGTGAGCCTTTCGATGGTGCAGAGGGGATGCGGCCGAGGAGCCTCGACCGCGCCCCACGATACGGCGCAGGGCACCCGCAGCCCCAATCCGCCGAAAGGCGCGTCACCGGACAATGACGGACAATCCGGGCGCGATTCGTGCGGGGTGACGCAAATTACCGGCCGGTTGGCCCTGTCGCCGTTCGTCCCCAGATGACCGCTGTGCCCCCGCCGCCGGCCGCGACCGACGGGATCGGACTCAGCCGGGCCGCATCGTGGGACTCGCCCGCCTCACCAGCCGCATCTCGGGGGCGCCGGTGGCCGGGTGCTGGTCGCGGCCGCCCTCGTCGACGAAGCCGCGCCGGGTGTAGAAGGCCCTCGCCCGGGCGTTGTCCTCGAGCACCCAGAGGGTCGCGTCACGGTCGTCGAGGAGCTCGTCGAGGAGCCGGTCCGCGACGCCGGTGCCCCGCGCGGCGGCGGCCAGGTTCACGGCATACAGCTCCCACTCGGTGGGTGCGTCGTCGTCGCGGCTCGGCCCGGCACTGCCGAAGCCCGCGAGCCGCCCCCTCTCGTCCACGACCACGAGGGTGCGCGCCGGGGCGTCAGGGGGCTGTTCGGCGACAGCACGCCAGCGATCCGCGGACCGCTCGTCGCTGAGACCGGCGAGGTAGTCGTCGGGCATGATCCCCGAGTACGCGTCGCGCCAGACGGCGATGTGCACTCGCCCCAGCTCGTCGCAGTCATCGAGCGCGAGCGGCCTCAGCTGCCAACGGTGCTCACTCATCTCGCTGACGGTCGAGAGCATCCTCGAGCCGCTCGAGCTTGCCGTCGAGCTCGCCCGTGAAGCCGGGCCGGATGTCCGCCTTGAGCACGAGACCGACACGCGGTGAGCTCTGCGCCAGCACGTCGCAGCACTGCTTCACGACAGCCATGCACTCGTCCCACTCCCCTTCGATCGTCGTGAACATGGCGTCCGTGCGGTGCGGCAGCCCTGAGTCACGGACGATGCGGATGGCACGGGCGACGGCCTCGGACACCGATCCGGTGTCGTCGGCCGCGACGGTGGGGGCGACGGAGAAGGCGATCAGCATGGCCTCACCGTATGCCGCCCGCTCCGTCGCGCCGGAGTCACCCCGGAGCCACCCCACCCGTCACCCGACCGTCGTCACCCCTGCGTCGCCCTGCCGGGAGTCAGAACGCCTTCTTCACCGACAGCGCCTCTTCGATGATCTCGAAGCCGAGGTCCTTGTTGATCTGGACCATCCACGGGTTCTGCTCGTCGTTCATCGTCTGGACCGACCGACGGTCCGGCGCGATGCGCGCCAGCTCGTCGAGGTTGGCGACCTTGACGGCCATGCCGAGGCGGTGACCACGGAACTCGGGCAGCACCAACGTTCCCCACTGGAACACCACGTCGGGATCGCCCGCCGGAACCGACAGGTCGGTGTAGGCGGCCACGACGCCCGTGGCCCGGTGCACGGCGACGGCCGTCACCATCCGGCGTCCCATGTCGCGCTGGTGCTCGAGCATCGTCTGGTAGTCGTCGACCGTCATCGACTCCGGCTCGAACTCGACGTCACCCGTGGGCGCGTCGAGGATGAGCCGGTTGGAGGCGTCGCACACGCCCTGGCGCAGGTGCTCCGGCACCCCGTCGACGTGGACGCTCAGCTCGAACTGATCACCCATGGCCTCCGCCGAGCGCCGACGGTGCTCGGCGAGCACGTCCGCCAGGACGGGCAGCGGAAGGGAGCGCACGATCTCGACGCTCGACACGGCATACCCACGCCTGAGGGCGAACTCGCGGTCGGCGTGCGACTCGCGGTCGCCGACGGGCACGTAGACCTCGGTCAGGAGCATGTCGCGGCCGGCGGCACGTGCCCGCTCCTCCGTCCACTCGAGCAGGGCCGAGCCGATGCCGCGGCCCCGGTGCTCCGGGTCGACCGCGAGGTCGTTCCAGCACTTGTCGAGGTTGTCGCGCTCGGGGAAGAAGACGCGCGTCCAGCCGACGGGTGAGCCGTCGACGACGGCGACGGCCCCCTCCTCGCGCTCCCCCGGGAACGAGAAGCGCACCATCTTGAGGAACTCGTCCTCGGAGCGCTGGATCGGCTGCACGCGGGAGACCGCCTCGCTGCGGGTCGCGACGCCGAAGAGCCCTTTGAGCATGACGTCGTCGTCACGGTCGAGCGGGATGATGTCCATGTCTCGACGGTGACACCGGGGCTCCCCCGCCGACAACGGGTTTTCGTGTGCCGCCGCCCTCGTCCTCCTGCCCCCCGCAGTGACGCGTCCCCAAGGCACACACGAACTCCGCGGGATGCCTGGCGGTCGAGCAGGGTCGTGTCCGACGCGCGGTCAGGAGCCGAGCTGCTCCACCAGACGGTCCGCGGCGGCATACGGGTCGGTGGTGCCAGCAAGCACCTCGCGGGCCAGCGCCAGCACGCTGTCGCGACCGCCGAGGTCACCGAGCCGCGAGCGGAGCGTCGCGAGCGCGATGGTCTCGATCTCGTCGGCGGCGCGCCGCTCCCGACGCCGCGCGAGCTCGCCGTTCTCCTCGACGTGGGCGCGGTGCTTGTCGAGCGCCTCCATCACCTCGTCGATGCCGACACCTTGTGCCGCAACGGTTTTCACGACCGGTGGCCGCCACAGGCCCGGCTCGGTGCGGTCGCCGAGCGAGATCATGTGCCGCAGGTCGCGCACGGTCGCGTCGGCACCGTCCCGGTCGGCCTTGTTGACGACGAAGACGTCGCCGATCTCGAGGATGCCGGCCTTGGCGGCCTGGATGCCGTCGCCCATGCCGGGCGCGAGCAGCACGATCGAGGTGTCGGCGAGCCCGGCGATCTCGACCTCGGACTGGCCGACGCCGACCGTCTCGACGAGCACGACGTCGCACCCCGCTGCGTCGAGCACCCGGATGGCCTGCGGCGTGGTCCAGGAGAGACCTCCGAGGTGGCCTCGGGAGGCCATCGACCGGATGTAGACCTCGGGGTCGAGGACGTGGTCCTGCATGCGGATGCGGTCGCCGAGCAGCGCCCCGCCCGAGAAGGGCGACGACGGGTCGACCGCGAGCACCCCGACCCGCAGACGACGCTCGCGGAACGCCCCGACGAGCGCCGTGGTCGTCGTCGACTTGCCCACGCCGGGCGAGCCCGTGAGACCGATGACCCACGCCGAACCCGCATGTGGCGCAAGGGCGGCCATCACCTCACGCAGCGCCGGGTGGCCGTCCTCGACGAGGGAGATGAGACGCGCCACGGCGCGCGGCGAACCCGCCCTGGCCGACTCGACCAGGGCGGGGACGTCGACGGGTCGGCGCGCCACGCGGCTACGGATGGGCGGTTGTCAGGCGGACGCGGGAACGCGGACGATGAGCGCGTCGCCCTGGCCGCCACCGCCGCAGAGGGCGGCTGCACCGACGCCACCACCACGACGCCCCAGCTCGAGCGCGAGGTGCAGGGCGATGCGGGCACCGGACATGCCGATCGGGTGGCCCAGCGCGATCGCGCCGCCGTTGACGTTGACCTTGTCCACGTCGATCCCGAGCTCCTTGGCGGAGGCCAGACCGACCGCCGCGAAGGCCTCGTTGATCTCGACGAGGTCGAGGTCGGCGGGCGTGATGCCCTCCTTCTCGCAGGCGCGGGCGATGGCGCGGGCGGGCTGCTGCTGCAGGGTCGAGTCGGGACCGGCGACGACACCGTGGGCACCGATCTCGGCGATCCACGAGAGGCCGAGCTCCTCCGCCTTCGCCTTGCTCATGACGACGACCGCGGCGGCGCCGTCGGAGATCTGCGAGGCCGAGCCGGCCGTGATGGTGCCGTCCTTGCTGAACGCCGGGCGCAGGCCGGCGAGCGAGGCAGCGGTCGTGTCGGCGCGGATGCCCTCGTCGTTCTTGAACTCGACCGGGTCACCCTTGCGCTGCGGGATCGAGACGGGGACGACCTCGTCGTCGAAGAGGCCGTCCTTCCAGGCCTTGGCGGCGAGCTGGTGCGAGCGGGCCGAGAACTCGTCCTGCTCCTCGCGCGTGAAGGCCTGCGACCCGGTGTTGGCCTGCTCGGTGAGCAGCCCCATCGCCTGGTCGGTGAACGCGTCCCACAGACCGTCGTAGGCCATGTGGTCGCGCATCGTCACGTCGCCGTACTTGTAGCCCTCGCGCGACTTCGTCATGAGGTGCGGCGCGTTGGTCATCGACTCCTGGCCGCCGGCGACGACGACGTCGAACTCGCCGGCGCGGATGAGCTGGTCGGCCATGGCGATGGCGTTGATGCCGGAGAGGCAGACCTTGTTGATGGTGAGGGCCGGGACGGTCATCGGGATGCCGGCGGCGTGCGCGGCCTGGCGGGCCGGGATCTGGCCGGCGCCGGCCTGCAGCACCTGGCCCATGATGACGTACTCGACCTGCTCGGGGGCCACGCCCGCCTTCTCGAGGGCGCCCTTGATGGCGATGCCACCGAGGTCCGATCCGGAGAAGTCCTTGAGCGAGCCGAGCAGCCGACCCATGGGGGTGCGGGCGCCCGCGACGATCACGGAGGTGGGACGGTCAGCAGTCATGGGTGAAGCCTCTTCCGACGTCATTGGGGATGTCCGCGTCAACTCTAGTCGCGCTCCCCGAGGGCCCCGGACGAGCATGACCAAGCGCACACGGCATACGGCGGCCGTATGCCGTGGGGCGTCCTACGTTGGGACCATGAGCGCGACTCCCGACCCCCTGTTCACCCACATCGACCACGTCGGCATCGCCGTGCCCGACCTCGACGCGGCCATCGCGTTCTACGAGGGCACCTACGGCATGCGGATGCTCCATGAGGAGACGAACGAGGAGCAGGGCGTGCGCGAGGCGATGATGGCGGTCGGCGACTCCGGGTCGTGCATCCAGCTGCTCGCACCGCTCTCGCCCGAGTCGACGATCGCGAAGTTCCTCGACCGCAGCGGTCCCGGCATGCAGCAGCTCGCCTACCGCGTCACCGACATCGAGGCCGTGTGCGAGACCCTGCGGGAGCGCGGGATGCGCCTGCTCTACGACACCCCCAAGCGCGGCACGAGCAACAGCCGGGTCAACTTCATCCACCCGAAGGACGCCGGCGGCGTGCTCGTCGAGCTCGTCGAGCCGGCGGCGGACGGTCACTGACCCGAGACGGTCAGTGCGGCGTGCCGTACGCGACGAGGTCCTGGACCGGCACGCCGAGCAGCCCCCTGCGGCGCAGGCTCTCGAGCAGGGAGGGCAGCGCCGCCAGGGTGCCTGAGCGGTCGATGTCCTGGGGGTTGGCCCCGACGACGCGGCCGCCGTCGTGCGCGAGCAGCACGTCACCGGCCCGAAGCCCCTCCCCGACCTCGGTGCCGGCCGCGAACGGGCCGTCGTGCAGCGCCGACTCCAGACAGGCCGTCCAGAAGACCGACCGCAGCCCCAGGCCGCTCGTGCACCGGGCGACCGTCCGCGACGTCCAGCCGCGGGGCGGGCGCACCAGCTCGCCGCCGGCGCGGTCGTGGGCCATCACGGCGGCGCGGCCGCGCGTGAGCTGGTCGGCCACCGCAGCCGCCTCGATGCGGTCGAGCCAGAGGTGGTCGTGGGTGTGGTTCGAGAGGCGGTGCCCCTCGGCGACGATCCTGCGCGCCAGGTCGGGGTGGGCCTCGACGTTGCTGCCCACGGCGAAGAACGTGGCCCGGCACCCGTACGCGCGGAGCACGTCGAGCACGCCGGGCGTCCACCTCGGGTCGGGACCGTCGTCGAAGGTGAGGGCCACCCACGGCCGCGACGTGCGCACGCGGGTGATGCCGTGCGGGTCGACGTCGCGGCGCAGGGCCGGGCTGTCCGTCTCGTGCCCGGGGCCGCCGGGGTGCAGCGCCTCGTCGACGCGGGGCCAGGCGAGCAGGGCGCAGAGGCCGGCGACACCGGTCAGGACCGACCGCCGGGAGACGGCCGAGAAGGCGTCGGCCCGGGGCCCCTCGTGGGAGCGTCCGGGGTGCTGGGCCTGTGACACGGCGACAGTGTGGCCGAGCGCGGGCGGCCGCGGGCCGGAACACGCGAAGACGCGAAGATCGGCTCGTGACTCAGGTCACCTGTGGTGGGAGTCTCAGAAGTACTCACCAGTACTCGAGGCGTCGCTACGTTCGCTGCAGCAGGCACAGCCAGCCCACCAATGACGCTGCGACGTAAGGACCTTCAATGCAGGCCATCCGCGACGCCATCCTCTCCGGCGACCGCACCCAGGAGACCTACGCGAACCTCGAGATCCCCGGGACCTACCGGGGCGCCACGGTCCACAAGGACGAGGTAGGGATGTTCGAGGGGATCGCCACGCGCGACAAGGACCCCCGCAAGTCGCTGCACATCGACGAGGTGCCGGTGCCGGAGCTCGCGCCCGGCGAGGCCCTCGTGGCCGTGATGGCGAGCGCCATCAACTACAACACCGTCTGGACCTCGATCTTCGAGCCCGTGTCGACGTTCGGTTTCCTCGAGCGCTACGGCCGCATGTCGGAGTTCGCCAAGCGCCACGACCTCCCGTACCACGTCGTCGGCTCCGACCTCGCCGGCGTCATCCTGCGCACGGGCCCCGGCGTCACGAAGTGGAAGCCGGGCACCGAGGTCGTCGCCCACTGCCTGTCGGTCGAGCTCGAGGACGCCGAGGGCCACGACGACACGATGATGGACCCGCAGCAGCGCATCTGGGGCTTCGAGACGAACTTCGGTGGCCTCGCCGAGCTGGCCGTCGTCAAGGCGAACCAGCTCATGCCGAAGCCCGCGCACCTCTCGTGGGAGGAGGCCGCCTCCCCCGGACTGGTGAACTCGACGGCCTACCGCCAGCTCATCAGCAAGAACGGCGCGGCGATGAAGCTCGGCGACCGCGTGCTCATCTGGGGCGCCTCGGGTGGTCTCGGCTCGTACGCCACCCAGATGGCCCTCGCCGGCGGCGCCACCCCGATCTGCGTCGTCTCCTCGCCCGAGAAGGCCGAGATCTGCCGCGCCATGGGTGCCGAGCTGATCATCGACCGCAACGCCGAGGGCTACCGGTTCTGGAACGACGAGGGTACCGAGCAGAACCCGCGCGAGTGGCAGCGACTGGGCAAGAAGATCCGCGAGCTCACCGGCGGCTACGACGTCGACATCGTCTTCGAGCACCCGGGCCGCGAGACGTTCGGTGCGAGCGTCTACGTCGCGCGCAAGGGCGGCACCATCGTCACCTGTGCGTCGACGTCGGGCTACATGCACGAGTACGACAACCGCTACCTCTGGATGAACCTCAAGCGGATCGTCAGCTCTCACTTCGCCAACTACCGCGAGGCGTGGGAGGCCAACGAGCTCATCAACCGTGGTCTCATCCACCCGACGCTCTCCAAGACCTACACGCTCGACGAGGTCGGCCAGGCCGCGCTCGACGTGCACCGGAACGCCCACCAGGGCAAGGTCGGCGTGCTGACGCTCGCCCCCCAGCCCGGCCTCGGCGTCACCGACCCCGAGAAGCGCGCCGGCTTCGAGAAGGCCATCAACCGCTTCGCCGACCAGTAGCCCCACCCGTCACACGGACCGAGGGCCGGCCCACCGTCGCGGTGGGCCGGCCCTCGTCGTCGTCCAGGGCATGCGCGCACGGGCGCTGCTCGTCAGCGTGACTCGAGGACCCGTGTCAGCTGCTCCTCGGTGTCGTTCGCGAGCTTCTCGAAGACGAGCATCATCGCCGGTGACGCGAGGTTGGCGAGCCCGTGCATGTCGAGGTCGGCGTGGTAGGTGATCTCGCTCCCCTCACCCGACGGCACCACGGTGATCGTGTCGGTGGACGTCGCGCTGTCGTTGCGGCCCACCAGCAAGACCCGTGAGTCGGTGAGCTCGGTCAGCTCGTACTCGAGCTCGGTGGTCACTCCGGCGATCTTCGAGACGTTGTGCCAGCGAGCCCCCACTGCGACGGGCCCGTCCCCGACCCGGGTGCACGACTCGGTGCCAGGGTCCCACTCCTCGGCGTTGGCGAAGTCCTTCAGGTAGTCGATGACGGCGGCGGGTTCGCGGCGGACGGTGAAGCTCCGGGTGACGCTGGGCATGGTTTCTCCTCGTCAGGGTCGGGTGCACAAGGGCACACGCAGCGCGCGCCCTCCCGCCTCGTACCCGGACGGCGACGCCGGGCCGTGGTCGATGCGGCCCCCGTCCCCGAGGCGACGACTCACGTAGGCTCGCGCACGTGAGCATCTGGGGACGCTGGTCGCGCTACCGGCGCGCTCAGCGTGCCCGGATGGACACCTTCCTCGCGCGCGACCTCGGCCTCGACGAGCGCCCCCCTGGCCCGGACGAGCCCACGCGCGACGGCGCGGGCAGGGACGTCCCCGAGCCCCCGGCGTCACCCGGCGACGTGGAGCCCGGATCGCCGAGCCGCACCCAGCACGACGCGTACGCCCCGGGTGCCGCACCAGGCGAGGAGGGCACCGACGACCCCCAGGGGAACGACGACGCGTACGCCCCGCCCGGACGACCCAAGGGCCCACGGCGCGACTTCGGCCCGACCGGCACCCCCTTCAACCGCCAGTCGCCGTTCTACGTCGGCTTCGTCGGTGCCGTCGGCGTGCTCACCGCGTATGCCGTCGTGCAGGCGGTCGGGCGCCTCGGCACCGTCATCACCCTGCTCGTCATCTCGCTCTTCCTGACCCTGTCGCTCAACCCTCTCGTCGAGGCGCTGACCCGTCGCCGGGTCTCGCGCGGGTGGGCGGTCACCATCGTCTTCCTCGGCGTGCTCGCGGTCTTCACGCTCGTGGGCTGGGTCGTCATCCCGCCCGTGGCCGAGCAGGGCTCCGAGCTGGCCACGAACGCGCCACGCCTCTTCGACAACCTGCTCGCGAACCCGTGGGTACAGGAGGTCGACCACCGCTACCAGCTGATCCAGCGCATCCAGGAGGAGGTCAACCGTCGCGTCGCCGACGGCAACCTGTGGGCCGGCGTCTTCGGCGGCGTGCTCGACGCCGGCAAGCTCATCGCGGCGGGCGTCTTCAGCGTGCTGACGGTCCTGGTCCTCACCCTCTACTTCCTCGCGTCGCTCCCGGCGGTCAAGCAGGCGGCCTACGCCCTGGTGCCGGCCAGCCGGCGCCCGCGCACCGTCTCCCTCTCCGAGGAGGTCATGCGACGCGTCGGGTCGTACGCGATCGGGCAGGTCGTCGTGGCCGCCATCAACGCCTTCTTCGCGTGGATCATGATGAGCCTCATCGACCTGAAGTTCGCCGCCGTGCTGGCCGTCGCCGTCGGCTTCCTGGGGCTCGTGCCCATGGTCGGCGCCACCCTGGGCGCCTCGGTCGTCGCGATCACGGCCTTCTTCGACGAGCCGAAGAAGGCGCTCATCGTCATCATCTACTTCGTCGTCTACCAGCAGATCGAGAACTACGCCGTCATGCCGCGCATCATGCAGCGCACGGTGGCCGTCCCGGGCGCAGTCACCGTCGTCGCTGCGCTGGCCGGCGGCACGCTGCTCGGTATCCTCGGCGCCCTGCTCGCGATCCCCTTCGCCGCCGGAGCGCTGCTGCTCTACGAGGAGGTGCTCGTCCCCAGGCAACGACGCCACTAGGCCCGGAGCACCCGGTGCGCACGCGCGTCGCCCCCGCGGCGGCTCGTACGCTGGCGGCATGGACGCGAGCGCCCGGGCCAGCGACTACTGGACGACCGACGCGGCCACCCGCCTCGGGTACGCGAACGGCGTCAGCGTCGACCCGGAGAAGCCTGCCGACGTCGAGCTGGTCGGTGACTTCCTCGCCCGGTTCCCCGAGTGGTGCGAGCGCGCCGAGGCGGGCGCCGACTACCTCGAGCTCGGATGCGGTGTGGGCGGCGGCCTCCTCGCGCAGCTCCAGCTCTTCCCGCGGCTGCGGGCGACCGCGGTCGAGATCTGCGCCGACCTCGTCGAGGAGGCACGCGCCCGCGCAGAACGGCTCGGGCTCACCGACCGCGTCGAGTTCGTCGTCGCCGACGCAGCGGCCCTCGACCGGCCGGCCAGCGCGGACCTCTGCTTCTGGAGCCAGTTCTTCTTCCCTGCCCCGTCACGGCCGGGGGCACGTGCGGCAGCGCACCGGGCCGTGCGCCCGGGCGGGCTCCTGGCGGCTCCGCTCGTCGCCGCTCCCGCTCGCGACGACGCGAGCCACGTCGCCGCCTTCCGAGCGAGGCTGGCCTCGTGGGACATCCCGCTGCGCACGCCCGCAGAGCTGGCGGCCGAGCTGCGCGACGCCGGCTTCGCCGACCCGCGCATCGTGCGTTCCCCGCTGGGCAGGTCGTTGGTGGTCCGGCGCCCCTGAGCCAGCGAGACCACGACGGTCCAGACTCGTCCGCCGCGTGGCAGGCTCGGCCCATGACCTTCCCGCAGACCTTCGCCCAGGACGTCATCGCCCAGCCGTCCAAGGCCCAGATCGAGTCCTTTGTCGACGAGCACCGCGCGGCGCTGCGGCAGAGCCTCGAGGGCCTGGGCGAGGCGGAGGCGAGGCGTTCCCTCGTGCCGTCGGCCACGACCCTGCTCGGGCTGGTGAAGCACGCGACCTACGTCGAGAAGGTGTGGTTCGACCAGGCCGTCACGGGCCGCAGCCGCGCCGAGATCGGCATCCCGGAGGACTCGAGCGAGTCGTTCCTGCTCACCGACGCCGACACGGTGGAGTCGGTGACACGGGCCCACGCCGAGACGTGCGAGGTCTCGCGCCGTGCGACGGCGCCCCTGGGACTCGACGACGTGCTGACGGGCCACCGCCTCGGTGCGCTGCCGTTGCGCTGGGTCTACCTCCACGTGCTGCGCGAGCTCGCCCAGCACTGCGGGCACGCCGACATCCTGCGCGAGCAGGTGCTCGCCGAGCGCCGCTGAAACCGTTCAGCGGTAGGCGTTGCCCGGCGGCCTGGCGTCGCGCTTCTGCCAGCACCCGGTGTGCCAGTGCCTCCGGTCGCCGAGACCACCGACGCCCTCGGCCGGCCACACGACGACGTGCGGAACGCCGGGCGGGACGTCCTGCTGGCAACCGGGGCACAGGTACGCCCGGGTGGCGGACGCCCCGCTCACGGCGCGCACGGTCCAGCGCGTGCCGGCATACGCCTCCTCGCGTGTCGACCCGCCCTGGATGCGCGTCACGTCGAGGGGGACGTGCTCGCGCGCGTGCTTGCTGGGTCGACGGCGCGAGGGCATGCCACCAGCGTAGGTGTCAGGCGTACGTGCGGAACCCGCGCCCCGTCTTGCGCCCGAGGTAGCCGGCGGTGACGAGGTGCTCGAGGAGCGGCGCCGGGGCGTAGCCGCGCTCGCGGAACTCGAGGTAGAGCTCGCGCTCGATGGCGAGCGACACGTCGAGGCCGACGACGTCGAGCAGCTCGAACGGGCCCATCGGCAGGCCGCAGCCGGTCTTCATCGCGGTGTCGATGTCGTCGGCCGTCGAGTAGTTGGCCTCGAGCATCTTCACGGCGTCGTTGAGGTAGGGGAAGAGCAGCGCGTTGACGATGAAGCCGGCGCGGTCGCCGCACGTCACGGCGTGCTTCCCGATGCTCGCGCAGAGCGCCTGGACGGTGGCGACCACGTCGGGTGCGGTCGAGACCGTGTGCACGACCTCGACGAGCTTCATCACCTGGGCCGGGTTGAAGAAGTGCATCCCGATGACGTCCTGGGGGCGCTTCGTCGCGGCGGCGCACTCGACGACGGGCAGCGAGCTCGTCGTCGTCGCGAGGATCGCACCGGGCCGGCAGATCTCGTCGAGGTTCTCGAAGAGGGCGCGCTTGACGGTCAGGTCCTCGACGACGGCCTCGACGACGAGGTCGACCCGGGCGAGGTCGTCGAGACGCGTCGTGCCGGTCACGCGGGCGAGGGCGGCGTCGCGCTCCTCCTCGGTGGCCTTGCCCCGCTGCACGGCCTTCTCGAGGCTCTTGGCGAGGGCTGCCCGCACGGCCTCGACCTTGGCCTCGCTGCGTGCGACGAACGTGACGTCGAGGCCCGCCTTCGCGAAGACCTCGACCATGCCGGTGGCCATGGTGCCGGAGCCGACGACGCCGACGGTGCTGATCGTGCGAGCGGCACCCGCACCCGAGGCGGTCCCCTTCGGGGTCAGCGCGTCGTCGACGACCTGCGAGCTGCCCGGCTCGGCGTACGTGTAGAAGCCACGACCGCTCTTGCGGCCCTTGAGGCCGGCGCTGACCATCTGCTTGATGATCGGGCTCGGCGCGTGCAGGCGGTCACGCCCCTGCTTGTACATCGTGTCGAGGATCTCGTAGGCGGTGTCGAGACCGATGAGGTCCATCAGCGCGAGCGGGCCCATCGGGTAGCCGCAGCCGAGCTTCATCGCGGCGTCGATGTCCTCGCGCGTGGCGTAGCGGCTCTCGTACATCGACACGGCATGGTTGAGGTAGCCGAAGAGCAGGGCGTTGGCGATGAAGCCCGCCTTGTCGCCGACGATGACCGGCTTCTTGCCGAGCCGCTCTGCGAGCGCCTTGACGTCCTCGAAGATCTCGTCGCTCGTGATGACGGTCTTGATGACCTCGACGAACTGCAGCACCGGCGCCGGGTTGAAGAAGTGCATGCCGACGACCCGCTTGGGGTTGATCGTGGCCACGGCGATCTCGGTGACGGGCAGCGAGCTCGTGTTGGTCGCGAGGATCGCGTCGTCGCTGACGATCGTGTCGAGCCGGCCGAAGATCTCCTTCTTGAGGTCGAGGTGCTCGGGCACGGCCTCGACGACGAGCTGGCACTCCTTGAGGTCGGCCATGTCGCTCGTGAACTGCACGCGGTCGTGCAGCGCGGCCTGGTCGTCGGCGCTGAGCTTGCCGCGGGAGACGGCACGGTCGGTCGAGTGCTGGAGCACCCCCCGGCCCTTCTCGACCGCCTCGTCGGTGACCTCGACCGCGACGACGTCGATGCCGTTGCGTGCGAAGACCTCGACGATGCCGGCACCCATGGTGCCGAGTCCGATGACGCCAACCTTGGTGAACTCACGAGCCATGCGCCAGAGTCTCGCAGAGGGCGTGTGCCGCCCACACCCGTCCTCGGGGTGACGCTCCCCACGCCGGGTGCGCGCGAGCGCCTGCGCCCTGCCCTAGGGTGGTCCGGTGCGTCTCGTCATTGCCCGCTGCAGCGTCGACTACGACGGCCGGCTCACGGCCCACCTCCCGCTCGCGACCCGGCTGCTCCTCGTCAAGTCCGACGGCTCGGTGCTCGTGCACAGCGACGGCGGCTCGTACAAGCCGCTCAACTGGATGTCGCCGCCGTGCACGATGGCCGAGGTCGAGCCCGACGAGACGCAGGCCGGCGACGGCGTCGTGGCCGTGTGGCGCGCCCAGCACGCCAAGAGCGAGGACCGCCTCACCGTCCTCATCCACGAGGTGCTGCACGACTCGGAGCACGAGCTCGGCGTCGACCCGGGCCTGGTCAAGGACGGCGTCGAGGCGCACCTGCAGAAGCTGCTCGCCGAGCACATCCACACCCTCGGCCACGGCTGGTCGCTCGTGCGCCGCGAGTACATGACCGCCATCGGGCCGGTCGACATCCTCGCGAAGGACTCCTCGGGCGTCAGCGTGGCGGTCGAGATCAAGCGTCGCGGCGAGATCGACGGCGTCGAGCAGCTGACCCGCTACCTCGAGCTGATGAACCGCGATCCGCACCTGGCCCCTGTCACCGGCGTCTTCGCCGCGCAGCAGATCAAGCCGCAGGCACGCACCCTCGCCGAGGACCGCGGCATCCGGTGCGTCGTGCTCGACTACGACGCCCTCAAGGGCATCGACGACGCGGAGTCCCGCCTCTTCTGAGACCGGCCCCGTATGCCGTCCGGCCGGTCCGCGTCGTCAGCGCCCGACCCAGCGGGCCCGGAGCTCGGGCGGCAGCTTCTCGACGGCCAGGCGAACCGCCGACCTCGGCATCGTGTCGACGTGCGACTCGAGGAAGGCGACGAGTCGGTCGTGGTCGCGCTCGCCCGCGTGCTTGAGGAAGATGCCGACCGGCTTGTGCACCAACGGATCCCGGTCGTCGTGCAACGCCGAGGCGATCTCGTAGCCCGCCTCCACGTCGGTCACGTCGAGGAAGCCGAGGGGTGCCGTCATCGCGGTGCGACGGCGCAGCGGATCGGGTGACGCCGCGAGGTCGCGCAGGATCTGCTTGTCCTTGCCGACGAGCCACTGGCCGATGACACGCGGCGCGGCACGGTCGACCATGTCCCACGACGTGATGGCGTGGTGGTGCCCGAGGTAGGTGCGAGCCAGCGTGCCGCGCTCGTGCGCCCCGGTGCGCTTGCGCTGGGCCTTGAAGTCGAGCACGCAGAACGCTGCGAGCCGCGGCTCGTAGGCCGGGTGCGCCAGCAGCCGCTGCACCTCCGCGAGGGGCATTCCGGTGTGCGTCCTCGCCACGGCGAAGAGCGTGCCCATGCGGACGCCCAAGGCCGCCTCGCCGTCGGTGAGGCGGGCCTGCACCTTCGCGAGGTCCGCCTCGGTGGCTGCCTGCCCGAGCTCTGCGACGACCGCGGCAGCGGTCGACGCACGCGGCATCAGGCGAGTCCCTCGATGGGCTGGCGGGTCGTCCCGTCGGCGTCGACGAGCAGCATCACGGGCTCGGTGTCCGCGCCACCCCGCACGACGACGATGCACTCGCCGCGGTGGCGGTCGACGAGCTCGCCGAACCCCTCGGAACCGTCGTGGAGGTCACCGTGCCCGAGGTGCGAGGGCACGCCCAGGTCGTCCGCCAGGGTCTCGACGGGGCCCGTGTCGGGGACGTCGTCGGCGGCATACACCGCCTGGACCTTCTCGAGGTGGATCGCCGAGGCGAGCCAGGCGACGTCGGACAGCCCCGGAGGGTTGACCACGACGATCCGTGCGGCGCACTGCAGGTCGCTCATGCTCCGACGCTACGCCAGTCAGGCCGGCGCGGTCTCGAGCGGCGCGAGGCCGCGTGCGGCCCGGATGACCCCGACCATCTCGCCCATGATGTCGTTGAGCCCGAAGTCCTTCGGGGTGAAGACCATCGCCACCCCGGCCGCCTTGAGGGCCGCGGCGTCGGACTCGGGGATGATGCCGCCGACGATGACCGGCACGTCGGCCGCACCTGCCGCCGCGAGCCTTCGCAGCACCTCGGGCACGAGCTCCATGTGCGAGCCGCTGAGGATCGACAGGCCCACGAGGTGGACGTCCTCGGCCACGGCGGCGGCGACGATCTGCTCGGGCGTCAGGCGGATGCCCTGGTAGACGACCTCGAAGCCGGCGTCGCGCGCCCGCACGGCCACCTGCTCGGCGCCGTTGCTGTGCCCGTCGAGCCCGGGCTTGCCCACGAGGATGCGCAGCTTCTCGCCGAGGTCCTCGCCCGTGCGGGCCACGAGGTCCCGGACCCGCGCCAGGGCGTCACCGGGCTCGCTGGAGCCGACGCCGACAGAGCCGGAGACACCTGTCGGAGCGCGGTACTCACCGAACTGCTCGCGCAGCGCGGCGGCCCACTCCCCCGTCGTCACCTCGGCCCGAGCACACTCGAGCGAGGCGGCCATGAGGTTGGTCCCGGAGGCCGCGTCGGCCCGCAGCCGATCGAGCGCCGCGACTGCCCGGTCGCGGCGGGCCGGGTCGGCGTCACGCGACTCGCGCCACACGCGTACGGCCTCGGCGGCCTCGCGCTCGACGCCCGCGTCGACGGTCTGGATGGCCGTGTCGAGGTCGGCGGTGAGCGGGTTCGGCTCGGTGGTCTCGAACTTGTTGAGGCCCACGATGATCGAGTCGCCTGCCTCGATGCGGCGCCGGCGCTCCGCGTGCGACGCGACGAGGGCGGACTTCATGTAGCCCGACTCGACGGCGGCGACGGCGCCGCCCATCTCCTCGATGCGCGCCATCTCGGCCTTGGCGCCGGCGACGAGCTCGGCGACCTTGGCCTGGACGACGACCGAGCCGGTGAAGAGGTCGTCGTACTCGAGCAGGTCGGACTCGTAGGCGAGCACCTGCTGCATGCGCAGGCTCCACTGCTGGTCCCACGGGCGCGGCAGGCCGAGCGCCTCGTTCCACGCCGGCAGCTGGATGGCCCGGGCCCGGGCGTCCTTGGAGAGCGTCACGGCAAGCATCTCGAGGACGATGCGCTGCACGTTGTTCTCGGGTTGTGCCTCGGTGAGGCCGAGGCTGTTGACCTGCACGCCGTAGCGGAAGCGACGCGCCTTGGCGTCGGTCACGCCGTAGCGCTCACGGGTCAGCTCGTCCCAGAGCTCGACGAAGGCGCGCATCTTGCACATCTCCTCGACGAAGCGCACGCCGGCGTTGACGAAGAAGGAGATCCGCGCGACGACGCTCGGGAACTCGTCGGCGGGCACCTGGCCGGAGTCGCGCACGGCATCGAGCACCGCGACCGCGGTGGACATGGCGTACGCGATCTCCTGGACGGGCGTCGCCCCGGCCTCCTGCAGGTGGTAGCTGCAGATGTTGATGGGGTTCCACTTCGGGATCTCGCGCACCGTGTAGGCGACCATGTCGGTGATGAGCCGCAGCGACGGCGCGGGCGGGAACACGTAGGTGCCCCGCGAGAGGTACTCCTTGATGATGTCGTTCTGCGTCGTGCCGGCGAGCGCGTGCACCCAGGCGGCGGGGTCGTCACCGGCCGCCTCGGCCTGCCGCTCGGCGGCGACCTGGTAGAGGGCGAGCAGCCACATCGCCGTGGCGTTGATCGTCATCGACGTGTTCATCTCGCGCAGCGGGATCGCCTCGAAGAGCGCCTCCATGTCGCCGATGTGGCTGATCGGCACGCCGACCTTGCCGACCTCGCCGCGCGAGAGCACGTGGTCGGGGTCGTAGCCGGTCTGGGTCGGCAGGTCGAATGCGACGGACAGGCCGGTCTGGCCCTTGGCGAGGTTGCGGCGGTAGAGCGCGTTGCTCGCAGCGGCGCTCGAGTGGCCGGCATACGTGCGCATGACCCACGGACGGTCGGGCGTCACCCGGGCGGTCGGGTGCGGTGTGCTCTCCGTCGAAGACATGGCTCGACGGTAGCGGCGGGGTGCGGCGGTGGGGAGGCGCTCAGGCGGTGAGAGGCGCCACAGTAGCGGCCGGGTGGCGCGGCGCGAGGATCCGCTCCAGACGACAGCCACGCAGCAGACGCGTCGTGCGGTCGCTCGCGTCGACGAGGAGCAGGCGCCGCTCCGCGCGCGTGGCGCGGCGGTGCAGGTGGACGATGACCCCGAGACCCGTCGCGTCACCGATCTCGGCATCGCCCAGGTGGAGACGGAGCTCCCCCGGCCCGAGGACGATCACGGCGTGGATGGCGTCGCGGATGTCGGGAACGGTGTGGACATCGAGTCGACCCTCGATGATCACGTCATGGCCGTCGGGTGCATCAAGCACTCTGACCGGTCCCCTGCGGTGGGTGTTCAGCGTCATGTAGACCCCTCTCAACGCTGTGCCGTCACCCATGATGACGCGCCAGCCTCCCGAAACGTTGCCCCTAGGAGTCAAGAAGTGGTCAAGAAAATACGTACGTCGAGACACAGTTCCAGGACGCCCCGGAACGGCTTCCGGCGGGTCCGGACAAAGCGGGCAGCCACAGCCCCGCAGTCGCGGGCGACCGGCCTCGGGCGGCCTCGGGCGGCCTCGGGCGGCCTACTCGAAGGGCGCGTCGTCGGGCTCGCGGGTGACGTCGGCGCCGAGGGCCCGAAGCGCCTCCTCGAACCGGGGATAGCCGCGGTCGATGTGGTGCACGCCGCTGACGAGCGTGTCGCCCTCGGCGACGAGCCCCGCCAGGACGAGGGCCGCACCGGAACGGATGTCGCTGCTCTCGACGGGCGCGCCCGAGAGGATCGGCACCCCGTGGATCATGACGTGGTGCCCGTCGACCTGGGCGTCCGCGCCGAGGCGGGCGAGCTCCTGGACGGTGCGGAAGCGGGCCTCGAAGAGGTTCTCGGTGATCATCGCCGAGCCCTCGGCGACCGCGTTGCAGGTGAGCGCGAAGGGCTGCAGGTCGGTCGGGAATCCCGGGTAGGGCAGCGTCGCGACGTCGAAGGCCCGCACGGTGCGCCCCTTCGCCGAGACGCGGAACCCGCGGTCGGTCGTCTCGACGTGGCACCCGGCCCGCTCCAGGGCGCCGAGCGGCGCCCGCAGGTGGTCGGCGACCCCTCCGACGACCTCGATGTCGCCGCGGGTCGTGGCGGCTGCGAAGGCCCACGTGCCGGCCGCGATGCGGTCGGGCACGACGGCGTGCTCGCACGGCGACAGGGACTCGACACCGGAGACGGTGATGCGCGACGTGCCCGCACCCTCGACGCGGGCACCCATGGCGTTCAGCATCTCGGCGATGTCGACGATCTCGGGCTCCTTGGCCACGTTGTCGATCGTCGTCGTGCCGCGGGCCAGGACCGAGGCGGTGAGGATGTTCTCGGTGGCGCCGACGCTCGGGAAGTCGAGCCGGATCTCGGCGCCGTGCAGACCGTGCGGGGCGGTTGCGACGAGGTAGCCGTGGGTGACGTGCACCTCCGCACCCAGGGCCTCCAGACCGGCCGCGTGCAGGTCGAGGCCGCGCGAGCCGATCGCGTCGCCGCCCGGCACCGCGACGTCGGCCTCACCGACGCGGGCCACGAGCGGGCCGAGCACCGAGATCGAGGCACGCAGGGCACGCACGAGCTCGTAGTCGGCGCGGTGGCCGATGCGCTCCGGCACGTCGAGCACCACGGTGCCCGCAGCCGCGTCGTAGTCGACGCCCACCCCGAGCCGTCGCAGCAGCTCGGCCATGATCGTCACGTCGGCGATGGCCGGCACGTTCGTGAGGGTGGTGCGGCCGACCGCGAGCAGGGCCACCGCCATGAGCTTCAGGGCACTGTTCTTGGCCCCCACGACGGCGACCTCGCCGACGAGGTTCGCGCCGCCGACGACCCGGAATCGCTCTCTCACCCACCGAACCCTATCGGCCACCGACCGCCGCCGAGCCCGGCTCCGGCGGGTGAGAGAGTGTGCCCATGGTCAACCTGACGCGGATCTACACGCGCACCGGCGACGACGGCACGACGAGCCTCGGCGACTTCTCGCGGGTCAGCAAGAACGACGCCCGGCTCCACGCGTACGCCGACTCCAACGAGGCCAACGCGGCCATCGGCATCGCGGTCGCGTGCGGGGACCTCCCCGACGAGGTGACGGCGACGCTTCAGCGCGTGCAGAACGAGCTCTTCGACGTCGGGGCCGACCTGTCGACGCCCCTCCGGCACACGTACGACTACCCGCCGCTGCGGGTCGAGCAGCCGTGGATCGACGACCTCGAGGCCGACTGCGACCACTACCTCGAGTCGGTCGAGAAGCTGCGGTCGTTCATCCTGCCCGGCGGCACCGCAGGGTCCGCGCACCTGCACCTCGCGACGACGATCGTGCGTCGCGCCGAGCGCTCGGCCTGGGCGGCCGTCGACCAGCACGGCACCGAGCCGGCGCCCGAGGGCACCGATGTACGCGGTGTCGGCGGCGTCAACGTGCTGACGGCCAAGTACCTCAACCGGCTCTCGGACCTGCTCTTCATCCTCGCGCGGGTCGCCAACAAGCCGATCGGCGGCGACATCCTCTGGCAGCCGGGTGGCGGCCGGGTCGAGAAGCCCGAGCGCCACCGCAAGCACTGACTCCACCCGAAAGAGGCGGGTCGCCGCTGAGCAGCGCCGGTTTCGCTCAGCGACGTCGCAGGACTGCGGCGCTGCTGAGCGGCGCCCTGCCTCGTGAGCCGGAACGGGGCACGTCCCGCGCCCCTGCTGCCCGGCGAGGTCAGGCGACGTTGACGTTGTAGCCGGGGGGCGCGGCCTCCTGCCACGACCGCAGCGCGGTGTAGGCCGGGCCCTGCAGGGCCAGCTCGAAGGCCTTGTCACCGTCGGTGCAGGGGACGCGGCTCGCGTCGGGCAGCAGCGGGATCGAGTCGCGCCCGACGAGCAGCTCGGGGGCGTCGAGGATGAGCCGCTGGCGCAGCCACCGGTGCTTCGGGCGCACGGAGACGCCCCCGAGCGCGTGCCACTCGAGGGCGTTGTCACCGAACCGGATCAGACCCAGGCGCCAACGGTCGGTCTGCGTGCAGCGCAGACCGCAGAGCGTCAGGGGCAGGCCCTTGGCGATGTAGCGGCGGCGCAGGTACGTCGTCGCGAGGACGACCACCGCGACCACCAGGAGCGTGCCGATCACGATCTCGGTCGAGACGAGAACGGACGGCACGCGGTGGCCTCAGTTCGCCTGGAGCGACGACGCGTCGACGTGCTCGGCCACGATCGTGACCACGTCGGAGTCGACCGACAGGAAGCCGCCGTCGACGGTCACCGTGCGACGGTCGCCCTCGAGCGACTCGATGGCGACCTCGCCCTCGACGAGGACGCCGAGGAGCGGCGTGTGGCCGGGCAGGATGCCCAGCTCGCCCGAGATGGACCGGGCGCGTACGAACTTGGCCTCGCCCTCCCAGACCTTCCGGTCGGCGGCAACCATCTCAACCTTGAGCGAACTCACGTTTCCTCCGGATCGTGGGGGTGTGCTCTGCAGTTTAGTGCCTCTGGAAGGATGCTCCGTACGCGAGGTGGCACGGGCCGCCCGCGCCGATTCCCCACCTCCACAGGAGTCATTACCGATGAGCACTGCCGTGTCCGATGCCCTGCTCGAGCCGACCCGCCGCCCGGTGGCCGTCGCGACCCTCACCGACGTCATCGACGCCGAGGTCGCCGACAAGTCCGGCCTCGGGGGCGCCGCCGTCAAGGCCGGCTACGCCGCCGCGAAGAAGCTGGGCGGCAACTTCGTCTCGAGCGCCACCGACCGACTGCTCCCCCAGTTCGCCACGGCGCTCGACCCGTTCTGGGCGACCAAGGGAGAGCAGTCGTTCGGCGCGCACCTCGCCGCGCAGCCCGACGCCGCGGCCGACGCCCTGCTGGCCGTCACCGACACGAAGGCCGCGAGCACCTCGCACGGGGCGGCCGCGAAGGTCTACGGCTCGCTGCGCGGAAAGGCCAAGGAGCACGTCGTGGCCGCCCTCCCGCGCCTCGGTGCGGCCGTGGAGCGCCTCGTCCCCTGAGCGGCCTCCTGAGCCGTCCCCCGGGCGTGCGCTGACGCCGACCACGTATGCCGCTGGGCCGGCTCCCGAGGGTGGGAGCCGGCCCAGCGGCGTCTCGTGACAGAGGCCGGTCAGTCGGCCTGGGCCTCGTGCGGTCGGTCCTTCTCGAGCCGAGGCAGCTCGGGGCTGTAGTCGGAACCGAGGTCGGCGATCGCCTGCCTCGCGAAGACCTGCTGCTCGGTCACGACCCGCTCGGAGCGGCCGCGCCCGATGAAGGTGACGACCCAGTGCAGCAGCGTCGTGATGCGGTGCTTGAAGCCGATGATGTAGACGAGGTGCACGGCCAGCCAGAGGATCCAGGCGAAGAAACCGCTGAACTGGGCCTTGCCCACCGAGGCGACGGCCGAGAAGCGCGAGATCGTCGCCATCGAGCCCTTGTCGAAGTACTCGAACGGGCCCTTCGGCGGCTTGCCCTCGAGCCGGCGCTCGATCTGCTCTGCGGCGTAGCGCCCGCCCTGGATCGCGACCTGCGCGACTCCCGGCAGGCCACGCAGGGCCATCATGTCGCCGACGACGAAGACCTCGGGGTGACCGGGCAGCGTGAGGTCGTCGTTCACCTCGACGCGGCCGGCGCGGTCGACGCCGGCTCCGGACTGCTCGGCGAGCCGGCGCCCGAGCGGCGACGCGCTGACGCCGGCCGCCCACACCTTGCAGACCGACTCGATGCGCTCGCGCGAGCCGTCGTCGGTCTCGACCTCGATGCCGGTGGAGTCGACGTCGACAACCTTGGCGCCGAGGCGCACCTCGACTCCCATCTCGGTGAGGCGCTTGACGGCGCGCTCGCCGAGCTTCTCGCCGAACGACCCGAGCACGGCCGGCGCGGCGTCGAGCAGGATGACCCGCGCCTTGGTCGGGTCGATGCGCCGGAAGTCGCGGCGCAGGGTGCGCTTGGCCAGCTCGGAGATCTGACCGGCCATCTCGACGCCGGTCGGGCCCGCGCCGACGACGACGAAGGTCATGAGGCGCTCGACCTCAGCCGGCGTCGAGGCGAGCTCGGCCAGCTCGAACGAGCCGAAGATGCGCCCACGCAGCTCGAGCGCGTCGTCGATCGACTTCATGCCCGGGGCGTGGCGGGAGAACTGGTCGTTGCCGAACCACGACTGGCCCGCACCCGCCGCGACGATGAGCGAGTCGTAGGGCGTGACGGTCTCGCGGCCGACCGCCGTGTGCGTCACGGTCCGCGCCTCGAGGTCGATGTCGGTGACGTCGCCGAGCAGCACCTTGGCGTTCCGCTGCCGGTGCAGCACCTCGCGCGTCGAGGGCGCGATCTCACCCTCGGACAGGATGCCGGTCGCCACCTGGTAGAGCAGCGGCTGGAACAGGTGGTGCGTGGTGCGGGCGATGAGGGTGACGTCGACGTCGGCGCCCTTCAGCTTCTGTGTGCTGAACAGTCCTCCGAAGCCCGAGCCGATGACCACGACGCGGTGGCGCGACGCGGTGGACGGGGTGGGCGAGGTGGGCTGAGTCATGACGGCGGCTCCTTGCTGCTCGACAGGTTCTCGTCAACTCCTACAACGCGACGGCGCCGGCATCCCTTTCGGGACACCGGCGCCGGCGCATGTCTGCTCGATCACACTGGTGGTCGAGTGGTGCGAGCTCAGAGGTTCTTCTGGATCTCCGCCCACTGGCGCTCGACGTCGTCGAGGCCACCGCACATGAAGAAGGCCTGCTCGGCGACGTGGTCGTACTCGCCGTCGGCGATCTTCGTGAAGGCCTCGATGGTGTCGGACAGCGGAACCGTCGAGCCCTCGATGCCGGTGAACTGCTTGGCGACGTAGGTGTTCTGCGACAGGAACCGCTGGATGCGACGAGCGCGGTTGACGAGGATCTTGTCCTCTTCGGAGAGCTCGTCGATGCCGAGGATCGCGATGATGTCCTGGAGCTCCTTGTTGCGCTGCAGGATCGACTTGATGCGCACGGCCGTGTTGTAGTGCTCGGTCGTGATGTAGCGCGGGTCGAGGATGCGCGAGGTCGAGGACAGCGGGTCGACGGCGGGGTAGATACCCATCGACGCGATGTCACGCGAGAGCTCCGTCGTCGCGTCGAGGTGCGCGAACGTCGTGGCCGGGGCCGGGTCGGTGTAGTCGTCGGCCGGCACGTAGATCGCCTGCATCGAGGTGATCGAGTGACCACGCGTCGAGGTAATGCGCTCCTGGAGGGTGCCCATCTCGTCGGCGAGGGTGGGCTGGTAGCCCACGGCGGACGGCATACGGCCGAGGAGGGTCGAGACCTCCGAGCCGGCCTGGGTGAAGCGGAAGATGTTGTCGATGAAGAGGAGCACGTCCTGCTTCTGGACGTCGCGGAAGTACTCCGCCATCGTCAGCGCCGACAGGGCGACACGAAGACGCGTGCCCGGCGGCTCGTCCATCTGGCCGAAGACGAGGGCGGTCTGGCCGAGGACGCCGGCCTCCTCCATCTCGACCATGAGGTCGTTGCCCTCACGGGTGCGCTCGCCGACACCGGCGAACACCGACACACCACCGTGGTCGCGGGCGACGCGGGCGATCATCTCCTGGATGAGCACCGTCTTGCCGACACCGGCGCCACCGAAGAGACCGATCTTGCCACCCTGGACGTACGGGGTGAGCAGGTCGATGACCTTGATGCCCGTCTCGAACATCGTGGTCTTGGACTCGAGCTGGTCGAAGGCCGGGGCCTTGCGGTGGATGCCCCAGCGCTCCTTGACGTCGAGGGTCTCACCCTCCTTGAGGTTCATGCACACGCCGGTGGTGTTGAACACCTTGCCGAGCGTGACGTCACCCACGGGCACGGTGATCGGGCCACCGGTGTCCTGCACGGCCGAGCCACGGACGAGGCCGTCGGTCGGCTGGAGCGAGATGGCGCGGACCATGTTGTCGCCGATGTGCTGGGCGACCTCGAGGTTGAGCTCCCTCGTCTCACCGGCGAGGGTGACCTCCGTCGTGAGCAGGTTGTACTGCTCGGGCATCGCGTCGGAGGGGAACTCGACGTCGACGACCGGGCCGATGATGCGGGAGATGCGGCCGACGCCACCCGCGGCCGGAGCCGTCCAGGCGGTGTCGCTGACAGTTGCAGTCATGGTGGTCTGCTTCCTTACCTGTGGGCGTTACTTCGTGGCGTCGGCGAGGGCGTCTGCGCCGCCCACGATTTCGCTGATCTCTTGGGTGATGCCGGCCTGGCGGGCCTGGTTGGCGAGGCGCTCGTACTTCTTGATGAGCTCGCCGGCGTTGTCGGTCGCGGACTTCATCGCGCGCTGGCGGGCGGCCAGCTCGGAGGCGGCCGAGCTGAGCAGCGCGGTGAAGATGCGGTTGCGCACGTACTTCGGCAGCAGCAGGTCGAGCACCTCGGCGGCACCCGGCTCGAAGGAGTACTCGGGCGGGATCTGCCCCTCCTCGTAGCGGTTCACCGACAGGTCGAGGTCGCTGTCCTCGCCGGCCTCGTCGGCCTCCACGACCTCGAGCGGCAGCAGCCGCAGGACGTGCGGGTCCTGGCGGACCATCGAGCGGAACCGGGTGAAGACGACGTGGATCTCGTCGTTGCCGCCCTCCTCGGTGTCCTTGAGGAAGTCGGCCGTGATGCGGTCGGCGATCTCCTTGGCGTTCTCGAACGTCGGGGCGTCGGAGAAGCCGGTCCACTCGGCGGCGTACTCGCGCTTGCGGAACTTGTAGTAGCTCACGGCCTTGCGACCGACGAGGTAGGGCACGACCTCCTTGCCCTCGGCGGTCAGCCTGGAGATCAGCTCCGCGCTCTCCTTGATCGCCGCGACGGAGTAGGCACCGGCAAGTCCGCGGTCCGCCGTGATGATGACGACGCCGGCCCGCTTCGCGGTCTCCTTCGCCGTCGTCAACGGGTGGTCCTCGTTCGTGTTGGTCGCCACCGCGGACACGGCGCGCGTCAGCGCGGTCGTGTACGGCATCGCCTCGGTGGCCCGCTGGCGGGCCTTGACGACGCGTGCGGCCGCGATCAGCTCCATCGCGTTGGTGATCTTCTTGATGGAGTTGACGGACTTGATGCGCTGGCGGTAGATCCGCATCTGCGCTCCCATGTGCTCCGCCTCTCTTGGTCTCTAAAGTCTGTGGTTGCCGACAGGGTGGGCTCACGCCCGCTTCCGTATGCCGCCCGGCCGGGCCGGGCGGCATACGGAAGGTGTCACTTCTGCTTGACGATCTTCGCCTGGGTGATCTGGTCGTCGGCGATCTCGTCGAACGCCTCGTTGCCGGCCTCGAGGCCGTCACGCCCGGTGCCGCGGAAGGTGAACTTCACCTCGTCGACGACCTTGGTGAGGGCCGCCTCGGTGTCCTCGTCGAGCTTGAGGGTCTCGCGGATCGTCTGGAGGATCTTGCCGTCGCGACGCAGGGTCTCGAGCAGCTCGGTCTCGAACGCGCGGACGTCCTCGACGGCGACGTCGTCGAGCTTGCCGGTGGTGCCGGTCCAGATCGAGACCACCTGCTCCTCGACGGGGTACGGCGAGCTCTGCGGCTGCTTGAGCAGCTCGACGAGGCGCGCACCACGGGCGAGCTGGGCACGCGACGCGGGGTCGAGGTCGGAGGCGAACATCGCGAACGCCTCCATGGCGCGGAACTGCGCGAGGTCGAGCTTGAGTCGACCGGCGACCGACTTCATCGCCTTGATCTGAGCGGCACCGCCGACTCGGGAGACCGAGACACCCACGTCGATGGCGGGACGCACGTTGGCGTTGAAGAGGTCGGCCTGGAGGTAGATCTGGCCGTCGGTGATCGAGATGACGTTGGTCGGGATGTACGCCGAGACGTCACCGGCCTTGGTCTCGATGATCGGCAGACCCGTCATCGAGCCGTGGCCCAGGTCGTCGGACAGCTTCGCGCAGCGCTCGAGCAGACGCGAGTGCAGGTAGAAGACGTCACCCGGGTAGGCCTCGCGGCCCGGCGGACGGCGCAGCAGCAGCGACACGGCGCGGTAGGCCTCGGCCTGCTTGGACAGGTCGTCGAAGACGATGAGGACGTGCTTGCCCTGGTACATCCAGTGCTGGCCGATGGCCGATCCGGTGTAGGGCGCGAGGTACTTGAAGCCCGCCGAGTCGGACGCCGGGGCGGCGACGATCGTCGTGTACTCGAGCGCGCCGGCCTCCTCGAGGGTGCCGCGGACCGACGCGATGGTCGAGCCCTTCTGGCCGATGGCGACGTAGATGCAGCGGACCTGCGCGTCGGGGTCGCCCGACTCCCAGTTGCGCTTCTGGTTGATGATCGTGTCGATCGCGACCGTGGTCTTGCCGGTCTGGCGGTCGCCGATGATGAGCTGGCGCTGGCCGCGGCCGATCGGCGTCATGGCGTCGATCGACTTGATGCCGGTCTGCAGCGGCTCGTGCACCGACTTGCGCTGGACCACCGTGGGGGCCTGCAGCTCGAGGGCGCGGCGCGCCTCCGACGCGATCTCGCCGAGACCGTCGATGGGGTTGCCGAGCGGGTCGATGACGCGACCGAGGAAGTCGTCGCCGACCGGGACGGAGAGGACCTCGCCCGTGCGCTTGACGACCTGGCCCTCCTCGATGCCGGCGAAGTCACCGAGCACGACGACGCCGATCTCGTGGACGTCGAGGTTCAGGGCGAGGCCGAGCGTGCCGTCCTCGAACTGGAGCAGCTCGTTGGTCATGGCCGAGGGCAGTCCCTCGACGTGAGCGATGCCGTCACCGGCGTCGGTGACGCGGCCGACCTCTTCGCGGGAGGCCGCGCCGGGCTCGTAGGACTGGACGAACGAGTCCAGTGCGTCCCGGATCTCCTCCGGACGGATCGAAAGCTCCGTCATGTCAGATCTTCTCCTCGGTTTCGACCCGCGGAACGGGCCGGTGGTTGTTCACAGCTTGTGGTGGGCGCTGTGTCGGGCGCTGTGGTGGCGCTCAGGCGCCCATGGCCCGGCGGGCCGCGTCGAGCTTGCGGATGACGGTGCCGTCGATGACCTCGTCACCGATCTCGACCTTGACCCCGCCCACGACCCGGGGGTCGACGACGGTGTTGACGTGGACCGTGCCGCCGTAGATGGAGGCCAGGCCCGCGGCGAGGCGGGCGCGGTCGTCGTCGGTGAGCGGGACGGCCGAGGTGACGACGGCCGTCTGCTGCTCGCGGCGCCTCGAGGCCGTCTCGAGGTAGGACTCGACGACCCGGTCGAACCGGCGCCCGCGGGCGGCGACGACGGCCTGGCGAGCCAGCACGAGCGTCTCGGGCGCCACCTTGTCGCGAAGCAGCGAGGACACGAGGTCGGCACGCTTGTCGGCCGGCGCCTGGGAGTCGGTCAGGGCCGCCCGCAGCGCGGGGTCGGCCGCGACGATGCGCTCGAAGCGGAACAGCTCGTCCTCGACGCGGTCGGCGCGGTCGCCTGCCTCGGCCGAGGCGATGACGGACTCGACGGCATACGCCTCGAGGGTGTCGGAGAGGTCACGCTCGGAGCTCCAGCGCTGGCTGACGACTCCCTTGAGCACGACCAGCGCCTCGGCACTGACCTTGCCGGAGAGGAGCCGCTCGGCGAGCTGCGCCTTCTCGGAGCCCTCGCGCGAAGGGTCGGCGACCGCGCGACGCAGGGTCGCGTTGCCGTCGAGCAGGTCGACGACGGCGAACAGCTCCTCGGCCAACCGCGACCGGTCGGCACCGGCCGCGAGCGCACCGGTGAAGGCGTCGCGGCTGGTCGCCGCTGCTGCGCGTGAGGGTCCCTGCATCAGGCGTCTCCGCCCTGGCTGCCGGCGGGGCCGCCGACCTTCTCGCGCACGACCTCGCCCGACTCGAGCTCGGCGAGGAAGCGCTCGACGATGCCCTTCTGGCGGGTCTCGTCGTGCAGCGACTCACCGACGATGCGGCTCGCGAGGTCGGTCGAGATGCGGCCGACGTCGTTGCGGAGCGAGACCACGGCCTGCTGGCGCTCGGCCTCGATCTGCTTGTGCGCCGTGTCGGTGATCCGCGCCGCCTCGGAGGCTGCGTGCTCGCGCATCTCGGCGATGATCTGCGCACCCTGGGCCTTCGCGTCCTCACGGATGCGGGCGGCCTCGGAGCGGGCCTCGACGAGCTGTGCCTGGTACTGCTCGAGCGCGGCCTGGGCCTGGGCCTGGGCCTCCTCGGCCTTGTTCATGCCGCCCTCGATGGCCGCGGTGCGCTCGGCGTAGATCTGCTCGAGGCGCGGAACGACCTTCGTCTTGACGACGTAGTAGAGGATGGCGAAGCACGCGAGGCCGAAGAAGAACTCCAGCGGGTGCGGGATGATCGGTGCCGCGGTGGCCCAGAAGCCGCCCTCGCCGCCCTCGGCGGTCACGGTCACTGCTTGCATGAGGTGCTCCTCGTGAGAATCGAACGATGTCTCGGGATGCCCCGGGAAGGGGCGTCAGCCCTTGAAGACGAAGGCGAGCGCGATACCGAAGATGGCGAGCGCCTCGGTGATGGCCATGCCGAGGAAGGCGATCGGCTGGAGCATGCCGCGGGCCTCGGGCTGACGGGCGACGCCGTTGATGTAGGCGGCGAAGATCAGACCGACACCGATACCGGGGCCGATGGCGGAGAGGCCGTAACCGAGGATGGCGATGTTGCCAGTCATGTTTGTTCCATTCCTTCTTGTGTTGTCCGGCTGGCGGTTGTCAGCCGGGCTGGGCGAAGCTCGGGTCGTGCAGGTGGTGCAGTCGGTGAAATCGGTGGGCGCTCAGTGCTCGTCGGCGACCGCGCCGGCGATGTAGAGAGCGGCGAGCAGGGTGAAGACGTAGGCCTGCAGGAACTCGACCAGCAGCTCGAAGAGCGTCATGACGAAGGCGAAGACCCACGTGACGCCGCCGGCGGCGATGAGGATGCCGCCCGAGGTGAGCATGTACCAGCCGCCGGTGATGAACAGCACCATGAGGATGTGACCGGCGAACATGTTGCCGAAGAGTCGCAGTGCCAGGGTGACGGGGCGGGTGAAGAGGTCGGTGATCAGCTCGAGGATGAAGATCGGGATGATCATGCCCTTGGGCAGACCGGCCGGGACGAGCGACTTCCAGTAGCCGAGGAAGCCGTGCTTCTTCATGCCGACGACGTGGAAGACGACCCAGACGATGAGGGCCAGGGCGATCGGGAAGCCGATGCGGCTCATCGTCGGGTAGCTCATCGGCGGGATGACGCCGAAGAAGTTGTTGACGAGGATCAGCACGAACATCGAGAAGAGCAGCGGCACGAACTTCATGAACTCGTGGCTGCCGATGAGGTCCTTGGCGACGCCGTTGCGCACCAGGCCGTAGACGGCCTCGGTGCCCATCTGCCCGCGGCTCGGGACGAGGGCCTTCTTCTTCGTGGTGGCGAGCAGCCACCAGATGATGAGGCCGGTCGCGAAGACCATCAGGAAGATGGGACGCGTGATCGCCCACGCACCGTCACCGATGAGGGGCTGCCAGAACTCCTCGACACCGGGGGCGGTGTAGTCCGTCGGGGCGGCGGCCACGATGCTCACGGGTTACTCCTTCGTAGGTTCTGGGCACTTCGGGTGACGCTCTGCGTCAGCGGTGCTGGATCAACGCCTGGCTTCGTGCTGCCGGCGGGATCCCAGGTCGGCGTGCTGGCTCGGTGCGCGCTGTGCGACAGCACGGGGGCCGCTGGGCTCAATGGGTACCGTATCGGAACCAGATCAGGTAGAGCGACAGGGCCATCCCACCCACGATCCCGGCTCCGACGAGCCACGACGTGCCGAGCCAGTGGTCGGCCAGGGCACCCAGGCCGCCGTAGACCAGCGGTCCTGACAGCAGGTAGGCGACGGCACGCCACGCCGAGTCCTGCTCGCGGCTGTTGAACGCACGCAGCTCCTCGGCCTTCTCGGCCGCCGTGGGCTCGGACGGCTCGGATGGCTCGGACGACTTGGTGGGCTCGTCGGGCGGTGTGGGGGTGGTCATGGTGACCTTCCGTGTCACGGCTCATCACGCGGCTCCCGGCTCTGCGGCTGGTCGAGCGAGGCCTCGCCGTCGGGGTCGTAGGCGAAGATGCGCAGCCGCTTGTAGGCGCGCATCTCGAAGAACAGCCAGACGACGGCGCAGACCGTGACGGACAGTCCGATGGCGTAGCCGGACGCCCAGGTGACGTCGCGCAGCGCGAACATGATGACGCCGAGGACGACCACCTTGAAGGTGTACGTCGCCATCACGATCATCATCGTCGTCGTGGGCGGGAGGTCGGCCGTGCGCTTCATGACGAGCAGCGTGAGGCTGAAGAAGAAGATCACGAGTGCGGCGCCCAGCGCGGCCGACCAGGCGGCCTTGGGGCTCGAGAAGAGTCCGACGACGACGCACACGAGGCCGGCGGCGGCGGTCGGCAGCAAGGACCCCCGGAGGAGCTGCGCGAACGCATCGGACTGTGATGCGCTCGGGGCCGGTGTGGCGCTCAAGAAAACCTGCCTGGGTGCGTCGTGAGGCGTAGTGCGGGCGGGACCTGGGCTTGATCCGGGTGAGGCTCGGATCGACTGCGCGTGAAGCGATTTCAGCGCCTCGGAGAGCCTCTCTCAGACTCCCCTCAGGTGCTTGTGAATGCTATCACAAGCGCTCGGAGGGCCTCCACCGCGGAAGCCAGACGGTGAGCACGACCCCCAGCGCGGCCGCCGCACCCACGACCGCGAGCGGACGCGGTCCGTCCCAGATCACGAAGGAGACGGAGCCGAGCGCCACGATGGCCGCCCACAGGTAGAGGATGAGCACGGCCCGGCGGTGGCCGTGCCCGATGCGCAGCATCCGGTGGTGCAGGTGCAGGGCGTCGGGGTGCCAGGGCCGCTTGCCGGCGCGGGTGCGCCGCACGACGGCGAGCAACATGTCGAGCAGCGGCAGCAACAGCACCGCGAGCGGCACGAGGATCGGCAGGAACGCCGCGGACACCTCGTTGGTGCTGACCTCGCCGGGGTCGACGTTGCCCGTCAGGGTGATGGTCGCGGCCGACAGGAGCAGCCCGAGCGTCAGCGCACCGGAGTCCCCCATGAAGAGCCGGGCCGGGTGGAAGTTGTGCGGCAGGAAGCCGGCGCAGCACCCGACCAGGGCCGCGGAGATGAGGGTCGCCGTGGAGAAGACGTTGGCCGGCTGGAAGGCCTTGGACACCGAGTAGCTGTAGACGAAGAAGGCCAGGGCCGCGATGCCGACGACCCCCGCCGCGAGTCCGTCGAGGCCGTCGATGAAGTTGACCGCGTTGGTCGAGGCGATGACGACTACGACGGTCACGAGCACGAGCACCGGGGTGGGCAGGATCGTCGTGCCGAAGATCGGCAGCGAGAGCAGCTGCACACCCGTGTAGGCCATCAGCCCGGCGGCGAGCATCTGCCCCGCGAGCTTGGTCAGCCAGTCGAGCTCACGGATGTCGTCGAAGGCCCCGAGGAGGCAGACGATGCCGCCGGCGACGAGGACGCCCCACAGCTGGCGCGTCGAGAAGAGCCCGCCGAGGTACGGCAGCGCGCGGGCGACGAGGACCGCCGCGACGAAGCCCACGTAGATGCCCACTCCCCCGAGTCGGGGGATCGGCGTCTTGTGGACGTCGCGCTCACGGACGGCCGTGAAGGCCCCCGTCGCCACCGCGACGCTGCGGATGAAGGGTGTGGCGAGGTACGTGACCGCGGCGGCCACGATGAGGACGAGGACGTACTCGTGCACCTACCGACCTTCGTTCGTGCCCCGACGCGTGCGGGCGGACCCCACTCAGCGAGGGTATGCCGGGAAGCGCGTCACGAGGTCGGTGACCTCTGCGCGCACCTGCTTGCTCACGGCGTGCTCGGGGTCGGCGTCGCCCTTGGTCACGGCCGTGTGGATGAGGGAGGCGATGGTCTTCATCTCCTCGATGCCCATCCCCTGGGTCGTCACCGACGGGGTGCCCACGCGGATGCCCGAGGCGATGTTCGGCTTCTGCGGGTCGAAGGGGATCGCGTTCTTGTTGAGCACGATGCCCGCCGCGTCGGCGCGCTCCTCGGCCTCCTTGCCGGTGACGCCCACGCCCTGCAGGTCGAGCAGCGAGAGGTGCGTGTCGGTGCCGCCGGTGGTCGGGCGGATGCCGACCTCCTTGAGGCTCTCGGCGAGCTGCTGGCTGTTGGCGATGACGTCCTTGGCGTACTGGGCGTACTCGGGGCTCGCGGCCTCCTTGAAGTTGACCGCCTTCGCCGCGATGGTGTGCATCTGCGGGCCGCCCTGCATCATCGGGAAGACGGCCTTGTCGAGGGCGGCCTGGTGCTCGGCCTTGCAGACGAGCGCGCCGGAACGCGGGCCGCGCAGCACCTTGTGCGTGGTGAAGGTGACGACGTCGGCGTAGGGCACCGGCGACGGGATCGCCTTGCCGGCGACGAGACCGATGAAGTGGGCGGCGTCGACCCAGAGGATCGCGCCGACCTCGTCGGCGATGGCGCGGAAGCGCTCGAAGTCGATGAGCCGCGGGATCGCCGAGCCGCCGGCGCAGATCACCTTGGGTCGGTGCTCCTTGGCGAGCGCCTCGACCTGGTCGTAGTCGATGTCCTCGGACTGCTTGTCGACGCCGTAGTGGACGGCGTTGAACCACTTGCCGGAGAAGGACACCTTGGTGCCGTGCGTGAGGTGGCCGCCCATCGGCAGCGCCATCGCGAGGATGGTGTCGCCCGGGGCCATGAAGGCGCCGTAGACGGCCTGGTTGGCGCTGGCGCCCGAGTGCGGCTGGACGTTCGCGTGGTCGGCGCCGAAGAGCTCCTTGGCGCGGTCGATGGCGATCTGCTCGGCCTTGTCGACCTCGGAGCAGCCGCCGTAGTACCGGCGACCGGGGTAGCCCTCGGCGTACTTGTTCGACAGGGTCGACCCGAGGGCCGTCAGCACGGCCGGCGAGCTGATGTTCTCGCTGGCGATGAGCTGCAGTCCCCCGCGGATGCGGTCGAGCTCGGACAGGAGCACCCCCGCGATGTCGGGGTCGAAGGACTGGAGGGCGCCGAAGTCGGAGCCGTAGAACGTGTCGTCAGCCATGGGGGATCTCCGGGTGGGTCGGGAGTGGGGCGTGAGCGCTAGCCAACTCTATGCCGTCGGGGGACGCTCGCCCGAGGGGCTCTCGGGCGGCGGCAGCTCGCCCTCGACGACGACCGCCGACGAGAAGCCGGTGGGCTCGTCGGAGGACACCGCCTCGGGCGCGGCTCCGGAGCCGTAGGGGTTGGTCTCGGGCTCGTAGTCGAGCCCGGCGTCGTCGGGCCCGTCGGCGCCGTCTGCCCCATCCGCCCCGTCGGCCCCTTCGGCCCCTTCGGCCCGGTCGGGTTCGGCCTCCGGCTCCAGCGCGGCGTCGATGTCGGCCTGCGAGAGGGCGCCGTGGCGCAGGGTCACGGGCGTCTCTCCCGTGCAGTCGACGATGGTCGACGGCTGTCCCTCGCCGGCCGGGCCGCCGTCGAGGTAGACCGCGACGGACTCGCCGAGCATCGCCACCGCCTCGTCGACGGTGCGAGCCGCGGGGTCGCCGGTCGTGTTGGCGCTCGTGACCGCCATCGGGCCGATGTCGCCGAGCAGCTCGAGGGCGAGCTCGTTGTCGGGCACGCGCAGCGCGACGGTGCCGTTGGTGTCGCCGAGGTCCCAGTGCAGCGACGTCTGGGCCTTGAGCACCAGCGTCAGCGGCCCCGGCCAGAAGCGCTCCATGAGGCGCTGGGCGTAGTCGGGCACCTGGGTGGCGAGCCCCTGGGCGGTGCGGGCCGTCGGGATGAGCACCGGCGGCGGCATGTCGCGGCCGCGGCCCTTGGCGGCGAGCACCGACGCGACGGCGTCGGCGTCGAAGGCGTCACACCCGATGCCGTAGACGGTGTCGGTCGGCAGGACGACGATCTCACCGCGTCGGACGGCGGCCCCGGCGGCCGGGATGCCCTCGGCGCGCTGCTCGGGATCGGTGCAGTCGTAGCGCTCGCTCACGGTGGCGAGCCTACTTGTCGCAGCTCGCCCGGCCCGGCCCGGCCCGCCGTACGCCGCTCGCGCTCCCTGCGCGGGACGGGCGGCGTACGGTGCGGGCGGGGCTCACAGGGCGTCGAAGGCCTGCTTGCTGCCGGGGGCGAGCGGGATCGGGTCGGTCTGCGGGCCGGTCTCGGCCGTCAGCTCCTTGGCGGCGGGGTGCACCTTGGCCAGCTCGGCGCTGCTCCCCCAGATCAGCTTCGTCAGGGCGCACGCGTTCGCGGCGGCGAAGTCGTCACGCACGAGCAGCACGTTGGGCACGACGATGGTCTTGACGTCGCCGGGCAGGCCGTAGGTGGCGGCCGGGACAGTGCCTTCGGCGTACACCGGGTTGACCTCCTTCATCTTGGGAAGGTTGGCGGTGATGTCGAGCAGCTCGACGGTGTCCTTCTGCGAGGTGAACAGGTCGGTGAGGGCGGGCGTCGGCAGGCCGCCGGACCAGACGAAGCCGTCGATCGAGCCGTCCTTCATCGCGTCGACGGTCTTGCCGAGCTCGAGGCGCTGCGCCGCGACGTCCGAGTTGATGTCGAGGCCGGCCGTCTTGAGCAACCGTGTCGCGATGACCTCGGTGCCCGACTTCGGTGAGCCCGTCGAGATCCGCTTGCCCTTCATGTCCGCGACGGTCTTGATGCCGGAGGCCTTGCGAACGACGACCTGCGTGTAGTTCGAGTGGATGCGGCCGAGGGCCTGCACCTTCTGGGGCTGCTTGAAGGCACCCTTGCCGGCGACCGCGTCGGCTGCCGTGTCGGCGAGCGAGAAGGCGATGTCGTACTGCCCCGCGGCGAGCTGCTGGATGTTCTGCACCGACGCACCGGTCTCGGCGGCCGTCGCCTTGAGCTTCGTCTTCGCCGACATGAGGCTCGCGATGCCGCCACCGAGCACGTAGTAGACGCCGGTGCTGTTGCCCGTGGCGATCGTGACCTGGCCCGCCGACGCCTCGCAGCCGCCGGCACCGGTGGCGCCGCCCGCGGCGCTGCCCTGTGGTTGCTTGCCGCCGCACGCACCGAGGGCGAGCGCCGCGACGGCAGCTGCGGCGACGAGCGGGACGGCTCGGCGACGGGTCCGGGCGGGCGTGGTGCGGGTGTGGGTCATGACAGCTCCTTCGCTGGCTGGGGTGCGGAGTTCGGCGAGAGTGGGGTCGGGGGTCCGTCGCGCCGGGAGCGCGACAGGTTGAGCAGCACCGCGGCCGCGAGGCAGGCGGCGCCGATGAGGATGGTGACGGGCTGCAGGAAGAGGAGCAGGCCGGCTGCCGGCACGCAGAGCAGGCGCTCGACCCCGTTCGCGGGGCGCAGCAGCCAGCCTCCGGTGACGGCGGCCAGGGCGGCGACCGCGAGCATCGAGACGGCGGTCGTCCAGACGATGTCGACCACCGGGCCCTGCAGCAGCAGGTGCGAGCCGTTGTCGGTCATGACGAACGCGAGCGGCGCGAGGAACGCGGGCAGCGTGTACTTCGCCGCCTGCCACATGGTCTTGATGGTGTCGCCGCCCGTGATGGCCGCCGACGCGACGGCGGCCAGGGCCGTCGGCGGCGAGACCTCCGACAGCACGGCGTAGTAGAAGATGAACATCGCCGTCTCCGGCCCGCTCACGCCGAGCGTCTGCAGGGCCGGACCGATGACGACCCAGCTGATGATGAAGCTCGCCGTGACCGGGACGGCCAGCCCGAGCAGGATGATCGCCAGCGCCGAGAGCACCGCCGTGATGACGATGACGAGGGCGGGGTTGTCGGTCACCGCGTTGGCGGCAGCGACAAGCAGGTTGGCGAGGTTCTGGCCGAGCCCGGTCTTGACGATGACCGACGTGATGATGCCGGCCGCCGCGCACACGGCGGCGACGGGGAGTACCGAGCGCACCCCGGCCGCGAGCGCCCGGTAGAGCTGCACGGCATACGTGAGCACGGCCCGACCGCGCGACTGCACCCTCGAGTCCGGGTCGAGCGGGTCCCGGCGGGAGACGAACCGCTCGACGAGGCCGACGGCCGCGGCCAGCGCGGTCGAGTAGATGACGGCCTTGAACGGGGGCACCCCGAGCGCGAGGAAGACGACGATGACGCCGAGCGAGAGCAGGTGGTAGCCGTAGCGGAGCAGCAGCCGCCACGGGTTGCGCCGCGGCACCTCCACGGCGTCCACCCCGAAGCGGCGGGCGTCGATCTCGACGGCGAGCACGATGCCGAGGTAGTAGAGCAGCGTCGGCACGCTGGCCCAGAGCAGCACCTGCAGGTAGCTCGTCTGCAGGTACTCGGCGATGATGAACGCCGCGGCACCCAGCGTCGGCGGCGACAGGATCGCGCCGATGCCGGCCGCCGCCAGCATGCCGCCCGCGTTCTCGCGGGGGTAGCCGGCCTTCCTGAGGATCGGCCACGAGACCGCGCCGAGGCTGACGGCGGTGGCCGTGCCCGACCCGGACACCGTGCCGAGCAGGAAGCCGCTCAGCGTGACCGTGCGGCCCGGAGCGGTGCGCGAGCGGCCGAAGACCGAGAAGCTGAAGTCGATGAAGAACCGCCCGGCGCCCGTCGCGTCGAGCACGGCCCCGTAGATCGTGAACAGCACGATGTAGGAGGCGCAGACGTCGAGCGGCACCCCGTAGAACCCGGACTGGTCGTTGTAGAAGCCGTTGACGATCTGGTCGAAGTCGACCCCGGCGTGCGAGATCGGCCAGCCGACCGGCAGGAACCCGCCGTAGTACGCGTACGCGAAGAAGGCGACGCAGACGATCGGCAGCACGAGCCCCGTCGTGCGGCGGCACCCCTCGAGGACGAGCAGCGTCAACAACGTGCCCATGGCGACGTCGGTCGCGGTCAGCTGGCCCTGACGGTCGAGGAACGCGTTGAAGCCTCCCGCGCTGTCGCCGAGGGTGACGGGGAGCACCGGGTAGAGGCAGACGGCCAGGGTGACGAGGGCCAGCAGCCAGTCGTGGACGCGAGGATCGTCGCTGGGGCCGCGGTCGCCCGGTGCACGCTTGCGGCTGCGGTAGGTGACGAACACCAGCGGCAGGACGAGGCCGAGGAAGAGCATGAGGAAGAACTGGTTGCCCTGCCGCAGCGGCACGAACACCTGCAGCAGCACGAACACCGAGATGGCGAAGCAGTAGAGCGTCACGAGCGAGTCGAGCCGCTCCCCCAGCCGTCGCTGCGGACGCTCCTCGTCGTACTCGGCGATGAGGTCGTCGACGTCGACCGCCGAGGCCTCCGGATCCTGCTTGCTCGCCCGGACGCGATCGGGGCCTGCTGTCACCGCTTCGTTGAGGGACATGCCCGGGAGGCTGCCACCGATGGTGGCCCTCGAGAGGTCCGCGGACCGATTCTTAACACCCTCTTGAGGATTCAGCGGGCTAGCATCGCCGGATGCGTGTCCTCATCGTCGAGGACGACGACTCCGTCGCCTCCGCCCTCGCCGACGCCCTGCGGGCGACCGGCCACGACGTCGACCGCGTCGACTCGGGAGTCGACGCCCTGCTGCGCCACCACGACCGCGAGGTCGTGCTGCTGGACCTGGGTCTGCGCGACGGAGACGGCTTCGAGGTGCTGCGCAAGCTGCGCCAGGTCAGCCGCGCCCCGGTGCTCGTCGTGACGGCCCGATCCGACGAGCGGTCGACGGTGCGAGCCCTGCACCTCGGCGCCGACGACTACCTCGTCAAGCCGATTCGTCTGCGAGAGCTGCTCGCTCGCATCGACGCGGTGACCCGGCGACAGCCCACGGCCAGCCCTCCCGATGATGTCGTGGCCACGCATGGGCTCCTGATCGACCTCGCGGCACGGACCGTGATCGGCGCGGACGACACGCCGATCTCCCTGACGGCCAAGGAGTTCGCTCTCCTCGCTGTTCTGGCGAGGCGTGTCGGCACCGCCGTGAGCCGCCAGCAGATCCTCGACGAGGTCTGGGGCGACGCGTTCGCGGCCGCCTCGCGGTCGTTCGACGTGCACCTGACCCAGGTCCGCGCCAAGCTCCCGGTGCCGGAGCTGATCACGACGATCCGCGGCTTCGGCTACCGCCTCGAGGCCTGACCGTGCGGACCCGGGTGCTGGCCCCGATCCTGGCGTGCGTGCTGCTCGTCGTCGTCGCCATCGCCGTGCCCGCGCTGCAGGCGATCTCGCGCGAGCGCACGCAGGAGCTCGTGCTCAAGAGGTCCACGTCCCTCGCCCGCTTCGCCAGCCTGGCACGCTCGAGCATCGACACCGGTGACACCACCGCCCTCCGGCAGCACGGAGAGACCTACCTCGAGCTCTACGGCGAGCCGGTGCTCGTCATCGACCCCTCCGGCACCGCGATCTTCCAGACGCCTGAGCTCACGCTCGACGATCCGGGAGTGGCGGGGGCGGCCACCGCGGCGCGCCGCAACCAGCCGATCGACACCCTGCCGGTCGTCTTCCCCTGGAGCCGGGCCGACCACCTCATGGCCCAGCCCGTCGTCGGCACCGGCGACCTGACCGGCGGGGCGGTGGTCACCCGTGTCGACGCCACCGCGGCCATCGGCGACGTGCGGGCGCGGTGGGCGCTGGCGCTCGCCGCAGCCGTCGCCGGTCTCGTCGTGCTGACGGTCCTCGGACTGTGGCTGGGCCGCTGGGTGCTGCGCCCGGTGCGCGAGCTCGACCTCGCCTCGCAGGCCCTCGCCGAGGGGCGCCTGCCCGACAGCCTCGGTCGCACCGGCCCGCCCGAGCTGCGGCGGCTCGCGGAGTCCTTCGACCGGATGGCCGCCTCGGTCACCGGCACCATCCGGGAGCGCGGCCGCCTCGTCGAGGACTTCTCGCACCGGCTGCGCAACCCGCTCGCGGCCCTGCGGCTGCGCGTCGACGCCCTCGCGCACGACGAGGTCGACACCACCCGCGGCGCGTCGCTCGCGCAGGTCGACGGTGACCTCGACCGTCTCGAGCGGATGGTCGACACCATGCTCGACCTGGCGGAGGCGGAGCACCGCACCGGCGCCGGCTCGGTGCGTGGGCTGCTCGACCCCGACGAGCGTCCCCTCGAGCTGACCTGCGACCTCTTCGCCGACGAGGTCGTCGCGCGGTGGGTGGCTCAGGCCACCGAGCGAGGGGTCACGCTGCGTCGCAGCGGCCTGGACCACCTCGGACTGCGGTGCTCGGCCATGGACGCCCACGACCTCGTCGACGAGCTCGTCGAGAACGCCCTGCGGTACGCCGGCCGCGACGCCGAGGTGGTGCTGCACCTTCGGATCGAGGACGGCACGGCGGTCGTCGAGGTCAGCGACACGGGCGCGGGCCTGCCCGCGGACGAGCTCGCCCTCGCGCTCGACCGCTTCTGGCGCTCCCCCACCCACCGCGACACGGACGGCACGGGCCTCGGACTCGCCATCGTCGCGCAGCTCGCCCGGGCCAACGGCGGTGCCGTCGAGCTCGCCGCGAACGAGCCCACCGGCCTGCGGGTTCGGCTCGCGCTGCCGGTGGCGGAGTCGACGTGAGCACGCGCCCGACGTCACCGCGGTCTCGCCCCTCCCGTCGCACCGTCGTGCAGGCGGTTCTCGGCGGCGTCGGCGCGGCCGTGCTCCCGGTCGCCGGCTGCACCTCCTCCTCGCAGCCGGGACGCCTCGACATCGCGTGCGGTGAGCCGGGAGGCACCTACATCCAGTTCGGACGGCTGCTCGGCGGAGCCGCCGTCGCCGAGGGTCTCGCCGAGTCGTCGACCGCCCTCGTCACCGCGGGCAGCGTCGACAACCTCGACCGGCTGCGGAGCGGATCCGCGGCCCTGGCCATGTGCCTCGCCGACTCCGCGCGTGAGAGCTCGTGGGCGCCGGCGGCCATCGGGCGGGTCTACCAGAACTACCTGCAGGTCGTCGTCCCGGCGGACAGCCCCGTGACCTCGGTCGAGCAGCTGCGTGACCGGCCGGTCTCGATCGGGGCACCGGCGTCGGGCACGGCGGCGACGACCCGGCGCGTCTTCGGCGCGCTCGGGCTGCTCGACGCGAGCTCGCGTCCGGTGCGCGTCACCGAGCTCGTCCTGGCGGAGGCGGTCGCGCGTCTGCGCAGTGGCGCGCTCAGCGCGCTCGTCTTCAGCAGCGGCATCCCGATCCCCGCCCTGACCGCCGTCGCCGCCGACCTTCCCGTGCGGCTGCTCGACCTCTCCGACGCCTTCGGGAGGCTGACGGCGGCGCAGCGGGAGGTGTTCGTGCGCACGACCGTGCCCGCGGCCACGTACGCCATGGCCGAGGACGTGACGACGGTCGGCGTCGCGAACCTCCTCCTGGCGCGGCCCGACCTGCCCGACGACACGGCCGCTCGCCTCGTCGACCTCGTGCTCGCCCGGGCCCGCGACCTCGTGCCACCGCCGTCGACCGGCATCCAGTACCTCACCCAGCAGACGCTCGTCGACACCTTCCCGATCGCGCTGCACCCCGGCGCCGCACGGCGCTACCGGGAGCTGCACGGCTGATCGACGGCCCCGCTCAGCCGGCCCGACGCGCCGTCGTGACCCGCGGGCGCCCCGACAGGTCGGCGTGGTCGGCCTCGTCGACCCACAGACCGGTCGAGGCGATCCGGCGCGGCAGGCTCTCGCCCTGGGAGTCGGCGTGCTCGATGAGCACGAGGCCGCCGGGACGCAGCAGCCCGGCCGCGACGCGCACGACCGCGAGCGGGATCGCCAGCCCGTCCTCACTGCCGCCGTAGAGCGCCATCTCGGGGTCGTGGTCGCGCACCTCCGGGTCGAGCGGGACCGCCCCGACCGGGATGTACGGCGGGTTGACCGTGACCACGTCGACCGTGCCGGCCCACTCGGGGAAGCACGGGGCCGTGGCGTCGCCGTTGGCGAGGCCGACGTCGAGACCGAGGCGGTCGCGGTTCGCCACGGCCCAGGCGTACGCGTCGGGTGACAGCTCGAGGCCGCGCACCTCGGCCCCGGGGCACTCGTCCTTGAGGGCGAGCGCGATCGCGCCGGAGCCCGAGCAGAGGTCGACGACGCGCGCGCCGTCACCGCCGTCCGCGAGCCGCGAGAGCTCGGCCAGCGCGAGGTCGACGAGCACCTCGGTCTCGGGTCGGGGCACGAAGACGCCGGGGCCGACCGCCAGGGTGAGCCGCCTGAAGTGTGCCCGGCCCGTGAGGTGCTGCAGCGGGACCCGGCCGGCGCGCTCGTCGACGAGGCCGGCATACGTCGGCGGCAACGACCGGCCACCGAGCACCATGAGGCGACGCACCTCGGACCCGTCGGTGCCCAGCACGTGGGCCGCGAGCTCGACCGCGTCGACGTCGGCCGAGGCGACGCCTGCGGCGCGCAGCTGCCCTGCGGCGGCGCGTATGCCGTCGCGCAGGTCGGTCACGCCGACGACCCCGTGCCCTCGGCGAGGGCTGCGAGCTTGGCCGCCTCGTCGGCGTCGAGGGCGGACTGCACCACCGGGTCGAGGTCGCCGTCGAGCACGGCGTCGAGGTTGTAGGACTTGTAGCCGGTGCGGTGGTCGGAGATGCGGTTCTCGGGGAAGTTGTAGGTGCGGATGCGCTCGGAGCGGTCGACGGTGCGCACCTGCGAGCGGCGGGCCGCGGACGCCTCGGCGTCGGCTTCGTCCTGGGCGATCTGGTGCAGGCGGGCCCGGAGCACGCGCATCGCGGCCTCCTTGTTCTGCAGCTGCGACTTCTCGTTCTGGCACGAGACGACGAGGCCGGTGGGCACGTGCGTGATGCGCACGGCCGAGTCGGTCGTGTTGACGCTCTGCCCACCCGGGCCGCTCGACCGGTAGACGTCGATGCGCAGGTCGTTGGGGTCGATCGTCACCTCGACCTCCTCGGCCTCGGGCATGACGAGCACGCCGGCCGCGGAGGTGTGGATGCGGCCCTGGCTCTCGGTGACGGGCACGCGCTGTACGCGGTGGACGCCGCCCTCGTACTTGAGGCGCGCCCAGGGGGCCTCGCCGAGACCGGGCGTGCCCTTGGCCCTGACCGAGACGCGCACGTCCTTGTAGCCGCCGAGGTCGCTCTCGGTGGCGTCCTCGATGGCCGTCTTCCAGCCCCGCTGCTCGGCGTAGCGCAGGTACATCCGCAGCAGGTCGCCGGCGAAGAGGGCCGACTCGTCACCGCCCTCCCCCGCCTTGACCTCGAGGATGACGTCGCGGTCGTCGTCGGGGTCGCGGGGCACGAGCATCCGCCGCAGGTGCTCTTCGGCGTCGGCGAGGCGGGCCTCGAGCGCCGGCACCTCAGCCGCGAACGACGCGTCCTCGGCGCCGAGCTCACGCGCTGCCGCGAGGTCGTCGCCGGCCGCGGTCCACTCACGAGCCGCAGCGACGGTTGGGGCCAGGGCGGCATACCTCTTGTTGAAGGTGCGCACGAGGTCCTGGTCGCTGTGGACGGCCGGGTCGGCGAGCCGGGACTCGAGCTCGGCGTACTCGTCGAGGATCGACTGCACGGAGTCCAGCACTGTGGGGTCCTTCGGTCGGAGCCGGCGTCAGGGGACGTCAGGTCGGGGAGGAGGGGAAAACGAACGCCGGCCCCCGACGACCGAAGTCGTGGGAGCCGGCGTGCGGGAGACCTACTTGGCGGCCTTCTTGCCGTAACGGGCCTCGAACCGGGCCACGCGGCCACCGGTGTCGAGGATCTTCTGCTTCCCCGTGTAGAACGGGTGGCACTGCGAGCACACGTCGGCAGAGATCTTGCCGGACTTCTCGGTGCTGCGGGTGGTGAACGTGTTGCCACAGGTGCAGGTGACCGTGGTCTCCACGTAGTCGGGGTGAAGGTCCTTCTTCAACGTCGTCTCCTCGAGGTAGTCGGCCGGGTCGGTGTCGTCGCTCGCCACCGTGGTGGGTCGCTCGGCCGTGAACCGGTCCAAAGGAAGAGTGTGCCAGAAAGGCGCACCTCCTCCCAAACGCGCCTGGGGAGGCGGGCATTCCCGTCGGGTGCTAGGCCATGACCCCTGCCGGCTGGGCCACCGGGAGCACGACCTGCATCGTCGAGCCCTCGCCCTCGACGGACGCGATGACGAGCTCGCCACCGTGGCCCTCGACGATGGCCCGCACGATCGCGAGGCCGAGGCCGGTGCCGGGGATGGCGGCCGCGGTCGCGTTGCCCGCGCGGAAGAACCGCTCGGACAGGCGGGCGAGGTCGGCCGCCGGGATGCCGATGCCGGTGTCGTGCACCGAGATGATGGTCGAGCCGCCGGAGCGCTCGGCGGTGAGCACCACCTCACCGCCCTCGGGAGTGAACTTCACCGCGTTGGAGCCGAGGTTGATGAGGGCGCGCTCGACCTGGCCCCGGTCGACCTTGACGACGAGGTCGTCGGGCACCACGGGGCAGATCAGCCGCACGCCGGAGGCCGCCGCGACCGGCTCCATCGTCTCGGTGACGGTGCGCAGCAGATCGCGCACGGCGACCTCCTCGGCGATCGCCTGCAGCCCGCTGATCTCGATCTTGTTGAGCACGAGGAGGTCCTCGATGAGACCCCGCAGGCGGGTCGCGTTGCGACCGATGATGTCGAGGGCGACGTGCTGGCCGTCGGAGACCTCGCCGAAGTCGCCGTCGACGAGCAGCTCGAGGTAGCCGCTGATCGAGGTGAGGGGCGTGCGCAGCTCGTGGCTCACGGTCGCCATGAAGTCGGTCTTCTGGCGGTCGAGCTCGGTGAGCCGCTGCACCTGCTCGTCCTGCATCTGCGAGAGGCGCAGCGACACGATGGACTGGGCGGCGATGGCGGCGCACTGCTGCGCGGCCTGGATCTCGTGCCGGTGCCAGCGCCTCGGGGCGTTCACCATGAGCACGGCCATGATGCCGAGGCCGCGCCCGCCCGTGCCGACGGGCAGCATGAGGAGCGAGAGCGCACCTGTGGCCCGGTGGAAGGCGCGGACCCGCTCGTCGGCGTACGCCCCGTGGGCGAGCAGGTCACCGAGGTCGAAGAAGCCGGCGTCGCGTCGCAGCTCGTCGTTGACGGCCCCCACCTGCTGCGCGAGCGAGCGCGGCAGCGGCGGGAGGTCGGGCAGGTCGTCCGTGTGCCACTGGAGGCGGTCCTCGATGGACTGCCCGTCGTCGGCGAGCGTGTAGAGCAGCACGCGGTCGGCCCCCAGCCCCGCGCCGAGCTTCGAGGTGACGCGCTGGAGCGCCTCGCGCACGTCGGCCGCCCCGCGGGCGCCCCGGCCGACGTCGAGGACGAGCTCCTGCATCTCGAGCACGGCCGCCTGCTGGTCGACGAGGCGCGCGTTGGCGCGCGTGAGGTCGTTGAAGTCGCGCGCCAGCATGCGCACCTCGAGCGCCCCCTCCTCCTGGTTGGCCATGGCGATGACGTCCTCCTCGGCCTGGCGGCGCACGACCTCGCGCAGCCTGGCCAGGGGGCGGCCGACTGCGCGGTCCATGCCGAAGCCGGCCGCGACCAGCACGATGAGCACGAGGGCCGCCGCGGCGATGATGACGCCCGACGTGATGCCCGTGGCCTCGCGGGAGTCGACGCGGGCGGCGTTGCGGTGGGCGCGGATGGTGTCGCCGAGGCTGGCGCTGGCCTGGCCGAACCGGGCGTATGCCGTCTCGGCGCGGGTGCGAGCAGCGGGGTCGACCGCCGGCGAGCCCGACGCGCTGCTCGGCGCCCCGGCGAGAGAGGCCTTCGCGGCTGCGAACCACTCGTCGACGGTCGCCCGCTCGGCCCCGAGGAGCGTGGCGTAGCGGGCCCGGTCGGCGGCTGCGAGCTCGGTGCTCTGGGTGCCCCGCTCGACGCGGTCGAGCTCGTCGTCGATGCGCGCCTGCAGCGACAGCGGGTCGACGGGGGCGGGTGCCTCGACGACGGCCTGGCGCCAGGCCCCCTCGGCGCGCGTCATGTCGAGGACCACGGAGCTGTTGGCCTCGGACGCGGGTCCGAGTGCCAGGGTGAGCGCGCGCACGGCGGCGCTCTGCGAGTGGATCGTGGCGACCGAGACGACGGCGCTCAGCGGGACGAGGATGACCAGGATCCCGATGAGCACCCGGATCTGGCTGCCCACCGAACGCCTCGAGACGGCCGGTAGGCCGCCGCTCACGCGGCTTCCTCGTCGAAGCCGGTGCGGGTCATGACGCCCCAGACGTGCTTCTTGCCGCGCAGGCTCGACCACCAGCCCTCGAGACGCCACCACACCGTGAGCTGCCGGTAGCCGATGTTCTCGAGCACCGAGGCGGCGACCGTCTGCCAGATCGCGCGCCAGCGGTCGTGCTTGTGGAAGGCCCACTCGTCGACGACCATCGCCGCCAGGGTGACGAGCACGGCATACCCGTAGGCGAGGACGAGGAAGAGGATCGCGAACGGCACGTTGACGACACCCAGCAGCAGCGCCAGGGGCACGATGAGGATGCCGAAGAGCTCGAGGAGCGGGGCGATGAGCTCGAAGAGCCAGTAGTACGGCAGGGCCACGGATCCGATGCGGCCGTACTTCGGCCGGAACAGCATGCTGCGGTAGGCCCAGAGGGTCTCCCAGAGGCCGCGGTGCCAGCGACGGCGCTGGTTGCGCAGCACCTTGGCCGTGACCGGGACCTCGGTCCAGGAGACCGGCTCGGGCACGAACTCCACCTTGTAGTCGCGGCCCTCGTCGCGCATGCGCTTGTGGATGCGCATGACGAGCTCGAAGTCCTCGCCGATGCTGCCCGGGTCGAGGCCGCCGACCTCGACGACGACGTCGCGGCGGAAGAGCCCGAAGGCGCCGCTGATGAGGATGAGGCCGCCGAGGCGTGACCAGCCGGTGCGGCCCAGGAGGAAGGCCCGGAGGTACTCGACGAGCTGGATCCGCGGGATCCAGGTCTGGGGCATCTCGACGCGCACGATGCGGCCCGAGACGACGCGGCTGCCGTTGACGGGACGGATGGCGCCACCGGTCGCGACCATGCGGGTCGGGTCGTCGGCGAACGGCCGCGTCACGTGGAGCAGGCCGTCGGGCTCGAGGATCGAGTCGCCGTCGATCATCGCGACGAGCGGCTCGCTCGCGGCGTTGATGGCGACGTTGATGGCCTCGGACCGACCGGAGTTCTCCTTGCGGACCACGACGAGGCGCGTGCGTCCGTCGCGAGGCACCCAGATGCCGAGCACCCTGGCCCGGATGGGCACCTCGGCGGGCAGCTCACGAGGCACCTGGACGAGGTCGAACGCCTCCTCGAGGCGCGCGAACGTCTGGTCGCTGCTGCCGTCGTCGACGACGACGACCTCGTGGCGCGGGTAGCGCAGGGTGAGGAACGACTTGACCGCCGTGACGATGCCGGCCTCCTCGTTGTAGGCCGGCACGAGCAGCGAGACGCCCGGGGCCATCCCGGCGCCCTGCCACGTGAGGGCCGTGGCACGCCGCCGCTGCTGGGCTCGGAACTCGAGGTAGGCGAGCCCGATCAGCAGCAGCAACGAGGAGTTGATGAGCACGAAGTAGATGATGATGGGGACGCTCGAGACGTCCATGACCCACACGACGAAGGACCGCAGCCCCTCGGTGAAACCGTCCCAGCTCATGCGTTCGCCTTCTGCAGACTGGCCATGAGCCGGGCGGTGCGCACCGCGGGGTCGTCCTCGTGGCCGGCGAGTGCTGCACCGCCGCCGGGTCCGAGCACGAGCAGGGCGCTCGCGGCGAGCTCGGCGAGACGCGGGTCGGGGTCGTCGAGCAGGGCGGCGAGGGTGGGGACGGCGGTGTCGTCGCCCAGCTCGCCGAGCGCGTGGACACACGCACGGCGGAGCGAGAGGGGTTCGGTGGGCACCGTGTGACGGGACAGCACGGCGGCGTCCTCGTCGCGCCCCAGCCGGCCGATCGCCGTCGCGGCGGTCTCGCGGACGGTGAGGTCGGTGTCGTGGTCGAGCAGGTGCCGCAGCTCGGGCAGCCCGCGGGTGAAGCTCCGCTCGCCGCTGAGGTGGGCCGCGACCATGCGGGTGCGGGCGTTGTCGTCACGCATGCCCTCGCGCAGGACCTCGGAGATGCTGACGCCCATCGACTGGAGCGCCTCGGCCGCCGTGGCCGCGGGCAGACCACGGTCGGGGGCGCCGATCGCCGCCAGCACGGCGCCGGCCGCGCTCGGGTCGCCGATGAGGCCCAGCGCGTAGGCGGCGCTGTTGCGCACCTCGACCGACTCGTCGCTCAGGGCCTCGACCAGCAGCGGGACGGTGTGGTCGGCGCGCGCGAGGCCCAGCAGCTGCGCGGCCCGGGCTCGTCGGACCGACGACCGGTGGGTCAGGTCGGAGACGGCCGCGTCGACGGCGCCGTGCACCTCGAGCACCCGGATGAGCTGGTCGCCGGGGCCGCCGCGGATCTTGGTCAGGAGCTCGACGATGTTGCTGTCGAGCACCGTGCGCGTGACACCTGTGGCCCACGTGAGCTGCTCGGCCGCGGACCCGTCGTCGTCCTCACCAGACGCCACGGTGATGAGCGGCACGCGCAGAGGGGACAGGAGCATCTGGTCGCGCTGGTTGCGGCTGCGACGCCTGGAGCGCACCGTGACCACGGCCAGGACGAGCAGCAGGCAGCCGCCGAGGACGGCGATCGTCGCGCCGAGGAGCAGGGCACCGCCGACGATCACGACATGGCGCCGTTCGACGCGGTCGCCCGCCCACTGGGCATCGGGCGGTTCACCGCGCCCGGGCGAGCATGCCGTTGACGCGGTGCAGGAGCTCGCGCGGGCTGAACGGCTTGATGACGTAGTCGTCGGCGCCGACGGCGAAGCCGGTGTCGACGTCGGAGTCGCGCGATTTGGCACTCAGGAGCAGGACCGGCACGGACGCGTGCTCGCTCTCGCGGATCTTGCGCAGCACGTCGATGCCCGACAGACCCGGCATCATCACGTCGAGCACCGCCAGCTGGGGCGGGTTGGCGGCGAACGCCTCCCAGGCGCTGATGCCGTCCGGGACGGCCTCGACGGCATACCCGGCCTGGGTCAGCTTGAACTCGACGAGGTCGCGGATGTCTGCGTCGTCGTCGGCAACCAGGACGCGGACGGAACTGGCATCGGGATCGCCGGCAGGCGCAGACATGGCACTCCATGGAGACGTTCGGGTATGGATCACCATTTTAGGAACAAATCACCCGAATGGGCCACGAAACGCCGAAGGGGAGCGGTGCTGTCAGGCGCCACTCCCCTCCCGGCGCGACGTCGCGCGGACGTCGCTGCAGGACGCGCGTCAGGACACGTCGTCGAGCTTCGACCCGCTCGTCTGCTGGACCTGCGTCAGGAACTCGTAGTTCGTCCGCGTCTTCTTCAGGCGGTCGATGAGCAGCTCGATCGCCTGCTGCGCGTCGAGGCCACCGAGCACCCGGCGCAGCTTCCACATGATCTTCAGCTCCTCGCTCGCGAGCAGGATCTCCTCGCGGCGCGTGCCGGAGCTGTTGATGTCGACAGCGGGGAAGATGCGGCGGTTGGCCAGGTCGCGGCTGAGGCGCAGCTCCATGTTGCCCGTGCCCTTGAACTCCTCGAAGATCACCTCGTCCATCTTCGAGCCGGTCTCGACGAGCGCGGTCGCGAGGATGGTGAGCGAGCCACCGTTCTCGATGTTGCGCGCCGCGCCGAAGAACTTCTTCGGAGGGTAGAGCGCAGCGGAGTCGACACCACCAGAGAGGATGCGACCGCTCGCCGGCGCCGCCAGGTTGTAGGCGCGACCGAGCTTGGTGATCGAGTCGAGCAGCACGACGACGTCGTGGCCCAGCTCGACGAGACGCTTGGCCCGCTCGATGGCGAGCTCGGCGACCGTCGTGTGGTCCTCCGCCGGGCGGTCGAAGGTCGAGGAGATGACCTCGCCCTTGACGGCCCGCTGCATGTCGGTGACCTCCTCGGGGCGCTCGTCGACGAGGACGACCATGAGGTGGCACTCGGGGTTGTTCGTCGTGATCGCGTTGGCGAGGGTCTGCATGATCATCGTCTTGCCGGCCTTGGCCGGGGCGACGATGAGCCCGCGCTGGCCCTTGCCGATGGGGGCGACGAGGTCGATGATGCGCGTCGTCAGCACGTTCGGCTCGGTCTCGAGGCGCAGGCGCTGCTGCGGGTAGAGCGGCGTCAGCTTGCCGAACTCGACGCGCTTGGCGGCCTCCTCCGGCGTGGTGCCGTTGACCGTGTCGAGGCGCACGAGGGCGTTGAACTTCTGGCGTCCCACGTTGCCCGACGGCTGCTCGCCGTCGCGCAGCGCCTTGACGGCTCCGGTGACGGCGTCGCCCTTGCGCAGGCCGTTCTTCTTGACCATGCCGAGCGGCACGTAGACGTCGTTGGGGCCGGCGAGGTAGCCCGACGTGCGCACGAAGGCGTAGTTGTCGAGCACGTCGAGGATGCCGCCGACGGGCACGAGGACGTCGTCGTCGCCGACCTGCAGCTCGGCGTCGTTCCAGTCCTGGCCACCCTCGCGGCCACGGCCCCGCTTGCGGTCGCGGCTGCGCTGGCGGTTGCGGCTGCGACGGCTGCCACCGGCGTCGTCGTCGAAGTGCGACTGCTGACCGCGGGTGTCGCCCTGGCGGTAGTCCTGCTGCCGGTTGTCGCCCTGCCGGTTGTCGCCCTGCCGGTTGTCGCCCTGCCGGTTGTCGCCCTGTCGCATCTCGTGCTGGCGGTCGCCCTGGTCCTGCTGGCGGTCCTGCTGGCGGTCCTGCTGGCGTGCCTGCTGACGGTCCTGCTGCTGGCCGCGCTCGTTCTGGCGCTCGGCGCGGCTGCCCTGCTGCCGATCCTGCTGGCGATCGGACTGCCGGCTGGAACGGTCTTCGCGGCGCTCGGACTGACGGTCGGACTGGCGCTCGGACTGGCGGTCGGACTGCTGGCCGCGGCCGCGCTGTCGGTTGCCCCGGTCGTCGTGCTCGCCTTCGCCGCTCGTGCCGGCGCTACCGGCGGCCCCGTCGTGGGACGTGCGGGTGTCGGTGCCGGTGTCGGTGCCGGCGGACGAGTCGGCGGGAGCGGCCGCCTGGTCAGCGTCGGTGCGGCGTGCGGCCGGTTCCGCCCGGTGCGCCGTCTCGGCCGTCTCGGTCGTCTCGCTCGTCTTCTCGGCCTGGCCGGACGAGCCGGCCGGGCGGCTCACGCGACGAGACGTGCGGGCCGGCGCAGCGCCGTCGGACGTCTCGGTCTTCGCAGCTGCGGGGGCGGTGGCCGCCGGGGCCGACGAGCCGCCTGCCTGCCGGGCCTTGATGGCCTCGACGAGGTCGCTCTTGCGCATCTTCGTCGTGCCGGTGATGCCCATCGAGGACGCGACGCCCTTGAGCTCGTCCAGCTTCATGGCCGACAGACCGGACACCGGACGGGTGGTTGTTTCTGACACGAAGGATCCTTCCCCCTCGTTTGCGGCCCGGGAGACAGTGCGGGCCGGAGCTGGACCAGGTGACCTGGTCGTCTGAGATCCACTTCGGCGCAGAACGCGCCCAGAGGCAGGTGACTTCGCCTCAGCGTGGGGGTGATGCACCGTCCTGCGAGTGTCGCGGCTGTGGTGCGCGCCAAGAATACCATCCGACCGTTCCGCCGACCGGGCGGTTGCCCGGTGTGTCTTCGCTCGGGCGCTCTCAGCAGGCGCTGACGGTGGCGCCGTGGCTGGGCACGCCCGGGGTCAGCCGCTCCCAGTGCGGCGCGAGCCGGCCCGCCTGCACGCTCGCGGCAGCGTCGCGCGTCGTGAGCACGAGGACGCTGGGGCCTGCGCCCGAGACGACGGCCGCGTGCCCCTGCGAGCGCAGCTGGTCGACGAGCTCCATGGTGTCGGGATAGGACGGGCGGCGCGCCTCCTGGTGCAACCAGTCGCGCGTGGCCGCGTGCAGGTGGGACGGGTCCGCCGTCAGCGCGTGCACGAGCAGCGCCGCTCTGCCCGCTCCCGCGGCAGCTGCAGCGAGCGGCACCGTGGCGGGCAGCACGGCGCGGGCCGTGCGGGTGGCCAGCTGGGTCTCGGGGACGAACACGACGACCTCGACGTCGGGGTGCGGCTCGATGCGCGCCGTGACGGTGCGCTCGCCGTGGTCGTGGCCGCTGTCGTCAGGCATCCAGCTCACGGTGAGGCCGCCGAGGGCGCTCGCCGAGGCGTTGTCGGGGTGCCCCTCGAGCTCGCTCGAGAGGTGCGTCGCCAGCCCGAGGTCGATGGGCACCTCGTCACCGGCAGCCGGCCAGCCGGCATACGGCTCGGCGTCACCCGGCTCAGTGACATCGGGGGTGACCCCGAGCGAGAGTGCCTGCGCGGCAACGACCCCCGCGACGATCGCCGTGGCGGACGACCCGAGTCCCCGGCTGTGCGGCACGCCGTTCACGGCGACGATGCGCAGCCCGGACGGCGGCTCGACTCCCAACGCGTGCCAGGTGTGCTGCATGGTGGCGTGCACCAGGTGGCGCTCGTCGGTGGGCACGTCGGCGGCGCCCTCGCCCGTCACCTCGATGACGAGGCCGGGCTCGTCGGACGTCGTCACGACGTAGTCGTCCCAGAGGCCGAGCGCCAGACCGACGGAGTCGAAGCCCGGGCCGAGGTTGGCGCTGCTCGCCGGCACCCGGACGTGCACGGACCGCCCCGCGGGCACCCGGCTCACGCGCTCAGCCCTCGAGGCCGAGCGCCTGCGCGGCGCTGAAGGCGTCGACGCTGACCCGGGTGGGCACGACGTCGCTGCCGTCGGCGGTGCGCAGCGCCCACTGGGGGTCCTTGAGGCCGTGCCCCGTGACCGTGCACACGATGCGCGCGCCGGACGGCACGAGGCCGGCCGCGTGGCAGGCGAGCAGACCGGCCACCGAGGCGGCCGAGCCGGGCTCGACGAAGACGCCCTCCTCGGACGAGAGGTAGCGGTGGGCCTCGAGGATCTGCTCGTCGGTGACGGCGTCGATGCGGCCTTCGGACTCGTCGCGGGCCGCGACCGCCTGCTCCCACGACGCCGGGTTGCCGATGCGGATGGCCGTGGCGATGGTCTCGGGGTGGTCGACCGGGTGACCCAGCACGATGGGGGCGGCGCCGGCGGCCTGGAAGCCCCACATCGCAGGGAGGTGGGTCGCCGGGCCCGCAGGCGCGTCGGTCACCGGCGACGCGAGGTACTCGCGGTAGCCGCGCCAGTACGCCGTGATGTTGCCGGCGTTGCCGACCGGCAGGCAGTGGATGTCGGGGGCGTCGCCCAGGGCGTCGACGACCTCGAAGCTCGCGGTCTTCTGGCCCTCGATGCGGGCCGGGTTGACCGAGTTGACCAGCTCGACCGGATAGGCCTCGGCGAGCTTGCGCGCGAGCGTCAGGCAGTCGTCGAAGTTGCCGTCGACCTGCAGCAGCGTGGCTCCGTGGGCGATGGCCTGGCTCAGCTTGCCCATCGCGATCTTGCCGTCGGGCACGAGGACCCCGCAGGCCATGCCGGCCTTCGTCGCGTATGCCGCCGCCGACGCCGACGTGTTGCCCGTGCTCGCGCAGATGACGGCCTTCGCGCCCTTTCGGGCAGCGACGCTGATGGCCGTCGTCATGCCGCGGTCCTTGAACGAGCCCGTCGGGTTGAGGCCTTCGTACTTGAGGTGCACCTCGGCGCCGACGCGCTCGGAGAGCTTCTCGGCGTGGATGAGGGGCGTGCCGCCCTCGTGGAGCGTGACGACCGGCCCACCCTCGAGCATCGGGAGCCGGTCGGCGTACTCGCGGATGACTCCGCGCCACTGGTGGGCCATCACGAACCTTCCACGCGCATCACGGAGTTGACGCCACGGACGACGTCGAGCGTGCGCAGGCGCTCGACCGTGGACGAGAGGGCCGCGTCGGTCGCGGTGTGGGTGACGATGATGAGGTTGGCCCGGGCGGACTCGCCCTCGGACGCCGCCACGAGCTGCTGGCGGACGGTCTCGATGGACACGTCGTGGTCGGCGAAGGCTGCGGCGACCTGCGCGAGCACACCGGAGCGGTCCTCGACGTCGAGGCTGATGTGGTACCTCGTCTCGGCGTCGCCCATGGTGAGGACGGGCAGGTCGGCGTAGCTCGACTCCCCCGGCCCCAGACCCCCGCCGACGCGGTGGCGGGCGACGGCGACGAGGTCGCCGAGCACCGCGGAGGCGGTGGGGTCGCCACCGGCGCCCTTGCCGTAGAACATCAGCTCACCGGCGGCGTCGGCCTCGACGAAGACGGCGTTGAAGGCCTCGCGGACCCCCGCGAGCGGGTGCGAGCGCGGGATCATCGCCGGGTGCACGCGTACGCTGACGCCTCGCTCGCCGCGCTCGCAGATGGCGAGCAGCTTGACGACGGCGTCCATCTCGCGGGCCGCGGCGACGTCGGCCGCCGACACCTCGGTGATCCCCTCGCGGTAGACGTCGGTGCCCGAGACCCGGGTGTGGAAGGCGAGCGAGGCCAGGATCGCGGCCTTGGCGGCAGCGTCGAAGCCCTCGACGTCGGCGGTGGGGTCGGCCTCGGCGTAGCCCAGCGCCTGGGCCTGCTCCACGGCGTCGGAGAAGCCGGCGCCTGTGGTGTCCATCTTGTCGAGGACGTAGTTCGTCGTGCCGTTGACGATGCCGAGGACCTTGCGCACCTCGTCGCCCGCCAGCGACTCGCGCAGCGGACGCAGCAGCGGGATCGCGCCGGCGACCGCGGCCTCGTAGTAGAGGTCGACGCCCTTCTCGGCGGCGGCGGTGTAGAGCGCCGGGCCGTCCTCGGCGAGCAGCGCCTTGTTGGCGGTGACGACGGAGGCCCCGTGGTCCATGGCGCGCAGGATGAGCGAGCGGGCGGGCTCGATGCCGCCGATCACCTCGACGACGACGTCGGCCCGCGTCACGAGGTCGTCGGCGTCGGTCGTGAAGAGCGACGGGTCGACCCCGAGGTCCGAGCGGTCGCGCCCGGCCCGCCGCACGGCGATGCCGACGATCTCGAGCGGCGCACCGACGCGGGCGGCCATGTCGTCGGCGTGCTCTGTGAGCAGTCGGGCCACGGCTCCACCGACGACGCCGGCTCCGAGCAGGGCGACGCGCAACGGCCGAGGGTCACTCACAGGACTGTCCACGGTGCGAATCCTGCCGCCTGTCCGGGATCTGGACGGCCATTGTTTCGCGATCCGGACATGCCCGGTGCAGGATCTGCGGTGTCATCAGACGTCGAGCGCGAGCAGGTCGTCGATGGTCTCGCGCCTCACGATGACGCGCGCCACGCCGTCGCGCACCGCGACGACCGGGGGGCGCGGCGTGTGGTTGTACTGGCTCGACAGCGACCGGCAGTAGGCCCCCGTGCCGGGCACGGCCACGAGGTCACCGGCGCTCACGTCGGCCGGCAGGAACTCGTCCTTGACGACGATGTCGCCGCTCTCGCAGTGCTTGCCGACGACCCTCGCGAGAACCGGGTCTGCCGTCGAGGCACGGTTCGCGAGGGTGCACGAGTAGTTGGCGTCGTAGAGGGCGGTGCGCACGTTGTCGCTCATGCCGCCGTCGACCGAGACGTAGACGCGCTGGGCCCCGCCGTCGAGGTCGACCGGCTTGACGGTGCCCACCTCGTAGAGGGTGAAGGTGCTGGGCCCGGCGATGGCGCGGCCCGGCTCGACCGAGATGCGCGGCACGGCGACGCCGTCGGCCCGGCACTCGCGCTCGATGATCTCGGCCATGCCCGCGGCGAGGTTCTTCGGCGGCAGCGGGTCGTGCTCGGTCGTGTAGGCGATGCCGAAGCCGCCGCCGAGGTCGAGCTCGGGCAGCTCGGTGCCGAGCTCGCGGGCGATCTGCGTGTGCAGGCCGACGATGCGACGGGCCGAGACCTCGAAGCCGGACGTGTCGAAGATCTGCGACCCGATGTGGCTGTGCAGTCCGAGCAGCCGCAGCGACTCGGGACGGGCCAGGATGCGCCGAGCCGCCTCGAAGGCGTGCCCGCCCGAGAGCGACAGCCCGAACTTCTGGTCCTCGTGGGCCGTCGCGATGAACTCGTGGGTGTGGGCCTCGACGCCCACGGTGACGCGGATGAGGACCGGGGCGACGACGCCCAGCTCGGTGGCGACCGCGGCCACGCGGTCGATCTCGTCGAACGAGTCGATGACGATGCGGCCAACGCCGTAATCGAGGGCGGTGCGGATCTCTGCGAGGCTCTTGTTGTTGCCGTGCAGGCCGATGCGCTCGCCAGGCACGCCGGCGCGCATCGCGACGGCGAGCTCACCCCCGGTGCAGACGTCGAGGCTCAGCCCCTCGTCGAGGATCCACCGCGCCACCTCGGTGCAGAGGAACGCCTTGCCGGCGTAGAACACGTCGGCGCCGCCGGAGAGGCTGTCGAACACCTCGGCATACGTCTGCTTGAAATCCCTTGCGCGGGAACGGAAGTCGTCTTCGTCGATGACGTATGCCGGCGTGCCGAACTCGCGCGCGAGGTCGGCGACGCTCACTCCCCCGACCGTCAGGGCGCCGTCGGAGCCACGTCCGACGGAGGTCGCCCAGAGCGAGGGCACGAGGGCGTTGACGTCGACGGGGGTCTGGAGCCACGCGGGGCCGCGATAGCCCTCGGCGTGCAGCGCTCCGGCTTCGTGTGCGCGCATTCCTACATCCTCTCGGGGGCCGCGGCCCCCAGTCGTGCGAGTCCATTGCGCAAGACGACGCGGACGGCGTCGGCGAGCAGCAGCCGGGCGGCGTGGACGGACCGCACGGGCTCCCCGACGACCGCCGGCCGGAGGGGGTGGTCCCACCCGTCGGCGAGGTCGGCGAGGTCGGTCACGGCCCGACGCTGCTGCGCCGGGTCGCCGGCATGGGTGTCGAGCCGCTGGGGCAGGTCGGCGAGCGCCACGAGCAGGTGCCGCTCGACCACGTGGGTCAGCCGCTCGACGCGGGCCGACGCGCGGCGCTCGACGCCGGCGGCCTCGGCGTTGCGGATGAGTCGGCAGAGTCGGGCGTGCGCCAGCTGCGCACCGAGGACCGGGTCACCTGGCGGCCTGCTGCCGGGCACCTCCGCGGGAACGGGCAGCACCGCTCCCCCGAGGGCGTACGCGTCCTGGTGCTCCAGGACGTGCTCGACGATGGCCGACCGCGGGGCGTCCTCGAGCGTCACCGCGATGAGGCCGCTCGGCGCGACCTCCACCGCAGCCACCGGCTTCTGCAGGGTGAGCCCCTGCGCGAGCACTCGGGCCAGGTCACGGGCGCCGAGACCCAGGCGCGGCGCCCACCGCTGCGCCACGGGCGTCACCCAGTCGGCCACGACCCCTGCCGCCCGGGTGTCGGTCGGCCGGAAGATCGCGCCGTCGGGCAGGCCGCCTGCGGCGCTCTCGGGCAGCTCCCCGCTCCTCGCCGCCTCCGCGGCGACCTGCTCGAGGAGGGCACGCAGCTGCTCCGGCGTCATGGCGGCGAGTCTACGAGTGGGCGTCGGGCCACCCGGAGCGGCACCCGGGGCCGCGTGACGGGCTCTGCCTCGGGGGTGCATTCAGCGATCGGTCGCCTCGGCTGCTAATCTCACCGGGCGCACGAAAGTGCGCATCGCCCCCGTAGCTCAGGGGATAGAGCACCGCCCTCCGGAGGCGGGAGCGCAGGTTCGAATCCTGCCGGGGGCACCACACCGGAAGAGGCTGGTCTGAAGACGCGAAGCGTCACTCGGATCAGCCTCTTCCCGTTTTGTGCCCCCGACGGATTCGAGGAGGTGCCTTCCGAGGAACGAGGACGGAACCGGAGTCCTGCCGGGGGCACCGAACGATGAGATCCGGTGCCACGATGGGGCGTGCTCATCTCGAAGCCGGTCGCCGAAGCCATCCGCGCGGGCACCGTGACGCAGGCCTTCCGGCGCTGGGACGTGCCACGGGTCAAGGTGGGCGGGCTGCAGCTCACACCGGCCGGGCTGGTGCGGTTCGACGCGGTGAGCCAGGTGCGCGACCCCGCGAAGCTGACCGAGCGCGACGCTCGCAAGGCGGGCGTCAAGAGCCTCGCGGCGCTGCAGAAGGCCCTGACCCCGACCGACCGCAAGCCGTCCGCCCGCGGTGGCCGCGGCGGCGACAAGGTCTACCGCATACGGCTGAGCTGGGCCGGCGAGGACCCACGAATAGCGTTGCGCGAGAAGGTGCCCGACGACCATGAGCTACAGGAGATCGCGACCAGGCTCGCTCGGCTCGATGCGCGACCGAGTGGCGCCTGGACCCGCGACATCCTCGAGTGGATCCGCGACAACCCTCGGGTGGTCTCGAAGGAGCTGGCTGCACTCCGTGGCTGCGAGCTGCTGCCGATGAAGGTCGACATCCGCAAGCTGAAGACACTGGGGCTCACCATCAGCCACGAGGTCGGATACGAGCTCTCGCCGCGCGGCGCGGCCTACCTCGGCTGGGCCGACCGGAACGACCGCTGACGGCGGCGGTGCCGACCCAGGAGTCGGCGAACGCCCTGGGGACCGTGACGGTGAGGAGGGCTCCCCCGCCGTCCGGTGCACTGAGCACGAGGTCCCCGCCGAGGTCGCGCACCGTGTCCCTCAGCAGGTGCAGGCCGACGTGCCCCTGCCCGGAACCCCTGTCGGCCCCCCGCGGTGCGAGGCCCCGCGCATCGCGCGGGCCGACGCCGTCGTCGCGCACGCTGACGACGACCTGGTCGGCGACGACCCGTGCCCGGAGCAGGACCGTTGACGCGTCGGCGTGCTTGAGGACGTTGCGCAGCCCCTCCCGGATCGAGCGGTAGACGACCTGGGCCATGGGGAGGCCGGATGCGGCGACCGCCGGGTCGAGGTCGATCTCGACGGCGAGGCCCGCGGCGCGCGCCTGGTCGGCGAGCCGGTCGACGGCCGGCACCAGGCCGCCCTCGGCGAGGTCGGCCGGGTAGATGTCGGTCATGAGCGAGCGCAGCCCCTCGGCATCGCGCTTGAGACCGCTCGAGAGGTCGCCGACGATGGTGCGGGCCCGGGTCGCCTCCGGCGGCAGGTCGTCGACGAGCGAGCCCATGAGGTAGCCGAAACCCGCGAGGTTCTGCAGCACCCCGTCGTGCAGGTCGTCCGCGATGCGGCGGCGCTCGAGGTCCGACGCCGACAGCGCGTGGCGCAGCATCCTGCTGCGGTCGGCCTCGCCGCGTTCGACCCTCCGGGCCAACGACACGGCGAGCGGGAGCACCATCACGGCGAAGAGCAGCAGCGACCCGAGGCCCAGCAACGCCAGCCGTCCGAGGAGGGCCGACTCGTCCTCGTGCACGGGGTCGGCGGTCCAGTAGGACTCGAAGACGAGGGGAACCCCCTCCGCGTCGTGGAGACCGGCATACACCTCGAGGAGCTCGCCGCTGGCACGCTCGTCGGCGTTCTCGGCCTTGGACAGGTCCGACACGGCCGAGGTGACGTTCTCGGTGCCGAAGAGCTCGGCGACGTCCTCGTCGAGCGGGAAGGTCTTGCCGATGAGCTGCGCCTCGTCGGCCCAGAGCACCCGCCCCTCCGCGGTCCAGATCTTCGCGTGCACGATCGAGCCGTCGCGCATCCGGTTCTGCAGCAGGTAGGCCAGCGTCGACGTGGGACCGGGGTCACCGGCCCGCACTCGCCGGTCCACCAGGGGAGCCACGACGTAACGCGCCAGCCCCGAGCCGCGCACCGTGGCGTCGCGCAGGGCGATCTGCGACGCGAGAGGACGGGCCAGCAGCACCGTGCCGAGTCCGACGAGCGCGAGCGCGGCCAGCGTCCAGAGGAGGAAGCGCCGCAGCGCGGATCGCGTGACGCCACCCGGCAGGGGGTCGGCCGAGCGCACCAGCGCCACGTCAGCCAGCCCCTCGGAGGCTCACCATCCCCAGGCGGCTCGCCGTGACCACGGCCTCGAGCTGTGAGTGGGCACCGAGCTTCGCGAGCACGCTCTTGATGTGCCCACGGCTCGTCAGCACCGAGATGCCGAGACTGCGGGCGATCTCGGTGGCGTCACGACCCTCGGCGAGCAGCCCCAGCACCTCCGCCTCACGGGAGGTCAGGTCGACCGGTGGCAGGCCACGGGCCGGCTGGGAGCCGACGAGACCCCGGAGCAGCTTCGGGTGCACGTGGAAGCCGTCGCGCGACGCGGAGTGGATCGCCTCGATGACGTCCTCCCACGAGCCGTCCTTGGGCAGCAGCGCGCACGCGCCCGCGTCGGCCGCGCGGCTCATCAGGCCCTGGTCGAGGTGGGCGGTGAGCACGATGACCCGCAGGTCGGGCAGCCGCTTCGTCAGCTCCGCCGTGAGGTCGATCCCGTCGTCGTGGCCGAGCCGCACGTCCATGAGCACCGCGTCCGGGTGCTCGCGTTGCAGCAGCTCGAGCGCCGAGGCGGCCGAGTAGGCGACCCCGGCACAGGTGAGCCCGGCCTCTCGCTCGACGGCGAAGGCCATCGCGTCGGCCACCGCCCGGTGGTCGTCGACGACGGCGACCGCCAGCAGCTCCACGTGCTCGCCGGCGAGCTCGTCAGCATGCTCCAGGTGCCCTCCGGGCAGGCCACGACCCATCTGAATCCCCCATACGTCCGCGTGCGGGCCACCCCTCCCGTCCCGCAATTATCACAAGGCGCGGACGGCGACGTAGGCGTTTCACCCCAAATCTTGGGGAGGGCGCCCGCCCGCCGATGGGTGTTGCCGCCGAGCCCGCGACGACCCACCCTTGGACGTGCTCCCCCGCACCGACTCCCCCGCCGGTGACCCGGTCCTCCTGCCCTCCCCGGACCGGTGTCATCACCACGGTGGCCGCGCGCCACCGGCTGACGCCCGCCGAGCCGTCCCGGCGGGCGTCAGCGCTGGGTCGTGTCGGTGACCTCGCCGACGAGCTCCTCGAGGACGTCCTCGAGGAAGACGACGCCGGTCACGGCGGCGTCGCCGTCGATGACCCGGGCCAGGTGCGAGCCGCTCAGCTGCATCGTGGCGAGGACGTCCTCGATGTCGTCGCCGTCGCGGACGGTGGCCAGGCGCCGGATGCGCTTGGGCGGGATGGGCTGCTCGTGACGCTCGTCGTCGGCGTACAGCACGTCCTTGAGGTGGATGTAGCCCGCGATCTCGCCGGCCGCGTCGCGCACGGGGTAGCGCGAGAAGCCCTGCTTCGCGACGAGCCGCTCGATGTCGGCCGGGGTGGCGCCGAGCTGGACCGTCGTCAGCTCGGTGACGCCGACGGCGACGTCGCGGGCCAGCTTGTCGGAGAACTCGAGCGTCTTGGCGACGAGCCCGTGGCGCTCCTCCTCGATGAGCCCCTCCCGGCGTGACTCGCCGACGATGTGGGCGACCTCCTCGACGGTGAAGACCGAGGTGATCTCGTCCTTGGGCTCGACCCGGAAGAGCCGCACGAGGGCCTTGGCGACGGTCTCCATCGCGTGCACGATGGGCCGCAGGGTGCGCGAGATGAGGAAGAGGGGCGGCACGAGCACGAGCGCCGCCCGGTCGGGGCCGGCGATGGCGAGGTTCTTCGGGATCATCTCGCCGACGACGACGTGCAGGTAGCTGACGATGAGCAGCGCGAGCGCGAGGGCGACCCCGCCCGCCCAGGCCTCGGAGAGCCCCCATGCGTGGAAGACGGGCTCGAGCAGGTGGTGCAGCGCCGCCTCGGCGAGCGCACCGAGGCCCACCGAGCAGACGGTGATGCCGAGCTGCGCGGTGGCGAGCATCGAACCGAGCCGTTCGAGGGCGAGCAGGCACGACGCGGCGCGCTTGCTGCCGGCGTCGGCGAGCGGCTCGAGCGTCGAGCGGCGCACCGCCATGGCCGCGAACTCGGCGCCGACGAAGAACGCGTTGCCGAGCAGCAGGAGGAGCGAGACGACGTAGACCCAGGGCCCGTTCACGATCGCTCCCCCTCGCCGGCGGAGGCCGTATGCCGGGTGCCCGCTCGTGCGGCGCCGCCCGGGCCGCTTCCTGCCGGGTCACCGGCGGCGCCGTCGCCCGTGTCGCCGTCGTCGCCGGCGGCGCGCTCGGCGGCCGGCAGCGAGTCGGGGTCGGGCACGAAACGGAGCCGGTCGACCCTCCGCCCCTCCATCCCGACGACGTTGATGCGCCACCCGGGCAGCTCGACGACGTCACCGACGACGGGCACCCGGCCGAGCACGTGCATGACGTAGCCGCCCATCGTCTCGTAGGTGTGCCCGTCGGGGACGTCGGCGTCGAAGGCGTCGCGCACCTCGTCGGGACGCCACAGACCCGGGACGGTCCACGACCCGTCCACGAGCTCACGGCCGCCCTGCCGGCTGCGGTCGTGCTCGTCGGACACCTCGCCGACGATCTCCTCGACGACGTCCTCGAGCGTGACGATGCCGGACGTGCCGCCGTACTCGTCGACGACGACGGCCATCTGGAAGCCCCCCTCGCGCAGCTGGCGCAGTAGCGGGTCGAGCCGGATGGTCTCGGGCACGACGAGCCGCTCGGACATCAGCGCCGAGACGGGCACGTCCCGGCGCCGCTCGTGCGGCACCGCCATCGCCTTCTTGACGTGGACCACGCCGTCGATGTCGTCCCAGTCGTCGCCCAGCACGGGGAAGCGCGAGTGGCCGGTGCGCCGCGAGAGGCGCAGCACGTCGTCGGCGGACTCTTCGCGGTGGATGCCGGTGCAGCGCACCCGGGGGGTCATGACGTCGTCGGCGGTGCGCTCCCCGAAGCCGAGCGAGCGCGTCAGCATGCGCGCCGTGGTGACGTCGAGGGTGCCGGCCTCGGCGGAGCGCTGCACGAGGCTCGCGAGCTCCTGGGGCGTGCGGGCGCCGGAGAGCTCCTCCTGCGGCTCGATGCCGAGCGAGCGGAGGAAGGCGTTCGCCGACCCGTTGAGCACGACGATGAGCGGCTTCGCGATGACGGCGAACACGCGTACGGGCAGGGCGACGACCTTCGCCGTGGACAACGGCGCCGAGATGCCGAGGAACTGCGGCAGCAGCTCGCCGAAGACCATCGAGAAGACGGTCGCGAGGACGAGGGCGATCGTGCTCGAGACCGCCTCCACCGCGCCGTCGCCCAGACCGGACGCCTCGAGCGGTCCCGACACGAGCACGCCGATCGAGGGCTGTGCGAGGTAGCCGACGACGAGGGTCGTGATGGTGATGCCGACCTGCGCCGCGGACAGCTGGGTCGAGAGCTGCTTCAGCGACTGGAGCACGACGCGGGCCCGTGAGTCGCCCTCGTCGATGGCGCGCTGGACCGTCGGCCGGTCGAGCGCGACGAGCGAGAACTCGGCGGCCACGAAGACCGCCGTCCCCGCCGTCAGCAGCACGGCCCCCAGGACGAGCAGCCACTCGGTCACCGTCGCGCCACCCGTCGGGCCGGGACGGCGGGCACCTGGGCTCGGATGGACGTCATGGTGCGCCAACTATAGGGAGGCAGGCAGGTGGCGAGGCCACCAGCGCCCGGGCCGTGCGGGCGGGCTGCCGTCGACGGGACCCCGCCGGCCCCCGCCGGCTCTGTCCGGTCCGTCTGTGGCCGCCGTGTGCCGTGTGGTTGAGTTGGGCGCATCAGGGGTCTCGGCGGGGCGAGCGAAAGAGGGCACGGTGGAGGGCGCACGAGCTGAGCGGGGCGGTCGCATCGAGGTGCGCGGGCTGACCAAGCGGTTCGGCTCGTTCACCGCCGTCGACCACCTCGACTTCGACGTCGAGCCGGGCCGGGTCACCGGGTTCCTGGGCCCCAACGGCAGCGGCAAGACGACGACGCTGCGCATGCTGCTCGGCCTCGTCCGCGCCACGGCCGGCACGGCCACCATCGACGGCCACCGCTACCGCGACATCCCCAACCCGCTCACGGTGGTCGGGTCCGCGCTCGAGGCCACGAACTTCCACCCCGGGCGCACGGGGCGCAACCACCTGCGCGTGCAGGCGGCGGTCGCGGGCGTGCCCGACCGGCGCGTCGACGAGCTGCTCGAGCTCGTCGGCATCCCCGCCGCCGCCCGCAAGCGCGCCGGCGGCTACTCGATGGGTATGCGTCAGCGGCTCGGTCTCGCCGCTGCCCTGCTCGGCGACCCCCGCGTCATCATCCTCGACGAGCCGGCGAACGGCCTCGACCCAGAGGGCATCCGGTGGCTGCGCGGCTTCCTGCGCCACCTCGCCGACGAGGGGCGCACGCTGCTCATCTCCAGCCACATGCTCTCGGAGGTCGAGCAGACCGTGGACGACGTCGTCATCATCGCCAACGGCAAGCGGGTCGCCCAGGGCACCGTCGCCGAGCTGCGGGGCAACCCGACGGCATACGTGCGCACGTCCGACCCCGACCGGCTGGCCGAGGGGCTCCGACGTCGTGGGCTCACCGTGACCACGGCCGGCCGTGGCCTGCGCGTCACGACCGACGACCTCGCGAGCGTCGGCGACGTCGCCCACGCGAGCGACGTCGCGATCCACGAGCTGCGGTCGGAGCAGACCCACCTCGAGGAGCTCTTCTTCAACCTCACCGAGAGCGAGGAGTTCCGCAACCGCAACCTCCTCGCGGAGTCGGGTGGGGCCGCGGACGAGGTGGCGTCCGGGCCGCCGAGCGACCTGCCACCGCCCAGCGGCCCACCCGTCGACCCGGCGCTGCTCGCCGAACCGGTCCCCGACGCGCGTGAGCGCGAGGCCGGGGTCGACGGCCGACGCGACGGCGGCGCGCGATGACCGCCGTACGCGCCGAGCTGCGCAAGTTCTTCACGACCCGCCTGTGGTGGGGCATGGCGATCGCCGTGCTCGTGAGCGGTGCCGCGTTCGCCGTCCTCTTCGCCTTCTTCTTCACGAGCGACGCCGTCCAGGGCCCGCAGGGGGCGGTCGCGCCGCGCACCGACGCGGCCATCGCCAAGGCCGTGTTCACGGGTGGGCTGCAGGTCGGCTACCTGCTGACGCTGGCCGTCGGGGTGCTGACCATCGGGTCCGAGTACCGCCACCAGACGATCACCGCGACCTTCCTCGCCATCCCTCGCCGCGGGCGGGTCATGGCGGCGAAGGTGGCGGCGCTGCTCGTCATCGGCGCCTTCTACGGGGTGCTCTCGCTGGCCGGTGCCGTCGGCGCCGGGTCGCTCGTGCTCACGTCCAAGGGCGTGTCCCCCTACGCCGACACGTCCATCTGGCGCACCCTCGCGCTGTGCCTGCTCGTCCTGGGCCTCTGGGCCATGATCGGGCTGGGCGCCGGCATCCTCATCCCGAACCAGGTCGCGGCCCTGCTCATCTCGGTCGCCGTCGCCTGGATCGTCGAGCCGGTGCTGAGCCTCGTGCTCGCCCTCACCGAGTGGGGCAAGAGCATCTCGCCGTACCTGCCGAGCCGGGCGACGAGCGCGATGGTCGAGGCGACGAGCGGCGGCTTCGACGGGCAGCCGGTCGAGCAGCTCTCGTGGTGGGCGGGTGCTCTCGTCCTCATCGCGTATGCCGTCGTCATGGCCGGTCTCGGCACGTGGCGCACACTGCGCTCCGACATCAGCTGAGGCCTCTTCCGCACGCGTGCTGCCGTGCCGCACAGGGGCGCTCGGCGGCCGCCGGTGTCAACGTGACGAAGCCCTCGTCGACGGCCCGGCTCGACATCCGAGCCGCCGTCCGGTATCGGAGCGTTCAGGGCTAGGCTTGACCCCTGTATACGCAACGTCGCTCCCAAGCCAAACGAAAGAGGCGCATTCGCCGTGTCCGATCAGTCCACGTCCGGTGACCCGATTGCAGCGTTCGGGCCGAACGAATGGCTCGTCGACGAGCTCTACCAGCAGTACCTGACCGACAAGTCGTCGGTCGACAAGGCCTGGTGGGGGTTCTTCGAGGACTACCGGCCGGGTGAGGCCGACTCGGGCCGGCCCAAGGGCACGGCAACGAGCGCGGCCCCGAGCCGCACGGCGACCGCGACGAAGGCCGAGCCGGCCGCCGCGCCCAGCAACGGGGCGAGCAACGGCTCCCCGGCGCCCGCGCCGGCCAAGGCCGCCCCTGCGCCCGCCGAGGCGAAGACCGCAGCACAGCCCAAGGCTGCCGCGCAGCCTCCGGCCACCGCGGCTGCGCAGCCTGCTCCCGCTGCCACCGAGGCGAAGACCGAGGCGAAGACCGAGGCGAAGACCGAGCCCAAGTCCGAGCCCAAGTCCGAGCCCAAGTCCGACCCGAAGGCAGAGCCGTCGGCCGAGGCGCCGAAGCCGCGCGACATCCCCGCCGTCAAGGGCACCGGTCCCGTCAACGAGGACGTCGTGACGCCGCTGCGCGGCGCCCCGTCGCGGGTCGTGTCGAACATGGAGGTCTCGCTGTCGGTGCCGACCGCGACGAGCGTGCGCGCCGTCCCGGCCAAGCTGCTCATCGACAACCGTGTCGTCATCAACAACCACCTCGCCCGCTCTCGCGGCGGCAAGGTCAGCTTCACCCACCTCATCGGCTACGCCATGGTCAAGGCTCTGGCGATCATGCCGGAGATGAACAACGGCTTCACCGAGGTGAACGGCAAGCCGGCGCTCGTGCAGCCCGCCCACGTCAACTTCGGTCTCGCCATCGACCTGCAGAAGCCCGACGGCAGCCGCACCCTCGTCGTCCCGTCGGTCAAGTCGGCCGAGGAGATGGACTTCGTCCACTTCTGGACCGCCTACGAGGACATGGTCCGCAAGGCGCGCAACAACAAGCTGACCGTCGAGGACTTCCAGGGCACGACGATCTCGCTGACCAACCCCGGCGGCATCGGCACCGTGCACTCGGTGCCGCGCCTCATGGCCGGCCAGGGCGCCATCATCGGCGTCGGTGCGCTCGACTACCCCGCCGAGTGGCAGGGCGCGAGCACCGAGACGCTGAACCGCAACGCCGTGAGCAAGATCCTCACGCTCACCTCGACGTACGACCACCGCATCATCCAGGGCGCGCAGAGCGGTGACTTCCTGCGCATCATCCACCAGCTGCTCCTCGGCGAGAACCGGTTCTACGACGAGATCTTCGAGTCGCTGCGCATCCCCTACGAGCCGGTCCGGTGGATCCAGGACATCGACTCCTCGCACGACGACGACATCAACAAGGTCGCGCGCGTGCAGGAGCTCATCCACGCGTACCGCGTCCGCGGCCACCTCATGGCCGACACCGACCCGCTCGAGTACAAGCAGCGTCGCCACCACGACCTCGACGTCACGACGCACGGCCTGACCCTCTGGGACCTCGACCGCACGTTCGCCACCGGCGGCTTCGGCGGCTTCCCGTTCCTCAAGCTGCGCAAGGTCCTCGGCATCCTGCGTGACTCCTACTGCCGCACCGTCGGCATCGAGTACATGCACATCCAGGACCCCGACCAGCGCAAGTGGATCCAGGACAAGGTCGAGCGGCCCTACGAGAAGGCCAACCGGGACGAGCAGATGCGCATCATGCGCCGGCTCAACGCCGCCGAGGCGTTCGAGACGTTCCTGCAGACCAAGTTCGTCGGCCAGAAGCGCTTCTCGCTCGAGGGCGGCGAGTCGGTCATCGCGCTGCTCGACCGCATCCTCTGCCGGGCCGCCAGCGAGAACCTCGACGAGGTCTGCATCGGCATGCCGCACCGTGGCCGCCTCAACGTGCTCGCCAACATCGCGGGCAAGTCCTACGGCCAGATCTTCCGCGAGTTCGAGGGCACCCAGGACCCGAAGTCCGTGCAGGGCTCCGGCGACGTGAAGTACCACCTCGGCACCGAGGGCGAGTTCGTCTCCGAGGACGGCAGCAAGACCAAGGTCTACCTCGCCGCCAACCCGTCGCACCTCGAGGCGGTCAACCCGGTGCTCGAGGGCATCGTGCGCGCCAAGCAGGACCGCCTCAACCTCGCCGGTGAGTCGTTCACCGTGCTGCCCGTGCTGCTGCACGGCGACGCGGCGTTCGCCGGCCAGGGTGTCGTGGCCGAGACGCTCAACCTCTCGCAGCTGCGCGGCTACCGCACGGGCGGCACGATCCACGTCGTCATCAACAACCAGGTCGGCTTCACCACCTCGCCGAGCAGCTCGCGCTCCTCGGTGTACTCGACCGACGTGGCCCGGATGATCCAGGCGCCGATCTTCCACGTGAACGGTGACGACCCCGAGGCCTGCGTGCGCGTCGCCGAGCTCGCCTACGAGTTCCGCCAGGAGTTCAACAAGGATGTCGTCATCGACCTCGTCTGCTACCGCCGACGCGGGCACAACGAGGGCGACGACCCGTCGATGACCCAGCCGCTGATGTACAACCTCATCGAGGCGAAGCGTTCGGTGCGCAAGCTCTACACCGAGTCGCTCATCGGCCGTGGCGACATCAGCGTCGAGGACGCCGAGGCCGCGCTGCGCGACTACCAGCAGCAGCTCGAGCGCGTCTTCGTCGAGACCCGCGAGGCGAAGAAGGCCCAGGCGGCCGGCACCCCGGCGCCCGCCGACCGTCGCGACTCCGACGCCCCCGACAACGCCGGCCTGGAGCGGCCGATGGCGCAGGTGCTCGACGACGAGGCGCCGGCGCGGTCGGCCACCGAGACGGGCGTCCCGGCCAGCGAGATCGTCCACATCGGCGAGACGTTCGCCAACCCGCCGCAGGGCTTCACCATCCACCCGAAGCTCAAGCAGCTCATGGACAAGCGCGCCGCGATGGTCCACGACGGCGGCATCGACTGGCCGATGGCCGAGCTGCTCGCCTTCGGCACGCTGCTCAAGGAGGGCACCCCGGTGCGCCTCGCCGGGCAGGACAGCCGCCGCGGCACGTTCGTCCAGCGCCACGCCGTCCTCATCGACAAGGACACCGCGGAGGAGTGGACGCCGCTGCTCTACCTCGGCGAGGGCCAGGCCCGGTTCTGGGTCTACGACTCGCTGCTGTCCGAGTACGCCGCGATGGGCTTCGAGTACGGCTACTCCGTCGAGCGGCCCGATGCGCTCGTGCTCTGGGAGGCCCAGTTCGGCGACTTCGCCAACGGCGCCCAGACCATCGTCGACGAGTTCATCTCCAGCTCCGAGCAGAAGTGGGGTCAGCGCAGCTCGGTCGTGCTGCTCCTCCCCCACGGCTACGAGGGCCAGGGTCCCGACCACAGCTCCGCGCGCATCGAGCGCTACCTGCAGCTGTGCGCCGAGAACAACATGACGGTGGCCTACCCGTCGACCGCGGCGAGCTACTTCCACCTCCTGCGCCGTCAGGCCTACGCCCGCCCGCGCACGCCCCTCGTCGTCTTCACCCCGAAGTCGATGCTGCGCAGCAAGGCGGCGGCCAGCCCGGTCGAGGCGTTCACGACGGGCGGCTTCCAGCCGGTGCTCGCCGACCACGAGGGCGTCACCAAGGACGTCACCCGCGTGCTGCTCGCGAGCGGCAAGATCGTGCACGAGCTCGACGCCGAGCGTGAGAAGCGCGGCGACACCGCGACCGCCATCGTGCGCGTCGAGCAGCTCTACCCGATCCCCGAGCAGGAGATCGTCGACGCCGTCGCGAAGTACCCCGGCGCCGAGCTGGTCTGGGTGCAGGACGAACCCCGCAACCAGGGCGCCTGGCCGCTCATGGCGCAGTGGCTGCACGAGGACCTGTGCGGCATGGGTGAGACCCGTCCGTGGCGCGTCGTGGCGCGCAAGGCGGCCGCGTCGCCGGCCACCGGCTCGTCGAAGAAGCACGCCATCGAGCAGGCCGAGCTCATGGAGCGCGCGTTCGGGCGCTGACCCGGGCAGCCCTCGGGCCGGTGCACGAGACGGAGGGACCCCGCCACCACGGCGGGGTCCCTCCGTCCTTCTCGCCGCCGTGTGCCGTCCGCCTGGGCGCGTGTGCGACCGCTCACCGGCCCGCCTCCGCCGGGCCCCCGGCCAGTCGCGATAACCTCCACACGTGTACTTCACCGACAGGGGCATCGAGGAGCTGGCGGCCCGGCGCGGCGAGGAGGAGGTCACCGTCGAGTGGCTGGCCGAGCAGCTGCGCACGTTCGTCGACCTCAACCCCGAGTTCGAGGTGCCCATCGAGCGACTCGCCACCTGGCTTGCTCGGCTGGACGACGACGAGGACTGAGCACGTGAGAGACCGCAACACCGGGCCGCACGCCACCCGGTCCCCCGAGGCCCCGCGCGAGCCCTATGGCGTGGGACCGGCCTACCCGTCGTCCCACACCCAGTTCACCGACGACGCCCCCGGTCGGTATGCCGCCGCGCCGGCCCCCGACGACGCCGCACCGCCCGACCCTGCCGCACCCGCCCCCGCCCCGCCGTCCCCGGCGGCGCCGCCCGTCGCGGACGACCCGTACTACACGCCGAGCGCCGAGTTCACGGTCGCCGAGGGCCTGCGCGACGTCGGGATGGTCTTCGTCGGCGCCTCGATGACGGCCGGCTACGGCGACCCCAAGGGCCTGGGCTGGGTCGGTCGCGTCGTGGCTCGCACACAGCACCCCGACCTCGACCTGACGGCATACAACCTCGGCGTGCGGGGCAACACCTCGGGCGACGTGGTGACGCGCTGGGGGGCGGAGTGCCACCCGCGCTGGAAGGGCCGCAGCGAGCGCCGCCTCGTGCTGTCGGTCGGCACCAACGACGTGCTCTCGGGCATGACCATGGCCCGGTCGCGGCTCAACCTCGCCAACGTGCTCGACGAGGCCACCAACGCCGGCATCGGCGTCTTCGTGGTGGGGCTGACGCCGACGCTCGACGACGACCTCAACCGCCGCATCGAGGCCCTGGCCGAGGCCCAGGCCGACGTCTGTGCGCGGCGCGGCATCACCTACGTCGACTGCTTCCGGCCGCTCGCCACGCACGACCAGTGGATGGCCGACCTGGCGGCGAGTCCCGACCGCGCACACCCCGGGCAGGCCGGCTACGGCCTCATCGCCTGGCTCGTCCTGCACAACGGCTGGAACGACTGGCTCTCGATCAGCTGACGACGTCGGTCTCCGCGTCCGCCCCGTCCACCTCGTCGTGCCGACCCGGGCTCGACAGCGCGGCCACGATGCTCGCCACGGCGACCGCGGCGACGGCCAGCGCGACCGCGTCGCGCTCGGACTCGTGCAGCGACCACGCGACCGGCAGCAGCAGCGCGTTCCACAGCACCGTCGGGGTGCGTGCCCACTGCGACGCCCTTGCCCACGCCCTGGCGAGGGCCAGCAGCGCGATCCCGAAGACCAGGATGAGTGCTCCCGACGTGGCCGCCCGCGTCAGGTCGTCTGTGGCGCCCGTCACCATCTCGTAGACGTAGAAGGCGGCGAAGCCGAGGACGACGAGGGCCTCGACAAGCGTGAGCAGGGCTGCTGCGCGGTGGGATCGGCCCACCTCACGGCTCGGAGTGGTCGGTTGGGTCACCCCGGCAGCCTAACGACCCGGGGCACGCACGGCCCTCCCCGCTCCCCTGCGCACCCCATCGGGCCGCTCGAGGTCTGGAACTGGGAGCCGTCTGCCGATAGACTCCATCCTTGGTGTGACCAGCGCCCACGGCGTTGAAAACGGACACGGTTGCCGGTCACACTGGTTCATGGTCCACGACGCGTACGGAACAACTTCGTGCGCGTTTCCGTTGGTCAGGGGGTCATCCCCCGATGACCACCCCCCGACACCATGACCAGGCTCCGACAACGACGCTGGCGCCCGAGCACATGCACCGCGACCGACAACCCGGACGCAAGGTGCCGAACACGACACATGAAGGAGCACGATCCACATGGATTGGCGCGACCGCGCTGCCTGCCTGGATGCCGACCCCGAGCTGTTCTTCCCCATCGGGAACACCGGGCCGGCCATCCTGCAGATCGAGGAGGCGAAGGCCGTGTGCCGGACCTGTCCGGTCATCGACACGTGCCTCAAGTGGGCCCTTGAGTCCGGCCAGGACGCCGGTGTCTGGGGAGGCCTCTCCGAGGACGAGCGCCGCGCCCTGAAGCGCCGCAACGCACGGGCCCGCCGAGCCGGCTGAGCCCGCACGAACCCCTCGTGCGCAAGCCCGGTGACCGACGCGGTCGCCGGGCTTTTGGCTGCCCGGCCGCCCACCGTGCGGCGGGACCGGCGACGCTCAGCTGATCGGGCGCAGGCTCGCGGTGAACCGGGCCCGGGTGCCGTGCGGTGTCACGGGCTCCCACGTGATGCGGCCCTGGAGGTCGCCCACGAGCGACTGGACGATCTGCGTGCCCAGGCCGGACCCCGGCCGCCGTTCGGGGTCGATGCCCTTGCCGTCGTCCTCGACGGAGACCGCGAGCCTCGGCTGACCACGCTCGTCGGGCTGCCGCTCGATCGTGATGCGCACCTCGCCCCCCGCATCGCCGAGCCCGTGCTCGATGGAGTTCTGCACGAGCTCGCTCATGATCATCGCCAGCGAGGTGGCGTCCTCGGCCCGCAGCCGGCCGAACGACCCCTGCGTCACGGTGTGCACCGGCGCCCCGTTGGCCGAGACCTCGACGACCGCGTTGAGGCCGCGCTGCGCGATGCTGTCGAAGTCGACCGTCTCGTCGAAACCCTGGCTGAGCTGGTCATGGACCATGGCGATGGTGCCGACCCGTCGCTCGGCCTCGGCCAGCGCGACCTTCGCCTCGCCATCGGGCAGGCGCCGCGCCTGGAGGCGCAGCAGCGCGGCCACGGACTGCAGGTTGTTCTTGACCCGGTGGTGGATCTCGCGGATCGTCGCGTCCTTGGTCATCAGCTCGCGCTCACGTCGGCGCAGCTCACCGACATCACGCATGAGCACGATCGCGCCGAACCGTTGGCCCGCCTCGGTGAGCGGGATGGCCCGCATCGACACGGTGGTGCCACCGGCGACGACCTCGGTGCGCCACGGCTGGCGGCCCGTGACGACGAGGGGCAGTCCCTCGTCGACCGGATAGGACTCGCGCACATTGTCGGTGACGATCTGGGCAAGGCTCGCCCCTACCACCTCGCCGAGGTGCCCGAGCCGGTGCAATGCCGAGACGGCGTTGGGACTCGCGTAGGTGACGACGCCGTCGACATCGAGGCGGATGACGCCGTCGCCGACGCGCGGGGCGCCGCGCCGCAGGCCGGTCGGGGCGCCGCTGTGCGGGAACTCGCCACCGGTCACCATGCGGCACAGGGCGTCGGCGGTGGCGAGGTAGGTCAGCTCGAGCCGGCTGGGGGTACGCGTCGTCCAGAGGTTCGTGTGCCGCGTCAGCACGGCCACGACGTGGCCGCCACGGACGACGGGGATGTACTCCTCGCGGACGGCCTGGTCGGGGCCCGGGTCGTGCGGCACGACGACCTGGCGCACCCGCAGGATGCGCTGCTCGGCGGCCGCCTCGTCGAGGAGGTCGCGGGTGCGCCCCGGGTCGGCGACCCTGCCGACCTGGTCCTCGACGAAGACGAGCTGGCCCGTGGTCGGCCGCACGTGCGCGACGGCCTCCCACCGGTCGCTCACCGAGCGGACCCAGAGCACGAGGTCGGCGAAGGAGAGGTCGGCGACGAGCTGCCAGTCACCGACGAGCAGCTGGAGCCACTCGACGTCGTGGTCGGGCAGGTCGGTCCGCCCGCGCAGGAGCTCGCTCAGGGTTGCCACGGCACGAGCCTAGTGAGCCGGGTGCAGTTGCCCGTCGACGGTGTCGGGATCGGGAGCGGGGCATGGCGATGCTCGCGGCGTGGAGCGTCGTCGGGAGTATGCCCTGACGCCACTCCCAGCGCTCGGCTCCCGCCGCCGATGCCGCTCGCACCACCACGCCCCGCTCCCTCAGACCCGCCGGAGCAGCGGGCTCGAGTCAGGTGCGGGCTCCCGCGGCCACCTTCTTCGCTGCGGCCTTCGTGGTGGAGGGCGCCGCCTTCTTGGTCGAGGATGCAGCCTTCTTGGCGGCGGCCTTCGAGGCCGGCTTCTTGGTCGCTACCTTCTTGGTCGCTACCTTCTTGGTCGCTGCCTTCTTGACGACGGACTTCGACGCCGACTTCGCCACGGCCGTCTTCGTGGCCGCCGCCTTCTTGGCCCCCGTCTTCTTGGCGGAGGCGCTCTTGGTCGGTGCGGCGCCGTTCGGGGACGGAGCAGCGACCGGGGCGGGTTGGCCCGACGAGGCGGGCTTGGTCACGGTGCGGAGCGTGCGCAGTGCGACGGACAGCGCGGCGATGCCGGCGTGGCTCATCCGCTCGATGCCGCCGAGGGCCGCACGGGCACGGCCGAGCGCGTCGGCGTTGAGCTCGGACCACTCGGCGAGCCGGGCTGGTGCGTCGTTCTTGGGGTTGCTGACCTCCAGCACCGAGCGGGTGAGGCTCTCGAGCACGGCGTAGAGGTCGTCGCGCAGGGCCCCGCGGGCCATGGCGTCCCACCGGTCGTCGCGCGGGAGCTTGGTGACGCGGGTCAGCATGGCGTCGATGGAGAACGTCTCGGACGTGAGGAAGTACGTCGGGACGACGTCGGCGAGCTTCTCGCCCGTCTCCTCGGCGATCTCGATGCAGTCGAGCAGGGAGTACCCGTCGAGCAGGCAGGCGGCCGAGACCGCCAGCTCCTCGGGCACGCCCTTGCCCTCGAGCTCGCGCGCCCGGCGCTGGAGGCGCGTGCGCTCGCTGCCCTGGAGCAGCTCGGCGATGCGGCCGCTGAAGGCCTGGATGCCGGGGCGGAACCGGGCCACCTCGGCAGCGATGTCGAGCTCTGCCGGCCGTGAGGAGAGGAACCAGCGCACCGAGCGGTCGATGAGACGGCGGAACTCGAGGTAGAGCGCCGTCTGCGCGCCGGTGCTCACGACGTTGTCGGTGGCCTCGACGCGTCGTACGAAGCCGGCCAGGTCGAAGATCTCGCGACAGACGACGTACGCGCGAGCGACCTGCTCGGGGGTGGCCCCGGTCTCCTCGCCGGCCCGGTAGGCGAACGTGATGCCACCACGGTTGACCATGGAGTTGGCGACAGCGTTCGTGATGATCTCGCGGCGCAGCGGGTGGGCCGCGATCTGCGCGGCGTACTTCGCGCGCAACGGCTTCGGGAAGTACTCGGCCAGCGTCGTCTCGAACCACGGGTCGTCGGGCAGGGTCGTGGAGATGAGCTGGTTCTTGAGGTAGAGCTTGGCGTAGGCGACGAGCACGGAGAACTCCGGCGACGCGAGCCCGAGGCCGTCCTTCTGGCGGCGCGCGATCTCGGCGTCGCTCGGCAGGAACTCGAGCGAGCGGTCGAGGTCGCCCTTCTCCTCGAGGAACTGGATCAGGCGTTCGTGCACGCCGAGCATGGCGTGCTGCTGCGCCCGGGCGTTGCCGAGCAGCACGTTCTGCTCGTAGTTGTCGCGCAGCACCTGCTCGGCGACCTCGTCGGTCATCGAGGCCAGCAGGGTGTTGCGGCGCTTCATGGTCAGCTCGCCCGAGCGGGTCAGCTCGGTGAGGAGGATCTTGATGTTGACCTCGTGGTCGGACGTGTCGACGCCGGCGCTGTTGTCGATGGCGTCGGTGTTGACCCGCACGCCGGCGAGCGCCGCCTCGATGCGGCCGAGCTGGCTCGCGCCGAGGTTGCCGCCCTCGCCGACGACCTTGCACCGCAGGTCGGCGCCGTTGACGCGGATCGCGTCGTTGGCGCGGTCGCCGATCTCGGAGTTCGTCTCGGCCGTCGCCTTCACGTAGGTGCCGATGCCGCCGTTCCACAGCAGGTCGACCGGCGCGAGCAGGATCGCCTTCATCAGGTCGGCGGGCGTCATGGACTTCGTGTTGGGGCGCAGCCCGAGCGCCGCGACCATCTGCGGCGACACCGGGACCGACTTGGCCGAACGGGCGAAGACACCGCCGCCCTTGCTGATCAGCTTCTCGTCGTAGTCGGCCCACGACGACCCGGGCAGGTCGAACATGCGGCGGCGCTCGGCGTACGAGGTGGCGGCGTCGGGGTCGGGGTCGACGAAGATGTGGCGGTGGTCGAAGGCCGCGACGAGCCGGATGTGCTCGGACAGCAGCATGCCGTTGCCGAAGACGTCGCCGCTCATGTCGCCGACGCCCACGCAGGTGAAGTCCTCGGACTGGGTGTCGACGCCGAGCTCGCGGAAGTGGCGCTTGACGGACTCCCAGGCGCCGCGCGCGGTGATGCCCATGGCCTTGTGGTCGTAGCCGGCCGAGCCGCCCGAGGCGAACGCGTCGTCGAGCCAGAAGCCGTAGTCGGACGAGATGCCGTTCGCGATGTCGGAGAACTTCGCGGTGCCCTTGTCGGCCGCGACGACGAGGTAGGTGTCGTCCTCGTCGTGCCGGACGACACGCTCGGGTGGGACGGCGGCGCCAGCGACGAGGTTGTCGGTGATGTCGAGCAGGCCCGAGATGAACAGCTTGTAGGACGCGATGCCCTCGTCCATCCACGCGGCGCGGTCGACCGCCGGGTCGGGCAGCTGCTTGGCGTAGAAGCCGCCCTTGCTGCCGGTCGGCACGATGACGGCGTTCTTGACCATCTGCGCCTTGACGAGGCCGAGGATCTCGGTGCGGAAGTCCTCGCGGCGGTCGGACCACCGCAGGCCACCGCGGGCGACCTTGCCGAAGCGCAGGTGCACGCCCTCGACGCGCGGGCTGTAGACCCAGATCTCGAACATCGGGCGGGGTGCCGGCAGGTCGGGCACCTTCTTGGGGTTGAGCTTGAGCGAGACGTACGGCTTGGCGTGACCGTGCTCGTCGGGCTGATAGAAGTTGGTGCGCAGGCTCGCCTGGATGACGCCGAGCAGCGCCCGGACGATGCGGTCGTGGTCGAGGCTGGCGACGTCGTCGAGGGCCTCGCGGACCTTCGTCACGACGTGCTTCTCGCGCGCGGCGCGCTTGTCGCGGCCGGCGTCGGTGGCGGGGAACGCGTCGGGGTGGAACCGTGCCTCGAAGAGCTCGACGAGGCTGCGGGCGATGCCGGTGTTGGCGACGAGCGCCGACTCGACGTAGTCCTGCGAGAAGGTCGAACCGGTCTGGCGGAGGTACTTCGCGACGGTGCGCAGGATGACGACCTGCCGCCACGTCAGCCCGGCCGCGAGGACGAGGGCGTTGAAGCCGTCGGACTCGGCGCGACCGTCCCACACCGCCCGGAACGCCTCCTCGAAGCGCTCGCGGACGTCGTCGGCGAGAGCGGCGTCGCCCGCACCCCACGTGCGGGCGTCGGCGCACAGGCCGAAGTCGAAGATGTGCAGGGTGCGGCCGTCGGAGCCCGGGATCTCGTAGGGGCGCTCGTCGGTGACCTCCACGCCGAGGTGGGTGAAGAGCGGGAGCACCTGGGTCAGCGACAGGTCGGCGCGGCGGTAGAGCTTGAACCGCCGCTCGCGCGGGTCGTCGGACGCCGGGTCGTCGTAGAGGTGCAGCCCGGTGGTGCGATCGCCGTCGCCCAGCGCGTCGATGCGGTCGAGGTCCTCGACGGCGGTCTCGACGTCGAAGTCCTCCTTGTACGCCTCGGGCAGCGCCTTGGCGTAGGCCGCCATGGTGCGGGCCGCGCCCTCGAGCCCGCGGGCCTGTCCGAGCGCCTCCGAGAGGTCCTCGTCCCACGTGCGGGTGGCGTCGATGACGCGACGCTCGAGCGCCGCCTCGTCGACGTCGGGGATGTCGGTGCCTGCCGGCATACGCACGACGAAGTGCAGGCGGGCGAGAGTGGACTCGCTGACCCGCGTGGTGTTGTCGATGTTCTCGCCACCGAACGCCTGGAGCAGGATCGCCTCGATGCGCAGGCGGACCGTCGTGTTGTAGCGGTCGCGCGGGAGGTAGACGAGGCACGAGACGAAACGGCCGAACTCGTCGCGGCGCAGGAAGAGCTTGGTCTTGCGGCGCTCCTGCAGGTGCAGGACGCTCGTCGCGATGTCGGCGAGCTGCTGGGCGCTCGTCTGGAAGAGCTCGTCGCGCGGGTAGGTCTCGAGGATCTGGAGGATGTCCTTGCCCGAGTGGCTGTCGGCGCTGAGGCCCGTGAGGCGCAGCACCTCCTGGGCCCGCACGTCGATGAGCGGGATGTCGTGGATCGTGTCGTTGTAGGCCGCCGAGGCGTAGAGCCCGAGGAAACGCTGCTCGCCGACGCACTCGCCGCGGGCGTCGAACTTCTTGATCGAGATGTAGTCGAGGTAGACGTCGCGGTGCACGGTGGCCCGCGAGTTGGCCTTGGTGATGATGAGGATGCTGGAGTCGCGGGCGGCTCGGCTCGCAGCCGGCGTGAGCACGAGTCCCTTTGCAGCGGAGGGCCGGTCGTAGCGGAGCAGACCGAGGCCGGTGCCCGGGACCTGGCGCGAGACGTCGTGGCCGTCCTCGTGGGAGAGGGAGTACTCGCGGTAGCCGAGGAAGGTGAAGTTGTTGTGGGCGAGCCACTCGAGGAAGCGGCTGGCCTCCCGCGCGTGGTGCGGGTCGGTGCCGGGGGGCGTGGCGGAGCGCAGCTCGCTCGCGATGGTCAGCGCGTGCGCGCGCATCTTCGGCCAGTCCTCGACGGAGTCGCGCACGTTGTCGAGGACGTGGCGCAGTCGCGCCTCGACGTCGGGCAGCGCGTCGGCGGGCAGGCGGTCGATCTCGAGGTGCATCCACGACTCGCGGACCAGGCCGAGACCCGACGACTCCACCGTGGTGGACCCGTCGGTGACGACCGACTTGAGCTCACCCGTGATGGTGCGCGACACGGTCATCTGCGGGTGCACGATGAGGTGCACGCCCCGGTCGAAGCCACCCAGGGCCGCCACGACCGAGTCGACGAGGAAGGGCATGTCGTCGACGACGACCTGCACGACCGTGTGACCCGTCGACCAGCCCTCGTCGTCGGAGCTGGGGTTGAACGCACGGACGTTGAAGGTGCCCACGGGGCGGTCCTGCGCGAACGCGCGGTGCTCCGAGGCGATGGTGGCGAGCTCGCGCGCCGGACGGGCCAGGAGGTCCTCGGTGGCCACGAGGCGGTAGTAGGCGAGGAGGAACTCCTCGAACTCGGCCTGCGCGGTGCCGGCGGCCCGGCCCCGGCCCCGCTTGTTGGGAGGCGCCACTGCCGCGGCCGCGGCCTTGATGACGTCGATTCGAGACTGTTCGAGTGACGCTGACATGCGGTTGTCGGATTCCTCACCGTGCGGCCCGTGTCGCGGCACGTCGCTGTGCCGCGCATCTCACGATGTGAGCCTATCCCCGTCGAGGTCTCCGCCCGAACCACCCCCGGTGGAGAACTCGCGGGGACCACCGGGGTCAGTCCCTAGAGTGGTGCCATGAGCGAGGGGAACCGCGGTCGGCAGGGTCGCAGCGGCGCGGACCCCGCGACACTGCGGGCGCTCACGACCTCCCGCGCTGCCACCCGGTCGATGTCCGACGAGCTGCTCACCCACGTCCCCGACCTCGGTGACCTGCCCACGCAACGAGCGCTCGACACCTGGGTCGAGCAGGCCGCCGACACGCTGCGCGCCCTGTCCGAGGCGCTCGAGGAGCGCCTGCTGGACCTCGGTTCCGCAGCGTCCTCCGCGTCCTCCGCGTCCTCGGCGTCCTCCGTGGTCGCCGACCCATCGGGCCGGGCGCCGCAGAGAGGCGCGGGATGAGCCTCTCCCCTGGCGACCCCGGTTCGGCCTCGGCGCTGGGCGGTGCCCTGCGCACCCAGGCGGGCCGGCTCGCAGACCTCGTGGTCGAGCTCGACTCCGCGGCGGCGCGCGTCACGCGGGCAGGCGCACCCGACCCGTCCGGTCACGAGCGCGACCTCGTCACGAGGGCCGCGACCGAGCTCGACCGCGTCGGTGGGCTGCTCCAGTCGTGGACGACCACAGCGGTCGAGTCGGCGGCGGGGCTCCGCTCGCTCGAGCCTGCCCTCGCCCGCAGCGACCTCGTCGTCGACGGGCAGCTCGTCGTCGAGCGGAGCGGTCCCAGCCGCGTCGAGCCGGCCCACCGGCTCGCCGAGCGCGAGCGCCTCCAGGAGCTGCTCAACCGGGTCACGGCCGTCCGCTCGCGCGAGCTGGCGCGGCTGCGGCGTGAGCTCGAAGCGTCGCACCGGTCGCTCGTGGCGCTCTCCGACCGGGCGAGGTCGGGCGGCTGAGGGCCCCGGCACCAGGCGCCCGCGAGCCGACGCCGGGGCGTCGCGTGCGCGTGCAATAGCGTGTGCGCCATGAGGATCACCGAGACGATCACGTATGCAGCACCCCCCGAGTCCGTCTACGCGATGGTCACCGACCAGGCCTTCCAGGAGCGCAAGTGCATCGAGGCCGGGGCGCAGCGGCACGAGGCCGCGGTCAGCGCAGTCGGTGACGGCGCCCGCGTCGTCACCAAGCGCGACCTGCCGGCCGACGACCTGCCCGACTTCGCGAAGTCGATCGTCGGGCCCACCCTCTCGGTGACCGAGACCTACGAGTGGGCCGCGGCTTCGGGCGACGGCGGTCGCGACGGCACCCTCACGGTCGAGGTCGCGGGCGCGCCCGTCGCGATGCGCTCGAAGATCCGGCTCGCCCCCTCGGGTGGCGGCAGCGTGATCACCATCGACGGCGACCTCAAGGCGTCCATCCCGCTCTTCGGCGGCAAGGTGGAGAAGGCCGCCGCGCCGGCTGTCATCGAGGCGATCCACAGCGAGCAGCGCACCGGCGCCGACTGGCTCTCCGAGCGCGGCTGACGGCCCCGCCGCTCACCGCGCGACACGTCGGGCCCGCCCCCTGCTGGGGACGGGCCCGACGGCATACCTGCTCGGACGACGGAGGCGTGCCTGCTCAGCCCATGTGCGGGTAGGTGTGGTTCGTCGGCGGGACGAACGTCTCCTTGATCGAGCGGACGCTCGTCCAACGCAGCAGGTTCTGGGCCGCGCCGGCCTTGTCGTTGGTGCCGGACGCCCGGCCGCCGCCGAAGGGCTGCTGGCCGACGACGGCGCCGGTGGGCTTGTCGTTGACGTAGAAGTTGCCGGCGGCGAAGCGGAGCCGCTTCGTGGCGTCGGCGATGGCGCGGCGGTCCTGGGCGATGATCGAGCCGGTGAGTCCGTACGGCGCGAAGCGCTCCATCTGGTCGAGCACCTTGTCGTACTGCGCGTCGGGGAAGACGTGGACCGACAGGATCGGGCCGAAGTACTCCGTGCGGAACGACTCGTCTGCGGAGTCCTTGATCTCGAGCACCGTCGGGCGCACGAAGTAGCCGACCGAGTCGTCGTACGTGCCCCCGGCGACGACGTCGATGCCGTCGGTGGCGTGCGCCCGGTCGATGGCGTCCTTGTGCTTGGCGAACGCGCGGTCGTCGATGACGGCACCCATGAAGTTGGACAGGTCGGTGACGTCGCCCTGGGTGAGGCCGTTCGTGATGTCGACGAGGTCGCCCTTGATCTGCTTCCACACCGAGGCAGGCACGTACGCACGCGAGGCCGCCGAGCACTTCTGGCCCTGGAACTCGAACGCGCCGCGGATCATCGCGGTGCGCAGCACGGCGGGGTCGGCGCTCGGGTGGGCGAGGATGAAGTCCTTGCCACCGGTCTCGCCGACGAGGCGCGGGTAGGTGCGGTAGCGGTCGAGGTTGGTGCCCACCTCGTGCCACAGGTGCTTGAAGGTGGGCGTCGAGCCGGTGAAGTGGATGCCGGCGAGGTCCTCGTCGGCGAGCGCTGCCTTGCTCACGTCGATGCCGTCGCCCGTGACCATGTTGATCACGCCGGGCGGCATCCCTGCCTCCTCCAGCAGCTCCATCGTCAGCGACGCGGCGAGCTGCTGGGTGGGGCTCGGCTTCCAGACGACGGTGTTGCCCATGAGCGCGGGTGCGGTGGGGAGGTTGCCCGCGATGGCGGTGAAGTTGAACGGCGTGATGGCGTAGACGAAGCCCTCGAGCGAGCGGTAGTCGGAGCGGTTCCAGATGCCCTTGGCGTTGAGCGGGGGCTGCTGCTCGAGGATCTGGCGGGCGAAGTGGACGTTGATGCGCCAGAAGTCGATGAGCTCGCAGGCGCTGTCGATCTCGGCCTGGTAGGCGGTCTTGCTCTGACCGAGCATCGTCGCGGCGTTGAGGCGCGCACGCCACGGCCCGGAGAGCAGCTCGGCCGCCTTGAGCAGGATCGCCGCGCGGTCGTCGAACGAGAGCTCGCGCCACATCGGCGCGGCGGCCTTGGCGGCGTCGACGGCGGCCTGGCCCTCCTGCACGGTCGCGTTGCGCAGCGTGCCGAGGACCTTCGCGTGGGCGTGCGGCTGGCGCACCGAGACCTCCGCGCCGGTTCCCGTGACGCGCTCACCGTTGATGGTGTGCGGCAGGTCGCGCGGGGTGGCTCCCAGCTCGACGAGCGCGACCTCGAGCGCGGCTCGCTCGGGCGAGCCCGGGGCGTAGTCGAGCACCGGCTCGTTGGCCGGTGCGGGCACGTGGGTCACGGCGTCCATCAAGTTCTCCTGCGGGGTCGGCGCGGTGGTCGTCGCCCGGGACGGGCGATGGGGTGACCTCGCCTCGTGGGCGGGGCCACCCCATCGTTCCATGCCTGCAGGGTCGGGCCGTCAGCGCAGGATCGTGATGCTCCACGGGTAGCGGAAGGACTCGCCGCGGTTGGCGGCCATGGCGGCGCGGATGTGGAACCACAGCGCCGCGACGACCGCGACGATCCAGACGATGATCGCCAGCGGGATGAGGATCACGGTGAAGAACATGACCCAGCCGACGATGATCGCCGCCCAGACCGCCAGGTTGAAGTTGAAGGAGCCCGCGGCAGCCTGACGGACGAACGCGCTGCGGTCCTTGTAGATGGCCCAGATGAGGAGCGGGCCGACGAAGCTGAGCCAGCCGACGGAGACGACGGCGGCGACGATGGCGGCGAGGTGCCCGAGGATCGCCCACGTGCGCTCGTCGCTGGTGGGCGTCGTCAGGTCCCGGCCGGACGGGTTGGGGATCGGTTGTGTCATGGGTCCATCGTGCCCGTCACCGGCGTGGAGCGCTGCCGGGGACGGCCCTGATCGGACCCTGAGCCGCCCCTGACCCGTGAGGGTCGAGACCGACCATTGGGCCTCAGGATCTGGCGCCGACCCTCAAGCGCTCGCGCCGACGCCGTCCTCGACGACGAGCGAGCAGACCGCGCTGTCGGAGGCGGCGATGCCCAGGGTCGACAGGAGGGTGAGCGTCATCTGGTGGTGGCCCCGGGCGCCCGGGTGGAACGCGTCGTCGAGCCAGCCCGCCGGGGCGACGTCGTCACCGGCCGCGGCGGCGGCGTCGTGCCACGCGGCCGCGTGGTCGACCACGAGGACACCCAGGTCGCGCGCCACCTCACGGACCGCCTCGGCGTAGAGCGAGATGAGACGAGGGTTGCGGCCGCCCTCCTCGAGCACGGGCGGCGGGGTCTGCAGCACGACGGTCGCACCCACGTCGCGCGAGCGCTGGACAATCTGGTCGATGCGGAAGCGGAAACCGCGGACGCCGTCCTCGCCGGCGAGGATGTCGTTGGTCCCGAACATGACGAACACCACGTCGGGTGCGAAACGTCCCGCGCGCCAGTGGAACTCGGGCAGCAGGTCCTCGGTGGTGGCGCCGGACACGCCGCTGTTGACGACGGTGTCTCCGCGCCGACCGAGCTCGCCGCGCACGCGCTCGGCGAAGTGCTCCACGTAGCAGCGGTAGCCGTGCGTGTGCGTGACTCCCTGGGTGATGCTGTCGCCCAGGAAGGCCCACGTCACGGGCGGTCCGGAGAGGATCTCGCGGAGTCGGTCGGCATCGCGGCGGGCGTACTCGTCGGCGGTGAAGTCCATTCGCGCAACGTAACAAGCGGGCACACCATCGCGACTCCCCCGGACCAGCACGTGGACGCTCAGGCAGCTCCCGCGACCGAAGCCCCGGCCGGCGTGGCCAGACCGTGCGGGAAGGGAGCCGGTCGCTCGTCGCCGTGCAGCGTGGCCTCGACGGGCAGCCGGTCGACGAAACGGGACACCGCTCCCCCGACGGCGGCGTCGGCCAGGACGCGGCGGTGGCCGAGGCCGGCGGTCGAGAGCAGCTGGGCGCCCGGCCACGACCGCACGAGGCGTGCCGACGGTTCGTGCGGCGCCTCGCGGTCGAGCAGGTCGTGCACCACCAGCAGCTCGGGTCGTTCCCGCACGCCGAGGCCGGTCGCGATGCGGACGAGGTCGAGGTCGTCGACGGCGTAGCCCGTGCGACGGCGCGCTCGCTCGGCGAGCAGGCGGGTCGCCCTCGGCCCGAGGCCCAGCTCGCGCCCGATGCGGTCGAGCAGGTCGGGTATGCCGCTCGGCGGAGCCACGAGGACGAGGCGCTCGGAGGCGAGCCATCCGTCGCGGATGGCGAGCAGGGTTGCGAGGGCTCCCATCGAGTGCGCCACGACCGCCCGCGCCGGGCCGAACCGCGCGGCCACTGCATCCAGGGCCCGGCCGAGCTCTACCGCGTCGCTGGAGCGCGGCCCGTGTGCACCCGCATCCGAACGGCCGTGGCTGAGGCCGTCGAACGCGACGACCTGCAACCCCCGGTCGAGCAACGGCGCGACGAGCGGCACCATGTGCTCGAGGCTGCCGCCCCAGCCGTGCACGAGGTAGACGACCGGTCCGTCGCCCCACGACCAGCCACGGACGGCCCGGCCCCGCAGGTGCACCTCGAAGGGCGCACCGAGCAGCTCGCGCACGGTGGCCGGCGGACCGTCCGCCGCATCTCGCGCGGTGGCCTGGGGCAGCCGGAACCACAGGCGCTCCGCCGTGCGGGCGGCCAGCGCGGGTGACGTGCGGGCGAGGAGGCTCGCGCTGCGACGTAGAATAGTCCGAACGATCGTGCTTTTCTTGGCTGACGTGTGTGCCATGGTGATCACCTGTCTTCGGGGTGGTAGGGGTGTGAGCCGGTCAGTGGACCGCCCGGCCCGGCCGGTCAGGCCGGGCGGGCCTCGCCGGCGCCCGGCCGGCAGCTGTCGAGGAGCCGTTCGAAGGCTCGACGGGCCCGCCCCTCGGCGGAGCTGTCGCGCATGAGACGGCGGGCGTGGTGGTGGGCGAGCACGATCCCCTCGAGCTCGTAGGCGAACTGCTCCGGGTCGACGTCGTCACGGAAGTGCCCCTCGGCCACGGCCGTGCCGACGATCATCGTCACCGACTCGGCCTTGTCGCGTTCGGCGCGCACGAGCTCGTCTCGCACGGCACCCTCCTGGTCGTCGAACTCACTTGCGGCGTCGACGAACACGCAGCCTCCCCCGAAAGCGGTGGACTGCCACGTGAGCCAGCGGTCGAAGTACTCGCGCAGCCGGGGCTCCCCTCGCGGCGTCGCCAGGGTCGGCCTCATGACGACGTCGACGAACTTCTCGCGGGCATGCCGCAGCACCTCGACCTGCAGCGACTCCTTGGACGCGAAGTGCGCGTAGAGACCGCTCTTGCTCAGCTTGGTGGCAGCGGCCAGGGTGCCGATGGTGAGACCACCCAGGCCGACCAGCGAGGCGAGCTCGGTCGCTTCGTCGAGGACGGCGGCCTTGGTGCTCTCTCCCTTGCCCATGACCCAATAAAAGCACGACCGTTCGGTTGTGACAAGCCCCGTGCGCGCGTCAACGGCGGGCCGACCAGTCGCGGAGCACCGCGGTCCACACGGCAACGCTGTCGGGCACGAGGCTGTCGGGCTCGTCCGTGATGCGCCGCAGCAGGTCGTCCACCGGCACCCACTCCCCCCACGAGACCTCCTCGGGCTGCCAGCGGATCGGCCCGTCCCACGACGTGACGAAGCGGAACGCCCGGTAGCGGGTGTGGTCGTCGGCGTAGTCCACCGGTGCGAGCTCCACGAGAGGCTCGCCTGACACCCCGAGCTCCTCCTCGACCTCGCGCACCGCGCCGTCGCGAGGGCCCTCCCCCGCAAGCACGACTCCCCCGGCCGCGAAGTCCAGCAGCCCCGGGTAGACGTCCTTCGTCTCCGTGCGCCGGTGCAGGTAGACCCGCCCGAGCCGGTCGCGCACCACCACCGACGACGCGGCGTGGCGCAGGTTCCGCGCCCGCATCACCGAACGCGGGGCCGACCCGACCACCTGACCGGCTTCGTCGTAGAGGGCGACTACTTCGTCGGCCACGGCGCCCCCTCAGCCGAAGAACGCGCGTACGTCGTCGAGCTCGGTGACGTCGTACCAGAGCAGTTCGTCGGCCTCCTCGTCGACCCCCGCCGTCACCTCGTCGTCGACGTGGAAGGAGGCGACCCGCGACAGCGGCACCGGGGCCGTCAGCACCACGCGGGACACCGGCCGGCCGTCACCCGGCGCCACCCAACCGGGATCGGCGTCGGCGGAGGCGACGACCCGCCGGTCGCGTGGCGTCGCCCGCAGCCCGCCCGCGGCCTCGACGGCGTCGCTGAAGGCGGCGTACTCGAGGTCCTCGACGTCGAGACCCGGCGCGCTCTGCTCGAGACCGGCCGTGACGGCATACGCGACCCTGGGGTTGCCCGGGCCGGCCGCGAGCGAGCCGCCCGCCGACAGCTCCTCGAGGCCCTCCCGGCCCAGTGGGACGTAGACGCGCACGACGGGCATCAGCCCTCCCTCCCGCTCGTCAGCTCGGCGAGCGACTCGACGATGGCCTGCCCGAGCACGTCGACGTCGGGCATCGCCTCGCGGTCGGCGTTGAGGCCGAAGTAGACCCCGCCGTTGTACGACGTGATGCCGATCGACAGCGCCTGCCCCTTGGCGAGCGGCGTCACCGGGTAGGTCGAGAGCATCTCGGCGTCGCCGGCGTACAAGGGCTCCTGGGGGCCGGGGACGTTGGTGATCATGACGTTGTAGAGGCGCCGCGACATCGCCGAGCCGAGCCGGGCGCCGAGCGCGTGCAACGTCGGCGGCGCGAAGCCGGCGAGGTTGGCCAGCGACGTGGCCCCCACGGCCTGGCCGCCCTCCATCTGCTGGCGCATGGCGAACGCGATCTGGTGCAGCCGCATGGAGGCGCCCGGCTCGCCGACGGGCAGGTTGACGACGCACGCCATGACCTGGTTGGCGTACATGCCCGCCGGGTCGTCGCCGTAGATGCTCACCGGCACCATGGCGCGCACGACCGTGTGCGGGCTGACCGGCTCGCCCCGGCCCAGCAGCCACGCCCGGAAGCCGCCGGCGATCGTCGCGAGCACGACGTCGTTGATCGTCACGTCCTCGGCGTAGGCACCGCGCGCGAGGCGCTTGCGCACCAGGCGGTAGTCGTCGAGGTCGGTGGCGACCATGACCCACCGACGGGCCGACCCGATCTCGGCGTTGAGGGGAGAGTCCGGCGCCGGGCGGGCCGCGGTGCGGGCGACGGTGGAGAGCACCTGGCCCGCCGACTCGACCGCCCGCAGACCGACGTTGAGGGCGTCGTTGAGACCGCCGCGCACGAGGTCGACGACCTGCGTCGGGCGCCGCACGGCGTCGACGACCGCCCCGGTGACGAGCTCGACGGACGACGGGCCTCGCTGCGGCTCCCACGGCGGCGGGTCGTCGTCGAGGTCCTCCCCCTTCACGGCGTCGACGATCACGTGCGCGATGTCGAGGGCGTTGACGCCGTCGATGAGGGCGTGGTGCGTCTTCGTGACGATGGCGAACCGCCCGTCGTGCAGGCCCTCGACGAGGTAGACCTCCCAGAGCGGGCGCGTGCGGTCGAGCTTGCGCGGCTGCACGCGGGCGACGAAGTCCTGCAGCTGCCGGTCGCTGCCCGGACGGGGCAGGCCCGCGCGACGGACGTGGTAGCCCATGTCGAAGGCCTCGTCGTCGACCCACACCGGGTTGGCGATGCGCCCCGGCACGTCGCGCACCTTCTGGCGGAACCGCGGGATCGCGCCGATGCGACTCTCGATGATGCGCACCAGCTGGTCGTAGTCGAAGCCCTCGCGTGGCGGCTGGAAGACCATGACCGAGCCGACGTGCATCGACGTGGTGGACTCCTCGAGGTAGAGGAACGACGCGTCGAGCGAGGTCAGCCGGTCAGACATGGTCACACTCTGCCAGAACGCCTTACGTAGGATCGTGGCCATGCCAGCGTTTCGCGCCCTGCCGTATGCCGTCTGCGTGCTCGCCCTCGCGGGCGTCACCGCCTGCTCGTCCAGCAGCGCGACCGACGGCACCGCGGCGGCCACCGGCGTGAGCTCCACGGGCTCGGTCAAGCGACTCCAGGTCTCCGTCACGGGCACCACCGTCACGCCCGCTCCCGCCCAGGTCGAGCTGCCGGTCGGGTCGACGCTCGAGCTCGTCGTGACGTCCGACCACGACGACGAGCTGCACGCCCACGGCTTCGACGCCGAGACCGAGATCAAGGCCGGCGTGCCGGCGACGCTGCGCCTCACCGCCACGGAGCCCGGCTCCTACGAGGTCGAGACCCACGAGCCGGCCCTCACGCTGCTCACGGTCGCCGTCCGCTGACGGCGCCGCACCCGGAACGCCGACCGTCATGGCCCCTCCCGTAGCCCTCACCGCCGGCGCCGCGCCGGCCCTCGTCCCCTCGATCCCGCAGGCCGCGTGGCCCGCCGTCGCACCGGCGCACGGGGTCGGCAGCCGCGGCGACCTGCCCCTGCCCTTCGCGGCGCTCGTCATCGCTGCCCTCGCCGCGCTGGTCATCTCCTTCGTCGCCATCAGCACCCTGTGGCGCGAGCCGCGTCTGCGCGCCAGCGACGGCATCCTGCTGCCCGCCCCCGTCGCGGCCGTGCTCGACTCGCGGTGGCTGCGGCTCGCGGCGCGGCTGCTCGCGGCGCTGCTGACCGTCTGGACGCTCGTGGCGCTCGTCCTCGGTCCGGACTCGGCGCGCAACCCCGTTCCCCACGTCGTCTACGTGTGGCTGTGGGTCGGTCTCGCGTTCGCCTCGATGCTCCTCGGCCCGGTGTGGCGGGTCATCAACCCGCTCCGGGCCCCGCACGCCGTGCTGCTGCGGCTGGCCAGGGTCTCGCCCGACCTCGCGGCCCTGCCCTACCGGTGGGGACTCTGGCCCGCAGCGGTCGGACTCGGCGCCTTCACCTGGGTCGAGCTCGTCGCCGAGGACAACACGTCGATCGGCTTCCTCCGGGTGCTTGTCGCTGCCTTCATCGCCCTCTCGATGCTCGGCGCCGCCGTCTTCGGCCGAGCCTGGTTCGAGCAGGGCGACCCCTTCGAGGCCTGGTCGCGACTGCTCGGCCTGCTCTCACCCCTCGGTCGTCGCACCGACGGGCGCTGGGTGCTGCGCACTCCGCTCCACGGCGTGAACGGGCTGCGGGGCCGGCGGGGGCTCGTGCCCACGGTGGCCGTGATGCTCGGCGGGACGGCATACGACGGCTTCTCGGCGAACCTGTCGTGGGCCACGTTCGTGCAGACGTCCTCGGTGCCCTCGTCACTGCTCAGGACGGCGACGCTGCTCGCCTTCTTCGCCCTCGTGGCCGGGACGATCTGGCTCGCCTCGGTGGTGTCAGTGGCACTTGCCGGCGAGCCCCTGCGGCGCTCGTTCTCCTTCGTCAGCGACATCGCGCCGTCGCTCATCCCGATCGCCGGCGGCTACGTCGTCGCCCACTACTGGTCGCTGTGGGTCTACCAAGGGCAGTACGCCTGGGTGCTGCTCACCGACCCGCTCGGCACCGGCGCCGACGTGCTCGGAACCGCCGACCTCACGCCGGACGACACGCTCATCCAGCCGACGCTCGTCGCGACGATCCAGGCGGTCAGCATCGTCGTAGGCCACCTGCTGGGCGTCCTCGCCGCCCACGAGCGCGCGATCACCGTGCTCGAGCGGCGGGCCGCCGTGATCGGGCAGGTGCCGCTCATGGTCGTCATGATCTTCTACACGGTCGGTGGGCTGACGATCCTCTTCGCACCCTGAGGCCGCACGGCGACTCTCTCGATCGGCCCTGTCAGGCCTCGACCGCTGCCGCCGCGCGCCCCGACAGCCGCCTCCGGCGAGCCCGCCGGTCCTTGTGGTGCCGACGGTCCCCGTCAGGAAGGGTCCACGGGAGCACCGCGCTCGCGAGGTCGGCGACGGCACGGCGCACCGGCGAGTCGGGCGCGTGCTCGACGACCGACCGGCCGGCGAGCAACGCCGCGTCGAGGGTGGCGGGGTCGTCGGGCACGAACCGCACCGAGTCGAGCCCGGCGAAGCGCAGCAGCGAGTCGGCGATGCGCGACTCGGGCCGCGACCCGACCGCCCCGGCCCGAACGCGGTTGACGACCGGCACCGGATCGCCCGAGGGCACGGTGCCGAGCTCTTGGAGACCGCGGACGAACCGCTGCAACGCCACGGGGTCCGCCCCGCCGACGGCCACGACGAGATCGGACGCGGCCAGCGACGTCAGTGTCGCCTCGTTGCGCCGGGGCGCGGACGTGTCGTAGCTCAGCTCCTCGTCGTCCTCGAGGCAGAAGCCGCAGTCGACGACCACGACACCGACGAGCGACCGGCTGAGGTCGAGCACGCGCTCGAGCGCGGCCGCCCGCACCTCGGGCCAGCGCTCTGCCTTCGGCAGGCCGGTGAGGACGCGCAGCCCGGGCACGACCTCGGGCGCCACCCGAGCCAGCATCGGCAGGTCGAGCAGGCCCTGGTCGGCCGCTCGGCACGCGGCTGCGATGCCGGGCGCCTCGTCGAGCAGGCCCAGCGACTGCGCGACGCACCCCCCGTAGGTGTCGGCGTCGACGAGCAGCACCTCGACGCCACGGCTGGCGACCTCTGCGGCGAGCGTCGTCGCGAGAACCGTGCGGCCGGGTGCCCCGGTCGGGCCCCAGACCGCGACGACGGGAGCCCTCTCCGGACCGCGGGGTGCGCCGTGGCCCTGCCGCCGGCTGTGGCCGTGCGGATCGCTCGCCCCTGCGGACGACCTGTCCCCCTCGGGGAGTGCGCCGGAGGGAAGCCAACCGGTCGCGCCGTCAGCGTCTCCGGGCCGGTCGCCCTCTGACGGGGCGGCCCCGACCGCAGCCTGGTGCGCCGCGTCGACGCCGCTCGCACCAGATGCGCCGTCAGGCGTCGGCTCGGCCACCCCACCGGCGAGGGCGGCTTCGAGGTCGTCGAGGGTGGGGTCCTCCTCGAGGCACGCGGCCCAGCGGTCGGGCCCGGCGTCGACGGGCAGGGTGGTGCTGACGGTGAGCTGACGCAGCCGCCGCTCGGACTGCTCGTCGTCGGGCGGGTAGACGCCGATGACGCGGATCCGGTGGGAGCGCAGCCGGTCCACGACCGACAGGTCCAGACCGCGCAGGTCGGACGACACCACGGCGGTGTCGCCGAGCCCCGCCTCCGCCACCGACAGCAGCTCTGGCACGTCGGCGCACCGTCGGCTGACGACGACGCCCCGGACGCCTTCGAGCGTCGTCGCGACCGCGGACTCCCAGCGGTGGCCCAGGGCGGTCAGGACCTCGGTCATGCCCCGCCGCCGGACACCGCACCGACCGAGGGCACGAGCGTCAGCTTGGCCTCCGCGTCGACCGCCTCGACGAGGGGCTGGACCTTGTCCGCTGGCACGTAGATCTGGACGGACGTCATCGACCCGGCCCCGAAGCCCCCGCTGCTCGTGAGCACGTTCGCGACAGCCGCAGAGCGCAGCACGCGCTGGGTCGAGACCGCGGCCCGCTCGCCGGTGGTCGCAGCCTTGGGGGTGACGAACACGTCGACCCGGCTGCCCCGCGTGAGGCCAGAGGTCGACATCGCGTCTGCCCGCACGGTCACCCGCTGGACGTCCACCTCGTCGGCCGCGCCGACGGCAGACGCGGGGACCAGCTCACCCGCCCGGACGTCGCGGAGCAGGAACGAGCCGGTGGGCGCCGGGGCGTCGGCACCGAGGTAGGCGTTCATGCCGTCGGCCAGGCGCACGTCGGCCCGCACGAACGACGTGGCCTCCACCGCGTCACCCGCGACGAGGTTGGTGGCGGCGACCCAGACGGGCACGCGGTCGTCGGCGCTCGCCACGGCCTTGGCGCCGAGCGTGGCGGCCACGATGACGAGGAGGACGCCCACGACGAGGCGGCTGTCTCGCCACGAGGGTCGTTGGAGTCTCTTGGCGCTCGGCCTGGCCAGCTCGGTCATGTGGGCCCCCTGTGGTCCGCTGTCGATGGCGACGCCGCCCGAGCACGAAGGCCGTCCGACGCCGGGAACATCTTGCATCAGGTGGCGGCACACCGCGCGCCCGGAGCCACAGCTGTGGACGGCGTGCCACGACGTGGTCGCCACGCAACTACGATGAGGGCGAGATCGTCGCGTGCCGGTGCCTGAGGAGGATTCAACGTGGCCCAGCGGTTCCTGCAGCTCGCCGAGGTGTCGGAGATCCTCAACATCTCCTCGGCCCAGGCGTACGCCCTCGTGCGATCGGGCGAGCTGCCGGCGATCAAGATCGGCGGGCGCGGCCAGTGGCGCGTCGAGGCGACCGAGCTCGAGAGCTACATCCAGCGCATGTACGCCGAGACCAAGTCGTTCGTGCAGGCCCACCCCTTCGGCGGCGGCGCCGAGGAGTGAGCCGGCGCCCCCCGTGGGGCTGATCGCTGTGGCTGGTGGGCCGACCCGCCGCTCAGCTGATCCGGCGCACCGACCCCAGTGACCAGAAGGGCACGATCAGCCGACCGGTGACGTTGGCCGAGCGTCGCGCCTCGTCGGCAGCGTGCTCGGCCAGCTCGAGGTGGTCGGCACCGACGACGTCGATCGTGCCGGTCACGAGGCGCCCGTCGACGTCGGCGAGCTCGACGACAGCCCGGTCGCGGCTCGCGGCCCGGAGCGCGGCGCCGAGGCCGAAGCGCTTCGCGACCACCGACGGCGTGCGGGCGCCCGGGCCGATGCCCGTGATCCCCCGGACGGCCGCGAGGGCCACCAGGCAGGGGCGCCCCGGCGCCGTCTCGACCAGCGCCCAGTCGGGCCCCACGTCGACGAGGCGACCCGTGACCACCCGCCCGGGCAGGTGCAGACCGACGCGGTTCGCGTCGACGTTGGCCAGCAGGCGCGTGTGGACGTCGAGCAGCGCCCGCTCTCGTCGCACGCGGTCGGCGACCTCCGAGTCGAGCTCGCGGCTCTCGTCGAGGGCGAGCTGAGCCGCGAGGTCGTCGAACAGCCGGTCCCAGCGCATGGCCACACCCTTCCCTGCCGCGTGGCCACGAGCCACCCGGCACGATCTTGACCAACACCATACTTGACCAAACACAAGCAAACTGCATTGAATGGACGCATGCACAGGGGAACGCAGCGCGGGCAGGGCGCCACCACCGACAACCCCCAGGAGTCGCGGGGCCGCCCCGTCCGAGCGCCGGGGCGCTTCGCTCGCCTCCCGTCCGGCCTCTGGTCACGGCCGTTCCTCCGGGGCGTCGCCGCTGCCGCCGTCGGTCTCGGCGTGGCGCTCGCGGCCCTCCGGATGCTGGCGGCCGTCGCCATCCGTGGCACGGGCGCACCCGCCGGGGCCGCGCGACCCGACGACGTGCTCATCCTGCTCCTGGCCTGGGTGGGTGTCGCCCTCGCCGCCTGGCTGGCCCTGGGCTCGCTGCTCGGCCTGTTTGCAGCGCTTCCCGGCGCGGCCGGGCGCGTGGCGGCAGACCTCGCGCGGCGCATCACGCCGGTGGCGGCTCGCAAGGCGCTGACGCTGGTGCTCGGGGCCTCCGTCGGCTCCGTCGCCCTCCCCCCGGCGCAGGTGTCCAGCGCCGGCTCCGCACCCACGCACTCCGCCACGGCACGCGACGTGACCTCGGGGGCTCCCGTCGGGTCCTCAGCCCCGGAACCGGGATTCGCGCCCAGCGGGTCCGCCGCCGCCGTCCCGGAGCTCGTCCCCGCCGTCGTCCCCACACCGGGCGCGCGCCCGGTGCCCGGCGGCGACACCGAAGGTCCCGGCTACGTCCCCTCCGCGCCGCCACGAGTGCTCCCGGCCGACCGCTCGCGGCTGCTGGCGCCCTCGCCCCGGGCGACCGCCGGCACCCATGACGTCGTGACCGTCCGCCGCGGCGACACCCTGTGGGCCGTCGCCGCACGGCACCTCGGACCCGACGCCTCCGACGCGCAGGTCGCTCGCGAGTGGCCCCGGTGGTATGCCGCCAACCGCGACGTCATCGGCGACGACCCCGACCTGCTCGTCCCGGGCCAGCAGCTGCGACCGCCTTCCCACCTGACCAGCGCGCCCACCGCCCACCACGCGGCGCCCGTCCCTGCCGAGCGAGGAGCACACCGATGAGCAGCGTCTCGAGCACCCCTGAGCACTCCCCCACCACGTTCCGCGAGATGGGCGCCCCCGCCGGCGTCCGCGGGACGGAGGGCTTCGTCGTGCGCCGCATCCCGCAGACCGCGCCGCGGGTCATCAGCGCCGACGAGGCCTGGCACGGCGAGCAGCCCTACGCGCAGGACGCCCTCGCCCTCGACTTCTTCGGCGCACGCGACGACGAGGACTTCGGGCGCCAGCCGACACGCAGCAGCCTGCTCCCCGACCCGGCAGGAGTCGTGGGGCGGCTCGCCCAGGCCGTCGTCGAGGTGGTCTCCGGTCAGCGGCCGGCGCCCCAGCTGATCCGGCACACCGCGCCCACCGTCTACTCCGTGATCGCGCGACAGGCGATGGTGGCGGCGCGACGGCGCACCCCCGGCCCACGACGGGCGGCTGTGGTGCGGCGGGTCCGGGTCTGCGAGCCGGCCGACGGCATCGTCGAGGCCTGTGCCGTCGTGGTGTCGCACGGCAGGGTCCGGGCTCTCGCACTGCGCCTGGAGGGCCTCGACGGTCGTTGGCTGCTGACCGCGCTCACCATCGGGTGAGGTCACGGCGCCACTCATCGAGAAAGCGATCCGTCCGGCCGGACGGATCGCTTTCTCGAGTGTTGGGTGGGGTGCCCGTGCGGGCGTGTGCGGTGCCGCGCACGCGCGTCACGGCATAGGGGGTCAGCGGCGCTTGCGCTTGACCTTCTTGCCCCGGCGGTCGGCCTTGCGCTCGACGGTCTGCTGACCGCCCGTCTCGACGGCGCGGCCGTCCTCGCCCGGTGCGGTGTAGCGCAGTGTGCCGGAGCGCTGCCCGTCCGTGTCGAGGTCGACACCCGAGACCTTGACGCCGGCCCCGAAGGCGCGGCTCCCGTTCGTGCCCACCGGCTCGTCCGCCGACGCGGCACCCGTGGTGTCGTCGGGCACCGGCGCCGCCGCGAGGCCACTCACGAGGTCGCCCACCGCCATGGGAGCCGCGCCCACCGGCGCTGCGGGCGCCTCGGGCACCTGGACCTCGACGGAGAACAGGTGCGAGACCGACTCCTCCTTGATGGCCTCCATCATCGCCTCGAAGAGCTGGAAGCCCTCGCGCTGGTACTCGATGAGGGGGTCACGCTGGGCCATTGCGCGCAGCCCGATTCCCTCCTGCAGGTAGTCCATCTCGTAGAGGTGCTCGCGCCACTTGCGGTCGAGCACCGAGAGCACGACGCGGCGCTCGACCTCACGCATCGTCTCGGAGCCGAGCGTCTCCTCACGCTGGTCGTACGCGTGGTGCGCATCGGACATCAGCTGCTCGCGGAGCAGCTCGGCGGTCACGGCCTGCCGGCCGCCCGCCATGTCCTCGACCTCCTCGATGGTCAGCGACACCGGGAAGACCTGGCGCATCGCGTCCCACAGCTTCTCGAGGTCCCAGTCGGCGGCGAAGCCCTCGGCCGTGGCCGCGTCGACGTAGGAGTTCACGACGTCGTTGACGAAGAGTCGCAGCTGCTCGTGGAGGTCCTCCCCCATGAGCACCGCCCGACGCTCGTCGTAGATGACCTGGCGCTGGCGGTTCATGACGTCGTCGTACTTGAGGACGTTCTTGCGGATCTCGTAGTTCTGGGCCTCGACCGCGCCCTGGGCCTTCTGGATCGAGTTGGTGACCATCTTGCTCTCGATCGGCACGTCGTCCTCCATGCCGGCGGTCTGCATGAAGCGGTCGACGAGACCGGCGTTGAACAGGCGCATGAGGTCGTCGTTGAGCGAGAGGTAGAAGCGCGACTCGCCCGGGTCACCCTGACGGCCGGAGCGACCACGCAGCTGGTTGTCGATGCGGCGCGACTCGTGCCGCTCGGTGCCCAGGACATAGAGACCACCGAGCTCGGTGACCTCCTCGTGCTCGGCCGCCACGTCGCGCTCGGCCTTGGCGAGCGCCTCGTCCCAGGCGGCTTCGTACTCCTCCGGCGTCTCGTGCGGGTCGAGGCCGCGCCGCTTCAGCTCCGCAACGGCCCGGAACTCCGAGTTGCCACCGAGCATGATGTCGGTGCCTCGGCCGGCCATGTTCGTCGCGACGGTGACGGCGCCCTTGCGGCCGGCGTCGGCGACGATGGCGGCCTCGCGCTCGTGCTGCTTGGCGTTGAGGACCTCGTGCTTGATGCCGCGCTTCTTCAGCTGCTGCGAGAGGTACTCGCTCTTCTCGACGGACACGGTGCCCACGAGCACCGGCTGGCCCACGGCGTGCTTCTCGGCGATGTCGTCGACCACGGCGTCGTACTTGGCGACCTCGGTGCGGTAGACGAGGTCCGGCTGGTCCTTGCGGATCATCGGGCGGTTCGTCGGGATCGGGATGACGCCGAGCTTGTAGATCGAGTTGAGCTCGGCGGCCTCGGTCTGGGCCGTGCCCGTCATGCCGGAGAGCCTCTCGTACATGCGGAAGTAGTTCTGGAGGGTGATCGTGGCGAGCGTCTGGTTCTCGTTCTTGATCTCGACGCCCTCCTTCGCCTCGATCGCCTGGTGCATGCCCTCGTTGTAGCGGCGACCGGGGAGCATGCGTCCCGTGTGCTCGTCGACGATGAGGATCTCGCCGTTCATGACGACGTAGTCCTTGTCCTTCTTGAACAGCTCCTTGGCCTTGATGGAGTTGTTCAGGTAGCCGATGAGCGGCGTGTTGACCGTGTCGTAGAGGTTGTCGATGCCGAGGAGGTCCTCGACGCGGGCGATGCCCGACTCGAGCACGCCGACGGTGCGCTTCTTCTCGTCGACCTCGTAGTCGCCGCGGCCGTCCTCGCCGCGGTTGAGGCGCTGGGCGATGCGGGCGAACTCGACGTACCACTTGGTCGCGAGGTCGGCCGGGCCCGAGATGATGAGCGGCGTGCGGGCCTCGTCGATGAGGATCGAGTCGACCTCGTCGACGATGCAGAAGTTGTGGCCGCGCTGCACGAGCTCGGACGGGTCCCACGCCATGTTGTCGCGGAGGTAGTCGAAGCCGAACTCGTTGTTCGTGCCGTAGGTGATGTCCTTGGCGTACTCGGCCCGGCGCTGCTCGGGCGTCATCGACGCGAGGATGCAGCCGGTCTCCATGCCGAGCGCGCGGTGCACACGGCCCATCAGCTCGGACTGGTACTCGGCGAGGAAGTCGTTGACGGTGATGACGTGCACGCCCTTGCCGGACAGGGCGTTGAGGTAGCTCGGCAGGGTCGCGACGAGGGTCTTGCCCTCACCGGTCTTCATCTCCGCCACGTTGCCCATGTGCAGGGCTGCGCCGCCCATGATCTGCACGTCGAAGTGACGCTTGCCCAGGGTGCGCTTGCTCGCCTCACGGACGGCTGCGAACGCCTCCGGCAGGAGCATGTCGAGGGTCTCGCCGTTGTCGAGGCGCTCGCGGAAACCCTTGGTCTCGTCGCGCAGCTCCTCGTCGGTGAGCTTCTCGAAGTCGGCCTCGAGGGCGTTGACCTGCTTGGCGATGCCCTGGAGCTTCTTCAGGGTCCGGCCTTCGCCGGCGCGAAGCAGCTTCTCGATGACGGCCATCTGGTGATCTCACTCCCGACTGAACGTGTGGACTCGCCCGGTGGGCGGGCTCCATCGCCCGTGATGGGTCACGGGACCCGCCTAGGCTAGCCGCCTTCCCGACGGAACGACCAACGCACCGGCCGGCGCCGGGGTTCCGGATCGGCAACGGTGGGTGGGGCGACGTTCAGGCCGCCGCGACGTCGATGCGCGCGAGGCCAAGCCAGGCAGCCATCGACTCGAGGTTGGCCACGAGCGCGGGTCGTGCCTCGGCCGGCGCGCCGGGCTCCCAGGACACCCGGTGGCAGCGCAGCACGCCGGCCGCGCGGTCGGCCTTGAGGTCGCAGCGCGCCACGAGCGCGTCGCCGAAGAGGAACGGCAGCACGTAGTAGCCGTGCACGCGCTTGTGGGCCGGCGTGTAGATCTCGATGCGGTAGTGGAAGTCCCACAGGGCGTGGATGCGCTCGCGTTGCCAGACCAGCGAGTCGAACGGGCTCAGGAGCGCCTCGGCGTGGGCTCGCCGGGGCAGCCTCGCGTCGGCGTGCAGCCACGCGGGCTTCCATCCGGGCACCGTCACCGGCACGAGCTCGCCGTCGGTCACCAGCCTCGCGATCGCCGGCCGGGCGTCCTCGCGGCGGATACGGAAGTAGTCGGCCAGGCACAGCTCGGTGCCGACCCCGTGCGCCCGGGCGGCGATGCGCACGAGCTCGACGTAACGCTCGGGGTCGGCCTCCGCGCCGGGGCGGTGGGTCCAGGCCGGCCGCAGGGCGGGCGGGGCGGTGGCCGACAGGGCTGCGTAGCGGCGCTCGAACTGGCTCGTGCGTCCGGCGGAGCTGATGCGACCGGCCCAGAAGAGGTACTCGAGGGCCTGCTTGACCTCGGACCAGTTCCACCCCCAGTGGGCGGTGCTGCGGGGCTGGTCGTGCTCGAGGGCGACCTCGACCTCGCGTGCCGTCATCGGCCCGCGGGCCTCGACCTCGGCCTGGACGACGTCGACGAAGTCGGGCCGTTCCTCGAGGATGCGGCGCATGCCGCCCCAGGCCTTCTCGGCGGCGGCGCGCATGCGGAAGTCGAGCAGCGGCCACGTCGAGGGCGGCACGAGGCTCGCCTCGTGAGCCCAGTACTCGACGAGGCGGCGCGGCGCGCGGTCCCGCGCCCGGTCGAGCAGACCGGTGTCATAGGGCCCGAGCCGGGCGAAGAGCGGGAGGTACTGGCTGCGGGTCAGCACGTTGACGCTGTCGATCTGGATGACGCCGACCCGGTCGACCACCCGCTGGACGTGCCGCATCGTCGCCGTGAAGGGCGCCGGTCGTGGGTCGAGCAGCCCCTGGGCGGCGATCGCGACGCGGCGTGCCTGGGCGCGCGACATCGCGCGCCCGCCTGTGGTCGCCACTGTCATGCGGTCACCCGGCGCTCACTCCTCGGGGTCGATGAGGCGCTGGCGGACGGCATACATGGCCGCCTCCATGCGCGAGTGCATCTGGAGCTTGTCGAGGATGTTGCGGATGTGGTTGCGCACCGTGTTCTCGGAGATGAACAGCTCGGTGGCGATCTCGCGGTTCAGCCTGCCGCGCGCGACGAGCCTGAGGATCTCCAGCTCGCGCTCGGTCAGCCGCGGCAGCTCGAGCCCGGGGGTGGGCGCGGGCACGGTCTCGCGCTGGCTGATCTGCGCGAACTCGAGGAGCAGCTTGGAGGCCATCAGCGGCGACAGGAGCGACTGGCCGTGGAAGACACCGCGTATGCCGGCCGCGACCTCCTCGGGAGGGACGTCCTTGAGCAGGTAGCCGTTGGCGCCGGCCCGGACCGCCTCGAAGAGGTTGGCCTCGTCGTCCGAGCTGGTGAGCATGAGGATGCGGGCCGACGGGACCCGCTGCTTGATGACGCGGCAGGCGTCGATGCCACCGCGCTTGGGCATGCCGACGTCCATGACGATGACGTCGGGCAGCTTCTCCTCCGCCTGGTCGACCGCCTCGACCCCGTCAGCGGCCTCGCCGACGATCTCGATGCCGTCCTCGGTGGCGAGGACGGTCTGCAGCCCCCGACGGTAGAGCGCGTGGTCGTCGACGATGAGGACGCGGATGACGTCTGGCGGGGGGTTCACGCGCCCAGTTTGTCAAAGACTGCCGACACCGTGCCCGGTGAGGCGCACGACGAGGATCCGTGTCGGCGCGAACGCGGTCGGAAGAGGCGTCGAGGCACCCTCCGCAGCGGAGGGCGCCTCGACGTGGGGTGTCTGCGGACGACGGTGTCAGCCCGTCGCTGCGACGTCGACGTCGGTCTCGAGGTGCAGCACGCCGTAGCTCCATCCGCGCCGCCGGTAGACCACGCTCGGGCGGTCGGTGTCGGCGTCGTGGAAGAGGAAGAAGTCGTGACCCACGAGCTCCATCTGGTTCACGGCGTCCTCGAGCGACATCGGGGCCGCGGTGTGGATCTTCTCGCGCACCTCGATCGGTGAGTTGCCCAGGGCTCCGAAGCGCTCGAGGTCGTCGACACCGCCTTCTCCGGCTGCGGTGTCGGCCTCGACCGGACGCGTGCCGTTGGCGGACGCGTCGATGCGGGCGGTCGCCTGTGCGACCGACTCGGGGATCCGTCGTCCGCGGCTGACCCGCCGCTTGTCGTGCACCCGCCTCAGGCGTTCCATGAGCTTGTCCACAGCCGCGTCGAGAGCGGCGTACTTGTCGTCGAGACAAGCCTCCGCCCTGATCACGGGTCCCTTTGCGTGGCAGGTGATCTCGACCTTCTCGGACCCGCGGGCAACTCGCTCGTGGGTGACGACGACGTCGACACGGTGCACCTTGGGGGCGAGCGCCTGGACCTTGGCCAGTCGCTCGTCGAGCTGCTCACGGAATCGGTCGGGAATCTGGACGTGGCGTCCAGTGACGACGATCTCCACAGTTCCTCCTTGATCGCGCACGTCTTCTTCGTGCGGCGGCAGTGAGAGTGGTCCGGGCCTCTGGTCACCTAGGACAGGCCCGCGGTCAACGCGGCACCACCTCTTCCGGTCGATCACGTCCCGCGGAGTCGACCGGAAGGCCGCTCGCAGTGGGACGGGGGTCCATGACCCGACACTACTTGGGCCTCGCGTCCACTGGGAAGGCATCCGACGCAACCTGCTGGAACATCACATTCCGCTCGCTCGGCGGGCGCTCGAGAGCCCCGCCAGCGGCACCCGGGAGTCAGCCGCGGGTGCGCTGGGTGGCGGCGATCGTGGCGCCCACGACAGGTCCGGCGCCGACCGCTCTCAGGGCCCGTGCGGCCTCCGCGAGGGTGGCCCCGGTCGTCACGACGTCGTCGACGAGGAGACACCTTCGGCCACGAACGACGTTGTGCCACAGGGGTTTCACCGTCAGCGCACCCTTCAGGTTGCCCCGCCGAGCGGCCGTGCCGAGTCCCGACTGGTCCTCGACGCGACGCACGTGCCCGAGCGCGGGGGTCACCCGGATGACCAGGGCCGGGCCGGCGCGTTCGGCGCAGGGGACCCCGGTCGGGCGGGCACGTCCGACGATCCCGGCCGCCGCCTGACAGAGGCCCACCATCGGCGTGTCGCCGCGCTGCCGTTCGGCGTGCCGCGACGACGGCGCCGGCACGACGAGCACCTCGCCGTCATCCCAGCCCAGTCCGTCGAGCGCACCCACGATCGACGCCGCCAGCAGCGGCACGAGGACTCTGACGAGGTCGCGTCGGCCCCCGTCCTTCCACGCCGAGACGACGGCTCGGAGCGGGTCGGCGTAGATGCCCCACGCATGCACCGGGGGCATCCCGGCCGGCGCGCGGTGCGGCACCACCCACGGGGCGCCTCCGCCCCGTCCTGGCCGGTCGTCATCCGGCGCGGGCGGTCCCACCTCGGCCGGCCGTCCGCCGTGGGCGCGCAGCCGCTCGTCCGCAGCCGGACGCGTACGGACCCGTGGTGGCCCCGCACCGGCCGCGGGCTCGACGAAGGCTAGCGCCGCCAGGGCTCGGGAGCACCGCGCGCACCACTCGTCGCCGGGGCGGAGGCAGCCGCCGCACTCGCGCGGGAGCACCAGGTCGAGCAGCTCGCTCGCTCTCAGCGTGCGGGCCCGCCGCTCGACGAGCTCGCGGGTCCGGCGCGTCCAGCCCACCGACCTGCCGGCACCCATCCGGTCCCCCTCCGCTCGCCACGTCTCTCGCGACCAGCCAAGCGGATCGGTCGGTGGGCATCGACCCCGCCACCGGCCCTTGGGGACAAGGGCTCGACCGACAGAGGGGATGTGGAGGAGGATCCCGGCGCGGTGGATGCGGCCACGGTGGCCGCCTCAGCCGCCGGGCACCAGGACGTCGCTCCCCCGCTCGATGGGCGGCCAGTTCGACCCTGCCCGGGCCAGCACCCGGTTGTCGCTCGTGACGATGAGGATGCCGCGAGGCCCGCCGACCGACGTGATGGTCACGGCACCGGGCACCGCGTTGAGGCGCCCCGCCTCGCGCCGCGCGCCGTCCACGCCGGACCCGATCGTGGCGAGCCACGGTCGCATCGGGTCGTTCGGCGCCACCTGCCCGAGCAGCGCGTAGCTCGTCGGGTCGAGCCAGGTGACGTCCTGGATGCGGGTCAGGGACTGGGCCTGGCGCAGCGGCGCGGTCACGGACTTGGGTTCGCCGTTCGACGCCCTGACGACGCCGCTCAGGCCCACCTGCTCGTCGATGCCGTTGCGGTCGGTCGTGATGACCAGCAGCCGCGTCCCGTCTGCCGACATGGACAGCCGCTTGACCCTGCGGTCCTTGAGCCACGGCGTGGCAACGGCCCTGGGCGCAGCCTTCGGGTCGCTCGACACGGCGTCGAGCGCGAAGATGCGGTAGGCGCCCGACTCGTCCACCCCGGCGACCCAGAGGTAGCCCCCCGCGTCGTAGACCGGGCGGACCAAGGACGTCGCGAAGGGCGGCACCGCCCTGGTGGGGTCGGTCGCCCGCCAGATCGACAGGTCGTTCCGGTTGCCCGACACCGCGGCGACCTGCTTGCCGTCGGCCGACAGGGCCAGGTCGCGCCACGTGTCGGGGATGCGCCCGACGTCGATGTCCTTCGGTTTGAGGTCCGGACGCTTGACGGCCGGGGTGTCGGGCACGCGCGGGTCGATGCGTCGGATGGTGTCGCCGCGCCGCAGCAGCGCGGTGTCGAGCGCCGGCGTGGACACGACGTCGTAGCCGAGGTCGGCCGCCGACCCCACGGACGTGACGCCGCCGGGGAGCTCGAGCGGCGTGTTGTCGACGGAGAGGGACACCGACCCCACCGACGCGACCTGGCTGAGGGTCTTGGTCAGCTGGGCCCACATCGCGGCGCGACCGGCTGGGTCGGCCGAGAGGGCCTGGCTGCTCAGGTTCACCTGGGCGCGGCTGTTCGAGACCGGGACCGCGTTGACGGCGAGGGTCGTGCCGCGGGGCACCCCGGTCGTGACGGCCCCCAGCAGGTGCGTCGGCACGTCGCTCAGCTGGGCTCGCGCCAGGGTCGTCGCGAGACGAGACCCGTTGGGGAACCAGCGAGAGTCGGGCACGAGGTCGCGCCCCGTCGGGCTGACGTAGTAGATGAACCGGTTGGCGAACACGCGGTTGAACTGGTCGTTGTCGAGCCACAGGCCGAACCCGCGGGTGGGCAGCTCGATCCGCCACTCGCCACCGACCCTCGCCATGCCGAGCAGGAGCCGCGCACGCACGCCCGGCGGCTGCTCGACGTAGCGCCCGTCGGGGCTCACCCTGGCCAGCACGTCGGCGGTGACCTCGACGGAGTCCTCGTCGACCCGCCGGAACGAGAGGTCCCCGTCGTAGACGACGACGTCGGCGCTGGACCAGCGCCACAGGTCGACCGACTGGGGGGCGAGGAAGCTCTTGCCGGTGGCGTGCGTCTCGTCGGCATCCTCACCTGCCCGGAGGAAGCCCCGCACCACGGCTTCCTGGCTGGCACCGTCGGCCGGGCCGACCGCGACGACACGCACCGGCTCGTTGACGGCGTCGCCGAGCACCCGGCCCTCGACCACGGGGCCCGTGGTCGGCAGGCCGCCGCACCCCGCGAGGAGGGTGGCGACCGCCACGAGCAGGGCGACGAGCGCGCGCCGTCTCACGGGGAGCGCTCCACCGTGATGCGCCGCAGCCGCAGCGTGTCGTCGTCGGCGCCGCCGGCGGAGGCAGCCGCCTTGGCCGCACGAGCGGCCTCGGCCGCGAGCGGGCTCAGCGGCAGGGGCGAGCTCGTGATCGTCGCCTCGGCCTTGCGCGGGAGGGTCAGCCGGAAGCAGGAGCCCTCGCCCCGTGCACCCCACGCCTCGAGACGGCCAGCGTGCAGACGGGCGTCCTCCAGGGCGATGGCGAGACCGAGACCGGTGCCACCCGTCGTGCGCGCGCGTGCGGGGTCGGCGCGCCAGAACCGGGTGAAGACCAGCGCCGCCTCGCCGGGGCGCAGGCCGACGCCGTGGTCGCGGACGGTGACCGCGACGGCGGAGTCGTTGTAGCCGATGGTCACCTCGACCGGCTTGCCCTCGCCGTGCTCGATGGCGTTGGAGACGAGGTTGCGCAGGATGCGCTCGATGCGGCGCGAGTCCATGTCGGCCACGACCGGCGCCGCCGGCGTGTTGACGACGAGCCGGGTGCCCTTGCGGGCGGCGAGGGTGCGGTGGGCGTCGACGGCCCGCTCGACGCAGGCCCGCAGGTCGCCCGCCTCCACCTCCAGCACGGCGGCGCCGGCATCGAAGCGGGAGATCTCGAGCAGGTCGCTCAGCAGCGACTCGAACCGGTCGAGCTCACCGCGCAGCAGCTCGGCCGAGCGCGCCACGGTGGGCTCGAAGTCGCCCCGGGAGTCGTGGATGAGGTCACCGGCCATCCGAATGGTCGTGAGCGGCGTACGCAGCTCGTGGGAGACGTCGGAGACGAAGCGCTGCTGCACGCGCGAGAGGTTCTCGAGCTGCGCGATCTGCTGCTGGATCGAGGCGGCCATGCCGTTGAACGAGTTGCCGAGACGCGCGAGGTCGTCCTCCCCCTTCGCCCGCATGCGCTCGTTGAGGTTGCCCTCGGCGAACCGCTCGGCGACGGCGGCCGCGCGCCGGACCGGGTCGGCCACGAGGCGGGTGACGACGAAGGCGATGGCACCGATGAGGACGATGAGCGCGAAGCCGCCCACGAGGAAGGTGTTGCCGATCGACCGAATGATCTCGCGCTCGCGGTCCATCGGGTAGATGAAGTACAGCCCGTAGTTGCCGGCGACGGGCAGCACGACCGTCTGTCCGACGATGACGGCCGAGATGCTGTCGTTGCCCTCGTCGATGGTCGCGACCTGTAGGTGCTGGCGGTCGGTCTGGGTCGCCACCTGGCGGCGCAGCTCGTCGGGGATGTAGCGCAGGCCGACGCTGCCGCTCTCGATGGAGCGGACGGTGAACGGTGAGGTGTTGTCGTCGGAGCGCGTCAGCACGACGTAGCGGGTCTCGTTGCCGGCGTCGCGACGGTACGAGTTGACCAGCGTGGTGGCGAACTGCGTCAGCTTCGCCTCGGTGTCGGTCTGGTCGGTGGAGTCGAACTTGTCCTGCGCGTCCTGCGCGTCACGCAGGCTGTCCTCGGCCGCGATGCGCTGCCTGCTGTCGACGAGGTTCTGCGCGATGGATCCGTAGAGGTAGGTGCCCACCGCAGTGAGGACGAGGATGCCCAGCAGCATCGTCACGACGACGACGCGGAAGCCGAGGGACGCCCGCCACAGGTGCAGCACGCGCTGCCACCAGCCACGCAGCGTCGATCCGGCCCGCGAGGCCAGGCCCCCGAGTCCGCTGGTGGCCGCGCGCTCACTCATCTCAGGAGGGACCGGCCTTGTACCCCACGCCACGGACGGTCACCACGATCTCGGGCCGCTCGGGGTCGTGCTCGATCTTCGAGCGCAGCCGCTGGACGTGGACGTTGACGAGGCGCGTGTCGCCGGCGTGGCGGTAGCCCCACACCTGCTCGAGCAGCACCTCGCGGGTGAAGACCTGCCAGGGCTTGCGGGCGAGGGCGACGAGCAGGTCGAACTCGAGGGGCGTCAGCGACAGCGCCTGGCCGTCGCGCTTGACCGAGTGGCCGGCGACGTCGATCTCGAGGTCGCCGATGGCGAGCTTCTCGGGGGCCGGCTCGTCGCCACGGCGCAGCCGGGCGCGCACCCGCGCGATGAGCTCCTGCGGCTTGAACGGCTTGACCACGTAGTCGTCGGCTCCGGACTCCAGACCGACGACGACGTCGACGGTGTCGGTGCGAGCCGTGAGCATGACGATCGGCACGCCGCTCTCGGCACGGATGCGTCGGCACACCTCCATGCCGTCGAGCCCCGGCAGCATGACGTCGAGGAGCACGAGGTCGGGCCGCGAGTCGCGGAACGCGCCGACGGCCTCGGAACCGTCGGCCACGTGCGTGACCTCGAGCCCCTCGTTGCGCAGCACGATCCCCAGCATCTCGGCGAGCGCGAGGTCGTCGTCGACGACCAGAACCCGACCCTTCACGACACACTCCTTCCCGGGTCCGCGGACCACGGCCCCGTATGTCCTGAGCAAATCATCACACACGCAGGTCAGCGGGCCGGTGCACGCCGGAGCCGGGCGCGCGCGCCGGCCTGCACGCACGCCCGCGGGCGTACCCGGTCGGGGCTCGGGTTCAGCCCTGCGTGATGTACCACTTCCCGGCGATCTTGACCGCCTTGAAGCTGGCGACGACGTCAGCCGCCAGCGCCGGCTCGGTCGTGACGCTCTCGAACGTTGCGGTGTTGCCGCCGACGGTGGCGCCGTTGATCTGCAGCCCCTGGAAGGCCGCGCCCAGCTCCTTGATCTGGTCGAGCATCGGCGTGATCGACTTGCCGCACGCGGCCGCCGCGCCGGGGATGCTCGTGATCGCCTTGCCGCTCGCCGCCATGAGCGAGCACACGGAGTTGCCGTCGCCGGCGACCATGGAGCCGAGCCACGACGTCATCGCAGCCTCGGGGGTCGACTGGTCGATCGGGACGCGGGTCGCAGAGGCGGTCGCGGTGCCGGAGTCGTCAGCGGTGCCCGTCGACATGGAGTCGGTGGGGGTGGTCACGCTCGACGACGAGCCGGCCGGAGCGGACGGGGTGGCCGCTCCCTGGTCGGCCGACTTCGAGCAGCCGACGAGCGTGACGGACAGCGCCAGTGCGAGCGCACCGGGGAGGAGCTTGTTCATGGAGGGTTCCTGAGATCCAGGTGGTCGGTGAGTCCGGCAATCCTCCCACGGGCGAGCGCGGTCGGCCCGCCGTGGAGGCCGCCGCAAGAGCCCGCCAATCCACCCAAAACACCCCGGACACGCGTACGAACGGGGATGATCGGGCGGTGACGAGCGACATGAGGGAACTCGCCGCGTCGACCGCCGCGTCGACCGTCGCGTCGACCGACGGCGAGGTCGACGCGAACCCGGCCCAGCCCACCGACGGCGGGGCCGCGGGCACGGCTGCCGCCCGCCGGTCGGTGCTGCCGCTGCTGCTGCGGCAGGTGCTGCCGGGACTCGTCGTGCTCTTCACCGTCCTTCGCGTGGTCCGGCCCGTCGACGACCCCGACACGTTCTGGCACATCGCGGCCGGCGACCGGCTGCGCGAGACGTGGTCGTTCAGCGGCCCCGACCCGTGGAGCACGATGTCGACGCAGCCCTGGCGGCTGCACGAATGGCTCCCCGAGCTGCTCATGAGCCTCGTGCAACAGGCCTTCGGTCTCGCCGGGGTCTCGTGGCTGCTCCCGGCAGGCGCCGCGGCGGTCGTCCTGTGCTTCTGGGTCGTCGTCCGCCGCCAGGCCCCGCTGCTCGTCGCGGCCATCGTGCTCGTCGTCGCCACGGTGGCGCTGAGCGGGAGCCTGTCGCTGCGTCCGCACCTGGTCTCGTTCGCCCTCGCCGCGGTGACCACCGGCGCGTGGCTCGCGACGCGCCGCGACCTGCGGCCCCGCTGGTGGCTCGTCCCGCTCACCTGGGTCTGGGCGTGCAGCCACGGCATGTGGTTCGTCGGTGTCGCGATCGGCGTCGTCGCCCTCGTCGGCTTCCTCCTCGACGGGACGGTCCGCGGCCGCGCCTGGCTGCGCCTCCTCCTCGTGCCTCTGGGCTCGCTCGCCGCCGCCGCCCTGACGCCCGTCGGCCCCGAGCTGCTCGTGGCGCCGTTCTCGGTGCGGGAGTACGCGAAGTTCGTCACCGAGTGGCGCGCCCCCGCGCTGACCGACGTCGCCTTCGTGGCCCTGCTCGTCCTGGCGGCCCTGACCCTTCTCATCTGGTCCAGGGAGCGTCGACGCACCCCGTGGACCGAGATCCTGCTCGTCGGCCTGGCCATCGGCTTCTCCCTGCTCTACGTCCGCACGATCGCCGTGGGAGCCGCGATCATCGCGCCGATGGCCGCCATGGCGCTCGCGCGGGTCGTGCGGCTTCCTCGAGAGCCCCTCGCCAGGCGCGAGGTGGTGCTGACCCTGGGCCTCACGACGGCCGCGCTCGCCGTCGCCGGCCTGCTGGCGCCCGCCCGGGGGGCCCAGCCCGACTGGGGCCCCAACGACCTCGACCGGCAGATCGCGGCCCTGCCCGCGGGCACCGTGCTCTGCAACGACTACGGCAGCGGTGGCTGGCTCATCTGGAAGCACCCCAACGTGCGCCCCGCCATCGACGGCCGCACGGAGATCTACGCCGTCCCGCACGTCGAGTCGTACATGACCTTCCAGAGCGCCGCGACCGGCTGGGACGACTACCTCGACGAGACCGGCTGCCGGTGGGCCCTCGTGCCCGAGGACCTGCCCGTCGCCGAGGCGCTCGTGCGCCAGGCCTCCTGGACCGTGGCCGCGCGCGGCTCGACCTACCTGCTGCTCGAGGCGCCCTCGAGCTGACAGCCGCACGGCACTCGTCGCCGAGAGCACGTATGCCGCCCACCTCGCGAGGTGGGCGGCATACGTCATCGGTCGGCTGGGCCCGTGGGCCCGGGGCGGACCGTCAGTAGCGGTAGTGCTCCGGCTTGTACGGGCCGGCGACGTCGACGCCGAGGTACTCGGCCTGGCCCTTCGTCAGCTCGGTGAGCTGGACGCCGAGGGCGTCGAGGTGCAGGCGGGCGACCTTCTCGTCGAGGTGCTTCGGCAGCGTGTAGACCTGCTTGTCGTACTCGCCGGTCTTCGTGAAGAGCTCGATCTGGGCGATCGTCTGGTTCGAGAACGAGTTGCTCATGACGAAGCTCGGGTGGCCGGTGGCGTTGCCGAGGTTCATCAGGCGGCCCTCGGACAGCACGATGATCGAGCTGCCGCCCTCGAAGGTCCACTCGTGGACCTGTGGCTTGATCTGCGTCTTCGTGACGCCGGGCACGCGGGCGAGGCCGGCCATGTCGATCTCGTTGTCGAAGTGGCCGATGTTGGCCACGATCGCCTTGTTCTTCATCTTCGTCATGTGGTCGGCCGTGATGACGTCGTAGCAGCCGGTCGTCGTGATGAAGATGTCGGCGGAGTCGACGACGTCCTCCATGCGGGCGACCTGGAAGCCCTCCATCGCGGCCTGCAGCGCGCAAATGGGGTCGATCTCGGTGACGATGACGCGGGCGCCCTGGCCGCGCAGCGACTCGGCGCAGCCCTTGCCCACGTCGCCGTAGCCGGCGACGACGGCGACCTTGCCGCCGATGAGCACGTCGGTGGCGCGGTTGAGGCCGTCGATGAGCGAGTGGCGGCAGCCGTAGGTGTTGTCGAACTTGCTCTTGGTCACCGCGTCGTTGACGTTGATGGCCGGGAAGAGCAGGTCGCCGGACTCGGCCAGCTGGTAGAGGCGGTGGACACCGGTGGTGGTCTCCTCGGTGACGCCCTTGATGCCGGCGGCGACCTTCGTCCACTTCTGCGGGTCGGAGGCCATCGTCTGGCGCACGAGCTCCTTGAAGACGCCGAACTCCTCGGAGTCCTCCTCGGTGGTGGCGGGCACCTGGCCGGCCTTCTCCCACTCGAGACCCTTGTGGACGAGCATCGTGGCGTCGCCGCCGTCGTCGAGGATCATGTTCGGGCCCTCGCCGCCGGGCCAGGTGAGGATCTGGTCGGTGCACCACCAGTACTCGGGGAGCGTCTCGCCCTTCCAGGCGAAGACGGGGACGCCCTGCAGGTCGTCGGCCGAGCCGTTGGGGCCGACGACGACGGCCGCAGCGGCCTCGTCCTGCGTCGAGTAGATGTTGCAGGAGGCCCAGCGGACCTCGGCGCCGAGCGCGGTGAGCGTCTCGATGAGGACCGCGGTCTGGACGGTCATGTGGAGGGAACCGGCGATGCGCGCGCCCTTGAGGGGCTGGGCGGCGGCGTACTCCTCACGGATGGCCATGAGGCCGGGCATCTCGTGCTCGGCGAGACGGAGCTGGTGTCGGCCGGCCTCGGCGAGGCCCAGGTCGGCAACCTTGTAGTCGAAGGACATGAGTGATCGCTTCCTTTGATGGTCGGTGTGCAGACCCGGCGCGCCCCTCTGGGCTCATCTGGCGGGTCATCACCCACGCCGGCAGTCCCCGAGTCTAGCGGCGACGCCGCGTCGGCTCGAATGCCGTGTCGAGCGTTCGCGGCCACCACCCGCGACACCGCGCCTGCTCCGCCTCGGCGGAGTCGTGGCGGAGTCGTGGCGGTGTCGCCGGCTCGAGCGCCGGCGCCTCAGTGGGCCGAGACGGTCTCGTCGGCCTTCTTGCGGCGCGGCAGCACGTGCAGCAGCGCGACGACGACCGCGCCCACGACGAGGCCGATCAGCGCGGAGGCCAGCGTGTTGACCAGCCAGGCGAGGATGCCGCCGACACCGGCGACCCCGGCGACGCCCTCCTCGAGGTGGTGCACGAAGTCGTAGAGCGGGTGCCAGCCGAGCTCGTCGACGCCGACGAGGAGGATGTGCCCGCCGACCCAGAGCATGGCCGCGATGCCGACGGTCGACAGGATCGAGAGCAGCCTCGGCATGCCCTTGACGAGCCCGCGGCCGATGCGCTGCGACGCGCCGGACTCGCGCTCGGCGAGCTTGAGCCCGACGTCGTCCATCTTGACGATGAGGCCCACGACGCCGTAGACGAGCGCGGTGATGAGCAGCGCCACGATGACGAGGATGATGAGGCGCGAGACGAACGGCTCGGTCTCGACCTCGTTGAGCGCGATGACCATGATCTCGGCCGACAGGATGAAGTCGGTGCGGATCGCTCCCGCGACGACCGAACCCTCGTCGACCTCGCCCTCGGCGGCGTCCTGCTCCTCGTGGTGCCCCGAGAGCAGCTCCCAGACCTTCTCGGCCCCCTCGTAGGCGAGGTAGGCGCCGCCGACCATGAGGACCGGCGTCAGCAGCCAGGGCAGGAACTGGCTGAGCAGCATGATGACCGGCAGGATGATGAGCAGCTTGTTGCGCAGCGAGCCGGCCGCGATCTTCTTGATGATCGGCAGCTCGCGCTCGGGCGCCAGCCCCTGGACGTAGCGCGGGGTGACCGCGGTGTCGTCGACGACGACGCCCGTGGCCTTGACGCTGGCCTTCGCGGCGGCGGCCCCCACGTCGTCGACCGACGCCGCCGCGAGCTTCACGAGTGCCGCGATGTCGTCGAGAAGGGCTACGAGTCCGCCTGCCATGGCGTCATCCTAGGGGCGTCTGGGAAACGGCTGGGAACGCGCTCAGGCGCTCGGCTCGAGCCGCAGGCCGAGCAGGGCGTTCTCGACGACCTCGGCCAGCGCCGGGTGGATCCAGTACTGGCCGCGGGCCAGCTCGGCCACGGGGGTGTCGAGCGCGAGCGCCTGCACGAGCGGCTGGATGAGCGAGGTGGCCTGTGGTCCCATCAGGTGGGCGCCGAGGAGACGGCCGGTGGTCGGGTCCGCGACGACCTTGCACACGCTGGACCGGTCCTCCATCGCCCAGCCGTATGCCGTGTCGCCGTACGCCTGCACGTACGTGACGTGGGGGCGGCCCTGCTCGACGCACTCCTGCTCGGTGAGGCCGACCGTGGCGATCTGGGGGTGGCTGAAGATGCCGGAGGGCACGTGGTCGTGCGGCAGCCGCCTCAGGTCGTCGGGGTGGACGAGGTTGTGCGCGATCGCCCGGGCCTCGGCGTTGGCGACGTGCTTCAGCTGGAAGGGCGAGCTGACGTCGCCGAGCGCCCACACCCCGGGCGCGCCCGTGCGGCCGTACGCGTCGACCTCGAGGCGTCCGTCGTCGAGCACGGTGAGCCCGCCGGCCTCGGCGCCGAGGGCCTCCGTGTTGGGGCGGCGTCCGGTGGCGACGAGCACTAGGTCGGCGTCGACGACCGCGGTGCTGTCGAGGTGCAGCCGCACGCCCGCTGCCCCGTCGCCGCGTTCGAGTGCGGTGACGTTGCTGCTGGTGCGCACGTCCCACTGCTCTCGGGCGAGGTCGGTGAAGCGCTGCGAGATGTCGGTGTCGAGGTGCCGCAGCAGCTGCGAGCCACGCGCCACGATGGTCACGTGCACGCCGAACGAGGCGAAGACGTGCGCCATCTCGACGGCGATGAACCCGCCGCCGATGATCGCCAGCCGCCTCGGCAGGTCGCCGATGCGCATGATCGTGTCGGAGGTGTGGACCTCGACGCCCAGCTCGAGGCACGACCGGGTGACGACGTCGGGCAGCACGGGGTGGGCCCCTGCGGCGACGACGACCTGGTCGGCGGTGACCGTCTCGCGGCCGCCGTCGTGCAGCTCGACCGCGAGGGTGCGGTCGCCGGTGAAGGTCGCGTGCCCGAGGAACGCCGTCGTGTTCGGCCCCTCCTGCCGGTAGCGGCGGCCACCGTCGGAGATGGGGTCGATGCGCCCGAAGACCCGGTCGCGCACGTCGGCCAAGCGCACTCCCTCGAAGGTCGCGTCCACGCCGTAGCGGCCGGCCTCGCGCACCGTGGTCGCGACGTCGGCGGCGTAGACGAACATCTTCGTCGGGATGCAGCCGACGTTGAGGCAGGTGCCGCCGAAGGTGCCGCCCTCGATGACGGCCACCCGCTTGCCGTCGAAGTCGGGCGTCACGAGCGAGTTGCCGGAGCCGCTGCCGATGATGGCCAGGTCGAAGTGCTGGGTCACCGGGGCAGGATACGTTCCGCACACATCCCGGGCTGCGCGCGGTCGGTCAGGTGCCTCGGGCACCGCGCAACAGGCGTACGTGCGGGGACGTGGCTGGGTCGAACCCGAAGCCGAGCGCGAGGTAGGTGGCGGCGAAGTCGGTGAGCGCCACGTGGTGCGCGAGCCGCAGCAGCGGGTCGGGTGCGTCGGCGTCGAGCAGCGACACGCGTACGCCGGCGTCCTCGGCCACGGACACCACGGTGTCAGCGAGGCGCGGGCCCTCGCCGCCGGACGTGTCGCGCAGCATGATGAGCCGCAGCGGCGGCCGGGTCGGACCGTCGAGGAACGGGTCGGCGAAGATGTCGTCCGTGCCGCCGCCCCCGGACTGCCCGGGCGCGAGCGGGCCGTCGAAGCAGGCGACGATCTGGCTCGCCGCGTCGGGCAGGCAGCCGTGGGCGACCGGGACGCGGCCGGTGCGGCCGAACATGGACGCGGCCCGGCGGGCCGTGACGTCGCCGAACGGGCCCTCACCCAGCACGATGGGGGTCGACTCGGCGAGCTCGGTCGCCAGGACCTTGGCGGGGTTGACGAAGGACTCGGACCCGGGGCGCGCGTCGGTCGCGACGCGGTCGAGCACGTCAGCGAGCTCGGTGAGGGTCTCGGGCGTGCAGGAGGCGATGCCCATGGCGTCGGCCGCGAGCAGCGCCGGCGTGGCCTGGGCCCACATCGACGTGCGCGACGAGGAGCCGACGACGGGGATCGGCACGTGGACGCCGTGGGCGCGGGCGGTGACGTCGGCGAGCGGCGACTCGTCGGCGCCCACGGTGACGAGGAAGGCCCCGCGACGTGCGGCCTCGGCGGCGAGGGCGAGCGTGCCGGCGGCTCGGCCGGACTGCGACACGGCGATGACGACGTCGAGCGCGCCGACCCAGCCGGGCAGCGACCCCGACGAGCAGCTCTGGACGGGCAGCGCGGCAGCCCCGTGAGAGACGGCCTCGAAGAGGTCGGCGACGGCGACCGATCCACCGGCAGCCGCCACCACGACGCCCCGCGGCTCGATGTCACGCAGCCGGTCGAGGCCGGCCTCACCGGCCGCGGCCATGGTGCGGCGCACCTGGGCGCCGGACCCGGCGAGCGCGCGCAGCGACTCGCTGCGGTCGAGGGCGCTCAGCGCACCGTCGTCGTCGAGGCGGGCTTCGTCGAACACGGCGCCCACGGAACTCAGCCGTCGGTGCGGCGGGCGAGGTCGACGAGCAGGACCGGGACGCCACCCTCGACGGGGTAGGCGAGGTGGCAGGTGTCGCAGCGCAGCTCGACGAGCTCGGCGCCGCCGGGTGCGGCCGCCACGTCGGCGACCTCGCCCTTGCACTGCGGGCAGCGGATGATCCCGCGCAGCCACGGCTCGATGGTCTGGTGGCTCTGGGTCACGAAGCGTCTCCTGCGTCCTGAGTGGTGGAGCTGGTGGTGGAGCTGGTGGTGGAGCCGGTGGTGGACCCGCTCCGGTCGTCTGTGGCGGCGGTGGCGTCCGAGCGGATCAGGGCGAGCAGCTCGTCGCGCACGTCCTGCATCGTCTCACGGTCGGCAGCCTCGACGTTGAGGCGCAGCAGCGGCTCGGTGTTGGAGGCGCGCACGTTGAACCACCAGGTCGGTGACTGGCCCTCGGGGCTGGTCACCGTCAGGCCGTCGAGCTCGTCGGTGCCGGCGCCACGCACCTTGGCCCAGGCGCGCACCTGCTCGACGACGGCGGCCTGGTCGGTGACGGTCGAGTTGATCTCGCCCGACGCGACGTAGCGCTCGTAGGCGGCGCAGAGCTCGGACAGCGGGCGCTCCTGCTCGCCAAGGGCCGACAGCACGTGCAGCGCGGCGAGCATGCCGGTGTCGGCGAACCAGAAGTCGCGGAAGTAGTAGTGGGCGGAGTGCTCGCCGCCGAAGACGGCTCCGGCGCGGGCCATCTCGGCCTTGATGAAGGAGTGGCCGACCCGAGTGCGCACCGGGGTGGCGTCGGCCTCGAGGACGACCTCACGCACTGCGGCGCTCGAGATGACGTTGTGCACGATCGCGACGTCGGTGTCGCCGCCCTCACGGGCGCGGGCGATCTCGCGCACGGCCACGAGCCCCGTGACCGCGCTCGGTGACACGGGCTCGCCGTCGGCGTCGACGACGAAGCAGCGGTCGGCGTCGCCGTCGAAGGCGAGGCCGATGTCGGCACCGTGCTCGCGCACCGCGGCCTGCAGGTCGACGAGGTTGGCCGGGTCGAGCGGGTTGGCCTCGTGGTTGGGGAACGTGCCGTCGAGCTCGAAGTAGAGCGGGACGACCTCGAGCGGCAGCGCGGGCAGCCCGGCGCCCGTGCCGAGGACCGCGGGCACGGTGTGGCCGCCCATGCCGTTGCCGGCGTCGACGACGACCTTGAGGGGGCGGGAGCCGGAGAGGTCGACGAGCCCACGGAGGAAGGCGGCGTAGTCGCCGAGCAGGTCGCGGGTCGTCACCGTGCCGGGTCCGCCGACGGGCTGGGCGAGGCCCGAGCCGCCGTCGAGCATCCACTGGGCGAGGTCGCGGATCTCGGCCAGGCCGGAGTCCTGCCCGACCGGGCGGGCGGCCGAGCGGCAGAGCTTGATGCCGTTGTACTGCGCCGGGTTGTGGCTCGCCGTGAACATCGCACCGGGCAGGTCGAGGGCACCGCTCGCGTAGTAGAGGCCGTCGGTGGAGCACAGGCCGATCATCGTGACGTCGACGCCGCGCGAGGTCACCCCGGCGGCGAAGGCCGCGGAGAGCTCGGGCGAGCTCGGGCGCATGTCGTGGCCGATGACGATGCCGGCGGACCCGTCGGGAACGGCCACCACCTCGGCGAAGGCGGCTCCCAGCGCCTGCGCGACCGCCGGGGAGAGCTGGTCGGGCACGGTTCCGCGTACGTCGTAGGCCTTGACGAAGTCTGCGAGGCGAGGCACGCCGAACACCCTAGTGCTCAGGAGTCCTTGAGGATGCGCAGGTGTCCACGACGGCCCGACTCGACGGCGCCGGAACCGGCCTCCGCGTCGGCCTGGCCGCGGGAGGCGGTGCGGGGGTCGCTGCCGCGTGGGGCGCGGGGGCGGCCGGCCTCGCGCACGGCATCGGCCAGGGCGAGCAGGTCGTCGGCGGCCAGCGCGGGCTCGGGGAACTCCCCACCGACGCGGACGACCTCCCAGCCCCGCGGCGCGGTCATGCGCTCGGCGTGCTCGAGGCACAGGTCGTACGTGTGCGGCTCGGCGTACGTCGCGAGCGGACCGACGACGACGGCCCGGTCGGCATAGGCGTAGGTCAGGGTCGCGACGGCCGGGCGAGCGCATCCCGTCTTCGAGCAACCACGTGTCAGACCCACGATCCGGGACTCTAGCCCGCGCCCGCGCCGAGGACGAAACACCACGCCGTCCGCCGCCTCGTGAGGTCTCCGCGGCCCGGGCCGCCGGCACTCCAGCACCGACGGCGTCGGCCGCCGGAACGCCGTCGTCGAGGGCGGTCGGCGGTCCGGCGGTTCGGTGCGACCGCGCTCCCGGGTCGCGATCTAGAGTGGAGGTGTGGACACCGTCTCGCCCCGCACGCCAGCGCGACGCCGGCGACGTGACCGTCACGGGCGGGGCCGCCGGGGCCCGCTGGCCTGGCCGCCGGTTCCCGCCATGACCTCGCGCCGCGACGAGTTCGACGACTTCGTGCTCGATGCCGCGGCCCGCCTCGAGGCCACGTGCGGCCGCGCCTTCCCCGCCGTGGAGTTCGCGGTCGAGGACGTCCCGCGGGGTCCCGCGCCCTGGGACCACCGGGAGGTGCCGCTGGGGCGGCTCTACCCCGCGACCAACGCCCGCCCGGCCCGCATCGTCGTCTACCGCCGCCCGGTCGAGACCCGGGTGACCGACCGGCGCGACGTCGCAGCGCTCGTCGCCGACATCGTCACCGAGCAGGTCGCGGGGCTCCTCGGGGTCTCCCCCGAGGAGCTCGACCCCGGCTTCGGCGAGTGAGCCGACCGGCCCGGTCGACCTGTCTCCTTTCAGACCGTACGGAGACCGCGCGTCAGTTGCGCACCTGGCGCACCGGCACCGAGAGCGCCCTCACGGGGGCATCGACCAGCGGGGCCACCGAGTAGAACGGCACCCCTCCGTCCTGACCCGTCACGGACAGGGCGGCCCGCACGGTCCCCTCGACCGGCGTCACCCAGACGCCCGAGGCGGGGCCGACATCGACGACGGTCGTCGAGTCGGGGGCCACGGTCACCGTGGAGACCTTCGACGCGCCCGCACCCGACCGCCGGACGGTGACCGTGCTCTGGGCCGGACCAGCCGTGAGCAGAAGACGTTTCGTGGCGGTTGGCAGCCCCGGCAGGAGCACGCCCGCGACGCCGCGGATGGCGGGCGTGGCGGGGGCCCAGGCGAAGTCGCCCATCTGGTCGCCGGTGGTCGCGCGGCGCTCGGACCACGCGGCCCCGACCAGCGGCTGGTCGGACCGGATGCCGATGGCCGAGGCCGACGACACCGCGACCGGCACGTCGAGCGTCGACCCTGCCGGCACCCGGACCGCGCGCAGCGCGGCGGGCTGCTCGACGCCCTTCGCACCGAGCAGACGCACCTGGGCGAGGGCTTCCGTGTCGCCGGGGTTCGCGAGGCGCAGCAGCACCTGGGGGGCGGCCTCGATGCCCGGGACGACGAGGTCGGTGCCGGGCGAGGCAGCCCGCGTGGCGTCGTCGATGCCGCGTCCGGTGGCGCCGGAGATCCACTGGTCGTCGAGGACGGCCGACACGACGCCTCCCGTGGCCACGACATGGACGACCGGGCCGGCCTCGGCGGGCGCGATCGCGTCGAGCGAGATGACCTGTCGGGACAGCGGTGGGATCGGGATGCTGCGATCGGCGGAGCCCTCGACGCGGCCCGAGCGACCCAGGACGTCGAGCGACACGGAGACGGCGTTGGCGCCCGGGTTGCTCACGATGACGCGCTCGGTGCGGGACGCGCCCGCCCCGCCACCCACCAGCCAGACGTCGGACGACGGCAGCTGGCACGGGGTCAGGGCCAGGCCTCGGTCGTCGTCGCCCGTGTGCCTCCATACCTGGGTGGCGACGAGGCCCGGCGCGAGGGCGCCGCTGGCCGCTGCGACCACCAGGTCCGGCGTCGAGACGTCAGCAGTGGCAGGGCTGCCCGCCGACGAGGACTGCGCGAGGCCGGTCGCCGACGTGCCGAGCGACAGCCGGACCGACCCGCTGGCGCCCGCAGCCGCTCCCGCGACGACGCCGACCTCCGGGGCCGCCGCGGCCACGGAGACGGTGCCCGCGACGTCGCGCAGGCCGACGGCGCCGAGACGTTGCTGGCCCGGGCACACCAGGGCGGCCTCGTCGACGAGCACGCTCGACGACTCCGGCAGGCCGGCACGTTCGTCGGCGGAGGCGAGCTGCACCGAAGCCCCCGAGGCCCCGACGCGCGTCGCGCCGACGGCGAGCGCGGCGGCGACGAGGGCGACCGATGCGACCCGGACGATGCCGGACGTGTTGTTCACGAGCGCCTCCTCGAGCGGCGGTTGCCGAAGGGCACGGCGAGGAAGACGACGAGGCCCACGAGCAGGGCCTGGCCCAGGCGCCACCAGGGCTGTGCGGCGGCGAGGTCGACGACGAGGTCGCCCGACGTCGGCGGCACGGCATACGTCGGCTGGGTCGCGCCCGGGACGGGGTCGAGGCGGCGACCGTCGAAGGTGACGACGGCCTGACCCGACCACTCGGTCGGCTCGGCCATCACGAGCAGCCGTCGGCCCGAGCCTGCCGGCAGCGTGGTCTCGACCGCGCCGTGCGGTCCGGTCGTGGGGACGACCTGGAGCAGGGCTCCGTCGGCGTCGACGAGCCGTGCCCGGGACGGGGCCGGCGCGACCGAGGCGCCGTTCGGACCGGGCAGCGGCTGCACCTTCCAGAGGATGCCCCGTTCGCTCGCGCCCAGCCGGCTGAGCCCTGCGGAGGAGTCGAGACGTCGGGTCAGGGGGGAGTCGCCGGTCGCCCCGACCTGCACGAAGCCGATGCCCAGACGGGCCAGCGCGGCGGAGTCGAGCGAGTTGGCACCTCGACCGCCCACGATGTTCGCGACCGCCTCGACGAGAGGGGCGTCGTCGGCGTCGGGAGCCCGGTCGAGGTCGCGCAGCACCTCGCCCGGCTCCTGCCCGGCCAGCACGAAGTCGACGACCTCGTCGGACGGGCGCAGGACGAGCAGTCGGTTGCCGAGCGGGCCGCTGCCCTGCTCGACGGCGACGGCAGGCAGGGTCGCCTGGCCGACGGACAGGGTGCGTCCGAGACCGTCGTACGCCTGGAGGCCGGCGGTCGTGAGGAGCGGGAGCATCGCGAGGGTGGCGGCGCCGACCGCCGCCGCGAAGCCCCAGCGGCGGCCGGGCCGTCGCAGTGAGGCGAGGACGGGCCGGCTGCCGGCCAGCAGGCCGACGAGGAGCCCGGCCAGCCAGAGCTGGACGCCGAGCCCCGCCCACAGGTGGGCGGGCCGTGACTCGCCGACGCCGGTCTCGGCCGAGCCGAGCACGACGACCTGCGAGGCGAGAGCCCCCGCCAGCCCCAGCAGCGCCACGAGCGAGCCGGCGGCGAGCCCGACCGACTCGGCGCGGCTGCGGCCACGGACGGCGAACCCGAGGAGTGCCAGGAACACGAGCGGTGCCCCGAGCCAGACCGCGACGCCGACACCGCCCGGCTGGCCGAGCACGACGGCGAGGACGCCCCAGGGGCCGCGGTCGTCGGACGTCGACAGGAGGCCGGGGCCGGAGAGCAGCAGTCGCCAGTCCTCGACGAAGCGCGCGGACCAGGGGCCGAGCAGGGCGGCCGGGACGACGAGGAGGACGAGAGCGCGCGCCCGGCGCAGGCCCGGCCCGAGGACCAGCAGCACGAACGCGGCGAAGGCGGAGAGCCCGAGCAGCGGCGGGGCGAAGGCGCCCAGCACCGCCGTCGCGAGCGCCGTGGCGAAGGTGGCGGTGAAGGTGCCGTCGCGGCGCCCCGCGAGGCAGTAGCCGGCCAGCACGAAGGGCAGGAGCACGTGCACCACGGCGACGCTGACGCGGCCCTGCGCGATGCCGCCCGCGGCGACGCCGGCGGTGCCCCAGGCGACGGCGCCGAGCGCGCGGGCCACGCGGGCCTGCGTGACGACGCGTGCGGCGAGGTAGGCGGACCACGCCGCGACGACGGGGGCGAGGAAGAGCAGCCAGGCGATGGTGACCCCGGCGCTCGATCGGCTCTCGGCCACGCCGGGCACCCGCTCGGCGAGCCAGGTCAGCAGCGAGAGGACGGCGAGGTGCGGCCCCGAGTCGGCCCCGGTGCCGAGTCCGGCGCCGTGCCAGGCGTCACGGAACGCGTGCCAGAGCCCTGAGGAGCCGGAGGTGACGGGACGCAGCTCTCCGCCGGCGACTCCCGTGTGGGTCGGCGAGAGGGCGCCGGTGCGGATCGCGTCACGCCAGGCCACGACGGTGGCGACGAGCACGGCGGCGACGGCGAGGAACCCGGGGTGGCTGACGATGCGCCTGGGCAGCGATGCCGGCAGGTGGTCGAGCGACTCGGACTCGTCGGCGACGGGCCCGGTCTCGGTGGTGGTCGCCGCCTCGCGACGCACCCGCGCACGCTCGGGAGTGATGGCGTCCTGGATGTGGTCGACGGTGGTGCGGGCCGCGACACCCGGCGGCACGAACAGCGTGCCGAGGTGGTCACGGCGCAGGCGCTTGGTACGCCGACCGCGCCAGCGGGCGGCGAGCGTGGCGAAGGGGTGGAACAGGGCCGAGACGTCGGTCAGCTCGCGCCAGGCCTGCCGCGGCCGTTTGGCCACGAGCAGGGTCAGCGAGGCGACCACGGCCGAGAGCGCCATCCAGAGCGCGAGGAACGGTGCCGCGAACGGCGAGCAGCGAGCGAGGGTGACCTGCCGGGACGCACGTCGGGCACGACGTTCGAGCTCCCTGGGGCGGGCGCCGCCCGGGCGCTCACCGTCGAGGCCGGCCGAGGCGTCGCGGACCACGGCCGCGGGCACCACGACAACTCGGTGGCCGGCGAGCTGGGCCCGCCAGCCGAAGTCGAGGTCGGCGCCGTGCTCGACGAAGGCGGGGTCGAACCCGCCGAGGTCGTCGTAGGCGGAGCGCCGGACGAGCATGCCACTCGTGCTGACGGCGAGCACGTCGGCACGGTGGTCGTACTGTCCCTGGTCGGCCTCGCCGCGGGCGGGCGACGCCAGTCGTCGGCCGGTGCGCGTGATCTGGATGCCCATCTCGACGAGACGGCGCGGGTCCTCCCAGCTGACGATCTTGGGGCCGGCGACGCCGACGGACTTCGAGCTCAGGCCGGCCTGAAGCAGCTGCGCGAGGGCGTTGCGCCGCGGGACGGTGTCGTCGTGCAGCACCCAGACCCAGCTCGTCGACGCGTCGTCTCCGACGGGGAGCCGGGACATGCCGCGCTCGATGGCGCGGCCGACGGGCACGCGGGACTCGAGTGGGAGCACCTCGACGGAGCCGATCCTCTCGCGCACGCCCGGGTGCGCCGTCGCGATGGCGACCGAGGTGTCGGTGCTCGCGACGTCGACGACGACGAGCCGCGCTGGCGGCAGCGTCTGGGCGGCCAGGCCGTCGAGACACTGCGCCAGCCACGCAGCTCCGTTGTGCACGATGACGATCGCGTCGACCGTCGCACTCGGTCGCTGCCCGGTGGAGGGAGGGGCAGGCAACGACATCGGCGACACACTCCCCGCTCCGGCGGGGGTGTTTCGGTCTTCGGTGAGCTCGTCGGGCACAGCAGCTACCTTCACCCGGACACCAGCGTGAAGGGCTGGGTGCCGGGTTCGTACCTCACGGTCAGACCGCGCGCTTCTTCAGCTTGCGGCGCTCCCGCTCGGAAAGCCCACCCCAGATGCCGAACCGCTCGTCATTGGAAAGGGCGTACTCGAGGCACTCGGACCGCACCTCGCAACCGACGCAGACCTTCTTGGCCTCGCGCGTGGAGCCGCCCTTCTCCGGGAAGAACGCCTCCGGGTCGGTCTGGGCGCAGAGCGAGCGCTCCTGCCAGGAGAGCTCACCCTCCTGCTCGCCCGTGTCCGACCAAACCACCATCAGCTCGTGCATGACCCCTCCTCGACCCTGACTCCTCTTGTGTCAGCACATGCTGTACCCGCCTGAACCCGTTTTCTGTAGGAATCGGACGAACTGCCCCGATCTTCACAGCGTCTGCGGAACCAACGAATACAACAATGAAATTACATGCGTGTCATACCCCCCACGTCAAGCGAGTTGGTGATATTCGCTGTCGGAAATGTCGGCATGCACCCCGCGCGACGGCACGCACGGCTCCTGCTGAGAGGATCGGTGCATGCGCATCACCGCCCTGGCCGGAGGAGTGGGCGGCGCCCGGTTCCTCCGCGGCCTGCTCCACCACGTCCGTGCCTCCCGCCCCGACGGGCACTCCCCCGATGCGGCCGAACCGGTCGAGCTGACGGTCATCGGCAACACCGGTGACGACATCACCCTCTTCGGCCTGCGGGTCTGCCCCGACATCGACACGCTGCTCTACACGCTCGGCGGCGGCATCCACGAGGGTCAGGGCTGGGGTCGTGCCGACGAGACGCACAGCCTCGCGGGCGAGCTGGCCGCGCTGGGGGCCGAGCCGCAGTGGTTCACCCTGGGAGACAAGGACTTCGCCACGCACGTCTACCGCTCGCAGCTGCTCGGCCAGGGTATGCCGCTGAGCGCGGTCACAGAGCGGCTCTCGGCACGCTGGGGGCTGGGCGAGCTCGGGGTGACCCTGCTGCCGATGACCGACACCCCCGTCGAGACCCACGTGGTCGTGTCGGCGGAGGGCGACGACGGCAGCGGTGACGGCGGGCAGCGCGCGATCCACTTCCAGGAGTGGTGGGTGAGGCACCGCGCCGAGCTGCCGGCCGAGCGCTTCGTCGTCGCCGGCCTCGACCGGGCGACGCCGGCCCCCGGCGTGCTCGAGGCCATCCGCGAGGCGGACGTCGTCGTCCTGCCGCCGAGCAACCCCGTCGTCTCCATCGGCATCATCCTCGGCGTGCCCGGGGTGCGTGACGCCCTGCGCGGCACCCGGGCGCCTGTCGTGGGCGTCTCGCCGCTCGTCGACGGACGCCCGGTGCGCGGTCACGCCGACGTGTGCCTGCGCACCATCGGCGTCGACGAGAGCAGCGCCGGCGTGGCCGGGCTCTACTCCGACTTCCTCGACGGCTGGCTCGTCGACGAGGAGGACCCGATGCCCGATCGGCGCGGCCTGGAGGTCGTGCGCCGCCCGCTGCTCATGAGCTCCGTCGAGGCCGCCGCGGACATGGCGGGCGCCGCCCTCGACCTCGGGCTGCGGCTGCGCGCCGAGCGAGCCCCCGCGTGAGCGGGACCATCACGATCACCCCGCTCACCGGCATACCCGAGGTGGGCGAGGGCGACGACCTCGCGGACGTCATCCAGCTGGGCCTCGACCACGCGGGCGTCTCGCTCGCCGACGGCGACGTGCTCGTCGTCTCGAGCAAGATCGCGAGCAAGGCCCTGGGTCTCGTGACGCACGACCCCGACAAGGACCGCGTCGTGCGCGCCGAGACCGAGTACGTCGTCGCGGAGCGTGCGGTCGGCGACCGGGTCACCCGCATCGTGCGGGCCAAGGCGGGCCCGATCATGGCGGCCGCCGGCGTCGACGGATCCAACACGGGCGCTCGGGGTGGCTGGCTGCTGCTCCCCCACGACCCCGACGCCGTCTGCGAGCACCTGCACGACCGCCTGCTCGAGCGCCACGGCGTACGCGTCGGCGTCGTCCTCAGCGACACCGCCGGCCGGCCGTGGCGGGTGGGTCAGGTCGACTTCGCGCTGGGGGCGCACGGCCTGTCCGTGCTCGACGACCTCCGGGGCGGCGCGGACGCAGACGGCAAGCCGCTCGAGGTCACCACGCGAGCGGTGGCAGACGAGATCGCAGCCGCCGCCGACCTCGCCAAGGGCAAGGTCGCGGCTGTGCCGGCCGCGCTGCTCCGCGGCCTGCCGGACGTCCTCGTCGCCGAGCCGCTCGAGTCTCACCCGCGCGGCCGCGACCTGGTGCGCACGGGCCCGGGCGACTGGTTCGGCTACGGCCGGGTCGAGGCGGTGCGCGCCGCACTCGGGGTCGAGCCGGGCAGCGCCGACGCCTCCGCCGTCGGCATCGCTCCGGCCGGCGACGACACGAGGCTCGACGCCGTCGGGCGGGCGGTCCGGGTGGCGCTGCACGGCGTCCCCTCGGCCACGGCCGACGTGGGTCCGCGCACGGTCACGCTGGGCGCCGACACGGCATACGACCTCGGGAGGCTCGTGTCGCGGCTGTGCACGGCCCTGTGGTGCGAATGGCTCGAAGGCTCGCCCGCCACCCCCTCGGCCGACGGGCTGTCGGTGGACGTGCACGTGTCGGGGGCCCACCCCGGCTGAGCCACCGCTGAGACCCGGCAGCGTCAGCCGACGGTGAAGACGACCTTGCCGAAGACGTCGCCCTCGACCATCCGCGCGAACCCGTCGCGGGCGTCGGCGAGTGGCATGACCGAGTCGACGGCGGGCTCGATGCCGCGCTGCTCGACGAGGCGGGCGAGCTGCGCGAGCTCCTCTCGGGTGCCCATCGTGGACCCGACGACGCGCAGCTGCTTGAAGAAGATCTTCGTCAGCTCCGCCTTGGCCGGGGCGTCGCCCGACGTCGCGCCGGAGATCACGACCGTGCCACCGGGACGCAGGCTGTTGATCGAGTGGCTCCACGTCGCCGCGCCGACGGTCTCCATGACGGCGTCGACGCGCTCGGGCAGCCGTTCGCCGGAGGCAAAGACCCGGTCGGCACCGATCGCGAGGGCGCGCTCCCCGCGGGCCTCGTCGCGCGAGGTCGCCCACATGCGGTAGCCGGCGGCCGCACCGAGCTGCACGAGCGCAGTGGCGACGCCACCGCCGGCGCCCTGCACGAGCACGGTGCCACCCGGCTGCACACCGGAGTTGGTGAAGAGCATCCGGTAGGCCGTGAGCCACGCCGTCGAGAGGCAGGCCGCGGTCTCCCACGACATCGACCCGGGCTTGGGCACGACGTTGCCCGCCGGGACGAGCACCTTCTCGGCGAGGGTGCCGTCGTGCAGCTCCGACAGGAGCGTGCGGCGCGGGTCGAGTGTCTCGTCACCACGCCACCCCTCCGAGGGCACCACGGCGTGGACGATGACCTCGTTGCCGTCGGGGTCGACGCCGGCGCCGTCACAGCCGAGCACCATCGGCAACCGGTCGGGGGCGAGGCCGACGCCCTTGAGCGACCACACGTCGTGGTGGTTGAGGGCTGCCGCGCGCAGGTCGACGACGACCCATCCCGGCAGGGCCTCGGGGTCGGGCCGCTCGCCGACGACGAGGCCGGAGAGAGGGTCGGACGCGGACTGACTGGCGGCGTAGGCAGCGAGCATTCCAGCACCTTAGTGACCGAGGCACCCGCCGGGCCCCGGTAGGGTCCTGCCGTGACCGACGACACCCGACTGACCGCATCGACCGCCGACGCACCCGCGGGCGTCTCACCGGCCCCGTCGCCAGTCCCGTCGCCAGTCCCGTCGGCAGGCCCGTCGCCAGTCCCGTCGGCTGCCTCGCCGGCGGAGGCCGTCACGGCTCCGGCCCGCGCGGTCGACGCCCAGTCCGTGGCGCTGGTCGCGGTGTTCACGGCCCTGCTCGTCGCCGCGGCCGTCGTGCCCGGCATCCCCGTCGGTGGCTTCGGCGTGCCGCTCACCCTGCAGACCCTCGCGGTCGTGCTCACCGGCCTCGTGCTCGGTCCCGTCCGGGGCGCCGTGGCCGTGGCCCTCTACCTGCTGCTCGGGTTCGTCGGCCTGCCCGTCTTCAGCCGCGGCCAGTCCGGGCTGCAGGTGCTGAACGGCCCCACGGCCGGCTACCTCGTCTCGTTCGTCGTGGCCGCGCTCGTCGTGGGGCTCGCGGCCCGGGTCGTGGTGCGCCGCACGCGCCGAGCGCTCTGGGTGCCGCTGCTCGTCGCCGCCTCCTTCGTCACGAGCCTCGCCGTCGTCCACGTCCTCGGCGTCGTCGGGCTCATGGTCAACCTCCGGCTGCCGCTCTCGGCCGCAGTGAGCGCAGACCTGCCGTTCCTGCCCGGAGACCTCGTCAAGGACGTCGTCGCGGTGCTGGCCGCCGTGGCGGTGCACCGTGCCTTCCCCGACGTGCTCGTGCGCCCGCACCGCCGTGCGGCCGCGACGGCTCGTCCTTGAGCACTCCCCGACCGGTGCCGTGACCGGTGGGTGAGGACACGGCGGTGACCGCGGTGCGACTGGCCGCCGCCACGGTCGAGGTGCCGCTCGACGACTCCCCCGGCCGGCTCACTCGCACCATCCTCGGCCCGGTCGACCTGTCCCTCGACCAGCGCCGGGTCAGCGTCATCGGTGCCAACGGGTCGGGCAAGTCGACCTTGCTGCGCCTGCTCAACGGGCTCGTCGCGCCGACGACCGGAACCGTCACGGTCGACGGCCTCGACACGGTGCGGCATGGGGCCCGGGTGCGCCGCCGCGTCGCCTTCGCCTTCACCGACCCGCTCTCCCAGCTCGTCATGCCGACGGGACGCGAGGACGTCGAGCTGTCGCTGCGTCGCCGCCACCGGTCGCGCAGCGAGCGCCGCCGGGCGGCGCAGGAGGTGCTGGAGCGGTTCGGTGTGGACCACCTCGGCGACCGGAGCGTCTACGACCTGTCGGGCGGCGAGCGCCAGCTGATGGCCCTCGCCGTCGTCCTGGCCACCGACCCCGCACTGCTGGTGCTGGACGAGCCCACGACCCTGCTCGACCGTCGCAACACGCGCCGGCTGCGCGAGCTGCTCGACGCCCTGCCGCAGACCGTGGTCGTCGCCACCCACGACCTCGACCTGGCGCTGGCCGCCGAGCGGACCCTCGTCGTCGACGCAGGTCGGGTCGTCTTCGACGGCGCCCCGGTCGAGGCGGTGGCCCGCTACACCGCGCTGGTCGACGAGTCGTGACCGCGCACGGGCTCTTCACCGCACACGTGCCCGGGACGTCGTTCGTGCACCGGATGCCTCTGTGGGCCAAGATCACCGGCGTCCTCCTCGTCGGGGCGACGCCGTGGCTGGCCCAGTCGGTGTGGCCGCTCGCCTGCCTGTCGGTGGTGCTCGCCGCCGTCATCGCCGGCGCCCGCCTCCCCGTCCGCCTGCTCGCACGGTCACTGCAGGGCCTGCTCCCGCTCCTCGTCGTCCTGCTCGCCTTCCAGTGGTGGTCGACCGACCTGGCGTATGCCGTCCGCGTCGTCCTCGGCATCGCCAACGCGTTCGTCGCGGCCGGCATCCTCACGGCCTCCACGCCGGTCACGGACCTGCTCGACGGCGCAGCGAGAGCGGCCCGCCCGCTGCGCCGCCTGGTCGATCCCGAGGTGGTCGCCCTGACCCTCGGCATCGTGGTCCGGTCGGTTCCATGGGTGGCCGGCTCGTTCTCCGACGTGCGCCAGTCCGCTCGGGCGCGCGGCCTCGACCGCAACCCGCGCGCACTCGTGGTCCCGACGGTGGTGCACGTCGTCGCCTTCGCCCGCTCGACGGGCGAGGCGCTCGCGGCGCGAGGCCTGGTCGACCCGCCTGACGACGGGCATGACGCGCTGGACGCGCAGGACGCGGACGACGGCGCGGCCGAGCGCGACGGGTAGTCGCGGCCGGGTCGGAGCAGGACGCGTACGGCCCGAACGCTGTGGACACGCTGCGGTCGTACCGCCCCCGGCGCGGCACCGCCGGCCACTGACGGGCAGTGACCGGCGGCACCGGCTGGCTTGGGTCAGGCCCTCGGGGGGCGTCCGCCACCGGGGGCGAGCGCCGACACGGCAGCCGCGACCGCAGGCGCGACGCGCTCGTCGAACACGCTGGGCACCACGTGGTCCGCCGTCGGGCTCTCCACGAGACCGGCGATGGCGCGGGCCGCGGCCAGCTTCATGTCCTCGGTGATCCGCCCGGCACCGGAGTCGAGCGCCCCACGGAAGATGCCGGGGAAGGCCAGCACGTTGTTGATCTGGTTGGGGAAGTCCGAGCGCCCCGTCGCGACCACCTCGGCGAAGCGCGCGGCGACGACCGGGTGCACCTCGGGGTCCGGGTTCGCGAGCGCGAAGATGACGGCACGTGGCGCCATCCGGAGCAGGTCGCGCTCGGCGACCGTGCCTCCCGAGACCCCGATGAGCACGTCGGCGCCCGACAGGGCCTCCCCGATGTCGCCGGTGACGCCGCGCGGGTTGGTGAGCCGACGCAGCTCCTCCTTGTGCGGCGCGAGGTCGTCGCGGTCGGGGCCGAGGACCCCGCGCGAGTCGACGACGACGACGTCACGCACCCCCGCGGCGAGCAGGATCTTGCTGACGGCCACGCCGGCCGCGCCCGCTCCGGACACCACCACCGTCACCTCGGCGAGGGGCTTGTCGACGACCTGGACCGCGTTGATCAGCGCTGCCAGTGCCACGATCGCGGTGCCGTGCTGGTCGTCGTGGAAGACGGGGATGTCCAGCTGCTCCTGCAGCCGCCTCTCGATCTCGAAGCACCTCGGTGCCGAGATGTCCTCGAGGTTGATGCCGCCGTAGGTCGGTGCGATGCGGGCGACGGCGTCGACGATCTCGTCCACGCTGCCGGTCTGCATGCACACGGGAACCGCATCGACGTCGGCGAAGTGCTTGAAGAGGACGGCCTTGCCCTCCATCACCGGCATCGCGGCGAGCGGGCCGATGTCACCGAGGCCGAGCACGGCCGTGCCGTCGCTGACCACCGCGACGGTGTTGCGCCGCGACGTGTAGGCCGAGGCAAGGGTCGGGTCGGCCGCGATGGCCAGGGAAACCTGGGCGACCCCCGGTGTGTAGAGCAGGGAGAGGTCGGTTGCGTCGCGCAGCTGCGACGTGGCGTGTACCCCGAGCTTGCCGCCCTCGTGGACGCGGAAGACCGGGTCGCTCGGGTCGAAGAGCTGGCTGGTGGGCAACGCACTCATGCTGGAACACCTCGTTCGCATGGAGAAGAAAAGGGCAGACGCCCTCACTGGTGGAACAGTGCCGGGGATCTGGCCTGCAAGCTTCGTTCTCGCGACGGGGGTTGCCCGAAGCCATCATTCTGGCACGTCGACTGCCGGCGGCCCAGTGTGCGGCGCGCGGTGTGACAGCAGTCTCAGCCGGTCTGGCTGCTGCTGCCGATCGTCTTGAGCAGGGCGTCGACGACGCGCGGGTCGTACTCGTAGCCCAGCCCGAGATAGATCCGCTCGACGGCTGCGTCACGGGCGCGTGCTGTCCGTGACCCTGCCGTGAGGTCCTCGTAGGCGTTGACGACCTTGACGATGCGGCTCGTCATCGGGATCTCCTCGCCGAGCTCGCGCACCTGCCGGTAGGGAGTCGTCTGGTGCTCGAGGATGAGAGCCACGCTCTCGAACACCTGGGTCTCACGGACGATGGCGACGGTGTCGGCCTCGATGCGTCGCTGGTCGGCGGGCGCTGCGAGAACCGTCGCGCCACCCGGGATCGGTTCGACGAGGGCGACCTGACCGATGTCGTGAAGCAGGGCGGCGTACTCGAGGTCGAGCAGCTCGCGCTCGGACAGGCCCAGCTCACGGCCGACACGGACGCTGAGGGCGGCCACCCGCTCGGAATGCCCCGACGGCGTGTAGCCCGCGGCATCGGTGAGGCGTGACAGGGTGCGGATGCTCTGCAGGTAGGTGGCCCGGATGCTGACGTAGCGCCGGAACGCGAAGAGCGTGAGCACCAGCGGGATGAGGAAGAGCGGCAGTGCCGCGATGCCCATGGGAGGCGCGGCCAGGGCGATGAGCACCCCCGTGACGGCGACGGCCATCGACATCGCGAACGACGAGCGCACCTCCTCCACGAAGGTCCGCCTGAGGTTGGCGCGGGCGGAGGTGGCCCGGAGCACCGAGGTGAAGAGCGTGTCGGCCACGAGGGCCGCGACGCACGTCAGGAGCATCAGCGCGGCCCGCTGCCAGGGGTCCAGGTGGTCGGCGGGAGCCGGACTGCCTGGCTCCTGCCCCAAGGCCACGTCGCGGTAGAGCACCGCCACGACGACCACCGACACGAACCGTCCCGTCGTCTCGACGATGCTCGTCTCGCGGCCGGCCAGGACGCGTACGGCCGTGCCGAGCGCCATGGCGACCGCCGTGGCGGCGATGACCAGGACGGAGCCGTACGTCACGTGCGAGCCGGAGGGGATCTCGGTGGTGAGGGCGAGACCGAAGGCGGCAGCCATGGCGATGGGTGCCGACCCGCGGAAGCCGGGAGCCGAGAGGTGGAACCACTCGCCGACCACGATCGTGACCGCGAAGGCGCACACGACACCGAAGGCGGCCTGGTCGTCGAGGCCCGGGAGGTCACCGGTCCGCAGCACGCCCATGACGGCGGCGACCAGGCCCACGAGGCCCAGCACCAGGGCGACGGGCTCGCGGCGCGCGGCCCCTCTCATGCGACCGAGCCGCTCGTGAGGGGGTGCGGCCAGACATGCTTCTCCAGTGCCGTGACCGTGGCGGCCACGACCTCGGGGTCGTAGCGTCCCGGATCCGACCGCAGTGCACGGGCCACGTCGCTGATCGAGGCGTGACCGGGCTCGTCCGGGTCGCCGACGAGGGCCTCCACCGCCGACGTCACTGCGACGATGCGGGCCGCGATGGGGATCGCCGAGCCCGCCAGGCCGTCCGGGCGCCCCGATCCGTCGAAGCGCTCGCTCTGGTGGCGGATGCCGGACCGCGCGTCCTCGAGGAAGTCGATGCCCTCGATCATGCGCGCTCCCATGACGCAGTGCCGTTCGATGGCGCGGCGCTCGACGGGCGTCAGGGACTCGGGCGGCCGGCGCAGCAGTCGGGTGGGAACGCCCAGGTGGCCGATCTCGTGGAGGGTCGCGGCGTAGCGGACCGTCCCGATCTGGCCCGGGCCGAGGCCGAGCTCCTCGGCCACCCACTCCGCCAGTCGGGCGGCGCGCCGGCTGCGGGCGACCGCCGCCGGCTCCTTGGTGCCGAGGGCCGTGACGAGGGTGTCGACGGTGCGCTCGTGCGACCGCACCTCCTCGCCGTACTGGATGAAGGCCCAGCGCGCCGCGAGGAGGGGCGCCATGACGAGCAGGGCGCTGAAGGCGCGCAGGTCGACGGGGTACCAGAGCACGACGAAGAGGAACCCGATGATGCCGTAGCCGACGTACGCGAGGCCGGAGCTCGCGAGCACGCTACGCAGCACGACACCGACGGGCGCGCCCTGGTCGAAGTGGAAGACACCGGCGAGCAGCACGGCGTTGACGAGGCAGCCCACGACGTCGGCGGCGATGAGGGGAAGACCCACCTGGAGGGCGAGGTCGACCGCACCGTCGAGACCGACGGGGTCAGTCCTGCCTCCCACGAGCCGGTAGACGACCGCGATCGACGTGCCGATGAGGCTGCTCATGGACATGTTGAAGAAGGTCGCCGACCACCGACGCTGGTTGCGGTCGATCGACAGGGAGACGAACCCGACGAGCCAGGCGCCGAACACGCCGGAGATGACCGCCGAGGCGAGCAGGATGATCGAGGTGAAGGAGAAGCCGAACTTCGAGCTCACCGCCGGCTCGCGCAGCTGGAAGCTGATGACCCCCATGAAGCACAGCAGGAGCAGGGGACCCAGCTCGTTCGGCGGGTCGTACACCCAGGCAAGCGCTCCCACCGCGACCGCCAGCGCGAGGACGACCGTAAGGTACGTGCGCAGGCCGCGCGACGTCTTGCGCCGCTCCCGGTCGGCCGTGGTCTGGGTCACTGGTTCACGCTAGCGCGACGGCGCCGCAGCGGTTCACACCGCCACGGCGCCGTCCACCAGGGTTCAGGTCGATCAGCCCGGCCACGACCACACGTTGGCGAAGGCGGTGAGGGCGCGCGAGGCGAAGTCGTTGGTGGCGAGTGCTGACAGCAGGGCAGCGAACATGTTGGGGGGCTCCTTGACTCAATATGTGTTCCGGATGCGTGCGCCATGGAGGGGCGTTGCTGCGGCAGCACAGAACAACTGAGGTTTCCCTCGGGTAGCAGCGTCCCAGAATCGGCAGGCGCACATAAGGGATCCGATCGCCGTCGACCGGATCCATACCAAGATTTTACCGTTGAAGGGGCAAGGAGGTGGGCGAATCGTCCCCGAATTGGGCCGCCTGCGACCGTTGTGGAAGAATCAGTGCTTCGTGCCCGCACGGGGACGAGACCGCAGCACCCAAGGAGAGCCGACGATGAGCAAGCGCGCCCGCAAGCGCCGCTCCCGCAAGGGCAACGCCGCCAACCACGGCCGCAAGCCCAACGCCTGAGCCGCAGACGTCAAAGGCCCGCACCCGATCACATCGGGGCGGGCCTTCGTCGACTCGTCGTCTCAGCGTGCGGCGGGGTCAGCCCCGGTCGACCTGGATCACCGTCATCGAGATGCGCGACATGATCGTCATGCGCAGCGCCTCGGGTGCCTGCTCGCACTCGCACGAGCGCTTGATCAGCGACTTGAGCGTCGTGTCGAGGTCGTACTCCTTGAGGCACGGACCGCACTCATCGAGGTGCGCCTGGATCTTGGCGCACTCCTCCGGACCCAGCTCGCCGTCGAGGTACTCGTAGACGCGGAGCAGCGCCTCGGAGCAGTCCGTGCGCGCCTCGTTGCCGGGCGCGCCCGCCGTGTGCTCGTTCATGACCGGCTTCCTTCCGTGCCGTCGCCCGTGGCCCCGGCGGTGCCGCCAGAGCCGGCCGTGACGAAACCGCGGTCGGCGGCATACGCCGAGAGGAGCTCGCGCAGCTGGCGCCTCCCCCGGTGCAGGCGGCTCATCACGGTGCCGATGGGCGTGTCCATGATCTCGGCGATCTCCTTGTAGGAGTAGCCCTCGACGTCGGCGAAGTAGACGGCGAGCCGGAACTCCTCGGGGATCGACTGGAGGGCGCGCTTGACGTCGCTGTCGGGCAGGTGGTCGAGCGCCTCCGCCTCTGCCGAGCGCAGTCCGGAGGACGTGTGCGACTCGGCTCGTGCCAGCTGGTAGTCCTCGATCTCGGCCGCGTCGGACTCGAGGGGCTGGCGCTGCTTCTTGCGGTAGCTGTTGATGTAGGTGTTGGTGAGGATGCGGTACATCCACGCCTTGAGGTTCGTGCCCGGCTTGTACTGGTGGAAGGCGGCGTACGCCTTCGCGAACGTCTCCTGGACCAGGTCCTCGGCGTCGCTGGGGTTGCGCGTCGTGCGCAGCGCGGCGCTGTAGAGCTGGTCGAGCAGGGGCATCGCCTCGCGCTCGAAGCGGGCCCGGCGGTCGGTCTCGCTCTCGGCGGCGACGTCGACGCTCGCGTCGGCCGCCTGCTGGGCGGCCGCCTCGTCGACGGGGGCTACCGTCGACGCCGCTCCCGGCTCGGCGAGCCGCAGGGCGGCACTGGGGTCGGTGTTCTTGTCCTTTGCCATCGCGGTCCAGCCTAGACCGGTGGGCTGGGAGTTCCGGCCGCGCTCGACGGGCCGGCCGTGCCAGGGCAGCGCGGGGGCTTCCTCGGGTGCGCGGGTGGGGCTCGTGACCATGCCTGCTGCAACGACCCCTAGCCGGGCAGCATTCCCGCGATGGAGGTCAGGGCCTGGGTCAGGGCGCTGCGCGAGCCCTTCGGGAAGCTGTGCGCGCCCGGGACCTCGACGAGCGTCGTGCCCCCGGGGATGTGGGGACGGAGCTCGTCGGGGGTGCCGAATGTGTCGTTGGTGCCCTGCACGACCCAGGAGGGGTCGGGCGCGAGGGCCAGCTCCTGGGCGCGCAGCTTGTGGGGCTGCCCGGGCAGGTGCAGGGGAAAGCTGAGCAGCAGGCCGGCGTCGGCCTCGAGCGGGCCCGCCGTGCGGCAGGCGACCCGGGCCCCGGCACTGCGGCCGCCGACGACGAGCGGCCTCGGCAGCCTGCCTCGGCCGTTGATGAGCGCCTCGACGATGGGGACCCAGGCCTCGTCGAGGGTTGGAGGCCGTCCGGCCACCCTCCGTCCGGCTACGAGCCAGGGCTGCTCCACGAGGGCAACGGCCCAGCCGGCGCCGAGGAGCACCTCGCGGGCGATGGCGAGGTCGATGGCACCGAGCCCTCCCCCGGCGCCGTGGCCCAGCACCACCGTGCCGCGCGCTCGGGTGGGTCGCTGCACGTGCGCCCGCCCGGGACCGCCGGGGGTCTCGATCACGCGGACCGTCGCCCTCGTCGGGCCGCTCACGCGCCGATCACCTCGCCGGTCATGGGGTCCACCACGCCCTCCAGCTCGGATGCCGGGACGGGCTCGACCAGGGTGGGACCGTTGTTGCCGGTGGACCCGACGGCACGACTCACCGGGTGGGCCTCGAAACGGCCCGGGTCGGCGAAGTCGAGCACGCCCTGGACGTAGCCGGGGTCCTTCTCGTCGGGGTCGAGCCACTGCTCCCACTGCCCGCGCTCGAGGACGAGGGGCTGCCGGTCGTGGATGCGGTCCATGCCGGGGTCGGCCGCGGTCGTGATGATCGTGAACGACGTGAGCCAGGCACCGGGGTCGCCGTCGGGTAGGTCCTTGTCGCGCCAGAACTCGTAGAGCCCGGCGAAGGCCACCGGGTCGCCGTCGGCGCGATGGATGAAGAACGGCTGCTTGCGCGGCTTGCCCTTGGCGTCGACGACCGTCGGTGAGACCTGCCACTCGTACCACCCCTCGGCGGGCACGATGCACCGCCGGGACAGGGCTGCCTTGGCGAAGGCGCCCTTGCCGAGCACCGACTCGGCCCGCGCGTTGGTCATGCGCAGCCCCATCTTGACGTCCTTGGACCAGGCCGGCACGAGACCCCACGTGAGCAGGCGCAGCTGGCGGGTCGGCTCGGCGCCCTCGTCGGGACCGTCGCTGCCCCGGGGACGCCGCGTCAGCACGACGGGCGCCTGCTTCGAGGGGGCCATGTTCCAGTCGGGCTCGCCGGCCGGTGGGTTCTGCGGGTTCTTGAGCACGCTGCGCGTGGGCTCGGCCGTGTGGTCCTCGTCGACGTCGAACGCCTCGATGAGCTCGTCGGGCCGCGCGCTCGCGGCATACCTCCCGCACATGCGGCACAGCGTATGCCGCTGGGCCGACGAGGGCTCGGCACCGGTGGGCGCGGCCACCGGGGCCGTGGGTATGTCGATACCGTAGGTGTCCACAGGTCCACGATGGTCGCGACGCTGGAACGCGCCGCCGGCCAGAGGAGGAGTTCCGCATGATCGTCCGCCGTCTCGCCCGCCCGCTGCTCGCATCCGTCTTCGTCGCCGCCGGCGTCGACGCCCTGCGCCACCCCGCGGCACGCACCGACCAGGCGGCCCACCTGCTGCAGAAGGTGCCCGGCCAGGTGCCGGGGGCCGAGGTCGCCGCGAAGGACCCCGACCTCTTCGTGCGGGTCAACGGCGCCGCGCTGCTCGGTGGCGGCCTGCTCCTGGCGACCGGACGCATGCCGCGCCTCGCGTCGACCGTGCTCGCTGCCTCCGTCGTGCCGACGACGGCCATCGAGCACGCGTTCTGGGACGAGACCGACCCGACGCGCAAGGCGCAGAGCCGCAGCCTCTTCCTCAAGAACGTCGGCCTGCTCGGCGGCCTGCTCCTCGCCGCCGTCGACACCGAGGGCAAGCCTGGCCTGGCCTGGCGCGCCCAGCACGCCACGAAGACCACGCGCCGCGAGGCGCGGCACGCCAAGCAGACCGCCAAGCGCGAGGCCCGCCTCCTCGCCCATCGAGCACAGGACGTCGTGAGCTGAGTTGAGTCCCGCTGATCCATCGCCCCAGTCCCCCTCCCCGACCGGTGTCGCCGCAGGCGACACCCTGACGGCCGAGCCGGACTGGGCGGCGCCGCTGGCCCCCGGACCGCTCGACGCGACGGTCGCACTGCCGGGCAGCAAGTCCCTGACGAACCGCTACCTCGTGCTGGCCGCGCTGGCCGGCGACCGCTCGCGCCTGCGGGCGCCGCTGCGCTCGCGCGACACGCTGCTCATGGCCGACGCGCTGCGGTCGCTGGGGGTGCGCATCGACGACGTGGCCCCCGAGGGTGAGTCGGCAGCCGGCACGGCCGGGGCCGTGCCCGACTGGCTCGTCACGCCGCCCGAGACCCTCACCGGGGGTGTCACCGTCGACTGCGGCCTCGCCGGCACGGTCATGCGCTTCCTGCCCGCAGTGGCTGCGCTCGCCGACGGGCCGGTGCGGCTCGACGGCGACCCCCAGGCGCGGGTGCGACCGATGGGCCCGGTCATCGACGCGCTGCGCGCCCTCGGCGCCGAGGTCGACGACGAGGGCGGCTGCCTGCCCCTGACGGTGCACGGGCGGGGCCGCCTGCGCGGCGGGTCGGTCACCATGGACGCGTCGGCGTCGTCGCAGTTCATCTCGGCACTGCTGCTCGCGGGCGCTCGCTACGACGAGGGCGTCACGGTGCACCACGACGGCAAGCCGGTGCCCAGCGAACCGCACATCCTCATGACCGTCGAGACCTTGCGCGACGCGGGGGCCATCGTCGACGACAGCGAGCCGAACACGTGGCGGGTGGAGCCGTCCGAGATCAACGCGCTCGACGTCTCCGTCGAGCCCGACCTCTCCAACGCCGGCCCGTTCGTCGCGGCCGCCCTCGTCGCCGGTGGCACGGTGCGGGTTCCCGGGTGGCCACAGCACACGACCCAGGCCGGCGACCTGCTGCGCGAGATCCTCGACACGATGGGCGCCGACGTCCGGCTCGACCGCTCCGGGCTCACGGTGGTGGGCAGCGGCGAGCTCGTCGGCATCGACATCGACCTGCACGACGCCGCGGAGCTGACGCCGACCGTGGCCGCCCTGGCCGCCCTGGCGTCCACGCCCACGTGGATCCGCGGTGTCGCCCACATCCGCGGGCACGAGACCGACCGCCTCGCGGCACTGACGACCGAGCTCAGCGGCCTGGGCTCGCACGTGACCGAGACCGACGACGGCCTTCGCATCGCCCCCGCCACCCTGCACGGCGGCCGGTTCCGCAGCTACCACGACCACCGGATGGCCACTGCGGGCGCCATCATCGGCCTGCGCGTCCCGGGCGTCGAGGTCGAGGACATCGGCACCACCCGCAAGACGCTGCCCGACTTCGTGGGCCTGTGGCGCGGGATGCTCGACGGCTCAGCGCCCGTGGTGCTGTCCCGATGAGCTGGCGGGACCTCGACGAGGGAGACGTCCGGGTCCGCCCGAGCCGCAAGGGATCGAGGCCCCGCACCAAGGAGCGTCCCGCTCATGCCGACGCCGTCGTCGCGATGGTCATCGGCGTCGACCGTGGCCGTTACACCTGTCTCGTGCCGAAGGGCGCGCTCGGCAAGAAGGAGCCCGAGCGGGTCGTCACGGCGATGAAGGCGCGGGAGATCGGTCGGACCCGCGTCGTCGTCGGCGACGACGTCGCACTGGTCGGCGACCTCGCCGGTGGCCCCGACGCCCTCGCCCGCATCGTCCGCATCGAGGAGCGCCGCTCCGTGCTGCGGCGCACGGCCGACGACACCGACCCCTACGAGCGCATCATCGTCGCCAACGCCGACCAGCTCGTCATCGTCACGGCCCTTGCCGATCCCGAGCCGCGCCCGCGCATGGTCGACCGGTGCCTCGTCGCGGCCTACGACGCCGACCTGGAGCCGCTGCTCGCCCTGACCAAGGCCGACCTCGTCGACCCGGCGCCGTTCCTCGCCAACTACGCCCCGCTCGAGGTCGAGCACGTCGTCACCTCTCGCACCGCCGACGGCTTCACCGGCCTCGAGGACCTGCGGGAACGCCTGTCGGGCAAGGTGTCGGTGCTCGTCGGGCACTCGGGCGTCGGCAAGAGCACGCTCGTCAACGGCCTCGTCCCGGGCGCCCTGCGTGCGACCGGGGTCGTCAACGACACGACCGGCCGCGGCCGACACACGTCGACGAACGCCGTCGCTCTGCGGCTGCACGGCGCCGACGGTGCCGACGACGGCTGGGTCATCGACACGCCCGGCATCCGCTCGTTCGGCCTGGCCCACATCGACGTCGACCGCATCATCGACCACTTCCCCGACCTCGCCGCCGGCACCGACGAGTGCCCCCGCGGCTGCACGCACGACGAGGAGGAGTGCGCCCTCGACGCCTGGGTCGCCGACGGCCACGCCGGCGCCGCCGGCCCGTCGCGGCTGGCCTCGCTGCGGCGTCTGCTGTCGAGCCGGTCGGGCGAGGAGCACTGAGCCGCAGCGGCATACGGCTCCTCGGTCGGCGTGCATGACGATCTGGAGAAGGCGCGCCCGTATGCCGGGTGCTCCCCGCCCGCTCGCCGGGCGTTGCCGCTAGGTTGACCCGGTGACCTCCTACGACGACGACCTCCGTCTGGCCCACGTCCTCGCGGATGCCGTCGAGCGGGTGACCATCGCGCGCTTCCGGGCCGCCGACCTCGTCGTCGAGAGCAAGCCCGACCTCACTCCCGTGACCGACGCCGACCGCGCCGCCGAGGAGCTCGTGCGGACGCAGCTCAAGCGCACGAGGCCCCGCGACGCCGTCGAGGGCGAGGAGTTCGAGACCACCGGTCACGGACCACGCCGCTGGATCATCGACCCCATCGACGGCACGAAGAACTTCGTGCGCGGCGTGCCCGTCTGGGCCACGCTGATCGGCCTGGTCGTCGACAACAAGCCGGTGCTCGGGCTCGTGTCGGCACCTGCCCTGCAGCGGCGCTGGTGGGCGGCGACCGGGTCCGGGGCGTGGACCGGGCGGTCCCTGTCGTCGGCGCGGCGGATGTCGGTGTCGCAGGTCGGCCGGCTCGGCGACGCGTCGCTGTCGTACTCGTCGCTCGCCGGGTGGCGGGTGCGCGGGCGCCGCGACGACTTCCTCGACCTCATGGACGACTGCTGGCGCACCCGCGCCTACGGCGACTTCTGGTCCTACATGCTCGTCGCCGAAGGGGCCGCCGACATCGCGGCGGAGCCCGAGCTGGCGGTGCACGACATGGCAGCCCTCGTCGCCATCGTCGAGGAGGCCGGCGGCCGGTTCACCGGACTCGACGGTCGTGACGGCTGCTGGAGCGGCAACGCCCTGGCGACGAACGGGCTGCTGCACGACGAGGTGCTGAGCCGCATCGGGATGCCCTCCGAATGAGCGGCTCGGCAGCGAGCTCCACTGTGCGACAGGGGTTGTCGACGTGAACGGCACCGACACAGCAGGCCCCGCCACGTCGGTGCGCCCGGCCACCGCAGGCGACGTGCCCACCCTCGCCGCCGTCGCCGCGGCCACGTTCGTGCTCGCGTGCCCGCCCTCGATGTCACCGGAGCGCGTGGACGCCTTCGTCTCGGAGGTGCTCTCGGCCGAGCGCTTCACGGCCTACCTGGCCGCCCCCGACCGCCACCTGCTGCTGGCCCAGCGCGACGGCTCCGCCCTCGGCTACGCCATGCTCGTCGTCGGCGAGCCGGCAGACGAGGACGTGCGGCATGCCATCCGCCTGCGCCCCACGGTCGAGCTGTCGAAGATCTACGTCCTGCCCGAGGCCCACGGCACCGGGGCGGCAGCCCTGCTCATGCAGCGCGCCCTCGAGTGGGCCCGCGCCGCGGGGGCCGCTGGGGTATGGCTCGGCGTCAACCAGCAGAACGAGCGGGCCCAGCGCTTCTACGCCAAGAGCGGCTTCGAGCGCGTCGGCACCAAGCGCTTCCTCGTGGGTGGGATCCATGAGGACGACTACGTCATGGAACGCACCCTGACGCCCCTCCCCTGACCGAACGCTGCGTTCGGTGGCGAACGCCGTGTTCTACCAGCGCTTTCGCCACCGAACGCGGCGTTCGGCGAGGGTTCAGAGGTCAGGCGTCCTGGACGACGGTGACGTCGCCGAGGCCGAGCCGCTGCAGGGCCTCGAGGTGCTGCGAGGCGTCACCGACCATGACGATCGTCCATCCCGCGCCGGGTGCACCGGCGGCGATGCCGGCCCGGTCGGCGAACCGGGCGTAGGCCGCGTCGACACGGGCCCGGTCGACCGTGACGAGGTCGCGCAGGTTCGCTGTCGTGAACTCGGTGGTGCGGCCGTCGAGCGCCATGCCGACGGCCTCGTCGGCGATCGTGTCGGCGGTGGCGTAGCGGCCGGGAGCCGTCTTCGCGATGAAGTCGACGCCGGAGCGGACCTCCTTGTCGCTGAAGCCGTCCCGTCCGCTCTCGAGGATCTCGACGAGCAGCCGCAGCGACTCCGCCGTCGAGTCGGCACGCACCGACCCCGACGTGAGGAACACTCCCCCGCGCCGGCGTGGACGGAAGCTCGACCGGATGCCGTAGGTGTAGCCCTTCTCCTCGCGCAGCACGGCGTCGACGCGTGCGTTCGGCGAGCCACCGAGCACGAAACCGAGGACCGGGTACGGCGCCCAGCCTCCTTCGACGGACCGGTCGGGCCCCGGCGCGCCGATGACGAACTCCGTCTGCACCGAGCCGGGCCGCGAGACCAGCACGATGCGTCCGCGGTCGGGGGCCAGCGAGGCTGCGTGGTCGAGGTGCCGCGGTCGGTCCACGGGCCCCTTCCGCCAGCCACCGAGGGCTGACTCGACGAGCGCCGGGACGTCGAGACCCTCCAGGTCGCCGGCGACGACCGCGGTCACGCCCGAGGCGACGACGTGGCTCTCGTGGAACGCTGCGACGTCGTCGCGCGTGATCGCCTGGACGGTCTCGCGGGAGCCGCCCGTGGGCCGCGACGACCGGTCGTCGGCGGCGTAGAAGGTGCGGACGAACTCGAGCCCGGCGCGGTGGGCCGCCACGGAGCGCTCCTGCTCGATCTCCGCCAGGCGGGTGCGCACCTGCCTCGCGACCTCGGCCTGCGGGAACACCGGCTCGGTGAGGATCTGGCGCAGCAGGTCGAGCGCCGGCTCGAGGTTGCCCTTGACGACGTCGAGGTCGATGGAGAGGCCGGCATCGGCCATGCCGGCACCGAAGCTGACGCCCTTGCGCTCGAGCAGCCGCGCGAACTCCTCGGCCGTGTGGTTCGCGGTGCCCTCGTCGAGCGTGCGGGCCATGATCGAGGCCACGCCCTCCCGTTCGCGCGGCTCGTCACGCAGCGACACGGGCAGTCCGAGTCGCACCGACAGCACGTACTGCCCGGGCACGTCGTAGGTGATGAGCCGCAGACCGTTCGGGAGGTCGTGCTCCTGCCCCTCCGGGAAGCTCCACGGCTCGGGCGGGGCCACCACGGGGCGGGCGACGGCGGTCATGCGGCCTCCTCCGAGTCCTTGCCAGAGTTGTTGCCAGAGTTGTTGCCAGAGTTCTTGCCGGAGTCCTTGCTGGAGTCGCTGTCGTCGCTCGAGTCGTCCGGCTCCTCGGCGGGCACGCCGGGGTCGGCGAGGTAGCGCACCACGGCGCGCGACTGCGGGTCGAGCCACGCGGCAGCGGCGTCGCGGGCCTGCTCGCCCGTCACAGCGCGGATCCGCTCGACGAACGTGTTGACGTATGCCGGGTCGCCCGACAGCAGCGCGTGGTGGCTGATGTGGTCGGCGCGCTCCTCGATGCTCGCGAGGGCGCTCAGCCACGAGCGCTCGGTGTCGGCGATGACCGACTCCAGCTCGGCGGCATCCGGCCCCTCGGCGATGAACCGATCGATCTCCTCGCAGACCGCGGCCTCGACCTGCTCGACGTCGGCGCCCACGGAGACGTCGACGGTGATCGTGCCGAGGCCGACCCCGTCGACGAGACCCATGGTCCAGCCGCCGACGGCCACGGCCGTCTCGTCGGTGCGCACCAGGCGGCGCACGAGCCGCGAGCTGGCCAGCCCACCGAGCACGTCGACGGCGACCTGGCAGGCGAGGTAGTCGGGCGTGGTGTCGACGGGCAGCCGGAAACAGACGTAGATGCGGTCGTTGGGCACGTCCCCGACGCGGTCGAGGCGGACGGGCTCGGAGAGCGGCGGCAGCTGCTCGAGCCGCTCACGCGTCTGCAGCTCGATGGGCGGCAGGGGTCCGAAGTACTTCTCGGCCGCGGCGAAGCCCTCGTCCGGGGTCACGTCGCCGACGAGGGTGAGCACCGTGTTGTTGGGACCGTAGTGCGCCCGGTAGAAGGCGTGGACGTCTTCGAGGGTCGCCGCGTCGAGGTCCTCCATGGAGCCGATCGTCGGGTGGTGGTAAGGGTGCCCCTCGGGGAAGACCGTCGCGTAGATGTCGATGAGCGCCTTGCCGTAGGGCACGTTGTCGTAGCGCTGGCGCTTCTCCTCCTTGACGACGTCCCGCTGGTTGTCGAGGTTCTCCTGCGTGACGGCGTCGAGCAGGTGGCCGTGGCGGTCGGCCTCGAGCCACAGCGCGAGCTCCATCGCGCCCGTCGGCACCGTCTCGAAGTAGTTCGTCCGGTCGAACCAAGTCGTCGCGTTGAGCCGCGCGCCCTCGTCCATGAGCGCCGAGAAGTGCTCGCCCGAGGCGACGTTGCGGCTGCCCTGGAACATGAGGTGCTCGAAGAGGTGGGCGAAGCCGGTGCGGCCCGGGCTCTCGTGGCGGCTGCCGACGCCCACCCAGAGGTTCACCGCGACGTTGGGCACCGTGTGGTCCTCACTGACGATGACGCGCAGGCCGTTGGCGAGCGTGCGCTCGACGAGGGGATACGAGATCGCTGTCACGGGCTCGACCCTATGCGACGAAACGGTGACGAACGGCAGGTGCGCCACTGCTGGGGCCACCGGCAGTGCAGAATGCTCTCCGCCGCATCCGGCACAGAACCTTCACAGGAAGCACCGTCATCACATGAGCGAGCACACTCCCGCCGAGCAGGCGACCCCCGGGACGACGTCGGGAGCCGTCGTCCCGCCGGCACCCCAGTCCGGCACCGGCACGCACGAGACCGCCACCCCCGCGGCCGAGCCCTCCAAGCGGGCCGCCCTGGTCAAGCGGTTCGGCGGTGCGTTCCTCGCGATCATCGCCTTCTTCGCCTTCCGCGCCTTCACGGCGGATGACGGCACGCACGGCATCAAGTCCGGTGAGTGCGTCGCCGCAGTCGGCACCGACGACTTTAAGAAGGTCGACTGCACGGACTCGACGTCCTTGGGCACGGTGACCTTCATCCAGACCGACACGGCGACCGACGAGTCCTCGGCGATGACCCTGTGCGAGAAGCACGGCGCCCAGGGGGCGTTCACCAGCGCCGCCAGCGAGGGCGGCACCGGCACCGTCGTCTGCGTCGCCGACCCGAAGTAGGCGCGCGACCGTTTACCTCGTGACCAGCGCCCCTGCCGACCGCCGTCGGCAGGGGCGCTGTCATGTCCAGCACACTTGGCCAATCAATGGTTATGGTTCGCGCCGATAGCATCACTTCGCGCTATGGTTGGTTCATGGCTGCATCCAGCGACCACGACGACCTGCTGGCCGCGATCCGGGAGAGCGTGATCGGCGACGACCACGTCATGGTCGGCCCCTACGGGCCGCGCCGGGTCACGTACGCCGACTACACGGCATCCGGCCGGGCACTCTCGTTCATCGAGGACTTCATCCGCGACGAGGTGCTCCCGCGCTACGCGAACACCCACACCGAGAGCTCCGGCACCGGCCTGCAGACCACGCGGCTGCGCGAGGACGCCCGGCGCACCATCCGCGACGCCGTCGGCGGCGACGAGGACACCGTCGTCGTCTTCGCCGGCTCCGGTTGCACCGGGGCGATCGACAAGCTCGTCGGCATCCTCGGCCTCCGAGTGCCCTCGAACTTCGAGGACCGCTGGCACGCGAGCGCGCTCGTTCCCGCAGACGAACGGCCCGTCATCTTCATCGGTCCCTACGAGCACCACTCGAACGAGGTCATGTGGCGCGAGTGCGTCGCCGACGTCGTCGTTATCCCGCAGGACCTCGACGGGCACGTCGACCTCGACGTCCTGCGCGAGCGCCTGACGGCATACGCGCACCGGCCCCTGCTCATCGGCTCCTTCTCCGCCGCGAGCAACGTCACCGGCATCGTCACCGACACCGACGCGATCTCGACGCTGCTCCACGAGCACGGCGCCCTCGCCTTCTGGGACTTCGCCGCGGCAGCGCCCTACGTCGACATCGAGATGTACGGCCGCGGCGGGCGCGGCGTGGCCCACGCGGCGGCATACAAGGACGCCGTCTTCCTCAGCCCCCACAAGTTCATCGGCGGGCCCAGCACCCCGGGCGTGCTCGTCGTCCGCCGTGAGCTGATGACCAACCGGGTGCCCGACGTGCCCGGCGGCGGCACCGTCAGCTACGTCAACCCCGCCGACCACGACTACGTCACCGACCCTGCCCACCGTGAGGAGGGCGGCACGCCCGCCATCATCGAGGCCATCCGGGCCGGGCTCGTCTTCAAGCTCAAGCAGGCGGTCGGCGTCGAGACGATCCGGGCCCGCGAGGACCGGTTCCTCCGGCGAGCCGTGGAGGCGTGGCAAGCGGAGCCGTCCATCGAGATCCTGGGCAACCTTGCGGCAGAGCGGCTCTCGATCGTGTCGTTCGTCGTCCACGCCGCTGCTGGGCGCTACCTGCACCACAACTTCGTCGTGGCGGTGCTCAACGACCTCTTCGGCATTCAGGCCCGCGGCGGCTGCTCCTGCGCCGGCCCCTACGGCCACTACCTGCTCGGCATCGACCTCGAGAGGTCCCACGAGTTCGAGCGCGAGATCGGCCGGGGCTGCGAGGGCATCAAGCCCGGCTGGGTGCGCGTCAACTTCAACTACTTCATCTCCGACGTCGTCGCCGACTACGTCATCGAAGCCGTGCGCCTCGTCGCGCGCGAGGGCTGGCGCCTGCTCGACGACTATGACTTCGAGCCCGCCACGGGGCTCTGGAGGCACCGCAACGGCCCCGTCGAGCCGCCCCTGCGACTCGACCGGATCGGCTTCGAGCACGGGCGCCTCACCTACCCCGCCCAGCTCGAGCGTGCGGGCGAGGAGGCGCTCGCGGGCTACCTCGATGAGGCCCGGGCGATCCTGGCGGCGGCCGAGCCGAAGCGCTGCGACGAGGCGCACGTCAACGTCGACTTCGACCACCTGCGGTGGTTCGAGCTGCCCGTCACCAGCCTGTCGCGCTGAACGCCTGCGTGTGGACGTCCGCGCTCGAGACGTCGATGCAGCAGGACGTGGCGCACCCGCCCGGGCACCCTGCTCTCCGGCCGGTCACCCGCCGGGCAGAGCACGTCGGTGGTCGACGAGATCCTCGAGGACCTCACCGACCCGCGCCACGAGCGAGACGTGGCCGACCCCCTCGAGCAGGTGAGACCGCGCCCCGGGCACGTGCGCGACGAGCCACTCGCCGTGGGCTGCGGGCACCATGAGGTCCTCACGGCCCTGCCACACCGCCACAGGCACGCTGAGCGACGCCACGTCGAAGCCCCAGTCGTCGCAGAACGCGAGGTCGTCCTCGACCCACCCCTGCGGGCCGACCCTGACCGCCTCGCGCCCGGAGGCGGCGACGTAGTCCGCGAGCGGGCCCTCCAGCGCCCGGAGGTCCGACGCGCTGAGCAGACCACCGAGCGCCTCCACGACCTGCTCCCCGGTGACGTGCCGGAACGACCGCGCCATCTCCTCGACGGCGGGCACGAGCGCCTCGCGTCCCCGGAAGGCCAGTGAGAACTCCTCGACGTTGTCGTCGCCCATCCCGGCCAGGAAGTCGAGGTCCGGCTGACGCGAGGGGGCGGCGCCGGCGATGGTCGCCGCCCCGAGGCAGCGGTCCGCGAGCAGCGCGGCGCACGCCAGCGCGTGCGGCCCGCCTCCCGACCACCCGATCGTCACGAACTCGTCGAGTTCCAGGGCGTCGAGCACCACGGCACTGTCCGCGGCGGCATCGGCGACCGTGCGCCCAGGTCGTGGCGTGCTCGCGCCGTAGCCGGGGCGGCTGTAGGTCACCCAGCGCAGCCCCGACCTGTGCGCGGCCTCCATCGCAGCCGGCCACGGCACCGCGCCGCCCGGGGTGCCTGAGTGGTAGAGCAGCGGTAGCCCGTCACCACCTGCGTCGAGCACGTCGAGGGAACGTCCGTCGGGCGTCGTGACCGTGCGGGTGCCGGCGTCGGCGTGGGGGTGGGCCATCCGCCCACGCTAGGGGGTCGGCGGACCGGGGACGAGCAGCGCTCCCCCGATGTCGTGCGTGCGAGAGACTCAGGGCCGTCCCGACGCCCCCTGCGCGGCTGCGCGACCGAGGGCCTGGGTGTCACGGACCCGGATCCGGCCCCGGTCCAGCTCGACGACGCCTCCGGCCTCCAACCGCCGGAGCACGCGGTTCGCCGTGGGCCTGGTGACGCCTGCGAGCTCGGCGAGCACCGTCTGGTTCACCGGCACAGTGAGGGCCCGGCCCACCTGCGCCGGAACGGAATAGGAGCCACAGAGCGACAGGAGCGCCCGCACCACCCGGTGGTCCGCCGGCTCGTGCAGGCTCTCCATCAGGGCATCGGTCAACCGGGTCACCCGCGCCGCGAGCAGCCTGAGGAGCAGACGGCTGACCTCCGGATGAGCCGCGCAGAGCAGCTCGAAGTCTCGGAAGCCCAGGCTGAGGGTGACGGCCGGCTCCAGGGCCTCGATGGTCGCGGTGCGTCGGTGCTCGCGCCTGATCATGGCGATCTCGCCGAAAGTCTGCCCCGGCCCCATGACGGCATACGCATGGACGTCGCCGTCCCGCGAGGCACGGCGGGCCACGATACGGCCCTCCACGACGAAGTGGAGGGCGTCGGCGACGTCCCCCTCGGCGCAGATGACCTCGCCGGCCTCGTAAGCGTGCCGGGTCATCCGGTCGAGCACAGCCTGCCGCTGTACCGGAGGAAGGTCGGCCAGCAACCCGATCGTCGGGCTCATCGCCCGGAGCCGCGAGCAGTCCCGCGCGGGCACTCCTTGTGTCGCCGCGCGCACAGACATCGGGGCCCGCCGGCGGGATCGTGCTGCCTTAAGGGAAGAACAGATCGTTCAGAGACGAATCCTGAACAGGCGAAAGGCGATCCGATGACCACCTCGATGACCCAGAGACGGCCGCACCCCGACCTCGCGCACCACCACCCACGAGTCGCGCGGACCCGGTACGGCGGGTGGACGTGGGAGTGCACCTGCGGTGGCGCATCAGTGCGTGGTGCAGCGGTGCGGCTCACGTGGCACCAGGCGTTCGTCGGGGCACTCATCCACTCCGCCTCCATCGCCCCCTGAGGATCAATCGAGACCCTCGCCGAGGCGCCCCGGTTGCTGCACCGGGAGCGGCACCGGAAGGGGCACGAGTGACGCGCGTGCCTCGGCGAGCAACGCCGACTCCGCCCGGTCGAACACATCCTGGGCGGAGTCTGGCGTGTCACCGATGGCCGTCATGCCGACCCGGCCGCACTCGGTGATCGAGCTGATCATGTGGAAGACGACGCCGGACTGCCTCGCCTGGTCGAAGTGCAGGCCGGTCCGGGCGATGAGGTCGAAGAGGTCCTCCACCCGGAGACCCTTGAGGGCGGGGTCTTCGAGGTGGTCGGTCGCGACGAGGTGGCGCACCTGCCCACCCGGGGTCCGGAAGAGTCCCTCCTCGTGGTGGTAGAGGCCGTCGGTGAGGAACTGCAGCGTGAGAAACGGGTGGGTCGTGCCTCCTCGGCGCAGGTTCACCTCGATCGCGTGCGCCGCCCATCGGGTGCCGTGGCGCACGACGACGAAGTCGAGGGCGAAGCGACCGATGACGCCCTTGTCCGCGAGCACCCGACAGACCTTCTCCGCCTCGCGCGTGATGAGGGTCGCGTATGCCGGGTCGGCCGGGAAGCGCGCCCCGAGGTACATCTGCCCGGTCGGACCGCCGAGGACCTGGTCGTGGGTCGAGAGGATCTCCAGCTCACCCAGCGGTGTCACGCGCATCTGGACGCTGGGGCTTCGCACCTCGTCGCCGACGACGCGTTCCTCGAGGATGCCACCCCGCTCACCCAACCGGTCCAGGTAGGTGGCCGGCGACACGCTGTCGTCCTCGAGCTGCATCCCTGCGACGCGCTCCGCGACCATCCTCCGCAAGACGGCGCCTGCCGCGTCGGCTTCATCCTGAGTGGGGAGACCGCGCAGGTCGACGGTGGCGTTTCCCGACCCCGAGGCCCCCTCGTTCAGCTTGACCATGGCCCACTCGGCCGTCGGCCGGGCGCGGTGCAGCGCCAGGGCGGCTTCGACCAGGTCATCCGTCGTGTGCAGGTCCTCGGCGCCGAACGGGTACTCGACCCCGGACTCCGCGAAGACCCGGCGACAGCCCGACTTCGTGCCCAGCGGGAAGAGGCGCGGGTCGGGGGAATACATGGGGATGCCGAGCAGCAGGGCGAGGTCACGCTCCTGCGTCGTGCTGTTGTAGGGGATGAGGTGGCTTCGCGCGGTGTCCGGGACGAGCGAGGCGATGTGCGCCACCAGCCGCGGCCGGGCGAGCAGCTTGTCGGTCAGGGGTGCGGGCGAGGAGTCGCCGACCGAGACGAGCGACAGCCGGGCCCGCGCGTGGCTGGGGATCACGCCGGGCAGGAGGGAGAGGTAGTACTCGATGATCGCCTCGCTGACCGGCATCGAGGTGATGTAGACCATGCGCAGCCGGGGCTGCCGCAGCAGCAGGAGCAGGAAGAGGAAGCGCTCCTCCATGGCCTGGTTGAGCGCCCCTGACCAGTGGCCGATCCGGTCGAGGCTCATGGACGGCATGACGACCACCGACTCGTTGGGGTCGTCGCGCCGTATCCGCGACCAGATTCCTGGCAGGCGGCTCTGGAGGTCGCCGAAGAGCCTGTCGCGATCGTCGTCGGAGAGGCTCATGAGGTCTTCGGCCGCGTAGCCGTTCGGGGTTCGGTCGTGCATCACGGAGCCTCCTGGATGGTCGGAGTGTCGTCGGTCAGGCCCAGCACCTCGTGGACCTCCAGCGGCCGGGCGATGCCCCGCAGCTCGAGCGGTCCGAGGGAGCGTGTGACGAAGCGCCCGTCCAGTCCCGCGCGCACGCGCGGGCTGACGAGCACCTGGCGCGCGGACGCCGCTGCGCACAGCCGGGCCGCCACGTTGGTGACGGTGCCGATCGCGGCGTAGTCCCACCGCCCCTCGAACCCCACCCGTCCCAGGGTGGCGTAGCCCTGCGCGATCCCCACGCCGAAGCCGAGGTCGTAGCCACGCCTGCGCCAGGCTGCCGCGAGCTCGTCGACCCGGTCGCGCATGGCGAGCGCCATCCGGACGGCTCGCTCGGGCGCGTCCGGGCACGGTGGCGGGTCGTTGAAGAACACCATGAGACCGTCACCCGCGAAGTGCTCCAGAGTCCCCTCGAAGGCGAACACGAGCTCACCCAGCACCGCGTGGTACTCACGGAGCACCGACGTCGTCTCCTCGGGTTCGGCCGTCTCGGCGAAGGCGGTGAACCCGCGCAGGTCGGTGAAGACCGTGGTGATGTCGCGCCGGTGGCTCTCGAGGAACGACTCGTCGCCCGACTCGACGATGAGCCCCGCGATCTGCGGGGAGAGGAAACGCCGCAACCTACTGAGGCGTTCGAGGTCCTCCACCTGCGCCGCGACCCGGGACTCGAGCTCGGAGTTCCACCGCTCGAGCGCCGCAGCCTGTTCGACGACGGTGGCGTGCAGGCGCCGGACCCTGGCCAGCGACCTCACACGCGCGACGAGCTCGGACTGGTCGAAGGGCTTGGTGATGAAGTCGTCGGCACCGACCTCGAGGGCGCGCAGCCGCTCCTGCGTGCCGCTCGCGGTCAGCATGACGACCGGCAGGAGCGCGGTGCGGGGGTTCTCCTTGATCGCCGCGCACGTCTCGTAGCCGTCGAGCCCGGGCATCAGCACGTCGAGGAGCACGACGTCGACGTCCGCCTGCGCCAGTGCCTGCAGGGCCGCCTCTCCCGACTCCTCCGACCTGACCAGGAAGCCGCGCGGCTCGAGCACGGCATGCAGCAGCTTCCGGTTCTGCTCGAGGTCGTCGACGACGAGCACGCGGACGTCGGTGAGCGGCGGCGTCGGCGAGCCGCTCGTGGCTGTCATTCTCGGCTGCCGTCGGGGTCGCGGGGAAGGTGCCGCCGCACCTGGGCTGCGAACTCACGAACGCTGATCGGCTTCTCGAGGTAGCCCGAGAACCCTGACACGAGAGCACGTTCGCGGTCATGGCGCATCGCCAGGGCGGTGAGCGCCACGACCGGGATGTGCGCGGTCGGCCCGTGCTCACGGATCAGGTCCAGCGCCGCGAAGCCGTCGATGCCCGGGAGCTGGAGGTCCATGAGGATGACGTCGGGCAGGGTGGCCCGGGCCAGCTCCACCCCCTCCTCGCCCGTCGTGGCGACGACGACGGCGAACCCGGCGTACTCCAGCACGTCACGGGCGAGCTTGAGGTTGCGTTCGTTGTCCTCCACGAGCAGGACAACCGGTGGACGGGTCATGACGGCTCGTCTCCTGCGCCACGGTCGCGGTGGGCCGAGGCCACGGATGCGAGACGGCGCGCAAGCCGTGGCAGGTCGAGCCCGGACTTCTCCGCCACGAAGGCGATCCGACCCTCGAGTCGCGACCGGTCCTGTGGCGTCAGGGACTTCGCGGTCAGCACGACGATCGGCGGCCCCTCCGAGTCTCGTTCCGGACGAAGCTCGTCGATGACGGCGAAGCCGTCTACCTGCGGCATGAGGAGATCCATGACGACGACAGAGGGTGACACGGTGCGCACGACGTCAGCCGCCTGCTGGCCACCCGTGCACGTGTGGACGGTCCAGCCCAATGGCTCCAGGGTGCTGCGGACGAGCTTGAGCGCGAGCGGATCGTCGTCCACGACGACGACGCTCAGCCCGTTCTGCTCGTCCGGCACACCCCCGGGTGACACCGGCAGCAGCCTTGTGACGGCAGCGAGGAGGTGCTCGCCCCTCACCGGCTTGACGAGGTACTCGGTCGCGCCGAGCGCGAAGCCGCGCCCGCGCTCCGGTTCGACGCTGACGATGACGACCGGCACGTCGGATGTTGCCGGGTCCGACTTGAGCTCGGTGAGCACGTCCCACCCGTTCATGCCGGGCAGGTGGATGTCGAGGACGACGGCAACCGGGTCCTCGCTCCGGACGAGCTCGAGCCCCAGCTCCCCCGTCTGAACGGCCACGGCCCGAAGGCCGGCGGCGCGCAGGTGCAGCCCGACCAGCTCTGCCGAGCGCGGGTCGTCCTCGATGACGACCACGGTGGGACCGGTGGCGGTGCCCTCGTCCTCGCCCCAGAGGTCGCGCACGGGCTCATCGGTGCGGTCCGGCTGCGGCACGACGATGCCGAAGGTGCTGCCGCGGCCCGGGGCACTCGTCACCCACAGGCGGCCACCGTGCAGCTCGATGATGCGGCGGCTGAGCGTGAGGCCGAGACCCGTGCCCTCGACGGACCGCGCGGTGCGCTCGCCCTGCTGGAACGAGTCGAAGATCCGCTCCTGGTCGCTCGGGTCGATCCCGATCCCGGTGTCGGTGACGGTGACGTGCAGCTCGTCGCCGTCCCGCCAGGCACGCACCTGCACGTCTCCCCCATCGGGTGTGAACTTGACCGCGTTGCTCAGCAGGTTGAGCAGCACCTGCTTGAGGCGGAGCTCGTCGGCGGTCACGGGGCCGAGCGGTGGCGCGTCCAGCTCGAGGCGGATGGCGTGCACGGCGGCCCTTTCACGCACGAGCGAGAGCACCTGGACCAGCACGTCGTCCATCGGGAAGGTCGTGACGTCGAGCTCCATCCGACCTGCCTCGATCTTCGACAGGTCGAGGATGTCGGCGAGAAGGGCAAGCAGGTGGCGTCCGGCCGAGTGGATGTCCTGGAGGTAGTCCTCCTGGCGTTCGTTGAGCTCGCCGAACATCCGCTCCAGCAGCACCTCGGAGAAGCCGATGACAGCGTTGAGCGGCGTGCGTAGCTCGTGGGACATGCTCGCGAGGAACTCGGACTTGTGCCTGCTGGCGTCGGCCAGCTCGACGCTCTGCTGCTCGAGCTGCTGATAGAGGCGGGCGTTCGTCAACGCGACGGCCGACTGGCTGGCGAACGCCTCGAGCAGCTCGCAGGTCTCGTCGCTGAACGGGCCGGTCGTCTTGCGGCACACGACGAGCGCACCGACGACGCGGTCCGGGCGCATGAGCGGGATCGCGACCAGCGAGCGCCACCCCGCGGTCTGCAGGACGTCGAGGTGCGGGTCGAGGGGTCTCGGTTCGGCGTCGAGGTCAGCGATCTGGAGGACGGTCCGCTCTCGGGCGGCGCGGCCCACCCACGTGTGGTCGATGTGGATCTCGGCCTCGCGGAGGGCCTCGACGACGTCCGGGCTGGTGCCGTAGACAGTGCGCACCCCGAAGAGGCCGGTCGTCTCGTCGAACTCCATGAGCGAGCCGCCGTCGGTACCGGAGAGCCCGACGGCGTGGGACACGATGGTCCTCAGCACCTCGTCGGGCACGAGGGTCGAGCTGATGGCCTGACCCACCTCGGCCAGGGCTTCGAGCTGCTGCACCTTGCGGGCGAGCTCCGCGGAACGGCTCTCCAGTGCCGCGACGAGTTCCACGTGCCGGACGGCGAGCGCCGCCTGGCCGGCGAACGTGGTGAGCAGCGTCTTGGCGCCGTCGTCGAAGGGAGCCACCTCGTTGCGCCAGACGTTGAGCGAACCCACCACCTGGTCCCCCACGATCATCGGCGCCCCCATGATGGACCGGTAGCCGCCCAGCCGCTGGTAATCGGTGCGGCCGTACTCCGGGTCGGCCAGGACGTCGTCGATCTGCTGGACCGCTCGGTCGAGCGTGACCCGCCCGACGAGCGTCCCGCGGTCGCGGGCGATGGGGTGCTGCGCCGCGAAGTCGAGGTACTCGGGGCTGAGCCCGCTCGAACGTCCGAGCACGTAGGTGTCGCCCTGGACGAGAAAGATCTGCGCCACGTCGGCATCCAGCAGCCGGCGTGCGCTCTCGACGATCGCACCGAACACGTCGTCGCGGCTCGCGGTCCCGGAGGCCCCCCGGGTGAGCACGTCGAGGATGTCACTGGTCGCGCGCAGCTGTTGCTCGACCTGGGCCAGGCGTCCCCGATCGGTTCCGTGCGGGCTGCGGACGTCGTCGGAGCCGGCCTTGTCGTCGCCGGATCGCCTGAACTCTGCCATCGAGTCCCCCATCACACCGTGCACCGGGCTGCAGTCGTGGGTCGTCCCGTAGCAGTCTGCTCCTGCGCGGTGCGCATGGGGAGGGATCCCCGAGATCCGCACCTTTTGTGCCGGTCCATCCTCTGCCAGGACGATGCGGACGGGGAAGACACGAAAGGCCCCCACGCTGTGGGGGCCTTTCGTCACCGCGCGTTGCGCTGTTAGTAGCGGGGGCAGGATTTGAACCTGCGACCTCCGGGTTATGAGCCCGGCGAGCTACCGAGCTGCTCCACCCCGCGTCGGCAAGAGCAACGTTACGCGAAACCTCCCGCAGGACCAAATCGAGGTGACGACGCGCCCTCTGCACGCGACCCGACAAGCGAAACGGGCTGCGGCAGCACGCGATTCGCGTGCTGCCGCAGCCCGTTGGCGACGGATCGGCGTCAGGGGCCGGCCGTCGGGGTCGACTTCGGCGACGCGTCGACCGCGCGCTTCAGGGCGTCCTTGAGCTTCGTCTGGGCCTGGCCGTACGCCGCGAAGTCGCCACGCTTCAGCGCTGCCTCACCCTCGGCGTACGCCGCCTCGGCGTCCTGCAGCGCCTTCGACAGGGCCGCCGCGTTCGGCGCGCCCGTGGCCGGTGGCGCGGTCGGGGTGCCCGTCTGCGTCGGCGTCGGGGTGGGTGTCGGCGGCGTCGGGGTCGTCCCGTTGTCACCGGCCTGCGCACCCGAGGAGCCACCGAACAGGTCGTTGAGGGCCGCATCCAGGGATCCGGCCCAGGCGATCTTGTCGCCGAAGGCGACCGCCACCGCGGAGAGACGCGGGTAGGTGCCGGACCCGCTGGACTGGGCACGCACGTAGATCGGCTGCACGTAGAGCAGTCCCCCACCGACCGGCAGGGTCAGCTGGTTGCCGAAGATGACGCTCGCGCCGGTCGACGACGTCGTCGAGATGAACTGCGCCAGCGTGAGCTGCCGGCCGAGCGAGGCGTCGTTCGAGGTCACCGTGGACGTGCGCATGTCGTTGTAGACCTGGCCGGGACCCGTGGACCCGCCGTTGGTCTCGAGCAGCCGCATCTTGCCGTAGTTCGGCGACTTCTTGCCCGTCTCGGACCCGGCGTCACCGTCGACGGCGAGGAACCCCGACAGGACGTTGCGGTCTCCCGTGGGGATGAAGGTCGACGTGAGCGAGAAGGCAGGCGCCTGCTGGCCCGGCATGGCCAGCGACAGGTAGTACGGCGGCTGGAGCAGGTCCTGCCCGGACTGCGTCGGGTCGTCGGGCACCCGCCAGAAGTTCTGGCCTCCGTAGAACGAGGCGGCGTCGCGGTCGTGGTACTTCTCCAGCAGGGTGCGCTGGACCTTGAAGAGGTCCTCCGGGTAGCGCAGGTGCGACATGAGCGAGCCCTTGATCGTGCTCAGCGGCTGGACCGTGCCCGGGAAGATCGACATCCACGCCTTGAGCACGGGGTCCTTCTCGTCCCACTGGTAGAGGGTCACGGTGCCGTCGTACGCATCGACCGTCGCCTTGACCGAGTTGCGCACGTAGTTGACCTGTCCGGCCTGCACGGCACGCACCGAGTTGCGCGTGCTCGTCACGGCGTCCTCGGTGGCGGTGTCGAGGGTCGTCGTCTCGGAGTACGGGTAGTTCGACGAGGTCGTGTAGCCGTCGAGCACCCACAGCACCCGGCCGTCGACGACCGCGGGGTACGCGTTGCCGTCGAGCGTGAGCCACGGCGCGACGCGCTGGACACGGTCCCGAGGGGTGCGGTGGTCGAGGATGCGCGACCCGTCGCTCACCTGGTCGGAGAGGAGGAAGTTGATCTCGCGGTACTTCACGGCATACGCGAGGCGCTTGGCGGCGTCGAGCGGGACGCCACCGGTGCCCTTGTAGGTGTAGCTGATCTGGCCCGTGCCCTGCGGGTCCGGGTAGTCGAACTCCTTGTTGGCGCCGACGATGGAGTACTCCGGCGAGCTCTCGCCGAAGTAGATGCGCGGCTCGTACTTGCCGAGCGCGCCCTCGCTGCCGATCTGCGACTCGAAGAAGCTGGGCCGCCCGTCGGTGGTGCGCGTGTTGCCCTTGGCCGCGACGACGCCGTAGCCGTGCGTGTAGACGGTGTGGTCGTTGAGCCAGTTGCGCTGCCCGTCGGGCACGCCGCTGAGGTCGAGCTCGCGCGCCGCGATGACGGTGTCCTGCGACTTGCCGTCGATCTGGTAGCGGTCGACGTCGAGCACGTCGGCGAACTGGTAGTAGCCCTTGCTCGCCTCGAGCTGCTTGAAGGTGGGGCTCACCACGTTGGGGTCGATGAGGCGGATGCCCGGGACCGTCGCCGCGTCGTTGCGCAGCGCGTTCTGGGTGGCGACGCTCTTCGTGTCATAGGGCTTGACGTCGATCTGGTCGAAGCCGTAGGCCACCCGGGTCGCGTCGATGTTGCGCTGGATGTAGGGCACCTCGAGCGACTTCTCGGAGGGGCGCACCTTGAGGGACTGCACGAGCGCCGGGTAGATGCCACCGACCGCGACGACGATGACGGCCAGGACCGCGACGCCCACGAGTGGCAGGCGCCACGAGCGCGTCCAGATCGTCGTGAGGAACATGATCGCGCACATCACCGCGGCGACCGCGAGGATGCCCTTGGTCGGGATGATCGCGTGCGACTCGGTGTACTGGATGCCGGTGATCTTCGTCGACTGGGCCGTTGCCAGGTTGTAGCGGTCGACCCAGAAGGCGACGGCCCGGACGAGCACGAGGGCCGCCGCGATGGCCGACAGGTGCACGCGCGCGGCGTGCGTCGAGCGCATCTTGTTGCCGGCGACGATGCCGCCGTAGAGGTAGTGCGTGAACGCGGCGGTGATGAAGCCGATGACGAGGATCATCGTCAGGAAGGCGACGACGAAGTTGACCCACGGCAGGTCGAAGACGAAGAAGCTGACGTCGAGGCCGAACTCGGGGTCGCTCGTGCCGAACGGGTTGCTGTTGCGCCACAGCAGGAACGTGTCCCACTGCGTCGCCGCCGAGAGGCCGGCGAAGAGCCCAACGGCGAGCGGCGCGGCGACGGTGGCCGTGCGACGCATCGGCTCGACGAGCTGGCGGTAGTGCTCCATCGCCTGCGTCTCGGGCGACGGCGCGTAGATCGGCCGGCTGCGGAAGGCGATGTGGATGCTCGACCACACCATCGCCGCCGTGAGGAGGCCACCGACCACCCCGAGGAGCAGCTTGGTGACGAGCTGGGTGGTGAAGACGCCGGAGAAGCTGACCGACTGGTACCACAGCACCTCGGTCCAGAACTGTGCCGCGATGGCGATGACCACCAGCAGGGCGGCGGCCACCACGAGGGCGGTGACGAGCGGGCGCCGGGTCGGCGGCAGCGTGGCCGCCTCCGCACGCCGGGGCGCGCCGGAGTCGTCGTCGTTGAAGTTGCCCGGCGGGGGGCCGAAGTTGCTGTCGCTCACGTGGCGTGCCTTGGGTGCGAGGGCGGGCAGGTGGTCGGGCGGACCCGGTGGCGGCCACCTCGGGCCGCCTGCGGCAACCATAACCCGCGCTCGCCGCGAGCCCGCGGGGCGATACCGCACCGTGACCCGCGCCCGCGTACTCATCCACCCCTACGCGCGTACGCGTCCACCGACCACGCGCGTACGCGTCCACCAACCACGCGCGTACGCGTCCACCAACCACGCGCGTACGCGTCCACCGACCACGCGCGTACGCGTGCACCACCTGCGCACGTACGTGCCGACCGGCCACCCCGCGCCATACGGCAGCATGGGGGCGTGAACGCGCAGCCCGTCATCGACCCCCTCGCCATCGCCGCCCTCGACACCGAGCGCCACGTCGCGGCCAGCGGCTGGGACCAGCCGGCCCGGCTCTTCGCGCTCGTGCGCACCGCCGACCTGCTCGAGCGCGAGCCCCAGCTGCGCGACCAGATGGGCCCGGCCGACCTCGCCGAAGGGGCCCTCACCGCGGTCGAGCAGGAGGGCCTGCCGACGACGAGCTCGCTCGAGACGCTGCTCGGCCGGCTCGCGTGGCCCGACGAGGTCGACGGCTGCGCCTTCGCCATCGAGCGCATGGTCGTGCCGCCGGAGGCCGAGCGCGACCTGCCCACGCGCGGCGACGACGCGGTCGACCACCTGGCTGCGCACCCGGACCGCAAGGACGTGCGCCTCGTCGTGGCTGTCCTGCGCGACGGCTCGTCGATCTGCCTGCTGCGCCAGCGCGACCACGACTCCGACGACGCCGTGGCGACGGGCAAGGACATCGCGCCCGGACTCGTCGAGGCGCTCAAGGCCACCTTCGAGGACTAGCCCGAGGCCGGGCCCGCGAGAGCCTCCGATGGTGCGGCGCCCCTCGGGCACGTCTCAGCAGCGCGGCAGCGAGCCCGTCTGTCCCTTGGCCACGGCCTCGACCGCCGCGCGGGCGTCGTCGAACGTGCCGACCTTGAAGACGTCGAGCCCGTCGGGCACGTGCCCGACCACCTCGTCGCAGTTGTCGGCCGGGGCGAGGAAGGACTCGGCTCCGTCGGCGCGGGCACCGGCGAGCTTCTGGTGGATGCCACCGATCGGCCCGACCTTGCCCTCGTCGTCGATGGTGCCGGTGCCGGCGATCTGACGCCCACCCGCCAGCGGGCCCGGCGTCAGCTTGTCGTAGATGCCGAGCGAGAACATCAGGCCGGCGGACGGACCACCGATCGCGCCCGCGTCGATCTTCACCGTGGCCGGGAAGTCGTGGTCGAGGCCGAGCAGCACGCCGAGCGCGGTGCGGCCCTGCTGACCCTCGATCGTCGGGACCTCGAGCTGCTGCTCCTTGCCGGCGCGGGTGATCGTGAGCGACACGGTGTCGCCCGGCCGCGACTTCTGCAGGGCGTCGCGGACGGCCTGCGTCGTCGTGATCGCCTCGCCGTCGATCTCGGTGATGCGGTCGCCGACCTTGAGCAGGTCCTTGGCCTTCGAGGCGTCGGTGAGGCCGGCGACGGCGATGTGGGTCGGCACGTCCTTGCCGATGGCGCGCAGTGCCACGGCGGTCGCCTCCTCCTGCGACCCCTCCATCTGGATCGCGTTCTCCTCGGCGACCTGCTCCTTGGTGACCTGGGGGTCGAAGATGTCGTCGACCGGGAAGACGTCGCGCGCCGGGTCGACCCACGCCTGCAGCACGTCCCAGGCGTCGACGGGGTAGCCGGGGCCACCCTCGACGCGGACCGTCGTGAAGCGCAGCGCGCCGTCGGTGGGGTAGGTCGGCAGGCCGGTGATCGAGATGATCGGGGTCTTCTTGCCGTCGCCGGACGCGCCGAGGGTGTCCTGCGTGGGACCCGGGCTCATGACGGCATACGGCAGGTGGACCACGGAACCGACGACGGCGATCACGAGGAAGAGGAAGAAGGCCGCGAGCACGGCCTTGTTGCCGCGGGTGAGGGTGCCCCGGCCCTCGCCCTCGAGGAGCTCGGCCCGAGTGGGCAGCGCGGCGTCGCTCGCCTGCTCGGGCACGCGCTTGATCGTCTTCACGGCAGGCCCACCCACTCGTCGGCGCCGTCGGCGAACTGCTGGTGCTTCCAGATCGGGATGGTCGCCTTGAACTCGTCGATGAGCTGGCGGCACACCTCGAAGGCCTCGCCGCGGTGCTCGGCGCTCACCCCGACGACGACCGCGATGTCGCCGACCTCGAGGTGACCCACCCGGTGCACGACAGCGATCCGCACGACCCGGCCGTCGGCCGCGATCCGCTCGGCGAGCGCCCGTGCCGTGTCGGCCGCCTGCGGGTGGGCGGAGTAGTCGAGGTGAGTCACTGCCCTGTCGCCCCGGGCTGCCCCACCCTCGTCCGCGGCGGCCTCCGACGGAGCGGGGGCGGCAGGGGCGTCGTGGTCGCGCACGGTCCCGACGAAGAGGCAGGTCCCGCCCGCGCGCGGGGAGGAGACGCTCGCGAGCACCTCGTCGACCGACAGAGGCGTCTCACGGATCTCGGCAAGGGTGACCGTCACGCGGGCAATCGTATGCCGCTGAGGGGACCGTCGCGCCCGGCGAGCCCGTCGGGCGACACCCCACCGGGGAACCAACGGGGTCGATCCGTGGTTGTCTTGGATGAGCGGCCGCGTGGCCGGCGACACACCATTTCGAGTGGGGATGAGCAGGCATGGCCGACGACCGCGGACGCGGTGACGACAACCGCAGCGACCGGGACGACGAGCACCCGGACACCCCGGAGCCCCGGGACGAGCAGCAGCCTCAGGAGCCCGAGCGCGCTCCGGGCGACTCCCCCTTCGGCCTGCCGTTGAACCGGCCCGCATCCGGCGGCGCCGGTTCTGGGTCGGTCGGTCCCGGCGGCATGCTCCCCGACCTCGGCGGGATGGACGCCTCCGACCTCGGGGCGATGCTCGAGAAGGTGCTCGGCGAGGCTGCCGAGAACCCCGAGCTCGCCGAGGCGATGCGCTCGATGGGCGTGGACCCGAGCGACCCTGCGACGCAGGCCGCCATGCGGGCCCAGCTCGGCACGTTCATGGCCGCCCAGCAGTCCCCGACCGGTTCGCGTGACCTCGCCACCGAGGTCGCCCGCCGGCACGTGCTCGCCGTCGAGGGCAACGACGTGCACGACGACGCGGCCTCGCGAGCCGTGCACGACGCCGTCGCGGTCGCGACGCTCTGGCTGGACGAGCAGACCACCCTTGACTCCCCGTCGTGGCGGGCCACCGGCCTCAGCCGCGCGGAATGGGTCGACGCGACGATGCCGCGCTGGTTCGAGCTGATCGAGCCGGTGTCCGACGGAGTCACGGCCGCGACGTCCGACGCCATGCGCAAGCAGGTGGGCGAGCTGGGGCCCGAGGCCTTCGGCGAGGCGCTGCCCGAAGGCCTGCCCCCCGGCTTCGACCCGCAGCAGATGGTCGAGCAGTGGGCGCCGATGCTCGGCAACCTCAGCCGCCAGATGTTCTCCGCCCAGCTGGGCCAGGCGGTCGGGACCCTCGCCACCGAGGTGGTCAGCGGCACCGAGGTCGGCCTGCCCCTCACCGAGCCGGGCCTCGTCGCCCTACTGCCCGGCAACGTGACACAGCTGGCCGAGTCGCTCGAGCTCGACGTCGCCCAGGTGCGTCTCTACCTCGCCGTGCGCGAAGCGGCCCGCGTGCGCCTCTTCTCCCAGGTGCCGTGGCTCGGGCCCCAGCTGCTCTCGGCCGTGTCCGACTATGCCCGCAACATCACCATCGACACCGAGGCCATCGAGTCCGCGCTGTCGACGATCGACCCGTCCGACCCGGAGGCCCTGCGCTCGGCCCTGCAGGGCAACCTCTTCCGGCCCCAGCCCACCGCGGCCCAGCGCACGGCCCTCGGCCGCCTCGAGACGCTGCTCGCCCTGGCCGAGGGGTGGGTCGACCACGTCACCGACCGCGCGACGGCGGCACACCTCCCGCAGTCGGCGGCGCTGGCTGAGACCATCCGGCGCCGCCGGGTCGGCGGCGCAGCCCAGAAGACCTTCGCCGGCCTCGTCGGCCTCGAGCTGCGGCCGCGTCGCCTCCGTGACGCCGCGAACCTCTGGGCCGCGCTCGAGAGCGCCGGCGGCCAGAGCTTGCGGGACGGCCGCTGGGACCACCCCGACCTCGCGCCCACCTCGGCCGACCTCGACGACCCCATCGGGTTCGTCGAGCGGGCCACCGGCGGTGGGGCAGGCGGCCGGTCCACCGATGCCGACCTGGGCGATGGCCTGGGCGATGGACTGGGCGATGGACTGGGCGACGACCTCGGCGCGGGTTTCGGTGACGACCTCGACTCGGTGCTCAAGGGGATCCTCGACGAGGCCGACCGCGAGCGCGGTGGCGGGAAGCCGACGACGCCCGAGGGCGACGGGCCGGGCGAGCCCGGGCGCCCCGGCGACATCGGCAACCGCGACGAGCCCGGCGACCCCGGCGAGACCAGGTGACGGCGGCGACGGGTCCTGCCTGGCAGGCGCTGCACGACGACGCCGTCGCGCGCCTCGAGGCGTGGGTGGCCCCCGACGCCGAGCAGGAGCGGCTACGCATCACCTACCTCGAGCACCTCCGCGCCCACCCCGACGCGGTGAGCAAGGCCGGTCCCCCGGCCCACCTCACGGGGAGTGTGATCGTGCTCGACGAGACCGGGCAGTCGGCGCTGCTGACCCTGCACCGGCGTGCCCGGCAGTGGTTCCAGTTCGGCGGGCACTTCGAGGCCGGCGACGAGTCCGTCTGGGCGGCGGCGACCCGCGAGGCCCGCGAGGAGTCCGGCATCCCTGACGTGACGGCCCTGCCCGGGATCGTGCAGCTCGACCGGCACGTGCTGGACGGCGACTTCGGCACCTGCCGGGAGCACCTGGACATCAGGTTCGCCGCCGTCGCGCCCCGCTCCGCCTCGACGGCCGTCAGCACCGAGTCGGTCGACGTGCGCTGGTGGCCGGTCGACGCCCTCCCTGAAGGCACCCGCGACGAGCTCGAGCCGCTGGTCTCGGCTGCGGTCCGCGCCATCGGTGCCCGCGCCTGAGCGGGACAGAACGCCCATATCGGCCATGGGGGCGCACCGCCGAGTGTGATCTGCGTCATGCTCCGCTCCCACGACACGCCGTGCACGCCCTCGCAGACCGGTTTCCGAGCCAGCGTTGTCGTGCCCTGACCGGTGTGGCGCAGGCACGGGGTGCGCAGCGGCGCCGCGGACCACGGACGCACGGTCAGTGACGGCACAGGGGCTCGCAGTCCGTGCCGCGCGGGCAACGGAACAGCGCGCCGGGACGCTCGGCGGACGGACGCCAGGACCCCCGCTGCGGCCGCCCGAGCCGGCCGGGCGGCATACGGCCGGGCGACCGGGCGACCGGGCGACGAGGCGACGAGGCGACGAGGCGACGAGGCGCCGGGGTCAGTCGTCGCTGAGGTCGAGCCCTGCGGCGGCCGACACGCCCTGGAGGTAGCCACGCGCGCGCTCGAGCCGTGGGTAGCCACGCAGCAGCTCCCAGAACTCAGGGCCGTGCCCGGGCTGCAGCAGGTGTGCGAGCTCGTGCAGCAGCACGTAGTCGACGACCCACCCCGGCATGCCACGGAGCTTGTCGGACAAGCGGATCGAGCCCTCGGCAGGGGTGCACGAACCCCAGCGGGAGTTCTGGTTGCCCACCCACCGCACGCTCGACGGCACCGCCCGGCCGCCGAGGTGGTCACGGGAGAGCGTGAGCGCCCGCTGCTGGAGGTCGCCGTCGCTGCGCTGCCGGCGCTGCTCGGACGCCGCGACGCGAGCGACCATGGTGCGCACCCACTCGCCCTCCTCGGCCTGGCTCATGCGAGCCGGGACGAGCACGACGAGCCGCCCCTCCTGCCGGTAGGCGGACACCGTGCGGCGGCGCTTGGCGCTGCGGCGGACCTCGACGGTGACACCGTCGACCACGGTGTGCACCACCTCGCGCCGCGTCGTCGCCATGAGGGCAGGTTAAGCCAGCCGACCGACAACGGGGCGCAGCACGACACCGACACGTCCGGCAGCGCACGGCATACCCCATTTCGGGAGGCCACGCCAAGCGGGGATGAGCATGATTTCGTGCTCAGCGTGCTCTAGGGTTGAACGAGTCGAGGCGCCCGTCGGATGGGCGCCAGCAACAAGGAGACACCAATGGCTGACGAGACCTACAAGGGCGAGTTCTACTGCGTGAAGTGCAAGGAGAAGCGCGAGGCCGAGGGCAAGGTTGTCGTGTCCGACAACGGCCGTCGCATGGCCAAGGGCCAGTGCCCCGTCTGTGGCACGAACCTCAACCGCATCCTGGGCAAGGCCTGACAAGGTCACGCCGGCGTCGATGACGCCGCAGATCGAGGGGGGCGGGACCACACGGTCCCGCCCCCCTCGTGCGTCCCCGGGTGGCCGCAGCGACCTGTGGACGACCGCGGCGGCCGCGCGCGTGCTGCTGCGAACCTGACGACCGAGGGTGGTGCCGCAGCCGGCGCCACCGGGTCAGGAGGTCCGATGTCTGCTGCCGTGCCGCCACATCCCCGAGTGCCCGTGTGGCTCCGGCCCCTCACGCGACGTCAGGGTGAGGTGCAGTTCGGGGTGCTGCCCGACGGGCCAGTCGTCGAGGGCATCACGAGTGCCGAGGCCGCCCTGCTGGCACGCCTGGACGGCGCGCTGCCCCTTGCCGCCACCGACCGCATGGCGGCGGAGGCCGGCGTCCCGGTGGACCGGTGGCGGGCCCTGCTCGGGCTGGCTCACGACCTCGGCGTCCTCGTCGACCGTGCAGGCGACCGCGAGCCCTCGAACACGAAGCGGCCGGCTCGCGTGGTCGTCGACGGCTCCGGGCACCTCGCCGCCGAGATCGTGGCCGCCCTGGTGTCGAGCAACGTCGGGGTCGTGCACGGACGGGCCGCCCTCGACCGGGCGACGGCCTCCCCCGACCGACCCCGCCCCGACCTCGTGGTGCTCATCGGCTCTCCCCTCGTCGACCCCCGTCGTGGCGACCTCTGGCTGAGGCACGGCGTGCCGCACCTCCCGGTCGCGCCGGCCGGGCCCCGCACGACCATCGGCCCGCTCGTTCTGGCCTCACGCGACGCCCCGTGCCTGTGGTGCCTCGAACATCACCGCGCCGACCGCGACGACGCGTGGCCCACGGTGATCACGCAGGCGACACCACCGCGGCAGGTCGCGCTGGCGGGACCTCCCGAGGGCGTGCACGAGGCCCTGCCACCCGGCCTGGCGCAGATCGTCGTCGGCACGGTCACGCTCCTCGTCACGGGCGTGCTCGAGGGGCACCCACCGCCGCCGGGCGTCTCCGTCGAGGTGAGCCTGCCCTGGCCGCGCATGGACCACCGCCGCTGGCCCACCCACCCACTGTGCACGGCACACCCCGCCTCTGCACGAACGGCCGGTGCCTCGCCGAGGCTGCCGGAAGCGTCACGAGGTCTGCTCCGGCCGTCCGACGAGGCCCTGCGCCCCGGCGCCTGAGACACCCTGCATCGGTCTCGACTCGACGGCTGAACCGCTTGACGGGACGTCCCGGATCGAACGCCTGGACGCGTGCCATCACGCATCACGGCGTGCACGACATAGAGTCGGGGGCGGGAGCGAGCCCAGACGTGGCGCGCCCCGTTCGTCGTCGCCCTCGTGCCGCGAGGTCGACGTCGTCGATTCACCCGAGGAGGTGTGCCGTGACCGACCTGCCGCGCAAGGCCGTCGTGCGATCGGCCAAGCTCGCCTCCGTCCCCCTCGGCTTCGCCGGCCGCACGGCCCTCGGTCTCGGCAAGCGCCTCGGCGGCCGGCCCGCCGAGATCGTCGCGGCCGAGCTGCAGGCGCGCACGGCCCAGCAGCTCTTCCAGGTGCTCGGTGAGCTCAAGGGCGGCGCGATGAAGTTCGGGCAGGCGCTGTCGATCTTCGAGGCCGCGCTGCCCGAGGACCTCGCGGTCCACTACCGGGCCACCCTGACCAAGCTGCAGGACAGCGCGCCGCCGATGCCCACGACGTCGGTGCACGGTGTCATGCGCGCCGCGTTCGGCACCCGCTGGCGCAACCGCTTCGAGTCCTTCGACGACCACCCCGTCGCCTCGGCCTCGATCGGGCAGGTGCACCGCGCCGTCTGGAAGGACGGGCGCGACGTCGCCGTCAAGATCCAGTACCCCGGCGCCGGGGCCGCCCTCATGAGCGACATCCGGCAGATCAGCCGGGTGGCCAAGGTGGCCGCCGGCTGGGTGCCCGGCATCGAGCTCGGCCCCATCCTCGACGAGCTGCGTGACCGCATGGCCGAGGAGCTCGACTACCGCCTCGAGGCCGAGTCGCAGGCGGCCTTCGCCGCGGCCTTCGACGGCGACCCCGACTTCCACGTGCCCCACGTCGTCGACGGTCGCGAGCACGTCATCGTCTCGGAGTGGGTCGACGGCCTGCCGCTGTCGCGCATCATCGCCGATGGCACGCAGGAGCAGCGCGACACTGCCTCGCAGCTCTACCTGCGCTTCCTGCTCGCCGGGCCGGCGCGCGCGGGCCTGCTCCACGCCGACCCGCACCCGGGCAACTTCCGCATCACGCCGGACGGCCGGCTCGGCATCATCGACTTCGGCGCCGTCAACCGGCTGCCCGACGGCATGCCGCCCGAGATCGGACCGCTGCTGACCACCGGGCTCGAGGGCAGCGCCGAGGACGTGCTCGACGGGTTGCGCGAGATCGGCTTCGTCAGGAGCAACATCGACCTCGACCCGCAGCGGCTGCTCGACTACCTCGAGCCGTTCATGGCGCCGTTCCGCACCGACACGTTCACGTTCAGCCGTGAATGGCTGCGGGGGGTGTTCGCGCACATCAACGACCCGCGCCAGCCCAACTATGCCGTGGCCTACAAGCTCAACCTGCCGCCGGACTACCTGCTCATCCACCGGGTCTGGGGCGGGAGCATCGGCGTGCTCAGCCAGCTCGGCGGCACGGTGCACGGTCGCTCGCTGGTCGACGAGCTGCTTCCGGGAGCCGACCTGCCGCCCGTGGGCGAGGCGGGCTGACCGCTCGTCACCACCAGTCGGGGTCGAGCTTGCTCTCGATCGAGCGGAGGTTGTCGCGGCTGCAGCGCTCGCACGTCCATGTGGTGCGCCGGCCGTCGGTGCCGCGGCTCCAGGTGAGACGAGCCGCGGCCTGCTCGTCGGTGGGTGGGGTCGTGCCGCAGCCGGAGCAGACGAGCACCGGGACGATCTCTGAGGTGTCCATGGGGGTCCTCCCTTCCCTCCCTGTCAGTATCCGCCGGGGCGGGCGGCTCTCGTGGCGCCACGCGGGAATCCGGCGTGACCTTCAGGGGCAGCGACCCGACGCCTCGGGCGCGCGAGAAAGGCCCCGGGCATGAGGAACCGCGGGTGACGTGCGCGTCACCCGCGGCTCGCTCACTCGATTCAGTTGTCCTGCAACGCGCCCGACGGCGCGGTCGTTCACTTCTCGTTGTGGCGTCGCTTGGCGCGGATCTCCAGAGCGATCAGCCGGGCGCTGCGACGGATGCCGCTGCGCTCCAGACGCCGACTGTGCTCGTTGATCCGCTCGCGAGCCAGCATTTCGAGCTGGTTCATGACGATCTCCTGGTCTGTGAAAAAGGTTGGTGTTCAAGGTTTTCGACAACTGCGTCATGCGTCTTCACGCAAGCTCACGCAGCCACGGGGTGCTTGCGCGGACGGCCGCGGGGCCTCTTGCGAGCCACGACGGCGCCCTGGACGAGCAGCTGCCCGCCCCAGACGCCCCACGGCTCCTGGCGCTCGAGGGCGCCGGCGAGGCACTGCATCCGTGCGGGGCAGAGCCCGCAGAGGGTCTTGGCGAACTCGACGTCCTCCGGTCGCTCGGCGAACCAGAGCTCCGCGTCGTAGTCGCGGCACGGAATCGTCTCGCCGACCTGCTCGGCCTCGGTCCTCATGTCGATCAGTTCGCTCAGCTGCATCGTTCTCACCTCCGTCTCCGGGGCCCCCTCGGCCGGGCGCCCCTGCTCACTCGTCTCTGTCCTGCTCTCGGTACGGACCCGAAGGTCGGCACCGACGATGCGCGACTCGGTCCTGCTGCTCGGCATCCGAGGAGTCATCTCTTGTGTCCCTGATCTGTCCGGCGCCCGGTGGGGCGCTCTGCTGCGGTGTCGGTTACTGCGGGGTGGGGCGGCAATCGTTCCGGTGGCCACGGGAGCTTCCGGGGAAACACGAAGGCCGCGGACCCGGTGATGTCGGGTTCGCGGCCTGGAGGTGAGGCTTCAAGGTCTGTGTCAGACCGGGGGCCTCCCAGAGCGGGAGCGAACGACATCGGTGGTCTTGTAGGCGGGGGCGGACGTGCGGCCGAGGACCGAGACGTCTCCCGTGATCGGGGCGCGGAAATCGGCAACGCGGCCGCCCATGACGGCGGCGACGGACACAGTGGTCCCCTGGCCCTCGAACGTGGAGTCCGCAAGACGGATCTGGCCGGCTGCGCGCGGACGCACGGAAAGGACGCAGGTTGCTGCGTTCATCGTCATCGTGGTGATGTCCATCTGGCCGACCCTCCTATCTGCTTCTCGCGGTCCCCAGCCGGCTACCTGAGCCGTTGGGCTTGACGTCCTAAAGGGTACGCGTGCGCGTTGCGGGCGAACAACTGATTTAACGAAGTTTTCGAGACTATTTTTCGCTGGACACCCTCAGCCAGCGGATTCCTTTGCGGCAGAACGGCTTTCGAGCAACTCTTGCGGATCTGCCCCGCCCAGGATCGCCAGCACGTCGCTGCCGTACTGCTCCAGCTTGCGCGCCCCCACTCCGCTGATGGTCGAGAGGCCCGCCTCGTCGGAGGGTGCCTCCTCGGCGATCACCGTGAGGGTCGCGTCCGTGAAGACGACGTACGCCGGCACGCTGGCCTCGCGAGCCACCGCGAGCCGCCACGTGCGCAGGCGCTCGAACGTCGCCTCGTCGTAGGTGGGCGGGCAGTCGTCGCAACGGCCCACCTTCCGCTGCGCGGCCGAGACGAGCTCGGTGCCACAGCCACGGCAGTGCGCGATGCGCGCCACCTTGGGCGCGGACCGCTTGGAGGCGCCGGACCGGGCCTCGCTGCGGGCGCCCTGCCCGAGGATGCCTGCGGCCGGCGCGAGGAACCGCGAGACGCGACGGGTGGCGCGCGCACCCGGCGTGCGGGCTCCGGACCACGAGAGGAAGAGCTGCTTGCGCGCACGGGTGAGACCGACGTAGAGCAGGCGCCGCTCCTCCTCGATGGCATCCGGCCCTTCCGCCATCGAGATCGGCATCAGGCCGTCGGACGCGCCCACGAGGAAGACGGTGTCCCACTCGAGACCCTTCGCCGCGTGGAGGCTGGCCAGGGTGACCCCTTGCACGGCCGGCGCGTGCTGCTCGGCAGCGCGCCTGTCGAGCTCGGCGACGAGCTCGGGCAGCCGCGCGTCGGGAGCGGCCGCAGCCATGTCGTCGGCGAGGGTGGCGAGCGCGCTCAGCGACTCCCAGCGCTCGCGGGTGGCGCCACCGCCCGACGGCGGCTCGTGCGACCAGCCCGCGCCGGTGATGACGTCGCGGGTGATCTCGCCGAGGGACTTCTCGCCGTCGTCGCTGCGGGCTGCGCCGCGCAGCAGCAGGATGGCGTCGCGCACCTCCTTGCGGGCGAAGAACCGCTCGCCGCCGCGCACGAGGTAGGGCACGCCCGCGTCGGTGAGCGCCGACTCGAACGCCTCGGACTGCGCGTTGGTGCGGAAGAGCACGGCGATCTCTGCGGCCGGGTGACCGGACGCCACCAGGGACCGGATGCGCTCTGCCACCCCGGCCGCCTCGGCCGGGTCGTCGGGGTAGGAGGTCAGCTGCGGCTCGGGCCCGGGCTCACCCTGGGCGAGCAGCCGCACCGCACCTTCACGCGCCGCCTGCGTGCCGGACGCGACGATGGTGTTGGCCAGACCCACGATCTGCGGGGTGGAGCGGTAGTTGCGCACCAGGCGCACGACGTGCGCCTTGGGGAAGCGCTTGGAGAACCCGACGAGGTGCTTGGGGCTGGCGCCCGTGAAGGAGTAGATCGTCTGGGCCGGGTCACCGACGACGCACAGGTCGCTCCTCTCGCCGAGCCACTGGTCGAGCAGTCGCTGCTGGAGGTCGTTGACGTCCTGGTACTCGTCGACGACGAACTGGCGGTACTGGCTGCGCACCGTGCGTGCGATGTCCTCGCGCTCGTCGAGGATGCCGACCGTGAGCAGCAGCACGTCCTCGAAGTCGATGACCCCACGGCGCTGCTTGACGTCCTCGTAGGCCTCGAAGAGTCGCGCCATGGCCGTGAGGTCGAGGCCGGGTGGCTCACGCCGCTGCTCGCGGGCACGGGCGGCGTAGGACTGGGGGGTCAGCAGGTTGACCTTCGCCCACTCGACCTCGGCGGCGAGGTCGCGGATGGTCGTGCGGTCGAACTGCATGCGAAGCCGGCTGGCCGCCTCGGCGACGGCCGGCGCCTTGTGGCTCATCACCTCGGGCGCCGCGCCCCCGATGGCCTGGGGCCAGAAGAAGTGCAGCTGGCGCAGGGCGGCCGCGTGGAACGTGCGCGCCTGCACGCCCTGGACGCCGAGCCCGCGCAGGCGGGTGCGCATCTCGCCGGCGGCGCGCGCGGTGAAGGTCAGCGCGAGCACTCGCTGCGGCTGCTGCGCGCCCGAGTGGACGGCATACGCGATGCGGTGCGTGATGGCGCGGGTCTTGCCCGTGCCCGCACCGGCGAGGATGCAGAGCGGCCCGGGTGGGGCGAGGGCGACCTCGCGCTGCTCGGGGTCGAGCCCCTCGAGGATCTGGTCGGCGGAGGCGGAGGTCAGGAGCGATCACCCTTCGCGATGGCGAGCACCCGAGCGGCGTGGTCGGGCACGTAGTTCTGGGAGTCCTGGGGCGGCCGCTCGTAGCCGCGCGGCGCGGGTCGCTTCGGGACCGCCGGGACGTCGGGGGTCATCGCGACGTGCGGGATGGAGCCCAGGAGGTGGTGCATGACGTTGATGCGCGAGCGCCGCTTGTCCTCGGACTCGACGACGTGCCACGGCGCCCACTCGGTGCTCGTGGCCGCCATCATGTGGTCCTTCGCCTCGGAGTAGTCCTCCCAGCGCGTGATGGACTCGAGGTCCATCGGCGAGAGCTTCCACTGGCGCATCGGGTCCTTCGCGCGCGAGCGGAAGCGCCGCTCCTGCTCGACGTCGGACACGCTGAACCAGTACTTGCGCAGGATGATGCCGTCGTCGACGAGCATCCGCTCGAACACCGGCGCCTGCTCGAGGAACCGGGCGTACTCCTCGTCGGTGCAGAAGCCCATGACCCGCTCGACGCCGGCCCGGTTGTACCAGGACCGGTCGAACAGGACGATCTCGCCGGCGGCGGGCAGGTGGGCGATGTAGCGCTGGAAGTACCACTGCGTCTTCTCGCGGTCGGTGGGCGCCGGCAGGGCCGCGATGCGCGCGACGCGGGGACTGAGGTACTCGGTGATGCGCTTGATCGCCGAGCCCTTGCCGGCCGCGTCGCGGCCCTCGAAGACGACGACGACACGCTGGCCGGTCGACCGGACCCACTCCTGGAACTCGACGAGCCCGGCCTGCAGGCGACGGACCTCGGCCTCGTAGACGTTCAGGTCCATCTTGCGGGGTCGCTTTGCACCTTGCCTGGCCATGGGGTCATCCTTGCATCGAGGGACGACGTCCGCGGGACCCGTCCCCAACCCGCTCGGGGCCCGGAGCCCCGGCGCCCCACCAGCACGACGCACGCACGACGAATGGGAACCGATGCCCGAGCTCACCCCGGTCACGCCCGACGAGGGCACGATCACGATGTTCACCACGACGTGGTGCGGCTACTGCACGCGGCTCAAGGGCCAGCTGTCGCGCGAGGGCGTCCCGTTCACCGAGATCGACCTCGAGGCCAACCCCCAGCACGTCGACTTCGTCGAGCGCGTCAACGCGGGCAACCGCACCGTGCCGACGGTCGTGTTCCCCGACGGCACGGCAGCGACGAACCCCTCGCTGGCCGAGGTCAAGCAGCGCCTCGCCGGCTAGTACGGCACGTCACCAGCTCGGGGCGCGGCCCGCGACCACGGACTCCACCGTCGCGCCGAGCCAGCGCTCGATGATGCGCTTCGCGATCGAGATGCCGCTCGGCGTGCGGATGGCATCGCTGCGCAGCAGGTCGCGGTACTCCTCGCGGGTGACCCAGCGTGCCTCGGCCATCTCGACGGGGTCGATCGTCAGCTCGGTCTCACGCGTCGTCGCCGCGAAGCCGATCATGACCGACGACGGGAACGGCCAGGGCTGGTTGCCGAGGTAGCGGGCCGAGTCGATCGCGATGCCGACCTCCTCCGAGACCTCCCGGGCGACGGCCATCTCGAACGACTCCCCCGGCTCGACGAAGCCCGCCAGCACGGAGAAGCGCCCCTCCGGCCAGTGCGCCCCCCGGCCCAGCAGCAGGCGGTCGTCGGCGTCGACGACGGACATGATGACCGCGGGGTCGGTGCGCGGGTAGTGCTCGGTGCCGTCGCGCTCGCACCGTCGCACCCAGCCTGCCTCGACCGGTTCGGTCGGCGCTCCGCACCGGGGGCAGAAGCGATGGGTGGCGTGCCAGTGCGCGAGCGCCAGCGCGGTGGTGAAGACCCCCGCGTCACGCCCTCCGAGGGCCTCCCCCGCCTGGCGCAGCGTGAGCCATTCGCGCGTCTGCGGGTCGCCGGCCTCGTCTGACACGTGGCCCGCCGGCTCCTCCGGTGCCACCACGCCGACGTATGCCGTGCCGTCGGCGTCGCGCCCGAGGTGGAGTGCGAGGCGGGTGCGGTCCTCGGGCTCGGGCGCCCGGAGGACGAGACCCAGTGAGCCGTCGCCGGCGGTGCCGTCGGGAGCCACGACGCGCATGCGGTCGCCCCGTACCTCGGCCACACGCGTACCGGGGTCGGCGAGCAGCTCGGCGATGACACCGGGTCGCCGGCGTTCGTCGGCCGCCCGGTCCAGGGAGCTGCGGGAGAGTGCCAGGTCGGCCAGGGTCTCGTCGGTCAGGGCCACACGGCCCACCCTAGGACGGCCGGCGTCCCACGCGGCGGCGACCCGGCCCGGGCGCCGCCTCCCACGCTCAGGGGGCGCTTCGACTTACCGTGGACGCGTGACCCGTAGCCCGCTCTTCCTCGCCGCCCTGGCGAGCTCAGCCGTCCCGGGCCTCGACCCGGTGTCGGTGGAGGGCGTGCCGTCACGGCCCGGCGACCTCTTCGAGATCGCGTACGTGCAGGACTCCCAGGACCGCCGATGGGTCGTCAAGTGTCCGGCCACCCCCGCGGCCGGGGCCATGCTCGACGACATCGCACCGCTCTCGGGCCTGCTGGGGCGTCGTCTCGACGTCGCGATGCCCATGGTGCGCGGCTTCGCCCAGGTGCCCGAGGGCCGCGCCGCGGTCTACCTGCGGGTGCCGGGCCGGCCGCTGGACTTCGCAGGACTGCGACCGGGGAACCTGGCCGCGGAGGTCGGCCGCACGCTGGCCCACATCCACAACGTCGAGCACCTGCTCTTCGAGGAGGCCGGGAGGCCGACCTACGACGCCGAGGCCCACCGCCGACGCCGGCTGTCCGAGCTCGACCGCGCCGCGGCCACGGGGCACGTGCCGACGGCGCTGCTGACGCGCTGGGAGCACGCCCTCGAGGACGTCTCGCTGTGGCGGTTCGCGCCGAGCGCGGTGCACGGCACGCTCTCCGGCGAGAACGTGCTCGCGTCCTTCGAGGACGAGGACGACTCGTCCACGGGGCGGGTGCGCGGCGTGCTCGCCTGGGAGGAGAGCCGCATCGGCGATCCTGCCGACGACTTCGCCGAGCTCGCGAGGGTGACGCCGCCCGAGACCCTCGACGCCGTGCTCGAGGCCTACTCGCAGTCGCGGGTCGAACGGCCCGACGTCCACCTCGTGCGCCGCGCCCGGCTCGCAGCCGAGATGGCGCCCCTGCGCACCCTGCTCCACGCGCTCGCCTCCGGCCGCCTCGACGTCGTCGAGCGCACGGCCGACGAGCTGCGCGCGCTCGATGCCCGGGTCGAGGCCGACGACCGCCGCCACGCGCGGGAGGACGCCGAGCGCAGCGAGCGCACCCGGGCTTCCCGTGAGCGCGCCGAGGCCGTGCTCGACCCGGACGACCCGGAGCGGCCCGAGCCCGCGTGGGACGCGACCCAGCCGCACACGCCGTTCCCGATGCTCGGCCAGACCCAGGCGATCTCGACGACCGACCTGCTCGACCGTCCCGACCGTCCCGAGCTCAAAGCCTCCGGCGGCGCCGCCGCCTCGGATGGCCCGACTGCCTGGGCCGGCTCGGACCGCCTGGATGGCTCGGATGGCTCCTATGGCTCGAATCGCTCGGCTGGTGCAGAGCCCCCCGAGCCGGCCTGGGACGCCACCCAGCCGCACACCCCCTTCCCGACGCCCGGCGAGACCCAGGCGATCGCGACGGCCGACCTGCTCGACGACGAGACCGACATCGCCGTCGAGGAGTCGCAGCCCGTGCCCCTCGTCGCAGCGCACGCGGGCGCCTCGCCGTTCGAGATCGACGAGGTCGAGGCGCTGCCCGACGGGGTGAGTGACCTGCACGAGGGCGCATCGGACTTCGTGCCCGTGAACCACCCGGGGCACCCGGGCGACGCCCGCCGCGCCTGAGCCTCCCCCGTCACGGCTCTGGGCTTCCGCCGTGTCCTGCGCCGGGCCCCGCCGTGTCCCCGCTGTGTCCTCGCTGCTGCCCGGACGTCTCAGGCGGGAAGGGTGCGCAGCAGGTCGACGAGGTCGGACTCGCTCGGGATCTCCGGTCGCACGGTGATTCCCTCGGCCGCGTAGTAGAAGGCCGCGTCGACGTCACCCGGGTCGACGCCGCGCAGCCTGGCGAACGCGACGGCGTACGCGGCGAGCTGGATCGCGCGCACGCGGGCGTCGCGGCCAGTGGGACGTGCACCGGTCTTCCAGTCGACGACCGTCCAGCCGCCGTCGTCGCGGGCGAAGACGGCGTCGATGCGGCCACGCACGGCGATGCCGTCGATGAGGGTCTCGATCGACAGCTCGATCTCGTCGGGCACGCGGTCGGCCCACTCGCTGGCGAGGAAGTGCTCCTTCATGACATCGAGGTCGGTGTCGTCGGACGCGCCTTCGTCGGCGCTGCCTGGGAGGTCGAGCAGGTCGACCATGGCGGCCCTCGAGTAGTGCTCCTCGATCCAGGCGTGGAAGGCCGTGCCCTGGCGCGCGGCCACGGCTGGGGCGCTCGGCATCGGGCGACGCAGGTTCATCGCGAAGGCCTCGACGTCGCGGGCCAACGACACGACGGCCGACGCCGACAGGTGGCGGGGCACGTCGACGACGGGCTCACCGCGCGAACGGCGCGCGGACTGCTCGGCCAGCAGCAGCCGCAGGTCGTCGAGGCGAGGGTCTCCGACGGGTGGTGCATCGCCCGACCGCACCGCCTCGGCGAGCCGGTCGACGACACCGTCGAGGGCCGCACGGCGGTGGGCCATCGGGTCGTGCGGCCACATCGCCGAGACGGGGTCGACGAGGTAGGGGTTCGTCGGCGCGACGGCACGCCCCTTGGAGTCCTCGACAGGGTCTGGCGCCGGGTGCCACACCTGCTGCGTGACGGCGTCGCCCAGGGCGTCGCGGATCTCGAGGAGGAAGCGGCTGGGCACCGAGAGGGTCTTCTTCGTCGCTCCCCAGACGTGGGTGGTGAGCAGCACGTCGTTGCGGGCGCGCGTCACGGCGACGTAGGCGAGGCGGCGCTCCTCCGCGACGGCGTGGCGCCCGCCCGCGAGCGCGAACTCCTCGATGGCGGCGCCGAGCTGCTTGCGGTCGGGGACGCTGCGCCAGTCGAGGTGCGGGAGCCCGTCGCGGTCGCCGCGCAGGTCGTAGGGCAGCGAGTCGAGCCCGACGAGCCAGCCCTTGTCCTTGGGGGTGCCCGAGCAGGCGTACTCGGGGGGGTCGGAGTCGGCGACGAGCGACACCGAGGTCGACGCGTGGTCGGGAAACGCCCCCTCGACGAGGGCGGGGATCGCGACGACGTCCCACTCGAGGCCCTTCGAGGCGTGGACGGTGAGCACCTGGACGGCGTCGGCGTCGGACTCGACGTGCCCGGCGTCGAGCCCGCGCTCCTGCTCACGGGCGGCCTCCAGCCACGCGAGGAAGCCGCTCAGCGTCGGGCGGTCGGCGCTCGTCGCGTAGCGAGCCGCGACGTCGGCGAAGGCGTCGAGGTGCACCCGTGCCGTCGAGGCGGTGTGCTCATGCCTGGCCAGCACCTCGATGTCGAGGCCGAGGGCGACCTCCGCCTCGGCGACGAGGTCGACGAGGGGCAGCGCCGTCAGACGACGCAGCCGGCGCACGACGTCGGCCAGGGCGTGCAGGCGGCGCAACGCCTCCGGCCCGATGCGGGCGCCGTCACGGGCGACCCAGCCGGGCCGTGGGAGCTCGTCGAGCGCCTCGACGAGCGTGGCCGTGTCGGCGCTGTCGGTGGCGAGGTCGCTCCCCCGCCGGTCGTCGTCGGACCGCTCGTTGTCAGCCGGCGGCTCTTCGGACGCGCCGCTGCTCGCGTCGGCGCGACCGACAGCCGTTGAGTCAGCAGGCGCTCCGTCGTCAGGCTGCTCCCCGGCAGCGCTGGGGGCCACGGGCCGGCCGTGCAGGTCGCGGGCCCACGCCCAGAGGCCGGCGAGGTCGGCGGCCCCGAGACGCACGACGGGTCCGGTGAGCAGGCGCATGAGCTGGTCGCCGCGAGTCGGGTCCTGCACCACCCACAGCGCCGCGACGAGGTCGCTCACCTCGGGCGTCACGAGCAGGCCCCCGAGGCCTACCACCTCGACGGGCAGGTCGGCGGCCCGTAGCGCGTCGATGACGAGCGGGAAGGACGAGCGGCGCCGGCACAGCACCGCGGCGGACCGTCCCGTGCGCCGCCCGCTCGGCGAACGCCAGCGCTCGGCCACCCAGGCCGCCACGTGCGCGGCCTCCACCTCGGCCGACTCGAGCCGGTCGATCGTGACGGTGCCCGGGCCGGCGCCCGGTCGCGCGGCCAACGGCTGCACGTGCGCCGTGGCCAAGGGCGCGGCCGTGATGTTGGCGGCCGCGAGGATGAGCTCGTCGTTGCGCCAGCTCGTCGACAGCGGCAGCACGTCGGCCGGCCCGTGCGTACCGGCGAACTCGGCGGGGAACCGCAGCAGCGTGGTCGCGCTCGCGCCGCGCCATCCGTAGATCGACTGGTTGGGATCACCGACGGCCGTCAGCGCGACGGCGGGATCGTGGAAGAGGCTGCGGAGCAGCGTCAGCTGGGCCTCGGAGGTGTCCTGGAACTCGTCGAGCAGTACCGCCGTGAAACGCTCGCGCTCGATCTGGCCCACCTGCGGCATGGTCGAGGCGAGCCGGGCAGCGAGGGCGATCTGGTCGGCGAAGTCGAGCGACTCGCGTGAGCGCTTGAGCTCGAGGAACGCCTCGACGACCGGCAGCACGAGCCGGCGCTCGCGCAGCACGGTGAGCACCTCCTTGGCGGGTGTCAGGCTGCCCTTGCCGTCGCCGTCGGGCAGCGCGTCGAGACGGGCGAGCACCTCGTCCAGGTGCGCCGTCACCTCGGACGGCGTGCGGACGTGCTCGGCCATCTCGCCCGCGAGCGACATGACGGCGTCGATGATGTTGCCCTCGGACCGGGTCATGCCGTCCATGGGGCCGTCCCACCGTGACACGGACTCGGCCGCGAGCTGCCAGGCACCGGCCTCCGTGAGCACACGGAACTCCGGCTCGATGCCGACGCGGAGAGCGTGCTCGCGCACGAGGCGGCCGGCGTACGAGTGGTACGTGGAGACGGTCGGGGTGCCGCCGAGCACCTCGGCGCCCGTGCCGTCGTCGGCGGGCGGGGCCCACAGGCCGGCGCGCTCGAGACCGCGCAGTCGTTTGCCGATGCGGGCGGAGAGCTCGGCCGCGGCCTTGCGCGTGAAGGTGAGGCCGAGCACCTGGTCCGGGGTGACGAGGTCGTTGGCGACGAGCCACACGACGCGGGCGGCCATCGTCTCGGTCTTGCCGGAGCCGGCGCCGGCGACGACGAGGAGCGGCCCGGGACCCGCCTCGATGACGGCCGTCTGCTCCGGTGTAGGCGGCGGTAGCTCGAGGGCGACCGCGATGTCGCGCGCGGAGTGGCGCACGGCAGTGGCGGGACGGTCGAGGGTCTCGGTCACAGCGCCTCACCTTCGGGCTGGACGGGACAGGACGAGCGCACCGGACAGGTGCGGCACGTGCCCTGCGAGGCCGTGAACGTCGCGGCGCCCATCCCGTCGGCCGTGGCCTCGATGAGGGCGCGTGCCCAGGAAGGGTCGGTCACGCCGGCCAGCGCCTCCTGGGTCAGCACCGCGGGCTTGAGGCCGGAGAGCCCTCCCTTGCCGATGAAGACGAGTGCCGCCCCGGCGCTGTGGTCGCCGAGCTCGGTGAAGCCACCCTCCTCGACCGCCACCTGGTAGGCGCCGAGCTGGCCGTGCTCGGCGAGGTCGGCCCGGGTCGGCTTGCTCGTGCCGGTCTTGAGGTCGACGATGCGCAGGCCACCGTCGCGGTCACGCTCGATGCGGTCGACGCGGCCGGCCACCACGGCGCGACCCACCTGGACGCGGAACGGGGTCTCGACGCCGACCCGCTCGCGCTCTCGCTCGGCCTCGTCGCGGTAGGCGACGAAACGGGCCACCATGTCGTGGGCCTCGCCGCGGGTGCGGTCGGTGACCCAGCCCGGTGGCAGGCCGAGCCGGCCCCACCGGGCGTCGACCTCGGCGTCGAGCTGCTCACGCGACGCGTCGGGCTGCTCGGCGACGATGTCGTGGACGAACGTGCCGACCGACGCCGCCCCGAGCTGCACCCCTTCGCCTCCCACGGCCGTGAGGAACCACCGCAGGCCGCACTCGTTGAAGTAGGTCACCTTGGACGGGGAGACGGGCACCGGCTCGTCGGCGGAGCGCACCGGTCCGTCGCTCGTGACGTCGCGCAGTGCCCACCACGACGACGGGTCGGCGCCCCGCACCCCCTCGCGCGCGGCCACGGCGAGCAGGGCCATGGCACGCTCGGCCACCGCGGTGTCGGGGCTCGTGACCTCGCGCCGCAGCTCTCCGACGAGGCCTGGAAGCGTCATCGTGCGGGCGACCTCGGTGTGCGGTCGCACCTCGTCGGAGAGGCGGGCGCTGGCGGGTGGGTCGACCAGGTCGAGGTAGACCGACGGCTGCTCGTCCTCGTTGCCCACCGCGGTGACGAGCAGCCGCTCGGTGGCCCGGGTGACGGCGACGAGGAAGAGACGGGTCTCGTCGTAGCGCACCGCCGCCTGTGCGGCACGGAAGCCCACCGGGCGCTGGGCGACGACGTCGACGAGGTCTTCGGAACCGAGCACCGAACCGCGCAGGCGCACGTCGGGCCACACGCCCTCCTGGACACCGGCGACGACGACGATGCGCCACTGGCGCCCGGCGGCGGTCTGCGGCGTGACGAGCGAGACGCGGCCGCCGGACTGCCCACCGACGAGCAGGGTGTCGCCGGGGACGTCCTGGCCCTGGATGTGCTCGAGAAAGGTGTCGGGTCCGGCCGTCGGCAGCCGGTCGACGAAGGCGCCCGCGGCGTCGAACAGGGCGAGCACGGCGTCGAGGTCGCGGTCGGCGCGTTCGCCCGTGGACCCGCCCGCGAGGGCTGCCCGCCGCCAGCCCTCGGCGACGCCGGCACCCTGCCAGATGGCCCACAGGACCGACTCGGCGTCGACTCCGCTGGCCCAGCGACCGTCGTCGCGCAGGCGGGCCGCGGCCGCTCCGGCGGCGAGGGCCGCCGCCACGCGGGCTGCGGGCCGGGCGACACCACCCATCAGTGCCGCCCGCGGGAGGTCGAGCAGCAGCTGCGCGAGCAGCTCGTCGCTGGAACGACCCCCACCCGACGCCAGCTCGTCGTGGCGCAGGTGGCGACGCAGCCGGCGCAGACCCACCGTGTCGGCGCCGCCGATCGGTGAGAGCACGAGGTCGGCCGCGCGCACCGGGTCGATGACGTGCTGCTCTCCGCGGTGCTCCCCCCGCGCGACCTCGAGGCTCTCGGCGAGCAGGTGCAGCAGGGGCCGGACGGCGCTCTCGTCGCGGACCGGGGTCTCGGCACTGCCCGCCTCCACCGGCACACCAGCCTGCCCCAGCAGACGGCGCATCGTGTCGGCGCGGGCCGAGCCGCGCACGACGACGGCCATCTCGGTCCATGGCACGCCCTCCACGAGGTGCGCCCGGCGCAGCAGCGCCGCGACGTGGGCCGTCTCCTGGGCCGCCGACCGCAGGAGGGCGACCTCGACGGTGGACCGCGGCGCGTCAGCCGCGGCCCTGCGGCGCTGCTCGCCGCCGCCGAGAGCCCCGATGCGCCGCGAGACGCGGTCGGCGACCGCGGCGAGGGCGGGACCCAGTCGGTGGCTGCGGTCGAGCACGACGGTCGCCGTGCCGCGGTGACCGCTCGCCCCGGCTCGACCGGCAGGTGTCTCGGGCTCGATGAAGTCGAGCAGCGTCGGCTCGTCACCGACGGCGTACGGGTTGCGGGGGACCTCGCCGAGCTCGCTCCACCCGGTTGCGAGGAACCGGGGGTCGGCCCCACGGAAGGTCTGCACGGCGACATCAGGGTCCCCCAGCAGGACGATGCGGGGCCCGCCGCGCGCCACGACGCGCAGCAGGCGTGCGGCCGCCGAGGTCAGCTCCTGCGCCTCGTCGACCACGACGAGGCCGATGCGCTCGTGGAGGCGGTCGAGGGCCGAGGGGTCGTCGACGAGCAGCTCGGCGGCAGCGGTGAGCACCCACGCCGGGTCGTAGGACCCGTGCCGGCTGAACGAGGTGACCTGGTCGTACTCGCGGAGCACCTGCGCGGCCGCCACCCACTCGGGCCGGGCGTGCTGCACGCCGAGCCGCGCGAGGTCGTCGGGGCCGAGGCCGTGCTCAACGGTGCGCATCAGCAGGTCGCGCAGCTCGTTGCGGAAGCCGCGGGTGCGCAGCGCGTCGCCCAGTCCGGCGGGCCAGCTGGGCCCCGGCACTTCTCCGGACGCGTGCCCGGCGAGCAGGTCGCGGAGGATGACGTCCTGCTCGGGCCCGTTGAGCAGCCGCGGCGGCGGCTGGCCGTGCAGCGCCGCCTCGGCGCGGAGGATGCCGAACCCGAACGCCTGCCAGGTGCGTGCGAGCGACTCGGTGGAGGTGCCGTCGAGGCGGGCCGTGACCTGCTGCCGCAGACCCGCTGCCGCGCTGCGGCTCGACGTGAGCATGAGGCAGGCGTCCGCCCGCAGGCCGTGCCGGCGCACCGCGTCGACGACGAGCTCGACCGCGAGCGTGGACTTGCCCGAACCCGGGCCGCCGAGGACCCGCAGCACCTGAGCCCCTGAGTCGAGAGCCTCCTGCTGCCGCTCGTCGAGCCGCACCGCCGCCGACTCGACGGCGGGAGCTCGACGGAGGATGACCACCCGCAGATTCCACCACGGGGCACCGACAGGGTCACGACGCCCCGCCCGCCCGAGGCCGCGGCGTCCACCACGCACCAGCGCACGGCATACGCCATCGGGTCGGCGTGCCGGCGATCGCGAAGGGCCCGGGTCGGCACGATGCCGACCCGGGCCCTCACCCCGCGGTCACGGGCGCGTCACGAGCGGGTCACGACGTCACTTCAGGTCGAACCGGTCGGCCTCCATGACCTTCGTCCAGGCGGCGACGAAGTCGTGGACGAACTTCTCGCGGGCGTCGTCGCTCGCGTACACCTCGGCCAGGGCCCGCAGCTGCGAGTTCGAGCCGAAGATGAGGTCGACGGCCGTCGCGGTCCACTTGCGCTCACCCGTGGCGACGTCGGTGATGTCGTAGACGTTCTCCTCCGACACCGACGTCTTCCACTGCGTGCCGGAGGCGAGCAGGTTGGTGAAGAAGTCGTTCGTCAGCACGCCGGGGCGGTCGGTGAGCACACCGTGGGCGGTGCCGCCGACGTTGTTGCCGAGCGCCCGGAGGCCGCCGACGAGAACCGTCATCTCCGGAGCCGTGAGGCCGAGCATGTACGCGCGGTCGACGAGCAGCACCTCCGGCTGCAGCTTCACGCCGGGACGCAGGTAGTTGCGGAACCCGTCGGCGCGGGGCTCGAGCACGGCGAACGACTCGGCGTCGGTCTGCTCCTGCGTCGCGTCGGTGCGGCCTGCGTGGAACGGCACGGTCACCTCGACCCCGGCGTCCCTGGCCGCCTTCTCGACGGCCGCGGAGCCAGCGAGCACGATGAGGTCGGCGAGCGAGACCTGCGCGCCGCCCGCCTCGTTGAACTCCTTCTGGATGCCCTCGAGCTTCTCGAGGACCTCGGCCAGCTGCTCGGGCTGGTTGACGGCCCAGCCGCGCTGCGGCTCCAGACGGATCCGCGCGCCGTTGGCGCCACCGCGCTTGTCGGTGGAGCGGAAGGTCGCGGCCGACGCCCACGCGGTGGAGACGAGCTGCGAGACGGACAGTCCGGAGCCCAGGACCTTCTCCTTGAGGGCTGCCACGTCGGCGTCGCCGACCGGCTCGCCCTCGGCGGACGGGACCGGGTCCTGCCAGAGCTGCGGCTCCGGGACCCAGGGCCCGAGGTAGCGCGAGACCGGGCCCATGTCGCGGTGGAGCAGCTTGTACCAGGCCTTGGCGAACGCCAGCGCGAACTCGTCGGGGTTCTCGAGGAACCGGCGCGAGATCTTCTCGTACTCGGGGTCGAAGCGAAGCGCGAGGTCGCTCGTCAGCATCGTCGGCTTGCGCTTCGGTGAGTCGGGCGTCGGGCCGGGGATGACCGCCTCGGCGTCCTTGGCGACCCACTGGTGGGCGCCGGCGGGGCTCTTCTCGAGCTCCCACTCGTACTTGAACAGGAACTCGAAGTAGTCGTTGCTCCACTGCACCGGGGTGCGGGTCCACGTCACCTCGAGGCCGGACGTGATGGCGTCGGCACCCTTGCCGGAGGCGTACTCGCTCTTCCAGCCGAGTCCCTGCTGCTCGAGGGGGGCGCCCTCGGGCTCCGGGCCGACGAGGTCGGGGTCGCCCGCGCCGTGGGTCTTTCCGAAGGTGTGGCCACCGGCGATGAGGGCGACGGTCTCCTCGTCGTTCATCGCCATGCGGGCGAAGGTGTCGCGGATGTCGCGGGCGGAGGCGACCGGGTCGGGGTTGCCGTTGGGACCCTCGGGGTTGACGTAGATGAGGCCCATCTGGACCGCACCGAGCATCTCGTCGAGCTGCCGCTCACCGGAGTAGCGCTCGTCGCCGAGCCAGCTGTCCTCGGGACCCCAGAAGATCTCCTCGGGCTCCCAGACGTCCTCGCGGCCGAAGCCGAAGCCGAAGGTCTGGAAACCCATGTCCTCGAGGGCGACGTTGCCGGCGAGCACCAGCAGGTCGGCCCACGAGATCTTCTGGCCGTACTTCTGCTTGACCGGCCAGAGCAGGCGGCGGGCCTTGTCGAGGTTGCCGTTGTCGGGCCAGCTGTTGAGCGGAGCGAAGCGCTGGCCGCCGTCGCCGGCGCCACCCCGCCCGTCGTAGATGCGGTAGGTGCCGGCGGCGTGCCAGCTGAGTCGGATCATGAGGCCGCCGTAGTGCCCGAAGTCGGCCGGCCACCAGTCCTGCGAGTCGTGCAGCACGTCGACGACGTCCTGCTTGAGCGCGTCGAGGTCGAGCTTGGCGAACTCGGTGGCATAGTCGAAGTCCGACCCGAGCGGGTTGCTCTTGGACGAATGGGTGCGCAGCACCGACAGGTCGAGGGAGTTGGGCCACCAGTCCTTGATGCCGTGCGGCCGGCCGCCGGTCTTGGGCGTCGGGGAGTCGAGGGCGGGGTTCTCGCTCTCGCTGCCCTGGGCCGTGGCGGAGTCGTGCATGACCGGGCAGCCGCCTCCAGCCTTGCGGTCCACCCCCTGCGGGCTCTCGGGCGTGACGTCGTTGGGGCTGTCGGTCATGAGTGGGTCCTTCCGGGCATCGTTGTCACTTCAGGCAATACGGGTGGTCAGGCAGTCGGGGCAGGTGCCCCAGTAGGTCACCTCGGCTTGGTCGATGACGAAGCCGTGGTCGTCGGAGGCCGTGAGGCAGGGGGCCGGGCCGATGGCGCAGTCGACGTCGGCGATGGTGCCGCACGAGCGGCACACGAGGTGGTGGTGGTTGTCGCCGACCCGGACCTCGTAGCGCGCGACCGAGCCGGCCGGCTGGATGCGCCGCAGCAGCCCGGCGTCGGTGAGGGCGCGGAGCACGTCGTAGACCGCTTGGTGCGAGATTTCGCCGGCGGCCTCGCGGACCCGGCGGATCACGGAGTCGGTGTCGGCGTGCGGGTGCTCGTCCAGCACCTCGAGGACCGCGACGCGCTGCCGCGTGACGCGCAGCCCCGACTCGCGCAGCAGCGCTTCGACGTCGGTGAGGGGCATGTCCGGAGTCTTTCGGGTTTACTTGAACAAATCAAGTCTTGTGGCCCAACTCGCTGCGACATCCGCGGGGTGTCCCGGTGCTCCCTCTCGTACGATGCGCAGGGGGCGGACGGGCGGCCGCACCGCCAGGACGCGAGACCACTTCGCACACGCGGGGGCAGCGTATGTCACCAGGCACCGGCAGCCGGGAGTCGCCGTGGGGCCGCCTCGCCGACTGGGCGTGGCCGGGCCATCCGGCGACGTGGCGCGACGTCCCTGCCCGGGTGCGCCCCACCCTCGGCACCGTGCTGCGCCTCACCGCGGCCGCCGTGGCCGCCTACGTGCTCTCGCAGCTGATCACCCCCGGCAACCCCGACCTGACCGGGCCCCTCACGGCCCTGCTCGTCGTGCAGGCCTCGGCGTTCTCGACGATCAAGATGAGTGCCGTCCGGGTCGGCGCGGTGCTCTCCGGCATCCTCGTCGCCACCCTGCTCTCGACGTGGATCGGCCTGACGTGGTGGAGCCTCGGCGCCGCGATCGCGGCATCCCTGCTGCTGGCCAAGGTGCTGCGCCTCGGCGAGCAGGCGCTCGAGACGCCGATCAGCGCCATGCTCATCCTCGGGGTGAGCAACCACGACGTCGCGTCAGAGACGAGGATCGTCAACACCCTGGTCGGTGCCGCCGTCGGGGTGGCCTTCAACGTCGTCTACCCACCCGCCATGCCGATCGGGCAGGCGAGGCAGGCGCTGCTGCGGGTGGTCGAGGCCGCCGCCTCCGCACTCGACCACGCCGCAGAGCAGCTCGAGCAGGGCCCGGTGACCCGTGACGAGGTCGCGGCGTGGGTCGACCGGGTCCGCTCGGCGAACCGCGAGGTCGCCCGCGCCACCGGGACGATCGGCCACCTCAAGGAGAGTCGACGCTTCAACCCGCGGGCCCTCGGCACCGTGGACGTCGAGCCGGTCCTCGCCTCGGCCCTCGACACCTTCGAGCAGTGTCTCCTCGCCATCCGCGCCCTCTTCACCGTGCTGCTGGCAGAGCTGCCACCCGCGGGCGCCCCGGAGGACCCCTACGGCGCCGAGCTGCGCTCGGCGTTCGCCGTGGTCCTGCACGACAGCGCCGACTGCCTTCGCGCCTTCGGTGGCTTCGTCATCGCCGAGTCCGAGGGCCGCGACCAGGACACGGACACGGCGCTCGCCGAGAGCCTCGACATCCTCCGTGAGACCCAGGCGATCCTCACCGAGCTCATCCTCGTGCGGGCCAGGGAGGACACCTCGTGGCTGCTGCGCGGCTCCATCCTGGCCGCCGTCGAGCAGGTGCTGTCCCGGCTCGACCTCGAGGACCGGGCCCGCGTCCACCAGCAGTGGAAGGAGGACCAGCAGCGTCGGCCGCTGGCGCAGCTCCCGCGGATCGTCGACGTCGCACTCCCTCATCCGGACCGTCCCTACCCCCGCGGGCTGCGGCCGGTGCGCGGTCGCCGCAACCCGCGCTGACACGCCACCATCGCCGACTAGCGCTCGGCCGCGACGACCTCGACCTCGAACCCCTCGCCGCTCTCGAGGTAGGCGGCGTAGTGCTGGGGACCACCGGCGTACGGGTGCGTGTCGGCGAACATGAGGGTCCAGCCTCCGTCGCCGCACTCCTCGACCAAGGCGTCGACCTCGGCGCGCGAACCACCATGGAAGGCAAGGTGGTTCAGGCCGGCACGCGTGCGCTCGTGGCGACCCGCCACGACGTCGGGGCCGGCCTCGAGCACGACGTAGAGCGAGCCGAGCTCCCACGCCTGGCCGTGGCCCCAGTCGTCGCCGAGGTGGTAGCCGAGGCGGCCCAGCAGCCACCCCCACTCGCGCCCGGCGGCGGCGATGTCGTCGACCCAGATCTCGACGTGGTGGAGGCCGCCGCGGGTGCCCGACGAGCCCGGGCCACCGGGCGCTCCGCCGAAGTCCCACCGGGCCCGGTCCATGTCGGCACGCCCACCGTCGACGAGACCACGCACCATCGGGGTGCCCTCGGCTCGCCAGTGCTCGACCGCCTCGTCCTCGAGCCCCTGTGGCGGACGGCCGTCGGAGCGGATGACGCGCCACCACGACACGTCGGAGCCGTAGCGGCTCATGACCGTGCCGACGGTCCGGGGGCCCATGCCGCCGAGGCGTTTCGCGATGTCGCCGTAGGCGAGCACCCGCCCCTCCGGGATCGTCGCGACGAGGTCGAGCACCCGCTCGGCGTGGTCCTCCAGCGGCACGGGCGTCCTCTCGCGGTCGGTGGTTCAGGCGTACGCGGGTGGCTCAGTACTCCGGTTGGCTCGGGTCGATCTCCCGCAGGTACGCGAGTATGCCGCCCTCGACGTTCGCGACGTCGGTGAGCCCCGCCCTCAGGGCCAGGCGAGTCGCCTCCGCGGAGCGGCCGCCGACCTTGCAGTGGATGAGCACCCTTCTGTCCGAGGGCAGCTCGTCGAACGCCTCACCGGACCGGAAGCGGTCGAGGTGGATCGCGACGGCACCGGGGATGCTCGCGATCGCCCGCTCCTCGTCGCCGCGCACGTCGACCAGGAGCGGCGGGTCGACGGCCTCGAGCTCGGCGGCCATCTCGCGGACCGTGACCGTCGGCAGGTCGCCCTCGTCGGGGGCTGCCGCGCCCGGCACGCCGCAGAACTCGACGTAGTCGACGAGCTCGGTCACGGTGGGTCGGTCACCGCAGACGGGGCAATCGGGGTCGGCGCGGACGGTCAGGGTGTCCCACGTCTGGCGCAGGGCGTCATGCACCATGAGCCGCCCGACGAGCGGCTCGCCGATGCCGAGCAGCAGCTTGATCGCCTCGGTCGACTGGACCGACCCGATGGCAGCGCACAGGACGCCGAGCACACCGCCCTCGGCGCAGCTCGGCACCGATCCCGGCGGCGGCGGGTCGGGGAAGACGCAGCGGTAGCAGGGTCCGTGGCCGGCCCACCAGACCGACACCTGGCCGTCGAAACGCAGGATCGAGCCCCACACGTGCGGCTTGCCGAGCATGGCGCAGGCGTCGTTGACGAGGTAGCGCGTCGGGAAGTTGTCGGTGCCGTCGACGACGAGGTCGTAGGCGCCGATGATCTCCAACGCGTTCGACGAGTCGAGGGCGACGTCGTGACGCACGACGGTGACGTGCGGGTTGACGCGGTGGACCGCGGCCTCGGCCGACTCGGTCTTGGGCCGGCCGATGTCGGCGTCGGAGTGGATCACCTGCCGGTGGAGGTTCGTGAGGTCGACGACGTCGGCGTCGGCGACGCCGATCGTGCCCACGCCCGCGGCCGCGAGGTAGAGCAGCGCCGGTGACCCCAGTCCCCCGGCGCCGACGACGAGCACGCGCGCCGCCGACAGCCGTTCCTGCCCGTCGCGCCCCACGTCGGGGAGCAGGACGTGCCGCGCATACCTTGTCGTCTCCGCCCTGGACAGCGGCCGACCCGTCTTGACCAGCGGATCCGTCGACATGCCCTCACCGTACTGCTCGGTATGGTGAGACGGACACGGTCGTCCGACTCGGCGGCCGGCGAGCAGGCACCAGCGACACGCGCAGACGCGAAGAGGACCCGCATGGCAGACGAGATGACCCCGCCGGGCCGCGGCCAGCGGCTGCCCCGATCCGAGCGCCGGGCCCAGCTGCTCGACGCCGCCCTCGGAGTGTTCGTCGAGAACGGCTACCACGCGGCCGCGATGGACGACATCGCCGCGCGCGCCGGGGTCTCCAAGCCCGTTCTCTACCAGCACTTCCCGGGCAAGCTCGAGCTCTACCTCGCCCTCATCGACCAGCACACCGGCGAGCTCGAGCAGCTCGTCCGCGACGCCCTGACGCTGCCCGACAACAAAGCCCGCATCAACACGATGACGCGGGCCTACTTCGACTTCGTCGGCCAGGAGGGCGCCGCGTTCCGGCTCATCTTCGAGTCCGACCTCGCCAACGAGCCCGAGGTCCGCCGGCGCCTCGACCAGATCGACCTCACGTGCGCCCAGGCGATGGCCGAGATCATCCGCAGCGAGACGTCGATGGACCAGGAGGAGGCCGTCCTCGTCGGCGTCGCCTTCGTGGGCCTCGCCCAGACCTCGGCGCGCCACTGGCTGACGCACGAGGCGACGCTCTCCAAGGAGACGGCGGTGCGCATCACCGCAGCCCTCATCCGCCGCGGTTTCGGCGCGTTCCCCGCTGTCGGCAAGGCGGAGGGCGACAGGCCGAGCGACGCGGCCCGGGAATCCGTCGGCACGACTGCTGGTTAAGGTGACGACGGGACGCGGTCGACCGCGTCCACACGAACTGAGAAAGCAGGTTTGACGTGGAGGTCCGCATCGGCGTGCAGAACGTGGCGCGCGAGATCACCTTCGAGACGACGCAGTCGAGCGAGGAGATCTTCTCCGCCGTCAAGGCGGCCCTGGGATCCGACGTGCTCGAGCTGACCGACGACAAGGGCGGGCGCATCATCGTCCCGTCCGCCTCGATCGGCTACGTCACGACCGGGGCAGAGCGCAAGGCGGGCGTGGGCTTCGGCGCACACTGAGCGCCGCCGGGGCGAGCAGCACTCTCCCCCAACGCATCCGGCGTCCCACCGGACGCCGCAGAGGGCCGTCGACCATCAGGTCGGCGGCCCTCTGCGTCCCGTCCCGTATGCCGTGTCGTCAGATCACGGCCACGCGTGGGACAACGGCGCGCCGGGGGTAAGGGGTTGGATGAGAGCGTGCCGGGCCCACCGGTCGCCGCCGCCCGCCGCCCGGGCAACCAAGGAGGAACGCGAAGTCATGATCGGAACCATCCTGATGGCCCTCGTCGCGGGAGCGATCGTGGGCCCGCTGGCTCGGTTGGTGCTGCCCGGAAGGCAGAACATGGGCGTCCTGCTCACCGTCGTCCTGGGAGCCCTCGGCTCCCTCATCGGCGCCTTCATCTACTACAAGGCGACCGGGGTCAACGACACCAAGGGGATCGACTGGATCTCCGGCCTGATCGGTGTCGTCGTCGCGGCCGCGCTCATCGTCGGCTACGGGATGGTCACGGGCAACCGCCAGACGCGCTGAAGCGCAAATGTGACACGCCACATCCACCACTCCAGTCCCAAGCAGTGAGACATTGAGTTCGTTGCACGAACCGTCCGCACTCGCGGACCAGACGGTCACCACGCAGTGACCAGAAGGAGCTGTGAAACATGCTCAGCACCATCATCGGCGCAATCATCGTCGGCGCCATCATCGGAGCGCTCGGTCGACTCATCCTGCCCGGCAAGCAGAACATCTCGATCGTCGTGACGATCCTCATCGGCATCGTCGCCAACGTCATCGTCACCCTCGTGGTCCGCCAGATCGGCTACGCCAACAACGGCGGCATCGCCTGGATCCCGCTCATCCTGGGCGCCATCGTCGCCGCGATCCTGATCATCGTCTACGGCCGCATGACCAGCAAGTCCGTCTGACACGCACCAGCACGACGAAGGGGCCCGACCACAGTGGTCGGGCCCCTTCGTCGTGCACCGGCACCCGGAGGTGACCGGGACGGCATACGCCCTCAGGCCGACAGGCCCAGGCGCTCCATGCGCCGCGAGTGCTCGTCGGTGAGTCGGGCGAACATGCGCCCCAGCTCGGCGAGGTCGGCCCCGGCGCGACCGGGTGCCCCGACGAGGATGCTCGCCAGCGCGTCGCGCTCGACGCCGACCCGCTGGGCCTGGGTGAGCGCCTCGCCGACGAGCCGACGCCCCCAGAGCGCGAGCCTCCCGGCGAGCCTGGGGTCGGCCGTGATCGCCTCGCGGACCACCTTCACCGCGAACTCAGCCTGCCCGGTGTCCTCGAGGACGCTGACGACCAGCGATCGGGTGTCCTCGTCGACGTAGCGCGAGATCTCGCGGTAGAAGTCCTGGGCGATGCCCTCGCCGACGTACGCCTTGACGAGCCCTTCCAGCCAGTCCGAGGCGCTCGTGCGCTCGTGGAAGGCATCGACCGCCGGCACGAACGGCTCCATCGCCGCCTCCGGCTCGACGCCGAGCGACTGGAGGCGCTCGGTGAGCACGGAGTAGTTCTTCAGCTCGTGGGCGGCCAGGGTGGCGACCGCCGACTTGTGGCGCAGCGTGGGCGCGAGCTCGGCATCCTTGGCCAGCTGGCTGAAGGCCCGCAGCTCGCCGTAGGCCAGCGCCCCCAGGAGGTCGGTGACCGCGGCGAGGTAGCCGGGCTCGTCCGTGCTTTCGGGCGTCGCGTCGTCGCTCATGGGCCCAATCTAGTGATTGGTTTCCGGCCTTTTGCCCGGGTGCCGGTAGAGTGAGCGGGACAACTCGGTGCCCGGTCGGCCCGATGGTTTGCCCAGATGGTGCTCGCGGACTCCCCGCGCACCGGTGGAGCCCGCCCAGCTGCGAGAGCCACCCACCGTCCCTGACAGTCTCCGATCGGCCCGTCACGCGCCACTGAGCTCCCGCATCGGCGGGGTGCTCGTGCCGATCGAGAGATGCCCATGACCCAGCCCCACGAGACCGCCGCCGACGCGGAGGTCACCACGGACGCGCCCGAGACGCTCGCGGACGCCTCCCCCGAGACCGCGGCCGAGGTGCTCGCCGAGGCACCGGCCGAGCCGGCCGCGCCCGCCCCGTCCTTCGCCGACTTCGACGTCCACCCCGACATCGTGTCCGCCCTCGCCGAGGCCGGCATCACGACCCCGTTCCCCATCCAGGCGATGACCCTGCCCGTGGCCCTCTCCGGCCACGACATCATCGGCCAGGCCAAGACCGGCACGGGCAAGACCCTCGGCTTCGGCGTGCCGATCCTGAACCGCGTCGTCGCCCCCGGCGACGAGGGCTTCGAGTCCCTCACGCGCCCCGGCAAGCCCCAGGCCCTCGCCGTCGCGCCGACCCGCGAGCTGGCCGTGCAGGTGGCCGGTGACCTCGAGCGCGCCGGCCGCAAGCGCGGCATCCGCGTGCTCACCGTCTACGGCGGCCGCGCGTACGAGCCGCAGATCGAGGCGCTCAGGGCGGGGGTCGAGGTCGTCGTCGGCACGCCCGGACGCCTGATCGACCTGTCCAAGCAGGGCCACCTCGACCTGTCGCAGGCCCGCACCGTCGTGCTCGACGAGGCCGACGAGATGCTCGACCTCGGCTTCCTGCCCGACGTCGAGACCCTCATGTCGCTGACGCCCGCGACGCGCCAGACCATGCTCTTCTCGGCCACGATGCCGGGCGCCATCGTCGCGCTGGCCCGTCGCTACATGTCGCAGCCGACGCACATCCGCGCGATGGGCGACGAGAACGAGAACGCCCACACCGTCAAGGCGGTCGAGCAGTTCGTCTACCGCGCGCACGCCATGGACAAGGTGGAGATGCTCTCGCGCATGCTCCAGGCGAAGGACCGTGGCCTCACCATCATCTTCAGCCGCACCAAGCGGACGGCCGCCAAGGTGTCCGACGAGCTCGTCGAGCGCGGCTTCGCGGCCGCCGCGATCCACGGCGACCTCGGCCAGGGCGCCCGCGAGCAGGCGCTGCGCGCGTTCCGCAACGGCAAGGTCGACATCCTCGTCGCCACCGACGTCGCGGCCCGCGGCATCGACGTCGAGAACGTCACGCACGTCATCAACTACCAGTGCCCCGAGGACGAGAAGACCTACCTGCACCGCATCGGCCGCACGGCCCGCGCCGGCAACACCGGCGTCGCGGTGACCTTCGTCGACTGGGACGACCTGCACCGCTGGGCGCTCATCAATAAGACGCTCGACCTCGGCATCCCCGAGCCGCAGGAGACGTACTCGAGCTCCGACCACCTCTACTCCGACCTCGACATCCCGACCGACGCCAAGGGCTACCTGCGCCGGTCCGAGCAGAAGCTCGCCGGCCTCGAGGCCGAGGAGATCGAGGATCTCGGCGAGACCGGCAAGCGCCACGGCCGCGGTGGCGGTCGTTCCGGCGAGCGCGGCGACCGGGGCGACCGGGGCGACCGAGGTGGTGACCGGGGTGGGCGCCGCGGGGAGCGTGACTCCCGCTCCGAGGGCGGCCGCGAGGCCCGTGAGGGCGGCGACGCGGAGAGCGGCGAGAGCCGCCCGCGTCGCAGCCGCAACCGCCGCCGTACGCGTGGGGCGGGCGCTGCTGCCGCAGGTGCCGCCGGCGCCACGGGAGCGGACGGCAGCGAGGCGCCGGCCTCCTCCGGCGGTCCGGCCGAGTCTGCGCCCGACGACGGCCAGTCCCGCCCGCCGCGCCGGCGCCGGCGCCGCGGCGGCTCCGGTCGCTCCAGCAGCGGCGAGGCAGCCGCGGCAGCCTCCGCCGACTCCGGCACCGACTGACCGGGGCTCGACCCCCACTCCTGACGAAGGGCTGCGCCCACCACCCTGGGGCGCAGCCCTTCGCGTTGCCCTGCCCCGGCTGGCCGGGACGAGTCCCGGCACGTCGGAAAGTGTGCACTCGACGCATGCTGAGACCAGTCGAGTGCCCAGTTCGCGACGATCGATCCCGACGATCGCCGCCTCCTGGAGCCCTCTGCTTGCCCGAATCCGGGCAGATTCTTGGCATTGGCGCGAGCGATGCCGCATCATCGAGGGGTGCCCGACCCTGAACTCGTCGCCCACGTGGCCGACTCGACCGGCCTGTCGGAGGGTGAGGCGGCCCGTGTCGTCGGCGACGTCCTCGCCCACTACCGCGAGCCTGTCGAGGAGTACGTCCGGCGACGGCACACCCGGCTGCAGCTGCACGGCGCCCGCAACCCGGAGATCTACCGCACCATCGCGGCGGAGCTCGCCGACCGGGTCGTCGCCGCTCCCGAGCTGAGCGAGCGGCAGCTGCGTCGCATCATCTACGGCTGACACAGCCTGCTGCCGGCGTGGCCCCGAAGGGCACGGCACGGCTTACGCCCCCAGAACCGAAGACCAGGAGGTCACCATGTGCGGCATCGTCGGATACGTCGGGCGCCAGCCGGCCGCCCCGATCCTCATCGAGGGCCTGACCCGGCTCGAGTACCGCGGCTACGACTCCGCCGGCATCAGCGTGGCCGGGCCGAGCGGTCAGACCGTCGTGCGCCGCGTCGGGCGCGTGCGCGAGCTCGAGGCCGCGCTGCCGAAGCGACTCGCCGGGACCGTCGGCATCGGCCACACGCGCTGGGCCACCCACGGCCCGGCGACCGAGGCCAACGCCCACCCGCACTCCAGCGCCGACGGTCGCGTGACCGTCGTGCACAACGGGATCATCGACAACGCCGCCGCCCTGCGTGACCGGCTGACGCGCGAGGGCGTGCCCTTCACCTCTGACACCGACACCGAGGTGCTCGCGCACCTCGTCGCCCGGTCCTCCGCCGCCGAGCTCGAGGATCGCGTGCTCGAGGCGCTGGAGCAGGTGGTCGGCACGTATGCCGTCGCCGTCCTCGACTCGGAGGTGCCCGACCGGGTGGTCGTGGCCCGCAACGGCTCGCCCCTCATCCTCGGGGTCGGCGAGCGGGAGATGTTCGTCGCCTCCGACGTCGCCGCCCTGGTGCGGCACACCTCCTCCGTCGTCCACCTCGACGACGGCGAGCTGGCCGTCGTGACGGCGCGCGGCTACCGCACCTTCACGCGCGAGACGCCCGACACCGGGCGCGAGCCGACGACGATCGAGGTCAGCGACGAGGAGGTCGAGCTCGGTGGCCACGGCCACTTCATGGCCAAGGAGATGGCCGAGCAGCCCGAGACCGTCGCCCGCATGCTCCGCGGCCGCCTCGACACGCGGTTCGGCACGGCCCGCCTCGACGGCCTCAACCTCTCCCCCCGCGAGCTGCGCGCTTTCCGGCGCGTCAAGATCCTCGGCTGCGGCTCGGCCTACTACGTCGGCGAGCTCGGCGCCCTGATGATCGAGGAGCTGGCCCGCATCCCGGCGCACGCCGAGGCGGCGAGCGAGTTCCGCTACCGCAACCCGATCATCGAGCCCGACACCCTCTACGTGGCCGTCAGCCAGTCCGGTGAGACGGCCGACACCGCGTTCGCGGTGCGCGAGGTCAAGCGCAAGGGCGGCCAGGTCGTCGGGCTCGTCAACGTCGTCGGCTCGACGATCGCCCGCGAGTGCGACGGGGGCATCTACCTGCACGCCGGCCCCGAGATCTCGGTCGCCTCGACCAAGGCGCTCACGCACATGGGTGTCGGGTTCGCCCTGCTGGCCCTGCTGCTCGGCCGCGTTCGGGACCTGTCCGTGGCCGACGGTCAGCGCATCATCGCCGGCCTCGAGAGGCTGCCGGCCGACATCGCCCAGGTGCTCGACCAGGGCGAGGCCATCGCCGAGGTCGCGCGCGACCTCTCGGGCGCCGAGAGCCTCTTCTTCATCGGCCGGGTGCGTGGGTTCCCCGTGGCGCGCGAGGGCGCGCAGAAGTTCAAGGAGATCTCCTACCGGCACGCCGAGGCCTACCAGACGAGCGAGCTGAAGCACGGCCCCCTGGCCCTCATCGAGCCGTCCCGGCCGACCGTCGCGGTCATCCCGTCCGACGAGCTGACGTCACGCAACCTCGCCGCGGCCGAGCAGGTCATGGCCCGCGGTGGCCGCGTCGTCGCGGTGACGCACCCCGACGTCGACCTCGGCGAGGTGGGCGCGCGCCGCATCGACGTGCCGCGCAACGAGCCGGAGCTCGACCCGATCCTGCTCATGATCCCCATGCAGCTGCTGGCGTACCACGCTGCGGTCGCCCTCGGGCTCGACATCGACAAGCCTCGTAACCTTGCGAAGTCGGTCACCGTCGAGTGACGGCCCGAGGGTGAGGAGCCTGCGATGAAGCTGCACGAGCACATCGACGGTCGGCTGCGCGCGTTCATCGAGGCGCAGCACGTGTTCTTCGTGGCGACGGCCCCGCTCGCCGCGGACGGGCACGTCAACGTCTCGCCGAAAGGCATGGGCGACACGTTCGCGGTGCTCGACGAGCACACCGTCGCCTACCTCGACCTCACCGGCAGCGGCGCCGAGACGATCGCCCACCTGCGTGAGAACGGGCGCATCACCCTGATGTTCTGCGCCTTCGAGGGGCCACCCAACATCGTCAGGCTCCACGGCCGCGGGCGTCACGTCGGGTTGGCCGATCCCGAGTTCGCCTCGTACCGAGGGCTTTTCGGGGACCACTCGGGCACACGTGGCGTCGTGGTCGTGGACGTCGAACGGGTCTCGGACTCGTGCGGGTATGCGGTCCCGCTCATGAGCCACGACGGCGACCGCGACCTGCTCACGCGGTGGGCCGACAACCGCGGTGAGGACGGGCTGACGGCCTACCGGGAGGCGAAGAACGCCGTCTCGATCGACGGCCTCCCCGCGCTCGACCCGCCCTGACCCCGCCTCACCCACCCTGCAACACACCCGGTAGCGGTCAACCGCGCAGGGCTGCAACCACCGCGGCCTGACCGTTGTCGGGTGTGTTGCCAGGGGACGACGACGGCCGGGCCCCCGCGGGACCCGGCCGAACGCATACGCCCTCGGTGGGGCGAACCAGAGATCAGGCGTTGATCGTCGAGGTGTCGATGACGAAGCGGTAGCGCACGTCGCCGGCCACCACGCGCTCGTAGGCCTCGTCGACCTGGTCGGCCGAGATGGTCTCGATCGTCGCCCCGATGCCGTGCTCGGCGCAGAAGGCGAGCATCTCGGCGGTGGCGGGGATGCCACCGATGTTGGAGCCGGCCACGACCCGGCTGCCGCCGACGACGGCGCCGGGCGCGAAGTCGTAGTTGCCCGTGGGCAGCCCGACGTTGGCGATGACACCAAGGGGACGCAGCAGACCGATGTAGGTCTGCATCGGCAGGTCGGCGCTGACCGTGTTGATGATGAGGTCGAAGGTGCCCTTGAGCCCCTTCAGCACACCCTCGTCGCCCGTGGCGTGGTAGCTCGTCGCGCCGAGCGCGAGACCGTCGTCCTTCTTGGCGTCGCTACGGCTCAGCACGCTGACCTCGGCGCCCATGGCGGCGGCGAGCTTCACGGCCATGTGGCCAAGGCCACCGAGACCGATGACGGCGACCTTCTTGCCCGGGCCGGCGCCCCAGCGCTTGAGCGGCGACCAGACGGTGATGCCGGCGCACAGCAGGGGCGCTGCGACGTCGAGCTCGATGCCGTCGGGGATCTTGACGGCGAAGCGCTCCGAGACGACGACCTGCTGGGCGTAGCCGCCCTTGGTCTCCTCGCCGTCGTAGCCGCGGCCGTTGTAGGTCATGACGGCGCCCTTGGTGCAGAACTGCTCCTCGCCGTTCTTGCAGTACTCGCACTCGCCGCACGAGTCGACCATGCAGCCGACGCCGACGCGGTCGCCGACCTTGTGACGGGTCACCCCGTCACCGACGGCGGAGACCACCCCGGCGATCTCGTGGCCAGGGACCATGGGGAAGATCGCGCTCCCCCACTCCTCACGGACCTGGTGGATGTCGCTGTGGCAGATGCCGGCGAACTTGATGTCGATGAGCACGTCGTCGTCACGCAGGTCGCGGTGCTCGACGGTGCGCGCCTCGAAGGCGGCTCCGGCGCTCGGGGCGACCAGTGCAGGCGTGGAAGTCAAGGGGGTCTCCTTCGTGGTGGGTTGGCGACACTCCTAGGTGCAGCACCTCCACGCGGCGGTTCATTCCCGCCGGGACCCGCGTGTCAGAGCCGGGCGAGCAGCGACGCGGCGACGTCGCGGTAGGCCTGGGCGCCCCTGGACGAGCGGGCCGTGCTGAGGATCGAGCGTCCCACGGCCGGGGCCTCGGCGAAGCGCACGGTCTTCGGGATGGGCGGGTCGAGCACCGGCAGGTCGTAGCGCTCCCCCACGTCGGCGAGCACCTCGCGGGCATGGTTGCTGCGGCCGTCGAAGAGCGTCGGCAGGATGCCCCACACCTCGAGGTCGCGGTTGAGGATCTTCTGCACGTCGGCGACGGTGTCGAGCAGCTGCCCGACACCGCGGTGGCTGAGCATCTCGCAGGGCATCGGGATGATGAGGGCGTCCGCGGCGGTGAGCGCGTTGAGGGTGAGCACGCCGAGGCTGGGCGAGCAGTCGAGCAGGACGACGTCGTATGCCGCCTTGGCGTCCTCGAGGGCCGTGCGCAGCACGTACTCGCGTCCCGGGCGCGGCAGCAGCATGGCCTCGGCGCCGGCGAGGTCGATGGCGGACGGCACGAGGTCGACACCCTCGTCGCAGGTGACGACGACGTCACTGAGCTCTGCCGCGCCCGTCAGCACGTCGTGCACGGAGCGCTCGACCGTGTCGGGGTCGACGCCGAGCGAGAACGTCAGGCACGCCTGCGGGTCGAGGTCGACGAGCAGCACGCGCCGTCCCTGCTCGGCGAGAGCGGCGCCGATGCTGGCGACCGACGTGGTCTTGGCGACGCCGCCCTTCTGGTTGGCGAGCGCGATCGTCGTCGCACGGTCCGCGGGCGCCGGGTGCGACCCACGTCGTGAGGTGTCGGCGCTCCTCGAGCCACCGCGGGCAGCTCGGGGCAGGGCTGTGGTCGCGTCGCTCTTGCCGGTCCGGGGCGCCATGCGGCCCAGTGTGTCAGGCCGCCGGGTCAGAACGCCGAGATCGTCCGCGGGGCGCGCTCGGCACGTGACAGAGCCGACACCACGGCGCCCTGGCCGTGCCTGCGGACGGAGATCCGGGTGAGCAGTGCGAGCACCGGGGCGAGCACCTCGTCGGGCAGCCTGGGCGCGTCGAAGCCGAGGCTGGCGGCGACGTCCTCGCCGTGCACGACGACCTCCATCATGCGGCCGGTGAGGAAGTCGTCGCGCCGGAGCGCCCAGCCGGCCCACGGGATGAGGACGGCACGCTCCGCAGGCTGGGCGGCGAGCAGGTCGGGGAGGGTCGCCCGGGCGTCGGTCACCTTGGCCAGCACGGAGTCTCGGCCGGCCGCGGCCTGTGCGTCGCCCCCAGCCCGGATGGACACGTTCACGTCGTCGTCGAGACCGCCCTTGACCCACGCCGACCGGGCGTAGTGCTCGTCGAGGCTGATCGCATCGGACCACGGCTCGGCCCTGAGCAGGTCGACGGCGATCACCGGCTGGCTGGCGAGGTGCGCGACGAGACCACCGACGCTCCACTGCGGCAGCGCGCTGGGGGTGTCCCAGGCGGCGGCGACGTCGTCGCGCGCCACGAGGGCGGCGACGTGGTCGACGGCGGCCAGGAAGGCCCACCGCAGGTCTCGGTGGACCGACCCCTCGGGGTGGGTCTCGGAGGGCGCGGGCTCAGGCATCGGCGCGCTCGTCAGGCGTGGAGTCGTAGCCGGCGGGCTCGAGACCGGCCCAGTCGGACTTCTCGGGACCGACCTGCTGGCCCTCGGGGCAGTGGGCCCGGAAGTCGCACCAGGAGCAGAGGGCCGAGGGCCGAGGCGCGAACCGGGTGGACTCGACCCCGACCTGCTTGAAGTCGGCATCGGCGCGGCGCAGGTCGGAGGCGATCAACTCGGCCTCTGCGACCTTGCGGGCGAGCGACTCGTCGGTGTGCTCGTGCACGGCGACGGTGCCCGAGGGGACGTGGTGCAGCTCGACCCGTCGGCACGGCCGGCGGAACATGCGCGCGGACGCGACGGCATACAGGGCCAGCGGGAGCGACGTGCGGGCGTCGTCGTCGGTGGGGACCTGGCGGCCGGTCTTGTAGTCGACGACGACGAGCTCACCGTCGCGGTCGTCGAGGCGGTCGATGCGTCCGGTGATGGCGACCTCGTCGGTCTTGAGCGACACGCTGCGCTCGATGCCGACGGGCTGGTTGTCGCGGTCGCTGCGGCGCAGGTAGTCGGTGACGGCGTCACGCACCCGCAGCCGCCAGGCCACCGACTGCTCGGGGTCGCGGAAGCCGACGTCGATCCACGACGTGCGCACGAGCTCGGCCACCCCTGCCGGCGTGCGCTGGGAGACGGGGAGGTCCCAGAAGTCGCGGAGCACGTTGTGGGTGGCGATGCCGACGGAGGTGTGCGCGCGCTGCGGCCGTGCCTGCGGTCGCGGGCGGTCGAGGTACTGCATGCGGTAGCGGCGCGGGCAGTCGAGGTAGGCCAGCAGCCGGGACGGCGAGCCGGAGTACAGCGGCGTGGGCATCCCCGCGAAGGTCGTCTGCTCAGCCGCGCCGGTCGTCACGCCGACACCCTACGGCCCGGCACCGACGCGGCGCGGGAGTCGTGCACACGCGTCCCCACCCGCCTGCCTGCGAGTCCCCGGCAGCCGTCTCAGCCCTGGCCGCTGACGAACGCGCGCACCGAGTCGGCCACCATCTGCACGGCGATGGCCGACAGCAGCAGGCCGGCGATGCGGGTGAGCAGCATCGTGCCGCTCTCGCGGAGCAGCCCGCGCACCCGGCCGGCGAAGCGCAGCACGAGGTAGACGGCGAGCATGGCCGCGACGAGGGCGGCTCCCACGGCGATGTACTCCACCGCGGTGTCGGAGCGCTGGACCGCGAGCATCGTCGCGACGATGGCGCCCGGACCCGCGAGCAGCGGGGTGCCGAGCGGCACGAGAGCGACGTTGACGCCGGCGTCGGCGAGCGAGTCGGACTCCTTGCCGGTCAGCAGCTCGAGCGCGACGAGGAGCAGCAGGAGCCCGCCGGCACCCTGCAGGGCGGCGATCGAGATGTGCAGGTAGTCGAGGATGCTGCGGCCGAAGAGCGCGAACATGGCGATGACGAAGACGGCCACGAGAGAGGCGCGCCGGGCCGCCACGTTGCGCTGGACCTTCGTGAGCGACCCGGTGAGCGCGAGGAAGATCGGCACAGCGCCGGGCGGGTCGAGGATGACGATGAGGGTGATGAAGGTGCTGAGGAAGATGGTCGTGTCGAAGTAGCTCACGGCCTCAGCACCTCCGTGACGCCGCTCGAGGCCGCCTCGATGGCGTCGAGGACCTCCGGTGCCGTGGTGTTCTCGGCGAGGCGGTTGCGCTTGCCCTCGCCGTGGTAGTCGCTCGACCCCGTCAGCACCAGGCCCAGCCGGTCGGCGAGCGCCCTCGCCCGTTCGACCTCGGCAGGCCCGTGGTCCCGGTGGTACGCCTCGAGTCCGACGAGCCCGGCGGCAGCCATCCGCTCGATGAGCGCGTCGTCGAGGCCGCTCGACCGGGTGCGCGTGAACGGGTGGGCGACGACGGGCACGCCGCCCGCCGCCCGGACGAGCTCGACCGCCCGCACCGGGTCGGGCGCGTAGTGCCCCACGTAGTACGGCGAGTCGTCGCCGAGCCACTCGCGGAACGCCTCGTCACGGTGCCGGATCGTCCCGTTCGCGATGAGCGCGTCGGCGATGTGGGGCCGCCCCGCGGTGGCGCCGGGGCCGACCTGGGCCAGCACCTCGGCATACGTCAGGGGTATGCCGTCGGCGGCCATGAGCGCGACCATGCGTTCGAGCCGCGTCGACCGGGAGTCGCGGGCCCGCGCGAGCTCGTGTGTGAGGGGCGCGTCACCGGGGTCGGTGAGGTAGCCGAGCAGGTGGATCGAGGTGTAGCGCCAGGCGCACGAGATCTCGATGCCGCGCACGAGGGTGATGCCGTGCCGACGTGCCGCGTCGGCAGCGTCGTCCCAGCCTGCGACCGTGTCGTGGTCGGTGATCGCGAGCACGTCGACGCCGGCGGTCGCCGCGGCGGCCACGAGCTCGTCGGGCGTCTCGGTGCCGTCACTGACGGAGGAGTGCGCGTGCAGGTCGATGACGGGCCCCGCTCCTGCCCCTGTCGACGTCACGCCCCAAGACTAGGGCTGGGTCAGCTCACACCCAGCCCCACTCCCCCGCAACACACCCGGCATCAGTCGTCGCACACCGGTTGCAACCCACCGGGTCTGACCGCTTCCGGGTGTGTTGCGGGGTGGTGGTGCCGTCCCGGTGCGAGGCGCCTGCGGGGGTCGTGCGGTTCGCGTCGTCCGGTGCGAGGTGACGGCCGAGCGGCGCGGAGCCTCGCGCCGAGGATCCCCGGACGGGCCAGCTCGTCCCAGACCACACGCTCGAACGGGTAGCCGAGCCGGCGCACCCGGTCCTCGCGTCTTTTCTCGAGCCACACCACCTCGCCGGGGTCGGCCGCCCCTGCATCGACGTCGTCGCGCGATCTCCCGTACTTGACCCGGCCGTCGAACTCGAGGACGACGCCCTCGACCAGGAAGTCGACCCGGGCGAGGAACTCGCCGCGTGCGTCTTCGATGACGACCTGGCTGTCGTGCGCCAGACCGAGGTCGTCGAGGATGAGGCGCGTCCGGGACTCGCCCACGGACTCGGAACGCCCGTCCATCGCGAGGACCGCGTCCAGTGCTCGGCCACGGCCCTGATGGGGCGAGACCAGCGCCGCCTCGGCCATGAGCGCCTCAGGTGTCACCAGGCCTGCACGCAGTGCGGCATCGCCGGCGACCACGGCGCACTCGCGGCCCATCGTGAGCGCGGTGCGAACGACGGAGTGCGCGACTGACACCGTCGCCACCCCCTCGACCTGCGACGTCTCGACGCCCGCTCCGGGGTGCAGGTGGAGGCCACTGCGAGCCGTGATCTGGCGGACGTCGGAGACGAGGTCGAACCGGCGCCTGTCGTGGCCCCACAGGGGCAGCCGGCGCAGGGCCAGTGCCGCATGGTGGCTGACGGCGTCACCGGGCCGGGTCCGCGCCACTGCAAGCACCGCGAGGCGGTATCTCTCGTCGAGGTCGGCAGCCGACCACGACGCTCCGTCGACATAGGCACCGCGGCGCACCCGGACGAGCTCGCGGCGCGCGACCGCGCGCCGCAGTGCCAGATGGTCCGTGCCGACGGCGAGGGCCTCGGCGGCCGACACGACGCCGTGCTGGAAGCCGAGCAACGCGTGAAGTCGAGGGTTCATGGGCCGACGCTCGGCGGCATACGCACTCGGGGGAAGCGTCCACCGCGCCCCTGTGGAGGGTCGCCGGGAGCCCAGCGGGGCTGTGGACGGCCATCCCTGAGCCCAACACACCCGCTAACAGTCAGCTCGGCGCTGTTGCAGCACCGTCGTGATGACCGTTACCGGGTGTGTTGCGGGGTCGGAGGGGTGGGGCAGCCGCTGGCGTCAGGCGGGCGACGCTGCGTCGGGGCCGGGCCAGTTGCGGTCGGGCACCGGCGTCGGCCGACCGGGCTGCTCGCCGCCACGCGCCTCGAGGTAGCTCTCCTTCGGCACCATGACCTTGCGCCGGAAGATGCAGACGACCGTGCCGTCCTGCTTGTAGCCGATCGTCTCGACGTGCACGACGCCACGGTCGTCCTTGGACGTCGACTCCCACTTGTCGAGCACGCGCGTCTCGCCGTAGAGGGTGTCGCCGTGGAAGGTCGGGGCGACGTGGCGCAGCGACTCGATCTCGAGGTTCGCGATGGCCTTGCCGGAGATGTCGGGCACCGACATGCCGAGCAGGATCGAGTAGACGTAGTTGCCGACGACGACGTTCTGGCCGAACTGCGTGGTCTCCCCGGCGTAGTGCGTGTCGAGGTGCAGCGGGTGGTGGTTCATCGTCAGCAGGCAGAAGAGGTGGTCGTCGTACTCGGTGACCGTCTTCCCGGGCCAGTGCTTGTAGACCGCCCCGACCTCGAACTCCTCATAGCTGCGCCCGAACTGCATCCCAACTCCTCCGACCTACGACACGCGAAAAGCCAACGGCTCCCAGCCTGCCCGAGCACACGGTCCACGACCACGGGCGTATGCCGTGTGCTTGCTCACGGTCGGTCCGTGACCTCCGCGGCCGGCTCGTCGACGACCGCGTCATCCAGCGCCGACGCGGCCTCGAGCTCGACCATGTCGGAGAGGACCGGCGCCGACGAGAGCGTCGCGTCCGGCACCGGGTCCACCGGCAGGGTCGCCCCGGCGGCCGGCCGGGGACGTACGCCCTGCGAGCGGGCGACGAGCAGCCCGGCGAAGTACGTGCCGAGCGACACCCCGGCGGCGAGCCCGAGCCCGAGCCCGAAGGCCTGGAGCAGGGTCGGCACCCCGAGCGCGAAGCCGTTGCCGTCGGGGTTGGTGACGAGCTGCGAGATGCCCTCGTAGGCCATGCGCCCCGGCAGCAGCGGCACGATCGCGGCGGTCGTGACGGCGAGCGCCGAGATGGTGAGGCGCTTGGCGACGAGGCGCGACGCGAAACCGACGACGAGCGCGGCCAGCGCCGACCCCGTCACGGCACCGAGCTGCAGCGCCCGCTCACCGACGGCGAGGATCGCCCAACCGAGCCCACCCGCGATGCCGGCGACGGCGACGGCCCGGCCGCTCGCGTACGACATGACGGCGAAGGCGACCGAGATCACGACGGCACAGACGATCTGCACGCCCACGTCGTCGGTGAGCAGCGTCTGCGAGCTGATCGCGATCGGGTAGTCGAGCCGCTTGCCGAGCGACAGCACGATCGAGATGCCGACCGCGATGCCGAGCGAGAGCACGACGACCTCGAACGCCCGCGCCCCGGCGGTGACGTAGTAGCCCTCGAGCGCGTCCTCCGCCGCCCCCACGACCGACAGGCCGGCGAGGAGGAGCACGATCCCCGACGCCACGACGAGCGACGGCGAGACGCTGCCGAAGAAGGTGACTCCGGCGGACTGCGCGACGACGACGAGGGTCGCGACGGCCGTCGGGATGGCTGCGGCGACGATCTGGGCGAAGAACGCCGCGACACCGGCACCCGTGAGCCAGTTGAGCACCCGGCCCACGATCGTGGCCGTGACGAAGCTGAGCGCGACGATGAAGACGCCCGCCCCGACGAGCGCGGCAGCCCCGGCCGCCAGCGCCCCGCCGGCGACGGCGACGAGCCAGCGCCGGTACGGGTGCGGCGCGGTGATGACCGCGTCGAAGCGCACCCGCGCCTCCTCGACGGGCACGGGGTCCTGCGACAGGTCGACGATGAGCCCGCGCAGCCGCTCGAGGCGCGTGTAGTCCTGCACGCGGAACCGCACGATGCGCAGCACGGTGATCGGGTCGGCGTTCGGGCCGCGGTGGTAGGAGACGGTGACCGAGGTGTAGGTGACGTCGACGTGCACCGAGCTGAGGCCGTACGCCTTCGTCAGCGTGAGCACGGTCGCGGTGACGTCCGCCGCCGCCGCACCGGTCGCGATCATCGCGACGCCCGCCCGCATCGCGAGGTCGATGACGGCCAGGGCCGTGTGGGAGTCGACACCGTCGGGCGTGGTCCAGATCGGGATCTCGTCGGTCGGCGGCCCGCTCGGCCGCATGGCGCGGCGGGTGCTCGCTCGCAGCGACGGCAGCGTGCGGTGGGCGGTGGTCGGCCGGGACGTTCGCTCGGTGGGGGCCACCCCCAGACTGTATGCCGGGGCGTTCCCGAGGCCGGTACCCCCGAGGGGTCTCCGGAGCCTGCGCCGAGGCTGGCGGGCAGGCATCCCGGGGGCGGCGCCCGCCCGGAAACCGGGTTCGGCGGCCCTGTCGCTTCGTGACACGATGGCTCGGTGATGAGTGAAGAGCAGAAGGCCTCTCCGAGCCGCAAGCGCCCCACGACCGACGAGTTCCGGGCGTTCGTCGCAACCAGCTGGGCGCCCCGCAGCACCGGGGTGACCCCTCGGGCCGAGGTCGCCGACCACGCCGCCCGCCGCCGCGAGGCCGTGAGCGCGGCCTTCCCGGGCGAGCGCCTCGTCGTGCCGGCCGGCGGCCTCAAGGTGCGCAGCAACGACACCGACTACGTCTTCCGCCCGCACAGCGCCTTTGCCCACCTCACCGGCCTCGGCAGCGACCGCGAGCCCGACGCCGTGCTCGTCCTCGAGCCCCGGGAGGGCGGAGCCGACGGCGCCGGCGACCAGGCCGGTCACGAGGCCGTCCTCTACTTCCGGCCGCTCGCCGAGCGCGACACCGAGGAGTTCTTCGGCGACTCGCGCTACGGCGAGTTCTGGGTGGGCGCGCGCCCGACCCTGGCCGACATCGAGTCCGAGCTGGGCCTCACCGCCCGCCACATCGACGAGTTCTCCGACGCCGTGGGCAAGGACGCGGGCGAGGTGACGGTCCGGGTCGTGCGTGACGCCGACGCCGAGGTTGCCGCTCGGGTCGACCGGGCCCGCACCGCCGTCGCCGAGGCCCAGGACGCCACCGAGGCCGAGACCCGCGCCGACCGTCAGCGCGAGGCCGACGAGCAGCTCGCCCACTTCCTCTCGACACTGCGCCTCGTCAAGGACGAGTGGGAGGTCGAGCAGATGCGCGACGCCGTCGACGGCACCCACAAGGGCTTCGACGCCGTCATCGCCGACCTACCCGAGGCGGTCCGTCGCGGCCGCGGCGAGCGTTGGGTCGAGGGCATCTTCGGCCTGCACGCGCGCCACCACGGCAACGGCGTCGGCTACGACTCGATCTGCGCCAGCGGCGACCACGCCAACACGCTGCACTGGATCAAGAACACCGGCGACATCAGGGACGGCGACCTGCTCCTGCTCGACGCCGGCGTCGAGGTCGACTCGCTCTTCACCGCCGACATCACCCGCACCCTGCCGGTCAGCGGCACGTTCACCGACGCCCAGCGCAAGATCTACGACGCCGTCTACGCCGCCCAGGAGGCCGGCATCGCGGCCTGCAAGCCGGGCAACAAGTTCAGCGACGTGCACGCCGCCGCGATCCGCGTCATCGCCGAGCACCTGCACGAGTGGGGCCTGCTGCCCGAGGGCGTCGACGTCGAGGGCACCCTCGACGCCGAGCACGGGCAGTACCACCGCCGCTGGATGGTGCACGGCACGAGCCACCACCTCGGCCTCGACGTGCACGACTGCGCGCTCGCCACCCGCGAGGAGTACTCCGACGCCGAGCTCAAGCCGGGCATGGTCCTCACCGTCGAGCCGGGCCTCTACTTCAAGGCCGACGACGAGCTGGTGCCCGACGAGCTGCGCGGCAACGGGGTGCGCATCGAGGACGACATCCTCATCACCGACGACGGCTGCGAGAACCTCTCGGCAGCGATGCCGCGCAGCAGCGCCGACGTCGAGGCCTGGATCGCCCGCATCTGGGCCGAGCGCGGCTAGGGGGTCGTCGGGAGGTCTGCCGGCGGGGTCGGTGGCGTCGGCAGGATGCCCGTGCCGGGACTGCCGCCCACGCCGCCGCCCGTCGTACCCGGCACCTCCGTCGGCTGGTCGGGCGCCGGCCCCGGCAGGGGTGCCGGGCCGACCGACCCGTCGGACGAGACCGAGCCGTCCGGGTCGGGCCCGGGGATCGGTGGGCTCCACCGCTCGACGAGGTCGACGAGCCCACCGGCGTCGGCGGTCTCGAGGTTGGAGCCCAGCACCGCCGGGTCACAGTCCGGGTCGACGTTCACCTGGACGGCCGGCCCGACGGCATACCGGAGCACGAGGGTGAAGCGCCGGTCCGATGCGCCGCCCGAGCCCTGGCAGGTCCGGCCCGTAGGGCGCGTGGGCAGCCCCCGGAGAGCCGCGACCACCTCCGCCGAGCGGGCGGCGTCGAACGTGGTGGGCCGGATCGACCCGTCGGCCGCCTGGCGGCAGACGACCACGGCCGGCGCGCCCTCGGGCGCGAGCAGCCGGTCGTCACCGAGCCGCCCCCATGACCGCGCGCGGCACGACCCCCCGGTCCCGGGCGGCCGGGACGTCGCGCCGAAGATCGCGTCGAGCTCGACGCCGAGCGGGGCGCCGGAGACGAAGTCGCCGTTCGTCGCCGTCGAGCAGGCGTTCGCGTCGCCTTTGGCGGCCACCCAGACGATCGCGTCGCCGTAGGCGGCCCCGACGAGGTATGCCGTCTCGTTGCCGGCCATGGCCGTGCACGCCCGCGGCTGCTGGTTGAAGCGCGGCGCGCCCAGGTCATCGACTCGACGACCGCGGAGCGCTGCGCCTGGGTCGCCACGGCACGCTTCTCCAGCGGGAACGGCGCCGTGAGCGGCGTGGTCGCCCTGACGTCCATGACGGGGTAGCTGCAGACGACGAGCGAGACCGGCGGACGCTGCGGGAGCAGCCGCGCCGGCCCGTAGACCCCTTGCGGCTTCTCCGGAACGGTGGTGCCCAGCGAGTCCTTCAGCGAGGCCGGGCACTCGAGCGCGCCGTCGGCCGCCACGGGCTGGCTCGTCAGCGGCCGAGCGACGGTGGTCGGGCCACCCGTCGGGCCCTCGAACGCCGTGTTGCCGCAACCCGCCAGCGGCAGTGCGACCAGCGGCGCGAGCACAGCGGCCGCCAGGGCGGGGCGCGCGGCATACGGGAAGGGCTTGCGAGCCGGCATGGCGTGCTCCTTCGTCGGGTCCGTCATCCGATAGGACACGCGGTCGCACCCGTTCGTTGCAGCCGGCGGACGGCGAGTGGTGGGGCCGGTTCAGCCGACGGGTGGCGGCGGGTCGTCGGACCGCGCAGGGGCGCCCGGTGCTGCGGACGCGTCACCGGTGGTGCCCGGCGCTGGCGTCCCGGGCGCGGGGGCCACGGGGGCGATGCCGATGCTCGACTGCCCGCCCGGGGAGATGCCCGCCTTGGCGAGGATCTCGCGACCACGCTGGGCGACCTTGTGCTCGGCGAACACCTCGTAGCGGGTGGCCACGACCTGGCTGACCGACGAGAAGTCACGGGCGCCGCGCGTGAAGGCGTAGCCGACGAGCGACCAGATGAGACCGAACACGGCGCCGTAGAGGGCGGTCGACAGCAGCAGCGTGACCGCGCTCGTCGGCCGCGAGAACAGCGACAGGATGAGCCCGACGAAGAGCCCCAGCCAGATGCCCGAGAGCAGCCCGCCGAGGGCCACCCGCCCCCACGTCAGGCGGGCGGTCACGCGCTCCAGCTGCTTGAGGTCGGTGCCGACGATGAGGCAGTTCTCGACCGGGAACTGGTTGTCGGACAGCGTGTCGACCGCCTTCTGGGCGTCCTCGTACTTGTCGAAGACACCGAGCGACATGGGGTACTCCAGGGACAGCGTCGCGAATCCCGGTCGTCCCCCCGGACCCTTCGGTTGCAGGCTCATGCCACCATCCTCGCACCCGCCCGGCCGGCCATCGGGCTTCGTCAAGCCTTGAGCTTGTAGTCCTCCACGAGCCGGCGGCCGATGATCATGCGCTGGATGTCGGCGGTGCCCTCGCCGATGAGCAGCATCGGGGCCTCGCGGTAGAGGCGCTCGATCTCGTACTCCTTCGAGTAGCCGTAGCCGCCGTGGATCCGGAAGGAGTCTTCGACGACCTGCGAGCAGTACTCGGACGCAAGGTACTTCGCCATGCCGGCCTCGAGGTCGTTGCGCTGGCCGGAGTCCTTCTTGCGTGCGGCCTTGACCATCATCTCGTGGGCGGCCTCGACCTTGACGGCCATGTCGGCGAGCCGGAACAGGACGGCCTGGTGGTCGACGATCTTCTTGCCGAACGTCTCGCGCTGCTGGGCGTAGGAGACGCCGAGCTCGAAAGCCCTTCTCGCGACGCCGCACCCGCGGGCGGCGACGTTGACGCGGCCCACCTCGACGCCGTCCATCATCTGGTAGAAGCCCTTGCCCGGCTCGCCGCCGAGGATCTGCGCGTCGGTCGTGCGGTGGCCCTCGAAGACGAGCTCGGTGGTGTCGACGCCCTTGTAGCCCATCTTGTCGATCTTGCCGGGCACGGTGACGCCCTGGGCGGTCTCGCCGAACCCGCTCTCCTTGTCGATGAGGAAGGTCGTCATGTTCTTGTAGACGGAGTCGGCGCCGGTGTCGGTCTTGACGAGGACCGCGACGAGGTTCGCAGACCCGCCGTTCGTGAGCCACATCTTCTGGCCGTTGATCGTCCACCCGCCGTCGTCGCCCTTGACGGCCTTCGTCTTGATGGCCGACACGTCACTGCCGCAGCCCGGCTCGCTCATCGAGAAGGCACCGCGGATCTCCCCGGTCGCCATCTTCGGCAGGTAGCGCTGCTTCTGCTCCTCGGTGCCGTGCTGGAGCACCATGTACGCGACGATGAAGTGCGTGTTGATGATGCCGCTCACGCTCATCCAGCCGCGGGCGATCTCCTCCACGCACAACGCGTACGTCAGCAGGGACTCGCCGAGGCCGCCGTACTCCTCGGGGATCATCAGGCCGAAGATCCCCATCTCCTTCATGCCGTCGACGATGGCCTGCGGGTACTCGTCCTTGTGCTCGAGCTCCGTGGCCACCGGGATGATCTGCTCTTCGACGAACTCGCGCACGAGCTTGACGAGCTCGTGCTGCTCCTCGGTGAGGCCTTCGGTCTGCTGGAGTCGGGACATGCGCGGATCGCCACCTTGCGAGTGCTCGGGCTGGGTGCTCTGGGCTGGGACAGCTTCGACCGAGTATGCCGCCGCGTCGGCTGCGGGGTCAGCGCCCTCGCGTGTGAGTACCGACACCTGTGTCGTGGCTCACCGACCGCCGGGTCACCAGAGCTGTCCGAAGCCGACCTTCTTCGACCGTGCCGGCCCCTCGAGCGTCGAGCGCTGGCTGAAGTCCCCCGCCTTGAGGCCGGCCGTGACCGTGCGCAGCAGCTCGGTGCGCGTCGCCGTGGGGGCGTCCTTCATGGCCTTGAGGAACAGGTAGGTGAACGCACCGTTGGAGCGACCGTCGAACGTCGCGTCGGACGCCGTCTGGTCGGGCTTGCAGGCCGCGAACAGCACCGGCTTGGAGGCGGTCCCGCGGCTGCGGGTCAGCTCGACGAGGGCCTTGCGGTCGACGGTGCGCACGGGGGCGACTGCCCGGATGGCGCGCGTCTGCTCGAGGCCGCGGCGGGTGGGGGCCGGGAGGAAGCGCGGCTTCCGGCCGAGAAGCTGGGCCTGCAGGATCTCCTCGAGGTCCTTCAGGCCGGTGCCGCTGTGGCAGGTGTCGAGGAGCACCTCGAGCAGGACACCGGACGGCACCCGTGCGAACAGGTCGCGCAGCTCGTCGTCGACGATGACGGTGTCGCGGTCCCACTGGTCGCCCTTCTGGCGGATGTCGTAGCAGGCGAAGGCCTCGTCGAGGTCGTCGGGCTCGATGTCTCCGCCGGGCTCGTTGGGCACCTGGGTGCCGTGGCTCGAGAGCGTGAAGACGAGGTGGTCGCCCGACTTGGCGCTGGTGACCAGCTGCGTCAGGGCAGCCATGACGTTCTTCTTCGTCGCGTCGGCGTCCGTCAGGACGGTCGTCGCCCTCGCCGTGAAGCCCAGTGGGCGCAGCGCCTTCGCGATGTCGTTCGCGTCGTTGACGCAGCCGGCGAGCCAGCTGGTCTGCGGCAGCGACGCGAACTCGTTGATCCCCACGCACAGAGCCCTGCGTGCCATGGTCGTTCCCTTCTGATCGGAACCCCTCGGGTGAGTGGGTTCGACTGTGACGTATGTCGTTTCAGACCTTCTCGAGGACGGCGTCGGGTCTCGCGTAGACGGCGTACGCGAGCCAGGTCGGGTCGCCCGCGGCGCGTGCCGCCTCGCGGGCGAGGGCACTGGCCCGCGACATCGGCGCACCACCGAGCAGCTCGTCGTAGAGCGTCTCCACGAAGACCTGCGCCGGCTCCTCCCGCACCGACCAGAGGCACGAGACGAAGGCCGAGGCACCGGCATCGAGGAACGCCTTGGCGAACCCACCGGCGGTGGTGAGCAGCTCGCCCGAGCGACCGGTCTGGCAGGCGTTGAACACGACGAGCGGCCCCGTGACGCCGGGGTCGGTCCAGTCGAGGTTCTGCGAGACGTCCGTGGCGGTCAGGTACTGCTCCTGGACGGTCGAGCCCCGTCTCCGGCCGCGCAGCAGCACCTTCGCCTCGGCGATGTCGTCGGCATCGGCAGCGCCGTGGCCGGAGAAGTGCAGCAGGTCGAACCCGCCACCGCGCAGCAGCCGTTCGACGCCGACCGGTGTCGCCGTGACCGGCTTGGCCCCGAACCGCTCACGCAGGTAGCCGGCCTCGGCCACGCCGACGTCGTTCTTGAACATGGGGTTCGCGTAGACGGGGCAGATCGACCGGGCACGTCCCGGCCGCACGCGCATCCGCTGCGGCGGGAAGCTACCGAGCTGCCACCGCACCATCCCGCCGGAGCCCAGGAACCGTGGCTTCGTGCCTCGCTTGCCGCGTGGCGGCTTGAGGTGCACGAGCTCCCACGGGACGAGCGGCTCGTCGGTGTAGACGATGAGGTCGTGCACGAGGTCGCGGTGCGCCCAGAGGTAGGCCTGCAGGTCCTCGGGGAAGAACTGCTCGAAGAGCAGCGTGCCGGTGTTCTGCAGCTGCGACATCCGTTGGCGCGCAGTGAGATCGGGGTCTTTGATGACCCGCTCGACCTCGGCGATGCGTTGCTGCACGAAGTCGTCCCGTCCGGTGACGGGCGCCGACGTGAACACCCGGGCCGGCTGGCCCGGCACGAGGCGCAGCGCATAGCTGTAGACGTGCTCCCCCGTCGTCAGGCGGCCTTCGACGATGTCGAGGCACGGCAGTCCGGCGAGCTCCGGGGCAGCGACGCCGGGGTGCACGACGGCCCTGACCGTCTGCGGGCCGAGCAGGGTGGCGCCGTCGGCCGTGGCCTCGAGGGACAGCGTCGCCACGATCACGCTCCCCTGCCGGAGCACGATGGTGACGCCCACGGGTCCCGGGTCCAGGGCCCGCACCCGGAACGTCAGCTCGGCCGCCACGCCGTCGACCGACGAGAGCGCGAAGAGCTTCGGTTCCGCCTCCTGCACCTGCGCGTTGTCCTTGGCGTAGACCTGCACGCTCACCGCCTGCGACGCGTCGACCTGGATCGTCTCGTCGACGTGGACCGTGCCCGGGGTCGCCGTCAGGGGCGCCCGCGAGAGACGCACGCGCACGGTGAAGTCCGAGCCCGCGGTCACCACCGACGGCATCTCGGCCGCCAGCTCGGCGCTCGTCTCCTGCCGGGAGGCGGCTGCGGGCGGGGCCGGGGGCGCGGGCGGCGGGGGCGCGGGGGTCGGGGGCGCGGGCGGCGGCGGGGGCGCGGGCGGCGGGACGGCCATGGAAGGTGGCGGCTCGGCCCCGGCCCCCACCGGCTCCGGCTCGTCGGGCACGGCCCCGAGTCCACGGTCGTCCGGCGGCAGCGCCGCCGTCATCCATCCCGGGAGGTGCGACTCGTCGTCGGAGGCGCCGAGCCCCAGCGGCAGCCACTGGGCGATCTGGCCGATCACGTTCAGCTGGGCGAAGTAGTTGACGTGGTGGACGACGTCGTTCGTGCCCAGGGCGCACGTCTCGGTGACGCGGAGCCCGGAGCCACCGACCGTCGACATCGAGTCGGTGTCGACGACGAGGTCGTTGCGCCCCTCGAAGAGCCCGTCGACGAAGCCCTCGGCCAGCCGGACCGCGAGCTCCCGCGGGAACTCCGGCGGGTTGTGGTGGTCGTCGAAGAGCGACACGTGGAAGTCGGAGGTCACCACGTACCAGCTCGGCTCGTCCCCCCGCCGCAACGGTCGCACGGCGTCCAGGGCGGTGACGAAGTCCCCGCCGGGGCGCATCGCCGCGAGTCCGGGCACACCGTCGTCACCGGCGGCACACGACGCCAGGTACTTCACGAGCGTCCCGACGCCGCCCACGACGCCACCGACGATGGCGCGGAAGGGCGCCCCGCCGGGGAAGAGGGAGAGTCCGCTCGCGGTGGCCATGACGAGGTTCGTGTAGAGGTCGACGAGGTCGTGCCAGCGCTCGGGGTCGGCCAGGTGCGTGCCGGCGTTCGTCGCCGCGACGAGCACGACCGCGCCGACGGTGGCCCGCAGCCCCGAGGCGGGCAGCACGGCCTCGACGAACGACCGGGTCACGAGGCCGCCGCGGCTGTGCGTGACCACGTCGATGACGAGCTCTCCGTGGAACGGCTCGAGGAGGGCGACCAGCTCGTGGGCGTTGCGTTCCGGGTCGACGCTGAGGGTGCGGTGGTCGAAGCCGAGCACGGCGTCGTATGCCGTCACGAGCGTGTCGACGAAGCCCTCCGCCCCGGGCGTGACCGCGAGCGCCCCGAACGCACCGGTCGTCGACGAGAACGTGCCGTGCACGAGGAGCAGGATGCGGGCCGGGCGGTCGGTGGGGAGCGACGCGATCTCCTCGATGCCGTCGATGGGGCGCCACTCGTCGGGGCCAGTGACGTGGACCAGCCCGGTGCGCACGCCTGACTCGAGGTGTTCGACGAGGCGGTCGACGGCCGCCGGCACGGCGAAGCGCAGGACGGTGGCCTGCAGCACGCCGTGCACGAGGTCGCCGAGCAGCCCGCGGTCCGCCCGGCCGGGCGACGCGCCGCGAGAGGTGCCTGGCTGCCTCGTCCGCGGCGCCGGCTGGACCGGGAGCGCGAACGACACCGTGCGCGGCCCGGGCTCGAGCGAGCGCTCCTCACGCGCCGGGACGTGCCACGAGTAGACGCCGTCGCGTTCGAGGAGCACCACGGCGTCCTCGCCGGCGGGCACGTCGACGTCGACGTGCACGGTGCCCCGCCGGCTCGGCGGAGGCGGTGCATCCAGGTCGCGGCCGCGTCTCGGCGCCAGGTCGATGCGGTCCACGACGATGAAGTCGCTGTCACCGAGGAGGTCTGCCAGTGCGGCCCGCTCCGCCGCTCGCCGGCCGGGCTGCGGCAGGTCCGGCGGCAGGCCCGGCGGCAGGTCACGGTCCGCGCGGCCGGGCTCCCCGGCCGCGGACACGTCGTAGCCGCGGGGGGCGCGCACGCGCACCGCTCCCCCACCGAAGGACGCGGACGGCATACCTGGGCTCCCTCCCTGACGCTCCTCCTGCTCACACCGTAGAGGTGGACGACGCGTCCGGTGATACAACGCGACAACCTGCCCGCACGGAAATTCGGTTGCGCGGCGGTGGCGGCTCCGCCAGTCTCTACGCGAGCGCTGCGGCACACGGCTGCAGACCCTGGACCCAAGGAGGGTGACATGTCCATCACGGCCTCGGGCACGCCTGCCCACACCACTTCTTCCTTGGAGTTCAATTGTCTTTCAATGCTTTTCACGAAGATGAGTACGAGGTCTTCGATCCCCGCCTGACTGACGGGCGGTTCACCGACCTCGACCTCGAGTCGTTCGCGATCGACACCCAGCCGGACGCACCACCGGAGGGTGAGCGCTGGTCCAGCTGGGACGGCGCGACGCACGGCCCGAAGCCTCGCCCTGACTGGGTCATCACCGACCTCGGCGCGGTCGAGTCCGACCTGGGCGTGCTCAAGACCGGCAAGGAGGCCGACGTCCACCTCGTGCGCCGGTGGGTGCCCGGCTCACCGGACCGGGACGTCCTCATGGCCGGCAAGCGCTACCGGTCGAGCAAGAACCGCCTCTTCCACCGCGACTCGGGCTACCTCGAGGGGCGGCGGGTGCGCAAGTCGCGCGAGACGCGGGCCATCCGGACCCGCACCTCGTTCGGCAAGGAGCTGATCAGTGGCCTCTGGGCCTACGCCGAGTTCGAGACGCTGGTCAGGCTGTGGCACGAGGGGCTGCCGGTGCCCTACCCGGTGCAGATGTCCGACGACGAGATGCTGATGGAGTTCATCGGCTCTCCCGACGGACAGGCCGCGCCCCGCCTCGCGCAGACCCGTCCCGACCCGGAGCTGCTGCCGGTCCTCTTCGAGCAGCTGCGCGAGGCGATGCTCCGGCTCGCCGAGCTCGGCTGGGCGCACGGTGACCTGTCGCCGTACAACGTGCTGCTCGACGGTGAGGGCGACGACGCCCGGCTGGTGCTCATCGACTGGCCGCAGGTCGTCGACGTCATCGGCAACCCGCACGGGCCCGAGTTCCTCGAACGCGACACACGCAACGTGTGTGACTGGTTCACTCGACATGGGTATGCGGTCGACGAGGGCCTGCTCTTCGGTGACCTCATCGCCGCGGCGACGTCCCGCTGGTGACCACCGCGAGGGCACGGACGCGATGGAGACCACCCGTTCGTGGGGTGGTCTCCATCCACGTCCGGCCCTCGGCGAGGTGGCCGGACGGCGCGTCGGCGCCGGGCTGTCAGTCGGCCAGGAAGTCGGCGGTGTGGCCGAACTTACCGGAGTGCACGAAGGCCTCAAGCGGCAGGCGCGAGCGGGGCAGGCGCGCCCGCGTGCGCACCCAGTCGGGCATCTCGGCGTCACCGTCGGGCCCGGCGGGCAGGCCGAGCGCGATGCCCGTGGTCACGGCCCAGTGCGGCGGCACCGCGAAGACCTCGGTGGCCGCCCGGTGGTCGAAGCCGCCGAACTGACGCACCTGCAGGCCCATCGAACGCGCCTGCACGGTGATGTGGGCGACCGCCTGGCCGAGGTCGAACATCGCGTAGTCGCTGTAGGCGATCTCGTGGTCCTCGTCGGTCGCGACCTGGTGCAGGGTCAGGATGATCGCCGAGGCCGAGGGCGCCCAGACCTGGTTCGCCGACGACAGCAGCTCGACCATGGCGGCGTGGGTGTCGTCACCGCGCAGGCCGACGATGAAGCCCCACGGCTGCGAGTTGCCGGCCGATGGTGACCAGCGCGCCGCCTCCAGGATCGCGCGCAAAGCGTCCGGCGAGAGGGTGTGGGAGCGGTCGTAGACGAGCACGCTCTCGCGGTCGCGGAGCAGCGGCGTCAGCGTCTCCGGCTGCGCCGTCGAGCCCGCGGGCGTATGCCGTCCGCTCGGCACCGTCGTGTCACTCACGTCGCTCCTCCTCACGTTTCCGTCAACGATGCCCGACCCTGCTCTCTTCCCAGCCGTCCCTGTGGCCACCACCACTCAATGTCCGGGCGGGCGATCAGTAGGCTCGGCCGACGACGGCGAGCACGCCGTCGGCGTCCTCGGACTCGGGCACCGACCCGTCGGGCATCGTCAGGCAGCGCACGGTCACGGCGGCCTCGGCGAGAGTGGCCTCGCCGGCGGGGCCCAGCGTCGACCACGGGATCGTCGCCCAGCCGGTGCGTGCCGCCTCGCGAGCCTCGTCGAGGGTGCTGACCGCTGTGGTGTTGCCCGTCTGGTGGGCCAGCGCGGCGGCATACAGCGCCTCGTGGTCCTCCTCGAGCGCGGTGGTCACCGTGTCGACGACCCCGCCGAGCGGGACGGCCGACTTGCCGCCGGCGATGCGCCGCACCACGGTGACGGTGCCTTCCGCGAGGTCGCGCGGTCCGACCTCGACGCGCACCGGGATGCCCTTGAGCTCGGCGTCGACGGCGCGACGGCCGAAGGGCGTGTCGACCCGCGCGTCGAGCTCGGCGCGCACGCCGCGGGCGAGCAGGTCGGCCACGACCTGCTCGGCCGCTGCTGCAACGCCCTCGCCGTCCTTGACCACCATGACGAGCGCCTGCACCGGGGCGAGCCGAGGGGGCACCCGCAGGCCGGCGTCGTCGCCGTGGCACATGATGAGGCCGCCGACCATGCGCGTCGACGTGCCCCACGACGTGGTCCAGCAGGTCTCCTGGCGCGACTGCTCGGAGAGGTAGGTGATGTCGAAGGCCTTGGCGAAGTTCTGGCCGAGCTCGTGGCTCGTGCCCATCTGCAAGGCCTTGCCGTCACGCATCATCGCCTCCAGCGCAAGGGTGTTCGTCGCGCCGGCGAAGCGCTCGCGGGCGGTCTTGCGCCCGAGGACCACTGGCATCGCGAGCATCTCGCGCATGAACGCGGCGTAGACGTCGGCATGGATGCGCCTCGCGTAGGCGCGTGCGTCGGCCTCGGTGGCGTGCGCCGTGTGGCCCTCCTGCCACAGGAACTCGCTGGTGCGCAGGAAGATCCGTGGGCGCAGCTCCCAGCGCACGACGTTGGCCCATTGGTTGAGCAGGAGCGGCAGGTCGCGGTAGCTCTGGGTCCACTTCGCCATGTACTCGCCGATGACCGTCTCGGAGGTCGGCCGCACGACGACCTTCTCCTCGAGCTCCTTGCCGCCGGCATGCGTCACGACCGCGAGCTCGGGGCTGAAGCCCTCGACGTGCTCGGCCTCACGCGTGAGGTACGACTCCGGGATGAAGAGCGGGAAGTACGCGTTCTTCGCGCCGGCCTCCTTGATGCGCCGGTCCATGTCGGCCTGCATCCGCTCCCAGATCGCGTAGCCGTACGGTCGGATGACCATGGTGCCGCGCACCGGCCCGTTGTCGGCCAGCTCCGCCTTCGCGATGACGTCCTGGTACCAGCGGGGAAAGTCCTCGGACTGGGGAGTGAGCACGGTCTTGGGCATGGCCCCGATCCTACGGACGAGACCACATCAGGCGCCCGCCCCGCGCGGGCTCGGGCCTGCTCAGGCGCGCCGCATCGTCGCGACCATGAACGCCTGCCACGCCTCACGCGAGTCGGCGAGCTCGCCCGGCCCACCGACCTGCTCGAGGATGCGGGTCGTGGCATCGCGCGTGACGTCGTCGAAGTCGCCGGTCGTCTCGACGTCCGTGCGGCCCCACACGTGGCGGCACATCGCCTGCACCGCCTGCACCTGCGCGTTGGACCGACGGATCAGCCGGGGCTGCTCGGGCCCGAACCGGCCGATGTCGACGTGGATGTGGTTCGAGTGCGCGCCGTCGAACAGGTAGGTCAGCACGTCGGCGAACTCGTGGTGCAGACCTGCCGCCGTGCGCCAGTAGAGGGACAGCCGCCGGCGCAGCTCGGTCGCCGGCGCGTCCCGCCACTGGTCGTAGCGCAGCGAGGTGAGGTCGCGACCACCCGACCGGAGCCGCGCGATGTCGATCGCCTCGCCGGAGCTGTGCCACGACGTCGACGACCCGCGCACCCACGCGCCGTAGGAGCGGATCTCGTCGGGCGCCTGACCGACGTGCTTGCGGTGCAGGGCGAGCCACCGGTCGAGCCTGGCCCCGAAGGGCTCGGTCACGTAGTACGTCGCGGGACGGCCGGTGACCTCGTACGCGTACGCCGCCGTCCCGACGCGGCGACGGGCCTCGAGGGCCCGGAAGTCCACCGGCTGCGGGTCGATCCGCAGCTCCGGCGGGCGGGGCTCGCCGAGGCCGGGGAGCTGCGGGAGGCCCGGGAGGCCGGGACCGCGCGAGACGGCATATGCCCCACCCGCGGCGACAACCCCCAGCGCACCGAGCGTGAGGAGGCGGCGACGGGTCAGCCCCGCCCCGTTCTGCGCGTCGGCGGGCTCGGGCGCGCTCACCTGCCCGCGCTCGGTCGTCTCGGGCGCCATGACTGCTCCAACGCGCGAGGGCGCCCGTCCGATCCCGCACGGCGGATGAGCGGGTCGCCGACCTGTCGGGCCACCCGGGCCCTACGCTCCGTCCATGTCGACCGGACGGGCGCTGCGGCGGCGCGTGGTGATCCGCGCCGCGATCGGCCTCGGTGCCGCAGCGGGTCTGGGTGCGCTGGCCGGGTGCGGCGACGCGCCCGACGGGGTGACGCTGTCCGAGGGCGTGCTCGACACGCGCTTCGACACGGACTCACCCCGGTGGCGTCTGGCGGTGCCCGCGGACGGCCGCCCCCGTGGCCTCGTCGTCGCCCTTCACGGCGCCGGCGGGGACGCCGACAACGCGTTCAGCCTGGGCTACGCCGACGCGGTGGCCTCCACAGGACTCGCCCTGGCATCGGTCGACGGGCGACGCACCTACTGGCACAAGCGAACCGACGGAAGTGACACGGGCGCGATGGTCCGTGACGAGCTGGTGCCACTGGCTCTGGAGCGGTCCGGGCTCGCGCCCACGTCGCGCGTCGGGCTGCTCGGGTGGTCGATGGGCGGCTTCGGGGCGCTGCTCATCGCGAGCGACCTGGGGCCGCGTCGCGTCACGGGCGTCGTCGCCGCGAGCGCCGCGCTCTGGCTCCGCGGCTCGCAGACCCCGGCCCGCGCCTACGACGGCGCGGCCGACTTCGACCGCCACTCCATCTTCAACCGGGTGGACCGGCTCGCCGACGTCCCCGTCCGGCTCGACTGCGGCCTGTCCGACCCGTTCATCGCCGCGAACCGCACCCTCGCCGGTCGCCTGGCGCACGCCGAGACCCACTTCGAGCCAGGCGGGCACGACGACGCGTGGTGGAGCGGGCACGCCGCCGCCGAGATGGCCTGGCTCGCGCGCCGCACCTGACGTCGCGCAGCCCGCCGCCGTCACGTGAGCGCGGCCGGCGCTCAGCAGCGCCGGAGTGCTGCGGCGCTCGTGAGCGCCGCCCCCGCCCCTGAGACGTCCCGGCTCCGCGGGTCAGCCGAGGGCGGCGATCGCCTCGGCGGTGGCGAGCACCTTCCGGGCCGTGTCGACGTGGAGGTTCTCGATGAGCCGGCCGTTGAGGGTTGCCACACCGCGCCCCTGCGCCTGCGCCTCCTCGAACGCCGCGATGACGGCTCGGGCGTCCTCGACCTGGGCCTCGCTCGGGGCGAAGACCTCGTTGGCCGGCTCGACCTGCCCGGGATGGATGAGCGTCTTGCCGTCGAAGCCGAGCTCGCGTCCCTGGCGCGCCTCGGCGAGGAAGCCCTCGGTGTCCTTGACGTCGTTGAAGACCCCGTCGACGATCGCGACGCCGGCGGCCCGCGCCGCGAGCAGGGCGAGCTGCAGGCTCGCCGAGATCGCCGCACGGCCGGGCGCGAAGGTCGCGCCGAGCTCCTTGTAGAGGTCGTTGGTTCCGAGCACGAGGCAGGCGAGCCGCTCTGAGGCGCGGGCGATCTCCTCGGCGTGCAGCACCGCGACCGGCGTCTCGACCATGGCCCAGAGGCGCGTGTGCTCCGGGGCACCCGCCGCCTCCATCGCGGCCACGAGGCCGCTCACCTCGTCGGCGGAGTTCACCTTCGGCACGACGATGGCGTCGGGGCCCGCAGCAGCTGCCGCGGCGAGGTCGGCCTCGTGCCACCGCGAGCCGAGGCCGTTGACGCGGATCGTCAGCTCGCGGCGGCCGTACTCCCCCGAACGTGCTGCGGCGCAGGCGTTCTCGCGCGCTGCCTCCTTTGCGTCAGGCGCTACGGCGTCCTCGAGGTCGAGGATGAGCGCGTCGACCGGCAGCGTCTTGGCCTTCTCGAGCGCCCGCTCGTTGGAGCTCGGCATGTAGAGGACGGAGCGGCGGGGGCGGTACGCGCGGGCACCGTCGGCGTATGCCGTCTGGTCGGGCACGGGGTCAGCCTTCCTGCGTGGCGGGCTCGGCGGCATACAGCTCGGCGAGCGCGGGGTCGGTCTGCGAGAGGCGCTCGGCGAGCTCGACGATGACGAGGCACTGCTTGAGGCTCGCATCGTCCTCCATCTTGCCGTCGAGCATCACGGCGCCGGTGCCGTCGCCCATCGCGGCGACGACGCGTCGGGCGTGCGCGACGTCCTCGGCCGACGGGCTGAAGACCCGCTTGGCGATCTCGATCTGCACGGGGTGCAGCGACCACGTGCCGACGCAGCCGAGCAGGAACGCGTTGCGGAACTGGTCCTCGCACGCGACGACGTCCTGGATGTCGCCGAACGGGCCGTAGTAGGGGTAGATCCCGTGCATCGCGCAGGCGTCGACCATGCGGGCGATCGTGTAGTGCCACAGGTCCTGCTGGGCGGTGGCGCGCTGGCCCTGGACGTCGCCGTCGACGGGGTCGGTGCGCACGAGGTAGCCGGGGTGTCCGCCCCCGACGCGCGTCGTCTTCATGCGACGGTCGGCGGCGAGGTCGGCGGGTCCCAGCGAGAGTCCCTGCATGCGCGGCGAGGCACCGCAGATCTCCTCGACGTTCACCATGCCTCGCGCCGTCTCGAGGATGGCGTGCACGAGGATCGGGCGGGTCAGCCCGGCCTTCGCCTCGAGCTGGGCGAGGAGGCGGTCGACGTAGTGGATGTCCTCCGCGCCCTGCACCTTCGGCACCATGACGACGTCGAGCTTGTCACCGATCTCGGTGACGAGCGTCGTGAGGTCGTCGAGGGCCCACGGGCTGTCGAGGGCGTTGATGCGCGTCCACAGCTGGGTGTTCTCGCCGAAGTCGGTGGCCTTCGCGATGTCGACGAGGCCGGCGCGGGCCGCCTCCTTGCGGTCGGCCTTGACGGCGTCCTCGAGGTTGCCGAGCAGCACGTCGACGGTGCCGACGAGGTCGGGGACCTTGGCGGCCATCTTCGGGTTGCTCGGGTCGAAGAAGTGGATGACCCGGGAGGGGCGGGCAGGCACCTGCGCCAAGGGCGTCGGCGCCCCCACCGCGAGTGGCCGGAAGAAGTCCTTGGCGCTGCGCATGGGCGCCAACGTAGCAACGCGTTGGAGACGCGCGTTATGACGACAGTCACGCACGTTGTCGATGAGGCCGGCATCACTATGGTGGCCGTGTGACCGAGCGCGCGACCGAGCCAGCAACCCCGCCGGCGAACCAGCCCGCCGACCCATCGACGGCCGCGACCACGCAGGCAGAAGGGTCGACGGGGCAACCTGGCGAGCCCCGTCCGGCCAACGCGTCGGCGCTGCTCAACGAGGCGATGACGAAGTCCGGTCTGCTCTGGATCGAGGTGGCCGACGACCGCACCTGGCCGGCCTGGCACGTGTGGGACGACGGCGCCGCGCTCGTCGTCAGCGGGCCCGGGGAGCAGCCCCTCCCGTGGCTGCCCAAGGAGGTGCGGCTCATCCTGCGCAGCAAGGACACCGGCGGCCGCCTGCTCACGGTGCGCGCCCACGTCCACGTCCTCGAGCCCGGCACGCCCGAGTGGCAGCGCGCGACCGAGCTGCTGCGCGCCTCGCGCCTCAACGCCGTCGACGACTCGCTGACCCGCTGGGCCGCCGAGTGCACGGTCACGGCGCTCGTGCCCTTCGACAGCCCGCTCGAGTCGCCGGGAGCGTATGCCGCCCACGACCACCGCGAGGCGCCCGCGCGCACCAGTGCCACGACGACCTCGTGGCGACCGTGGCACTGGGGTGGACGCGGCGAGGAGAAGGCCGAGCGACAGCGGCTGCGTGACGAGAAGAAGGCAGCGCGCCGGGCCGCCAAGGAGCGGGCGAGGCTGCGCAAGAAGCGCCAGCGACGTGGCAGCCGTCGGCGGGGCCACTGACCCCATAGCCTTGCCCCATGAGTGCGAGCACCCGAGTCTTCGTCGCACGCCTGACGGGACTGAGCGTCTTCGACCCGCTCGGCGACCAGGTGGGCCGGGTGCGCGACGTCGTGGTGATGTTCGGCGCCAACCGTCCAGAGCCGCGCGTCATCGGCCTCGTCGTCGAGGTCCCGGGCCGCCGGCGCGTCTTCGTGCCGATGACCCGGGTGACGTCCATCGACGCCGGCGCCGTCATCACGACCGGGCTCGTCAACATGCGCCGGTTCGAGCAGCGCACCAACGAGGTGCTCGTCGCGGCCGAGCTCTTCGACCGCACCGTGCGCGTGACGACCCCCGACGCCGTCGAGGCCGGCTTCGCCGACGCCCTCGTCGAGGACATCGCCATCGAGCAGGGCCCGCGCCGAGACTGGCTCGGCACCCGCGTCTTCGTCCGGCAGGCCCCCATCGGCATCTCCCCCGCGTCCAAGGCCATGTCGCGCCTCACCCGGCGGCGTTCGGGCAAGACGATGCTCGTCGACATCCGCGACGTCGTCGGCCTGCACGAGCAGGCCGGGGCGCAGAGCGCCGAGCGCCTGCTCGAGACCTACGACGACCTCAAGGTCGCCGACCTCGCCGAGGTCATCCACGACCTCAACCCCAAGCGTCGCGCCGAGGTGGCCGCCGCGCTCGACGACGAGCGCCTCGCCGACGTGCTCGAGGAGCTGCCCGAGGACGACCAGGTCGAGATCATCGCCGGCCTCGACACCGAGCGGGCGGCCGACGTGCTCGAGGCCATGGAGCCCGACGACGCGGCGGACCTGCTCGCCGACCTCCCGCCCGAGCAGGCCGAGCAGCTGCTCCAGCTCATGGAGCCCGACGAGGCGGCTCCCCTGCGCCGGCTGCTCGCCTACGACGAGAAGACCGCCGGCGGCATGATGACCACCGAGCCGGTGGTGCTCGGTCCCGAGGCGACGATCGCCGAGGCGCTCGCCACGGTGCGCCGTGAGGAGCTCGCGCCCGCCCTCGCCTCCATGGTCTACGTCTGTCGCCCCCCGCTCGAGGCGCCGACCGGCCGCTACCTCGGGCTCGTCCACATCCAGCGGCTGCTGCGCGAGCCACCGCACGGCGCGGTCGGGTCGATCATCGACAAGGAGATCGAGCCGCTCGCCGCGAGCGCCTCGCTCGAGACGGTCACCCGCACCCTCGCGACCTACAACCTCGTCTCGTTGCCCGTCGTCGACGACGACGGCCGGCTCATCGGCGCCGTGACCGTCGACGACGTGCTCGACCACATCCTCCCCGAGGACTGGCGTGAGGTGCGGCACGAGCTGGAGGTGCGCCCGTGAGCGAACGCGCCGAGCGTCGACCCGGCACGCGCGCCTTGCGCGGCGACAAGCTCGACCAGCCCCAGGAGCAGCGCGCCCGCGTGCTGCCGCGCATGACCTTCTCGCAGGAGGCCTTCGGCGTCCTCTCCGAGCGGTTCGCCCGCTTCATGGGCACGGCCGGCTTCCTCATCGGCATGACGGTCTTCGTCGCGGCGTGGATCATCTGGAACACCCTCGCGCCCGACCGGCTCGTCTTCGACGCGTTCCCCTTCATCTTCCTCACGCTCATGCTGAGCCTGCAGGCGTCGTATGCCGCCCCGCTCATCCTGCTCGCGCAGAACCGCCAGGCCGACCGCGACCGCGTCGCCCTCGAGCAGGACCGCGCCCGCGACGAGCGCAACCTCGCCGACACCGAGTTCCTCACGCGCGAGGTCGCCTCGCTGCGGCTGGCGCTGCGCGAGCAGGCCACCCGAGACTTCGTCCGCAGCGAGCTGCGCAGCCTCCTCGAGGAGCTCGAGGAACGCTCCCTCGTCCGCGGCCCCGACGACCCACCGGCCTCGCGGCACGCCGAGTAGGTCACGGCCACCCGCACCGATTCGCGGTCTGTCACACCCTCGCGGTGTGTCGCGGTAGACAGCGGGCGTGGTCGGGAGGCCCCGCACGGCGGCATACGATGGAGGACATGTCTGTCCCCGCTCTGCCCAGCCGCGACGCCATGCTCACGGCGCTGTCGAAGGTCAACGACCCCGAGATCCGCAAGCCGATCACCGAGCTCGGCATGGTCAAGTCGGTCGAGATCGACGACGCCGGCAAGGTGGACCTCGCGATCTTCCTCACCGTGTCGGGCTGCCCCATGAAGGACACGCTGACCCGCGACACGAGCAACGCGCTCCTGGCCCTCGAGGGCGTCACCTCCGTGGAGGTCGAGCTCGACGTCATGAGCGACGAGCAGCGCGCCGAGCTGCGCGCGCAGCTGCGTGGCGGGGCCCCCGAGAAGGAGATCCCCTTCGCCAAGCCCAAGAGCCTCACGAGGGTGTATGCCGTCGCGTCCGGCAAGGGCGGCGTCGGCAAGTCCTCGGTGACCGTGAACCTCGCTGCCGCGATGGCCGAGCAGGGTCTGCGGGTGGGCGTCGTCGACGCCGACGTCTACGGCTTCTCGGTGCCGCGCATGCTCGGCGTCGAGCAGCGCCCGACGCAGGTCGACGACATGATCCTGCCCCCCATCAGCCACGACGTGAAGGTCATCTCGATCGGCATGTTCGTGCCCGGCAACCAGCCCGTCGTGTGGCGCGGCCCGATGCTGCACCGGGCCCTGCAGCAGTTCCTCGGCGACGTCTTCTGGGGCGACCTCGACGTGCTGCTGCTCGACCTGCCGCCCGGCACCGGCGACATCGCCATCTCGGTCGCGCAGCTCATCCCGACTGCCGAGATCCTCGTCGTGACGACGCCGCAGCAGGCGGCCGCGGAGGTCGCCGAGCGGGCCGGCTCGATCGCGCTGCAGACCCATCAGCGGGTTGCCGGCGTCATCGAGAACATGAGCTGGCTCGAGCTGCCCGACGGCACCCGCCAGGAGATCTTCGGCTCCGGTGGCGGTCAGGCCGTGGCCGACTCGCTGTCCAAGAGCATCGGTGCGCCGGTGCAGCTGCTCGGTCAGATCCCCCTCGACACGCGCCTGCGCGAGGGCGGCGACACCGGCACGCCCGTGGTGCTCGGCGAGCCCGACTCGGCTGCCGGGGTCGCGCTGCGCGGCATCGCCCGTGGGCTCGGCACCCGCGCCCGCGGCCTCGCCGGTCGCAGCCTCGGCCTCACGCCCGCCGGCCGCTGACCCGCGCCCTCCCTTCTCCGATCGAAAGAACAGCTCGTCCTCGGACGAACTGTTCTCTCGATTGATGGAGCAGGGCCCAGCTGCCTCTTCATCGATAAAGCGATCCGCCCCACGGGCGGATCGCCTTTCTCGACGCCATGGGGCGGGACGGGACGACAGTCGCCGCGCTCGGGTCCCGGAGACCTACCGTGAGCCTGGTCGGGCCGCCCGGCGAGCCGTCACGTGGCCTCGTCGTCCCAGGGCGTCGGCACGGTCGGGTCGTGCCACTTCGGGGTGCTGACCGGCTTGTCGACGGCAGGCGTCGGCTCGTCCTCGTCGGGGGGCGAGGCCAGCGCGTCGCGCACGATCTTCCGGGGGTCGTACTGGCGCGGGTCGTAGGCCTTCCAGTCGACGTCGGAGAACTCCGGCCCCATCTCGTCCTTGAGCTGCTGCTTCGCCCGGTCGGCCATCGTGCGCGCCTGGCGGACGAACTTGCCGAACTTGGCGGCGTACTCGGGCAGTCGCTCGGGACCGAGGATGAGGATCGCGAGCAGAGCGAGCAGGATCAGCTCCCACCCGTTGATGTCGAACACAGTCCCTCGCTTCCAGCGCGTCTCGGCGCCGCCATCCTATGTCGGCGGCCAGCCGTCGGCCGCGCGGGGACTACTTGCCCGGATCGGCCTCGAGCTTCATGGTCAGCTCGATCTCTTGACCGCCGCGCTCGACCTTGAGCCTCACCGTGTCGCCGACGGCCCGCGCCCGGATGGAGACGATGAGCTGGTCGGGCGTGCGGATGCGCTTGCCCTCGAAGCCGACGACGACGTCGCCGGCCTTGACGCCGGCCTTGGCGGCGGGGCCGCCGGCCGTCACGGCGCCGGGCGCGTCGGACACCTGGGCGCCGTCGCCGGAGAAGGTGCGGTCGAGCGAGACGCCGATGATCGGGTGGGTGGCCTTGCCCGTCGCGATGAGCTGGTCGGCGGTGCGCCGGGCCTGGTCGCTAGGGATGGCGAAGCCGAGCCCGATGCTGCCGCCGGTGGAGCCGGTGGTGCCCGGGACCCGGGCGATGGCGCTGTTGATGCCGATGACGTCGCCGCTCATGTCGAGCAGGGGGCCACCCGAGTTGCCGGGGTTGATGGCCGTGTCGGTCTGGATCGCGTTGATGAACGAGGACTCGGGACCCTCGCCGGCGCTGACCGGCCGGTTGAGCGCGCTGACGATGCCGGTGGTCACGGTCTGGTCGAGCCCGAGCGGCGCCCCGACGGCGATCACCTGGTCGCCGACGACGACCTTGTCGGAGGGCCCGAGCCGCAGGGGGGTCAGGTCGGTGCGCGCGATCTTCAGCACCGCGAGGTCGTAGCTGGTGTCGCGGCCGACGATCGTGGCCTTCTGCGCGTCGCCGTTGCTGAGCACGACCTCGATGTCGCCGCCCGGGGCCGCCGCGACGACGTGGTTGTTCGTCAGCACGTGCCCCTTCTTGTCGATGACGAAGCCCGACCCGGTGGCCGACCCCTCGCTGCCGCCGTCGACCTTGATCGTGACGACGCTGGGCAGGGCGGCCGCGGCGATGTTGGCGACCGAGCCGGGCGGTCGCGCGGTCGCACCGGGGCCGGGCTCGGGCAGCGTGGACGTGCCGGTGTTGATGCGGTCCTCGGCGAGCTGGCCGGCCACTCCGCCGACGAGTCCCGAGAGCAGGCAGAGCCCTGCCACCGCCGCGACGAGTCGACCGCGTCGCCGGCGGGCCGGGGCGGGAGGATCGTCGGTCAGCAGCACGCCGCCGGCCGAGGGTCCGGCGGAGGGTGACCCGTAGGTCCAGCCCTGGGGGCCACCACTTGCGTATGCCGTCGCGCCGGCGCTCGCGGCCCCGCTCGCTGCCGCTGCGGCATCGTCAGCGGTGGCCGGGCCGGCCGCAGGGGCGGCCACCGGCGTGCTCGGGTCACCGTCGTGCGCCGGAGGTGCGTAGGCGGAACGGTGCGCCTGATCGGCTCTGGCGTCGGCGCGGTCGCTGCCCCAGGACGAGTCGGCCCTGGCCGGGACCCCGGCACCCTCGCCCGGGTGCTCGCCACCGAAGACGTCGAACCAGGCGTCGTCACCGTTGTCGTCGCCGCGACCGCCCGGCATCGAGCCGGTCGAGCCACCCGTGGGGGGCTCCGGCTGAGGGGCGGAGGCGGACGCGGGCGGGCCCGGCTGGGCCGCTGGTCCAGCCGGGATGGCCCGGGTGTCGTGCAGGTCGATGATGCCGGTCGGCTCACGGTCCGGGGCAGGTGCTGCGGCGACGGCGTCCTGCTCGGCGGGTCGCGCGGGTGAAGCGGGCTCGGGCACCCCTGCGGCAGGGGCCGGGGTCGGCTCGCGGTCCGGCGTCGTCGACTCGTCGGTCATGGGCTCGATTGTGCCGAACTGACGTCGGCGCCGCGCAGGAGGGCCCGCGCACCGGACGGCGTGGGCGCACGGTTGACGACGCGGGTGGTCACGACCCAGTAGGCCGAGCGGCTGGCGGCCTCGGTGCTGCGCTGCGCGTCGCGGTTCGTGACGCGCGCTGCCGGCAGCGCGGTGCCACCGAGGTTGGACGAGCCGACGGTGGCACCGAGGTTCGCGACGGGAGGACGCACCACGGCCGCCCGGGTGCCCGGGACGGGCGTGATGGCCAGGCCCCACGCCGCGGCCACGGAGGCGCCGGCGGCGATCGAGGCGACCACCGCGGCGCGCATGGGCGAGCGGTGCAGGGCGGGGGCGGTCGGCCGCACGGTGGGCACGGGCTCGTAGGACGGCGTCGACGGCATACGGAAGCCGAGGGGCGGCATCGGCACGCGCGGCGCGTCGGTCCCCGGCGCGGACTGCGCAGGTGCGGCCGCGGCGAGCCCCATGAGCGAGGTGCGCAGGCTCATCGGCACGCCGGTGTCGGCCCGCAGCGACGCGACGATGCGCCGCTCCTGGTCGGCGGCGGCGCGGCACGACGTGCAGCACACGACATGCTTGTCGTAGAGGTGCAGGAGCGCAGGCGGGAGCGCACGGTCGACGTACGCGCGTACGTGTCCCTTCAGGTGCGGCGTCACGACATCACCCCGGCCCCATCAGCGCGTGCTCGCCGCGACTCGACGACCGGGAAGGCGCAGGCCGGCGCGGCCGGTTCGCGTGCCGGGTTTGGCGGGGCGGGCCGCAGCGGCGACCTCGGGGGCCCGGTGGGCGAGGGCCTCGCGCAGCTGGGCGCGGCCGCGGTGGATGCGCGAGCGCACGGTGCCCAGCTTGACGCCGAGCGTCGCGCTGATCTCCTCGTAGGACAGGCCCTCGATGTCGCACAGGACGACGGCGGCGCGGAACTCCGGGGCGAGCGCGTCGAGGGCCCGCTGCACGTCGTCGTCGAAACGGGCGTCGTGATAGGTCTGCTCCGGGCCCTTCTCGAAGCTCGGGAGGCGGCCCGCGGCGTCGTCCGGGAGGGCGTCGAAGCGGATGCGCTGCTTGCGCCGCATCTTGTCGAGGAAGACGTTCGTGGTGATGCGGTGCAGCCAGCCCTCGAACGTGCCGGGCTGGTAGGAGTGCAGGGAGCGGAAGACGCGCACGAACACGTCGTGCGTCAGGTCCTCGGCGTCGTGGGGGTTGCCCGTCAGGCGGTAGGCCAGGCGGTAGACGCGGGCCGAGTGCTGCTCCACGATCTCCTCCCAGGTGGGAGGCGTCCATGTCGAGTCGGCCTGCTCCCCGGGGGCGGGAGAGGTGGACGTCACGCTGGTGCTCACTGGGGGCAGGGCCTTTCACGGGGACGGTTCATCGACATAACGCCGTCGATGTTCGATTCGTTCCCACTGATCGTCCCGACTCCGGCTGTCGGGGCGCCAGCCGGAACCTGTGGATCGCCTGTGGGTCGTGCTCGGTGTGGCGCGGACCGACGGTCACGGCGACTGCTCGGATCCGTCGTGCGGGACGGCCTCGTGATGGCGCCGGCCGTGGGTGCGACGGTCCTCCTTCATCTCGGCCTCGAAGAGGTGTCGGCGGCCGCCGGCGAGGTCGTCGCGGGCGAGCGCCTCGAGCCGCTTGAACGTCGCGTAGTAGCCGTCGTCGTACTCCTCGACGACCTGGAAGGTCCAGCGGCCCTCGATGACGTTGCGCCCCACGAGCTCGGTGGAGACCTGCTCGGCCAGCTCGGCGTGCCCCGCGTCGCGCAGCAGGTCCACGGCCTCGCCGAGCGCCAGGTCGGCCATCCCGGTCAGGCGGTGGAAGCCGTAGAGGTGCCCGCGTGCGTCCTCGACGACCTCGAGGGCCTCGGAGAGCTTGCCGAGCGCCTCCACGGTCGCGTCGTCGAGGCCCTCGGGGCGCCGGTGCTCTGTGGTCGGCCGGTCCGCTTCGTCCATGACCCGATCCTTACCCGATCGGGCACGAGAGGCAGCCGAAGTCGTCGATCCGGTCACAGTAGGGTGACGGACATGAGCACCCAGAAGGTCGCAGCCTGGTCGCACGCCGAGGAGTTCGTCGCCGCGAGCGAGCACGTCGACGAGGCCCGCCGGCGAGGTGAGGAGCTCGGCGCCGAGTCGGTCGGCAACGGCGTGGGGTCGGTGCTGCAGATGCTCGCGGCCGCCATCGGCGCCAAGGCGGTCATGGAGATCGGCACCGGCGCAGGCGCCTCCGGCCTGTGGCTGCTCGGCGGCATGCCCGCCGACGGCATCCTCACGACCATCGACCTCGACACCGAGCACCAGCGCGCCGCCCGCGAGGCGTTCGCGGCCGCGGGCATCGCCCACCAGCGCACCCGTGTCATCGCCGGGCGTGCTCTCGAGGTGCTCCCCCGCATGACCGACGCCGCCTACGACCTCGTCGTCGTCGACGCCGACAAGCAGGAGTACCCGGACTACCTCACCCAGGCCACGCGCCTGCTGCGCCCCGGTGGCACGCTCGTCATGACGTGGAGCGACAAGGAGTCCGACCCCGCCAACCGCGACACAGAGACCCGCACCCTGCGCGACGTCGGCCGCGCCATCCGCGACCACGACCAGTTCGCCGTGTCCCTGCTGCCCGTCGGCGAGGGCCTGCTCGTCGCCGTGAAGCGATAGATCACGTATGCCGCCCGGCGGGCCGGGCGGCATACGTGATCGGTGGACCGGGCCGGGTGGATGTGGCCGGGGACGCGAAACGGCCCCCGACCTGGCGGTCAGGGGCCGTCGAACCTGGATCGGGCGAGGGGTCAGCTGACGCCGTCACAACCCTGGATCGCGTCACGCAGAGCTGCAGCCTCGTCGGGGGTCATCTCGACGACGAGCCGGCCACCGCCCTCAAGGGGCATCCGCAGCACGATGCCGCGGCCCTCCTTGACGACCTCGAGCGGGCCATCGCCGGTCCTCGGCTTCATTGCTGCCATGGTTCCCCTTCCCTAGGAATCCTCGGTCTTTGGTCCCATTATTCCGTGTCTCGTTTGCGAGACCTAATTGGGGATGTGAGAGTCCGCACGTCAGGGCATTGCGGAGCCCGTCCCGCTTCCCCGCCGGGACGGATTGGGACAGAGTGACGCCCATGACCGAGACCGCCGACGACCGCCGTCCCGCCGAGAGCCCCGACTCCCCCACACCCCTGCTCGTCGAGGTGACCGACGGCGTCGCGTGGCTGCGGCTCAACCGACCCGATGCCATGAACAGCCTCGACAACGCCCTCAAGGACGCCCTCGTGGCGGCGCTGCGCGAGGTCGGCGAGGACCCCGCGGTCCGCTGCGTGGTGCTGACCGGCAGCGGGCGCGCCTTCTGCGTCGGTCAGGACCTCAAGGAGCACGTGCGCAGCCTCGGCGACCCGAGCTCCACGCTCGCCACCACGGTCACCGACCACTACAACCCGATCGTCATCGCCCTGTCGACGATGAACAAGCCGGTCGTCGCGGCGCTCAACGGGGTGGCGGCCGGCGCCGGGCTCAGCTTCGCGCTCGCCTGCGACTTCCGCATCGCCTCCGACCTGGCCGGCCTCAACACCTCGTTCGCGGGGATCGCGCTCTCGTGCGACTCCGGCGCGTCGTGGTCGCTCCCCCGCCTCGTCGGGCCGGCGCGCGCCAAGGAGCTGCTGCTGATGCCGCGCACCGTCCCGGCCGACGAGGCCTTGGCGCTGGGGCTCGTGACGAGGGTCGTGCCGGCCGACGAGCTCGAGACCGCGGCCGGCGATCTTGCCCGGCAACTCGCCGACGGCCCGACCCTGGCCTACGGTTCGATCCGGCGCGCGGTCGCCTACTCCGCGAGCGCCGACCTGGCGGACGCCCTCGCCAACGAGGCCGAGCTGATGGCCCTCACCGGGGCGAGCAACGACCACCGTGCGGCGGTCGATGCCTTCCTCGCCAAGCAGGCCCCGACCTACACCGGCACCTGACGCGGTCTGGAGGCTGGCGTGCGTCCCGCTCAGCACGCTCGCCCGAGAGGGATGGCGCCTCGTTCCGTCGCAACCACCGGCGCTCTCGTGCCGGTGCGCACGGCGTTCGCGTGGGCGCGCTCGATGCGAGCCAGCTGCGCGGCCGGGTCACGGGCGAGCGCGGCCGGAGTGACCCCGATGACCACCACGCGGAGGGCTGACAGGTCCGAGCCGGCCTCGACGGTGGCGTCCCAGTCAAGGCCGTTGGCGTGGAAGGTCCGGGACTGGACCAACACCGCCATCCCGACCTCGTCGAACCACAGGTCGGGCGAGGTCAGCACCTCACCGGAGGGTCCAGCGAGCAGGGGGTTGGCCATGGGTCGAGGGAGAGTGCGCGAGCTCTTCACCAGGGCGAGCAGGTCGGCTTCGGGCACAGACCACGCGCCGGCCGCCACCTCGTCGAGCATGCGGCGCAGCCGAACCGACCCGGCTCGGCCCCGCGCGTCCACCCAGTGCTCGAGGTCGTCGAGCCGTACGAGACGGCGCTGCACCGCCTCGATGAAGATCGCGCGAGCGGTTCGACCGTCTGCAGTCTCGGAGGCGGCATCCACCACCGCGCGCGCCAGGCAGCCGAGGCGAAGGGGGCCTCGCGACACCAGAGGCTCCCCGCCCAAGGTCGTGCTCCGGATGTCGGCCCATGCGATGCGGCGAGACCGACGGGGCGCCGGCACGAGAACCCTGATCGGCGTCGTCACCGGACAGGCCCGGATGCCGTGCAGGGCAGCGGCGCTCGAGCCGGCCAGCCAGGCGTCCTCTCCCGCCAGGAGTTGTGCCGCGACGAGTCGCTGCTGGAGCGTGGGCAGGCCGGTCTGCAGCACGTAGACCCCCGGGAGCACCAGGCGCCAGTCGCGGCCGATGCGCCACCGCAGCGTCTCGCGGCTGACGCCAGCTCCGAGGAGCTGGCGACGGGTCACGACACCCCATTGGGACTCGGCCAGTGCTGTCGCCGCTGCAGTGAGTGCCATGCCTCAGGGTGGCCCCGGGGCCGGGTCCACCACTTGCCCCTGCTCCTGGTTGTGGATCACCCTGCTCGTTCGGAGAGGGGTGTGGACAAAGCGGGCTTCTGGCGCATGGTTCGCGTGATGGTCCGGCGTCCGGGGTGGTCATCACCACACGAGGTGCCCGATCATCAGCCCGTCGTCGAACTGGTTACGGGGGGAAGTCGCCGTTGGGCGACGGCACGTAGCGCCAGAGCACCTCGGTCCACCAGTACTGGCCCGCGACGAAGGCGAGCAGCAGCGGCACGAACCGCCACAGCAGGCGCCGCCACGTGTTGCCGCGCCGGTCGCCCCAGCCGGCGCCGAGCACGACGACGAGCAGCGGGAAGAGCGGCAGGAGGTAACGGAAGATGCTCGTGAAGGGGTCGAGCGAGGCGATGAGGTAGAAGGTGTAGCCCAGCGTCCAGGTGCGCAGGTCGGCGCCGAGGTTGCGGGCCCACGGGCCGGCGACCATGAGCAGCACGACGATCGGACCGCCGACGAGCCACGGCCCCCACGTGGCGTCCTGCAGCCGGTCGATGTAGGGCACGAACAGCTCGACCGTGTCGTAGCTGCGCCAGGCGGCCATCGTGTCGGTGTAGGCCGAGCTCGACCCGGTGCGCCACCACGCGATCGCGGGCCACAACAGCCCGGCGACGCCGCAGCCGACGAGCGAGGCGAGCATGGACGCGTACGTGCCGGTCGAGATCGGCGCCTCGCGCCGCCTGCGCCACCGCATCACCACGACCACGAGGGTCACGAGCCCCAACGGTGCCGCGATCGGCCGGGACAGGCCGGTGAGCAGCGCGACCGCGGTGGCGACGAGCCATCTCTCCCGCGAGAGCGCGTAGAGGTAGCCGACGAGCAGCAGCATCGCGAGCGACTCGGTGTAGGCGAGCTGCAGCGTGACCGACGCCGGGAAGCTCGCCCACAGGGCGACGACGAGGTATGCCGCCGGGTCGCCGATGCGCGGACGCAGCAGCAGACCCATGAGGACCGCGGCGCCGACGCCGCAGACCAGCGCGATGCTGGAGGCGACGGTCGGGAAGTCGAGACCGGTCAGCGTCATGCCGGCCCGCGACAGCATCGGGAAGAGGGGGTAGAAGGCCCACGGGTTCTGGCCGACCCGGCCGGAGTCACCGATCGGCAGCACGTCGGGGTAGCCGGTTGCGGCGATCTTGCCGTACCACTCGCCGTCCCACAGCGCGGTGAACGAGAAGAACGTGACCGGCACCCCGTCGCCGCCCGTCATGCTGCTCGGCACCTGCCGGGGCAGCACCACGAGCAGGATGGTCGTCGACACGACCCGGGCGAGCGCGTACGCGGCGAGCACCCAGCCGATGAAGACGCGTCGTGAGGTCGGGGGGCGCAGCGGGTGGACCACGGTCATGGGGTGCGTTCGTGCCCGCCGGTCGGGGCGGACGTCGCACGCGCGCCGCCCTCGTCGTCGACTCGCGTCCCGGACTCCGCGACCGGGTCCGGGGTCGGGGTCGGGCTGGGGTCGGGGTCGCGGACGGGTTCCGCGGTCCGCTCCTCGCCCGGCTCCGGTGCGGGCTCGGTGATCGGCTCGGCGGCCGCGTCGTCTGCTGGCTCCGCCTCCGGGGACGCCTCGGCAGCCGCACCGTCGTTCTCAGCTCGCACGTGTGCGCCCCGCAGCACGGCGATCTCCTCGTCCTTCTCGCGCAGCTCGCGGCGCAGCCGGTCGACCACGCCGTCGACCTGGCTCATCCGGTAGCCGCGGGCACCGACGTCGAAGACGAGGTCGTCGAAGTCGGTGTCGGCGAGCGGCTCGTCGGGCAGCGGTTCGTGGCTCAGGCTCGAGCTCGCGCGCCCGAGCCCGCCGCCGGCGAGCCCGAGCAGGAGGGCGACGACGAGGCACAGGACGACGATCCCGACGAGGAGGATGAACCACTTCACGTGCGCGGCTCCTCGTAGGTGCGGATCAGCTTGACCGCCTCGTGGGGGTCGTCGGTGACGACGAGCCGGTCGACGTCGTCGGGGGTGATCATGCCGTTGTCGAGGACCGTCGTGCGCAGCCAGTCGAGCAGGCCCTGCCAGTACTCGCTGCCCATGAGCACGACGGGGAACTCGGTGACCTTCTGGGTCTGCGCCAGCGTCAGCGCCTCGAAGAGCTCGTCGAGCGTGCCGAACCCGCCGGGCAGCACGATGAACCCGCGGGAGTACTTGAGGAACATGACCTTGCGGGCGAAGAAGTAGCGGAAGTTGATGCCGAGGTCGACGTACTCGTTGAGGCCGGTCTCGAAGGGCAGCTCGATGCCGAGCCCGACCGAGGTGCCCTTCGCCTCGAACGCGCCGCGGTTCGCCGCCTCCATCGCGCCGGGGCCACCGCCGGTGATGACGGCGTAGCCCTCCTCGACGAGCAGGCGCCCGACCTCGACCCCCATGGCGTATGCCGCGTCGTCAGGTCGCGTGCGGGCGGAACCGAAGACGGCGACCGCCGGGCCGAGCTCGGACAAGGCGCCGAAGCCCTCGACGAACTCCGACTGGATGCGCATGACCCGCCACGGGTCGGCATGCAGCCAGTCGGTGCGCTGGTGGGCCTCGAGCAGGCGCTGGTCGGTGGTGGTGCGGGGCACCTTGTGACGCCGCAGGGTCACCGGTCCGGTCTGGCGGCGGTCCTCTCGCGGCTCCGCGGGCAGGCGGGGGTCGGGTTGTTCGTCGGTCACACCGACAACCCTATGCGGCGCGGCTATGCGAGCCAGCGCAGCAGCGCGGCCTCGGCGTCGGCGTACTGTCCGACGGGGCAGCGCTCGTCGTCCATGTGGGCCAGGTTGGGGTCGCCGGGTCCGTAGTTGACGGCGGGGATGCCGAGCGTCGAGAAGCGGGCGACGTCGGTCCACCCCTCCTTGGCGCTGACCGGCACGCCGAGGGCGTCGATGAAGGCCTTGGCCGCCGGAAGGAGCAGGCCGGGACGGGCGCCGTCGGCGGCGTCGGTGAGCTCGACGTCGAACCCGTCGAAGACCTGGCGCACGTGGGCGAGCGCCTCGTCGGCGTTCTTGTCGGGCGCGTAGCGGTAGTTGACGGTGACGACGCACCGGTCGGGGATGACGTTGCCCGCGATGCCGCCGGAGATGCCCACGGCCTGGAGGGCCTCGTGGTAGTCGAGGCCGTCGACGGTGATGGTCTCGGCCTCGTAGGCGGAGAGGCGCGCCAGGACGGGAGCGGCGTCGTGGATCGCGTTGTGCCCCTTCCACGGGCGGGCGGAGTGCGCGGCGATGCCCTTGGTCGTGATCTCGACGCGGAGCGTGCCCTTGCAGCCCCCTTCGATGGCCCCGTTGGTCGGCTCGAGCAGCACGGCGAAGTCTCCGACCAGCAGCTCGGGAGAGGTCTGGGCGAGCCGGGCCAGGCCGTTGAACTTCCCGTCGATCTCCTCGCACTCGTAGAAGAGGAAGGTGAGGTCGCGGGCCGGCTCGGTGACCTCGGCCGCGATGCGGAGCATGACGGCGACGCCGCCCTTCATGTCGACGGTGCCGCGGCCCCACAGCACGTCGTCGACGCGGCGCGTCGGAAGGTTGGGGACGTCGGTCAGCGGCACCGTGTCGATGTGGCCCGCGAGCACGACGCGCTCCTCGCGCCCGAGGGAGGTGCGGGCGACGACGGTGTTGCCGTCGCGGGTCACCTCGAGGTGCGCGAGCGGACGCAGTGCCGCCTCGATCGCGTCGGCGAGCGCCTCCTCGTCCTGGCTGACCGACTCGATGTCGCAGATCGCCGCGGTGAGGGTCGTGACGTCGGCGCCGAGGTCGAGGACCGGGCCGGTCGCGGAGGTCTGGTCGGCGGGCAGCGGGGTCGACGGCATACGTGAGAGGCTAGCCGCCCCGTGCTGCGGGCGGGCGCCGGAGTCCGCTCCGCGGGTGCGTGTGCCGACCCGCGGCGCTGCCCCATATCCTTGCCGCCATGTCGGAGCGCAGCGCATGGGGTCACGGACTGACGACGATCACGGACGACGGGCAGGTGCTCGACACCTGGTTCCCGCAGCCCGCGCTGGGTGCGGCACCCGGTGACGCGGCGGTGCCGGAGGGGCTCGAGGCCCTGGTCGGCACCGACGAGGCCCGGCGCGTGCGCACCGAGGTGCGGCTCGTCGAGATCGACCTCGACGCCGCCCCCGCCGACGCCCCCGACGCGTACCTTCGCCTGCACCTGCTCTCGCACTGCCTCGTCGCCCCCAACACGATCAACCTCGACGGCGTCTTCGGCGCCCTGCCGAACATCGCCTGGACGAGCGCCGGCGCCTGCGCGGTCGAGGGCTTCGAGCAGACCCGGCTGCGCCTGCGGGCCCGGGGGCAGCACGTCGCGGTCTACGGCGTCGACAAGTTCCCGCGCATGACCGACTTCGTGGTCCCGCAGGGCGTGCGCATCGCCGATGCCGACCGCGTACGCCTGGGCGCCCACCTCTCCCCCGGCACCACGGTCATGCACGAGGGCTTCTGCAACTTCAACGCCGGCACCCTCGGCACGTCGATGGTCGAGGGCCGCATCGTGCAGGGCGTCGTCGTCGGCGACGGGTCCGACATCGGCGCCGGCGCGTCCATCATGGGCACGCTCTCGGGCGGCGGCACGGAACGCGTCAGCATCGGTGAGCGTTGTCTGGTCGGAGCCAACGGCGGCATCGGCATCGCTCTCGGCGACGACTGCGTCGTCGAGGCCGGGCTCTACGTGACGGCGGGGACCAAGGTGACGCTTCCCGACGGGTCCGTGGTCAAGGCCAAGGAGCTGTCGGGATCGAGCAACATCCTGTTCCTCCGCAACAGCGTCAGCGGTGCCGTCGAGGCCCGTGACCGCAAGGGCACGGGCATCACCCTGAACGCCGCGCTGCACGCCAACGACTGAACCGACCCCCGCTCCCCTTCGACCGGTTCAGACCAGAGCCGGACCACCTGAGGACCCCATGCCGACGACCCGACCGGGCCCCACCCTCGCCGAATCCCGCGGCCGCGGGTCATCGCGCGGGCAGACCCCCGCGCGCCGCCGACGCCGCTGGGTGACCCTGCTCGTCGTCGTCGCACTCGTGGGCGGAGCAGGGTGGTTCGCGGCCCGCCTGCTCATCTCCAGCGTCGTCAACCCGCAGTGCACCATCAAGGCCTCCGGCGTGACCGAGACCTTCGACCCCGACCAGACGGCCAACGCCGCGCTCATCTCGGCGCTGTCGGTGAAGCGGGACATGCCCCCGCGAGCAGCGACCATCGCGCTCACGACCGCCTTCCAGGAGTCGAAGATCCGCAACCTGCGCTACGGCGACCGCGACTCGGTCGGCCTCTTCCAGCAGCGGCCGAGCCAGGGCTGGGGCACCGAGAAGCAGATCCTCGACCCCGTCTACGCGACGAACCGGTTCTACGACGCCCTCGAGAAGTACAAGGGCTACGAGACGGCCGACATCACGAAGATCGCCCAGCGCGTTCAGAAGAGCGGCTTCCCCGAGGCCTACCGTGACCACGAGGGCCAGGGCCGCGTGCTCGCCTCGACGCTGACGGGCCACTCCCCCGCCGGACTCACCTGTCGTCTCGACGCCGTCAAGCAGTCGGTCTCCCCCTCCCGGGTGGTCGGCGACCTGTCGCAGCAGATGGGAGTCACCTCCGCGAAGGCCCGCGACGGGAAGGTCACCGTCTCGGCCGGCGACGCGACCATCGCCTGGGCGGTCGCGCACTGGTCGGTCGCCCGCGCCGAGATGTACGGCGTCACGTCCGTGTCGATCGGCGACCGCGCGTGGGACCGTGACCGCGGCGACGAGGGTTGGTCGCAGGGCACGGCCGGGACGACGGTCACCGTCACGCTCGGCTGACGGCATACCGGATCGGGCCGGTGAGGGGCGGACCTCAGCCGGTGACCTTGTCGAGGTGCTGGAGCAGGTCGTGCGCCGCCAGCTCGACGTCCTTGTGCCGCCACTCCGACGCTCGGTAGACGCAGGCGATGAGCGCCGTGCGATGGACCCGACGCAGGTCGCCGTAGACGAACGCGTAGCGCGCCTTCGTCTCGTCGTTCGCGCCCTCGGTGAGCCCGAGGTGCCACGCCGCGTACTCGTCCCAGGAGTGCTTCTCGAGGTACGCGTTCTGCGCCTCGGCCCCCGGCTGGACCTGCCCCCAGTCGCTGTCGAGGACGTACTGCCGGGCGTCGATGAGCTCGCGGCACCGGGCGACGGCCGCGTCGTTGACGAGGTACTTGGCCATCACCCCATCATGCCGATGCCCCCGTCCCTTGCGGGGCGGGGGCATCGGATGGATCCGGTCGAGCCGACGCTCAGGCGGGGTAGCTGCGCTCGGCCTCGCCAGTGTAGATCTGGCGCGGGCGGCCGATCTTCGTCTCGGGGTCGTTCATCATCTCGCGCCACTGGGCGATCCAGCCCGGGAGGCGGCCGATGGCGAAGAGCACCGTGAACATCTTCGACTCGAAGCCCATGGCCTTGTAGATGAGGCCGGTGTAGAAGTCGACGTTCGGGTAGAGCTTGCGCTCGACGAAGTAGTCGTCGGCCAGGGCGATCTCCTCGAGGCCCTTGGCGATCTCGAGCAGCGGGTCGTTCTGGCCGAGCTTCTCGAGGATGTCGTCGGCGGCCTTCTTGATGATCGCGGCGCGCGGGTCGTAGTTCTTGTAGACGCGGTGCCCGAAGCCCATGAGGCGGACACCGTCCTCCTTGTTCTTGACCTTCTCCATGAACTTCTTCGGGTCGTCGCCCGACTCGCGGAGCTTGCCGAGCATCTCGAGGACGGCCTGGTTGGCGCCGCCGTGGAGCGGGCCCGACAGGGCGTGGATGCCGGCCGAGACCGAGTTGAAGAGGTTCGCGTGGGCGGAGCCGACCAGGCGCACCGTCGAGGTGGAGCAGTTCTGCTCGTGGTCGGCGTGCAGGATGAAGAGCAGGTCCAGGGCCTTGGCGACGGTCGGGTCGACCTCGTAGGGCTCCACGGGGTAGCCGAACGTCATGCGCAGGAAGTTCTCGACGAACGACAGCGAGTTGTCGGGGTACATGTACGGCTGGCCGACGCTCTTCTTGTGCGCCATCGCCGCGATCGTCGGCAGCTTCGCGAGGAGGCGGACGGTCGAGATCTCGACCTGCTCCTGGTCGAAGGGGTCGAGGCTGTCCTGGTAGAACGTGCCGAGCGCCGAGACGGCCGAGCTGAGCACGGGCATCGGGTGCGCGTCGCGCGGGAAGCCGTTGAAGAAGGCGCGGAGGTCCTCGTGCAGCATCGTGTGCCGGCGGATCGAGTCCTCGAAGCGCGTCAGCTCCTCGGGGGTCGGCAGCTCGCCGTAGATGAGCAGGTAGGCGACCTCGACGAACGTCGACTTCTCGGCCAGCTCCGCGATGGGGTAGCCGCGGTACCGCAGGATGCCCTGGTCGCCGTCGATGTAGGTGATCGCGCTCTTGCACGATGCGGTGTTGACGAAGCCGACGTCGTAGGTGACGAGGCCGGTCTCCTTCAGCAGGGACCCCACACCGAGCCCGTCGTTGCCCTCCACGGCGTCGACGCCCGGGAACGTGAGTTCCTTGTCTGCGACCTTGAGTGTCGCGTCCACTGCCTTCGTCACTGTTCCTCGCCTCCTGTCACTCCGGCCCAAAGTCGCCGGACGTATCCGCGAGCGACGTTACCCCAGCGTGCTCCGCCCTGAGAAAACAGGTCCATCCACGGACGTGCGCCCGGCGACCCGTGGTGACATGGGTCACGCTCGGTGTCAGAGGCGCTCGCAGGCGGCGGCGATGCGCTCGTCGGTGGCCGTCAGCGCGATGCGCACGTGGCGGGCGCCGGCGGCGCCGTAGAACGACCCGGGCGCTACGAGGATGCCGCGGTCGGCGAACTCGGAAACCATTGTCCAGCAGTCCTCTTCGCGGGTCGCCCACAGGTAGAGCCCTGCCTCGGAGTGGTCGACGCGCAGTCCCGCGCGGGTCACTGCCGCGAGCAGCTGCTCGCGCCTGCGGGCGTATGCCGTCCGCTGCGTCTCGACGTGCGCGTCGTCGCGCAGCGCCACCGCCATCGCGTGCTGCACCGGTGTGGGCATGATCATGCCCGCGTGCTTGCGCACCTCGAGGACGGTGCCGATGATCGCGGGGTCACCGGCGACGAAGGCCGCACGGTAGCCGGCGAGGTTGGACTGCTTCGACAGGGAGTAGACCGCCAGCAGACCCGTGTGGTCGCCGCCGCAGACGTCGGGGTGCAGGATGCTCGGCGTCGAGGTGCCGAACTGGCCCTCGCGCCAGTCGAGCTCGGCGTAGCACTCGTCGCTCGCGACCACGACGCCGTGCTCGCGGGCCCACTCGACGACCTTGCGCAGGTGCTCGACGCCGAGCACCTGGCCGTTGGGATTGCCGGGGCTGTTGAGCCACAGGAGCTTCGGGGTCGTCGCCGCCGTGAGCGGCCCGAGGCTCGTCAACGACTGGGCGACGACAGCAGTGGCGCCGGCGATGCGCGCCCCGATGTCGTAGGTGGGGTAGGCGACGGCCGGGATGCCGACGACGTCTCCGGCGCGCAGGCCGAGGAGGGTCGGCAGCCAGGCGACGAGCTCCTTGCTGCCGATGGTCGGCAGCACGCCGTCGGTGCCGAGCCCCGTGACGCCCCGTCGGCGCGCGAACCACTCGACGACGGCCTCGCGCACATCGGTGGTGCCGATGGTCAGCGGGTAGCCGGGGGCGTCGGCCGCCTCGGCCAGCGCCCGGCGTACGACCTCGGGGGTCGGGTCGACCGGGGTGCCGACGGACAGGTCGACGATGCCCCCCGGATGCGCGACCGCTCGCGCCTTGTAGGGCGCGAGCGAGTCCCAGGGGAAGTCAGGAAGGTCGAGCCCGCGCACGGACCCGCCGGCGAGCGTCACTCGTCGTGCTCCTGCGGGGGCAGGGCCTCGATGAGCGGGTGGTCCTTGTCGATGACGCCGAGCTTCGCCGCGCCTCCGGGGCTGCCGAGGTCGTTGAAGAACTCGACGTTGGCGTTGTAGTAGTCGGCCCACTGCTCGGGAACGTCGTCCTCGTAGTAGATCGCCTCGACGGGGCACACGGGCTCGCAGGCGCCGCAGTCCACGCACTCGTCGGGGTGGATGTAGAGCGACCGCTTGCCCTCGTAGATGCAGTCGACCGGACACTCCTCGATGCAGGCACGGTCCTTCAGGTCGACGCAAGGCTGGGCGATGACGTAGGTCATGGGGAGCGGGACCTCCTGTGGAGCGTTCGGGAGCAGTTGCTGCACCGCCTAGTATGCCGGACATGAACGGCGAGCCCACGCACGGCCCCACCGATGAGACCAACTCCGACACGGGCCCGCGGACAGACTCTCCGACGGACTCTGGGAGGGGCTCTGGGAGGGACTCGGGGACGAGCGTTGCCGCCGGCACCGACACCCCCGGGCACCGCCTCACCGCCGGCCTGACCATCGGCAACCGCGTCGTCGTGCGCTACCGCCTCGAGGAGGGTGAGGGTGCAGCCGCGACCGACTTCGTCGGCGAGCTCGTCGCCCGCAACACCGACTTCCTCGTCGTCGACACGAAGACCGAGCGCGTGAAGCTCATCCGCGCCGACGTGCTCGCCGCCAAGGACGTGCCGCCGCCCGCGAGCCGCGCCGGCAGGCCGCACGAGCGCGTGTCGGCGGACGACCTCGAGAAGCTCATGGCCAAGGGCTGGCAGGCGGTCGACCGCGGCGGCGTCGGCGACTGGGTGCTGCGCGCCTCGGGCGGCTTCACCGGGCGGGCCAACTCGGTGCTCGTCGTGGGCGACCCCAGCCTGCCGGTCGAGCGGGCCATCGACTTCGCCGAGAAGTGGTACGCCGACCGTGAGCGACCCGCGATCTTCCAGGTGCACGGCGAGACCGGCTTCGACGCCACCGAGCAGCCCACCGTCGCAGCGCTGCTCGAGCGCGGCTACGTGGTCGGCGGCGGCCACGACAACTGGCAGCGCGTGCTCGTCATGACCGGGCTCTCCGCCGCGGTCCCCCCGCTGACCGAGCAGTCCGCCCCGGTCACGGCAGACGCGCAGCTGCAGCTCGACTGGCTGACCGCGTACGGCGAGCAGCGCTCGATCGTGCCCGGCGCGACCGAGGCCGTGCTCACCGGCAGCGACGGCCAGCTCTTCCTCTCGGTCCGCGACCCGGACACGAACACGATCATCGGCCTGGCGCGCCTCGCGATCCACCCGGGTTGGGCGGGGATCTTCGGCCTGTGGGTGCACCCCGACCACCGGCGTACGGGCCTCGCCACCACGATCGTGTCGGCGGCCGCCATGGTGGCGCGCGAGAACAACATGCCGGCCATGTACCTCCAGGTCTCGGAGGACAACGCAGCGGGCGTCGCGTTCTGGCGTGACCTCGGCTTCACCGTGCACCACGAGTACACCTACGTGGCCAAGCCGTCGGCCTGACGTCAGCAGGGCCGGTCCCGGCCCGTCACGGAGGCGTGGCGGCCGGGTTGGTGCAGACGACCTCGTCCTCCGGGATGTAGTGCGTGCGGACCGACTCGCTCTTCACGAGCGCCGTCGTGCCGTGGCGGAACCACTGCCGCGTGACCGTCACGTCGAAGCCGGGGTTCGGCTGCTGGGGGTAGCACTTGAGGCTGTCGCTGCGGATCGTCTTGGGCGGCACGACGTTTCGCCGCGGCCCCTTGACCGACTTGATGTCCCACGTCTTCGTGCTCCACACACGTCCGTGGACGTAGCCACCCTCGACCCAGGTCTGCAGGAGCATCCCGAAGGGCGTGTCGTTCTTCCACTTGTTGTCGACGGTCGGCCAGTACACCGTCGCCTCGCGCCCCTCGGGGTAGCGCGGGATGAAGAAGGCGTGCGCGGTGAACTCCTGGATGTCGGCCCCGGCGAAGTAGGCCATGTTGTAGATCACCGTCGAGACCTGGCTGATGCCACCGCCCGTGCCACGCGTCAACCGGCCGTTGATGATGACGGTGCCGTCGGCGTACCCCTTGTCGGTGGTCCGCTCGCCGAGGATCCCGTTGAGGCTGAAGGTGCCGCCCGGCGGCACGTACGTGCCGTTGATGCGCTTCGTCGCCACGACGAGGTTGTTCGTGCGGGTCGTGTCGTTGGTCGGGAACGGGCTCTTGAAGTCGACGACCAGCGTCGTGACACCGGCCTTCTGGGCGTCCTCCGTCGTGAACGGCGGCCGCGCGACGGACGGGCTGACGTCGACGGTGCGGTTGGTGCCGGAGATGGCGGCGACGACCCGCTTGCCGACGGCGTCCGCATCGAGCGCCAGGCCGTCCACCGACGGGACCAGGCGCGGCTTGCCGTTGGCCGCCTCGAAGACCCAGCGCGCGCTGCTCGCGGCCTTGGTCGTGGCCCGCACCTTCGTTGACACCAGCTTCGTCAGGGCGGGCTCGTCGAAGGCCGGCTTGAGCCCGCCGGCGCCGTCGGGCACCACGGACACCATCGAGGCGTACTCCGCCGGTGCGAGCACGGCCCGGGTGGTTCCGCTGACGAGGGTCAGCGGCCGTGACATCGCGGTGCTGCCGAACTGGTCGGCGGCCTGCTGGACGGTCTCGGCGCTGACCTGGGGGTCGGTCTCACGGACCGCCGCGGTCGCCTCCGTCGACTCGGGGAACGCCTTGCGCAGGGCGAGCTTGGTGGCTGCGATGTCCAGGGTGCGCCCGGGCACCGGCAGGTCCACCGCGACCGAGCCGCCGGGGAAGGTCACGCGCCCCTCGACCGGTGCCACGGCCACACCGGGCGCCAGCTTCTCGAGGTAGGCGGTGAGGCGGTCGTCGTCGGCGCTCGTGAGCAGCGGCGCCTCCACCGACCCGGTCAGCTTGTCCCAGACGCGCCGCGGGTCGAGCGTGAAACCGGTGAGCCCGTCGAGGGACCGGCCCGCGTCGACGCTCAGCCCGGCGTCGCGCGGCACCACCTGGACGGGCTCGGCGCGGCCGGGCACGGTCAGCGCGATCGGTGTCGCGAGCAGGGAGCGCGATCCCTTGTCGATGGCCGCCCGGGCGGTCTCGGGCGTCATGCCCCCGACCTGGATGCCGCCCACCGACACCGCCGACGGCACGTGCTGCGACGACCACGTGCACAGCCCGGCGTAGCCGCCGCCCAGCACGACGAGGGCGACGACGAGACGTAGCGCCGTGGACCGTCGCTCGCTGCGATCGTCACGGCTCGGCACGTACGGGTCGTCGGACATCGGCTCTCCGGTCGGTGGATCGGGTGCCACGAAGGTAACGCCCCGGGTCCGACATTTCGGCGAGGCGCGTCCCCGAGTTTTCCCCGTGACGCGATCGTTGCCGCCGATCGGTGGTGACGACGCGTTCTCTCGATTGCGAGCGGTTGCGAGGGTCGGTGACGACGCGTTCTCTCGATCGGAGTCTCGTCCTCCAGGCCTGATCGAGAGAACGCCGCGTCACGTGCCCGCGTTACGACGCGTTCTCTCGATCGGGCTGGGCGAGGAGGTCGGTGCCTCGCCGGCCGGTGGGCTGCCAGGTGAGCGGGTCGACCTGACGGAAGCCCTCGCGGCCCGTCGTGCGCACCGCGATGAAGTTCGAGAGGGCGTGCACGTCCTCGCTCGCCACGATCACCTGGGTGGCGTGCGCCCGCAGGGCGTGGTTCTTCACGGCGCGGGCCGCGTCGTCCCGCACGACGTGGGTCACGGTGTCGTCGTCGACGACCGAGGGCGGGAACGGGTCGTCCGCCGCGGGCACGACGAGCGCCGGCGCAGCCGGCCCTCCGTCGCCTGCCACTCCCCCGAGACCGGGCTCGTGCCACCACGCGGAGGTGTCCAGCAGCGCCGGGTCGGCCGACGCCAGCCACGCGCGGTCCTCACGTGCCCACCCGAGGGGCGTGACGATCTCGTAGGTGCGGGCCGGAAGCTCGGACGCGTCGAGCAGCTGCAGGGCGCGTCGGGTGACGCGGTGGGTCTGGACGTGGTCCGGGTGGCCGTAGCCGCCGTGCTCGTCGTACGTGACGACGACGTCGGGACGCAGCCGTCGCAGCACGTCGGCCACGAGCGCGCCGGCCTCGTCGAGGTCGGCAGCCGCGAAGGCGTCCGTGCGGGCGGCCGCCGGCGACCCGGCCATGCCGGAGTCGCGGTAGCGCGAGAGCCGCCCGTCCGACGGGTCGCACGCTTCGGCGCCCAGGACGTGCATCGACGCGCCGATGCGCGACAGGGCCAGCGTCAGCTCGCCGTGCCGGTAGGGCCCGAGGGCGTCGGACGGGTCCCCCTCGAGGTGCGCGAGGGCCGGCGGGATGACCTCGCCCTCCTCGCCGAGGGTGCACGTCAGCACGTGCACGTCGTCGCCGCGCGCGACGTGGTGGGCCATGGTGACGCCGCACGTCAGGGTCTCGTCATCGGGGTGGGCGTGGACGAAGAGCAGGCGCGGCACGGGTGTCCTCTCGGTCGGTCGGTTCGGCGCGGTCCGCCGGTCAGCGCACCGACACGGTGGCGAGGTCGACGATGCCGCCGACGGCGTGGTCCTCGTAGGACCGGACGCCCGCCCCGTGCAGGTAGAGGGCCTTGGTCGCGGACAGCGCGATGTAGCCGACCTGGCTGCGGATCGTGCTGTCGGCCTGCTCCCACACCTTGGCCCGGGCCTTGGGGTCGGCCGTCACGTCGGCCTTGTCGATGAGCGCGTTCACGGGATCGCTCGAGAAGTAGCCGACGTCCTGGCCGGGGCCGGAGGAGTCGATGTTGATGCGCGAGTCGAACAGGGCCGGAAGCACTCCGCCCGCGGACGGCCAGTCGGGGGTCCACACGCCACGGAAGAGGTCGTAGGAGCCCACCGAGGTGGGCTTCTCGATCTCCTCGTAGTACTCCTCGGGTGCCACGCCCTTGAGCTCGACCTCGAAGCCCGCACGCTCCCAACCGGCGACCAGGGCGGCATACGCCTTGTCGGCCAGCACCGAGCGCGCGTAGACGAGGCGCAGCTTCACGGGCAGCTTGACGCCGGCCTGCTGGAGCATCCGGCGGGCCGCCTCGGGGTCGCCCTCGACGCCGGTGCCGGCCGGCGGCTTCACCGACTCGGGGTAGACCGCCGGCGACAGGACCGACCAGGTCGGCGTGCCGGCACCCTCGCCGCCCGTCGCCGTGACGTAGGTGGCGCGGTTGGTCGAGGCCGCGAGCGCCTTGCGCACGGCCGGGTCTGCCAACGCCTTGCTGCGCATGTTGAGAGCGAGGTAGTCGACGTTGCCCGTGTAGGGGAAGGTGAGCCGGGCCTGGAGGTCGGTGCCGGCCTGGTTGCGCAGCGTCGGGCTCGCCTGCACCCACGAGACGGCGTACGCGTCGTCGGCCTGCTGGTTGAGCAGCCGCTGGATGACAGCCGACTCGCCGAGCCCCGAGGACACCTGGATCTCGTCGGGGTAGGCCTGCCGGATCGGGTCGGTGCGGGGGTCCCAGTGCTCGTTGCGCACGAACGTGCCGCCCTTGCCGACGACCCACGGCGCCTCGAGGCGGTACGGCCCGCTCGACATGACGGCATACGACGCCTTGTCGGTCTTCGTGTCGGCCGACGCCTTGCGCGGGGCGAACTCGGGCAGCGCGACGATGTGCGGGAAGTCCGGCTCGGCGTCGCGCAGCCTGAAGGTGACGGTGCGCCCCTTGCACGAGACGGCGCGGTCGAAGTCGGCCTGGTGGGCGGTGTCCGACGGGCCGGCGTACACGGGCTTCTCGAGGCCCTCGGCGGTGACCCGCGTGGGCATGTCGAGCAGGTAGCTGGCGTAGTTGGTGCCGCCGACGTGGGTGCGCCGGTCGAAGGTGCGGGCCACGCCGTGGCGCACGTCGTCGCAGGTGATCGGCGAGCCGTCCTGCCACTGCAGGCCCTCACGGAGGGTGAAGCTCCACGAGCGCGCGCCGTCGGACGGCGTGCCCGCGTCGGTCGCGAGGTCGCCCTGCACCTCGCGCTGCTGCGTCCCGGTGCCGTATGCCGTGAGGCCCCTGACGAAGGTGCGCTGGGCGAAGAACGCCTCGGGGCCGACGTACATCAGCTGCGGGTCCCACGTCGCGATCGTGCCGGCGACGAGGACCTGCAGGGTGCCGCCGGGCTGCCCGCCCGTCGACGCCGACGAACCGGACGCGGCCGCCGGGCCGGGCGGGACGACGCTCTGCGCCGACGTGTCGCCCGTGCCCGAGCACGCCGTGGCACCGGCTGCCAGGAGGGCAGCGCCGAGCCCGACGGCCAGTGACCTCCTCAGCCCGCGTCCCACGGCGCGCACCGGTCGGTCAGCCCTCGGCCTTCGCCGCCGACCGCGCGCGGGAGGCGGTGCGAGCACGCTCGCCGGCGTCGAGGACGACCTTGCGGATGCGGACGGTCTCGGGCGTCACCTCGACGCACTCGTCCTCGCGGCAGAACTCGAGGCTCTGCTCGAGGCTGAGCTTGCGCGGCGGGACGATCTTCTCGAAGTTGTCGGAGGAGGAGGCGCGCACGTTGGTGAGCTTCTTCTCCTTCGTGATGTTGACGTCCATGTCGTCGGCGCGGGAGTTCTCGCCGACGATCATGCCCTCGTAGACCTCGGTCGTGGGCTCGACGAAGAGGACGCCGCGCTCCTGGAGGTTGACCATGGCGTACGAGGTGACGACACCGGTGCGGTCGGAGACCAGCGAGCCGCTCGTGCGGGTCGTGATGGTGCCGAACCACGGCTCGTAGTCCTCGAACACGTGGTGCGCGATGCCGGTGCCGCGCGTCTCGGTGAGGAACTCGGTGCGGAAGCCGATGAGGCCACGGCTGGGCACGAGGAACTCCATGCGGATCCAGCCGGTGCCGTGGTTGGTCATCTGCTCCATGCGGCCCTTGCGGGCGGCCATGATCTGGGTGATCGCACCGAGGAACTCCTCGGGGGTGTCGATGGTGAGGCGCTCGACGGGCTCGTGGACCTTGCCGTCGACCTCGCGCGTGACGACCTGCGGCTTGCCGACGGTCAGCTCGTAGCCCTCGCGGCGCATCTGCTCGACCAGGATGGCGAGCGCGAGCTCGCCACGGCCCTGGACCTCCCAGGCGTCGGGGCGCTCGGTCGGCAGGATGCGCAGCGACACGTTGCCGATGAGCTCCTTGTCGAGGCGGTCCTTGACCATGCGCGCCGTGACCTTCGAGCCGCGCACCTTGCCGACCATCGGGCTGGTGTTGGTGCCGATGGTCATCGAGATGGCCGGCTCGTCCACCGTGATGAGCGGCAGCGGGATCGGGTTCTCGGCGTCGGCCAGGGTCTCGCCGATGGTGATCTCCGGGATGCCGGCGACGGCGATGATGTCGCCCGGACCGGCCTCCTCGGCGGGCTTGCGCTCGAGGGCCTCGGTCATGAGCAGCTCGGTGATCTTCACGCGCTGCTGCGAGCCGTCGTGGCGGCACCACGTGACCTGCTGGCCCTTGCGGATGGTGCCGTTGTGCACGCGCAGGAGGGCGAGGCGGCCCAGGAAGTTCGACGCGTCGAGGTTGGTGACGTGCGCCTGCAGCGGGGCCTCGTCGTCGTAGGTCGGCGCCGGGATGGTCTCGAGGATCGTCTCGAAGAGGGCCTCGAGGTCCTCGCCGTCCGGCAGGCCGCCGTTCTCGGGACGCTCGGTCGACGCGCGGCCGGCCTTCGCGGAGGCGTAGACGATCGGGAAGTCGATCTGCTCCTCGGTGGCATCGAGGTCGAGGAAGAGCTCGTAGGCCTCGTCGACGACCTCGGCGATGCGCGAGTCGGGGCGGTCGACCTTGTTGATGCAGAGGATGACCGGCATCTTCGCGGCGAGCGCCTTGCGCAGCACGAAGCGGGTCTGCGGGAGCGGGCCCTCGGAGGCGTCGACGAGGAGCACGACGCCGTCGACCATCGACAGGCCTCGCTCGACCTCGCCACCGAAGTCGGCGTGGCCGGGGGTGTCGATGATGTTGATGGTGACGCCGTCGGCGAGACCGCGGTCGGAGGCCGCCTTGCCCGTGTAGTGGATCGCGGTGTTCTTCGCGAGGATCGTGATGCCCTTCTCACGCTCGAGGTCACCGGAGTCCATCGCGCGCTCGTCGACGTGCTGGTGCTCGCCGAACGCGCCGGCCTGCCAGAGCATCTTGTCGACGAGGGTGGTCTTGCCGTGGTCGACGTGGGCGACGATGGCGACGTTGCGGATGTCCGCGCGGGTCTTCATGGGCATGGGGAACAGTCTCTCAGGGTTTCGGGGGTGGTCCTGACCACGGCGTGGGCGGTCACGGTGATGCGCGAGGGGCGTCAGGTGCTGCTGGTGCGGGCGAGCACGGCCTCGAGCTGCTCGACGATGGGCAGATCGGCGGGCAGCCACGCCACGGCGCGCAGGTCGTCGAGCCCCAGCCACCGCAGCTCGTCGTGGTCCTCGATGGGCGCGGGGGTGCCCTCGACGACCTCGGCGAGCCACACCAGCATCTCGTAGCGGTCGCCCAGCGGCCAGGTGCTGCCCGGGAGGGGTCCCGGCAGGTGGGCTCCGAGCCGGACGCGTACGCCGAGCTCCTCGAGCACCTCACGGTGCAGGGCCGCGAGGGGCGACTCGCCGTCGTCGACCTTGCCACCGGGCAGCTCCCAGCCCCCGGCGAGCGCTGCCGGCTCGGTGCGTCGGGCGGAGAGCAGCCGGGTGGGCCGCACGAGGTCGTCGACGATGGCGGCCCCGACGACGAGGCGCACGGGCTGGCGGGCGGTGGTGCTCATGCTGCTCATTGCGACGTCGATGGTGCCACACGGAGCAGCCGCAGCACGCCGCACGCGTCTACCGTCACGTGAGAAGGGTTTACTGGTGCGCATGCGGCCCGCTGTCGAGGACCCTCCCGCGGGGCCACCAGAGGAGCTGCTCGCGCGATGGTCCGCCCGGCCGGACGGCGCCGTGGTGCGCGGGTGGATGGGCCGCGTGTGGCCCGTCGTCGGACCGGCGGGTGAGCGCTGGGTGGTCAAGGTCACCGACGCCCACCACCCGGCGACCTCCGAGGGCCCTGCCCTGCGCGCCTGGGCCGCCGCGCACGCGCGGGCCCGGGCACGGGTCGTGCGGCTCGTCGACGAGCACCGGGGCGCGCTCCTTCTCGAACGGCTCGGTCCCACGCCGCTCAGCGGGCTGCCGGGCATCGACGAGGCCGACGCCGTATTGGCCCGGTGCCTCGCTGACCTGGCACACGTCGCCGCACCGGAGGGCACCCCACTGCTGGCCGACGAGCTCGACCGGATCGCCGCAGCGATCGTCGAGCACCGCTTCGACGCCCCGGAGGTGGGCGCCGGGCAGGTCGAGCAGGCCCTGGACACCCTGGCGGCGACCGGAGCCGACCTGAGGCGCTTGCCGACCGAGAGCCACGAGCTGCTGCACTTCGACCTGCACTACGACAACGTGCTGGCCGGACCGCGCGGGAGCGGGCGACCCTGGGTCGTCATCGACCCGCTTCCCCGCGCCGGGACGCGTGAGGTCGAGGTCGTCGCGGCTCTCCGCAACCGCTTCGCGGACGCGGTGGCGACCGGCGACCCCAGCGCGCACCTGCGCCGTCGCCTCGACCGGCTCGCCGAGGCCGGCGGGCTCGACCGCGCCCTCGCGCAGGCCCTGACGCAGGCCGTGGCAGTCGACAACGTGCTCTGGCTCGCCCGCCGGGACCCCGACCACTTCCTGCTGCCCGCGTACCGCGTCCTCGCGCAGTGGTGATCGGCGCGGCATGACTGGCGCCGGTGAGCTCGGCCCGGCAGACGGCATACGTCAGGGGTTTACTGGGGGCATGACACGACTGCTCACCGACGAGGAGATCGAGCGACAGCTCGGCGACCTGCCCGGCTGGACGCGTGACGGCGACACGATCCGGGCCTCCTACGAGGCTCCGGCGTTCCTCACGGGGATCGCCCTGGTGCAGGAGGTGGGCGCTGCCGCCGAGGCGATGGACCACCACCCCGACATCGACATCCGATGGCGCACCGTCAGCTTCGCGCTCTCGACGCACTCGGAGGGCGGCCTGACGCAGCTCGACATCGAGCTGGCCCACCAGATCAGCCAGGAGGCCGCGCGCCGGGGCGCGACCGCGTCGTAACTTAGGATTGCCTCATGCGATCGCACTCACGCTCCGGCTCGCGCGCCGAGTCACAGGAGGGCCATAGTCCCTGGCCGGACCCCGTCCGGCCGTCCCCGCCCCACCACCTGCTCGTCCGGGTGGTGATCGCATGAGCACCGCCCTCGGCATCGGCCTGGGCATCCTGCTGATCCTCGCCCTCACCGCGGCGACCGGCTACTTCGTGGCGCAGGAGTTCGCCTACGTCGCCGTCGACCGCAACGCCCTCAAGCAGCTCGCCGACGAGGGTGACGCGGCGGCCGAGCGCGCGATGCGCGTCACGTCGCAGCTGTCGTTCACCCTGTCGGCCGCGCAGTTCGGCATCACCGTGACGGCCCTGCTCGTCGGCTACGTGTCCGAGCCGCTCGTCGGCGAGGGGCTCGCCGAGCTGCTCGACCCCGACATGTCGTATGCCGCCCGGCTGAGCCTCTCGGTCACCGCCGTCCTCGTCTTCTCGACCGTCGTGCAGATGGTCTTCGGCGAGCTCGCGCCCAAGAACCTCGCCATCGCGCGCACCGTGCCCCTGGCCCGGGCCCTCAGCCGCTCGACGCTCGTCTACCTCAAGGTGTCGGGCCCCGTCGTCCGCCTCTTCGACCGCGCGTCGACAAGCCTGCTGCGCAAGGTGGGCATCGAGCCCGTCGAGGAGCTCGAGCACGGCGCCACCGCCGAGGACCTCACGCGGATCATCGACGAGTCGCACGCCGGCGGTCTGCTCGACGACGACCTCTCGGAGGTGCTCGAGGGCGGGCTGCGCTTCCGGGAGCTCGATGCCGGCGACGTCATGACCCCTCGCGTACGCGTCACGACCGTACGCGCGGACGCGACGGTGGCGCACCTCGTCGAGCTGCTCGACACCGGCTGGTCCCGCTTCCCGGTCACCGGGCGCGACGGTGACGACATCGTCGGCGTGGCCGGCATCGCCGAGGTGCTCTCGGTCGAGCCGTCGCGACGCGCCACGACCACTGTCGGCTCCGTCGTCTCCGACCCGACCGTCGTGCCGACGAGCGCCCCGCTCCCCCGCGTTCTGGAGCAGATCCGCGCCGACCACCGGCAGCTGGCCGTCGTCGTCGACGAGCACGGCGGCTTCGCCGGCATCGTCACCTTCGAGGACATCGCCGAGGAGGTCGTCGGCGACATCCTCGACGAGGACGACGCTCCGCAGCCGGGCGTCGTCGAGACCGGTCCCGACACGTGGGTGGTGCCCGGGCACCTGCGCCTCGACGAGCTCGAGACCGCCAGCGAGCTGGCGCTGACGAGCAGCGACGAGTACTCCACGCTCAGCGGCCTGATCCTCGAGCACCTCGGACGCACGGCCGTCGTCGGCGACGAGGTCGTCGTCGAGGCGAAGCGCGACGTCGTCGCGGATCACCGCCACGACCTCGTCGAAGCCGTCGACCACGAACCACGCTCTGCCGCAGGCGATCTCGGAGCCACCGGGGCGCGCTTCGACGGCGCGGGCGACCGCGACGGCGCGGGCGACCGCGACCGCGACGACAGACGTGGCGATGCGCGCGACGACGAGCGCGACGACGAGGAGCCCCGGCGCCTGCCGGTCTCCGTGCGCCTCACGGTCGCGGCGGTCGAGCGGCACGTGCCCTCGTCGGTGCGGGTCGAGGTGCTCGACCTCATGTCCGACCTCGAGGCCCTCGACGCCGACCTCGCCGCGGAGGACACCGAGCCGAACGCGCCGGCCGGCGAGCGGTCGGAGGCCGGCCGATGATCACCGCCCTCCTCGTCTCGCTGCTCCTGCTGGTGCTCAACGCCTTCTTCGTCGCGGCAGAGTTCGCCATCGTCGCGAGCAAGCGCCACCGGCTCGAGGACCTCGCCGAACGCGGCAGCGTCGCCGCTCGGGCCGCCGTGCGCGCCAACCGCGAGCTGTCGCTCATGCTCGCCGGAGCCCAGCTCGGCATCACGCTCTGCACGCTCGGCCTCGGCTCGCTCGCCAAGCCCGCCGTCGCCGAGCTGCTGACCCCGGTGTTCACGTTCGCACGCGTCCCCGAGGCGGCGGCCTACGTGGTCTCGGTCGTGCTTGCGGTGGGCATCGTCGTCTTCCTGCACATGGTCGTCGGCGAGATGGCTCCCAAGTCATGGGCCATCGCCCACCCCGAGCGCTCGGCAGTGATGCTGGCACTGCCCTTCCGCGGCTTCGCGTGGGTCGCGCGGCCGGCCCTCAGCCTGCTCAACGCCATGGCCAACGGGTGCCTGCGCCTCGTGGGGGTCACCCCCCAGGACGAGCTCGGCCAGGTGCACGGGCCCAAGGAGCTGCAGCTGCTCATCGCCAGCTCGAAGGAGCACGGCATGCTCGCCGAGCCCGAGCACCGCGTGCTCGCCGGCGCGCTCGACCTCGACACGACCCCGCTCACCGAGGTCCTCGTTCCCATGAGCCAGGCGGTCGGTGTGCCGACGACCGCCAGCTGCGCCGAGGCCGAGGCCGTCTCGCGCGACACGGGCCGATCGCGGCTCGTCGTGCGCGAGGGTGGCACGCCGGTCGGCCTCGCCCACGTGCGCGACATCGTGCGCGCGTCGGCGCACGCCCCCGTCACCACCGTGACGGTGCCCGCCCTGCACGTCGACCAGGGACTGTCGCTGCTCGACACCGTGTCGCTGATGCGGGCCGCGCACGCCCAGCTCGTCATCGTCGACGGGCCTTCGGGGCCGGTCGGCCTCGTCACGATGGAGGACCTCCTCGAACGCGTCCTGGGCACGTTCGAGGACGAGACCGACGCCTGACGCAGAGGCGCTGCCGGCACCCTCAGGTGCCGGCAGCGCCTCTCGGTCGTCTCGGTCCTCTCTGCCGTCTCGGTCCACCGACCTCGGTCAGAGGACCTCGATCTTCGGCGGGCCCGCGAAGTGGCAGGCGACCGTGTGGTCGCTGTCGCCCTGGATGGCCGGCACCTCGGTGGTGCAGCGGGTGCGCTCCGACTCGCTCAGCTCTTCCCTGTAACGCGGGCACCGGGTGTGGAAGACGCAACCGCTCGGCGGGTTGATCGGCGAGGGCAGGTCACCCTTGAGCAGGATGCGCTCGCGCTTGTGCTCGCGGCGGGGGTCCGGGATCGGGACGGCCGACAGAAGCGCCTGGGTGTACGGGTGCAGCGGGTTCTCGTACAGCTCGTCGCGCGTCGCCAGCTCCATGATCTTGCCGAGGTACATGACCGCGACACGGTCGCTGATGTGCCGGATCACCGCGAGGTCGTGGGCGACGAACACGTAGGTCAGCTCGAACTCGTCCTGCAGGTCCTCGAGCAGGTTGACCACCTGGGCCTGGATCGAAACGTCCAGGGCAGACACCGGCTCGTCGCAGACGATGACCTTCGGACGCAGGGCGACCGCGCGGGCGATGCCGATGCGCTGGCGCTGACCGCCCGAGAACTCGTGCGGGAAGCGGTTGTAGTGCTCCGGGTTGAGCCCCACGCGCTCCATGAGCCGCTGCACCTCGGCCTTGATGCCGCCCTCGGGCTTGATGCCCTGGATGTGGAACGGAGCGGCGATGATCGTGCCGACGGTCTGGCGGGGGTTGAGCGAGCCGTAGGGGTCCTGGAAGACCATCTGCAGCTCCTTGCGGAGTCTGCGCAGCTCCTTGCCGTCGGCGTTGGTGACGTCCTTGCCCTGGTAGCGGATCGTCCCGCTCGTGGGTGCCAGCAGCTGGAGCACCGTGCGACCCGCCGTCGACTTGCCGCAGCCGGACTCGCCGACGAGGCCGAGGGTCTCACCCTTGCGCACCGAGAACGAGATACCGTCGACGGCCTTCACCGGGTCGCCGGCACGGCGGATGATGCCGGGGGCGTGCATCGGGAAGTGCTTCTTGAGATCGGTGACCTCAAGGATCACCTCACCCAGCGCCACGTCGTCGGCGGCGGCCTTGCGGCGCTGGCGCGAGAACCGGTGGGCGCCGGAAGCGCCGCTCGCGCGGTCACGGGAGGCGTCGGGCATCGCGCTCTCGGTCGAGGCCGGGGCCTCGGTCCCGGTGGCCGCGGCCTCGGGCCCGTCCGGCGTCGGGCCCGACGTGGGGAGGTCGGTCATCATGCCGTCCTGGTCTCGATCTGGTTTTGGAAGATGGAGCGCCGCTCGGCCTCGGGGATGAGGCACCGCGCCGGGTGCTCGGCAGAGACGTCGAACGTCGGCACGACGGTCGAGCAGCCGAGACGCTCGTCGTCGCGGAAGGTGCACCGGGGGTGGAACGCGCAGCCGGACGGCGGGTTGATGAGCGATGGCGGGTTTCCGGCGATGGGCCGCAGCCGCTCCTGCTTCACGGAGTCGATCCGCGGCATCGACTGGAGCAGGCCCCACGTGTACGGGTGCTCGGCCTCGTAGAAGATCCTGTCCGCGCTGCTGCCCTCGACCGCCTTGCCGCCGTACATCACCATGATCTTGTCCGCGAGCTCGGCGACGACGCCGAGGTCGTGCGTGATGATGATGATGGAGGAGCCGAACTCCTTCTGGAGGTCGACGAGCAGGTTGAGGATCTGCGCCTGCACGGTGACGTCGAGCGCCGTGGTCGGCTCGTCGGCGATGATCAGACGCGGGCTGTTGACCAGCGCCATGGCGATCATGGCGCGCTGGCGCATGCCGCCCGAGAACTCGTGCGGGTACTGGTCGACACGCTTTTGCGGGTTCGGGATGCCTACCCGGTCGAGCATCTCGACCACGTGCGCGCGAGCAGCTGCCTTCGACACGTCGTTGTGGACGCGGTACGCCTCGACGATCTGGTTGCCGACCGTGTAGTAGGGGTGCAGCGCCGAGAGGGGGTCCTGGAAGATCATCGCGATGTCGTGGCCGCGCATGCGGCGCAGGTCTTCGTCGACGATCTTGAGCAGGTCGCGACCATCGAAGACGATCTGGCCCTCCACCTTCGCACGGGACCCGCGGTGCAGACCCATGATCGCCTGGCTGGTCACGGACTTGCCCGACCCGGACTCGCCGACGATGCCGAGCGTCTCACCCGCACGGAGGTCGAAGGTCAGCCCGTCGACCGCCTTGACGAGGCCGTCCTCGGTGGGAAACGTGACCTTGAGGTCGCGCACCGCGAGGAGCGCGCCGGAGCTGTCGGGGTCCGCGGAGGCCCACGTGCTCATATGGTGTCCAATCTCTCGAACTGGTCGATCACGAGTACTTGACGCGCGGGTCGATGACCGCATACAGCACGTCGACCACGATGTTGGCGGTGATGATGAAGGACGCCGCGACGATGACGATGCCCACCGTGGTCGGCAGGTCGTAGGTGGTTGCCGCCTGGACCGCCAGCTTGCCCAATCCGTTGTAGTTGAACACGGTCTCGGTGATGATGGCGCCCGCGAGCAAGCCACCGAGGTCGAGACCCGCCACGGTGGCGATCGGCGTGAGGGCCGCTCTCATCGTGTGCTTGCCGAGGATCCGCCGCTGCGAGAGACCCTTGGCGCGTGCCGTTCGGATGTAGTCCTCACCCATCGACTCCAGCACGAACGCCCGGGTGAGGCGGATGTAGCCGGCGATGTAGATGAGCGCGAGGGTCAACGAGGGCAGGAAGAGGCCGTACAACCACGCTCCGACGCCGCCCTCGCTGATCGGCGTGTAGACCGGTATCGGTGTCAGCTGCCACTTGATCGCCACGAAGATGTAGAGCGACAGCCCGATGAAGAACGTCGGGAAGGAGTAGACGATCAGGGCGCTGCCGACGAGCGCCCGGTCGACGAGGCGCCCCTTGTTCAAGGCGGCTATGACGCCGCCGGATATGCCGAGCACCATCCACATGATGAAGGCCGCCAGAGCCAGCGAGATGGAGACCGGTGCTGCCTCGGCGATGAGCGAGGAGACCGTCGCGCTCTGGAGCGGCGAGTAGCCGAGACACGGCGCCGGGCAGTCGGCAATGGTCTGGGGCGCGGTCTTCTTGAGCTCGAGGTCGTCGGGGAACTCGCGGCCCACGAAGACGCCCTTGACGAACTGCCCGTACTGGACGAGCACAGGCTTGTCGTAGCCCAGTGCCTTGCGGTTCTGCTCGATGAGCTCGGGCGAGCAGTTCTTCCCGCAGGTGAATCGCGCGGGGTCGGACGGAGCCGCGAAGAACAGGAGGTACGTCACCAGGCTCATGACGACGAGCATGATGGCGCCGACGAGGATGCGCCGGACGACGTAAGCAAACATGGTTGATCCACCCTAACGGGGTCGGGTTGTGCCGGGGAGACCCTCTCCGCACGCGTGGTGGGGGCCCGGGCGGCCCCCACCACGCGTCGTTCGGTTGGTACTACCGCTCGACGAGCGTCACTGCTTGGCTCCGATGGACCCCAGGTCCGGGTAGCCGTTGGTGGCGGCGCTCTGCGCGTAGCCGGTGATGCCCGAGCCGTGCAGGTAGTAGAACTTCGTCACGGACAGCGGGATGTACGCCGTGTCCTTGCCGAGCTGCACGTCCGCCTGCTGGTAGATCGAGTTGGCCTCGTCGACGGTCGCGGCGTTGCGAGCCTGGCCGAACAGCTTGTTGACCGTGTCGCTCGCGTAGTTGCCGTAGTCCTGACCGTTCGACTTCGGGTTCGTACCGACCCCGTTGAGGACGGAGTCGAAGAGCGGCGCCGTCACCGTCGCGGCAGAGGGCCAGTCGGCACCCCAGCCGCCCCAGTACACGTCGGACTTCTGGTTCGGGTTCTGGATCACGTCGTAGTACGTGTCGGTCAGCGGGTCGAGCGTCACGGAGAAGCCCGCCTTGTCCCAGCCCTGCTTGAGGGCAGCCGCCGCGTTGTCCGTCGCCGGCGTGCCGCCGCTGTAGGTGTACTTGATCTTGACCGGGACCGGGACGCCGGCCTCGTCGAGGAGCTTCTTGGCCGCGGCGGCGTCACCTGCGTCGGGAGCCGTGAACGCCGGGTTGGGCTGGTAGCCCGGGAGCTCCGGGTTGACGATCGACTTCGCCGGCGTAGCAGCCTTGTCGCCACCGAGGGCGGTGATGTACGCCGTCTTGTCCGTCGCCATCGCGAGCGCCTGGCGAACCTTGGGGTTCTTCATGACGTCCGAGTTGAAGTTCGGCAGCAGGTAGTCGGTGAACGGCGAGTTCGTCAGCGTCGAACGCGACTTGACGGTCGGGTTCGAGTCGACCTGCGAGTACATCGATCCGGGGATCGCGCGGTCGGTCACGGCGAACTTGTCGTCACCCGAGTCGGCGATGAGACGCTGGTTGATGATCTCGTTGGTGAGACCCTCGGTGATGACGATCTTGTCGGGGAGCGCCTTGCGACCGGTCTGGTCCGTCTTCGGGTCGTAGTTCGTGTTGCGCACGAACGTGCCACCCTTGCCCTTCTGCCACGTGCCCTGGAGCATGTAGGGCCCAGTGCTGAAGATGGCGTAGTTGGACTGGTCGCCCTTGTCCTGGTCGGCCCGGTAGGGCGAGAAGGAGCGCAGCGAGGCGATCGCGAGCGGGAAGTCGGCCCACGGCTTGTTGAAGTGGTACGTGATCGTCTTGCCCTCACACGTCACGGCCTTGTCGAAGTCGGCCTGGCCGGCCTTCTTGTAGGGGCCGTTGTAGACCGGCAGACCGTCCTTGTTGGGGACGTCGAGGTAGCCGAGCGCGTAGTTCGGGCCACCCGTGATGACATCGGTCGCGAACCCGCGCGAGAACCCGTACTTGAGGTCCTCACACGTGATGTCCTTGCCGTCCTGCCACTTCACGCCGTCCTTGAGCGTGAACTTCCAGACCTTGCCGCCCTCGCTGGCCTGCCCGGTGTCGGTGGCAAGGTCCGCCACCGGTTTGGTGGCCTCCTCGCCCTGCTTGCCGACTGGGAAGGACACGAGGTCGCGGTAGAACAGTCGGCTCTCGTTCGCAAGATCGCGACCGATGTAGGTGCGCTGCGGGTCGAGGTGCTCGGCGGGCCGCTTCGTGAGCCAGAAGACGGTGCCGCCCTTCGAGCCGGCGGCAGCCGACCCCGTGGACCCGTTGCCCGAGCCACCGGTCGTGCCTCCCCCACCTCCGCACGCGGCGACGCTGAGGACCGAGGTCACAGCGAGGACCGCGAGGGCCGTCGTCCTTCTGCTGATGGTCATTCCCTCTCCTTCGTTGAACGCACCGTGGTTACGGCGCTGTAGCCCCCAGACGATCGCCGAGGGAGTTTCGTCAGCCCGGCCCTGCAGGCGCAGTCCGAGCGGGTCACCGATCCGCCTTCGGGTCGAGTGCGTCCCGCAGCCCGTCGCCCATGAGGTTGAACGAGAGCACGAGGATCGCGATCGCGATGGCGGGGAACAGGAAGAACGTGACGTCGGCGGCCGCGTAGTTGACCGAGTAGGTCAGCAGGTTGCCGAGCGTGGGGGTCGGCGGCTTGATGCCGACACCGAGGAAGCTCAGCGCGGCCTCGGCCGAGATGTACGCGGGCATGACGAGGGTCCCGTACACGAGCAGCGGGGCCCAGAGGTTGGGCAGCAGCTCCTTGAAGTAGATGCGCCGGTTCGACGCCCCCAGGCTGCGCGCTGCCTCGATGAACTCGCGCTCGCGCAGCGAGAGCACCTGACCGCGGATGATGCGCGCGATCGTGGGCCACCCGAACAGGCCCAGCACGAGCACGATGTACGCGCCGTTGCTGGGGTTGCCGGCCGGGACGCCCGCCTTGGTGATGATGTCGATGAACATGCCGGAGAGCGCCAGGAGCATCAGGGTGACCGGGAACGACAGCACCATGTCGATGATCCGGCTGATGAAGAAGTCGGTCTTGCCGCCGAGGAGGCCGGACACGAGGCCCATGACGGTCCCGAGCACCACGGTGATGACCGTGGCGCTCAGCGCGACGGTCATCGAGAACGTCATGCCGAGGGCGATGCGGGAAAGCACGTCGCGACCTGTGCCGGGCTCGACGCCCAGCGGGTGCTGCCAGGAGAGCCCGCCGCCGCCGCCGATGGGGAGCCCGCCGCTGTTCCCGTCGATCAGCTCGGGGTGGAAGGTCTCGGGGTCGAGCACGCCGAGGATGGACAGGATCGGCGCGAGGATCGCGAGGACGATCGCCAGGGCCACCACCGCGAGGACCCCCGTGGTGATCTTGTCGCGGCGCAGTCGGGCCCGCGCCAGCTGCCACGGGGTGCGACCCAGGATCTTCGTCTCTTGGGTGTCACCCTCCTCCGTCGCCAGGGTGTCCTGGGCGGTGCCGGCACCGAACTCGACGTCGCGATGGATCTCCGACACGACCTCACACCTCGCTTCTCGTCTGCTCACCGGAGTCACTTGGACATGACAACTGTTGCGAGCGCATCGGCGACTGCGCCTCGTCTCGGGGACGCTAACGCACACTGAACCGCGGCGGAATACTTCTAGAAGCGAAACGCTGAAGTTGGATCCCGGCCGACTCCGAACCGTTACCGTCTCGCAATGTGGAACGCGCCAGGCCACCACCTCGGGGACGAACGGCCGACGGGAAGCACTGAAGCACCTCGATGGTTGAAGGTTCCATGAAGGTCGAGATCTGGTCTGACATCGCGTGCCCGTGGTGCTACATCGGCAAGCGCCGCTTCGAGAAGGCGCTGGCCGCCTTCCCCCACCGCGACGAGGTCGTCGTGCACTGGCGCAGCTACCAGCTCGACCCCACGCTGCCCGAGCACCACGACGGCACCGAGCTCGACTACCTCGTCGACCGCAAGGGTATGTCCCGCGACCAGGTCCGCCGGATGTTCGACCAGGTGACCGCGATCGCCGCCGACGAGGGTCTCGCCTACGACTTCGACTCCGTCGTGGTCGCCAACAGCTTCGCGGGCCACGAGCTGCTTCACCTGGCCAAGGCCCGGGGGGTCGGCGACGCCGTCAAGGACGCCCTGCTGTCGGCCCACTTCGAGCACGGCGAGGACATCGGTGACCGTGACGTGCTCGTGCGCATCGGGGTCGCGGCCGGCCTCGACGCCGACGAGATCGTGCGTGACCTCGATGGCCACCGGTGGCGCAAGGACGTCGTCGCCGACATCACCGCTGCACAGCAGCTCGGCATCCGCGGCGTGCCCTTCTTCGTGCTCGACGCGAAGTACGGAATCTCCGGCGCCCAGCCCACCGAGCTCTTCGCACAGGCGCTCGAGCAGGCGTGGCGGGAGTCGCACCCCGTCGTCATGCTCCAGCCCGTCACGAGTGGGGTCGCTACCGACGCGACCGACGCCGCAGCCTGCGGCCCCGCCGGCTGCTAAGGCCGTACCGGCCCCCTGGACCCGAACCCTGCCGGAGCCCGAACCTGCCGGGAGCACCAGCCGGACGGCATACGGCCCGCCCCACCTGAGCGACACCTCACGAGGGCGGCCCCACATCGGACCCGTGTGCGGTCGTCCTTCACGTGCGCTGCGCGATCGGCCGAGTCAGAGGCGGCTCTCGGCGGCGTCGGCACCTCCGAGCCGCTGGGCGAGCCAGACCGGCACGATCGACAGGACGATGAGCACGACCGCGACGACGTTCACCACCGGCGCCTGGTTGGGCCGGAAGAGGTTGTTGAAGATCCAGATCGGCAGGGTCTGGCTCTCGGGACCGGCGGTGAACGTCGTGACGACGATCTCGTCGAAGCTGAGCGCGAAGGCGAGCAACGCCCCGGCGAGCAGGCTCGAGCGCAGCAGCGGGAACGTGACGCGGCGGAACGTCGTGAACGGCCGCGCGCCGAGGTCGGCCGACGCCTGCTCGAGCGAACCGCCGAGCCGGCGCAGTCTGGCCGTCACGTTGTTGAAGACGATGACGATGCAGAAGGTCGCGTGGCCGACGATGATCGTGAAGAGGCCGGCACCGATGCCGAACACCGGGCTCAGGACGTTCTGGATCACCGACTGCAGGGCGATGCCGGTCACGATGCCGGGCAGCGCGATCGGAAGCACGACGAGGATCGAGATCGCGTGCTTGCCGAAGAAGTCGTAGCGGCTGAGGGCCAGAGCGAGCAGGGTGCCGAGCACCAGCGCGATCGCGGTCGCGCCGAGCCCGGCCTGCACCGAGGTGAGCAGCGCGTCGCGAGGCCCCTGTGCCTGCAAGGCTGCCCGCCACCACTGCGTCGTGAAGCCGGGCGGCGGCCACCCGAAGGTGCGGTCGCTGTTGAACGAGTTGAGCGCCACGACGACGAGCGGCACGTAGACGAAGGCGAGCACGACGGTCGCGAATGCCGTCAGGGCCAGCTTGGGGCCGCGTCCGAGCCTCACCGGCTCCTCCTCGTCGCAGTCACGGTTCGCACCGGAGACCTCACAGGTTGTCGAGCGCGCCCGTGCGCCGCACGGCGAGCAGGTAGAGGACCATGATTACGACCGAGGCGGTGCCGAGCGCGGCCGCGAAGGGCAGGTCGAGCGTGATGTTCTGCAGCACCGCGGTGCCGAGCACCTGGAGCTTGCCTCCGACGATCTGCACGGCGATGTAGTCGCCGAGCGAGAGCGAGAAGGTGAAGACCGATCCCGCTGCGATGGCCGGCAGCAGCGATGGAACCACGATCCTGCGGAAGGTGGTGCCGGCCCTGCCCCCGAGGTCGGCGCTTGCCTCGAGGTGGCTCTCCGGCAACCGCTCGAAGGCGGCATACACGGGCAGCACCATGTAGGGCAGCCAGAGGTAGGTCAGGGTGAGCACCACGGCCGCGAGGCCGTACCCCGGCGTGGCGCCGAAGGTGCTGTCGACGACCCCGCCGGGCTGCACCATGGTGCGCCACGCGTACGCCTTGACGAGGTAGCTGGCCCACAGGGGCACGAGCACCCCGGCCAGCAGCAGGCCACGGAACCGGCGGGGCGCCACCCGGGCCATGAAGAAGGCGAACGGCACCGCGACGAGGACGCACAGCACGGTGACGAGCACGGCGATGAGCAGCGTGCGCCCGATGATGCCGAGGTAGGTCCCGCTGAGCAGCTCGCGGAAGTTCTCGACCGTGAACGTGCGCACGACGAGGTTGGTGAACGGGTCCGTCGTCCAGAAGGCCGTCGCGAAGATGACCGCGAGCGCACCGAGGTAGGCGACGACGAGCCAGAGCATGGGCGGGCCGAGCAGGACTGCCAGGCCTCTGCGTCGTCTCATCGTCGCCTCCCTCGGTGGTGTGGTTCGTCAGCTGTTGCGGATCTCGGTCCAGGCCTTGGTCCACGCGGCGTAGTCCGTGCACTTGACCTCGGTGCGACCGTCGAGGCACGCGCTGATGGGCGTGTTCCAGTAGCGGATCTTGGAGAAGAAGGCCTCGTCCTCGGCGTGGAAGACCTTGCAGTGGTTGGGGTCCGCGGTCTCGGCACAGGCCTTCTTGTTGGCGGGGGCCTCACCGAAGAACTCGGCGATCTGCGCGTTGACCTTCGGGGAGACGAGGTGGTCGACGAGCAGGTAGGCGCACGTCTTGTTCTTCGACTTGGCCGAGACCATCCAGGTGTCGGACCAGCCCGTCGCGCCCTCCTTGGGCAGGACCGCCTCGACGGGTGCCTTCTCGCCCTGGGCGACGTTGGCGATGACCTGCCACGTCGTGCCGATCGTCGAGGTGCCGGTCTTGAAGGCCTGCACCTCCTTGAGGTAGTCGGACCAGTACTCGCTGATGTTGGCCTTCTGCGCCTTGAGCAGGTCGACCGCGGCTGCGAGCTGCTTGTCGTCGAGCGCGTACGGGTCCTTGATGCCGAGCTCGGGCTTGGTCGTCATGAGGTAGAGCGCCGCGTCGGCGATGTAGATCGGCGAGTCGTACGCGGTGACCTTCCCCTTCTGCGCGCCGACCTGGTCGAAGACGGCGCCCCACGAGTCGGGGGCGGGCTTGACCATGTCGGTGCGGTACATCAGCAGGTTGGCGCCGCGGCCGTGCGGGATGCCGTAGGCGACGCCGTTGACGGAGTTCCAGGGCTTCATCTTCAGGGCGTCGAAGATGTCGGCGTAGTTCTTCACGAGCGAGGTGTTGACCGGCTCGACGTCGCCGGCAGCGATGAGGCGGAGGGTCGCGTCACCGGAGGCCGACACGGCGTCGTACTGGCCGGTGCGCATGAGCTGGACGGCCTCGTCGGACGTGCCGAAGGTCTTGATGTTGACGGAGCACCCTGACGTCTTCTCGAAGTCGGTGACCCAGTCGGCCTTCGGGTCGTTGCTGCCGTCCTCGACGTAGCCGGGCCAGGCGAGGACGTTGACCTGGCCCTCGGGGGTGCCGAGCTTGTCGAGCGGCTTGAGGTCGGGCACCTGCATGCCCCCGGGCGCCGCGCTCCCCCCGGGGCTGCTGCTGGGCGTCGAGCTGCCGCACCCGGCGAGGGCGAGGACGGCTACGGCCGCGACGGTCCCGATGAGGGACTTCCTTGACGTGCGCACGCCGATCTCCTTCATGTGGTTGGGAATTGCTGTGGTGAGGTGCCCTGCCCCTGCAGCTCGGGCGTCGGTGCTCCGGGCACGTCGATGACGTGCTCCGACCGCCACCGGAGAGCGACCCGGTCGCCGCGACGCAGCGCGGCGCCGTCGGCCCGGGCTCCGGTGTTCTGCTCGAGGGCCGTGAGCCGGCCCCCCGCGTCGAGGGCCACGACGTAGCGCGTGACCGGTCCCCCGTAGACGACCTCCTCGAGGGAGCCTGCGGCGCTCAGCTGTCCCTCGGCCGCGCGGGCCCCCTCGGCCGGCACGACCGCGAGCTTCTCGGGACGGATCGCGACCGAACCCTCGCGGCCCATGACCGCGCGAGCCGTCTCCCCCGTCAGCAGGTTCGACGTGCCGACGAAGCCGGCGACGAAGGCCGACGCGGGGCTCTCGTAGACCTCACGCGCGGTGCCCACCTGCTCGATGCGACCTGCGCTGAAGACGGCGATGCGGTCGGAGAGGGTGAGCGCCTCCTCCTGGTCGTGGGTGACGAAGAGGAACGTGATGCCGACGTCGCGCTGGATCCCCTTGAGCTCGACCTGCATCTGCTCGCGCAGCTTGAGGTCCAGCGCGCCGAGCGGCTCGTCGAGCAGCAGCACCGTGGGCCGGTTGACGAGCGCCCGCGCGAGGGCGACGCGCTGGCGCTGGCCGCCCGAGAGCTGCGACGGCCGCCGCGACCCGTGGTCGCCGAGGCGCACCTGCTCGAGGGCCTCGGCGACCCGCGAGCGCCGTTCGGCACGTCCGACCTTCTTGACGAGCAGGCCGTACTCGACGTTCTCGGCCACGCTCATGTGCGGGAAAAGGGCGTAGTCCTGGAAGACGGTGTTGACGTCGCGGTCGTAGGGCTGGCGGGTCGTGACGTCGGCGCCGGCGAGCTCGATGGCGCCGGCCGTCGGCTCCTCGAACCCGGCGATCATCCGCAGCACCGTCGTCTTGCCCGACCCGGACGGCCCGAGCATCGAGAAGAACTCCCCCGCGCGCACGTCCAGGTCGACGTCGTCGACGGCGACGACCGGAGGGCTGCCGGAGAACTCCTTGCGCAGCCTGCTCAGCCGGATGGCCGGCACACCGGGCGCCTGGTCGGCCGCCATGGTGCCTCCTCGGGTCGTCGGGGCGTTCGTCGTCGAACGCGCGTGTACCTCTGGACGGAAAACGTATGGGTCCATATGTTTAAGCGCAAGCGATGTGCCCAAACTGTTGCGGAGGCTCCATGGCGGACCGGTCGATGCCCCTGGGGCCGTATGCCGCCGTGTTCGCCCCGCTGCCGGCGGAGGGCCGCGCCGAGGCCGTACGCCGTCGCCTGGGCGAGGCGATCGCGCTCGGACTGCTGCCCGACGGGAGCATGTTGCCCCCCGAGAGCGACCTCGCCGACCGCTTCGGGGTCGCCACCGTGACGGTGCGCGAAGCCCTCGGCACCCTCCGCGACGACGACCTCATCGTCACCCGGCGCGGGCGTGGGGGCGGGTCCTTCGTCAAGGCGCCACAGGACGGAGGCCGGGCGGCCCTGCTCGCGCGACTGGCCCACGTCGGCCTGGGCGAGCTGCGCGACCTCGCCGACCACTACTGCGCGATCAGCGGGCACTGCGCCGCCCTCGCCGCGGAGCGCGCCGACTCCGAGGACGTGGCCCGTCTCCGGCGCCTCGCATCGGCCCGGGCCGAGCGCGACGAGCCCAGCGGCATACCTCGTCTGGAGGGGACCTTCCACCTCGAGCTGGCGGCCATGGCCCAGTCGGCGCGCCTCACCCGGGAGGAGATGGCGCTCCAGCGCGAGATCGGCCCTGTGCTGTGGCTGGCCGACGTCGAGCTCGGGACCGCAGCCGGCCCGGCCCACCTCGCCATCGTCGAGGCAGTGGCCGCCGGTGATCCTGGGACGGCGCGGCAGCGCGCGGAGGATCATGTCAGGCAGCTCTTCGACGCGGTGAAGGCCCTGCACCGCCTCACCCGATCACGGAGGAACGAGTGACGAGCATGACGACCATCACGACCGACACCGACGTGGCCCGATGGGTCTCGGACTTCGGGACCTGGGTCTTCGGCCAGCTCGACGACCTCGCGGACCTGCTCGTCGGCCCGCTCTCGGCAAGGTCGCCGCGTCGCGCCGACCTCGACATCGAGGACCGCTGCCGCGCGATGCTCGCCGACCCCCAGACCCCCGTCGCGGGCGCCGGGGCCGTCATGGCTCCGGGAACGCTCGCGGACGCCGCGTACTGGCTCGAGTGGTGGACCACCGAGTCGCGCGGGGGCACCACGACCATCTCGAAGCTCGCGGCCGAGACCGACCCCCGTGCCGTCGGCTTCCGTGACTACACCGAGCTGCCATGGTACGCAAAGCCGTTCGAGTCCGGGCAGCGTCACGTCACCGGGCCCTACGTCGACTACCTGTGCACCGACCAGTACACCCTGACCTTCACGCAGCCGTTCCTCGTCGACGGCACGTTCGCCGGGGTGGTCGGCGTCGACGTGCTGGTGGCGTGGTTCGAGGAGCGCCTCCTCGAGGTCATGGACACCGTCGACCGCACGTGCGTCCTCGTCAACGCCACCGGCCGGGTCGTCACCTCGTCCGATCCGACCTGGGTGACCGGCGACCTGCTGCGCGGGCTCCCCGTCGGGGCATGGCTGGCCGGCGAGGCCACGCCGCAGGCGGACTGGACCGCGACGGCGTGTACGGACCTGCCGTTCCTCGTGCTGACCGCCCGCTGACCGCCCGCTGACGCGACGGCTGGTGGGGAGCCACCGGCGTACGGCGGCCGAGCGCGGCGCTCGGTCGCGAGCACCGGGTCGTCGAGCGAGCAGCCGGCGCGCACCCAACGGCCGGCGAAGTCCGTGGCCCCGGTCGATTCGGTCATGCGCGCGCGGTTGCGGCGCTAACCTCGAAGCAGGGGTTACGCGGACGCGAGGGGGTGTCGTGAGCGCGCTACAACCGCAGGTGATCTCACTGCACGGGCACGCCCTGTCGTTCGTCGACAGCGGAGCCGGTGAGACGATCCTCTTTGTCCACGGACTGCTCGGGTCGCACACGAGCTGGGGGCACCTCGTCGACCGCCTCGACGACCGGCACCGCGTCGTGGTGCCCGACCTCTTCGGTCACGGCGCCTCGGCCAACACGAACGGCGACTACTCGCTCGCCACGCACGCCGCCACGCTGCGCGACCTCATCGACCGCCTCGGCATCGACCGGGTGACCCTGGTGGGCCACTCGCTCGGCGGCGGCATCTCCCTCGAGTTCTGCTACCTCTTCCCGGAGCGCGTCGAACGGCTCGTGCTCGTCGGCAGCGGGGGGCTCGGGCGGGAGGTCAACCCCGCCCTGCGGGCCGTGACGCTGCCCGGCGCCGAGTGGGTGCTGCCGGCCCTCGCCTCCGGATGGGTGCGCGGTCGGGTGGAGACGATCGGCCGCACGATGGCGCGCGCAGGCTGGCGGGCCAGCCACGACATGCGCGCCGCCTGGGACGGCTTCGCGCGGCTGAGCGACGCCGAGAGCCGCCGGGCCTTCCTCACGACGACGCGCGCCGTCATGGACACCCGCGGCCAGACGGTGACGGCTCGCGAGTACCTGCCCGACCTCGCGGGGCTGCCCGTGCTCGTCATCTGGGGCACGGACGACATGGTCATCCCGTCCCGGCACGCCGCACGGGCCGAGGAGGCGATCCCCGGGTGCCGCGTCGAGCTCTTCGAGGGCGCCGGTCACTTCCCCCACCTGGACGACCCCGAGCGGTTCGCCGACCTGCTGCGCGACTTCATCGCGACGACCGGGCCCGACATGACGGAGACCGCGAGCTGACGGCGGCCGTCGGCGCGGCGCTAGCGGGCGACCGGGTCGCGAGCGCTGTCGACGATGACGTCGCGCAGCCGCTCGAGGGCGGCGGACCTCGCGCCCGCGAGCTGCGGCCGCGGGCCGACGTTGGCTGCGACCAGGTGCACGGGTCGCGGTAGCCCGGCGGCCTGACGGGACAGCTCGGCGACGAAGGCCGCGTGACGGCCCCACGTCCCGCCCACGACGACCATCTCCGGGTCGGCGAGCGCGACGGCCGCGGACAGCACGCCGCACACGGCCGTGGCGAGCGCGGCCAGAGTCACGCCGTCTGCGGCCCGCACCGCCTCGACCTCGATCGCGGTGGACCCCTCGCGGCGCAGGCCCAACCGGGCGAACACCTCGGTCAGCGGCATGGCCCGGCCGTCGGGCCCGGTCGTGACGACGTGCGCGATCTCGCCGGCAAGGCCTGCGTGGCCGCGCCGCACCGCGCCATCCGTGACGACGGCGCACCCGAGCCCTTCGTCGAGGTAGAGGTAGACGAAGTCGTCCGACGGGCCGGCAGCACCAGCGGCACCGGCTGCACCTGTAGCACTGACCGCCCTGCCAACCTCGCCCGCCTGCTCGGCCCTCGCCGCCCAGTTGACGTCGTTGTCGACGAGAACCGGCCCGTCGACCACCCCGCGGAGCAACGACGCGGGGTCGAGGTCGCCGACGAGAAAGGGCGAGTCGGGCAGGTGGACGAGCCTGCCGGACGCGCGGTCGACGGGGTCTGCGGCGCTGACGGCAGCCGCGCGCACGCGAAGCGTCCCGGCCTCGCGAGCCACCGCGGCCACCGCCTCCACCACCCCTCGGGCGGCGCCGCCGGCGTCGGTGCCGCGGTCGAGGGGCACCTCGGCCGCGGCGGCCACGCGGCCGAGGGCGTCGACCGTCTCCGCGACGACGCCCTGGGGCGTGATGCTGACGACGAGTGCGAGCCCGCAGGCGGGCGAGAGGGAGTAGTAGGTGCCAGCCCTGCCGCGACCGTGGCTGCGCTCCCCCGTGTCGACGACGGCTCCGGCCTGCTCGAGCCGGCGGAATGCCTCGGAGATCGTCGGCTTGGAGATGCCGGTCAGCGCCGCCACCTCGGCCCGGGTCAGTCTCGGGCGACCCATCAGGGCCCGCAGCACGTGCTCGTCGGTGAGCGACCTCAGCAGCTCGAGGCTGGGCTTCGCGGAAGACATGGACACATCCTAGTTAGGACTCTTGCCCAAACATCTGAGGCGCGCTACCGTTTACTTCGTAAGGAGTCCTCACCAAAGGAAGCGCGCCATGACCGCAGCCCCCGCCACCCCGTCCGTCGCCGCCCTGCCGCACTGGGAGACGACGCCTGACGACCTCCCCCGAGCCGTCCGTGAGGTCAAGCAGGCCCTCCGGGCGCGCATCGAGGCGTCCGGCCGTAGCATCGAGGAGGTCTTCGCGGTCGTCGAGCGGCAGATCGCCGAGCGTGTCGCCGAGATCCGCGCCGCGAAGGAGAGTGGCGAGGAGGTCTGGCCCGTCATCGACTACGCCGACATCGCCGACGGCACGGTGGCCCCCGACCGGCTGGCGGCGCTCCGGCGGCGCGGGTGCCTCGTCGTGCGCGGCCACTTCCCGCGCGAGCAGGCGCTCGCCTGGGACGCCGGCATCGTCGCCTACGTCGAGGGCAACGGGTTCTTCGACAGCTACCGCGGCCCGGGCGACGACTTCTTCGGCAGCGTCGGCTCCAAGCCCGAGATCTACCCCATCTACTGGTCCCCCGCGCAGATGGAGGCCCGCCAGAGCGAGCGCATGGCGACCGTGCAGTCCTTCCTCAACAGCCAGTGGAAGCACGAGTCCGAGGGCACGACCTGGTTCGACCCCGACCGCGACTCGCTCTACCCCGACCGCATCCGCCGCCGTCCGCCGGGCGCCGACTCCGACGGCCTCGGCGCCCACTGCGACCCGGGCACGCTCGACCTCTGGATGACCCAGGCCTACCAGCAGGCCTTCCGGCACCTCTTCGACGGCACCGTCGAGGACTACGACCCGTGGGATGCCGCGCACCGCACCGCCGGCCCGCAGTACCCCGGCACCACGATGTGCTCCGCCTTCCGCACCTTCCAGGGCTGGACCGCCCTGTCCGACATGGCGCACGACCAGGGCGTGCTGCACACCGTGCCGATCCCGGAGGCGATGGCCTACCTGATGCTCCGCCCCCTGCTCGCCGACGTCCCCGACGACGAGATGTGCGGCGTCAGCACCAACCAGGTCTTCCCCGCCAGCGAGAAGTGGCACCCGCTGCTGCTCGAGGCGCTGAGCGGCATCCCGGACGTCCGGGCGGGCGACTCGGTGTGGTGGCACTGCGACATGATCCACAGCGTCGCACCGGTCCGCGACCAGCAGGGCTGGGGCAACGTCATGTACGTCCCCGCCGCCCCGTGGTGCGAGCGCAACGAGCGGTATGCCGCCGACGTCCGCGAGGCGTTCCTCAGCGGTTCCAGCCCCAGCGACTTCCCGGAGGAGCACTACGAGCGCAGGTGGCCCGACCGGTTCACGCCCGAGCAGCTCAACGCCACCGGCCGCATGGGGCTCGGTCTCGGCTGACCGGCCCCCGCCCCCGGAGCCCGCGCCTCTCCCCGGCGCGGCCTCCGGGCCGACAGGTCATTCGGCCAGGAAGGCCGCGACGCGCTCCTTCGGCCGTCCGATGATCGCCCGGTCGCCCCGCACCAGGACCGGACGCTGCATGAGCCGCGGGTGCTCGGCCAGCACCGCGACGACCTGCTCGCGCGTCGCGACGTCGGCGTCGGTCAGTCCGAGCTCGGCGAAGTGGGAGTCACGTCGCACGAGGTCGCCCGGCGCGTCCTCCAGCTTGTCGAGCAACGCCCCGAGGGCCGTGGCGTCGAGCGGGTCGCGAAGGTAGTCCACGACCTCGGCCTGCAGGTGGGCCTCCTCGATGCGCTCCACCGCGGCTCGCGAGGTGGAGCACCGGTTGTTGTGCATGATCGTCAGGTCGTCGGTCATGCGCCGACCCTAGTGCGCTGCGCCCGGGTCCGAGGCTGCGGCCAGCACGTCGAGGTCACGAACCGCGTAACGGTGGTGCTCCCACTCCTCCTCGAGGATCGTGTGCAGGCACGACAGGACGGTCTCGTCGACCTCGGGAGCGTGCGGGTTGCGTCGTGGCACGGCGAGCCCGGCAGCCGAGATGCCCCCCAGGTGCTCTCGCACCATCGCCTGGCGTCCGGCCCGGGCCTCGAGGATCTCCGAGTGGGTCGGCGTGCGGTCCGTGAACGCCGACGCGTCGTGGGCCTGCGTCTCACCGTCGTCGTTGGGCAGCCCCAGCGGATGGAAGGGCTGGTCGAGGCCCAGGACGGCCCGACCGAGCCACGTGTCGGTGGCCGTGACCAGGTGCCTCAGGGTCTGCGCCAGCGACCACTCGCCGTCCACAGAGGAGTCGACGGCGCCCGGAGCCATCGCCGTCGCACGCGCGAGCGTGGCCTCCCACGCAGCCTCCACCGCCGCCCAGGCGTCACGCAGGCCGGCGGGACTCGTCGCCGACCGCAGCTCGCGGCCGGGGAAGCGACGGTTCAGCTCCGCGTCGACGAGGGGGACGACGTCCACGCCGTTGACGAGCAGGCGGGCGCCGCCCTCCATCAGCCACGGCGAGTCCACCTCCATGCCCGCGACCTCGCTGCCCCGCACGACGACCCCGCTCAGGTCGCACCCGACGAAACGCGTGCCGCGCAGGTTCCGGTCGCGCACCAGCCGTGCGCCGCGGCCCTCCTGCCCTCCCAGCCCGTCACGTCCGCCCGTGTCTGCGTCCTCGACCCGCCCGTCGTCCATGGGGAGACCATGGCACGGCCCGCCGACACGGCATACGCGGGCGACCCCCCGAACGGCGACCGCAGGAGGAAAAACTGGCTACACGTTGAAGCGGAACTCCACCACGTCGCCGTCGGCCATGACGTAGTCCTTGCCCTCGATGCGCACCTTGCCGGCCGCCTTGGCCGCGTTCATCGAGCCGGCCGACACGAGGTCGTCGAAGCTGACGACCTCGGCCTTGATGAAGCCGCGCTGGAAGTCGGTGTGGATGACGCCGGCCGCCTGCGGGGCGGTCCAGCCCTTGCCGATCGTCCAGGCGCGCGACTCCTTGGGGCCGGCCGTGAGGTAGGTCTGCAGGCCGAGGGTGTGGAAGCCGGTGCGGGCGAGCTGGTCGAGGCCCGACTCGTCGGCGCCGAAGCTCTGGAGCAGCTCGAGCGCTTCCTCGGGCTCCATCTCCATGAGGTCCATCTCGAGCTTGGCGTTGAGGAAGACCGCGTCGGCGGGCGTCGCGAGCTCGCGCAGGGAGGCCTGCAGCTCGGCGTCGGAGAGCTGGTCCTCGTCGAGGTTGAAGACGTAGATGAACGGCTTCGTCGTGAGGAGTCCGAGCTGCTTGGCCTCGCCGAGGTCGATGCCCGCGGCCGCGGCAGCGGCGTACAGGGTGTGGCCCTCCTCGAGGACCTTCTGCGCGGCCTGCGCGAGCTCGAGGGTCGCCTTCTTGTCCTTGTTGATCCGGGCCTCCTTCTCGAGGCGCGGCACCGCCTTCTCGAGGGTCTGGAGGTCGGCGAGGATGAGCTCGGTGTGGATCGTCTCGATGTCGCCGGCCGGGCTGACCTTGCCGTCGACGTGCACCACGTCGCCGTCCTCGAAGGCGCGCACGACCTGGCAGATGGCGTCGGCCTCGCGGATGTTGGCGAGGAACTTGTTGCCCAGGCCCTCGCCCTCGCTCGCGCCACGCACGATGCCGGCGATGTCGACGAAGCTCACGGTCGCGGGCAGGATCTTCTCGGACCCGAAGATCTCGGCGAGCGCACCGAGCCGGGCGTCGGGCAGCGGCACGACACCGACGTTGGGCTCGATCGTCGCGAACGGGTAGTTCGCGGCGAGCACGTTGTTCTTGGTCAGCGCGTTGAAGAGCGTCGACTTGCCGACGTTGGGGAGACCGACGATTCCGATGGTGAGTGCCACGGGGTCAGGAGTCTACCGGCGCTGGGACCCGCTCCGGACCACGCCGCCTGCCGTGCGGCCCGCGTCACTCGAGCGTCCACTCCCAGCCGGGCTGCCAGGCGAACGGGGCACCGACGAGCTGCTCGAGCGGCGTCCCGTCGAGGAGGTGCTGCAGCGCCCACCGGTTGGCCGAGTGGGCGACGAGGAGCACGCGCTGGCCCTCGTGGTGACGCCGCAGGTCGTCGAGGACGGTCGCCGTGGCCTCGACGACGTCGCGGTAGCTCTGCCCGCCACCTGGGAACGGGACGTCGACGTGGTCGAGTCGCACGCGGTCGAGGTCGGCGACGGTCCCGCCGTTGAGCACGCCGTAGTCGCACTCGCGGAGGCGCTCGTCGGCGACGAGCGGCACCCCGCTGCCGGCATACGCGAGGTGGGCGGTCTCGACGGCACGACCGAGGTCGGAGCTCCAGACGGCCGCGAACCCGCCGGCCGGGCGACGCCGCCCCAGCTCTGCAGCAAGGCTGCGGCCCTGGGCGGACAGGCGTCCCGGCAGCCAGCCGGTGGCGATCCCCGCCTCGTTGTCCTCGGTGATCGAGTGGGTCTCGTAGACGAGCTCGACGGCCACGGAGCGGCTCCCCTCAGCGCGGCATCCGCACGCCGCAGAGCTGGCGTGACTGGGCCACGAGGTTGCCGGCGGAGTCCCAGATCAGGGCGTCCTCCTCCATCATCCCGCCGCCGAGCGTCTCGCTCGACAGCGAGACCCGCAGCCACCCGGGCGCGGGACGGCGGCGGATGTGGCCGGTGAACTCGAGGGTCGGGGTCCAGCCGAGCAGGCCGAGGTCGAACGCCACCGGGGGGAGCGCGTCGAGCGCCATCATGAGCATCGTCGTGTCGGGCTCGCGGCCGTCGCGCAGCCGCAGCCAGCCACGCATGACGCCGCGCATCGACGGCTTGCCGAGGGCCCAGCCGGCCGTCGAGGGGTCGAGGCGCAGGTCGAGGCGCTCGAGGAACTTCGCGTTCGCGAGGAAGTCGGGTGGCGCCTGCTCGGCGGAGAGGCACCGGTCGGGCGGCGGCAGGTCCGGTGGGCCGGCCTGGCGCTGCACCTCGAGGTCGGTGAGGTTGCCGAAGGACCCGATGGCCCGCATGCGCTCGACCGGCTGCCCGTCGTCGCCCGCCTGGTGGATCGCCATCTGCCCGGTCGAGAGCGTGCGGCCGCAGCGCATCACCTCGGTGGTGACGGTGAAGGGGCCGGGCCGGGAGGCGGTCATGAAGTAGGCGGAGAGCACCACCGGGTCGACGTGCTCGGTGGTCTCGGTCGGGTCGGCATCGAGGTGCCCGCCGAGGGCACGCAGCGCGGTGGCCATGACGAGGCCGCCGTTGACCGCGTTGCCGATCATCCACTCCTCATGGAAGGTCCCGTGCCACGTCGTCGGGTCGTCGCCGGCCTCGAGCCGGGTCGCGTCGTCGTACTCGCTCACGGGTCAAGGTCTAACAGACGCACCCGACCCCGTATGCCGGGGTGTCGCCTCCGCCACTGTCGGCGCCCTCTGCGACGGTGTGCGCATGGACACCACCGCGCTGCTCGTCGGGCTCCTCCTCGGAGGACTGGTCGGCGCCGTCGTCGCCTGGCTCGCGGCACGGTCGGCCCTGCTCGCCCGGTCCGCTGCGGCCGAGGCCGAGCGTGACGTGCTGCGCGAGCGCGTCGGCGACCTCGAGGCCGCACGCGAGGTAGACGACGCGACGGCGGCCCTCCTCGCCCCGCTGCGCGACACCATCGGGCGGGTGGAGCGCCAGGTCGGCGCGCTCGAGCGTGACCGCTCCCTGCAGTTCGGCCAGCTGGGCGAGCGTCTCACCGAGGTGGGCCGCTCCACCGAGTCGCTCCGTTCCGAGACGGCGACGCTCGCGAGCGCCCTCAACGCCTCGACGGTGCGCGGCGCCTGGGGCGAGGTGCAGCTGCGCCGGGTGCTCGAGCTGTCGGGACTCATCGCGCGCTGCGACTTCGACGAGCAGGTCACCCGCGTGAGCCGCCACGGCGCGACGGTGCGGCCCGATGCCGTGATCAACCTCCCGGGCTCGCGCCACGTCGTCGTGGACTCCAAGGCGCCGATGGCCCACTTCCTCCAGGCGCACGGCGACACCGTGTCCGAGGTCGAGCGGGCCGAGCTGCTCGCGGCCCACGCCACGTCGCTGCGACGCCACGTCGAGAGCCTCGCCGCCAAGGCGTACTGGACGGCCTTCGACAGGTCGCCCGAGGTCGTCGTGTGCTTCGTGCCCGGCGAGGCCATCCTCGCGACCGCGCTCGCCGACGACCCCGGCCTCTACGAGCACGCCCTGGGCCGCAAGGTCGTGCTGGCCTCCCCCGGCACCCTCTTCGCGGTGCTGCGCACCATCGGCGCCATCTGGCAGCAGGACGCGCTCGAGCAGAACGCCCGCGAGCTGCTGGTCATCGGTCAGGACCTCTACGCGCGGCTCGCCACGCTCGGCGGGCACGTGACCACGATGGGCCAGTCGCTCTCGCGCTCGGTCGAGCAGTACAACAAGTTCGTCGGCACCCTGGAGTCGAGGGTGCTCGTCACGGCGCGACGCATGCACGAGCTGCACCTGACGAGCGAACGGCCGCCCGAGCTCCTCCCCCTCGAGGTGGCGCCCCGGTCGCTCAGCGCGGCCGAGCTCACCGACGACCTGGGCCGCGACGCCCGCGACGACGCCTTCCTCGAGCGCGCCGCCGGCGAGCGCGGCGAGCAGTCGGCCTGACCACTCGACGATCGATGTCCGTTTTGTCCGGAAAATGGACACCCGTTGGGCGGCAACGGAAAATACGCGCGTGAGAACAGGTGCAGCGTGACCGGGGCGGGGGGCCCGGGTCCTGAGCGGCCCGGCGGTCCGGGTCGACGCGTCGGACCGTACGAGCAGAGCCTGCGTGAGTCGCGCGAGCGGGTCGAGGCCGCCGTGCGTGAGCGGGCGAGGCGACGTCGGCGCACGCGCGTGGCCGGCAGCGTCGCCGTCGCCGTGGTCGTCGCGGGCCTGGGCTACGGCGCGTACCGCTACCTCGGAGCCTCCGACGTCCCGACCGCGTTGCCCACGACGGCCCCGCGGCCCACGTCGTGCACCGACCCCGTCAAGGTCCGGGTGTCGGCAGCGCCTGCGATCGCCCCGGCCCTCGCTGCCGCGGTCGACGACCTCGCCAAGCAACCCGATGCCCCGTGTGCCGCCTTCACCGTCGACTCCGACGAGCCCTACGCGGTGGCGGGTTCGCTCGTCGGCGCCGGGCGCCCCGACGCCTGGGTCACCGACTCGACGGCCTCGCTGAACCGGGCGAGCAGCGTCTCGGGTGCCGGCCTCGACGCCGGTGAGCCCTTCGCCTCCAGCGCCGTCGTCATCGCCATGAAGGACGCCCAGGCGTCCGCCCTCGGCAACCGCCTGGGCTGGGCCGACCTGCTGGGCGGGTCGGTGCAGATCCGGATCCCCGACCCGCGCCGCTCCGCGGTCGGCCAGGCGGCCGCCTCGGTCGCGGTTCCGCTGGTGCCGCAGGCACGCCTGCGAGCCGTCGCCGCTGCTGCCGGGGCGTCCGGCAGCGCCGTGTCGCTGGAGGAGGTGGCGACGTCGGACGGGCGCGTCGGCGCCGCGGTCACGCTGCCCCAGCTCGTCGCCTGGAACACCGCGCACCCCGACCAGTCCCTGGCCGCCGTGGCCCCGGCCGAGGGAGCCCCCGCCGTGGACTACTCGGTCGTCTCGCTCGCCACGGACGCCGCGAAGAAGCCCCTCGTGGCGGCACTGCAGAAGCACCTGACGTCGGACGGCACCCGAAAGCTGCTGCAGGACAGCGGCTTCCGCACGAAGGCGGGCGATCCGGCCCAGCCCTCACCCCTCTACGGCACGATCTCGGTCGCCGGCGAGGCCGGCGGCGCCCCGCTCGCCACGGCGTCGAGTCTCTGGGCAGCCTCGTCGAAGCGCACCCAGGCGCTGATCGCCGTCGACGTCTCCGGCTCGATGCTCGAACGCGACAAGGAGGGCAAGCGGCTCGACGTCCTCCAGCGCGCGACCGTCCGCGCCGTCGGCGGTGCGAACCCCGACACCACCGCGTCGCTGTGGATCTACTCGCAGCACATCGGCGCACGCGGTGACGACTTCCGCCAGCTCGTCGACTACACCCCGCTCGGCGACGCCGCGCGGGTCGCCGGCTTCGACAAGGCGGTGGCCGGTCTGGACTCCTTCGTCGGCGGTGGCAGCGGCCTCTACGACACGATCGCGTCGACCTACGACCGCGCGAAGAGCACGTGGCGGGCCGGCTACACCAACACGGTGGTCATGGTCGTCGACGGCCCCAACGAGGACGACTTCGGCCTGAGCCTCGAGCTGCTCAAGCAGCGGCTGACCGCCGCGAAGGACCCCGCGCGACCGGTGCGGCTCGTCGTGCTCGGCCTCGGCGACCGCGTCGAGGCTTCGGCGATGCGCCAGGTCGTGGCCATCACCGGGGGCCAGTTCGTCGCCGCCCCGTCGCTGGACCGGTTGCAGCCGGCCCTCGTCAGCGCCCTCGGGGGCTGACCGCCCGCGGTGGCCGCCGGACGGCCCCCGGCCGCCCGCTCGGGGCACCGGGCTCTCAGTGGAGCGAGCCGGCGTCCTCGAAGGCGGCGTCGTGGCGCACCGTGCCCGAGTCCTCACCCTTGCGGGCCTTGAGGTCGCGGCGCAGCTCGTTGGGCAGTGAGAAGAGCAGCGACTCCTCCGCGGCGACCACCGCCTCCACGTCGGCGTAGCCGCGCTCGGCGAGCCAGCTCAGCACGTCGCGCACCAGCACCTCCGGCACGCTCGCGCCGGAGGTGACCCCGACGGTGCCCACACCCTCGAGCCACTCCTCCTGGATCTCGTCGGCGAAGTCGACGAGGTGCCCGTCACGCGCGCCGTGCTCGAGGGCCACCTCGACCAGGCGCACCGAGTTCGAGGAGTTGCGCGACCCGACGACGATCATGAGGTCGGTGTCCTTGGCCATCTGCTTGACCGCGAGCTGGCGGTTCTGGGTGGCGTAGCAGATGTCGTCGGAGGGCGGGCTCTGCAGGGCGGGGAACTTCTCCTTGAGGCGCGCGACCGTCTGCATCGTCTCGTCGACCGACAGCGTGGTCTGCGAGAGCCACACGACCTTCTCGGGGTCGCGGACGGTGACGTTCTCGACGTCGTCGGGACCGTCGACGAGGGTGATGTGCTCGGGCGCCTCACCGGCCGTGCCGACGACCTCCTCGTGGCCCTCGTGGCCGATGAGCAGGATGTCGAAGTCGTCGTCGGCGAACCGCACCGCCTCGCGGTGCACCTTCGTCACGAGGGGGCAGGTGGCGTCGATCGTCTTGAGGCTGCGGGCCTTCGCCTCCTCGTGGACGACCGGCGCGACGCCGTGCGCCGAGAAGATGACGGTCGCGCCCTCGGGCACCTCGTCGGTCTCGTCGACGAAGATGGCGCCGCGCTTCTCGAGCGTGGTGACGACGTGCTTGTTGTGCACGATCTGCTTGCGCACGTAGACGGGCGGGCCGTAGAGCTCGAGGGCCTTCTCGACGGTCACGACGGCCCGGTCGACGCCGGCGCAGTAGCCGCGCGGCGCCGCGAGGAGGACCTTCTTGGCGGACGTCTGGTCGGCGGGCTGGATCATGGCCCCATCGTAGAGGGCTGCTCACAGCCCGCCCCGATCCCCGGTCCCGCCCGGGCGACCGACCGAGCAGGCCGCAGCCCACCGGGAGGAGGTGCCGGAGGGTTGTGACCGGCCCGGTAGGTTGCGGGGCCTAGGGTGACGCGGGTGAGCATGACCAGCCCGCTGCCCGTCAAGGCCGCCGACACCACGGCCGAGCAGCCGTGGCCGGTGCGGGTGCTCAGCCTCAAGATCTCCGACTACGTCGACCGGATGAGCCAGCTCTGGGTCGAGGGGCAGGTCGTGCAGTTCAACCCGCGGGGCGGCACCGCGTTCCTCACGCTGCGGGACCCCGACGTCGACATGTCGCTGTCGGTGTCGGTGCCGATGAACGCCGTCAACGCCATGCCGATCCCCCTGGCGCAGGGCGCCCGGGTCGTGCTCCAGGCCAAGCCGACCTTCTGGACCAAGCGGGGCACGCTGCAGCTCGAGGCCCGCCAGATCCGTCCCGTGGGCATCGGAGACCTGCTCGCGCGCGTCGAGATCCTCAAGCGGACGCTGGCCGCCGAGGGCGTCTTCGACGCCGAGCGCAAGCGACCGATCCCGTTCCTGCCGCGGCGCGTGGGGCTCGTCACCGGCCGCAGCTCGGCCGCGGAGAAGGACGTCGTCGAGAACGCCCGGCGTCGCTGGCCCGGCGTGGTGTTCGAGATCCGCGAGGTGGCGGTGCAGGGCACGTCCGCGGTCACCGAGGTCGTCGCGGCCCTGCGCGAGCTCGACGCCCTGCCCACGGTCGACGTCATCGTCATCGCGCGCGGCGGCGGCGCCCTCGAGGAGCTGCTCCCCTTCTCCAACGAGGCGATGATCCGTGCGGTCGCCGAGGCCCGCACCCCGGTCATCAGCGCCATCGGCCACGACGTCGACCAGCCGCTCCTCGACCTCGTGGCCGACTGGCGCGCGTCCACCCCGACCGACGCCGGCAAGAAGGTCGTGCCCGACGCGGCCCGCGAGCGCAGCACCGTCGACGGGGCCCGCGACCGGCTCCGGCGCGCCCTCGTGCGCCGCGTCGAGTCCGAGAGGTCGGGGCTGCGTGCGCTCGTCTCCCGACCCGTCATGGCCGACCCCGTCGCACTCGTGCGGGCGCGTCGCCAGGAGGTCGCCGCCCTGCGCACGAGGGCCACCGCGCGCATCGAGGCGCGGCTGCACCGGGCGGCCGACCAGACCGAGCACCTGCGCCGGCAGGTCGTCGCCCTCTCCCCGCAGTCGACCCTGGAGCGCGGCTACGCCGTCGTGCAGCACCGCGACGGCCGCATCGTCATGGACCAGGACGACGTGGGCGTCGGTGAGCTGCTGCGTGTGAGGGTCGCCCGGGGCGACTTCGGCGTGCGACCGGTCAGCGACGGCGCCGACGAGACCTCGGAGCGTGGGGCGCCGCGTACGCGATCGGCGGGCGACGGGACGTCGGCCGCCCGGAAGACCGCGCGCGCCACGACCCGGGCGACCACCTCGCGCAGGACGGCCGCGACGCGGAGCGCGACCGAGGCCGTCGTCAAGGAGGGCGTGAAGCAGGCGGCGCGCAAGCCGACCGCCAAGCAGGTCGGCAGGCCGGCGAGGAAGACGACCGGCTCTGCTCCCGCTGGCTCTGCCGAGGCCCTCCCCCTCGACCCCCAGGAGTCTCCCGGCGGCGACGGCGGCGACGGCGGCGACGTCACCCGCAGGTCATAGGGTGGCGCCCATGGCTGACGCGACCTCGACCGACGGCACGTTCCCCGACATCGCCGAGATGCGCTACGAGGACGCCCGCGAGGAGCTCATCGGCATCGTCGCCAAGCTCGAGGCAGGGCAGGCGCCCCTCGAGGACTCCATGCACCTGTGGCGCCGCGGCGAGGCGCTCGCCGCCCACTGCAGCACGTGGCTCGACGGAGCGCAGGCCGAGATCGAGCGGGCGACCCGGCCGGCAGCCGCGCCCTCGACCGGAGGGTCGGCCGGCAGCTCGGCCGGCAGCACCACCGGCACGTCCACCGGGGCCGCCCCTGCACCGCTGCACGCAGACGACGCGGTGTTCGACGACGAGGACGCCTGACGGCGCCTGACCTCAGGTCGTGGGCGACGGCGACGGGCTGACGCCCGGAGCGGGCGGCACCGGCGCCAGCGCCGCGACGAACGCCTTGAGCTCGTCGTCGGACGCCGTGCCGCTCGCCACCAGCGTCAGCCCCTTGGCACCGGTGCCGCGCACGAGGTACGCGACCTGCCCGGCGTCCTGGGCGACGAAGCGCTCGAGGGAACGACCCGACACCTGAACGGTGCCGGCCGGCGTGCCGTCGCCCACCGACCGGCGCACCCAGCCGTCCGTCACCCGGACCGCCTGCTTGAGCGCGATGTCCTTGCCGCTCGGCGTCGTCCACACCGTCGTGAAGGTGGGCACCCCCTCGGTGCCGGGAGCGTACGTCGCGACGGTCGGGACCCAGCCGTCGCCCAGGCCCTTGGGCAGCTGGACCGGCCAGGCCGTCTGCGCCGCGACCTGGCCCGCCTTGGCCGCCGCGTCGACGGCGGGGCGCTGCACCGACGTGATCCGCGGGACGATCGCCACGAGCGCAAGCACGAACAGGCCGATGACGAGCATCGAGCGCAGCATGTTCGGCAGGGTCCCCATCGAGTAGCGGCTCTTCGCCGGAGCCGGAGCCGGAGCCGGAGCCGCACCGGGTGCCGCAGGGGTTCCCGGCGTCGGGTCCGTCCCAGGCGCCGGCGAACCGGGCGCGGCAGGCTCGGCAGTCTCGGTGGGCTCGGTGGGCTCGGTGGGCTCGGTGGGCTCGGGGGGCGTTGAAGGGACCGCGGACGACGGTGCGGACGACGGGGGTGTCGACGGCGTCGACGGGGTGCTCATGTCGTCCATGGTCGCCGACGTGCGGACGCCGTCCAAACCCGGGTGGGGCCACCGCTAGGCTGGCGCCGACTCGTTCTGCGCCGACGGAGGACCTTGATGAAGCACAGCCAGCCGGATCGCAACCTCGCTCTCGAGCTGGTTCGTGTCACCGAGGCAGCCGCCATGGCCGGCGGCCGCTGGGTGGGCCGCGGTGAGAAGAACAAGGCCGACGGCGCCGCGGTCGAGGCCATGCGCGCGATGATCTCGACCGTCAGCATGCGCGGGGTCGTCGTCATCGGCGAGGGCGAGAAGGACAACGCCCCGATGCTCTTCAACGGCGAGCAGGTGGGCGACGGCACGGGCCCTGAGGTCGACGTCGCCGTCGACCCCATCGACGGCACGACGCTCACGGCCAAGGGCATGAACAACGCGGTCGCCGTCATGGCCGTCGCCAACCGGGGTGCGATGTACGACCCGTCCGCCGTGTTCTACATGGACAAGCTCGCGACCGGCCCCGAGGCGGCCGACGTCGTCGACATCCGCCTCCCGGTCGCCGAGAACATCCGGCGCGTGGCCAAGGCCAAGAACGAGACGCCGGCAGACGTCACCGTGGTCATGCTCGACCGGCCCCGCCACGACGGCCTGGCCCAGGAGATCCGCGACACGGGCGCCCGCATCCGCTACATCGTCGACGGGGACGTCGCGGGTGCCGTCATGGCCGCCCGCCCCGGCACCGGTGTCGACCTGCTCCTCGGCATCGGCGGCACGCCCGAGGGCATCATCGCCGCCTGCGCGATCAAGTGCACCGGCGGCGTCATCCAGGGCCGGCTCTGGCCCAAGGACGACGACGAGCGCCAGAAGGCCATCGACGCCGGCCACGACCTCGACCGGGTGCTGGCCACCGACGACCTCGTCACCGGCGAGTGCTTCTTCGTCGCGACCGGCATCACCGACGGCGAGCTGCTGCGCGGCGTGCGCTACGGCGCCAAGTCGGCCCGCACCAACTCCCTCGTCATGCGCTCGCGCAGCGGCACGATCCGCACCATCGACAGCGAGCACCGCTTCGACCGCCCGGGCTGGTTCGGCAGCGCCGACATGATCGAGGACTGAGCACCGCCATGAGCCAGCCCACCCCCGTGCACACGCTCGTCATCGGCGAGGCCCTCGTCGACGCCGTCACCACACCGGGTGGCGCCACCGAGGAGCACGTCGGCGGCAGCCCCGCCAACGTCGCGTTCGGCCTCGCCGCGCTCGACCACCCCGTCGACCTCGCGACGTGGATCGCCACCGACGAGCGCGGACGCCGCATCGAGGACGTATGCCGTGAGCGAGGGGTCGCCCTGACCGCCGGCTCCCAGGGCGCACCCTTCACGTCGGTCGCCTACGCGACCCTCGACGACACGGGCGCCGCGACCTACGTCTTCGACCTCGAGTGGCAGGTGGCCTCGGTCCCCGGCCTCACGGCATACGGCCACGTCCACACCGGCAGCATCGGCGCCGTGCTCGAGCCCGGTGGCAGCCAGGTGCGCGAGATCCTCACGGTCGCCCGCGGGCTCGGAGCCACGGTGTCCTACGACCCCAACGCCCGGCCGGCGCTCATGGGGCTGCCCGAGCAGGCCCGGCGCACCATCGAGGAGTCCATCCGTCTCGCCGACCTCGTGAAGGTCAGCGACGAGGACATCGCCTGGCTGTGCCCGGGAGAGTCCGAGGACGACGTGCTGCGCGGCTGGGCCGGGCTCGGCCCGTCGGTGATCGTCATGACCCGTGGCGGTGAGGGCGCCGTGGTGCGGGTCAGCCGCACCGGCGAGCAGCAGGCCCTGCCGGCGCCCCACGTCGACGTCGTCGACACCGTCGGCGCGGGCGACTCGTTCATGGCCGGACTCGTGTCGGGACTCCTCGACGCCGGACTGCTCGGCGGCCCCGAGTCGCGGGCCCGTCTGCAGCAGGCCGGTCTCGCCGACGTGCTGCCGGCCGTCGAGCGGGCCCTGGCCACCGGTGCGCTCACGGTGGGCCGGGCCGGCGCGCACGCGCCCACCCGCTCCGACCTGACCTGACCTGACCTGACCCGGCCGGCCCGGACCGGACCGGACCGGACCGGAGCCACCTGCGGTCGGCTCTCGACCCCCCCGACCCGGGCCGGGGCAAACCGTCTCGAAGAGCACCAGACCGGACAGATCGGTCATTCGACAAGATGCCCCGGGGTCAGGCACCATTCTGCGCGAGCCGCCGGGTAGTTTTGGCCGGTGGTTCACCCTGACGCCCCGGTGCCGGGGCGTCCTCATGTGAGGAAACCTCGTGTCCAACCCCACCCCTCCACAACGCCCGATGGGGCCGTACGAGAAGAGCCTGGTCGAGAGTCGGGCCAACCGTAAGGCGCTCGAGGCGAAGATCGCAGCAGCACGGCGCAACCGCATCATCGCGGCCGTGCTGGGTGTCGTGCTGCTCGCCGGCGCCGGCCTCGGCGGCTTCGTCTGGTGGCAGGGCCGCGAGTCCACGCCCGTGGCCGCCCTCACGGCGACCCCGGGCAAGAGCTGCCCCGAGCGGACGCCGGTGTCGCTCTGGGTGTCGGAGGCCGCGCAGCCCGCGGTGCTCGCGCTCGCCAAGGAGTACCAGGCCGACCCGCAGTCCCCCTGCGTCGACTACGTCGTGCGCGGCAAGGCACCCATCGAGGCGATGATCGGCCTCGGCCAGGGCCAGCCCGACCGGCCCGACGGGTGGATCCCCGACTCGCCGCGCTGGGTGGAGCGCGTCAACGAGACGGCCAAGCTCAACGCCAAGCCGGCGGGCGCCTTCGCGAAGAGCCCGCTCGTCATCGCGATGGACCCGCAGCAGGCCGGCACGCTCGACGGCCAGCCGAAGTGGCTCGACCTCGTCGCGTCCGACAAGCCGATCCGCATGACCGACCCCCGCTCCACGACCGCCGGCATGCTGACGCTCGCGTCCGCCCTGCCGAAGCTGTCCGCCGAGCAGGGCCGCGTCGTCATCCCCAAGCTGGCGAAGGGCTCGGCTCCCTCGATCGACGACCTGTTCGGCGCCTACAACGCCTCCCCCGACAAGGCGTCGGCGTTCCCGGTGTCGGAGGCCGACCTCATCGACCACAACCGGCTCTTCCCCGACCACAGGATGGTCTCGGTGACCCCGAGCGAGGGCACGCCCGCCTTCGAGTTCTCCCTCGTCAACGTCGCGACCGACCCGGTGCGCGACCAGGCGGTCGAGCTGCTCCGCGCGTACCTCATGACGCCGAAGGCGGCCAAGATCTTCGCCGAGTACGGCATCCGCTCGACGGCGGTCCCGGTGACGATGCCGACCCCCCAGGGCAGCGTCGGCGAGGTGAAGATCGGCGCCACGCCCGACGCGGCCGCCGTGACCGCCGCCACCGACGTCTGGCAGACGGCCACGACCGACTTCTCGCTGCTGTCCGTCTTCGACGTGTCCGGCTCGATGAAGGACAAGGTCGGCAACACGACCCGCGTCGCGATCACGCAGGAGGCGGCCGGCATCGCGCTCGCCGCCCTGCCGAAGACGACGAAGCTGGGCCTCTGGGCCTTCTCCATCGGGCTCGGCGGCTCCGTCGACTACAAGGAGCTCGCCCCGATCGGCCGGCTCGACGACGACAGCCACCGGGCGCAGGCGGCCACCGCGGTCGCGTCGCTCTCCAAGAACGTCGGCGGCGGCACCGGCCTCTACGACACCATCTGGGCCGCGTACCAGAAGGTGAAGTCGCAGTACGACCCCCAGCGGGTCAACGCCGTCGTCATCCTGACCGACGGACGCAACGAGGACCCGAACGGCATCTCGCTCGAGCAGCTCAAGGCCAACCTGCGCGCCGCGAGCGACCCGAGCAGGCCGATCGCCATCACCACGATCGGCATCGGCCCCGACGTCGACCCGAACGCGCTGTCGCAGATCTCGAAGATGACGTACTCCGACTTCTACGCCGCTCCCTCGCCCGCCGACATGACGACGGTCCTGGCCCGGGCTCTGTTCGACCACAAGTGCAAGAACGGTCGCTGCGTCTGACCCGTCCCGTCACACCGTTCACACCCGAAACAGCTCGCGGCCCCCGGTCCTCTGGGGGCCGCGTGCTGTTTGTGGGTAGGTCACGGTGCAGTTTCACCCACTGGACCGGCCATGCCCGACGCGGTAGGAATGGAGTACTCGACGTGACGGTCGTCACGCCGATCGGTGGGGATCGACGCAGAACTCAACGACGAGGAGCGACCATGAGCGGTATCCCTAGACGGGCCCTGAAGGCAGGCGGGGTGGTCGGAATCGCCACGCTGGTGCTGGCCGGCTGTCTGCAGAACCCGAACGCGTCCGGTGGCTCCGGCGGTGCCGGGGGTGGCGGCACCATCGTCGACGGCGGCAGCGCCGACAACGACAAGAAGGTCACGATCCTCGGCGCCTTCGGCGGCGACGAGGAGAAGAACTTCAACGCCTCGCTCGCCGAGTTCGAGAAGAGCAGCGGCATCGACGTGCAGTACACGTCCGACCAGGACTTCACGACGACCATCAAGCAGAAGGTCGGCGCCGGCGACTCCCCCGACATCGGCCTCTTCCCCCAGCCCGGCGGCCTGCTCGAGTTCGCCGCGCAGAAGAAGGTCGAGCCGATCGACACGTTCCTCGACTACGACAAGCTCCAGGGCACCCTGCTCACCGGCTTCCTCGACGCGGGCCGCTACAAGGGTCGTGTCTACGGCGCCCCGATGCGCAACGCCGTCAAGAGCATCGTCTGGTACCCCAAGGCCGCCTACGAGAAGGGCGGCTACAACAAGGCACCTGGTTCGATCCAGCAGCTGCAGACCGACGTCGCCGACAAGATCGCGGCGGCCGGCATCACCCCGTGGTGCATCGGCTGGGAGTCGGCGCAGGCGACCGGCTGGGTGGGCACCGACTGGGTCGAGGAGCTGATGCTGCGCATGTACGGTCCCGACGTCTACGACGACTGGACCTCGCACCGCATCCCGTTCAACGACGACCGGGTCGTCAAGGCCCTCGACGAGGCGGCCAAGTTCAACAAGGACCCGAAGATGGTGCTCGGCGGCACCAAGGGCGTGCTGACGACCGCCTTCGGCAACGCGATGACCCCGGCCTTCTCCAACCCGCCGAGGTGCATGCTGCACCGCCAGGGCAACTTCGCCACGACCTTCTACCCGAAGAACGTCCAGGCGGACCTCGACAACCAGGTCGGCATCTACGTCTTCCCGAAGTTCGAGGGCGGCTACGACGGCCAGGCGATCCTCGGCGGCGGCGACCTCGCGGGCCTCTTCAACGGCAACGACCCCGACGCGAAGAAGGTCATGGAGTTCCTGACCTCCGACAAGTTCGGCGGCCCGTGGGCCAAGGCCGGCGGCTGGCTCTCACCGCACAAGACGTTCGACACCAGCAACTACCCCAACGAGACCACGAAGAAGATCGCCGAGATCGCCAACAGGGCGAGCGTCCTGCGGTTCGACGGGTCCGACCTGATGCCGAAGTCGATCGGCTCCGACGTCTTCTGGAAGGAGATGGTCAAGTGGGAGGGCGGCCAGTCGTCCAAGCAGACGGCTGACAACATCGAAGCCGCTTGGCCGAAGTCATGACCGCCGGCACGAGCGCGGCAGCGCCGCGCCAGAGTCTGCGCGCCGACGACGACCCGCAGGCAGCCCTGCGCACGCAGCCGGTCAAGATCGCCGTCGGCCTCGTCGGCATGATCCTCACCGTGTGGGCCCTCGGCAACCTGTTCCTCGCCTTCGGCTTCTACCCCGAGAAGTTCGGCAGCAAGATCGTCATCGGGCTGCTCGCGATCGTCGCGGGCGTCGGTGGCGCGGCCGTGATCTTCTACTTCCTCAACATGTTCGTCGAGGGGCTGCCCGCACGGCTGTCGGAGGGAATGATCCCCTACGCCTTCATCCTGCCGGGCTTCGCGCTGGTCGCGCTGATGCTCATCTACCCGACGTTCCAGACGATCAACTACTCGTTCGCGAACTCCGACAGCACCGCGTACGTCGGGCTGCAGAACTACCGGACCATCTTCGGTGACTCGGAGTTCTGGTCGTCGATCGTCAACAACGTGCTGTGGCTGGTCATCGTGCCAGCGGTCGTGGTGGCGTTCGGCGTCGTCGTGGCGGTGCTGTCGGACAAGCTGTCGGCGAACGGCGAGAAGTTCGCCAAGAGCCTGATCTTCCTGCCGATGGCGATCTCCTCGGTCAGTGCCGTGTCCATCTGGGCCCTCGTCTACGCCTACAACAACCCGGGCCAGGCCCAGACCGGCCTGCTCAACGCGATCTGGACCAGCCTCGGTGGCGACCCGCAGACGTGGCTGCAGATCAGCACGGCCAAGCTCAACTCGATCCTGCTCATGGTGATCCTGATCTGGCTGCAGGCCGGTTTCGCCATGGTGCTGCTGAGCTCCGCGATCAAGGGCGTCCCCGAGGACACCCTCGAGGCGGCACGCATCGACGGTGCCGGCGAGTTCCAGATCTTCTGGCAGGTCGTCATCCCGCAGATCAAGGGCACGATCATCACGGTGTTCGTCACCGTCTTCATCACGGTGCTGAAGATCTTCGACATCGTCTACGTGTCGACCAACGGGCAGTACGGCACCAACGTCATCGCGAACCTCTTCTTCAACAAGCTGTTCGCGGCGAGCGAGGCGGGGCAGGCGACCGCCATCGTCGTCGTCCTGCTCCTCGCGGTGACCCCGCTCATCTGGTACCAGATCAAGCACTTCCGCGACGAGGAGGCGAACCGATGAGCCGCAAGCTGATGAAGGACGGGCGACCCCGCAGCCCGTTCTCGATCACCGTGATGGCCCTGCTCGCCCTCCTGTGGTCGATCCCCACGATCGGGCTGCTCATCACGTCGTTCCGCACGCGCGACGACGCCCAGTCCTCGGGCTGGTGGACGGCGCTGTTCAACCCCTTCGGCGCCAACTGGACGGCGAGCAACTACTCCGGCGCCTGGACCGGACAGGACTTCGGGTCGGGCTTCATCAACAGCCTCGTCGTCGCCATCCCGGCGACGATCATCCCGATCATGTTCGCGGCGTTCGCCGCCTACGCGTTCACCTTCATGGACTTCAGGTTCAAGGAGCTGTTCTTCCTGCTCATCATCGCCGTCATGGTCGTGCCGATCCAGGTGGCGTTCCAGCCGATGCTCGGCATCCTCGGCCCGCGCGGACTCGGCATCAGCGGGCAGTACATCGCGGTGTGGCTGTTGCACACGGGCTTCGGCATGCCGCTGTGCATCTACACGCTGCGCAACTACATGAGCACGCTGCCGCGCAGCGTCGTCGAGTCGGCGAAGATCGACGGCTGCAGCCACTACCAGACGTTCTGGCGGCTCGTGGCCCCGATGTCGATCCCGGCCATCGCGGCCTTCGCGACCCTCCAGTTCCTCTGGGTCTGGAACGACCTGCTCGTGGCCAAGCTCTTCCTCAAGAGCGAGAACACGACGGTCATCGTGAAGCTCCAGCAGCTGCTCGGCACGCAGGGCCAGGGGCAGGAGCTGCTCACGGCCGGCGCGTTCATCTCGATCATCGTGCCGATGATCGTGTTCGTCACCTTGCAGCGGTTCATGATCCGCGGCATGACGAGCGGTGCCGTCAAGGGCTGACCCACCTCGGCCCGCGGCGGGCTCGCGCCCGTGGCACCTCGCGTCAGTCCCCTCCCGGCCGTTCACTAGGCTGGGAGGGGACTTTCGTATGCCGTGTGGCCGCCCAGCTCACCACGGCATACGTCCGTGCGGTGGGCGCCCCGGCCCGCCGGTGAGTGCAAGGAGCATGTCGTGGCCGACTTCGCCTACGAGGACCTGCTGCCGATCGGCGCCGACGAGACGCCGTACCGGCTGCTGACGACCGAGGGCGTGCGCGCCGTCGAGGGCCCGGGAGGCCGCACCTTCCTCGAGGTCGACCCGGAGGCGCTGCGGCTGCTCACCGAGACGGCCATGCACGACATCGCGCACTACCTGCGGCCGGCGCACCTCCAGCAGCTGCGCAACATCCTCGACGACCCCGAGGCGAGCAACAACGACAAGTTCGTCGCGCTCGACCTGCTCAAGAACGCCAACATCGCCGCGGGCGGCGTGCTGCCGATGTGCCAGGACACCGGAACCGCGATCGTGATGGGCAAGCGCGGCCAGCACGTGCTCACCGCCGGCACCGACGAGCAGTCGATCAGCGAGGGCGTCTACGACGCGTACACCCGCCTCAACCTGCGCTACTCGCAGATGGCCCCCATCACGACGTGGGAGGAGAGGAACACCGGCTCCAACCTGCCCGCGCAGGTCGAGCTCTACGCCGACACGGCCCCCGGCCACGAGGCGCAGTACAAGTTCCTCTTCATGGCCAAGGGCGGCGGCTCGGCCAACAAGAGCTACCTCTACCAGGAGACGAAGGCGATCCTCAACGAGGACGCGATGATGCGGTTTCTCGACGAGAAGCTGCGCTCGCTCGGCACGGCGGCGTGCCCGCCCTACCACCTCGCCATCGTCATCGGCGGCACCAGCGCCGAGTTCGCCCTCAAGACGGCCAAGTACGCGTCGGCGAAGTACCTCGACTCGCTGCCCACGTCGGGGTCGATGACCGCGCACGGCTTCCGGGACACGGAGCTCGAGGACAAGGTGCTCGAGCTGACGCGCCAGTTCGGCATCGGCGCCCAGTTCGGCGGCAAGTACTTCTGCCACGACGTGCGCGTCGTGCGCCTCCCCCGTCACGGCGCGAGCCTGCCGGTCGCCGTCGCGGTCTCGTGCTCGGCCGACCGCCAGGTGCTCGGCAAGATCACGGCCGACGGCGTCTTCATCGAGCAGCTCGAGACCGATCCCGCGCGCTTCCTGCCCGACGCCGGCGCGGTCGACCTGGGCGAGCACGAGGACGACGCCGTCGGGGTCAGCTCGATCAGCCGCAACGTCGTCGTCAAGATCGACCTCAACCAGCCGATGGACGACATCCTCGCCGAGCTGAGCAGGCACCCCGTCAAGACGCGCCTGTCGCTCACCGGCCCCCTCGTCGTCGCGCGCGACATCGCCCACGCGAAGATCAAGGAGCGCCTCGACGCCGGCGAGGAGATGCCGCAGTACCTCAAGGACCACCCCGTCTACTACGCCGGCCCCGCCAAGACCCCCGAAGGTATGCCGTCCGGCTCCTTCGGGCCGACGACGGCGGGCCGCATGGACTCCTACGTCGACCAGTTCCAGGCAGCCGGCGGCAGCAAGGTGATGCTGGCCAAGGGCAACCGGAGCAAGCAGGTCACCGACGCCTGCGACGCGCACGGCGGCTTCTACCTCGGCTCGATCGGCGGCCCGGCCGCGCGGCTCGCGCAGGACTGCATCAAGCACGTCGAGGTGCTCGAGTACGAGGAGCTCGGCATGGAAGCCGTGTGGAAGATCGACGTCGAGGACTTCCCCGCCTTCATCGTCGTCGACGACAAGGGCAACGACTTCTTCGCCGAAGTCAGCAAGCCGATGGCCTTCACCATTACCAAGCGACCCGGACTGGAGTGACTGTGACTGAGAACGCCTCTGCCGCAAAAGGTTTCGACGACCTGATCGCGGCCAACCGCGCCTACGCCGACAGCTTCGACATGGCGGGCTTCGACGGCATCGCCCGGGCGGGCGTCGCCATCGTGACGTGCATGGACTCGCGCATCGACCCGCTGGGGCTCGTCGGGCTGCGCCCGGGCGACGCGAAGATCTTCCGCAACCCCGGTGGCCGCGTCGGCACGGACGCCCTCGAGGCGCTCGTCCTCGCGACCCACCTGCTGAACGTCAACCGCATCCTCGTCGTGCCGCACACGCGCTGCGCGATGGCCTCCAACACCGAGGCCGAGCTTCGCGAGCGGGTCGGTGCGAGCGCCGGCGAGGACGCCTCGTGGATGACCTTCCACGCGATCACCGACCAGGAGCGGGCGTTGCGCGAGGACCTCGCCAAGGTGCGCTCGCACCCGCTCATCGCTGCGGGCACCGAGGTCGCCGGCTTCGTCTACGACGTCGACACCGGCCTGCTCCGCCAGGTCGACTGACCCGGAAGCGTCTCCACCCCCGCCTCCACCCCCGCCTCTTCGTCGAACGCCGCGTTCGATGGCGAACGCGCTGCTGTGACAGTGAGCTCGTCACCGAACGCGGCGTTCGGTGGTGTCAGGAGGGGGTGGGAGTGCCGCCTCGGGTCTGCCACACGTGGTGGGCCACCACGGCGGCGAGCATCACTCCGAGGGCCAGCACGGTGATCCCGATGGGCGGCGCCACCGCTGCGACCGACAGCGCGGCCAGCCCGACCGCGATGCCGACGCGCCGCTCGACCGCCGGCGCACCCGCCAGCGAGTGCATCGCCGTCAGGCACCACACGTAGACCGCGACGGCGCCGGCCAGCGCCAGTCCGACGACCCGCGGCGACGTGTGCGCCTCCTCCTGCACGAGGTCGACCGCAGCCGCCAGACCCGCACCCGTGGCGGCCACCGACGCGAACACGAGGTAGTGCCCGTAACCGGTGAGGAAGATGCTGCCGATCGAGCCCTCGAAGAGCCCGGAGTGGTCGCGCTTGAAGTAGAGCCACCACATCGAGAAGACGAGGAGCAGCCCGCCCACCACGAGCGTGAGCAGCCCCGTTCTCGCGCCGGCGTCGAGCGCCCCCTGCACAGCCTGCACCGCGGCGAGCACCACCTCGCCCAGCACGATGAGCGTCAGCAGGGCGTACCGCTCGGCGATGTGGTGGGGGTGGAACGGCGTGAAGCCGCGGCGTTCGGCGAGCACGGGCACCATCAGCTCGAGGACCACGAGGGTGAAGAACGACGCCTTGAGCACGGCCTCCCCCTCGAGCAGCAGCCGCGCGATCCAGAGCGCCTGCACCGCGGTGATCCCGGCGGCATACGTCAGGGCGGTGCGGCGCCCCTCGGGGTGACCGCCGGCGGCACGCAGCCACATCGCGACCATGGCGAAGCGCATGAGCGCGTAGCCGCCGACGACGAGCCCTGACTGCCCGTCGTCGAAGAGGTCGGGGATACCCGCCGCGAGCATGAGCGAGCCCACCATGATCGCGAAGGTCAGCAGGCGGTAGGGCACGTCGTCGCAGTCGTAGGACGAGGCGAACCACGTGTAGTTCATCCAGGCCCACCAGATCGCGAAGAAGACCATCACGAAGTTCACGAGGTCACCCAGGTGCCCCTCCGCGAGCCCGTGGTGCCACTGCGCGGCGGCGCTCGCGATGGCGACGACGAAGACGAGGTCGAAGAACAGCTCGAGCGGCGTCGCGACGCGGTGCGCCTCGTGCGGGTCACGAGGCTGCATGCGTCGAGAGAGCGGCACGGCGTTGACGTGGCTCACGGCCCGAGTCTGCCAGCAACCCCGCGACGGATCGACGGGTCAGCCGAGGCCGCGACGCTCGAGCAGGTGCGTGATGTCGGCGTCGGCGCCCCGGAACTCCCGGTACGACTCGAGCGGGTCGGCGGCGCCGCCGATGCCGACGACGTGGCGACGGTAGCGGTCGCCGTTCTCCCGGGTCAGCCCGCCGTTGTCGTGGAACCAGGCCACCGTGTCGGCGTCGAGCACCTCGCTCCAGATGTATGCGTAGTACTGCGCGTCGTAGGAGTAGGAGAAGGTGTGCGCGAAGTAGGTCGACCGGTAGCGCGGCGGCACCAGCGGGTGCGCGAGCCCGACCCGCTCCAGCGCCTGCGCCTCGAAGGCCTCGACGTCGGTGACGGCGGCGGCCTCCTCGACGCCGAGCGCGTGCCAGGCCTGGTCGAGCAGCGCGGCCCCGAGGTACTCCCCCGTGCCGAAACCCTCGCCGAAGGACTGCGCGGCGACGAGCCGGTCGACGAGCTCCTGCGGCAGCCTCTCCCCCGTCTCGTGGTGCACCGCGTAGCTCGACAGCACCTCGGGCCACAGCATCCACATCTCGTTGACCTGGCTCGGGTACTCGACGAAGTCGCGGAAGACGCGGGTGCCGGCGAAGTGCGGGTAGGTGACGCGGGCGAGGAGCCCGTGGATGGCGTGCCCGAACTCGTGGAAGAAGGTGCGCGTCTCGTCGTAGGTGAGCAGCGTCGGCTCGCCGGCGCCCGGCTTGGGGACGTTGAGGTTGTTCATGACGACGGCGTGCGGCTGCTCGAGCAGCCCGTTCTGGTGCACGAGGCTGTTCATCCACGCCCCGCCCTTCTTCGTGTCGCGGGTGTAGAGGTCGAGCAGGTAGAGCCCGAAGGCCGACCCGTCGGCGTCGTGCACCTCGAAGACCCTCACGTCGGGGTGGTAGCCGACGAGGTCGTCGCGCTCGTGGAAGGTCAGCCCGTAGAGGCGCTCGGCGGCCAGGAAGATGCCATCCTGCAGCACCCGCTCGGCCTCGAAGTACGGCCGCATCGCGGCGAGGTCGACGGCATACCTCGAGGCGCGCACTCGCTCGGCCCAGAAGGCCCAGTCGTGGGCCTCGACGGGCTCGCCTGCCTCCTCCTCGAGGAGCGCCCGCTCGGCCTCGATGTTGCGGGCGGCCGCGGGTGCGAGCCGCCCGAGGAGCCCCATGACGCGTTCAGGGGTGCGGGCCGTGGAGTCGGCGAGGGCGGCGTGGGCGTGCGTGGGGTAGCCGAGCAGGCGCGCCCGCTCCGCCCGGAGGCGCACGATCTCGAGGACGAGGGCCTTGGTGTCGTCGGCGTTGCCGCGGTTGCCGCGCGCGCTCTGGGCCTCGTGGAGGCGCCGTCGCACGTCTCGGTTCGTCAGCGACGCGAGGTGCGGGTGTCCGGTGGGCAGCACCAGCGTGATGAGCCACTTGCCGTCGTGGCCGTGCTCGCGGGCGGCCGCTGCAGCGGCGGAGATCTCGCCGGCGGTGAGGCCGTCGAGCTCGGCCACGTCGTCGACGAGGACGGCGAGGTCGTTGGTGTCGGCGAGCAGCTGCTTCTCGAAACGGGTGTTCAGGGTCGCGAGCCGGCCGTTGAGGTCGCGTAGGGCCGCCTTGGCGTCGTCGTCCAGGCCCGCACCGGCCACCGTCATCTCGGTGAGGTGTCGCTCGACGAGCCGGCGCGACTCGGGGTCGAGGGCGGCCATCGCCTCCTCGTCGTCGCGCACCGCCCTGATGCGCGCGTAGAGCCGGGGGTCGAGTCGTACGGCGTCGCCGTGGGCGGTCAGCTTCGGCGCGTACTCCTCCTCGATCGCCTGCACCGCGTCGGTCGCGAGCGAGCTCGAGGTGCCGAAGAACGCGAGGCTGACCCGGCTCAGGGTGCGCCCCGACCGCTCGAGCGCCACGAGGGTGTTCTCGAAGGTCGGCGCCTCGGGGTTCGTGGCGATGGCCTCGACCTCGGCGAGGTGCTCGGCCATGCCGAGGTCGAACGCCTCCGGGTAGTGCTCGTCACGGATCAGCGCGAAGGGCGGCAGCGAGAACGGCAGCGGGCTCGGGGCGAGCAGGGGGTTGGGCATGACGGAACCCTACGCAGGGCGACGCCGCGAGCTCCACGCAGTTTGGCCGCGTATGCCGTCACGCACCCGAAGGGGAGCCGCGGCGCACCGGCGCGGCTGGGTCACTCAGAGGCTGAGCTCGGCCTTCACGACCCCGACGAGGCGGTCGGCGAGCGTGCGGGCCTGGTCGCCGTCCGCGGCCTCGACCATGACGCGCACCACGGGCTCGGTGCCGGACTTGCGCAGCAGCACGCGTCCGGTCTCGCCCAGCTCGCCCTCGGCGACACGCACGGCGTCGGCGACGGCCGTGTTGGCCTCGAGCGCCGACTTGTCGACGTCCTTGACGTTGACGAGCACCTGCGGGAAGTGGGTCATCACGGCGGCGAGGTCCGACAGCGTGCGTCCGGTCGCGGCCACGCGCGAGGCGAGCATGAGCCCGGTCAGGGTGCCGTCGCCGGTGGTGCCGTGGTCGAGCATGACGACGTGGCCGGACTGCTCGCCGCCGAGCGAGAAGCCGCCGTCCTTCATGCCCTCGAGCACGTAGCGGTCGCCCACGGCCGTCTGCAGGACCTTGATGCCGGCGCTGCCGAGCGCCTGGATCATGCCGAGGTTGGACATGACGGTCGCGACGAGCGTGTCACCGCGAAGGACGCCCTGCTCCTTCATGGCGAGCGCGAGGATCGCCATGATCTGGTCGCCGTCCACCTCGCGACCGGCCGCGTCGACGGCCAGGCAGCGGTCGGCGTCGCCGTCGAGCGCGATGCCGAGGTCGGCGCCGGCGTCGACGACGGCCTGCTCGAGGTGCTCGAGGTGCGTGGAGCCGTAGCCGTCGTTGATGTTGAGGCCGTCGGGCTCACCACCGATGAGCGTGACCCGGGCGCCCGCCTCTCGGAACGCCCGGGGCGCGACCTCGGAGGCGGCGCCGTGCGCGGCGTCGACGACGACGTGCAGGCCGTCGAGCCGGTGCGGCAGCACGGACAGCAGGTGGGCGACGTAGCGGTCGGCTCCGTCGACGAGAGGGGTGATGCGGCCGACGTCGCCGCCGGTGGGTCGCTCCCAGTCGGCGCGCAGCCGCTGCTCGATGCGGTCCTCGAGGTCGTCGGCCAGCTTGTGGCCGCCGCGGGCGAAGAACTTGATGCCGTTGTCGGGCATCGGGTTGTGCGACGCCGAGAGCATCGCGCCGAGGTCGGCGTCCTGCTCGCCCACGAGGTACGCGATCGCCGGGGTGGGCAGCACCCCTGCGTCGCGCACGTCGACGCCGGCCGACGCGAGACCGGCGGTCGTCGCTGCGGCGAGGAACTCGCCGGAGGCCCGGGGGTCACGGCCGACGACCGCGACGGGACGGTGGCCGTTGAAGGCCCCGACCTCGGCGAGCACGTGGGCTGCTGCGACCGACAGGTCGAGCGCCAGCTCTGCGGTGATGTCCTTGTTCGCCACACCACGGACGCCGTCCGTGCCGAAGAGTCGAGCCACGCTGTGTGCCTTCCGAGCGGGGCGGCCCCAGGCCTCCCGAGTTCATGTGCTGACCATCTCGTGGTCACGTGCTCGGACGACGATACCGCCCGAGCGGGGTGCCGCCCGCCGAGGCGTCCCGATCTGCCCGTGCCGGGACGAGTCGGGACCGTCCCCGCAGGGCGCCCCGGGTCAGCCGGCAGGCGTGCGCAGGCGGGCCAGCCAGACGCCGTCGGTGCGGCTGACGATGTCGGTCAGGGTGGCGAGCTGCGGCGACACCCGGCCCGATCGCTCGTCGGCCACGATCCAGCGCACGCCTCGGTCGCGGTAGGCGGTCGCGAGGTTCTCGGCCGTCGGGCCCTTGATGAGGGCGAGCTCGGCGTCGAGGCGCGGCTGGTCCCAGAACGGGGCCACCACGTAGCTCTGTCCCGGCTTGTCGAGCTGCAGCACCCGCGGCGCGTAGCCGTAGCCACCGACGTCGGTGCGCAGCCCGGAGAGGGCTGACACCGCGAAGTCGCGGTTGTCCGGCCGGCCGGAGGCAGAGACCCCGTTGAAGACGCGGTTGGTGGCGACGACGTCGCTCGGCGCCGCGTGCAGCCTGAGGTACTGGCCCGCCTCGAAGAGCGCCGGCGTCACCGCGGGGCGGCGGTCGCGATCGGTCGCCGCAGAGGGACTCGTCGCGACCCGGAGGTGCTTGAACGGCGACAGGGCCGGCGCGAGGGCCCGCACGCCGCCGGCGGCCACCGCCACGGCGAGCAGGGCCACCCAGGTCCCGCGGACGACCGGCACGGACGAGCGTCGCCGGACGAGCCACGCGGCTGTCACCACGACACCGAGGCCGACGAGCAGGCCGAGGGTCGGGGTGAACCACGCAACGATGGCCTCGGCCTCGCCGTGCGGCCTGGTGATCGCGCTCGGTCGCCGCCCGCCGGAGCGGAGGAACCGGCGTACCGCCAGGACGACGAGCAGACCTCCCGCGGCGACCGCCCCGGCGAGCAGCACGCGCCCTCGGACTCGCCTCCACCGGTCGCGGAGGGGCTCGCGGCGCACGGGCGCGTCGGCGACACCCGCGTCCTGCCCGACCGCGGACTCCCTCCGGGCGGCCAGCTCGTCGCGCAGCCAGCCCGCGATGCCCGCACCGGACAGGACGTAACCGATGGGCAGGGCGGCGATGGCGAAGTAGTACTGGCTGCCGCTCGGGTGCCGGAAGGTCAGGGCGGCCAGCACCCCGCCGACGATGGTCCCGATGCCGAGCCAGCCGGCGGGGTCCCTCGGCCGTCGACGCACCAGCACGAGCAGGCCCAGCGCCGGGAAGAGCGTGGGCGCCCATCGGCGGACGAAGGAGACGACGACGGCCACGATCCCGGCGCCGGCGCTGCCCTCCGGGCGCCCGAGGACCAGCGTCTTCTCGAACTGTGGCCAGAACGAGGGGGTGAACCGCAGCCCGTACGACCCGGGGTAGAGGAAGAGCACGGCCAGCGCCGTGACGACGGCCAGCAGGCCCAGGCAGAGGCCGTAGCGCCGCGCCGCGGTCCTGAGGCGCCCCGACCCGTCGGCTCGCCGGCGCCACTCACCGATGAGGACGGCGATCCCGGCCAGCCCCACGCCGCAGATGACGACCGGCACCTGGGCCGACTTGGCCCCGGCCGCCCCGACGGCGAAGAGGGGCAGCAGGGCTGCGGGGGCGAAGCGGTCGGACGGCCCGCGGCGCAGGACGGCGAGGAGCGCGCCGACGGACGCGAGGCCGAAGACCCAGCCCAGCGCCGCCGTCGGGCTGAGCTGCCAGTAGTTGGGCACGGCGACGATCGGGGGCTGCACCCAGGTGTCGACCGCGATGGGACGCACCACGGCGAGCGCGGCGGCGGCGCCGAGGCCTCCGGACCAGTGGCCGGTCACCTGGTGTCCGACGGCCGCCGCGAGCAGCAGCAGGATGACGACGAGCGTCGCCGGCAGCACACGCGTCGCGATGTCGAGGTCGTCGACCCCCGTGCCGCTCAGCTGGGCGGCGACGGCGTGGAAGAACCAGTGGTAGCCGAGGGGCTCGCCGTCGACCATGGGGTAGCCGGGCACCAGCTCGCGCCTCAGCTCGCCGGTGAGGGCCGTCTGGTAGAGCACGTCGGTGTTCCACAGCTCGTACGTCGCCGTCGGTCGCGGCGGCATCAGCGCCAGTCCACCGACCCAGACCCAGCGCACGGCGACGAGCACGAGGACGGTCAGCGTGGCCCACGCCAGCGCCGGCCAGGAGCCCGCGGCCACCTCATCGGCGTCGCCGCGGCCCAGGACGCGCCTGCGGGTCGCGGGGACGGCGAGGAGCGCGGCAGCGACGACGGGGCCGACGACCAGCGACGGCAGGCTCAGCCCCACGAGGTGGGCCAACAGCCAGGTCAGCAGGGCCAGCACGAGCCCGGTCGGGCCCGCCCAGCCGAGATCGGTGGCGGCGACGCGCCCGCCTCTGACGGCGCGCACCGCCACCCAGCCGGGGAGCAGGATCCCGAGCAGGACCACGGCGAGCCACCACAGCGTCATCCCGGCGGCCGAGCCCGTGCGTGTCAGGGCAAGCAGCAGTGCGGCCCCTGACACGAGGAGCAGCCCGGCCTCACCAAGCCCCCTGTAGCGCATGGCAACGAGGGTGCCATGCCCGCTCGCGAGATTCTCCCAAGGGGGGCCTTTTCGCGTCGCCGTCGGCGGCGATCTGACAGGCGGTGCGCGGAACAAGTCCCCGGAACAGGGCCCGGAACAAGGCCCGGAACAGGGCCCGGAACAGGTCCTGGGGACGGCACAGGCCCCCGAGCCTTCGCTCGGGGGCCTGTGCGCGGCCGGCATCCAGCCGCATCGGGGACGACCGGCGCGAGCAGGTGCGCTCGCCGCCGGCCGGACCGTCAGCGCTTGGAGTACTGCGGAGCCTTGCGGGCCTTCTTGAGACCGGCCTTCTTGCGCTCCGGGACGCGGGCGTCGCGGGAGAGGAAGCCGGCCTTCTTGAGGGCGGGACGGTTGAGCTCGGTGTCGACCTCGTTGAGCGAGCGGGCGACGCCGAGACGGACCGCGCCGGCCTGGCCGGAGGGGCCACCGCCGTGGACGCGGACGAGCACGTCGTAGGAGCCGTCGAGCTCGAGCAGCGTCAGGGGCTCCTTGACGATCTGCTGGTGCACCTTGTTCGGGAAGTACGCGTCGAGCGTGCGGCCGTTGATCTTCCACTCGCCCGTGCCGGGGACGATGCGCACACGGGCGATGGCCTGCTTGCGACGACCGGTGGCGGCGCCGGGGGTGGAGACCTGGCGGGCGCGCTTGGGCTCGCCGAGCGCGTCGGTCGCGGAGGACTCGCTCGTGTACTCGGTCAGCTCGGGCTCGTCGGTGTCGAGGACGTCCTCGTTGATGATGTCAGTCACTGGGTTTCTCTTTCTTCGCAGTCAGTGCTCGGTCGGGCTCAGCCGGGCGCTTACTGCGCGACCTGGGAGATCTCGAAGGGGACGGGCTTCTGGGCCGCGTGCGGGTGCTCGGCGCCGCGGTAGACCTTGAGCTTGGAGAGCTGCTGGCGGGCCAGCGAGTTCTTCGGGAGCATGCCGCGGATGGCCTTCTCGATGGCCTTCTCGGGGCTCTTGGCGAGCAGCTCGGTGTAGGAGGTCGCGCGCAGACCGCCCGGGAAGCCGGAGTGGCGGTAGGCCTTCTTCTGCTCGGCCTTGGCGCCGGTGAGGGCGACCTTGTCGGCGTTGATGATGATGACGAAGTCACCGGTGTCGACGTGCGGCGCGAACTGCGGCTTGTGCTTGCCCCGGAGGAGCACAGCGGCCTGGCTCGCGAGTCGGCCGAGGACGACGTCGGACGCGTCGATGACGTGCCACGTGCGAGTGACCTCGCCGGGCTTCGGGGTGTAGGTGCGCAATGGAGTCTGCCTTCGCTTCTGAAATGGTGGAGCCACTGGTGTGACGCTGGGCCCGGTCCGCGTCGCCGACTCCCTCGGGAGCATGGTTCGCCTGACGGCCCGCTGCACAACCTCACCAATGTTACGGGGTGCAGCCGCCGCTCCCAAATCGCGCCGGGGCACCCCCGGAACAGGCCCTGACCTGCAAAGACGCGCTGACGCGGCTCGCATGCACACATCTTGTGCAAACGAACTGTGCACAGGTATTGTGCACACTATGGCTGCACGCGACCGCTCGATGCCCCCCTCACCCGACCCGGAGACCGGCGACCCCGACAATTTCTGGCTCACGCCCGAGAGCCTGCGGGTGCTCGCCCACCCGCTGCGTTCCCGCCTGCTCGGCGCGCTGCGCCGCCACGGCCCGTCCACCGCCACCGACCTCGCCACGCTGCTCGGCACCAACTCGGGCGCCACCAGCTACCACCTGCGCAAGCTCGAGTCGGTGGGACTCGTCCAGGACACCGAGGAGGGCGAGGGCAAGCGCCGCCTCTGGCGGGCCAGCTCCGAGTTCCACTCGTGGCACCCCAGCGACTTCGAGGGCGACGAGGACTCCGAGACCGCCCTCAACTGGCTGACCCGCGACTACGCGCGGCACTTCAGCGAGCAGTACGACAAGTGGCTCGACGTCTCGACGACGTGGCCCACCGCGTGGCAGGACGCCTGCGGCTCGAGCGACGCCTCGGTGCTCGTGACGGCCGAGTCCCTCGAGGCGATGCGTGAGGAGATGTGGGAGCTCATCGAGCGCTACCGCCGGGTCGGGCAGGGCAACCCGCAGGCCCGCCGCATCGCCGTCTACGCCTTCGCCTACCCCCTGGACCTCGACCGGCCACCCACCGCGGGAGCCCGACGATGAGCCGCCCGCGCGTCCACGAGTCGTCACGGCGGCCGTATGCCGTCCTCTCCCCCACCGCGGCCCGCCGGGTGTTCCTGGCGCTCACCTTCACCCGCTGGTTCCCCGTGGGTCTCGTCGTCGGCCTGCTCACGCTCTGGCAGCTCGAGCGGGGCCTGACCGTCGCGCAGGCGATGACCGTGTCGTCGGCCGCCGGCCTCACGATCTTCGCCCTCGAGCTGCCGACGAGCGGCTTCGCCGACGCGTTCGGACGACGCCCCGTCTTCGTCGTGTCGGCCGTGGTCAACGTCCTCGCGAGTGTCGTGCTGCTGCTCGCCCACGCGTTCTGGATGTTCCTGGCGGCGGCCGTGCTCACCGGCATCTTCCGCGCGCTCGACTCCGGGCCGCTCGAGGCGTGGTTCGTCGACACCGTGCACGCGACCGACCCGGGAGCCGACGTCGACGGCTCGCTGGCCGCGCAGGGAACGGTGCTCGGCGGTGGCATCGCGGTCGGAGCCCTCGTGTCGGGCGCCCTCGTCTGGTGGCACCCGTTCACCGGCGCGTCGGCACTCGTGCTGCCCGTCGCCGTCTTCGTCGCCCTCAACGTCGTGCACCTGCTCGCCGTGCTCGTCCTGCTGCGAGAGCCCCGATCGGCCGAGCACGTCGACTCCTCCGGCGTGCGTCGGGCGCTCGCCTCGGCCAAGGAGTCGCCGGTCGTCGTGCGCGAAGGCCTCGGCCTGCTCCGCACCAACCCCGCCCTCCGCGGCATCGTCTGCGTCGAGATCTTCTGGGCGGTGGGCATGCTCGTCTTCGAGACCTTCCAGCCGATCCGTCTGGCCGAGCTCGTCGGGGGCGAGGAGCGGGCGGGCGCGCTCATGGGACCGGTCGCCGCAGCCGGCTGGGGCGTCTTCGCCCTGGGCGCCGCCCTCTCGGGCTGGACGAGCCGGCGCGTCGGCGTGGCCCGCACCGCGATCCTCGCCCGGGTGCTCAACGGCCTCGGTGCGGTCGTCATGGGTCTCGTGGCCGGTCCGGCCGCGCTCATCGCCGCCTATGGCGTGACCTACCTGCTCCACGGCTCCGCGGGGCCGGCCCACTCGGCACTGCTGCACCGCGAGGCACGAGCCCGCAACCGCGCGACCGTGCTGTCGATCAACTCGATGGTGGCCTCGGTGGCCTTCGGGGTCGCCGCTCCCCTCTTCGGCCTGTTGGCCGACCGGGTCTCGACGCAGGTCGCGATGGTGTGCGCGGGCGCGTTCAGCGTGCTGGGCGCGTGGTTCTACCGCCAGGCCCGCCGCGCCGAGCAGGCACGCACGGCCGGAGCAACGGACACGGACACGGACACGGACACCGTCGACGGGGTCACAGCGGCGGTGACGTGATCTCGTCGAGCTCGGCGAGGTCCTCGGCCGTCGGCTCCCAGAGGCCCGCGCGCACGTTCTCGACGACCTGCTCGGGACGCGTGGCGCCGGCGATGACGGAGGCGACGGCCGGCTGGGCGGCGAGCCCGCCGATGGCGACGTCGATGGGTCGCAGGTCGCGCTGGACGGCATACGCCTGGAGGCGCTCGATCGTGTCCCAGTCGGCGGCGGCGAGCCGGTCGGGCAGTCCGGCGAGCCGCGTGCCGGTCGGGGCGGACTCGCCGCGCCGGTACTTGCCGGTGAGCAGCCCCGAGGCGAGCGGGAAGAAGGGCAGCAGCCCGACCCCCACGTGCTCGCACGCCGGGACGAGCTCCTCCTCGACGTCGCGTTCGAGCAGGGAGTACTCGTTCTGCGCGGAGACGAAGCGGGCCGTGCCGGCGGCGCGCGCCGTCCAGTCGGCGTCGACGACCTGCCAGCCGGTGAAGTTGCTGCTGCCGATGTAGCGGACCTTGCCCTCGGTGACCAGCTCGTCGAGGGCTGCCAGCGTCTCGTCGATCGGCGTGACGGGGTCGGGACGGTGCAGCTGGTAGAGGTCGATCCAGTCGGTGCCGAGACGTCGCAGGCTCGCCTCGACGGCCTTGCGCACGTAGCGCCGCGAGCCCCGCACGCCCCAGTCGGGGCCGTTGCTGCCCTGCATGTCCATCCCGAACTTCGTTGCCACGACGACGTTCTCGCGCTCCGAGCCCAGGGCCAGCCCGAGCATCTCCTCGCTCGCGCCCTGGCCGTAGATGTCGGCCGTGTCGAAGAGGGTGACGCCGCTGTCGATGGCCTGGCGCACGACGGCGTTGGTGCCGTCCTGGTCGAGGCGCCGGCCGAAGTTGTTGCAGCCGATGCCGACGGTGGACACGGTCAGCCCGCTGTCGCCCAGCTGCCGGTAGGTCATGTCAGGAGTCGTCACTCGCCCAACCTATGCCTGCGCGCCACCCGGTCAGGGCACAGCACCTGCACGCGCGAGCGCCGGCCCTCGCTCTCGCGGGGACCGGCGCTGCGTCGTGGGCGGGTCAGCGGGGCTGCACGAAGACGGCCACGGTGCGCGCGGGCACCGAGAAGGTGCCGGCACCAGCGTCGTAGGACGCCTGCTTGACGACGCTGTCGGCGCCGCCGGCCTGCACCGGGCTGAGGGCCATCGGGCCCGCGAGGCCCGGCACCTTCTGCGTGACCGTGCTCGGCGTCGCGTTGAACACGACGACGAGGCCGCGCAGCGCAGGGTCGGCGTCTACGCCCACGGTGTCGTCGACCCGCATGACGATCACGCCCTGCTTCGCGTCAGCCGTGCCCGAGACCGGGAAGCTCACCTTGGCGTTGATCGCCTCGGCGTTCCCGAGCCGGAAGAGCTTGGTGCTGAAGCGAAGTCGCAGCAGGTCCTGTGCCATCGCATCGGCTGCCCGCACGTCGGCCGCGGTGGGCTTGAGGGCGCTGTTGCCGAGCAGCGGCTTCATGAAGGGCCACTTCGCCGAGTTCTGCTCCTGCGGCGGCAGGCCGTGGCCGAAGCCGTTGTCGGCTCCGGTCCAGTCGAGCCGGTTGAACCAGTCACCGCTGTCGTAGGAGTCGCGGTTGAGCGACTTGCTGCGCAGCAGGTCGGCGCCGGCGTGCCAGAACGACGGGGTCTGCGCGAGCGCGGTCGTGGCGAGCGACAGGGTGTTCATGCGCACCCGGTCCTGCATCGACGTCGCGACGGGCAGCTTGTAGGTGAGCGAGTCGAAGAGCGTCTCGTTGTCGTGGGCGTCGACGTAGGTGACGACCTCGTCGGGCTGGTCGGCGTAGCCGGCCGGCGAGCCGTTGTAGTCGACCTTGTCGCCGGTGACGAGACCACCGCTGGCCTGGCTGCGGAAGCCGAACGAGCGCAGGTTGCCCGCGAGTCCGAGCTGCACGAGGTCGGTGTCGTGCGCGAGGTTCTTCACGGCGTCGCCGTTGATCGGTGCCCCGTTGGGGTCGGTGGCCTCACCGGAGCCGAAGCCCTGCTTGCGCGGGTCCTCGTCGAAGGGACCGCCGCCACGGACGGCGTCGCGCAGCCGGTCCGAGAAGGTGCCGATGCCGGTGCCGCCGAGCTGGCCCTGCGTCGCCTGGACGAAGAGCTTGTTGTTCGCCACCTCGCCGAAGTTCCAGCCCTCTCCGTAGAGGTAGACCGCCTTGCCGTCCACGCCGTCCTTGGCGGGCGTGAGGGCGTCGAGGGCCGCGCGCACGGCGAGCATGTTGGCCTTGCTGTGGTGGCCCATGAGGTCGAACCGGAAGCCGTCCACCTTGTAGTTGCGTGCCCACGAGACCACCGAGTCGACCATGAGCTTCTCGGCCATCGCGTGCTCGGTGGCGACGTTCTGGCAGCAGGTCGAGGTTTCGACCGCACCGCTCGCGTTGAGGCGCTGGTAGTAGCCCGGCACCACCTTGTCGAGCACCGACTTGTCGGCCTGCCCCGAGGCGTTGGTGTGGTTGAAGACCTGGTCGAGCACGACCCGCAGGCCGTCCTGGTGCAGCGCCCCGACCATGGTGCGGAACTCGGCGACGCGAGCACCGCCGTCAGCGGCCTTGGTGCTCGAGGCGTACGAGCCGTCGGGCACGCTGTAGTGGAAGGGGTCGTAGCCCCAGTTGAAGGCGTCCTTGGACGCGACCGCGCTCGTGCACCGCTGCTGCTCCTCGCTGTCGGGGGCGTAGGAGGCGAGGTCGCACTTCGGCGTCTCCTGCTTCGCCGGGTCCTCCTCGATCGAGGCGATGTCGAAGGTCGGCAGCAGGTGCACGGTGTTCATGCCGGCCTTGGCGAGCGACCTGAGGTGCGCGCGCCCGTCACCGTCGGCGGCGAACGCGAGGTAGCTGCCGCGTATGCCGGCCGGCACCTTCGCGTCGGACGCCGAGTAGTCGCGCACGTGCAGCTCGTAGATCGTCGAGTCGACGCCTTGGGCGAGGGCCGGCGACTTCGTGGTGCGCCACGTCGACGGCATGAACGCGGGGTCGCGGAGGTCGACGGCCACGGACCGGGTCGAGTTCGGCGTCAGCGCCACCGAGCTCGGGTCGGTGACGAGGTTGGTCTCGACCTTGCCGGTCGTCGGCGCGTAGACCTTGACCTCGTAGAGGTAGCGGGCGCCCTTGGCCGAGGCGTCGAGCGAGGCCGACCACGAGCCGTCGGTGGCTCGGGCCATCGCGGTGCGCCTGGCCGTGCTCGCCGGCTGGTCGGCGCTGCCGGCCGGCCAGGTCAGCAGGCTGACGGACTGGGCCGTGGGGGCCCACACGGTGAAGCCGACGCGCCCGGTGCCCGAGAAGCTCGGCCCGTAGGTGCGGCCGCGCGCCGACGCGGCATACAGGGCGTCCACGGCGATGGCCGTCTGCGTGCCGGTGGCGTCGAGCAGGCGCCCGGTCGTGTCGTACATGCCCACCGCGACCTGGCCCTCGAGGATCTCGGGCAGCTGCCGCGACGTGGCCTTGTCGAGGCGCAGGGCGACGGCGCCCTTGAGCTCCGGGTGGGCCGCGACGAGCGTGGCGGGAAGGCCGGCGGGGTCGCGGGTCAGGGTCGCGACCGAGCCGCCCGTCACGGCCTCGGCGTCGACGGCGAGGCCGCCGTCGGCCGACCAGTGCAGTCGCCACCGCAGGGTCGAGGGGTCGGTGCCGGCAGGCAGGGCCGATGCCGGCCAGGCCACGAGGTCGGGACCGACGACGAACGCCTTGGCCTTCTTGAGGTCAGGGGCGGCGCCCGCCTTGGACGTCTTGACGCCGACCTCATGGGTCGAGGCCTTGTAGGTGATGGTCGTGACGACGCCGTCGCTCGGCACGGTGAAGGCGACGTTGCTCGCCGGGTAGGACTCGTCCCACGTGCGGTCGACGGCCACCTTGAACTCGTAGCTGCCCGCGGGGATGCGGTCGGTGCTGAATGTGAAGGTGCCGTCGCCGTCGGGGTCCTGCAGCCACGAGCGCATGCAGTCGGGCGCCCAGTCGCCGGGGCAGCCGAGCTCGCTCTGGAAGCTGCCCGGGGCGGTGAGGATCGAGCCCTGTGCCGTGCTCGTCACCCAGTGGGTGCGGTGGTCGTAGAAGAAGTCGACCGAGCCACCGGGCGCCTTGTAGCCGATGTTGCCGCCACCGGGGGCTCCTCCGACGCCGTAGTTCTCGTCCCACGACTTGTTGATCGCGGCCTTGTACTCGTAGTCGCCGGCCGGGATGGTGGCCGAGCCCTTCCAGATGTCGTCCTTGGGGTCGAGCGTGAGCTGCGCCTGGTCGCAGTCGGGCTGCCAGTCACCGGGGCATCCCATCTCGGAGTTGTGGCTGCCGGGGACGCTGACCGCCTTCGGCTGCGTGACGGGTCCGACGCCACCGGAGTCGCCGCCGCCGGCCGTCTGGGGCTCCCCGACGATGCCGTAGGTCGAGGTCGCCGAGACCTTGCCGTTCAGGTCCTTCGCCACCATCCGGTACTCCACGAGGGAGCCCTTGGCCAGACCGGAGACGTCGTGGAAGACGCGGTACGGGGCGTTGTCGTCGGTGCCGATGGGCGTCCACTGCGTGGCGCCCGCAGGACGCTGGAGGAACGTCACGTCGGCGAACGTGCCGCCGTCGAGCGCGGCACCGATCTCGGCGCGGCCGCCCACGACGCCGCCGGCGCCGGGCGAGGTCGGGATGATCGTCGGCGCGCTCGGCGACGAGGCCATCGTCGACGCGGCACGGTAGACGGCGACCGACAGCGGGGGCACGGTCACGGTGATGCGCCCCGACGTGTCGGCGCGGAGGTCACCCGAGGCGCCGAGGAGCGGCACGAACCTGCTTCCGGCCGAGTACGTCTCGAAGGTCGCGGTCTTGGCCGTGGTGGCGTTGTTCGTCGCGACGACGTACTCGCGCTTCGCCTCCTTGTCGATGCGGCTGAAGGCGTAGATGCCGGCCGAGTCGGAGGCGTAGCGGTGCACCTGCGCGCCGTCGGCGAGCGCCGGGTGCGCCTGGCGCAGCGCCGAGAGCCTGCGGATGTGCTGGTAGAGCGGGACGTCCGTCGAGTAGTGGGCACCCGTGCCCTGCAGCTGCGGGCTGCCGACGATGACGTCGTCCTTGTAGATGTCGGTGCTCGTGCCGAACATGTCCTGGCGGGCGCGCTTGTCGTCGAACCCGTTCGTGGGACCGGTGAAGCCCTGCTCGTCGCCGTAGTAGACGACGGGGTTGCCGCGCGAGAGGAACATCAGCGAGTTGGCGAGCTCGGTGCGGGCGAGCAGCGCGTCGCCGGTGTAGCCCGCCGAGAGGAGCATGGCGCCGGAGCGGCCCATGTCGTGGTTGCCGAGGAAGGTGGGCAGCTCGTAGGCGTTCGAGTCGGTGTCGGTGTAGTAGTCGTCGCCGGCGAAGAGGTCACGGACGCCCGTCGTCGCCTTGCCCTGCGCGAAGCCGAGGGCCGCGCCCTGGAAGCCGAAGTCGAGCGTCGCCGGCAGCTTGCCCTTCGTCGTGAACTGGCTCGTGTAGGCGGGGTTGCCGTCGAAGACCTCACCGAACATGTTGAAGTCGGGGTTGCCGATCTCCTTGGCGTGCTTGAGGATCGCCGGAGAGAAGGCCTGCCAGAACTCCATGTTGACGTGCTTGACGGTGTCGATGCGGAAGCCGTCGATGCCGAAGTCGACCCACGACTTGTAGATGTCGGCCATGCCGGAGACGACGTCGGAGCGCTCGGTGAACAGGTCGTCGAGGCCGACGAAGTCGCCGTAGGTGGAGGACTCGCCGGCGAAGGTCGAGTCGCCGCGGTTGTGGTACATCGTCGGGTCGTTGAGCCAGGCCGGGACCTTCACGGTCTTGTCGGCGTCGCTGCGGAAGACCGGCTTGTAGGGGAACGACGAGGCGGCCGACAGGGCCGGGAAGCAGTCGGGGTAGGCCTTGGCCGTGCCTGCGCACATCGGCTTGCCCGCCACGGCGGCGTCGTCGAAGGCCGCACCGCTCGCGTCCTTGTAGGACGAGGCCTCCTTGGAGACGTAGCCGTGCTGGCCACCCTCGTAGTCGACGACGTCGGCAGTGTGGTTGGTGATGATGTCGAAGTAGACCTTCATGCCCTTGGCGTGGGCGGCCGAGATGAGGGCCTTCATGTCGGCGTTGGTGCCGAGGTGCGGGTCGATCCGGGTGAAGTCGGTGACCCAGTAGCCGTGGTAGCCGGCGCTGGCGTCCGAGCCCGACCCCTGCACGGGGCGGTTCTTGAACGACGGCGTCAGCCAGATGGCGGTGGTGCCGAGACCCTTGATGTAGTCGAGGCGCTGCGAGATGCCCTTGAGGTCGCCGCCATGGAAGAAACCGGCGTCGGTGGGGTCGAAGCCGGTCTCGAGCCGCGAACCGGTGAGACCTCCCCGGTCGTTGGACGCGTCGCCGTTGGCGAAGCGGTCGGCCATCACGAAGTAGAAGCGCTCGCGCGTCGCGAGCTCGCGCAGGGAGGCCGAGGCGAGCTTCCCGTCAGCCGCGGTGGCCTTGCCCGGCAGGTCGGTGGGCGCGATGCCGACGGCGTGCGTGGTGTCGTCGTAGGTGAAGCGCAGCTTCGCCGCGTGCTGCAGCACCAGCGGGAGGTTGTTGCCGCCCTGCCCGTAGCTCTCGGCCCAGTCGTGGTTGATGGCGACCTTCAGCTCGTAGAAGCCGGCAGGCACCGTGAAGTCGGCGGCATACGTCGTCGAGCCGGGCTGCAGCGCCAGGTCGGTGGCGGTGCAGGCCGGCGACCAGTCGGCGTCACAGCCGAGCTCGCTCTGCAGCGAGCCGACGAGCGTCGCGGTGCGCGGCGCCTCGGCTCGGGCGGCGGGAGCCCCCGTCAGCGGGACGCCGAGTCCGGCGATGACGAGGGCCGAGATGCTGGCGACGGACAGGGCCGGGCGGCGGCGCATGCGCACTCCTTCGTGGGCTCGGGTCGTCGCGCCCGTGTCTGGACGCTCGACCACCGCCGGAGAACCTAGCGCCCATTTCGGACAACACGCCAGACCTGGGCTGCAACTTTTTGCATTTGTCTTCAGGATGTTGCGCGATCTTGCTCCGTCACGTCACCCTTCGCCGCACGGACCCGCAGCCGGTCCCCTGCCTCACCCCTCGCGAACGGCGAGGTCGACGACCTCGGCGCCGGGCAGGGCGGCGAGGTCGGCCCCGTCGAGCAGCAGCTTGGCTCCGCGCACCCCGGCCCCGACGACGACCGGCCCCGCCGCCACCACCGACGTGTCGACGAGCAGCGGCCAGTCCGCGGGAAGCCCGACCGGGGTGATCCCGCCCTGCTGCATGCCGGTGAGCTCCTGCGCCCTGGCCTGGTCGGCGAACGAGATCCTGCGGGCGCCCAGGTGTCGCCGCACCACCCGGTTGATGTCGGCCCGGTCGGTGGCCAGCACCATGACCGCCGCGAGAGTGGTCGTCTCGCCCCGCCTCGCCTCCACGACGACGCAGTTCGCCGACGCCTCGGGTGCGACGTCGTAGGCCTCGCAGAACGCCGCGGTGTCGGCCAGGCTCGCGTCGATGGCGGCGACCCGCGCGCCGGGCACCTGCGCCAGCGCCGAGACCACCGGCGGCGCGAGCAGGTCGGGCCGCCCCGCGGCCGGCTCCCAGGACAGGTTTCCCTCAGCACTCGGCATGACGTCACCGTATGCCGCCACCCGGCGTGACGGCATACGGCGGGTCCGGCGATGGGTCAGGGACGCCAGGTGTCGCTCAGCGTGACCGTGCCCGACGCCGGCACCGTGACGGTCCGGTTGGCGCCCGACTCCCACGTGACCGTCCCGGCGGCGTCCTTGCGGAGGTACTTGTACTGCACGACCGACCCCGGCGTCAGGGCGACGGTGCGGCGCCACACCGGGTAGGTGGCGGGATCCATCTTGAGCGCAGATCCCGGTGCCCACGCGCCCAGCGCGGGAGCGTCACCGACGACGTAGATGTCCTGGCCGGTCACGGTGGTCGCGTTGACCCCGAAGCCCACCGATGCCGATGCCGGTGCGCCGACCGTCGCCCCGACGTGCAGCGCCACCTGCTCGTTGGCACCGAGCGTGGCGGTGAACGCGCCGGACGAGCCGACGGCATACGTCGGCCCCGAGCAGGTGCCCCCGCTCACGGTCCCGTGCGTGACGTCGCAGTACGTGCCGGCGGGCAGCGACGTCTGGAAGGTCGAGGTCACCGGGCCGGTCTCGTGGTTGATGGCCACGTAGCCCTTGGCTCCGCGGCCGAAGCCGATCGCGTTGTTGCCGTTGGACCACCAGTTGGTCACGCCCGTACCGGCGACGGCGTTGCGGAAGCCGACCATCCCGGAGATCGGGGTCCAGGCGTGCTGGCACTTCCAACCGTTGCTGTAGCAGGCGCTCACGGCTCCGCCCAGCGGCGGGCCGGCATCCGGGTCGCTCCACTCGTAGCCGGAGAAGACGTTCGGCGCGCCGTAGGGCCACGCCAGCAGGAAGACGTTGGCGAGCGTGTAGGTCGCGCCCGCCTTGTAGCTGAGCGTCGAGCCGTTGCGCTCCGTGTCCCAGTTGTCGACGAAGCTGCGCGCCTGCCCGCTCGGCAGGTAGCCCCACGAGGCGCCCCAGTTCGACAGGTACGCAAGCTTTTCCGAGGTGAAGACACGCTTGAGGTCGTAGGCCGCCCGGAACTCGTCGACGTCGCCGGATCCCGTGTACTCGGTCGGCTGCACGGCCTCGCCCGCGCCGTAGATGACCTCGTGCACCCAGAAGATGTTCGGGTTGGTCAGCTTCGCCTTGATGGCAGCGAGGTCGGCGGCAGCGACGTGCTTGGCCGCGTCGATGCGGAAGCCGTCGACGCCCGCCGCGATGAGCGTGTTGAGGTAGGCGGCGACGGCGCCGCGCACGTAGTCGCTTCCGGTGTCGAGGTCGGCCAGGCCGACGAGCTCGCACGTCTGGACGTTGGTGCGGTCGGCGTAGTTGCTGATGCTCTGCCGGCAGGAGTGGAAGTCGCGGTCGGAGTACACGCTCGGGTAGGCGTACTTCGTGTAGCTGCTGCCGGCGGTGCCGGTGCCGGAGCCGGCGCTCATGTGGTTGACGACGACGTCGGCCACGACCTTGACGCCTGCGTTGTGGCACGCCGTCACCATCGAGCGGAAGGCGGCCTCGTCACCGAGCCGGCCGCCGATGCGATAGCTGACGGGCTGGTACGAGGTCCACCACTGGGACCCCTGGATGTGCTCTGCGGCGGGCGAGACCTCGACGAGGCCGTAGCCCTTGGGTCCGAGGACGTTGGTGCACTCGCGGGCCACGGCGTCGTAGCGCCACTCGAAGAGCGTCGCGGTGACGTCCTTGGTGCCGGGCGGCGTCGCACCTGCCTGCGGCACGACCGAGCTGGGGCCGGCCACCGGGACCGCGAGGGCGGCAGCTGCCGCGAGCATCGCCGTGACGATGCGGCGCCGGCGCAGCCGGGGCGGTGAGGGTGGGGTGGGACTGGGCGTGCGCATGCGGCATCTCCTCGTTGAGACGGCGGGGCTGTGGCAGTTCTTGCCAGTGATGCAAGAACTTGCGGCAGTCAACCGCCGCGTGCGCCACCCCGCAACTCGAAAGCGCCAGGCCCCGGATCCGCTCAGCGGCGGGACAGCTCACCGACCACGGTCGCCGCCGGCACGGCACGCGCCGACCTCCACGCGGTGCCCGCCCAGAGGGCGAGCAGGTCAGGACGCTCGGCCTTCGCCGAGGCCCGCCGCAGCGGCACCGTGAGGTGGTGCACCTCGGGGTAGGCCGCCGGCGCCTCGCCGGCGTGTCGGCGTATGAAGTCGGTCTCGAGACCCCGGGCCCAGCGCCCGGAGTAGGCGCGGGTCACCGCGGTGCCGGCGTAGGCCGCGTCGCCGAGCGCCCGACGGTAGGCCAGGCCCGTGCCCGCCTCGGGGGTCAGCAGCAGGGCGGTGCCGACCTGCACGGCGTCGGCTCCGGCCGCGCGCACCTGGTCGGCCCGCTCGCGGGTGCCGATACCGCCGGCCGCGACGAGCGGCACGTCGGTCTCGGCCCGCACCGAGACGACGAGCTCGACGAGGTCGAGGTTCGTGGGCTCCTTGACCGGGTCGAGCGTGCCGCGGTGACCGCCGCCGTCATGGCCCTGCAGGCAGAGCGCGTCGACGCCGGCCTCGAGCGCGGCGCGGGCCTCGTCGAGGTCGGTGACGGTCGCGGCGGTCTCGATGCCGGACCGGCGCAGCTCGCCGAGCACGGCGGAGGAGGGCAGCCCGAAGGTGAACGAGACGACCGGCACCTTCTCGCGCACGACGAGGTCGACCTTGCGCTCCCAGTCGTCGTCGTCGCCGGGCCGCGCCTCGCCGGGCTGCGCCCCGACCGTCTCGGCGTCGGCGACCAGCCGCTCGCGGTAGGCGGCGACGGCCGCCGCGCGATGGGCGCCGGTCAGGGGCGCCGGCGCGCCCGCCGGGGCGGCATACGCGTTGGCCTGCTCGGGCACGAAGAGGTTGACGCCGAAGGGGCGCGAGGTGGCGTCCCAGACCTCGGCGATGGCCGCCGCGAGGGCGGGCGCTGTGAGGTAGCCGCCCGCGAGGAACCCGAGGCCACCGGCGTCGCCGACCGCCGCGACGAGCTCGGGCGTGGTGGGCCCGCCCGCCATGGGGGCGCCGACGACACCGGTGTCGAGCTCACGCAGCAGCATGGCCTCGACGCTACTCCGCTCAGCGCGGACGGACGACCCGGCCTTCGTCCCACACCGGCTCGTTCGACTCGTAGACGCGGCCGTCGGCGCCGAACACGAGGAACCGGTCGAAGCCGCGCGCGAACCACCGGTCGTGCGTGACCGCGACGACGGTGCCCTCGAAGCGGTCGAGACCCTCCTCGAGAGCCTCGGCCGACTGCAGGTCGAGGTTGTCGGTGGGCTCGTCGAGCAGCAGCATCGTCGCACCGGACAGCTCGAGCAGCAGGATCTGGAACCGCGCCTGCTGCCCGCCCGAGAGCGACTCGAAGCGCTGCTCTCCCGACCTCGCCAGCTCGTAGCGGTCGAGGGCTCGCGCCGCCTCCTCACGAGGCTTGCCGGCGCGGTGCTCGTCGCCGCGGTGCAGGATCTCGAGCAGGGTGCGGCCGAGCAGCGACGGGTGCTGGTGGGTCTGGGCGAACCAGCCCGGACGCACCCGCGAGCCGAGCCGGACGACGCCGGTGTGGGCCACGGGGTCGGGCCGCACGTCACCGACCGGCTGGTGCTCGCGCTCGGGATCGGTGCCCCCGCTCGCGAGCAGCCGCAGGAAGTGCGACTTGCCCGATCCGTTGCTGCCGAGGATCGCGACCCGCTCGCCGTACCAGACCTCGAGGTCGAACGGCTTCATCAGGCCGGTGAGCTCGAGGTCGGCCGCGACGATGGCGCGCTTGGCCGTGCGCCCACCCGTGAGCCGCATCTTCACCGACTGGGTCATCGGCGTCTCCTCGGGAGGCCCGGCCTGCTCGAACTTCGCGAGCCGGGTCTGGGCCGCCTGGTAGCGCGACGCCATCCCGTCGTTGTACTTCGCCTTGACCTTCAGCGTCTGCACGAGGGTCTTGAGCTTGACGTGCTCCTCGTCCCAGCGGCGGCGCAGCTCCTCGAGGCGGGCGTTGCGGTCGGCCCGCGCGGCGGCATACGTCGAGAACCGACCCGGGTGCACCCACAGGGTCGCGCCGGCGGCACCCGGCTCGAGCGTGGCGACGCGGGTCGCGACGCGGTCGAGCAGCTCCCGGTCGTGGCTGATGAAGAGCACCGTCTTGGGGCTCGCGACGAGAGCCTCCTCGAGCCAGCGCTTCGTCGGCACGTCGAGGTAGTTGTCCGGCTCGTCGAGCAGCAGCACCTCCTCTGGACCGCGGAGCAGCGCCTCGAGGACGAGCCGCTTCTGCTCGCCGCCCGAGAGCGTGTTGACCTTGCGCCACTGCGCCTTCTCGTAGGGCACGCCGAGCGCAGCCACCGTGCACTGGTCCCAGAGGGTCTCCTGCTCGTAGCCACGGGCCTCACCCCACTCGACGAGGGCGTGGGCGTAGGCCATCTGGTCGTCCTCGGAGTCGCGCTCCATCATGGCGAGCTCCGTGCGGTCGACCTCCTCCGCCGCGTGGCGGATGCGCTCGGGCGCGACGGACACCAGCAGGTCGCGCACGGTCGTGTCGTCGCGGACCTTGCCGATGAACTGGCGCATGACGCCGAGGCCGCCGGAACGCGTGACGGCCCCTTCGTGGGCGGCCAGGTCACCGGCGATGATCCGCGTCAGCGTCGTCTTGCCCGTGCCGTTGGGACCGATGAGGGCGATCTTGGCGCCCTCCCCCACCCGCACGGAGACGTCGTTGAGGAGCGGCCTGCCGTCGGGCAGGCTGAAGGAGACTGAGTTGACGTCGACGTGGCCCACGAGGGTCAAGCCTGACGTATGCCGGCCGGTCGAGTCACGCGGATAACCCGCGTCGTGGTCGGGCTGGGTCCTCAGCCCCACGACCAGGAGTCAAGCACGGCACGGTAGACGTCGAGGGACTCCGGGTGGCCCGGGTCGTAGGTAAGACGGATGGCGAAGGCCTGCTCGGCGTACACCGCGACGTAGTAGACGTGTCGCAGCTCGTCCGACTGGTCGACGACGATGCCCATGGCGGAGTAGCCGCCGATCTGCCGCTCCGGCGCGGCCATCGGCCGGAAACCCTTGCCCTCGAAGCCGGTGCGCAGCCGCTCGACGGCCTCCTTCAGCGAGCTCGAACCGATGCGGATCGGGCGCTCGACGGCGATGAACGCCGGCACGTCGGTGTCGTCGGGCTGCACGAGGGTGTCGGGCGGCGGGTCGAGGTCGCGCTCACCCTCCGACCAGCCGACGGGCTTGAGGTAGCTGTAGTCGAAGCCGCGCACGCGCTCCTCGGAGAGGGCCGGGTGGCTCGAGGGGGCCGGCAGCTGCTGGATGCGGTGGCCGGCGCTGTCGGTCGTCGGCGCGGCGGACGTCGGCAGGTGCACGACACCGGTGTCGGTCGGCACCGCCCGGACCGGTCGGGGTGCGGGGTCGTCGGAGCAGCCGGCCAGGGCCGAAGCCATGACCAGGCCGAGCGCCGGGAGCAGGGCCGCCGACGTGCTCAGTCGCCGCATCGGGCTACGTCCACGCCCAGGTCGAGAGCAGCTCGTCGAACTCGGCGAGGGCGTGCTCGGCGTCGTCCTGCGAGGAGCTGAGCGTCAGCAGGTAGACCTTGCCGTCGCGCTGCACGCCGTACGACCGGGCCAGAACCTTGACGCCGTCACGCTGAAAGGTCGTCGTGAAGCCGGCCGCAGGGGCACCGGCCACGGACCTGGCCGGGGCAGTGGAGACGGTGCGACCCGCTGCGGTCATCTGGTCGCGGCCCTTCGTCATCTCCTCCTCGAGCACGGACTGGTCACCGGGCGACGTCAGCACGACGAGGTTGTTGGCGAAGGAGCCGACCTTCTTCGACGACAGCAGCACCAGGTCGATGTTCGCGACCCCGTCGGCCTTGTCGGTGGCCTCGGTCCAGCCCTCCGGAGGCACGACGGTGAAGGCGCCGGAGCGGCTCCTGACCTCGTCGCTCGTGGCCGTGGCGGAGCCGGACCCTCCAGCTGCACCCGCAGAGGGGGTGGTGGAGGTCGCGGAGGTGGCCTGGCCCGCACCGGAAGGGCTGGCCTGCCCGCCGGCCGGGTCCTTCGAGCAGCCGGTCAGCACCAGCGCGCACGTCAGGAGGCCGACCGAGACGGCACGGGTCGGGCGGGCGCTCATGACAGAGGATCCAACCACAGGGGCCCGCCCGGTGCGGGGTCGAGTCTCGGGGCTGAGACGAGCTGTCTCGGTGACGAGACAGGCTGGGAGCAGAGCGTCAGGCGGGCGTCAGGCGGGGTCGCGCCTCGCCCGGGTCATCGACGAGCGCGCGGCGAGATCCTCGTCGGCCGGGTAGACGACCTCCTCGAGGCTGAGGCCGTGGGCCGGCATGACGTGGATCCCCGGGGCCCGGTCGCGCCGCTCCTGGAGCAGCCTGGGCCAGTCCTTCTCACGGCGCCCCTCCCCCACCGGGACCACCGCGCCGACGAGCGAGCGCACCATGGAGTGGCAGAACGCGTCGGCCCGCACGGTGGCGGCGAGCACTCCGTCGTCGAGGCGCCGCCACGAGAAGTCGAGCAGGGTGCGCACGGTGGTGGCTCCCTCGCGCTGCTTGCAGAAGGCCGCGAAGTCACGCAGACCCACGAGCGAGCGCGCCGCCTCGTCCATCGCCGTCGCGTCGAGCGGCTTGCGCCACCAGACCGTGTCGTGCCGGCGCAACGGGTCGCGCACGGCACCGGTGTCGGCGATGCGGTAGACGTAGCGGCGCTCCAGCGCTGCGAAGCGGGCGTCGAATCCGTTGGGCGCCAAGGCCGCCCGGCTCACCACGATGTCGTGGGGAAGCACCCCGCCGAGACGGCTGACCAGCGACGGGCCCGGCTCGCGGTCCGACCGGCCCGGCAGCCGTGCCCACGCATGCGGGTCGAGGTCGGCGTGCACGACCTGACCGCGGGCGTGGACGCCCGCGTCGGTGCGGCCGGCCACCGTCACGCGTACGGGCTCGGTGCTGCGCAGCACCGTGGTGAGCGCCGTGGTGAGCTCGCCCTGGACGGTGCGCAGGCCTGGCTGGGCGGCCCAGCCGGAGAAGTCCGTGCCGTCGTAGGCGAGGTCGATCCGCACCCGCAACGGGGCGGCAGCCGCGTCGCCCGAACCCGTCTCCTCGCTCATCGCGACCGAGCCTAACGGGAGTGGGGCCAGGTGCGGGCACGACGTACCACCGGGCGGTCAACCACCTCTGACCCTCACACGTCTTGTGTGTGGAGCATCGGGCACTGGGGCCCGGGCTTGCGGAAGGGGAACCTGACCATGAACACCATCTCTCGCCGGGTCGCGGCCGCGGCACTCGCCGCGACCCTCGCGGCACCGGCTGCCGTCGCCGCGACGACGTCGGCCTCGGCCGCGCCGTACTGCGGCATCACGTGGGGCTCGACCACCAAGGCGACGAGCCCGAGCCTGCTCTGGACGGGCCGCGTCACCTCGGCCAGGGCCGGGCAGCACGCCTGCTTCGACCGGGTCGTCTTCGACCTCGCACCGGGCCGGGGCACGCTCGGCTACCGGGTGCGCTACGTCAGCGCCGTGACGAGCCCCGGCAGCGGCCTCCCGGTCGCCGTCACGGGCGGGGCCAGGATCCAGGTCACGGTCGACGCGCCCTCGACCCTGGGCCGGAGCACCACGACCTTCACGGGGTGGCGCACCTTCCGGCAGCTGAAGGGCATCGGCAGCTTCGAGGGCTACACCGACTACGGCCTCGGCGTGCGAGCGCGGCTGCCCATGCGGGCGTTCGTCCTCGCCGACGCCGACGGCGGTCGTCGCCTCGTCGTCGACGTCGCCCACGCCTGGTGACGCCGGCGTGACGGAGCGTTCTGATCGATATCCCATCGAGAGAACGCTCCGTCACCCGGGACAACGAAAGAGCAGCCCGCCCCGCGAGGGACGGACTGCTCTTTCGATGCGTGCTGCGTGGCTCAGGAGCCGGCGCCGGCCTTCGTGAAGCCGGCCTTCTCGGCGTCCTCGGCCGTCTTGAACCAGAACTCCGCGATCGTCTGGTCGTACCACTGGCCGTCGGGCTCGTGGTACTTGCCGGAGTCGGCGTTGCCCTTGACGGTGTAGCCCTCGGGGGCCGAGCCGTCCTCGTTCGCGGCGACGGCGCCCTCGGGCAGCTCGACGGCAGCGGCCTCGGTGGCCTCGGTCGTCTCGGCCTTCTCGGCGTCCTCGGCGGCCTTCGTCTCGGCGGCGGCCTGCTTCGACTCGCTCTGCTTCGCAGCGCGCTTCGTGGCGGCCTCGGCCTCCTTGACCGTCGCCTTCTTGGCCGACAGCGGCTCGCGGACGAGCTCGATGACGACCATGGGGGCGTTGTCACCCTTGCGGGCGCCGATCTTCGTGATGCGGGTGTAGCCACCCTCGCGAGCCGCCATGTCGGGGGCGATCTCGGCGAAGAGACGGTGGACGACACCCTTGTCGCGCACGACCGTGAGGACGCGGCGGCGGGCGTGGAGGTCACCGCGCTTGGCGAACGTGATGAGACGCTCGGCCAGCGGGCGCAGGCGCTTGGCCTTGGCCTCGGTCGTCGTGATCTTGTCGTGCTCGAAGAGCGACGTCGCGAGGTTGGCCAGAATCAGCCGCTCGTGGGCGGGGCCGCCACCGACGCGGGGACCCTTGGTGGGGGTGGGCATTTCGTTTCTCCTAGAAGTCCGACCAGGCCGTTCTCGATCAGGGCGTCGAGGGCTCGGTCAAGAAGCGGTTGGTCAGAGACGCTCGTCCTCGACGAACGACTGGTCGTCGTCGTCGCTGTAGTCATCGTCGCCGTAGCCGTCGACCAGGGCCGACGGGTCGAACCCGGGCGGGCTGTCCTTGAGGGCCAGACCCATGCCGACGAGCTTGGCCTTGACCTCGTCGATCGACTTCGCACCGAAGTTGCGGATGTCGAGCAGGTCGGCCTCGCTGCGGCCCACGAGCTCACCCACGGTGTGGATGCCCTCGCGCTTGAGGCAGTTGTAGGAACGAACGGTGAGGTCCAGGTCCTCGATCGGCAGGGCGAGGTCCGCGGCGAGCGCGGCGTCCGTCGGCGACGGGCCCATGTCGATGCCCTCGGCCTCGACGTTGAGCTCGCGCGCCAGGCCGAAGAGCTCGACCAGCGTCTTGCCGGCCGAGGCCATGGCGTCGCGCGGGGTCATCGAGTTCTTCGTCTCGACGTCGACGATGAGCTTGTCGAAGTCGGTGCGCTGCTCGACTCGGGTCGCCTCGACCTTGTAGGTCACGGTGAGCACCGGGCTGTAGATCGAGTCGACCGGGATGCGGCCGATCTCCTGGTCACCGGACTTGTTCTGCTGGGCCGAGACGTAGCCACGGCCACGCTCGACGGTCAGCTCCATCTCGAGCTTGCCCTTGTCGTTCAGCGTCGCGATGTGCAGGTCGGGGTTGTGCACCTCGACACCCGCCGGCGGCGTGATGTCGGCGGCGGTGACCGCACCCGGGCCCTGCTTGCGCAGGTACATGACGACCGGCTCGTCGTGCTCCGAGGAGACGACGAGGCCCTTGATGTTGAGGATCATCTCGGTGACGTCCTCCTTCACGCCCGGCACGGTCGTGAACTCGTGGAGCACGCCGTCGATGCGGATGGAGGTGACCGCCGCGCCCGGGATGCTCGAGAGCAGGGTGCGACGGAGGGAGTTGCCGAGCGTGTAGCCGAAGCCGGGCTCGAGCGGCTCGATGGTGAAGCGGCTGCGGGCCTCGACCACGACCTCTTCGGAGAGCACGGGACGCTGTGCGATGAGCACTGTTCAGTTCCTTCCCACGGGCGACCGCCATATGACGCCTCGTGAAACTGCCCGGTCGTGATCCGGGCGGGCCGGCACGGCTCTGTCTGCGAGCCGGCCCCGAGAATGAGGGGCGTATGCCGTGGGGCCGGGGCCCCACGGCATACGACCTCGGGTCAGTTCTTCGAGTAGAGCTCGACGATCAGCTGCTCGGTGAGCTGCGAGTCGATCTGCGCGCGCACCGGGAGCTGGTGGATGAGGATCTGCAGCGAGCCGTCGACGACCTGCATCCAGGCCGGGACGGGACGCTCGCCGAACGTCTGGCGGGCCAGCTCGAACGGGAAGCTCTCGACGGACTGCTTGCGGACCGTGATGATGTCGTACTGCTCGACGCGGTAGCTCGGGACGTCGACGCGCACGCCGTTGACCTCGAAGTGACCGTGGGTCACGAGCTGACGCGCGTGGCGACGCGTGCGGGCCAGGCCCGCGCGGTAGACCACGTTGTCGAGACGGGACTCGAGGATCTGGAGGAGGTTCTCACCGGTCTTGCCGGGGCGCTTCGCCGCTTCCTTGTAGTAGCGGACGAACTGCTTCTCCATGACGCCGTACTGGAAGCGGGCGCGCTGCTTCTCCTGGAGCTGGGTCAGGTACTCCTTCTCCTGGATCCGGCGACGGCCGTGCTGGCCGGGCGGGAACGGGCGGAGCTCGAAGTTCTTGTCGCCGCCGACGAGGTCCATCTTGAGGCGGCGGGACTTCTTGGTGATCGGGCCGGTGTAACGAGCCATGACTTATCTACTCTTCCTGGTCTCTGGCCGGATCAGACGCGACGGCGCTTGGGCGGGCGGACACCGTTGTGCGGCGTGGGCGTGACGTCGCTGATCGCGCCGACCTCCAGGCCGGTGGCGGTGAGCGAACGGATCGCCGTCTCGCGGCCCGAGCCCGGGCCCTTCACGAAGACGTCGACCTTGCGCATGCCGTGCTCCATGGCGCGGCGGGCAGCAGCCTCGGCCGCCATCTGGGCAGCGAACGGGGTGGACTTGCGCGAGCCCTTGAAGCCGACCTGGCCGGCAGAGGCCCAGGCGATCACGGCGCCGGTGGGGTCGGTGATCGAGATGATCGTGTTGTTGAACGTGCTCTTGATGTGAGCGTGCCCGTGGGCGACGTTCTTCTTCTCCTTGCGACGAACCTTCGTCACGCGAGCCTTGGGAGGCATGTTTCTCCTACGTCAGAACTGAATGTCGGTGAGGACCACAGATGAGGGCGCCGAAGCGATCTCGATCAGGGTCACTTGGCCTTCTTCTTGCCGGCCACGGTGCGCTTCGGGCCCTTGCGGGTGCGCGCGTTGGTCTTGGTGCGCTGGCCGCGCACGGGAAGACCACGACGGTGACGGAGACCTTCGTAGGAGCCGATCTCGACCTTGCGGCGGATGTCGGCCTGCACCTCACGGCGAAGGTCACCCTCGAGGCGGTAGTTGCCCTCGAGGAAGTCACGAAGCGCAACGAGCTCGGTCTCACCGAGGTCCTTGACGCGGGTGTTGGGGTCGACGCCGGTGGCAACCAGCGCCTGCTTGGAACGGGTGCGACCGACACCGAAGATGTAGGTCAGCGCAACCTCGACGCGCTTCTCGCGCGGAAGGTCGACTCCAACAAGACGAGCCATGTTGGGTTTTCTCCTGGATTCTGTTTCGCGGAGGTCTGGAGCAGGCACCGATCCGGGTCACGGACCGCCACACAGAAGGACGGGCCAACCGGTCCCCGGCCTCCGTGCCGGGGGTGACGTCCTGCGCCGACGCGACGGTCGGTCATCAGGGGCCGGGTGCTGCTTTCATTCACATGTCTTTGCGTGCTGTCGAAGTCTGTCGACGGCGAGGTGGTGGTTCTGCTCAGCCCTGGCGCTGCTTGTGGCGCAGGTTCTCGCAGATCACCATGACCCGACCGTTGCGGCGGATCACCTTGCACTTGTCGCAGATCTTCTTGACGCTGGGCTGAACCTTCATCTGCCTGCTGTCTTCAGATCGCGCGCCTGCCTCCGCGGGCCCCGAGGGGCTCGTGTCGCCAGGTGCTTGGTTGTGTAATCGGGAGTTGGTGCCTCGCACTCGTCCCGGCCGGCGTGCCCGCTCGCGCGTGCCGCCAGGCCGACCCTGGTGCTCAGCGGTAGCGGAAGACGATCCGACCGCGGGTCAGGTCATAGGGCGAGAGCTCGACCACCACACGGTCCTCCGGGAGGATCCTGATGTAGTGCTGTCGCATCTTGCCCGAGATGTGTGCGAGCACCTTGTGACCGTTGGAGAGCTCCACCCGGAACATCGCGTTCGGGAGAGCCTCGACGATCGTGCCCTCGATCTCGATGACACCGTCCTTCTTGGCCATATCCTCCGTCTATCTGTTGGTGGCCGACCCGGACTGGACCGGCCTTGGGACGTGCCTGTCTGCCGCGCCCGGAGGTGTCTCCGGGCGACAGGCGGTACTCAGGCGCCGAGGCACACGACACCCAACGCACAAGACTACGCCACGCCGGCGATTACCCGAAATCGGCGCAGCGGCCCTCCACGCTGGTATGCCGGCCCGCGGGTCAGCCGCGCAGCTCGGCCAGGCGCAGCGACACCACGCGTTCGAGCACGGGGTCGGGAACCGGCCGGTCGACGGTGAAGCGGATGGTGCCCTTGCTGAGCGAGAAGCCCTCGAGATCGGGGGCCACCGCCTCGACGACGGCGGGGCTGAACGGGAAGAGCGAGAGGTGCTTCGCGGCGGCCGTGACGCCGACCAGGCGCCGGCCGTCGAGCCGCAGGGCCGGCATGCCGTAGCTCGTGCCCTCCTCCGCCTCGGGTACGAGGCGCGATGCGATGTCGACGACGTGCTGCAGCGCCGCGCGTTGGTCCGGCCCGAGGCCTGCCAGGTAGTCGCCGATCGTCCCCACGTCGACGATCCTGCCACCGGCGCCGCGGTTCAGGGGTCGTATGCCGCGGGTACGTACGGCGGGCAGTCCCGCCGAGCCCCGCCCGACCTCCCTGGTCCCGGGAGCGGCACGGGTCTGCGGGGTGCCCACCCTCCAGGGCTCCCCTGCCGTTCGACACCCTCCACCAGCCGCCCTCCGACGGCTGACCCACGAAAGGCAGTCATGGCCGCTCGCACCCGCGCCCGCACTCGCACCTCCACGATCGTCGTGCTCCTCTGGCTCCTCATCGGGCTCGTCGCCGCCTTCCAGCGTGGCTACCTCGGCTCCTCGGAGCCGAGCTGCAGCCGTCTGTCGACGATCGCGGTGACGATCGTCGCCGGCCCGCTCAACTACGTCGGGCTCAACCCGAGGATCGGCTGCTCGACGCCCCAGCCGTCGAGGTAGGCCGCCGCGTCCCGACGTCGTGTCGGGTGCGCCGGGGTCGGTCCGCACACACGGACGCACACCCCGGCCACCCGGCATACTGGCGGGGTGACCGAGCCCGGCGACGACGCCGCCCACCCGACCGCACCCGACGACCACGCTGACGACCACGCTGACAACCCTGGCGACACCGTGAGCGCACCACCCACGGAGGCGGAGTCGGTCGAGGACTACTACGCCCGGATCGCGGCCGCGGCCGGCGACGACGGGCGGCTGCCGGTGGCCGTCGAGGAGATGCCCGGGTGGGACATCTACCCGTACGAGCTGGAGGGCCTGCGGCTCAAGCCGATCCGACCCCCGGCCGACGAGGAGCCGCAGCGCCGCGGCGAGGAGCAGGCCGATTGCTGGTGCGCTTCCGCCCCCTCGCCCGACACCGACGGGACCGTCGTGTGGACCAACACGCGCTGGCGGCTCAGCCTCAGCCGCGACACCGGGCTGCCGATCATGCTCGTGCTCCAGCCGGTCGAGCACCACGACCTGCCCACGCTGCCGGGTGACCTCGCCGCGGAGATGGGCCAGCTCGTGGTCGCCGTCGCCGACGCCGTCGAGCACGTGCCCAGCGTCGGGCGCGTCCAGCTCGCCAAGTGGGGCGACGGTGGAGCCCACCTGCACCTGGTCTTCCTCGGCCGGCCCGCGCGGATGCTGCAGTTCCGCGGGTCGCCGCTCATCGACTGGGAGGAGAACCTCCCGCGCGTGCCGCTCGAGGTGCTGCAGGCCAACGCCCGCGTCGTCGCCGAGCGCATGGTCGTGCACGTCGGCGGCCGCGCCGGTGACCTCGGACGCAGCGGGCCGCAGGGCTGAGCGCAGACGCCGCCGGCACATGGCGGTGTGGCGCCGGCCGGGCACCGGCCGGGACACAGGGTGACGCCACACGCCGTGACGGGGTCAGAGTCCGGCGGGCCAGCCGGGTCCGTTCGAGGCGGGCCACGCGGGCGGGTCGGCGACGTGCGCGAACGTCAGGAGCGGGTCGGTCGCCAGGGCCTCGAGCTCGCCGTCGGTGACCCGCCGCGAGGCGGGGTCGGCCGAGCCGTCGAGGACTGAGGTGGCCGTGACGACCGTCGAGTCCACGGTGCGCCACAGCGTGGCCGTGGTGCGGGGCCCGTCGTGGGTCACCACCAGGGTGCCTCCGGACACCTGCCGCGCCACACACGCCGCCGCTCCCTGGGCCGACCGGCCCGCGAGCACCGACACCTCGCCGTTCGGCGCAATGTCGCCGACCTTGACGCGCGAGCCCCGGGCGTCGACCACCCGGCTGGAGGCGTCGCACACCCGCGGCCCCTGGGGAGCGTCGACGGGTCGCTGCGACATCAGCACCGTGAGGGTCTCGTCGTCGTCGACCCGGTAGACCGCCTGCCACTCGGTGGCCCTCGACGCCTGCGCGTCGGGCAGCGGCGTCGAGCGGGTCCAGTCGCTCGGGTAGACGTCGGTGGCGGTCCCCGGTCGCGCGACCGCGTCGTCGACGACCTGCACCAGCGTCTCGTCGACCGTCGAGCCTGCGACCCAGTCGGTCGACGACGCCGCGGCACCTGCCGCCGGCTGTGCAGCGGGCGGGACCGAGCGCTGGAGGGTGCCGGCGCCGACCACCGTCAGACCTGCGACGACGGCGGCCCCGGTGACCCCTGCCACCAGGGCCCCGCCGCGGCGCACGGCCCGACGACGCCGGCCACCGGCGATGCTCGCGCCGAGGTCGGGTTCTGCAGGAACGGCGGAGGTGGCGCGGTCGAGGCGCTCCCTCAGCTCGTCCTCGATGACGCTGTGCGTGGTCATGCGCGTGCTCCTTCGCTGCTCGTCAACACGGTCTCCAGTCGTGACAGCGCCCGCGCGGCCTGGCTCTTGACCGTGCCCTCGGGCAGGTCGAGCACTCGCGCCACCTCGGCGACGGAGAGGTCCTCGAGGTAGCGCAGGACGACGACGGCGCGGTGCTTGGCCGAGAGCTGCGCGAGCGCCGCCATCAGCTGCGGATCGACGCCGTCGCGGGGGTCGACGCCCCGGTCGGGCACCTCGGCGACGAGTGGTTCGCGGGCCGCTCGCCGCGCCGCCGTGTAGCAGGCGTTGACGAGGGCGCGCCGCGCGTACGCGTCGCGGGTCTCGTCGTGGATGCGCGACCAGTGGACGTAGAGCCTCGTGAACGTCGCCTGGACGACGTCCTCCGCCGAGGCCCAGCTGCCGAGGATGGCGTAGGCGATCCGCATGAAGGCCCGCTGCCGCGCCTCGAAGTAGTCGCAGTAGTCGCCCTCCCACACGGGCCGTCGGCCCATCGTCCTCCCCCTTCGCCGTTCTGCTGTCCCCCTCCATACCTGCGAGAGGCCGATCCGGTTCCATCGTTTCGCACCGGAATCGCTGCGGCGGGCGACCGGCCGGAGGTGCGCCAGGACCGGCGCGGTCAGCCGTGGTGCGCCGGCCGCTCGAAGAAGAGCACGGCGACCACGCCGACGAGCAGCACGGCCGCGGGCAGCAGCATGGCCTGGGACATGGCGGAGGAGAACCCGTCGGCGACCTGGGGAGGCATCGCGCCGCCGCCGGCCCGCTGCATCGACCCGGACGACAGCTCGACACCGGGGAGGTTAGCCGCCATGCGCGCCTCGATGACGGCTGCGATGGCGGCGCTGCCGAGCACGGCACCGACCTGCCGCGTCGTGTTGTAGACGCCGGCGCCCGCACCGGCCGACGACAGGGGCAGGTTGCGGGTGGCCGTGGCCGCGAGTGGACCCCACATGAACGCGCTGCCCACACCCATCAGCCCCATCGGCAGGAGCAGCTGCCAGATCGCGGTCTCGGGACGCATGACCGCCGCGACCCAGAAGAGCGAGGCCGAGGTGAGCCCGAGACCGATGGGGGCGAGCAGCTTCGGGTGCACCTTGTCGGTGAGCCGGCCGCCGACGGGGGCGAGCGCCCCGGAGATGACCGCCATCGGAGCGAGCAGCAACGCGGACGACGTCGGGCTGAGGCCGCGGACCGCCTGCGCGTAGAGCATGAACGGGAAGGCCATCGCCGTGATCGCGAAGCCCACGGTCGTGATGCCGATGTTGGAGACGGAGAAGTTGCGGTCGCGGAAGAGGCCGAGGGGCACCAGGGGCTCGTTCGTGTTGCGGGACTGCCAGACCAGGAAGAGCGCGAAGACGACGATGCCGACCCCGATCAGCAGCGGCACCGAGACGACGCCGCTGATCGTGCCCCAGTCGTAGGTCTCGCCCTCCTGGACCCCGAACACGATGAGGAACATGCCGACCGCCGACAGCGCGACCCCGAGCCAGTCGAAGGCGTGGCTGTGGGTGCCCAGCCTCGGGACCAGCCGGGCCGCCAGGACGAAGGCGATGATGCCGACGGGCACGTTGATGAAGAAGATCCACTCCCAGCCGGGGCCGTCGACGAGCAGGCCGCCGACGACCGGGCCGACGAGGATCGCGACACCGGCGGTCGCACCCCACAGGGCCATGGCCTGCCCGCGAGAGGCCGCCGGGAACGTGCGGGTGATCACGGCCATCGTCTGCGGCGTCAGCATCGAGGCGCCGAGCCCCTGCACCACCCTGGCGACGATGAGGCCCGTGATGGTGCCGATGAGGCCGCACCAGAGCGAGGCCAGGGTGAAGATGGTGAGCCCGGCGAGATAGACGTTCTTGGGACCGTAGCGGTCGCCCAGCCGTCCGGTGATGAGCAGCGGCGTGGCGTAGGCGAGCAGGTAGGCACTGGTGACCCAGATGACGCTGTTGACGTCGGTGTCGAGGCCGCGCAGGATCGCGGGGGTCGCGACCGAGACGATCGTCGAGTCGACGAGGATCATGAAGAAGCCGATGACCATGGCCCACAAGGCCGGCCACGGGTTGTGATCGGCCGGCACGCCACCGGGGGGCGCGGTGTCACCCACCTCGCCGGTCGGCCCGGTCGTCCTCGTCGTGCCTCCGTCACTGGCCACGGTGGGCCCCCTTCTGCTCGTCCCGCACAGCACCCTCGATTCTTCACCCGCGCACCGACAGGCGTCACTGCCACGGGCTGGACGGCTCGGGTCAGGTCCAGCGCGTCGAGAGCCACATCGGGTCGTAGCCGGTGAGCGGCACCATGCGCCAGGTCAGGTCCGCGTCGGCGCTGCGCAGCCGGGCCTCGACGCGGAAGCGATGAGGCGTCTCGATCGCGATGACCTCGGCCCGGAAGGTGTCCTCGTCGACCCACCCTCCGCTCGACACGACGGGCAGCCGCGCTCCCCCGGCGACCATCTCGCCCTCACGCCAGGCTCCGTGGGCGACCGGCACGCGCACCCACTCACCCTTGCGGCTGAGCCCCAGCACGTGGCCGGGGCCCTCGCGGGTGACCGACACGGCGGTGTAGCCGGAGGCCAGGTCCGAGGCGCTCGAGCGGTTGAACTCCGCGTAGTCAGGCCCCAGCGCCTCGCCCGTCAGCGCAGGGATCTGCAACCCGGCCAGCCGCTCGGCCAGCGCGGCGTCGGCCGCCTGGGACCCCGCCCCGCCGATCGCGGGCACGAGGTGGCGCCACAGCGCGTCGAGCGTCGACTGCATGCGCTCCTGCTCGGCCGTCACGGCCACGACGGTGTCGTGGTCGGGCAGCACGACGAGGAACTGGCCGTAGGCGCCGTCGCCGCGGAACCCGAAGCGCTGCATCCAGAACGAGTAGCCGTAGCCGCGCCGCCAGTCCTCGTCGGCGCCGGGGTCCTCGTTGAGCGGACCGAACGCGCGGGTGGCCTCCTCGACCCACTCCTCCGATAGCAGCCGGCGCCCCTGCAAGACACCCCGGTCGAGGTAGAGCTGGGCGATCGAGGCGATCGTCTCGGTGGTCAGGTGCGAGCCGGTGAAGCCGAGCTCGCGGCCGGCCGGGTCGCGGTGCCACGGGATGAGCTCCTGCACCCCGAGCGGCACGAGCAGCCGCGGGTGGAGGTACTCGGAGATCCCGTCGCCGGTGAGCCGACGCACGATGAGCGCGAGCACGTACGTCGCGACCTGGTTGTACGCGAAGACGCTACCGGGCGGCTGCGTCGGCGTGGTCGCGAAGACGCGCGGCACCCAGTCGCCCGTCGCGTCGAAGTCGCTGCCGCTCATCCGGTCGAACACGTGCGACCAGGCGTCCTCCTCGTGGCCCACCGTCATCGACAGGCAGTGACGCACCCGCACGTCGGCCCAGCCGGGCGCGACGGCGTCGCGGTCGAGGTCGGGGAAGTGGTCGAGCACCCGGTCGTCGAGCGCCAGCCGGCCCTCCTGCACGAGGAGGCCGACGGCAGTGGCCGTCACCGTCTTCGAGAGGGAGTACGCGAGGTGGACGCGGTCGGCGGCATACGGCCTCCACCAGCCCTCGGCGACGACGTGCCCGTGGCGCACGACCATGAGGCTGTGGAGGCCGAGGTGCTCTCGCTCCACGCTGTCGACGAGGTCGAGGAGTCCGGTGGCGTCGACGCCCTGCGCCGACGGGGTGCTGCGGGGAAGGGTCACGAGCGTGAGGCTACGCGGAGCCGGTCCCGTGTGGGGCCGCCGGACACCGTGTCGCTCGGTGAGCCCGACGGTCCGCTTCTCAGACCGTGACGCCGAGGGGGGCGTATGCCGCCCCGACGGCCTCGAGGGCAGCCTTGCCACCGTCGATGGCCGTGAGGATCCAGAGCCCGTCCTCACGGACGGCGACCGAGTGCTCGGCGTGCGCGGCGCGCGACCCGTCGGCGGTGACGACGGTCCAGTCGTCGGAGAGCACCTTGGTGTCGGTGGACCCGAGCGTGATCATCGGCTCGATGGCGCCGGTGAAGCCGTCGACGAGCTTCGGGCCCGTCTCTCGCACGGCGTAGTTCGGGATCTGCGGGTCCATGTGCATCTGGGTGCCGATGCCGTGGCCGACGTACTCGTCGATGACGCCGTAGACGCGACCGTCGCGGTCGGCGGCACTCTCGATGCTCGCCTCGACGGCGTCGCCCACCGCGTACAGCCGGCCACCGACCTGCATCGCGGCGATGCCGGCATACAGGCTGGCCTCGGTCGCGGCGATGAGGGCGAGGTCCTCGGGGCGCCCGGCCTCGGGGCCGCCGACGACCGCGGTGAACGCCGCGTCGCCGTTCCAGCCCTTGACCTCGGCGCCGCAGTCGATCGAGACGATGTCGCCCGCCTCCAGCACGCGCGTGCCCGGGATGCCGTGGACGACCTCGTCGTTGACGCTCGTGCACAGCGTGTGGCTGTAGCCCGGCACGAGCTGGAAGTTCGGGATGCCGCCGTGGCTGCGGATGAAGTCCTCGGCGAGGCGGTCGAGCTCGAGCGTGGTGACGCCGGGGCGCACCTCGCCCGCAAGCATCTCGAGGGTGCGCCCGACGAGCAGCCCCGCCTCGCGCATGAGGAGGAGCTGCTCGTCGGTGCGGCCCTGGAGCCGGGTGCGGCGTCCGAACATCAGGCGTGCTGGGGCAGGGCGGCGATGACGCGGTCGGTGACCTCGTCGACCTCGCCCATGCCGTCGACCTTCACGAGGAGGCCGACCTGGTCGTAGTGGTGCGCCAGCGGGGCGGTCTCCTTGCGGTAGATCGCCTGGCGCTCACGGATGACGTCCTCGGTGTCGTCGGCGCGACCCTCGGTCTGCGCCCGCTTGAGCAGGCGCTCGACGATGGCGTCCTCGTCGACCTCGAGCTCGAGGACCGCGTCGAGGGCGTGACCGTGGCGCGCGAGCATCGCGTCGAGCGCGTCGACCTGGCCCGACGTGCGCGGATAGCCGTCGAGGAGGAAGCCGTGGGTGGCGTCGTCCCAGGAGAGGCGGTCCTCGACGATCTCGTTGGTGATGTCGTCGGAGACGTAGCCACCCGACTTGATGATCTCGTCGACCTTGACACCCAGCGGGGTCTGGTCCTTGATGTTGGCGCGGAAGATGTCGCCGGTCGAGATGGCCGGGATGCCGAGGCGGTCGGCGATCCGCGCCGCCTGGGTGCCCTTACCGGCGCCGGGCGGGCCGAGGATGATCAGTCGCATTTAACGGAGGAACCCTTCGTAGTGACGCTGCTGCAGCTGCGCCTCGATCTGCTTGACCGTCTCGAGGCCCACACCCACGACGATGAGGATCGACGTGCCGCCGAACGGGAAGTTCTGGTTGGCGCCGACGAGCACGAGGGCCACGAGCGGGATGAGCGAGACGATCGCGAGGTAGATGGCACCCGGCACGGTGATTCGGGTCAGGACGTAGTTGAGGTACTCGGCCGTGGGTCGCCCGGCCCGGATACCCGGGATGAAGCCGCCGTACTTCTTCATGTTCTCGGCGACCTCGGTCGGGTTGAACGTGATCGAGACGTAGAAGAACGTGAAAAAGAGGATGAGGGCGACGTAGATCGCCATGTAGATGGGGTGGTCACCGCGGACCAGGTTCGACTGCACCCACGTCACCCAGTCGGGGTTGTTGCCGTCGGCGCGCGTGTTGAACTGCGCGATGAGGCCCGGCAGGGCGAGCAGCGAGCTGGCGAAGATGACCGGGATGACGCCGGCCATGTTGACCTTGAGCGGGATGTACGTGGACGTGCCGCCGTACATGCGCCGGCCGACCATGCGCTTGGCGTACTGGACGGGGATGCGGCGCTGCGACTGCTCGACGAAGACGACCGCGGCGATGACGAAGATGCCGAGGATGATGATGCCGAGGAAGGTGCCCCAGCCCTTGTTCTCGCGGATGCCCCAGAGCGAGGCGGGGAAGCCGGCGGCGATCGACGTGAAGATCATCAGGGACATGCCGTTGCCGACACCCTTGTCGGTGATCAGCTCGCCGAACCACATGATCAGGCCGGTGCCGGCCGTCATGGTGAGCACCATGATCACGATGGTGACCATCGACTGGTCGGTCATGATCGAGCTGCACGACCCGCCGAACAGGCTCGAGGGGTTGCGCGCGAAGGTGACGAGGGTCGCCGACTGGAGGATCGCGAGACCGATCGTCAGGTAGCGGGTGTACTGGGTCAGCTTGGTCTGACCCGACTGGCCCTCCTCCTTGAGCGCCTCGAAGCGCGGGATGACCACCGTGAGCAGCTGGATGATGATGCTCGCCGTGATGTACGGCATGATCCCGAGCGCGAACACCGACAGCTGGAGCAGCGCACCGCCGCTGAAGAGGTTGGCGAGGTTGAGGAACCCGCTCTGGTCACCCGACTGGCCCTTGTTGGCCTCGAGACAGTTCTGCACGAGGCTGTAGCTGACACCGGGCGTCGGCACGTGCGAGCCGAGCCGGAACAGCACGATGATGCCGAGCGTGAAAAGCAGCTTCTTGCGCAGGTCCGGGGTACGGAACGCGCGTGCGAAGGCGGCGAGCACTGGGTCCTCCTGGGGGCCGCGCGGTGGCGCGGCGTCATTCATGCAATCCGTGGAAGGTTAACGCAAAGGCGCAGCGCCCCGAGCCTCCGACCGCGGTAACCGACGTCACGTCGGCGCGCGGCTGGCGCTCGGGGCGCTGCTCACACGAGGTGTGTGGGGGTCACGCTGGACCGGTCACTCAGCCTGCGATGGCGGTGACCGTGCCGCCGGCGGCCTCGATCTTCTCCTTGGCGGACGCCGAGAACTTGTGCGCCTCGACCTCGACCTTGACGGAGATCTCGCCCGTCCCGAGCACCTTCACCGGGAAGCCGTCGCGGACGGCACCCTTGGCGACGAGGTCCTCGACCGACACCTGGCCGCCCTCGGGGAAGAGGAGCTGCAGGCGGTCCAGGTTCACGACCTGGTACTCGGTGCGGAACGGGTTCTTGAAGCCGCGGAGCTTCGGAAGGCGCATGTGCATCGGCATCGAGCCGCCCTCGAAACGCTCCGGGACCTGGTAGCGGGCCTTGGTGCCCTTGGTGCCACGACCGGCGGTCTTGCCCTTGGAGCCCTCACCACGACCGACGCGGGTCTTGGCGGTCTTGGCTCCGGGGGCCGGACGCAGGTGGTGGACCTTGAGGGCGGACTCGCCCGACTTCTTGGCGTTGTCGGCCATGGTCAGTCAACCTCCTCGACGGTCACGAGGTGCGTCACCGTCTTGACCATCCCGCGGATCTCGGGACGGTCCTCCTTGACGACGACGTCGCCAATGCGCTTCAGACCGAGGCTGCGCAGCGTGTCACGCTGGTTCTGCTTGCCACCGATCTCGGAACGGGTCTGGGTCACCTTGAGACGAGCCATCACGCACCAGCCTTCGCAGCCTGGGCCTCGGCGAGGCCGGCCGCACGGGCCCTGAGCATGGCCGCCGGAGCGACCTCCTCGAGGGTCTTGCCACGACGGGCAGCGACCGACTCGGGGCGCTCGAGGTCACGCAGGGCCTGGGCCGTCGCGTGCACGATGTTGATGGCGTTGTCGGAGCCCAGCGACTTGCTGAGGACGTCGTGGATGCCGGCGCACTCGAGCACCGCACGCACCGGGCCACCGGCGATGACACCGGTACCGGGGGCGGCGGGGCGGAGCATGACGACACCAGCGGCCGCCTCACCCTGGACGGGGTGCGGGATGGTGCCCTGGATGCGCGGGACCTTGAAGAAGTTCTTCTTGGCCTCCTCGACACCCTTGGCGATGGCCGCGGGAACTTCCTTGGCCTTGCCGTAGCCGACACCCACGGTGCCGTCACCGTCGCCGACGACGACGAGGGCGGTGAAGCTGAAGCGACGACCACCCTTGACGACCTTGGCGACACGGTTGATGGTCACGACGCGCTCGACGTACTGGTTCTTGTCGTCACGGCTGTCGCGGTTGTCGCGGCCACCGCGGTTGTCGCGGCGGTCTCCGCGCTCGGTGCGCTCGCCGCCACCGGCGGGGCCGGTGCCTCGACGCTGCTGTCCGGGCATCAGATGTTCCTCATCTCAACAATTGCGGTCACGAAGTGCTTGGTCACAGGGACAGCCCACCTTCACGGGCGCCCTCGGCGATCGCGGCGACGCGGCCGTGGTACTTGTTGCCACCACGGTCGAACACGACGGCCTCGATACCGGCGTCCTTGGCACGCGAGGCGACGAGCTCGCCGACCTTCTTGGCCTTGGCGGTCTTGTCACCCTCGAACGCGCGCAGGTCGGCCTCCATCGTCGAGGCCGAGGCCACGGTCTTGCCGACCGTGTCGTCGACGACCTGGACGAAGAGGTGACGGCTCGAACGCGACACGACGAGGCGGGGACGGGCGGTGGTGCCGCTGATCTTCTTGCGACCGCGGACCTGGCGACGGATGCGAGCGGCAGCCTTGGACTTGCCGCGCTTGATGATCATTGCCATGGCTTACTTACCGGCCTTTCCGACCTTGCGACGGATCTGCTCGCCCGCGTAGCGAACGCCCTTGCCCTTGTACGGGTCGGGCTTGCGCAGCTTGCGGATGTTGGCCGCGACCTCACCGACGAGCTGCTTGTCGATGCCCTGCACCGAGAAGCGGGTCGGGTTCTCGACGGCGAAGTTGATGCCGGCGGGAGCCTGGATGAGGATCGGGTGCGAGTATCCGAGCGAGAACTCGAGGTCCGAGCCCTTCGCGGCGACACGGTAACCCGTGCCGTGGATCTCCATCTTCTTCTCGTAGCCCTCGGTGACACCGAGGACCATGTTGTTGATGAGCGAGCGGGTCAGGCCGTGACGCGAGCGCGAGTCACGCTCGTCGTCGGGGCGCTTGACCTCGAGGTTGCCCTCGGCCAGCTCGACGGTGATCGGCTGAACGACGGTCAGGGAGAGCTCACCCTTGGGGCCCTTGACCGTGACGTCCTGGCCGCTGACGTTGACGTCCACACCCGAGGGGATGGAGACAGGAAGTCGTCCGATTCGCGACATGTCTTCGTCTCCTTACCAGACGTAGGCGAGGACTTCCCCACCCACGCCCTTCTCGTGTGCCTGCTTGTCGGTCAGCAGTCCCGTCGAGGTCGACAGGATCGCGACGCCGAGCCCGCCGAGAACCTTGGGCAGGTTCGTCGACTTGGCGTAGACGCGCAGACCGGGCTTGCTCACGCGGCGCACTCCGGCGATGGAGCGCTCGCGGTTGGGGCCGTACTTGAGGTCGATGGTCAGCGTCTGGCCGACCTCGGCCTCCTCGATCTTCCAGGAGGCGATGTAGCCCTCGGCCTGGAGGATCTCGGCGATGTTCTTCTTCAGCTTCGAGTACGGCATGGAGACGACGTCGTGGTGCGCCGAGTTGGCGTTCCGGACGCGGGTCAGCATGTCCGCAATCGGGTCAGTCATGGTCATGGTGGGCTCTCCGCCCTTCCTCACCGGGGTTTCGACCTCGGCATCTGCCGCCGGCATGTGCCGGGTGGTCGACCTACGGTGTCAGAGGTGTGTTGGTCTGGGTGGTGCTGGGCTCGGGAGCCGGTTACCAGGAGCTCTTGGTCACGCCCGGCAGCTCGCCCGCGTGAGCCATCTCGCGAAGGCAGATGCGGCAGAGGCCGAACTTGCGGTACACCGAGTGCGGGCGACCGCACTTCTGGCAGCGGGTGTACGCGCGGACCTTGAACTTCGGCTTCCGGTTCGCCTTGTTAACGAGCGCGGTCTTGGCCATGTCAGTTCTCCTTGAAGGGGAAGCCGAGCTGCTTGAGCAGCGCGCGACCCTCGTCATCGTTGGTCGCCGTGGTGACCACGGTGATGTCCATGCCTCGCACGCGGTCGATCTTGTCCTGGTCGATCTCGTGGAACATCGACTGCTCGGTCAGACCGAACGTGTAGTTGCCGTTGCCGTCGAACTGCTTCGGCGAGAGGCCACGGAAGTCACGGATGCGCGGCAGGGCGATCGTGACGAGGCGGTCGAGGAACTCCCACATGCGGTCGCCACGCAGCGTCGTGTGGGCGCCGATCGGCATGCCCTCACGCAGCTTGAACTGGGCGATGGACTTGCGAGCCTTGGTCACGACCGGCTTCTGACCGGTGATGGCCGTGAGGTCGCGCACGGCGCCCTCGATCAGCTTGCTGTCCTTGGCCGCGTCGCCGACACCCATGTTGACGACGACCTTAACGACGCCGGGGACCTGCATGACGTTGGCGTGGCCGAACTGCTCCTGCAGGGAGCCCTTGATCTCGTCCTGGTAGCGCTGCTTGAGGCGCGGCTTGGTGCTGGTCTCAGTCATTCTCAGAGGTCCTTGTCCGACTTGACCGCGACACGGACGCGGGCCGCCTTCTGGCGACCGTTCCGCTCGACGGACTCGACACGCGTCTTGATGCGGGTCGGCTTCTTCGACTCGGGGTCGACGATCGCGACGTTGCTCACGTGGATCGCGGCCTCGGTGTGCGTCAGGCCACCGGTGCGCGTGCCACGGGCGGTCGCGCCCGCCTTGACGTGCTTGGTGACCCGGTTGATGCCCTCGACCAGCACGCGCTGGTTCTCCGGGAAGACCGCGATGACCTTGCCCTGCTTGCCCCGGTCGCCGCCGTTCTTCTGGCTGCGGCCGGAGATGACCTGGACGAGGTCACCCTTCTTGATCTTCATCTTGGTCGGCTTGTTCGCCATGTTCACAGCACCTCCGGCGCGAGCGAGATGATCTTCATGAACTTCTTCTCGCGAAGCTCGCGGCCCACCGGGCCGAAGATGCGGGTACCACGGGGGTCACCGTCGGTCTTGAGGATCACCGCAGCGTTCTCGTCGAACTTGATGTAGGAACCGTCGGCACGGCGACGCTCCTTGACGGTGCGGACGATGACGGCCTTGACGACGTCACCCTTCTTCACGTTGCCGCCAGGGATCGCGTCCTTGACGGTGGCGACGATCGTGTCGCCGATGCCGGCGTACCGACGGCCCGAGCCACCGAGAACACGGATGCAAAGGAGCTCCTTGGCACCGGTGTTGTCGGCGACGCGCAGCCGCGACTCCTGCTGAATCACTTCTAACTCCTGTCGTCGTGCTGGTTCTCACCGGTTGCCCGGATGAGCCTTGCCGAACGGAAATGGGGGGTGGCTTACTTGGCCTTCTCGAGGATCTCGACGATGCGCCAGCGCTTCGTCGCGGAGAGCGGGCGCGTCTCCATGATCAGCACGCGGTCGCCGACGCCGGCTGCGTTCTGCTCGTCGTGCGCCTTGACCTTGTTGGTGCGGCGGATGACCTTGCTGTAGAGGGCGTGCTTGACGCGGTCCTCGACCTCGACGACGACGGTCTTGTCCATCTTGTCGCTCACCACGTAGCCCTGACGGGTCTTGCGGTAGTTGCGCTCGTTCGCCTGGTCGCTCACGACCTTCTCCTGCTCGCTCATGCGTCAGCCTCCTGCGCCTTGTCAGCCTTCTTGGCCTTCTTCTCGGCCTTGTCAGCCTTCTCGGCCTTGTCGGCCTTGGCGGCCTTCTTCTCCGCCTTGTCGGCCTTCTCCTCCGCCTTGGGGGCGGCGGGGGCCGAGCCGATGCCGAGCTCACGCTCACGCATCTCGGTGTAGATCCGTGCGATGTCCTTCTTGACGGCGCGCAGACGGCCGTGGTTGTCCAGCTGACCGGTGGCCGACTGGAAACGCAGGTTGAACAGCTCTTCCTTGGCCTTCTTCAGCTCGTCCGCCAGCTTGGTGTCGTCGAGACCACGCAGCTGCTCGGGAGCCAGGTCCTTGGTTCCGACTGCCATCAGATGTCACCACCCTCACGCTGAACGAAGCGGCACTTCATGGGGAGCTTGTGCATCGCGAGACGCATGGCCTCGCGCGCCACCGGCTCGGCCACGCCCGAGATCTCGAACATGACGCGGCCCGGCTTGACGTTGGCGATCCACCACTCCGGCGAACCCTTACCGGAACCCATGCGGGTCTCGGCGGGCTTCTTGGTGAGCGGACGGTCGGGGTAGATGTTGATCCACACCTTTCCGCCACGCTTCATGTAACGGGTCATCGCGATACGAGCGGACTCGATCTGCCGGTTGGTGACGTAGGCGGGCTCGAGGGCCTGGATGCCGTAGTCGCCGAAGGCGATCGTCGTCCCACCCTTGGCCGCGCCGTGGCGGTTCGGGTGGTGCTGCTTGCGGTGCTTGACTCGACGGGGAATCAACATGGGTCAGGCCTGCTCATTCTCGGTGCTCGCCGCGGCGGGGGCCTCGGCAGCAGCGGTCTCGTTCACTGCCGGAGCAGCGGCGGTCTCGTTGCGGTCACCACGACGGGCGCGGTTCGGGCGGTCGCCGCCGTCACGACGCGGGCCGCGCGACGGGCGCGGGGCGGCGGCCTGCTGGGCCGCGAGCTCCTTCGCCGTCATGTCGCCCTTGTAGATCCAGACCTTGACGCCGATGCGGCCGAAGGTCGTGCGGGCCTCGTAGAAGCCGTAGTCGATCTGCGCACGCAGCGTGTGCAGCGGGACGCGACCCTCGCGGTAGAACTCGGTGCGGCTCATCTCGGCGCCGTTGAGGCGGCCCGAGACCTGCACGCGGATGCCCTTGGCGCCGGCGCGCTGGGCGGACTGCATGCCCTTGCGCATGGCGCGACGGAAGGCGACACGGGCCGAGAGCTGCTCGGCGATGCCCTGGGCGACCAGCTGGGAGACGATCTCGGGGTTCTTGACCTCGAGGATGTTCAGCTGGACCTGCTTACCCGTGAGCTTCTCGAGCTCGCCACGGATGCGGTCGGCCTCGGCGCCGCGGCGGCCGATGACGATGCCCGGGCGGGCCGTGTGGATGTCGACGCGGACGCGGTCGCGGGTGCGCTCGATCTCGACCGAGGCGATACCGGCGCGCTCCATGCCCTTCTCCATCAGGCGACGGATGGCGACATCTTCCTTGACGTAGTCGCGGTAGCGCTGACCCGACTTCGTCGAGTCGGCGAACCAACGGCTCTTGTGGTCCGTCGTGATGCCGAGACGGAAGCCGTGGGGGTTGACCTTCTGACCCATCAGCGGGCTCCCTTCGTGTTCTCCGGCTGCGCGACGACCACGGTGATGTGGCTCGTGCGCTTGTTGATGCGACCGGCGCGGCCCTGGGCACGCGGACGGAAACGCTTCATCGTCGGGCCCTCGTCGACGAACGCGGCCGTGATGACCAGGTTGCGCTCGTCGAAGGCGACCGACTCGCGGTCGGCCTTGACGCGGGCGTTGGCGATGGCGCTCTCGAGCACCTTCTTGACCGGGTCGGAGGCCGACTGCGGGGCGAACGTCAGCGTGGTGACGGCGTCGGTGGCCGCCTTGCCGCGGATCAGGTCCACGACACGGCGAGCCTTCTGCGGGCTGACACGGACGTGCCGCGCCGAGGCCTTGGCTTCCATGACTTCTTCCTTGGATTCGATGGCCATCAGCGACGACGACCCTTCTTGTCGTCCTTCACGTGACCCTTGAACGTGCGGGTCGGTGCGAACTCGCCGAGCTTGTGGCCGACCATCGACTCGGTGACGAACACCGGGACGTGCTTGCGGCCGTCGTGGACGGCGAAGGTGTGACCGAGCATGTCCGGGCTGATGACCGAACGACGCGACCAGGTCTTGATGACGTTCTTCGTGCCCGCTTCGTTCTGGGCGTCCACCTTCTTCTGAAGGTGGTCGTCGATGAAGGGGCCCTTCTTCAGGCTACGAGGCATTCCAAAGGCTCCTTATCAGCGCTTCTTGCCAGTACGACGGCGACGCACGATGAGCTTGTCGCTTTCCTTGTGTCCCTTGCGGGTGCGGCCCTCGGCCTGACCCCACGGGGAGACGGGGTGACGTCCACCGGACGTCTTGCCCTCACCACCACCGTGCGGGTGGTCGACCGGGTTCATCGCGACACCACGGACGGTCGGGCGCTTGCCCTTCCAGCGCATGCGGCCGGCCTTGCCCCAGTTGATGTTGCTCTGCTCGGCGTTGCCCACCTCGCCGACGGTCGCGCGGCAGCGCGCGTCGACGTTGCGGATCTCACCGGACGGCATACGCAGCTGGGCGTAGGGGCCGTCCTTGGCGACGAGCTGCACGCGAGCACCCGCGGAGCGGGCGATCTTGGCGCCGCCACCCGGCTTCAGCTCGATCGCGTGGACGACCGTACCGACCGGGATGTTGCGCAGCGGGAGGCTGTTGCCCGGCTTGATGTCGGCCGCGGGGCCGTTCTCGATCGGGTCGCCCTGCTTGAGCTTGTTCGGCGCGAGGATGTAGCGCTTCTCGCCGTCGGAGTACTGGACGAGCGCGATGCGCGCGGTGCGGTTGGGGTCGTACTCGATGTGAGCGACCTTGGCCGGCACGCCGTCCTTGTCGTGGCGACGGAAGTCGATGACGCGGTAGGCGCGCTTGTGGCCGCCACCGATGTGACGGGTCGTGATGCGGCCGGCGTTGTTGCGGCCACCCGTCTTCGACAGGGGGCGCACGAGCGACTTCTCCGGCGTGGAGCGCGTGATCTCGACGAAGTCGGCGACCGACGAGCCGCGACGGCCCGGTGTGGTCGGCTTGTACTTACGGATACCCATGTGGTTTCAGTCCTTTTCGTCGATCTCAGGCGCCCGCACCGAAGATGTCGATCGAGCCCTCGCGGAGGGAGACGATCGCACGCTTGGTGTCCTTGCGCTTGCCGAGGCCGAATCGGGTGCGACGGGTCTTGCCCTGGCGGTTCAGGGTGTGGACCTTGTCGACCTTGACGTTGAAGATCTGCTCGATGGCGATCTTGATCTCCGTCTTGTTCGCACGCGGGTCGACGATGAAGGTGTACTTGCCCTCGTCGAGCAGCCCGTACGACTTCTCGGAGACGACCGGCGCGATCAGGATGTCGCGGGGGTCCTTGGCGTGGATGCTCACTTGGCGGCCTCCTTGTCGGCCTTGTCGGCCTTCACGGGACCGGCCACGAACGCGTCGAGGGCAGCCTGGGTGAAGACGATGTCGTCGGCGCACAGGACGTCGTACGTGTTGAGCTGGTCGGCGACCAGGACGTGGACGTTCTGCAGGTTGCGGACCGACTTGAACGACACCTCGTCGGTGCGCTCGAGCACGACGAGCAGGTTGGGACGCTCGGTCAGGCCGGCGAGCAGCGCGGCGGCGTCCTTCGCCGAGGGCACGTCGCCCGAGACGATGGCGTCGACGACGTGGATGCGGTCGAAGCGGGCCCGGTCGGACAGGGCGCCACGCAGGGCGGCGGCCTTCATCTTCTTGGGGGTGCGCTGCGCGTAGTCACGCGGCTGCGGGCCGTGGACGGTGCCACCGCCGGCGAACTGCGGGGCGCGGGTCGAGCCCTGACGGGCGCGGCCGGTGCCCTTCTGGCGGTACGGCTTGCGGCCACCGCCGCGGACCTCGCCGCGGGTCTTCGTGGAGTGCGTGCCCTGACGAGCGGCCGCGAGCTGGGCCACCACGACCTGGTGGATCAGCGGGACGTTCGTCTGCACGTCGAAGATCTCGGCGGGCAGGTTCGGGGTCTTGGTTGCCATGTCGATCATGCACCCTTCGCAGCCGTGCGGATCAGGACGATGCCACCGCGGGGGCCGGGAACGGCACCCTTGATGAGCAGCAGGCCCTTCTCGGCGTCAACGGCGTGGATCTGGAGGTTCTGGGTCGTCTGGCGAACGCCACCCATGCGACCGGCCATGCGCATGCCCTTGAAGACACGGCCCGGGGTCGAGCAGCCGCCGATGGAGCCCGGCTTGCGGTGGTTGCGGTGGGCACCGTGCGAGGACGAGACGCCGGCGAAGCCGTGACGCTTCATGACACCCGCGAAGCCCTTGCCCTTGGTCGTGCCGGTCGCGTCGACGCGCTGGCCCGCCTCGAAGGACTCGGCCGTGATCTCCTGGCCGAGCTCGTAGTCGGCGGCGTCGCTCGTGCGGAGCTCGACGAGGTGACGGCGCGGCGTGACGCCGGCCTTCTCGAAGTGGCCCGACATCGGCTTGTTCACCTTGCGCGGGTCGATCGCGCCGAAGGCGATCTGGACCGCGGAGTAGCCGTCGGTCTCGTCGGCGCGCACCTGCGTGACGACGCAGGGGCCGGCCTTGACGACGGTCACGGGGACGAGCTTGTTGTCGGCGTCCCACACCTGGGTCATGCCGAGCTTCTCGCCGAGCACGCCCTTGACGTTCTTCTGAGCAACAGTCATGTCAGCAACCGCCTCAGAGCTTGATCTCGATGTTGACGTCCGCCGGCAGGTCGAGACGCATCAGCGAGTCGACGGCCTTGGGCGTCGGGTCGATGATGTCGATGAGGCGCTTGTGCGTGCGCATCTCGAAGTGCTCGCGGCTGTCCTTGTACTTGTGCGGCGACCGGATGACGACGAAGACGTTCTTCTCCGTCGGCAGCGGGACGGGGCCCACCACGGTCGCGCCGGCGCGCGTCACTGTGTCAACGATCTTCCGGGCCGAGTTGTCGATGACCTCGTGGTCGTACGACTTCAGCCGGATGCGGATCTTCTGTCCCGCCATCTGATGAACGTCTCTCTCTCGCTTCTGACTTCCGGTTCCCTTGGCATCCGACCCCCGAGGTCGGGCGTGTCGCGCCCGCTTCGCGGCGAAAGTGACGCACTTCCGTGCTACTTCCGGTGTGGATTGCCCGGCCGAACCGGGTGGCTTGCGCTTCCCTCGGGCCTCCGAGAGGAGTCCGGGCGAGTCCCCGTCAGGAGGCTCTCAAGGGGCGGCGCCACCGACATGGGTCAGCGACGCGCGTCAAGCAACCTGAACAGTGTGCCAGAGGCGGCGACGCACTATCAAATCGAGGACGGGCGTCGTCGCAGGCCAGGGGTCCGTGGCGCGTCGGGCGTGCCGACCGAGCCATGCACGCAGGACCCTCGGGGTCACTCCCCCGCCGTCGACGCCGGCCGCGAGCACGCCGGCGTGCCTCCCGGCAGCCGGTGACGGTGCTCGGCGACCCAGCCGTACGCTCGGGAGGCCACCCGTGAGATGCCCGGAGCCATGAGCAGGTAGCCGACCGGTCGCCAGGCCGGCGCCCCGTGGGTGGCCGCGCTCGCGATGGCCCGGTGTCCCGAGCGGATCGAGCCGTCGGCGGTCACGAACTGGGCCGCCTCGTCGCAGTCCTCCGCCGAGAGGCCGACGGACGCGAGGTCGAGCTCCTGCCACGGTCGCACGGCGAAGCGGTCGCGTCGGTCGACCCAGCGCTTGGCGAAGAGGGCGCTGCGCGTGCAGAAGCCGCAGTCCGCGTCGTAGACGAGCGTCGGCCGGTCGGGCACGTCGAGCGCTGGGGCGTCCACGGGCCCATCCTCCCACGCCCGTCCACCCGCCGGCCGTATGCCGTCCCGCCACCCGGGCGGGTGAGCACGCGTGGTGCCGGTCGGCTCTCAGGCGGGGGCGAGGAAGGCGCTCAGCGCGCCGGCATACATGGCCGGGTCGTCGGCGCCCATCAGCTCACGGGTGCTGTGCATCGACAGGGCCGCCGCCCCGAAGTCGACGGTCGTGGCGCCGGTGAGGGACGAGGTGACCGGTCCGACCGTCGAGCCGCAGGGCAGGTCGCTGCGCGTGACGAACGTCTGCATCGGCACCCCGGCCTGCTCGCAGGCCAGCCGGAACGCCGCCGCGCCGACCGAGTCGGTGGCGTAGCGCAGGTTGGTGTTGACCTTGAGCACCGGGCCGCCGTTGACCCTGATCGTGTGCATCGGCTCGTGCCGCTCGGCGTAGTTGGGGTGGGTCGCGTGGCCCATGTCGCCCGAGGCGATGACGGTGGAGGCGAGGGCGCGCCAGTAGTCGTCGCGGGTGCCACCGCCGGCCGCGACGATGCGCTCGAGCACCGACGGCAGCAGGGTCGAGGTGGCGCCGCGCTCGGACGTGCTGCCGATCTCCTCGTGGTCGAAGAGGACGAGCACCGGCACGTGGGTGGGCTCGGTGGCCACGGCGTCGAGCAGGGCCCGCACGCCGGCATACGAGGTGGCGAGGTTGTCGAGGCGGGGCGCCGCGATGAGCTCGCGCGAGCGGCCGAGGCGCGTCGACGGCTGGACCGGGTGGGCCATGACGTCCCACGACAGGACGTCCTCGCGGTCGACGCCGACCTGCTCGGCGAGGTAGCCCACGAAGTCGCCGGGCTCGTCGCCGACGCCCCACAGCGGCTCCATGTGCGCCTGCTTGTTGAGGCTGAGGGCCTCGTTCTGGGTGCGGTCGAGGTGGATCGCGAGCTGGGCGACGCGGAGCAGCGCGTCATGGCCGTGGAAGGTGCGCGACTCGACGCCGTCGCGGCCCCGCACGGCGACCCGGCCGGCGAGGCCGAGGTCGCGGTCGAGCCACGAGCTGAGGATGAGGCCGCCGTAGGGCTCGACGCCGAGCAGCTGCCAGCCGGCCCGGCTGTGGTCGGGGTTCGGCTTGATGCGCAGGTTGGGGCTGTCGGTGTGCGCCCCGACGACGCGGAAGCCCGCCGCGGGACCGGCGCCGGCGCCGTGGGCACCCGTGGTGTCCCAGGCGATGAGCGAGCCCCCACGCACGAGGTAGTGGCGGCCGGGCTCGGTCGGCCACGCGGCACGCTCGTCGACCTCGGAGAAGCCCTCCGCCGAGAGCCTCCGGGCCGCCTGCTCGCACGCGTGGAACGGCGTCGGGCTGGCGTCGACGTAGTCGATGAGCCCCTGGGCTTCGGTGTCGGTGTCGAACGAGTGCGCCATGGCTCCCGACCCTATCCACCGGTGCCCGTCGAGCGCCGCGCGCCCCGGGTTGCGAGGATCGCTCGATGCCCGACGCCGCGCTGCCCCGACTCGTCGACGAACCTCGCCTGGCTCGGGGCGGCCCTGCCCGAGGTGACCCCGCGGTTCTGGAGGCGCGCGGGCGCCTGAGCCGGCCGGGCCCTCGACGTCGCGCGGACGTCGGGGAGTGCTCCCCATTGGCCGACGGTCGGCAGGCTGCCTAGGGTCGTCAGCAGCGGCCGCGCCCCGGTCGCGTCACCGACGCTCGGGGAGGGCACAGCCGTGGTCGTGTACAGGAAGGGCGCCGACCCCGACGCCCTCGAGCGCTCCGCCGGCCGGCTCGACCGTTTCGCCGGCGACTGCCGTGCGGCCCGGTCCGCCGTCGACCACGCCGTCGGATCCCTCGGCTCCGCCTGGGGCGGCGGCGACTTCGACTCCTTCCGGGGCGACTGGCGCTCGTCAGCCCCCGGCATCGACGCCCTCGAGCACGCCCTGACCGGTCTCGGCGCAAGGCTGCGCGAGAACGCCGCCCGGCAGCGCGGCACGAGCGGCGAGGGCGGCAGCGGACCGGGTGCGGCGAACGGCGCCGGTGGAGGCAGCCCGCTGGGCGGTCCCGTGCCGATGTCCTTCGGCGGGACCACGCCCTCGCCGTCGCCCGGCCCCGCTCCCACTCCGACTACTCCCCCGGGGCCCGCCACCACCGGCGTCGGTGGACCCGTCGACGGCTACGACTTCGGCGAGCCCGACAGGCCCGACATCGAGTGGGACGAGGGCTTCGCGTACGACTCCAAGGAGTCGAACTGGCACGACCACCTCGCCAAGCTCGAGTGGATGGCGAAGCTCGAGGCGGGCCGGGCCCTCAAGTCGGACCTCGACGACGCGACGGCGATGTACGCCCACTACTGGGACAACGACGGCGAGCCGGTGCGCTTCGACTACGAGGAGGGCGTGAAGGAGGACCCGTCGATCGCGGCGAACGTCAACGAGGAGGTGGCGCGCACCGCGGCTGCCGTCGACGAGATGGTTCGGGGCGGCAACACCCACTTCAGCACGACGGGCGAGGCCCACCCGGCCACCGCCTACCCCAAGACCGAGAACTGGCAGAAGACGATCGGCGGCTACCAGCAGTGGAGCAGCGCCGACGTCACCGTCGAGAACGGCCAGGTCTCCATGCAGGTGACCGTCCACGCCGAGGACTACTACAACTTCAACCCCGACCAGTCCGACATCGCGAGCGGCGCGGGCGACAACGAGAACGGCCGCTTCACCGAGATCGGCTGGGCCAAGCCGTTCCCGTCGAGCGGTGACGTCACGCGTACGATCACGTGGCCGGTCGGCTCGCCGCCGCCCACCATCGACGTGGGCACGGGCGACGTCGAGCGCACGCCGGGGTTCGGTCGCGAGGACCGAGCCGACGAACGAGGAAGCAGCCGATGAGCCACCGCCGCCGCGCCCTGGCGACCGCCGCCGCCCTGCTGACCCTGACCGCAGCCGGAGCGTGCAGCACCCAGCCCGACCCGTCCACCGACCGCACGAGGAGCACCGTGAGCAGCGCCGCCCCTGGCACCAAGACCGGCACCGGTGAGGTGCGCACCGACCTCGAGCCGTTGACGAAGCGCTTCAGCGCCCTGGGCCAGCCGGTCTCTGCGACGTGGATGTCGGGCACGCTCGGTGGGGACGCGCCCGGTCCCTCCACCTACTGGATCGACGCCGTGGTGGAGGTGACGCCCGAGACCGCCGCCACCCTGCGCGCAGCCGCTCCCCAACCGACCGCCGGGACCCCCGAGGTCGAGGACGGCGTGCGCTCGGCCGTGCCGTCCGGCCGGCTGCTGACCTCGAAGGCGCTCGACGCCCTCTTCGCCCAGGGCTCCTTCCGGGCCACCGCCTACCTCGCGGCCGACTCAGACACCGTCGTCCTCGTCGCCCTCGGCCAGTAGCCCCATGAGTCGGCCGCTGAAGGTTGGCGTCCAGCTGCCCGAGGTCGAGCGGCGGGTCGGCTGGCCCGAGCTGCTCACCATGGCGCGCACCGCCGAGGACGTCGGCCTCGACTCGCTGTGGCTCGGCGACCACCTGCTCTACGACCTGCCCGGCGGAGTGACGCGCGGCCCCTGGGAGGTCTGGACCTCGCTCGCCGCCGTCGCCGCCGTGACGTCACGCGTGGAGCTCGGCCCCTTCGTCGCCTCGACGGCCTTCCACGCCCCGGCGATGCTCGCCAAGATGGCCGCGACCGTCGACGGCATCTCCGGCGGCCGCCTGGTCCTCGGCCTCGGCGCGGGCTGGAACGAGCGCGAGTACGCCGCCTACGGCTTCCCCTTCGACCAGCGCATCTCGCGCTTCGAGGAGGCCTTCACCGTGATCCGGACCCTCCTGCGCGAGGGTCGCATCGACCACCATGGCCGGTTCCACGACCTGACCGACTGTGTGCTCGACCCGCCGCCGACGAGGCCCGGCGGACCGCCGCTCATGCTGGGTTCGACCGGCCCGCGGATGCTGCGCATCGCGCTGCCCCACGTGGACCTGTGGAACACGTGGTGGAGCGACTACGGCAACTCCCCCGACGAGTTCGCCCGGCTCCGTGAGCGCGTCGACTCTGCAGCCGCCGAGGCCGGCCGCGCCCCGAACGAGGTCGGCGCCACTGCCGCCGTCTACGTCCAGCTCGAGGGAGGCACCGGGCGGGTCATGGGCGACTCCGCGTACGCCGCCGCGGTGAGCCCCGTCGCGGGCGACCCCGGCGCCGTGGCCGAGCACCTCCACGCCATGGTCGAGGCCGGAGCCGTCCACGTCCAGCTCGTCCTCGACCCCATCACCACCGACACCATCAAGACCGTCGGCCGGGCCCTGACCCTCCTCGACGCCGACTGACTGCCGGGTGACGCGAGCCACGCCGCGCATCGCGCGGCCGCGGGCCGGCTACGACGGGAGCGCGAGACGTCAGTCGCGGGAGGTACGCGGAAGGGCCCGCCCCGCCGAAGCGGAACGGGCCCTACGCGTACTGCGGTGGATCTGTGCTGCGGAGGCAGCGTCAGGTCACTTGTTGATCTTCGTGACCTTGCCGGCGCCAACCGTGCGGCCACCCTCGCGGATGGCGAAGTTGAGGCCCTCCTCCATGGCGATCGGCTGGATGAGCTCGACCGACATGTCGGTGTTGTCGCCGGGCATGACCATCTCGGTGCCCTCGGGGAGGTGCACGACGCCGGTCACGTCCGTGGTGCGGAAGTAGAACTGCGGACGGTAGTTGTCGTAGAACGGCGTGTGACGGCCACCCTCGTCCTTGCCCAGGATGTAGACCTGAGCCTCGAACTCGGTGTGGGGCGTGATCGAGCCGGGCTTGACGACGACCTGGCCGCGCTCGACGTCCTCGCGCTTGACACCACGAAGGAGCAGGCCGACGTTCTCACCGGCGCGACCCTCGTCGAGCAGCTTGCGGAACATCTCGACACCGGTGACCGTGGTCTTCGTGGCCGGGCCGGTGTGGATGCCGACGATCTCGACGTCCTCGTTGACCTTGAGGACACCGCGCTCGATGCGGCCGGTGACGACCGTGCCACGACCGGTGATCGTGAAGACGTCCTCGACGGGCATGAGGAACGGCTTGTCGATGTCGCGCTCGGGCTCCGGGATGTAGGTGTCCACGGCGTCCATGAGGTCGAGAACCGACTGACCCCACTCGGCGTCGCCCTCGAGGGCCTTGAGCGCCGAGACCTTGACGACCGGCAGGTCGTCGCCGGGGAACTCGTAGCCGGAGAGGAGCTCACGGACCTCCATCTCGACGAGCTCGAGGATCTCCTCGTCGTCGACCATGTCGGCCTTGTTGAGCGCCACGACGATGTAGGGGACGCCGACCTGCTTGGCGAGCAGGACGTGCTCCTTCGTCTGCGGCATGGGGCCGTCGGTGGCAGCGACCACCAGGATGGCGCCGTCCATCTGGGCCGCACCCGTGATCATGTTCTTCACGTAGTCAGCGTGACCCGGGCAGTCGACGTGGGCGTAGTGACGACCCTCCGTCTGGTACTCGATGTGCGCGATCGAGATGGTGATACCGCGCTGGCGCTCCTCGGGAGCCTTGTCGATGTCCTCGAACGCGAACTGGGGGTTCAGGTCCGGGTACTTGTCGTGCAGAACCTTGGAAATCGCAGCCGTCAGCGTCGTCTTGCCGTGGTCGATGTGACCGATGGTGCCGATGTTGACGTGCGGCTTGGTCCGCTCGAACTTTGCCTTCGCCACTGTGGTCCTCCTCAGGACTTTCTAGTGTTACGCCGTACGACCAGGGCAGGACGTGGCGCTGTGGGGTGGTTTCCGATGGAAGAGACTACGGGATGGCCCGTAGTCACTCCCCGCGGGTCTTCTTGATGATCTCCTCGGCGACAGCCTTGGGGACCTCTGCGTAGGAGTCGAACTCCATGGAGAAGCTCGCACGGCCCTGCGTCTTGGAGCGCAGGTCTCCGACGTAGCCGAACATCTCGGACAGCGGGACGAGGCCCTTGACGACCTTGGCGCCGCTGATGTCCTCCATGCCCTGGATCTGGCCACGGCGAGAGTTGATGTCGCCGATGACGTCGCCCATGTAGTCCTCGGGCGTGCGCACCTCGACGGCCATCATCGGCTCGAGCAGGACCGGGTCCGCCTTCTTGATGGCCTCCTTGAGGACCATCGAGCCGGCGATCTTGAACGCCATCTCCGAGGAGTCGACGTCGTGGTAGCCACCGTCGATGAGGGTGGCCTTGATCCCGACGAGCGGGTAGCCGGCGAGCACGCCGTACTGCATGGCGTCCTGGATGCCGGCGTCGACCGACGGGATGTACTCACGCGGGACGCGGCCACCGGTGACGGCGTTGACGAACTCGTACATCGAGCCGTCCTCGGTCTCGCCCAGGGGCTCGAAGGACACCTGGACCTTCGCGAACTGGCCGGAGCCACCGGTCTGCTTCTTGTGCGTGTAGTCGTACTTCTCGACGGCGCGGCGGATCGTCTCGCGGTAGGCCACCTGCGGCTTGCCGACGTTGGCCTCGACCTTGAACTCGCGCTTCATGCGGTCGACGAGGATGTCGAGGTGCAGCTCGCCCATGCCGGCGATGATCGTCTGACCGGTGTCCTCGTCGAGGTGCACCTGGAAGGTGGGGTCCTCGGCGGAGAGCTTCTGGATGGCCGTGGAGAGCTTCTCCTGGTCACCCTTCGTCTTCGGCTCGATGGCGACCTGGATGACCGGGTCGGGGAACGTCATCGACTCGAGCACGATCTGCTCGTTCGGGTCGCTGAGCGTGTCGCCCGTCGTGGTGTCCTTCAGGCCGATCGCGGCGTAGATGTGGCCGGCGAGGGCCTCGTCGACCGGGTTCTCCTTGTTGGCGTGCATCTGGAAGAGCTTGCCGATGCGCTCCTTCTTGCCCTTGGTCGTGTTGATGACCTGCGAGCCGGCGGCGATGCGCCCGGAGTACACGCGGATGAAGGTGAGCGTGCCGAAGAACGGGTGCGCGGCGACCTTGAAGGCGAGCGCCGAGAACGGGGCGTCCTTGCTGGGCTCACGCGTCAGCTCGACGCTCTCGTCGCCGGGCTTGTGACCGACCATGGCCGGCACGTCGATCGGCGACGGGAGGTAGTCCACGACGGCGTCGAGCATCGGCTGCACACCGCGGTTCTTGAAGGCGGAGCCGCAGAACACCGGGTAGATCTCGGAGTTGACGGTGAGCTTGCGGATGCCCGCCTTGAGCTCGTCGACGGTGAGCTCCTCGCCGCCGAGGTACTTCTCCATGAGGTCGTCGTCGGCCTCGGCCACGCGCTCGACGAGAGCCATGCGGTACTCCTCGGCCTTGGCCTGGAGGTCCGCCGGGATCTCGGCGATCTCGTACTTGGCACCCATGGTCACGTCGCCCTTGGCGTCGCCGGGCCACACGAGGGCACGCATGTAGATGAGGTCGATGACGCCGAGGAAGTCGTTCTCGGCACCGATCGGCAGCTGCATGACGAGCGGCTCCGCACCGAGGCGGTCCTTGATCGTCTGCACGGTGAAGTAGAAGTCCGCGCCGAGCTTGTCCATCTTGTTGACGAAGCAGATGCGCGGCACGTTGTACTTGTCGGCCTGGCGCCACACCGTCTCGGACTGCGGCTCGACACCCTCCTTGCCGTCAAACACTGCGACGGCACCGTCGAGGACGCGCAGCGAGCGCTCGACCTCGACCGTGAAGTCCACGTGTCCGGGGGTGTCGATGATGTTGATCTGGGTGCCCTCCCAGAAGGAGGTCACGGCGGCAGACGTGATCGTGATGCCGCGTTCCTTCTCCTGCTCCATCCAGTCGGTGGTCGACGCACCGTCGTGGGTCTCACCGATCTTGTGGTTGACACCGGTGTAGAAGAGGATGCGCTCCGTCACCGTGGTCTTGCCAGCGTCGATGTGCGCCATGATGCCGATGTTGCGGACCTTCTTGAGGTCCGTCAGGACGTCGAGTGCCACGTCAGGTTTCTCGTCTCATTCGTCGTGGAGTGAAATCTCGGGGCCCGGGCCGTCACGGTCGTCCGTGAGGGGCGGGCGTGGCCCGAGCCGTATGCCGCCCAGCGGGCCGGGCGGCATACGGCCGGGACCGCTGTCACCAGCGGTAGTGCGCGAAGGCCTTGTTGGACTCGGCCATCTTGTGGGTGTCCTCGCGACGCTTGACCGCGGCACCGAGGCCGTTGCTCGCGTCGAGGATCTCGTTCATCAGGCGCTCGGTCATCGTCTTCTCGCGACGCTGACGGGAGTAGCCGACGAGCCAGCGCAGGGCCAGCGTCGTGCTGCGGCCCGGCTTGACCTCGATCGGCACCTGGTAGGTCGCGCCACCGACGCGACGGCTCTTGACCTCCATGGCCGGCTTGACGTTGTCGAGCGCACGCTTGAGCGTGGCGACGGGGTCGGTGCCGGTCTTCTGGCGGCAGCCCTCGAGGGCGCCGTAGACGATCGTCTCGGCGATCGACTTCTTGCCGTCGAGGAGGATCTTGTTGACGAGCTGCGTGACGAGCGGGCTGGCGTAGACCGGGTCGACGACGAGCGGGCGCTTCGGAGCGGGTCCCTTACGAGGCATCAGCTCTTCTCCTTCTTCGCGCCGTAACGGCTACGAGCCTGCTTGCGGTTCTTGACACCCTGGGTGTCGAGCGTGCCGCGGACGATCTTGTAACGCACACCCGGGAGGTCCTTCACTCGGCCACCGCGGACGAGCACGATCGAGTGCTCCTGCAGGTTGTGGCCGACGCCGGGGATGTAGGCCGTGACCTCGATGCCCGAGCTGAGGCGCACGCGGGCGACCTTGCGGAGGGCAGAGTTCGGCTTCTTGGGGGTGGTGGTGTACACGCGGGTGCACACACCGCGGCGCTGGGGCGAGCCCTTGAGCGCCGGGGTCTTGGCCTTGCTGGCCTTGTCCTGGCGGCCCTTGCGGACCAGCTGGTTGATGGTAGGCAACCTGGTTACTCCATAACGTTGCTCGTTGTCGGCCGTCCCGGAGGACGGCTCCTTGGCTGTTCGGTTCCTCGACCCCCGAGGTCGGGTGTGTCGGAACCGGTTCTTCCCCCTGCACTTCCCGCTCCTGCCATGGCCTCACGGCGCTCGGAAGGGACGGGTTGCCCGGCGGAAGGTGTGCTCTGGACCCAAGTGGTGTCGCATCCGCTGCGTGCGGTTGGACAGGGCACCGGGGCCGTCATCGCGCATGCCTGAGTGCATGCCTCAGACACAGTGTTCAAGCGTACCGGGGTGCGGCACGCCGACCAAATCGGTTGAACCGGCTCCGCGCCTCCCGATGCGGTATGCCGCCGCGTGGAGCCGGGCGCACCCGGCGCCGTCGCGGGGTGGGCTCAGCCGAGTCGCCAGTCGCCGGCGTACATGTGCAGCACCGGCACGCCGAGCGCCTCGCGGGCCCGGGAGGCCCAGTCGCGGTGGAAGGTGTCCTCGACGGCGTGCGGCTCGGTGACGACGACGACCTCGCGGGCCCCCAGCCTGGCGACCTCCTCGACGAGGGTCGGCATGGGGTCGTCGGAGGTGATCTCACCGGTGGCGTCGACGTCGTGGCGCTCGAACTCGGCCAGGGTCGTCGACAGCGCGGTGTCGGCGTCGGCGTGGGCGCCGGTGCGGTCGACGGGGCGCAGCGCCTCGAGGGCCTCGCGCATCTCGAAGAGGCTGAGGTGGTTGAGGAAGGAGCTGAGCAGGTTGCGCTGGGTGTCGGCGGGCACGAGCACGCGGTAGGTGGGCCGGTCGTCCTCGTGCAGGCCGATGATCTTGGCGACGTCGGCCGGCTTGAGGGCCTCCTCGGTGAGCACGATGATCGTGGGCGTCGGACCGTCGGGGCCGCCGGTCGTCTCCGTCGTCTCCGTCGTCTCCGTCGTCTCTGCGGGCTCGGCGGGGTCGGGCGCGTGCGGCACGTCGGCCGTGGGCTCGGTCATGCACCCACCCTATCGATGCGGCTGCGTGCGACGGGTCAGCGGTTGGTCATGCGCCACCGGGCGAGCAGCACCCCGAGACGGTCCTCGACAGGACGGGGCGAGGTGCCCGAGAAGTTGCTCATCATCACGAAGACGTAGCGGCGCCCGTCGGCGCCCGACACGTAGCCGGCGAGCGACGTGACGCCCGTGAGGCTGCCGTTCTTGGCGCGCAGGTTGCCGGCCGCGGCGGTGCCGCGCATCCGTGAGGCGAGCGTGCCGCCCTGCCAGCGCACGGGGTCGACGCCGGCGACCGGAAGCGCCGCCCGGAAGGTCGCCCACCAGGGCGCGCGCTGGGCCTTGTCGAGCAGCATGGCGAGCTGGTTCGGGGTGAGCCGGTTGGCGCGGGCCAGCCCCGAGCCGTCGACGAAGCGCAGCCCCGTCACCGGGATGCCGATCGACACGGCATACGCCCGGAGCGCGGCCGTGCCGTCGGCCCAGCTGCCGGGCCGGCCCGTCCGCGCACCGAGGGTCTTGGTGATGGCCTCGGCGTGGGAGTTGTTGCTCAGCTTGAGGAAGGGCACGAGCAGCTGCCCCAGCGTCATCGAGGAGTGCCGGGCGAGGAGGGTGCGCGCCCTGGGGGTCGTGCCGCGCACGGCGGTGCCGTCGACCCGGATGCCCGCCGCCAGCAGACGAGCCCGCAGGGCGCGTGCGGTCATGAGGGCGGGGTCGTTCACCGTCACCCACGTGCGGGTGGCCGCGTGCCGCACCGGCACCTGACCGCTCACGGTGATGGTGTTGGTGCCCGCGGCGCGGGTCACCGCGATCGTCGTGGCGGTGCCGGCTGCCGAGGTGCGCGCCCGGTTGACGAGGCGCACGTGCGAGGCCGCGGAGGCCGGCGTCACCGTGAGGCGCGGCACGGCCGTCGTCGAGGTGCCGGGGGTCGCGGTGACGATGATGGTGCCGGCGTCGTAGTCGGTGTTCGGCGACAGCGTCAGCGCCGACACCTGTGCGGCGTAGTACGACGACGCGTACGACGAGGACCAGTACGGGTTGTAGCGCACCTCGTCGAACGCGGAGGCGTCGGCGACCACGTCACCGGCGATGCGCGTGACGCCACGCGACCTCAGCGCGGAGGCGAGCGCGGTGAGGTCCTGCTCGCGCAGCGTGGGGTCGCCGCTCCCGCGCAGGTAGAGGCGCCCCGACACCACTCCCCCGGCCCCGACGGGCGCGCCGGCGTAGACGTCGGTGGGCCAGCGGTAGCCGGCACCGAGGCGGGTGAGCGCCGCCGCAGCGGTGAAGGTCTTCTGGGTCGACGCCGGCGCGAGCGGGGTGTCCGAGCCGCGCAGGTAGATGCTCGTGCGGGTCGACGCGTCCCTGACGACGGCCCCCACCCTCGCTGTCGAGGCGGTGACCCGGGAGTCGGCGAAGACCCTGCTGATCTCGCGACGCAGCGCGGCGTCGCGGGTGTCGTAGACGGTCGCGCCGCTGCCGCGCGGAGCCGACGAGAGGACCGCCGCGACGGCCAGCATGACGACCGCCAGCAGGAAGGGCCAGCGGACGGGTTGCGTGCGTGGGCCGCGGGGGCCGCGCACGATCTTGGACGCTCGTGGAGTACGGACCATGACGACCTCCCGACGGGTGCCGCCGACGGCCCCGAGCGCCGCCGTCCGACCACCTCCCGAGCGAGGCTAGTCCGATTTGTCCGTTTTGGGGAGGGGCGCCGGCCGGCACCTCCCCGCGGACGCCGAGGGCCGGCTCCCCTGACGGGGAGCCGGCCCAGCGGCACACGTGGTCGGGGCGTGTGCCCCGGGAGACCGGTCAGAACTGGTCGAGACCGAGAGCCTCGTCGTCGAGACGGATGGCCTCGCCCGAACCCGAACCGAAGCCTGCGTAGTCGTAGGCGTCGTAGTTCGGCAGCGAGTACATCGCGGCCTTGGCCTCCTCGGTGGGCTCGACCTTGATGTTCCGGTAGCGGGGCAGGCCCGTGCCGGCAGGGATGAGCTTTCCGAGGATGACGTTCTCCTTGAGGCCGAGCAGCGGGTCGGACTTGGCCTCCATGGCGGCCTGCGTGAGCACGCGGGTCGTCTCCTGGAAGGACGCGGCCGACAGCCACGACTCGGTCGCGAGCGAGGCCTTGGTGATGCCCATGAGCTCGGGACGTCCGGCGGCCGGGCGGCCACCCTCGGCCATGACCTTGCGGTTCTCCTCCTCGAAGCGACCACGCTCGGCGAGCTCGCCGGGCAGCAGGTCGGCGTCGCCGGCCTCGATGATCGTCACGCGACGCAGCATCTGGCGCACGATGACCTCGATGTGCTTGTCGTGGATCGACACACCCTGCTGGCGGTACACGTGCTGGACCTCGTCCACCAGGTGCTTCTGCGCCGCGCGCGGGCCGAGGATGCGAAGGACCTGCTTGGGGTCGATCGCGCCCTGGACCAGCTTGGTGCCGACCTCGACGTGGTCGCCGTCGCTCACGAGCAGGCGCGAACGCTTGCTCACGGGGTACGCGTGCTGCTCGGAGCCGTCGTCGGGCGTGAGCAGGACACGGCGCGCCTTGTCGGTGTCCTCGATCTCGACGCGGCCGGTGGCCTCGGCGATCGGGGCGACACCCTTGGGCGTGCGGGCCTCGAAGAGCTCGACGACACGCGGCAGACCCTGGGTGATGTCGTCGGCCGCGGCCGCACCACCGGTGTGGAAGGTACGCATCGTCAGCTGCGTGCCGGGCTCACCGATCGACTGGGCCGCGATGATGCCGACGGCCTCGCCGATGTCGACGAGCTTGCCGGTCGCGAGCGAACGGCCGTAGCACTTCGCGCACGTGCCGACGCGGCTGTCGCAGGTGAGGACCGAGCGGACCCGGACCTCGTCGACGCCCGCGGCGTAGAGCGCGTCGATGACGACGTCACCGAGGTCGATGCCGGCCTCCGCGAGGACGGCGCCGTCCTTGTCGGTGACGTCCTCGGCGAGCGTGCGGGCGTAGACCGAGGCCTCGACGACCTCGCTCGGCGCGCGCGTGCCCGTGACCTCGTTGACCTGCGCGATCGGCAGCTTCAGGCCGCGCTCGGTGCCACAGTCGTCCTCACGGATGATGACGTCCTGCGACACGTCGACGAGACGACGCGTGAGGTAGCCGGAGTCGGCGGTACGAAGAGCCGTGTCGGCCAGACCCTTACGGGCACCGTGCGTCGAGATGAAGAACTCGAGCACCGTGAGGCCCTCACGGAAGTTCGCCTTGATCGGGCGCGGGATGATCTCGCCCTTCGGGTTGGCCATGAGGCCACGCATGCCGGCGATCTGACGGATCTGGAACCAGTTACCACCAGCGCCCGAGGACACCATCCGGTAGATGGGGTTCGTGCGCGGGAAGTTGGTCTCCATCTCCTTGGCGACCTGGTTGGACGCCTGCGTCCAGATCTCGACGAGCTCCTGACGGCGCTCGTCGTCGGTGATCAGACCACGCTCGTACTGGGTCTGGACCTTCGCGGCCTTCGTCTCGTAGCCCTCGAGGATCTCCGCCTTGTTGTCCGGCGTCGTGACGTCGGCGATGGAGACGGTGCAGCCCGAGCGGGTCGACCAGTGGAAACCGGCCTCCTTGAGGGCGTCGAGGGACGCGGCGACCTGGACCTTGGAGTAGCGCTCCGCGAGGTCGTTGACGATCGCCGACAGGCGCTTGCGGTCGACGGCCCGGTTCTCGAACGGGTAGTCGACGGGCAGCGTGTCGTTGAAGATCGCGCGGCCGAGCGTCGTGTCGAGGGTCAGCATCGGCACGAGGCCGTCCTCGCCGGGCTCGACACCCTCGGGCAGCTCGAAGCCGGCCGGGGGCACCGCGTCGGTGAGGCGCAGCTTGATCGCCGAGCCGATCTGGATCTCGCCACGGTCGAAGGCCATGCGGGCCTCCGAGGGCGACGTGAACGCACGGCCCGCACCGAGACCGCCACCGTCGACGGCGTCGGTCAGGTGGTAGATGCCGGTGATCATGTCCTGGGTCGGCATGGTGACGGGGCGACCGTCGGCCGGCTTCAGGATGTTGTTGCTCGACAGCATGAGGATGCGGGCCTCGGCCTGCGCCTCCGCCGACAGCGGCACGTGGACGGCCATCTGGTCACCGTCGAAGTCGGCGTTGAAGGCCGAGCAGACGAGCGGGTGGATCTGGATGGCCTTGCCCTCGACGAGCTGCGGCTCGAACGCCTGGATGCCGAGACGGTGCAGCGTGGGTGCACGGTTGAGCAGCACCGGGTGCTCGGTGATGACCTCTTCGAGGACGTCCCACACGACCGGGCGGGCACGCTCGACCATGCGCTTGGCCGACTTGATGTTCTGCGCGTGGTCGAGGTCGACCAGGCGCTTCATCACGAACGGCTTGAACAGCTCGAGGGCCATCTGCTTGGGCAGACCGCACTGGTGCAGCTTCAGCTGCGGGCCGACGACGATGACCGAACGGCCGGAGTAGTCGACGCGCTTGCCGAGCAGGTTCTGGCGGAAACGACCCTGCTTGCCCTTGAGCATGTCGGACAGCGACTTGAGCGGACGGTTGCCGGGGCCCGTGACCGGGCGACCACGACGGCCGTTGTCGAAGAGGCTGTCGACGGCCTCCTGGAGCATGCGCTTCTCGTTGTTGACAATGATCTCGGGCGCACCGAGGTCGAGCAGGCGCTTCAGGCGGTTGTTGCGGTTGATGACGCGACGGTAGAGGTCGTTGAGGTCCGAGGTCGCGAAGCGGCCACCGTCGAGCTGCACCATCGGGCGCAGGTCCGGCGGGATGACCGGGATCGCGTCGAGGACCATGCCCGACGGGTGGTTCGTCGTCGTCTGGAACGCGGTGACGACCTTGAGGCGCTTGATGGCGCGGGTCTTCTTCTGGCCCTTGCCGGTGGCGATGATCTCCTGGAGGAGCTCGGCCTCGGCCTCGAGGTCGAAGGACTCGAGGCGCTTCTGGATCGCCGCGGCGCCCATGCCGCCCTCGAAGTACAGACCGAAGCGGTCACGCATCTCGCGGTAGAGGATCTCGTCGCCCTCGAGGTCCTGGACCTTGAGGTTCTTGAAGCGGTCCCAGACCTGCTCGAGGCGCTCGACCTGCTGGTCGGCACGCTTGCGGATGTTGTTCATCTCGCGCTCCGCCTGGTCGCGGACCTTGCGCTTCGCGTCGGCCTTGGCACCCTCGGCCTCGAGCTCGGCGACGTTGCGCTCGAGCAGCTGCGCGCGGGCCTCGACGTCGGCGTCGCGGCGGTTCTCGATCTCCTTCTTCTCGACCTGGATCTGCGCCTCGAGCGAGGGCAGGTCGGCGTGACGCTGCTCCTCGTCGACGGACGTGATCATGTACGCCGCGAAGTAGATGACCTTCTCGAGGTCCTTCGGGGCGAGGTCGAGCAGGTAGCCGAGGCGGCTCGGGACACCCTTGAAGTACCAGATGTGGGTGACGGGGGCGGCGAGCTCGATGTGGCCCATCCGCTCACGACGCACCTTGGCGCGCGTGACCTCGACGCCACAGCGCTCACAGATGATGCCCTTGAAGCGGACACGCTTGTACTTGCCGCAGTTGCACTCCCAGTCCCGGGTGGGGCCGAAGATGCGCTCGCAGAAGAGGCCCTCCTTCTCGGGCTTCAGCGTGCGGTAGTTGATGGTCTCGGGCTTCTTGACCTCGCCGTGGCTCCACTGGCGGATGGATTCCGCGGTGGCGAGGCCGATGCGCAGCTCGTCGAAGAAGTTGACGTCGAGCACGTGGTTCCTTCTCTCGTAACTCTCGTTAAGTCTTTGGTCTGAGTGGGATTCGAAGACGTGGGGTGCGTATGCCGCTCGGCGGGCCGGACGGCATACGCACCGTCAGTCGTGTGGTGGCCTTTCTCAGACCTCTTCGACGCTGGACGGCTCGCGCCGGCTCAGGTCGATGCCGAGCTCCTCCGCCGCGCGGAAGACCTCCTCGTCGGACTCCTTCATCTCGATCGTCGTGCCGTCGGAGCTCAGGACCTCGACGTTGAGACACAGCGACTGCATCTCCTTGAGGAGGACCTTGAACGACTCCGGGATGCCCGAGTCGGGGATGTTCTCGCCCTTGACGATCGCCTCGTAGACCTTCACGCGGCCGGGGACGTCGTCGGACTTGATCGTCAGCAGCTCCTGGAGCGTGTAGGCGGCGCCGTACGCCTCGAGGGCCCAGACCTCCATCTCACCGAAGCGCTGGCCACCGAACTGGGCCTTACCGCCGAGCGGCTGCTGGGTGATCATCGAGTAGGGGCCCGTCGAGCGAGCGTGGATCTTGTCGTCGACGAGGTGGTGCAGCTTGAGGATGTACATGTAGCCGACCGCGACGGGCTCGGGGAACGGCTCGCCGGAGCGGCCGTCGAAGAGGCGCGTCTTGCCCGACGCGTCGATGAGGCGGACCCCGTCGCGCGTCTTGAGCGTCGAGTCGAGCAGACCGGTGACGACGTCCTCGGACGCACCATCGAAGACCGGCGTCGCCACGCGCGTGCCCGCGGGGGCCTCGTGCGCGTCGGGCGCGATCTCCTTGGCCCACTCCGGGCTGCCCTCGATCTTCCAGCCGCGCGAGGCGGCCCAGCCGAGGTGCAGCTCGAGGATCTGGCCGAGGTTCATACGACGCGGCACACCGTGCGGGTTGAGCACGACGTCGACCGGCGTGCCGTCCTCGAGGAACGGCATGTCCTCGACCGGGAGGATCTTCGAGATGACGCCCTTGTTGCCGTGGCGGCCGGCGAGCTTGTCACCGTCGGTGATCTTGCGCTTGTTGGCCACGTAGACGCGGACGAGCTGGTTGACGCCGGGCGGCAGGTCGTCGCCCATGTCGGCGCGGAACTCCTTGACGCCGATGACCGTGCCGGTCTCGCCGTGGGGCACCTTGAGGCTCGTGTCGCGGACCTCGCGCGCCTTCTCACCGAAGATGGCGCGCAGCAGGCGCTCCTCCGGGGTCAGCTCGGTCTCACCCTTGGGCGTGACCTTGCCGACGAGCAGGTCGCCGTCGCGCACCTCGGCGCCGACGCGGATGATGCCGCGCTCGTCGAGGTCGGCGAGGACCTCCTCGGAGACGTTCGGGATGTCCCGGGTGATCTCCTCGGGGCCGAGCTTCGTGTCGCGGGCGTCGACCTCGTGCTCCTCGATGTGGATCGAGGAGAGGACGTCGTCCTGGACGAGACGCTGGCTGAGGATGATCGCGTCCTCGTAGTTGTGGCCCTCCCACGACATGAACGCCACGAGCAGGTTGCGCCCGAGCGCCATCTCGCCACCGTCGGTCGCGGGACCGTCGGCGATGACGCCGCCGGCCTCGAGACGGTCGCCCTCGTTGACGACGACGACCTGGTTGTAGCTCGTGCCCTGGTTGGAGCGCGCGAACTTGGCGATGCGGTAGGTCTGGTAGGTGCCGTCGTCGTTGGCGACGGTGACCAGGTCAGCCGACACCTCCTGCACGACACCGGCCTTCTCGGCGCGGACGACGTCGCCCGAGTCGAGGGCGGCGCGGAACTCCATGCCGGTGCCGACGATCGGCGCCTCGCTCTTGACGAGCGGGACGGCCTGACGCTGCATGTTGGCGCCCATGAGGGCACGGTTGGCGTCGTCGTGCTCGAGGAACGGGATCATCGCGGTCGCGGCCGACACCATCTGGCGCGGCGAGACGTCCATGTAGTCGACCTCGTCGCCGGGGACGAGCTCGACCTCTCCACCCTTGGTGCGCACGAGCACGCGGTCCTCGGTGAAGTTGTTCTGCTTGTCGAGCGGCGCGTTGGCCTGGGCGACGACGAAGCGGTCCTCCTCGTCGGCCGACAGGTAGTCGACGTCGTCGGTGACGTGGCCGTCGACGACCTTGCGGTACGGCGTCTCGATGAAACCGAACGCGTTGATGCGACCGTAGGACGCGAGCGAGCCGATGAGGCCGATGTTCGGGCCTTCCGGGGTCTCGATCGGGCACATGCGGCCGTAGTGCGACGGGTGGACGTCACGGACCTCCATCTGGGCGCGGTCACGGGAGATACCACCCGGGCCGAGCGCGGACAGACGACGCTTGTGCGTCAGACCCGCGAGCGGGTTGTTCTGGTCCATGAACTGCGAGAGCTGCGAGGTGCCGAAGAACTCCTTGATCGACGCCACCACGGGGCGGATGTTGATCAGGGTCTGCGGGGTGATCGCCTCGACGTCCTGCGTGGTCATGCGCTCGCGGACGACGCGCTCCATGCGGGACAGGCCGGTGCGGACCTGGTTCTGGATGAGCTCGCCGACGGAGCGCAGGCGACGGTTGCCGAAGTGGTCGATGTCGTCGACCTCGACGCGGACGTCGATCTCCTCGCCGTTCTTGACGCCCTTCATCGAGTCCTGGCCGTCGTGCAGCGTGACGATGAACTTGATCGTCTTGACGATGTCGTCGATCGACAGCGTCGAGTCGTTGATCGAGCCGTCGAGGCCGAGCTTCTTGTTGACCTTGTAGCGGCCGACCTTGGCGAGGTCGTAGCGCTTGCCGTTGAAGTAGAGGTTGTCGAGCAGCGTCTGCGCGGCCTCCTTCGTCGGCGGCTCGCCCGGGCGCAGCTTGCGGTAGATGTCGAGCAGCGCGTCGTCCTGGCCCTGGGTGTGGTCCTTCTCCAGGGTGAGGCGCATCGACTCGAACTCGCCGAACTCCTCGAGGATCTGCGCCTCGGTCCAGCCGAGGGCCTTGAGCAGCACCGTGACGGACTGCTTGCGCTTGCGGTCGACGCGGACGCCGACCATGTCGCGCTTGTCGATCTCGAACTCGAGCCAGGCACCACGGCTCGGGATGATCTTCGCCGTGTAGATGTCCTTGTCGGACGTCTTGTCGGGGGTGCGCTCGAAGTAGACGCCCGGGCTGCGGACGAGCTGCGAGACGACGACACGCTCGGTGCCGTTGATGATGAAGGTGCCGCGCTCGGTCATGAGCGGGAAGTCACCCATGAACACCGTCTGGCTCTTGATCTCGCCCGTCTGGGCGTTCATGAACTCGGCGGTGACGAAGAGGGGTGCGTCGTACGTCTGGTCGCGCTCCTTGCACGACTCGATCGTCTTGCGGGTCTCCTCGAAGCGGTGGTCGCGGAACGACAGCGACATCGAGCCGCTGAAGTCCTCGATCGGGGAGATCTCCTCGAAGATCTCCTCGAGCCCGGACCGGTCCGGGACATCGGTGCGCCCCTCGGCCTTGGCCGCGGCGACGCGAGCCTGCCAGCGCTCGTTGCCGAGCAGCCAGTCGAAGCTCTCCGTCTGAAGCGCCAGGAGGTCGGGGACCTCGAGTGGTTCGCGAATCTTCGCGAAGGACAGACGCCCCGAAGGGGTCTGTGCGGTGGACATGTTCGTCGCAGTACGCGAGGCAGCCAAGGAGGGTCCTTCCACGGGCCTTTTTCGAATCTTCAGATCCGCGTTGCCGCATGGCTCCGCTCGCGGGTCCGATGGTCGGGCCGGATGCCGTGTGGCATGGTGAATGGCCTGACCGAGGTCGCGAAAGGTGGGCATGGGCAGCGCAAAGGCTTAGCCTACCGTCGAAGGGCAGGAGTGTCCAGCCGGGTCAAGAGGCGGAGGTCGTCGACCGAGGTACGTCCCGGTCTCGAACGACCGGACGCCCTCGGCGTGACCTGCTACGCCTCCCGGACCGGGAGCTCGCGATGCGAACGCGACGAATATGGCCCGGCGAGGCCCTGACGTCAAGACCCTCCCCCGTCGTAGGCACGTCGTAGGCGCGTCGGAGGCGCCTCGGAGCCGCCTCGGAGGCGTCTCGGAGGCGCGTCGCGGCCCCTGCTGCAGCACGGTCGGCACCTAGCATGGGCGGGGCAGCCAGTTCCGTAGACGCCACCTCCGAGAGGGAAGCCTTGTCCGACCAGAACCCGCCCGAGCAGCCGTCCTTCAACCGCCCCGCCGGCGACCCGACCACGCCGCTGCCGTCCGGCCAGCCCGGCCAGCCGGGCCAGCCCGAGACGTCCCCAACCGGCAGCGGCAGCACCCCGCCGCCCCCTCCCCCGCCGTCCGACTACTCGAGCGCCCCGACCGACCACTCGACCGGCCCGACCGGCCAGACCGGCCCGTCCGGCCCGTCCGGGCCCTCCGGGATGTCGAGCCTGCCCAACCCGGCCCGCGAGGGCGCCGGGTTCTTCAGCGCCCTCTTCGACTTCAGCTTCACCAACTTCGTGACGCCGATCCTCGTGCGGTTCGTCTACCTGCTCGCGACCGTGGCGCTCGTGGCCACCTGGCTGGTGCTGCTCTTCGCGAGCTTCCTGCGCGGCTTCGGCAGCGGCCTGTCGGTGCTCGTCCTCGGACCGATCTTCCTGGTCATCTACCTCGCGGTGATCCGCATGACGCTCGAGTTCTACCTGTCGGTCGTGCGCATGAGCGAGGACATCCACAAGCGCCTCCCCCAGGCCTGAGCGTCCGTCGAGTGCTCACTTCCGGGCCCTCCCGGGGGCCGTCGCCACGGGCAGGGACGTCCGGAAGTGAGCACTCGACGTCAGAGTGACGGCTGCTGCTGGGTGATGCAGTGGATGCCGCCGCCGCGGTCGAAGAGCGGGCGGGCGTCGACACCGACGACCCGCCGGCCCGGGTAGGCCTCGGCGAGCACCGCCAGCGACGCCTCGTCCTGCGGGTCGCCGAACGTGCACGCGATGACGCCGTCGTTGACGACGAGGTGGTTGAGGTAGCTCCAGTCCACGGGCCCCTCGTCGTCGGCGAGGGTGCGCGGCGCCGGCACCCCGACCACCTCGAAGCGCTCGCCCCGGGCGTCTCGGGCGTCCTCGAGCAGGGCCCGCAGCTCGCGCGAGACGGCATGGTCGGGGTGACTCTCGTCGTGCTGCTCGTGGAGCAGCACGACGCCCGGGCTCGGGATCGCCGCGACGATGTCGACGTGGCCGCGGGTGCCGAACTCGTCGTAGTCGCGGGTCAGGCCGCGCGGCAGCCAGATGCAGGCCGTGGCGCCGATGGTGCGGGCGAGCTCGGCCTCGACGTCGGCACGGGTCAGGCCGGGGTTGCGGCCCGGGTCGAGCTGCACGGTCTCGGTGAGCAGCACGGTGCCGAGACCGTCGACGTGGATGCCGCCGCCCTCGTTGACCAGGGTCGAGCCGACCACCTCGGCGCCGCTCAGGCCGGCGACGAACGAGCCGACGCGCGCGTCGCGCTCCCAGCGGGCCCAGGACTGCGCACCCCAGCCGTTGAACACCCAGTCGACCGCCCCGAGCCGGGAACCGTCGGCCGAACGCACGAAGGTGGGGCCGATGTCGCGCATCCACGCGTCGTCGAGCTCGGCCGGGACCAGCTCGACGTCGGGGTTCAGGTGCTCGCGCGCCACGGCGAGGTCGTCGGGCACGACGACCATGCGCACCGGCTCGAACTCGGCGACGGTGTTGGCGACCGCGGCCCACGTGCGCCGCGCCTTCGTCGCCTCTTCCGCCGTGTCACCGAGCGTGTAGCCCTGGCTCGGCCACGCCATCCACGTGCAGTCGTGGGGGGCGGTCTCGGAGGGCATGCGCCAGCCCGGCGCCGTGGCGCCTGCCACCTCGCCTGACACCGACCCCGACACCGGTGCCGACCCCGACGCCGAGGCCTCGACGGCGTCGGTCACCGGGCCACCTCGCGACGGTGCTCGGCGCGCACGGGGGCGGTCAGGGCGGCATACGAGTCGGGTCGGCGGGTCTCGAGGAACGGGAAGAGCTCGAGCCAGTCACGACGCTGGGCGAGGTCGAGGTCGGCGACCAGCACTGCCGCCTCGTCGCGCGGGGCCTGCACGAGGATGCGGCCGTACGGGTCGGAGATGAACGAGCTGCCGTAGAAGGTGATGAGGCCTTCGGTGCCGAAGCGGTTGGGGACGACCATGAAGAGGCCGTTCGCGATGCCGTTGCCGACGATGACCTGCTGCCACAGCGGCTGCGTGTCGAACTCGGGGTGGTCGGGCTCGGACCCGATGGCCGTCGGGTAGCAGAGCACCTCGGCGCCGCCGAGGGAGTAGAGCCGTGCGACCTCGGGGAACCACTCGTCCCAACACGTCGGCAGGCCGAGTCGCACCGACGGGTCCTGCAGGGACACAACGGGATACGCGTCCTCGGGGGGACCGGGGCGGAAGTACTTGTCCTCGTAGTAGCCGGCCGTCACCGGGATGTGCGTCTTGCGGGTGCGGGCGACCAGCTCGCCGCTCGGGGCGACGACCACGGCGGTGTTGAAACCGAGCCCGTCACCGGCGTCGGCGCGCTCGTACAGGGAGGCGTGGACGTGGACGCCGAAGTCGCGGGCCGCGTCGCGCGCGAAGGTGACGGTGGGCCCCGACTCGAGGTCCTCGGCGATGGCGGAGGGTGTGCCCTCGGGCAGGGTGTCGGCCGGGTAGCGCGACAGGGTCAGCTCGGGCAGGAAGACGATGGTGGCGCCCGCTTGGGCGGCGGCGCGGATGCCGTCGCGCAGGGTCGCGACGAGCGCTCCGGGGTCGTCGACCCACTCGTGCTGGACGACGCCCACCCGCACGGGGGCGGCCTCCGGCTGGTCGACGCGGGCAAGGGACACAGGGACGCCATCGGCCTGGATCAGCTTCACAGCAGGCAGTATGCCGCAGCGCCGGGAGTCGCTCCGACCCGCGCCGAGGTGTCGCCTCGGTCCCGGACGTCGGAGTCGACGCCCGGGACCTTCCCCCAGGTTCCCCTGGTCGGGAGCCGGCCTGGAGCTGCCGGTCAGAACGCGGAGAGCTCGCTCACGAGCCAGCGGTCGCCGACCTTCCGCATCGTGGCGATGACCCGGTTCTGGTCGATCGCCGGGGCCTGCTGCGCCTTGGTGGTCGTGGCCTGGTTGACGAAGGCCATGACGCGCACCGTGGTGCCCTCGCCGCCGTCGCCCGTGGTGTCCATGACGCCGGCCTCGTAGACCTTGGCCTGCACGGTCGCCTCGTTCTTGACGGCCATGGGCTTGATGTCGCTGGCGGCGACCTTGGTGAACTGGTCCTTGAAGGGGGCCGTCAGCTGCGGGGACACCTCGCCGACGTGCTTGTCGAACGTGGAGCCGCTGTAGCTGAGCAGGCTCTCGAGGGTGGTGCGGGCCGAGCTGACCGCTGCCGTGCGGTCGCCGTCGGACACGGTCGGCCGCAGGCCGTAGACCAGTGCGGTGGCGAGCAGGGCGAGAGCCACTGCGGCGCCGATGGCAGACGCCCACAGCGAGCCGCGACGGGTGCGCCGGTCGGCAGGGTCGGCGTTCGCGTCAGGGTCGGCGATCGCGTCAGCGGCGACCGTGGCGTGAGCCGATGCGTCGTCGGTCTCGACGAGGTCGGTGCCACGGGCGAGCTGGGCGTCGCGCTCGACGTCGGTGTCGGCCTCAGCGGTGTCGGCCTCGAGATCGGTGTCGGGCTCGAGGTCGGTGGGTCGGTCGAGCACGAGGGTGCCGGTCGCGGTGTCGCGGCCGCGCCGTCGGGCACCGGCGACACGACGACGCGAGCCTGCAACTGTTGCGGCAGGGCGTCGGGGGTCAGCTGACGAAGTCAAGGGAGCTCACCTTCCACGAGTCGCCGACCTTCACGAGGTCGAGCCGGAGCCGGTAGGTCTTCTTCTCGGCCTTGGGGGTCGAGGCGTTGGTCGTGGGCGCGACCACGCCGACGATGACCTTGGCCGAGTCGGCGTCGCCCGAGACGAGCGAGGCCTCGGCCCGCTCGACGGTCGAGACGGTCTTGTTGGCCGTCACGACCGGCTTCAGCTGGGCCAACGTCGCGCTGTACTCCTTCTGGAACGAGCCCGTGGAGTCGGCGAGGACACGCTTGGTGTCGGCGTCGAACGTCGAGGCGTTCATCGTCACGAAGTTGACCGCGATCTGGCGGCCCGCCGCGAGCGCCGTGTCGCGGGCGTCCGCGGCGCGCTGGGCCTGCCAGGCCGAGCGGCCGAGCGTCGCCGCCACGGCCACCGCCGCGAGGAGCAGCACCGCCGCGAGTGCCCAGAGCAGTCGTGAGGTGGGTCGCCACGTGCGGACACCCCTGAGGCCCGCACGTGGCGCGTCGTCGCGGCCGGGAGCGGCAGTGTCGCGCTCGGCCACGGTGTCGCTGGAGCCGCGGGTGTCGCCGGCAGCCGGGCCGTCGGGTTGGGGTGACCGGTTGGGGAGCTCGGTCTCCGCAGGGGAGGTCGAGCGGGTGGGGGCCATCGTCATCGAGGGGATTCCTTCCGTCACCGGCTCAGCGGAGCGCCTCCTGCATCATCCAGAGCCAGCTCGTGCCGTTGTCGGTCCGTGCGTCGCCACCGGCCGGGACGACCGGCGACTGGACTGACAACGACGCAGGGCTGCCCGAGGTCACGGCCGGGTTGCCCAGAGTCACGGGAGTGGGACCGAACGCCATCGGGTAGCTCTGGCCGCCCTGCCCGGAACGGGAGGGTTTGGGCGCGTTCTGCGCCCCTCGCACGTTGACGCCGGAACCCCGCGAGGCGGCGCAGTGCGCATCGAGGTTGACCGGCGGCAGACCGGCGGTGCGGTGCGGGTCGACCTTCTTCGTGCCCTCGTAGCCCGCCGTGCACGCCTTGGGGTCGTCGGCGTTGAGCACGAGCCCGAAGTGGGCGGTGCCGTCGCCCGGCACGACGGTGAAGCCGCCGTTGACGACGTCGGGGTAGGTGACGAGGAGCTGCTCGATGCCGTCGAGGCGCGCCGTGGTCACGTTGCCGACCGTGATGAAGTTGGCGATGAGCGCCGCGAGGCTCTGCTTGTTCTCGGCGATGAGCGCGTCGAGCTCCTTGGCGGCGACGGCGCCACGGTCGAGCACGACGCGCAGGTCGGGATCGGCCTGACGCAGGGCGTCGGCCACGTCGGCGAAGCCGGAGACGCTGGTGCGGATGTCCTTGCCCGACTTCACCTGGGTGTCGAGGACGATGCGTCCGTCGTCGATGAGCTTCGTCGTCTCGGGCAGGGCCTCGGAGGCGGCCGCGGTCAGGGCGTTGCCCGAGTCGATGAGCCGCTGCAGGTCGGCGCCGCCGCCCTTGAAGGCCTCGGCCAGCTCGTCGACGGTGGTGACGAGCGCGTCCTTGGGCACGGATGCGACGGTGTTGTCGACGTGCTGGAGCAGCTGGTCGATGCGGATGGGGAACGCCGTGCGGTCGCGTGGGATCACGTCGCCGGCCGCGAGGTAGGGCGCGCTCGACGTGCGCGGCTGCAGGTCGAGGTACTGCTCCCCCACCGCGGAACGGTTCTCGACGACGGCCCTCGCATCCTTCGGCACCTCGGTGCCGCGGTCGAGCCGTGCGTCGACGACGACACCGTCACCCGAGAGACGCATCGTCTCGACCTTGCCGACCGTGACGCCACGGTAGGTGACCTCGGCCCCGACGAAGATGCCGCCCGACTGGGCCAGGTCGGCGGACACGACGTAGCTGCCGCCGGCGATCTTGTCGGTCAGCCCGACGTAGTTCGCGGAGAGGACGGCGACGAGGACCACCGAGAGCAGGGCGAACGCGGCGAGCTGGAGCCGCACGGTGCGGGTGATCATCGGGAGCCTCCCGTGGGGAAGAGGGCAGACCACGAGGCCTGGTCGGCCTGGGCGCTGCCCTGCGGCGCACGGAGCAGGCCACCGGGCAGAGTCGTGGGTATGCCGGTGGGCAGTCCGGGCGCGGACGGCACCGGGATGCTCGGGCGCGGCACCGACGGCAGCGGCACCGACGGCAGCGGCACGCCCGGGACGGCGGGCAGGTTCGGCAGCCTGCCGACCCCGAGGTTGCCGGCGATCGTGTCGACGTTGGTGTCGAGGGTGGCCCAGAGGTTGGTGAAGTCACCCTTGATGGTGTTCTGGGCGTTGTTGGGGAACGGATAGGTCAGCAGCAGCTGGAAGCTCTTGGGCAGGTCGTCTCCGGCCTTGTTGAGCTGGCGCAGGATCGGGCTGACGGCCCGCAGGTTGGCCTCGAGGTCGGCTCGCGACCCGCGGATGACGCGGGTGCCGACCTCGCCGAGGTCGCGCAGGGCCGTGAGCATCGCGGTGAGCTGGCGGCGCTGGTCGGCGAGGATCTTGAGACCCTTGGGCAGCTCGTCGAGGGCCTTGGCGATCTTCTCCTGGTTCTTGGCCAGGGTGCCGGAGAGCCGGTCGATGCTGTCGATGGCGCGGACGATCTCGCCCTTCTGGGCGTCGAGCCCGCCGACGAACGTGTTCAGCTGGCCGACGAGGTCCTTGACGTCGCCGGTGCGGCCGCGCAGCGCGTTGTTCAGCTCGACCTCGATGGTCTTCAGCTGCGCCACGCCGCCACCGTTGAGCAGCAGCGACATCGCGCCGAGGACCTCCTCGACCTCGGGGTTGCGGCTCGTGCGGGCCAGCGGGATGCGGTCACCCTCGCCGAGACGGCCCTGCGGCTTCGCGTCGGTGGGGGCGGCGAGCGCGACGTACTTCTCGCCGAGCAGGGAGGTCTGCTTCAGCTCCGCCGTGGCGTTGTCGGGCAGCACCACGGTCGCGGGCAGGCGGAGGCGGACCGTCGCGGTCCACCCGGTGACCTGGATGTCCTCGACCGAGCCGACCGTCACCTGGTTGACCTTGACGGACGACTGCGGCACGAGGTCGAGAACGTCGGCGAACTCGGCCGTGACCGTGTACGAGTTGTCGCCGGTGCCGGCGCCGCCCGGGAGCGGCAGGTCGTAGGCGCTGCAGCCACCGAGGGCCAGGGCGCCGAGCACCACCGCGGCTAGCGCGGCACGTGAGCGGGAGCGGACGGCATACGTCATCGGGAACCTCCGAGGAGTCCGCCGAGGGTCGGGTCGGCACCGCGCAGGTTGACCAGCCCGCCGGGCTGCGGGCTGCCCTGCAGCGCAGCGCCGTTCGGCAGCGAGGGGAGCTGGGGCAGCTTGGGCACCACGGCCTTCTTCAACGAGTCGCACAGGCGCGTGTTGCCGGTGTTGGTGGGTCCGGTGAGGATCGAGCAGACGAGCAGGAGCGGGTCGTCGAAGCCCTTGGCGTTGTTCCGCGTGTCGAGCGTGCCCGTCTCGGGGTGGTAGGCGTTCTGCAGGTTCGACAGGGCCACCGGGGCGTTCTCGAGCACCTGGGCCAGGGCCTGGCGGTTCTTCGCGAACGCGCCCGTCACGGTGACGGCACGGTCGAGGTTGCTCTTGAGCAGGGCCCGGTTGTCGGACACGAACCCGGACACCTCGTCGACCGCGACCCCCAGGCTGCTGAGCGTCGCCTTGAGGTTCTCGCGCTCCTCGCTCAGCTGCACCGCCACGGTGGCGAGGTCGCTGTTGAGCCGACGCACCTGCGCGTTGTTCGTGGCGAGCATCGAGGTGAAGGACTGGAGGTTCTTCACCGTTCCGAAGAGGTCGTCGCGGCTGCCCGAGAGGGTCGACAGGGCCGTCGACAGGTCGCGCACCGTCGAGTTCAGCTTGTCGCCGTTGCCGTCGAGGTTCGCGGCGGAGGTCTGGAGCAGCTGGTTGAGGGCGCCGTCCTTGTTGGCGCCGTCGGGACCGAGCGCGACCATGAGGTCGTCGAGGCTCTGCGACACCCGGTCGAGCTCGACCGGGACAGCCGTGCGCGAGACCGGGATGCGCGTGCCCGCGGCGAGCGCCGGGCCGGCCTCGTAGACGGGGAGCAGCTGGACGTAGCGGTCGGAGACGAGCGACGGGGCCACGATGGCGGCCTTCGCCGTCGCGGGCACGCGGTACTTCTCGTCGTAGCTGAACGTGACGTGCACGTGGTCGCCCTCGGGCACCACCGCGTCGACCTGGCCCACCCTGACGCCGAGGATGCGTACGTCGGAGCCGGGGTAGAGCCCGACGGCCCGGGTGAAGTCGGCGCTGACGGTCGTCTGCTGCTGCCGCGGCCAGAAGAGGAACGCGGCCGCGACGAGGGCGACGACCACGAGGCCGGTGACGACCTTGCCGAGCACCGTCGCAGGCCCGTGGAACCGGCCGAACGGCATACGGCTGCGGGTCTCGGTGACCATCAGCGAGCACCTCCCGTGAGGCCCGGCAGGAGCAGGTCGGGCAGCTGCGTGCCGGGCAGTGCGAGGCCGGGGCTGCCGACCGGCACGACGAGGTTGGACACCCAGGTGTCGAACCAGCGGCCGGTGCCGAGGGTGTTGGCGTAGACGCGGGTGAAGGGTGCCATGGCGCGGATCGTCTTCTGGAGGTCGGTGTCGTGCTTCTGGAGCAGCGCGAGGGTCTTGTCGAGCTCGGCGAGCGCGGGCTTCAGCTGGGCCCTGTTGTCGCGGGCCAGGCCGGTCAGCTGCGTGGCGAGCGCCGACGTGTTGCGGAACAGCGTGCGGATGTCGTCGCGACGCTTCACCAGCTCGACCATGAGCAGGTCGGCATCCTTGATGAGCGTGCCGACCTGCTGGTTGCGGCTGCGCACGAGACCGGTGACGCTGTTGGCGCGCTGCAGCAGCGACCCGAGCTCGGCGTCGCGGCTCGCGACGGTGCGGGACAGGCGCGACAGCCCGTCGAGCGTGGAGCGGACGTACTGCGGGCTGTCCTTGAACTCGGTCGCGATGACCGACAGCGACTGGGCCAGCTGGTCGGTGTCGATGCGCTCGGTCGTGGTCGTGAGGTCCTGGAAGGCGTTGATGACGTCGTAGGAGCTGACCGTGCGCGACACCGGGATCTGGCTGTCGGCGTCGAGCTGCCCGTCGCCCTTGGGGTCGAGCGCGACGTACTTCTCCCCGAGGATCGTCTTCATCCGAATGGAGGCCCCGGTGCGGGTGCCGAAGGAGGCGTCCTCGGTGACGGTGAAGTCGACGCGGACGTGGCCGTCTTCCAGGTCGACCCCGGTGACCTTGCCGACCTTGACGCCCGCGATGCGCACGTCGTCGTCGGGCCGGATGCCGCCCGCCTCGGTGAAGGCCGCACTGTACGAGGTGCCGCCGCCGATGAAGGGCAGGTTCGAGGCGTTGAACGCGAGGAAGAGCAGCAGCCCGAGGATCGCCAGACCGGCGGCGCCGATCGGCACGGGGTTGCGCTCGCGGAAGGGCGTGCTCATGAGTTGCACCTCGCGGACGCGACGGAGTAGGTGGGCGAGACACCGGGCAGCAGGGGGCTCTTGGTGTCGAACCGGCACAGGTAGAAGTTGAACCACGAGCCGTAGGTGGCCGTGCGCGTCAGGGTCGTGATGCGCTGCGTCGCGCTCGAGATGAAGTCCTCGAACTGCTTGACGTTGGCCGGCTTGTTGAGCGTCGTGGCGAGCGTGCGCAGCTGGGCGACGTCGTCCTTGATGAGCGGCCGCGTCGACACCAGAAGGTCGGCCGTCTCGGCGGAGAGCGTGTTGATGCCCGACAGCGAGCGACCGATCGTCTCGCGGTCGGCCGCGAGCCCGCTCGTGAAGCGCTGCAGCTGGTCGATGAGCGAGAGCAGCTGCTGGTCGTGGGCGTCGACCGTGCCCAGCACCGTGTTGAGGTTGTCGATGGTGCGGCCGATGACGGCGTCGCGGTCGGCGATCGTCGAGGTGAGGCTCGCGGTCTTGGCGAGCAGGCTGTTGATGTCGCCGCCCTCGCCCTGGAGGGTCTGGATGAGCAGGCCCGAGAGCTCGTTGACGTCGCTCGGAGAGAGCGCCGCGAAGAGCGGCTTGAAGCCGTTGAAGAGGACGGTGAGGTCCAGTGCCGGGTGGGTCCGGGCGAGCGGGATCGTCGCGCCGTCGGCGAGCGCGGCCGGGTTGCCGGCGCCCTGCGTCAGTGCGAGGTAGCGCTGGCCGACGAGGTTGCGGTACTTGACCGTCACCTCGGTGCCCTGGGTGAGCACCGAGCTCTTGAGCACCGAGAACTCGATCGCTGCGTTCGCGTGGTCGGAGCCGGCCCCGGGCGCGACCCGCACGTCGGTCACCTCCCCCACGCGTACGCCGGCGATGCGGACGTCCTGGCCCGCGATGACGCCGGTGGCGTCGCTGACGAGGGCCGTGTAGGTCGCCTTCGAGCCGAGCTGGATGTTGGCGATCGTCAGGGCGAGGATGCTGGTCGCGAACAGGGTGACGGCCGCGAAGAGGATGAGCTTGACGAGGGAGCCCTTGACCTTCATCGGGTGCTCACCACCGTTCCGCGCATCATCGGTCCGGCGAGCAGCGTGCGTATGCCGTCCGAACCGTCAGTGGTGCCGCCGCTGCCGCCGCTGCCGTGGCGGCCGTCGCCGGCGAAGAGCGCACTCACGACGCGCTGCTCGTCGACCGTGCCCGCCGTTCCCGAGTCGGCCGAGGCGTCGCCCAGCAGGGCCTGCGGCACGCCGGAGAAGGCCTCGCTCGCCGGCTTCGTGCCGTCGTCGAAGTGGTTGCCGGCGAAGGGGTTCGACTGCGACCCGTCGGGGCTCGGCAGCCCGTAGCAGCGCGGCCCGCGCTTGTCGCCCCAGCTGGGCTCCTCGCCGGGCTGGTAGGCCTTGCGCGGCTTCACGACCTCGAGCGTGATGTGGAAGGTGCCTCCCGAGAACGCCTGGTTGGCCCGCGGCAGCCAGTTGACCATGCCCGAGGCGATGCAGGGGTAGATCGGCGAGTACTCGGCGAGGACGGCGAGCGTCGGCCGGCTCACCTGCCCGACCTGGATGATGCGTTCCTCGTTGTCGCGGAGGAACCCGGCCGCCTGGTTGGCGAAGCCAGCGGTGCCGACGAGGAAGGCGGCCAGCTGCTGGTCCTTCTCGACGATGGTGCGGTTCGTGACGCGCAGCGACTCGGTCAGGCGGAAGAAGTCGGGGGCGACCCCGTTGTAGAGGTCTGCGGTGTCGGCGAGCAGGGAGATGTCCTTCTGGATCGTCGGCATGCTGGGGTTGAGCGCCTTGAGGTAGCGGTCGACCAGCACGAAGTTGCGGCCGATCTGGTCGCCGCGACCGTCGAGCGTCGTCGACAGGGCGTTCAGCGTCGTCGCCAGCTTGGCGGGCTGCACCGTGCGCAGCAGGGGGTAGAGATTGTCGAAGACGGTCTCGAGCTCGATGGCGACCTTGCTGCGGTCCTGCGGGATGACGTCGCCGGCCCGGATCGACCGCCGGCTCGGACCCGCCGTGACGAGGTCGACGTAGCGCTCGCCGAAGAGCGTCTTGGGCAGCAGCCGGGCGGTGACGTTGGAGGGGATCTTCGCCACGTCGTCGGGCTGCAGCGCCAGCTGGAGGCGGGCACCGGTGGGCGTCGCCTCGACCGTGCGCACTTCGCCGACGAGCAGGCCGCGCAGCTTGACGTCCGAGCTCTCCTGCATCTGGCTGCCGAGGCGGTTCGTCTCGAGCGTCACCATGACGACGGGCGTGAACCGCTTCTGGAACGACGCGATGCTGAGTCCGAGCAGCAGGGCCAGCACCACGAGGAACACCAGGCCGTAGCCCTTCTGCCCCAGTCGCTTTCGCGTGTGCTGGGTGATGGGGCCCGGCGTCGAGTCGGTGCTGACGTCGTCGGGCGCGGCGGTCTTGGTGGCACTCATCCGGCGATCCGAACACTCGTGGTCGCGCCCCAGATGGCGAGCGACAGGAAGAAGTCGACGATGTTGATGGCGACGATCGAGGTGCGCACCGCGGTGCCGACCGCGACCCCCACGCCGGCCGGGCCGCCCGATGCGGTGTAGCCGTAGTAGCAGTGGATGAGGATGATCACGACCGCGAACACCATGACCTTGGCGAACGACCAGAAGACGTCGCCCGGTGGCAGGAACAGGTGGAAGTAGTGGTCGTAGGTGCCCTCGGACTGCCCGAAGTAGGCGGTGGAGATGAACCGCGTCGCCGCGTACGAGCTGAGCAGCCCGAGCACGTAGAGCGGGATCACGGCGATGAAGCCGGCGATCATGCGGGTGGTGACGAGGAACGGCAGCGACGGGATGCCCATCACCTCGAGCGCGTCGACCTCCTCGGAGATGCGCATCGCGCCGAGCTGGGCCGTGAAGCCGCAGCCGACCGTGGCGGCGAGCGCCAGGCCCGCGACGAGCGGCGCGATCTCTCGGGTGTTGAGGTAGGCCGAGAAGAAGCCGGTGAAGGCGCCCGTGCCGAGCTGGTCGAGCGAGGAGTAGCCCTGGAGGCCGACCTCGGTGCCGGTGAAGAAGGCGAGGAAGGCGATGACGCCGACGGTGCCGCCGATGACCGACAGCGCGCCGGTGCCGAGCGACACCTCGGCGAGGAGGCGCACGACCTCCTTCTTGTAGCGGCGCAGCGTGCGCCCGCTCCAGGCGAGGGAGCGCACGTAGAAGCGCATCTGCTCGCCGAGCGAGTCGAGCGCGCGGGAGGGGCCGCCGGCCAGCTGGAGCAGGCGCTCCGCGCTCTGCGAGCCCTGCGCGCGCGAGGGACGGGTCCGGGTCTTGGTCGCCATGGTCAGTTCTCAGATCTTCTGCGGGACGACTTGGAAGTACACGGCCGTGATGACGAAGTTGACGACGAACAGGAGCATGAAGGTGATGACGACGCTCTGGTTGACCGCGTCGCCGACCCCCTTCGGGCCACCTCCGGCGCCCAGGCCCTTGTAGGCCGCGACCACCGCCGCGATCGCCCCGAAGATGAGCGCCTTGATCTCGGCGGTCCAGAGGTCGGGCAGCTGGGCCAACGCGGTGAAGCTCGCGATGTACGCGCCGGGCGTGCCGCCCTGGACGATGACGTTGAAGACGTAGCCGCCGACGACGCCGACGACCGACACGAGGCCGTTGAGCAGCACCGCGACGAGCATCGAGGCGAGCACGCGCGGCACGACCAGGCGCTGGATCGGGCTGATGCCGAGCACCTCCATCGCGTCGATCTCCTCGCGGATCTTGCGCGAGCCGAGGTCGGCGCAGATGGCCGAGCCGCCGGCCCCGGCGATCAGCAAGGCGGTGACGATCGGGCTGGCCTCGCGCAGCACCGCGAGCACGCTCGCGGCGCCGGTGTAGGACTGCGCGCCGAGCTGACGGGTCAGGGTGCCGAGCTGCAGCGCGATGACCGCACCGAACGGGATCGACACGAGCGCGGTCGGCAGGATCGTGACGCTCGCGATGAACCACGCCTGCTGGATGAACTCCTTGAGCTGGAACGGGCGCTTGGGCAGCGCCCGGAACACGTCGAGCGCGAGCGCGAAGAGCGAGCCCGACTGGCGCAGCGCGCCGGTGAGGGGTGCGGCCACGTCAGCCCACCTCCCCCGCGAACGCGGGCGAGCCGGCATACGGGCCCGGGGTGGCGGCAGCCGGCGACGGCGACGCGATGGCGCCGGCGGCGACGGTCGAGGTCTCGAACGACCCGGGCGGCGGGGTGACGCCGTTCTGGCGGCACCACTCACCCGCGGGGCGCGCCGTGCGCCGCACGGAGCCGTCGCTCGTCGGCAGCTGGAGCGCGATCGGCGGCAGGGGCGGCAGCTCCTGGCCGGACTCGGCCGCCAGCTCGTCGGCGTCCTTCTCCTCGGACATGCCGATGGGCCCGACGCGCTGGGCGTTGAGGAACTGGCGCACGACCGGCTCCTCGGAGCTGAGCAGCATCTCGCGCGGGCCGAACATCGCCAGGTGCCGGTGGTAGAGCAGCCCGATGTTGTCGGGCACCGTGCGGGCGGTGTTGATGTCGTGCGTGACGATGAGGAAGGTCGCCTCGATCTGCGCGTTGAGGTCGACGATGAGCTGGTTGAGGTACGCGGTGCGCACCGGGTCGAGGCCCGAGTCGGGCTCGTCGAAGAGGATGATCTCGGGGTCGAGCACCAGAGCCCGGGCGAGGCCCGCGCGCTTGCGCATGCCGCCGGAGATCTCGCCGGGCAGCTTGCCCTCGGCGCCCTGCAGACCGACCAGGTCGATCTTCTCGCCGACGATCCGCTTGATCTCCGCCTCGGTCTTCTTCGTGTGCTCGCGGAGGGGGAACGCGATGTTGTCGTAGAGGTTCATCGACCCGAAGAGCGCGCCGTCCTGGAAGAGCACTCCGAAGAGCTTGCGCACCTCGTAGAGGTCGTGCTCGCGCAGCCGCGTCAGGTCACGGCCGTTGATGACGATCGAGCCCGTGTCGGGCTTGAGCAGCCCCACGAGCGTCTTGAGGAAGACGGACTTGCCGGTGCCCGAGGGGCCCAGCATGACCGAGATCTCACCCGCGGGAAGCGTGAGGGTCACGTCCCGCCAGATCGTCTGCGACCCGAAGGTCTTGGTCAGCCCGGTGACCGCGATCTCCACACCCATGTGGCATCCACCTATATCTCTCTTGCCGTCTCGACTCGGCTACGGGGGAAACGAGGGCGGCGGGCGGAAGTTACGCGCGAGTTCGGTTTGCCCCTGCGGCGGGTCGGCGGTGGTTACCCTGTGTGCACCGTCACGGAGGAGGGGTGCATGCGAGCGGAGCTGCGCGAGTCGCAGGTCGGTCCCGGCGCCGTGCTCGAGGTCGAGGGCACGCGCCACCGCGTCGTCGGCAGCCTGCGCTTCGACCTCGACGGCATCGTCTGGGGCGAGCACTGCATCACCGCGTCCGGGCCCCGTGAGTGGGTGTCTCTGCGACCGCGCGGTGCCACCTCGATCATCCACTGGCGCCTGCGTGGCGACCTCTTCGGCGACCCCGACCTCGCCGGGATGACGCTCGACGGCCGCGACTGGACCCTCCTCCAGTCCGGCTCGCTGACCTACACCGCCGAGGGCGATACCGGCACCGGCACCCGCGGGACGTGCGACTTCGTCGAGTTCACCCACGGCGACGACCTGCTGCTCGTCTTCGAGAGCTTCGACGGCTCGGTCTGGGAGATCAGCGTCGGCCGGCTCGTCGACCCCTCACAGGTGCGCGGCTACCACGAGGCCGCCCGCGCCTGACGTCAGCGGGTGGCGGTCACCTCGTGGCTCACCGTGTCGCCCTCGACGCGCACCGTGAACGCCGCGACGCCCGGCCCACCCGTGCCGCCCTGGTGGCCCAGGCGCGCCAGCACGTCGGCCAACCGGGTGAAGGTGTCGGGAGTGGGCACCGGGGCCTGGCCGTCCGCGTTGCCGGACAGGCCGGTCAGGCGGTGGTCGGCGTCGAGGGTCAGGGCTGCGGTCAGGCGCTGCACGGACGTGCCGCGCTGGGCCTCGATGCCCTGGCGGAGCACGGCCCCGACCTCGTCGAGCACGGCGCCGACGCCACCGTCGTCGCTCGCACCCGTCGCCGTATGCCGTGTGGCGGCGTCGCCGGGCCGGGTGGAGTGTCCTTCGCTGAGGAAACCGACGGCCGCGAACTCGATCTTGCCGAAGTCGACCTCGGCGTCGCGCGCGAGCGAGTTGTCGATGACGTACGCGAGGTTGACCGCGAGGTCCTTCATGCCCGGGTGCAGCTGCTGCCCGACGAAGCGGGCGCAGAGCAGCATCGCGTGGACCCGCACCATGGGCCGGCCCTTGCGGTCCTCGACCCGCTGCTCCGGCTCGACCCGTCCTACGTCGAAGCCGTCGCCCGGGTAGAAGTGCACGGGCCTCTCGAGCACGAAGAGCGAGTAGTCGGGTCGGTCGGAGCCGGGCATGAGCCGGTAGAGCTCGCCGTTGAGGGGCAGCTGCCACTCGAGCTCGGGCGGAGCCGTGTCGAAGTGGGTGACGCTCACCAGCTGGCCGTAGCGGCCGGCCGCCGTGGAGGACCGGTCGGGTGCCGGTGCCGGCACGGGGTCGGGCGTCGGAGCGGCCCCGGCCCCGGCGGCCACGCCGACGGGCACGGGATGGGGCGCGAGGGGGACGGGCGGACCCGACTGGCCGGCAGGGGACTCGGGGTGCTCCTGCGGCGCAGCCGGCGCGGACGCCGAGGTGTCATCGCCAGACCTGAACGTGCGCGACAGCCATCCCATGCGGGCAAACCTACCCGGCAGCGCAGCAGAATCCTGCGGGCGTCGGTGCGGCGCATCCGGGGTGTCGATGCCTCAAGGTGGCGAGGGGCCGGTCGTGCCCGACCTGCCGCTGGTGGAGGACGGGGCCTGCGCGCGCCTCCGGGTGCGCATGGCCGGCCCGATCCACTGCGGCCCGGGCGGCCCGCTCGTGGTTACGGTGGGTGGGTGACGACAGTGAGCAAGGACGCTCCCGACCTGCCCGCCCTCGACGACCTCGCCGCGACGCTGGCTCCGGGCGCGCTGCTGACCGAGCCCGACAGCACCGCCGCCTACCGCTTCGACTACACGGCCGACGCCGGGGCAGGCACACCGCTCGCGGTGGTGCGGGCCACATCGGCGGCCGACGTGCAGGCGACGGTGCGCTGGGCCGGCGCACACGGCATACCCGTGGTGCCCCGCGGCGCGGGCAGCGGCCTGTCGGGTGGCGCCAACGCCGTCGACGGCTGCATCGTGCTGAGCCTCGAGCGGATGCGCGCCGTCGAGATCGACCCGACGACGCGGACGGCCGTCGTCGAGCCGGGGGCCCTCAACGCCGAGGTCAAGCGGGCTGCGGCGCAGCACGGCCTGTGGTACCCACCCGACCCGTCCTCCTTCGAGATCTGCTCGATCGGCGGCAACGTCGCGACGAACGCGGGTGGCCTGTGCTGCGTGAAGTACGGCGTCACCACCGACTACGTGCTCGGCCTGGACGTCGTGCTCGCTGACGGAACGCTCGTGCGGCTGGGCGGCCAGCGGGTCAAGGACAGCGCCGGCCTCTCGCTCGTCAAGCTCTTCGTGGGGAGCGAGGGCACCCTGGGCGTCGTGACCCGCGCGACCCTGCGGCTCGTCCCCGCGCAGGCACCACCCGCCACGCTCGTCGCCACCTTCGACGACGTCGAGGCGGCCGCACGCGTCGTCGTCGCCATCGGCGCCAGCCTGCGGGCCTCGATGATGGAGCTCATGGACCAGGCCTCGATCAACGCCGTCGAGGACCACCGCAGCATGGGCCTCGACCGCAGCGCCGGTGCGATGCTGCTCGCGCAGTCCGATGCGCCGGGTGCGGCGCGCGGTGAGGAGATCGCCGAGATGGAGCGCATCTGCTCCGCCGGCGGCGCCCGCGAGTGCTTCACCACGACCGACGCCGACGAGGGCGAGATGTTCGTCGCCGCACGCCGGTCGGCGATCGTCGCCATCGAGCGGCGCGGCGCCATCATGCTCGAGGACGTCGGCGTGCCCGTGCCCCGCCTGCCCGAGCTGCTCACCGGCATCGCGGCGATCGCGAGACGGCGCGAGGTCGAGATCCCGGTCGTCGCCCACGCCGGCGACGGCAACACGCACCCGATCGTCGTGCACCCGCCGGGCGACCCCGACGCCAAGGATCGGGCGGCCCTGGCCTTCTCCGAGGTGATGAGCCTCGCGATCAGCCTCGGCGGCACGATCACCGGCGAGCACGGGGTCGGCCGTCTCAAGCGCGCGGCCCTGCCCGAGCAGCTCGGCCCTGACGTCATGGCCCTCACCCACCGCATCAAGAACGCCCTCGACCCGCAGGGCATCCTCAACCCCGGAGCCGCATTCTGATGACGACCACGCCCCCCACCACCTCGCCCCGCCCCGTCGCCGAGCGCCACCTCTTCGGGCCGGGCCCCTGCAACCCCTACCCCGAGGCCACCCTCGCGCTCGCGGCGCCCCTGCTCGGCCACCTCGACCCCGACTTCCTCGCGGTGATGGACGAGACGTGCGACCTGCTGAGGTACGTCTGGGGCACCGACAACCGTCGTACGCTCCCGCTCTCGGCCACGGGCTCGGCCGGTATGGAGGCCGCCTTCGTCAACACCGTCTCCCCCGGCGACGTCGTCGTCGTCGCCGTCAACGGGCTCTTCGGTGAGCGCATGGTCGACGTGGCCGGTCGGCACGGCGCCGAGGTCGTCCGGGTCGACCACGCCTGGGGTACCCCCGTCGACGCCGAGCGCGTCGCCGCCGCCCACCCGTCGCCGAAGATCATCGCCGCCGTGCACGCCGAGACCTCGACCGGCGTCCGCTCCGACATCGCCGCGCTCGGCGCGGTCAAGGGCGACGCCCTGCTCCTCGTCGACGCCGTGACGAGCATCGGCGGCATCGAGCTGCGCGCTGACGACTGGGGCGTCGACATCGGCTACGCCGGCACCCAGAAGTGTCTCGGCGTCGCCCCCGGCCTCGCCCCCTTCACGATCAGCGACCGCGCGTTCGAGCGCCGCGTCGAGAAGCCGTCGTCGTGGTACCTCGACCTCGGGCTGCTCGGCGGCTACGTCGGAGAGGCCTCCGGCGCGGGCAAGCGCACCTATCACCACACCGCCCCGACGGCGATGGTCGCGAGCCTGCACGCCGGGCTGCGCCGCATCGCCGACGAGGGGCTCGAGAAGGTGTGGGACCGTCACGCCGAGGCCGGCCGTCTCCTGCAGGACGGTCTCGAGGAGATGGGCCTCGAGCTGTTCGCGCAGGAGGGCTCACGCCTGCCGGAGCTAACGACGGTGCGGGTGCCCGACGGGGTCGACTCGGCGGCCGTTCGCGGCTACCTGCTCGAGCGGCACAACCTCGAGATCGGAGCCGGCGTCGGCGAGTTCGCCTCCACGGTCTGGCGCATCGGCCTCATGGGCCACAACGCCCGCCCCGACCGTGTCGCCCTCGTGCTGGCAGCGCTCGAGGATGCCCTGGCCCACACGCACTGACACGCGGCGTCTGCACACGGTTCGAGGTGATCCGCGACGGCAAACGGTCGCGGACCACCTCGACCGCGGCGGTGGCCCGGCTCAGGCGATGCCTGACCACCACACGGTCGCCAGCGACGGGTAGAACTGCTCGATCCAGAGCGGTCCGGCGTTGAGGACCGAGTAGCTCGAGCCGGTCTTGCCGCTGCTCCACAGCACGCGGCCGTCGGGGGCGACGACGATCAGCTGGGCCCGGGTGGTCACGGCCGCGTGCGAGCCGGCGACACCGGTGCGCGTCTGCCAGCGCACCGTCGACCCGACGCGGTAGACGAGGTTGCCGTTCGTCTGCATGCTCAGCGTGCGCACCGGCTCGCCCTGCTGGTCGCCCCAGGCGTTCACGAGCCGCGAGTTGCTGCGCAGGATGGAGTTCGCCGGCAGCAGCGTGCTGCCCGAACCGCTCTGCCAGACCACCTTGCCGGCGGAGGTCGTCATGACGAGGTTGCCGCCGCTCGTCAGCGCGAGGGTGGCCGCACCCTTGTTCGCGGTGTTCGAGTGCCACAGCAGCGCACCGTTCGAGTGGCGCAGCGCGAGGTCCCCGTTGCAGTGGAAGGCGAGCAGCGTCGCGTCGGTGTTGGACTGGTAGCGGCCGGTGGGGTCGTCGCGGAACCACGTCCCGGTCGTGGTGTGGTCGCGGCCGCGGGAGCCGCTCATCCAGGCCGTCTCCTCGATCTCGACGAAGTCCGGGCTGACCTGCAGCGTGAACCGACCGTTGGCGAGCCGGTCGGAGGCGGTGCCCGCCTTGAGGTGGGTGCACGCCTTGAGGATCGGGCCCGGGGCTGCGTGGGCGGTGGTGGTGATCGGGCCGAGGATCGCCCCGACGGCAATGGTCAGAGCCGTCGTGGTGACGGCCAGCAGTCGGCGCATGATGTGCGGTTGTCTCCCTGTATTCGATGTGAGTCGCGAGAACCCTAGGGGCACGGAACCGCGCACGACGCCGGAACGCTCGGTGACGTCGGAAGGAGACTTCCTGAGAGACGGCGAAGGCGGGCCCGACCTGGTGGTCGGACCCGCCTTCGCGGTGATGCTGGAGCCCCGGGCTAGCCGGGACGGCTCACTTGAGCTCGACGGTGGCGCCGGCGCCCTCGAGCTGCTCCTTGGCCTTCTCGGCCGCAGCCTTGTCGACACCCTCGAGAACGGGCTTGGGGGCGCCGTCGACGAGGTCCTTGGCCTCCTTGAGGCCGAGGCTCGTGAGCGCGCGGACCTCCTTGATGACCTGGATCTTCTTGTCGCCGGCGGCGGTGAGAACGACGTCGAACGAGTCCTTCTCCTCCTCCTCGACGGCGGCAGCGCCGCCACCGGCAGCCGCGGGGGCGGCGGCAACGGGGGCAGCAGCGGTGACCTCGAAGGTCTCCTCGAACTGCTTCACGAACTCGGAGAGCTCGATGAGGGTCATCTCCTTGAAAGCGTCAAGGAGCTCGTCGGTGCTGAGCTTCGCCATGGTGGCTTCCTTCCTAGATATTGCCGTGAGTGGCGTGTTGTTGAATCGAGCTGGTGCGCAGGTGCGCGATCAGCTCTCGTCGCCACCCTCGGCGACGTCGGTGGTTGCCTCGGCGGCCGGAGCCTCCGTGGCGGGAGCCTCGTCGGCGGCAGCCGGCGTGGCGGGACCCTGCGCCTCGACCTTCTGGCGCAGGGCGTCGACCACGCGGGCCGTCTGCGACAGAGGAGCGACGAAGAGGTAGGCGGCCTTGTTGAGGGAGCCCTTCATGGCACCCGCAAGCTTGGCCAGCAGAACCTCGCGGGACTCGAGGTCCGCGAGCTTCGTGATCTCCTCGGGGGACAAGGCCTTGCCGTCGAGGACGCCGGCCTTGATCACGAGGAGGGGGTGTGCCTTGGCGAAGTCACGCAGACCCTTGGCCGCCTCGACCGGGTCACCGGTGACGAAGGCGATGGCCGACGGGCCCTGGAGGTGGCCGTCGAAGGCCGAGATCCCGGCCTCCTTCGCGGCGAGCTCCGTGAGCGTGTTCTTGACCACGGCGTAGGTGGCGTGCTCTCGGATCGAGTTGCGCAGCTCGGAGAGCTGCTTCACGGTCAGGCCGCGGTACTCGGTGAGAACGGCCGCACCGGACTCACGGAACTTGTCCGCGATCTCGGCAATGGCTGCGCTCTTCTCGGCGTTCGCCATCTGGGCCTCCTTCCCTTGCGTGGTGACGCCGGCGAAGGAGCCCGGAGGGCCTGCACGAGAAGAGCCCCGGCGCAGGGCGCTCGGGGCTCGAAGCGGCATACTCGACGTATGCCGTGAGGCTGAGTGTCCTGCGCTGGCTGCCCGCATCGTGCGGGACCTTCGAGAGATCGTGGTTGCCCACGCCCTCCAACCGGCGGTCATTGGTCGTGGACCAGAGTACGGGCAGTCCCCCGTCCCGACCAAATCGGGGCCGCACGTGCTCGGGCGCCCGCGCGTCACGGGTGCGCTCCTCGCAATACGCGGGTAGGTGACCTAGCGTGACCCGTATGGCGCGAGGCAGCGTGGAACGCCGCCCCACCCCCCGTCAACGGCAGGCGATCCGCCGACGACGCACGTGGGCGGGTCTGGCCGTCATGCTCTGCGTCGCCGCGGACGTCTGGTCGGTGACGGGCGCGGGAGCCCGCGAGCCGGTGACGCCGGCCGGGCTCTTCAGCGTCGACCGGGTGGCCCTGGCCGCGGGGTTCGCCCCGGCCGTCGCCGTCGACCAGGTCGAACGCGTGCCCGACTCGCAGGTCGACTCACAGGCTGGGTCGTCGGGCGAGGAGGCGGCCGGTTCCGGCGCGTCGGCCACCGGGGCGGCCACCACGGGTGCGGCTGCGAAGGCGGCCGCCGGCTCGAGCGCCGGCGCCGCGAACGACGGCAAGGACGCGAAGGGCGCGGTCATCGAGTCGGGCACCGGGCGCTTCACGGTCGTGGCCGTGCCGGCCAAGGCCGTGCGCCCGGCCCCGTCGGGCGGACGTACGGTGCGCTACACGGTCGAGCTCGAGGGCGGCCTCGACGTGTCCGGCGAGCAGCTGGCCACTGTGGTCGGCACCGTCCTGACCGACCCCCGGGGGTGGCAGGCCAAGGATGGCGTTCGGTTCGTCAACATCTCCCCCGCCGCAGCCTCGAAGGGGGCAGGCATCGACCTGCGGATCACTCTCGCCAGCCCGAACACCACCGACAAGCTGTGCGCGCCGCTGCAGACCCGCGGCCAGGTGAGCTGCCACAACACGGGACGCGTCGTGCTCAACCTGCGCCGGTGGGTGCTCGGCGCCGACGCGTACGGCACCGACATCGCCGGCTACCGCACCTACCTCGTCAACCACGAGGTGGGTCACGGCATCGGCCACGCCCACGCGTACTGCGGCGGACCGGGCAAGGTCGCGCCCGTCATGATGCAGCAGACCTACGGCCTCAAGGGCTGCACCGCCTGGCCCTGGCCGACCGCGAAGCCCGCCTGACCGTCAGTGCCTCACTGTCGTCCTCCGGGCGACCGCCAGGCCGGCCGCGACGGCTGTCGCGACCGGCCTGTCCGATGCTGCCTCGCGGAGGGATCGCGCCGGTCGGTGCAGGGAGGGTCAGAGCAGCGACGTGACGGACGAGCCGACCCGCACCACCGACCCCGTCGGCAGGTTGCCGCGCACGCGGTCGGTCACGATCTCGACCATGACCACCTCGATGGACCGCGAGGTGCGGACGACCTTGTGCAGCGTCACCCGGCCGAGCCCCGGCACCGTGAGCACCGTGTTGGGCGGGACGGATGCGGAGATGGCCGGGAGTCCCTGGATGCGCAGTCCCACGAAGCGGGAGGCGTCGGTGAGGACCGGGGCCGCACCCGGGGCGGCCTGGCGGGTCGAGGTCTCGGCGACGATCGCGTCGGCGCTGATCAAGCCACCCAGCACGCGCGGAGCGCTGATCGTGTTGCGCACCCAGGAGCTGCGCTGTGTCGAGCTGACCTTCGAGAGCACATCGGTGGTCGTCGTCCCGGTCGCCACCAGGGTGGGGACGGTGGCCGCAGCGAGGGTCGCCTGACCGGAGCCTCCGGTGCACGGCACCCCCGCCAGCGCGGTACGGCTGGACGATGCGGCGCCGTCGGGGTAGCTGGCGGACGTGGCGTAGCCGTAGCCGCCGACGAGCCCGCTCACCGGGCCGGTGAGCGTCGCGCGCGACACACCGACGTCCATCCGTGAGCCGATGGGCAGCCCGAGGGCGTTCGAGCCGGTGACGACGACCCGCAGCGCCGTGGTGGAGACCCGCAGCTCGTTGCCGACGACCCCGCGGGACTGCTGGTTGAGGTAGACGGTCGCGAAGGCGGCCCCGCTCGACGACCGCAGGGTGATGGCCGAGTTCGGCGCCGGCACGCTGTTGAGCGCCCGGCCGCCGACCTTGAGCCCGACCAGCTGGGACTGGTTCGAGCCGGACAGCGCGCCTGCCAGCCCGCGCGACGCGACGCTCGTGGACGTGACGCTGTCGGCGCGGACCAGACCCTTGAGGAGGTTCACGCCCGAGGTCGTGGACGACCCCCGGCTCGCGTGGCCGGTCGTCGTCCGTGTCGTCGTCGCACTCGTGCGCGTGACGCCGACCGAGCCTGCCGCCCCGTCCACGGCGGCCGCGGACCCCGTCGCCGACCTGCCGAACACGGTCGAGCAGCTGATCGCGGCGTATGCCGTCGGTCCGGAGCGCACCACCCCGCCGATGACGACGTAGCTGCCGTAGGCGGACGCGGCGGCCCCGAGCAGCGGCGTGGCCGCCGTGGCCGGTGCGGCGGTGAGAGGTGCGGCCATCCCCGAGATGGCCGCACCGACGAGGATCGCCGTGAGTTTCCCGTTCATGCTCGTGCTCCTGTCATCGATGCCCTGCCATCGATCCCCTGACCGATGGGCCCGGAAACGAGACCCACCGCCCGCGTGTTATGGGACACATCTGCTGTTTGTGCGGTATGGCCATTTTCGCCGGCGGACAGACGAAGGAGGCCGCCCCGAGGGGACGGCCTCCTTGTCGTCGCGGCGTGTCGCGGTGGGCGGTCAGCGCGGGTGCACGACCATCGCCGAGCCACCGCCGCGGCGCACCGTCTCGGCGGCCGCCTCGAACAGACCGCCGTCGAGGCTGCGGATCGCCGTGACCGCACCGATCTCGTTCGGTGTGCCGGCCGATGCGAGCTTGTGGCCGAGCGCGGTCAGGGCGGCACCGGTGGGCCCGTCGAGGATCGCCGGTTCTGCGCCCTCGGTGCTGCCGTTGCGCGAGCTGAGGCGCGGCGCCGCGATGGCGTCGACCAGCGGCAGCCCACGGTCGAGGTAGCCGAGGATCGTCTGCGACACCGAGGTGATGATGGTGGCCCCACCCGGAGAGCCGACGGCGAGGAACGGCTTGCCGTCCTGAAGCAGGATCGTCGGGCTCATCGACGAGCGCGGCCGCTTGCCGGGGCCCGGGAGGTTCGGGTCGGGCGCGTCGCCCTGGGTCGGGGCGAAGTTGAAGTCGGTCAGCTCGTTGTTGAGCAGGAAGCCATAGCCCGGCACCGTGATGCCCGAGCCACCCGTCTGCTCGATGGTGAGGGTGTACGAGGCGACGTTGCCCCACCGGTCTGCCACGGTCAGGTGCGTGGTCGACTGCCCCTCGCTGGGCTGTGCCGACACAGGTGCGGTGGCGCACGAGGTGTATGAGCCGTCAGGGACGCCCGGCGGGATGGGCCGCGGCGAGTAGGCCTTGGCCGGGTCGAAGAGGCAGGCGCGCTCGCCGGCGAAGCCGGTGCTCGTCAGCTCACCGACGGGGACGCCCGGCACGTCGCCGACGTAGCGGTTGCGGTCGGCGAAGGCCGTGGCCGACGCCTCGGAGAAGCGGTGGAGGTACTGCACCTGGTCGACGTCGCGCGTGGTCACGCCGGTGCGCTGCTCGTAAGCCGTCAGGAGGTTGAGGATCTCGGCGACGGCGATGCCACCCGAGCTGGGGACCGGCATCCCGTAGACGTCGAACCCCTTGTACTGCGAGTGGATCGGCGCCTTGGTCAGCGCCCGGTAGGAGGCGAGGTCGCGCAACGTCAGCTGCCCGCCCATGACGCTCACGCCCGGCGCCGTGTGCGGCGCGTTCGACTCTCGGACGATCGCCTCACCCAGGCGCCCGCGGTAGAGCACGTCGGTGCCCCGCGTGCGCAGCGCGCGGTAGGCCTTGGCCATGTCGGGGTTGCGGAACACGGAGCCCACGACCGGCGGCTGGTTGCCCGGCAGGAAGACCCGCTGGGTCTCGGGGAACTTCCGGAAGCGGTCGGCGTTCTGCGCGGTCTGGTCGCGGAAGGTCTGGTCGACGACGAAGCCCTGCGCCGCCAGCCGCTCGGCCGGCTTGAGCGCGGCGTTGAGCGAGAGCGTGCCGTGGTCGCGCAGAGCCTTGGCCCAGAGGGCCGGCGTGCCCGGGACACCCACTGACAGGCCGGAGCTGACCACCGTCGGGAAGTCGAGCGCATTGCCCGTCGCAGGGTCGGTGAACGTCTTGTCGGTGAACGTCGCCGGAGCCGTCTCGCGCCCGTCGATGGTCGACACCTTCTTCGAACGGGCATCGTAGTAGACGAGGAACCCGCCGCCGCCGATGCCGGCGCTGTAGGGCTCCGTGACGCCGAGTGCGGCGGCTGTCGCGACGGCGGCGTCGGCGGCGTTGCCGCCCCGTGCCAGCACGTCGACGCCGACCTGCGAGGCGTCGCGGTCGACGGAGCTGACCGCCCCGCCGGACCCGACCATGACCGGCGCCTTGGGCAGCGTCGTCGGCTGGCCGTGCCAGCCCCTGTCGCGCTGCGGTGACGGCGCCACCGTGGGCTGGGCTCCCGCGGTCGTGGGGAGCAGTGAGAGCGGGAGGCCGACGACGAGAGCGCCGAGGACCCATCGGGAACGTGTCGTGGTGCGTGCGCTGAGACGACTCATCTTTCGACCGTACCCGCGCAAACCCCGCGGATCGCGTCGAGCACCCCACCGATCCGAGGTGACGGAGTGTTCTCTCGATCTGACTGACGGGGGCGCTCCCGTGCGCGGCGCGGTGACGGAGTGTTCTCTCGATCGGGCTGACAGGGATGGCCCGTGCTCGGCGCGGTGACGAAGCGTTCTCTCGATGGGGGAACGCGAGAGCCCGCCACCCCCAGGGGTGACGGGCTCTCGGTGCGTCGGGTCAGGCGATCAGGCCTGCTCCTCCTCGACGAGGAGGTTGCGCGTCTTGGAGAAGTCGAGCGGGATGCCCGGGCCCATCGTCGTGGAGACGGTGGCCTTCTCGATGTAGCGGCCCTTCGAGCTGGCCGGCTTGAGACGCAGGATCTCCTCGAGGGCAGCGGCGTAGTTCTCGACGAGCTTGGCCTCGTCGAAGGACGCCTTGCCGATGATGAAGTGGAGGTTCGCGTGCTTGTCGACGCGGAACTCGATCTTGCCGCCCTTGATGTCGGCGACGGCCTTGGCGACGTCCATCGTCACGGTGCCGGTCTTCGGGTTCGGCATGAGGCCACGCGGGCCGAGCACCTTGCCGAGTCGACCGACCTTGCCCATGAGGTCAGGGGTCGCGACGACGGCGTCGAAGTCGAGCCAGCCGCCCTGGACCTTCTCGAGCAGGTCGTCGGAGCCGACGTGGTCGGCGCCGGCCTCACGGGCGGCCTCGGCCTTGTCGCCGTTGGCGAAGACGAGGACGCGGGCGGTCTTGCCCGTGCCGTGCGGCAGGTTGACCGTGCCGCGGACGGCCTGGTCGGCCTTGCGGGGGTCGACGCCGAGGCGCATCGCGACCTCGACGGTCTCGTCGTACTTGGCCTTCGCGGTCTGCTTGGCGACGCGGACGGCCTCGAGCGGGGCGTAGACCTTGCCGGGCTGGACGAGCTCGGCGGCTGCGCGGTAGTTCTTGCTGCGCTTCATGGAACTGCTCCTTGCGTGGATTTCGTGGAGTCGTGGTGCGGGCCAGCGCTGGCCCTCCCACGTGGCCGACGGCATACGGTCCGTATGCCGTGCGGCCGGGGTGACGATCGAGCTGAGAGCTGGGCTCAGAGCTCGGTGTCGATGCCCATCGAGCGAGCGGTGCCGGCGATGATGCGCGCCGCCATCTCCTCGTCGTTGGCGTTGAGGTCTTCCATCTTCTGGCGGGCGATCTCGAGGACCTGGTCGCGCGAGAGCTTGGCGACCTTGGTCTTGTGCGGCTCACCCGAGCCCTTGGCGACGCCGGCAGCCTTCTTGATGAGCTCGGCGGCCGGCGGGGTCTTCGTCACGAAGGTGAACGAGCGGTCCTCGTAGACCGTGATCTCGACCGGGATGACGTTGCCACGCTGGGACTCCGTCGCGGCGTTGTACGCCTTGACGAACTCCATGATGTTGACGCCGTGCTGGCCGAGGGCCGGGCCGACGGGCGGGGCGGGGGTGGCCTGACCGGCCTGGATCTGCAGCTTGATGAAGCCGGAGACCTTCTTCTTGGGGGGCATGGGTGCCTACCTTCTTCGTTGTGGGCCGACGCCGTGGGCGATGACCCGGTTGCATGCCGGTGCGGTGTGCCGCACCGAACGTGGTGGGACCTTGCTCAGATCTTGGCGACCTGGGCGAAGGAGAGCTCGACCGGGGTCTCCCGGCCGAAGATCGAGACGAGCACCTTGAGCTTCTGCGTGTCGGTGTTGATCTCGGAGATGGTGGCGGGAAGGGTCTCGAAGGGCCCCTCCATGACGGTGACCGACTCGCCGACCTCGAAGTCGACGACGCGGACGTCCTTCGGGGCGCTGGACTTCGCGCCGGCCGTGCCCTCGGCGGAGGCGGCGGCCTCGAAGGTCGGGGCGAGCATCGTGAAGACCTCGTCGATCGACAGCGGCACGGGCTGGTGCGCGTTGCCGACGAAGCCGGTCACACCCGGCGTGTGGCGCACGGCGCCCCAGCTCTCGTCGGTGAGGTCCATGCGGACGAGGACGTACCCGGGCATCCGGACGCGACGGACCTGCTTCTTCTGGCCGTTCTTGATCTCGGTGACCTCCTCCATGGGGACCTCGATCTCGAAGATGAAGTCCTCCATGTTGAGGGTCTGGATGCGCGTCTCGAGGTTCGCCTTCACGCGGTTCTCGTAGCCCGCGTAGGAGTGGATGACGAACCAGTCGCCGAAGCGGCTGCGCAGGTCGGCCTTGAAGTCGGCGACCGGGTCGCCGCTGCCGGTGGCGACGGGGGCGTCGGCGTCCTCGGCCTCGTCGGCGTCCACGGTCTCGTCGGACTCGTCGGCGTCGGTGGTCTCAGCGGCCTCGTCGGTGGTCTCGTCGGTGGTCTCGACTGTGGTCCCGTCGGTGGCCTCGACGTCCTCAGCACCCGGGGCGACGTCGGAGGCCGAGAGCTCGTCGGACAGGTCCGTGGGGTCGACGACATCGGTCCCGGTGCTCTCGCCGTTCGGGGCGCCCTCGTGGGCGAACTGCTCGGACACGCTCTGACCTACTTCCTTGCTCGTGGACCAGCCGGTGGCGGCTGGCGGTGACATCCCGGGGCGCCGGCGAGGCGCCCGCGCGTCAGATCGTCGCGCCGGTGAGGGCCCACGAGATCAGCTTGCTCAGACCGAAGTCGAGCCCCGACACGAGGGCCATCATGATCACGACGAACACGACCACGACGGTGGTGTAGCGCACGAGCTCGGGGCCCGTGGGCCGCACGACCTTGCGCAGCTCGTCGAGGATCTGGCGAACGAAGAGGCTGATCGCGCCGAGGAACCGCGACACCGGGTTGCCGCCACGGGCCTTGTCAGCCCGGCCGGACCCGCGCTTGGCGCTCGTCTCCGTCACGATTCCTTCTTTCTGCCTGGGTTTCGGCCCGCGACAGCGCCCTGGCTCGTGGGGTGTCCACGTCGGGGCGAGAGCCGCGTGCCGCCTTGCACGACGACCACATCACTGGGATGCGCAGGGCAAGAGGGACTCGAACCCCCAACCGCTGGTTTTGGAGACCAGTGCTCTACCAATTGAGCTATTGCCCTTCGCCGTGACCGTTGGGGCGGTCGCGGCGGGACGGCATGCGTCAGCATGGCCAGCGAAGCCGTCCGAGGGTCGATCATACGGGACGATCCGAGTGCAAAGCCAACCGAGCCGCGCCCGGGCCCGATCGGCGCGCCCGACCCCCTGGCGAGCGCACCACCCGTGCAGCATCCGTGCACTGTCCGTGCACTGTCCCGGGACGACCCGGGCACCACCCGGCATACGGACCGGGCTGCTCGCGAGCACACCCGAGTGGCAGGATCGGGAAGGTGACGAACCCGCGCACCGCCCTCGCGTCCCTGTCCCACGACGACCTGGCCGGCTTCCTCGCCGAGCAGCGTGAAGCCTACGCGGCCCTCAAGGCCCGCGGGCTCAAGCTCGACCTCACGCGGGGCAAGCCGTCGGCCGCGCAGCTCGACCTCTCGAACGACCTGCTGACGCTGCCGTCGACGACGAAGGACCGTGCCGGCGTCGACGTGCGCAACTACGGCGGCCTCGAGGGCCTGGCCGAGCTGCGCGAGATGTTCGCCGAGCTGCTCTGGGTGGAGCCGTCGCAGGTCGTCGCGGGCGGCAACTCGAGCCTGACGATGATGTACTCCACGATCGTCGACTTCCTGCTCTTCGGCGGCGTCGACTCCCCTCGGCCGTGGTCGGAGGAGGAGAAGGTCCGCTTCGTCTGCCCGGTCCCGGGCTACGACCGCCACTTCTCGATGCTCGCGTCGTTCGGCATCGAGATGGTCACCGTCGACATGCACGACGACGGCCCCGACGTCGCCGCGGTCGAGGCGCTCGTCAAGGACGACCCGAGCATCAAGGGCATCTGGATCGTGCCGACCTACGCCAACCCGTCGGGCGCCGTCGTGTCGCAGGAGGTCGCGGCCCGCCTCGCGGCGATGCCCGCCGCGGCCCCCGACTTCACGATCTTCTGGGACAACGCCTACGCCTTCCACCACCTCACCGAGGACGAGGCCAAGAGCGCCGACATCCTCACGCTCGCCGCAGCGTCGGGACACCCGAACCGCCCGATCATGTTCGCCTCGACGTCGAAGATCACGTTCGCCGGCGCCGGCGTCGCCGTGCTCGCGGCCAGCGAGGCCAACGTGAAGTGGTACCTGGGGCACCTGTCGATGAGCTCGATCGGGCCCGACAAGGTCAACCACCTGCGGCACGTCGAGTTCTTCAAGGACGCCGACGGCGTGCGGGCCCACATGCGCGGCCACCGCGACATCATCGCGCCCAAGTTCGCGGCCGTCGACCAGGCGCTGACCGAAGGCCTGGAGGGCCTCGAGGTGGCCGAGTGGACCCGCCCGACCGGTGGCTACTTCGTCAACCTCGACGTGCTCGACGGCACGGCGTCGCGGGTCGTGGCCCTGGCCAAGGAGGCCGGCATCGCCCTCACGCCGGCAGGCGCGTCCTTCCCGCTCGGGCGCGACCCGCGCGACCGCAACATCCGGCTCGCCCCCACCTTTCCCGTGCTCGACGAGGTGCGCACCGCCATGGCCGGCATCGCCACCTGCGTCGCCCTCGCCGCCGCCGAGAAGGTGACCGCCGACCGGTCCGCCGGGGTAGGGGACGTGAGCGACGCCGCAGCGTCGACGACCGAGTCCGCCACCGAAGGAGCCGCCCGATGAGCGAAGACAACGAGAACATCGACGACGACCTCACCAGCTACAGCGTCGACGACGAGGACCAGCTCCAGCCCGAGGACACCCTCGAGGACGGTGAGCTGGAGGACGTCCTCGACCGCGGCTACTCCCCCAACGACCGGCCGCAGGGCGTCACCGCGCACGGCACGACGGCGTACGAGGAGTCGATCGACGAGACGATCGACGAGCGCATCCTCCAGGAGGAGCCCGATCCGAGCTCCGCCTACGGTCGGCCCGACAACGAGAGCGGCCTCGACGACGACCGCATCGGCGGCGACGACCCCGACTCGATCGACGCCGAGGACGACTGGCTCGGTGACAACGAGGTCGGCGACGCGCGCGCCGGACGTCTCGTCGCCGACGACGAGGGCGCCCACGACGACGACGAGAAGCAGGCGTGGGCCAGCGATGTCGGCGTCGACGGCGCCGGCGCCTCGGCCGAGGAGGCTGCGATGCACGTCGTCGACGAGATCGCCGACGAGCCCGACGAGCGCTGAGCGGCTCTCCCCTGTCCCGTATGCCGGGTAGCCGGCCGGGCGGGCCGGCGGGCGCGGCCGGCCGGTCCGGCGCGAGCGCCGGGTGACACACTTGCCCGCATGACGCGTGCGGTGGAGACCCTCCCCAAGGCCCACCTGCACCTGCACTTCACCGGCTCCATGCGCATCCGAACCGTGCGCGACCTCGCGGCGCAACACGGCATCCGGCTGCCCGACGCTCTGGTGAAGGGGTGGCCACCGCGGCTGGCCCGCGCCACCGACGAGCGCGGCTGGTTCCGCTTCCAGCGGCTCTACGACGCCGCACGTGCCTGCGTGCGCACCGAGGCCGACATGCGTCGCATCGTGCGCGAGGCGGCCGAGGACGACGCCGCCGAGGGCTCCCGCTGGCTGGAGATCCAGGTCGACCCAACGTCGTACGCACCCTTCGTGGGCGGCATCACGCCGGCCCTGGAGATCGTCCTCGACGAGGCGCGTGCCGTCTCGTCGGAGGGCCGCATCGGCGTCGGTGTCGTCGTCGCCGCGAGCCGCATGCGCCACCCGCTGGAGGCGCGCACCCTCGCCAGACTGGCCGCCCACCACGCCGGCGAGGAGGCTGGCGACGTCGTCGGCTTCGGGCTATCGAACGACGAACGGCGCGGGCTCGTGGCCGACTTCGCCCCGGCCTTCGCCATCGCCCGCAAGGCCGGGCTCGCGCTCGTGCCGCACGGGGGTGAGCTGCTCGGCGCCCAGTCGGTGATGGAGACGCTGGAGCACCTCGATCCCGACCGCATCGGGCACGGCGTGCGCAGCGTCGAGGACCCGCAGGTGCTCGACGCCGTCGCCGAGGCCGGCGTCACGCTCGAGGTGTGCCCGGGCAGCAACGTCGCCCTCGGCGTCTACGCCGACCCCTCCGAGGTGCCGCTTCGCCGCATCGTCGACTCGGGGATCCCGGTGGCGCTCGGCGCCGACGATCCCCTCCTCTTCGGCTCCCGCCTCGCGGCGCAGTACGCCGCTGCCCGCGTCCTCGGCTTCGACGACGACGGGCTGGCCGGCCTGGCCCGGGGCTCGCTCGAGGGCAGCCGCATGCCGTCCCGACTCCGCGCGGCCGCCCTCGCCGAGGTGGACGAGTGGCTCGCGCAGCCCGGGCAGGAGACCGACCCGGCCGGCACCGGCGACCGGGGGCTGGCCGCCGAGCGTGCCTGAGCGACGGACACCGTGACTCGGGCCACACCGAGGAGTGGGGCACACCGGGGCAAAGCACCCCACGTGCAGGTGGATGTCGGCGTCCGCGCCGGTGCACCGAGTCTGCACCGAGTTTGCTCAGGGTCGGTGCGCCCGGTCATGCTGGTGCGGACATGAAGACTCCTGCCGCCGCCCTCGCCCGCCCCTCGACCGCCTCAGGCGCCCACCTCCGACGACTCGCCGTCGTCGGTCTCGTCGCCCCCGTCGTCGCCCTGGCGGCCTGTAGCGGCGAGTCTCCAATCTCGGCTAACCCCACAGATGCCGTTGGCGGCGCCTCAACTGCCTCGGCCAGCACGACAGCGGCCTCGAGCAGCACGCCCACGAATGTGCCGCCGGAGACGCCCGCTGCCGCGTCCACTGTGGACAAACTAGTGTCTAACCCGATGCTGGCGCGGTTGAAGGACCCCGACCTCGGACATACCATCACGGCCAGCCGTGTCGCACGTCATCTCCCTTGGCCGTCAGGTCAGCCGGTGGGTGCGAAGCAGTTCGAGATCGTGGGCGTCTGGGTCACCCTCACCGCCGGTTCCCGGTACTCGGCGTCGATCGACCCGGCAATGCTGTCGCTTGTTGCCTCCTCGCCATCCCAGACCGTGCTCCCGACGAATGAGTTCGGCGGCAGGTTCGGCGCGACCGTGCTCAAGCCGGTGAAGCGGACGCAGCGTGCGGCCGGTTGGGTGTTCTTCAAGGTCGACCGCGGCACGACGAGCGCGCTCAAGCTCGGCTTCAACCGTCCGGCGTACCAGGTCAGCACGACCGGCAAGAAGCTGCCGGCCAAGACCTTCACCGTCGTCCTGACGAAGTAGTCGCAGACGAGGTGGTCGCGGCTAGATGTGATGCCCAGCCACGTTGTCCAGCCTGGTGATGGGTGCGACTTTCCGATCGCTGAGTGGGGCCGGTGGTGGTTGTACTTGTGGACCCAAGGTGCCAGCGCGGCGAGCCGGCCGGCCTCGGAGGGATAGAACGTCTTGAAGGCCCAACCGTCGGCCAGGGTGCGGTGGAAGCGTTCGATGCTCCTATATTCGTCAAGCGGCCGGGGCGACGGGCGCTGTGACGGCGGAGGTATCCGTGGCGCGGGGCAGGTTGGCGAAGACCTCGCGGGCGATGTAGCGCTTGAGGCAGCGGATGATTTCGCGTTTGCTGAGCCCTTCGGCGGTGCGGCGGGCGACGTAGTCGCGAGTGGGTTGGTGGTGCCGCATGCGCACGATGGTGACGATGTACAGGGCGCTGTTGGCCGCTCGGTCGCCGCCGCGACTGAGCCGGTGTCGGCCGCTGGTCCGGCCGCTGCTGGCCGGCTGTGGCGCGACCCCGCAGAACTTGGCGAAGGCGGCTTCGCTGCGGATCCGTTCGGGGTTGTCCCCCGCGCTGACCAGGAACTGTCCGGCGATCTCGATGCCGACTCCGTGCAGCTGCACGAGCGCGGGAGCAGCGACTCGCACGAGGGCCTCGATCTGCTTGTTGAGCGCCTTGATCTCAGCGTCGAGTGCCTTCCACCGGCGAGCCAGCTCGCGTAGCGCGGTCTTCACGCCAGCGAGCAGCATCCGGTCCGGGGACGCGGACAGCGACAACAGGTCATCGGTTTCGGGACGCAGTCCGTGGCAGCGGTTGACGAGGGTCCGTTTGGTCAAGATGACCAGCTCCCGCAGCGGCGAAGGCGCTCCGATCATCACGCCCCACAGCGTGTTGAAGGTGTTCTTGCGTGCCTTGACCGCGCTGGCACGCGCGACGCGCAGTGTCCGGATCACTTCGACCGTCCCGGACTTGGCCTTCGGGTTTGCGGTGGAGGTTCGTCCGAGCACGGCTCGAGCGATCTGCTCGGCGTCGAGCCGATCGGGCTTGCCGTCCATGTGCCGCGCCAGTCGGTTCGGCCGGTTGACCTCGATGACGTGGACGGCTTGCGTGGTCAGGAAGTGGGTCAGCGTAGCGCCGAAGGAGCCAGTGCTTTCCACACCGATCGCGGCGATCGTGCCGTGGCAGGCAGCCAGCTGAGCAGATCGCGCTATCCCCGGTCGTTGGCGGGAAACTCGCGATGTCCCAGCAGACGGCCGTGGCTGTCGACCGCGGCGGCGTAGTGGGTGTGCTTGTGCGTGTCGACGCCGCCGATGACAGCGAGGTCGGCGCTGGCCGCTGGCGTGGGAACAGACTGGATCGTCATGCTGGACTCCGCTCTTCCGTTAGGGCTGTTCTGACGGCGGAGCGAACCGGCCGGGCGGGCGACAAGTCTGTGACGGGTTTCTAGTCCAAGCTCCTATCAGGTCAGTTCCGCCTGGCCGGCGCGCACCATGACGCTGCACCGATCCGGCCGACAAATCGAACGCAGGACACCGTGGTCATACCTTGGCCGGGGTCAGACCGGGCCGGTGCAGCGTCGCTCTTGATGTTCACAGATCTTGCCGTTGGTCTGAGGCCGGTAGGGGCGGGTGCGTTTCGGGGTGATGCCCAGCTCGGCGCAGGTGTCGCGCCACAGGAACGACCGGTACGCGCCGCCGTTGTCCGACAACACTTTCCGCACCGTGAAGCCGCGCTCGGCGAACCAGGCCACGGCATGGCGCAGCACCAAGGTGGCGGTCTCCTTGGTCTCGTCGTCGTGGGCTTCGACGTACGCGACGCGGGAGTGGTCATCGACGACCGTGTGCAGGTAGCAGGTGCCGATCAGCGGCTGGCGGTACTTGCTCCTCAGGGCGCCGGTGCGAACGGTGGTCGCAGCCCGGTTACGCAACCCTTGTTGGCGTCCGACGTAGCGCCAGCCGCCGCCGTCGGGGACCTTGCCGAGCTTCTTGACGTCCACGTGCAGCAAGTCGCCCGGGTGCTCGTGCTCGTAGCGGCGCAACGGCTCACCGGTGGCGCGGTCGACTTGGCTGAGCCGGTTCAGGCGGCATCGGGACAGCACCCGGTGCCGGTGGAGGGTGCGACGCCGGTCAGGGAGGCCAGCTGGACCGGGCCCAGGCGCTTGCGCAGCCGCAACGCCACGATCCGCTTGGTGGTCGCCCGGCTGGTCTTGGCCGGCATCGACCGCGGCCGGCTGGACCGGTCGGTCATCGCCTCGCCGGCGGCGTACCAGTCGGCCCACCGTTTGACCGTGGGCCAGGCGCACTGGAACCGGGCTGCGACCTCCACGATCGGCACGTGCTGGTCGACGACGAGCTGGGCCACCCGTAGCCGGGCGCGTGGGGTCAGGGCCGCGTTGGAGTGGATAGCGTGGGACACGAAGACCTCCTGGTTGTGAAGTGAGCCGTCAGGCAGCTCCACTCCACACCGGGACGTCTTCATCTGCCATGAAGGTCAGATCGTGTCGTCACACTGACTCGACCAGCGTGACTGGGCCTCTCAGTTAGAGGGTCTCGCCGAGCAGCACGGGCTCGTTGACCAGGGAGACCCCGAAGGCGTCACGCACGCCGTCGCGCACCTGGCGCGCGAGGGCCACGACGTCGCCTGCCGTGGCGCCACCGCGGTTGGTGACCGCCAGCGTGTGCTTCGTCGACAGCGCCGCCGGAGCGGGCAGGCCGAAGCCCTTGCCGAACCCGGCGTGCTCGATGAGCCACGCCGCGCTCGTCTTGAACCGGCCGTCGGGCTCGGCGAACCGCGGAGGTGTCGGGCCCTCCCAGCCGAGCCGCTCCCCCACCCGCTCGACGAGGTCGTCGAACTGCTGCCGGCTGAGGATCGGGTTGGTGAAGAAGGACCCGCACGACCACGTGTCGGGGTCGGCATCGTCGAGCACCATGCCACGGGAGCGGCGCTGCTCGAGCACCGCCTCGCGGGCGTCCTGGAGCGGCACCCGCGTGCCGAGCGGGACGTCGAGGCCCTTCGCCAGGGCGGCATACGCGACGGGACGGCTGAGGTCGGCCACCTCGAACTGGAAGAGCACGTCGAGCACGACGTAGCGGGCGTTTCCCTTGAAGAGCGAGTGCCGGTAGGTGAAGGCGCAGTCGGCGTTCATGAAGGTGCGCACGGTCTGCTCCCGGCGGTCCCACGTGCGCACCTGGGCGACCGTCTGGGACACGTCCTGGCCGTAGGCACCGACGTTCTGGATCGGCGTGGCGCCCGTGCGGCCCGGGATGCCGCTGAGCGCCTCGACGCCCGCCCAGCCCTCCGCGACCGCTCGCTCGACGACGTCGTCCCAGACCTCGCCCGCCGCGACGCGCACCATGGCTCCACCGCAGGAGTCGGCGGACTCGGGCGTGACGCCGCTCGTGACGATGTGCACGACGGTGCCCTGGAAGCCGTCGTCGGGGACGACGAGGTTCGAGCCCCCCGAGAGGACGAGCAGCGGCTCGTCGGCGTCGTCGACCTCACGAACGGCGTCGACGAGCTCGTCGGTGGTCTCGACCGTGACGAGCCGGGCGGCCGGGCCGCCGACGCGCATCGTCGTCAGGGTCGACAAAGGGACGTCGTGATCCTCGCGCACGCGCTGGCCCCTGTTCAGTCGAGCCGTGCGACGGCCAGGGCTCGGCCCAGGACCTTCTCGCCCGCGGCGGTCGCGGTCAGCTCGACCGTGACCTGCTTCGTCTCGGGGTCGGCCGACTTGACGACGCCTGAGACCTCGATGTCGGCGCCCGTGTCGTAGGGCACCACCACCGGGCGCGTGAACCGCACGCCGTACTCGACGACGCGGCCGGCGTCGCCCACCCAGTCGGTGACCAGGGTGACGGCCGAACCCATCGTGAACATGCCGTGCGCGATGACGTCGGGCAGGCCGACCTTCTTCGCGAAGGGCTCGTCCCAGTGGATGCGGTTGCGGTCGAGGGACGCCCCGGCGTACTGGACGAGGCGGGCGCGGTCGACGTGGACGGTCTGCGGCGGCAGGGCGTCACCGACGGAGACGCTGTCGAACGCCCGCACGGTCGTGTGGTCACGCGGCTGGGTGCTCATCACTCGCCTCCTCGGATGACGATCGTCGACGTGGCCGTGCAGACCGGCTCGCCTGCCTCGGTGGCGAGCTCGGTGCGGGTGGTCACCATGGCGTGCCCGCCCGCCTCGCGCACCGCGTCGACGTGGAGCGTGCCGATGACGGCGTCACCGGCCGTGAGCGGGCGGTGGTGGGTGAAGCGCTGCTCGCCGTGCACCACCCTGGAGAAGTCGATGCCGGCCTCGGGGTCGCGGATCAGCTGTGCGTCGCACTGCTGGGCGATGAGGACGGCGAACGTCGGCGGTGCGATGACGTCGGCGTAGCCGCGGGCCCGGGCGACCTCGGCGTCGACGTGCACGGGGTCGGCCGAGCCGACCGCCTCGGCGAACTCGCGGATCTTGGCGGCACTGACCCGGTAGGTCTCGGTGGGCGGGTAGACCCGGCCCTGGAAGTCTGCGTTCACCGGCATACGGGCACCCTACCGACCGCCGGGGTCAGCGGCTCGGGGCGTCTCGACCCGGCCGTCAGCGGCGCCGGACCGGCCGGGAACGACGACGCTCCCCCGGCCGGTGGCCGAGGGAGCGTTGACGTCGAGCGCTGGGGTCAGCGGGTCTCGCGGTGCTCCGTGTGCTTGCCACACTTCGGGCAGAACTTGTTCATCGCGAGACGGTCGGGGTTGTTCCGACGGTTCTTCTTCGTGATGTAGTTGCGGTCCTTGCAGTCCACGCACGCCATCGTGATCTTGGGACGGACGTCGGTGCTCTTGCTGGCCACGGCAACCTGCTCTTTCGGGAACGTACGGGGTCTTCTGTCGTCTTGCGACGGGTGTCGCGCGGCGCGTCACGCGTTCCGGGCTCCCGGGTGACACGCAGGCGCGACGTCCTAGGTTACGCGACACCCCGGCGATTGGAGAAATCGACGTCGGTGCGCGCGGAAGTGGTAGCGGGAGCGGGGCTCGATCCCGCGACCTCACGATTATGAGTCGTGCGCTCTAACCAGCTGAGCTACCCCGCCATGGGCTGCCGCCCCAGCCTCCTCGCGATGCCGCGAGAAGGCCGGGACCGGCGGACCAGAGCCCCAATAGGGAATCGAACCCTAGACCTTTTCCTTACCATGGAAACGCTCTGCCGACTGAGCTATTGGGGCACGGCCGACGCTGTGGAACCGTCACGAGAACTGGCCCGCTTCGACCTGCTGTGCGACGGCGAGACTACACGGTCGCGGCCACGGATACGAAATCGGGCGGTGCCCGTGCGCGGGACCTGCCCGCCCGACGCCGTCGGGGTGCTCGCGGCGCCGCGCTCGCGGGGTCAGCCCTCGGCGTCGTGGTCGGCGAGCGCCTGCTGCGCCGACTCCTCCTCCTGCTCGCGCCGATCGCGTACGCCGGTCGCCTCGTCGAGCTCGGCGGTGACCTTCTCGAGCCGGCCCCGGGCCGTCGCCAGGCGCCGCTCGAGGTCGGCGATGCCCTCGGTCACCTCCTCGTGGCGGGCCGTCAGCACCGCCACCTGCCGGTCGGCGTTGCGCAGCTCGGACCGGGCCGTCTCGAGCGCTGCCTGCAGCCGGGCCCGCGCCGCAGCTCGCTTGGCCCTGCGCCGCTCCTCGAGGTCGACGGCATCGTCGCCCTCGTCGCCCTCGTCGCCCGCGCCGTCCCCCGCGCCCCCGCGCAGCACCGACAGCGACGGCCGGCGGGTCCCGTCCTCGCCGCCGTCGGTCCCGAGCGCCACGACGTCCTCCACGTCGACGGAGCCGAAGCCCGAGTAGCTGAGGGCGCGCACCAGCGAGCCGGTGAGCACCGAGGCCTCCGCGTCCTCGTCGGCGATGAGGGCGGTCAGGGTGTCGCGCACCTCCTGCGCCACCCCGGCACCGAGCTTCTGGCCGGCCTCGGCCGACGTCTCGGCGATGCGGTCGGCCAGGGCGTCGACGCGCCTCGACCGCTCCCGACCGAGCAGGCGCAGCTGGTCGGCGTCGAGACTGCGCTGGGCCTCGCGGAGCAGCTCGGCGAACTCACGGAAGTCCTCGAGCTCGTCGGCGTGCTCGCGCACGAAGTGGTTGACCGCCCACGCTGCGACCGTCGGCTTGCGCAGGGCCCCGATCGAGGTGGCCAGCTCCTTGTCGCCGGCCTGCTTCGCCTCGGCCACCAGCTCGGACCGCAGCGGCGTGAAGCGGGACGGCAGGGCGGCATACAGCTGCTCGACGGCGGCGCGCAGGTGCAGGATCACGCGTGCATCCTCCCGCAAACCCGCTGGTGCGGCGCGGCGCGGACGGGCACGCTGGTCGCGTGATCTGGATCTGTGCGACCTGCGCCGTGGAGACCGACGACCTGACGCAGCCCCCACCCGAGTGCGAGGTGTGCGAGGACGACCGGCAGTGGGTGCCCGCCACGGGGCAGCGGTGGACGACCCTCGACGAGCTGCGCGAGGCCGGGACCCGCATCACCGTCGACCCCGTCGAGCCCGACCTGTGGGGGCTTCGTGCCGATCCCGAGGTCGGCATCGGCCAGCAGACGATGGTCGTGCGCACCCCCGAGGGCCTCCTGCTCTTCGACTGCGTCGGCTACGTCGACGACGCCGCCGTGGAGCTCGTGCAGTCGCTCGGTCCGACGCTGGCCGTGGCGGCGAGCCACCCCCACATGTACGGCGTGCAGACGGAATGGGCCCGGGCCCTGGGCGGCGTGCCGGTGCTCGTCGCCGACCGCGACGCCGAGTGGGTGCGGCGCAAGGACCGGCTCGTCGAGCTCTACGACGAGTCCCGCGAGGTCGCACCCGGGCTGACCCTCCACCGCGTCGGTGGGCACTTCCGCGGCCAGGCCGTGGTCGAGTGGCAGGCCGGCGCGGAGGGGCGTGGCGTGCTGCTCGCGGGCGACGCCGTCTTCCCCAACCCGGACCGGAGGTCGGTCAGCTTCCTGCGCAGCTATCCCAATCGGATTCCCCTGTCGGGCAACGTGGTCCAGCGTGTCGCAGGTCAGCTCGAGGGGCTGCACTACGACCGGCTCTACAACAACTTCGGGGCCGTGGTGCCGCAGGACGCCAAGGCCGTGGTGCGGTTCTCGGCCGACCGGCACGCCGCGTGGACCCGCGGCGACTTCGACCACCTCACCTGACGTCGCGGGAGGGCCCACGGTCGGGCTACGCGGTCGGGCTACGCGGCCTCCGGTCAGCCGGCCTCGAGCGTCGACTGCTTGTGCGCGGCCCGCGCGCCCGTCTTCTCGGACTCGACGATCCAGTACGGGTCGTCCTCGCTCGCCTTGAACTTCTGCCCGTCGAACGTGAACTCCTTGACGCGCCGCTCGACCGCCGTGCCGGTCGTCCGGCCCTGCGAGGTGTTCCAGTGGACGGTGTCTCCCTTGCTGATCGCCATGGCCCGATCAGAACACGCGCGAGGGCGTCGTGCCAGAGCGAACGGGAGTGGGTAGGTGCTGAGGCGACGGCGTCGTCCGGCGCCGCCTGGAATCAGCTAGAGGAGAAGCGATGAGCGACAACCCGCTGGACCCGGTGAGCGACGACCCGACGACCGAGGGGCCGGCTGACGGCGGAGCCGACACCACCAGCCATGACGGTGGTGCCGACGGCGGAGCCGACACCGCGCTCGGATCAGACACCGAGTCCGACCTCGGTTCCGGCATGGGCTCGGACGCCGGCTCCACGGGCGAGGGCCCGGCGGACGGCGGCGCCGACACCGGCTCTCACGACGGCGGCGCCGACGGCGGGGCCGACACCGAGGGACCCGCTGACGGCGGAGCCGACACGAGCAGCCACGACGGTGGTGCCGACGGCGGGGCCTGATGACTGCTGCCACGACGAGCCGGGTGTCCGCCGCACGGGGCGGGCACTCGGCTCTGCGGCGACTGGTCCCGGTCGACCCCGAGACCTTCGCCCGGGAGCACTGGTCGCGCCGCCCGCTCGTCACGACCTCTGCTGACCTGCCCGGCGGGCTGGCCGACCTCTTCGACGAGGACGCGGTCGACGAGCTCGTGTCCCGCCGCGGCCTGCGCGCGCCCTTCCTCCGGGTCGCCCGCGACGGCCGCACCCTCGGCGACCGCGAGTTCACCCAGGGCGGCGGCGTCGGCGCGACGGTCGCCGACCAGGTCAGTGACGACAAGCTGCTGCGCCTCTTCGGCGACGGGTCGACCATCGTCCTGCAGGGCCTGCACCGCACGTGGGGGCCGCTCATCGACTTCACCCAGCTGCTCGCCGAGGAGCTCGGGCACCCGGTCCAGGCCAACGCGTACGTCACCCCGAGCCAGAGCACCGGCTTCAGCGACCACTACGACGTGCACGACGTCTTCGTGCTGCAGATGGCAGGCGAGAAGCGCTGGCGTCTGCGCGCTCCCGTGCACCCGTCACCGCTGCGCGACGAGCCGTGGACCGACCACCGCGCCGCCGTCGAGGAGGCCGGACGCGCCGAGCCGGAGCTCGAGTTCACCCTGCGTCCGGGCGACGTGCTCTACCTCCCCCGCGGCTGGATCCATTCGGCCACCGCCCTCGGCGGCGTGAGCACCCACCTGACGCTGGGGGTCCACGTGTGGACGCGACGTCACCTCGCCGACGAGCTGGTGCGGCTTGCCCTCGAGTCCGCGAGCCGCGACGAGCGGGTTCGCGCCTCCCTCGGCGTCACCCCGTCGGGCTTCGACCGCGACTCCCTCGGGTCGGACATCGACCTCGTGCGCGAGAGCCTCGTCCGAGAGCTCCAGACGCTCGACGCAGCAGCCGTTATCGACGCGCTCGAGTCACGGGTGCGCGGCGCCCAGCGACCGGCGCCGATCCAGCCCCTCGCGCAGCTGACCGCCGCCGACGCGCTCGAGCCGGGCACGTGCCTGCGGCTGCGCGCCCACGTCGACGCGCGCCTCGTCCCCGACGAGCACGGCTCGGTGACGCTGCGCAGCCGCCTCGGCGCCCGAGCGGTCGAGCCACACGACGTCGGCACGTTCGTGGCGCTCGTGGGCGGCGGCGTGCTCCGGGCCGACATGGTCGGACTCGAGCTGGCCCGCCGGCTCATGCGCGAAGGACTCCTCGTCTCCGCCGACGACACCTGAGCAACCAGGACTGGCCTCTCAGGTGGCGACGGCGGCCGCCAGGACGTCGCGTGCGCCGACGAGTGACGGGCCGTACCACGTGAGCAGCCGGCCGCTGACGAGCGAGGTGCGCGCCGTCGTGAACGCCTCGGGACCGTCGTGCGCCGTGAACACGTAGGGTTCGTCGGGGAGCAGGACGGTGACGCCGTCGCGGTCGAGCTCGGCCAGGTCGACGTGGGGGTAGCGCTCGGGTGAGTCGGCCAGCACGTTGCGCCAGCCCAGCCGGGCCACGACGTCGCCGGTGAAGGTGTCGCGACCGACGGCCATCCACGGGTCGCGCCAGATCGCCACCGCCACGTCGAGGGTCGTCTCGGGCACGGGTCCGTCCCACTCGCGTCGTGCGGCCGACAACCAGCCCGGCGTGCCGACGTCGAGCACGTCCACGAAGAGGCGCTCCAGCGAGTCGAGCGCCGCCGGCACCGTCTCGATGTCGGTCACCCACACGGGTATGCCGTCAGCCCGCATCCTCCGGACGTCGAGCTCGCGGTTCTCCTCCTTGTTGGCGACGACGAGGTCGGGCTCCAGTGCTGCGATCGTCGCCCGGTCGGGGTTCTTGGTGCCCCGGACCCGTTGCACCGCGAGGTCGTGCGGGTGGGTGCACCAGTCGGTCGCCCCGACCAGCCGCTCCGGGCACGTCACCGCCAGAGCCTCCGTGATCGACGGGACCAGCGACACGAGGCGGCGGGGCGGCGTCGCGAACGACACGGCACACGCCAGGTCGTCGAGGAGCTCGCGCACGGTCCCTCAGACGTTGCGGCGGTACTGGCCGCCGACCTCGAAGAAGGCCTCGGTGACCTGCTGGAGCGAGCACACCCGGGCCGCCCGCATGAGCACCTCGAAGACGTTGCCGCCCTCGATGGCGACCGCCTTGAGCGCCTCGAGCGCAGCCTTCGCCTCGACCTCGTGCTCCACGCGGAACGCGCGGACCCGGGAGAGCTGGCTCTGCTTCTCGTCCTCGGTGCCGCGGGCCAGCACGACCTTGCGGGGCTCCTCCCCCTCGTGCGGGTTGCGGAAGGTGTTGACGCCGATGATCGGCAGGCTGCCGTCGTGCTTGCGGTGCTCGTAGAGCATCGACTCGTCCTGGATGCGGCCGCGCTGGTAGCCGGTCTCCATCGCGCCGAGCACGCCGCCGCGCTCGGTGATGCGGTCGAACTCCTTGAGCACCGCCGCTTCGACGAGGTCGGTGAGCTCGTCGATGACGAACGAGCCCTGCAGCGGGTTCTCGTTCATCGCGAGGCCCCACTCGCGGTTGATGATGAGCTGGATCGCGAGCGCCCGACGCACCGACTCCTCGGACGGCGTCGTGACGGCCTCGTCGAAAGCGTTGGTGTGCAAGGAGTTCGCGTTGTCGTAGATCGCGATGAGTGCCTGCAGCGTCGTGCGGATGTCGTTGAAGTCCATCTCCTGCGCGTGCAGGGAGCGGCCCGACGTCTGGACGTGGTACTTGAGCTTCTGGCTGCGGTCGTTCGCGCCGTACTTCTCCTTCATCGCCACGGCCCAGATGCGGCGCGCGACGCGGCCGAGGACGGAGTACTCGGGATCCATGCCGTTGCTGAAGAAGAAGCTGAGGTTGGGCGCGAAGTCGTCGATCTTCATGCCCCGCGCGAGGTAGCTCTCGACGTACGTGAAGCCGTTGGCGAGGGTGAACGCGAGCTGGCTGATGGGGTTCGCCCCGGCCTCGGCGATGTGGTAGCCCGAGATCGACACCGAGTAGAAGTTGCGGACCTTCCGCTCGATGAACCACTCCTGGATGTCGGCCATCATCTTCAGGCTGAACTCGGTGCTGAAGATGCAGGTGTTCTGGCCCTGGTCCTCCTTGAGGATGTCGGCCTGCACCGTGCCGCGCACGTTCGCGAGGGCGTACGCCGTGAGCTCGGCACGCTCGTCGTCGCTCGGCTCGCGCCCCTCCCGCTCCCGGAACGCGTCGACCTGCTGGTCGATCGCGGTGTTGAGGAAGAAGGCGAGGATCGTCGGCGCGGGACCGTTGATGGTCATCGAGACCGACGTCGTGGGCGAGACGAGGTCGAAGCCGTCGTAGAGCGCCTTCATGTCGTCGAGCGTCGCGATCGAGACTCCGGACGTACCGACCTTGCCGTAGACGTCGGGTCGCGGGTCGGGGTCGCGGCCGTAGAGGGTCACCGAGTCGAAGGCCGTCGACAGGCGCGTGGCCGGCTGGCCCTCGGAGAGCAGCTTGAAGCGGCGGTTGGTGCGGAACGGGTCGCCCTCGCCGGCGAACATGCGGGCGGGGTCCTCGCCCTCGCGCTTGAAGGGGAAGACACCGGCGGTGAAGGGGTAGTAGCCGGGCAGGTTCTCGCGCCGCAGGAAGCTGACGAGCTCCCCGTGGTCGCGGTAGCGCGGGAGCGCGACTCGGGGGATCTTGTTGCCCGACAGCGACTCTCGCGTGAGGGCGTTGCGGATCTCCTTGTCGCGGATGGTGACGACCTGCTCGTCGCCCGAGTAGGACTCGACGACCGACGGCCACGCAGCGAGCGCGTCGGACACCTCTGTGGGGACGGCCTTGCGGGCGCCGTCGAGCAGCTCCTCGACGCCGTCGGCGGGCGAGCCCGCGTCGGTGAGCTCGTCGCGCACCGACTCCAGGCGCTGCACGCGACTGGCCACGGCGGCATACGTGCGGGTCTTGTCGTGGTAGCCGCGGACGGTGTCGCTGATCTCGGCGAGGTAGCGCACTCGGGCGGCGGGGACGATGGTCGCGATGCGCGTGGACTGCTTGGTCGTGACGTGGGGCAGCACACCCTCCTCGACCGGCATCCCCTTCTCGGAGAGGAGGGTCCGCAGCTGCTGGTAGAGCGCGGTGACGCCGTCGTCGTTGAAGGTGGCGGCGCTGGTGCCGAAGACGGGCATGTCGGCGGGGCTCTTGCCGAAGGCCTCGCGGTTGCGCACCATCTGGCGGCCGACGTCGCGCAGGGCGTCCTCGGCGCCGCGGCGCTCGAACTTGTTGATGGCGACGACGTCGGCCTGGTCGAGCATGTCGATCTTCTCGAGCTGGCTGCTCGCGCCGAACTCGGGCGTCATCACGTAGAGCGAGATGTCGGAGTAGCGCACGACCGCCGCGTCACCCTGGCCGATGCCGGGCGTCTCGAGGATGACGAGGTCGAAGCCCGCCGCGCGCACGACGTCGAGCACGTCGTCGAGGTGCGCTGGCACCTGGGACTCGCCGCGGGTGGCGAGGCTGCGGAAGAAGACGCGGTCGCCGTCGAGCGAGCTCATGCGGATGCGGTCACCGAGCAGGGCGCCGCCACCGCGGGAGCGGGTGGGGTCGATGGCGAGCACCGCGACGCGCAGCTTGTCCTGCTGGTCGAGGCGCAGGCGGCGCACGATCTCGTCGGTGAGGCTCGACTTGCCGGAGCCGCCCGTGCCGGTGATGCCGAGCACCGGCACGCGTCGGCGGCCGGCTGCATCGCGGATGCCGGTGAGAATGGCCTCGTCGAGCTCACCCTCCTGCGCGCCGGTGATGGCGCGCGCCACGGCCGAGCGGTCGCCGGCGAGGAGCGCCTCGAGGGAGGGCGACCCGATCTCCCACGGGTCGAAGTCGCAGTCGGCGACGACGCGGTTGATCATGCCGGCGAGGCCGAGCCGCTGGCCGTCCTCGGGACTGAAGATCGTGACGCCCGACTCGCGCAGGCGCGCGATCTCGTCGGGCACGATGACGCCGCCACCGCCGCCGACGACGCGGATGTGGTCGGCGCCGTTCTCCTTGAGCAGCTGCACGAGGTACTCGAAGTACTCGACGTGACCGCCCTGGTAGGAGCTGACGGCGACGCCCTGCACGTCCTCCTCGATCGCCGCGTCGACAACCTCCTGGACCGAGCGGTTGTGCCCCAGGTGGATCACCTCGGCGCCCTGCGTCTGCATGATGCGCCGCATGATGTTGATCGACGCGTCGTGCCCGTCGAAGAGGCTGCTCGCCGTGACGAGGCGGACGTGGTGAGACGGGTGGTGGAGATCGCGCTTCGCTGCGTCGGACATGCAAAAATAGTAGGACTTCCTACTAATGGACGTCAACGCGTCTGCGACCTACGATGGCGCCATGACTGCGGACTCGACGAGTGCCGTCCCCGGCCTGGGCTTCGACCCGATCGCGCGCGCCCGCGAGCAGTGGCTCGAGCAGGGCTGGGACGCCGCCGCCGACGGCATGGCCGCGATCACCTCGCTCATGCGCGCGCACCAGATCGTCCTCGCGCGGGTCGAGGCGACCCTCAAGCCGCTCGACGTGACCTTCGCCCGCTACGAGGTGCTCATGCTGCTGTGGTTCAGCAAGCGGGGGTCGCTGCCGATGAAGGTCATCGGCAGCCGCCTGCAGGTGCACCCCACGAGCGTGACGAACGCCGTCGACCGGCTCGAGGATGCCGGCCTGGTGACGCGCTCGACCCACCCCGAGGACCGCCGCGCCATGCTCGTCTCCCTGACGCCGTCGGGCCGCGAGCTCGCCGAGCGCGCGACCAAGGCGCTCAACACCGAGGTGTTCGAGCAGCCCGACCTCGGGGCCCGCGACGTCCACGCCCTCGTCGACGTGCTGACGCGCCTGCGGCGCGGCGCCGGCGACTTCTGACCCCACGTGGCCACCCGTCCCGTCCCGTCCCGACACCACGCCGGACAACACGACGCCACGCGACGGCACGCGACGGCACGCGACGGCACGCGACGGCACGCGACGGCACGCGACGCCACGCCCGGCTCGTTGGCGGGACCTGCAGCGCCCGAGCCCGGTTCTCGGCAGACTGGGTCCATGGCCGATGCCCCTCCCCCGCCCGCCGACCACCTCGACTGGCTCGACGAGCAGCGACGTCGCATGCGCGCCCTCGTGCGGCGCGCCCAGAACCCCGCCGGCGGCTTCGGCTGGCTCACCGACGACGGCGACCTCGACCCCGACAAGGGCGTCGAGCTGTGGATCACGGCACGGATGACGCACGTGGCCGCGCTCGCGGTGCTCGAGGGCGACTCCGGGTCGGCAGAGCTCGTCGACCACGGCGTCGCGACGTTCATGGAGGGCGGACTGCTGCACGACGCCGAGCACGGCGGCTGGTTCGCCTCGGTGCACCGCGACGGCTCACCCGACATCTCCGATAAGCGTGCCTACGAGCACGCGTTCGTCGTGCTCGCCGCGACCAGCGCGTCGGCGGCGCGCCGCCCCGGCGCGGACGACCTGCTCGACACCGCCCTGCAGACGTTCGAGCAGCGCTTCTGGCGCGAGTCCGACGGCCTCGCCGTCGACGTGTGGGACCGCACGTGGACCGAGCTCGAGGACTACCGCGGGGTCAACGCGAACATGCACTCCCTGGAGGCGCTGCTCGCGGCCTGGGACGTGACGCGCGACCCACGGTGGCTCGGCCATGCGCTGCGCATCACCGAGAACGTCGTGCACGGCTTCGCCCGGTCGTGGAACTACCGGCTGCCCGAGCACTTCGACTCGACCTGGAAGCCGCGTCCCGACTACAACCGCGAGCGCGCGACCGACAAGTTCCGTCCCTTCGGCGTCACCCCCGGCCACCTGCTCGAGTGGGCACGGCTGGCGCTGCACCTGCGTCGCGCCCTGGGCGCCGAGGCGCCGCCGTGGCTGCTCGACGACGCCCGCTCGCTCTTCGACGTCGCGGTGCACGAGGGCTGGCACGTCGACGGCAACGAGGGCTTCGTCTACACCACGGACTTCGAGGGCCACCCGGTCGTGCGTGACCGTCTGCACTGGGTCGTCGCCGAGGCCATCGGGGCTGCCCGCACGCTCGACCTCGCCACGGGAGACCCGACGTATGCCGCGTGGTACGACCGCTGGTGGCAGCACGCGCAGCGCTGGTTCGTCGACGGCGAGCAGGGGTCGTGGAGGCACGAGCTGTCACCCGAGCTCGTCCCGTCGAGCGTTGTGTGGCAAGGACGCCCGGACGTCTACCACGCCTACCAGGCCTGCCTCGTCGGCGCGCTCGGCGAGATCACGTCGTTCGCGGGCGCGCTGCGCGAAGGGGTGCTGTCCTGACCGTCAGCCGATGACGCGGTCGAGCCAGGCGTTGCCGAAGACGCGCTCGGGGTCGACCCGGTCGCGCAGGGCGCGGAAGTCGCCCATCCGCGGGTAGAGCGGTGCGATGGCGTCGGACCCCGCGACGAAGCACTTGCCCCAGTGCGGGCGCGCACCCAACGGCAGCAGCGCCTCCTCGATCGCGGGCAGGACGGCATACACCCGCTCCTCGTCGCGCACCCACGTGAAGTGCACCCCGAGCACGTCGTGACCGTAGGAGCTGCTCAGCCAGTGCTCGTCGGCGGCGACGGTGCGCAGCTCGCACACCTGCAGCACCTGCGCCAGGCGCGGGCCCAGCGCACGCAGCCGCTCGACCGCGGCCAGGGCCTCGGCGCGGGGCAGCAGGTACTCGCTCTGCAGCTCCTCGCCGCGGCTCGGCGTGAACTCCATGCGGAAGTGCGGCAGCCGGTGGAGCCACGGGCCGAACACGCCGCCCTGCTCGGTGACGGACTCGGTGGGCGCCCCCTCCAGCATGTGCAGCGTGCGCGCGGCCGGCTGCGCCCCGTGCAGGTCGAGCGGCGCCTCGTCGACCCGGCTCTTGCGCCAGACCTGCTCGATGCCGGCGTCGGTCCACCGCGTGAACAGGCTGACGCTGTAGGCACTTCGGGTGACCTCTTCGATGTTCTCCACGAGGGACTCCCAGCCCAGTCCGGTGTAGACGTCCTGGCGCACGTCGTAGGTGGGCTCGATGTCGAGGGTGAGTGCGGTGACCACCCCGAGGGCGCCAAGCGACACGATGCTGCCCGGGTGGTCGGCGTCGCCGCGGCTGACGGTGCGCACCTCGCCGTCGGGCCCGACGATGTCGATGGACGCGACCGCCGTTGCGAGAGAACCGTTCTCGATGCCGGACCCGTGGGTGCCCGTCGCGACTGCACCGGCCACCGAGATGTGGGGCAGCGATGCGAGGTTGCCGAGCGCCCAGCCCGCCGCATGAAGCTGCGTGGCGACGTCGCCGTATGCCGCCCGCCCGGTCACGCGGGCCGTGCGGGTCGCCGGGTCGACCTCCACCGTGGTCGGCAGGTCGGTCAGCGACACCAGCACCCCGTCGTCGACGTCGGTGATGTCGGTGAGGTCGGTGAACGAGTGGCGCGACCCCAGGGCGCGCACGCGCGGCGCCGCGGCGACGAGCTCCTGGAGGTGCTCGACCGAGCGCACTCGCTCGATGCGCGAACGGTAGGTGTGGTTGCCGGCCCAGTTCTTCTCCGCCGTCACGTCCGTCATGGGCCCAGTCTGGCAAGGGCCCCCACCCGGGCTCGACGAGCAGGCGCCGCGGCCGCGTGGCCGGGCGTTCGCCGCGCGCCGCGGCTAGTGGCGGCGTCGGTGCGAGCGGTCCTGGTGCAGCTCGGGGTGCACGTCCTCGGGCAGCTCCTCGGGCTCGGCCCCCTCGCCGGGTGTCGCCACGCCCCAGCCCTCGGGGCTGATCGTGTCGACGGGCGGGTTGCCGACGAGGTGCGAGCGTTCCGCGCCCTCGGGGTGGTCGCGACGTTCCTGCTCCGTGCGGTCGCGATGCGAGTTCATGGAGTCCATCGAGTCACCCTTGCGACCGGCGCGTCGCGGCTCGACCATGATGAAGCCGATGACGAGGATGACGATGACACCGAACAGGACGAAGATTCCTACGCGATCACCCATGGCACCTCCCGGAAGCGGTCCGATGCTCTCGACGGTACTCCCGTAGGGGGCCGGCGAGGAGCCCATGCGCGGAACCGCTTCCGCGGGTGCATCTCGGCGCTCGGAGGTCGGCGCCGTCGTGAAACGTCGGCGGTCAGCGCTGCTCGCGGGCGGCCTCGGCCGCCGCCACCCGGGCCTCACGCTCACGCGCGAGGCGGGTCTTGGGGTCGTTGCCCTCGCCCAGCTGGGCCGGACCGAAGATCGTCAGGCCGATCATGCGCAGCCGGTAGCCGATGCGGTATCCGACGGACAGTCCCTTGGACTTCGAACGCGCCACGCGCTGCCTCCATAGTTAGTGTGCTAACTGTTAGTGTACAGGCAAACGCGTACCGCTCCGACGACGAGGTGAGATGACCCCGCCCACCGCCACCCGACGCGACGACCTCGCACAGCCGACCGACGGTCCACCCGATGACCTCCTGCGCCTGGACCAGCAGGTGTGCTTCGCCCTCGCCGTCGCCGCCCGGAACGTCATCGGCCTCTACCGCCCGGTGCTCGAACCGCTCGGACTGACCCACCCGCAGTACCTCGTGATGCTCGCGCTCTGGGAGCGGTCGCCACTGACGCTCCGCGAGATCAGCCGCCTGCTCAGCCTCGAGCCCGCCACCTTGTCACCGCTGCTCAAACGGCTCGAGGCCGCCGGGCTCGTCACCCGCGACCGCCACCCGGAGGACGACCGGGCCCTCGCCATCACCCTCACGCAGCGCGGACGCAGGCTGCGCACCAAGGCCCTTCAGGTGCCACCCCAGATCGTCGAGACGCTGGGCATGGACCTCGCCGAGCTGGAGGCGCTGCACGGGGCGCTGACCCGCGTCATCGCCGCCACCACTCCGCCGGGCTGACGACAGCAGGGCCCCGCCGGTTTCGGCGGGGCCCTGCTGCGTCAGAGCGACGCGGAGAGTCGAGGGGTAGCGAGGGCTGGGGCTCAGGCGGCCTTGACCTGGTGGTCGACGAGAGCGCCGAGCGCGGCGCGCAGACGGCCGAAGACCTGCGGGTCGCCGAGCACGTCGGTGTCGATGGTCGACTGCGAGACGACGACCTCGTCGAGCACGACGGCACCCGCGATGCCGGCCGAGCGACGCGCGTCCTCGTGGGCCCACTTGCCGCCGTAGGGCGTCGGCGTCGCGCCGATGACGGCGAAGGGCTTGCCGGCGATGGCGCCCTGGCCGAAGGGACGCGAGAGCCAGTCGATGGCGTTGTTGAGCACGGCCGGCATGGTGCCGTTGTACTCGGGCGTCACCGCGAGCACGCGGTCGGCGCCGGCGACGGTCGCACGCAGCGCGGCCGCCGCGTCCGGGACGTTCTCGCCGTCGACGTCCTCGTTGTAGAACGGCAGCGCGGCGAGACCGTCGACGATCTCGACCTCGACGCCCGCGGGCGCCTGGTCGCGCAGGCTCTCGGCGATGCGGCGGTTCACGGAGTCGGCGCGAAGGCTGCCGACGAGGACGGCGACGCGGGTGGGGGTGCTGGGGCTGGGGGTGGAAGTCATGGAGACCTAAACGGACTGTGGTCCGCTTCTATTCCGAGCCCGTCCTGCAGCCACCCGCCTAGGATCACGTCCGTGTCCACGGAGCCGTCGGTCGAGCGAACCACGTTCGAGCTGCACGCCCATCCGGAGCGTCCCGAGCGACGCGACGCAGCGCGCAACCGCGAGCTGCTCCTCGACGCCGCCCATCGGCTCGTCGACCGCGACGGGGTCGAGGCCGTGACGATGGATGCCGTCGCCGCCGAGGCCGGGGTGGGCAAGGGCACGGTCTTCCGCCGTTTCGGCAGTCGCGCCGGCCTGATGACGGCCCTGCTCGACCACGCCGAGGCACGCTGGCAGGGCCGGGTCATCTCGGGCCCGCCTCCGCTCGGCCCGGGCGCCCCTCCTCTCGAGCGGCTGCTCGCCTTCGGCGCCTCCCGTCTCGACCGCACCATCACGAGCGCCGACCTCATGGTCGCCGCGGCCGGCCGACACGGGCGCTCCGGTCCCGCCGTCGCGTTCTGGACCGTGCACGTGCGTCACCTGCTCACCGAGCTCGGCGTGACCGGCGACCTTCCACTGCTCGCCATGGCCCTGCTCGCCCCGCTCGACGTGACGATCGTGGGCCAGCAGCTCGAGGCCGGCGTCAGCCGCGAGCGCATCCTCGCCGCCTGGACCGACCTCGTGGGGCGCGTCGTCGCGGGCTGCTGACCGACCCCCACCGGACGGTTCGGTCACCCACCCGTCGGACGTTGGGACGCGGCTGCCGCACCGAGGTCCTGCAGGGTCAGCGCGTGCCGCGGCTCGTCGTCGATGACGGGCCGCTCGGTCACGCCGAGGTGCTCGTCCACGCTGAGCAGCACCCCGGGCTCGAGCATGCGCCACCGGTCGTCGTCGTCGAGGCGCTCGCTCGCCACGACGACGGCAGGGGCGTCCGACAGCTCGTGGGACACGACGCGGGTGCCGGCGGCCGACCGGTGGTCGAGCCGACCCCGTGGCTCGTGGCGTTCGAGCACCCACAGCGCGTGCGTGGCCGGGTAGCGCACCGCCCACAGACGGTGCGGCATCGTCAGGACGACGTTGACGGCATACACGGGCAGCTCTGCCGCGACCCATCGCAGCGCCGCGGTCACGCCCGCCGCGACGTCGCCACCGGCAGCCTCGGTCTCGCGCGTGACGAGGGCGAAGAGCCGCTCCGAGTCGGTGTCGCCCAGGACCCGTCGCCGGTCGTCGCCGAGGTGCCGGTCCAACACGTCGAGCCCCTCGACGACGCCGTTGTGCGCGAAGAGCCGGCCGTCCAGCTCGAACGGGTGGGTGTTCTCGGGACGCACCGCGGCACCCGAGGAGTGGCGCACGTGGGCCACGAACGTCGCGCTCGTGCGGGCACGCGCCTCACGGGCGAAGGCGGTGTCGTCCCAGGCCGCGAGCGCCTGCTTCTCGACGACAGCGCGCCCCTGCTCGTCGAAGGTGCCGAGTCCCGTCCCGTCGGGGTTGGCGTGCGACTGCGCGGACAGGCTGTCCGGGGCGTCGAGCAGCCAGAAGGTGGCCCGGACGCGGGTGCGCCCCGCGGTGAGACCGAAGAGACGGCACACGCCCGGCGCCCGGTCAGCGGCTCTCGAGGGCCTCGCGCGACTTCGCGATCGCGAAGCCCCAGCCCTGCGCGAGCGTCGGCTTGGGCGGCACCGCCACCTCGTCGGGGTTGGTCACGACGTCGAGCAGCACCGGGCCGGCGGTCGCCAGCGCCCACCCCACCGCGTCGTCGAGCTCCTCGGCGTCGGTGACCCGTCGAGCGGCGAGACCCATGGCCGTGGCGACGGCGGCGAGGTCGGGGTTGTCGAGCTCGGTGCCGAACTCGGGCAGCCCGCCCTGCTCCTGCTCGAGCTTGACCATGCCGAGGCGGCCGTTGTCGAACACGACGACCTTGACGGGCAGCTCGTGCGTCACCGCCGTGCGCAGGTCGCCGAGCAGCATCATGAGCCCGCCGTCACCCGAGAACGAGACGACGGGCCTGGTGCGGTCCAGGGCCTGCGCGCCGAGCGCCATCGGCAGGGCGTTGGCCATCGAGCCGAGGTTGTAGGAGCCGACGAGCCGCCGGGTGCCCCGCATCGTGACGAAGCGGGAGAGCCACGCGGTCGACATCCCGGTGTCGCTCGTGAAGATCGTCGTGTCCGGCGCCAGTCGGTCGACGGCCGCGGCCAGCGCCTCGGGGCGGATCCGCACGTCGGGGTTGTCGAACACCGCCCTGGCCCGGCCGAGCAGGGAGGAGTCGTGGTCGGGGTCGAGCAGCGCCCGCTGCCGCTCGTGCCAGGAGCGGTACGCCTTCACCGCCGTGTCGAGGTGCGCCCGGTCGTCGCGTCGCGACAGCAACGGGAGCAGCGCCTCGAGCGTCGCCTTCGCGTCTCCGACGAGCGCGTGGCCGACCGGGGTGCGGCGACCGATGTGCTCACCACGCGAGTCGACCTGGACCACGACCTTCCCGGTCGGGTACCAGTCGCGGTAGGGGAAGTCGGTGCCGAGCAGGACGAGCACGTCACAGGAGTCCATCGCCTTGGCGGCGGCCGGGTTGCCGATGAGGCCCGACTGGCCCACCTCGAAGGGGTTGTCGCGCTCCAGCCCCTCCTTCGCCTTGAGGGTGAGCACCATCGGCGCGGCGAGCACGTCGGCCAGCTCGAGCACCTGGGCGCGAGCCTCCCGGGCACCGGACCCGACGAGCAGGGTGACGGCGCCGTCGCCGCCGAGCAGGTCCGCGACACCGCGTACGGCGTCGGCGGGCGCGGCGGCCGCGACGGGCGTGGGCGCGAAGACGGGCGTCGTCGCGTGCTTCGGCACGTCGAGGTCGCCGACGTCCCCCGGCACCGTGAGCACCGCGACCCCGCGCTGCGCGTACGCGGCGTTGACGGCCTGCTCGAGCAGGTGCGGCAGCTGCGCCGGGGCGCTGAGGGTGTGGGCCCACACGCTGACGTCGGCGAAGAGCGTGTCGTTGTCGACCTCCTGGAAGAAGTCGGTGCCGATCTCGGGGCTGGGCACCTGTCCGCAGATCGCCAGCACCGGCGCGTGCGACTTCTTCGCGTCGTAGAGCCCGTTGAGCAGGTGGATCGATCCCGGCCCGACGGTGCCCATGCACACGCCGATGGTGCCCGTGAGCTGGGCCTGGGCGCTGACGGCGAAGGCGGCGACCTCCTCGTGGCGCACCCCGATCCACTCGACCCGGTCGTCCCGGCGAATGGCGTCGGTGAGCGGGTTGAGGGCGTCTCCGACGACGCCCCAGACCTGGCGCACGCCGGCGTCCGCGAGGGCGGTGACGATGTGCTCGGCGACAGTGGTCATGAGGGTCCTTCCTCAGAGGTGGCTCGGTGAGGCGTGCGGTGCGAAGCGGTCGGGCGTGGCGACGCTCCAGTCGGCGACCCAGTCCCGTGGCGGTTCGGCGAGCAGCTGCCCCGGCTCGAGCCACTCGTAGAGCTCGGCGTACGAGAGTGTCGTCGTCGCGCTGACGTTGCGGCGCAGGTGGTGCGGGTTCAGCTGCGACGGGTCGGTGACCCCCAGGGCGGCCATGATCTTCGTGGCCGAGGCGACCGTGGCCTCCTGGTAGCGCTGGACGCGCACGCTCTTGTCGCCGACGTCGAGCGCCCTTGCGCGGCGGGCGTTCTGGGTGGCGACACCACTCGGGCACTTGTCGGTGTGGCAGCGCTGGGCCTGGATGCAGCCGGCCGCCATCATCATCGCGCGGGCGGCGTTCGTGTAGTCCGCGCCCTGGACCAGCCGCTTGACGATGTCGTTGCCCGCAGCGACCTTGCCGCTCGCGCCGATCCGGATGCGGTCGCGCAGTCCGACACCGACGAGCGCGTTGTGCAGCGTCATGAGGCCGTGCGTGAGGGGCATGCCGACGTGGTCCTCGAACTCCAGCGGAGCCGCGCCTGTGCCTCCCTCGGAGCCGTCGACGACGATGAAGTCCGGCGCCGTACCGACCTCGAGCATCGCCTTGCAGATCGAGAGCACGTCGACGCGCGAGCCGACGCACAGCTTGAAGCCGGTGGGCTTGCCGCCCGCGAGCTCACGCATCCGGCCGATGAACTCGACGAGCTCGACGGGTGTGTGGAAGACGCGGTGCGACGACGGGCTGACACACTTCTCCCCCTGCGGCACCTGCCGGATGTCGGCGATCTCCTTCGTCACCTTCGCGGCAGGCAGCACGCCGCCGATGCCGGGCTTCGCGCCCTGGCTCAGCTTGAGCGAGACGCACTTGACGGCGTCGTGGGCAGCCTTCTCGCGGAAGGAGTCCGGGTCGAAGTCGCCGTCCTTCGTGCGAGCCCCGAAGTAGCCGGTGCCGATCTCCCACACGATGTCTCCACCGTTCTCGAGGTGGTAGGGCGAGAGACCGCCCTCGCCGGTGTCGTGCGCGAAACCACCCAGTGCGGCGCCCTTGTTGAGGGCACGGATCGCGTTGGCCGACAGGGCCCCGAAGCTCATCGCCGACACGTTGAGCAACGCCATGGCGTACGGCTTCGAGCAGTCGGGACCGCCCACCACGACACGGGCCGGGTGCTCCGGCGGGTCGGTCGGGGCCACGGAGTGGACGAGGTACTCGTAGCCGACCTCGTCGACGTCGAGCTCGGTGCCGAAGGGCCTCTCCCCGTGGATGCCCTTGGCCCGCTCGTAGATGACCGAGCGCGTGTCACGGTCGAACGGCCTGCCGTCCCAGTCGCGCTCGATGAAGTACTGCTGCAGCTCGGGCCGGATCCCCTCGAGGAGGTAGCGCAGGTGCCCGATGACCGGGTATCGGCGCAGGATCGTGTGCTTCTTCTGCAGGAGGTCCCACGAGCCGAGCGCGACGATGCCGGCTCCCAGACCTCCCGCGACCGCGCCGAGGCCGTTGACGCGCTTGCCACCGGGCATGGGAACTCCTTCACCGTCGCTGCCGAGGCCGTCCCGTGCGAGAACACAGGTCCGCTCCTTGGCGATACCCACCACCGCACCCGAGCAACCTGAGCGTTTGCTGCACGCCGCGCGTCGCACAGGAGACGTCCAGCGACCGTCCAGCGAGCGCGGAGCCGGGCACGGGATCCTCGGCCGCATGGGCACCCGTCAGTCGGGGCCGCCGGCTCCCCACCGTTCCGCACGCCTGCTCACCGCCGTCCACGCGGCAGCCACGCTCGTCGCCCTGGTGCTGACCCTCGTGGCCCGCCGCCGCCCCGGACCGGTGGCCGGCGAGGACCTCTTCGGCCTGTTCAACGTCCCCGTGGCACGCACCTTCGTCTCCGTCGTGGTGCTCGCGCTGGTCACGCGAGCCCTTCTGGGGCGCAAACGAATCGGGCTCTGGCTTGTCGCCCTCTTCCAGGTGCTCGGCCTCTACGTCGGGGTGGTCGCGCTCGTGCCTGCCGCCCGCCTCCCGCTCGTCCGGATGTGGGAGAGCCGCGGCGACCTGGGCAGGGGCCTCGACATCGCCTCGATGGTCGTGGCCGTCGCCGCCCTCTGGTGGCTGCGCCGCATCCGTGAGGCGTTCACCGGCCGGCTGCAGCGTGGGTCGTGGTGGGTGGCCCTGGCGGCGCTGGGGGTGGGCAGCGCCGTCACGGTCGCTCTGGCGTGGGCCCTGCTCGGAGTGGTCGGAGCACCCCGCTCCGAGGTCGATGCCATCGTCGGCACCGTGCTCGCCGCCTTCGGCGGGGTGACGCGCCGCGCCCTCGTCGGCGTGCCCGAATGGGTCGTCGAGGCCGTGGCGGCCTGCGCCGGCCTCACCATCCTCACGACCGTCGCCCTGTTCCTGGCGTCGGCCAGACCAGGCAGCCGGTGGTCGCCCGACCGCGAGATCGCCCTCCGGCGCCTGCTCGCGCGGCACGGCGCCGACGACTCGCTCGGCTACTTCGCCACGCGCCGCGACAAGGCCTCCGTCTTCTCGCCCGACGGCCGCGCGGCGGTGACCTACCGGGTGCTCGCGGGTGTGTCGCTGGCCTCGTCCGACCCCGTCGGCGACCCGGACAGCTGGCGCGCGGCGATCGAGGCCTGGCGCGCCGAGGCGCGCGAGTTCGGCTGGGTCCCGGCGGTGCTGGGCACGAGCGAGCGCGGCGCACGGGCGTATGCCGCATCGGGCGGGATGCGTGTGCTGCGGCTCGGCGACGAGGCGGTGCTCGACCCGGCCCGGTTCGACCTGCGCCGGGCCTCCCTGTCCCCGGTCCGTCACGCCGCGACGCGCGCGGCCCGGGCGGGGGTCACCGTGCAGGTGCGTCGCCAGCGCGACCTGGCGCGGGACGAGCTGGCCCACGTGGTCGCGCGCATCGACGACTGGCGCCACGGTGAGACCGAGCGCGGCTTCTCGATGGCCCTCGGTCGCCGGGGTGACCCGTCCGACGGGGACGTCCTGCTCGTGACGGCCCACCTGGCCGGGCGGGCGGGCCCGGCGCTCGTCGGCGTGCTCGGCCTCGTGCCGTGGGGCCGCCGCGGCGTCTCGCTCGACGTCATGCGCCGGTCACCCGAGGCCCCGAACGGTGTCACCGAGCTCATGGTGAGCGAGCTGCTCGACCGGGCGTCGCAGCTCGGGCTGCGGCGGGTCTCGCTCAACTTCTGCATGTTCCGCGCCGTCTTCGAGGACGCCGAGCGCCTCGGCTCGGGCTCCCTCACCCGGGTCGGCGCCTCGGTGCTGGGACGGCTCGACCGCTTCTGGCAGCTCGAGCGTCTCTACCGATCCAACGAGAAGTTCGAGCCCGCGTGGGAGCCCCGTTTCCTCTGCTACGACGACGCGGTGTCGCTGCCGCAGGTCGCCGTGGCGGCCGCGGCCGTCGAGGGCTTCGTGCCGTGGCCGGGCCCTCGAGGCACCGGCGGCTCACTGGACCCCGAGCACCTGGCGGAGCTGGACGAGGTCGCCGCCGAGACCCTTGCGCCGGACCCCGCCGCGTTGGGCCCCCGACGCACCGACCAGTTCCGGCACCGCGCGGCGACCCTCGACCGGATGCGTGCCGCCGGGCTGGACGCCTACCCGGTCGCGGCGGCCGGCCCCACCACGTCCGTCGGCGCCCTGCCACCCGGCGCCTGGCAGCAGCCGACCCGGCTCTCGGTGGTGGGCCGGGTGCGTGACCTGCGCGACCACGGCGGCGTGGTCTTCCTCCACCTCGTCGAGGGCCGGGACGGGCTCCAGGTCCTGCTCGATGCGGCGGTCATCGGCCGTCGCTGTCTCGACCAGCTCACGGCGGTCGTCGACGTCGGCGACCTCGTGCGCGTCGACGGGGTCACCGGGCGGTCGCGAGCCGGCACCCCCAGCCTGCTCGCCGACGGCTGGCGCATGGAGGCGAAGTCCCTGCACCCCGTGCCGTTCCGCTCGTTCGACGACCCGACCGCCCGCGCGCGCCAGCGGTCGACCGACCTGCTCACGCACCCCGAAGGGCTCGATCTGCTCCGCCAGCGGTCAGCCGTCGTCGGGTCGCTCCGCCGCACGCTCAGCGGCGACGGCTACCTGGAGGTGGAGACGCCGATGCTCCACACGGTGCACGGCGGCGCGACCGCGCGTCCCTTCCGGACGTTCATCAACGCGTACGGCGTCGACCTCTCGCTGCGCATCGCCCCCGAGCTCTACCTCAAGCGGCTGCTCGTCGCGGGGCTCGGGCCCGTCTTCGAGCTGGGCCGCAACTTCCGCAACGAGGGGGCCGACGCGACGCACAACCCCGAGTTCACCTCTCTCGAGGTCTACCGGCCGCACGCCGACTACACCACGATGCGCCGCCTCACGGAACGGCTCGTCAAGGAGGCGGCCCGGACCCTCCACGGCCGTGAGGCCCTGCCCCTTCCGCGAGCCGACGAGCTGCGCACGGGCCCAGGCGCCGCCGAGCTCGTCGACGTGAGCGGACCCTGGCGGGTCGTGCCCGTGCTGACCGCCGTCTCCGAGGCCGTCGGTCGGCCGGTCTCGCTGGAGACCGACATGGACGAGCTGCTCCGGCTCGCCGACGTGCACGGCGTCCGGGTGCGCCCCGACATGGGTGCGGGCGCCGTCCTCGAGGAGCTCTACGCGACGCTCGTCGAGCCCCGCACGGTGCGGCCGACGTTCTACACGGACTTCCCGGTCGAGACCTCACCGCTCGCTCACCCTCACCGCTCCGAGCCGGGACTGGCCGAGCGCTGGGACCTCGTCGTCGCCGGCATGGAGATCGGCACGGCCTACAGCGAGCTCACCGACCCCGTCGACCAGCGAGCCCGGCTGACCGAGCAGTCCCTCAAGGCCGCTGCCGGCGACCCCGAGGCGATGGAGGTCGACGAGGACTTCCTGCTCGCCCTCGAGCTCGGGATGCCACCCAGCGGGGGGCTCGGCATCGGCGTCGACCGGCTCGTCATGCTGCTGACCAACACCCCGATCCGCTCGATCCTCACCTTCCCCTTCATCCGGCCCCTGGCGGACCACCGGAGTCCCTCGTGGAGCTGACCGACACGAGCCTCGTCGTCGTCCTCGCCGTGCTGGCACTGGCACTCTTCGGAGTGGTCGTCGCCGGTGTCCCCCACATCGGGCGTCCGCCGGTCCGGCTGGCAGTGCGCGCCGCCCAGGTGCTGCTGCTCAACGTGCTCGTCGTCGCCCTGTGCGGCGCGGCCCTCAACGACCAGTACTTCTTCTACTCGAGCTGGGGCGACCTCTTCGGGAGCCGGTCGCCGGCCCTGGACGTGCACCACGGCGGCACGCCGCGCGAGGCGGTCGTGGCATCGGTGAAGGGACCGGGTCTGCGCGGGGTGAGGACGCCCGTGACCCTGCCACCGCTGCCCCAGCCCGGTTCCCGGCTGCAGACCTACACCGTCGTCGCCGGGCGCTCCCACGCCGAGGGCCAGGTGTACGTCCACCTCCCCGTCGGCTACGACCCCCGATCGAGTCGCACCTACCCCGTCATCGTCGGCCTGCACGGCTTTCCCAGCGGCCCGAAGAGCTTCCTCCGGCTCGGCTTCCTCTCCGACATCGACACGCTCACCCTCGAGCACCGGATGCCCCCGTCCATCGTCGTCGTGCCCCGCATCGACACCCCCGCCGGGCTCGACACCGAGTGCGTCGACGGCGCGCCGGGCCAGCCGCAGACCGACACGTGGCTCGCCCGCGACATCCCCGCCTGGACGGTCCGCCACTTCCGGGTCGAACGGGCGCGATCCGGTTGGGCGACCATCGGCTACTCCTACGGGGCGTGGTGCGCCGCCTCGGTCTCGATGCGCCATCCCGACGTCTTCGGCGCGGCCATCGTGCTGCTCGGCTACTTCCGGCCCGACTTCTCCCGCGCCTACGACCCCCTGACGAGTCGCACCCAGCGTGCCTACGACCTCGTCGCCATGGCGCGGACCGATCCCCCACCCCTGGCGATGTGGGTGCTCACGTCGCGCGAGGACCAGCTCTCCTACCCGAGCACCTCGAGCTTCCTCAGCGCAGCCCGCGCGCCGCTCGACGTCGCCGGCACCGTGCTCGCCCACGGGGGCCACCGCGACGGCGTGTTCAGCCCCTACATCCCGGCCGCCCTCACGTGGCTGGCCCAGACGCTGCCGGGCTTCCGTGCCTGACAAGCGGCCGCGTATGCCGTCAGGTGCGTCCGCGGAACGGTCGGCTCGGTGGTCGGCGCGGACGGGCAGCCCCCGCCCGCACCACGTCGTCGCAGCCGTCCTCGGGCTCGTCGTCCTCGTCGCGCTGGTCGTCACCGGCGTCGTGCCCGGCACGGGACCCGGGCCCGGCTCGGGCGCCGCCGGCGTGGGCGCGAGGGCGAGCGCGACGGGTGCGTCCGGCGGGGCCGGCGGGACGGCATACGCCAGCTCTCGCCCCTCCCCCACGCCACCGGGACCGCTGACGGTCGTCGGTCTCGGCGACTCCGTGCCGTCCGCCGACACGTGCGGCTGCACCGGCTACGTCGAGCAGGTCGGCACCCAGCTGGAACGCCTCACGCAGCGGCCCTGGGTGGTGCACAACGACGCGACCGGCGGCTGGACGACGACCGACGTCGCCGACGACCTGCTCACCTCCCCGACGCGGGAGCACCTGGCCGGCGCCGACCTCGTCATGGTGCAGGTGGGCGCCAACGACTTCGACCTCGGCGGCGTGGCCGACAAGGCGTGCCTGCCCGCGGCCACCTCCGACTGCTGGTCGGCGACGCTCGCCGGCCTGCGCGACGGGCTGACCCGGATCATCCACGACGTGAGGCTGGTCGACACCCGTCCCGACCTGCGCATCGCGGTGCTCGGCTACTGGAACGTGACGCTCGACGGCGCCGTCGGCCGCGCCCTCGGCTCCGACTTCGTGCTCGGCAGCGACGCGCTCACGCGCCTCGTCAACTCGACCGTCGCGCAGGTGGCGGCGGGCACCGGCGCGGTCTACGTCGACGCCTACACGCCGCTCAAGGGCGAGTCGGGCCAGCGTGACCCGACCGGCGACCTGCTCGGGGACGGCGACCACCCGAACGCCACCGGCCACACGCTGCTGCGGACCGCCGTGATCGACAGCCTGGCCGACGACGGGGCGGTCACGGTCTGGCGTGGCCTGCCGCGGTGAACCTCCGGACATACCCGTTTCGACGAGACCCTAACTCGCACAAGCGCACCCACGGCTCGACCGTTGACGACGGGGCCGAGGTGCGGTTGCGTGGGTAGGCATGACGGTCATCGGATTCCACTGCTCGCACGAGCAGATCGCCCCGGCGCAGCTGCTGCGCGACGTCCAGGCGGCCGAGGCCGCCGGGTTCACGGCCGGCATGTCGTCGGACCACCTCGTGCCCTGGAGCACCCGGCAGGGCGAGTCCGGCTACGCGTGGAGCTGGCTCGGCGCGGCCCTCGCCACCACGACCCTGCCGTTCGGGGTGGTCAACGCACCCGGGCAGCGCTACCACCCCGCCGTCGTGGCGCAGTCGATCGCGACCCTCGGGCAGATGTTCCCCGGCCGATTCTGGGCGGCCCTCGGCTCGGGCGAGGCCGCCAACGAGCGGGTCACCGGAGCCGAGTGGCCCCGCAAGGAGGTCCGCGACGCCCGGCTCGTCGAGTGCGTCGACGTCATCCGGCGGCTGCTGCACGGCGAGGAGGTGAGCCACGACGGGCTGGTGACGGTGAACCGCGGCCGCCTGTGGACCCTGCCCGATCCGGTGCCAGACCTCGTGGGCCCGGCGGTCACGCCCGAGACGGCGGCCCGACACGCTGCCTGGGCCGACGGCCTCATCACCGTCAACCAGCCGAGCGACACCCTGCGACGGGTGCTCGCCGCCTACCGGGACGCCGGTGGCCGGGGCCCAGCGCGCCTCCAGATCCACCTCAGCTGGGCGCCCACGGAGGACGAGGCCCTCGCCACCGCCCACGACCAGTGGCGCAGCAACGTGCTGGGACCACCGGTCGCCTGGGACACCGAGAGCGTCGAGGCGTTCGACCTCATCGGCGAGCTCGTGCCGCCCGAGAAGGTGCGCGAGTCGGTGCTCGTCTCGGCCGACCTCGCCCAGCACGCACAGTGGCTTCACGAGTACGTCGAGATGGGCTGGGACGAGCTCTACCTCCACTTCGTCGGCCAGCACCAGGCGCCGTTCATCGACGCCTTTGCCGAGCACGTGCTGCCGCAGCTGGAGCCGAGCAGGCCTGCGCCGACCGCGGTTCCCAGCCTCGAGGTCAGGCAGGGGGCATCGCGATGAGGGTCAGCGACACCGGCGACCTCTGGTGGAAGAACGCCGTCCTCTACTGCGCCGACGTCGAGACCTTCCACGACTCCGACGGCGACGGCGTGGGCGACCTGCGCGGCATGACCGACCACATCGAGTACCTCGCCGACCTCGGCGTCACCTGCCTCTGGCTCATGCCCTTCTATCCCACCGCCCGCAAGGACGACGGCTACGACATCACCGACTTCTTCGGGGTCGACCCGAGGCTGGGCACCCTGGGCGACTTCGTCGAGCTCGTCCGCACGGCCCGGGCCCACGGCATACGCGTCATCGTCGACTTCGTCATGAACCACACGTCCGACAAGCACCCGTGGTTCAGGTCGGCGCGCCGCAGCCGCGAGGACCCCTACCGCGACTACTACGTCTGGAGCCGCACCAAGCCCAGGTCGAGCAAGAAGGACGTCGTCTTCCCCGACCAGGAGGACAGCATCTGGGAACGCGACGAGAAGACCGGCGACTACTACCTCCACCACTTCTACAAGCACCAGCCCGACCTCAACGTCGCCAATCCGGCTGTGCAGGAAGAGATCTCGCGCACCCTTGGCTTCTGGCTCGAGCTCGGGGTGTCCGGCTTCCGCGTGGACGCGGTGCCCTTCCTCTTCGCGCGCGACGGTGTGCCGGGCGTCGACGACGCCGACCAGGAGGCCTTCAACCCCGACCGCTACCTCGGCGACGTGCGCTCCTTCGTGACCCGACGGGTGGGCGACGCGGTGCTGCTCGGCGAGGTGAACCTGCCCTACCCGGAGCAGCGGCGCTTCTTCGGCGGCGACGACGGCGACGGGCTCAACATGCAGTTCGACTTCATCGGGATGCAGCGGATGTACCTCTCGCTGGCCCGCGGCGAGGCGGCCCCGCTCGCGGACGCGCTGCGCGAGCGACCGGCTCTCGACGTGACGAGCCAGTGGGCCAGCTTCGTGCGCAACCACGACGAGCTCACCCTCGACAAGCTGACCACGTCCGAGCGCCGCGAGGTCTTCGACGCCTTCGGGCCCGACCCCGGCATGCAGCTCTACGACCGCGGGCTGCGACGGCGGCTGCCCCCGATGGTCGGTGGCGACGAGCGGCGCCTGCGCCTCGTCTACTCGCTGATGTTCTCGCTGCCCGGGACCCCCGTGCTCTTCTACGGCGAGGAGATCGGCATGGGCGAGAACCTCGACATCCCCGGCCGTCTCGCGGTGCGCAGTCCGATGCAGTGGAACAGGGGACCGAGCGGCGGGTTCTCCACGGCCCCCGCCCGCCGGCTCACCCGCCCCATGCCCGACGGCCTCTTCGGCCCGGACCACGTCAACGTCGCCGACCAGCGCCGCGACGCCGGGTCGCTGTGGTGGTTCATCCGCGGGCTGGTGCGGCGCTACCGGCAGCTGCCGCAGAGCGGCTGGGCCGCGGTGGAGGTGCTCGAGCACCCCGTGGCCTCGACCCTGGCCCACCTGAGCCGCACGGACGACTGGGCCATGGTCGGTCTCCACAACTTCGGCCCGGACGGCGCCGTGGTCCCCCTGACCCTGCCCGACGTGGCGCCGGGGTCCCGGCTCATCGACGTCCTCGACGAGCGCCGCGAGACCGAGGTCGGGGCGGGCGGAGCCGTCGAGCTCGACATCGAGCCGTACGGGTACCGGTGGCTGCTCGTCGTCGCGGAAGGCCAGGACCCCGGGATCTGAGGGCAGCGCCGTCACGCCGGCGATGGTCGAGCCGCCGCGACGGGTAGGTGCATCGGGTCACCACTTCGAGGAGCCCAGCGTGTCTGCCGTGCCGTCGCCATGTCGATCAACCTGATCTACCTCATCGCCGGCGCGGCGATGTTCCTCGCAGCTGTCCTCCCCACCGTGCTCGACCGCTATGCCGTCTCGGCCGCGATGGTGCTCCTCGTCCTGGGGATGGGCATCGGCCTGCTGCCGCTGCCCGAGGGGATGCGCCTCGACCCCCTCGTCATCAGGGCCCAGGTCGAGCGCATCACGGAGTTCACCATCCTCGTGGCGCTCATGGGCGTCGGTCTCGCGATCGACCGGTCCTTCGAATGGCGCCGTCGGTCGGCATGGGCGTCGTGGTCGTCGACGTGGCGGCTGCTCGCGATCGCGATGCCCCTGACGATCGCGTCGGTTGCCCTGCTCGGCTGGTGGGTCGGCCTCGCGCCCGCCGCAGCCCTGCTGCTCGGTGCCGCGCTGTCGCCCACCGACCCGGTGCTGGCGAGCGACGTCCAGGTCGAGGGCCCTCGAGTCGAGACCGACGAGACGGACGACTCCGACGACGAGGCGCTCGGCGAACCCGTCGACGAGAAGGACGACGTCCGCTTCTCACTCACCTCCGAGGCCGGGCTCAACGACGGCCTGGCGTTCCCGTTCGTCACCGCCGCCGTGCTGCTCGCGTCGGCCGGGAGCGCCGGCTCGTGGGTCGCCGGCTGGTTCGCGTGGGACCTCGTGGGCAAGGTCGTCGTCGGCGTCATCGTGGGTGTCGCAGTCGGCTGGGGCCTTGCCCGCATCGCCTTCCGGTCGCCGCGACGCTCACTCCGTCTCGCCGAGCAGGGTGAGCCCCTGCTCGCGCTCGCCGCCCTCGTCATGACCTACGGCGTGAGCCAGCTCGTCGGCGGCTACGGCTTCGTCTCGGTCTTCGCCTGCGGGCTGACGCTGCGGGCGGCCGAGCGCAACCACCACTACCACCGCTCGATGCACGAGGTGGTGCAGCGCCTCGAGCGGCTGCTCACGCTCATCATCCTGCTCATGCTCGGCATGGCCATGACCAAGGGAGTCCTCGACGAGCTCGACTGGCGAGGCGTGCTCATCGCCCTGTCACTCGTCTTCGTGCTGCGCCCGCTCGCCGGCTGGGTCAGCCTGCGGGTGCGGGCCCGCGGCAGCGACCTCCCCGGCGGCCTCGGCCGGCACGAGGCGCTCGCCACCGCCTTCTTCGGCGTCCGCGGGGTCGGCTCGCTCTACTACCTCGCGTTCGCGGCCGGTGAGCACTCCTTCCCCGAGGAGCGGTGGCTGTGGTCGACGACGGCTTTCACCATCCTCGTCTCGGTCATGGTGCACGGCGTCCTCGCGACGCCCGTCATGCGCTACCTCGACCGGCACCGCGACGCCGTGGCCTCCTGACCGACCGGGACGACAGGACCGGCCCCGGGGAGATCCCCCTCCGCGGGGCCGGTCGTGAACTGACCTCAGGCGACCTACCCTCCCCGGGGTCCTCGCCTGTGGACGGAGGTGGCGCAACGTGACCGTTCCTGTCGGCAGCTCCGGGCACGTGCCTCGACAAAGGCCCAGTGCCACGCGAACCGGCTGATCCCCCGTTCCCCCGAGCGGTCCGCGCCCACGACGGTCCGGCCCGTCCTCGCGGACGGGTTCACGTGCCGTTCCCCACCACTGCCGCCGCACGTGACGGGCCGTGTGCCGTCGATCCCTGCCTGCCAGGTGGTCCCGGCCACGTCGCTCACCTCCTGCTCCATCGTGCGGCGGCCGAGGTGTCCCGAGACAGGTGCTTCCGACCTGTCCGGGTCGGGACCTTCGGCCCGAACCGCTGCGACCTTCGTCCGTGTCGCGGGGCCCTGCTCACGTCGCACCATCGAGGAGGCGTCAGGCCCGGCGCCCCACACCGACCGGGAGAGCCCATGTGCACCGTCCTCATCACGTACTCGACCCCGCCGCCTCCGGCTGCCGGCGGGGTGCCCGAAGACCGGGACCCCCACGACGACACCGACGTCGCCTCCGTGCAGCTCATGATCGCGGGCATCGACGAGGCCGTCGCCGAGACGATCGCGACGGGGCTCGCGCGGGCCGGGCACCAGGTCACCTGCCGGCCGTGCGTCGCGAAGACCACCACCGAGCGGGGCTTCGACCTCGTCGTGGTCGTGGACCACCTGCACGTCACCCACCACAGCTACACGGCGTGGCCGCGCGTCAGCGGCGGCGCGGAGGGGACCCCGCCGTATGCCGCCGGTCAGGCCGGCGCCGCCGCCACCCCGGGCGTACGGGAGCACGAGACCGCTGCCGCCGGCCGTGCCGCCCAGCTGGGACAGGCGACGATCCCCATGACATGGTGCGCGGACTTCCGGGCGGTCGAGGCCTGGGGGCAGAGCATCGCCGACCACCTCGTCCGCTTCCTCGAGCTGCGGGCCGAGCTCGTGCGCCTCCGGGCCGAGCTCGTGCGCTGCAAGGCGCTGCTCAAGGCCGTGACCCCCGAGCCGCGGGCGGCATCCGCCGTCGAGCTCGGCCGCCCGGTCGGCGGGGGCCGACCGCTGCACGCCGGCGAGCGCCGCGCCGCCCAGGCCAGACCCGGAAGGAGCTGAGATGACCATGACCCAGCACCCCGTCACCCAGGGACGAGGCGGGCCGCCGGCCAGGCGGTCCGGCCGACGACCAGCCAGCACCGACCTCAGCCCCGCCGACTGCCAGGCGCTCCTGGAGTCACGCAGCATCGGCCGCATCGGCTGGACGGCCGGGGACGGCCCGCAGATCTTCCCCGTCAGCTACGCCTGCGTCGCCGACCTCATCGTGTTCCGCACGTCGCCCTTCGGCGTCCTGTCGGAGCTGGTGCGTCCCGCCCAGGTCGTCTTCGAGGTCGACGAGCTCGACGAGCGGGCCCAGTCCGGGTGGAGCGTCATCGCGCGCGGGCGCGCCCAGGCCGTGGCGTCCCCCGCGCTGCTCACCCACCTGTGGACCGTCGACGGTGCCGAGCCGTGGGCGGCCGGCACCCGCAACCTCTTCATCGGCATCGAGGTGGAGCGTCTCACCGGGCGCACGTTCGGGGCCCGTCGGCCGCCCTCGGCCGGCCGATGACGCTGCCGGCCGCCGTGCGCGCGGGCGCCAGCAAAGGCCCACGCCCGCGGGAGCTCGGTCCTAGCCTTGGTGCATGAGGCCGGCGCCGGCGAGAACCACCCGCACGAGCGGGTCGTGCTGCCCGTGGCGCCGGTGGACGGCGGCCTCCTGATGGTCGAGACCGTCACGCCCGGGCCGACCGGCCCGCACTCGTCGGAGGACCGCCTCCGCGGCCTGCTCGCCGCCAACCGGTCCGTCGTGTCCGAGCTGGCGCTGCCCGCCGTCCTGCGGCGCATCGTCGAGGCCGCGAGAACGGTCTCCGGCGCGGACTACGCGGCGCTGGGGGTCATCGGCGCCGACGGCCGGCTCGAGCAGTTCGTGCACTCCGGGATGGACCCTTCCACCGTCGAGCAGGTCGGGCACCTACCCACCGGCGTGGGCGTCCTCGGGGCCGTCATCGACGAGGCGGCCCCGATCCGGCTGCACTCGATCTCCGCCGACCCCCGCGCGAGCGGCTTCCCGCCTGGACACCCGCCGATGCGGACGTTCCTCGGGGTGCCGGTGCGCTCACGCGGGCAGGTCTACGGCAACCTCTACCTGGCCGACCGGTTCGACGGTGCGGACTTCAGCTCCGACGACGAGGACCTCGTCGTCGCACTCGCCGCGAGCGCCGGCATCGCCATCGAGAACGCCCGGCTCTACGAGGAGTCGCGGCGCCGGCAGGAGTGGCTGCGCGCCTCGGCGGAGATCAGCCGCGACCTGCTCCGCCCCCGGCTCGGCGAGGCGGTGCTCGTGCGCATCGCCGATGCCGTGCTGCGGCTCGCGGATGCCGACGCGGCCACGATCGACCTGCCCGTCCGACGGCAGCCCGGGGACGGAGCCGGCACGTCGTCGTCGGCTCGTGCACCCTCGCGGCCGCCGTATGCCGCTGAACCCGTCGCCGCGCCCGTGGGCGAGCCCGTCGTCGAGCTCGTCGAGCTCGTCGTCGAGGTCGCGCGGGGAGCCGGCGCCGAGACCCGCGTCGGCACCTCGTACGCCGCCTCGTCGTCGCTCGCCGGAAGGGCCATGCGCGAGCGCCGGGCCGTGGTGACCGCCCCGGCCCCCGGTGAGGCCGAGGCAGGTTCCGGCGTCGACGGCGACCAGGACGGCTCCGAGGGGGCGGCGATGGCGTGCCCGCTCGTCGGCGACGCGGGCGTGCGCGGCGCCGTCGTCGTGACGCGGCGCCCCGGTCGGGCCGCCTTCAGCGCCGCGGACGTCGAGATGGCCGAGCAGCTCGCCACGCACGCAGCCGTGGCCCTGGAGCTCGCCGACCGTCGCGCGGACGAGGAACGGGTCGCCATCCTCGAGGACCGGCACCGGATCGCCCGGGACCTGCACGACCACGTCATCCAGCGGATCTTCGCCATCGGCCTCACCCTCGACTCGGTGGCCGAGCGCAGCGACGGGGCGCACGGCGCCGCCTCCGACGCGCCCGCCGTGCGCGAGATCCTGGGTCGGGCCGTCGAGGACCTCGACGAGACGATCCGGCAGATCCGGGCGTCCATCTTCGAACTCCAGGAACCGACCGGCGTCACCGCCTCGCGGGCGCGCCTGCGCGAGGTCGTCTCCGCAGCGGCCGCACCCCTCGGGTTCGAGCCCTCGCTGCGCCTCGACGGACCCGTGTCGAGCGTGCTCGAAGCCAGCCTGCTGCACGACGTGACGGCGGTGCTGCGCGAGGCCCTGACCAACGTCGTCAAGCACGCCGGAGCACAGGCGGTCGACGTCCGCGTGGCGGTGGCCGACGGGGCTCTCTCCGTCGAGGTCACCGACGACGGGCCGTGCGGTCGGACCGCTGCGAGGGGCGAGCGGCCGATGGGCGAGCGGCCGATGGGCGAGCGGCCGATGGGCAGCGACGTGACTCGGCGGCCCGGGGAGGACCTGACTGCCGTGGGTGAGCCGGCGCCGCCCCGGCATCGCGGACTCGCCAACCTCACGAGCCGGGCGGTGGCCCGCGGCGGCACCTGCTCCCTGCTATCCGACGAGAGGACGACGGTGCTGACATGGACGGCCCGGCTGGACCTGTGACGCGACAGCCCGCGACCGGCGCGACCGGCGCGCCCGGCCACGATCCCGTCACGGTCTTCCTGCTCGACGACCACGAGATCGTGCGCCGCGGGCTCGTCGACCTGCTCGAGTCGCACCACGGCTTCACGGTCGTCGGTGAGGCCGGCACGGCCGCCGAGGCCCTGCGGCGCATCCCGCTCCTCGCTCCCGACGTCGCGCTCCTCGACGCCCGCCTGCCCGACGGCAACGGCATCGACGTCTGTCGCGAGGTCCAGGTCAGCAGCCCTGGCACGCGGTGTCTCATCCTCACCTCGTACGACGACGACGACGCGCTGTTCGCTGCCGTGATGGCGGGCGCGTCCGGCTACCTGCTCAAGCAGATCCGCGGCACGTCGCTGACCGAGGCGGTGGCGCACGTCGCGGCAGGTCACTCGCTCATCGACCCGACACTCGTCGAGCGTCTCCTCGACCGCTTGCGCCGCCCCGAGGCCGAGACCGGTGCGGGAACCGACTCGGGCGCGCAGTCCGGCCCGCCGCACCATGTGGCCCCGCTCACCGACCGCGAGCAGGAGATCCTCACCCTCATCGCAGAGGGACTGACGAACCGCCAGATCGGCGAGCGGCTCTACCTGGCCGAGAAGACCGTGAAGAACTACGTCTCGGGCCTGCTCGCCAAGCTCGGATTCGAACGACGCACCCAGGCAGCGGTGTACGGCGCGCAGCACCGCGACGAGTCTGGTCGCTGACGACGGTTCGGCCCACCCGGCGCAGACGGTCGGGTGACCTCTCGGCCGGGCTCGAGGTCACCGCCGTGTAACGATCCTGCGCGTGCCGCGATGGAACGACTGAGGCGGCACCCGATCCCCCGAGCGGGTGCCGCCTCGCTCTGTGCCCGCAGGCGGGTGCGGAGCCGACTGCCTACCTCGCTGTTTCTCATGTGGCGCCCTCGGTCCCCTAGGCTGGATGCTCACCTGTTGCGGTCTAGCCCTGGCCGGCGACGGGGATCTCGTAGGAAGTCAGCTGATGGAGCCGCACGAGACCGCCGGTGCGTCCCGCGGGTCTGCGATGGGCGAAGGACCCGAGTCCGTCGTTCCCGATCGAGCCGAGGTGACCGCCCACGTCGACGCCGTCTTCGCGACGTCACCGGGCGCGTCACGGCTGACGCCCGTCGAGGCGTACCTCCTCGAGGCCCTGGAGCGGCTCGACACTGCCGAGACGAAGGCCTCCCAGCTCGAGACCGCACTGGGGCACAGCCGCGAGATCGGCGCCGCCATCGGGGTCCTCATGGCGCTGCGCAAGCTGACCCGCGACCAGGCCTTCGACCTGCTGCGCCGGGCGAGCATGGCCCAGAACGTCAAGGTGCACGTGCTCGCCGCCCGCGTCGTCGAGACGGGTTCCACCGACCCCGGCTGACGCACCCGGCAGAGCCCGTCTCAGTGTGCTTCGAGCACGAAGAAGATGAAGCAGATGAAGGCGGACCGGTCGCCGAGGTCCGGCGGCAGCAGCTCACGGGGCGTGTCCGGCGAAAAGGGGGGCTCGCTGATCCGCGCGATGCGGAAGCCCGCCCCGGTGAACGCGTCGGACATGGCGTGCAGGGGCCGGTGCCAGTAGGTCAGCACGGCCTGCTGGTCGCCGAACGTGTACTCCTCGGAGTACTTCGTGACGGCGAAGTAGTCGGCCTCGGGCGCGCTCGACTCGAGAATGCGAGGGTGGTTGACCGACAGGAGGAGCCGCCCGCCCGGCTTGAGGATGCGGCGCAGCTCGGCGAGCGGCTCGGTCCAGTCCTCGAGGTAGTGCAGGACGAGTGAGACGACGACGTCGTCGAACTCACCGTCGGCGTACGGGAGCGGTTCACTGAGATCGGCCACCCGCAGCTCGGCGTCGTCCCCGAGTCGTTCGCGTGCCAGCTCGAGCATGGCGACGCTGGAGTCGAAGCCCGACACGTCGGCACCTCGTGCACGGAGGTCGTCGAAGAGTGGACCGGAACCGCACCCTGCGTCGAGCACCCGGCGACCGCGCACGTCGCCGGCGAGCTGGATCATCGCCGGTCGCGCGTAGTAGTTGTTGAAGAGGCCCGCCTCGTTCGCCGTCGCGTAGCTCCGGGCGAAGCTGTCGTAGTGGTCGGCCCTCATCCAGTCCCCCATTCGTCGTGACTCCGGCGCGCCCCGGCCGGGCGACCCGGGCAAGCCTCGCACGGCCCGAGCGGTCCCGCCTGCCCAAGCCGGCGGGAGGCAGCGGAAGTCGTCGGGCCGGCCCCACCGGGAGCTCGGCGCGTAGTAGCCCGTGACGTGGTAGCCCCACGGGGGGACGAACGGGTGGGGGCCACGCTCCTCACATCTCCTCGTGCGTGTCGGGGTCACCACCGAAGAGCCGACCGTCCTTGCGGCCCAGGGCCGAGATCGCGGCCATCTCGGCGTCGTCGAGCTCGAAGCCGAAGACGTCGAGGTTGGCCCGCTGCCGCTCGGGGTCTGCCGACTTGGGCAGCGGCAACGCACCGAGCTGCACCTGCCACCGCAGGATCGCCTGCGCCGGGGTGACGCCGTGCGCCTCTGCTGCGGCCGCGACGGGGTCGGCGCCGAACGGGGCGTTGCGCTTGCCCAGAGGACTCCAGCTCTCGGTGCGGATCCCGAGGCGGTCGTGCACGGCCCTCAGCTGCTCCTGCGGGAAGAGCGGGTGCAGCTCCACCTGGTTGACGACCGGCACGACACCGGTGGCGTCGATGATCTCGGTGAGGTGCTTCTCGGTGAAGTTGCTGACGCCGACCGACCGCACGAGGCCCCGCTCGCGGCACTCGACGAGGGCGCGGTAGGCGTCGACGTAGAGGCCGACGCTCGGGTTGGGCCAGTGGATGAGGGCGACGTCGAGCTGGTCGATGCCGAGCCGCTCGAGCGTGCCCTCGACCGAGGCGACGGCCTTGTCGAAGGCGTGGTCGCGCCCGGGCACCTTGCTCTGCACGACGAGGTCCTCGCGGGCGATCCCCGAGCGGCGGATCGCCTCGCCGACCTCGGCCTCGTTGCCGTAGTTCACGGCCGTGTCGAGCAGCCGGTACCCGGCCTCGACGGCCGACACCATCGCGCGGATGCCGTCCTCGCCCGTGAGCGGGTAGGTGCCGAAGCCGATCGCCGGGATCGACGTGCCGTCGTTGAGGGTGTGCGTGGGAACCGTCGTCATGTCGCCAACCTACGGTGCTCGCCGCGGCCTTCGCGAGGGTCGTCCCACCCGGACGGGCCCGCTCGGCGCGTCTCACCGAACGGGCCGATTGGGACGATGACGGCTGATTGAATAAGGTAAGGCGAACCTAAGCGAACACGTCGGCCGTCGACGCGACCGACACCCCCGAGACCGGGCGTCCGTGTCGACGCCGCCCCGCGCGCCTCCGGTCTCGGCGACCCGATGGAGGACCCGTGACCACCCGACGCACCGCTCTCGTCGCCGGACTGGGCGCCGCAGCCATGCTCGCCCTGTCCGCCTGCGGCAGCAGCCTCGAGGCGGGCGAGGAGCTCGACCCGGGCAAGCTGACGATCTACAGCGCCCAGCACGAGAACCTCACCGACGCATGGGCCAAGGCGTTCAAGGAGAAGACGGGCGTCGACGTGCAGATCCGCTACGGCGGCGACTCGGCCATGGCGGCCCAGCTCGTGCAGGAGGGCCAGCGCTCCCCCGCCGACGTCTTCCTCACCGAGAACTCCCCGGCCATGACCACCGTGCAGAACGCGAACCTGCTGGCGCCGGTCACGCCTGCGACGCTGGGCCAGGTCGGCAAGGAGTACGCGCCGTCGACCGGCAAGTGGGTCGGCATCGCGGCCCGCTCGACCGTGCTCGTCTACAACCCCAGCAAGATCTCCGAAGCACAGCTGCCCACGTCGATCATGGACCTCCAGAAGCCGGAGTGGTCGGGCCGCTGGGGCGCGGCCGCGGGCGGCGCCGACTTCCAGGCGATCGTCTCGGCCATCGCCGCCCTCGAGGGCAAGGACAAGACGGCGGCCTGGCTCAAGGGACTCAAGGACGGCGCCAAGATCTACAACAACAACATCGCCGTCATGAAGGCCGTCAACGCCGGCGAGGTGCCGGTCGGCATCATGTACCACTACTACTGGTACCGCGACCAGGCGCTCAGCAAGGACGGCAGCGGCAACACGAAGCTGCACTACTTCAAGAACCAGGACCCCGGCGCCTTCGTCAGCCTCTCGGGCGGCGGCGTGCTCGCGTCGAGCAAGCACGCGGCCGACGCCCAGAAGTTCCTCGCCTTCGTCACGGGCAAGGAGGGGCAGGGCATCCTCGCGTCCAGCGACGCCAAGGAGTACGCCGTCGGCACGGGTGTCGAGTCCGACCCGGCCCTGCCCAAGCTCGCCTCGCTCGAGGCCCCGCCCGTCGACCCCTACACGCTCAACGGTCCCGAGGTCATCTCGATGATGACCGAGGCGGGCATCCTCTGACGTGAGTGCCTACGTGCTCGGACGCAGCTCCACCCGCAGGCCCGGTCGCCACTGGCGACCGGGCTCCGTGGCGTCCCGGCTCGTGGCCGGGCTGGTCGCGCTCGTCTGCTGCACGCCGCTCGTCGTCATCGTCACCAAGGCCCTCGCCGTCGGCCCCGAGAAGGCGGCCCAGCTGCTGTGGCGCCCGCGGGTGGGTGAGCTCCTCGGCAACACGCTGTCGCTTGTCGTGCTGACGGTGTCGATCACCGTCGTGCTCGGGGTGGCCGCGGCGTGGCTCGTCGAGCGCACCGACCTGCCGTTGGCGGGTCTGTGGCGGGTCGTGCTCGTGTGCCCGCTGGCGGTCCCGGCCTTCGTCAACGCGTACGCGTGGGTGTCGATTCGACCCGACCTCAACGGCCTGACGGGCGCGGTGCTCGTCACCTCTCTCTCGTACTTCCCTTTCGTCTTCCTCCCCGTCGCTGCGGTCCTGCGCGGGCTCGACCGCAGCCTCGAGGACACGGCCCGCTCTCTCGGCCTCGGCCCGTGGCGGGCGTTCCTGCGCGCGACGCTGCCGCAGCTGCGCCCGGCCCTCATGGGCGGCGCCCTGCTCGTCGCCCTGCACCTGCTCGCCGAGTTCGGGGTGCTCGCGCTCGTGCGCTTCCCGACGTTCACGACGGCGATCCTCGACCAGTACCAGGTGGCCTTCGACGACGCGGCGGGCAGCGTGCTGGCCTCGGCGCTGCTGGCCCTCTGCCTCGCCTTCCTCACCATCGACCTCGTGAGCCGCGGGCGCGCCCGGCACGCGCGACTCGGCCGCGGCACCCCGCAGCGACCCACGCCGGTTCGCCTCGGCCGCCTGACGCCGGTGGCCCTCGGCGGCATCGGGCTGCTGGTGCTGCTCGCCATCGTGGTGCCGGTCGGCAGCATCGGCAGGTGGCTCGTCATGGGCGCCGACTCCCTGTCGGCCGGCGACCTGCTCGGCCCGGTGTGGAGCAGCCTGCGTCTCGCAGCCACCGCCGCGGTGCTGACGACCGTGGCCGCCTTCCCGGTCGCGTGGCTCGTCGTGCGGGCGACCGACCGCTTCGACCGGTGGGTCGCGGTGGCCGTCGAACGCTCCACCTACCTCGCCTCGTCACTGCCCGGTGTCGTCGTCGCGCTCGCCCTCGTCGGGCTGGCCGTGCGCTATCTGCCGTCCGTCTACCAGACGTCGGCGCTGCTCGTCCTGGCGTATGCCGTCCTCTTCGTCCCGCGCGCCATGGTCTCGATCCGCGCGGCCCTCGCCCACCTGCCGCCCGAGCTGGGCGACGCGGCGCGGGCCCTCGGTGACAACCCGGTTCGCGCGTTCCTGCGGGTCCAGCTGCCGCTCGTGCTGCGCGGCACGCTGGCCGGTTTCGCCCTCGTCTTCATCGCGGTCTCCACGGAGCTGACCGCGACGCTGCTGCTCGCCCCCACGGGCACGCGCACCCTGGCCACGGCCTTCTGGGCCGCGAGCGAGTCGCTCGACTACGCTGCCGCTGCTCCGTACGCCGCCGCCCTCGTCATCCTGTCGGCGCCGGTGACCTACCTGCTCATGCGACGAACGGAGGAGGTGACCGCGACGTGAGCGAGGTCCGCATCACCGATGTCACGGCATCCCACAACGGCCAGCCCGTGCTGCGGGGCATCGACCTGCACGTGCCCGAGGCCTCCACGACGGTCATCCTCGGCCCGTCGGGCTGCGGCAAGACGACGCTGCTGCGCGTCATCGCCGGCTTCCAGGCGCCCGACAGCGGTTCGGTCGCCCTCGGCGACGACGTCGTCGTCGGGCCGGGCCTGTGGCGGGCCCCCGAGCGACGCGGCGTGGGCTACGTCGCGCAGGAGGGCAACCTCTTCCCGCACCTCAGCGTCGGGGCCAACGTCGTCTACGGCCTCGACCGTGCGGCCCGTCGCGACACGGCGCGCCTGGGCGAGCTGCTGCGTCTCGTCGGGCTCGACGTGAGCCTCGCCGACCGCCGGCCCGACCAGCTCTCGGGTGGCCAGCAGCAGCGCGTCGCGCTCGCCCGTGCTCTCGCGCGCCGGCCCAAGGTGCTGCTGCTCGACGAGCCCTTCTCGTCGCTCGACGCGGCGCTGCGCACCTCGACGCGCGAGGCCGTCGCCGACGTGCTGCGCCGCCAAGGCGTCACGTCGATCCTCGTCACCCACGACCAGTCCGAGGCGCTGTCGATGGCCGACCAGGTCGCGATCATGCACGACGGGCGCTTCTCGCAGGTGGGCTCGCCGGCCGACGTCTACGACCGTCCCGCCGACACCCGGTCGGCCGGGTTCCTCGGCGACGCGGTGACGCTCGCCGGCCGGGCCGACGCCGGAACCGTGCGCCACGCGCTCGGGGTCGTCTCGGTGGAGCACGTGCCCGACGGACCCGTCGACGTGCTGCTGCGTCCCGAGCAGATCGCGCTCGTGGCCCAGGGCTCCGGCCGTCCCGCCACCGTGCTCTCGTCGACCTACTTCGGGCACGATGCCCTCATCGACCTCGACCTCGGCACCGAAGCGCGCGACGGCGACCCCGCCGGCGCACCCGCAATCGTGCGGGCCCGGGTGCGCGGGCAGGACGTGCCGCCGGCCGGCACCGTCGTCAGCCTCCAGCTGCTCGGCGAGCCGCTCGTCTTCCCGCACCCGACCAGCGCCTGAGAGCGGTCCCGGCCGGCCGTCCGGCCGGGACCAGACCCGACGGCGCGGGCGCCCCCGTCGGGACGGGCGAATGCCGTCCGGCCCGACGGGGCGCGCTCGACCACCTCTTCGGCGACCTACGAGCGGCGCAGCGGCCAGAGGGTGGGCCGCGGGTCGAAGCGCGTGGCGAGGCGCTGCAGGGCGACCGCTGCCAGCAGCAGCCCGAAGTCGCGCAGGGCGACGTCGTAGAAGCCCGGGACGAGCAGCAGGTTGACGATGATGCCGGCGAGCCAGGCCGCGACCACGACAGCACCGAGGCGCGGGTGCAGGAACACGACGATCCCCGCGACGACCTCGATGACGCCGACGGCATACATGGCCTGGTGCGGCGTGACGGGCAGCGGGTCCGACAGCACGGGCGCGAGGTAGCGGTCCCACTGCACCAGCAGGTTGGTGAACTTGTCGAGGCCGAACACGATCGGTGCGACCGTGAAGGCGGCGCGCAGCACGGCGTACGCCTGGTACGTCGCGTCGCTGCGCGCGTGGGATGTCGGGGCCCCTGTGGGGCTGAGGGTCGTGGCCATGCTGACCTCCAGGGTCGGTCTCCAGGTCGTCCTCCCGTGGCGGCAGCCCGTGACGCGGGCAGGCAGCGGTGGGAGGCTTGCACCGTGTTGGCGGCACGGACGGGCACGCGTCTTACCGGCGGGAGCAGACGCTCCGACCGTGGCCACGCCCTGCTGCGCGGGCCGGGTAAGACCGGGACGGCTGCCTGCAGCCAACGAGGCATGACCATCCAGCAGACCAGCCACAGGGCGCCGTGCCTCTCGCCCGGCCCGCCGCTCGACGTCGTCGCGTGGCGCGTGTGCCGGCTGCGCGAGGCCGGCTTCCCGGCCGCTCTCGCGGAGGCGCTGGCGCGCCAGCGGGTCGACCTGCACGCGCTGCTCCAGCTCGTCGACGCCGGCTGCCCGCCCGAGCTCGCCGCCCGCATCCTCGCCCCCGCCGACGACCCCCGGGGGTCCCGGTGACCGCCCTGAGCCGGGACGACCTCCCCCCACCCGGCGGCGGACCGGGCACGACGACCCGCCCGGTCCCCCCGGGCGGGCTCGCCGGGTCGGCACGCACCGAGCCCGTCGACTGGGTCGTGGCGCTCTCGACACCCGGCCCGGAGCAGCAGCACGCACTGCGGCTGCTGCACCAGCTCATGGTGCGGGCGGCCGCCCACCAGGTCTGGCGCCTGCGTCACGCCCTGCCCGACGACTCCCCAGCCGCGGTCGAGGTCGTCGTGCAGCAGGCCGCCGACGAGGCCATGACCGCCCTGCTCGGCAAGCTGCACAGCTTCGAGGGCCGCAGCCGGTTCACCACGTGGGCCTTCAAGTTCGCGATCCTGCAGGCCTCGTCCGACGTGCGACGCCTCCAGTGGCGGCGCCGCGAGGTGGAGCTGCGCGACCTCGACCTCGGCACGATACCCGCCTCCGACCACGACGACGCCGAGCACTCCGCCGAGGCCGCCGACCTCGCGAGCGCGCTCGCCCGCGCGATGAGCACCGCGCTGACGCCCTACCAGCGCCGCATCGCGGTGGCCCTCCTCGTCGACGAGGTGCCCATCGACGTGCTGGCCGAGCGGCTCGGCACCAACCGGGGCGCCCTCTACAAGACCCTGCACGAGGCCCGCCGCCGGCTCCGCGCCGAGCTCACGGAGCGGGGCTACCTCTCCCCCACCGGAGGCGCCCGATGACCACCCCCCGACCCCGTTCGCCGCTGCCACCCCGTGCCGTCGACGCGCTGCTGGTCGACACGACGCCCTGGCTGTCGTGCGACGAGTGCTTCGAGCGCATGGACGTCCACGTCGAGGCGGTCCTCGCCGACCCGCACCACCACGACGCTGCGATGGAGCACCACCTGCTCGGCTGCGCGGCCTGCGCCGACGAGGCGCGCTCCCTGCTCGACCTGCTGCGCTCAGGCACCGCCTGAGACTCGAGCCGTATGCCGCCGCGCGCGCCAGTACGTCCCGGCGGGACGGCATACGGCCGGGGACGCGTGGTCCGGTCGGCCCGCGGTCGGTCGGCGGTCAGCCTGCGGTCAGTCCTCCGTCAGCCCGACGGGCCCCGGACGCCCGTGGACGAGCCACCGCAGCTCGCTGCGGTGCTGCAGCCCGAGCTTGCCCAGTGCCGACGAGATGTGCGTCTTGACCGTGGCGGTGCCGATGTCGAGGGCGCGGGCGATGCCGGCGTTGCCCGGGTCTCCGGTGCGGCTCGTCACGAGGGCGACGACGTCGCGCTCGCGCGGCGAGAGACCCTCGAGCGGGTCGGGGCGCGCCTCACCGGGCCCGTCGACGGAGGCGTGCTGGCCCACCCGCGTGATGATGGCGGCCTGCACCTCGAAGCAGCGCCGGCTCAGCGCTGCGAGCCGCGCGTCGAGCGTGCCGTCCGCAGTCAGTGCGTCGAGCTCGTCGCGCAGCTCGTCGATCTCGGTGGCCATTCCGGTCAGCGCCGACGACGTGCGGTTGACCGCCAGGAGGGCGCCGGCCCGGCCGTCGTCCTCCAGCTCGGGGTAGACGAGGCTGAGGTCGAGGCGGCGTCCGGGATCGGCGGCCTGCACCCGGTCGAGCACGACACCCGCGAGCCACGTCATCGCGGTGACCACCTCGTCGGTGAAGACCGAGGGCGTGTCGCTCAGGGCGCCGATGATGCCGACGAGCCCGTCCTCGCCGATCATCGGGACGATCGCGGCATCCGCCGAGAGCTCGTCGTCGCCGAACCGCACGCCACGGTTGAGCAGCGCCCCGTCGTCGTCGCGGAAGCGGTACGGCTTGTGCGACGCCGCGATCCAGGCGACCACCCCACCCGGGCCGTACGTCAGGCTGCCCGTCTCGAGGTAGTGACCGTTGCTGAACAGGTAGGGGTAGGAGATGCGTCGGTCGCGGTCCTTGACGAGGGCGATGTAGAAGTCGTCCACGGGTGCGATCGCCGACACCGCGGCCCGGCACGCGTCATAGACGCCGAAGACGTCGCCGCGCCCCACCTCGTGCATCTTCTGGTCGGCGTGGCGCAGGGCGCGCACTACGGGGTCGCTGAGCGGCACGGTGCCAAGGCTAGTCCGCCGACGGCCCGATTTCTCCCGATGCCGGGGAGGGCTTCTCCCCCGAAGGGGGATGGCCTCTGTCCGCCGCCGGCTGATCCTCCGCCGCGAGCGGATGGGTGATGCTTGCCCTGCCGGTCGACGGTTCCGTGTGACTCGACGACCGGGCGGGAGTCACGTGGTTGCTCCGGGGGGAGCGACCACGGCGTCCGGCGCAGGGGACCTGGCGCCGCCGGTGACCGATCCGCCCGGCTCGGGCCATTGCGGTCGCCCGGCCCCAGGCGTTCGTGGAGGGGCGCAGGGGGCCGGGCCACAACCGGGTCGCAACCGGGTCACAGCCGGGTCACGCGCCGTCCATCACCCCTGGGGTCACTCGGGCCCCTCACCGGCGGTCAGGTGCTGCGACAGGTACGCCGCCGCGCCCAGGCGGCCGAGTGCGTCGACCTGGGTCTCGAACCAGTCCGCGTGGCGCTCCTCGTCGCGGACCATCTCCTCGAAGACGCTCGCGGTGCCGTGGTCGCCGAGCTCGTGGCACTCCTTGGCCGCGGCGTTGAACTGGGCCACGGCCGCCTTCTCGCTCTCGAGGCCGAGCGCCAGCATCTCCTCCGGCGTCTCGCCGATGTGGATGGCACCCAGCTTCTGCACGTTGGGGTGACCGTCGAACATGAGGATCCGGTTGATGAGGTCGTCGGCATCGCGCATCTCGTCGATCGACAGGTCGTAGAAGACCTTGCCGAGCTTGGGAAAACCCCAGTTGTCGAGCATGCGGGCATGCAGGAAGTACGTGTTCGTGACCGTCAGCTCGAAGGTCAGGGCGTCGTTGAGGAGCTCCGTGACGCGAGGGCTAGCTGGCTGCACCTTCCACCTCCAGGAATGTGTCTCGCTGGGCCTGCTCATGCTGGCAGATGACCCGCCGCACAGAGAAGACGCACGAGCCACAGTCCTGGCCGGCACCGGTGGTCTGGCAGACGTACGAGAGGTTGTGGGCTCCCGCTTCGACGGCACGCACGACGTCGCCGTCGCTCACGGCCGCGCACTGACAGATGATCACGTCGATAAGGTAAGGCTTACCTCAGCGCCTGTCGAGTCCGGCCCAGCGGTCGGACACCTCAGCACTTTTCTTGCAGCCGGCCTCACAGCCACGGGGTCGCCGCCTGGGAGGCGAGGCGGACGGGCGTGTTCGCCGCCCCGAACCCGCGGTAGCCACCGCGACGCTCGAGCAGCTCGACGTAGAAGCGGCCGGCGACGAGCGGGGTGTAGAGGTGGAAGAGCTCGCCCCCCGCGTCGTCGCGGTCATAGAGCACGCCGAGCCGGCGCAGGCGCGAGACGAGCGCCGGGTCGGGGTCGAGCCGTGCGGCGAGGTCGTCGTAGTACGCGTCCGGCACCGGCAGGAGCGGCGTCCCCGCCCCGCGCAGCACCTCGGCGCGGTCGAGCAGGTCGGTGCACGCGTACGCCAGCTGGTTGACCCCCGTCCACGTGGGCACCCCGGGGGCCCGCACCGCGATGTTGAGCACCACCCGCAGCGAGCCCGCCTCGGGCTGGAGGACGCGACTGCGCAGGCGGCCGGCGGGGTCGATGAACTCGCTGACGGGTCCGGGCCTCAGGCCGAGCAGCGTGCGGTGGAAGGAGACCTCGGCGTCGGAACGGTCGGTGTCGATCGCGAAGCCGATGTGGTCGAGCCCTCCCCAGCCGTCGTCGGCGAGCGGGGAGGCTGCGAGCGGCTGGCCGTCGAGGTGCACCTCGACGCCGGCCGGGCTGCGGGTGGCCCGCACCCGCCGAGCGCCCTCCGTGGCCTCGACGACGGGCCAGTGCAGCGCCTGGGCGCGGGCCGGCAGGTCGGACTCGGCGTCACCGCTGACGCCGATCGCCGCGACGTGCGGACGCTGGGCCGCCGCGGAGCGGCGCAGCTCGAGGTCGGAGCGCGCGTCGAGGACGACCACCGCCTCGCCGTTGCGCAGGACGGTGCGGTCCGGCGCGCCGGACGTGTCGGCGCCGCCCTCGTCGGCCGTGAACCCAAGGCTCGTGAAGAAGCCGAGCGTGCGGGAGTCGCCGGGTGCGACCGCCAGCTCCACGACGTCCACGGTGGGCGCGGTCGGTGCCGGCGGCGGGTCGAACAGCTCGACACGCGGTCGCCGCCCGCGGTCCGACGCCTCGGGCGCGTCGACGCCGTCCCACCTGCGACGCAGCTGCTCCTCGAGGTGCAGCAGCGACCGCATCGCGTCGCGCGCCGTGTCGCGGGGGTCGGCCTCGCGCACGATGTCGCTGAAGACCTCGAGCGAGAGCGGGCCGCGGTAGCCGGCCTCGACGCAGGCGCCGACGACCCCCTCGACGTCGAGCACCCCCTGGCCCGGGAAGCAGCGGTGGTGGCGGCTCCACTCGAGGACGTCCATGCTGAGGCCGTGCGCGTCGGCGATCTGGACGAAGGCGATGCGGTCCCCGGCGAGGCCCGCGAGCGCCTCGGGCCCGTCACCGCGCGCGAGCAGGTGGAAGGTGTCGACGGCGACCCCGACGTTGGCGAGGTCGGCCTTCTCGACGATGTGCCGCGCCTGACCGAACCGGTTGACGTGGGTGCCCCAGGCCAGTGCCTCGTAGGCCAGCGTGAAGCCGTGTTCGGCGGCGACGGCACCGACCGCGCCGAGCTGCTCGGCCGTGAGGTCGGGGTCGTCGACGGAGGCCGGGTGCACGGCGGAGCACACGAGGGCACGGGTCGCACCGAGCCTTTCCATCAGCTCGAACTTGGCGCGGGCGAAGCGCAGCCGGTCGGTGAAGACGTCGGGGGTGAGGCCGACGAGGTCACGCAGCGGCTGGAAGAGGTCGATGTCGAGGCCGAGGTCGGCGCACCGTCGGGCGATCGCCTCCGGCCCGAGCGGCGACGACACGACGTCGGCGTCGAAGAGCTCCACCGAGTCGAAGCGCGCCGCGGCGATGGCCTCGAGCTTGACGTCCAGGCTGCCGCTGATCGAGACGGTTGCGATTCCCTTGCGCATCAGTGCTCCTCACACCGCTCGGGTGGCGACGGTGGTCGTCTCGGTCACCGGGTCGACGCCGAGCACCTGCAGCCCGGTGAGCCGGGTGAAGTGCTCGGTCATGCGCTCCACGTTCGCGCGCTCCCCCGTGAAGAGGCCGTATGCCGTCGCGTGCTGGTGGATGGCCATCGCGCCGCCGGTCATCGTGGCGCACCCGATCGCCCGTGCCGCGTGGACGAGCTCGGTCTCGAGCGGGAAGTAGATGATCTCGGCCACCCACTGGCTCGGCCGGAGCAGGGCGGGGTCGAGCGGCATACCCGGTGAGCTCGACATGCCGACCGGCGTGGCCTGGATGAGGCCGCCGACCTGCTCGAGGGCGGAGGCGACGTCGAGGTGCACGCGGGCGCGACCCGGGCCGACGGCGGCCTCGAGCCGGTCGACGACGGCCCGGGCCCGCTCGGGCGACGTGTCGGAGACGAGCAGCTGCCGCACCCCGGCGCGCAGCGCCCCGTAGCCGACGGCGACGCCGGCGCCCCCGGCGCCGAGCAGGAGGGCGTCCTGCCCGGCGGCCTGTGGCAGCGTCGTCGAGAGGGCGGAGGCGAAGCCGACCCAGTCGGTGTTGTGCCCCGTCGTGCGGCCGTCCCGGATGACGACGGTGTTGACGGCGCCGAGGGCGGCGGCCTCGGGAGAGACCTCGTCGACGAGGTCGAGCACGACGTTCTTGAACGGGTGCGTGACGTTGAGCCCGTCGAAGCCGAGGCGCACCGCCCAGCGCAGCACGTCGGCGGCATCGCCCGGGCCGAGACCCAGCTCGGCCGCGTCGACGAGCCGGTAGGTCAGCGCGTGACCCGCGGCCGCCGCCTCCTCCTCCTGGAGCGGCGCGGCGAGGGAGCTGCCGATGTGCTCTCCGAGGAGCCCGATGGCGAAGGACCTCCGGCGCTGCTGTGACGTCATGATCTGCACTCTCTCCCTGGTTGCTCGTGGGGGCTGCTGTCGACCGCTCTAGCGCGTCGCCTCGCGGGTGACGGCGGTGGTGCGCACGGGCGCCGAGGCGCGGACGGTGGCGCGTCCGAGCTCGTTCGTCGGCACCTTGTGGGTGCCCCGCGGGCCGGTGGCGACGGCGACGGCCGAGATGGCGCAGGCGACGACGGCGAAGGCGGCAACCTTGGGCCAGCCGTCGCCGGTGTCGCCGAGGAGCGCTGCGGCGATGGTCGGCGTGAAACCGGCGAGCGCGAAGCCGAACTGGGTGCCGATGGCCATGCCCGACAGTCGGACGCTGGTCGGGAAGTACTCGGCGTACGTCGACGGCCAGACGGCGTTCGTCGCGCTGTAGACGATGCCGGCGAGCAGGACGCCGACGACCGCGGTGAGCGCCTGGTTGCCACTGGCGATGACGGCGACGTAGGCCGCGGAGAGCACTGCGGAGCCCGCCAGGCCGCCGAGGAAGACCGGCTTGCGGCCCACCCGGTCGGAGACGCTGCCCCAGAACGGGATCACGGCGATCGCCACGAGGTTGGAGATGATCGCGACCCACAGCATGAAGGTGGAGCTGAAGCCGACGCCGTAGGCGTCCTTCGTCGCGAAGGCCAGGGCGAAGACGGTGTAGAGCGTGTTCACCATGGCGACGAACGCCGCGAACATCACGCGCAGCACGGCACGCCAGTGGTCGCGCAGCAGGACCGAGAGCGGGGTGCGCGGGGCCGGCCGCGACTCGACCTCCGACTCGAAGGCCGGGGTCTCGTCGAGCGTGCGGCGGATGACGAAGCCGACGACGACCACGACGGCGCTGAGGAAGAACGGGACGCGCCAGCCCCACGACAGCAGCTGGTCCTCGGGGAGGAGAGCCGCGAGCGGGAGGAAGACGGCCGGGGCGAGCACCTGACCACCCTGGGTGCCGCTCAGCGTCCAGCTCGTGAAGAAGCCGCGGCGGTGGTCGGGGGCGTGCTCGAACGACATGGAGTTGGCCCCGGCCTGCTCCCCCGCTGCCGAGAGGCCCTGGAGCAGACGCAGGACGACGAGCAGGACCGGCGCGAGCATGCCGACGCTCTGGTAGGTGGGCAGGCACCCGACGAGGAAGGTCGAGACGCCCATGAGCAGGAGCGTGAAGATGAGCACCTTCTTGCGGCCGAGCTTGTCTCCCACGTGGCCGAGCAGGAACGACCCGACGGGACGCGCGACGTAGCCGACGCCGAAGGTCGCGAGGGAGGCGACGGTCGCCGCTGCCGTGTTGCCCTCGGGGAAGAAGATCTTGGGGAAGATCAGCGAGGCCGCCGTCCCGTAGATGACGAAGTCGTAGTACTCGAGCGCGCTGCCGACCCAGGCGGCGATGGCCGCCTTCTTCGGGGTGCGCGCCGGCTCGTGCGTGGTCGGGGTGGGCTCGGCCACGGACTCGGGGCCTTCGGGGCTGGGGACTGGCGTCATTGTCGATCCTCCTGTGCGGGCCACCTCGTCGCCCTGACGGGCTTGCACGTGGTGCTGACGAGAACGGCGGTGTTCGTCGGTGGGCTGTCTCGACGGTAGAGATGGCTTGCAATGACTGGCAAACGTTTGCCAAAATTTGCCACATGCCGTCCACGAGACGCCCTCACGCCGTGACCATCACCGACGTGGCCCGCGAGGCCGGGGTCGCCGCCTCGACCGTGTCGCGCGCGCTGACGAACCCCGACCGCGTCAACGTCGTGACCCGGGAGCACGTGCAGCAGGTGGCGGCCCGTCTCGGCTACCGCGCGAGCCCGGCCGCTCGCGCCCTGGGCACCGGACGCACGGCCACCCTCGCCCTCGTCCTGCCCGACATCACCAACCCGTACTTCTCCGGGCTCATCCGCGGCGCCGAGCGGCAGGCCGAGGCCACCGGGCACATCCTCGTCATCGGCGACAGCGAGGAGAACGCCCGCGCCGAGGCCCGGATGGTCGAGCGGCTCGCCCCCGGCGTCGACGGCTTCCTCCTCGGCTCGAGCCGGCTCCCCGACGCGAAGGTCCTCCAGTTCGACGCGGCGATGCCCGTCGTCCTCGTCAACCGGCGGGTGCCGGGGGTGACGAGCGTCAGCCCCGACCAGCAGGGCGGAACGCGCCAGATCGTCGAGCACCTCGTGGCCCTCGGTCACCGCCGCGCGATCTTCCTGGCAGGGCCGCCCGAGTCATGGCTGGGACGTCAACGATGGGCCGGAATCTCCTCTGCTGCAAAGAAGCACGGCCTCAAGGTGCGGCGGCTCGGCCCCTATCACCCCTCCGTCGAGGGCGGCCTGCTCGCCGGCGAGGCCGCACTGGCCGACGGCGCCACGGCCGTCATCGCGCACAACGACCTCATGGCCATCGGAGCCCTCAAGCGGATGAAGGCCCGCGGCGTCTCCGTGCCGGGCGACGTCAGCATCGTCGGCTTCGACGACATCTTCGGCGCCGACTTCTGCGACCCCCCGCTCACGACCCTGAGCGACCGCACCGAGCAGGCCGGGCGCTCTGCCGTCGACCTGCTCGTCGCGCTCGTGCGCGAGCAGGCCCGGAAGGAGAACGACGCCCCCGCCGACATCGTCGCGCCGACGCAGCTCGTCGTCCGCGGCTCGACCGGCCCGGCGCCCACCACTCCCCCACCCGCCCCGAACGAAGGACCCGTCAGATGACCTCACACCAGCGCATCGCCGTGCTCAACGGCCCCAACCTCAACCTGCTCGGCGAGCGCCAACCGGAGGTCTACGGCCACGAGACGCTCGACGACGTCCGGGAGAGGTGCCGGCGCGCGGCCGAAGCGGCCGGGTTCGAGCTCGACTTCCGCCAGAGCAACCACGAGGGCGAGCTCGTCGACGCCATCCAGGAGCTGCGTCACTCCACCGCCGGCCTCGTCGTCAACGCCGCGGCCTACACGCACACGTCGGTGGCGATCCGCGACGCCTTGGCCGTGGTGACGGCTCCCGTCATCGAGGTGCACATCAGCAACGTCCACCGGCGCGAGTCGTTCCGCGGGCACTCCTACCTCTCCGACGTCGTCGACGGCGTCATCGTCGGCTGTGGCACGCAGGGCTATGAGCTCGCGATCGCCCGACTCACGCAGCTGGCCGCAGACGCCTGAGCAGCCGGTTCGATGTGTTCGACGGTCACCTGGGGACCGCCGAACACATCGAACGGGGGGCGCGCGTGCGCCCGGTCAGCCGTCGAGGCGCGGGGAACCCCACCGCTGCGGCTCGTCGGCCATCTCGGGGCGGGCGAGGCGCAGGTCGTCGCCGATGGCACCCGCCGTGTCGACGAGCAACCGGGCGAGCTCGTCGTCGGCGAACCGCCCCGACGAGGCGCTGGTCGTCGACACGTTGATGGCGGCGATCGCCTCCCCCCGGGGGTTGAAGACGGGTGCGGCCAGCGAGCGCAGGCCGATCTCGAGCTCCTGGTCGACGACCGCCCAGCCGCGCTCGCGGACGCGTTCCAGCTCGGCACGCAGAGCCACCGGGTCGGACACGGTTCGCGGAGTCAGGGGCTCGAGACGCACCCGACCCAGGTAGGCCTCGAGGGCGTTCGCGGGCGCGAAGGCCAGCATCGCGCGACCCATCGAGGTGGCGTAGGCGGGGAACCGTGTGCCGACGCGGATCTCGACGGCCATGATGCGGCGGGCCTGGACGCGTGCGACGTAGACGATGTCGTCGCCGTCGAAGACGGACGCCGAGGTCGACTCGCCCAGCTGCGCCGTGAGGTTCTTGAGGTGCGGCTCGGCGACGTCGGGCAGCCTGAGCGACGACAGGAAGGCGTGGCCGAGCGACAGGACACGCGGCGTCAGCGAGAACAGCTGACCGTCGCTGCGCACGAAGCCCAGCGACTCGAGCGAGAGCAGGAAGCGCCGCGCGCTGGCCCTGGTCTGCCCGGTGCGGCGGGCGACGTCGCTCAGGGTGAGGTCGCGGTGCTCTGCGTCGAAGGCGCGGATGACGTCGAGCGTCTTGGCGACCGACCGCACCATCTCACCGCCGGCGGCTGACTCGGACATGTGCCTCCTTCCGGCTCGACTGAGCCACAGCGTGATCCACCGGGTCTGTCAGGGGCGCCGCAGCGGCACCGGGACGAGGGCCTCGAGCTCCTCGAAGGTGACCCCGTGGGTCTCCCGCACGACGACCGAGCCGTCGCCACCGCCACCGTGGTCGCCGTCGCGGTCGATGAGGAAGACCGCCACGTCGGTGTAGATGCGGCTCACGCAGCCCACCCCGGTGAGCGGGTAGGTGCACGCCTCGACGAGCTTGCTCTGCCCTTCGCGTGTCTGCAGGGTCATCATCACGAAGGTGTCCTTCGCCCCGATGGCGAGATCCATGGCGCCCCCGACGGCCGGGATCGCGCCGGGCTCGCCCGTGTGCCAGTTGGCGAGGTCACCGCGGGCCGACACCTGGTAGGCGCCGAGGACGCAGATGTCGAGGTGGCCGCCGCGCATCATGGCGAACGAGTCGGCGTGGTGGAAGTACGAGGCACCGGGCAGCTCGGTCACCGGGATCTTGCCGGCGTTGATGAGGTCGGGGTCGACGTCGTCACCGTGCGCCTCGGGCCCCATGCCGAGCATGCCGTTCTCGGTGTGCAGCGTGACGCCGCTGTCGGGGGCGAGGTAGTTGGACACCAGGGTGGGCTGGCCGATGCCGAGGTTGACGAAGGCGCCGTCGGGGATGTCGGCGGCGACGAGGGCGGCCAGCTCGGCCTTGCCCAGCCGGGTCGGGCCCTCGATGAAGGTCGACGGGGTCTGCAGGGAGCTCACTGGTCCTCCTCCGGTCGGGGGGTCGCGGCGGTCGGCACGACGACGACGCGGTCGACGTAGATGCCCGGCGTGACGACCACTTCGGGGTCCATCGCGCCGGTCGGGACCACCTCGTGCACCTGGACGATGGTCGTCGTGGCAGCCGCGGCCATGATCGGCCCGAAGTTGCGGGCGGTCTTGCGGTAGGTGAGGTTGCCGACGCCGTCGGCCCGGTGCGCCTTGACGAGGGCGTAGTCGGCACGGATGGGAAGCTCGAGCACGTAGTGCCGACCGTCGATCTCGCGCACCTCCTTGCCCTCGGCGAGCGGCGTGCCGTAGCCCGTGGGCGTGAAGAAGGCACCGATGCCGGCGCCCGCGGCGCGGATGCGCTCGGCGAGGTTGCCCTGCGGCACGAGCTCGAGCTCGATCTCGCCGGCCCGGTACTTCGCGTCGAACTGGTGGCTGTCGTGCTGCCGCGGGAACGAGCAGATGACCTTGCGCACGCGCCCCGCGCCGATGAGGGCGGCGAGGCCGACGTCGCCGTTGCCGGCGTTGTTGTTGACGACAGTGAGGTCGCGCGTGCCGGTCTCGACGAGGGCCTCGATGAGCTCGACCGGCTGTCCTGCCGGCCCGAAGCCCCCGATGAGCACCGTTGCGCCGTCGGGGATGTCGGCGACCGCGTCGAGCGCGCTCTGGGTGATGGTCACCATGTCAGTTCCCTTGTGTTCGATGGCTCTTGCGTATGCCGTGTGGTCACGACGTGACTCCTGCGCTGACGTTCTCGAGCACGACGGCGAGGCCCTGCCCGACGCCGATGCAGATGCAGGCCACGCCCCAGCGAGCCCCGGTGCGCTGGAGGTCTCGGGCGAGGGTGCCGAGGATGCGTCCGCCCGAGGCACCGAGCGGGTGGCCGATGGCGATGGCGCCACCGTGCCGGTTGACGATCTCGGGATCGATCTGCCACGCGTCGAGGCAGGCGAGCGACTGGGCGGCGAAGGCCTCGTTGAGCTCGACGGCGGAGACGTCGCCCCAGCCGATGCCGGCGCGCGCGAGGGCCGCGTTGGCCGCCTCGACGGGCGCGTAGCCGAAGTACTGCGGTTCGAGGGCGCTCGCGCCGCGCCCGGCGACGCGAGCGAGCGGGTCGAGTCCGATCTCGTCGTGGGCGCCCTCGCTGCCGAGCAGCACGGCCGAGGCGCCGTCGTTGAGCGGCGAGGCGTTGCCGGCGGTGACGGTGCCGCCCTCCTTGCGGAACGACGTGCGCAGCCCGGCGAGGCGCTCCTCCGTCGTGTCGGGCCGGATCGACTCGTCGCGGGCGAGGTCGACGCCCGGGACCGGGACGACGAGGTCGTCGTACCAGCCGTCGGCCCAGGCCTGGTCGGCGAGACGGTGCGACCGGGCGGCGAAGGCATCCTGCCGCTCGCGGGTGACGCCGTACTTCTCCCGGAGCTGCTCGGTCGCCTCACCGAGCGAGACGGTCCAGTCGGCGGGCATGGCAGGGTTCACGAGTCGCCACCCGAGCGTCGTCGAGGCCAGCGCGAGATCGCCTGCGGGATAAGGCTTCTCGGTCTTGGGAAGCACCCAGGGGGCACGGCTCATGGACTCCACGCCTCCGCTGATGACGATCTCGGCGTCGCCCGTCTCGATCGAGCGTGACGCGACCATCGCAGCGTCGAGGCTCGACCCGCACAGGCGGTTGACGGTCGAGCCGGGGATGCTCGTCGGCAGGCCCGCGAGGAGGGTGGCCATGCGCGCCACGTTGCGGTTCTCCTCGCCGGCGCCGTTGGCGTTGCCGAGGACGACCTCGTCGACCTGCTCGCCGAAGCCCCCGTCGGCCAGGCCCGGCGCGCGGCTCACGAGCTGCCTGACGGCGTGGGCTGCGAGGTCGTCGGGTCGGGTGCCGGCGAGCTGACCGCCGAAGCGGCCGAAGGGGGTGCGGACGGCGTCGTAGACGTATGCGGCGGTGGTCATCACCGGTCTCCTGCTCCTGGACCGCCCTCGCGGTCACGGTCGTTGGTGGGGTCCTTCTCGTACTCGGCGAGCGCCTGCCCGGCGACGGCGAACGCGTGGTTGGCCGAGGGGACCCCGAGGTAGATCGCCGCCTGGAGCAGCACCTCCTGGATCTCGTCGACGCTGAGCCCGTTGCGTCGGGCCGCGCGCACGTGCATGGCGAACTCGTCCCAGTGGTCGCGGGCGACCAGGGCGGTCAGGGTGATCGCGCTGCGGGTGCGGCGGTCGAGGCCCGGACGGGTCCAGATCTCACCCCACGCGTAGCGGGTGATGAGGTCCTGGAAGGTCTCGGTGAATGCGGTGGTGCCTGCCTGCGCGCGGTCGACATGCGCGTCGGAGAGCACCTCGCGCCGCACGGCCATGCCCTCGGCGTGCGCCTGGCCCGCCGTGCGCGAGCGGCTGTCGTCACTCATGCGATGCCTCCTGCCCGCAGCGTGTCGAGGAAGTCCGCGATCCGGTGCGCCGTCGCCTTCGGCTGCTCGGCCGGAGGCAGGTGGGCCGCGCCCGCGAGGACGCCCCAGGAGCCGCCGGAGCGGTCGGCCACGAGCTCGGACATCGGCGGCGGGGCGACCTCGTCGAGCTCGCCGGCGAGGGCCAGCACCGGCACGGCGACGCCCTCGAGGTCGTCGCGCACGTCGAAAGCGGCGAGGGCCTCGCAGCACCGCGCGTAGCTGGCGCTGTCGGCGTGTTGGAGCGAGGTGAGCAGGTCGGTGGCGCAGGCAGGCTCGCGCTCGATGAATCCCGGCGCGAACCACCGCTTCGCCGAGCCCTCGACCATGACCGGGGTGCCGGCCCGGCGCACGAGGTCGGCGCGCTCGTGCCAACCGTCGGCCTCACCGATCTTCGCGCCCGAGGCGATGCTCACGACCCCCGCAAAGGCGTCGGCGTGGTCGATCGCGAGGGCGAGGGCGACGGCGCCTCCGAGGGACACGCCGGCATACGCAACGGGTCGCCGGGCCGTGGCGCGGACGTCCTCGGTCGCATCGGCGACGGCGTTGGCGAGGTCCTGCACGCTGAAGGGCTGGTCATGCGCGGGGCTGGCGCCGTGGCCGGGCAGGTCCCAGCCGACGACGGCGAGGTCGTCGGGCAGCTCGGCGACGCAGGCCGCCCAGAGCGGCGCAACGGCGGTGCCGAGCGAGGGCCCGACGACGAGGAGGCCCGCCGGCCGCTCGGGCCGGCGCAGCTGGGTCAGGGCGATCGGGATGGTCGGGATGGTCATGGGGCTCCCCCGTGGTCGGTGCTGAGGGTGGTCGTGCGGTCGTCGCGCAGGTGCCGCGCGACGGCACGGTCGACGAGGTCGCCGGCGGCGCCGACGTAGCGGGCGGGGTCGAGAAGGTCGGCGACGGCGTCGTCGGACAGCACCTGCTCGGGCAGGTAGGCCCGCAGGATCGGCATCAGGTGCTTCGCCCGCGCGCCGCCGACGAGGGCGGGCCGGAGCGCGCTGACGGCGGAGGCACCGCCGGGCAGTCGCGCGACCTCGCGCAGGAGCCTCTCGGCGACAAGGGCCGGGCCGACCGCGTCGGCGTTGCGCCGCATGGCGTCAGCGTCGACCTCGAGGCCGGTGAGCAGCTCTCGGGTCTGGGAGGCCGCGACGACGACGCGGCGGAGCAGGCGCAGCAACGCTCCCCACTCGGCGTGCCAGGCGCCGTCGGGCCGCTCGTCGACCGCGAGGCCGGCCGCGCTGTGGAGCGTCGCCCCGAGGTGGGGTGCCTCGATGGCGACCGACCGCACGAGCACCGAGAGCACGGGGTTTCGCTTCTGCGGCAGCGTGGAGGAGCCGCCGCGCCCGTCGTCGGACGGCTCGTGCACCTCGGCGATCTCGGCGCGCGACAGCGTGACCACGTCGATGGCCACCTTGCCCATGGCATCGGCGGCGCGCACGAGGCAGTCGCCCACCCGGGTCATCGGACCGCGATCGGTGTGCCACGGCCTCCCGGGGTCGGCGAGGCCGAGCTCGTCGGCCAGCAGCCCAGCCGCCTCGGCCGAACGGCCGGGCACGAGAGCCTCGACGGCGGCAAGCGTTCCGGCCGCGCCGCCGCACTGGACCGGCAGCGTGCGCCGGAGACCGGCGAGCTCGTCGGCGACGTCGTCGAGCGCACCGAGCCAGCCGGCGGCCTTGAGCCCGAAGGTGGTCGGCAGGGCAGGCTGTGCGAGCGTGCGCGCGACCTGCACGGTGTCGCGGTGCTCGACCGCGAGGCGCGCCGCGGCGTCGGCGGCGTCTGCCAGGTGCTGGGACAGCTGCTCGGCCGCCCGGGCGACGAGAAGCACGAGTGCGCTGTCGACGACGTCCTGGCTCGTGAGCCCGCGGTGCACCGCGGCTGCGGCGTCGCCCACGCGCTCGCGCAGCGAGGCGAGCATCGGGATGACGGGGTTGCCGCCACCCTCGGCAGCAGTTCCGATGCCCTCGACGTCGTGGCCCGCAGCGTCGCAGGCCTCGGCCACGACCGCCACCACGTCGTCGTCGACGAGGCCGAGGTGTCGCTGGACGCGCACCCACGCCGACTCGACGTCGAGCATCGCCTGGAGCACGGCCCGGTCGTCGGTGAGGCCGGCGGCGCGAGGGGCGCCGGGCTCGAGCAGCCCGCTCACACCTCGTGCCTCGGGTAGCGCAGGAAGACGGTCTCGCGCTCCCCCTGCAGCCGCACGTCGAAGCGCAGCGACCCGTCGCCCTCCCGGACCGCCACGAGGGTGTCGCGGTCGGCCTGGTCGAGCGAGGAGAGGAGGGCGTCCGACTCCAGGGCCGCTGCCGGCTCGGGGAGGTAGACGCGCGTGAAGAGTCGGTTGAGCAGCCCTCGGGCGAACACCGTCATCGCGATGAACGGCGCGGAGCCCGCGGAGGTGGCTCCCGGCTCGACCGTGGTGAACGAGTAGCCGCCGTCGCGCCACGTCTGGGTGCGGCCGAAGCCGGTGAACACGCCGGGGTCGCGGCGCAGCGAGCCCGGCTCGCGCACGACGCGGCCGTCGGCGTCGGGCTGCCAGATCTCGAGGAGCGCGTCGGGCACCGGTGCGCCGTGGCCGTCGGTGACGGTGCCGTGCAGCCGCACCGCCCCCGGCGTGCCTGCGGGAACGAGGTGCTCGCCGTCCGCGAAGGGCAGGGCGTAGTGGTAGAAGGGCCCGACCGTCTGGCCCGGCGTGGGTGCCAGGCCGGCCGCGGCGGCATACCGCGAGTTCGCCGGTGTCTCAGACATGCTCGCCCTCCTCCATGGGGGTCGCGTGGGTGCCGGTCAGGACGATGTCCCAGCGGTAGCCGAGCAGCCACTCGTGCTCCGAAGTGTCGTGGTCGTACGTGGCCACGAGCCGGTCGCGCGCCTGCTGACTGGTGATGGCCTGGTAGATCGGGTCGAGCGCGAAGAGCGGGTCGCCCGGGAAGTACATCTGCGTGACGAGTCGCTGGGTGAACTCGGTGCCGAAGAGCGAGAAGTGCACGTGTGCCGGCCGCCAGGCGTTGCGGTGGTTGCGCCACGGGTAGGGGCCGGGCTTGATCGTGACGAACGAGTAGGAGCCGTCGTCGCCGGTGATGGCACGGCCCACGCCGGTGAAGTTCGGGTCGACCGGCGCGGGATGCTGGTCGCGCTTGTGGATGTAGCGGCCGGCCGCGTTGGCCTGCCACACCTCGACGAGCTGACCGCGGACGGGGCGCCCGTCACCGTCGAGCACCCGGCCCGCGATGCGGATGCGTTCGCCGATCGGCTCGCCCCCGCGCTGGATGGTGAGGTCGGCCTCGAGCGGGTCGACGTCACGATGCCCGAAGACCGGCGCCACGAGCTCGATGCCCTCGGGGTCCGCGTGCCGCGGTTCCTTCGTCGGGTGGCGCAGCTCGGCGCTGCGGTAGGCGGGGAAGTCGAGGCGCGGCTGGACGCGGGCGATCCCCTGCGACTCGTCGTCGGCCTGCGCGGCCGCGATCTCGGCGCTGACCGCCGCCTGGGAGTCGCGGTCGGGCACCGCCTCACCGGCCTCGCGACCCTCGATCACCGTCTCGCTCATGTCGACCTCCTCGTCTGCGTGGAGCCGACCGTAGCAGAGTGTTCGCATTCTGCACAAGTGTTCGCTATGCGAACATCTACGAGCCCACGGAGTCGACGACCTCCGCCATGGCCGCGCGGTGGACGTGCGTGGACGCCGGCAGGCCCGAAGCCAGACCGAGCTGCACTCGGAAGCGGGTCGCCCCGGGAACGGCGAGCCCTACCGTCCAGCAGCCCTCGGCCGCATGGTGCTCCTCGTCGGTGAGCGACAGGGCCTCCGGGTCGACGTCGGAGTAGGCGTGGGCGACGGCCGACGTCGCGGCGCTCAGCGCGTCGGCGCGGTCGGGAGCCGGCGCGTCGGGCGCGAACCGGCCGACCATGCGCGAGAACGCCTCTGCCACGAGGGGGGTCAGGTCGCGTGCGGGTGTGCCGTCGGCCGGCGGACTGCCCACGGCGAGAAGCACCGACAACTGCGCCTGCCCCAGGCCGTCACGGTCGGCCCGGTGCGTACGCGACACCTCGACGATCCAGGGCGGCGCGTCGCTCGCCCCGCCCAGCACCGGCTCCAGGCACTCGAGGTAGGGCACCTCGTCGAAGCGACTGTCCGCCACTGCCTCCGTGGTGGGGAGCAGGTCGAGCAGGTAGACGTCGTGGGGCACGTCGTCGAGCGAACGAGCGCACGCCACCACGATGCGCAACCTGTCGACCCGTCCCTTGCGCAGCGCGGAGATCATGGCCCCACACTTCTCCACTCGCGTCACGGCGGCAACGGCTTGTCGAACCGTGCCGGCGCCAGGTCCCCGCGCTACGGGCCCGTCCCTGCGATCCCGGCGGCGTACCGCCGGTCGAGCTCGCGCGTGATGTGGCGCTCGCGACGCTGCAGCTCGGCCCGCCGGTGCGTCTGACCGGGGATCGGGCGATAGCCGTTCGACGCCGCGTCGCGGTCGACCATGTCCTGCAGCCGGGCCAGCTCCGCGATGAGCTCGCGGACCGTCATCGACTCCAGGGACGGAGCCTCCCGATCGAGTGGGTGCAGCTCGACGGTCATGACCGGACCTCCTCGTCCCTCTGCGACTCCCTTCGCCCTCCCATCATCGGGCCGGCACCACCTGCAGGCAATGCCGGCCGGTTCGAGGTTCGCGAACCGTCACGGGCGCGGGAGCACCGTGAGGACCCGCTCGACGTGGTCGCGGAACTCCTGCATGAAGCCGGACAGGAAGTCGGCCGTCGACTCGTCGGTGACCTCCCCGTCGTCGGTGACCAGACCCGGCCGCAGGGTCACGTACGCCTCGGGGGCGGTCATCTGCCGGGCGTTGCAGAAGCTGAGCACCCCGCGCAGGCTCTGCTGGGCCAGCGCCGTGCCGATCTGGCCGGGAGAGGCGCCGATCACCGCCGCCGGGATGTGGTCGAACGAGTTCTGACCCCAGGGCCGCGAGGCCCAGTCGATCGCGTTCTTGAGCGCGCCGGGGATGGAGCGGTTGTACTCCGGCGTGACGAACAGGACGGCCTGAGAGCGGGCGATGGCCTCCTTGAGCGCCTTCGGCTCCGCCGGGTAGTCCGAGTCGAAGTCGGGGCTGTAGAGCGGCAGGTTGCCGATCGGGATCTCGGTGAAGCTCAGGTCTTTCGGTGCGAGCCGGATGAGCGCCTTGCTCAGGGTCCGGTTGAGCGACGTCGATGACAGGCTGCCGACGAAGTAGCCGACCTCGTACGTGGGCATGCGTCCTCCTGGTGTGCGGTGGGATCGGTGGGGAGCGAGCTGCCTGACCGCGCGGACCTACCACTCCCGAGGCTCCCAGACTCGCGGAGACTTCGACACCCCTCCCTGCCGGACGGCACGGCGCCGCATTGGCTGACATGTCAACCAATCTCTGTCATATTGATTGAAGAATCAACCAACTACTCAGTCTGTGGAGGACACAGTGGCACGCATCAGCATCATCGGAACCGGCAACATGGGGCAGGCCATCGCGGGCGTCTTCGGCAAGGGCGGGCACTCCGTGCAGCTGCTCGGCGAGGCCGACGCCGCCACCGCGGTCAGCGGCGACATCGTCGTGCTCGCGGTCCCCTACGGCGCCGTACCGTCGATCGTCGCCGAGCGTCGCGACAGCCTCGCCGGCAAGGTCGTCGTCGACATCACCAACCCGGTGAACTTCGAGACGTTCGACTCGCTCGTCGTACCGGCCGACGGCTCGGCCGCGGCCGAGATCGCCAAGCAGCTGCCCGAGTCGAAGGTCGTCAAGGCGTTCAACACCACGTTCGCCGGCACCCTGGCCGCCGGCACCGTCGGACCGAACACGACGACGGTGCTCCTCGCCGGTGACGACGCCGACGCGAAGTCCGAGCTCGTCGGCGCCATCGCAGCCGGTGGGCTCAAGGCCGTCGACGCCGGCTCGCTGGCGCGCGCCCGCGAGCTCGAGGCCCTGGGCTTCCTGCAGATCAGCCTCGCCGCTGGCGAGAAGATCTCGTGGACGGGCGGGTTCGGCGTCGTCGCCTGATCCTCATCGTTCGGCTCGACGGCCGGTCACTGGTCCCCACCGGTGGCCGGCCGTCGACGTGCGCGCCGAGGCCCCCTATAGGTCAATCGGACTCTGCTGCAGCGCTTTTCGCCTTCAGCGGCCGTGATCCAGACAACGGACATTACGTCTGCGACCGGCCGTTTCACGACGAAGCCGTGCGGATCGGTCAGGGGCCCGCGGCGCCAGTCTTCCGTCCAAGGAATGCACAAGGTGGTCGGCCGATCTTGTAGAGGCTCGCGAAGGAATGGGCATGCAGCCCTTCCTCGAATGGCTCGCAGGAGGGGATCAAGGTGCGACCAACCCGATCAACAAGCAAGGCCACGACCGCCCGGCGGCGGGGGGTACGGGCGACCATCGGCGCATGCGCCGCAGTGGGACTGGCGTTCACGCCGATCCTCATGTTCGCCGGCCCGGCCTCCGCGGCCGTGCCCACGTTCCCGGACAACATCGCCGTGTTCCCCGACCGGGACTTCGTCTCGATCGAGGGCTACTCGGATCGAGCCGGCCAGACGGCAACCATCACGGTCACGCGTCCCGGAGTCGGCGTGGTCGGCTCCGCGAAGGGAGTCGTGTCCGGGACGGACGTCGCGTTCGAGGTGAACCACCCCGGTGGCGTCTGCTGGGGCAACGGCACCAGCCTCCAGGTCACTCCCGACATCGTCGCGGGCGACAAGGTCTCGGTCACCTTCCCCGACGGTCTGACGGAGGACACCACGACGTCGTCAGCGACCGTCACCCACGACATGGTGCAGAACGGCACCACGATCACCGTGACCGGGACGTTCAACGTCAACCCGAACATCGGGCTGCCGGTCGTGAACCCTGACTTCCTCGAGCAGCGGATCATCCAGCCCGACCTCGTGCCGATCATCGGCAAGCGCGACATCCGCGCTGTGCCCGGGCCGCTCACCCCAGCACCCAGGGGCGGATACAGCTCGAGCCTCACCTTCCCGAACCCGGGCGAGTTCCTGGCGACGTACATCTTCGACTCGCAGGAGGCGGCCGACGTCGCGGCCGCCGCAGACCTGGGCGAGCGCGCCATGAACTGGGAGGTCCAGGACGCGGACGGCAACCGCCAAGGCCTCACCATCGCCGAGTTCGGTGAGGCCGGTGGCCCCGGCATGGGCGGCTGCCCGGCCGGCCCAGCGGACCAGACGGCTCCGGTCGGCACCGCCTCGGTGGTCCAGACCGGAACCTCCGCCCTCGTCAAGTGGACTCCGGTCACGGCCGTCCCGACGGCCGACCCGGTCACCGGATACAGCATCGAGGCGGTCACGGCTCCGGACGCGAACGGCGCGCAGAGCACTGCCGGCGTGCGCGTCGGCGTCAACGCCACGCAGACGACGCTCACCGGTCTCGACACGACGAAGACGTACAGCTTCGAGGTGCGGTCGATGGCCGGCGCGAAGCTCAGCACCCCGTTCAAGATGGGCGCGGTCAGCACCGCCACACCCACGCTGACGCTCGATCCCGCTCCGTCGACCACACCTGGCGGCGTGGTGCAGGCGAACGCGGTGACGGTGGCCAGCGACGGTCAGGTCTTCTTCACCACCGATGGCTCGCCGGTCATCTCTGCAGGCCTTCCGTCTGACACCGCCACGCTGCTGACTGGGACGTCCATCCCGATCACCGCACCGGTGCTCCTGAAGGTGGCTGCCTTCAACTCGGTGGGCAACTCCACCCTCCTCGAGGGCCAGTTCGCGCCGGTCACGGCGACAGTTCCCGACCCACCGACGGGGTTGACTGCCGGTACGACGACACAGAACTCGGTCGCCTTGAAGTGGACTGCCCCGAGCGGCACCGTCACCGGCTATCAGGTGAGCGTCACGAACGTCGCCACGGGGGCGGCACTACCGCAGCCGCCGGTCACGTCGATCGCCTCGCAGACGATCTCGGGGTTGGCACCTGCCACCACCTACCGGTTCGTGGTCAGGGCGCTCAACGCCGGCGTGACAGGCCTGCCGTCAGCACCCGTGGAGAAGACCACCCTGGCACCGGCGGACCGCATCACCATCTCGACGGCGAAGTGGAAGGTCGGCGACTTCAAGGTCGTCGGAACGAGTGACAGGGTCAATGCGGTCATCAAGCTCTACCGGGTGAACCCTGACGGCACGCCAGGCGCGGAGATCATCGGTTCGACGACGACGGCCGTCCTGGCGGTCCCCCCGGGCATCGCCGACTGGACGGTCCGCATGCGGGCCAATGCCCCGACGACCAACCCGGGCAGGATCATCGCAAAGTCCGACCAGGGCGGCCAGACCGCACCCTTCACCGTCTCGAACGGCTGACCGGGTCCCGCCCCAGCGGCACGGACGCCACGAGCCCCCGCCTTCAGCGGGGGCTCGTGGCATGTCCGGATCCGCCCGCTTCGTCCCCTTATGCAGGGCGAGTTCAGCTGCGCTACCACGTGATTCGCGATCTCGTCCGGAAAACGAGTGCCCAAAAACTAGGGGTCACCCTTCGCTCTCAATCTGCTCCCAGCCAACGCGAGCCCGCGCACCATGGCTGCAAGGGGATCAGCAATGGGGGGATCAGAGATGAAGGATGTCGTCGGCGTACCGGTGGTGCGGTTGTGTGGCGGGCTCGTGGTGGGGCACGGGCCGGGAGCGTTGGGCCCGCGGGACCTGGGGGGTGCCAAGGCGCGGCACGTGTTGCTGGCGCTGCTGCTCGAGGGCGGGGACCCGGTCTCGAAGGGTCGGATCATCGAGTACCTGTGGGGGGACACGCCTCCGGCGGGGGCGTTGGGCACGTTGGAGGCGTACGTGAGCCTGCTGCGCAAGCGGCTGGCCGCGGCCCCGGGCGTCGAGAGCGCTGAGGGCGCTGATGGCGCTGGGGGTTCGGGTGTGCGGGTGGCGCCGATCGTGACGGTGCCGGGCGGGTACCGGTGGGACGTCGCGGCGCGGGCGCAGGGGTTGACGGTGGACGTGATCGAGTTCGCGCGGTTGGTGGCGCGGGCGCAGGAGCTGTCGGGGGCGGCGGCGGTGGGGGTGTACGCGCAGGCGTTGGCGTTGGTGGCGCGGCCGTTGCTGCCGGACGAGGCGGACCTGCCGTGGTTGCAGGAGGCGGTGCAGGCGCACGAGGCGCGGGTGCTGCGGGCGTTGGCGGACGGGGCGCGGGCGGCGTTGGAGGCCGGTGACCTGGGGCACGCGCAGGTGTGGGCGCGGGCGGCGATCGGGCGGGACCGGTTGCTGGAGTCGGCGTGGCTGGTGCTGCTGGAGACGTTGGAGCGTCGGGGTGAGCACACGGACGCGGTGCGGGAGTACGAGACGTGTCGCACGGTGTTCGCGGCCGAGCTGGGGTGTGACCCGGGTCCGCGGTTGCGGGCGGTGTTCCGGCGGTTGCTGGCGGCGACCTCGGAGCAGGACGACCGGTTGCGTGACCTCGTCGCCGCGGTGGTGCGCCTGCACCACGTCCTCGACGCGTCGACGTCGGAGCGTCCCGCGGAGTCCACGCGTGACGAGCACCCTTCTGCCGCAGGTGAGCCCGGGGCCCTGCAAGAGGACTGCAGCCGCCTCATGGCCCTGATCCGCGCGGCCGACGCGCGAGCGCGAGCACTGGCCGGCCAGGCTGCGGCCATGGCCGCGACGGCCACCGGCTGACGGCACGGAGCTCTGGAGGGGCCTGCCCGCGGCAGGCCCCTCCAGCATGCGCCGGGCCGAACCCGATGGCGCTCAGGTGGCTGAGCCACGACGATGAGACGTGCACGTCGACATCCGGGTGACCGGCGGGGTAGCCCGAGGAACGATGGAGGACGGCCTCACGGTCTTCCGCGGGATCGCCTATGCGTCTCTGCCCGTGCGCCTCGACGAGCCGGGTCCGGTGGAGCCCTGGCACGGGGTCCGCGAGTGCTTGTCGTTCGGGCCCCCTCCCCCGCAGTCGGCGGCGTTCGGCATGGACGCCGCCGCTGGCGCGCACCGGGGCGTCGGCGAGTGGCTGACCGTCAACGTGTGGTCCGGCGACATCCGCGGCAGAGCACCCGTGATGGTGTGGGTGCAGGGCGGGGCGTACGCGTTCGGCACGTCCGGCCTGCCCGAGTACGACGGCTCGACACTGGCCCGGGCCGGCGTGGTCGTCGTGACCTTCAACTACCGCGTCGGTCTCGAGGGCTTCGGGCACGTGGACGGCAGGCCCGACAACCGTGGCCTGCTCGACCAGGTGGCCGCGCTCCGGTGGGTGCAGGACGACATCGAGCAGTTCGGGGGTGACCCGACTCGCGTGACCGTCTTCGGCCAGTCGGCCGGCGCCGGCTCGGTCGCGGCCCTGCTTGCCATGCCGCGAGCGAAGGGTCTCTTCCACCGGGCGATTGCGCAGAGCGTGCCGGGCACGTTCTTCACCCCGGCCCTCGCGGCCGACGTCACCCGCGCGTGCGCCGCCGAGCTCGGCGTCGACGTGGCCGAGCTCCCCGACATCGACCCGCACCTGCTGCCGCTCGCCGCCGATGCGGTGGCCGACGCCGTGTCTGCCGACGAGGTGGGGTACGCGCAGCGGTGGGGGCCGGCCGCCCACGCTCGCGTCCTCTTCGCCCCTGTCGTCGACGGCGACGTCCTGCCGACGACCCCGTGGGAGGGCCTCAGTGGCGATGTCCCCCTCGTCGTCGGCCACACGCGCGACGAGCAGCGCCTGCTGTCGCTGGTCACCGGTCGTACCGGCACGATCACGCCGCGCGAGGCGGACCGCACGGCGGAGGTCCTCGCCCCCGACGCCGGTCGTTACCGCGCCTCCCTGACCGACCCCGAGCAGCTCGACGAGGTCGTGCGTTCCGACTGGCTCTTCCGTATGCCGTCGCTCCACCTCGCCGAGGCACAGCTGCGCGCGGGAGGCACCGCCTGGCTCTACGAGCTCACCTGGCCGGCCCCCGGGATGGGCGGGAGCCTCGGCGCGTGCCACGGACTCGACGTGCCGCTCGTCTTCGGCAACCTGACGGCCGGCCAGCCGGCGATGCTCATCGGGACCGTGACCGCGGAGGCGGTCGACCTGTCCGCCCAGATGCGCGGGGCGTGGACGCGCTTCGCGCTCCACGGCGACCCGGGCTGGCCGGCATACACCTCCGGGACGACGCACGTCTTCGACGTGGTGCCCGCGGACGTGCCCTACCCCGAGCAGCTGTCGCGAGACGTCTGGCGGCAGCACCCAGGCGTGCTAGACCTGACCCCGTGACCGCCCGGTCGCACGACCCGACAGAGCAGGCGCAGGAAGGCCCCCCGAGATGATCGAGCTCCTCCACCCCGGGCAGCTGGCCCGCGCCCGAGAGACGGGAGCCCTCGTGGGGCACATCCTCCAGTCGGTGCGCGGCCGCGTCGCGGTCGGCACGAACCTGCTCGACATCGACCGGTGGACCAAGGCCATGATCGAGGAGGCGGGGGCCGAGTCCTGCTACGTGGACTACGCGCCGTCGTTCGGACGCGGCCCCTTCGGGCACCACATCTGCACGTCCGTCAACGACGCCGTGCTGCACGGCCTCCCCCACGACTACGCACTCGCCGACGGCGACCTGCTGTCGCTCGACCTCGCCGTCTCGTTGGACGGGGTCGTCGCCGACTCCGCCATCAGCTTCGTCGTCGGTGAGGCCCAGCCGGCCGAGAGCGTGGCGCTCATCGACGCCACCGAGCGCGCCCTCGCCGCCGCCATCGCCGCGGCCGGGCCCGGGACGCGCATCGGCGACCTCTCCCACGCCATCGGCACGGTGCTCGAGGGCGCCGGCTACACCGTCAACACCCAGTTCGGCGGGCACGGTGTCGGCTCGACGATGCACCAGGACCCGCACGTGCCCAACAACGGCCGGCCGGGCCGCGGCTACACCCTGCGCCCCGGCCTCCTGCTCGCGCTCGAGCCCTGGGTGATGGCCGACACGGCAGAGCTCGTCACCGACCCCGACGGGTGGACCCTGCGCAGTGCCACCGGCTGCCGCACCGCCCACAGCGAGCACACCATCGCCATCACCGACGACGGCGCCGAGGTCATGACGACACCACGCTGACCGGACCTGGCGACAAGGGTCGACAGGACGGTTCCCTGCCCGGACGGCATACCAGGTCGGCAGCTGCGCGGCGGTGCCCTCCACTGGGGCCGCTCGTCAGTCCCCGAGTCCGTCGAGCAGACCGTCGGTCAGGGCGGACCTCAGCTCGGACGGGCCGGCATACACATGGACGGCTCCCGCCTCACGCAGCTCGGCCTCCGCGAAGCCACCCGTGAGCAGGCCGATGGCCGGCAGACCACCGTTCACGGCCGCCTCGGCGTCCCACGTCGCGTCACCCACCATGACACCGCGACGGCCACCCCCCTTCTCCAGGGCGACGGCCAGCAGGTCGGCCGCCGGCTTGCTCTCCTCGACGTCGTCGGACGTCGTCCACGCGTCCGCCAGCGACCGCCCACCGACGAGATCGAGAAAGGTCTGCACGTGCTTCGGCTGTCCCGAGCTCGCCAGCACGAGGTGCAGACCCATCTCCTTGACCGACTCGAGCAACGGTCGGCTGCCCGCGAAGGGGCGCACCTCGCCGATCAGCCCGTCGAACTCACGGGTCCAGTCCTCGCGGAGCGCGTCGCCCTCGGACTGCTCGACGTCGTCGCCGGCCACGTGCGCCACGAGCTTGTCGCCGCCCATCCCGATGGCCCGGTGGATGCGCCACAGCTCGACGTCGTGGCCGTGCCGCCGGAACGCCCGCGACCACGCGAGGGCATGGTGGTAGTTGCTGTCGACGAGCGTGCCGTCGACGTCGAGGATGACGGTGTCGATCATGACAGGGACGTACCCGCGCCGGCCGGGTCACCCGCCCGACGAACGCTCCACCGCAGCGAGCTCACGGGGGATCCGCTGGCACAGGTCGCGGGCGAGGAAGCCCGGCATCTCGTCGTCGAGCACCTCGCCGGCACGTCCGTGCGTCCACGTGCCCCAGACCGCCGCCTGCTCGGGCGTGGCGCCCCGCGCCATGAGACCGGCCACGACACCTGCCTTGACGTCGCCCGAGCCTGCGGTGGCGAGACCGGGGGCACCGCCGTCGTGACGCCACGAATCGCCCTGCGGCGTGGCGATGCACGACTCCTCTCCCCCACCGAGCACCACGGAACCGGTCTCTTCGGACAGCCTGCGCACAGCGCCGAGAGGGTCTGCGGCGACCTCCGACTCAGGCATCTGGAGCGTCTCGGCCAGCTCGGTTGCGTTGGGGGTGAGGAGGATCCGTCCCCGGAGGTGGCGCACGCCTTCGAGGTTGCCCGTGAGGTATGCCGTCCCGAGAGCGTCGATGACGACTGCTGCGTCGAGGTGAGGCACCACCCGCTCGAGCAGCATCCGGGCGCACTCGGGGTCGCCCAGCCCGGGCCCGAGCAGGACCACGTCGACCGCCTCGGCGAGCTCGAGGATGCGTTCGGCGCCCGCCGCAGCGAGGTCACCCGACGCGAGGACGGGCAACGCCTCGACGTAGGCCTCGGGAACGAGCACCGACAGGGCCGGAGCCGCGTCCGCGGCCGTCGCGACCTGCACCTTGCCGGCACCGACCCGCAGCGCCGCCTCGGCGGCGAGGACGACGGCGCCGGGTGTCTGGCGGCACCCACCGACGACGAGCACCGTGCCCCGGTCGGACTTGTCGCCGTCGGACGCCGGGAGCGGCCACTCGCGCAGCAGCTCGGCGTCGACGTCGCGCGGGGTGTCAGCAGGCATCGTCGTCACCCCACCTCGGACGCGGCCGTCTCGTGGGTCTCCTCGATCTCGGAGTCCTCGAGGTGCGAGGTGTCGGCGAAGGACACCAGCTCGAGCGGGCCCTCGGCGCCGCGGCGGTAGCGCGTCAGCGAGCAGTTCCCGAGGGGCTCGTCCCGGTCGAGCTCGAGCAGGCGCTGCTCGTCGAGCCCTTCGAGCACGAGCCGGAAGCTCATGATGACGGCCTGGTGCGTGAACACCCAGACCCGGCGACCGGCGTACACGGCGGCGAGGTCGACGAGGACGTGTCGCACCCGCAGGGCGACGTCGGTCCAGCTCTCCCCGCCGGGAGGGCGGTAGTAGAACTTGCCGAGCCGGGCACGCCGCTCCGCCTCATCGGGATAGGACTCGCGGATGCCGGCCCCCGTGAGCCCGTCGAAGACGCCGAGGTCCCGTTCACGCAGTCGTTCGTCGAGCGTGGGCCGCAGGCGGAGTCGCTCGGTGACCACGTGGGCCGTCTGCGCGGCCCGCGCGTACGGCGAGCTCAGCACCACCTCGGGCTGCTCGTCCGCGTCGAGTGCGGCGACGGCCCGGGCCAGGACGCCGGCCTGCTGCCTGCCCTGGTCCGACAGCGGGGTGTCCGGGTCGCGCGTGTCGAGGTCGAGGCGACCGAGGCCTCGACGTCGGGCGTCGGCGTCCGCGAGGTTGCCGACGCTCTCGCCGTGGCGCACGAGGACGAGCTGATCGACGTGGGTGGGGACTGACTCGCGACTCGGTTCGATCGACACTGGGCCTCCTGGTGAGCTGGTCCGTCTCGGGGGAGGTACCCAACCAGTGCGTCGCCGAACAGGCGCGCCGCTAGCAGCAGGCGGAGACGGTCGGGGCGGCCTGCGCCTGCGTCGAGGTGCCGCAGCAGGTGTTCGCCTCGGCCGGCTCGCTGAAGGTCGCACTGTCGGCGAGCACGGTGTAGACCTCCCAGCGCTCACCGTCCGGCGTCCCCTCGACCCAGAACTTGTCCTGCTTGGCGTAGCAGCACGTCGTGCCTCGCTCGTCGAGGGTCGCCAGACCCCGCTGCGCGAGTCGCGTCTGCTCGGCGTCGACCGTGTCGACGTCGCCGACCTCCACGCCGAGGTGGTTGAGGCTGCCTCCCTGCCCCGGCTGCTCGATGAGGACGAGCTTGAGCGGCGGCTGTGCGATGGAGAAGTTGGCATAGCCGGGGCGGACCTTGGCCGGCTGGGCGTCGAAGAGCGTGGAGTAGAAGTCGATCGACGACTGGAGGTCGTCGACGTTGATGGCGAGCTGGATGCGCTTCATGCGGACATCTCCTAGACATTGATGGTTGTCGATGTGACGACAGACCGAGGTTGCACCAAGACATCGACTTCTGTCAATATCGACGCGTGTCGAACTCTTCGATGTTGACCCTCACGCCGGTCGAGGCGGTCGCCTGCTGCTCGCCGCTCAGCCGCGAGCCCCTGGACCAGGAGGCCGCCGAGCGGATCGCGCCGCTGCTCAAGGCGCTCGCCGACCCCGTACGCCTCCGGCTGCTCTCGCTGGTCGCCTCGCACGAGGGTGGCGAGGCCTGCGTGTGCGATCTCAACGACGCGTTCGAGCTGTCGCAGCCGACGATCAGCCACCACCTCAAGGTGCTCCACGAGGCGGGCCTGCTCGACCGGGAGAAGCGGGGGGTCTGGGTCTACTACCGCTCCAACCCGGCCGCGATGTCCTCCTTGGCGACGCTGATCTCCGACACCGCGTCGTGAGGCTGCGCCAGAAGGCGGCGGCCGAGCTGGTCGGCACCGCGTTCCTCGTCGCCACCGTCATCGGCTCGGGCATCGCGGCGAGCCGTCTCTCCCCGGGGAACGTCGGCCTGCAGCTGCTCGAGAACTCGCTCGCGACGGGGGCCGTCCTCGTCGCGCTGATCCTCGCGCTGCACCCGGTGTCGGCCTCGTTCAACCCCGTCGTCACGGTGCTCGAGCGGGCGCTGGGGACCCTCTCCACCCGCACGGCAGTCACCCTCGTCGCCGCCCAGGTGGTCGGCGGGCTCATCGGCGCCGTCGTCGCGAACCTCATGTTCGACCTGCCCGCCGTGGCCGTCTCCCAGCACGTCCGCTCCGGTTCAGGGCTGTGGCTCGGCGAGGTCGTCGCCACCATGGGCCTGGTGCTCGTCGTCTTCGGCACGCTGCGGGGCGCCGACAACAGCCGCGTCGCGTACGCCGTCGCTGCCTACATCACGGCCGCGTACTGGTTCACCAGCTCGACGTCGTTCGCCAACCCGGCCGTCACCCTCGCCCGAACCGTCACCGACACCTTCGCCGGCATCGCGCCGTCGAGCGCTCCCGCCTTCGTGCTCGCCCAGCTGCTCGGTGGGGCGCTCGGACTGGGCGCGGTCGCCCTCCTCCATCCGGTACGCCGCATCTTCCCTCCAGCCCGAAAGGCAGTCCCGTGATCGACGACGTCTCTGACACCCGGCCCACGGTCCTCTTCGTCTGTGTGCACAACGCGGGCCGCTCGCAGATGGCCGCCGGCTACCTCCAGCACCTCGCCGGCGACCGCATCCAGGTGCTGTCCGCAGGTTCCGCGCCTGCCGACCAGGTCAACCCGGTCGCCGTGCAGGCCATGGCCGAGGACGGCGTGGACATCACCGCCGAGGCACCGAAGCTGCTGACCGACGCCGCCGTGCGCGAGGCCGACGTCGTCGTCACGATGGGCTGCGGCGACGCCTGCCCCTTCTACCCCGGGAAGCGGTACGAGGACTGGGTGCTCGACGACCCGGCCGGCCAGGACCTCGAGCACGTGCGTCCCATCCGCGACGAGATCCGCGCCAGGGTGGAGGCGCTCGTTGAGGAGCTGTCCGGCCGCTGAGCCGGTCAGGCGGCTGACGGGCCCAACCCGGCCGCCCGCTACCGGTCGTCCGGTGGCGGCATGAGGAAGGCGCCGGCCACCGGACCGGAGCCGCGGGTCAGCCGACGCTGCTCGTCGGCCGCGAGGTAGGCCCGGACGTTCTCGGCGACCTTCGCGACGGGGCGGGCGGGAAGGTACGCCTGCACCCCTGCGTCGAGGATGCGGCCGACCGGGCCGGTGACGTCGATGCCGAGCTCGGGGTCGTGGATCTCGGTGACGATGACCTGGGCGTCGGGGAACAGGAGGTGGAAGCGCCCCAGCAGCTGCGGACTGACGGGGTGGCTGAGGACGATGTCGGCCGAGTCGGGCGCGTCGGCGAAGTCGACGACGAGGAAGTCCGGGCCCATCGCGTCGCCGAGCCGCTGACGGGCCTCGCGCGAGAGGCGCATCGTCGTCACGACCACCTTCACACCCCCCGGCAGTGGACGGCCGAGCGGCGCGGCAGGGTCGGGCTCGTCGCGCCCACCGGGAGCCGGGTGCACCGTTCCCGTGAGGACGGCGGGCCGGAAGGAGAGGGTGCCCACCGGCATACCGTCTCGGTCGACGGTGACCTCGCCGCCGTCGACGAGAGCCTCGACGAGGTCACGCAGCTCGGGCGGAAGGTGCGCCAGGTCGATGCGGGTCTGCCCTGACACGCGCGGCGGCATCGCGTTCCAATCGGTGGTGGCCTCGGGCCTTCCACCCTGCCACGCGACCGGCCCCGACGCCGCCGCAGCGCGCCGGGCGCGCCGTCTCCCCCTCGACAAAGACGGCGCGCGCCCCTCCATCCGGGCGAACGCCCCTGCTCAGACCGCCGACGGATGCGTCGCGAGCGGTGTCACCTCGATCGTCATGTAGGGGAAGAGCGGCAGCCCCCAGAGGATCTCGTGCAGGCGCTCGTTCGACGCGACGTCGAAGACGCTGATGTTGGAGTACTGCCCGACGACGCGCCAGATGTGGCGCCACTCCCCCGCCCGCTGCAGCTGCTGCGAGTAGGCCTTCTCCCGCGCGACCGTCTCGTCCCGCACCGCGGGGTCGAGGTCGCGCGGGATGTCCACGTCCATGCGGACCGCGAAGAGCATCAGGCGCGCACCGGGTCCAGGACGAAGCCGTAGTCGACCGTCACCGAGCCGTCGTCCTGGGGGCGGGGGTCGAGGACCAGCTCGGGCTTGACCGCCGAGGCGATGTCGTCGTCGTTGTGCTCGTCGCCCGGGAAGTAGAGCTGCGCCGTGAGCAGCTCGTGCCCGGGGGCCGACACCTTGACGTGCAGGTGCGCCGGACGCCAGGCGTGCCAGCCGGCCGCCGCGATGAGCTTGCCGCAGGCACCGTCGGTCGGGATCTGGTAGGGCGCCGGCTGGATGGTGTGGATCTCGAAGGCACCGTCGGCGCCGACCGTGAACGAGCCGCGGAGGTTCCACTCGGGGATGCCGGGGGCGAACTGCGAGTAGAAGCCGTCGTTGTCGGCGTGCCAGAGCTCGATCTTCGCGCCCTCGAGCGGGGTGCCGTCGGTCGAGGTGACCGTCCCGGTCCAGGCGAGAGGCGTACCCGCCTCGCCGTCGCGCGTCGGCACGGAGCCGCGAGCGCCCTGCTCGGGAGAGCCGGGCACGTAGTAGGGGCCCTCGATGGTGCCCTTGCTGCCCTCGCGGTGGTCGGTGGCGACCTCCTCGACGACGTGCTCGACCCAGACGTCGAGGAAGAGCGGCCACTCGCCGTCCTTGCCGACCTGGATGAGCCACGCCTTGAGCGCGTTGTACTCGTCGTAGGTCACCTTCTCGCGGCGGATGGTCTCGTAGACCGCCTCGAGGACCGAGCGGGCCAGCAGGTCGACGCGCTCCGGAGGCGTGTCCTTGACGGCGGCGAAGGCGGACTTGTCGGTGGCGAAGCGCTCCGTGGCCGCGTTGCCGGAGGCCGCGGCGGTCGCGACCTCGCCGTTGAGGTGCAGATCGGTGGTCATGGTGGTTCCTGTTCTCGCTGTTGGGTGGTGCTCTGGACTGGTGGCGGCGACGTCGGTGCGTCGCCCGCGCCGTGACAGTGGAGTCAGGACGCGTCGACGCGATAGCGCCGAAGCTTCTCCTCGTCGACCTCGACGCCGAGGCCGGCGCCGGGTCGCACGACCAGCTCGCCGCCCACGATGCGCAGGGGCTCGGTCAGCAGGTCGTCGCTCATGTCGAGGAAGTTGGACAGCTCGCCCGCGTGCATCGTGGTGCGCCGGTGGGCGGCGCCGAAGGCGACGGCGCAGACCGACCCGAGCTGGCCGTCGATCTGGTTGCCCATGACGACCTCGAGCCCGAGCCCCTCGGCGAGGTGCAGCATCCGCTGCGAGCCGGTGAACCCGGTGCGGGCGGTCTTGATGGACAGGGCGTTCGCCGACCCACCGAGCACCTCGCGCGTCACCTCGGCGGGCGTCGTGGCCGACTCGTCGGCGATGAAGGGCACGTGGAGCTGGCTGACGAGCCAGCGGCGCCCGATGACGTCGTCGGCCGGGTTGAGCTCCTCGGCGAAGGCGAGGTCGAGGTCGGCCATCTGCCGCATGGCCCGCGCCGACTCGGAGGCGGACCAGCCGCGGTTGCCGTCGACGTAGAGCACGACGTCGGGCCCCAGGGCCTCGCGCAGTGCCCGCACGACGTCGACGTCGAGCGACGCCGGCCGGCGTCCGACCTTCACCTTGAAGGTGGTGATGCCGTACTCGTCGCGCATGCGCTGGGCCTCGTCGACCATCGCCGAGGGCTGGTCGAAGCCGAGCATGTGGCTCACGCGCATGCGGTCGGTGTAGGCGCCGAGCAGCTCGGTGACCGGCAGCCCGGTCGTCCTGCCGAAGGCGTCCCACACGGCCATGTCAAGCGCGGCCTTAGCGGTCGGGTTGCCGACGGTGCGGTCGAGGTGGGCCCACATCCGCTCGCGCTCGGTGAGCGACAGGCCGACGACGTGCGGGGCGAAGATCGTCTCGATGACCGCGACGATCCCGCGCTGGGTCTCCCCGTAGGTGAACGGCCGCGGCGGCGCCTCGGCGACACCGACGACACCGTCGTCGGTGCGCACCCGCACGAGGACGTGCTCGGCGTGGTGCACCTCTCCGCTCGCGAACCTCAAGGGCTTGACGTAGGGAATGCGGAACGGGATCGCCTCTACGGCAACGATCTTCACGATGCGTCCTTTGCTGGAAGTGGTTCTGGACGGCGCGACGCCTCGTCGAAGAAGCCGTGGGTGCGCAGCACATCCAGCGCCCTGCCGACGAGCGGCGACTCCTCGCCGGCGAGCCAGGCGAGCGACAGGTCGATGCTCAGCGCGTCGTGCACCTCGCGGAAGACGACCCCGGTCAGCTGCATGCTGCGCACCGACCCGGGCACGAGCGCGACACCGAGACCGGCGGCCACGAGCGCGAGCAGGGCCGCGGTGCCGGGGGCCCGGTGGGCGACGACCGGAGCGAACCCTGCGCGCCGGCAGCTGGCCATCGCCGCCTCGTTGACGGCCGAGCCGGCGTCGGCGTAGAGAACGAACTCGTCGACGGCGACGTCGGCCACCTCGAGCCCCGGCTCGGGCACCAGACGGTGGTCGGCCGGCAGCGCCAGGACCAGCTGCTCCTCGAGGAGGCGACGCGTCTCGATGCCCTGGGCCGCCACGGGCCCGCGCAGCACGCCGAGGTCGAGCCGGCCGTCGAGCAGCCGCTCGACCTGGGCCGGCGTCAGCAGGTCGGCCTGCACGTCGAGCGACACGTCGGGCAGCTCGGCGCGCAGCAGTCTCGAGAGCCCGGCCAGCTGGGTGAAGGCGCTCGTGCCGGTGAACCCGACCCGCAGCAGCCCGCGCCGCCCGTCGGCGATCCCCTGCACCGCGGAGACCGCGGAGTCGAGCTCGTGGAGCACCCGGCGTACCTCCTGGTGGAAGAACTCGCCGGCGGGCGTCAGCCCGACCTGCCGCGTCGTGCGTTCGAGCAGCACGACGCCGAGCTCGGACTCGAGGCGGCGCACGGCCTGCGAGAGCGCAGGCTGGGCGATGTGAAGGCGTTCGGCCGCCTGCCCGAAGTGGCACGTCTGCGCCACGACGTCGAAATAGCGGAGCTGTCGTAGGTCCATGGTTCACCTCCGTCCGGGGTCCCGTTCACGGTAGGGCGGCACCATCCAGTAACACAAAGACCAAATTTCGACCTATTGATAAGCAGCACCTATCAATCATGCCCTCACCCAGCACTAGGCATCTGCCTCGTGCACCTCCTGTCCAGCCGTGGTGGAGTTCCGGGAACCCCGACGCAAAGACGCATGGAGGAGTCATGACCGAGACGCTCGACCGGGTCGGCGCGAAGCTGGCCGACGCCGTGGTGGAGGAGCCGGACACCGGCACCTACCGCGCCAACCGCCGCATCTTCACCGACGAGGAGCTCTTCGAGCTCGAGATGACACACATCTTCGAGGGCAACTGGATCTACCTGGCCCACGAGAGCCAGGTCGCCTCGCCCGGTGACTACTTCACGACGTACATGGGTCGCCAGCCGGTCGTCATCACCCGCGACAAGGACGGGCAGCTGCACTGCCTCGTCAACGCGTGCGCACACCGCGGCGCGATGATCTGCCGCCGCAAGACCGACAACCGCACGACGCTGACCTGCCCCTTCCACGGCTGGACGTTCCGCAACGACGGGACGCTCCTCAAGGTCAAGGACCCCGAGGGCGCCGGCTACCCGGACTCCTTCGGCACCAGCGGGTCCCACGACATGACGAGGGTGGCGCGCTTCGACAGCTACCGCGGCTTCCTCTTCGGCAGCCTCAACCCCGACGTCGTGCCGCTGCGCGAGCACCTCGGCGACACGACCACCGTCATCGACATGCTCGTCGACCAGTCGCCCGAGGGGCTCGAGGTGTTGCGCGGCTCGTCGACCTACACCTACGACGGCAACTGGAAGGTGCAGGCCGAGAACGGCGCCGACGGCTACCACGTCACTGCGACGCACTGGAACTACGCGGCCACGACGTCGCGACGCGACACCGGCGAGTCGAAGAACAGCACCAAGACCCTCGACGCCGGCAGCTGGGGCAAGTCCGGCGGCGGCTACTGGTCCTACCCCAACGGCCACCTGTGCCTCTGGACCTGGGCCGGCAACCCGCAGGACCGCCCGCTCTGGGACCGCCTCGACGAGCTCAAGGAGCGCTTCGGCGACGCCAAGGGCGAGTTCATGGTCAAGGGGTCACGCAACCTCTGCCTCTACCCGAACGTGTACCTGATGGACCAGTTCTCGACGCAGATCCGGCACTTCCGGCCGATCGCGCCCGACCAGACCGAGGTCACCATCTACTGCATCGCCCCCAAGGGTGAGAGCGCCGAGTCGCGGGCGTGGCGCATCCGCCAGTACGAGGACTTCTTCAACGCCTCGGGCATGGCGACCCCCGACGACCTCGAGGAGTTCCGCTCCTGCCAGCTGACGTTCCGTGCCACCGCCGCGCCGTGGAACGACATGAGCCGCGGCGCCGAGCACTGGCTCGACGGCCCCGACGAGGTGGCCCTCTCGCTCGGGATGACCGGTGTCGTCTCGGCCGGCGTCAAGAACGAGGACGAGGGCCTCTACCCCGTCCAGCACACGTACTGGCGCGACACGATGCGCGCCGCGATGGCCAAGGAGCAGCAGCAGGCCGAGCGGGACGCGACCGTCGCGGCGGGAGGGGCCTGTTCATGACCGTCACCCAGCAGCCCGCGACGCACCCAGGCGAGAAGCTCGTCACGCAGAACCTCATCGAGCAGTTCCTCTACCGAGAGGCACGCCACCTCGACGACCGCGAGTTCGAGAAGTGGCTCGACTGCTACGCCGACGACTGCGTCTACTGGATGCCCGCCTGGACCGACGACGACGACCTCGTCGAAGACCCCCAGCGCGACATCTCGCTCATCTACTACGCCAACAAGGGCGGCCTCGAGGACCGGGTCTTCCGCATCCGCACCGAGCGCAGCTCGGCGACCTCGCTGCCCGAGCCGCGCACGAGCCACAACATCAGCAACGTCGAGGTCATCGAGCGACGGGGCGACCTCGTCGACGTGCGCTTCAACTGGCACACGATGTACTTCCGCTACAAGACGGTCGACCCGTACTACGGGACGTCGTTCTACACGATCGACTTCTCGGGCGACTCGCCGCTCATCCGGCGCAAGACCGTGGTGCTGAAGAACGACTACATCCACCACGTGGTCGACATCTACCACTTCTGAGCGGGGAGCCATGACTGTCAACGACATCGACGTCGCGACGCACCAGGTGGCCCTGTCCTTCGAGGACGGCGTGACGCGGTTCGTCACGTGCCGCGAGGACCAGACCGTCGCCGACGCGTCCTACCGCCAGCGCATCAACATCCCGCTCGACTGCCGCGACGGGGCGTGCGGCACCTGCAAGGCCTTCTGCGAGTCGGGTCGCTACGACGGCGGCGCCTACATCGACGACGCCCTGAGCCCCGACGAGGCCGACCGGGGCTTCGTCCTGCCGTGCAGCATGAAGCCGCGCTCGGACCTGGTCCTGCAGGTCGCCAGCACCTCCGAGGTGGCCAAGACCAGGGCGACCACGTATGCCGGGACGCTCGTCGGCCTCGAACGGCTCTCGCGCACGACGGTCGAGATCTCCGTCGACGTGCCGAACCGGGGCGAGCTCGCCTTCCTGCCGGGGCAGTACGTCAACATCGCCGTGCCCGGCGCCGACGTCAGCCGGTCGTACTCGTTCAGCAACGCGCCGCACGAGGAGCGCCTCACCTTCCTCGTGAAGCTGACGCCGGGGGGCGCCATGTCGACCTACCTCGAGGAACGCGCCGCCGTCGGTGACGCCGTCAGCCTCACCGGACCGCACGGCTCGTTCTTCCTGCGCGAGACCGACCGGCCCGTGCTGCTGCTGGCCGGCGGAACGGGGCTGGCACCGGTGCTGTCGATGCTGCGCACCCTGAGCGCCGCCGAGAGCGAGCGCCACGTCCACCTCGTCTACGGCGTCAGCACCGACGAGGACCTCGTGGCCCTCGACCAGGTCGAGCGTGCCGCGGAAGGGCTGCCCAACCTGACGTGGGACCACTGTGTCTCCGACCCCGACAGCACCGCTGCGAACAAGGGGTACGTCACGAGCCTCATCGGCCCGGAGCACCTGCACGACGGGGACGTCGCCGTCTACCTCTGCGGCCCGCCGCCCATGGTCGAGGCGGTCCGCACCCACCTGTCGGGCGGTGGCATCGAGCCGACGGGCTTCTACTACGAGAAGTTCGCTCTCGCGGCCCCGTCGGCCCCGTCGGCCCCGCCGGCCCCGCCGACCCCGCCGATCCCGCCGGCCCCGTCGGAGCAGGACCAGCCTGTGGCACCCGAGCCGCAACGCGATCCGGAGGAGCTGCTGCCCGCGCCGGACGCCCGGGGCATCGCCGGGCAGACCGTCCTGCCGGAGGCGGCGACCGCCGCGTGGGCAGGCCCACGTCCGACGACCGACGACGGCGAGTCGGTGCGGCGCATCGTCAAGCAGGTCGTCTTCGCGGCGATGGCCCAACCGGCAGACTCGACGACACCGGACGACCGCGTCGCCGCACCGCGGGGCGCGCAGCCGACGGTGGTCGCCCAGAGCGCCGACGACGGCTACCAGATCGGCGAGGAGCACCCCGACGTGCAGTCCTCGGACGCCGTCTTCGAGGCGCGCCAGGCCCTCGAGCTGGGTGCGCTGGAGCTGACCATCGGCCGGCTCAGCTCGCAGCAGCTGGCCGGCTACCGGCTGCTGGCCGAGTCCACCCTGCCCTACGTGCAGGGCGACCGCTTCCTCGACGCCCACGCGTACACCGAGGCCAACGCCGCCTTCCACGACTACCTCTTCGCGCAGACGCGCAACGCCCATCTGCTCCAGGCCTACCAGGCGCTGGGCGTCAAGGGCCGGATGGAGGAGGCGCTGCGCACGGCGACCTGGTGCCACCCGCGCTGCGCCACCGACCACGTCGAGATCGTCGAGGCCTTCGAGGCCCGCGACCGTGACCGTGCACGCGGGCTGATCGCCGACCACGCCGAGCGCTCCAAGCTGACGATGCGACGGGCCATGGCCGGCACCGCCCGCGCCACGCGGCCGGCCCACATCTCGCCCGGCCGATTCGACGGCACGGTGGTCGTCGTCACGGGCGCCGCACAGGGCATCGGCGCGCAGGTCGCCCGTCGCATCGGCGCGGAGGGTGGAAGGCTCGTCCTCGCCGACCGTTCCGAGCTGGTGGCCGATGTCGCCGACGAGCTGCGGGCCGAGGGGCACGAGGCCGTGGCCGTCACGTGCGACCTCGAGACGTGGGACGGCGCCGACGAGGTGGTGCGCCGCACGGTCGAGCGTTTCGGCCGCGTCGACGTGCTGGTCAACAACGTCGGCGGCGCGATCAACTTCAAGCCGTTCACCGAGTTCACCGAGGCCGAGATCCGTGCCGAGCTCGACCGGTCCCTCGTGACGACGCTCTTCGCGTCGCGCGCGGTGCTGCCGTGGATGGTGGCGGCCCGGCACGGCGTCATCGTCAACGTGTCGTCAGCGGCGACCCGCGGGATCCACCGCATCCCGTACTCCGCAGCCAAGGGCGCGGTGAACGCGCTGACGGCGTCGCTCGCGATGGAGTACGCCGAGCACGGCATCAGGGTGGTCGGGACCGCCCCCGGCGGCACCCAGGCCCCGCCGCGCCGCATCTCGCGGGGCACTCCCCCGGCGGCCAACGCCCAGGAGCAGGCGTGGTTCGACGCGCACATCGAGCAGACGCTCGGCTCGTCGCTCCTGCGGCGCTACGGCACGCTGGACGAGCAGGCCGCCGCCATCACGTTCCTCGCGTCCGACGAGGCGTCCTACATCACCGGGACGGTGCTCCCCGTCGCGGGCGGCGACCCGGGCTGACCCGGGCTGACCCGGTGCCACGCCCCGTTCGCCGTCCTGCCGGACTGCCGAGAGCGGCGAACGGGGCCTACCGTGGCCGTGTGACGCCCGCCCAGGTCCTGCCGACACGCCGGCGCGAGCTCGACGCCCTCGTCGATGTTCTCGGCGGCGGAGCACGGCCCCAGGCATCCGCTCTCGTGGTCGTCACCGCTCCGGCCGGGGGCGGGCTCACGACGTTCCTCCGCGCCTTCGCAGACCGGTGCGGGGGCGACCACGCCATCGTCACCACCAGGCTGGACCTGCTCCTCGGACTCCCCTGGGAGAGAGATGAACCCGGAGCGTCCATCAGCAGGCTCCAGGCCGGCCGACACCGTCTCGCTGATGGCGAGTCCCCGCTGTCCACGGCGGAGCACCTGCTCGCCGACGTCCCGGTCGGTAGCACCGGCTGGGACCAGGTCATCGTGCTCGAGGACGCGCACCACGCCGACACGCACTCCGTCGAGGCGCTGGTGAGCCTCACCCGTCGTCCGTCCGCTGCACGGCTGCTCGTCGTGCTCGGCTGGCGCGCAGAGCACCCGGCGACCCCCGCCCCGGGGAGCGAGACGGCATACGCAGTCGGTGAAGGGCTGCTGCACGACATCGTCCTCGCCGCTGCTGACCACGTGGTCCGGCTCGCACCCCTGGCCTTCGATGACATCCCACCCCTCGCCGAACGGCGCGGGCTCAGTCTGCCTGCGCTGCAAGTGGATCGACTGCTCCGCCACTGCGGTGGCCGGGTGCGCAACGTCGTCGAGACACTCGACCTCGTCGCACCCGCGGACTGGGAGGCGCTGCAGCTCGTCCTCCCCGCACCACCCACGGCAGCGCGCGCGATCCGTACGGCCCTGGCCTCGACGAGTGCCGAGGCACAGCGACTGGTGCGGGCGGTGGCGGTGCTCGAGCTCGGTGACCGACAGGCTCACGGGGTGGAGGTCAGCCAGGCGGCGCGGGTCTGCGGCGTCGACGCCGCGACCCTCGCCGTTCGCGAGGGTGTGCGTGCCGGCCTGCTCCGTCAGCTCGACGAGCTGGGCTGCTGGGTGCGACTGGCCGACCCGATCGCCCGGCGAGCGGTCCTCGACGCCGTGGAGCCGGCCGAGCGGGCAACGCTCCACCTGCGGGCCGCGGTGGTCGTCCACGAACCTGGAGTTGCCTTGCGGCACAGGTGGTTCGCCGACCCACAGCCCGACGACGAGCTCGCATCGCAGCTTCAGGCCGAGGCCGAGCGCAAGGGTGGTGACGGCGCCTGGGCAGCCGCGGCGGACCTGATGCTCGTCGCCTCGCGCGCGAGCGCCGACCGCGACCTCTCGGGAACCCGGCTCGTCGCAGCCGTGGACGCCCTCGTCGGCGCGGGCGACGTGCCTCGCGCCACGCGCTTCCTCGCCGAGGTCGAGACGCTGCGTGAGACGCCGCAGCGCAACGCGGCCCTCGGCTACCTGGCGGTCTTGCGCGGGCGCCCGGCCGAGGCCGAGCACAAGCTCCGTCGCGCCTGGGACCTCGTCAACGCCCGTCGTGACCCTGCGACGGCGGCGGTGGTCGCGCAACGCCACGTCCTGCACTCCCTGGCCCGCTGTCGCGCCCTCGACGTCGTGGAGTGGGCCGACCGCGCCGTCGCTGCGGCTCCCGACTCACCGCCCGCGCGCGAGGCTGCAGCGATCCGTGGCCTCGGCGTGGCCGCCGGCGGAGACCCCGCAGCGGCCCTCGCGGAGTACGAGCGCCTCCTCGCCCGCCTGCCCGAGGGGCTCGTCGCGCAACGTGTCGTCATGGCGTCCGGCTGGCTCCACCTCGCGGCGGATGACCCGGACACCGCCGTCGAGGAGCTCGAGAGCGCGGCGGGCGACCACGGGGGCGGGTCGCTGCGCATCTCGCTGTGGGCCCGGGCGTGGCTGGCCCGGGCGCAGTTCGTCACCGGCGACTGGGACGCCGCCCTCGCCACCGCCTCGGCAGGCGTCGACCTGGCCCTCAGGTCAGGCACCCAGCTGCTCGTGCCCCTCCTCGCGTGGACCCGCACACAGGTGCACGCCCTCCGAGGCGACTGGGCTGGCGCCGAACGCAGCGCGCACGACGGCGAGGCGGGCGCCCGCGGCTACGAGGTGATGCGGGTGCCGTCGGCCCTGGGCCGCGCGGCGCTCAGTGAGGCCCGTGCCGACTACTCCGGGGTGGTGCGGGCGCTGACCCCCCTCACCGAGCCGTGGGCTCGGGGCTGGGTCGAGGCACCGGGCTTCTGGCCATGGGCCGACGTGCACGCCAACGCACTCGTGCTCGTGGGGCGCGCCGACGATGCCGACGCCTTCCTGCGCGCGCACGAGGAGCGAGCAGCGGCGGCGGACCACGCGTCGGCCACGGCGAGGCTGGCCTACGCGCGCGGACGGTGGCACGGCACCCGCGGCGACCTCGAGGCCGCACGCCGGTGCTTCGAGCACGCGCTGTCGCTGCTGGCGCCCCTGCCCCTCGCGTACGACCGCGCCCGCGTGCACTTCGCCTACGGCCAGACGCTGCGACGGGCCGGGCGCCGCGCCGAGGCCGACGCCGTCCTTGCGACGGCACGCGAGGCGTACCTCGCCCTCGGGGCCACGACGTACGTCGCGCGCTGCGACCGCGAGCTGGCTGCCGGCGGCGTCCACGTCGTCCGGCAACCCCGGGAGCACCACGAGCTGACGACCCAGGAGGAGGTCGTCGCCTCGCTCGTCGCCGGCGGGCGCACGAACAAGGAGGTGGCCGCCGAGCTGTTCCTCTCTGCCAAGACGGTGCAGTACCACCTCACGCGCATCTACGCGAAGCTCGGCGTGCGGTCGCGCTCGGAGCTCGCCGCCCTGCGCTCGCAGCGCGCGGCTCCCTAGTGGTTTCCGCTGGGTGGAAGCCGCTCCTTGCGGCGCCCCGTCGGTCGCGGTGCAATGACCACGTGCTGCCCAAGCTGGAGCCCCACGCCAACCACTACGGAGGCGACGTCAGCCGACACCTTCCCCGTGCCGCCGACGTCCCCGGGCTCTCCGACCCCGATCCCCACCACGCCGAGATCTGGGCGCGTGCCGCCCGCCATCTCGCCGTGCGCGACAACGACGTCCACACGCTCTACGCGTACGGACTCGCCCGGGCCCTGCTCGCGTGCCTTCCCGACGGCGACCCCGAGGTCGTACTGCCCGCGATCCTGCTCCACGACACCGGCTGGTCGCAGGTGCCCGAGGCAGACGTCCTCGCCGCCATCGCCCCCGGCGCCGGCGACCGCGAGACGGTGCTGCGCCACGAGAAGGAGGGCGCCCGCATCGCGTCGTCGGTCCTGGCCGAGGTGGGCCACGACCCTGACCGCACGGCCCGGGTGGTCCAGATCGTCGACGGCCACGACAGCCGCCGCGAGGCGCTGTCACTCGACGACGCCATCGTCAAGGACGCCGACAAGCTCTGGCGGCTGACCCCGCACGGCGTCGACACCGTGATGGACTGGTTCGGGCTGACCCGCGACGAGGCCCACCGGCTCATCGGCAGCCGCGTTCACGACCAGCTGTGCACCGACGCCGCGCGCACCATGGCGCGAGCGCTGGCGGCCGTCGCCCGCGTCGACACCCTCCCCCAGCGGGTCGCCCTCGGATGACCCCGGGCGAGCAGGATGCACCTGGCGGCCGCACGGTCACGAGCAAGGCGCTGGCCCTGCTGGCCGCGTTCGAGACCTCGCCCGGCCCGCTGTCGCTGACCCAGCTCGCGGAGCGCGCCGACCTCCCGCTTCCGACGGCCCACCGCCTCGTGGCCGAGCTCGCGGGCTGGGGTGCGCTCGAGCGCGACGAGCAGGGCAGGTATGCCGTCGGGCTGCGCCTCTGGGAGATCGCCCAGAACGCCCAGCGTGAGCTGCGGGACGCGGCCCGGCCGTACCTGCAGGACCTGTTCTCACTGACGCAGGAGACCGCCCACCTCGCGGTGCGCGAGGGGCACGAGGCGCTCTACATCGACCGCATCTACAGCTCGAAGCGGGTGCCCCGGGCGTCCCGGGTCGGGGGTCGCCTGCCCTTGCACGCCACCGCGGTGGGCAAGGTCCTCCTCGCCTTCGAGGAGCCCTGGGTCCGGGACGCCTACGTCGCCCGGGACCTCGAGGCACCCACCCGGCAGACGCACGTCAACCCGACCCGCCTGCTGAGCGAGCTGGACGGCATACGCGAGCAGGGGTACGCCACGACCCACGAGGAGGTGCGCCCGGGTTCCTGCTCGATCGCCGTCCCCGTCGACGGCGGCGACGGGCGGGTGCGCGCCTCGATCGGGCTGGTCATGCTGTCCACCCAGTCCGACCGGATGGTGCGCTACCTGCCCACCCTCCGGGGAGTCGCGGCGCGTATCGCGCCGGCGGTCTCACGCTGGCGAGCACTCTGAAGTCACTTCCACCCAGTGGAAGTCGGCCGTTGTCCGACCGTGCGGTCAGGGCCACGATGAGGACATGTCGAAGACGACGGAAGCCCCCACGGCGCAGTCCGGCTGCCCGGTCCACCACGGCTACGAGCCCTTCAAGCTCGACGACCCGTTCCCCGCCTACGCGGAGCTCCGCCGCGAGGAGCCGGTGATGTTCGACGAGCGGATCGGCTACTGGGTGGTGACCCGCTACGACGACGTCAAGGCCGTCTTCGACGACTGGGAGACCTTCAGCAGCGAGAACGCCCAGGCGCCCGTCCGCGAGCGCGGCCCGGAGGCGAAGCGGATCATGCAGGAGGGCGGCTTCACGGCGTACTCCGGCCTCTCGGCCCGCGTGCCCCCGGAGCACACGCGGATCCGCAAGGTCGTCGCCAAGGCCTTCACGCCCCGGCGCTACAAGGCGCTCGAGCCGACCATCCGGGCCAACGTCGCCGCCCAGGTCGAGGCCTTCCTGGCACGCCCGGAGCGCCGGGCCGACCTCGTCCGCGACCTGGCCTACACGGTGCCCACGGTCACGATCCTCACCCTCATCGGTGCCGACGTCTCCCAGGTCGACACGTACAAGCGGTGGTCCGACTCCCGAGCCGCCATGACGTGGGGTGACCTGTCCGACGACGAGCAGGTGCCGCACGCCCACAACCTCGTCGAGTACTGGCAGGAGTGCCTGCGTCTCGTCTCCGAGGCCCACGAGAGCGACCCCGACAGCCTCGTCGGCGACCTCGTGCGTGCCCAACGCGAGGGCGACCCGATCAGCGACCACGAGATCGCCTCGATCTGCTACAGCCTGCTCTTCGCCGGCCACGAGACCACGACGACGCTCATCGCCAACACGCTGCGCGTCCTGCTCGCCCACCCCGACCAGTGGCAGCAGGTCGTCGCCGAGCCGAGCCGGATCCCTGCGGCGGTGGACGAGGTGCTGCGCTACAGCCCGTCGATCGTCGCGTGGCGTCGGCGTGCCACCCGCGATGCCACCATCGGCGGCGTCGACATCCCCGAAGGGGCCGACGTGCTGCTCGTCATGGGCTCGGCCAACCGCGACGAGTCGCGGTTCGACGACGCCGAGTCCTTCGACATCACCCGCCCGAACGCCCGCGAGCACCTCGCCTTCGGGTTCGGCATCCACTACTGCCTGGGCAACATGCTCGCCAAGCTCCAGGCCAAGATCGCCGTCGAGGAGGTGGCCCGTCTCGCGCCGGGCCTGCGACCGGTGCAGGACGAGCCGGTGCACTTCGGCGAGAACCTGTCGTTCCGCGTCCCCCTCGCCGTCCCCGTCTCCTGGGAGGCCTGACATGACCACCACGCCCGACGCGTACGTCCAGTTCTTCGACGGCGGCCTCGAGCCGCAGCACGAGCTGCTCGGCGGCAAGTGCGCCTCGCTCGTGACGATGACGGCCGCCGGCATGCCGGTGCCGCCGGGCTTCGCCGTCACGACTCTGGCCTACGACCGGTTCGTCGACGCCGCCGGCATCGCCACCGAGATCGCGCACAAGCTCGCCGCCCTCTCGCCCGACGACATCTCGGCCGTCGACTCGGTGTCGGCGTCGATCCGCGACGCGATCTGCTCGCGGCCCGTACCTCCCGAGGTGAACTCGCAGGTCGTCGAGGCCTACGAGCGCCTCCAGTCGCGGTTCGACTCCGAGGTGCCCGTCGCAGTCCGCTCGTCGGCGACCGCCGAGGACCTCCCCGGCGCCAGCTTCGCCGGGCAGCAGGACACCTACCTGTGGCTCAGCGGGATCGACACCGTGCTGGCACACATCCGCGCCTGCTGGGCCTCGCTCTACACGAGCCGGGCCATCCTCTACCGGCTCAAGAACGACATCCCCGACGAGGGACTGTCGATGGCGGTCGCCGTGCAGAAGATGGTGAACTCCGCCGTCTCGGGAGTCGCGATGACGATGAACCCGACCAACGGCGACCGGTCCAAGGTGACCATCGACTCGTCCTACGGCGTCGGCGAGATGGTCGTGTCGGGCCAGGTGACCCCGGACAACATCGTCGTCGACAAGGTCGTGCTGTCCCTCGTCAGCCAGACCGTCGGCGACAAGCACGCCGAGCTCGTGCCCGACTTCGCGCTGGGTCGCCTGGTCGAGCGTGACGTGGACGACGAGCGGCGGGGCCGCCTGAGCCTCTCCCCCGAGCAGGTGACGGCCGTCGCCACCCTGGCCAAGGCCGCCGAGAAGCACTACGGCTGCCCCCAGGACGTCGAGTGGGCCCTCGACCGGGACCTGCCGGAGGGCTCCAACCTCCTTCTCCTGCAAGCCCGCCCGGAGACGGTTCACTCAGCACCCGCGGCCCCGGCCGCGACGCCGGCGACCCCCGCGGCCGCCGCTTCCACCGCGGCGCCGGCGTTCAGCCTCTCCGGTCTCACGTCTCGGCTCACCGGCCAGTCCGGCCGGTCCGGCCAGTCGGCCCACTGACCGCCCTTCCGGCCAGGCGCGCCCTGCGCCGACCGGTCCCTGCGTTTCCCTTCTCGCGACAAGGAAGTCCCGACATGACCGCCGACCTCACCGCAGCACCAGTGCCCGCGCCCACCCTGAAGTCCTTCCCGAAGCCCTCCGAGCTGCCGGTGCCCCCGGGCGCGGAGGGGTGGGAGGACCTCTACCCGTACTTCCTGTCGTTCCGGAACCTCAGCGGTGCCGAGGACGAGAAGTTCTGGTTCTGCGACAGCCAGCACTGGCCGACGGTGTTCAAGCCGTTCGAGACGATCGGCGGCGAGTTCGCCGTCAAGTGCCTGGGGCAGTACAACACCCGGCACCTGCTCATCCCGCCGGCCAACGGCATCGAGTTCAAGATCCATCTCGGCTACCTCTACATGAGCCCGGTGCCCGTGCCCGAGGCGGAGGTCGCTGCCCGGGTGCCCGAGTTCGAGCGACGCGCCGGCCACTACTTCCAGAACTGGGACAGCATGCTCGACGGCTGGCACACGAAGGTGCGCGCCACCATCGCCGAGATGGAGACCCTGTCGTTCGAGGCGCTGCCCGACGCCGTCCCCTTCGACGACATCGTCGGCGGCGTGGCCAAGGACGGGTCGGAGAAGCTCATGGAGAGCTACGACCGCCTCATCCAGCTCTGCTACCAGAACTGGCAGTACCACTTCGAGTTCCTCAACCTCGGCTACCTCGCCTACCTCGACTTCTTCGGCTTCTGCAAGCAGCTCTTCCCCGGCATCCCCGACCAGTCCATCGCGAAGATGGTCCAGGGCGTCGACATGGAGCTCTTCCGCCCCGACGACGAGCTCAAGAAGCTCGCGCTGCTCGCCGTCGAGAAGGGCCTGCAGGCGGCGTTCGCCGACACCGACGACGTCCAGGGCACGCTCGACCGGATCGCGGCCCTCGACGGTGGCGCGGAGTGGCTCGCCGCTTGGACCGAGGCCCAGGACCCCTGGTTCAACTTCACCGTCGGCAACGGCTTCTACGGCCACGACAAGTACTGGATCGAGCACCTCGAGATCCCCCTCGGATACGTCAAGGACTACATCCGTCGGGTCGACGAGGGGCACCAGATCCTGCGCCCCGTCGAGGAGCTCGTCGCCGAGCGCGACCGCGTGGTGAGCGAGTACCGCGACCTCGTGCCGGCCGAGCTGGTCGCCGACTTCGACGCCAAGGTGGGCCTGGCGGCGACCGCCTACCCCTACGTCGAGAACCACAACTTCTACATCGAGCACTGGACGATGGGCGTCTTCTGGCGCAAGGTCCGTCAGCTCGGCCGCGTCTTCGCCGACGCCGGCTTCTGGGCCGACCAGAGCGACCTGCTCTACCTGACCCGCGGCGAGGTGCGCGACGCGATCTTCGACCTCGTGACGGGCTGGGCCGTCGGCGCCGAGCCGACGGGACCGCACTACTGGCCCAAGGAGATCGAGCGCCGTCGCGGCATCATCGACGCCCTGTCGAGCCAGCGCCCGCAGCCGGCCCTCAACACGCCGCCCGCCGAGATCACCGAGCCGTTCACGATGATGCTCTACGGCATCACGACCGAGCAGGTGCAGCAGTGGCTCGGTGACGACGACGCCGCCGAGTCGGGGACGATCACGGGCATGGCCGCCTCCCCCGGCGTCGCCGAGGGCCTGGCCCGCGTCGTCACGCACGCAGACCAGCTCGGCGAGGTGCAGGAGGGCGAGATCCTCGTCGCCACCATCACCGCGCCCTCGTGGGGACCGATCTTCGGCAAGATCAAGGCGACCGTCACCGACATCGGCGGAATGATGAGCCACGCCGCGATCGTCTGCCGCGAGTACGCCCTTCCCGCCGTCACCGGCACCGGCAACGGGTCCACGACGATCCGCACGGGCCAGCGCATCCGGGTCGACGGCAACACCGGCCGCGTCGAGCTGCTCGAGGACTGAGCGCTCGTGGCCGACTCCACCTCCACCGCGTCCGCCCGCACCGTGCTCGTCACGGGCGCGGCCGGCGGGCTCGGGCGCAGCTTCGCCCTCGGGTTCGCCGAGCGCGGCTACCGCGTCGCCGTCGCCGACATCAACGCCGACGGCGTGGCCGAGACCGCACGCCTCGTCGAGGACGCGGGCGGCAAGGCCTGGCACGGGACCGTCGACGTGACGTCGACGGCCTCGACCGAGGCCCTCGCCCGCGAGGTCGCCGGCTTCGGAGACGGGCGCATCGACGTCGTCGTCAACAACGCCGCCGTCTACGCGACCCTCAACCGCTCGCCGCTCGAGGACATCGACCCCGCCGAGTGGGACAGCGTCATGGCGGTCAACCTCAAGGGCCCCTGGCTCGTCGTGCGGGCCTGCAGCCCGTACCTCCCCGAGGGGGCCAGCGTCGTCAACCTCGCGTCGGCGACGGTCTACAGCGGGTCGGAGCAGTGGCTGCACTACGTCGCCTCGAAGGGCGGCGTCATCGCGATGACCCGGGTCATGGCCAAGGAGCTCGGCCGTCGCGGCATCACCGTCAACGCGATCGCCCCCGGATTCACCCTCACCGAGGCGAGCCTCGGCCTCATGGAGAACGCCGAGCAGTACGGCGTCGACCGGGGCGCGCTGCGCCGCTCCAGCCAGCCGGAGGACATCGTCGGTGCAGCGCTCTTCCTCGCCGGCTCCGACAGCGCGTACATCAGCGGCCAGACGCTCGTCGTCGACGGCGGCCGCCAGTTCATCTGAACGAGCAACCCGAGCTCACCACCAGACCTCAGGAGCAAGACATGGCACAGATCACCTACACCGACACCACCGGCGACGCACGCACCGTCACGGCGACGGTGGGCGACTCCGTCATGGAGACCGCGGTGCGCAACGGCGTGCCCGGCATCGTGGCCGAGTGTGGCGGATCCCTGTCCTGCGCGACCTGCCACGTCTTCGTCGACGACGCCGACTTCGCCGGCCTCCCCCCGATGGAGGACATGGAGGACGAGATGCTCTACGGCGCCGCCGTGGACCGCGGCCCGACCTCCCGGCTGTCGTGCCAGATCAAGGTCGTCGAGGAGATGGACCTGCACGTGACGACGCCCGAGACGCAGGTCTGACGTGTCCGGCCTGCTCATCATCGGCTCGTCCCAGGCGGGGGTGCAGCTCGCGGTGTCGCTGCGTGCGCTGGGCCACGAAGGTCCGATCACCTTGCTGGGCGAGGAGAACCACCGGCCCTACCAGCGGCCGGCCCTCTCCAAGGAGTTCCTCCAGGACGTCATCACCAAGGAGTCGCTGATCTTCCGCACCCAGGAGTACTGGGACGAGCACCGCATCCGCGTCGTCAAGAACGAGCGGGTGGTACGCATCGACAAGCACGCGGACGGGTCCGGGGTCGCGCACGCCATCTCGGGAGCGCAGTTCCCCTTCGACCGGCTCGCGCTCACCGTCGGCGCCCGCGCCCGGCGCCTCCCGCTGCCCGGGGCGGACCTCCCCGGCGTGCTCTACCTCCGCAACGCCGACGACGCGCTCGAGCTCAAGGCCCGCGTCCCGGCCGTCCAGGACGTCGTGGTCATCGGAGGTGGCTTCATCGGCATCGAGGCAGCCGCCAGTCTGCGCAAGCTCGGCAAGACGGTGACCCTCGTCGAGGCCGGACCCCGCCTCGTCGGCCGCGCGGTCGGCGACGAGACGGCCGAGTTCCTCCGCGCCCACCACGCGGCCGCCGGCATCGAGGTGCTCCTCGGCGCCGAGGTGGGGCGCATCATCCCCCGGGCCGAGCGGGGCGACCGTGTCGGTGGGGTCGAGGTCGACGGCCGCACCATCCCCGCCGACCTCGTGCTGGTCGGCGTCGGGGTCGTGCCCAACACCGAGCTCGCCGAGAGCATCGGCCTGGCCTGCGACAACGGCATCGTCGTCGACCGGTATGCCGTCGCCTCCGACGGCGTGACCCTGGCCGTCGGTGACGTGGCCAACCAGCCCAACCCGGTCCCGGGTGCGCCCGACGGCGACCGGGTGCGCTTCGAGAGCGTCAACAACGCCGTGGAACAGGCGAAGGTCGCCGCGTACTCCATCACGGGCCGCCAGGAGGAGTACGCCGGCATTCCGTGGTTCTGGTCCAACCAGGGCGACCTCAAGCTGCAGATCGCCGGGCTCAGCTCGGGGCACGACCGCACCGTCGTGCGCCGTGACGACGCCCGAGGCCGGTTCTCGGTCCTCTACTACCGCTGCGGTCGCATCATCGCGGCCGACTGCGTCAACAACCCCCTGGACTTCATGGCGGTGAAATCCGCTCTCGCACAAGGCGCGTCGATCCCACCCGATGAGGCCGCCGACCCCGCCACCCCGCTCAAGTCGATCACGAGGAACGACCCGCGATGACTCATCCCCTGCCCCCGACCCCCGTGGCCGCCACCGGACCGGTGGACACCACCCCCATCACACTGACGCCCGCCGACGGGGTCGACCTCGACCCGGTGTGGAAGAGCGTCGTCCCCGAGACCCGGACCCGGGGCAACGACATCCACCTGCCGATCTCCCTCGCGTACGCCGAGCGCCTCTGCCGCGCCTACCCGCAGGCGGACTCGCGCCTCGTGCGCGTTGCGATCCTGCTCCACGACACCGGCTGGGGGCGCGTCGACGAGACCCGCATCATCTCGGAGGGCTTCGGCGGTGACTGGCGCAAGGCCGCCATCCGCTTCGAGCACGAGAAGCAGGGCTGCGTCATCGCTCGCGAGGTGCTGCCCCCGCTCGGCTACGACGAGCAGTTCGTCGACGACGTCTGCGCCATCATCGACGGGCACGACACCCGGCACGAGGCGTACAGCCTGGAGGACGCGATGATGCGCGACGCCGACCGGCTGTGGCGCTTCGACCCCGCGGGCATCGCGTTGGCATCCGGGTGGTTCGGCATGGACCCGGCGACCTACACCGACCGGCTCCGCGCCGAGATCATCCCCGAGCTGCTCACCGAGGCCGGCATCGCCATGGCGACGGCAGCCCTCGACCGCGCGACGGCTCTGCTCAAGACGGACGTGCTGCGATGATCCTCGACCGTGCGGACCTCGACCTGCCGTGGACGCACGTCGACGACCACTACGTCGACGGGAAGTGGGCCCCGTCGACGGGCGACGCCCGCACCCAGGTCGTCGACCCGGCCACCGAGGAGGTCTGGGGCTCCGTCCCGGACGCCACGCCCGACGACGTCGAGTCCGCCATGGCGGCGGCCGACCGCGCGTTCCGCACCGGCCCGTGGCCGCGGCTGACCGCGGGCGAACGGGCGGCCTACCTGAGGGGTGTCGCCGACGAGATCGAGAAGCGCGCGGAGCAGCTCGCGCTCACCATCTCGCGCGAGAACGGCACTCCCCTGTCCGAGAGCCGCGGTGCCGCGAGCAATGCAGCCGGCATCTTCCGGTGGTTCGCCGGCGTCGCCGACCACCTCGACGCCGACGACGTGCGCCCGTTCCCGGCGCTGGCGGGCTCCGAGTCCGTCGTACGCCGCGACCCCGTCGGCGTGTGCGTGCTCATCGCCCCGTGGAACTTCCCGATCAACCTCGTGGCCATCAAGCTGGCGCCCGCACTCCTCGCCGGGTGCACCGTCGTCGTCAAGCCGGCCTCGCCCACTCCTCTCTCGATCCGCTTCGTCGTCGAGGCGGTCGAGGCGGCGGGCGTGCCGGCCGGCGTCGTCAACCTCCTCACCGGGTCGGGGGCGGTCGGTGACGCTCTCGTGCGCCATCCGCTCACCGCCAAGGTCGCCTTCACCGGCTCGACGCCGGTCGGGCGCAGGATCGCAGCAGCCTGCGGCGAGCTGCTGCGCCCGGTCACCCTCGAGCTGGGTGGCAAGTCGTCGGCGGTTGTGCTGCCCGACGCCGACCTCGAGGCCATGGCGGCGGTCCTCGTCCGCTCGTGCATGCGCAACACCGGGCAGACGTGCTACATCAGCACCCGCATCCTCGCGCCGGCCGAGCGCTACGACGAGGTCGTCGACATGGTGACCCGCACCATCGGCGACGGCCGCCAGGGTGACCCACTCGACGACGAGACGGTGTTCGGACCGGTCGCCACCAGGGCGCAGTACGACAGCGTGCTGGACCACCTCGAGTCGGCCCGCCGGGAGGGAGCCCGCGCGACGACAGGTGGACGGGCCCGCAGCGGCCAGGGCTACTTCGTCGAGCCGACGGTGCTCGCCGACGTCACCCCCGACATGCGGGTCGCGCGCGAGGAGATCTTCGGCCCGGTCATCACGGTGCTGCGCTACGAGACGGTCGACGAGGCCGTCGCCCTGGCCAACGACACCGGCTTCGGGCTCGGCGGCCTCGTCTTCTCCAGCGACCCGCAGGCCGCCCAGGAGGTGGCGGAGCGGATGGACACGGGCTCGGTCGGCATCAACTTCTTCGCCTCGAACCACAGCGCGCCGTTCGGCGGCCGCCACGACTCGGGCCTCGGCGTCGAGTACGGCCTCGAGGGTCTCGCCGCCTACGTCACCTACAAGTCGATCCACCGCCGCACGCCGACACGGGAGTCCAGATGAGCACGCCGACGACGAGCAGGACCACGGTCGGCATCGTGGGGGCCGGGCCGGCCGGCCTGATGCTCTCGCACCTGCTGCACCGCGCCGGCATCGACTCGATCGCCGTCGACAACCGCAGCCGCACCGAGATCGAGCAGACGGTGCGCGCCGGCATCCTCGAGGCCGACAGCGTGCGCCTGCTCGTCGACACCGGCGTGTCCGACCGCGTGCTGCGTGAAGGCCACGCCCACGACGGGATCGAGCTGCGCTTCGGGGGCGTCGGCCACCGGATCGACTTCAAGGGACTCGTGGGCGAGTCGGCGTGGCTCTACCCGCAGACCGACGTCTTCATCGACCTGGCGGCCTCACGCGAGCGAGACGGTGCCGACGTGCGGTTCGCCGTCACCGACACCCGAGTCGAGGACGTCCTCGGCGACCGGCCACGGATCCGCTTCACCGACTCCTCCGGCGCGTCGCAGGTGATCGAGTGCGACTACCTCGTCGGCGCCGACGGGTCGCGCAGCATGTGCCGCCACGAGATCCCGGAGGCGCAGCGCCGGCAGTTCTCGCGCGAGTACCCCTTCGCCTGGTTCGGCATCCTCTGCGAGGCGCCGCACAGCGCTCCCGAGCTCGTCTACGCCCACTCCGACCGCGGCTTCGCCCTCATCAGCCAGCGCTCCGAGACGCTCCAGCGGATGTACTTCCAGTGCGACCCCGACGAGGACGTCGACGCCTGGAGCGACGACCGCATCTGGGAGGAGCTGCAGTCCCGCGTGAGCGGGCCCGACGGTTTCACCCTCAAGGAGGGGCCGATCACCGATCGATCCGTGCTGCGCTTCCGCAGCTTCGTCTGCGAGCCGATGCGCCACGGCAACATGCTGCTGGCGGGCGATGCGGCCCACACGGTGCCGCCCACGGGCGCCAAGGGGCTCAACCTCGCCCTCGCCGACGTCAAGGTGCTGGCCGAGGTGCTCGAGCAGGCGGTGCGCACCGGCGACAAGGACGTGCTCGACAGCTACAGCCCGCGGGCCCAGTCGCGGGTGTGGAAGGCCCAGCACTTCTCCTACTGGATGACGAGCATGCTGCACTCGGTCCCGGGCGCCACCGACTTCGACCGTCGCCGCCAGCTGGGCGAGCTGGCGATGGTGACCGGCTCGGAGGCCGGTTCCCGGTTCCTGGCCGAGGCCTACACGGGCTGGCCGGAGCGCGCGTCGGGTCGCGGCTGAGCGGTCAGGTGCGCTCGACCCCGCGCAGCAGCAGGGTGACCACCCCGTCGGCCCAGCCGCCCCGGGCCCGACCGTGCTGGAGCAGCTCGCCGAGGTAGGCGCCGAAGGCGAGCCCCGCCAAGGCATCGGCGTCGACGTCGGGTCGCACCTGCCCGTGCCGGATGTCGGAGTCGATCTCTTGCTGCAGCTGCGCCAGCCGCGCGCCGAGCATCCTGCGCAGAGCTGACGCGAAGGCAGGGTCGCCGACCCGTCACACCGGAGGACCGGCGGCTGAGCACCCCTCGCGCGGGACGGCGGGGCCGTCGGGGACGGGTGCGGGGACACCGCCCCCGACGGCTGACCGGGACGGCCCAGGGGAAGCCGTGGACCGGTCGGCACGAGCGGCATGTCAGGGGAAACATGATCACTCGAGGCGCGGGAAGAGGTCGCCAGCCCCCAGCGTACAGATACCCCATGAGGTATGTGCATAGAAAGGTTAATACCCCTTCGGGTATGTTCGTCAAATCGGGCTACGATCTCGTCCGTCTCCCTCTCGCCGATCCCCACCCAGGAGCCTTTCGTGGTCACTCTCAACAGCGAAGACATGACGCCCGTCCTCAACCGGCTCCGTCGGGCCCAGGGGCAGATCGGCGGCGTCATCCGCCTCATCGAGGAGGGTCGTGACTGCCGCGACGTCGTGACCCAGCTCGCGGCGGTCAACCGCGCCCTCGACCGCGCCGGGTTCGCCATCGTCTCCTCAGGACTGCGCGAGTGCCTGGCCTCGCCCGAGGGCCTCACCTCCGAGGACCAGGCCACGATGGAGAAGCTCTTCCTCACGCTCGCCTGACGGTCCGGGGCACCGCTCGTCGTACTCTCCCCGGAGACGTGTCGATTCCGGGCACGGTCGTTCGTGTAGCAGGTGTCGACGCGGTCCGGAGTCACCCGGGCCGCCACTGAGCGAAGGAGCAGACGCATGGCCGAGTACCTCCTGTACTTCAACCAGCAGTGGGTGGGCGACCACCCGGAGGAGTGGTTCCGAGGACGCGGGCCGCTGGCCATGGGCGTGGTCAACGACATGAAGGCCGCAGGCGTGTACGTCTTCGCCGGTGGCCTCGAGGAGGAGGACGGCCCCGTCTACCACGCCGACCCCAACACCGACAGCGGCACGGCGATGGTCACCGACGGCCCCTACGTCGAGACCAAGGAGTGGCTCGGCGGCTTCGCGATCGTGGACGTGCCCGACGACGCGACCGCCACGATGTGGGGCGCCAGGATCGCCGAGGCGTGCGGCTGGCCCCACGAGGTCCGCCGCTTCAAGCCCCAGCCGCCGACAGGTTGAGCCGTTCGAGGTGAAAGCGCGTCGCATCTGACGCGCTTTCACCTCGAACCCGGCGGGTGGCTCCGGGCGCGCGGCTACGGCACGCCGGCGACGGCATACAGCTTCCAGCTGCCGGGGACGCCCTTGAGCCGATGGCTCCCCCGGTCGCTGAAGGTGATGCCCGAGCCCACGACGAGGTCGGTCACCGTGCCCGACGCGAGGATCTCGCTCGGGCCGGCGAGGGCCATGACCCGGGCGGCGAGGTGCACGGCGATGCCGCCGATGTCGTCGCCGACGCGCTCGATCTCGCCCGTGTGGGCGCCCTGGCGCACCTCGAGCCCGATGAGGTGCATCGAGTCACGGATGCGTGCGGCACAGAGCAGCGCCCGCGCCGGACCGTCGAACGTCGCGAGGAAGCCGTCGCCCGTCGTCGCGACCTCGCGCCCCCGGAAGGCCGCGAGGTTGCGACGCACGATCTCGTCGTGGGCCGCCCGGAGCCCGAGCCAGCGGTCGTCGCCGAGCCGCGCCGCGAGGTCGGTCGAGCCGACGACGTCGGTGAAGAGCACGGTGGCGAGCTCGCGCTGCGTGGGGATCTCGGGCGACGTGCTCGGCGCCGCGCTGAGGAACTGCGCGACCTCCCGCAGGACGTCGTCGTTCTGCGGGGTGTAGAAGGGGTAGCAGTCGGCGCCGGGCAGCTCGTGCAGCGTCGCGGCCGGCAGGTGCTCGGCGAGGTAGCGCCCGAAGTCCGGCCGGTAGTGCACGTTGTCAGTGCGCTGCAGCACGAGCGTTGGGACCGAGATGGCAGCGAGGACGGCGCGCACGTCGAGCTTCGTCACCCACTCGTACATCGTCGAGGCGGCGCCCGGAGGCATCGCCAGCCGCTGGTAACGCAGGAACCACTCCTGCCAGCGCGGGTCGTGGGCGATGGTCGGCGCGGTGACCTCGAGCATGCGGGCGTCCTGCCCCCACCACGTCGAGTAGCGCTCGAGCAGGATCGCGTGGGCGCTCTCCGGCATACCGATCGGGTAGTCGGGCGCGCGCAGCCAGCGGGCGTAGGAGTTGACGAGCACGAGCTGGCGCACCCGCGCGGGATAGGTCGCTGCGAGCAGCATCGCCATCGGACCGCCCTCCGTGTCACCGATGACGACGGCCTGCTTCGAGCCGACGGCGTCGAGCACGAGCCGTGCGTCGTCCATCCACTGCTCGAGGGTCGGCAGCGAGCGCAGCGAGACGGGGTCGGAGACGCCGGTGCCGCGCTTGTCGAAGCAGATGACGCGGCCCAGGCGGCCGAGCCGGCTGAAGTAGTGGGCCAGGGAGGGCTCGTCCCACATCGCGTCGAGGTTGGTGCTCCAGTTCGTGACGAAGAGCAGGTCCCGAGGCCCCTCCCCGAACACCTGGTACGCGACGTAGCCGTCGACCGACTCGACGTATGTCGTCTGCGGGCGCATCCCTCCCCCTGCGTCGTGGTCCACGCCCAGTCTGCACCTTCGGGCAACGCCGGGTGGGTGTCATCGCGCGCCTCGCGACGCCGTCGACGTGCCACCCTTGCAGCCATGACCGACGCCACCGCGCCCGACGTCGCCGTCCACCAGGGCGTCGCGACCCGTGTGCTCATCGGACCGGGGGCGCTAAGGCACGTCCCGTCCGAGGTCGGACGCATCGGCGCGCAGCGCGTGCTGCTCGTGACGACGCCGTCGGCGGCCGCTGCAGGTGACGCGCTCGCCGCCGCGCTGGGCGGGCGGCTCGCGGCACGGTTCGACGGCCCGAGGGTCCACACGCCGGTGGACGTGACCGAGCGCGCCCTCGCGATCGTCACCGACCACCGAGCCGATGCCGTCGTCGCGGTGGGCGGAGGTTCCGCGGTCGGGCTCGGCAAGGCGCTCAGCGCGCGCACCGGCATACCCCAGGTGGCCGTGCCGACGACGTATGCCGGGTCGGAGGTCACGCCCGTCCTCGGCGAGACCCGGGGCGGGGTGAAGACCACCCGCCGCGACCCCGCGCTCGCCCCGGGGACCGTCGTCTACGACCCGGAGCTGACCCTGTCGATGCCGCGCGGGCTCACCCTGACGAGCGCCCTGAACGCGCTGGCGCACGCCGTCGAGGCGCTCTGGGCCCCCGACCGCACACCGGTGAGCGATGCCCTCGCCACGGAGGCCGCCCATGAGATCGTCGCGGCGCTGCCCGACGTGCTCGCCGACCTCGGTGACGTGCGCGCACGGTCCAGGGTCCAGGCCGGTGCCTGGCTCGCCGGGACCTGCCTCGCGCAGACGCGAATGGGCCTGCACCACCAGCTCGCCCATGCTCTCGGCGGCACCTTCGAACTGCCACACGCGGAGCTGCACGCGATGCTGCTGCCGCACGTCATGGACTTCGACCTGCCGGCTGCCCCCGATGCCGCCCGTCGCCTCGAGCGCGCCCTCGGCACCGACCCCGTACGCGTGGTGCGCGGACTCGCCGACGCCCACGAGGGTGCACGCCGACTTCGCGAGCTCGGGGTCCCTCGGGCGGCACTGGCGGGCGTGGCCGAGCGCGTGGTCGCAGCGCCCTACCCCAACCCCCGACCGCTCGACGTCACGTCGGTGACCGAGCTGCTCGAACGCGCCTGGTGACCCGGGCCACCTCGGTTTTACGCTGGAAGGCGCAACCCGTCTCTGAGGAGCTTCGGCGGTCGCAGGAGGAGTGGTCATGAAGCGGAATGCGGTCGAGCTGCGTGACGTCGGCCTACTGGCCCTTCGGCTCGGCTTCGGCGCAGTGATGATGGCGCACGGCGCCCAGAAGCAGTTCGGCGCCTTCGGCGGGCACGGGATCGAGGGGACGGGCGCGTTCTTCGACAAGGTCGGTTTCAGACCCGGCCGGCTCAATGCTCGGATCGCGGCCGCCTCGGAGCTCGGTGGGGGCGCCCTGCTGGCCGTCGGCCTCGCCACCCCTGCGGCCGGGGCAGCCGCAGCCGGAACGATGCTGGTCGCGGGGTCGATCAGCCGCGAGCACGGCTTCTTCGCGCAGGAGGGCGGCATCGAGTACCAACTGGTCCTGGCCCTCGTGGGGGGCGCGTTGGCCCTGACGGGGTCGGGTCGTCTGTCGCTCGACCACAGCACTCGGCACGTCGTCGACAAGCCGTGGATGAGGGTCTTCGCCGCAACGTCGGTCGTCCCGGCTGCCGTCTTCGTGGTGTCCCGTCGTGAGAGGGCTTTGGCGGCGACTGCTGAGGATGACGACGCGCAGGCGAGCGACCCGCCGGGGTCCGCGTCGCAGGCGTAGGCGCTCGGTTCACGTCTACCGGCGGCGCGCCGGACCGGCACCTCGACGTGACCGCTCTCAGCCCTTCTCCGCGCCCGGCTTTGGGGCCTTCCCTCAGCGGTCGGTCATCCGACTACTACTCGCTCTGCAGTGCCGTGAGCGGATGCATCGCGTGAGCCCGGCGCTGCCGTTTCCCGGTGAGCCCACCTCAGGCAGCGGCCGAGGACCTCGGGTCGGGTCGGGTGGCCATCGGGACGACCGTGGCCCGACCCCGGCGCAGGAGGCCGTCGGGAAGCGACAGGCGGAAGACCTTCTTCCACGCGGACGCCACCTGACGCGGGAGCGAGCCCGTCGTGTAGGTCAGGCCGTACCTCCGGAAGAGCTCCTGCACCTGCGGGGCGATCTCCTGGTAGCGGTTGCTCGGCAGGTCGGGGAAGAGGTGGTGCTCGATCTGGAAGCTGAGGTTGCCGGTCATGAAGTGCATGGCCTTGCTGCCGCTGATGTTGGCCGAGCCGAGCATCTGGCGCAGGTACCACTCGCCGCGGGTCTCCCCCACGATCGAGCGTCGCTCGAAGGTCTCGACGCCCTCGGGGAAGTGGCCGCACATGATGACCGAGTGGGTCCAGAGGTTGCGGATGAGGTTGGCCGTGGCGTTGGCCGTCAGCGTGCTGAGGAACGACGGGCCGGACAGGAGCGGGTGGATGACGTAGTCCTTCGTCATCTGGTTGCGGATCTTCTTCAGCGTCACCTTGGCGCGCGCCCGGAAGTCGGGGTCCTGGCGTCGCTCCTTGGTGGCGAGGTTCTTGCCGAGCTCGAGGTCGTAAGCCGCGATGCCGTACTCGAAGAAACAGGCGTTCACGAAGTTCCACAGCGGCTGCGCGGCGTAGAGCGGCACCCAGCGCTGGTCCTCGTCGACGCGCATGATGCCGTAGCCGAGGTCGTTGTCCTTGCCGATGACGTTCGTGTACGTGTGGTGCAGCTCGTTGTGCGAGTGCTTCCACTGCTCCGAGGGGCTGGCGTTGTCCCACTCCCACGTCGTCGAGTGGATCTTCGGGTCGCGCATCCAGTCCCACTGGCCGTGCATGACGTTGTGCCCGATCTCCATGTTCTCGATGATCTTGGCGACGGCGAGGCCGGCGGTGCCGACGAGCCAGGCCGGCGGGAACATCGACACGAGAAGGACTGCGCGAGAGCCGAGCTCGAGCTTGCGCTGGGTGGCGATGACCTTGCGGATGTAGGCCGCGTCATCGGCGCCGCGGGTGTCGATGACGGACTGACGGATGGCGTCGAGCTCGACGCCGATCTGCTCGATGTCCGCGGCGCTGAGGTGCCCGATGGGGTTGTGGGCCTTCTTCTGCAGGACGGTCATGGTGACTCCTCTTGGGGTCTGGTCTCAGTGGTCAGTGGTCGATGACGCAGGCGCCGGCGGCTGCGGAGATGCACGTCTGGATGGGCACGCCCTGGCCCTCGGTCTCGCCCGGCGTCGCCGTCGTGACCTCGCCGGTGCGCAGGTCGCGCACGGCGCCCTCGCGCAGCGGCAGCACGCAGCCGAAGCAGATGCCCATGCGGCACCCGGACGGCATGAGCACGCCGGCGGCCTCGGCAGCGTCGAGGATGGGTGTCGCGCCGTCGGCGTCGACCGTCGTGCCGGAGCCGGTGAAGTCGACGGTGCCGCCCTCGCCGACGACGAGCGTCGTCGCCCGGAACTGCTCGGTGAGCAGGCCCAGCCCGCGCTGGTCGTGGTGTCGCTGGAGGGCGTCGAGGAGCCCGCCGGGGCCGCAGGCGAGGGTCGTCCGCTCGTGCAGGTCGGGCACGAGGGTGTCGAGGTCGTTGACGTCGAGCACGCCGTGCTCGTCGTCGTAGCGGGCGACGAGGCGGATCAGGCCTGCCTCGTCGAGGGCCCGGAGGTTGTCGATGAAGATCGAGTGCGGCTCGCTCGGCGCCACGTGCACGACGACGATGTCGTATGCCGCCGCGCGGGGCAGGCGTACGACGCCCCCATCGGCGACGGGGAAGAGGTTGCGCAGCATGCCGATGACCGGCGTGACGCCTGAGCCGGCCGTGACGAAGAGGAACTTGCCCCCATCGGTGGGCAGCACGAACTCGCCCTGCGCCTGCTCGAGGTGCACGAGCGTGCCCGGTCGGGACTCGCGCACGAGGTGGTTGCTGACCAGGCCGTCGGGCACGGCCTTGACGGTGATGGAGATGTTGCCGTCGGCGCGCGGGCCGTGGGTGAGGGAGTAGGCCCGCCACTGGCGTACGCCGTCGACGTCGACGCCGACGCGTACGTACTGCCCCGGCACGTGGCCGGCCCAGTCGGCGCCCGGGCGGATGACGACGGTGGCCGCGTCGACGGTCTCGGGGCTGACCTCGACGATGCGGCCGCGCAGGTCGGCACCGGGGCGCAGCGGGTCGAAGAGGTCGAGGTAGTCGGCCGGAAGGAGGGGCGACGTCGCGCGCTCGGCCAGGGCGACGATCCGTCGGCGCAGCGACGGTCGGGCGGCTCGGGTCGAGGGTGCTAGCAGGCTCATGTCTCCAGCATGACTGGCAGGCAAGGGTAAGATCCTGACCGCAGGGCGTGAAGAATGTGGGAACTCTTGTTCGGAGGGAATAGTTGATGGCGTCAGAGCCTGCCCGGGCGACCGCTCGAGGCGCAGCAGACCTCCAGCTCGACCACGCCGTGCTCCGCCAGCTGCGTGAGCGCCTCCCCGCCATCGCTGCGACCACGGTCGCGGCGGTGGTCGACGAGGTCCCCGACTACCGCGGGGCGCTCGGCGGGGTGGCGGGCGACACCATCGAGCGCGCCGTGCAGATGGCCATCGCCGGCTTCCTCAAGCTCGCGGGCGGGGGCCGGGACGTCGACGCGAGCACGCCGCTGGGCCCCACCCGCGAGGGCGCGTACGCCCTGGGGCGCGGCGAGGCGCGGGGTGGACGGTCGATGGACAGCCTGCTCGCGGCATACCGAGTCGGGGCGCGGGTGGCGTGGCGCGAGCTGGCTGCCGCCGCGGCCGACGCGGGGCTCACGGCAGCGACGATGGCGAAGTTCGCCGAGCTGCTCTTCGCCTACATCGACGAGCTGTCGGCTGCCAGCGTCGCCGGGCACACCGACGAGCTGACGACCAGTGGCCGGGTGCGAGAACGCTACCGCGAGCGGCTCGGTCAGCAGCTGCTCGCCCGTGCCGGTGCCGACGTTCTCGCCGCGGCCGCTGCCCGCGCCGAGTGGACCCCGCCGGCGTCCCTGACCGCGGTGCTGCTGCCGGCAGCCGAGGCCCGCCGCGCCGTCGCCTCCCTCCACGCGGACACCCTCCAGGTCGGCGAGGACCTGCAGGGCATCGAGGACGCCGACCCCGACCACCCGCTCACCCTGCTGCTCGTCCCCGACGCGGACGGCACGGGGCGTCGGTACCTGCTGCGGCAGCTGCGGGGGCGCCACGCCGTCGTCGGGCCACCGCGCCCCTGGGCGGAGGCGCGGTCCTCCTACGACCGCGCCCTGCGCACGGCGGCGCTGGCGCGGCCGTCGCGCACCGGCGCTGCGGTGGACAGCGAGCGGCACCTGGCCGACCTCGTGCTGACAGCCGACACCGAGGCGCTGGCCGACCTGCGCGACCACGCCCTGGCCCCACTCGCCGATCTGTCGCCCAGCACGCGGGAGCGGCTCGCCGAGACCTTGCTGTCGTGGCTGCTGCACCAGGGCCGCCGCGAGGAGGTGGCCGCCGCCCTGCACGTGCACCCGCAGACCGTGCGCTACCGGATGGGGCAGCTCCGCGAGCTCTACGGCGACCGTCTGGCCGACCCAGCTGTGGTGCGTGAGCTCGTGGTCGCTCTCTCCCCGACCCGGTGACCCGCCCTGCTCGGCCGCGCGACCGACATCCGGTCAGCGCACGATGACGCCATCGATCGGCCCGGACCACCTGCGGGTCGTCGGGTTGGTCCGCGTCAGAGCAGCACGACGGTCCGGTTGCCGTGCAGGATGACCCGCCCCTCGCAGTGCCACTTCACGGCGTTCGACAGGGCCCGGCACTCGGTGTCCCGTCCCGCGGCCACGAGGTCCTCGGGTCCGAACGAGTGGTCGACCTCGCGCACCTGCTGGGAGATGATCGGGCCCTCGTCGAGCTCGCTGCTGACGTAGTGCGCCGTCGCGCCGACCGTCTTGACGCCGCGCTCCCACGCCTGGTGGTACGGCTTGGCCCCCTTGAAGCTCGGCAGGAACGAGTGGTGGATGTTGATGGCCCTCCCGGTGAGCTGCTCGGTGAGGTCGTCGCTGAGGATCTGCATGTAGCGCGCGAGCACGACGAGCTCGATCTCGAAGCGGTCGACGAGGTCGAGCAGCCTCGCCTCCGCCGCCGGCTTGGTCGCGGCAGTGACCGGCACGTGGAAGAACGGGATGCCGTGCCACTCGACGAGCGCTCGGTGGTCGGGGTGGTTGGACACGACGGCAGCGATCTCCATCGGCAGCTCCCCGACGCGGGAGCGGAAGAGCAGGTCGTTGAGGCAGTGCGCGAACTTCGACACCATGACGAGGACCCGCCGCTTCGCCGAGGCCTCACGCAGCTCGAAGCGCATGCCGTGCCGCTGCGCCACGGCGGCGAAGGCCTCGCGCAGGGCGTCGACGCCCGGGTCGGACTGGTCGCCGGCGATCGCGAAGTGCACGCGGAGGAAGAAGTGCCCGCCGCGTACGTCGTCGAACTGCTTGAGCTCGTGGATGTCACCGTGCTGGTCCATGAGGAAGCCGGACACGGCATGGACGAGGCCGGCGGCCTCGGGGCAGTCGAGCGTGAGGACGTAGCCCACCTGCTGGGTGACGGCACTCGTGACGGTGCTCATGCGAGACTCCTCTCGTGGACGGGCCTGACGGCCCGCGTGTCAGCACTCGATGACGTTGACGGCGAGGCCACCTCGCGACGTCTCCTTGTACTTGATCTTCATGTCGGCGCCGGTCTCGCGCATCGTTTTGACGGCTTGGTCGAGGGTCACCTTGTGCTCCCCGTCGCCCTGCATCGCGAGCCGCGCCGCGTTGACGGCCTTGACCGAGGCGATGGCGTTGCGCTCGATGCAGGGGATCTGCACGAGGCCGCCGACCGGGTCGCACGTCAGTCCGAGGTTGTGCTCGATCCCGATCTCGGCCGCGTTCTCGACCTGTTCCGGTGTGCCGCCGAGCACGGCGCACAGGCCCGCTGCCGCCATCGAGCAGGCCGATCCCACCTCGCCCTGGCACCCGACCTCGGCGCCCGAGATCGAGGCGCCCAGCTTCACGATGATGCCGACAGCCGCTGCGGTGAGGAGGAACTCGACGATCCCGTCGTCGTCGGCACCGTCGACGAAGCGGGCGTAGAAGTGCAGGACGGCGGGGATGACGCCGGCGGCCCCGTTCGTCGGGGCGGTGACGACGCGACCGCCGGAGGCGTTCTCCTCGTTGACGGCCAGTGCGTAGAGGTTGACCCACTCCATGGCCCACAGCGGGTCGGGCATCGCCCCGCCCGTCGCAGCTCGCACGTCCGCCTCGTGGCGTCGGAGGCGGTCGCGCAGCTCCGGCGCCCGGCGACGCACGCGCAGGCCGCCGGGCAGCGTGCGCTCCTCGCGGGCGCAGCCGCTCTCGACGCACTCCTGCATGACGCCCCAGAGGTGCAGCAGCCGCTCGCGCACCTCGTGCTCGGGACGCCAGGCACGCTCGTTGGCCATCATCACGCCGGCGATCGACATCCCGGTGTCGCGACAGCGCTGGAGCAGCTCGGCACCGGTGCTGAACGGGTGCGGCACCGGGGTGGTGTCGGTGACGACCCGGTCCGCACCGATCGCCTCGTCGTCGACGACGAAGCCGCCACCGACCGAGTAGTAGGTGCGAGCACGGAGGGAGCGCCCTGCCTCGTCGAAGGCCTCGAAGGTCATCCCGTTGGGGTGTCCCGGCAGCGCGCGCCGACGGTGCAGCACGAGGTCCTCGTCGGGGTCGAAGTCGACCCGGTGGGTGCCGTCGAGTGCGAGCTTGCGGTCGGCTCGGACGGCCTCGACCCGCACCACCGCGTGCGACGTGTCGACGGTCTCGGGGTCCTCACCCTCGAGCCCCAGCAGGACGGCGCGGTCGGAGCCGTGCCCGTGGCCGGTCGCGCCCAGCGACCCGTAGAGCTGCACCTGCACCCGCGCCGTCCGGTCGAGCAGGGCCGAGTCGGCCAGCCCGGCGGCGAACCGCCGGGCTGCCCGCATGGGACCCACCGTGTGCGACGACGACGGCCCGATCCCCACCGAGAACAGGTCGAGGGCGCTGAGCGACATCAGCGGTACTCCCGCATCCCGTCGAGCAGCCAGCGCACCACGTGCGTCGCGAAGGAGGCGCGCGGCATGACCCGCCACGTGTCCTCGCCCGTGCGCCACAGGATGACTCCGGTGGAGCCGAGCAGGGTCGCGACGGCCGCCCCGACCGGGAACACGCGGGGGTGCAGGTCGAGCTCACAGCTCTTCTCGAGCACGGACCGTGCCCGTGACCCGGACAGCTCGAGCGTCGTGCGGTTGGCCGACACGTCGACCGCCTGCCCGCGCTCGGAGCCCAGGGCCTCGGCCAGCCCGCCGGCATACGCCTCCGGGGAGACGCCGCTCTCGGCCTCGTCCGGGCCGACGGCCAGGAACTCGTCGGGCGAGAGCCAGAGCACGGCGAGGCCGTTTCCGTCTCCGGCACCCGCGACCTCGCCGACGTGTGTCGGCAGGTGCAGGCCGAGCGTCTCGGTGAGGGAGCCGTCACGACCCGGCGTCGCGCGGATCGCGACCTGGGTCAGGAACGGGACCTCGCGGAGTCGCGCCGCCGCACCGGACCCGCGCCGCATCTCCTCATCGAGTCCCTGAGCGGGGCTGCGTCGCAGCGCGAGCACCCGGGCCCGGTCGACCGGCGGCACGTGCGCCGCGACCTCGACCGTGGTGTCCTCCGGTGCCGTCATCGTCATCGTCTGCTCAGCCATCTCGCCTGGCCCCTTCCTTGTCGTAGAGCACCGCGTCGGCCACCTCGACCTCGGCGAAGCGTCCTTCGAAGGACGCGATGAGCGTCTGGCCGATCCGGTCCCTGCCGGCCTTGACGAGCCCGAGGCCGAAGGATCGGCCGAGCGCCTGGGAGTGGTAGCTCGACGTGACGTGACCGAGCATCGGGATCGGGCGCGAGGGCAGGCCCTCACCCGTGTAGTCGCCCAGCGCGCCGGGCTCGACGAGCTGCGCGCCCTCCGGCAGGCGCAGGCTCCGGTCGAGGGGCAGCACGCTGACGAGCTGCTTGCGGTCCGCGGCGCGGTGGGATGACCTCGAGTAGGAACGGTTGCCGACGAAGTCCTTCGTCGTGGAGACGATCCAGCTCATCCCGAGGTCCTGCGGGGTCACGGTGCCGTCGGTGTCCTGACCGACGATCGGGTACGCCTTCTCGGCCCGCAGCACGTGCATCGTCTCGGTGCCGTAGGGCGTGATGTCGAAGTCCGCACCGGCCTCGGCGACGTCCTCCCACACCTGCAGGCCGTACCAGGTCGGCACGTTGATCTCGAAGGCGAGCTCACCCGAGAAGGTGATGCGGCAGATACGTGCCGGGATGCCCGAGGCGAGCACCGTCTCGCGGAACTCCATGAACCCGAAGCCTTCTCGCGTCACGTCGAGGTCGGGCGCCATGCGCGCGATGACCTCGCGCGACCGGGGGCCGACGACGGCGATCGTCGACCACTGCTCGGTCACCGACGTGCACACGACGTCGAGGTCGGGCCACTCGGTCTGCGACCACTCCTCGAGCCACTCGAGCACGCGGGCGGCTCCGCCGGTCGTCGTCGTCGCGAAGTAGCGGTCCTCCGCCAGGCGCAGCACGACGCCGTCGTCGAACACCATGCCGTCGGGCTTGCACATGACGCCGTAGCGAGCCTTGCCGACGGCGAGCTTCTTGAACGCGTTGGTGTAGAGACGGTTGAGGAACTCCCCTGCGTCGGCGCCGCGGATCTCGATCTTTCCGAGAGTGGTCGCGTCCATGAAGGCGACGCCCTCGCGGGCTGCGCGGCACTCGCGGGCCACGGCGGCGTCGATGTCCTCGCCCGGGCGGGGGTAGTACCACGGCCGCTTCCACTGGCCGACGTCCTCGAAGAGCGCGCCGTGCGCCTCGTGCCACGGGTGGATCGACGTCGTGCGTGCGGCGTCGAAGAGGTCGCCACGAGAGCGACCGGCCAGCGCTGCGAAGGCGACCGGGGTGAACGGGGCCCGGAAGGTCGTGTTGCCGATCGCGCCGGGCGTGGGCCGTGCCGCGCCCGCGGCGGGACCACTTGCGGTCTCGTCCTGGCCGGGCTGGCCGGGCGGGATGGCACGCGTGTCGTCACCCGACAGCACCCGCGTCAGCAGGCCGATCGTGTTGACCGCCCCGATCCGGCCCTGGTCGACGCCGGTGCTGATCGACGTGTAGCGCTTGACGTGCTCGACCGAGCGCATGCCGGCGCCGGTGGCGCGCAGCACGTCGGCGGCCGTGTTGTCGCGCTGCAGGTCGACGAAGTGCGTGGCATAGCCGCCCTCGCGCCCCTCGACGACCCACAGCTGACGGGTCCGCCCGGCGCGGGCGACCCGCTCCTCTGCGACGGCGTCGGCCCCGATCGCGGTGCTGCGCGATGCGGCCGAGAACCCTGCGGCTGAGGCGGCGGCCACTCCTGCGGCATCACCCTCGGCCCGGCAGCCGTCGGTCCAGTACGTGCCGCGAACAGCACCGGCCAGGTGCTGGTTGCGCACGGCCGCGGTGGGCACGAAGCCGGCGAGGTCGTCGTCCCAGTGCAGCGCGCCCTGGCGCTGGCTGTGGAGGCTGACGTTGGGCGTCCAGCCGCCGGAGACCGCGACGAGGTCGCAGACGACCCGCTCGGCGTCGCTGACGAGAGCGCCCTCGGCGTCGATGCGAGCGACCCAGGCGCCCTCGACCGACGCGTCCCCGTCGATGCCGACGACGGCGCATCCGGTTCGCACCCTGAGGCCGGCGGCCTGCGCGGCCGACGCGACGACCGGGCTCGCGCCCTCGTCACGTGCGTCGAGGACCTGCACGGATGCACCCGCCTCGAGCAGCGCGTGCGCGGCGGCGTAGCCGGAGTCGTTCGTCGTCACGACGACCGCCTCGCGGCCGGGCAGCGCGGCATACCGACGCACGTAGGTGGTGACGGACGACGCGAGCATCACACCGGGAACGTCATTGTCGGCGAAGACGATCGGCCGCTCGAAGGCTCCGGTGGCCAGGACGACCTGGGCGGCCGTCACGTGCCAGATGCGCTGCCTCGGTATGCCGTCGCGCGCGGTCCCGTCGAGGTGCTCGGCGCGCTTCTCGACGGCGATGAGGTGGTTGTTGTCGTAGCTTCCGAAGGCGGTCGTGCGGATGAGGACGCGCACCTCCGGTGCGGCCTCCAGCTCGGCGCGGACCTGCTCGACCCACTGCGCAGCGGGCACGCCCTCGACGACCTCGGCGGGCGAGGCGAGGAGGCTGCCACCGAGGCGGAAGTCCTGCTCGAGGAGCACGACGCGCGCGCCGGTCGCTGCGGCAGCCCGCGCGGCGGCGAGGCCCGCGGGGCCGGCACCGACCACCGCGACGTCGGCGTGGACGTGCATCTTGTCGTACTCGGCAGGGTCGGGCTTCTGGTCGAGCACGCCGATGCCGTCGAGCAGGCGCACGTCCAGGCCGGGCACGAGCTCGAGGGTGGTGGCCGGGAGCATCGACTCGTCGTGGTCGCCGTGGACGAGCACGAACGCGTTCGGCTCCTCGACGCCCGCGGAGAGGATGCCGCGCGGGCGGCCGCGGTAGATGGAGTCGCCCACCCGCAGCCGGCCGTTCGCGACGAGGGCAGAGGCGACGGTGTCACCTGCGAAGCCCGTCAGGGTGGCGCCGTCGACGACGAGCTCGACGGGCGTGGAACGGTCGATGGCCCCACCGGCGTCGATGCGCCGGGTCTGGTCGGCTGCCATGTCAGGCTCCCTTCTGGGTCTCGGAGCGGGTCTCGCCGGTGCGGTAGACCGCCGAGATCTCGTAGGTGCGGGTGTCGCGGACCGCGTTGAACCACTTGCGGCAGCCGGCGGAGTGGACCCACCGCTCGGCGTAGTCGCCCTTGGGGTTGTCGCGGTAGAAGAGGTACTGCGCCCACTCCTCGTCGGTGAGGGCGTGCGGGTCCTCGGGGTAGGCGACGTGCGCCTGCCCGCCGTAGCCGTACTCGGTCTCGGGGCGGGGCCCGCAGTTCGGGCAGTCGATGATGAGCATCGGGGTCTCCTTGCGTGACGGTCAGTGGGCGACGGCTGCGGCGCCGTGCTCGTCGATGAGGGCGCCGCTGACGAAGCGGTCGAGGCCGAAGCCCCGGTTGAGCTCGTGCGGCTCGTCGGTGGCGATGGTGTGCGCGTAGGCGAAGCCGGCTCCGGGCACGGCCTTGAACCCGCCGGTGCCCCAACCACAGTTGACGTACATGCCGTCGACGGGCGACCTGCCCATCACGGGCGAGGCATCCATCGTCACGTCGACGATGCCGCCCCAGGTGCGCAGCAGGTGGGCGCGCGAGAAGGCGGGGAAGAGCTCGACGGCCGCCGACATCTGGTGCTCGATGACGTGGAACGAGCCGCGCTGGCCGTAGCCGTTGTAGGAGTCGATGCCGGCCCCCATGACGAGCTCGCCCTTGTGCGCCTGCGACACGTAGACGTGCACGTGGTTCGACATGACGACGGTGGGGTGGATGATCTCGTGCAGCTCGGAGACGAGGGCCTGCAGGGGGTGCGACTGGATCGGCACGCGGAAGCCGGCGAGCTCGGAGAGCACCGAGGTGTGCCCGGCCGCGCACAGCGCGACCTTGCCCGCGTTGATGCGGCCCCGGCTGGTCTCCACGCCGGTGACCCGCCCGCCGTCGATGACGAAGCCCGTCACCTCGCAGTTCTGGATGATGTCGACGCCGAGCTCGCTCGCGCGACGGGCGTAGCCCCAGGCGACCCAGTCGTGCTTGGCGATGCCGGCGCGCGGCTGGTACGTGCCGCCCATGACGGGATAGCGGATGTCGTCGCCGATGTTGATGATCGGGCACAGCTCCTTGACCTGCTGGGGGTCGACCCACTCGGCATCGACGCCGTTGAGGCGGTTCGCCTCGACGCGGCGCACCGAGTCGCGCACGTCCTGCAGCGTGTGGGCGAGGTTGAGCACGCCGCGCTGCGAGAAGAAGACGTCGTAGCCGAGCTCCTCCTCGAGGTTCTCCCACAGCTTGAGCGAGTGCTCGTAGATCGCGGCCGACTCGTCCCACAGGTAGTTCGACCGGATGATCGTCGTGTTGCGGGCCATGTTGCCGCCGGCGATCCAGCCGCGCTCGAGCACGGCGACGTTGGTGATGCCGTGCTTGCTCGCGAGGTAGTACGCGGTCGCGAGGCCATGGCCGCCGGCGCCGACGATGACGACGTCGTAGCTGCGCTTCGGCTCGGGGTTGGCCCAGAGGAAGTCCGGGTGCTCGGGGAGCTCACGCTGGTTCATGGTCACTGCACCTTCTCGAGGGTCGGGTAGAGGGGGAACCGGGCCGCGAGGGCGTCGACCCGCTGTCGCAGCGCGGAGAGCGTCGCCTCGGAGCCGTCGCCGGCGAGCGCCGTGGCGATGACGTCGGCGACCTCGGTGAAGGCGGCCTCGTCGAAGCCGCGGGTGGCGAGCGCCGGCGTACCGATGCGCAGGCCCGACGACACCATCGGCGGGCGCGGGTCGAACGGCACGGCGTTGCGGTTGACGGTGATGCCGACGGAGTGGAGGAGGTCCTCCCCCTGCCGGCCGTCGAGCTGCGAGTGGCGCAGGTCGACCAGGACGAGGTGCACGTCGGTGCCACCCGAGACGACCCCGATTCCCGCGTCGGTGACGTCGGGCCGGGTGAGGCGCTCGGCGAGGATCGACGCGCCGGCGAGCGTGCGCCGCTGGCGGTCGCGGAACTCGTCCCCCGCGGCGACCTTGAAGGCGACGGCCTTCCCGGCGATGACGTGCTCGAGCGGGCCGCCCTGCTGGCCGGGGAAGACGGCGGAGTTGATCTTCTTGGCGATGTCGGCGTCGTTCGTGAGGATGATGCCGCCACGGGGGCCACCGAGCGTCTTGTGCGTCGTCGACGAGACGACGTGGGCGTGCGGCACCGGAGACGGGTGCAGGCCGGCGGCGACCAGCCCTGCGAAGTGGGCCATGTCGACGAAGAGGTACGCGCCGACCTCGTCGGCGATGCGCCGGAACGCCGCGAAGTCGAGGTGCCGCGAGTACGCGGACCAACCGGCGACGATCATCTTCGGCCGGTGCTCCCTGGCCAGCCGCGCGACCTCCGTCATGTCGACGACGTGGGTGTCCTCGCGTACGCCGTAGGCCACGACGTCGTAGAGGCGGCCCGAGAAGTTGAGGCGCATGCCGTGCGTCAGGTGACCGCCGTGGGCGAGGTCGAGACCGAGGATCGTGTCGCCCGGCGTGAGCAGCGCGTGCATGACCGCGGCGTTCGCCTGGGCCCCCGAGTGCGGCTGGACGTTGGCGTGTGCCGCCCCGAAGAGCGCCGTGACCCTCTCGATCGCGAGCGACTCGACGACGTCGACGTGCTCGCACCCGCCGTAGTAGCGGCGACCCGGGTAGCCCTCGGCGTACTTGTTCGTCAGCACCGAGCCCTGCGCCTGCATGACCGCGAGCGGGGCGAAGTTCTCCGAGGCGATCATCTCCAGGGTTCCCTGCTGGCGCCGGAGCTCGGCCCCGATGGCGGCGGCGACCTCGGGATCGAGCTGCTCGAGGTCCTCGTCGAGCAGCGTGCCGGCGGCGGTCGGGGTGATGGTGAGCTGGGACATGAAGCCCTCCGGAAGTTGATGTCCTTGTTGTCGATGACTGATATATCATCGGGATCGCAATAGTATGTTTGCCGGGACGGGTCGTCAACGGTCTGTCCGGAAAGATCGACGATCTCGACCACGACACCGTGGCCACCGACCCGGGAGGAACCATGACCGCGACGGCGCCAGCACTGGCGTACGGCTCACTCGCCGAGCAGGCCTACCACGTGCTGCGCGACCGACTGGTCATGCTCGACATCGCACCCGGCGCCCCGATCAACGAGGCGCAGCTGGGCAGCGACCTCGGCATCGGCCGCACCCCGATCCGCGAGAGCCTCAAGAAGCTCGAGCTCGACCACCTCGTCGTGTCCTATCCGCGGCGGGGCACGTTCGCGACGCAGGTCGACATCACAGACCTCGCCGCGATCTCCGAGATGCGCCACGTCCTCGAGCCACTCGCCGCGCGGCGGGCCGCTCTGGTCGCGCGCGCGGACATCCGTGCCGAGCTCGCCGAGAAGGCGCGGCAGATCGGGTCGATGGGCGACGAGCCCGAGGACAAGCGTCCGCTGATGGAGTACGACATCGACGTGCACCGGCTCATCTACCGCGCCGCCGAGAACCCCCACCTCGAGGAGACCCTCGTCCGGCTCGACAACCTGGCGACGCGCATCTGGTGCCTCGTGCTCGAACGGCTGCCGTCCGTCTCGGAGCACATCAAGGAGCACGTGGCCCTGCTCGAGGCGATCGTGGCCAAGGACGCCGACCGCGCCGCCGAGCTGGCCGCGTCGCACGTCGAGCACTTCGAGGAGGCGGTCCGCGCCGTCCTCTGACGGCCCGCCCAGCCGGCCGGCACCGCGGTCAGGAGCGCAGGTCGTCGCGCAGCTGGGCGCCTCCGCGCACGAGCCGGAGCGCGAGCGCCAACGCCGCGAGCTGACCCCGCCCTCGCGGGTCGCCACCGAGCACCTGGAAGATCCGGCGGAGCCGCTTGTGCAGGGACTGCCGCTCGAGGAAGAGGAGCTGCGCCGACTCGGTCGCGTTGCAGCCGGTGGAGATCCACACGTCGAGGGTGCGCACCAGCTCGCCGCCGGACCGCTGGTCGAGCCGCACCAGCTCACCGAGCGCCTCCTCGACGAGGGCGTCGACGACACTGCGCGACAGCGACCTCTCGGCCATCCGCTCCACGAGGTAGTCGGAGGCGTCGTGGACGGCGGCCGTGCCCTTCGCCGACCGGCCGAGGCGCCACGTCGCGCGCGCCTCCGCGAGGGAGAGCGAGGCCTGCCGCACGGTCGGGGCCGTGGGGCCGAGTGCGCCCGTCAGACCGGTGCCGGCGATCGCGGCCCGCAGCGCCGTGAGAGCCCGCGCCCGCTCGGCCTGCGTCGCTGCCTGGAGCGGCATGAGGATCTCGAGCCAGTCCGCGTGGGCGACGACGAGCGAGGCCGGCAGGGCACGTCGGGTGCGCTGCTCCGTGTCGATGCGCCCGTCGGCCGGGCGCCGCACCACCGCCATGACGAGGGGCCGCTCGGGGTCGATCCCACCCGCCTGGCACAGCTCGAGGAGGCGCTCACCTCCCCCGCCGGCGCCGATCAGCCGCACGAGCTCGTCCTCGGCGAGCCTGACCAGGCTGGGCCGGCTGTGCCGGGCGAGCGCCAGCGCGACGATGCTGCGCACCCTGGCGAGCACCGTCTCCAGGGTCTCCCGGGTCTGCACGTCGGCCACCGGGCTGCCCAGCAGCTCGAGGTGGGCGACCCCGATCGCGCTGACCGACAGCTCGACCCCGAGCGGCTCGGCCTCCGCGTCCGGCTCCGGACCGGCCTGCCCGAGCAGGCCGCCGCGGGTGTCGAGCACCCGTACGTGGACCCCGAGCGTCTCGGCGATGACGCCCAGCAGCGGCTCGAGGGCCGTGCCGGAGCTCGCGAGCCGCTCCGTGAGGGCCTGGGAGAGCTGGTCCGCGACGCGGAAGGCTGCCACCTGCGCCGAGACGATGCGGCGGTTGACCTCCTCGGCCACCTCGACGAACGGGACCACCTGACGCAGCTCCAGCAGCGGCAGACCGGCCTCCTCGGCGGCGGCGACCAGCTCGGCAGGCAGGTGCCGGCCCGACCCGGCCGTCTCGACGGCGAGCGCGGCGACGCCCCGTGACGCGAGGCTCCAGACGTACTCCACCTGGGCCGCGGGCTTGAGCGCGAGCAGCGCGACCCCGCCGGTGAGCAGCAGCTCGCCGCCGGACAGCAGCGGCGCGATCTCGAGCACCTCGCTGGAGTGCACCCACCGCACCCGGGCCGTCCCTACGCCGCGCTGGGCAGCGACCACCTGCGGCGCGCCGGGGGCGAGGGCGCCACTGTCGAGGATCTCGCGCAGCAGAAGGGACATAGCAGTCACCCTCGCAGTGGGGGTGACACTTTGTCACCTGATCGGGCCGTGAGAGGAGACAGTGTGAGTCTGGAAGGGACGGAAGGCAGATCCTACCGTTGTCGCAGCCGGCCATTCATCCTCAGGGGTTTTCAACGACGAAAGCAGTCCCCACATGAGCCTTTCCACCAAGAGTCACTCGGAAGACGTGACCCATTCCGTAGAGGACGTGCTCCAGCCAGTGCCGGAGTCCGCCCGAACGACCAAGGTCTCCGGACAGTTCTGGATCTGGGCCGGGGCGAACGTCGCTCCGATCAACTGGATCCTCGGCGCGCTGGGCATCCAGCTCGGTCTCGGCTTCGCCGACACGATGACGGTTCTCGTCGTCGGCAACATCATCGGCATGGTCGGGTTCGGCTTCTTCGTGCTGCTCGGGCAGAAGACCGGCGCCACCGGCATGCTGCTCGCCCGCGGTGCGTTCGGCCGGCGCGGCGCCTACCTCCCCGCCGCCATCCAGGCCGTCGTCGCGGTCGGGTGGTCGGCCGTCAACACGTGGGTCATCCTCGACCTCGTCATGGCGCTCTTCGCCAAGATCGGCTGGGTCGACCCGGACGCGTCCAACCTCGCCTGGAAGATCGGCGTCGCCGCCGTGATCATGAGCATCCAGGTCGGCATCTGTTACCGCGGCTACAGCGCCATCGCGAAGTTCGAGCGCATCACGATGCCTCCGACGATCCTCGTCCTCGTCGTCATGTCGGTCATCGCCTGGACCCAGCTGCCGATCGACTGGGGCTACGCCGGCCCTCCCGGAAAGGTGCTGACCGGCGGAGAGCGGTGGGCCGCCATGTCGGGCATCATGACCGCGATCGGGATCGGCTGGGGCATCGGCTGGTTCACCTACGCGCCGGACTACTCGCGGTTCGTCTCCAAGCGCATCCCGCCGTGGAAGCTCTACCTCACCTCGGTGCTCGGCCAGTTCCTGCCCGTCGTCTGGCTCGGCGTGCTCGGCGCCAGCCTGGCGACGATGCACGGCACCGCCGACCCCGGTGAGCTCGTCGTCAAGAGCTTCGGCGCGATGGCGATCCCCGTGATCCTCCTCGTGATCCACGGACCCATCGCGACGAACATCATCAACCTCTACACGTTCGGCGTCGCGTTCCAGGCGCTCGACATCCGTATCGGCCGCAAGAAGCTCTCGGTCATCGTCGGCTGCCTGTCGATGTGCGCCGTCATCGGCTTCCTCTTCGCCGAGGACTTCGCGACGCTGCTCGACGGCTGGATCATCGCCATCGCGGCCTGGGTCGCGACGTGGGGCGGCATCATGGCCGTGCACTACTTCGTCTTCGAACGCCGCCACAAGACCTTCGGCTACCTCTTCGTCAACCCGCGCGACACCCGCCTCAAGGCCGTCAACTGGTCGGCGATCGTCGCCTTCGTCTGCGGCCTCTTCATGACGTGGGTGTTCATGTACGGGGGTCTCCCGGCCTTCCAGGGCCCGGCGGCGACGGCCATGGGCGGCGTCGACCTCTCGTGGCTGGCGGGCACGCTGACGTCCGGGCTGCTCTACCTCGCCCTCGGCTACCCGCGCTTCCGCGACCGCATCCACCACGGTGTGCCGCTGGGCATCAGGACCGACCTGGCCGACGAGGACTACCTCCGCGACCACGGCGACGCGTGCGCGCACGACGCAGACCACGCGTACGCCCCCGGCCGGCCGGCCACGACCCCGACCGAGGTCTCGGCGCCCGCGCACTGACCCCCCGTCACCGGCGCGCGGTGGGTGGGAACGCCCACGCCCACCCACCGCAGCGCTGGACCCTGCCCGCACCCCCGGACCCGTTCAGGAGCAGCCATGCCCACCACCGTCCTCATGGAGGAGCTCGACGCCTTCACCTACCGCGAGAAGATCGGTGGCGGTGCGCCCGTCATCGTCCCGGTCGGCGCGATCGAGCAGCACGGGCCCCACCTCCCGCTGCAGACCGACGTGCTGCTCGCCAAGGCCATGAGCACCCGACTGGCCGAGGCCGTCGACGGCATCGTCGCGGCGCCCGTCACGTACGGCTACAAGTCGCAGCAGCGCTCGGGCGGTGGCAACCACCTGGCCGGCACGACGAGCCTCGACTCGGCCACCGTCATCGCGATCGCCCGGACGCTGACGCTCGAGTTCGCGCGCCACGGGGCGCGGCAGGTCGTCTTCCTCAACGGCCACTTCGAGAACTACCAGTTCCTCTACGAGGGCGTCGAGCTCGCGACGACCGAGCTGCAGCAGCGAGGGCAGGACGTGTCGGTGATCCTGCTGTCCTACTGGGACTTCGTCGACGAGGAGACGATCGAGGAGATCTACCGCGGCACGTTCCCCGGTTGGGACGTCGAGCACGGCGGCGTGCTCGAGACCTCGCTGATGCTGCACCTGCACCCCGAGCTCGTCCACCTCGATCGCGTGATGGACCTCCCGGCAGCACAGCTGCCCCGCTACGACCGCCTCCCGGTCCGCCCGGAGCTCACGCCCATCTCCGGGTGCCTCTCCTCCGCAGCCGCCGCCTCCGAGAGCGCAGGCCGTCTGCTGCTCGACCGGACGTCAGCCGCGCTCGCCGAGTCGATCGGCGCCGAGCTTCGCACCACCCCTGACCTGATCCCGGCCAACGCCACCCCCGGATTCACCACCCCCTGAAGGAGATCCACCATGTCCATCGCCACCCCCGTCACGTCGGTCAGCGAGCTCGAGCGGCTCAAGGAACTGCACAACGGCACCAAGGTCCCCCTGACCTTCTCCGACGCCGAGTTCGAGCGCCGCCTCTCCGGCCTTCGCCAGATCATGGCGACCAAGGGGCTCGATGCCGTCGTGCTGACCTCCTACCACGGCATCAAGTACTACTCCGACTTCCTCTTCACCTACTTCGGCCGGTCGTACGCCCTCGTCGTCACCCCGACCGAACAGGTCAGCGTCACGGCCAACATCGACGCCGGCATGCCGTGGCGTCGCAGCTACGGCGAGAACATCGTCTACACCGACTGGCGCCGCGACAACTTCCAGCACGGCGTCCAGGAGGCCCTCGCGCAGCGCGGCATCATGCCGCGCCGCGTCGGCGTCGAGTTCGACACCCTCTCGCTCGACGCCCACGCCAAGCTGCAGGCGGTGCTCGGCGGCGCCGAGCTCGTCGACGTGGCCCAGGACGCGATGCGCCAGCGGATGGTCAAGTCCGCAGAGGAGATCGAGGTCATCAAGCATGGCGCCCGCATCGGCGACCTCGGCGGCGAGGCCATCCGCGCGGCGATCCGCGAGGGCATCAGCGAGTACGAGGTCGCCCTCATCGGCACCGAGGCGATGGTCCACGAGATCGCACGCACCTTCCCCGACAGCGAGATCCGCGACACGTGGGTCTGGTTCCAGTCGGGCATCAACACCGACGGGGCCCACAACTGGGCGACCACCCGCACGCTGCAGCGCGGCGACATCCTGTCGCTCAACTGCTTCCCGATGACCTCGGGCTACTACACGGCACTGGAGCGCACCCTCTTCCTCGGCGAGCCCGATGCGCGGTCGCTCGAGCTGTGGGAGATCAACGTCGAGGTGCACCGCCGCGGTCTCGAGCTGATCAAGCCCGGTGCCGTCTGCAAGGACATCGCCGCCGAGCTCAACGAGATCTACGTCGGACACGGGCTGCTGCCGAACCGCACGTTCGGCTACGGCCACTCGTTCGGCGTCCTGTCGCACTACTACGGCCGCGAGGCCGGCCTCGAGCTGCGCGAGGACATCGACACCGTGCTCGAGCCGGGCATGGTCGTGTCGATGGAGCCGATGATCACCGTCCTCGACGGCGAGCCCGGCGCGGGCGGCTACCGCGAGCACGACATCCTCGTCGTGGGCGAGGACGGCGCCGAGAACATCACGAAGTTCCCGTTCGGCCCCGAGCACAACATCATTCCCTGCTGACGCGGCGCACCGACAGGCGCCCGGACCTCCGCTGGCGGAGGGCCGGGCGCCACCGCAGTGGGGCCGGGCTCAGCCGCCGGCTCTCAGCGTCGCGCGGCCGCCCGGGCATAGGCGTCGGCGATGTCGAGCACGCGCCGGACGTACGCGTCGGAGGCGTTGTAGCCGAAGACCGCTCGCGCCCAGGCACGCCCGTCGCTCAGGTCGACCCCGCCGGCGCACAGGTGCCGTGCCGCGCCCCACGCGGCGTCGTCGATGTCAGTCGGGTCGGCGACGCCGTCGGCGTCCGCATCGGCCCCGAACCGCTGCCACGAGCTCGTCAGGAACTGCATCGGCCCGACCGCGTGGTCCCACGTGGGGTCCCCGTGCAGGCGTACGCCGGCGGCGTCAGGTCGTAGGGGCGCCACCCCTCCCTCGCCGTCGAGAGCAGGCCCGACGATGGGTCGGGAGGTCCGACCGCTCTTCAGCAGTCGTCCGCCACCGAGTGTGCCGTGCACCGACTCGACCCGGCCGACGGCGGCCAGCGTCGTCCAGCCCACGTGGCAGTCCGGGAGGTCGGCCACCGCGAGGATCGAGGCTCGCGCGTACGCCCGCAGCGCGACGACGGGGATGCCGGTGCGCGACGAGATGCGCGACACCCAGGTCGGGTCCGGTTGGACGGACAGCGGGGCGGCCCCCTTGCCCCCGGGCCGCCCAGTTGCCCGCTCGGCCGGTGCGGTCAGCGGCGTCGTGTCGACGACGTCGACGAGCGAGCCCGTCGCCGGCTGGTCGATCGGCATCTGGAGCCCGTGACCGACGACCCACGCCGTGCCGAGGACGGCCAGGCCCACGGACACCCCGCCGCCCGGGACCCGTCCGAGCCGTCGCCGCCGGCGCGCCGGTCTGCCGGTCGCTCTCGATCCTCGACCGCGCACCCGGCCGAGGATACGCAGCGCGTCACCCGGCGCGCCGGAGGCGCGACCCGGCGTGGTGCACCGACGTCAGCCTCGCGGCCGCCCGTCGCCGTGGAGGGTGCGAGGGTCGGCGGCAGCCCGTCGCACGGCGTCGGCGTCCAGGTCCTCGGCGTGGGTCTGCGACTCCCGCTCGGCGCGCACCCTGTCGGCGTACGCCTGCACCTCCGCCGTCGTCGTCGCCTCGTCCCAGCCCAGCAGAGGTGCGACGAGAGCCGCCACGCCCGACGACGCACCCACCCCGCGGTCGGCGACCTCGATCGAGATGCGGGTGCGCCGGGTGAGCACGTCGTCGAGGTGCAGCGCACCCTCGTGGGTGACGGCATACCGGATCTCGGCACGCAGGTACTCGTCTGCGCCGGCGAGGGGCTCGCGCAGGCTCGCGTCCTCGCGGGTCGGCTCGAGCACCTCGGCGACGAGGCTGCCGTAGCGGTCGAGCAGCCGGCGCAGGCGCCAGGTCGGCAGGGACCACTCGGCCGCCAGGGACTCGAGGGAGTTGCTCAGCGCCTCGTAGCCCTCGGCCCCCAGGATGGGCGTCCGGTGCGTGACGGACGGCGCGACGGGACGGTCGAGGTCGCGCACGGCTGCGTCGACGGCGTCGCGGGCCATGACCCGGTAGGTCGTGTACTTGCCGCCGGCGACGCTGACGAGGCCCGGCAGCGGTCGGGCGACGGCGTGCTCGCGCGAGAGCTGGCTCGTGGCCTCGGACTCCCCCGACAGCAGTGGCCGGAGGCCGGCGTAGACGCCGAGGATGTCGTCGTGCGTCAGTGGGGTCGTCAGCACCGAGTTGACCTGCGAGAGAAGGTAGTCGATGTCGGAGCGGCTGGCAGCCGGGTGGGCCTTGTCGAGGTTCCAGTCGGTGTCGGTGGTGCCGACGAGCCACTGGTTGCCCCACGGGATGACGAAGAGCACAGAGGTCTCGGTGCGCAGGATCAGGCCGGTCTCGGAGTTGATCCGGTCGCGCGGCACGACCAGGTGCACGCCCTTCGACGCCCGCACGCGGAACCGACCCCTCGTGTCGGCGAGCTCCTGCACGTCGTCGGTCCACACGCCGGTACAGTTCACGACGACGGACGCGCGGACGGTCGCGCGCGCCCCCGTCTCCACGTCGCGCAGCTCCGCGCCGACGACCCGGCCGCCGTCGCGGACCAGGCCCTCGACCCTCGTCGAGGAGCGGACGACGGCGCCGTAGTGCGCCGCCGTGCGCGCGACTGTCAGGGTGTGTCGGGCGTCGTCGGCCTGCGCGTCGTAGTACTGCAGCGCCCCGACCAGCGCGTCGGGTCGCAGCGCCGGGCACAGGGCGCGTGCGCCGGTGCGGCTGAGATGGCGGTGCCGCGGCACGCTGCTGCGACCGGCAAGGGCGTCGTAGAGCGCGAGTCCCGCACCGACGTAGGGCCGCTCCCACACCCGGCCCTTGAGCGGGTAGAGGAACGGCACCGGGCGCACGAGGTGCGGCGCGAGCAGGGTGAGCATCAGCTCACGCTCGTGCAGCGCCTCGCGCACGAGGGTGAAGTTCAGCTGCTCCAGGTAGCGCAGGCCGCCGTGGAAGAGCTTGCTCGACCGCGACGAGGTGCCACTCGCGAAGTCGCGCATCTCGACGAGGGCGGTTCGCAGCCCGCGGGTCGCCGCGTCCAGCGCCACGCCCGCGCCGGTCACCCCTCCCCCGATGACGAGCACGTCGAAGGCGCCGTCCTGGAGCTCGCCCCACGTGGAGGCCCGGTGGGCAGGGTCGATGCGGTCGCGTACGTTCACGACGTCTCCTTGACGAGGGGTTCGGGCTGGGGGTGAGGCACGGGCTCGGAGGTGGCCCAGCCGAGCGACCGGTCCACGGCGTCGTTCCAGCCGCTCCAGCCGATGGTGGCGAGCGTCGAGCCGGGGTCGGGCTCCCACCGCCGACCGACACGGCGCACCCGGGCCACGGCCTCCGGGCTGTCCCACACCCCGACCGCGAGGCCGGCGGCGAACGCTGCGCCGAGCGCGGTCGTCTCGGTCACCTCGGAGGCGACGACCGGCACCTGCAGCACGTCGGCCTGCAGCTGCATGAGCAGCGAGTTGGCGACCATCCCGCCGTCGACCTTGAGCTCGTCCAGGTCACGGCCGGTGTCGGCGCGCATCGCGTCGGCCACCTCGCGCGTCTGGAAGCACGTGGCCTCCAGCGCCGCCCGCACGAGGTGCGCCCGCGAGGTGTAGGCCGTCAGGCCCGCGATGACGCCGCGGGCGTCGGGTCGCCAGCGCGGGGCGAAGAGTCCCGAGAAGGCGGGCACGACGTAGGCGCCCCCGCTGTCGGGCACGCTCGCCGCGAGCGTCTCCACCTCGGCGACGTCGCGGACCAGCTCCAGGCGGTCACGCAGCCAGTGGATGAGCGCGCCGGCCACGGCGACGGCCCCCTCGAGCGCGTAGTGCGGCGGCCTCTCGCCCAGCTGGTAGGCGACCGTCGTGAGCAGCCCGTGGTCGCTGCGGACGATCTCCTCACCGGTGTTGGCGAGCAGGAAGCCGCCGGTGCCGTAGGTGCTCTTGGACGAGCCGGGCTCGAAGCAGGCCTGCCCGACGAGGGCGGCGTGCTGGTCACCCAGCGCGCCGGCCACGGGAACGCCCGGCAGGGGGCTCCCGGGATGGCCGGTGCCGTAGACCTCGGACGAGCTGCGGATCGCGGGCAGCGCCGCCGGCGGCACGTCGAGACGGTCGAGCTGCTCGTCGCTCCAGGCGAGAGTCCGCAGGTCCATGAGGAGCGTGCGCGACGCGTTCGTGACGTCGGTGACGTGCACCCCTCCGTCGGGGCCGCCCGTGAGGTTCCAGACGAGCCAGGAGTCCACCGTGCCGACGAGCAGGTCACCCGCGCAGGCTCGTTCACGGGCTCCCGGCACGTGGTCGAGCACCCACGCGATCTTCGGCCCGCTGAAGTAGGTCGACAGCGGCAGCCCGGTGATCGCGCGCACGCGCTCGACGGTGGCCGGGTCGTCGGCCAGACGCGCACACACCTCGGCCGTACGCGTGTCCTGCCACACCACTGCCGGGTGCACGGGTTCGCCGGTCGCCGGGTCCCACACCACGACGGTCTCGCGCTGGTTGGCGACGCCGCACGCCGCGATGTCGGCGGCCTCGAGTCCCGCGTCGCGCAGGGCCGCCTCGACGACGTGGACGGTGTTGCGCCAGATCTCCTCGGCGTCGTGCTCGACCCAGCCCGGCGCCGGGTAGTGCTGCCGGTGCTCGGTCTGCGCGCTGCCGACGACGGTGGCGTCCGCGTCGACCACCAGACAGCGGGTGCTCGTCGTCCCCTGGTCGATGGCGGCCACGTAGGGCGGGCGCCCGCGACGCGCGCTCACCACGCCAGCACTCCCTTCACGACCGTGAAGGCCGCGCCCGCGAGCGCCAGCCCGATGGCGAGGTGGCGGGCCATCTCGTGGTCCACCCGTCGCGAGAGCGCCTCCCCGCCGAGCAGCCCGACGAACAGTGCACCGAGCGAGACGAGGAGGGCGGCCGGTGACACCCGCGGCAGGCCGCCCTTGGCTGCGAGCGACGCGAGGTTGGTGAAGATCGAGAAGAACTGGAAGGTCGCGACGAACTTGCGGTGCTCCCACGAGGTGCTGACGGCATACAGCACGATGGCCGGGCCGCCCACTCCCGCAGTGACGTTCATGAAGCCGCTCGCCCCGCCGGCGACGACCGCGCCCGACGTGCCGCGCAGCACGCGGGCCCGGTCGCTGAGCACCACGGCGGCGAGGGCGACGATGACCGTCAGCCCGATGATGACCATGAGCTGCGGCGCGGGCACGTTGCGCGCGACCCAGGCCCCGGGCGGGATCGCGAGCAGCGCGGGCACGGCCAGCAGCAGGCCCTTGCGCCACTCGGTCTCGCGCCACTGGGTGACGAACACGACGGCGCTGACGATGAGCCCCAGCAGGTTCGAGAGCACGACGCCCTCGAATGGCCCGGCGACGAGCACGAGCAGCGGCGCGCACACCAGCGCGAAACCGATGCCGGTCACCCGCTGGGTCAGCGCCCCGGCGATGACGCCGAGGGGCAGGAGCACGAGCTCGGTGCTCATGCCGTCGCGTCCTGGTCGGTCGTCATGGCGGGGTCAGAGCCCGAGGGCGAGGTAGCGAACGTCCTCGAACTCCTCGAGCCCGAGGGCGGCGCCCTCACGGCCGAGGCCGGACTGCTTGACGCCACCCATCGGGGCGAAGGCCACGGACGGCAGTGCGTTGTTGACGCCGACGATGCCGGCCTCGAGGCGCTCGGCCGTGCGCCAGCACCGCGACACGTCGGCCGACCAGACGTAGGCGGCCAGACCCATCTCGGTGCGGTTGGCCCGCGCGACGGCGTCGTCGGCGTCACGGAACCGGAAGACGGCGGCGGCGGGGCCGAACACCTCCTCGGTTGCGAGACCGGCGGTCGTCGGCACGTCGGTGAGCAGCGTCGGCGCCACGAACGTCCCTGCGGTCGGCAGGTCGCGCTCCTGGGTGACGCGCTTGGCGCCGAGCGAGATCGCCTCGTCGACAAGGGAGTTCACGGCATCGACTCGCGACTGGTCGATCACGGGACCGAGGTCGGGCAGCGGGTCGGCCAGGCCGTCGCCGATCGTCATCGCTTCGACGCGAGCTGCGAGGCGCCCCACGAACTCGTCGTGCACGTCCTCGTGCACGAGGAAGCGGTTGGCGGCGATGCACGACTGACCGGTGTTGCGGAACTTGGCGAGCATCGCCCCCTCGACGGCCGCGTCGAGGTCGGCGTCGTCGAACACCACGAAGGCGGCGTCGCCACCCAGCTCGAGCAACGGGCGCACGATCCTGCGCGAGGCGGACGCCATGATCTCGCGGCCTACCTGCGTGGACCCGGTGAACGACACCGCGCGCACGGCCTGGTGGTCGAGCAGGGCCTGGGTCACCTCGCGGGCGGGGCCGTGCACGAGGTTGACGACGCCGTCGGGCACGCCGGCGTCGACGAGGGTGCGGATCAGCTCCGTCGCCGCCAGCGGGGCCTTCTCCGACACCCGCGCGACGACCGTGCAGCCGGCGGCGAGCGCCGGGGCGAGCTTGCGCGCCTGGATGGAGCACGGGAAGTTCCACGGCGTCAGCGAGGCGACGACGCCGACGGGTCGGCGCACGGTGAGGTGGCGCCGGTCGGCGGCCTCGTGCGGGATCACCTCGCCGTGGGGGCGGCGCGCCTGCTCGGCGAACCAGCGGAAGTACTCGGCGCTGAAGGCCACCTCGCCGACGGCCTCGGGCAGCCGCTTGCCGGCCTCGCGGGCGAGCGTCGCGCCGATCGTCTCGGCGCGTTCGGCGAGCAGCCGGGACGCCTCGAGGAGGATGTCGGCACGCCGCCGGGCGGGCAGCTCGGACCAATCGCCGAAGGCTCCCGCTGCGGCGTCGGCGGCACGACGGGCGGTGTCGGGTCCGCCCCAGGCGACCTGCCCTACGACTCTCCCGTCGGCGGGGTTGGTGACCTCGATGGCGGACTCGCCCTCCTCCCAGGTGCCGGCGACGAGGTTCTTCGCGATGGTGGGCACTGCAGTCTCCTTGCGTTCAGGGTTTCCGTACGTCATGGGGCGTCAGCGGACGAGCACGCCAGGGCGGCGGCGACCGCCCACCTCGACCGTGGGCCAGGCGTCGTCGTGCACGAGGGTGCGCGGACCGTCGTCGAGCACGAGCGTCGTGTCCTCGACCTTCCAGCCGGCACCACTCGGGTTCCAGGCGACGACGGCACCGTCGCCGAGCACGACGTCGCTCGTCGTGTGCGCGGGGAACTCCCGTGGCACGAAGCCGCTGAGGCCGCCCTGGTGATGGCGGTGCCACTCGTCGGTGTCGAAGCCGTTGCGGCCGTATGCCGCAGCGCCGGCACCCACGACGTCGCCGAGTCGCGCACCCACTCGGCTCTCGTCGAGGAAGGCCTGCTCGACGGAGAGCAGCCGGCGGTAGGCGTCCTCCTGCTGCGCATCGAGGGAGGCGAAGGACACGATGCGGCTCACGCTGGCGACCAGCCCGTGCCGCCGTCCGCAGGCGACGAGCAGCGCGAGGTCGCCGACGGGCTCGCCCACGGGCAGCGGGTGCCGGTGCGCCTCGAGCCGGTCGGCACCGCCCACGAGCAGCACGATGGGGTCGAGCTCGCGGTCCAGCAGCTCGCGGGCGAACGCTCCGGCCGCGGCGTAGCCGGTGGTGCTCGGCGTCAGTCCCTGCGCTGCAGCGGTGGCGGCAGCGGCCGCGTCGCGGCACACGTCGGCGAGGCGGCTGCGCTGGAGTCCGGTGAGCTGTCGGCGGGCTGCCGCCAGGTCGGCCCCGACGGGGACGGCGCCGGACGGGGGCCGGTCGCCCGCGACACGGGAACCCGTGGGGAGCTTCCCGTCACGGCCCTCCCACCATGGCACGACCTCCCACCGCGTCTCGCACGCGTCGTCGAGGCCGGCGAGCTCCATATCGCGCAGCCGCGGCGCCTCGATGGCGTTGGTGACGACGGTGAGGCCGACGGCGCCCGACGCCGGCACGTGGACGATGACGTCGAGGCACGCGGTGTCGAGCGTCTGCGGCACGTTGACCCGGGCGCCGAGGAGCCAGGTGAGGTTGGCCGGCTCGCGCAGCACGACGGTGTCGACGCCGTGGCTGCGCGCCAGCTCGGCGAGGCGGGCGAGCTTCTCCTGCAGGTCGCCCCACCTGCCTTCGTCAGCCCCCATGTCGCACCACCGGTCCGGCGAAGGATGCCGGCTGTTCGTCGAACCCGACGAGGCCGTCGGTGGCGTCCGCGCCGTCGGGCGCCCCGGCGCCGTATGCGTGGAGCGTCCAGGGCCGCCCGTGCAGGTCGTCGACCGACCGGACGGACTCGTCGACGTCGACCCGGGGGATCGTCGCTCCACCGCGCACGAGGACGGGCATCCGGTCGAGCGGCACCGTGACGGTGTGGAAGGCCGGACCGGCATACCTCGTGTCGTCGTCGAGGTCGAACCACTCGCCCTCGGGCACGTAGAACGTGCGGCTGACGGGGGCGTCGCCGTCGTCGAAGACGGGCACGACGAGCAGGTCTCGGCCCAGCAGGAAGCTGTCGTCGACGCTGCGCGCGACCCGGTCGTCGGAGTGGTGGAAGCCGAGCGGCCGCATCACGGGCCAGCCGTTCGCTGCGGACTCGCGGGCCACCTGCCAGAGGTAGGGCAGCAGCGAGTAGCGAAGTCGCACCCACTCACGGGCGATGTCGAGGGCCTGGTCACCGAAGGCCCACGGCTCGCGGGGGCGCAGCCCGTGGGCGCGCATGAGCGGCGACAGCGCACCCAGCTGGGTCCACCGCACGTAGAGAGCCGGCGTGAGCTCGGGCCCGAAGAATCCGCCGATGTCGTGGCTCCAGAAGCCCGGGGCGCTCATCGCGTACGACAGCCCACCACGGACCGTCGCCTGCATGCCGGCCACGGTCGACTCGGCGTCGCCTCCCCACTGACCCGGGTAGCGGTGCGAGCCGGCCCAGCCGCTGCGCCCCCAGACGAGCGGTGCCCGTCCCGTGAACTCACGGATGGCGTCGGACACCGCGGCGTTGTAGCGCAGCGGGTAGAGGTTGTGCGCCTGGTTGGCGGGGGTGCCGTCGTAGAGGGCGACGTCGTCGGGCAGCGCCTCGCCGAAGTCGGTCTTGAACACCGCGACCCCGTCGTCGAGGAAGGCGCGGTGCTTCTCCTGCCACCAGCGCTTGGCCGTCGGGTTGGTGAAGTCGATGAGAGCGCGCATGCGCCCGTCGGGGGTCGGCGTCTTGACGATGCCGGCGAGCGTCCCGTCGGTGCGGCGCACGAGGTAGCCCTCGCGCTCGGCCTCGTCGAAGAGCGGAGAGGCCGGGTCGAGGTAGGGCAGCTCCCACACCGAGAGCCGAAGGCCGAGGTCGGCGAGGTCCTCGACGAACTGCTTGCGGTCGCCGAACCGATCGGTGTTCCAGATGAAGTCGGTGTTGAGCCGGTCGACGACGAGCCAGTCGGGGTCGAGGTGCAGCACATCCATCGGCACCTGGTGGCGCCGGGTGCTCTGCGCGACCTCGAGCATCTCCTCGCTCGAGTGGTAGCGGCAGCGGCCCATCCAGTAGCCGAAGGCCCACGGCGGCGGCACGTCAGCACGCCCGGTGAGGTCGGTGTAGTTCGTCAGTCGTGCACCCGGGTCGGGGCCGGCGAAGACGTAGAGGTCGATCGCCCCGTCCTCGATGCCGAGGGAGAGCACGGAGGGTCGGGAGTGCCCGACGTCGGCGTTGACGACGGCCCCCGTGTTGACGAAGCCGGTGTAGCCGCGGCTCGAGTGCCAGACCGGGACCGGCTTGTATGCCATGCCGGTGCCGGTGCCGCAGGCGTCCTCGCTGCGCAGTCGCAGCAGCTGGCCGTTCTTCACGAGCCGACCGAACTGCTCGCCGAAGCCGAGGACGTCCTCGTCGGAGCCGAGCTCGAGGTTGAGCGTCGTCGTGCCGCCGGTGACGACCACGGACGGGGCGGTGAGCAGGCCTGCGACCTGGCGCAGGCGGTCTGCCGTGCGCAGGATGGTGGCGCCGCCGGCCTCGTCGACGAGACGCAGGGTGAAGGGTGCCCGTCCGACCTCCAGCCGGAGGTTTCCGGTCGTGAGGACGACGTGGGTCTCGTTCTGCTCCAGCGCGATCCGTTGAGGCGCCGGCGCCGGATGGACCACGATGCCCGTCGAGGTGCCGTCGTCGGCCAGCGCGGATGCGCCGCTCGGTCCCACGGTGAGTCGGAGGCAGTCGGGCCGCGGGGCAGTGACCCTGAGCTCGAACGGCGTGATGTCGGTGGGCGGCAGCTCGATGTCGGGGAGGTTGGGCATCTGCGTCTCGACACCCTGGTCCTCGAGCGGCTCCCCCGTGAGCCAGCCCGGCATGACGCCCAGCTGCACACCGGGCAGCCCGTCCACGGCGAGCGTGGCCGTGGTCCCCTGCGCGTCGACCCGGGCGTCGCGCACGCGGCGGAGCAGGACGGCGCCCGTGGACGCGGAGGAGGACGGAGTCTCGTGCGTCATGGTCAGCCCTTCACGGCGCCGGCCGTGATGCCGGCGACGAAGTAGCGCTGCAGGAACACGTAGGCGATGACGATCGGCGCGGAGGCGACGACGACGCCGGTGAAGAGCAGCGGGTAGTCGGTGAGGAACTCGCCCTGGAACGAGAGCAGCGCCACGGGGATGGTGCGCTTGTCGGCCTCGTTGATGAACAGGAGCGGGTAGAGCAGGTCGTTCCAGTGGATGACGAACAGGAAGATCGCGGTCGCCGACAGCGAGGGCACCGAGACCGGAACGACCACCGAGCGGTAGGTGCGCCAGGGCCCTGACCCGTCGACGGCAGCGGCCTCGAAGAGCTCCTTGGGGAGGGTCTTGAGGAAACCCGTGAGGATGAACACCGCGATCGGCAGGGTGACGACGATGTTGATGAGCACCAGGCCGAGCAGGGAGTTCGTCAGGCCGAACGTCTCGAACTGGACGTACTGCGGGATCATGTTGGCCTGTGCGGGAACCGCCATGCCGAGCACGATGAAGCCGAACAGCAGCGCGCTCTTCCAGCCCGTCGTCCGGGCGATGCCGTAGGACGCGAGGCTCGCCACGAACAGCGTGAGCGGCACGGACAGCCCGGTGACGATGACGCTGTTGCGGAAGGCGACACCGAGACCGGAGTCCTTGACGACCTTCGAGTAGTTGCCGCCCTGCCAGTCGGTGGGTGGTGTGAACGGTGAGGCGAAGAGGTCCTGGCTCGTCTTGAAGGATCCGAAGATCACGACGACGAGCGGGACGATGACGAGCACGGCATACACGCCGAGGACGACGCGTCGGGACAGGTTGTAGGTCATGGGACTCTCCTCACGCGTCCGGGCTGCTGGCCTTGACGGCACGGCGCTGGATCCAGGTGATGGCGGCGATCAGGGCCATGAAGACGAGCGACTCGGCTGCGGCGTAACCGAACTGGGAGTTCGCGAAGCCCGAGTAGATGCGCGTCGACAGGATGTCGAGCGAGCCCTTCGGCGGGTTGCCGCCGAGGCCGAGGATGAGGTCGAAGGCCTTGAACGACTGCACGGTCGTGTACGCCATGACGACGGCGGTGGCCGGAGCCACCATCGGCAGGGTCACGTGGCGGAACTGCTGCCACCTGCTGGCCCCGTCGGTCTGGGCCGACTCGTAGAGCTCCTGCGGGATCTGCTGCAGACCGGCGATGAAGATGATCATCATCTGGCCGACGTGGAACCACACCTGGGTCAGTGCGACCCAGTAGATGGCCTGCCCGTCGTTGCCGAGAAAGGCGCTCTGGAACCGGTCGAGCCCCACGGCGCCGAGCACGGAGTTGACGAGCCCGAAGTTCGGGTCGTAGACGAACTTCCAGATGAACGCGACGGAGACGCTGGACAGGATGGTCGGGAAGAAGAACACCGACCGCAGGGCCACGGACGACTTGCTGTTCTTCGTCAGGAAGACCGCCAGGGCCAGCGAGAAGACCGTCTGGAACACGACGACCACCAGCATGAACTTGAGGTTGTTGCCGAGGGCGTTCCGGAACAGGTCGTCACCGGTGAAGATCTTCACGAAGTTGTCGACGCCGACGAACTGCGCGGTGGGGCTGAAGCCGTCCCAGTCGGTGACCGAGTAGACGACGCCCTGGATCGTCGGGATGACGAAGAAGGTGATGTAGAGGACGAGGGCCGGCACGGGGAAGAGCCAGAGTGCGGGGTGTGCCGCCATCGGGTTGCGACGCCCGTCCGGACGCTCGGGCTCGGGACCGGTCGGGGCTTCGGGGGGACGCTCGGAGGTCAGTGTCGTGGACATGTCACTTCCGCTTCTGGTCGACGACGCCCTGGGCCTGGGCCGCAGCCTGGTCGGGTGACGTGCCACCGACGACGGCGACGCACGCCGCCTCGACGGCCGCCCTGATGTCGAGGTTGTTGAACTGGAAGCGGGGCGCGAGCATCGTCTTCTTCTCGAGCCACGCGGCGTTGTGCTTGAGGTCGGCGTTCGTGTACTCGACGTTCTTGACCGTGACGTGCTGCGCGGTGCCGTTGGCGTAGACGGCGGCGTTGACCGGGTCGGAGAGGAACTGCACCCACTTGAGGGCGGCGTCCTGGCCCTTGCCGGCCGAGTTGACCCCGAGGATGAACGTCGCGTTGTAGATGCCCTCGTACTTCGCCTTCGCCGCATCCACCGTGATGGGCGCGACGAGCCCGATGGGGAACTTCGCGCCGAGCTTGCGGACGGCGCTGATGTGGAACGAGCCCGTGGCGAGCATCGCCGCCTTGCCGCTCGCGAAGAGCTGCTGCAGGGGCTCGCTGCTCGTGCCGGTCGAGTTGGCCTCGAAGAACGGTGCGAGCTGCTGGTACTGCTTGAGCGTGGCGATGAACCAGTCGTCGGTGACCTTGCGGGTGCCGGCCTCGATGTCGGCGAACGCCGTGTCGGTGGGCATGTTGTTCATCACCATCGAGTTGATGAGCTGGCCCGAGTTGGCCGGCTCGCCGCCCGGCCACGCGATCGGCGTGAGGCCCTTGCCCTTGAGGGTCTCGCACAGCGCGAGGAAGCCGTCCCAGTCCTTCGGCAACGAGCTGACACCCGCAGCCTCGAAGGCGGCCTCGTTGTAGATCGGCATGTTGAAGACGAGCTGGTAGGGCAGGCCCATCTGCGCCCGGGTGTCGGCCTGGCCGGTCTTGATCAGCTCGGCGAAGTAGTTGTCGACGAACGGCTGGGCGCCGAGACCGGCATACAGCCCGGCCTTGTTCATGTTGACGAACTGGGCGCCGCGGAACGCGGTGAACGCCGTCCCGATCTTGCCGCCCTTGATCTTCTGGAGCGCGGTGCTCTGGTAGTCGTTGGACGGCGCGATGTCCTGGGTGACGTCGGCCTGCGGATTCGCCTTGCGGAACGAGGCGATGAGCGTGTCGAAGACGGCCTTGTCCTCGGCGCGCCAGTGCGCGAACGACACCGGGCCGGTGGCCTTGGAGCTGTTGACGGGCGGCAGCAGCTGTGCCGCCGAGCCGGCCGCGGTGCCCCCGGCACCACGCGAGGTGATCGTCGGGCCCACGCACGCGGTGAGGGCTCCCCCGACGCCGAGGGCGCCGAGGCCGTGCAGGAACCGACGGCGGTCGATCTTGGGCGTGTCAGACATCGTTGTCTCTCCTTGGGGTCCTGCGAGGGTGCTACTACCAGTCCACGACCGAGATCCCGACGAGGGCGGCGGCGGCCCGCAGCTGCGGACGCACGTCGGACCACGCGAGAACGGTGTGGTGGGGGAAGCCGCCGGTCACCAGACCGGTGACGAAGGTGGACGCGTCGCCGTCGAGGCGGACGGCGGCGGTGTTGCCCTGGAACCGGTTCGGCTCGGGCATCGACTCGCCGGCGGCGAGCAGCAGCCGGAGCTGCCCGGGCCGCTCGGGGTCCTCGGTGAGCCGGGCCATGCAGACCGGGCCGGTGCGCAGGGGGAAGTTGCCCGCGACGCCGAGCTTGCGGTTGCAGTGGGTCGACTGCGTGGCGTCATCGGGGTCGGCGGCGAGCGACGTCGCGGCCGCACCGCAGTGCCAGAGCCGCACGACGTTCTGCTCCGCGTCGAGCTCCACGGTGTCGACGAGGTAGGTCGTGCCGGATCCCAGCGCCTCCATGAGCAGCATCGTCACGGCGCCGTAGACATCGCGCTCGCACGCGGTCGGCGTGCCCTCGTCGGCGACGCGGGAGAGCGACGAGCACGGGCAGGCACCGAGCTGGGTGGGGAACTCAGGCCAGCAGCGGATCGCCATGCCCGACAGGGTCTCCCGGTCGCGCCAGCCGCGCATGGCCGTCGTGATGCGTGCCGAGGTGAGGGCCTGGCCGGCGTCGACGGAGGCGAGGCTGGGCTGGGCCTCGACGGCCGCGTCGTGCTCGGCCGCCGCGTCCGCGTCGCTGACGCAGCCCACCTGCTCGAACATGGCCTCCACGGGCACCTGCTCGACCTCGATGCCGAAGAGCCTGCTCAGCAGGTCGCCGTCGTACTGGCTCGGCGTGAAGCCGGGAGGGGCGTCGCCGACGAGGCCGAGCCGGCGACCGCGCAGCGACTCCAGCGCCGGCTCGACGTCGGCGCGCTCGCTGCGCTCGCGGGTGTCGGTCGGGGCGGGGACCACCTCGGGCAGCCGCCCCGCGAGGGCGGCCTCGAGGACGCTGCGGGTCTCGGGCTCGTCGGGGTTTCCGTAGACGAGTCGCGGCGTGCGCCCGGCGTGCACCACGAGGGCGTGGCCGAAGAGGTTCGCGCCGCACATCGAGTTGAGCCAGAGGCGGTCACCGACCGGACCGGGCTCGCGGAACGACCACAGCAGCACGGGCTGCTCGAGGTCGCCGTAGAGCTCGAGGGCGGGGGTCGCGTCGGAGAAGGAGGCGCAGACGTTCACGACGAGGTCGGCCGAGCCGTCGACGTACGCCTTGGCTGCCGCGACGTCGTCTGGCGTCATCACGAGGGCGTCGGGTCCGCTGACCTCGGCGCCGAGCTCGACGAGCAGGGCACGCGCCTCGCCGGCGAGCCGCTCGGCGACGTCGACCGCGAAGGTCGGGCGTGCCGTGGCCACGAGCGTGACCTTGGGGGCCTGCGTGGTGCTCATCGCCGGACTGCCTCGTCGACGATCTGGCCGAGCCGCTGCAGGCGCGGGATCGACACCTCGCGGAGGTCGCGCTCGATGTCGTCGCTGCCGATGACCGAGGCCCACACGGCACGGCCGGCGAGGAAGCCGGATGCCCCCTCGTGGCAGGCGAGCTCGACGGCGTGCGGGAACAGCTCGGCGGGGACGCCCGACGACAGCACGACCCAGGGCGACGCGACGGCCTCGGTGATCTCGGCGCAGGCGCGGCGGATCTCGTCGTCGGAGCCCTGCCCCTTGAACGGCACCTCGGCCTTGTAGAGGTCCGCCCCCAGCGACCCCAGCTCGCGCGCGGCCTCGATGACGCACGCGTCCCAGTCCCAGGCGCCGCCGGCGCGCGGGGCCTTGGCCACCGGCTCGATGATGCTGACGAGGCCGGCGGCGCGGCAGCGCTCGACGAACTCCTCGACCATCTCGACCCGCGTCGCGGCGGGCTCGTCGGGGCGGTGGATGACGAGCAGCTTCATGGCGACCGCTCCCTGCTCGCGCACGGCGGCGGGGTCGACCGCGCGGTCGATCTCGACCGAGGTGACGAACTCGCCGTTGCCGGCGATGAAGTGGTCGGCGGCCGCGATGAGCCCGCAGGTCGGGGCCACGGCGCCCGCGTCGACGACGGCGTCGAACGCGAACTGCTTGTCGACGAGCACGGCCGACGCGTGGGGAGTCAGCACGCGGGTGGCGGCGACCTTGAACTCGGTGAGCTGCTGGTCCGTGACGGGCGCGTCCTGGTGCTCGGCGAACATCGCGCGCATCGCCTCGCGCTGGTCGACGGCGAGCATGGCGAAGCCGCCGCTCGGTCGTGCCACGTCCTCGAGCCGGAAGCGTGTCCCGGTCGCGGTGTCGGGGTTCGTCTCGGTCATGGGTTCTCTCCTGCGGGTCGTGGCGTGGTCGGCGTGGTCGGCGTGGTCGGCATGGTCGGCGTGGTCGGCGTCGTGGGTGAGAGGGGTGAGGTGGCGGGGATGACTGGGCGGATGTCGTTGTGGCCCAACGGCGTTTGGCTCAGGCCGAGGGTGCCGGCTCGGGCTGGGCCTCGGCCTGCCGGGTCTCGAGGACCTGGAGGACCTCGGGCAGCTGTGGGATGCGTGAGCGCCCGTCGAGCCCACGACACGACAGCGCTGCCGTGACGTTGGCGAAGGCGAGCTGTTCGGGGAGGGGGAGGCCGCGGACGACGGCCGCGACGAGGGCGCCGTGGAAGACGTCGCCGGCACCGAGGGTGCTCAGCACGTCGACGGCGTGTGCGGCGGCATACGCCCGCCGGCCGTCGGCCGCGAACGCGTGCGAGCCGCGGGCGCCGTCGGTGGCGACGACGACGTCGGCGCCCTGCTCGAGCGCGAGGGCCAGCAGATCGTCCACTGGACGCTCGCCGTGGAGGCGCTCGAGGGCCTCGACGGTGGGCACGTAGAGACCGACGCCTCGGGCATCGAAACCGGGGATGTCGTTGCCGGCGTCGACGGAGAGCACCTGACCCTCGCGCAGCAGCCCTGACTCGTGGACCGGCTGCCAGCCGGCGTGGTCGGCGTGCACGACGGGGGCGGCGGCGATGAGCTCGACGCCGGCGGAGATGTCGATGCGCGGGGCCGGCCGGTTGCAGATGGCGCGGCTGCCGCGCTGTCGGTCGACGACGACGACGCTGGCGGCGGTGGCCACGCCCGGCGCCACGGTGACGCCGCTGACGTCGACGCCCTCGGCGGCCAGCCCGTCGAGGACCGCCCGCCCGTTGGCGTCGTCGCCGACGGTGCCGACGAAGGCGCTGCGCACGCCGAGGCGCGCTGCGGTGACGGCCGACGTCGCAGCGGGACCGCCGCCGGCGTAGGACACCTCGTCCGCGACGACGCGCTGGTCGGGCCCGGGGAAGCTCGGGACCAGGGCGATCGCGTCGAGGGTGGCGACTCCGACGAAGACCGCCTCGACAGCCTGTGTGCTTGCCATGCGTCCTGCACTCCTTCGTGCGTCCCAGTTGATGTTGATACCCTAACAGCGGATGTTGGAAAGTCAACATATTCTGGTCGGTAACTCACGTATGCTGAGCGAGTGGGAGTCGTCGATGAGTGAGTCAGGGGCCGAGCTGAGGGCCGAGCTGAGGGCCGATCAGGGGGCTGATCAGGGGGCCGAACCCGGTGCCATGCGCTACGACACCGCCCCCGACCGGCGGCGCAGCATCCTCGAGCGCGTGGAAGGCACCGGTTTCGTCTCGGTCACCGAGCTCACGCGACGTCTCGGCGTCTCGGACATGACCGTCCGCCGCGACCTGCGCAAGCTCGCCGAGCAGGGCAAGGTGCGCATCGTCCACGGCGGCGTCAGCGCACTGAGGCAGTCGCTCCACTCCCCCGCCTTCACCGGACGCGCGGAGGAGAACTCCGACGCCAAGCAGGCCATCGGGACCCTCGCCGTCGCGACCCTGCCGGCAACCGCGACCGTGGCCATCGACGCGGGCACGACGACGTATGCCGCCATGCAGGCGCTGCCCGAGACCTTCCGTGGGACGGTCGTCACCCACTCCGTGCCGGTCATGCAGCTGGCCCTCGCGCGGGGGCTCAGCCGGCTCGTCGGCCTCGGCGGCGAGCTGCTCCCCGACAGCCAGGCCTTCGTCGGTCCGCGCACGGTCGAGTCGACGCGGGGGCTGCGGGTCGACACGCTGCTGCTCGGGGCTGCCGCGGCCGACGAGCACGGCATCTACGTGTCCACCGACAACGAGCGACCGACCAAGCTCGCCCTCATGGCGATCGCGCAGCGCACGATCCTGCTCGTCGACTCCAGCAAGTTCACGACCACGGCGCCGGTGCTGCTGTGCGACTGGTCGGCCATCTCGGGGGTCGTGAGCGATGCGCCGCCGCCGGCCCACCTGGCCCACACGCTGCACGACCTGCCCGAGGGCGTCCTGGTCGCCGGCTGACCCCGCGGCTCGACCACACGAGCCCAGAAGGGCTCCGGGGGCCTCCGGGTGGAGTCCGGTGGCGCGGGCGGTACGCGGTTGACGCCCGCACCACCGGGGCTCTGGGGTTCGCCGCTCGTCAGAGGCGGGCGGCGAGGCGGTGGTAAGCCGCGCTCCAGCGCAGCTCCTGCCGCACGCTCTCGGGCGTCGAGCCGTCATCGATGACGACCAGCTCGGTCGAGGTCATCTCGGCGAGGTCGCGGAACTCCTCCGTGCCCACCGCCGTGGACAGCACCGTGTGGTGCGGCCCGCCTGCGAGCAGCCACGACTCGGCCGAGGTCGACAGGCTGGGGCGCGGCTCCCACACGGCGCACGCCACGGGGAGGCGGGGCAGCTCCTCGTCGGGCTCGACGACGTCGATCTCGTTGAGGGTCAGGCGGAATCGGCCGCCGAGGTCACTCATGCCGACGACCACACCGGGGCCGGGCGCTGCGGTGAACCGCAGGCGCACCGGGTCCTCGCGGCCACCGATGCCGAGCGGGTGGATCTCCAGCGACGGCTGCCGCGAGGCGATCGTCGGGCAGACCTCGAGCATGTGCGCGCCCAGGATCTTCTCCTCCCCGGGCACGAGGTGGTACGTGTAGTCCTCCATGAACGAGGTGCCGCCCGGCATTCCCTTCGCCATCGCCTTCGTCGCGCGCAGCAGCACCGAGGTCTTCCAGTCGCCCTCGCCGCCGAAGCCGTAACCGTCGGCCATCAGCCGCTGCACCGCCAGGCCGGGCAGCTGCCGCAGCCCGCCGAGGTCCTCGAAGTTCGTCGTGAATGCGCCGAACCCGCCTTCGGTGAGGAAGGTCCGCAGCCCGGCCTCGATGCGTGCCCCGTAGCGCAGCGACTCGTGGCGCTCGCCACCGCGTCGCAGCTCGGGCACGACGGCGTACGCGTCCTCGTACTCCGCGACCAGCGTGTCGACCTCGGCGTCGGCGACCGCGTCGACGACCTCGACGAGGTCGTTCACGCCGTACGTGTTGACCGAGACCCCGAAGCGCAGCTGCGCCTCGACCTTGTCGCCCTCGGTGACCGCGACGTCCCGCATGTTGTCGCCGAACCGGGCCAGCCGCAGGCTGCGCAGCTCTGCCACGCCGGCAGCCGCCCGTCCCCACGCACCGATCCGCTGGAGCACGGCCGGGTTGCTCACGTGACCGGCCACGATCTTGCGGGCGATCCCCAGCCTCGCCCCGACGAACCCGAACTCGCGGTCGCCGTGCGCGGCCTGGTTGAGGTTCATGAAGTCCATGTCGATGCTCGACCACGGCAGCTCGGCGCCGGCCTGCGTGTGCAGGTGCAGCATCGGCTTGCGCAGCGCGTCCAGCCCGGTGATCCACATCTTGGCGGGCGAGAACGTGTGCATCCAGGTGACCACGCCGATGCACTCGGGCGCCGCGTTGGCCTCGAGGATCGCGGCGTGGATCGCGGCGCCGTCGGCGAGGATCGGCCGCCACACCACCCGCGCCGGCAGCACCGCGCTCGCGTCGATCTCCTTCGCGATGGCCTGCGACTGCTCGGCCACCTGGCGCAGCGTCTCCTCGCCGTAGAGGTGCTGGCTGCCGGTGAGGAACCAGACCTCGCGCTCGTCGCTGCGTGCCGGGTGCGTGCTCGTCATGGGGTGTCCTTCTGTCCGTAGACGTTCTGGTAGCGGTCGAACAGGGAGTCGACGTCGGTCGGGTCGATGCGGATGGGCTCGCCCAGCTGTCGGGCGATGTGCATGGTGCGGGCGACGTCCTCGCACATGACGGCCGCCTTGACGGCCGAGCGGGCGTCCTTGCCGATGGTGAAGACACCGTGCTGCTTCATGAGCACGGCGGCCGACTTGCTGGCCGTGAGCGTCTCGACGATGCCGCGCCCGATGGAGTCGTCGCCGATGAGTGCGAAGGGCCCCACGGGGATCTCCCCGCCGAACTCGTCGGCCTGCATCGTCAGGGCGCAGGGGATCGGCTCGCCCCGGCTCGCCCAGGCCGTCGCGTACGTCGAGTGCGTGTGCACCACGCCGCCGACGTGCGGCAGGTGCCGGTAGACGTACGCCTGGGCGTCGGTGTCGGACGACGGTGCGTGCTCGCCCTCGACCACCCGGCCGTGCAGGTCGCACAGCACCATGTTCTCGGGCGTCAGGTCGTCGTAGGCGACACCCGACGGCTTGATCACCATGAGGTCGCGGCCAGGGACCCTCGCCGAGACGTTGCCGGCCGTCCAGATGACGAGCTGGTAGCGGGTCAGCTCCGCGTGCAGGGCACACACCTCGCGCCGGATCGACGCGATGGTTGCGTTCACATCGGTGAGCACGCTCACGCCGCCTCACCTCCTGCGCGGACCTCCTGGGCGGTCGGGGCGGTCGGCCCGGGCGCCTGGCGCACCTCGTCCTTGCCTGCGATCGCCTTGCGGCGCAGGGACTTCAGCCGCTTCATGACGTCGTTGCCGCCTCGACCGAAGTGGTCGTGCAGCCGCACGTACTCCTCGAAGAGCAGGTCGTATGCCACCGCGTCGCCTTCGCGGGGCACGAACGCCGCCCGCTCGACTCCCCCCATGGCCGCCGCCGCGGCAGCGACGTCGGGGAAGGCACCCGCCGCGACGGCGGCGTGGATCGCCGACCCGAGGGCCGGGCCCTGGGCGGAACGGATGACCGACAGCGGCAGCCGCGTGACGTCGGCATAGATCTGCATGAGCAACGGGTTCTTCGCGAGGCCGCCGGCGATGACGAGCTCGGTGACCGGGACGCCGCTGTCGCGGAAGGTCTCGAGGATGACGCGGGTGCCGAAGGCGGTCGCCTCGAGCAGCGCCCGGTAGACCTCCTCGGGTCGGGTCGCCAGGGTCTGGCCGACGACGAGGCCGGACAGCTCGTGGTCGACGAGGACCGACCGGTTGCCCGAGTGCCAGTCGAGCGCGACGAGGCCGTGCTCCCCCACCGCCTGGGTGGACGCCTTCTCGGTGAGCAGCTCGTGGGCCGACAGCCCGCGGGCCTCTGCCTCCGCGGCATACCCGGCCGGGAAACCCGTGCGGGTGAACCAGCCGAAGATGTCACCGACCCCGGACTGTCCGGCCTCGTAGCCGTAGAGGCCGTCGACGATGCCGCCGTCGACGACGCCGCACATGCCGGGCACCTCGCGCAGCACGTCGCTGCTCATGACGTGGCAGGTCGAGGTGCCCATGATCGCCACCATCTGGCCGGGTGCCGTCGCCTGCGCGGCGGGGGCGGTCACGTGCGCGTCGACGTTGCCGACGGCCACCGCGATCCCCTCGGGAAGACCCGTCCACGCCGCAGCTTCAGCAGTGAGCCGCCCTGCGGCAGAGCCGAGCTCACCGATCGGGTGATCGAGCTTGTCGTCGACGAACGAGGCGAACCCCGGGTTGAGCGCTGCGAGGTAGTCCCTCGACGGGTATGCGCCGTCCTGACGGATGCCCTTGTAACCGGCCGTGCACGCGTTGCGCACGTAGTCGCCGCAGAGCTGCCACACGATCCAGTCGGCCGCCTCGACCCAACGGTCCATGGCAGCGTAGACCTCGGGGTCCTCCTCGAGAACCTGCAGCGCCTTGGCGAACTCCCACTCCGAGCTGATCAGGCCGCCGTAGCGCTGCAGCCACGGCTCACCGCGCTCGGAGGCGAGGGCGTTGATGCGGTCGGCCTGCGCCTGCGCGGCGTGGTGGCGCCACAGCTTGACCCAGGCGTGCGGGCGGTCGGCCCACTGGGGCAGCTCGCACAGGGGCACACCGTCGGCGGTCGTCGGCAGCACCGTGCACGCGGTGAAGTCGGTCGCGATGCCGATGACGTCACCCGGGTCTATCCCGGCAACGGCGACCGCCGCCGGCACGGCGTGACGCAGCACCTCGCGGTAGTCCTCGGGCACCTGCAGCGCCCACTCGGGCGGCAGCGCGGCCGCCCCGGGGAGGGGGAGGCGCTCGGTGACGACGGCGTGCGCGTACTCGTGGACAGCCGAGCCGAGCTCGGCGCCGTCGGACACCCGGACGACGAGGGCTCTCCCCGAGAGCGTCCCGAAGTCGACGCCGACGACGTAGGTCGCCCTTTCGCCGGTGGCCTGCTCGTTCATGTCGTGCTGCTCCTGGTCCGGCCCGGCGGCGCGGTGCTCGCGCGGACGATGAGTTGGGGGTCGATGAGGCTGGGCACCTGGTCGGTCTCGCCCGAGATGGCTGCGGTGAGCATCGCGATGGCCTCCCGGCCGATCGCGGAGAAGTCCTGGCGCACCGTCGTCAGCGGCGGGATGAGGTACTCCGCCTCGGGCACGTCGTCGAAACCGACCACGCTGACGTCGTCGGGGACGACGCGGCCGGCCTCGTGCAGGGCGCGCAGCACCCCGATCGCCATCTGGTCGTTGGCGGCGAAGACCGCTGTCACGTCGGGCTTCTCGGCGAGCTCTAGCCCTGCGCGGTAGCCGCTCTCGGCGGACCAGTCCCCCGCCACCGGCTCCATCGGCCGGTGACCCGCCGCGACCATCTCGGCACGCCAGCCCTCGGCGCGGGCACGGGCCTCGGCCCAGTCGAGCGGACCGGTGACGTGGGCGACCTCGACGTGACCGAGGTCGATGAGGTGCCGGGTGGCCAGCCGGGCCCCGGCGACGTTGTCGACGCCGACGGTGCGCCGCGCCCGCGTGAGGTCGCCCTCGACGATGACGAACGGCAGCCGCGCGCTGCGCGAACGCGCCACCTCGAGCGCCTCGTCGTGGCCCGCGATGACGACGATGCCCTCGACGGCCAGCCGGTCGAGGTGGTCGACCGCGGCGTCGAAGCCCTCCCGGGTCATCTCGGCGAGCGACACCGACGAGGCGAAGAAGCCGGCCTCGCGAGCCGCCGTGTTGACGGTGCGGTGCACGCTCGTGGGGCCGAAGAGCGTCGAGGCCGTCGTGATGATGCCGATCGTCCCCGACCGGCCGCTCACCAGGGCCCGGGCCGCCGTGTTGGGCCGGTAGCCGAGCCGCTCGATCGCCTGCAGCACCCGGTCGCGGGTCTCGGGTCGGATGCTCGAGGCCCCGTTGATGACGCGCGACACCGTCTGGTGCGACACGCCGGCCAGCCGGGCGACGTCCTGCATCACGGGAGCGCGCGACACGGTGTCGCTCACGAGGCCCTCCTCGTGAACAGCCGCTGCATCACGATGAAGAGCAGGAGCAGGGTTCCGATCGCGATCTTTGTCCACCATGAGCTCAGCGTGCCTTGGAACGAGATCAACGTCTGGATGACACCCAGGACGAGCACGCCGAGGAGCGAGCCGAGGACGAAACCGACGCCACCGCTCAGCAGGGTGCCGCCGATGACGACGGACGCGATGGCGTCGAGCTCCATCCCCACGGCATGGAGGCCGTAGCCGGAGAGCATGTAGACGGAGAAGAGCAGCCCGGCCACCGCGGCACAGAGCCCGCTGATGGCGTACGCGGCGACCTTGACGCGGGCGACCGGCAGACCCATGAGGGTGGCCGAGCTCTCGCTGCCGCCGATCGCGTAGACCGTGCGCCCGAAGCGCGTGCGGTGGAGCACCCACACGGCCGCGGCGACGATGACGAGGGCGATGACGACGCTCCACGTGATGACCACCCCACCGGGCAGCTCGATCGTGCCGGTCGCGAGGGCTCGGAAGAACGGGTCCTTGATCGAGATCGACTCCACTCCGATGACGAAGCACAGGCCGCGGGCGAGGAACATCCCGGCGAGCGTGACGATGAACGGCTGGATCTCGAAGTGGTGGATCACCAGCCCCATGAGCACCCCGAGACCGGTGCCGACGGCGAGGACGAGCAGGATGACGAGCGGTGCCGGGATGCCGGCGCGCAGCGTCGCCGCGGCCAGCATCGTCGAGAGGGCGACCACCGCCCCGACGGAGAGGTCGATGCCGCCGGTGAGGATGACGAAGGTCATGCCGACTGCGAGGACGATGAGGAACGCGTTGTCGATGAAGAGGTTCGCGAAGACCTGGCCCGACGTGAAGCCCTCGTAGCGGACCGAGCCCACGCCAAAGAGCAGGACGAACAGCACGAAGGTCGCGACGACGGGGAGCACGCGGCCGGGGATGCCGGGGACCTTGGACAGGCCGGGGACGCGGTGCCTTGCCGGAGTGGTCGTGGTCATGACTGGGTCACCTTCTGCTTGGTGTCGGGCGCGTCGACGGCGTCGGCGACCGGGCGGTCCGCGACACCATCCGGCTCGGCTGCGTCGTGGTCGGCCGGGTCCTGTTGCGCCGCAGGGCTGTCCGCATCGGCAGACGGTTGCGTGGCGGGGTGGCCGGCGGGCCTGCGCCGAGCGAATCGGGCCCGCATCTTCGGCGCCTGCAGTAGGCACACGGCGATGACGACGAGAGCCTTGAAGACGAGGGTGACCTCGGGGGCGATGCCCATGGAGTACACCGTCGTCGTCAGCGTCTGGATGATGAGGGCGCCGACGAGGGTGCCCGACAGCGAGTACCTCCCGCCGGCGAGCGACGAGCCACCGATGACGACCGCCAGGATCGCGTCCATCTCGATCCACAGTCCGGCGTTGTTCGCGTCGGCGGCGCTGACGTTGGAGCTGATCATGAGGCCGGCGACGCCGGCACACACGGCCGCGAAAACGTAGACGGTCCAGATGATCGTCCGGGACCGCAGGCCCGCCAGGCGGCTGGCCTCGGGGTTGATGCCGACCGACTCGATGAGCAGGCCGAGCGCGGTGCGCCGGGTGACGAGCGCGACGGCGACGAGGGCCGCGAGCGCGATGAGGATGGAGATCGGGAAGAGGAGGAACCCCGCGCCGATCTCGCGGAAGAAGTCGTTGCGCACCGTGATGATCTGGCCGTCCGTGACGAGCATGGCGATGCCGCGCCCGGCGGTCATCAGCACGAGGGTGGCGATGATCGGTTGGATGCCGAGCAGCGACACGAGGAAGCCGTTCCACAGGCCCAGCACGAGGCACAACGCCAGCGCCACCCCGATGCCGGTCAGCGCGGCCGCCGGACTCGTGGGGTCGCTCGAGCCCACGATCGTCGTGCACGCGACGGCTCCGGCGATGGCGGCGACCGCACCGACGGACAGGTCGATGCCCCGGGTGGCGATGACGAGCGTCATGCCCAGGGCGATGAGCAGGGTCGGCGCGCCGTTCTTGAGGATGTCGACGACGCTGCCGTAGAGGTGCCCGTCCTGGAGCCGCACCGACAGGAACCCGGGGTTGCGCGCGGCGTTGGCCAGCAGCAGCGCGACGAGGGCGACGACGGGCCAGAGCAGGCGGCTCCCCCGCATCCGCTGGGCGAGCGTGGCGGTTGCTGCGCTCATGACGCCACCTGCTCGGTCCGGGCGGCGGTGCCGACGCGCGGTGGGGCGGTGGCGTCGGTCTCGGCGATGAGTCCCATGATGTCGTCGACGGTGGCGGAGGCGTCCAGCTCGGCGACCTTCGCGCGGTCCTTCAGCACGACGACGCGGTGCGACAGCCGGGCCACCTCCTCGAGCTCGGCTGAGATGTAGACGACCGCCATGCCCTCGGCGGCCAGCTGCGCGACGAGCTTCTGGATCTGGGCCTTGGCGCCGATGTCGATGCCGCGCGTGGGCTCGTCGAGGATGAGCAGCCGCGGGTTCGTGACGAGCCAGCGGGCGAGGAGCACCTTCTGCTGGTTGCCACCCGAGAGGCGCCCGACGATCGCGTCGGGGTCGGCGGGGCGGATGTCCAGGGTCTCGATCCAGCGGGCGACGAGCTCGTCCTTGGTGCGCCGTGGGATGGGCCGGGCCCACCCGCGCGCGGCCTGCATCGCGAGGACGAGGTTGTCGCGGATCGACAGGTCGGCGAGGATCCCCTCGCCCTTGCGGTCCTCGGAGCAGAACGCGATCCCCGAGGCGATGGCGGCGCGGGGCGTGCGCAGCGAGACGTCCTTGCCGCCCACACGCACCGATCCGGAGTCGGCGCGGTCGGCCCCGAAGAGCAGCCGGGCCAGCTCGGTGCGGCCGCTGCCGAGCAGGCCGGCGAGTCCGACGACCTCGCCGGAGCGGATCGTCAGGTCGAACGGGGCGATCGAGCCGCGTCGGCCCAGCCCGCTGGCCTCGAGGACCGGCGGCGCCCCGGAGGTGCCGGACCCGGCGTCCTCGGAGAGGCGCTCGACCTCCTCGAGCACCCCGAGCTCGCGGCCGATCATCGCCGACACGAGCTGGAGCCGGGAGAGGTCACGCGTGAGGTGCTCGCCGACGAGTCGGCCGTTGCGCAGAACCGTCATGCGGTCGGCGATCTCGTAGACCTGCTCGAGGAAGTGCGAGACGAAGAGGATGGCCACCCCCTGGTCGCGCAGGTGGCGCATGATGCGGAAGAGCTCGGCGACCTCGTCCTGGTCGAGGCTCGAGGTGGGCTCGTCGAGGATGAGCACCTGCGCGTCCACGGCCACGGCCCTGGCGATGGCCACGAGCTGCTGGATCGCGATGGGGTGCTCGGCGAGGGTCGAGGCCGGGTCGATGGTCAGGCCCATCCGGCCGAGCAGCTCCGCGGCGCGGGCCCGGGTGCCCGGCAGGTCGATGGCCCCGAACCGGCGCGGCTCGCGCCCGAGCAGGATGTTCTCCGCGACCGAGAGGTTCGGGCAGAGGTTGACCTCCTGGTACACGGTGCTCACACCGGCCTCCTGGGCCGCCGCGGGTCCCGCGAAGGCCACGCGCTCGCCGCGCAGCTCCGTCGTGCCGGACGTGGCCGTGTAGACCCCCGTGAGCACCTTGATGAGGGTCGACTTGCCGGCCCCGTTCTCACCCATGAGGGCGTGCACCTCACCGGGGAGGAGGCGGAAGTCGACGTCCGCGAGGGCCGTGACCCCCGGGAACTCCATCGTGATCCCGCGCATCGCGACGACGGGCTCGCCGGTCGGGGCGGTCGTCGGTCTCGGCGTGTCGGTCATGACGTCCTGTCCTTCGCTTCCGGGTGTCGGGTGGACGACCCCCGCCACCACACCCGGAGGGTGGCGGGAGCCGTCGATCGGGCGAGGCGCGCGGCCCGGCGTGTGGGCCGCGCGACCTCGGGTCGGGGGCTCAGTACTTGCGCGAGGGCAGCGCCGTCTTGGCCTGCTCCTGGGTGAACGTCGTCTCCTCGGTCACCACGCGCTCGGGCACGGACTCACCGGCCACGACCTTCTTCGCGAGGTCCATGAGCTGGTCGCCGAGCAGTGGGCTGCACTCGACGATGTAGTTGATCTTGCCGTCGGCGAGGGCCTGCATGCCGTCGTGCACGGCGTCGACGGTGATGATCTTGATGTCCTTGCCCGGAACCTTGCCGGCGGCCTCGATGGCCTCGATCGCTCCGAGACCCATGTCGTCGTTGTGGGCGTAGACGACGTCGATCTTCGGGTTGGACTTGAGGAAGGCCTCCATGACCTGCTTGCCACCGGACCGGGTGAAGTCACCGGTCTGCGACGCGATGACCTTGATCTGCGGGGCCGCCTTGATGGCGTCGGCGAAACCCTCCTTGCGGTCGATCGCCGGTGCTGCGCCCGTCGTGCCCTGCAGCTCGACGACGTTGACCTCGCTCTTGCCCTCGCTGTCCTTGACGAGCCACTCGCCGGCCTTCTTGCCCTCGGCGACGAAGTCGGAGCCCAGGAAGGTCTTGTAGAGCGTCTTGTCCTCGGAGTCGACCGCCCGGTCGGTGAGGATGACGGGGATGTTGGCGCGCTTCGCCTCGAGCAGCACGGTGTCCCAACCGGTCTCGACGACGGGGCTGAAGGCGATGACGTCGACCTTCTGCTGGATGTAGCTGCGGATCGCCTTGATCTGGTTCTCCTGCTTCTGCTGCGCGTCGGAGAACTTCAGCTCGATGCCGGCGGTCTTGGCCGACTCCTGCACGTTCTTGGTGTTGGCAGTGCGCCAACCGGACTCGGCTCCGACCTGCGCGAAGCCCATGACGATCTTGTCGCCGCCCCCGGCGCCGGCGCCGGACGCACCGGCCGCGGCCCCGCTGGAGCTGCCACAGGCCGCGAGGGCCGCGACGGCGACGGCACTGACGGCCACCGGAAGGATCTTCTTCAGCACTGGACTTTCCTCCAAGCTCAGGACGCCCTCATTGGCGCCGTGGTGCGGCCGACCTCCTCGTCCGCCGTGGCAGTCAGGCCACTTGAGGCAAGAGTGTGAGCGTTAACATCGCGCCGCGTCAACCCCCCGTCCGAATCTTTTCTGCCCCCTTGACGCATGCGGAGTGGCTGCTATGTTAGCGCTCACTTTCGTGAGCAGGGCTGCTCCTGACCGGTGCTGCCCCGCGCGCGGAGGACACCCGGACCAGCCCCCTTCCTTTCCACGAAAGGCCCCACCCCATGACACACGCACGTGTCGTGGCGGGTCTGGCGACTGGCGTCCTCGGCGTCGGACTGCTCGCCGGGCTCCCGTCGGCGCAGGCCGCCGCCGGGACCGCCACTCCCGCCCCGCTCGACTACTCCATCACCGTCGACCCGGCGTCCACCGGACCGGCCATCGACGACTCCATGTACGGCGTCTTCTACGAGGACATCAACCGCGCCGCCGACGGCGGCCTCTACGCCGAGCTCGTCCAGAACCGCTCCTTCGAGTACTCGTCGGCCGACAACCGCTCCTACACCGGGCTCACGTCGTGGTCGACGTCCGCCACCGCCGGAGGTGCCGGCACGGCGACGACCGTCGACGACGCCGACCGGCTCGGCGAGCGCAACAGGAGCTACCTGCGCCTCGCCCTGGCGAACCCCACGGGGGCCACCTTCGGCGTGAGCAACGCCGGCTACAACACGGGCGTACGCGTGGAGGCCGGGAAGACGTACGACTTCAGTGTCTGGGCGCGCACCGACGCCGCCGCCGGCACCCCGCTCACGGTCACGCTGCGCGACGGCGGCCGCACGACGGCATACGCGGCGCCGCTGCGCATCGACGTCAAGGGCGACGCCTGGACGAAGTACGCCGGCAGCTTCGTCGCCACCGCCTCGACGACGTCCGGGCGTCTCGGCGTCGAGGCCGGCGGCACCGGCACTCTGCGGCTCGACATGGTCTCGCTCTTCCCCCGCGACACCTACAAGGGCCGCCCGAACGGCCTGCGCAAGGACCTCGCCGAGAAGGTCGCCGCCCTGCACCCCGGGTTCGTCCGCTTCCCGGGCGGCTGCCTCGTCAACACCGGGAGCATGTACGCGTACGACGCGGCGAACGGCTACCCGCGGGCCCGCAGCTACCAGTGGAAGGACACGATCGGGCCCGTCGAGCAACGCGCCACGAACGCGAACTTCTGGGGCTACAACCAGTCCTACGGGATCGGCTACTACGAGTACTTCCAGTTCTCCGAGGACATCGGCGCCCAGCCGGTGCCGGTGCTGCCCGCGCTCGTCACCGGCTGCGGCCAGAACCGTGCCACCGTCGACGACGCCCTCCTCCAGCGCCACATCCAGGACGCCCTCGACCTCATCGAGTTCGCCAACGGTCCCGTGACGAGCGAGTGGGGCGCCAAGCGCGCGGCCATGGGCCACCCGGCACCGTTCGGCCTCAAGCGGATCGCCATCGGAAACGAGGAGAACCTCCCCGACCAGTACTTCGCGAACTTCGTGAAGTTCGAGTCGGCCATCAAGGCCGCGCACCCCGACATCACGGTGATCTCGAACTCCGGGCCCGACGACACGGGGTCGACGTTCGACCGGCTGTGGGACCTCAACAAGGGCCACGGCACCGCCATGCTCGACGAGCACTACTACAACAGCCCGGACTGGTTCCTCCAGAACAACAAGCGCTACGACGCCTACGACCGCCAGGGCCCCAAGGTCTTCCTCGGCGAGTACGCCTCGCTCGACAACAAACTGCGCAACTCCCTCGCCGAGGCGGCCTACATGACGGGCCTCGAGCGCAACGCGGACGTCGTCAAGATGGCGTCCTACGCGCCGCTGCTGTCCAACATCGACTACGTGCAGTGGAAGCCGGACATGATCTGGTTCGACAACGCCGGCTCGTGGGGCTCCACGAGCTACGAGGTGCAGAAGCTCTTCATGAACAACGTCGGCGACGAGGTCGTCCCGAGCAGCGCGAGCGGCTCTGTCGCACAGGCGAAGCCGATCACCGGGGCCATCGGCCTGTCGACGTGGGCCACCGCCGCGAAGTACGACGACGTCACCGTGACCGGGGCCGACGGCACCCGGCTGTTCACGGACGACTTCTCCGGCGACGCGTCACGGTGGACGTCCCTCGCGAACCGCGGCACGTGGTCGGTGCAGGACGGCGCCTACGTCCAGTCCGACGCCGCCGCGCAGGACACGCTGGTGCGGGCAGGCGACGTCACCTGGCACGACTACGACCTGAACCTCAAGGCGACGAAGACCGCTGGCGCCGAGGGCTTCCTCATCGGCTTCGGCGTCAAGGACTCCGGCAACTACTACTGGTGGAACCTCGGCGGGTGGAACAACACCCAGGGCGCGGTCGAGAAGGCGGTGGGCGGTGCGAAGCAGACGCTCCTCGCCAAGCCCAACACCATCCAGACGGGCCGCACCTACGACGTCAGCGTCAAGGTGCGAGGCGGCCAGGTCGAGCTCTACCTCGACGGCGCGCTGTGGGGCAGCTTCCGCGACGACGCCGTGACCGAGCCGTTCGCGCAGGTCGTCACCCGCGACGTGGCGCGGCAGCAGCTCATCGTCAAGGTCGTCAACGCCCAGGACGCACCGGCACGCACACGCATCGACCTCGGCACGTCCCGCGTCGTGGGCAAGGCCGAGATGACCGTCATCTCCGGCGACCCCGAGGCCCAGAACACCCGCACGGCCCAGCCCGTGCAGCCGGTCACCTCGACCGTCAAGGGCATCGCGTCGACGTTCACCCGCACCTTCGAGCCGAACTCGGTGACCTTCCTCCGAGTCCAGATGAAGTAGGAGACCGCCATGACCCACGCACTCTCGCGACGTACCCTGCTGGGCGGCGGCCTCGGCGGGTTCGCGCTCGCCGCAAGTGGCCTCGCACTGCCACAGCTTGCCGGCCGTGCCCTTGCGGCCACCAGTCCACTCACGGACGCCCAGGTGTACGGCGCGCCCACCGCGAGCCCGCTCGTCTGGCAGCGCGCCGACCCGTTCGTCACGCTGCCCGTCTCCGGCACGTACTACTTCACCGGTTCCGTCCCGGAGTACGACCGCATCGTCGTGCGCGGTGCCGACACGATCACCGGCCTCGGGTCCGCCGCCGAGTCGGTCGTGTGGCGCCGTCCCACCTCCGGGCAGATGGGCGGACACATCTGGGCCCCCGAGCTGCACCGCATCGACGGCCGCTGGTACCTCTACTTCGCGGCCGGCGACGCGGGCAACGTCTTCAACATCCGCATGTACGTCATGGAGTCAGCTCTCGCCGACCCGCGGGAGCCCTCGGGCTGGGGCGCGCCACGACAGATCGTCACCCCCTGGTCGTCGTTCGCGCTCGACTCCACCACCTTCGAGCACCTCGGCCGGCGTTACCTCGTGTGGGCCCAGAGTGAGCCCGAGATCGCCGTCAACACGAGTCTCTACATCGCCGAGATGGCCTCCCCCTTCGCGCTCGCGAGCGCGCCGGTGCGCATCGCGACGCCGACACGGTCGTGGGAGGTGCAGGGCTTCAAGGTCAACGAGGGGCCGGCCGTGCTGGTGCGCAACGGCAGGGTGTTCATCACCTTCTCCGCGAGCGCCACGGACTCCCGGTACTGCATGGGCCTGCTGACGGCCGACGCCCGCTCGAACCTGCTCGACGCAGGGGCGTGGAGCAAGGGGGCCGACCCCGTGTTCACGACGAACGAGCAGACGCGGCAGTACGGCCCCGGCCACAACAGCTTCACCGTGGCCGAGGACGGCGTCACCGACGTCATGGTCTACCACGCCCGCGACTACCGCGACATCGTCGGCGACCCGCTCTACGACCCGAACCGGCACGCCCGCGCCCAGCGGCTCTACTGGCACCCCGACGGCACGCCGCTCCTCGGCGTGCCGGTGGGAACGGGCGGCCCGATCGTGCGGCTCTCCCCCGCCGACTCCGCGTCGTCGTTCGTCAGGCACTTCGCCTACGACCTGCGCGTGGACGCCGACGTGCGCGAGCTGGCCGACAGCCAGTTCCGTTTCATGCCGGGCAAAGCCGGCACGGACACGGTGTCACTGCAGTCGGTGAACTTCCCCGACCGGTTCGTGCGCGTGACCGGCACGAGCCTGCGCATCGACCCGGTCGACGAGGCCAGCAGCACGTATGCCGCCGAGGCGAGCTTCCGTCGGCAGCCGGGCCTCGCCAACCCGAGGGGCGTGTCCCTCCAGTCGGTCTCTGCGCCGGGGTCCTACCTTCGACACGACAAGGGTCGCCTCGTCGTGGGCCCGGCCTCGGGGTCGAAGTCGACCTTCCTGCTCAGCTGACGCTCCCCGGGGGCCGGCTCGCGACGTCGCGAGCCGGCCCCTGCCGCACCCGAACCCGACGCCCCCAGGAGACCAGATGACCAGCCCGTCCTCGATCGCGCTCACCGCAGACGGGATCATCCTCGAGGTGGTCACCGCGGGTGCAGCCGTCCGCCGGGTCACCCTGACCGACGAGGACCGACCCCTCGACGTGGTGCTCGGGTTCGGTGACCTGGCCGACTACGGCACGGGCCTCGACTACCTCGGCGCGACGATCGGTCGCTACGGCAACCGGATCCGCGCCGGCCGCTTCTCACTCGACGGCGTGGTGCACGAGCTCGCGACCAACGAGAACGGCAACACCCTCCACGGCGGTCCTGAGGGGTTCGACCGCCGGGAGTGGACGGTCCTGGATCGCGGCGACGCGCACGTCACCCTGGGCCTGCACAGCCCCGACGGCGACCAGGGCTTCCCGGGCGCCCTCGACGTCACCGTCACCTACACCGTGGCACCGGGTAGCGTGCGCATCGACTACCGTGCCACGACGGACCGCGACACCGTGGTCAGCCTCACCAACCACGCGTACTTCAACCTCGGCGGCGAGGGCAGCGGCCCGGTCGACGACCACACCCTCGCCGTGCCGGCCGACACCTTCACCGTCACCGATGCCGCGCTCCTGCCCACGGGCGAGCTGCGCGACGTGACCGGCACGCCCTTCGACCTGCGTGCCCCGCGCCGACTCGGTGACGTCCTGGCGACCGACGACGAGCAGCTGCGGCACGGCGGGGGCCTGGACCACAACTTCTCAGTCCGCGGCTCGGGACTGCGCGAGGTGGCCGTCCTCCGCGGAGCGTCCGGGCGCACCCTCGTCGTCGAGAGCGACCAGCCGGGCCTGCAGGTGTACTCCGGGGCGCACTTCGACGGCACGATCACCGGACCGGGGGGTACGGCCTACGCCGCCCGCGCGGGAATCGCTCTGGAGACCCAGGGCTTTCCCGACGCACCCAACCACGCCGGCTTCCCCTCGACCGTCCTGCGGGCCGGCGAGACGTACGCCAGCACGACGGCCTGGCGCTTCGGCCACGACGCCTGACGCCGCTTGCTCCTCGGGCCAGGTCGAGGAGCCTCTTGACTGCATACCCCATAGGGGTACCTTGGAAGTATGGACGGCAACCGTGAGGCCCCGACCGCTGAGTCGCGGTCACTGGTGCGCGACCCCGTCTGCGGCATGGACGTCGATCCGGCGATGACTGCGCACCACCACGAGCTGCAGGGCCACACCCACCACTTCTGCTCCGCCGGTTGCCGAGCCACCTTCATCGCGAATCCCCTTCATTTCCTTGGCAGTTCGGAGAACCCCAAGGCGCCAGCCGCCCGACCCGGCGATGACGTCGAGTGGACGTGTCCGATGCACCCGGAGATCCGCAGGCCGGGCCCCGGCTCGTGCCCCATCTGCGGGATGGCGCTCGAGCCCGTCACGGTGACCGCGGGCAGCGGTCCCAACCCCGAGCTGGCCGACATGACGCGACGGTTCGTCGTGGCGGTCGCGCTCAGCGTCCCTGTGCTCGTCCTCTCGATGGGCCGCGATCTCCTTCCCGCCCTGGAGGACGCCATCTCGGCGACGGCCGCCGGCTGGGCCCAGCTCGTCCTTGCCACACCCGTCGTGCTGTGGGCGGGCCGGCCGTTCTTCCAGCGCGGCTGGACCTCCGTTCGCACGATGAAGCTGAACATGTTCACGCTCATCGCGATGGGCACGGGTGTGGCGTGGCTCTTCAGCGTGGTCGCGACCGTCGCGCCCGGGGTGTTCCCGGAGGCGTTTCGCATGGACGGCGCCGTCGCCGTCTACTTCGAGGCGGCCGCCATCATCACCGCACTCGTCCTGCTCGGACAGGTCCTCGAGCTGCGCGCCCGCGAGAGCACATCCGGCGCCATCCGCGCACTGCTCGACCTGACGCCCAAGACGGCCCGCCGCATCGACCCGACCGGAACCGAGTCCGAGGTAACCCTCGACGAGGTGCAGCTCGGCGACCTGCTGCGCGTCCGTCCCGGCGAGTCGGTCCCCGTGGACGGCACGGTGCAGGAGGGCCGGTCGACGGTCGACGAGTCCATGGTCACGGGCGAGTCGATGCCGGTGACCAGAGGCGAGGGCGACAGCGTCATCGGCGGGACCGTGAACCAGACTGGGTCGATGGTCATCCGCGCCGAACGGGTCGGCCGCGACACCATGCTGGCCCGCATCGTGCAGATGGTCGCCGACGCCCAGAGGTCGCGTGCCCCGATCCAGCGGCTCGCCGACCGGGTCTCGGCGGTGTTCGTGCCCGCCGTCATCGTCGTCGCCGTGGTGGCGTTCGTCGTGTGGGCCACCGTGGGTCCCGACCCGCGGCTGGCCCACGGCCTCGTCGTCGCGGTCAGTGTCCTCATCATCGCCTGCCCGTGTGCGCTCGGCCTGGCGACGCCGGTGTCGATCATGGTCGGGGTCGGGCGGGGCGCCTCGCTCGGCGTTCTCATCAAGAACGCCGAGGCCCTGGAGGTCATGGAGAAGGTCGACACCCTCGTCGTCGACAAGACCGGCACCCTCACGGAAGGGCGCCCGTCGGTCACGCACGTCGCAACCGCCGACGGCGGCGACCGGGACGAGGTGCTCCGGCTCGCCGCCGCCGTCGAGCGCGCCAGCGAGCACCCGCTCGGACTGGCTGTCGTCAGCGCCGCACGGGACGCCGCGTTGGACCTTCCCGAGGTCACGGAGTTCGACGCGCCCAGCGGAAAGGGCGTCACCGGCCTCGTCGGAGGACGCCGGGTGCTTGTGGGTAGCAAGGCCTTCCTGACCGCCGAGGAAGTCGACACGGCACGCCTGGACGACCAGGCGGACGCCCTCCGTGCCGACGGGGCCAGCGCCGTCTACGCCGCGGTGGACGGCCGGGTGGCGGGAGTCCTCGCCATCGCCGACCCGGTGAAGGAGACGACTCCCGCAGCCCTGGCCGCCCTGCGAGAGGACGGCATCGAGGTCGTCATGCTCACCGGCGACAACGCGGTCACCGCGAACGCCGTGGCGCGGAACCTGGGCATCGACCGCGTCGAGGCAGAGGTGCTGCCCGAGCACAAGAGCGACGTCGTCAAGGAGCTCCGGTCGGAGGGCCGGGTCGTGGCGATGGCCGGCGACGGCGTCAACGACGCACCTGCCCTCACCGCGGCCGACGTCGGGATCGCGATGAGCACCGGCACCGACGTCGCCATCGAGAGCGCCGGAGTGACGCTGCTCAAGGGGGACCTCACCGGCATCGTGCGTTCCCGGGCCCTGTCGGTGGCGACCATGTCGAACATCCGTCAGAACCTCGTGTTCGCCTTCGTCTACAACGCCGCCGGCATACCGCTCGCCGCAGGCGTGCTCTACCCGACGTTCGGTCTGCTGCTCTCGCCGATGATCGCCGCGGCCGCCATGGCGCTGTCGTCCGTCAGCGTGATCGGAAACGCCCTCCGCCTGCGCAGCCAGCGCATCTGACCCGGCCGCCGTCACGGTGCCGTCACGGTGCCGTCACGGCGCCGTCACGGCCCCGTCGTCGCCCCAGCACTCGTGCTACCACTCGTCGGAGTCACAGCGCCGTCGGAGGTGGGGGTGGGCGCGGGGTCGCCGGAGGAACCGCTGTCGCCGTCGGCGCTGGTGGCGGGGGTCGACGTCGACGGATCCGGTCCTTCGACACCCCCGTCCTCCGTGGACCCGCCGTCCGGCGGGAGCGCGGGGTCCGTGCCGGTCGCGACGGTCGTGGGCGTCGTGCCGATCGTGGGAGTGGCGCCACTCTCACCACCGGCCGGCTCGCTCGGCGCGAGCGGTCCCTGCTCCTTCTCGATGATCTCGAGGATCTGCTGCTTGTACGCGGTGAGCCGTTCGTCGATCTCGGAGAGCGGGACCTCGGCGATATGAGCGCCGAACTCGGCGATCTGCTTCCAGACCGCGGCGATCTGCTGCTGCCCGGCTGCGCTCAGCGGACCGTCGAGGGTGACGAACAGCTGCGAAGCAAGTGCATAGGACAGGCAGTTCACACAGTCGTGGTTGACGGCGCCGGAGAGGTTCTGGGGAACGGCCACATGGTTGTCACCCGTCACCAGCACGACCTGGAAACCGACCGCCACCGCGGCGCAGTTCTCGCAGCTGGAGAAGGCGTACGCCTCGTTGGTGTTGAGTGCTGGGGAGTCGTCCTCGATCCAGACCAGGGCGAACGCCACGTCGTAGCGGATCGTGTTGTCGGTCGTGTTCACGGCCAGTGCCTGGTTGTCTCCGGCGTCCGGGGCGAGCGGCTTGTCGAACGGGAAGACCCAGCCTGTGGCCCCTGGCGGGATGCTGTCAGGGCCCGGGCCGGGAGCACCCGGGCCGGCGCCGTGCGGAACCAGCACCATGGCCAGCTGTGGCTTCTCACGAGTCGGGCGCGGGTCGTTCCTGCCCCAGCCCGCGACCACGCTCCCGCGGCCGCCCTCGGCAAGGCCCGTCGGGGAGGGCCGAAGCCCCGGTGACGCCGGAAGGGCCTGGACGGCCTGCACGAGGGTGCCGCCTTCATACGGTTGCACCGGACGGTAGCTCCCCTCCCGAGGCCACCAGGCCCAGGTGAGGCCGGCCACGACTGCCAGTGCGACGACGACGACCACCCCGCGTTGCACCGGCGCGCCACGAGTGCGCCGCATCGCCGCACCGACGACCTGTCGCACCAGACGAGCCAGCAGCACCGCCATGGCCAGGATCGGGAAGGCGACCGCGAGGATCGCCACGCCGCGTGCGCCGACCGCTACGAGGTCGGTGTCGGCCCACGCCCGCGCCAGGGCCTCGGTCTGGGCGCCGAGACTGCGCCACGCGGTGCCGAGGACCCGCGGAAGGGCGATGACCATCGTGAAGACCGAGAAGGCCAGCATCGGCACGACGACGAGCACCCACACGGTCACGACCGCGCGCGCCCAGGGCTTGAGGACCTGCGACTCGGGGTCCTTCCACCGCCAGGGAAGGATGCCGAGCAGGGTCGGCCCGATGCGGTGGAAGAGGTCCGGCACTCCCGTGACGTCGGCGAGCACGTGGTATCCGTCGAAGCGGACCAGCGGCGTCAGCTGCCGCACCATCTGGAGGATCTGCGCCGCCACGACGAGTAGCAGCGCGTCCCAGTGCGTGAGCCACCAGACCCCCGCGGTCGCCACCGCGACCATCGCGTTGAAGTAGAGGCCGCCGAGGTCGGTGCGGACCCGCCCGGCCCGGCCGAGCCGGTAGGAGTCGGTGACGTCGGTGTAGAACGCCGGCCAGACCAGGTAGATGCCCGCCCCCATGACACCCGGGGTTGCGCCGCCTCGTCGGGCGGCCGCGGCGTGCCCGAACTCGTGGAAGCCGGCCGACAGCACGGTGACGAGCACGACGACGAGCAGCAGGCCCGGCTGGTCGAACGCCTGGTACGTCGCGGACGCCAACCCCTCGTGGAACAGCACCCACCAGCTGACGGCCAGGAAGACCGCCACGACGAGCGCCACGAGCACGGGGTGGAACAGCCGGGCGAACGGTGCCGTCAGGCGCCGCGTCAGGTCGGGGTCGCTCACGGCGTACTTGAACCGCAGGGCGAGCAGCGGGTCGGACTTCTTCAGCTCGGGCTGCCTGCCGTCCGCGCGCGCAAGCAGGCCCAGCGGTCGCAGCTGCTCGTCGACCAGGGTGCGCACGTTCTCGCCGGTCACGGTGCGCCCCTGCACCGCGGTGATGTGGGCACCCAGCTCGTCATAGGACCGCTGACCGTCGACCGACGCCAGCACCAGGTAGAGCAGTGGCGTGAGCTGGAAGGTCTGGCCGTCCTGCCTCCGCACGAGTGACGGCGGCACCCGGTAGCCCGACCCGGCCATCTCGCCGATCAGCTCGACGCCCTCGGCTCGCACGGGTGCAGCCAACACAGGCGGGTCGCCTTGGGGCGCAGCGATTCCGGACGCGGCGGGGAGCGACGACTCCACGCCGTCGTTCCCCGGCGTCCGGCCGGACAGGATCGTCACGTGCCGGCTACTGCGTGATGTCGGAGGTCTGGTCCGACGTGGCCTCGGCAGACCCGGTGATGTCCTGGTTGATGATCGCGTCCTGCTGCGACACCGCCACGGCGTCGCTGCCGACCGAACCGACGTTCGCGGCGACCGCGGCGTCGATGGGTGCAGCGACGTTGGCGTTCGCCGCGACGGCGCCGTTGATGGGCGCGGCCACGTCGGCGTCGGCGTCCACGTTGACGTTGACGTCGAGCAGGTCGCCGTCGAACAGGCCGCCGCTGGTGACGCTGCCCGTCGGGTCGGTCGTCGGCTCGGTCGCACCCTCGGTGGCTGTGCCCGTCGGGGCGCTGCCGTCGGTCGCGGGCGCGGCCGAGCCGCCGTCGACGACGTCGTTGCCCTGGTCGATCCCGCTGTCCTGCGTGGCGTTCGCGGTCGCGTCGGTGTCGAGGCCCTGGTCGATGAGCACGCCCTGGTCGCTGAGCGCCTGGGCACTCGAGTCGACCGAGAGGATGTTGGCTCCGACCGCAGCGTCGATCGGTGCGGCGACGTTGGCGTTCGCGGCGACGGCGAGGTCGATCGGGGCTGCGGCGTCGATGGCGAGGTCGATGTCGGCGTTGAGGTCGAGGATCGAGACGACCTCCTTGTCGGGCAGCGCGGTCGAGGTCTCGGCAGCGAGCTCCTCGGCCGACAGGCCGGCGGTCGGGTGGTCACTCATCGCAGGTCTCCGTTCTCGGCGGGCCGTCACTTGGTTGACGTCGGTCAGGCCCGTACCCGTCCGATTTGTCCTGCAACCACGGCCCCCCGCCCGGGACGACTCGTCGGGTCGTTGTCGACTCCTACTCCTCGCGCGCAGGGCGGAACCAGGCAGCAGCCTCGGAAGACAGCTCGGCGTATGCCGTCCGGCCCGTCTCGCTCCCGGGCTCGCTCCCGGGCTCGCTCCCGGGCTCGCTCCCGGGCTCGCTCGTGAGCAGCAGCTGTCCCGGCACCGGAACCGGGCGCGCGGAGAGGTTGACCATGCACTGCCACCCCTCGGAGCGCTCGAACCGCAGCACCTCCGCATCCCCGGTGTCGATCCACGCGAAGTGCTCGTCCTGAACCAGACTGCGGCGCAAGGCGATCGCCTGCCGGTAGAGCTCGAGCGTGCTGCCGGCGCGTCCGCCTTGGGGCGCGGCGGCATACGCCCCGAACCACGCGGGCTGCGGCAGCCACGAGCCGTTGTCGCCGAAACCGAACGAGCTGCCCTCGGGGGTCCACGGCAGGGGAACCCGGCATCCGTCGCGGCCCTTGAGCTGATGACCGGTGCGCTCGTGGACGGGGTCCTGCAGGACGTCGGCCGGCAGGTCGGCCGCCTCGAGCAGGCCCAGCTCCTCCCCCTGGTAGAGGTAGGCCGACCCGGGCAGCGCGAGCATCAGGACGGTGGCGGCCCGTGCCCGGCGGGCAGCGACCTCCGGGTCCAGCGGCACGAGGGTCCCGTCGCTGCTCAGCCACGCATCGAGGTCGGTGCCGACGGGCAGCGCGTACCGGGTGGCGTGGCGGGGCACGTCGTGGCTCGAGAGCACCCACGTCATGGCCCCGCCGATGGAGGTGTGCTCCTCGATCGACCGGCTGATGACGGTTCGGAGCTGGTCAGGGTGCCACTCGGCCTTGAGCAGCGAGAAGTCGAAGACCTGGCCCAGCTCGTCCGGCCGGCCGTAGAGGTAGGTGCGGCTCGAGGTGGGGGTCCACGTCTCGGCCACGGCCATCCGCGGAGGGTCGTACTCGTCGAACACCTTGCGCCAGGAGCGATAGATCTCGTGGACCTCGTCGCGGTCGTAGAGCGGGTCGGAGCCGTCGAGCGGCAGCACGCGGTCGAGGTCGGGCTGGCTGCGCAGCGGGTGCGACAGGTCCTTCGCGAGGGAGTGCGCCACGTCGATGCGGAAGCCGTCGACCCCCCGGTCGGCCCAGAAGCGAAGGGTGTCGAGGAAGTACTCGCGCACCTGCTCGTCGTCCCAGTTGAGGTCGGGCTGCTCGCGGGCGAAGAGGTGGCAGTACCACTGGCCGTCGTCGGTGCGCTCCCAGGCCGAGCCCCCGAAGTGAGACTGCCAGTCGGCGGGCGGCTCGCTGCCTCCCGGGCCGGTTCCGTCGCGGAAGATGTAGCGCCGCCGTTCGGCGGAGCCCGGGCCCGCCCGGAGGGCCTCGAGGAACCAGGGGTGCTGGTCGGACGTGTGGTTGGGGACGATGTCGACGATCACCTTGATGCCGCGCTCGTGGGCATCGGTGACCAGCGCGTCGAAGTCGTCGAGGGTGCCGAGACGTGGGTCGACGTCGCGGTGGTCGGTGATGTCGTAGCCGCCGTCGGCCAGTGGCGAGGGGTAGAAGGGGCTCAGCCAGATCGCGTCGATGCCGAGCTCGGCGAGGTGGGACAGCCGGCTGCGGACGCCGGGAAGGTCGCCGATCCCGTCACCGTTCGCGTCGGCGAAGCTGCGTGGGTAGACCTGGTAGACGACGGCGGTGCGCCACCAGTCGCGGTCGGTCGTGGCGCTGGGCGGGGTCATCGACATGACGGGGAAGCTCCCTGTACTGGCGGGGGTGGGTGGGTGGGGTGGTCGGCCTGCCGCGCTCAGCCCTTGACGGCGCCGGCGAGCATGGCCCGGATGAAGTACTTCTGGAAGAGGAGGAACACGAGGATCGTCGGCGCCATGATGAGCAGCGCGCCGGCGTTGAGCAGCACCACGTCGGTTGAGTGGGCTCCGACGAATCCCTGCAGCGCCCCTGCCATGGTCCGCTTGTTCGGGTCGTCGATGAGCACGATCGCGAGCAGGAACTGGTTCCACGTGCTGAGGAACATCAGCACGCCGAGCGAGGCCAGCGCGGGGACGGCGAGCGGGAGCTGGATGTGACGGAACGCCTTCCACGGCCCGGCCCCGTCGATCGAGCTCGACTCGGAGATCTCCGCCGGCACGGACTGGAAGTGCGTGCGCATCCAGAAGACGGCGAAGGGCATGTTCAGGCCGATGAGCGGCAGGATGAGGCCGAGCTGGGTGTTGAGCAGGCCCAGCTGCTGCATCTGGTAGTAGAGCGGCACGACGACGATCTCGTAGGGCAGCGTCAACCCGAGGAGCAGGAGCAGGAAGAAGACGTTGCCGAAGGGGATCCGCAGCTGGGCGATGGCGTACGCGGCCATCGCGGAGATGAGCATCGCGATCGGCACGACGCCGACGACGAGCACGGCGCTCGACTGGACGAGGGTCGTGATGTTGGCGACGTTCCAGGCGTCGACGAAGTTGTGCCACTGGGGGTTCGTCGGGAACGAGATGCCCGCGGGCGCGCTCCCCTGCGGCTGGAGGGCCGCCGAGAACATCGACAGGAGCGGGAAGACGGAGAAGAGCGCGGCTGCGGTGAGCAGAACGGTCTTGGGCGCGGTGTCGCGCAGTCGAGCGAGCACGGGGATCACTTCTCCCTGAAGAGGCGCTGGATGGGCAGGATGACCGCGAGCACGATGAGGCTCAGCACGACGGCGAGCGCCGACGACTGGCCGATCCGGTTCTCGGTGAAGGCGAGCTGGTAGACCTGCACGCCCGGCACCTGCGTCGAGTAGCCGGGACCGCCCTGGGTCGACATGAAGACCACGTCGAAGCTCGCGAGAGCGGCGATGATGGTGATGGTGACGCAGACGCCGATCTCCTGTCGGAGCCCGGGGAGGGTGATGGCCCGGAACTGGTGGTAGCGGTTGGCGCCGTCGAGCGAGGCCGCCTCGTAGAGGCTCCCGTCGATCTTGCCGATGCCGGCCATGAGCAGCAGCGTGCAGAGGCCGGTCGCGAGCCAGGTGCCGATGATGCCGACCGCAGGCAGCGCCCACGTGAAGTCGCCGAGCCAGGCCCGCGTCAGCGCGTCGAGGCCGAGCGCCCGCAGCAGCTGGTTGACGGCGCCGCCGGGCGAGTACATCCACGTCCAGGCGATGGCCGAGGCCGCCCCGGGGATGATCTGCGGCAGGAACATCAGCGTGCGCGCCGCGCCGCCCGCCCACTTCGACCGGATCTCGCGCACGATCGAGGCCACGACGAGCCCGAGCAGCACCGGCAGGAACGTGAAGAAGATGATGAGGATGAAGGAGTGCACGATCGAGGCGAGCAGCTGTGGCTCGGTGAAGACCCGCGTGTAGTTGGCGAGGCCGACCGGCTTGCTGACGTTGATGCCGTCCCAGTCGAAGAACGAGTACTGGACGGCCGTGATGATCGGGTACAGCTCGAACACGGCATACATGACGAGGGCGGGGAGGGCGAAGAGCCAGCCCGCCCAGCGAGCCCTCGACCTGACGCCGAGGTCCGCGCGAGACAGGACACCGACGCCGGTCATCGCTTCAGCTCCTCGTCGTACTTGGTCTGCACGCTGGTGAGGAACTGCTCGGGCGTCGAGCTGCCCTCGAAGAGCAGCTGGCTCTCCGGCGTCCAGGCCCGGTTCGAGATCCCGGCCGTGGCGTTCTGCACGAAGGGCACCTGGCCACCCGCCGCGGAGACCTCGCCGAAGGCCTTCGTCACGTCACCGAGCACCGAGCCGCTCTTGATCGTCGGGGCCGTCTGCGAGCTGAGGCCGCTCGGCATGAAGCCGTTGTCGACGGCGATCTGGCGAGCCTCGTCGCTCGAGAGGAAGTCGAGGAACGCGGCAGCAGCGTCCTTGTTCTCGGACTTGGACGGGATGCCGAAAGCGGTTGCGGCGTCGGACATCGCGGCGACCTGGCCGCCGGCCGTCGCAGGCGGCATCGGGAAGAATCCGACCTGACCGGGCATCGTCTTGTCGAGGTTCGCCGCGTCCCAGTTGCCCCACGGGAAGAAGAGGCCCTTGCCGGAGGCGAAGAGCGCGTCGGCCGCGGTGGCGTCGAGGGCGTTGACCGAGGCGGGGAAGAGCCCGGCAGAGTTCCAGCCCTGCACCGTCTTGGCGGCGGCGACGGCCTCCGGGGTGTTGATCGTCGCGCCCGGCGCGTTGAAAACCCACTTCGAAACGTTCTCGGGGCCCATGGCGGAGTTGACGAGCAGCTGGAACGGGAAGACGCCACCACCCTCCTTGTTCGCGACGACCATCCCGGTCAGCCCGGCCGCCTTGGCCCTGTCCATGTAGCCGGCGAGCTCGTCGACCGTCTTCGGCGGGGCCGTCATGCCGACCTGCTGCGCGAGCTTCTTGTTGTAGTAGAGGCCCGTCATCGTGAAGCCGCTCGCCTTGGCGTAGAGCGAGCCCGAGCCGGCCACGCCGTCCTTCGCGCGGAACTGCGCGAGCTGCGAGGCGGGCAGCTTGTCCCAGCCGTATGCCGTCGCGTAGGCGTCGAGGTTCGTGAGCAGGTTGTTCTTCGTGCCCGCTGTCACGGAGATGACGCGCACGAGGTCGGGCGGGGTGGCCGAGGCGAGCTGCCGCGGCTGGTTCTGCGTCGTCACGTTGTCGGGGTCGTAGGTCGGGGTGATCGTCACGGTGGGGTGCTTCTTGGTGAACGCGGCGATGAGCGCGTCGTCGACGGCCTTGAGGCCCTGGCCGTCGTAGAGCCTGAGCGCCACGGGCTGCGAGCCGACCGAGGTGCTGACGGTGGTCGGTGTCGCGTCGGCCGCCGCCGCGTCGGACGCGGCGGGCCCGGGGGCGGAGCAGCCGGCAGCTCCGGCGACGGTGAGGGCGCCAAGCGCCACGACGACGGATCGACGGGTGGGACGGGAACGGTGACCTGCGTGCTGCATGGATTCCTCCTGCGTCGTTGAAGGAGCCGGCCACCTCGTGTCGCCGACCACTGCCTCATCCAGAGGCGGGATGGAAGCGCTGGAAACGTTTCCATTTCCGATGGTGATGGCAGTCGAGGACGTCTGTCAATGTAGAGCTCCGGAATTCAAGACGGCTGCGTCTCCCCCATGGCGCGCCACGCGCGCCGAAGGCCCGCTGCATGGATGCGTTTCCAGTGACGTACGGTGTACCCGTGGACGACTTGACCGCATCTCGCGCCCCGTCGAAGGTGACCCTGGTCGACATCGCCCGGCTGGCCGGCGTCGGCGTCGGTACCGCGTCGCGGGCCCTGAGCAACGCCAAGAACGTCGCCCCCGCCACCCGGGCGCGCGTCCTGCGCGTGGCCGAGGAGCACAACTACGTCGTCTCTCCCGAGGCGTCCAGGCTGGCCAAGGGCAACACCGGGCGCGTCGCCCTCGTCGTCCCCCACCTGTCCCGCTGGTTCTTCGGGTCCGTCGTCGAGGGGCTGGACTCGGTGCTGCGCGAGGCCGAGCTCGACGTGCTGCTCTACCAGGTCGGCGACGCCCGCGACCGGCGCGACTTCTTCGACCGGCTCCCGGCCCGCCGCAAGGTCGACGCGGTCGTCGTCGTCGGCTTCCAGGTCGAGGACGACGAGCGCACGCGCATGGAGACCATGGGAGTTCACATCGTGGCCGCGGGCGGCCAGTCGGCGGCCTACCCGTCCGTGCACATCGACGACTACGAGGCCAGCCGGCAGGCCGTCGACCACCTGCTCCATCTCGGCCACACGCGCATCGGCATGCTCGAGGCCGTCGACCCGGACCAGCCCAACCTCAGCGCAACCCGCTCGCCCGCCTACTACGACGCGCTCGAACGCGCCGGCCTACCGGCGGACCCGACCCTCGTCGTCACCGCGCCCTGGGGCGGCGAGCACGGCGCCGCCTCGATGGGGCGGCTGCTCGGGCATGCCGAGCCACCGACCGCGGTGTTCGCCCACTCCGACGAGGTGGCCCTGGGCGCCATCCGCACCCTGCGACGTGCCGGGCTGCGTCCCGGAGACGACGTGTCGGTGGTGGGGATCGACGACCACCCGATGGCCGAGCTCACCGACCTCACGACCGTCCGGCAGCGGCCCGTCGAGCAGGGCGTCATCGCAGGCCGGCTGGTCCTCGACCTCCTCGGGGGCGGGGTGGCACCGCAGGCCTCCACGACCCTGCCCACCGAGCTGGTCGTTCGGGGCAGCACGGCCCCACCGCTTCGCCGCTGAGGGACCTTGACGTGGGGTAGTGCGAGATCGCATCATCTAGGTACTGCGATTTCGCAGCATCTCGTCCGCGAGACCCCGAGGAGCCCCCTGTGTCCACCACACGCACCAAGCCCGTCACACTGCCCCGCCACTCGAGCCCGAGCGACGACCCGGGGGTCACTGGGTCCGTCGCGAGAACGATGGCGCGGATGGCACGAGGGCGCGTGCTGCTCGGGAGCGGCGCGGCGTACGCCACGTTCGCGACCGTCTTCTTCGCGACCTCCCTGCCGTTCACCATCCCCCGGGTCGAGGCCGTATGCCGGCAGGCGCCACCCGACGTGCGCTTCGCTCCCAGCGCCACGGCCGTCCTGCGCTTCCTCGACGCGTGCGGGGTCGCGGGCCGCGAGAGCTACCGCAACCTGCAGCTGGCGGACCTCGCCTACCCCGCCGTGTTCGGCCTCTTCCTCGCCACGGCGCTGGCCTTCGTCATCTCCCGACTCACGCGGCCCGACTCACGGCTCATCGCCCTCTCGGTCCTGCCGCTCCTCGGCGCCGCTTTCGACTACCTCGAGAACGCCTGCGCCTGGCTGGCGCTCGCGGCCCACCCCGAGCCGAGCGTGGCGAGTTCCCTGTTCGGCCTGGCGTCGGGGGCCAAGAGCATCGCCTCCTGGGCGGCGGGCCTCGTGCTCGTCGGGGTCGTGGTCCTGCTCCTCGCGCGCACGACCCGCGACAGGTGGCGTGCGTCCCGAGGCGAAGTGGGCGCGGTCCGCGACGACGCTGGCCGACAGTGATGGCACGAGAGAGCTCACCGCCCGGTCCGTCGAGCCGAGGCGAGAGCGGGGCGCCGGAGGTGCCTGAGGGGCTGTCCAACGTGCTCTTCGACGTCTGGCTGGTGTCCCGGGCCGCAACCGCCCTCATCGACGAAGCCATCCGGGAGTCGGGGCTCGACGCCGACGAGTTCGCGATCTACTCGATCCTCGCCTCGACACGCGGGATGACGCCGAGCGAGCTGGCGCGCTGGATGGCCGCCCCGCCGACGACGGTGTCCAGCTACATCAAGCGGTTCGAACGACGCGGCCACGTGCGCAAGGCCGCTCACCCCGAGGACCGAAGGTCGTACCACGTGCTCCTGACCGCCGACGGCGTGGGGGCTCACCTCGCCGCGGGAGCGCGGTTCCTGCCGCTGCTGGGCGACGTCCAGAGCCGGCTCGGGCGCGCGGGGGCGGACACCCATCGGCGGCTGCGCCGCCTGCACGAGTGTCTCGCCACCCTCGACGGTGAGCGGCACCAGGAGCGGTGACCCGACCCGCGCGAACCCGTACGCCGTCGAGGCGTGGACGTCGCGCTGCACCAAGAGCGTCAGACGCGAGAGAGAACGCGCGGGCCGGGCAGTCCCGAGAACTGAGGATCTATGTCGAGTGCTATAGATTTGGTGTACCACGCGTGCCATCCTTAAGCAAGAGGGCGAATGGACCACGACCCTCGACGGCCATCAGGTCAGGAGGTCCACCGTGACCGCACAGCACCCCGATCCCCGTGTCGACGTCCCCGAGGCCGATCTGCTCGAGCAGCAGACCCCCGCAGGGGCACCCGAGCCCGGCGACCGGTCCTCCGACACTGCGTCACCACCCACGTCGACGGACACCGCGGATGTGGCAGACCGGCTCGAACAGCTCGAGGACGTGCCGTCGGAGGACGACGAGGACTACCCGCACGAGGTCTAGGACGCGCCACCCGGCAGGGGGGCCAGCTCGGCGAGCACCTCGTTGAGCGCTTCGGTGCTCGACGGGTGCGTCCAGATGCCGTCCAGCAGCTCGTCGGCCGTGGCGCCTGCCCTCATGGCCAGGGCCACGAGGTTGACGAGCTCCTGGGAGTCGACGCAGAGGAGGGTCGCGCCGAGGATCTCCCGTGTTGCCGCGTCGACGGTGAAGGTGACCACGCCGTCGGCGTCGCCGACGATCTTGGGCCGCGGCATCGTCGCGATCCGGGCCACCTGCTTGCTCGCGTAGAGCACGTCGTGGCCGGCTGCGCGCGCCTCCAGCGGCGTGAGACCCACCTGCGACAGGGGTGGGGTGGTGAACGTCGTCCGCGGCACGGCGACCCGGTCGGTCGTGGAACGGCGCCCCTCCCCCGTCAGCTGGTCCCACACGACGCGGTTGTCGTCGAGCGAGATGTAGGTGAACTGCGGACCGCCGTTGACGTCACCGACGGCGAAGACGTCCTCGGCGGAGGTGCGCAGCCGGTCGTCGACGACGATGAATCCTCTTTCATCCGTGTCGATTCCGGCCGCGTCGAGTCCGAGGTTGCGGGTCACCGGCGTCCTGCCGGTCGCGAGCAGCACCGCGTCGCACTCGAGGTCGTCGTCGGGCAGGGCCACGCGCAACCCCGCACCCGCCTGCTCGATCCACCGCACCCGGGCGCCATGACGCACCGTCACCCCGCGTCGCGACAGCACGTCCTCGACCGCCGCGCCTACACCGGGCGCGGCGTCCGGCACCAGGGCGTCACGGGAGTCGAGCAGGGTCACGTAGGCGCCGAAGAGCGCGAACATGTTCGCGAACTCCAGACCGACGAACCCGGCACCCACGACGACGAGCCGCTCGGGAAACGGGTCGGCGTGCTGGATGGTCGTCGAGTCGTACACCCCGGGCAGCGAGGCGCCGGTGATCTCAGGGCGCGCCGGCACCGTCCCGGTTCCGACGACGACCTTCTCGGCCGTCACGATGACCTCGCCGTCAGCGGCGCGCACGGTGACCTCCTTCGGGCCGGTGAAGCGCGCTTCGCCGTCGAGCAGCGTCGCGACGCCTTCGAGCATGCCGTGGTTGGCCGCGTTGAGCCCCCCGATGAGGGCGTCGCGGTCGGCGACAGCTCGCCTGAAGTACCCAGCCGGGTCGTCGCTCGGACGGCGCGCCTCGGCCGACACGACGAGGTCCTTCGTCGGCACGCAGGCGACGTTGATGCACGTTCCGCCGTACATGGCCGGATCGCGCTCGACGAGAGCGACCGACCGACCCGTGGCCGAGTAGCGCTTGGCGAGGGTCTTTCCCGCCTTGCCCCACCCGATGACCAACAGGTCGACGTGCAGTGGCGACGTGGTCACGACGGGGCCTCCTCGGACGCGCGGGGCGTGCCGTGTCGGCACCCTGTCACTCTCGTGCCCGTGGGTTTCACGGCGCAACCGCCGAGCGCCGGCTTCCTCCGCGCCGTCAGTCGGCGGCGCGACCGAGCTCGCGCAGGACGGAGTCGAGGCTCGGACCGGTGCGGCGGTTGTAGGGCAGCATCGACAGCGCCTTGCTCATCGCGCAGCTGTTGGTGACTGCCGCTCCCGTGAGGCCGGCGCCGATCGCCGCCGACACCCACTTGAGGGCCGGCACCTTGGTGCTGGCCAGCACGCCGGACAGGACGATGCCTCCGGCGACGAGCCGCACCTGGCGCTCGAGCTCCCAGGTCTGCGTGCCCCGTTTGAGCGGGCCGCCCGAAGCCTCCCAGGCGGACACGCCGCCGGTGAGGACGTGGAGGTTGGCGAGACCCGTCGAGCCGAGCAGCGCCTCCGCCTGGGTGGCCCGGGCCCCGGATCGGCAGACGAGCACGACGTCGTCGTCGAGGTGCGAGCGCAGCTCGTCGCGGTGCTCGCGCAGCAACGGCAGGGGGACGTTGTAGGAGCCGGGGATGTGGGAGGTCGTGAACTCGGCCGGAGTTCGCACGTCGAGCAGGCGCGGGCGGTCGTCGCCGGCCAGCCACTCCTGCAGCGCCTGCGGATCCAGTGCTGCAGGGCGGCGCGGGGTGGTGCGGGTCGCGGTGGGATCGCTGTGGACGGAGGCGTTGGTGCTCATGGTTCCTTTCACGTTCCCGCCTGCCGGGCTGCGGGCGGGGTCAGGGCGGCGCGGCGGATCGGCCACCGCGCCGGGCTCAGGCTGCCGACCTCAGTGGGAGGCCGGCGGCTGCTGCGTGCTCCTCGAAGCTGTCGTCGACGGCGACGACATGGTGGCCGTGGGCGGCGAGGACCGATGCGGCGATCGAGGCGCGGTAGCCACCCGCGCAGTGCACCCAGACCTCGCCCGCGGGGACCTCCGTCAGCCGCTCGAGGAGCTCGTGCAACGGGAGGTTGACGGCATCGTCGATGTGCGACTCGGTGAACTCCGAGGCGCGGCGCACGTCGAGGACGGCGACGTGTCGGTGGTGCCGCACCTGGGCGAGGTCGGCGAAGGTGGCGCGGTCGAAGGAGCCGAGCGGTGAGTCGGTCCAGTCCGCGGGAGCGCCCGTGGCGGCGCCCTCGAGGTGGTCGATGCCGATGCGGACCAGCTCGCGCTGGGCCTCGGCGACCTGTTCGGGACTCTCCCCCAGCAGCGTGAGCGGCGTGCCCCACGGGATGAGCCAGCCGAGGTAGGTGGCGAACTGGCCGTCGACGCCGAAGTTCAGCGTTCCCGTGACGTACCCGGCGGCATACGCGGTCCGGTTGCGCAGGTCGACGACCCACTCCCCGTCGGTGATGCGGCGCGCGACCACCGCCTTGTCGGCCCGTTCGGGGGTCGTCAGGTCGGCCGCCTGCGGGCCGGCGCTGTTCGCAGGCCCCATGTGGGCGTAGTAGGCGGGGTACGCGTCGAGCCCGGCGAGCGTGTCGGCCACCCAGCGCTCCTCCTCCTGGGTGAGGGCCGGGTTCGCCTTCTTCTCCTGGCCGATGGTCGAGGCGGTCGTGTCACCCGCGGAGCCGGCGGAGCAGAAGCTGCCGAAGCCGTGGGTGGGCAGGACGTGGGTGTGCTCGGGCAGCTCGTGGACGAGGCGCTGCGCGGAGGCGTACTGGTGGTGGACGAGGTCGTGGGTGTGCTCGTGCCCGAGCAGGTCGGGCCGGCCGGTGGCGCCGAAGAGCAGTGAACCTCCCGTGAAGACGCCGACGGGCTCGAGCGTTCCGGTCTCGTCGTTCGCGGCGTCCAGGGCGTACGAGAGGTGCGTGTACGTGTGTCCGGGGGTGGCGATGACCCGGACGCGCAGCGCGGGTGACACGTCTAGGACGTCGCCGTCACTGACGGGGACGCGCTCGTAGGCGACGTCGTCGGCGGCGTTGACGTGGTACGCGGCACCGGTGGCCCGGGCCAGGGCGTAGCCACCCGTGACGTAGTCGTTGTGGATGTGCGTCTCGAAGACGTGGGCGATGGTGACGTCGGCGTCCCTCGCGAGGTCGAGGACACGGTCGATGTCGCGCTGCGGGTCGATGACGATCGCGACCTCACCGTCGTGGGCGAGGTAGCTGCGGTCGCCGAGGGTCGGGGTGTCGATGGGGATGATGGTCGCCATGGGCAGGGTCCTTTCGGGGCGGGCGGACGTTCGTGGAGCCTGTCGGGGCCGCTGGTGCGGCGCGGGTCAGGCGGACGGCTTGGTGCCGCCCACGACCGGGCGCCCGGATGCCGCCCAGGCGGACGTCCCGCCGTCGACGGATCGGGCGTCGAAGCCCGCGCGAACGAGGTAGTCGCTCATGGCGCGGCTGCGGTTCCCGCTGGCACAGACGACGTAGACGGGGCGGTGGCGGTCGAGCTCGCCGACGCGCGAGGGCAGCTGGCCCATCGGCATCAGCACGGCTCCGGGCACGTGCCCGCCGACGTACTCACCGGGCTCTCGCACGTCCACGACGGTGGCGCCGTCAGCGGCAGCGGCAGCGAGCTGGTCGATGCTGGCAGTGATGGACATGTCGCTCCTTCGATAGATCGATGCATACCCCTGGGTGTATTGTTCGAACAGCACCCTAACCCGTCGCAACTCATTCGTCGAACTGGGAATGACTGCACTAGACGAGAGGTTTTATACCCCAGAGGGTATAGTCGTACCCAAGAGAAACCGTTCCTGTCCAAGGAGATTCAATGTCCACGCAGAACTTGACCGCCGCCGACTTCGAGTCGTCCATCACCCGCGAGGGCATCACCCTCGTCGACTTCTGGGCCTCGTGGTGCGGGCCGTGCCGCATGTTCGCCCCGGTCTACGAGGCCGCGTCCGAGAAGCACCCCGACATCGTCTTCGGCAAGATCGACACCGAGGCGGAGCAGCAGCTCAGCGCCGCCGCCGGCATCACCTCGATCCCGACCCTCATGGCCTTCCGCGACGGCATCCTCGTCTTCAGCCAGCCGGGCGCGCTCCCCGCCGCTGCGCTGGAACAGGTCATCACCGCCGTCCGCAACCTCGACATGGACGACGTGCGCGCGAAGGTCACTGCGGCGCAGCCGGCCGACGCCTGAGCCCCACCAGCAGCCACCAGGCCGTGCGCTGCGCCCCCAGGACGCGCCTGCGCCCGAGATCAGGAGAGAGACATGGACTACACGCTCACCACCACCGTCGAGGCGGACTTCGACGTGACCCTCGCCGAGACACGGGCCCGGCTGGCTGAGGTCGGCTTCGGCGTCCTCACCGAGATCGACCTCGCGTCCACCCTCAAGGCCAAGCTCGGCGTCGACATCGCCCCCCAGGGGATCCTCGGCGCCTGCCGGCCACCACTGGCTCACGCCGCCCTCAAGGCAGAGCCGTCCATCGGCGTCCTGCTGCCCTGCAACGTCGTCGTCCGCTCGATCGGCGAGGGCCACACCCTTGTCGAGGCCATGGACCCGGCGACCATGGTCGAGCTCACCGGCAACGACCGGCTCGCAGACATCGCCGCAGACGCACACGACCGACTGACCCAGGCACTCCAGGCGCTCACGGCGTCGGGCGCACGCCGGCCATGAACCAGAAGGAGACTCGCATGGTCACACCGACAGCAGAGGAGATGGCGCCGATCCTCAACCGGCTCAAGCGCGCCCAGGGTCAGCTCGGAGGCGTCATCCGCCTCATCGAGGAGGGCCGCGACTGCCGCGACGTGGTCACCCAGCTCGCGGCCGTCAACAAGGCGCTCGACCGGGCCGGCTTCGCGATCATCTCGACCAACCTGCGCGAGTGCATGGCCTCGCCCGAGGGCCTGCAGGACGAGGACCAAGCCGCTCTCGAGAAGCTCTTCCTGAGCCTGGCCTGAGCCCCCGCATCACGACACACCAGCGGCGACCCCGGTGGGTGGGTCCGGACTCATGCGCATCAGGCGCGCCCACGCCGAACGCGTCGCCCCGGACGCTGGGGGCAGTCCACCGCTCGACGACCGACGACCGTGACGGGCGGCGGACCGGGATCTCCGCATCAGGTGTCAGATCGATGGCGGGTCTCGTACATCCGCACGGCGACAAGCAGCCCCGAGAGCGCGGTGAGGGCCGCAACGACCCAGACTGCGGCGCGTACCCCGAGGGCGTCGGCCACGACACCGGCCAGGACCGCCCCGGCGGCGAAGCCGGCGTCGCGCCACAACCGGTAGGCACCCACCGCCCGAGCTCGCCACGCGGGGTGTGCGACGTCGCCGATCGCGGCGAGCAGGGTCGGGTAGACCATGGCGGTGCCTGCGCCGAGCAGGGCCGCGGCGAAGGCCCAGAGGGCGAACGAGTCGACGGCGGCGATGACGGCGAGCGCGACGGCCTGCACGAGCATCCCGGAGGCGATCATCCACTTCCGACCGACGTGGTCCGACAGGCCGCCGGTGACGAGCTGGCCCAGGCCCCACACGGCCGGGTAGATCGCCGCGAGGATGCCGATCTGCGACACGGACAGGCCGACGCCGGCGAAGAGGATCGGGAAGACGCCCCACGCCAGGCCGTCGTTGAGGTTGTTGACCAGTCCGGCCTGGGTCGCTGCCGACAGGGCCGGCTCTCGGAAGCTGGTCTGGGTGAACACCTGCCGGTTGGTCAGCGCGTCGTGGAGGTGGTCGTGCCGACCGTCCGGGCGGGCGCTGTGGCCGGCCGCCTCGAGCCGGGCGTGCCCGCGGGTCTCCTTGACGGCCAGGGTCGAGAGCCCCAGCCCGAGCGCTGCATAGGCGATGCCGAGCAGGAAGGGCGCCGGGCGCAGGCCGTGGGCCTGGGCGATGTAGCCGGTGGCCAGGGCGGTGCCCGCGACGGCGGCATACCCGGCGGCCTCGTTGAACCCCATCGCGAGGCCGCGCCGGGCAGGGCCGACGAGGTCGATCTTCATGACGACGGTGGTCGACCAGGTCATGCCCTGGCTGACGCCGAGCAGCACGTTGGCCGCGACGACCCAGCCCCACGTCGGGGCCCAGATGAGCAGCAGCGGCACCGGGAGCGCGACCAGCCAGCCGGCCACGAGGACCGGCTTGCGGCCGAACCGGTCCATCCACGAGCCGGCGACGTAGTTGGTCAGCGCCTTGGCGAGGCCGAAGACGAGGATGAAGGCGAGCCCGGCGGTGTATCCGGTCAGCCCGAAGACGTCCTTGCCCAGCAGCGGGACGACCGTGCGTTCCTGGCCGAGCATGCCGCCGACGAGGGCGTTGACGGCCACGAGCGTCCCGAACTGGGCGAGATTCTGTCGGAGCCCCAGCACGATCCGGGGCTCGCCACCGGTCTGGCGCGTGCGCTGGAACGACATCAGCCGATCAGGCCCAGTGACCGGACGCCCGTGTAGAAGGCGACGACGACGAGCAGCGTGGCGAACGCGATGGTGAGGTGCCGCGGGTTGGCCCGGCCGGCGAGTCGACCGCCGACGAGGCTGCCGACGACGGCGGCAGCGGTGAAGACCCCGATCATCGACCAGTCGAGGTGACCCGCCCCGGAGCCGAGCCTCGCGGCGAGCGCCGTGGCGCTGTTGACGCCGATGACGAGCAGCGAGGTGCCGACAGCCACCGGCATGGGGAAGCCGAGGGCCAGCACGAGGGCGGGGACGAGCGCGAAGCCACCGCCGACGCCGAAGAAGCCGGTGAGGAGCCCGACGATCGTGGCTGTCACGAGGACCTTGGCGGCGCGCGGGCAGGCGCAGCTGAAGGGGCGCAGCGTCATCATCGGCTCGACGGTGGGGTCGATGGCGTGGCCGAGCCCGCGGGGCGCCTTGACGGCGCGACGGACCATCAGGGCCGCGACGAGGAGCATCAGTGCCGCGAATGCGGTGAGCAGCGTCGTGGGTCTCACGGAGGTCGACAGCGCGGATCCGGCGAAGGAGCCGGCGGTGCCGAGCACGCCGAACATGAGCCCCTGGCTGAAACGGACGCGCTTGGCGCGGGCGTGCGGCACCAGGGCGAGCAGGGAGGTGAGCCCCACGATGACGAGCGAGCTCGTCGTGGCCGTGCGCGCGTCCTGACCCAGGACGTAGACGAGGGCGGGGACGGTCAGGATGGAGCCCCCGCCACCAAGGGCTCCGAGCGACAGTCCGATGGCGATCCCGAGCGGGATGGCGATCAGCATGCGAGGCGGTCCTCTCGTGGTGGTCGGCGTCGGGAGACGTGGTGGCCCCCGGCGCGCCACCGGTCAGCGGCTCGTGCGGCTGGCCGGCGGCGCGTCGCCGTGTGCGGGTCGCGGGCTCAGCGGTTGAACAGCCGCGAGAGGAAGCCGCCCGAGGCGGACTCACCCTTCTCGTGGCCGTCGCAGCGCTGGGCCGGGGGGACGTTGCGCATGACCTGGTCGACGTGCTGGCCGCAGCCGGCCCAGGTCGTCTTGCCGCAGGTCCGGCAGGTGGCGGGTCGACACATGATGGTTCTCCTTGGTGTTTGCCGGCGGGTGCCGGGGACGGGGTGATGCGCGGGTGGCGCGGGGGGCGGGGTGGCGCGGGTTCCGAGAGGGACGGGCGTATGCCGTGTGGCGGGCCGGCGCGGGTCAGGAGGCGCTGGCGTGCGCGAGGTCCCAGGCGCCGTAGCCGCCGAGGATGTCGGAGACGTCCGCGAAGCCGCCGGCGCGCAGCAGGCTCGCCCCGACCGAGCTGCGCCAACCGCCCGCACAGTAGACGACGACGGGGCGCTCGGCGTCGAGCTCATGGGACCGGAGGCCCAGCTCTGCCAGCGGGATGTGGCGGGCGCCGGGCACCATGCCGGACTCGATCTCTCCGGCGTTGCGGATGTCGACGACCTGCACGTCGGCGCGCGCCGTCGCCTCGTCGACGTCGGCGACCGACAGGCGGCTGGCCCGGTCGACCTGGTCCTGGTGCGTCAGGAAGTACTCCTCGACGTCCGCCACGTATCCCACGACGTGGTCGTAGCCGATGCGGGCGAAGCGGGTGGCGACCTCCTGCTCCTGGCCCTCGGGGGCAACGACGACGATCTCGTTCTCGGGCGAGAAGACCATGCCGACGGTCTCGGCCATCCGGCCCTCGACGGGCACGTTCACCGAGCCGCGCAGGTGCGCCGCCGCGAACTCCTGCACGTCGCGCGCGTCGTGGATGCGGGCGCCGCGGGCCAGGGCCGCCTCGACCTCGGCGCCATCGAGCGAGGGCACGCTCGCGTCGAGGTCGCGCAGGTCGCGGGACTGCTTGTTGAGCGTGGCGTTGTAGGCGAAGTAGGTCGGTGCCGTGGGCTGCCCGGCCGTCACGACCTCGAGGAACTGCTCCTCGGTCATCGGCTGGCACGCGTAGTTGAAGCGCCGCTGCTCACCGATGGTCGACTGGCGCTCGGTCGAGAGGTTCTTGCCGCAGGCCGAGCCCGCCCCGTGAGCGGGGAACACGCGTACGTCGTCGGGCAGCCCCATGAGCTTGCGCTGGACCGAGTCGTAGAGCATCTGCCCGAGCTCGGTCGCCGTGACACCGACGGAGGCGAGCAGGTCGGGGCGGCCGACGTCGCCGATGAAGAGGGCGTCTCCGGTGAGCACGCCGTAGGCGACCTCGTCGTCGGCGTGTTCGCGGACGAGGACCGAGATCGACTCGGGCGTGTGGCCGGGCGTCGTCATGACCTCGAGGGTCACGTCACCCAGGGAGATCCGCTCCCTGTCGGTGAGCGAGCGCACCGGGAAGTCGGTGACGGCCGCGTCTCCGTAGCCGATCCACGCGCCGGTGGCCCGGGCCAGCTCGAGGTGCCCGGAGACGAAGTCGGCGTGGAAGTGGGTGTTGATGATTCCGACGGTCGTCAGGCCACGCGCTTCGGCGTCGGCCAGGTACTCCGCGACGTCGCGTCGCGGGTCGACGACGACGGCCAGGCGGCTCTTCTCGTCGGCGATGAGATAGGACGCCTGCGACAGGCAGTCGAGGTAGTACTGGGTGAAGATCACGGTTCCTCCAGGTGTGGCGGGAAGTTCTGGACCACCATAACAGATACCCCTAGGGGTATCGAGGGAACAGGTCTCGCGGCCGACACGGAGGCTTCACACCAGGCCCCGCCCACCCTTCACGCACGACGCGTTGACTGAAGGTGTGAAGGACTCGGACCACCCGAGCCCACCGTCCGGGAAGGACAGGACCATGAAGACGTGGATGACCCGCCCGCTGGCTCTCGCCACCGCAGCCGTCGTCGTGGGGGCGGGCGCCGAGATCTCTGCCGCCGCTGCCTCCGGAGGCGTCGCCGGGGTACCTCCGGAGGCCGCCGCTGCGGTGAGCAGCGTCACCGCGGCCGACGCAGCCCTGACGCAGCTGCTGCGGTTCGGCAGCGAGGAGGAGCGGATGGCGCGCGACCTCTATGCCGCCTTCGCCGCACGCTACGGCGACGGGACGCCTTTCGCGTGGATCTCCGCGAGCGAGCAGCGCCACCTCGACGCCATGGGCACCCTCCTGACGAGGTATGCCGTCACGGACCCCGGGTCGGGCAAGGCCGCCGGGACGTACGCCGACGCGACGATCCAGTCGCTCTACGACCGCTGGCTGGCGCAGGGCAACACCTCGCTCGCCGCCGCCTACCAGGTCGGCGTCGCCCTGGAGCAGCGCGACATCGCCGACCTGCGGACCGCGGTCACGAAGACGACCGCCTCGGACGTGCGTCAGGTCCTCACCCATCTGCAGCGGGCGTCGGAGCACCACCTCGCCGCCTTCGAGGCCGCGGCAGCGGGCCGCACCGTCACGGGGCCGGGCGCCGGCATGGGCCCGGGTGCCGGCATGGGCCCGAGTGCCGGCATGGGCCCGGGTGCGGGCATGGGGCCGGGCGCCCGGGTGGGTGCGACCGACCGGGACGGCACGTGCCCGATGTGGGACGACGCCCGCTGACTACCGCCGTCGCCGGTCGACCGCAGGACGGGTCGGGTCGGACGCCGCGACGGGACGCGGGGCCTCGGGGTGCGTCGCAGTGGGGTGCGTCGCGGTGGGGTCCGTCGCGGCGAAGAGGGGCAGAGCCGCGGTGAAGGTGGAACCGCGACCGCGCCCGGCCGACGCGGCGGTGAGCTCGCCGCCGTGCGCGCACACGATGCCCCGGGCCACGGTCAACCCGATGCCCGAGCCGGACTCGGCACCCACGCTCCGGCGCCTGGGCACCCGGTAGAAGCGCTCGAACACCCGCTCGAGGTCGGCCGCGTCCAGGCCCTCGCCGGTGTCGGACACCTGCACCAGCGCCTGCCCGTCACGCCGCGTGCACGTCACGGCGATGCGGCCCCCCGGGGCGGTGGCGCGAATGGCGTTGCCGACCAGGTTGGTCACAACCTGCGCGAACCGATCCGGGTCGACCAGGGCCACGACCGCGTCCGCAGCCGGAGCGTGCAGCTCGAGCCCGGCGTCCTGCGCCTGCGGACGCATACGTTCCGCAGCGCGGCGCACGAGCGTGCCGAGGTCGTGGGGCCTGACGGCGAGGTCCAGCCGTCCCTCCTCCGCGCGCGACAGCGCCGAGAGGTCGTCGGCCAGGCGCCGCAGGCGGCGGACCTCGTCGCCGACGCTCCCGAGCGGGGCCGGGTCGCGAGGCAGGACGCCGTCGATCATGCCCTCGACGTAGCCGTCGATCACGGTCAGCGGGGTTCGCATCTCGTGCGCGAGCTCCCCGAGCAGGCGGACACGGCGGGCCTCCGCGCCCGCCATGGCGGCGCCGAGGCGGTTGAGGTCGGTGGCCAGCTCGGCGAGCTCGGCCTCGTGCGGCACCGACACGACCGTGGCGTAGTCACCGCCTGCCATCCGGCGCGCCGCACGGCCCATGGCGCCCAGTGGACGCAGGAGCCGCCAGGCGGCGAACGCCCCGAACGTCGCGGCGGCCACGCTGCCGAGGAGCGCTCCGACGAGGAGGGCCTGGTCCACCGAGTCGGCGAACTGCGTGCGCAGTGAGGCCTCCCCCGCGCGCCCCATGCCCATCCCGGTGCCCATGCCCGCGCGGTTCATCGAGCTGTCGAACAGCGTGGGGGCCAGCTGCCGCACGATGACGAAGGTCGCGACGGTCCCGATGAGTGCGACGACCAGGTGCGAGAGGACGAGTCGTGTCGACAGGCGGTTCATGACGCTCCCTCCAGGACATCGGGCAGGAAGCGGTAGCCGACCCCTCGGACGGTGCCGATGACCCGGGGGTCCGCCGCGTCGTCGCCCAGGGCGCGCCTCATGTTGCGGACGTGCACGTCCACGACTCGCTCGTCGCCGAAGAAGTCGTAGCCCCAGACCTGTTCGAGGAGCTGCCCGCGGGAGAAGACGCGACCGGGACTCCGGGCCATCGCGGCCAGCAGGTCGAACTCCAGGGCGGACAGCTCGACCGGGACGCCCCTGCGATGCACCTCGCGCCGGCCCTCGTCGATGGACACACCCTCGAAGGCGAGCACGGCGACGGCGCGGCGCGCGGGGCTCGCGTCGCCGGTCGTCGCCGCATCGCGCGGTGCTCGGCGCAGCACGGCTTTGGCTCGCGCGACGATCTCACGCGGGCTGAAGGGCTTGGTGACGTAGTCGTCGGCACCCACGCCCAGGCCGACGAGCTTGTCCACCTCCTCCGACCGGGCCGTCACGAGGATGACCGGCACCTGCGATTCCTGGCGCAGGGTGCGCAGCACCTCGATGCCGTCGACATCGGGGAGGCGCACGTCGAGCAGCACGAGCGAGGGGCCTTCCGAACGCACCAGACGCAGCGCATCGCCACCGGTGCCGGCCTCCGTGACGCTGAACCCGTCGGCCTCCAGGTAGGCCCTCAGCACGGCGCGGATCTGCGGCTCGTCGTCGACCACGAGGACCTGTCGCTCCATCGGTGCCCCCTTCCAGGGCCTGCTCCGTCCCGTTCCCCATGATACCCGCTGGGGTATGCCGTCATGAGCAGTTCGACGCCCTGCGGTGCCCCATCCGTGACATCGTGGATCGGCCCCGGTCCCGCTCCACCAGGAGGCACGATGACCAGCTCGCCCTCCGCAGCCACGACAGTCCTGTCCGACCTCGGAGGGTGCCGGCCGTGGCAGGAGGACTTCTACCGCCACCTGCACCAGCACCCGGAGCTGTCCCACCGGGAGCACGAGACGGCAGCTGCCGTCGCCGAGCGGCTGCGCGGGAGCGGCTACGAGGTGACCGAAGGCATCGGCGGCACCGGCGTCGTCGGGATCCTGCGCAACGGCGACGGCCCCTCGGTGCTGCTGCGCGCCGACATGGACGCCCTGCCGGTCGAGGAGGCGACCGGGCTGCCGTACGCGAGCACGGCCACGGCGACCGCCGGCGACTCCGCCGAGCCGGTGCCTGTCATGCACGCCTGCGGCCACGACGTGCACGTCACCTGCCTGCTCGGCGCCGCCGACCTGCTCGCCCGCCACCGCGATGCATGGAGCGGCACGGTCGTGGCGCTGTTCCAGCCCGCCGAGGAGCTCGGCGACGGCGCCCGCCGGATGGTCGACGACGGGCTGGCCGGGGTCGTGGGCCCCGTGGACGTCGCCCTCGCCCAGCACGTGCTGCCCGGCGTCGCCGGCACCGTGGGCACCCGGTCGGGAGCGGTGCTGTCGGCCGCCGACAGCATGCGCGTGACGGTGCACGGGCGCGGCGCCCACGGCTCGATGCCGCAGGCAGCGGTCGACCCGGTCGTGCTGGCCGCGATGATCGTCGTGCGGCTGCAGACCGTCGTCTCACGCGAGATCGCGCCGACGACGCCGGCCGTTCTCACCGTCGGCAGCATCCAGTCCGGCACGAAGAGCAACGTCATCGGCGACCGCGCCGTCCTCGAGCTCAACGTGCGCACGTTCGACGAGCAGACCCGCGCGTCGGTGCTCGAGGCGATCCGCCGCATCGTCGTCGCGGAGTGCCAGGCGTCCGATGCGCCGGGCGAGCCCGAGTTCGAGCTCTTCGACCGGTTCCCGCCCACGGTGAACGACGACGCGACGACGCAACGGGTCCGCACCGCCTTCGCCGAGCACTTCGGCGAGCTCGCGACCGAGCTGCCGCTGCAGAGCGCGAGCGAGGACTTCAGCGACCTGCCCACCGCGCTCGGCGTCCCCTACACCTACTGGGGCATCGGCGGCACCGACCCCGACGCGTACCGCGCGGCCGTCGAGGCGGGCACCGTCGCCAAGGACGTGCCCGTCAACCACTCCCCCTTCTTCGCGCCCGTCGTGCAACCGACGCTCGACACCGGCACCTCGGCCCTCGTCGTCGCCGCCCTCGCCTGGCTCGGACACCGAGCGGCTCGATGAGCCCGACGTCGTGGGCGTGGTCGCCCTGCGCTGTTACGCACGTGCTGCGAACCAGGGTCGGGCCGCCCGCATCAGAGGATGGACGTGAGCACTCCGCCGTCTGCGCGTACCGCGGCACCGTTCGTCGCGGATGCGAGCGGGCTCGCCAGGTAGACCGCCAGACTCGCGATCTCTGACGGGTCGATGAAGCGCTGCAGCAGTGACGTCCGGTTGCCGGCGACGATGGCGCCCTTGAGATCATCGACAGGGATGCCCTGTGCCTGCGAGATCCGGCTGACCGCGTCAGCGACGCCGTCCGAGTAGGTGGGTCCGCCAAGGATCGTGTTCACCGTGACCTCCGTGCCCCGCGTGCGCTTGGCGAGGCTGTTGCCGAGGGCCAGAACTGCCGCCTTGGTCATCCCGTAGTGGGCCATGTCAGCGGGAACGTTCACCCCGGACTCGCTGCTGATGAAGATGATCCGCCCCCAGCCCGCGGCGAGCATCGCGTCGAGGACGTGACGAGAGAGCCGGACTCCGCTCATGACGTTGACGTCGAAGTAGCGCTGCCAGTCCGCGTCGGAGATCGCCTCGAACGGCGTGACGTCGAACTGCCCCACGTTGTTCACGAGCACGTCGAGGTGCCCCAGCCGGTCGAGCATGCGCTGCACCTGGGTCGCATCCGCGAAGTCAGCGGTCAGTGCGCTCACGTCGGCCCCCGGCACGAGCTCCCGAAGGCGGTCCACCGCCGCGTCGACACGACCCGCGTCCCGGCCGTTGATGACGACCGAGGCGCCTTCCGCGAGCATGGCCTTCGCAATCGCGAACCCGATGCCCCGCGTCGAACCACTCACGAAGGCGCGCTTGCCCTGTAGCTGCATGTCCATGCTTCTGTGCCTGCTCCCGATCGTCCGCGGACTTGCTTGGTCAAGTCATCGACGACGTTATCACTTGCTCAGTCAAGTCATGGATCGGCGGTTCTCCCACGCCCTGCCCTACGCTGCTGGCATGTCAGACGCCGGCCACCCCGCATCGCTCGAGGGCGAGGACCTGGAGACCTGGGCCGCGCTGGCCACCGTCCTCGAGTGGCTACCGCCCGCCTTGGACGGACAGCTGCAGCGAGACGTGGGACTCACCCACTTCGAGTACGGCATCCTCTACGCGCTTGCCAACGCGCCGGACCGCCGGCTGCGCATGAGCGTGCTCGCCGGCTACGCCAACAGCTCGCTGTCGCGCCTGTCCCGTGCCGCCACCCGCCTGGAGGCCAAGGGACTGCTGCAGCGCACCCCGGACCCGAGCGACGGGCGCTACACCCTCGGCATCCTGACTGCCGCCGGCCATCGCACGTTCGAGCAGGCAACCCCCGGTCACGTGGAGACGGTGCACCGGCTCGTCCTCGATCGGCTCACCCAGCCGCAGCGGCGCCAGCTCCGCGACATCAGTCACCGCATCACGCGAGCCATCCGGGCCGACCAGGGCTGGCAGCCGCCCGAGACCGCGTAGCTCGCGCCATCGACCGGCGATCAAGCCCCTGGCACATGCAAGAGGCCCTGTCCCGCGTCTCCGCTGGTCAGGGCCTCTCGGGCACTGGGTGGCAGGTGAAGGATTCGAACCTTCGAAGCTTTCGCGACGGATTTACAGTCCGCTCCCATTGGCCGCTCGGGCAACCTGCCGTGGTGCGTCTGGAAGGATAGCAAGAGATCGGGCGGGCTCCGAATCGGGATCTCGACGACGCTTTCTGCGTGTCTGCACACCCTTCAGCGCCACGCCCGACAGACCAGCCACCAGCACTCGGAAGGACCCAACACCGATGGCCGACTCCTCGTTCGACATCGTCAGCAAGTTCGACAAGCAGGAGATCGCGAACGCGGTCAACAGCGCCAGCAAGGAGATCGCGACTCGCTACGACTTCAAGAACGTCGGCGCCTCCGTCGATCTCGCCGGCGAGGTGATCAAGATGAAGGCGAACACCGAGGAGCGCTGCCTGGCCGTCCTCGACGTCGTCCAGACGCACCTCGTCAAGCGCAAGGTGAGCCTCAAGCACCTCGACGTGCCGGAGGCCGGACCGCGCCTCTCCGGCAAGGAGTACCACCTCGACGCCCCGCTCAAGGAGGGCATCTCGCAGGAGAACGCGAAGAAGATCAACAAGCTGATCCGCGACGAGGGACCCAAGGGCGTCAAGAGCCAGATCCAGGGCGACGAGCTGCGCGTCTCGAGCAAGAGCCGAGACGACCTCCAGGCCGTCCAGCGCATGTTGCGCGAGGCGGACCTCGACGTCGCACTCACCTTCACCAACCAGCGCTGATGCGCGGGCTCGCTTGGCACGCAAGCGAGCCCACAACACCAGACCACGTATGCCGTCCACCCCGGTGGGCGGCATACGTGCGTCTCAGAACGGGCGGGTGAGACCTCGCAGGTCGGGGAAGACCTCGACCGCGAGCGGCCACCAGAAGAGATGGCCGCAGAGCTCGGCGTACTCCTCCGGGGTGACCCAGCGCGTCTCGTGGATGCCGTCGTCACCGTCGTTGATCTCGGGTCGCACGTGCTCGAGCCTCGTGCGGAAGACCTGGAGGTAGGGCTTGTCGCGCGTGAAGAGGTTGTCGTCGGTGCGGGGCGTGAATCTCTCGTAGCCGCAAGGGAGCACGTCGGGGTGACGCAGGCGCAGTCCGGTCTCCTCGTACGTCTCGCGCACGGCGTTCTCGACCGGCGTCTCGTCCTCCTCGCGCCAGCCCCCGGGCGAGCCCCACTCCCCCCGCCGGACACTGTGCACCGCGACGAAGTCGCCGCGGCGGTCGCGCACGAACACCATGGCGGCCAGCACCCGCGCGTGGTCGAGGGGGTCGTCGGAGGCCACGAGGTCGACGTCGCTGGCGCCGTTGGGGAACGACACGTCGAGGATGCGGCGCACGCCCCGGTCTCGCTTGCGCTTGCGCAGCCGCAGGCCCGAGGCGTTGAGCCGTCGCGCGAGGTCGACACCGGTCGTCGGGATCGCGCCCGCATCGACGGCCGACTGCCAGCGCGCCTCCGGCACGTCGTAGTGGTCGCCGTCGAACGAGCGGGGGTGCAGCTGAGCGGTGCGTGCGACGGCGTGCAGCTCGTCGTAGGAGGTGTCGCTGACCAGGTGGGCGAAGAGCCGACCGTGCGCAGGCCAGATGGGCTCGTCGATCCACACGGTCATGGGTCCGAGCCTAGGCCAGCCGCCCGACACCGCCGAGCCCGTCGCCGCCTGTGGATGACGACGGCCGCGTGCCGACCGCTCGACCTAGCCTCGGACGAAACGCGGCCACCACCGGGTCGGCCACCGATAGAGGAGTAGACACATGTCCCGTTCCGTCGTTGACACCGAACGCATCGCCGCGGCAGCCGGCGACATCCACCGGCTCGCCGACACCATCACGTCGAGCACCGCTGAGCTGCGCGGCCGGCTCGCCGGCATGGGCGCCGACTGGCAGGGCCCGGCCAAGGTCGAGTTCGAGCGCGTCATGCACGACTACCAGCGCATCCAGGCACAGATGACCGAAGCGCTCGCCGACGTCGGTCGCCTCACGCTCAAGGCCTCGACGGCGTACGCCGAGCACGAGAACGCGACCAGGGCCCTCTTCTCCCGCTGAGCCGCCCTACCGGTCGGTCCGCCCGGTCCCGCATGCCCGTCCCCCCGGCCGCCGCTGACCCCTCCCCGTCAGCGGCCGACCGGCGGCACCCCCCAGCCGGTCCGGTATGCAGGACCCGAGGGGGCGGCCCGCGGCGATCAGGCGTCCGGCCCCCCCCTCGGCAGAGCGGTCCGATTGAGGCGACCTTCACCCGAATCCGCCCCGTGCGCCCGTCTTGTCGGGATACTCGTTCCACGCCCATGCCACCCCAACGGGGCGCAGTGCTCGAGCAGCTGCGAGGTGCCATGCAGGGTCCGACGAGGACTGAGTACCACCGACGTGGCCTGCGCGCGGAGCGAAGGCGACTTCGCGGCTCGATCTTCTCGTTGGCGCTGCTCGTCCCGTTGCTCTGGCTCGGCGCGCTGGGCACGCCGACGCACGACGAGCTCGTGGCGGCGACCGGCATCTCGAGCGTCCTCGTCACGGCGATGATGACCTACGTCCTCGTGTCGATCGAGCGCAGCGCGGGACGCGACGCCGACTCCTGGTGGTCCGTGGCCCGGATCCCCCAGCTCGTCTTCGGGGTCGACCTCATCGTGCTGGTGATCTGGGCCGCCCCGTGGGCTCGGAATGCGCTTGTGGCTGGCAGCTCGGGGCAGTGGCTGCTTGTCGTCTCGGGGTGGATGATCACCATCTCCCTGGTCATTGGAGTCGTCGCGCTCGTCCGGCTCGACCTTCGCGTGACGATCGACCAGGTGGAGGCACGCTCGGAGCAGCGACGCGCCGCAGCAGCAGAAAGCGCCCCACCGGACCAGGCCGATCCCTCTCATGCGACGGAAGACGCAGGCCGGAACGATGTCGCCGGGGGCGGGGAGCCGGCAGCGCACGGTCGCGAGGTCGTCGCCTGCTCCGGAGGCGGGATCCGCGCCTCCGCCTTCGTCCTCGGCGGGCTCAACGCGATGCAGGACCGCGCCATCCAGGACCCGAAGAGGCCTGAACCGAGCCTCGTGGCGGTGAGCGGTGGCAGCTACATGGCCGCAGCGATGGGACTGCTGCGTGGCTGGTCCCCGACGGGATCCCCCGACGGCTCTCCGAAGGTGCCGTGGACCGCTGCCTTCAGTCTCCGATCCCCGGAGCTGCAGCGTCTCCGGCGGCACACCCGCGACCTGGTCGAACCTCGAGCCGAGGTCGTCTCGGCCTTCTTCCAATGGCTGCTCGGGGCCCTGGTCAACCTGTCGGTGCTGTTCGGCGCCGTGACACTGCTCGGCTCCGTCATGGGCTGGGTCACGAGACGGGCCTCCGCGTTGTCGTACGCCCGGTCGCAGCTGACGTGGGCGATCCCCTCGTGGGTGCTCTGGCTGCTCGCCGGGCTGGCCGCGGGAATCGTGCTCGCCACCATGAACGTGTGGATCCGGCAGACCCGACGCGACGCGCCCAGGGACCCCGACGCCCGGACGGTGTCCGGGCCGGGCGCCGAGAGCACCCGGCGCGGTCTCGGCCTCGCGCTGCTGGCCACCGCGTTCGTCTTCGTGGCCGTCCCCGGCGCCGTCACGGGGCTGAGCGCCCTCGCCGCCAACAACCAACCGACGCCAGCGGTCGCGCGCGTGATCCACGTCATCGGACTGACGGCGGAAGATCAGTGCGACCGGGCCGCTGCTGAGTCGGTGCTCCTGGCCGCCAGGGCCGCCCGGGCGGACGCAACCCTCAGCCCGGGCGAGAAGAGGTCCTTCGACGCCGGTGCCTGTGGCTTCGTCACCACCGTCACTCTTTCGGGGAACCTCGAGGAGTGCGTCTCCGGCGCGGCGGCAGCCTGTCCACGTTCCGACGAGCAGTGGCGCGCACTCGGGGCGGCGACGCTCGACGCGGCAGGTGACGTCAAGCGCACCGGCGTCGCCCAGTGGGCACTGCTCGGGGCGGTCATCAGCTCCGTCGTAGGGCTGATCCGCGGCGGCATGATCTCTCCGGGAGACGGCGAAAGCCGCCTCGTCGGTCGGCTGAAGCGCACCGTCTTCGCCTGGGTCCCCATGCTCCTGTTCGGCCTCGTCCTGCTCTGGGTCGTTCTCGTCGCCGTCTTCGGCATCGTGACGGACCCGAGCTCGATGAACAGGGGGTGGCGTTACGCGTTGCCGCTGGCCGGGCTGGTGTGCGCGATCTGGGTCGATGCCAACGTCACCTCGCTGCACGGCTACTACCGCCGACGCCTCGCCCACGCCTTCGCGGTGCGTCGGACGCCTCCCGGGTCAGCTGGGGAAGGCGTCGCACCACTGGACGAACAGGCGTACTACTCCTTCGCCGACCTGCGTCCAGACCGTCAGGCAGGCCCCGCTATCCCGTTGTCCATCGCGACCACGGCGAACATCCGCGCCTACGACGAGGCGCCGACCCGCCGGGGTGGCATCCCGTTCGTCTTCTCCCCTGACGTCGTGGAGCTCGCGCTGCCCGACGACGCGCCACACCGCCTCGACAGTGCCGCCTACGCTGCTTTCGCCGGACGCGGGAGGACGACGATCATGTCGGCCGTCGCCATGAGCGGCGCAGCCGTCAGCCCGATGGCGGGACGCTACTCGAAGGCGATGTCCCCCTTCCGGCTGCTTCTCACCGCCCTCAACATCCGCGTCGGCGTCTGGGTGCCGAACCCGCTGTGGTTCGGCGACGAGTCGATCCGGGCCACGACGGTCGGCGAGTACCTCACCCGCTGGCCGGCGGCGCCGTGGCTCGACAGCCGGCCGGGCATCGGCCAGGTCCTCAACGAGGCCGCCGGTCGGGGCTCCCTCCTCGACCGCTGGATCTACCTGACCGACGGCGGCCACCTCGACAACACCGGCCTGGTGGAGGCCGTCCGGTCCCTGCAGCGGCCGTGCAGCCACACAGGGCAAGCATCGGAAGGTCAGCCGGCAGTGGGCGGCACGGTGATCGTGTTCGACGCGAGCAACGACCGCGAGGGCACCTGGGCCGCTGTGGGCGATGCGCTGTCGGTGATCGCCTCGGACCTCGGCGTCGTCCTCACCCTCGACGACGAGGCACAGCGCGGCACCATGCCGGGAACGGGCGCGGACCAGCGCCCTGCTGCCCGGTGGTGGCGCAGCACGCCGAGCGACGCGCCGCCCGACTACGCCCGCATATACGTCGCTCCGGAGGCGGGCATCCGCGTGCTCGTGGTCAAGGCGGTCCGCCCCGGAGACCTGGCCTCGGTGGTGCTCCCCGAGGCCGTGCGCTCGTTCGCGATGCGACATGCCGACTTCCCTCGCGCGGCGACCACGCGTCAGGACTTCGGCGACCTCGAGTTCGAGGCCTACCGGCAGCTCGGCTGGTGGTGCGCGACCGAGGGGCTGTGCCTCCTCGACCGCGTCCGGCCGATCGCCTCGGCCCGGGCTGGGTCAGCGGAGTCGTCGCCGACCGAGACGTCGGTCGGCTCGCCTGCGCGCGGCACGCCGCAGCGCGGCTCGACAGAACCCGGATCATCAACGGGTGGCGAACCGGACGACCCCGGAACCGCCTGACCTCAGCGGAGCCGCGCGCCATGTCGTGCTCACACACGGTACCCCGAGGGGCGTCAGTGTTGCCCACGAGGCAGACGCCGAGGCGTCGCTTTCGGGGTGGCCTTTTTCAGCCCCGAGGACCGCATGCCGAAGGGCGGCTCCCCGTGGGGAACCGCCCTTCGGACGTGACTGCGTCGCGTGGGGCAGCTGGGCTCAGAAGCCCATGCCGCCCATGCCACCCATGTCGTCGCCACCCGGCATGGCCGCAGCGGCCTTCTCGGGCTTGTCGGCGATGACGGCCTCGGTCGTGAGGAACAGTGCGGCGATCGACGCGGCGTTCTGCAGCGCCGAGCGGGTCACCTTGACCGGGTCGATGATGCCGGCGGCCAGCAGGTCGCCGTACTCGCCCGTGGCGGCGTTGAGGCCGTGGCCGGCCTCGAGACCGCGCACCTTCTCGGCCACGACTCCACCCTCGAGACCGGCGTTGATCGCGATCTGCTTGAGCGGGGCCTCGGTCGCGACGCGCACGATGTTCGCGCCGGTCGCCTCGTCACCCTCGAGCGAGAGCTCGTCGAGCGCCTTGGCGGCCTGGATGAGAGCGACGCCACCACCGGCGACGATGCCCTCCTCGACGGCAGCCTTCGCGTTGCGGACGGCGTCCTCGATGCGGTGCTTGCGCTCCTTGAGCTCGACCTCGGTGGCCGCGCCCGCCTTGATGACGGCGACGCCGCCGGCGAGCTTGGCGAGGCGCTCCTGGAGCTTCTCACGGTCGTAGTCGGAGTCCGACTTCTCGATCTCGGCCTTGATCTGGGCGATGCGGCCCTCGATCTGCGAGCGGTCCTCGGCGTCCTCGACGATGGTCGTCTCGTCCTTGGTGACGACGACCTTGCGAGCCTTGCCGAGCAGGTCGAGGGTGGCGTTCTCGAGCTTGAGACCGACCTCCTCGGAGATGACCTGGCCACCGGTGAGGATGGCGATGTCGGTGAGCATGGCCTTGCGGCGGTCGCCGAAGCCCGGGGCCTTGACGGCGACGGACTTGAACGTGCCCTTGATCTTGTTGACGACGAGGGTCGCGAGGGCCTCACCCTCGATGTCCTCGGCGATGATCAGCAGCGGCTTGCCGGACTGCATGACCTTCTCGAGCAGCGGGACGAGGTCCTTGATGCTGCCGATCTTGCTGTTGGCGACGAGCACGTAGGCATCGTCGAGGACGGCCTCCATGCGCTCGGTGTCGGTGACGAAGTACGCCGAGATGTAGCCCTTGTCGAAGCGCATACCCTCGGTCATCTCCAGTTCGAGACCCATGGTGTTGGAGTCCTCGACGGTGATGACGCCTTCCTTGCCGACCTTGTCCATCGCCTCGGCGATGAGACCGCCGATCTCCTCGTCGGCCGCCGAGATGCTGGCGGTCGAGGCGATCTGCTCCTTGGTCTCGATCTCCTTGGCCTGCTCGAGCAGACGGGCGGAGACGGCCTCGACGGCCTTCTCGATGCCGCGCTTGAGGGCCATCGGGTTGGCACCCGCGGCAACGTTGCGCAGGCCCTCCTTGACCATGGCCTGGGCGAGGACGGTCGCCGTCGTCGTGCCGTCACCGGCGACGTCGTCGGTCTTCTTGGCAACTTCCTTGACGAGCTCCGCGCCGATCTTCTCGTACGGGTCGTCGAGCTCGATCTCCTTGGCGATCGAGACACCGTCGTTGGTGATCGTGGGGGCGCCCCACTTCTTCTCCAGCACGACGTTCCGGCCCTTCGGGCCGAGGGTCACGCGGACGGCGTCGGCGAGGATGTTCATCCCACGCTCGAGCCCGCGACGCGCCTCTTCGTCAAACGCAATGGTCTTGGCCATTCGGGTGGTTCCTCCCACGCGAATCGAAAGGTGGTGGGCCGCATGACGCCCGCGACGGACGGGACCGGTCTTCCCAGCTCACGTCGCTGCGAACCCAGCCCCTCGGCAGGCGGCCCATATTTCTGTCACTCCCACGGGGAGAGTGCTAACGCCATTATTGGCACTCTCGGGGTGCGAGTGCAAACAAAACGACGCACCCCCGGGAGGCCGGGGCTCACCCGGCAGGCTCGAGCGCCGCGGCGAGCCGGGCGGCATACGCGGCGGACTCCTCCTCGGAGGCGTACTTCGTGCGCGGCCAGAAGAAGCCGCGCAGGCCGTCGCCCTTGGTGCGCGGCACCACGTGCACGTGCAGGTGCGGCACCGACTGGCTCACCACGTTGTTCATCGCGACGAACGAGCCCTGTGCCCCGAGCCCGCCGACGACCGACGCCGCGAGGCGACGCGCGGCGCCGAGGAGTCCGGCGTGCAGGTCGTCGGGCAGGTCGAGCAGCGTGTCGACGTGCACGCGCGGCACCAACAGGACGTGGCCCTTGAAGACGGGCCGCCGGTCGAGGAAGCCGACGAAGTCCGGCTCGTCGAGCACCCGGTCGCTGGGCAGGTCACCGGCGACGATCGAGCAGAAGACGCAGTCCATGGCGACAGGCTGCCACGCAGCGCGGCCCCCGTCGCGCAGGCGTCGACGGGGGCCGCGGTGCGGTGGCGCCGGGTCAGCAGATGATGAGCAGGAAGCAGCCGCCGTCGGACGGCGTCGGGCTGCTCGTGGGGGTGGGCTTGGGCGAGCTCGGCTTCGGCTTCGGGCCGCCCCTGGTCGGCGACGGGCTCGGAGCCGCGGTCGACGACGACGGGGCCGGTGACGTGGGCGCGGGGGCCGGCGGAGGCGCCACCGTGGAGGTGGACGTCGGGTCGGGCGCCGGCGCCCGGGTCGTCGGCACGGTCGACGTGGCATCCGAGGCAGGCTGGACGACCGCGGTCGCGGGAGCCTGGGTCGAGGACGTGCCGGGCGTCGCCGCGGTGCTGGACGTGCCGGGCGCGTCGGCCGTGCCGTCGGACGTGCCCCAGCCGTCCTCCGACGGCGTCTCGGCGAAGTCCGAGCCGGGCACGTCGGGGAAGACGCCGGCGCTCATCGCCTCGTCGCGCCAGCTGTCGCCGGACCAGAGTGCGACGGCTCCGGTGGCGAGCAGGGCGAACGCGGCCAGGGCTGCCGCGATGACGACTCGACGACGACGTCGACCACCCGGTCCGGGCCGGAAGTCGGTGGAGGGCTCGAAGGACATGGCTCACCAACGTAGAGGAACCGGGCCGGGATCGCCTGTCCGGAGCAACCGCCGGGCAGCGGCACTACGGTGGGACCGTGCCCGAGGAGACATGGATCACACCGAGGACTCCGTCGTGACCGTCGGCGGGGGCGCGGCCGCCCCAGGACGCAGGGTGGGCACGTGACCGCCACCCACGGCTTCGTCGAGGTGGCCGACCGGGTCTTCGTCGCGCGCTACCGGCAGTGGGACGTCAACGTCGGCCTCGTGCTCGGCCGCGACGGGGCCGTCGTCATCGACACCCGCGCCAGCGACCTGCAGGGCCGGCAGGTGCTCGACGACGTGCGCCGTCTCGGGCGTGACATCGAGGTGCGCCACGTCGTCAACACGCACGTCCACTTCGACCACACCTTCGGCAACGCGGCGTTCGACGTGGCCACGGTGCACGCCCACGACAACGTCGGGCGCACGCTCGCCGAGTCCGCCGAGCAGGTCAAGGAGGCCCTGCGCGCCGACCCGGCCGGCGCCCCGGAGTACGGCTACACCGAGCGCGACGCCGCCGAGGTGCTGGCCACGCCCGTGCGCGGCCCGGACCGCACGTTCGGCTCCCACGCGACCGTCGACCTCGGCGACCGCGTCGTCACCATGGCGTATGCCGGCCGCGGCCACACCGACGGCGACGTGGCCGTCACCGTGCCCGACACCGAGGCGGTGTTCCTCGGCGATCTCGTCGAGGAGAGCGCCCACCCGTCGTTCGGCAGCGACTGCTACCCGCTCGAGTGGGCCGACACCCTCACCTCGCACCTGCTGCAGTCCGACGATGGCGCCGTCGTCGTGCCCGGCCACGGCCGGCCGGTCGACCTCGGCTTCGTGAGCCGGCAGCGCGACGACATCGCCGCCGTGGCAGCCGTGGTCCGCGAGCGCCGCCTGGCCGGCGGGTCGCTCGAAGAGGCGTTGCGGGACGCCGACCCGCGCCTGCCCTACCCGCTGCCCGACCTCGAGTCGGCGATCCGCCGCGGGTGGGAGCACCTGGCCCCACTCGCCCCCTGAGGGCCCTGAGGGCTCTGAGGGCTCTGAGGGCTCTGAGGGCTGACGCCCCCGCGGCCGCACTCGGTGAAGGCTTGTGCGGTGGATCGTCGGCGCCTGGTGCCGGAGATCCACCGCGCTAGCACGCCCGGCGTCGCGCGAGGTCCACCAGCGGCAGGGAACCGACCGGGCAGTCAGGTGAGCACGGCTCGGCGCCGCGCCATCCCCGACCGCCCAGCAGTCTCGCGAGCACCGCCGCGGTGCGGCATGGTTGCGCGACGTGCACCCACCCGAGCCGCACCGTCGTCTCGCCCGAGATCGCAGCGTCGACGTCACGCTCCAGGTCCTGCCACTGGACATCCGGCGCGGAGTGGACGAGGCGACCGTCGAGCTCGACCACGGTGCGCTGCTCGGGGTACTCGACGTCGCGGTATCTCGGCCCGCGACTGGTCACGACCCGTCGTTGGCGCCGTCCGGTGGGCAAGGCGTGCGGACGTTCGACGTCTCGGACGAACCGCCGCTCCAGGACCGAGCGCACGCCCACCGAGACGTCGCTCAGCACCTCGACCAGCAGCCGCCGGTGCCGGAGGCGGGAACGACTACGGACGACGGCCAGGAGCCGCTCCGGCGTGGTGCGACCCTGCTGGCAGGCGTCGGCGAGCACCGCGACCGCGTCGGACTCGCGACCGACGGCGTCCGCGACATCGACCAGCGCCTCGTCGAGCCGCAGTCGAGGTGGCGACAGGTGCAGCAGCGCCACTGCGGCGAAGTTCGAGCGGCGCGTGAGCACGACACCCGCGGGCGCCTTGACGTGACGATCACGGTCGACCGCCACATGGATGGTGAGCTCCTCGGCGGCGCCCGGTCTGCCGACACGCGGAACGCCTCCGAGGCCGTGCACTCGGAGGGCGGACGGCCCGGCCAACGCTGCGGGCTCGACCGCAAGCAGCGCGGCCCACGCCTGCTGCCGCCAGGGCAACGGGCCGGTGTGGGTCACGTAGACACCTGGGTGGACCACCGCCCACTCGCGGCGCCGGAGAAGTCGCTCGATGTCGTTGTCGGTCGCCCCGCACGCCAGCGCCTGTCTCCGGGCCACGACACCATCCTGCACGCGCAGCAGGTGCTCGATGGCAACGGTGTCCATTGCGCGACAGTGACTGCCTCGCCGGCACCGACGCCACGCGTCGCGAAGGGTTGTGGACGAGCCGGCATCTGGCTCTGGGGATGTGGATCCAGCTGCGGCTGGGCACCAGACCTCCCCGGCGCGGTGGATCGTCGGCGCCTGATGCCGGAGATCCACCACGTTGCCCACCGTCGGGGAACCTGCGCCCGTAGCATCCAGCACGGAATGCCACCCGTCGCCGAAGGGTCACCCGTGTCCGAGCCCCACCCTGCCCCCTCCCCACCGCGGCCTGCCCCAGCAAGGCCCCGCGGATCGTGGTTCGCCCGACGCAAGGTCGCCGCGGTCGACGCCGGCTCGGCCCGCACGCACGACAGCCTGCTCTCCCAGGTCAGCCGCGGCGAGCGCCCGTCGCAGACCACGCGGACCGGGGCCGCCGTCGTCGCGCTCTCGGTGACGGTGCTCGTCGCGTATGCCGTCGCCGTCGTTCTGCTCGTCCTGGCGACCTTCGCGCCGAAGAACCTCTACGGCTGGGTCGGCGTCGTGATCGGTTGGCTCGTGGTGGTCGCCGTGGCGCCGCGGCCCAACCGGCTAGACGACGTGCGGCCACTGACCATCGACGAGTGCCCGAACCTGCACCGCCACGTCGCTGCCGTCGCAGACGCCGTCGGTACGCGCCCACCGGATGCCCTCGCCGTCTCGACCGACTTCAACGCCGGTGTCACGCGCCTCGGGTGGGGCCGGCGCCAGGTGCTCGTCATCGGCCTTCCGCTCTGGACGCTGCTGACCGACGACGCGCGGCTCGCGCTGCTGGCCCACGAGATGGGCCACCTCCGGGGCCGCGACGCCACGACCGGCTACGTGACGTGGACGGCCCACGGCATCCTCCACCGTTTCGCGACGCTGCTGACACCGCTTCCGGCCGACGCCTACACCGACTTCGCTGACTACCGTCCCGTGATCGAGGAGTCTCAGGCGACGATGAACGCGGTCGGCTCCTTCCTGCTGCGCATCGTGTCCCTGCCGGCGACGCTGCTGCTCCTGCTCTTCGAGCGCCTGGACGCGGTCAGCTCGCAGCGGGGCGAGTACCTCGCCGACCTGCGAGCTGCCGAGGTGGCGGGCTCCCACGCCCTCGTGAACCTGCTCGTCACGCTCGAGAACGTGCCGGGCCTGCACACGCTCGCTGCCGCCGGGGTCCGCCGGCGCGAGGACCCGTTCGTCGTGCTCGACACGGTGCGGGAGCGGCCGGTCCCGACCTCCGTCCAGGTCGACGCCGCCCGGCAGAGGGCCCGGGAGCAGGACCTGCGGTGGGACTCGAGCCATCCACGCGACGACCTGCGCCTGAGCCTCGTCGAGGCACGGGCCGCCGAGCGCACCCTGGAGCGCACCGACGTCGAGCACGAGGCCGCGGCGGAGCTCGCGCGGCTGCGGAACGGGCTCGCTCGACAGTTCGCAGACGACCTCATCGAGACCTACCACTGAAGGGCCGCCGGCCGCCCCATTGACGGCCCCCGCAGGCCGCCCCAACAGGAGGCCTAGCGGCCCACCGCGGACGGGAATGCGTCGGACCACGACCGCAGGGCGATGCCCCCGTCGGCCGTGCGGTCGACCGAGGTCGCGGCGAGCAGCGCGTGCACGATCGCTCGCGCGACGCAGTCGGCACCGGCCTCCATGAGCACCGTCAGCCCGATCGGGTCGGGCGCGGGTCGCTCCCCCGTCGACAGGGCGAACAGGGTGTCGCCGTCGAAGAGCGTGTGGACCGGCTTCAGCGCGCGGGCGAAACCGTCGTGGGCGATGCCGGCGGCCTTCTGGCACTGCGCCTTCGAGAGCGTGGCGTCGGTCGCGACGACGCCGATGGTCGTCGCCAGTCCGGGCAGCCCCGCGACGCGGCCGGGCAGCGCCTCGGCCACCTCGCGCGACGCCGCGAGCGCGGCCTCGTCCGGTCGGCCGACGTGGGCCAGCTCGGCGGCGAGACCCAGCCCGACGGCATACGGCAGGCCGGTCACGGGGTCGACGGCCGACCCGACGGCGTTAACGGCCACGAGAGCGGCGACCGTGACACCCGACTCGAGCACGACGCTCGCCGAGCCGATGCCGCCCTTGAAGCCGCCGACCTTGGCGCCCGTGCCGGCGCCGACGCAGCCTTGGACCACCGCGTCGGACGACGCGCTCGCGTATGCCGCCCTGCCGTCCTCGGCGCTGGGCGTGTTGCGCCACGTGCCGCTGCGTCCGAGGTCGAAGAGGATCGCTGACGGCACGATGGGCACGCGCTGACCCGGCTCGGCCGTGGGCCAGCCGAGCCCGTCGTCCGCGAGTGCAGCCATGACGCCGTCGGCTGCGGCGAGGCCGAAGGCGGAGCCGCCGCCGAGGACGACCGCGTTGACCCGGTCGACGAGGTTGCGGGGGTCGAGCAGGTCGGTCTCGCGCGTGCCGGGGCCACCGCCACGCACGTCGACCCCGGCGACGACACCGTCGTCGGGCGCGACGACGGCCGTCACCCCGGTCAGCCAGCCCGGCTCGTCGCGGGTGCAGTGGCCGACGCGCAGGCCAGGCACGTCGACGAGCGAGTTCGTCGGGCCAGGGGCCTGGCCGGGGGCCTGGCCGGGGCCCTGCCCTGGTCTCGGGGCGGGCCCCGGGCCGGAGAGGGGGTCGGTCACTGCGGGTCCCGCAGGTCGAACTCCATCAGCCGGCCGGGCGAGGTGAACCCGAGCCGCTCGTAGAACTCCTGGGCCCGGTCGTCGGGCGCGTTCAGGCGGATCCACTTCACGTCCGTCGTGCGCGACCACTCGATCATCGCCTCGGTGAGGGCGCGGCCGACACCACGGTCGCGGCACCCGGGGGCGACGAAGAGGCCACCGACGTGCAGCCACGAGACGTCGCGGCGCCCGGGCCACGGCAGGGCCCGGATGCGACGGGTCTCGAGGATGCCCGCGTGCTCGCCCCGGCTCTCGGCGATCCACGTGGGGCGGTCGGGCCGCTCGGCGAGCCATGCGTCGACGAAGCGGTCGAGGTAGCCCGTCTCGGACGGCATACCGAGCTCGCGGGCAAACTGGAGGTGCAGCGCGGCCACGATCAGGGCGTCGTCGGCCGACGCGCGACGGATCGTCACCTCAGCCATGAGGGAAGTGAACCACGCAGGAGGTGCGCAGGCACCCAACCCGGACGACTCCGACGACCCGGGCGCGGCGGTCGGCCGTCGAGGCCGTGGTGGGTCTCGGCGGCAGGTCGGTCACGTGGCTGCCGCTGGACCCGGGTCAGACGTTGATGCCGAGACGACGTGTGGTGCGCGCCCGCTGACGGCTGGCGCGCATGCGTCGCAGCCGCTTGATGAGCATCGGGTCGGCCTCGAGGGCGAGCGGGCTGTCGAGCAGCGCGTTGAGCACCTGGTAGTAGCGCGTGGAGCTCATGTCGAAGAGCTCCTTGATGGCCTGCTCCTTCGAGCCGGCGTACTTCCACCACTGGCGCTCGAACGCCAGGATCTCGAGGTCGCGAGCGCTCAGGCCGTCCTCGGACTCGGGGCGGTGCGGCTGCGCCGTGGCGTGGTCTGTGCTCATGGTCCCGTCTCAGTGCGGTCGTGCTCGGTCCTACGTGTGTGCGTCGGCTCCGGACATCACCCTAGGTGCAAATGACAGGGGTGTCATTCAGATCGGGCGTGTTGGCGGCATGTCGTCGACCGCCGTCCGGCGAGGGGCGGAACATAGGCCTCAAAAGGCACATCCGCCCCATCTGTGACGCCTCGTCAGGCCATCGTGTCGAGGATGGCGTTGACGTCCTCCTTCGTCGTGTGCGGGTTGACGATCGCGAAGCGGGTCAGGGTCTCGCCGCGGAAGGTCGTCGGCACGACGAAGGCGAACTCCTCGGACAGTAGGCGGTCGGTCCACGCTTGGTAGTCCTCGGGCGTCCAGCCCAGCCGGCGGAAGACGACGACGGAGAGGTCGGGCTCGCGCACGGCCTCGAGGTAGGGACGGCGTGCGATCTCGTCGGCCGCGAACCGCGTCACCTCGATGGTGCTCTCGATCGCGTCGACGTAGGCGTCGGTGCCGTGGACCGCGAGGGAGTACCAGAGGGGCAGTCCACGGGCGCGCCGGGTCAGGCCGATCGAGTAGTCGGTCGGGTTCCACTCCGCCGACTTCGTGATGACGTCGAGGTAGCCCGCCTCCTGCGTGTGCGCGATCCGGGCCAGCTCGGGCTCGCGGTAGATGAGCGCGCAGCAGTCGAACGGGGCGAAGAGCCACTTGTGCGGGTCGACGATGAACGAGTCGGCGTGCTCGATGCCGGCGAAGAGGTGCCGCACCGACGGCGCCGCGAGACCGGCCCCGCCGTAGGCCCCGTCGACGTGCAGCCAGATGCCGAACTCGCGACAGACCTCCGCAACCGAGGCGAGGTCGTCGACGACGCCGAAGTTCGTCGTGCCGCTGGTCGCGACCACGGCGAAGAACGTCTCGGGACCGTTCTCCTCCAACGTCTTTCGCAGCTCTGCGCCGGTGAGTCGGAGCTTGTCGTCGACGGCGACTCCACACACCTCGGCGTCCATGACGGCCGCCATCGAGACGACGGACGAGTGGGCGTTGTCGGTGGCCGCGATCCGGTAGGGACGGGCCCCGCTGCCGCTCGCCGCGGCACGCGCCCGTGCCGTGTGCCGTGCCACCACGAGCGCCGACAGGTTGCCGACCGTGCCGCCGGGCACGAAGACGCCGCCGGCCGACTCGGGCAGCCCGGCGAGGTCGCTGATCCAGCGCAGCGCCTGGTTCTCGGCGTAGACGGCGCCGGCTCCCTCCATCCAGGAGCCCCCGTAGATGGACGAGGCGCCGACGACGACGTCGAACGCCGCGGCCTCACGCGTCGGCGCGCAGGGGATGAACGACAGGTAGCGGGGGTGGTCGGTCGACAGGCAGGCCGGGGCGAGGGTGTGCTCGAAGAGCTCCATCGCCCGGGTCGAGCCGAGGCCCTCGCGCGTGATGGTCTGACCGGCTTCCGACGCGAGGTACTCCTCGGTCTGGGCGCCGTCGAGTGGGATGGGGTCCATGAGGAGCCGCTCGCGGGCGTAGCTGAGGACCTTGTCGACGGCGACGTGGTCGGCGTCCTTCTCGAAGCTGTGCACGCACAGATGCTAGGCCCTGCGCGCCCCGCCCCCGACCGGGGATTGCGGCGCGCGGCGGCCCCGTCAGCCGATCAGGGTGGAGCGCAGCTCGTCGGCCGTCGTGACGACCGCCGACGGGCGCACGGCCTCGAGCGGCTCGGGCAGGCCGGCGCCCCACGTGACCGCGACGGTGTCCATCCCCGCCGCCTTGCCCGCGAGCACGTCGACGACGGCGTCACCGACGTAGACGGCGCCGTTGGCGCTGCGGCCCATCCGCTCGAGGGCGAGCAGCAGCGGCGTCGGGTCGGGCTTGTGCCGCTCGGTGTCCTCCATCGCCACCAGCACCTCGACGTGCTCGGAGATGCCGAGGATGTCCATCGCCTGCTCGGCCGACTCGCGGCGCTTCGACGTGGCCACCCCGACGGCGACCCCGGCCGCGCGCAGGTCGGCGAGCACCGCGACGACGCCGTCGTAGTCGCGGATGAGGCGCTCGGTGTTGTCGGCGTTCCACTGCAGGTAGGTCGCGTAGAGCTCGTCGGCGTGCTCGGGCGAGTGGTCGCGGAACGCGCCGATGAGCGGCCTGCCGATCCACGAACGGATGACGTCGGGGTCCTCCTCCCGCCCGATCACGGTGCGGAACGCGTACTGGTACGACTCGACGATGAGGTTGATCGTGTCAGCGAGCGTGCCGTCGAGGTCGAAGACGGCGGTGGACCAGCGTGGAGACGTCACCGGGCGAGCCTAGGGCAGCCCTGCCGGGACCCGGGTCCGCGGCCGTATGCCGGTCGGTTCGGCCCCGATATCGGCTTTCTTCGGACATTCCGGGCCTCGTGCTGCCCACGGCCGCCCTCGGGAGGGCAGCATGCACTCATGACTGAAGCCACGACGGTCGACTGGTCCGCCATGACGCAGCGTTCGCTCGACGAGCTGCGCGGGACGGACTCCCTGTACCGGCCGACGAGCTTCTGGGGCCCCGGTCTCGACGCGCTGCTGGCCGACATGGACCAGCGCGGGCTCGAGTCGTTCAAGTCGTGGCCGACGGCCGCCTGGTGGTTCTACCCGCGCTACGGCGTCGGCTTCACGTATGCCGTCATCGACAAGGTGATGGCCACCGTGCGGGCCTCCCTGCCCGACGCACAGGCCGGGTGGATCCGTTCGGCCCTCGTCGCCACCCACGAGGCCCGCCGCGACTTCGACGCCCTGCGCCTCGCCTGGAACCAGACGAACTGGCCGTGCGACCTCAACGGCTATGGCGAGTCGACGGTGGGCACCCCCTTCCAGTACTACCGGTTCACGAACGCCCACCACGGCTGGACCCGGCCCTACCTCAACTACGCCCTCTGCATGGCGGCCCTGTCGATGCACGTCCCGGCACCGCCGAAGCGCTTCCTCGAGATCGGCGGCGGCTTCGGGGTGCTCGGCGAGTTCGTCATGTCGCGCGACCCCGAGGCCGTCTACGTCGACGTCGACATCCCGCCCCTGCTGACCGTCTCGTCCTGGTACCTGCGCGAGCTCTTCGGCGACCGGGTCGCGGTCTACGACACGGGCATCGCCTCGACGGGCCCCATCGAGGTCGAGGGGTCCGCCGTGCTGCCGAACTACCGGCTGCCCGACCTCACCGGGGAGTTCGACGTCTTCGTCAACTCCTTCTCCTTCCAGGAGATGGAGCCCGACGTCGTGGAGAACTACATCGACCTCGTCGTCGCGCGCGGCGTGCGATGGGCCGTCTCGCTCAACTCGCGCCTCGGCAAGCCGGTCAAGGACGGCGACCGCGTCGGCGTCGTCGACCCGGTGACGTCGGCCCGCATCATCGCGATGTTCGAGCGTCGCGGCTTCGAGCTGATGGGCGCCTACAACAGCCCGCTCATCCACTCGGCCGGCCAGCTCGCGGTGCTCCGGAGACGCTGAACGGTCAGCCGAGCCAGGCGCCCCGGCGCAGCACACGGGTGGGCCGGGCCGCGTCGTCGACGACGACGAGGTCGGCGCGGGAGCCCACGGCGAGCGCGCCGCGGTCGGCCAGGCCCAGCGCTCGGGCAGGGGTGCGCGTGCCGGGGCGGACGGCATACGCCAGCGGGATGCCCGTGCCGAACGCCCGCGCGACGATGTCGCCGACGTGGCTCGTGCCACCGGCGATCGATCCGGGGGTCGTGCCGTCGGGATCGCTGCGCAGGCGTGCGACGCCCCGGTCGACGACGACCGGGAGACCACCGAGGACGTACGCGCCGTCCCCCACTCCCGCGGCCGCCATCGCGTCGGAGACGAAGGCGACGTGGTCGGCGCCGACGAGGTCGAGGACGGTGCGCACCGTGTCGTCGGACAGGTGCGCGCCGTCGGCGATGAGCTCGACCGTCACGTGACCACGGGCGGCCGAACGCATCAGTGCCGGGACGGCGCCCGGCTCACGGTGGTGCCACGGGTCCATGCCGTTGAAGAGGTGGGTGGCCAGGTCGGCGCCGGCCGCGACCGCCTGCTCGACCTGGCCGAACGACGCCGTCGTGTGGCCGATCGCGGCGTGCACCCCGGCCGACGTCAGCCAGTTCACGAGGTCGAGGCCGTGGTCGCGCTCGGGGGCGAGGGTCACTTGCCGCACGTGCCCGCGACCGAGCGAGAGGAGGCGCTCGACCTCGGCGAGCGTCGGGTCGCGCAGGAGGGCCGGGTTGTGGGCTCCGCAGCGCGCCTCGGCGAGCCACGGGCCCTCGAGGTGGATCCCGTCGACGAGCCCGTCGTCACAGAGCTCGGCGAGCATCGCGACGCCGCGCTCGAGGTCGCGAGGGGCCATGGTGACGAGGCTCGCGAGCAGGCTCGTCGAACCGTGCTCGTGGTGGTGCCGCGCCGCGGACGCGGCCGCCTCGTCGTCGAGGTCGGTGAACGCCGACCCGCCGCCACCGTGGCAGTGGAGGTCGACGTATGCCGGCAGCATCGTCCCGCTCACCCGCTCGGCGCCGAGGGCCTCCCTCGGCGGTTCGGTGCCGGGCTCGATCGGGGTGACCGCCACGATGCGCTCGCCGACCGCGCGGACCAGCACGTCGGGCAGCACGGCGTCGTCGACGAGGGCGGGACCGCGCAGCGAGAGGTTCATCGGGGTCGATTCTGTCGCACGACGGGCAGGGGTAGCGTGTGGCCGTGCCGGCGCGACCCCTCTCTGAGCTCGTCCACCCCACGTGGGTGCCCGCCCTCGAGCCGGTCGCCGACACGATCAGCCGCCTCGGCGAGTTCCTCCGCGCCGAGGTCGCCGCCGGGCGCGGCTACCTGCCGTCGGGAGAGAACGTGCTGCGCGCCTTCTCGCTCCCGCTGCCCGACGTGCGGGTGCTCGTCGTCGGCCAGGACCCCTACCCGACCACCGGCCACCCGGTGGGGCTCAGCTTCAGCGTGGCGCCCGACGTGCGCCCCGTGCCGCGGTCGCTGCAGAACATCTACCAGGAGCTCGGCACCGACCTCGGCCTGCCGACGCCGGCCAACGGTGACCTGACGCCATGGTTCGAACGAGGCGTCATGCTGCTCAACAGGGTGCTCACGGTGCAGCCGGGACGCTCGGCCAGCCACCAGGGCAAGGGCTGGGAAACCGTGACGGCACAAGCCATCTCGGCCCTCGTCGGACGCGGCGGTCCGCTCGTCGCGATCCTCTGGGGACGGCAGGCCCAGTCGCTCGCGCCCATGCTGGGGAGCGTGCCGCGCATCGAGTCGGCGCACCCGTCGCCCCTGTCCGCCCGCTCCGGGTTCTTCGGGTCACGCCCCTTCAGCCGCACCAACGACCTCCTCGCCCAGCAGGGCGCCCCACCCATCGACTGGAGGCTGACATGACCCAGCCCGCCCCCGGCGGCTCCCGACCCACCGTCTGGACCCGCTTCGTCGCGATCGGCGACTCGTTCACCGAGGGCATGTGCGACGACGACCCGTCGTTCGGCCACGACGGCGAGTTCGCCGGCTGGGCCGACCGGCTCGCCGCCCACCTGTCCGAGATCGCCCGCGCCGAGGGGCTCGACTTCGGCTACGCCAACCTCGCCGTCCGGGGGCGCAAGCTCGCCGACGTCGTCGGCCCGCAGCTCGAGGACGCGCTGGCCCTGCAGCCTGACCTCGTGAGCATCGTCGGCGGCGGCAACGACATCCTCCGGCCCAAGGCCGACCTCGACGGGCTCGCGGCCCGGCTCGAGGCGGCCGTGGCCCGCATCCGCGCGACCGGCGCCGACGTGCTCATGGCCACACCCGTCGATCCGGCAGATGCCCCGCTGGTCAAGGCAACTCGCGGTCGCGCCGCCATCCACACGGCCAACATCTGGAGCATCGCGCGGCGCAACGGCGCCCACGTCATCGACCAGTGGGGGCTGCACGCCCTGCGCGACTGGCGGATGTGGGCCGACGACCGCATCCACATGACGACCGAAGGGCACCGGCGCGTGTCGCTCGCAGCCCTCGAGGCCCTCGGGCACACGCCGTCCGAGACCGACTGGGCGACCCCGCTCGACCCCGCTCCCCCGATCGGGCGGCGCGAGGCGCTTCAGGCCAACGCGCAGTGGGCCAAGGAGTACGTCGGCCCCTGGGTGCACCGACGCCTCACCGGCCGCTCGTCCGGCGACCACCGGCAGGCCAAGCGTCCCGACGTCGCGCCGCTCGACTGAGTCTGCGAGGCGCACGGCATACCGCTGGATCTTCGGAACATGTCCGGAACGTCCTGAGGATCTCCTGAAATTTTCCGATTGCACCTCTGGTGCGAAGTAGGTCGCAGGTGATTAGGTCTCCCTCGGGTCACGCGCCGGGGGCGCCGGCCCTCCATCCACCACTCAGCGTGCGACTCCCGATCGGGTGCCGCACGTGATTGCGCACTGACGGCCACCCGCGCCGTCGAAACAAGGAGGTTTCGTGCGTAGGACGTCTGTGGGGCTGCTCAGCCTCGCCCTGGCCGCAGGGATGGGGGTGTCCATCGGAGCCCCGATGGTCGGCGCCCTCCCCACCGCCAGCCCGAACAACGTGCACGCCGGCGACGCCGCTGCACCGACCGGCTCGGACGAGTTCTCGAGCCCGCAGCAGGACAAGGCCCGCGCCCTCAAGGAGCGCGCCCTGACCGAGGTCCTCGACGGCAAGGCCACCGCCGTCAAGCAGGGCAAGAGCACCGTCGCCAAGATCTCCACCGGCAAGCGCGGCACGGGAGCCACCGACGAGTACGTCGAGCTCGGCCGCGAGGGCACCGACAAGATCTTCGTCGTGCTCGCCGAGTTCGGCAACCAGCGCAGCGCCAGCTATCCCGACGTCGACTCCGACCCGAACACCCCTGGTCCGACGACGTGGGACGGCCCGCTGCACAACGCGATCCCGCAGCCCGACCGCACCCTCGACAACTCGACGAACTGGAACGCGAACTACAGCCGCGACTACTTCCAGAACCTCTACTTCGGCGCCGGCGGCACCATCGGCGCCGGTGGCACGCAGGAGACCGTCAAGCAGTGGTACGAGCGTCAGAGCTCGGGCCGCTACAGCATCGACGGCCAGGTCTCCGACTGGGTCAAGGTGCCCTACAACGAGGCCCGCTACGGCCGCGACTTCTGCGGCTCGCACGTGTGCACCAACACGTGGGCCCTCGTGCGTGACGCCGTCAACCAGTGGGTCGCCGACCAGAAGGCCAAGGGCCAGACCGACGCCCAGATCAAGGCGACCCTCGCGACCTACGACCAGTGGGACCGCTACGACGCCGACAACGACGGCAACTTCAACGAGCCCGACGGCTACATCGACCACTTCCAGATCGTGCACGCGGGCGGCGACCAGGCCGACGGCGACCCCATCCAGGGTGAGGACGCCATCTGGTCGCACCGCTGGTTCGCCTACTACAACACGGCCGGCAGCCAGGGCCCCGCGGGCAACCTCAACGGTGGCACGCAGATCGGCACCACCGGCATGTGGGTCGGCGACTACACGATCCAGCCCGAGAACGGGGGCATGTCGGTCTTCACGCACGAGTACGGCCACGACCTCGGCCTCCCCGACCTCTACGACACCGCCACCGGCGCCGACAACGGCGTCAACTGGTGGTCGATGATGAGCCAGAGCCGCCAGGCCGGTCCGAACGACCAGTCCATCGGTTCGCGCGGCTCCGACTTCGGCGCCTGGGAGAAGCTCCAGCTCGGCTGGCTCGACTACAAGTACGTCCCGTCGGTGACCGCTGCCGGCACCACGGTGGACCTCGGCCCGCACGAGTACAACTCGGCCAAGAAGCAGGCCCTCATCGTCGGCCTGCCGAAGAAGACCGTCGTCACCAAGCTCGCGACTCCCTTCGAGGGCAGCAAGACCTGGTACGGCGGCCGCGCGGACGCGACGAACGCCACGATGACGCGTGACGTGACTCTGGCTGCAGGCACCTCGACCCTGACGTTCCAGACGAACTACTTCATCGAGGACTGCACCTGCGACTTCGCCTACGTCGAGGTCAACGACGGATCCGGCTGGACGTCGATCCCGGGCACCATCACCGGCACCGAGAACAACGGCATCACCGGCACGACGAACGACGCGTGGGTCCCGGCGTCGTTCGACCTGTCCGCCTACGCGGGCAAGACGGTGAGCCTGCGCTTCCGCTACGCCACGGACGCGGCCTACACCGAGCGTGGCTTCTTCGTCGACGCGGTCAAGGTCGTCTCGGGCGGCGCCACGATCGTCGACTCCGGCGCCGAGAACGGCACCGAGGGCTGGGCCCTCGCAGGCTTCTCCGCCGTGGGCGGGCAGACCTCGAGCCAGTTCAACAACTACTACATCGCCTCCTACCGGAACTACCTGTCGTTCGACAAGTACCTCCAGAGCGGGCCGTACAACTTCGGCTGGCTCAACACGAACGGCGACAAGGTGGAGCACTTCCCCTACCAGGACGGGCTGCTCCTCAGCTACTGGGACCTCTCCCAGGCCGACAACAACACCGGGGCGCACCCCGGTGAGGGCGAGATCCTCCCCGTCGACGCCAACGCGGCGCCTCGGCAGCTGTCCGACGGCACGCTGCTCCGCGCCCGCATCGCTGGTTACGACGCACCGTTCTCGCTGTCCAAGTCGGACACGTTCACGTTCCACAAGAACGGCGTGCCCTTCACGGTCGCGGGTGCGGCCCCGGCGCCGGTGTTCAACGATGGCAAGCAGTACTGGTACTCGCAGACCCCCTACACGGGCGTCAAGGTCCCGAACAACGGTGTCAACATCGCTGTGCAGAAGGTCGATGGCACCTCGATGACCGTCAAGGCTTGGCTCCGCTGACGCGGATTTCCTTGCAACGCAGTGAGGCCCGCCCCTCTACGGGGGCGGGCCTCTCCGCTTTCGAGGACTACGCCGGGTGGTTCCGTTGCGCTGCAAGGCAACCGGACGGCATACGCCCTCTGGCTTGTCGTGCTTCAGACGGACTGGGCGAAGGCCTTCTCGAAGATGTCGAGGCCCTCGGAGAGCAGCTCGTCGCTCGCCGCGAGCGGCGGCAGGAACCGGAAGACGTTGCCGTAGGTGCCGCACGTCAGGGTGACGAGGCCCTCGGCGTGGCAGGCCTTGTTGACGGCGCCGGTGAGCGCGGCATTCGGCGTGAGGTCGCCCTCGCCGTTGACGAGCTCGACCGCGAGCATCGCGCCGCGGCCGCGGATGTCACCGATCTGCGGGTACTTCGACGCCAGCGCCTCGAGCCGCGGCACGAAGAGCGCCTCGACCTGCTTGGCGCGACCGCAGAGGTCGTCGGCCTTCATCGTCTCGATGGCGCCGAGCGCCGATGCACACGCGACGGGGTTGCCGCCGTAGGTGCCGCCGAGGCCGCCGCCGTGGACGGCGTCCATGATCTCGGCGCGTCCCGTGACGCCCGCGAGCGGCAGGCCCCCGGCCATGCCCTTGGCGGTCGTGATGAGGTCGGGGACGACGTCCTCGTGCTCGCTCGCGAACCAGTCGCCGGTGCGGCAGAAGCCCGTCTGCACCTCGTCGGCGATGAAGACGATGCCGTTCTCGCGGCACCACTCGGCGACCTGCTTGACGAATCCCGCTGCGGGGACGATGAACCCGCCCTCGCCCTGGATCGGCTCGAGGATGACGGCGGCGAGGTTCTCCTCCCCGACCTGGGCGTGCACCTGCGACACGAAGACGTCGAACGACTCCTTGGCGCAGTCGGCCGGGCCGCCCGGCCAGCGGAACGGGTAGCTCATCGGGGCGCGGTAGACCTCGCCGGCGAACGGGCCGAACCTGTGCTTGTAGGGCATGTTCTTGGCCGTCAGGGCCATCGTGAGGTTGGTGCGGCCGTGGTACGCGTGGTCGAACGCGACGACGGCGTTGCGGCCGGTGTAGTGGCGGGCGACCTTGACGGCGTTCTCGACGGCCTCGGCGCCGGAGTTGAACAGGGCGGTGCGCTTCTCGTGGTCACCGGGCGTGAGGTCGTTGAGGGCCTCGGCGACCTCGAGGTACTCCTCGTAGGGGGTCACCATGAAGCACGTGTGGGTGAAGTCCTGCACCTGCGCGGTGACGCGCTCGACGACGCGCGGTGCGGCGTTGCCCACCGTCGTCACGGCGATGCCCGAGCCGAAGTCGATGAGCTGGTTGCCGTCGACGTCGACGAGGATGCCGCCGCCCGCCCGCTCGACGTAGACGGGCAGGCCGGTGGAGACGCCGGCGGACACGGCCGCCGTCTTGCGCTTCTGGAGCTCGACGGACCGGGGGCCGGGGATCGCGGTCGTGAGGACGCGCTGCTGGGGGACGCTGCTCATGCGCGTCAGTATGCCGTCGCCGGGCCGCCCGGGGGAACCCGCCCCGTCGCGCCTGCCAGCGCTCGATCCGCAGCCGAACGACGCGTTCGGTGGCGAACTCAGCGGTAGAACACTGCGCTCGCCACTGAACGCGTCGTTCGAGAGGGTCGTCACCCGGCCGACGGCACACCTTGTCGCCGTGCCGCCGGCCCGTCGTTCAGAGCTCGACGCCTTCTCCGAACCGGCCCCGGTGCTCGACCGGGATGAGCGGCTTGTCGGCGCGGGCCCTGATCTGCTGGACCGCCCACGTGTTGCCGTCCGGGTCGGCGAACCCGAAGAACGTGCCTCCGTCTCGCGGGTCGATCGTCTGGACCTCCGAGCACTCGACGCCGCGTCCGACGAGCTCGGCGCGGGCCGCCTCGGCGTCGGCCACGACGAGCTGCACGCCCTTGAGCGAGCCCGGGGCCATCTCCTGCTGGGCGGGGATGTCGCCGACGACGATCGAGCACCCGGAGCCGCGCGGCGTCAGCTGGGCGACGTGCATGTGCTCGTTCTTCGTGTCGTGGTCGAGGGTGAACCCGACCTGGTCGCGGTAGAAGGCGATCGCGGCGTCGAGGTCGCTGACCGGGACGATGACCACCTCGAGGGTCCAGTCCATGGCCTTCAGGCCTGCGCGGAGGCGGTCGATGCGGCGGCGGTCGATGCGGAGGCGACGAGCTCGTCGAGGCGCTCGTAGCCCTCGACCATGCCCTTCTCCATGCCGCTCTCGATCATCATGTCGCGGCCCTCGACGGTCGGGCCGACACTGTGGCCCTCGAGCCGGCAGCGGCCGTCGCCGAGGTCGACGAAGCGCATGAACTCGATGGCGACCTCGTCGGGCGCACCCTCGAACTCGAACGTCTGGATCGCCAGCTCGTTGTCGCGGACGGTGTGGAAGGTGCCGTGGAAGCCGTAGACGTTGTCGCCGTCGCGATGGGTGTAGCGGTAGCCGCCGCCGGACGTGAAGTCCCAGCGCTCGATGTCCATCTCGTAGCCGCGCGGGCCGAGCCACTGGCGGACGAGCTCGGGGTCGCGATGGGCGTTGAAGACGGCCTCGACCGGGGCGTCGAACTCGCGCGTGAAGTCGATCCACGGCTTGCCGGAGGGGGCGTCGATGTTCAGCGGGTGGCTCATGGCTACTGCTCCTTGTGGGTGTGCTGGTTCGTGTTGGTGTTGGTGTTGGCGTCGGTGTTGCCTGACGTGGTGCGTTCGAGGAGCGCGTCGAGGCTGCGGAACCGCTGCTCGGCGAGGAGGCGGTAGCGGTCGATCCAGGCCGTCATGGCCTCGAGCCGCGCGGCCTCGAGGTGGACGGGGCGGCGCTGGGCGTCGCGGGTCCGGCTCACGAGGCCGGCGAGCTCGAGCACCTGGATGTGCTTGCTGACGGCCTGCTTGCTGATCTCGAACGGTTCGGCGAGCTCGTTGACGGTCGCGGGCCCTCGGCTGAGGCGGGCGATGATGGCGCGCCGGACCGGGTCGGCCAGGGCCGCGAAGGCGCGGTCGAGGTCGGCGTCCGAGACCGGCGTGAGGATCATTATCAACCAAATCCTTGATCAATCGATAGATTGATTACACGCCCGCCGCGCCATGGTGTCAACCCCTCCTTTTCATCGAGAAAGCGATCCGTCCGGACGGATCGCTTTCTCGGTGAGGACGCTCGGGGGCGCCTGAGGACGCTCAGCTGCGCCCGTGAACAGCCGCGTGTTCCGCAGATGCGGAGGTAGAGTGCTTCCCATGCCGCATCTGCGCATCACCGAGGCCGCCGCGCTGCTCGGCGTCTCCGACGACACCGTCCGCCGCATGGTCGACTCGGGCCGGCTCGACGGCGGCACCGACGACGCCGGGCGCCGCACCGTCGACGGGGCCCAGCTGGCAACCGTCGCACAGGAGCTGGCCCACCCGGCGGCCGTGGGCGCCATCGGCAGCGCCTCGGCCCGCAACCGGTTGCGCGGCATCGTCACGGCGATCACCAAGGACACCGTGATGGCCAAGGTCGAGCTGCAGTGCGGGCCGTTCCGCATCGTCTCGCTCCTCTCGAGCGAGTCCGTCGACGACCTCGGCCTCGAGGTCGGTTCGGTCGCCGTCGCGAGCGTCAAGTCGACCCACGTCGTCGTCGAGGTGCCCGTATGAGCGCGACCGCGCCGAACCGCCCGCGCCCCCGACCCTCCCTCGGCGTGACCGTCACGGTGGCGGTCCTCGCTCTCGTGCCCCTCGCGCTCGCCGCCTGCGGCGCCGGCACCGACTCCGCCGGGAGCACCGGACGCCAGGGGTCGTCCGGTGCCCCGGGGGCCCAGGCGCAGCGACTCGAGGGGACCGTCACGGTGCTGGCTGCCGCGTCACTCACCGAGTCGTTCGACCGGCTGAAGGCTGACTTCGAGGCCGCCAACCCCGGCGTCACCGTCGAGACGTCCTACGGCTCGAGCAGCACCCTCGTCCAGCAGGTCAACAACGGCGCACCCGCGCAGGTCATCGCGCTCGCCGGCGCCGCCGCAGCCGAGCCCCTCGACAAGAGCCTGGTCAAGCAGACCCGGACCTTCGCCACCAACGTGCTCGAGATCGCCGTGCCGCCGGGCAACCCGGCCGGTGTCACGTCGGTCAACGACCTCGGCAAGCCCACGGTCAAGGTCGTCCTCTGCGCCGACACCGTGCCCTGCGGCAAGGCCGCCCAGGCGACCTTCAGGAAGGCGCGCATCGTGCCCAACGTCGTCAGCAAGGAGGTCGACGTCAAAGCCACCCTCGCCAAGGTGAAGCTCGGCGAGGCCGACGCCGCCGTCGTCTACCACTCCGACGTCGTCGCCGCGAAGGACGCCGTCACGGGCGTGGCCATCCAGGTGCCGTTCAACACGCGGCTCGACTATCCCGTCATCCGGCTCGCCGACGACGCCGCGACCAAGGCGTTCGTCGCCTACGTGCTGAGCGCCCAGGGCCTGGCCACGGTGCAGTCGTTCGGGCTCGGCGCGCCCTGACCGGCCGAGCCGGTGTCGGCCGGAAGGATGCCGTGACATGAGGTATGCCGGCCGGTGGCGCACCCGCCTCGCCCTCGGCGTCCCGGCGGGGCTGGCCCTCCTGCTCCTCGTCGTGCCGCTGGCTGCGCTCCTCGTGCGGGCGGACTGGGCACGCATCCCGGCGGACCTCGCGACACCGACCGTCCTTCCGGCGCTGCGGCTCTCGCTCACGACGACGTCGTGCACCGCTGCGCTGTGCCTGCTGCTCGGCACTCCCCTGGCCTGGTTCCTCGCGCGCTCGGACCACCCGGCGACGAGCTGGCTGCGTGCGCTGCTCACCGTGCCGCTGGTGCTCCCTCCGGTGGTCGGTGGCGTGGCCCTGCTCATGGCGTGGGGCCGCAACGGGCTGCTCGGTCAGCACCTGGCGCCGTTCGGCGTTCAGATCCCGTTCACGACCGTGGCCGTGGTGCTCGCCGAGACCTTCGTGGCCATGCCCTACTACGTGCTCGCCGTGGAGGGCGCGATGCGCGGTCTCGACGCACGTCTCGAGTCGGTGGCCCGCACCCTCGGCGCCGGCGAGCTGCGCTACCTGCGCACGGTGGGCATCCCCCTGGTGCTGCCCGGCATCGCGAGCGGGCTCGCCCTCGCCTGGGCCCGCGCGCTCGGCGAGTTCGGTGCGACGATCACCTTCGCCGGCAACTTCCAGGGCCGCACGCAGACCCTCCCGCTCCTCGTCTACGTCGAGCTGGAGCGAGATCCGCAGGTGGCGATCTCGATCTCGATCATGCTGCTGGCCGTCAGCGTGCTCGTGCTCGGGGTGCTGCGTGGCAGGTGGCTGCGGTGAGCCTCGATGCGCGAGTCCGCCTGTCGCGCGGTGCGATCGACGTCGACGTGTCACTTCGGGCCGAGCCCGGCCAGGTCGTCGGCGTCCTCGGCCCCAACGGCGGCGGCAAGACGACGACGGTTCTCGCGCTGGCCGGCATCCTGCGTGTCGCCGAGGGTCACGTCCGCGTCGATGGGCAGGCCTGGGACGACGGGCGTCGCGCCCTGCCCCCCGAGCAGCGCACGGTCGGCCTGATGCTCGCCGACAGCCTCCTCTTCCCGCACCTGACCGCCCTCGACAACGTCGCCTACGGTCCGCGCAGCCGGGGAGTCGACCGCCATCGCGCGCGCGACCGCGCCCGCGAAGAGCTCGGCCGGGTGGACCTGTTGGAGCGCGCCTCCTCCCGCCCGCGCCAGCTGTCGTCGGGGCAGCAGGCCCGCGTCGCCCTGGCTCGAGCCCTCGCGACGGACCCCTCCCTGCTCCTGCTCGACGAGCCCCTCGCCGCCCTCGACCCCGACACGCGCGCGCGCACCCGCAGCGACCTCGCGACCCGCCTGACGGCATACGGCGGCATCACCGTGCTCGTCACCCACGACCCGCTCGACGCGCTCACCCTCGCCGACCACCTCGTGTTCGTCGAGGACGGCCACGTCACCCAGTCCGGCACGCCGGCGGAGGTGCTCAGCGAGCCGCGCAGCCCCTACGTCGCTACCGTCGTCGGACTCAACCTGTATGCCGGAGAAGGGGACTCGCGGGGGCACGTGACCACCGGCGAGGGCGGCGTGGTCGTCACCACGAGCCCGACCGAGGGCCGGGTCTGGGCGACCATCCCCCCGAGCGCCGTGTCGCTGCACCTCCACCAGCCCGAGGGATCACCGCGCAACACGTGGCGGCTGCGCGTCGCGTCCGTCACCGTGCAGGGCCAGTCGGCGCGCGTCGGGCTCGTCGGCGCCCTGCCGGTCACGGCCGAGGTGACGCTCGAGTCCGTGACCGCACTCGGCCTGCAGGTCGGTCAGCAGGTCTGGGCCGCCGTCAAGGCCACCGAGGTGCGCACCTACCCGCGCTGAGCCTCGGCAGGGTCCACCGTGACGTCCGGCCTGCCCGCGACCCGACGCACGCGGAGGAAGGCGGCGACGGCCGGCAGCTGGACGGCCGCCGCGACGACGAGGGCGAGCGGGATCGAGGTGCGCGCCGCGAGCGCACCGAGCGGAGGGCCGCCGGCGACCTGCCCGATCGCGTTGGCCTGGCTGTTCATCGACAGCACGGTCGCGCGCGTCGAGGACTCGAGGTTGCGGTTGAGCCACGTCGCCTCGATCGGGCCGGCGAACGCGCGGCTCGCGCTGTGCAGCCAGAGCGCGACGAGCACCAGCCAGAGGTTCCCGAGCAGGGCGACGCCGACGACGGCCAGCACCTGCACCACGGCTGCGACGGCGACGGGCGTCCCGGGACTGGCATCGACGACGTGCCGCGGCAACCAGCGACTGCTTGCCAGCGACGCGCCGAGTGAGACGAGTGAGCCGACGAGCGCGAAGGCGGTGAAGGCGATGGCCTCGTCACCGCCGAAGAGCTCCGGCATGTCGAACGCGTCGAGCACCCGCACCTGCCAGAGCCGGTCGAAGACCTCACTGGACAGGCCGACGAGCAGGCTGACGAAGAGGAAGACGCGGACCACCCTGCGGCCACGAGCGATCCGCAGGCCGGCGACGAACTGGCTGCGCAGGTGCCCGAAGGTCTCCCGCTCGTTCCGCGGCGTCGGGCGGAAGTGCCGCTCGGGCATCGTGAGCAGCAGCCCGACGGCGAGGAGCACGAGGGTGGCGCCGGCGACGATGATCGGCAGGCGCAGGGCCACGAGGCCCAGCACGCCGGCGGTCAGCGTGCCGACGAAGCCGAAGGTGAGGTCCAGCTGGGTCTCCCGGGTGAACACCTCGGCCACCTCCTCCTCCCCCACCTCGTCAGTGATCCACGCCTGCAGCGCGCCGGAGGTGAAGGTGTAGCCGATGCCCCACACGACGTTGCCGACGAGCGCCGCGGCGAAGGTGGCGAGCACGCCCTCGACCGCGAAGCCCACCCCGACGAGGAGGAAGCCGATGATGACCGATGCCCGCCGGCTCCACAGGTCGGCGACGAGGCCGGTGGGCACCTCGAAGACGAAGCAGGTCGCCTCGAGCACCGTGCCGACGAACACCATCTGGAAGGGGTCGAGCCCGACCACGCGGTACTGGAAGACGAGGTTGAGGGTGAAGCAGGCGGCATACGCGAAGGCCGCGACGGCCGTCAGCACGTAGAAGGTCGGCGTCGCCGGGGTCTCGCGCAGCGGGCGGCGCAGGAGCCGGAGCACGGCTCGACAGTAGGGCCGTCGGGGGGCGCTCGTCCTCCGGTTTCCGACGACGTGTGCCGGGGCGCGGGTGGTGGCGCGGACGCGGGCGCCGGCGCTCGTGCGCCGACGCCCGCGGTCGGGAGGTGTTCAGCCGGGGTGCCGACTCACGGGAGGTCGAGGAAGGCGGTGCGCAGCAGCGGCTGGTTGTTGACGAAGCCGTAGCTCGCGCACGCGGCCGCGCTGCACGAGACCCGCGAGTCGACGCCGACGCGCATGTCGATGTGCAGGTGGGGGTCGGTGCAGAGGGCGTGGTACTTCGTCCCCACGTAGCCGATGCGCTGGCCCTTGCTCACGGTCTGGCCGACCGCGACGACCGGGGCGGGGCTGTCGTCCATGTGGGCGAAGTACCAGAGGCGGCCGAAGCCGTCCTTGACGGTGACGGTGCTGCCGACGCTGTCGCACCCGGTGCTGCCGGCGCGCACGTTCTTCGTCATGACGGTGCCGCCCACCGGCGAGAGGACCGACGTCCCGGTCGCGGAGAAGATGTCGGCGGCGTTGTAGTCGTGGTGGCAGTTCGTCTTGCTGTCCCAGCACCAGTGCGGCGTGCGGTTCTTGATGTCGGCCTGGTTGACGGCGAGCGGGAAGCGCAGCGAGGCGTCGCCGACGATCTGCGAGGCGTTGTTGTTGTAGACGTTGCTGTTGAGGTTGACCTGGGCGCCGTCGGGGATCTGGTCGTAGGTGCCCCCGAAGTCGCTGTTGTAGAAGACGAAGACGGGCTTGCCGGTGCGGTTCCAGACGGAGGCCGTGTTGTTCTTGACGCACTGGCCCTGGCCGGCGCCGCTGCTGACGAACTCGATGCAGCCGGTGCCGCTGCCGTAGTCGCGCTGGGAGTTGACGAGGTCGACGCGCGAACCGGCCTGGCCGCTGTTGTAGTAGAGGCAGAACTCGCCGCTCTCGCACACTCCGTTGCGAGCCGTGGCGTTGGCGGCTGGTGCCGCGACGATCGCGGCGGCCGTGAGGGCGGCCAGTGCGACGAGGGCGGTTCCGAGCTTCTTGAACATGTCGGTCCTTCCTGGTGAGCAGTCCGATGGTGCTGGCCCGGCCCATGAGAGCGCCCGGCACTAACAAGCCCCTAACCCCCGTCGACGTCTCACACTTTGGACGAAATGCTCGGACGTCCTAGTATCTAGGCCATGCCAGCGACGAGGCTGATGCCGACCGACGAAGCCACCGACCTCATCGAGCTCACCCGCGAGATCTGCCGCAAGGACCTCGCGCCCAAGGTGGACGAGGCGGAGCGCGCCCGCACCTTCCCCGAGCAGGCCTTCCGCACCCTCGGCCGGGCGGGCCTGCTGTCGCTGCCCTACCCCGAGGAGTTCGGCGGCGCCGACCAGCCCTACGAGGTCTACCTGCAGGTCGTCGAGGAGATCGCCTCGGTGTGGATGAGCGTCGCGGTCGGTGTCAGTGTGCACAGCCTGACGGCATACCCCGTGGCGACGTTCGGCACGAAGGAGCAGCAGGAGGCGCTCCTTCCCGACATGCTCTCGGGCGAGCAGCTCGGCGCCTACTGCCTGTCCGAGCCTCTTGCCGGCTCCGACATCGCCTCGATGACGACCCGCGCGACGCGCACCGACGCCGGCTGGTCGCTCAAGGGCACCAAGGCGTGGATCTCGCACGCGGGCCACGCCGACTACTACACGACCTTCGCCCGCACGTCCGACGACGGCGGCAGGGGCCTCTCGACCTTCATCGTGCCGGGCGACGCCCCGGGCCTCACCTTCGCCGAGCCCGAGAAGAAGATGGGCCTGCACTGCGACCCCGTCTCGCAGGTCATGTTCGACGCCGTGCCCGTCGACGGCGCGCGCCTCATCGGTAGGGAGGGTGACGGCATGAAGCTCGCGCTGTCGGCCCTCGACGCCGGACGCCTCGGCATCGCCGCCGCGGCGACCGGCCTCGCCCAGGCGGCGCTCGACGCCGCTGCCGACTACGCCAACGAGCGCCAGCAGTTCGGCCGGCGCATCGGCGACTTCCAGGGCCTCGCCTTCCTCCTCGCCGACATGGAAGCGGCCGTCACGTCGGCCCGCGCCACCTACCTCCACGCCGCCCGGCTCAAGGACGCCGGCCGCGGGTTCAGCAAGGAGGCGGCCGTCGCCAAGCTCGTCGCCACCGATGCCGCGATGAAGGTCACGACCGACGCCGTCCAGGTCCTCGGCGGGGCCGGCTACACCGAGGACTTCCCGCTCGAGCGCTACATGCGCGAGGCGAAGGTGACCCAGATCTTCGAGGGCACCAACCAGATCCAGCGGCTCGTCATCTCGCGCCACCTCCTCGCCCGCTGACCCCCCGACGCCCGAAAGGCCTGTCATGCAGCTGAACTCGTCCACCGTCGCCATCGTCACCGGCGGCGGCTCCGGCCTCGGCGGCGCCACCGCGCGCCGCCTCGTCGCCGACGGCGCGACGGTCGTCATCATCGACCTCGAGGGGTCCACGGCCCCGGCGCTCGTCGCCGAGCTCGAGTCCGAGCGGGCCGGCAGCGCGCACTTCGTCGCCGCCGACGTGCGCGACGAGACGCAGGTCCAGGCCGCCGTCGACAAGGCCACCTCGCTCGGCGAGCTGCGCATCGCCGTCAACTGCGCCGGGGTCGCGACGCCGGGGCGGGTCCTCGGCCGTGGCGGGCCGCTGTCGCTCGACACCTTCCGGACGGTCGTCGACATCAACCTCGTCGGGTCGTTCAACGTCATGCGCCTCGCCGCAGCGGCGATGCTGGCCAACGAGCCCGTCGACGGCGACCGCGGCGTCATCGTCAACACCGCGAGCATCGCCGCCTACGACGGTCAGATCGGGCAGGCCGCGTATGCCGCGAGCAAGGGCGGCATCGTCGGTCTCACCCTGTCGGCCGCCCGCGACCTCGCCGACAAGGCGATCCGCGTCATGACGATCGCGCCCGGCACGTTCGAGACGCCGATGCTCGCCGGGCTGCCCGGTGAGGTCAAGGAGATCCTCGAGAAGCAGGTGCCGCACCCGTCGCGCCTCGGCAACCCGACCGAGTACGCCTCGCTCGTGCGCCACATCATCGACAACCCGATGCTCAACGGTGAGGTCATCCGCCTCGACGGCGCCCTCCGTATGCCCCCTCGCTGACCCGGCTGGGACCACCCCCGCATCCACCCCAGGAAGTGGGCACTCGACCGTCGAGTGCCCACTTCCCGACGCCCCACCCGTCGAGTGCCCACTTCCCGACACAATGGGAGCGTGAGCGAGCCGGGCGGAGACCTCGTCCTCGCCGACGGCCCCGGTCTGCGGCGCGGGCTCGTCATACCCGCCTCCGAGCTCCTCGAGCGGTTCAGCCGGGCGTCGGGACCTGGCGGCCAGGGGGTCAACACGGCCGACAGCCGGGTCGAGCTCGTCTACGAGCCGGGCACGTCCGTCGCCCTCTCTGCGGCACAGCGTGAGCGCGCCCTCGCAAACCTCGGCCCCCGTCTCGTCGGAGGTCGGGTCACGGTGGTCGCCAGCGAGCACCGGTCGCAGCTGCGCAACCGCGCCGCCGCCCGCGAGCGCCTCGCCGACCTCCTCCGTGAGGCTCTGGCTCCCCCGCCACTGCCGCGCCGCGCGACGAAGCCGACCAAGGGATCACAACACCGCAGGCTGGCGGGCAAGAAGCGGCGCTCCGACGTCAAGTCGGGGCGGGGGCGCATACACCCGGACTGATCTCGGCCGTCGGGGACTGGGCACTCGACGGGAAAGGTCGCGTCGGGAACTGGGCACTCGACGGGAAAGGTCGCGTCGGGAAGTGTGCACTCGACGAGGACCCGGCGTCGGGAAATGGGCACTCGAACCGGGAGGCGAGGGGTGCTTGCCGAGTCAGGCGTCGTGGGGTGGCGGGAGGACGGTGGTGTCGACGACGGCGTCGACGTCGATGGGGCCGTAGACGTGGGGGAACGACTCGCCCGTCGCCGGGTCACCGACCTCGTGCACCACCTCAGGTGTCAGGCGTGACTCGTCGATGTGCAGCAGCACGAGCGGCCCGGCCACGTCGGCGTAGAACCGCGCCCGGACGACCGGCCACTGCTGCTCCGACGACGCGTGGATGAAGCCCTCCTCCTCGAGCGAGACCCCGCGCGTCGAGCGCGTGTAGCTGCCGTCGCGCCGGGCCTGCTCCCAGTCGGCCTCCTCGGCCAGGTGGTAGATCATCCGCCAAGCCTGCACCCTCGGGGCCCGGCCGCAGGACACTGGGGAGAGATCTGTCGGCGGACGACAACCTCGGCGCGCCCTCACCGCGTTGAGAGTGCGTCCATCCACGTCGACCCAGGGGGTGTCCGGTGGGAAACATCGATCGCGAGGCCGACTTCTCGGCGTACGTGCGAGCGCGTCAGAAGTCCTTCGCCCGCTTCGCCTACCTGCTCACGGGCGACGCGTATGCCGCCGAGGACCTCGTGCAGTCGGCCCTCGCCAAGGCGTACGCGAAGTGGGACCACATCAGCGGCGTCGAGTCACCCGACGCGTACGTCCGCAAGATCATGGTCAACGAGCACACGTCGTGGTGGCGGCGCACGTGGCGCCACCGCGAGCGGACCGACAGCGAGCTGATCCGCGTCATGGACCCGGCGGCGATCGACGCCCCGGCACATGACAGCGAGCTGTGGGCGCACGTGCGCTCGCTCGCTCCGCAGCAGCGGGCCGCCGTCGTCCTGCGTTACTACGAGGACCTCAGCGAGGCCCAGACCGCGGAGATCCTCGGATGCTCCGTCGGCACCGTCAAGAGCCACACGAGCCGCGCGATCCGGTCGCTGCGCAGCACGATGAAGGAGGTCACGCCGTGAACACCCACGACCGGGAGCACGAGCTCCAGACCCTGCTGCGGCAGGAGGCCGACCGCGTCGAGGTGCCCGGGGACTTCGCCCCCGTCGCCATCGCCCGACGCCGTCGCGACCAGCGCACCCGCGCCCTCGTCGGCGCGACCGTCGCGGTGGCGGCCATCGCCATCGCGGTGCCGACCGTCTGGTCCGGCCGGGGCAACGCACCGGTGCCGGCCGTCCCCTCGACGACCACGTCGGTGCCGTCGCCCACCGGCTCCGTGTCGACGCCGCCCACCTCGCCGCCGCGGAGCGGCGCACCGGTCCGAGCCGTCGCGACGCGCTCCAACACGTATGCCGTGGACGACACGATCCGCGTCGGCGACACCGTCATCCGTCTCGAGAAGGGCACCGTCGTCGAGAGCTTCGCGGTGCTGGGCAACGGCGGTTTCGTGCTCATGTCGCGGCTGTCGACACCGAACGCGCAGACCGAGCTCGAGATCCTGTCGCCCACGGGCAAGACGGTGCGCGCCGTCCGCGACGGCGGCTCGTACGTCGTGTCGCCCGACGGCTCACGGGTGCTCGTCAAGAGCGGCACGTCGAACGCGGTCGCGGTCTACGCCGCGGACGGGTCGGTCGTGGCGCAGCGCCAGGACCAGCGCGAGGCCGGCGCGGTCGTCGGCGACGTCGCGTACCTGAACGGCGACGAGACCCAGGGCTCGCTCGAGTGGAACCTCACCACCGGCGCCACCCGCAGGCTCCCCGCGCACATCGTGGCGGTCTCGGCCGACCGCAGCCGGGCAGCGCTGTCGTGGAACGTCGCCAGCGACACGTTCGAGGACTTCTGTTGGGCCGTCGTCGACCTGACGCGGCCGGACTTCCCGAAGACGATCGAGCGCTGCGGGCAGAAGGGCAACCCGTCGATGTTCCAGCCGACGGCGTTCTCGAGCCGGGGCACCTACCTCGTCGGGTCGCACTACGTCGACGGCGGGTTCTGGTTCAGCGCCGGTGTCGTGCGGGTCAGCGACGGAGCCGTGGTCGTGGGCGGCGGCGACGCCGCGCGGCTCGTGTCAGGCTGGAGCTGGCACCTCGAGGCCGACGAGTCGACCTTCGTCATCTCGCGCAACACCTCCACCCCGGTGTCCCCGGCGACGCAGAACACCCTCCAGCGCTGCTCGCTCTCGATGCAGTGCCAGCAGGCGCAGCCGCCCCTGCCGGTCAAGGACCCGAACGGGTTCACGGAGCCGCGCTACGTGGTCCCCCGCTGACGACCAGTGATCCCGTGCCGACCCGTCCGGCGAACTGAGCACTCGACGGGGGCCGGCCGCTCGGACATCTCGAGGACGTATGCCGTCCGCCCACCTCGGGCGGACGGCATACGCACGCTGTCGTGAGGTCTCAGGCGTTGGCGCGGCGCTCGCGCATCCCGACGAGCGTGAAGGCCAGGGCGCCGAGCGCGACGAGGCACAGCAGCGCCAGGCCGAAGCCGTAGCCGCCGAAGACCTTCTCGTAGGTTGCGCCCATGACGAGCGGCGGGAAGTAGCCGCCGAGACCACCGGCCGCGCCGACGAGACCGGTGACGGTGCCGACCCGCTCGGGCGGCGCGAGCCGCGCGACCCAGGCGAAGACGCCGCCCGTGCCGAGGCCGAGGAAGAACGCGATGGCGACGAAGGCGATGCCGGCGGGGAGCTCGAGCGGTGGCCGCAGGGCGAGCACCACGGCGAGGGCGGCGGTGCCGGCGAGCGAGATGGCGAGCACCGTCCGCGGGCCGATGCGGTCGCTGAGGATGCCGCCGAGCGGACGCGCGACGACCGCGGCGATGGCGAAGCCGGCGGTGCGCGTGCCCGCTGCCGTCAGGTCGAAGGAGTAGATGTCCTTGAGGTAGGTCGGCAGGTAGGTGGAGAAGGCGACGAACCCACCGAAGGCGACGGCGTACAGGAACGACATGCGCCACGTGACCGGCAGCTTGAGGGCGGCGGTCAGCTTGGGCACGACCGGGTCGGTGTTCGGCTTCCACACCGGCGAGTTGCGCATGCCGAACCAGCAGATCGCGGCGGTCGCGACGAGGGCGAGCGACATGATGATGTGCGTCGCCGTGTAGCCGAACCACGTCACGAACCGCGGCGTGAAGAAGGCCGAGAGCGCCGTGCCGCCCATCCCTGCGCCGAACACGCCGGTCGCGAACCCGCGCCGGGCGGGCGCGAACCACGCGTTGACGAAGGGGATCCCCACGGCGAAGGTCGTGCCCGCGATCCCGAGGAAGAAGCCGAAGACGAGCAGCAGCGCGAACGACTTGACGTTGCCGGCGAGTGCGACGAGCAGCACGAAGGGCACCGAGAGCAGCGTGAGCACCGGGAACATGAGACGCCCGCCGAACCGGTCGGTGAGAGCTCCGACGGGGATGCGCCCCAGGGACCCGACGAGCACCGGAGTCGCGACGAGCAGCGCCTTCTGGCTGCCCGACAACCCGAGCTGCTGGGTGTAGCGCACACCGAGCGGCCCGATGAGGTTCCACGCCCAGAAGGTCACGGCGAAGGCGAACGTGGCGAGGGCGAGGTTGCGGGTGTGGCCGGTCAACGGGGTGGTGGCCGTCGACGCGGCGGTGGTGCTGGCACTCATGAGTTCTCCTGTGAGCGATGGTTCGAGGTGGTCATCGGCGTTCCCGGTCGCTCGTGCCGACGCCGGACCAGCCCGGGCGGCTCGCACGCGAGCCGGTGCCGCGGGCGTCGCGCGAGCGGTAGACGATGTAGGGCCGGAAGAGGTAGTGCAGCGGTGCCGTGAAGGCGTGCACCAGCCGGGTGAACGGCCACAGCGCGAAGAGCAGCATCCCGACGATCGCGTGGACGTGGAACTGGATCGGCGCCTCCTCCATGGCGGCGACGTCGGGCTGCAGCAGGAACACCGAGCGGAACCACGGCGACACGGTCTCGCGGTAGTTGTGCGCCTCGCTGCCCGCGCCGACGCTCACGAGCGTCGTCCACAGCCCGAGCACGATGGCCGCCACGAGGAAGACGTACATCAGCTTGTCGTTCTTCGTCGTCGCCATGAAGACCGGGCCGGTGCGCCGCCGCCGGTAGACGAGGATGAGGATGCCGACGAGGGTGCAGACGCCGGCGAGGCCGCCGAAGAGCAGCGCGTTGAAGTGGTAGAGCCCCTCGCTGACGCCGACCGCCTCGGTCCACGCCTCGGGGATGACGAGCCCACCGACGTGCCCGACGAAGACGAGCAGGATGCCGAAGTGGAAGAGCGGCGAGCCGATGCGCAGCAGCCGGGACTCGTAGAGCTGTGACGAGCGCGTGGTCCAGCCGAACTTGTCGTAGCGGTAGCGCCAGATCGTGCCGCCGACGAGGCTCGCGATGCAGAGGTAGGGCAGCACGCCCCAGAGGAAGGTGCTCATGCTCGTGCCTCCTGGGGTGCGCTCGACGAGACCGGTTGCAGCGGGAGGAGTCTCGGGTCGTACGGCTCCAGCCCGACGCTCTCGGCCGGCTGCGGGCCCGTCATGCCGACCATCGCCATCACGGCCGCGCGGTCGGCCGGGGACTCGCCGGGCAGGGTGGCGCACACGCCTGTGGCCGCGGCGGCATACGGGCTCTGCTTCTCCTGCAAGGCGATCCGCAGCAGCTCGATGCTGGCGCGGTACTCCTGCAGCAGGGCGGCTCCGGCCTCCGCGTCAGCGCACGCTGCGAACTCGAGCACCATCGGCAGGTAGTCGGGCAGCTCCCCGTGCGTGTCGACGAGGAAGCCGCTGCGCCGGTATGCCGTCTTGAACCGTCCCAGCACCTCGCCGCGTCGCCGCGTGTCGCCGTCGGTCCAGTAGGACAGGTAGAGGGCGTGCTTGCGGCTCAGGTCGAACGTGTCGACGTACGCGCGCTGCAGCGACCCGAGCGGCTGCGACCCCAGGTGATCGACGAGGGTCACCAGCTCGCGCGCACCCGGCGAGCCCGCCTGCTCTGCAAGGGCATCGGCCAGCATCGGCAGTGCTGCGAGGAGGTCGCCGGTCGGGTAGTCGAGGCAGCGGGACGCGACGAGGTGCACGACCCGGTGGTCGGCGGACCGGCCGCGCCGCTCCTCCGCGCGGCGGGCCCTCGAGCGCAGGCCGATCACGGCGCCACCTCCCACTCGGTGCCGCGATCGGTGCCACGCTCGTTCCCGCGCTCGTTGCCGGGGAAGAGGCCCGGCGGGGTGCCGTTGCCGTCCCAGTTGAGCAGGTTGACGCGGCCCCGCAGCTCCTCGCTCGACGTCGCCGAGTCCGTCGTCTGGCGCTGCTTGAGGGCGTTGAACGTCTCGACCGCGACCGGCGCGGGCCGGCCGCTCGCCTCGCCGAACGGCCCTGACTCGTACATGCCGGGCCCCTCGTCGTAGGCGAGCGAGCAGCCGAGCTCCTCGAGCTCGTGCGCGCGCTCGACGTGCGCGGTCGGGATGACGTAGCGATCGTCGTACTTCGCGATCGCCATGAGGCGGTACATCTCGTAGAGGGTCTCCTCCTCGAGCCCGACCGCGGCCGGGATGGACGGGTCGCCGTCGCGGCCCAGCGACACGTCGCGCATGTAGGCGCGCATCGCGGCGAGCTTGCGCAGCACACCGGTCACGATGTCGGCGCGACCGGCCGTGAACAGCTCGGCGAGGTACTCGACGGGGATGCGCAGCGCCTCGATGGCCCCGAAGAGCACGTCGCGGCTCTCGGCGTCATGGCCTTGTGACGCAAGCAGATCCACGACGGGCGACAGCGGCGGGACGTACCAGACCATCGGCATGGTGCGGTACTCCGGGTGCAGGGGCAGCGCGACGCGGTACTTCTTGGCCAGGGCGTAGACGGGCGAGCGCCGCGCCGCGTCCATCCAGTCGTCCGGTATGCCGTCGCGCCGGGCCGCCGCGACCACCTCCGGGTCGTTGGGGTCGAGCATGAGGTCGAGCTGCGCCTCGTAGAGGTCGCCGTCGTCGGGCGTCGCTGCCGCCGCGGTGACGCGGTCGGCGTCGTAGAGGAAGAGGCCGAGATAGCGCAGCCGGCCCACGCACGTCTCGGAGCAGACGGTCGGCAGGCCCACCTCGATGCGCGGGTAGCAGAAGGTGCACTTCTCTGCCTTGCCGCTCTTGTGGTTGAAGTAGATCTTCTTGTACGGGCAGCCGGTGATGCACTGGCGCCAGCCGCGGCACCGGTCCTGGTCGACGAGGACGATGCCGTCCTCCTCGCGCTTGTAGATCGCACCGGACGGGCACGACGCCATGCACGACGGGTTCAGGCAGTGCTCGCAGATGCGGGGGAGGTAGAACATGAAGGTCTGCTCGAGCTCGAAGCGGATCTTGTCCTCCGACTGGCGGCGCACCTTCTCGACGAGCGGGTCGAGGTGTCCGAGCTGGCTCGTGCCGCCGAGGTTGTCGTCCCAGTTCGCCGACCAGGTGACCTTGGTGTTCTCGCCCGTGATGAGCGACTTGGGCCGCGCCACCGGGAAGTCGTCGCCGAGGGGGGCCTCGACGAGCGTCTGGTAGTCGTAGGTCCACGGCTCGTAGTAGTCGGCCAGCTTGGGCTGCACGGGGCTGGCGAAGATGCCGAGCAGCTTCTGCACGCGGCCGCCGGCCTTGAGCTTGAGGTTGCCCCGGCTCGTGAGGGTCCAGCCGCCGCGCCACGTCTCCTGGTCCTCGTAGCGGCGCGGGTAGCCCTGTCCGGGGCGGGTCTCGACGTTGTTGAACCAGACGTACTCGGTGCCGGCGCGGTTGGTCCACGCCTGCTTGCACGTGACCGAGCACGTGTGGCAGCCGATGCACTTGTCGAGGTTCATCACCATGCCCATCTGGGCCATGACACGCATCAGTACGTCACCTCCTGCGAGCGCTTGCGCACGGTCGAGACCATGTCGCGTTGGTTGCCGGTGGGGCCGAGGTAGTTGAAGGTGTAGGACAGCTGGGCGTAGCCGCCGATGAGGTGGGTCGGCTTGACCAGCAGGCGGGTCACCGAGTTGTGGATGCCGCCGCGCCGGCCGGTTGCCTCGGACTTGGGGACGTCGATGGTGCGCTCCTGCGCGTGGTGCACGTAGACGACGCCCTCAGGCATCCGGTGGCTGACGATGGCGCGCGCGACGAGCACGCCGTTGGCGTTGGTGCACTCGACCCAGTCGTTGTCGCTGACGTCGATCGAGCCGGCGTCCTGCGGGCTCATCCACACCGTCGGGCCACCGCGCGACAGGGAGAGCATGAGCAGGTTGTCCTGGTACTCCGAGTGGATCGACCACTTGCTGTGCGGGGTCAGGTAGCGCACCGTCACCTGCTTCGCGCCGTCCGGTCCGAGCTTCGGCTCACCGAAGAGCCGGTGCATGTCGAGCGGTGGCCGGTAGATCGGCAGGGCCTCCCCGACGTCCAGCATCCAGTCGTGGTCGAGGTAGAAGTGCATCCGCCCCGTCAGTGTGTGGAAGGGCTTGAGCCTCTCGATGTTGACGGTGAAGGGCGCGTAGCGTCGGCCGCCGGTCTCGGAGCCCGACCACTCGGGTGAGGTGATGACGGGGACGGGCTGGACCTGCGTGTCGGCGAAGGAGATCCGCTTCTCCTCGGCACCCTCGGCGAGGTCGACGAGCTTCTTGCCGACCCGCTCCTCGAGGGTCTTGAAGCCCTGCACGGCGAGGTGCCCGTTGGTCGTTCCCGAGAAGGTGAGGATGGCCTCGGCGAGCTTCTCGTCGGTGTCGATCGCGGGCCGCCCGTCGCCGGCGCCGCCGAGCATGACGCCGTTCTTCCTGGCGAGCCGCTGGGCCTCCTCGGCGACCTTGAACGTGACGTTCTTGACGGTGAAGCCGAGGGTGTCGGCGAGCGGGCCCACCGTCGCGAGCTTCTCGGCGATCGCGGTGTAGTCGCGCTCGACCACCTGGAAGACCGGCATGGTGCGCCCCGGCGTGCCCGGCTCCCCGGTGCTGCGCCAGTCGACGACGCGACCGCCCGGCTGGGCGGTCTCGCCGGGGGTGTCGTGCATGAGCGGCACGCTGACGAGGTCCTTGACCGTGCCCAGGTGCGTCTTCGCGAGGTCCGAGAACTTCTGGGCCAGGAGGTGGAAGAGGTCGAAGTCGCTCTTGGCCTCCCACGGCGGGTCGATGGCCGGCGTGAAGGCGTGCACGAACGGGTGCATGTCGGTCGAGCTGAGGTCGTGCTTCTCGTACCAGGTCGCCGCGGGCAGCACGATGTCCGAGAGCAGCGTCGTGGAGGTCATCCGGAAGTCGGCCGACAGGAGGAGGTCGAGCTTGCCCTGTGGTGCCTCGTCGTGCCACTTCACGTCGGCCGGCCTTGGTGTCACGGGGTTCTCGCTACCGAGGACGTTGTGGTGGGTTCCGAGCAGGTTGCGCAGGAAGTACTCGTTGCCCTTGGCGGAGCTGCCCATGAGGTTGCTGCGCCAGAGCACGAGGGTGCGCGGCCAGTTCTCGGGGGCATCGACGTCCTCGATGGAGGCCTTGAGGGTGCCGTCGTGGAGCGCACCGGCCACGTATGCCGCCGCGCTGGGGGCGGTGCCCGCCTCGACGGCGGCCTCGGCGTCCTCGGCGACCTGGATCGGGTTCGTGCCGAACTGCGGGTAGAAGGGCATCCACCCGAGACGCGCCGACTCCGCGATCGTGTCGGCCGTGTGCTTGCCCGCGAGGTGGCCCTTCGCGAGGGGTGACGCGAGCGAGTCGGCGGAGTACCCGTCGTTGCGCCACTGGTCGGTGTGCATGTACCAGTACGCCGTGCCGATCATGGTGCGCGGCGGCCGGCTCCAGTCGAGCGCGTTGGCGAGACTGATCCAGCCGGTGATGGGGCGGCACTTCTCCTGCCCGACGTAGTGCGCCCAGCCGCCGCCGTTGCGCCCCATGCAGCCGGTGAGGATCAGCAGCGACAGGATCGAGCGGTAGGTCGCATCGCCGTGGAACCACTGGCAGATGCCGGCGCCCATGATGATCATCGAGCGGCCCTGTGACTGTTCGGAGTTCGTCGCGAACTCGCGCGCCACCCGCATGCACTGCTCGGCCGGGACACCGGTGATCTCGGCCTGCCACGCGGGCGTGTAGGGCGTGGCGACGTCGTCGTAGCCGGTGGGCCACTCCCCCGGCAGCCCGTCGCGAGCCACGCCGTACTGGGCGAGCATGAGGTCGAAGACGGTCGTGACGAGGTGTCCACCGACCCGGCGCGCGGGGACGCCACGGCGCAGGACCGACCCCGACCCGTCGGCCTCGAGGAAGGCCGGCAGCAGCACCTCGACCTGCTCGGCGCCCGGGCCGGCCATCGTCAGGGCGGGACGCACCCCGTCGAGGTCGAGGTTCCAGCGGCCCTTGCCGGAGTCCGCGTAGCGGAACCCCATCGAGCCGTTCGGGACCACCGGCTGGCCGGTCGCCTCGTCGAGCAGCACTGTCTTCCAGGCGTCCTCGTCGGGCGGCGACGCCGGAGAAGCCCCAGCCGTCAGGTCGGTCGCCGTCAGGAACTTGCCCGGCACCGACGGTGGCGCCGCCGCGTCGCCCGACCCGGCGGCATACGCCCCCTCGGCGGGGTCGAGGCGGATGAGGAAGGGCAGGTCGGTGTAGGTGCGCACGTAGTCGGTGAAGAAGGGCACCTCGCGCTCGACGAAGAACTCCTTGAGCAGCACGTGGCCCATCGCCATGGCGAGGGCGGCGTCGGTGCCGGCCTGCGCTGGCATCCACTCGTCGGCGAACTTCGTGTTGTCGGCGTAGTCGGGGCTGACCGTGACGACCTTCGTCCCGCGGTAGCGGACCTCGGCCATCCAGTGCGCGTCGGGGGTGCGCGTGACGGGGACGTTGGAGCCCCACATCATGAGGTAGGTCGCGTCCCACCAGTCGCCTGACTCGGGCACGTCGGTCTGGTCGCCGAAGACCTGCGGGCTCGCGACGGGCAGGTCGGCGTACCAGTCGTAGAAGCTCGTCATGACGCCGCCGATGAGCTGGATGAAGCGGGTGCCGACGCAGTGCGACACCATCGACATCGCCGGGATGGGCGAGAAGCCGGCGACGCGGTCGGGGCCGTACTCCTTGATGGTGTGCACGTGTGCGGCGGCGGCGATCTCGACGGCCTCGCCCCACGATGCCCGTACGAGGCCGCCCTTGCCCCGGGCGCTCTGGTAGCGGCGGCGCTTCTCGGGGTCGGTGGTGATCTCGTGCCACGCGGCGACCGGGTCGCCGAGACGCGCCTTCGCGTCGCGGTACATCTCGAGCAGCACACCGCGGACGTACGGGTAGCGCACCCGTGTGGGCGAGTAGGTGTACCAGGAGAAGGCCGCGCCGCGCGGGCAGCCGCGCGGTTCGTACTCCGGCCGGTCGTGGCCGACGGAGGGGTAGTCGGTCTGCTGCGTCTCCCACGTGATGATCCCGTCCTTGACGTAGACCTTCCACGAGCAGGAGCCGGTGCAGTTGACGCCGTGCGTGGAGCGGACGACCTTGTCGTGGCTCCACCGGTCGCGGTAGAAGACGTCGCCGGCGCGGCCACCCTCCCGGAATACCGCTCTGCCGTCAGCGGACTCGTCCCACCGGGTGAAGAACCGGCCGGCCCTGAGCAAGGCGGCCGATGCGGGGCCGTCGATGCCGGGGGCTCTGGGACCGGGCACGCTCGTGCGATCTCCGCTCGCCGTGGTCGCTCTCTCAGTCACAGGTCGCACTCCCTTGCGCTCCGTTGCTGGCACACGCCACCCCGGGGGGCGTCGTCACGAGCACCCTGTCACCGGTGTGGCCTGTGTGACTAGGGCTAGGACCCGATGTGGTTTCCACCTGATACTCCTCCTCGAGAGCGGGTGAGGGTGTCGACTTCGGCCCACTCGGGGCCACCGAGATGGATCGCCGCGGCCGGGAAGAGCCCGTTGTCCTCGCGGTCGATGTGCTCGCGCAGCAGCTTCTCGAAGCGGGCGAACTGTTCGACCTGGCCCGACCCGATGCGGGAGAGCAGGTCATCGAGCTCGTCGTGCTCGTCGCAGAGGGCGCCGATGTGGTCGGTGAAGAGCTCGTCGCGCGCCATGACCGTGAAGAGGCCGGCCTCCTCCGACGCCACGTGCGGGTCGAGGTGGGCGGCCAGCTGCTCGACCGCCGCGCACCGGCGAGGCTCGTCGTCGAGCGAGCGCCGGAGCTCGCCGAGGTGGTTGACGATGTGCTCGTGCTCGGCCATGAACCGGCCGATCACCTCGAGGTCGGCACAACCGCAGTAGCTGCACATCATCGGCTCCCGTCGAGAGCGGCGGTCTCGGTCGTGGTCTGTGTGGTCACGGGCGCACCTGCACGACGCCGTGCGCCCCACGTTCGGCGTCGGCCATGACGTGGCTGACGAAGGGGTAGTGGCCGGCCTCGTCGAAGACGGTCTCGACGAACCCGCCCTGGCCCGGGCCGAGCGAGAGCGACTGGCTGCCGCCGCGGGCGGTTCCGGGCCGCAGCAGCCAGACGCCTTCGGCGTAGGCCGTGTCGAACTGCGCGCCGACGACGTGGAAGATCGTGGGGCGGTTCGGCCCGGCGTCCAGCACCCAGAGGCGAACTCGCTCGCCGACGCGCGCGTCCAGCGGTGACGTGTCGTACTGTTTCGCGACCCCGTTGAAGGCGAGGAGGTCGGGCGCGTCGGCCTGCGCCTTGGCTGCGTCGACCTCGGCGGCAGACCCGCGGGAGGTGTCCGCGCCGAGGTAGAGCTCCGACTGCACGAGAACGTAGGAGCGGTCGACGGCGGGCAGGCCGGGCGGTTCGATGACGACCGCGCCCACGAGACCCGCGGCGAGGTGGGCCGACATCGGCATGGTCGAGCAGTGGTACATCCAGATGCCGGCCCGGCTCGCGGTGAACCGGTAGACGAGGCTGCCTCCGGGCGGCACCGTGCGCATCACATTGTCGGGCGCCCGCGAGCCCGCGTGGAAGTCGACCGAGTGGCCGATGGAGGCGTGGTTGACGAGGGTGACCTCGAAGACGTCGCCCACGCGCCCGTGCAAGGTGGGTCCCGGACTCGATCCGTTGAACGTCCACCGCCGCTGCCACCGTCCCGGCGCCACCTCCTGCTCGGCCTCTCCGACGGTGATGGTCACGCGGTGGAGGCGCTCGCTCGTCAGGGGCGGCAGCGCGGGGTCGTATGCCGTGCGGCCCGGTGACAGGGCCCCGGTCGCCGGCCCGGAGGTCGGGTTCGCCGTCGCCGCGTGGTCGTGGGGGCCCGCGGCGTCCGCCGGCGACACGTCACCGGAGACGATGACCTGCAGGAGCATTCCCATCTGCCGGTGGCCGACCACGGAGCACCAGCCCTCGAGAGGCCCGCTGACGACACCCGCGTCCAACGTCGCTGAGGCGCCCGGCGCGAGCCGCGGCGTGCGGTGACCGCCGGCCAGCACGAGGTCGTGCGTGGTGGTGCGGTCGCGGTTGGTCAGGCGGATGACGAGCCGGTCCCCGCGCGGCACGGTCACCGCCGAGGGGCTGAACGCCATGCCGTTCGCCGCGACCTCGACGGTGGTCGTGTGCCCGGTGGGCGTCACGGTGTCTCCGGTCCCAGCGCCCGTGGCCGTCCCGCCGAGACCCAGACTCGCGGCGACCACGAGGGCGACGAGGGAGACCGCGGCCGGCAGCTGCGTCGAGGACCAGAACGGCCTCTCCCCCAGGGGAGCTCGTGTCACGCCGGCCTGCGCGGCGGCCGTGGCGGCGGGGACGTCGGTGGTGTCGGCGGCGGTGTCGGCGGCCCGGCGCGAGCGCACGCTCGCCAGCACGGCGAGCACCGTGAGCGGCAGGAAGGCCGCGACCGAGACACCCACGAGCACCGCAGCAGCCACCCGAGTGGCCGCGGGCAGGGGCAGCAGCCACAGGACGAGGCCGAGGTTGAGCGCGGCGACCCGTGTCGGCGCGGCCCGCTCGAACCAGCCGAGACCGGCGCGGACGGCGGTCGGACCACCTCCGAGGACGCTCGGCACGAGATGGCTCAGGGCCGCGAGCACGAGCTGGAGCGCGAAGCCGACGGCCACCGCGGCGGCGACGCGGTCGTAGCCGTCGCCCACCTGCGGCCAGTCGGTCGCACGAGCGACGAGCACGGCGACACCGACCACGCTAGCGACGAACCATGCGAGCGCGCAGGAGGCGGAGACCGTGGCGAAGCGGCGCGGCGGGTTCCTCCGCGCGGGGGCGAGGAGGGCGCGGGCCCACCAGCCCAGCCCGGCGGCATACGCAAGGAGTGCGGTCGACGTGAGCGCCCGCGAGCCGAGGAGGGCACCGGCTGCGGCCGTGAGCACGGCGAGTGTCAGCACCGGAAGCGCTTGGCGCGACAGCGATTCCGCGCGATCGTCCATGCGCGCACGCAGCATCGTGGGCCAGAGCGTGACGAGCGTGCCCGCCACGGTGAGTCCGAGCCAGCCGAGCGCCATGGTCATCGAGTGGGCGACGAGCAGGCGCGTGTGCCACGGGTCGGCGGGGTGCCGCGCCAGCAGGACGCCGAAGGTCGCTCCGACGGGCATGCACGCGGCGGCCACGAGGTAGTAGCGGATGGTGACCCGGAAGCGGCCGGGCAGCGCGATGCGGAGCCGGCGCCAGAGCTGCGCGCCGTGCCAGGCGACGGCGGCCGCAGCAGTCACGGCGCCGGCGAGCGTGACCCACCACCATCCGGTCGGCACGCCGACGAGGACGAGGAACGAGCCGAGGAGCAGCATCGCGAGCCGGCGCCCCTGCTCCCTGCGGCCGTCGACGGTCGGGGGCGTCTTCAGCAGGGCCTGCGCGAAGTGCGTGCTCCACACCATGACGGCGTGGGTGACCGCCCCGAGGAGCACGAGGTGGACGACGAGCCAGTCGGCGGCGGGCAGGGCACGGCCGAACGCGGCGACGACGAGCGCGGCGGTCAGCCACAGGGTCGTCGGGTGGTCACGCAGGGCCCAGGCGCCGCGACCGGGCAGGGCGCCGACCGGTGGGCGCTGGGGCGTCGCCATGGTCGTCTGCGGGTCGGTGGTGGTCACGGGCGGTCGTGGGCTGTCGTGGGCGGTCGCGGTGCGTGGTCGGGCGTCAGGCGCGGCGGCTGAGCCGGAGCGTCCAGGCCTCGGGCCCGCGCTCGAGGTAGGTGACCTCGACGGCCTCACCCTCGCGACCGGCGATCTGGGCGAGCAACGGCTTCGGGTCGTGGGGTGCGACGAGTCGCATGGACGACCCGGCCGGCACTGCTGCCAGCGCGCCGAAGACCGTGCCGTGGCGCAGGGCGTGCGGGATGGCGCGGACGTCGAGCTCGGGCTCACCGCTGTCGGCGCACCCGCAGCCGCACGCGGGCTTGCTGACGTCGGAGACGGGAAGGGGGGCGGGCAAGGTCACGGTGAGCTCCTGGGATTGCGTGGGGCCAGCTATTTATTACACTGCTTGTGTGAAAAGTAGCCGACGGGACGAAGCCGCGCCAGTGAGGGTGCCCTTCCCTGCCGTCCGGCATGCTGGACCGATGGCCGAGCGAACGGGACCCACTCCTCTGCCCGAGGTGTCGTCGGCGAGGGGCAAGGTGCTCTCGGCCCTCGCCACCCACGAGGACGGCGGGCCCCCGGCCACCATCGCCGAGCTCGCCGAGTCGCTCGGCGGGCACCCGAACACGACCCGCGCCCACCTCGGCCGACTCGTCGACGACGGCCTCGTCGAGAGGGTCGGCATCGAGAGCGGCGCACGCGGGAGGCCGGCGCACGGCCACCGGCTCACCCAGCGAGGGCGACTGGCGCTGGAGGCCGCACGCGACGCGCGGCCCGTGTCCACCGACGAGCTGGTCCTGGCGATGGCCGAGCACCTCGCCACGACACCCGACGCCGAGCTGCACGCCCGGGCCATCGGGCGGCACTGGGCGGCCCAGCTCGCCGACGAGGACGCGACCGCCGGCGCCCCCCTCGACCAGGTCGTCTCGCTGCTCACGACCGCCGGCTTCTCGCCCGAGGTCGACGCGACCGGCGACGTCGCCCTGCGCACCTGCCCGGTGCTGCGCTCCGCGCGGGAGCACCCGGAGGTCGTGTGCACCATGCACGCGGAGATGCTGCGCGCCACGCTCGAGCGATCGGGGGGCGGCGACATCGAGGTCGGGCTCGTCCCCTTCGCCCGTGAGGGCGCCTGCCTGGTGAGGCTCACGAGCGCCGCCGGCCAACCGCTCGACCAGGTCGGCAGCGTCGACCGGTAAGAACGAGCTCGCGCGCTGCCGCCAACAGGTCGTGGCCACGTCGGCCACCTGACAGGAGGCACGACATGACCCGCACGAGAACGTTTCGGCGACAGATGATCTCGCTGGTGGCTCTCCTACTCGGAGCCCTGCTCGGCACGGTCCTGGCATCCGGCATGGTGTCGGCCAGGGCGGGAGACACGACCGTCACGTCCGTCACGGCCCATGCATCGCATGCGGCCGTCGCCACGACACCGAGGACGTCGCGAGCCGCCTTCCACGACCAGATGCGCAAGCTCTGGGAGGACCACGTGACCTGGACGCGCCTCGCGATCGTGACCTTCGCCGCCGGGTCGGCGGGCTTCGACGCCACGGCCGCCCGCCTGCTCCAGAACCAGCGCGACATCGGCAACGCCATCGCGCCGTACTACGGGACCGCAGCCGGCAACCGGCTCACCGCCCTGCTGCACGACCACATCACCATCGCCGTCGAGGTGCTGCAGGCCGCCAAGGCCGGCGACACGGCCGCGTTCACCGCCGCCGACGCCCGCTGGTACGCCAACGCGAACGACATCGCCGACTTCCTCGCCGCCGCGAACCCCCGGTCCTGGCCCAGGGCCGTGATGCGCGCCGACATGAAGGCGCACCTCGACCAGACCCTCGCCGAGGCGGCTCACGAGCTCGGCGGGCAGTACGCCGCGAGCGTCACCGACTACGAGGCGGTGCACGCCCACATCCTGATGATGGCCGACCAGCTGAGCGCCGGCATCATCGCCCAGTTCCCGTCCCGCTTCCGCTGACCCTCTCGTGTGCGGGGCCTTCCCTTCATCGAGAAGTCGGCCATCCGCAGGCGCGGGCTTCCCCATCAGGCGACGGTGCCTGGCCACGCCGAGGGCGTGTTGCTCTGCAGCGCACGGGCCGCGTCATGGCATGCTCCTGCTGCGTGACCGTCCGTCCCCCTGGCTCGACGGTCACGCTCACGCTCCGGCGCAACCCCCCTCCGCCGGAGCCACCGGCGCGGCCCGTCCACCCCCCACCCGGACGGGCCGCGCCACCACGACGCGCGACGCCCGCCGGTCGAGGACCGGCGGGCGTCTCTGTTGCGGGGGCGTCGCCGTCGCGGGGCGGATCGCGCGCGGTCAGCCGCCTGTGGAGCCGGCGACCTCCGCGCGGTGCTTCGCCAGACGGGTCCACGTCTCGACGACGGTGTCGGGGTTGAGCGACATCGACTCGATGCCCTGGTCGAGCAGCCACTCGGCCAGGTCGGGGTGGTCCGAGGGCCCCTGCCCGCAGATGCCGACGTACTTGCCGCGGTCGCGGCAGGCCTTGATCGCCATGGCGAGCATCTTCTTGACCGCAGGGTCGCGCTCGTCGAAGGAACCGGCGACGAGCGATGAGTCACGGTCGAGGCCGAGCGTCAGCTGCGTCATGTCGTTGGAGCCGATGGAGAAGCCGTCGAAGTGGTCGAGGAACTCGTCGGCGTTGACGGCGTTGCTCGGGATCTCGCACATCATCACGACCTGCAGGTCGTTCTCGCCGCGGCGCAGGCCGTGCGAGGCGAGCAGGTCGATGACGCCCTTTCCCTCGGCGACGGTGCGCACGAAGGGGATCATGATCTTGACGTTGGTCAGGCCCATCTCGTCGCGCACGTACTTGAGCGCCTCGCACTCCATGGCGAAGCACTCGGCGAAGTCCGACGAGAGGTACCGCGCGGCGCCGCGGTAGCCGATCATCGGGTTCTCCTCGTGCGGCTCGTAGCGCTCGCCGCCGAGGAGCCCTGCGTACTCGTTCGACTTGAAGTCCGACATGCGCACGATGACCGGCTCGGGCGCGAAGGCCGCTGCGATGGTCGCGACGCCCTCGGCGACGCGCTGCACGAAGAACTCGCGCGGCCCGGCATACGCGGCGATGTGCGCCTCGATCTCGGCCTTGAGCGCGGGCTCCTGGTCGTCGAGCTCGAGCAGCGCCTTGGGGTGGATGCCGATCTGGCGGTTGATGATGAACTCGAGGCGGGCGAGTCCGACACCCTTGTTGGGCAGGCTCGAGAACTCGAAGGCCTGCTCGGGGGTGCCGACGTTCATCATGATCTTGACCGGCACCTCAGGCATCTCGTCGAGGGCCGTCTCGGTGACGGTGAACTCGCGCAGCCCCTCGTAGACGAAACCGGTGTCGCCCTCGGCGCACGAGACCGTGACCTCCTGCCCCTCCGTGAGGGCCGAGGTCGCCGAGCCGGTGCCGACCACGGCAGGGATGCCGAGCTCGCGGGCGATGATCGCGGCGTGGCAGGTGCGGCCGCCACGGTTGGTGACGATGGCGCTGGCGCGCTTCATGATCGGCTCCCAGTCGGGGTCGGTCATGTCGGCGACGAGGACCTCGCCCGGCTGGAAGTCGTGCATCGCGTCGATGGACTGCAGCACGCGAACGGCCCCGGCACCGATCTTCTGACCGATGGCGCGACCCTCGACGACCACCGGCCCGCGCTCGTCCATGCGGAAGCGGCGCATCGTCGACCCCGTCTGACGCGACTGCACCGTCTCGGGACGCGCCTGCAGGATGTAGAGGCCGCCGTCGACGCCGTCCTTGCCCCACTCGATGTCCATCGGGCGCCCGTAGTGCTCCTCGATGCGCAACGCGTGCGTGGCCAGCTCGGTGACGTCCTCGTCGGTGATCGACAGCCGCGGGCGCTGCTCCTCCGGCACCGGCACGAACTCGATGGTGCGCCCGACGCTCGCGTCGGAGGTGTAGACCATCTTCGTCGCCTTGCCGCCGACCCCACGCTTGAGGATCGCCGGGCGGCCCGCTCGCAGCGCCGGCTTGTAGACGTAGAACTCGTCGGGGTTCACGGCGCCCTGCACGACCGCCTCGCCGAGGCCGTAGCTGCTCGTGATGAAGACGGCGTCGCGGAAGCCGGACTCCGTGTCCATCGTGAACATGACACCGGAGGCGCCGATGTCCGAGCGCACCATGCGCTGCACGCCCGCCGACAGCGCGACCACCGAGTGGTCGAAGTCGCTGTGCACGCGGTAGGCGATGGCGCGGTCGTTGTAGAGCGAGGCGAAGACGAGCTTGATGGCGTGCAGGACGTTGTCGATGCCGCGCACGTTGAGGAAGGTCTCCTGCTGCCCGGCGAAGGACGCGTCGGGGAGGTCCTCGGCGGTCGCGCTCGAGCGCACCGCGAAGCTGACCTCGTCGGCGCCGTCGCCGCCCTGTCCGCCGCCCTGGCCGCCGCCCTGTCCGCCGCCCTGCTCGCTGACGAGCCGGTCGAACGCCTCACGGATGTCCTGCTCGAGGTCGGCGGGGAACGCCTGCTCCTCGACCTGCTCGCGGATGCTGGCGCCGACCTCGGCGAGCTTGCGGGTGTCGTCGACGTCGAGGTCCGACAGCAGCGCGTTGATGCGGTCGGCGAGGCCGTCCTCGGCGAGGAAGCGGCGGTAGGCGTCGGCCGTCGTCGCGAAGCCGTCGGGCACGGTGACGCCGGCCTTGGACAGGTGCTGGACCATCTCCCCGAGGGAGGCGTTCTTGCCCCCGACCAGCTCCACATCGCCCAGTCCGAGGTCGGCGAACCTCTTCACGTTCTCGGTCACAGCAGGTCCTTCCGGTAGGTGGTGCGGCTCGGTGGTCGGGTGGGTCTGTGGTTCTTCGGGGGCCGTCAGCCGTTGCCGAGCCGGCGGCTCTGCATGATGACGGCCGCGATCTCCTCGACGGACATCGCGGAGGAGTTGACGACGGGCACCTTGTGCGCGCGGTACATCGCCTCGGCGCGGCGCAGCTCGTAGCTGCACTGGGCGAGGCTGGCGTAGCGAGAGCCCGGGCGCCGCTCGCCGCGGACCTGGCTGAGGCGGGCGGCGGTGGACAGCAGTCCGAAGCACTTGGCGGCATACGGCCGGACGGGACGCGGGAGGTCGCTCGACTCGAAGTCCTCCTCCACGAGCGGGTAGTTCGCGACCTTGATGCCGTGCTGCAGCGCGAGGTAGATCGAGGTCGGCGTCTTGCCGCAGCGCGAGGGTGCGATGAGGATCAGCTGCGCCTGCTCGAGGTTGCGCATGCTCTGGCCGTCGTCGTGCTCCATCGCGTACTCGACCGCCTTCATGCGGGCCTCGTAGCGGCCGACGTCACCGACACCGTGGAGCGCCCCGACGCTGTGGACGGCATTGACGTGCAGGACGTGCTCGACGGTGGCGAGGTGCGACCCGAAGAGGTCGATGAAGGCGCACCGCGTCCGCTGCAGCTCGGCACGGATCTCCTCGTCGGAGACGGTGGAGAAGACGAGCGGCGTCACGGTGTCGGTCATGGCGGCGTCGAGCTCGGCGACGACCTGGCGCGCCTGCTCGACCGTCGTGATGAACGGGATCTTGCGCCGGGTGAAGCTCACCGACGGAAACTGCTGGAGCATCATGTTCCCGAGCGTCTCCGCAGAGATGCCGGTGCCACCGGCGAGGAAGAAGGCCGGGGTCGGCTGGGGCGAGGACGCGGGCGTCGTCGATGAGGCCACGAGAGGAACTGTGGCACATCGTGACGTACGACTCGTCCCACGCAAGGCGCCGATGTGACCCACGACTCAACCGACTTCCATGGGTCGAGACCACCACCATCAGGTATGCCGTCGCGCACCGCCCGTGGGTCCGGTGCGGTCGCGCCGTGGTGGGGACGCAGGAGACGCGCGAGCCGCCGGCCGCGTGTCTCCGTGTCCGCTGGGTCAGAGGTCGCGGACGGCGTTCTCCGCGAGGCGGATCTCATTGTGCAGCATCGTCTTGGCCTGCAGACCCGCGGCTGCGCGACGTTCTGCCGAGAGTGACGCGATCCGGCCCGGTGCACTGCTCCCGACGGAGGCCGACGTGCCGAGCACCGGGTCCATGTAGCTCGCGGCGTCGGCGCCCGGTGCAGCCAGGACGACGGTGGCGACAGCCGCGGCCACGGCAGAGGCTGCGAGGGCGGTGGTGCGGCGAATGGCGTTCATGGCTTCCCTCTCCACTGCTTCTCAGCAACATCCCGCCGGCGCGGGGACGCACCACGGTCCACCCGTCCGGTATCAGGCCGGTCACGCACCGGGTGACGGCCGCAGCCCCACACCGAAGCGCCTCGAACCGCGACGACCGCAGGTCCGGCGGTCCTACAGTCAAGGGGTGCGGATCGCGGTTCTGGGTCCCCTCTGCGTCGACGGTGATCCCGGCAGGCTGTCGCGGCGCGACCGAGTGGTGCTGTCAGTGCTGACGGTCCGGCGGCCGGGTTTCGCCACCTCCGCGGAGCTCGCGGACGCGCTGTGGCCGGTGCACCCGCCGTCGTCGTGGGCCAAGGTCGTCCAGGGCTGCGTCGTGCGGCTGCGTCGCGAGCTCGGCTCCGACGCCATCGTCACGACGCCGACCGGGTACCGGCTCGAGGTGGACGACGACGACGTCGACGCGGCCTCCTTCGAGAGGACGGTCGAGCGAGCCCGTCGGCTCGTCGAGTCCGGAGAGCTGTCGCGCGCCGTCGCGCTGCTCGAGAGCGCCGTCGGTCTGTGGCGGGGACCTCCGCTCCCTGACCTGTCGGGCTGGCCACCCGGCGAGATCGAGGCGAGTCGCCTCGACGTCGTGGGGGCCGAGGCGAGGGAGCTGCTCGTCGAGGCCGGCATCGGGGTGGGCCGGGCGCCTGCGGTGCTCCCCGCCGCGCGGGTGCTCGTGGACGAGCTGCCCGCCTCCGAGCACCGTGCCATGCTGCTGGCTCGGGCGCAGTACCTCGGCGACGACCAGGCGCAGGCCCTGGCGACCCTGCGCAGCCTGCGGCGCAACCTGCGCGACGAGGGGCTGGACCCCGCGCCGGCGGTCGGCCGGCTCGAACGCGCGATCCTCGCCCACGATCCCGACCTCGACGTCGGGGTGCAGGGCCGAGCCGTCGTCTGGCGACGACCACCGCTGCCGTCCCGGTGGGAGTCCGAGGCGCCGACGTTCGTCGGGCGGCGACGCGACCTCGACACGCTCGAGGAGGCCTGGCGGACTGTCACGCGTGGGGCGCGTCGCGTCGTCCTGGTCGGTGGTGAGGCGGGTGCCGGCAAGTCCCGGCTCGTGGCAGAGGTGGGTGTCACCAGGTATGCCGTCGGGGCCGTCGTGCTGCTCGGTCAGTGCTCACCCGATCTGGAGCGTCCGTACGGGCCCTTCGTCGAGCCACTCCGGGTGCTCGTCGACGCCGCCGCGACGGGTGACCTCGTGCTGCCGGCCGCCACCCGCACTCAGACGATCGAACGCGTCGGCCACGTCGTCGGCCTGCGTTCTCGCGCTGCGGGTCGACCCGCCCCTGCCGCGGGCCGCCCGTTCGCCGGCGACCAGCTCTCCGACGCCGTCGTGGACCTCGTCCGGGCGGCGGCCCGGGTGAGGCCGGTCGTGCTCGTCCTCGAGGACCTGCACTGGGCCGGCGCCGCGACGCTCGAGCTGCTGGAGCACCTCGTGGCCGCGACGGCGGACGACCGGATCCTCGTGCTCGCCACGCACAGCCTCGCGCCGCCCGACCGCTCCCCTGCCGCCGTCGCTGCCATGGCCCGGCTGGCCCGTGTCGACGGGGTCGAGTCGCTCCATCTGGGCCCGCTGACCGCGACCGACATCGTGACGTACGTGAGACACGAGCTGGGTGCGACCCCCACGCAGGCTCGTCGGGCCGGGGCGCTCCTGCGGGAGCAGTCGGCGGGCAACCCGTTCTTCCTGCGCGAGATCGTGCGCGAGCTCGAGCGCCACGGCGGCCTCGACACTCTCGGCACGAGTCCCCTGGTCGCTCCCTCAGTGGTCCTCGACATCTACGAGCAGCGCCTGGGCAGGCTCGTGCCGTCCGAGCGGCGCACCCTCGAGGTGGCGGCCGTCGTGGGGCACGAGTTCGACGTCGACGTCGTCGCCGCCGCTGCCGGTGTCGACGCGGCAGCCGCCCTCGGGGCGGTCGACGCCGGCGCTGCGCTCGGCATCGTCGACGCTCGGCCCGGCGGGGACGGTCGCGTGGGCTTCGTCCACGAGATCGCCCGACAGGCGGTGCAGCAGCTCATGCGCCCCGGCAGCCTCATCGCCACGCACCTCGGCGTCGCCCGGGCACTGGAAGCCGGGTTCCAGGACGCACCCGACGTCATCGAGCGCCTGGCCCACCACTACGCCGCGGCCCACTCGACGGGGCACCGCGACACCGCCCAGAAGTACCTCAGGGCTGCTGCCCGGCTGGCGGCAGGACGTCTCGCCCACGCCGACGCCGCGGCGCTCCTCGAACGAGCCGTCGCGCTGTCCACGGGCACGGGTGACACCGACGAGCTGCGGCTCGAGGCGTCGGCGGCCAGCCGCCACGCAGGCGACTACGAGGCTGCCGCGAGGCACGCCGCGGCGGTGCTCTCCTCGGCCGACCCACGCGCCCGGCTGAGGGCCGCGGTCGCCTACGAGGACGCGGCGTTCCGTGTCGGTCGGCCGGCCGACGACACCGTCGAGATCCTGCAGCGCGCGCTGGACAGCGCCCTCACCGCAGACCCCCCGATGGAGCCGGAGGATCCCCTCGTGGTCCGGGCGCGGGCCAACCTGGCCCGGACGCTCGCGCAGGGCACCCGGCTCGACGAGCGTGGGCCCGTCTTCGCCGAGCTCATCAGGGCGGCGCGTGAGAGCGGCGACGCATCCCTCCTCGCGCACGTGCTCGAGGCCGCCGTCGTCCTGCCACCTCCGAGAAGTGCGGAGACGGCCGAGGCCCGCCTCGCCCGGGCCAGGGAGCTCGGCGACATCGCCCGGCGGATCGGCGACAGCGACGCACTCGCCTGGTCGGCCATGTCACACGCCGTGAGCGCGTACGTGCTGGGCCGTCCGGACGAGGTGCGCGAGGCGAAGGCGGTGGCGCACGCAGCAGCTCGGACCTCCGGCACGGTCACGGCAGCGCAGGTCGTGCTGTGCCAGGGCTATGCCCGCGCGATGGAGCTGGGGGACCTCGACCGGGCTGAGGCACTGGCGAAGGAGGCCGGCGACAACAGCCGGGTCACCGGCCGGTTCGCGGGAGCGAGCACGACCCAGCGCTTCCTCGTCGACCGTGAGCGGCTCGCTCTAGAGCGGATGCGCTCGGGGGTCTCGGGCGAGGAGCGCTCCACCGACGTGTGGGCGCCGGGCATGCTCGCGCTCTACCGCGAGCTCGGGATGCGCACGGCCGCTCGTCGGCTGCTGGGTGAGGCCCTCGCCCGGGGGCTGGCCCCGTGGCGAGCCCTGGGCACCTGGGAGCTCGCACTCGTCTTCTTCACCGAGTGCATCCTCTGGCTCGCCGACCGTGAGCTCGCCCTGGAGGTGAGGTCCCACCTCGAGCTGGTGTCCGGTCACAGCGTCGTCTTCGGTCCGATGATGGCGACCTTCGGTGCGGCCGACCGCTACCTCGGTTCGGTGGAGGCACTTCTCGGGAGTCCGCGAGCCGACGAGCTGCTGCAGCGCGCCGTCGAGCTCGACCGGCACATGGACGCCCCGCTGCACGAGGGCTACAGCCTCGTCGCGCTGCTGGGCAGCCGCGAGCTCGCCGGTCAGGGCGCCGGGGATGCCGCGTTGCGGGAGGAGCTCGACGAGCTGGCCCGGGCGCTGGCCGTCCCGAGGCTGTCTGCCGCGGTGGGCCGGCTGGGCGCGTCCGGCGGGACCGTGGAACCGTCCGGGTAGACCGCGGCGCCGACCCCGACGACCCCGACGACCCCGTCATGGAGAGGGCCGTCACGGCCGGATGTCACATTCCGCGGCCCGTCGGCGTCTGGATGTCGAACCCGGATGGAACCGACAGCAGGAGGACGACATGACCGACTCGACCCGCATCCCCGCCGCCCCGATCACCGGCCTGAAGGGGGCCGTCGTCAAACGCTTCGCACGCAAGGCACTTGGGCGCGTGCCGAGCTCCCTCGGCGTCTACTGGCACAACCAGAAGGTGCTCATGGGGATGACCGCCGTCGGCGGCAAGGTGCAGAAGTGGGACGCGTGCGACGAGCAGCTGAAGTCCTTCGCCCACATGGCGGTCGCCTCGCAGGTCGGCTGCAGCTGGTGCCTCGACTTCAACTACTTCGAGGCCCACAACAAGCACCTCGACCTGGCGAAGGCGCACGAGATCCCGAGGTGGCGAGAGTCGGACGCCTTCTCCCCGCTCGAGCGCGAGGTGCTGGCGTACGCCGAGGCGATGACCGAGACGGAGCCGACGGTGACGGACGAGATGGTGGCCTCGTTGCTCGCCCAGCTCGGTGAGGCCGCGGTCGTCGAGCTCACGGCCGTCGTCGCCTTCGCCAACTTCACGACCCGCGCGAACGTCGCTCTCGGCATCGAGTCCGACGGTTTCGCGACCGCGTGCGGTCTGAAGCCACTTGCGGGGCGGCCGGCCGTAGGGTCGACGGCGTGACGCAGAACGACGACCCGTTCATCGCCAACCGCGGGCTGCTCTTCACGGTGGCCTACGAGATGCTCGGGTCGGCGGCCGACGCCGAGGACGTCGTGCAGGAGACGTGGCTGCGGTGGGACGCCATCGGCGACGACGGGCGAGAAGACGTGGAGCACCCGCGCGCGTTCCTCGTGCGGATGGTGACCCGCAAGGCCCTGGACCGGCTCCGGGCGAACGCCCGGCGGCGCGAGGACTACGTCGGCGCCTGGTTGCCCGAGCCCCTGCTCACGGCCCCCGACCTGGCCGAGGACGCCGAGCTCGCCGAGAGCGTCTCCATGGCGATGCTCACCGTGCTCGAGACGCTGACGCCCACCGAGCGGGCGGTCTTCGTGCTGCGCGAGGTGTTCGACACCCCCTACGACGAGATCGCCGACGCCGTCGGCAAGTCCGCGGCCGCGGTCCGTCAGATCGGGCACCGCGCGCGTGACCACGTCGCGGCACGCCGGCCGCGGATGGACGTCGGGCGTCGCGAGCAGCAGGAGGTGGTGGAGCGGTTCCTCGCGGCCGTCACCGGCGGCGAGCTGCAGGCGCTGCTCGACGTCCTCGCCCCCGACGTGGTGCTCGTGGCCGACGGCGGCGGTGTGGTCCAGGCGGTCGTCAACCCGGTGGTCGGTGCGAAGAAGGTCGCCAACCTGCTGCGCCCGTTCGGCAGGCTCGCACCGGGGGCGCAGATCCTGCGGGTGCTGCTCAACGGCGCCGCCGGCGCGCGAATCGTCGACACCGACGACGGCTACGACACGGCGATCAGCTTCGTCGTCGAGGACGGCCGGATCAGCCGCATCTACGCCGTGCGCAACCCGGCCAAGCTCGGCCAGATCGACGTCGAGGCGACGATCAGCCGGTGACGGACGGCGCCGCCACGCCGCCGAGACCACGAGCCCGGCGCGCAGTCCCGCTGCCCACCCTCCGTCGGCGGGGAGCCGGGTGGCCGGCCCGCCACCAGGGACGAAAGTGCTTGGATGACGGACATGGAGCACGTCGACGCCAGGACCGAGACCGACCCCTCGGAGCACGGTGCTGCCGTGTCCGACCCGCGCGACCCTGCCGAGCGCGAGCCGACCGAGATCAGCTACTCCGAGCACTTCTTCGCCGCTCGCCCGCAACCGCTGCGGATGCGACCGCGGGCCCGCCTGCGCGCGCAGGGCACCCCCGAGCCGAGCGAGCGCGTCGGCGAGCCCGTCGGCACCAACCCGGCATACGTCGCGTGGCTGCGACGGGAGTCGATGCTCGCGGACGCGAAGGCGATCGCCGCCCAGTTCTCCGGCAAGGGGTCGATGTGGCAGAACCCCTACGCCCGACCCAACCCCGTCGCTGCGGTGCAGGCGGCACCCGTGTGGTTCACGGCATACCCCATCTCGATGGTGACCAAGGGCGGCACGTCGTTCCTCGGCACCCTCGCCGACCCGGACCTCTGGGACGTCTTCGCGCAGATCGGCATCCGCGCCGTGCACACGGGCCCCGTCAAGCGGGCGGGCGGGCTCTCCGGCTGGGACCCCACCCCCAGCGTGGACGGGCACTTCGACCGCATCTCGACCCAGATCGACGCGGCATTCGGCACCGAGGACGAGTACCGCTCGATGTGCGACGTCGCGGCGTCGCACGGCGGCACCATCATCGACGACATCGTCCCCGGCCACACCGGCAAGGGACCGGACTTCCGCTTGGCGGAGATGAACGTCGGCGACTACCCCGGCATCTTCCACATGGTCGAGATCGACCCCGCCGACTGGCACCTGCTCCCCGAGGTGCGCCCCGGGCGCGACTCGGCCAACCTCGACGGCGAGGCGGAGGCGGCCCTGGAGAGGGCCGGCTACATCATCGGCCGGCTGCAGCGCGTCATCTTCTACGCGCCCGGCGTCAAGGAGACGAACTGGTCCGCGACCGGCGAGGTCGTGGGTGAGGACGGCGTCACACGCCGCTGGGTTTACCTGCACTACTTCAAGGAGGGGCAGCCCTCCATCAACTGGCTCGACCCGACCTTCGCAGGCATGCGCCTCGTCATCGGCGACGCCCTCCACTCGATGGGCGACCTCGGCTCGGGGGGCCTGCGGCTCGACGCGAACGGCTTCCTCGGCGTCGAGAAGTCGAGCGAGGGCGAGGCCGCATGGTCCGAGGGCCACCCGCTCTCCGAGGCAGCCAACCAGCTCATCGGCTCGATGGTCCGCAAGGTCGGCGGCTTCAGCTTCCAGGAGCTCAACCTGACCGTCGACGACATCCGCGTCACCGCCGAAGCCGGTGCCGACCTCTCCTACGACTTCGTCAACCGGCCCGCCTACCACCACGCGCTCGCCACCGCCGACACCGAGTTCCTGAGGCTGACCCTCAACATCTCGCTCGAGTCCGGCGTGCACCCCATCTCACTCGTCCACGCCCTCCAGAACCACGACGAGCTCACCTACGAGCTGGTGCACTTCGAGACGCTTCACCACGACGACCTCTTCACCTTCCACGGCGTCGAGGTCACCGGTGCCGCACTGGCCGCGCACGTGAGGGGCCAGCTGGTCGAGCACCTCACCGGCGAGGCCGGACCGTACAACGCGATCTTCACGACCAACGGGATCGCGTCGACCACGGCGACCGTCATCGCGGCCGCGCTCGGCTACCGCGACCTCGACGTCGTCGACGGGCTCGACATCGACAACATCCGGCAGGCCCACCTGCTGCTCGCGATGTTCAACGCGCTCCAGCCCGGCGTGTTCGCCCTGTCCGGGTGGGACCTCACGGGCATGACCACGGTCGACCGCGACGAGATCGGCCACCTCCTCGCCACCGGTGACACGCGGTGGCTGCACCGCGGGGCCTACGACCTGATGGACTACCGGCCCGACCTGGCGCAGTCGGCCTCCGGCATGCCGCGTGGCCGGTCGCTCTACGGGTCGCTCCCGGCCCAGCTCGACGACCCCGACTCGTTCGCGTCCCGACTCACCCACGTCCTGCGGGTGCGAGAGGCATCGGGCATCGCCACCGCGACCCAGATCGAGGTTCCCGCCTGCAGCCACCCGGGAGTGCTCGTCATGGTGCACGACGACCTGCCCGGCGTGCTGCGGCAGGCCACGGTGCTCAACTTCAGCGCCGACCCGGTCGACGTGCGGGTCACGAGCAACCACTTCACGCCCGGGTGGAGCGTCGTCGACGAGCTCACCGGCGAGGAGCTCGGCGAGGTCGACGAGCTGCACGGCCTCGACCTCTCGCTCGAGGCCCACCAGGGCCGGTTCCTCACGTTCAGCGCGGGCGCCGCTGGGGCCGAGTGAGCGCCGTCGACGGGCGACGGCGCCCGAAGCGCAGACCAGCGGCAGCACGGGCAGGTCACTGCCAGGGACCCGGCCGGGTGGGGGCAGGACATCAGACGTAGTAGCCCCAGAAGGCGCCGGTCTCGTCCTTCTGCAGCTGGATCCCGTCGGGCTCTTCGAGCCGGAAACCGACGCTCATGAGGACCTCCTCGTAGAGGTCTGCGTCGCCCGACGCGACGGTGTGCACCGTCGGCCTGTCGGGCCCCGCGGTCGTGTGCCAGGCATGGCAGTAGAAGAACGGCCCTCCCTGGCTCTCGTCGCGCAGCTCTTGGGCGTCGCCGCGGCTACCGGACACGACCTGGATCAGGTCGGGCTGGATCAGGAGCCACGCCCCGGCATCGCCGGTCGGTACATGCCCGACCATGTCCGACGCGTCGCGCCACCCGGGCCCGGAGAAGAGGTTGACGACAACCAGGCGGCGCATCAACGGGGGAAGCTCATCCGTGCCATCGCTGTCGGACCCTCCGGTAGTGGTGTGTGCGGGCTGGATCGGCGGACGTCGCGCCACCTAGCCACGGCGGTGGCCCCGGATGCTGCGCTGGAGACGGAGGTCGTCACGCAGCCTCGTGGGGACCGGCAGGCTGAGGGCGGCAAGCTCCGCCGCGTATCGCTCCATCGCCACCAACAGCGACTCGTGCGCAGACGCCAAGGACCGTGGTGGCACGGCGACACCTCGCAGCTGCCTCACCTCATGGCGAGCACGGCGCAGGTCCTCGGCCAGAACCGTGAGCGAACGGCTACGGGGCGTTGGTGGGTCGTCGGACACTCGAGACCTCGACTCCCCCGCGGCCCGAGACTTTTCCGGTGTGCGAGACGTTCCCATGCTAGTCCGCCATGTCACCGAGCGGGTGCGTCTGCTCGGTTCGACCCTCACGCGCCGTCGTCGACGTCGAGCAACGTCGGCGTGTGACGTCGTCCCCCGTGGCGACCTGCCTCAGGGTCCCCGTGACCCATGTTCGCGGCTTGACGGTCGGTGCACACTGAAGTGAGGTCGCCTGACGCCAACCCGGCCGTTGCGTTGTCGTTCCCGCGACGGACTGGAGTCGACGATGAGCTCGCCACCTGAGGGCCCCGACCGCGAACTGCCCGACTGGGCTCTGGCGCAGGCCATGCACGGACGCGAGGAGGCCGACGACCTCGGCCGGGATGAGCGGGCACGGCTGCTCGTGCAGGCCGTGGAGAACGAGCGCCACGACGACGAGGACGACGAGGACCAGGGCGGCGAGGGATAGTCGCCCGGGCTTCAACCTCTTGAGGTCCTCGATGGTGGACAGAACGTAGCCGCTGGAGCCTGACCCGTCGTCGGCGCCAGCTGACGGGCGGTACACGACTCTCACTCTCAGCGTCGTCGGAGCGTGTGTGGTCACACACGGCTTGCCTCGAACTCCAGCCAGACGTACAATTTTCTGTACAGGAGGCGACCATGAAGACAATGAGCTACACAGAGTCCCGTGCCCACTACGCCGAGGTGCTCGACGCCGTCGCCAACGACCGCGAAGAGGTCATCATCACCCGCGCCGGGCACGAGCCGGTTGTCATCGTCTCCCTCGACGACTACGAGTCCCTGCGGGAGACCGCCTACCTGATGCGGTCGCCGGCCAACGCCCGACGCCTGCTCGACGCGATGGAGCGCCTCGAGGGCGGCCGAGGCCAGGCCCACGATCTCATCGAGACCGAGTGACGTGCTGCTCGTCTGGGACGAGAACGCGTGGGACGACTACCTGTGGTGGCAGGCGCAGGACCGCAAGGTGCTCAAGCGCATCAACACACTGCTGGTCGACATCCAACGCAACGGCAACGAGGGCATCGGCAAGCCCGAGGCGCTGAAGCACGACTTCGCCGGCTACTGGTCCCGACGAATCACCGATGAGCATCGCCTCGTCTACAAGATCACCACCGATGAAGTCCGCATCGCTGCCTGTCGATACCACTACGGGTAGCCACTCGACCTGCGGCACATGCGCGAGCGTTGCCGCACGCAGCGGGATCCCTGCAAGGGCGATCCGGAGCGCGCGCCGGCGCGCCACGGGATTCGGGACCTTCCCGACGATCGCCGCCGGAGCCGTTCCTGGATGTGCGCCGGCGATGCAGACTGGGGGGATGGCGGGGAACCCTCTCCGCGTGGTGGTCGGTCGGCGCTCTGAGCGCGCCGAGCTGGCCCATCTCCTGGACGACATCGACCAGGGGCACGGTCGCGTGCTCGTTCTGGAGGGCGAAGCCGGTACCGGGAAGACCACGCTTGCGCGCGAACTCCGCGAGGCCGCCGACGGCCGTGGGTTCACCACCCTCTGGGGCGCCTGCGTCCACTTCGCCTCGGCCCGCATTCCCTACGTGCCGCTGGTCCGAGCGACCGACGACTGGGCCGAGGGCAGGCAGGCGGGTGATCCCCTCGTCGACGTGGCCAACAGGCTGTTCGCCCGGCCCGTGGGGGAACTCGGCGAGCCCGACGTGGTGCGCAGCACCGAGCGCCTCCTCCGCAGCCTCGCCACAGCCGCGCCGACCGTCCTCGTCGTCGACGACCTCCAGTGGGCTGACACTGCGACTCTCGACGCCCTCGCCTTCGTCGCGTCCGGCCTCGTGCATCGGCGCCTGGGTCTCCTGCTGCCTCCTGCGGGCAGAGGATCGCCCCGTCGGCAGCCTGCTTCACGAGTGGCTCGCCGACCTCCGCCGACTGGAAGGCGTCGCTGAGCTGACGTTGTCGCGGATGTCGCAGGACGAGACGCTCGAGCAGGTGGCGGCACTTCGCGAGGCGGCTACGCCCGCTCTTGGGAGAGCAGTCCACGAGAGGACCGGCGGGAACCCCTACTTCACCGAACTGCTCCTCGAGGGGATGCCACCCGGGACGGCCGAGCTGCCGGCACAGGTGCCGGCGCGGCTGCGAGACGCCGTCCTGGCACGGTGGCACACCCTGTCGGCCGACGCCCGGTGGGTCACTCGCGTCCTGGCCATCGGCGGACGTCCCCGGCCCGTGGACATCCTGCGCGAAGTCGTCACCGGCCTGAGGGGGACCTCGACCTGCGAGGGTCGCTCGCGGAGGCGATGGACAAGGGCGTGGTAGCCCGGGGAGCGGTCGAAACCGTGTGGCTGCTTCACCCGCTCCTGCGCGAAGTCCTGGTGACCCAGGTGGCTCCGGGCGAGGACGATGCGGCCACGCACCTCGCCTACGCCGAGGTCCTCGGCCGCACGGCGGGTGACGACCCGGTGGCAGCAGGTGACGTGTCCGAGCACCTCGCAGCGGGCCGGGACGCCGACGGCGCGTTCCACTGGGCCCTCGTGTCCGCGGACCTCGCCGTCGAGGTCGGCGCCACCACGCAGGCCTGCCTCAGCCTCGCCATGGCGACGGACCTGTGGTCCAGCGTGTCCGACGGAGCGCGCGGCAACGAGCTGGACCACGTCGACCTCCTGCGCCGGGCCGCCCGGGCGGAGTGGTCGACCGGTGTCGCAGACCGCGGGAGCGCATGGCTCGACGAGGCGGTGTCGATCCTCGAAAGACGTGACGATCCTCTTCTGCTCGCCGAGGTCCTCCTCCAGCGCTCCGGGCAGGAGGATATCGACTTCGACATCGGGTCCTCCGCGGCGGACCTCCGGCGAGCCGCGGAGCTCGTCGAGGGCAGTCCGCACAGCGACACCGGGGTCGCCGTCCTGTCCGAGTACGCCTGCGCACAGTGGGTGATGGGAGACCGGGCCGCGGCGACAACGACCGCTGGGCGAGTCGTCGAGCTCGCTGTTGGCGCGGGACCGCGCGCCCTTGCCTGGGCGACGTACGCCTCCGCAATCGTGGACCTGTCGAGCGACCGGGCTGATCGGATGGGCGAGGCCCACCACCTCGCGAAGTCGGCCGGCGACCCGATGTGCCTGGCGTACACGGCGGGCTGGTGGCCTCGCCTGCTCCATGATGCGGAGCGATACGACGAGCAGGTCGCCGCCGCCGACCGAGCCGCCGCGGACCTCCGCGAGTCCGGCGATCTCGAGGGCCCGAAGTGGCTCGCCGTCGAAGCGGCGAGGACGCTGATCATGACCGGCGACTGGGCCCGGGTCCGGACGCTGCTCCGTGGTCCCTTCGCGACGGGGACGCGCTCCAGCGGCGATGTCGGGTTGGCTTGGGCGTCAGCCCTGCTCGGGGTGCGCGCCGGGCAGATCGGATGGGCGGCCCGACAGTTCGACCGGCTCCTGGAGTTCGGCGCCTGGACCAACTGGTTCTGGCCACTCGCCCAGCCGGTGGCCGAGCTCGCGCTGGCCACCGGACGGCCGTGGGACGCCCTCGAAGTCCTCGACTCCCGCCATGAGCCGGACCTGTTTCACCGCTGGGTCGGGCCGCTCCATGTCGCGCTCGCGACCACGGACTGCGCCGATCTGGCCGAGGAGCCGGTCCGCCCGGACGAGCTCGACTCGCGGGCGCTCGCCGCCCTCGACGGGATCAAGAGGTGGGTGGACGACGTGGCCGCGGCTCAGCCCGGCGGGGGCCGCCGACGGCATGACGTGCTGTGGGAGGCCCGAACCGCGGCCGAGGAGGCCCGGCTCCGGTGGGCTCTCTCGGACAGCTCCTACGCGAAGGCCGGCTCTGACTGCGTCGACGCCTTCTCCTCATTCCGGACCCACGCTCGCCGGGACGGGTTCCCCTGGGAGGAGGCGTACGCCGGCCTCCGGCTGGCCGAGGCCATGATCCGGAGGCAGGCGCCTCACGGCGAGGTCGCGGCGGTCCTCCGAGAGGCCCACGCCCGGGCGGTCGCCCTGGGGGCGGATCACCTGGCCGCGCGGCTCGCGACGCTGGCCAGAGTCACCCGAACCTCGCTGGAGGCGGTGTCCGCAGACCTCGGGGCCCGCCTACCCGTCGACCCACTCACCCCCCGCGAGCGGGAGGTCCTGGCGCACCTGGTGGCCGGGCGCACGAACGCCGAGATCGCCGACGCCCTCTTCCTGTCGGTCAAGACGGTCGGCATCCATGTCTCGAACGTGCTCCGCAAGACCGGCACGCACAGCCGTGGCGAGGCGGCCCTCTGGGCGACGCGGACGGATAGGGCGGCTGTGGACGAGATCTAGGGTGCCGTCCCCGATGTCCGAGCAGGCGGGACGGCGCATCGTCGAGGAGTCATTTCAAACCCTCGGATCGGAGGCTCGTCATGTCGAACCACCTCGCACATCGCGCACTGTCCGCTTTCGCGGGCGCCGCGACGGCCGGCGTCCTGTCGGTCGCCCCCGCCTACGCCCAGCTCCCCGTCCCGCCCGACCCCGGGCCGCTCGTGAGCACTCCGACGCCAACCCTTTCCCAGGACGGACCGGAGGTGCTCCAGATCGCCCTCGGTGCCCTGGGCGGAGCCGCCCTGGCGGCGGCCGCGGCCGGCGCACTGAGCCGCAGTCGCCACGCCTCCGGCGTGCCCGCCTGACCAACTGCAGCGCCACAACAGCCCCTGCCGGGGCTCATGGAGGACGTGTGGAGCTGGCGGGGGGACTCGAACCCCCAACCACCTGTTTGTGTCTGGCACTCTTGCTGGCCCTTGTTGTCTGCGCGAAAGCCCTTGGCGCTGAGCGCATTCGGGGCCTCATTCTCTGCCGTCACCTCTCCAGGCTGCTGGTCACTTCGGCGCGAAAGAGGTGGGCAAAGCGGTGGGTGATGCGAGTGCCTCCCCCAGCTACGCGGGTCTGCGCATCGACCATCACCGGGCCGCTCGAGAAGGTGCCGCGCAGAAGGCGTTTGGCCGACCCAACCGGGCGGGCCGTAATCCGCAGGTCGCGCTCGAGGTGGGCAGCGGTCCTCCAGGGGGCTCGGCCGAAGCGGCGACTGCGGGGGCTTCCCTCGTCCAGGCGCCTGTGTCGCAACGACGGAGCATCGAGCCTGCCGATGGGAGTGGCCTCGACGGGGCGGGCGCCGCCCTGAGTTCGTAAAAGTGTGGGGGCGGCGGGGTGCGCGAGGACGGCGCGCCAGCGCCGCCCGCAGCGCGGGGCCCCTGCCGCGGGTCCCCGCGCTTTTCTGCGCCGGAGGCGCAGCTTGAGCCAGTACAGAAACTCTTCACCGATTCGAGTTCCGATTGAACGTCCCCGTGGATCCAACGCCCTCGGCGGAGCGGCAGATCCACGGGGACCGCCGGGGGTGAACGAGACGGACCCGAGGAGAGCAACGTGGTCGCACGTGCGTGATCGCGAGCTGGGCAGCACGGGGATGTCGGTAGCGGAGGTCGGTTTAGGCGCATGAGCGATCGGCGGTGACGCGTGCTGGTCCGTCGAGGACAAGGCGTCGGTGGCAGCCGGGGGTGCGCTCTGTAACTGAGGGTGATCCCCTTCCACACGGCCGACGTGTACGGGACGGCCACAACCAAGAGCTCTTGGCGAAGGCCATCCAGGGCCGTCGGAGCGGGGGTTTGGTCGAGAAGCTATGGGCGCCTCCCGCCGAGGGCTTCCGTAGGTCGATGGAACCGGGGCTAAGCGACGCATTTGCGGAAGTTCCGGATATTCATAGCCATTAATGAACGAAGGTTTCGCCGCGCAGCAAAACGAAAGGCGGCACATCTCGTCGTTTGGATCCGAGGGCCACGCCCGGGGGTGTACTCTCCTGCAATCGGGGCCCGGAAAAGATGGAGGGCGATGATGAAGCGTATTGCGAAGTGCGTATCGGCGCTGGCGATGACAGCGGGGGTGCTCGTTGCGAGCGCCACTCCGAGTAGCGCGTTCATCCACGAGATGATCGGTGCGTCGTGCCGTTTTGGCGGTCAGGATGTGGAGCCTCCAGGGCAAGTCGGTGCGTCGAGCGGCAACTCGTTCATCCGTGCACTGCAGGCCACCGGGGTGATCTCGTCGATCGTCCAGTCCGCGACTGAGGTGACGATCAACTTCGATCTGGACCGGCCCAACGCAAAGTTCGTGTCCGCAGGATTCGCCCTGAGGATTCCCAATGGCTTTGCGCCTGGAGTCGATCTCGTATTGAACCCGTTGCCCACGATCAACGGGTCGACGTTCCCCGCGTTCATTCACTGCGCGAACCTTCGGACCCCGTAGCTGATTGTCGATGCTGAGCCGAATTTGAGGCGCTTAGCATTGGCTTGCGGGGAAAAGCGCATTTGCCGGGGAATTGTGCATCTCGCTCCTTGACGGGAAATGCCGGACTCAGGGACGCGGCGCAATTGTCCCGATCTCGCGTTCGGTGGATACCAAGAGATGTTCGGTGATGTGGCACTGCTCGCCACGGTCACACCGGGGGACCTCGTCTGCAGAACGAGGCCTCGGTTCGTCGGTGAGCTCATCGGTGAGCTCGAGGGGAGCGACCGCAAGATCAAGATCGCCCAGAACGAGCTTTGCCGCCCTGGTCCAAGAGCGCGGCTCGAGCCTGCCGGAGCTTACCGGGATCGGACCGACCGGCGCCGCGCGGCTGCTGGCCGACGTCGGCGACATCCACCGGTTCCGCGACAAGGACCGCTTCGCCTCGTAAAACGGAACCGCGCAGCTGGACGCCTCCTCCGGGGCCCAGCAACGGCACCGGCCGTCCCGGGCGGGCAATCGCCGGACCAACCCGCCCCGCACATGATGGCCGTCGTGCAGCTGCGCAAGGCAACCCCGGGAAGGGAGTTCCACGACGCCCGCAAGGCCGGCGGCACACCGTCATTGATGGCGATGCGTTCGCTCGAGAGACGCCTGTCCAACATCGTGTACGCACGCATGTTCGCCGACCAGAACCGGCGCGAGATCACCCACCAAATGGTTGAGGCGACGGGGGCTCGGGAGGGCCCGGGGGCAACGACTCTGACTCCAGCGCGACCGGCTCACAACCCCACACCGGCTCTTCGGACAAGCCACTTCCCGGACCGCCAGCAACCAGCGTAGAACCCCAGCCCTGGCCCGGTCTTGACCTAAAGGGGTGCGATGACAGGACGCCGGCGCGCGCGTCACATGGAGGCGCTTCAGCTGAACCGTACCGGCTGCGAATACTGTTCGGAGAGCTCGTATTCGGCTGCGTTGGGATCCCTGGAGTGCTCCTCATTCTCTGGCTCGGAGCACCATCCGACCCCCGTCTGCCGGGCGCCGCCGAGTGTGATCCAGATCCGTTCCAGGCCGATCGATGGCGTCATCGTGCGCTGACCGTAGCGCGAATCGGTCTCTCGCTTGCCGCGGTGACGAACGCGGGGCTCTGGGCAGGGTTCTGGGAGTTCAAGCGGCGTCGACTTCAGAGGAGCCGCGCCAAGGAACTTGGACGGTCCTGACCAGGTCTCGGTGAGCCGGCGATAGCGAACAGCGGCAGTAGCGGATCTCTGAGGTGGGGGTTTCGGGGCTTGGACCTTAGTAGTCCAGACCGGCTTTGGGTACGAGGAGGGGGGCGAGGCTTGCCTGTCTGGCTGCCTGCTGCAGGATCTGTGGGACGTCGGCGTTGAAACGGTCGATGCCCTCGGCGATGGCCAGGAGCAGGACGTGTAGCGACGGGACTGGGCTGGTCCATTTCAGAAGGACGGCGGTTCCGAGGGCTTCGCGCATCAGCACGGCATGGCGGAAGCCTGCCCGCTCGCCCAGCCAGGACCCGGTCTGCACCATCCACACACCCGCGGCGGCGAGATCACGACAGATCCCTATGACCTGCTGGTCGGTGAGGTCGCGCACGTCAAGATGCACCCGCAGCCGGAAGCCACGGGACTGCCCCAGTTCGACGAGCCGCTCCACGGCCGCGACGAAAGGAGCGGGGGCGTCCCTGGACAGCCGGGCAGCAGTCGCAACGACCGCCAGTTCGATCGCGCCGGCAGCAGCGAGAGCCTCCGCTTCCTCGACCCAGGCTGGTGCATCTGTCGGTGCGGCGGGGTTTGCGAACCCGAGCCCGGAGACCACCGCGACGGCGGTCCCGTCGAGGTGGCTGGCGGCGTGGGCGATGTGCTGGGGGCGGCAGGTGATCGCCGCCAGGCGATGGTCCGCAGCCAGCTGGCACCCGGCCCGCAGTTCCGGGATGCCGATCTCGGGCGCGTGCAGCCGATGGTCGAGGCGGCCGGCGACCTGCTCGAGCGTCAACGTCTGGCGCCCCTGATCGTCCAGCTCCGCCCACGGCAGATCCTGATCGCTCGTGCTCATCTCGTCAGCCCCTGTCAGTGAAAAGACACCCTCATTGGTCGTTCCGCACCGAACCAAGAAACAGCCCAGACACAGCCCGCCCCGGGACGTCGACACTGTCGACACCGTCGAGCCTACCCAAATCGGTCCTTTCCAGACGGCGCGCGTGCCGTAACTCTGCGGTCTGGTGCTCGTTGGTCCGGCAGCACCGACCGTGCCGCCGCGAGCCCGACTTCTGGGCGCTGCGTCTTGGTTCGTGCGCCTGTCGCGGCTCGCCCCCACCAGCCGGGCAGGCTGGCGCTGCCGACGTACCTCCCCCGAGCGTCGGCAGCGCCGCCGGGTCACGGCACAACAGGCACGCACTGCCTGGGCCACGCCGGCAGCCCGACGCAGTGGGTCAACCAGCTCGAACACGTCGCCGACATGCAGAAGGTCCTCCGCTGGGCCTGAGCGAGTCGCCTTGTCCGCGTGACACGGTGTCATAGAGCCGTGTCCGAGACTCGTCGAACCCGGGTTCTCCCGGCACGGGCCAAACGCGTACGACAGCATGGGGGACATGTTCGACGCCCAGAGGACGACAGAGGCGCTCCAGCAAGCCGTTCGGCTCCGCGACCGGAGGTATCTGGAAGCGGCGGTGAGCGACCGGATGATCTGGGTGATGCCGCTGCACGACAACCGGCGGTCGAAGCAAGACTGGATCGAGGCCAGCTGCACGGTGAGGTGGAACTGGTTCAAGGTCGAGACGCGGCGAGTCCTCGACATGGGCGACGATGGTCGCGTAGTCGAGTCCTGGGTCAGCCAGTCGCGTGAGCCCGTGGCCGGTGAGGACACTGCAGGTCCTGTCACCGCCGCCGGCGTCGTCCTTGACGTCTGGGCCCGCGAGGGCGGGATGTGGCGCCTGATCGCGCGACATCCGCAACGGCGCGACGAGTAGGGCCGTGCAAGACCCCGCGACGAACATGTCGTTCATCGCCAGGCGGGCACGCGGGGACCGCTGGCTCCTATGAACGGCCGCTGACGCGGGTCGGCCGGCACCGCTCGACGCCACACGCCCTCTTCCATTCGCGGGCGTCGATCGGCGTGAGGGCCCCGCAGCCCGTGACGGCGGCATCGGCGAGACGTCCGGGTCGTCTGATGCGGCTGGAGGTGGCGTCGTTCGCGCGTGGGGTTGCATATAGGCGCGGTCGACGGCCGCGATGGCCTTGGCTCGGTGGGTACGTGAGTTCCGGCGGTGCCGTCCCTGGCCCAGTTACCCCCTGTCTCTCGGTCCGGGGCGGCGCCGTCCCCGACCCGCGCGATGCGGTCACGCTCGCCACCATCGTCGGGCGAGGGGGTCGACACCCGGTTACCTCCCGAGGGTCGTTGTCGACATGTGGGCCGTGAAGGCGTCTGAGGGGGCTGAGGGGTCTCGGGGCGCCACCAAGCGCCGATTTCCGGGACCGTCACGGTGAGAGATGCGCCAGGTCCATCCTGTCGAGGTACTAGGACTTATGTCGTATTGCCCTGTGCCGCCACGCCCGAGGAGCGTCGAACGGAGCCGGGTCCTAGACAGGAGCTTCCAATGCGTCGTGACTCCAACTCACCGTCCCAGCGTCGCGGCTGGTTCGCCACCGTCGGGCTCTGCTGCGTGGTCGCCGTCTCGGCGGCGGCACCTGCTATGGCGAGCGCCGCGCCCGAGCCGCTGGGTGACCCGGTGCCTGATGTTCGGCCCGGGCCGGTCCGGGTCGCGTTGACCACCGTGACGAACGACGTGCTCGCGCCCGTCGCCGGGATCACGGCCGCAGGGCAGCCGACGCATCTGTACGTCGTCGACCAGGTCGGGTTCCTGTGGGACGTCCCGGTCGGCAACCGTGCCCAGTGGCCGGTGGGTGCAACCAAGGTCCTGGACGTGACTGACCTCGTCGTCGGTCCCTCGCGCGACGGGGACGAGCGCGGGTTCCTCGGTGCCGCGTTCTCGCCCGGATTCGCCAGCGACGGCTTGCTCTACACGTACACCTCGGAAGCCTTCGACGGGTCGGCGGACTACAAGGTGCCGGTCAGCACCGCCGCCTGCGCTCTGGTCCTGCCCCCGGATCACCAGAGCGTGATCCGTGAGTGGCGAGTGACCTCCAGCCCGAGTGGTGGCCTCGTGGTGGACCGCGCGACGCAGGGTCAGGGCCGTCGTGTCTTCAGCTTCGACCAGCCGCAGTTCAACCACAACGGCGGTGACCTCGACTTCGGACCTGACGGGCTGCTCTACATCACCTCTGGGGACGGCGGCGGCAAGGACGACCAGGACTGCCAGACCGACTTCGACGCGCGGCCCATGTTCGGCCACCCGGGAGACGGCAACGGCCAGAACCTCGCCACCCCGCTCGGGAAGATCCTGCGCATCGACCCCGCCGGGCGCACGTCACGCAACGGCCAGTACGCCATCCCAGGCACCAACCCGTTCGTCGGCACGGCCGGGGCAGCGCCGGAGGTGTACGCGTACGGCTTCCGCAACCCGTTCCGGGCCTCGTTCGACGGGACCGACCTCTGGGCCGGGGACGTCGGGCAGAACGATGTCGAGGAGGTCGACCACGTGGTCGCGGGAGGCAACTACGGGTGGCGCCTGCGTGAGGGGGCGTTCGGGTTCGACCCGGCGGGCTTCCAGTCCAAGGGTTTCAAGTCCGACGCGTTCGTCTTCGCCCAGCCGCCTCAGCCCGGTCTCGTCGACCCGGTCGCCAACTACGACCACGACGACGGGTCCGCCGTCATCGGCGGCTTCGTCTACCGCGGCACGGCCATGCCGGCCCTGACCGGCACCTACGTGTTCGGCGACTTCACCCGACGCCTCAACAACCGACACGGGCGGCTCTTCGGAGTCGACGTGACCAGCCCGTCGCCCGTCACGGCCGCGAACGTCATCAACGAGCTGCGGGACGGGCCGATCGACGCGGGCATCACCGGGTTCGGCCAGGACAAAGCCAAGGAGCTCTACGTCCTGACCGTCAACCGGGACGGAACCGGCGGGGCCGTCATGCGCCTAGACCAGGCTCGCCCCTGAACGAGACGCCAGACCGCATCCTCTTCGGCCACCCGCCGAGCACACCATCGTCGGCCCGCCAGGACCGTGTGTCGGCGAGCGTGCAGCGACCGTAACAGCGCAGCAGCCCAAACATGCCTCCACGTGATCGTGCACGTGATCGTGCACGTGATCGACGCGCACTCGTGCTGGCAGGGTCGCTTAGCCCAGCCGCCGCGCGAGGCTGACGAGATCGCCCGCCTGCACCGTGGGGGCCGTGAAGTAACTCGGATAGCGCTGCGCCCTCCGGTTCAGCCACCCGGTTCGAAGGCCAGCCCGGGCAGCGCCGTCGATGTCCCAAGGGTGCACCGCGACCAGCATGGCCTCACTGGGTGTCACACGGCAGGCCTGAAGCGCGTAGGCGTAGGACGCAGGGTGCGGCTTCCACGCGCCTGCATCCTGCACGCTCAGCAGCGCCTCGAACGCGTCCGTCAAGCCAGCGCGTGCCACCAAACCCTCGGCAACGCTGGCCGACCCGTTGCTGAGGGTCGCCATGCGCACCCCAGCTCGCTGAGCGCCCGCACCCCCTCCACAACGTCAGAGTGCACGGTCAACGAGCTGAACGTTGCCATGACGTCGTCGACCAAGGGCTCCAGGTCGGTTCCACCGGTGCCCTCCGTACTGGAACCCGAGTTGCGCGCGGCGGCCAGCCGCACCCTGAGCGCCTCGGAAGCGACATCGGCGAAGGCGGGGTTCACGCCGACAGAGGTCAATGCGAACCCGTCGCGCAAGAGAGAGGCGAACCACGGCTCGACCGCGCCCGAACCGAGCCCGACCCGCTCGAAGCTGTCCGCGAGCGGCGACATGTCACTCAAGGTCTCGTTGACGTCGAAGAAGACAACCGCCGGAGTCGAGGCTGCTACTGAGGCAGGCGTGGTCATGTACGCGTCGCTTCTTTCTGGCGATGTACCGCGAGGCCCCGTTTGCGAGGACAACTGTTCCCGGTCCGTACCCGAAACGCCGATATACCGAAAGGCCGACCGCCGGTGGTTTGGTCTGCCACGACTTCATCGCTCGTTCGGGTGCGACGAATGCCAGGCCAAAGCAACGCCCGCACACCGGCATGTTGGTGCAACTTCGACCGCGCGACACGCGGCGTGTTTCTTCGTGGATCGGCACCTTGGGCGTGGATGGTGGGAGTGCGGACATACCCAAACAAAAGACCTGAACTGACAAAACTGCGGGCTTGATGCCCTGGGGGTCGGCTCCCCACCCCGGCCAGAGGCCATACACACGAATTGCCGTCACACACACAGACACGCATCTCCTGGTCCGCCATCTTCTTCGTGACCTTTGACGTGGTCGGCGTGTGAGCAACCCGCGGCGCCGGCATCTCTTTCTCGGACAACGCTTTCAGTGGCCGCCCTTTCGGACCGGGTGTGTCGTGCAGCGCGGGTTGCTCTAGCTGCACGGCACACCCACCCGGAACAGGGAAGGGGGGTGGCCGAGATGAGCCGGGCAACACGAGACCGCATCTGGGACGCCGTCCCCCTGCACCCCCATCACGCCGATGATGGTTCGGACCGTGAGGGCCACCCACTCGACCTAAGCCACCTCGACGCGGCAACCGAGGCGCAGGTCCTGGCCCGCTTGCTGTCACGGGACTTCGACGCCTGGTCCGAGGCGGCCTCCCGGGTTGGCCACTGCGCCAGACCGATTCGGCTGCACGGCTCGTCCCGAACGGTCGACGCGGTGACCGGCGAGGTGCTCTCGAGCTTCTCCTCGGCCGACAGCCCACTCGGAGTGCTGCACGTGCGCTGCGGCAACCGGCGAGCCGCCGACTGCCCGTCGTGCTCGCGCGTCTACGCGGCCGACACGTTCCACCTGATCCGGGCCGGCGTCGTCGGGGGCAAAGGCATCCCCGACGCGGTGTCGGAGAACCCACTCGTGTTCGCGACCCTGACCGCGCCCTCCTTCGGGTCGGTCCACGGCACCCGCAACGGCCGCCGCTGCCGCCCCTACCGAGCCAAGGAACAAGCGGACCGCTGCGCGCACGGCCGGCCCACGGTCTGCCACGCCACCCACGTCGACGGCGATCCGCTCCTCGGGCAGCCCTTGTGCGGCGACTGCTACGACTATCCCTCGCACATCGTGTGGCAGTGGTGGGGACCCGAGCTGTGGCGCCGCTTCACCATCGCCCTGCGCCGGGCTTTGGCCCGGATGCTCGGGATCACTCCCCACCGGCTCGCGCAGGTCGCGACCGTCCAGTTCGCCAAGGTCGCCGAGTACCAGCTGCGCGGCCTCGTCCACTTCCACGCCCTCGTCCGCGTCGACGGCAAGACCACCGACGAGGAATCCCACGCCCAGGCCCCGGCCGGGATCACCGCCGCCCTGCTCTCGTCGGCGATCGAGGCCGCCGCCGCAAGCGTGTGGTTCGACGCCCCGCCGCTCTTCGGCGGTGACCTCGTCCGGCGGCTCCGGTTCGGCAGCCAGGTCGACGCCCGGCCGGTCCGCGACGCGCACCGGACCGACGACCCCGACGGGCAGCTCGAGGCCGAGCAGGTCGCCGGCTACCTCGCGAAGTACGCGACGAAGTCCGCGACCGACTCGACGAACACGGGCAGCCCGCATCTGCACCGGCTCCGCGCGACCATCGCCCAGACCGTCGCCCGGCAGCAGCACGAGGCGGCCGCCACCGAGGCGCCCATGGCCGGGCACCCGTACGCGCTGCTCGTCAAGTGGGCCCACATGCTCGGGTTCCGCGGCCACTTCTCCTCCAAGTCACGCCGCTACAGCGTCACCCTCGGCCGGCTGCGCCGCGCCCGCGTCCGGTTCCAGCGCCGCCTCGCGACCGCCAACCGCGAAGGCCGCACCTTCGAGGCCCGCGAGCTCGACGACCTCCTCGAAGACGACGACACCGAAACCACCCTCGTTGTCGGCCACTGGACCTACGCCGGATCCGGCTGGGACACCGACGGCGACGCCGAACTCGCCAAAGCCGCTGCCGCTCGCGCCCGCGAGTACGCACAGGAACGAGCAGCCCAGCGCAAAGACAAGTCCAACTGAGAGAGGCAGATTGAAGTGAAGACGACATTTGTTCCGCTGCTCAAGGTGGCGGAGGTTGCTGAGTATCTAGGGATCCCGGTCCAGACGCTCTACGACTGGCGGATGCGCAAGCGCGGACCGCGGGCGGTCAAGGTCGGGCGCCACCTGCGCTACCGGCCCGACGACGTGGAGCGTTGGCTCGACGAGCAGACGGCGGCGTGAGATGCCTCGTGAGCGTCTGAAGCCCGGCGAGTGGGGTGAAATCTCGACAGCCCGGGTGTCGGCCAGTCCGATCCGGCACCGCGCTCGGGCCCGACTTCGTGGTCAGGATGGGCGCGTCCGCGTGGTCGAGCGCATCGGTAGGACGCGCCGAGCTGCTGTCGAGTCACTCACGGAGGCGCTGGAGGAGCTCGCACGGGCAGCCGGCGAGGGTGGTCTGACGCGCCAGGACACGTTCGACGCCGCCGCGCGAGCCTGGCTGGGTGAGATCGCCCGGTTGGTGGAGAGTGGCCAGCGCTCCGCAGGGACCTTGGAGACGTACACGCGCGCCTTGGACGGCCACGTGCTGCCGGCGCTCGGCGGGCTTCGCCTGGGGCAGGTGACGACACCGGCCGTCAACCGCGTCATCGTCGACCTTCACACGACGGTCGGGGCAGCGACTGCGCGGACGTGTCGCTCGATCGTCTCGGGCGTGATGGGCCGCGCTGTTCGCCACGGCGCCGTGCCGGTCAACCCGGCCCGCGACGTCGAGCGTCTGCGATCGCGGCCGAAGCGTCAGCCTCGAGCTCTGACCGTCGCCGAGCGGACGCAGTGCTTCGTCGGGGTGGCGGCCGACAGGAAGGCGATGGAGCGGGACATCCTCGACCTGTCCGCGTTCCTCCTGGCGACCGGTCTCCGCATCGGTGAGGCACTGGCGGCGATCTGGTCCGAGATCGACTTCGACACCTCGACGGTCACCGTGTCGTCGACCCTGATCCGCGTCACCGGACGAGGGCTGATCCGGAAGGGCACCAAGTCGGACGCCGGCCAGCGTCGGCTCCTGCTCCCGGGCTGGTGCATGGCGATGCTGCGCCGTCGCGCGCGAACCCTCTACGACCCGGGCCGTCCGGTGTTCGGCACGATCGACGGCGACTTCCGCGACCCACGCAACGTGAGTCGGTTCCTCAAAGAGGCGCGCGAGGCGGTCGGCCTGGAGTGGGTGACGGCGCACGCCTGGCGCAAGACGACGGCGACCGTCCTCGACGAGATGGGCGCGACGGGTCGCATGATCGCCGACCAGCTGGGCCACACGCGCGTCTCGATGGCACAGGATGTCTATCTGGGCCGCGGTTTGGTCGACCCTCGGGTGCTGGCCGCGCTGGAGTCGGTGGACCCGCTCCGCGGTCTCGCCACGGCCGAAAAAAGTGGGCAAAGCGGTGGGTGACGCGCGCTGGAGCGCGACTCGCGCCACGTATCCGCAGGTCAGAGAGCTGGCGGGGGGACTCGAACCCCCAACCACCTGTTTACAAGACAGGTGCGCTGCCAATTGCGCCACGCCAGCACGCCCGCGACACAGACGCCGCGGACGGGCGAAAGCGTAACCGAGGCGGACGGCATACGCCCAAAAAGAGGGACGGCCCCGCGCAACCCAGGGGTTGGTCGCGCGAGGCCGTCCGGCTCAGTTTTACCAGCAACTCAGGGCAGTCGCAGGACCTGCCCCACGAAGATGAGGTTCGGGTTGGAGACGCGGGAGGCGTTGGCCTTCCACAGCGCCTTCCAGCCGCCTGCGACGTGGTAGCGCGCGGCGATCTTGCCGAGGGTGTCGCCGCTGCGCACGGTGATGCGCGCACCCTTGCCGGTCGACACGGCGGGCTTGGCGTAGGACTTCTTCTTGACGACCTTCTTGACGACCGGCTTCTTCGCCGCGACCGGCTTGCGCACCGTGGAGCGCGAGACCGGTGCGGAGGTGGCGCCACCGTTGGCCCGGGTGAGACCGGCGCGCTTCGAGCACACGGGCCAGGCACCCGGGCCCTGCGACGCGAGCACGCGCCGCGCGACGGCGATCTGCTCGGCCTTGGTCGCGAGGTCGGCGCGCGGGGCGTAGGCGCGGCCACCGTAGCCGGCCCACGTGCTCTGCACGAACTGGAGGCCTCCGTAGAAGCCGTTGCCCGTGTTGATCGACCAGTTGCCGCCGGACTCGCACGCGGCGACGCGGTCCCAGACGGAGGCGGCCTTGGCCGACCCCGCGGTCGTGATGCCGCCGACGATGGTGGCGGCTCCGGCGATGCCGACTCCTGCGATGCGCTGCTTGACCGAGATCTTCTTGGCGGCAGCGTGCTTGGAAAGGTACTGCATGAGGTTGTTCCTTCCTGACGCGCGCCTGCGGGGTTAGCTGTCGGGTTAGGGCGTCAGGTGCCCCGTCGCTCGCGCGACCTCACCCCAAGGCCAGATCTCGTCCTCTTGTCATGCGCTCGAACACACATGCACTCACTGGCCACACTGGGTCCCCCGTCCTCGCCCGGCCCACGGGTGTGGGCTGCATCCCTGGCTGGCGAGGCTCGGCGCACGCAGGGAACGGTTCTCTTGATGGGTGTCCATGTGAAGTTGTGGAGCGTTCGTGTGGAGCCGGACGCCAGGAAAGCGGCACGAGGTCTTCGCATGGATCGCCCTTGTCCCGTGAGGGTGGGAGCCGCCGAGCACAGACGGTACGTGATGCCTGCAGCGCCGCACAAGGCAACCCGAGATAGTTTCGTGATCTTTTCGCGATACGAGCGAGATCTGGAAGGACGAGGTCGCTACCGTCAGCGGCCGAGCGGGTTGCTCCCGAAGGGTGCCCAGGTGAGGCTCTCACCGGCCTGCAGCGCGACGAGCGCGACGACGACGCCGGCGACGGCGAGCACCAGGGTGACCGCCTGGTTGGCGATGCCGGCGGGCACGATCCGGCGCGCCATCGAGCGCGACCCGCGACGCAGCGACGCCCCTCCGGGCCCCCACCAGAGCACGAGCAGACCGACGGCGCCGCCGACGGCCAGCGTGAGCGGCGCGCCCGGCCCGAGCTCGGTGCCCTGCGTGCCGGCGAGCAGCAACGCGACCGCGTAGATGCTGGCCAGTGCGACCGCGACGGGGAGCAGGAGACCGACGGCCGTCGCCACGGTGCCGACGACGAGGTGCCAGGGGCTCGAGACGACCGCGAAGGGTACGTCGCTGCGCCTGCGGCCGTAGTCGTAGCGGCGCAGCACGAGTGCCGTCACCGAGCGGTCGGTGGCGCGGGCGAGCGCCGAGAGCACGACGAGCGCGACGAGCGCTGCGCCCGGCCAGGCCATGAGTGCCCCCGTCCAGGCGACCGCGACGGCCGCGAGCAGCCCGCTGCGCATCGGCAGCCCGATGCGAGGGTCTCCCTCGCGCTCGACGACCTCGTCGTCGCCGTCCCACTCGTCCTCGGGCCAGTAGTCGGAGGCGCCGTGTCTCTCGTCGTAGGCCTCCGCGCCGCCCCAGTCGCCGTTGGGCTCGTCGTCCCACCTGCCTGCGTATGCCGCCTGCCCGGGTGCCGCCGCCGGCACCCCGCTCGGGGGTGGTGCCCACCGCGCAGGGTCGGCTGCGGGCTGGACGACCGTCGCGCCGACCGGTGGCATGACGGCAGTGCTGTGCCCTTCGACGACCTGGGTGTCCCCCGGCCCCGAAGGTGGGGCGCCGGCTCGGCCGGTGTCCCAGACCCCACCGCTCGGCGTCGGCACGGTCGCGGCGCGCCCGGCGGCATACAGCTCGAGGGCTGCGAGCACCTCGTCGGCGTGGGGTCGGCGCGACGGGTCGGGCGAGAGGGACGCGCGCAGCAGCGGGACCAGGCGCGGGTCGACGCCCTCGAGATCGACGTCACCCGCGCGGACGCGTGCGAGCACGGCGTCCATGCGGGCGCGGCCGAACGGCGGGCGCCCCGACGCGGCATACGTGATCGTGGCGGCCCAGCCCCACCAGTCGGTGGCGTCGGTGATCGCGGCCCCCTCGACGAGCTCGGGCGACAGGTAGCCGGGCGTGCCCATGACCAGGCCGCCCACCGTGTGGCGCACGTCGTCCTGCAGGTGGGCGATGCCGAAGTCGATGAGCACCGGCTCGCCGTCCTCGATGAGGACGTTGCCCGGCTTGATGTCGCGGTGCACGACACCGCACGCGTGGATGGACCGGACCGCCTCGGCGATGCCGCGCGCGACGCGCACCAGCTGCGCCGGTTCCATGGGCCCGTGGTCCTCCACGACCTCGTCGAGGGCGGGACCGGGCACGTAGCGGGTGACGATGTAGGGACGCGGGGCCATGACGTCGGCGTCGATGACGGTGGCGACGCGGGCGTCGCGGATGCGCGAGAGCGTCTCGACCTCGCGGGCGAGCCGCTGGCGGGCGTCGGCGTCGTGCGCGACGTGGGCCCGCAGGACCTTGATGGCGACCGCGCGACCGCGCGGGTCGAGGGCGAGGTGGACCACACCCATGCCGCCCTCGCCGATCTCCTCGATGAGGCGGTAGCGCCCGATGCGCGGGGCGGTTCCCGGGCCGCCGGGTGCGCCCACGGGCACACCGCCGGTGCGTGCGCCGGCGCGCGGGCTGGGAACCCGCTCGGTCCGGTCGTACGCAGTCATGCCCCTACGGTATGCGACCAACCCGTGCACGCCGGAACCCCGCGACAGCGTGCCGCGGTTGTCCTGGTTCGTCCGGCCTGTCGTGGCAGGCCTGCCGCCCGCTGAGGCGGCCTGCGTCAGCGTGGCATCTCGTCGGCGCGTCGGCTGGTCGGCGCCCCTGTGTCAGCTCGTGATGTAGTCGCGCAGCTGGTCGCGCTCGGACTGCAGCTCGGACAGGCGGTGCTTGACGATGTCGCCGATGCTGACGATCGCCGCGAGGCGGCCGTCGGCGTCGACGATGGGCACGTGGCGCACCCGCATCTCGGTCATCGTGCCGGCGAGGTCGGCGATGTTGTCGCTCGCCTGGCCCGTGGTCACGTCGCTCGTCATGATCTGCGAGACGGGTGCGTCGAGGATGCTCGGGCCGGTGCCGTGCAGGTGACGCACGATGTCGCGCTCGCTCACGATGCCGTCGACAGCCCCACCATCGGTGCTCACGACCACGGCGCCGATACCGTGCTCGTCGAGCAGGGCGAGCAGGGTCGCCACGGTCTCGTCGGGCTTGATGGTGATGACCTCGCTGCCCTTGTTGCGCAGCACGTCGGAAATCTTCACGGCGACTCCTTCACCTCGGCGCGTTGCCCTCGGCGGTCGTGCGACGACCGCCAGAGATGCCCTGACTTGACCCTAGAGCGGGACCGCATCGGGCGCCACCGTTCCGTCGTTAGAGTGAGACCGAATCGCCGTGCCCTCGTCGTCCGGACTGCCCCGGGAGGGTACGCACCGAGTTGAGTCCCCCTCGAACCGCAGGAGCTGATTGGGTGCCGTCCGAAAGTCCGACCTTCGATCTCGTCATCGCGGCGAACCGGCTTCCTGTCGACAAGGTCGTCACTGACGCCGGGGAGGTTGAATGGCGCCGCAGCCCCGGCGGCCTCGTGACCGCGATGGAGTCCGTCATGCGCAGCCAGCCCGGCGCCTGGGTCGGTTGGGCCGGCGACGCCGGCGAGGCTCCCGAGCCGTTCGACGAGGACGGCATCCACCTGCACCCCGTCGCGCTGTCGGCCGAGGAGGTGCGCGACTACTACGAGGGCTTCTCCAACGACACCCTGTGGCCGATCTACCACGACGTGATCGTGCCGGCGACGTTCCACCGCGAGTGGTGGGCCGCCTACCGCGCCGTCAACGAGCGGTTCGCGCATGCCATCGCCGAGGTGGCAGCCGAGGGCGCCCGCGTCTGGGTGCAGGACTACCAGCTGCAGCTCGTTCCGGCGCTCGTGCGCAAGCTGCGCCCCGACGTGCGCATCGGCTGGTTCAACCACATCCCGTTCCCGCCCGTCGAGCTCTTCGCGCAGCTGCCCTGGCGCACCCAGCTGCTCGAGGGGCTGCTGGGCGCCGACTTCCTCGGCTTCCAGCGCCAGGCGGACGCCCGCAACTTCGTGCGCGCCTGCCGCCAGCTCCTCGGCGCACCGACCAAGCGTGACCTCGTCACCGTGGAGGGCCAGCACCGTCGCGTCCGCGCCGCAGCGATCCCGATCTCTGTCGACTTCCGGGGGCTCGAGGAGCTCGCCAAGCGGCCCGACGTCATGGCCCGGGCCCGAGAGATCCGCGAGAGCCTCGGCAACCCCGACGTGCTGATGCTCGGGGTCGACCGCCTCGACTACACCAAGGGGATCCGGCACCGGCTCAAGGCCTACGAGGAGCTGCTCTCGGAGCGCCGTCTGGGGCCCCCCGACGTCACCCTCGTGCAGGTCGCGACCCCGAGCCGTGAGCGCGTCGAGGCCTACCGGCAGCTGCGCAACGAGATCGAGCAGACGGTCGGGCGCATCAACGGCGAGCTCGGCCAGATCGGCGCCCCGGCGGTGCACTACCTGCACCACTCCTACCCCCGCGAGGAGATGGCAGCCCTCTTCCAGGCGGCCGACGTCATGCTCGTCACGCCCCTGCGCGACGGCATGAACCTCGTGGCCAAGGAGTACGTCACCTGCCGACACGACCTCGGCGGGGCCCTCGTGCTCTCGGAGTTCACCGGTGCCTGGCACGAGCTGCACCAGGCCTTCGCCTGCAACCCCCACGACATCGAGGGCCTCAAGCAGACGATCCTCCGCGCGATCAACACGCCCGCCAAGGACAAGCAGCGCATCATGAAGGCGCTGCGCCGGAGGGTCGCCGACCACGACGTGCAGCGCTGGGCGGCCCGATACCTCGCCGCGCTCGACGCGGCTCCCGACCAGCCCACCCCCGAACCACGCGGCCGCTCCACCGCGCACACCGAGACGCCGCCTCTCATGCCCTCCCCGAACGAGCAGACCCGCGCTGCAAGGCAGTCCGGTTCGTCGCAGACCGGGTGGCGCTCATGAGCGCCGAGGTGCCGAGCAGCGAGGTGCTCGAGCGCGCGGCCGGCGCGTCGACGCTGCTCGTGGCCACCGACTTCGACGGCGTGCTCGCGCCCTTCGAGGCGGAGCCGATGGACGCCGCCCCGCTGCCGGGCACCATGGACACGCTGCGCGCCTTGGCAGCCCTCCCCCACGTCCACGTCGCGGTCGTGTCCGGCCGCGACCTCGAGACCCTGCGCACCCTGACCGGACTCGCACCCGACGAGGAGATCGTGCTCATCGGCAGCCACGGCGCGGAGTCGTCCAGCGAGGCGGTGCGTGGGGCGATGGAGGCCGCCGCCGTCACGCCCGACGACGAGGTGACGCTCGCCGAGCTCCGTTCCGACATCGAGGCGCTCGTCAAGGAGTCGCACCCCGAGGCCGGCATCGAGTACAAGTCGGCGGCCGTCGTCGTCCACGTCCGCGGGCTGCCGCGCGAGGTCGGCGACGCGGCCATCGCCGACGCGCGCCGGGTCGCGCTCGACCACTCGGGCGTCAAGGTGCTCAAGGGCAAGTCGGTGCTCGAGCTGTCGGTCTCGCACGCCGACAAGGGATCTGCCGTGACCGCTCTCGGACGTCATGTCGGCGCCACGGCCCGGGTCTATCTCGGCGACGACGTCACCGACGAGGACGCCTTCATGCGCATGACCCGTCCCGAGGACGTGACCGTCAAGGTCGGCACCGGCTCGACCGCGGCTCGCTACCGCGTCGCCGACGAGGCCGCCGCCGCCGACCTGCTCACCGAGCTCTGCCGCCTGGCCTCAGCCACTCACGTCGCCGGCTGACGGTCGGCTCAGGGACCGCGCGGGGCCTTCGTGGGCCTGGGCGTATGCCGGCCGGGTCAGGTGCGTGCGCTCAGTGGCGCCGGACTGCGCCGGTCGAACCGCGCACGACCAGCTCGGGGCGGAAGACGTACTCCGCTCTCGGGGAGGGCTGCCCGGCGATCTCGTCGAGCAGGGCACGCACCGTGGCGGCGCTCATCGCGTTGACGCTCTGGCGCACCGTCGTCAGCGGCGGGTCGGTGAAGGCGATCAGGGTGGAGTCGTCGTAGCCGACGACCGAGAAGTCGCGCGGCACGTTGAGCCCACGCTTGCGCGCCTCGCGGATCGCTCCGAGCGCCATGAGGTCCGAGCCGCAGACCACAGCCGTCGCGCCCCGGTCGAGCAGCCGACCGGCAGCGGAGGCACCGCCCTCGACGCTGAAGAGCGAGCGCTCGATGAGGTCGTCGACGTCCGAGCGCCCGGTGAGCTCCTGCATCGAGTGCCGGAACCCGGTGATCTTGCGGATGACCGGCACGTAGCGGTCGGGCCCGACGGCCAGGCCGATCTCACGGTGTCCGAGGCTGACGAGGTGCTCCAGCGCGAGACCCATCGAGGCGACGTCGTCGTTGCTGATGAACGGCGCGTCCACGCCCTCGATGAAGCCGTTGACGAGCACGAGCGGCAGGTTGCGGTCTCGCAGCGCGATGTAGCGGTCGGGGTCGGTCGTCGTGTCGGCGTGCAGTCCGGAGATGAAGATGATGCCGGCGACGCCGCGCTCGAGCAGCATCTGCACGTAATCGTCCTCGTGCACGCCGCCCGCGACCTGGGTGCACAGCACCGGCGTGTAGCCGTTCTGCGCGAGCGAGTTCTCGATGATCTGCGCGAACGCCGGGAAGATCGGGTTCGTCAGCTCGGGGACGATGAGCCCCACGAGCCCGGCGCTCTTGCGCCGCAAGCGACTCGGCCGGTCGTAGCCCAGCACGTCGAGCGCCGTCAGCACCGCCTGCCGGGTCGACTCTGCGACCCCCGGCTTGCCGTTGAGCACGCGCGACACGGTGGCCTCTGACACGCTCGCCTGGTCGGCGATGTCCCGCAGTCGTGCCTTCACGTCACCTTCCCCTTCGGCGCGCATGACGCGGCCCGTCGTCCGCGGGTCTCCACGTCCAGATGCTGACGCCCGGACCCGTGGCGCTCAGTGTGACAGCACGCTTCCCGATCTTCGGCCGGGGTCCGTATTCCGATGTGCCCGACCCGATTCCGGCGAGGTGTCGCGCGTCCAGGACGACGGGTTCGTGAGCGGCGCGGGCGACGTGGACGAGCGCGACCTCGTCGAGGGTCTCGCGCAGGTAGACCATGGCGTCACCGTCGGCGTGCACCCAGCGCAGACCACCGCGACGGAGCGCGACCGAGCGCTGGCGAGCCGCGATGAGCCCACGGTAGACCTCGAGCGTCTTTGCGTCCCAGTCCTTCTCGTCCCACGGCATGGGCCGCCGACCGTCCTCGCCGAAGGTGCCCTCCATGCCGATCTCGTCGCCGTAGGTGAGCATCGGCATCGACGGGAAGGTGAAGAGCAGGCCAGCTGCGGCCTCGACGGAGTCCGGGCCCACGAGGGTGCGGATGCGGGGCACGTCGTGCGAGCCGACGAGGTTGAAGGAGTGCACCAGCGACTGCCAGGCGATGCGCGAGGTGAAGTCGCGCATCGTCTCGACGACCGAACCGGCGTCGAGCAGGGGCAACGGAACGGGTGCCCCGAGGAAGCGGGGGTCCTTCGGCTCCTGCCGCAGCCACGTCCAGGCCGGCTTGCAGAACCCGGCATAGTTCATGACACCGTGCCAGCCGTCGCCGGGCATGTCGACGGTGTAGTCGTGGAAGTGCTCGCCGACGAGGAGCGCGTCGGGGGCCACGCGACCCATGACGTCGCGCATCTGCCGGGCGACGTCGTGGTTGACGTCGGTGTCGCGCCAGCGGCCGGTCATGTTGGCGACGTCGACGCGCCACCCGTCGAGGCCACCGGAGCGACCGAGCCACTTGCGCACGACGCCCTGCGGGTCCTCGAAGATGCGGCGTCGCAGCGCGGCGTTGAGGTGGTTGAGCTTCGGCAGGGAGGGCACGCCGAGCCAGGCGACGTAGTCTCCGTCTTCCCAGATGTAGTAGTCACGCTCGGGCTTGCTCTTTCCGCCCGGCCCGGCCGCTGCGAGGAACCACTCGTGGGCGTTGCCCGTGTGGTTCGTCGTGAAGTCGCCCATGACCTTCATGCCGCGCTCGTGCGCCGCCTTGGTGAGCCGGCGCAGGGCCGGTGCGCCGCCGAGCAGCGGGTCGATCTGCTCGAACGACGAGGCGTCGTACCGGTGGTTGGAGCGCGCCGGGAAGAACGGCGTCATGTAGACGACGTCGACGCCGAGCGACTCGAGATGGTCGAGGTGCTCGGTGATGCCGTCGAGGTCGCCGCCGTAGAGCTGGTGCGCGACTCCCTTCGAGCTGATGTCGACCGGGTCGGACCACTCGGCCGGGATCGCCCAGTCGGGCGTCTCGTGCCGGTCGGCACCCTTCGAGCGCGCGAAGCGGTCGGGGAAGATCTGGTAGACGACCGACCCCAGCGCCCACTCCGGCGGCGGCGAGTCGTGCGCGACGAGCCGGAAGTCTCCGGCGTCGGGCACGTCGCGCCGGTGCACGCCCGCCCCGTTGAGCCACGCGTACTTCGTCGGGCCACCGGTGAGCAGGAAGCGGTAGTTCGTGACGGGGTTGTGGCACGTCAGGCTCGCGCGCCACCAGTCGTCGCTCGCCGTGGTGCGCACCCTCTTGGCAACGGTGAACGTCGCCTCGCCGTCGGGTGCCGTGCGCACGTGGACGGCATCGACCTCGGCCTCGAGGGGCACGCGTACCAGGACGTCGACGCGGTCACCCAGTCGCGGGGCGAGGTTCGAGACGTACCGCCCCGACCCGTCGTGGTGCGGCTGGCTCAGCCACGTGTCGCGGCGGGTCGGGGCAGGGCTCACTTGACGGATCCGGTGGTGAGACCGCCGACGAGCTGCTTCTGGAAGGCCAGGTAGAGCAGCATGACGGGGATCGAGCCGAGCAGGGCACCCGCCGCGAACGGACCGAACAGCTCGTTGGCGTTGTTGCCGAGCGTCATGCCGTAGAGGCCGACACCGAGCGTCTGGGTGTCCACGTCGGTGAGGAAGACGCTGGCGAGCATGAACTCGCCGTAGAGGCCCACGAAGACGAGCATGAAGACCGTGACGAGGATCGGCATGACCAGGCGCAGCGTCATCGTGAAGAAGATGCGCACGTGGCTGGCACCGTCGACGATGGCCGCCTCGTCGAGCTCGCGGGGCACCGTGTCGAAGTAGCCCTTGAGCAGCCAGACGTTGGCGCCCAGCGCTCCGCCGAGGTAGGCGAGGATGAGGCCCGTCAGGGTGTTGAGGCCGAAGGACGGCAGGGCGTCACTGATGCCGGCGAAGATGATGTACATCGCGACGATGGCGAGCAGCGCCGGGAAGAACGTCGTCAGCAGCAGGAACATCATGCCGCCGCGCCGGCCCTTGAACCGCAGGCGCGAGAAGGCGAAGGCCGCGCAGGCGCCGATGAAGACGGCGCCGATCGCCCCGACGAACGAGATGATCATCGAGTTCTTGTACCAGGACCAGAACGGGCGCGAGGTGTCGCTGAAGAGCGTGTCGAAGTTCGCTGTGGAGAAGCCCGACGGCCACAGGCTCGCGGTGTTGAGCGTGCCGCTCGGGTTCGTCGCGGCCGACCAGATGAAGAGGATCGGGAAGAGCGCCCAGGCCAGGGCCACCAGGCCAAGGGCGTGTCGCCACCACACCCGGCCGCCGAGGCCTGAACGCTTGGGCGACGCGGGGGTGCTGCCACCGGTCTCGGACCCAACGCGGGTGTCGAGCCGTGGGTCGGTGGGGACGGGGGCGTTGACGGTGGACATCAGTTGACCTCCTCGAGGGCCTTGGTGCGCCGGAAGCCCGGGATGCTCATGAGCGCCACGAGCAGGAAGATCACGACCGAGACCGCGGCGGCGAAGCCGTAGTTGGGAGCGGTGCCCGAGAAGGCCAGGCGGTACGCGTACGTGATGAGCAGGTCGCTCGACCCGATCGAGGTGTCGACGCCGCTGAACGGGCCACCCTTGGTCAGCAGGTAGATGAGACCGAAGTTGTTGAAGTTGAAGGCGAACGACGCGAGCAGCAGCGGCCCCACAGCCACGAGCAGCAGCGGCATGATGATCGAGCGAAGGGTGCGGAAGGCGTTGGCGCCGTCGATGGTCGCCGCCTCGCGCACGTCCTGCGGGATCGACTGCAGCGCACCGGTGCACACGATGAACATGTAGGGGAAGCCCAGCCAGAGGTTCGTGATGAGGATCGCGGCCTTGGCGCCGAGGTCGGTGCCGAGCCAGTCGATCGAGAGCCCGAGGGTCTGGTTGATGATGCCGTAGTCCTGGTTGAACATGCCCTTCCACACCAGCGCAGTGACGAAGCCGGGCAGCGCGTACGGGAGGATCAGCAGCGAACGGTAGATGGCCTTGCCGCGCAGCCTCGGGTCGTTGAAGAGCAGCGCGATGAGCATGCCGAGCAGGAAGGTCGAGAGCACCGACACGACGGCGAAGACGACGTTCCAGATGAAGATCTTGATGAAGCCGCTGCGGATCGTGTCGTCGGTGAGGATGCGCGTGTAGTTGGAGAGCCCGATGCCCTCCTTCCAGCCCTGGGGGAAGGACTGCGAGGCGTCGGCGGTGTTGACCCACCGGGCGTCGCGCGGCTCGTAGACGGTCGGCGGCTGAGTGGAGGTGTCCGTGAGGCGATCGGCCTTGGCGTCGTAGCTGACGCTGGACTTGCCCTCGAAGGCCTCGGACAGTCCGACCGGCTTCACACCCCCACCGTCGGTGGTGGGGACGGCCAGGGACTGGAGGTCCTTGCGGGCGTTGACCTGTCGCGCATTGAGGATGGTGTAGCCGGGCGCCTTGGTGATCTTGCCGACCGGCGTCTTCTCGACGCCCGCGGCGTCGAGCGACTTCAGGCCGGTCTTGTCACCCACGAACGTCGAGCCGTCGGGCTTGGTCAGCAGCAGGACGAGGTCGCCCGTGGTGACGCTGTCGCCCTCCTTGGTCGCGACCGACATCTTGTAGCGCGGGGTGTTGGGCACCTCGCGCACCGACTGGGCGATGATGTCGGAGATCGACTGCTCTTTGGTGTTGAGGTGTCCGTCGCCGTAGTTCGTCAGCGAGAGGTTCGCGGTGTAGAGCACCGGAAAGAGCTGGAAGAGGGCCATGAAGATGAGGCCCGGCACGAGGTACTTCAGGGGGACGGCGCGTCGTGTCGCGTAGACGGCGAGGATCCCCATCCCCACCAGGCCGGCGATGACGACGGCCGTCACGTTGCCTGCCGCGGCCAGCTTGGCGGCGATCCACAGGATGCCGGCCAGCGTCGCGATGATGAGGACCCACTTGATCGCGAGCGCGATGGGCTTGGTCATGTGACACGTCCTTTTGCGCCGAGCCGGCGCCGTTGCCGTAGGTGCACGGAGGGGGTGGGGTCTCTCGTGCTCAGCGTCTCGAGAGGCCCCGGGGTGCGGCCGGGACCGAACGGGCCTGGCCGGGACCCGGGGCCCGCCGCATGGGCGGACCCCGGGATCCCTTTCAGATCAAGGGAGCTCAGCCCTTGGCGATGTTGGCCGCGATCTCCTTGGCCGCAGCGTCGAGACGCTCCTTGGCGCCGGCCTTGCCGGAGATGATGTCAGCGGTCGCCTGGCCGAAGGGGCCCCAGACCGAGTTCATCGCCGGGATGTTCGGCATCGGCTTGCCGTCGACACCAGCCTCGTACCAGGCCTTGACGTCGGGGTCGGTCGCGGCGACCTCGTCGTAGGCCTCCTTGAGAGCCGGCGGACGCTTGCCGACCTCGAAGAGCGCGAGCTGGACGTCCTTGCGCGGGATGTAGTTCGTGACGAACTCCTGCGCGAGGGTCGCGTTCTTGGCCTTGCTCGAGACGTAGAACATCTGCACGCCGAGGAACGGCTTCATGGCGCCGCCGCCGGAGAGGCTGGGCAGCGGGGCGATGCCGTAGTTGATGCCGGCCGCCTTGGCCTTGGCGACGCTCCACGGGCCGCTGATCATGAACGGCGCGGCCTTGGAGTCGAAGATCGCGTCCTGGTTCGTGTCGTCGACGTTGGTCGAGAGGACCTTCTGCTTGCCGAGCTCGGCGAGGACGTCGCCGCCCTTGACGGAGCCGGCGCTGTTGACGATCAGCTTGTTCGGGTCGTAGTCGCCGTTGGGCTTGGTGGCGAAGATGCCGCCGTCGGGGAACGCCGCGAGGTACGGGTAGGCGAAGTAGGCGTTGCCGACCTTGGAGACGAACTGCGACATGACCTGCTTGGCCTTGCCCTCCTTGACCAGCTTCTGGCCCACGGAGACGAGCTCGTCCATGGTCTTCGGCGGGTTGGGGACGAGGTCCTTGTTGTACATGAGGCCGATGTTCTCGACGGCGTAGGGCACGCCGTAGCTCTGGCCGTTGAACTTGGTCGCGGCGACGGCGCTCGGCAGGAACTTCGCGGCGACGTCGGCGCTCAGGTTGACGGGGGCGACGGTCGAGTTCTGGACGAGCTCGCCCAGCCAGTCGTGCGCACCGACGATGACGTCGGGGCCCTTGCCGACCTTCGTCGCGTCCTTGAACTGGGCGCGGGTGTCGGTGGAGATCTGGACCTTGACGGTGATGCCGTTCTCGGCGGCGAACTGGTCGGCGTACTTCTGCACGGCCTTCGAGCGGTCGGCGTCGGTCCAGATGACGAGGTCGACGTTCGCGTCGCGGACAGGAGCGGCGGTGCCGCTCGGCGTCTCCGGGGTGCCGGTCGTGGTGGCGGCGGCCTTGCTCGTGCCGGCGCCGCCGGTGTTGGACGGGGTGGTGGGGCTGGACCCACCGCAGGCGCTGAGGGCCAGGGCGGCAACACCCGTGACGGCAGCAGCGCCGAGCGCACGCTTGTGCATGGATTCTCCTTTGAAGCCAGGTGGCACACGCCGCCACCGGTTTGTGCCACGGACCTTAGCAAGAACTTGCAGGACGTCGGAACCTCCTTGCAGCAAGTTTTTGCAACGTTCTGGACACAGCCGTTGGACAGGCGAAGAAGGTCGTCGCGGGTCAGCCGCACGGGGGACCTCGACTGCCAGACGGACCGGGGGTGGCCAAGCCGCCACGCTTGGGACATGATGACGATGCCTGCTCACTCGGGCAGGCGCACCTTTACAACGGATCGTCCGGCACGTTCCTGCCGGTGAAGGAAGGCAATGAAGCCATGGCAACTGTGACGTTCGACAACGCGACGAGGCAGTACCCCGGGAACCCGGTTCCCTCCGTCGACAAGCTCAACATCGACATCGCGGACGGGGAGTTCCTCGTCCTGGTCGGTCCCTCCGGGTGTGGCAAGTCCACCTCCCTGCGCATGCTCGCCGGCCTCGAGGAGGTCAACGGCGGACGCATCCTCATCGGCGACCGCGACGTGACGAACCTGTCCCCCAAGGACCGCGACGTGGCGATGGTGTTCCAGAACTACGCGCTCTACCCGCACATGTCCGTCGCCGACAACATGGGCTTCGCGCTCAAGATCGCCGGCGTCGACAAGTCCGAGATCCGCAAGCGCGTCGAGGAGGCAGCCAAGATCCTCGATCTCACCCCCTACCTCGACCGCAAGCCGAAGGCGCTCTCCGGTGGCCAGCGCCAGCGCGTCGCCATGGGCCGCGCGATCGTCCGCTCGCCCCAGGTGTTCCTCATGGACGAGCCGCTGTCCAACCTCGACGCCAAGCTCCGCGTCCAGACGCGCACGCAGATCGCCTCGCTCCAGCGCCGCCTCGGCGTCACGACGGTCTACGTCACGCACGACCAGGTCGAGGCCATGACGATGGGTGACCGCGTCGCGGTGCTCAAGGACGGCATCCTCCAGCAGTGCGACAGCCCGCGCCGCATGTACGACCACCCGGCCAACGTCTTCGTCGCCGGCTTCATCGGCTCGCCGGCCATGAACCTCATGAACGTGCCCGTCACCGACGGCGGCGTCGACCTGCACGGCCACACCGTGCCGATCTCCCGGGAGGACCTCGGCGGGGTGGGCAAGGACGTGACGCTCGGCGTCCGTCCCGAGGACCTCGAGCTGTCCTCCGACCAGTCGGGCATCCCCGTCACGGTCGACGTGGTCGAGGAGCTCGGCGCCGACGCCTACATCTACGGCTCGACCGAGCAGAAGCTGCTCGAGGCCACCGGTGAGAACGCCGGCGCCGTGCCGTTCATCGCGCGCGTCGACGGTCGGCGCCCCCCGGAGAAGGGCGAGAAGATCTACCTCAAGCCCAAGACCGGTCACGTCCACGTCTTCAACTCGGAGTCGGGTCTGCGCGTCGGCGACTGACCCGAGGCGCCTCTGGCGCAAGCAGATCGCGTATGCCGCCGGGCCGGCACCCCTCGTGGGTGCCGGCCCGGCGTCGTTGTCTCGCAACGCTGGACAGGGCTCCGCCACAGCGCCCGCCGAGGCTCTAGGCTCCGCGTGTGACGACATCGCGGATCGGACGCGCCTGGCACACCCTGACGCTGCTCGTGGCAGCCATCGCCCTCGTCCTCCAGCTCTACCTCGTCGTCACCGGCGAGAACATCCTCGACTCGAGCGCGGTGACGACCGCCCTCCCCGAGCAGGTGCGCCGCTACTTCAGCTACTTCACCATCCAGTCCAACATCCTCGTCGCCGTGTCGATGTTCCTCATCGTCCGGGACCGCCTGGACACCCAGGGCGCCCGCGTCGTGCGGCTCGCCTCGCTCATCGGCATCACCGTCACAGGCATCGTCGCGGCCGTCGCGCTGCCGCCGTCGCCGACCTACACGACGGCCAACCTCGTCTGCGACCGTCTGCTCCACATCGTCGTGCCGTCGCTGACCTTCGTCGGATGGGTCGCGTTCGGGCCGCGCGGGCACGTCACGCGCGCCGACGTCCTGCCCTCCCTCATCTGGCCGGTGCTGTGGCTCGCGGCGACGCTCTCGCTCGGCCCCCTGGTCGACTGGTACCCCTACCCGTTCCTCAACGTGGGCACGATCGGCCTCGGCCGCACCCTCGTCAACTGCGCCCTCGTCGCCGTTCTCTTCCTCGCCCTCGGGACCCTTGCGCTGTGGGCAGATCGACGGCTGTCGCGCGACCGTGCCACGATGACCGTGTGACCCTCGAGATCACCACCGCGCGACCCGAGTCCGCCCTGCTCGACCTGCCCTGGTCGACCCCGCTCGAGGAGTGGCCCGAGAGCTACCTGGCGGCCCTCCCCCGCGGCATCTCCCGCCACGTCGTGCGCTTCGTCAAGCTCGGGCCACGGGTGCTGGCCGTCAAGGAGATCAAGGACGACATCGCGGACCGCGAGTACGCCATGCTGCGCAACCTGCGCCGGCTCGACGTGCCCAGCGTGGAGCCGTTCGGCGTCGTGCACGGCCGCACGACCGCCGACGGCGAGCCGCTCGACGCGTGTCTCATCACGCGCCACCTGCAGTTCTCCCTGCCCTACCGCGCGCTCTACAGCCAGAACCTCCGACCCGACACGGCGGTGCGCCTCATGGACGCCCTCGCCCTGCTGCTCGTGCGCCTGCACCTCGAAGGGTTCTGGTGGGGCGACGTGTCGCTCTCGAACACGCTGTTCCGGCGCGACGCCGGATCGTTCGCGGCCTACCTCGTCGACGCCGAGACGGGCGAGCTGCACGCGAGGCTCTCCGACGGCCAGCGCGAGCACGACCTCGACATCGCCCAGGTCAACATCGCCGGCGAGCTCATGGACCTCGACGCGGGCGGCTTCCTCGAGGAGGCTGCCGACCCGTTCGAGGTGGCCGCCTCGATCATCGAGCGCTACCACACCCTCTGGGACGCCCTCACCGGCACCGAACGCTTCGAGGTGGGCGACCGCTGGCGTGTCGACGAGCGCATCCGCCGCCTCAACGAGCTCGGCTTCGACGTCGACGAGCTCTCGATCACCACCGACATCGGCGGCACCGAGATCGTCATCACGCCCAAGGTCGTCGACGCGGGCCACCACTCGCGCCGCCTGCTGCGCCTCACGGGCCTCGACGTCGGCGAGAACCAGGCACGCCGACTCCTCAACGACCTCGACGCGTACGCCGCCGCGACCGACCGCCAGGGAGAGGACGAGGAGATCGTCGCCCACGACTGGCTGTCGCGCTGTTACGAGCCGGTGGTGCGGGCGGTCCCCCGTGACCTCAAGACCCGCCTCGAGCCGGCCGAGATCTTCCACGAGGTGCTCGAGCACCGCTGGTACATGAGCGAGAGGGCCGGTCACGACACCCCGATCGAGGACGCCCTGCAGGACTACCTCGCGACGGTGCTGCCCGCCAAGCCGGAGGAGAAGGCGGTGCTCGGCGTCGACACCGAGGAGATGCCGGTCATCAGCAGGTTCGACTGACCCGCCCGCTCACTCGTCGGCGGGTCCGGACAGGATCTGGCCGAAGAGCACGGCGACCCAGAGCGCGAACGTCAGGACGTGCACGACCGTGCACCACAGGCAGATGGCGTGGATGCGGAACAGCTCGGCCCACACGAGGTAGAGCGCCATGCCGAGGCCGACCGTCAGCCAGGCGAGGCGTGCCGGGTCGAGCCATCCGTCCGTGCGACGCCACGTGGGGGGCAGGCAGAGCCACAGCGTGACGGCGAAGAAGACGAGCCCCAGCAGCGCGACCGGCACACCCATGAAGGTGCTCCACGGCGAGCTCGTCACCTTGGCGCAGTCGACGACGCCGCCGATGCTGCAGGCGAGGGTCGAGTTCGCGGTGAAGTGCTCGAAGGTGAGGTACGCCGAGACGAGCAGGCCGAGGACGCTGAGCGTCACGGTCACGGGCGCGAGCCACACCGGCCGCACGCGTACGGCCGTGGTGGACACCTGCCCCGTCACGTCACCGCGAAGGGAGCCCATGGAGCTCACCGCTTGAGCAGCACGGACGCGGTGACCACGCCGCTGCTCTTGCAGACGTTCGCCGGCTGGTTGTCGGTCTGTGCGCAGATCTGGGCCGTCAGCATGTTGATGGCCGGCAGGACCGTTTTGCCGACGTCGGACTTCGGGTCGGAGATGCCGGCGATGATCTGGTCGTAGGTCTTGCCGTCGAAGACGTTCGCGTCGACCGTCGCGCCGTTCGTCGCGTGGGTGCCGCCGTAGCTGACCCACGGGATGCCGCCCTCGGGGTTGAACTTCTGGAAGAGCGCGAGGTTCTCGCCCTCCAGCGTCTGCAGCGGCTTGTTGTTGCGGTCCTGGGTCTCGACCGCGTCGAAGGACACGTAGTCGCTGGTGTACTTCGCGTCCTTGAAGGAGAACGTGGGGGTGTCGGGGTGCACGTCGCTGCTCGAGCTCGTCGTGTCGGTGAGCCCGGTGAAGCTGCCGAAGCGCGAGAGCGCACCGATCATGGCCCAGCGCTCCATCGCGCAGAACGGGCAGAACTCGGCGCCGACGTAGAGCACCTTGGTCTTGGCGCCGTCCTTGAGAGGCGTGCCGCCGTTGAGCTTGGCGGGTGCCTGCGACGGGGAGGGCGCGGGCGCGGAGTCGAGGAGCGTCGCCGGCAGGGTCTCGAGCTTCTGCAGGGCGGCGGCCCCACCCGAGGCCGCAGGCGCCGGCGCGGGACGGTTCGCGATCGTGATGCCGACGACGACGGCGATGACGACGACCACCACCGCGACGACCGCCGCGATGACCTGCGTGCGCTGGCGGTCCTTGCGGGCGGCCTCGGCGCGCAGCTGCGCTGCCCGGGCCGCCGTCTCTGCGCGGTTGCTCTTCGCCACGGGTTCCGTCCTCCGTCTGTCTGCTGCCGTCCCGGCACTTGTACTACGCGCTGTAGTTGACACCGCCAACTCTAGCGAGGTCCCCCTGACCAGCGTCGGGCGGTTCGGCGGAGTTCCCGGGAGTCACCGGTCACACCCGGACCACCGCGCGGCCCAGCACGCATGCCGTCCGACGCCGGACGGCATACGTCAGCCGCGACGCTGGCGGGCGATCTCGTAGAGGGTGACGCCCGTGGCGATGCCGGCGTTCAGCGACTCGACCGCCGAGCTCATCGGGATCGAGACGATCTGGTCGCAGGTCTCGCTGACGAGGCGCGAGAGACCCTTGCCCTCGGAGCCGGCGACGATGACGAGCGGCTCGGAGGCCAGGGTCAGGTCGGGCAGCTCGACGTCCCCGTCCATGTCGAGGCCGAGGATGAAGAAGCCGGCCTTCTTGAACTCCTCGAGGGCACGGTTGAGGTTGCTCGCCTTGGCGACCGGCACGCGCGCGGCAGCACCGGCCGACGTCTTCCACGCCGAGGCGGTCATGCCGACCGAGCGGCGCTCGGGCACGACGACGCCGTGGCCGCCGAAGGCCGCGACGGAGCGGATGATCGCGCCGAGGTTGCGCGGGTCGGTGATGCCGTCGAGCGCCACGACGAGCGGAATGCCGGGCATCTCGGGGTCGATGAGGTCGCTCGGGTGCGCGTAGTCGTAGGGCGGCACCTGCAGGGCGAGGCCCTGGTGCACGGCGCCGTCGGTGAGCCGGTCGAGCTCGCCGCGCGGGGTCTCGAGGATCGGCAGGCCCCGCTCGGTCGCGATCTTGAGAGCCTCGCGCACGCGGTCGTCGGAGTCGATGCGGCCCGCGACGTACATCGTCGACACGGGGATGTCGGCGCGCAGGGCCTCGACCACCGAGTTGCGCCCGGCGACGATCTCGCTCGAGCCCTTGGTGCGTCGCTGCGGTCGGGCCGGTCCGCGGGAGGACCCGCCGCCCGGGCCACCCTGGCGCTTGGCCACGGCCTTCGCGCGCTTGTGCGCCGGGTGGTACTCGCGGTCGGCGGCCTTCGGCGTGGGCCCCTTGCCCTCGAGGCCGCGACGACGCTGGCCGCCGGAACCGACGGTCGCGCCCTTGCCGCCCTTCCGGATGGCGCCGCGCCGCTGGGAGTTGCCTGGCATGTCAGCCCTGTGCCTTCTCGGCCCCGAGGGCCGCGTTCGTGGAGTCGGTGGCGTCGGCCGCGGCCCTCGTCGGGCGCGCGAGCGACCACTGGGCCCCCGACTGGGTGTCGGTGATCTCGATGCCGACCGCGGTCAGCTGGTCGCGGATCTCGTCGGCGCGCTCGAAGTCGCGCTCCTGCCGGGCGACCTGGCGGGCGTCGAGCTGGGCGCGGACGAGCGCCTCGAGCGCGAGCTCGACGGCAGCCTCCTCGCGCGCGTCGCCCGAGCCCCAGTGGGCCGCGAGCGGGTTGACGCCGAGCACGTCGGTCATCGCCACGACGGCGGCCGCGGCCTCGAGTGCCGCCTCGTCGTCGTCCTCGTCGAGCGCCGTGTTGCCGGCCCGCACCGTGTCGTGCACGACGGCGAGCGCCCCACTGACGCCGAGGTCGTCGTCCATCGAGGCGACGAAGGCCTCGGGCAGCGCCGCCACGTCGAGCGGCACGATGGCGCCCCGCCGCGACGCCCGCTCGAGGAAGCCCTCGATGCGGTCGACCGCGGCCGACGCCTCGTCGAGCGAGCCGGGGTGGTACTCGATCATCGAGCGGTAGTGCGCGGCCGTGAGGTAGTAGCGCAGCACGATCGGGCGCGTGTCCTCGAGCAGGTGGCGCACCTCGAGCGCGTTGCCGAGCGACTTGCCCATCTTCTGGCCCTTGACCGTCACCCACGCGTTGTGGAGCCAGTAGCGGGCGAAGCCGAGGCCGGCCGCGCGCGACTGCGCCAGCTCGTTCTCGTGGTGCGGGAACCGCAGGTCGATGCCACCACCGTGGATGTCGAACTCGTCGCCGAGCCAGCGCCGGGCCATCGCCGAGCACTCGAGGTGCCAGCCCGGGCGGCCCGTGCCGAACGGCGTCGGCCACGAGGCGCTCTCGGGCTCGTCGGCCTTGCGGCCCTTCCAGAGCGCGAAGTCGCGCGGGTCGCGCTTGCCGCGCGGGTCGGCGTCGTCGGCGCTCGCCATGTCGTCGATGGACTGGCCCGTGAGCGAGCCGTACTCGGGCCACGAGCGCACGTCGAAGTAGACGTCGCCGCTGCCGTCGGGGGCGGCATACGCGTGCCCCTTCTCGATGAGCGTCTCCATCAGCGTGACCATGTCGGGCACGTGCCCGGTGGCGCGCGGCTCGTAGGTGGCCGGCTCGACGCCGAGGGCGTCGAGCGCCTGCGCGGTGAGGCGCTCGTTGCGGTAGGTCAGGGCGAACCAGTCCTCGCCCGCCTCGGCCGCCTTGCGCAGCACCTTGTCGTCGATGTCGGTGACGTTGCGCACGAGCGTCACGTCGTAGCCGTGACCCGTCTCGAGCCAGCGGCGCAGCACGTCGAACGCGACGGCGAACCGGATGTGCCCGATGTGCGGCGCACCCTGCGTCGTGAGACCACAGATGTACATGCCGACCTTGCCCGCCTCGCGCGGCGTGAACTCGCGCAGCTCCCGGGTTGCGGTGTCGAACAGTCGTAGGGTCACCCGCCGAAGTCTATCGGCGCACGACGTCGCACCCGACCACGCGCACCCGAGCACGTATGCCGTCCGGCCGGCATACGCTCTCGGCCTCCTCGCGCGTCCCCGCGGCTACGCTCGCGCCATGGCGGAACCGCGGCTCACGAGCTACGAGCGGCTCGACGGCGCAGAGGTGCGGGCCGTCATCACCTACCTCGGCGAGCGCATCGACACCTACCTGCCGCGCCACCCCGGGCTGCGCGCGGCGACCGACGAGCTCGGCAAGGTCGTCGACGGACTGCAGGAGCGGTCGCTGAGCGCACCCCGGCAGCGGGCCGCACTCGTGCTCGTCGCCCGCGCGCTCATCCTCGTCGTCGCGGCCGTGTCGGTCGTCGCCGTGGTGACGGCCGTGCGCGACGCCCTGACGCGGGTCGGCAAGCTGGCCGCGTTCGAGTGGCTGCCCGTGCTCGAGAGCCTCATCAACGACCTCGTCTTCGCCGGCATCGCCATCTGGTTCCTGCTCTCGCTCGCCGACCGGGTGGTGCGCAACGACCTCATCCGGCGGCTGCACCGGCTGCGGTCGCTCGCGCACATCATCGACATGCACCAGATGAGCAAGGACCCCGCGCCCGTGCTCGGCCGCTCGGTGCCTGCGGAGCCTGCCGCCCCCGAGCGGGTCAGCCCGCGCACGATGTCGGCCCGCGACTACGGCCTCTACCTCGAGTACTGCTCGGAGCTGCTGTCGCTGACCTCGAAGGCGGCCGCCCTGTGCGCCGAGGAGTCCACCGACGCCCTCGTGCTCGACACGGTGAGCGAGATCGAGAACCTCACGACCGGGATGAGCCGCAAGATCTGGCAGAAGATCAGCCTCCTGCGCGAGACCCCTCACACCTGACCGGGTCAGTGGCCCCGGCGGACCCACTCGTCGAGGTCGGGCTGCTCGGCGCCGATCGTCGTCGAGTCGCCGTGTCCGGTCAGCACCACGGTCTCGGGTGGCAGGCTCAGCAGCCGGTCGCGGATCGAGTCGACGATCGTCGGGAAGTCGGAGTACGACCGCCCCGTCGCGCCCGGCCCGCCCTGGAAGAGGGTGTCGCCGGTGAACACGACGCCGAGCGCCGGAGCGTGGAAGCAGCAGGCGCCCGGGGCGTGACCCGGCGTGTGGAGCACCCGCAGCTCGACGTCGCCGACGGTGATGACGTCGCCGTCCGCGAGGTCCTGCGTCGGCTCGAGGTCGGGGTGGCTCTGGCCCCACAGCACGCGGTCGTCCGGGTGCAGAGCGACCTGCGCGCCGGGGTGGGCCGCGAGCAGCTGGGGAACGACGGTGACGTGGTCGTCGTGCGCGTGGGTCAGCAGCACGTGCGTCAGGCGCCGGTCGCCGACGAGCTCGAGGATGGGGGCGGCGTCGTGCGGGGCGTCGACGACGACGCAGGTCTCCTCGTCACCGACCACCCACACGTTGTTCTCGACGTCCCACGTGCCGCCGTCGAGACTGAAGGTGCCCGACGTCGTCGTGCGGTCGATGCGCACGCCTCCCGCCGAGGGCTGGATGTCTGCGGCCGTCGTCACAGCTCGACCACCGATCGCAGCACTTCGCCGGCGTGCATCTTGTCGAACGCGGCCTCGATGTCGCCGAGGCCGATGCGCTCGGTGACGAACGCGTCGAGGTCGAACCGGCCCTGCTTGTAGAGCTCGACGAGCATCGGGAAGTCGCGGCTCGGGAGGCAGTCGCCGTACCAGCTCGACTTCAGCGCGCCGCCGCGGCCGAAGATCTCGATCATCGGGAGCGTCACCTGCTTGTCGGGCGTCGGCACACCGACGAGCACGACGGTGCCGGCGAGGTCGCGGGCGTAGAACGCCTGCTCGTACGTCTCGGGACGCCCGACCGCCTCGACGACGACGTCGGCGCCGTTGCCGCCCGTGAGCCCCCGGATCGCCTCGACCGGGTCGGTGGTCGCGCTGTTGACGGTGTGCGTGGCACCGAAGTGCCTGGCCTGCTCGAGCTTCCGGTCGTCGATGTCGACGGCGATGATCGTCGTCGCGCCGGCCACCTGCGCCCCCGCGATCGCGGCGTTGCCGACCCCACCGCAGCCGATGACGGCGACCGAGTCGCCGCGGGTCACGCCGCCGGTGTTGACGGCCGCGCCGAAGCCGGCCATGACACCGCAGCCGAGCAGGCCCACGGCGGCCGCGTCGGCCTCGGGCACCTTCGTGCACTGGCCCGCCGCCACCAGGGTCTTCTCTATGAACGCGCCGATGCCGAGCGCCGGCGTGAGCTCGGTGCCGTCGGTCAGCGTCATCTTCTGCTTCGCGTTGTGGGTGTCGAAGCAGTACCAGGGCTTGCCCTTGGCGCAGGCGCGGCACTGGCCGCAGACGGCCCGCCAGTTGAGGATGACGAAGTCCCCGGGCGCCACCTCGGTGACGCCCTCGCCTACGGCCTCGACCGTGCCGGCCGCCTCGTGGCCGAGCAGGAACGGGTAGTCGTCGTTGATGCCGCCCTCGCGGTAGTGCAGGTCGGTGTGGCACACGCCGCACGTCTTGATCGCGACGACGGCCTCACCGGGCCCCGGGTCGGGCACGACGACGTCGACGACCTCGACGTCGGCCCCCTTGGCCCGGCTGATGACACCCTTGACGGTCTGCGGCATGACGGCTCCTTCTGCCTCGTCGGTACGGTCCGTTCGATCCTGCCAAACGCCGAGGAGGTCCCGTCGAGCGGTCGCCGAGTGCAGCGTCGAGTGCTCAGTTGCTGCGCCGGCGTGCCGTGGAGGAGCCGAGCTGGCTCATGTCGCCGCTCCTTGTCGATGAACACCGAGTCTTCCCCCCCGAGTCGAGTGCTCGGTTTCCGACGTGCTCGGCGTGCGAGGAACTGAGCACTCGACTGTCTGCGTGAGTCGAGTGCTCAGTTCCCTTCGTCGTGGGTCAGCGACCGAGGTCCTCGCGCGTCGGGTCGTGCCGGTCGGCCTCGCGCAGCCGCTCGTCTCGCTCCCGACGCGACTCCTCCGCGCCACCGCTCCGGTCGCGCGCCTCGGCCTCCAGCCGCTCGGCCTCGACCTCAGCACGCTGTGCCTGGGCGCGGGCCATCTGCGACCGGGCTTGGGCCTCGGTGGCGGCGGCCTCTTGCTCGCGCAGCTCTTGGTCGTGTTCGCGGGCCTGCTCGCGGATGTCGGCGGCCCGTTCGCGCTGCGCCTCGACTCGGTGGCCCCGGCCGCGAGCGGCGACGAAGCCGATGACGGCGAGAACGACGACGATCGCCACGACGATCCAGATGATGGTGCTGACTCGCATGCCGGACCTCCTCGGCGGGCCACGCGCCGATGCGTCGCCCTACACCGTGGGCGTACCCGCCGCGGCCGCCGTCAAGCGCCGCCCGTCGTCGAGGACGCCTGGTCCACGGCGACGACGAGGGCGGTCGCGATCGCCGCGACCCCCTCGCCTCTGCCGGTGAGCCCTAGGCCGTCGGTAGTGGTGCCGCTCACCGACACCGGGGCGCCGGCGGCCTCCGACAGCGCGGCCTCGGCCTCACCCCGACGCGTGCCGATCTTCGGCCTGTTGCCGACGACCTGCACGGCGATGTTGCCGATCTCGTAGCCGGCCTCCCGCACGAGCCGGGCCGCCTCGGCGAGCAGCGTCACGCCGGACGCGCCTGCGAGCTCGGGCCGGGCGGTGCCGAAGTGGGCGCCGAGGTCACCGATCGCCGCGGCGGAGAAGATCGCGTCGCACGCTGCGTGCGCGGCGACGTCTGCGTCGGAGTGCCCGTCGAGGCCACGCTCGCCCGGCCAGTGCAGCCCGGCCACCCACAGCTCGCGGTCGGAACCCTCCGGGGCGTACGCGTGGACGTCCACCCCGACGCCGACGCGCGGCAGCGTGGTCATCGGTCCTGCTTCCAGTCGATGGGCCCGCGGTGCACCTTGTGCGGCGCGGCCTGGGCGACCGGCTTGATCACCATGGTGTCGATGTTGACGTGCTGCGGCAGCCCCACGACGAAGCCGACGCACTCGGCCACGTCGTCGGCGACGAGGGGCCGGTCGACGCCCTCGTAGACCTTGTCGGCAGCGGCCCGGTCGCCGTGCAGCCGGGTGAGGGAGAACTCCTCGGTGCGCACCATTCCGGGGCGGATGTCGATGACGCGGATGTTCTCGCCGTTGAGCTCGAGCCGGAGGGTCTCGGAGACCACCGACGTGCCGTGCTTGGCCGCGACGTAGCCGGCTCCGCCCTCGTAGACGCGCTCGCCCGCGATCGAGCTGATGTCGACGATCGTGGCGCGAGCCGACTGCCGCAGCAGCGGCAGCACGGCCTGCGTGACACGCAGCGTCCCGACGACGTTGCTGGAGTACATGCGCTCCCACTCGTCGGGGTCGCCGTCCTCGACGCGGTTCACGCCGAGGGCGCCGCCGGCATTGTTGACGAGCACGTCGCAGCGGCCGAGGCCCGCGACGCCGCTCTCGACGGATGCCGCGTCGGTGACGTCCATGACGACCGCCCGCGCGTGTCCGCCTGCGCCCTCGACGGCGGCGACGACCTCGTCGAGCTTCTCGCGCCGGCGGCCGGCGACGACGACCTCGAAGCCGTCACCGGCAAGGCGGCGCGCGATGGCCGCGCCGATACCGGTGCCGCCACCGGTGACGAGGGCGAGGGGTCGGGACTGGTCAGCCGTCTGCTCGGTCATCTGCACGGTCATCTGCTCGGTCACGCTGCCGAGGATAGGCAACTCCCCCGTGGGATGTTGTGCACGGTCGCGCGTGACCGCGCGACACGTCGAACGGGAGCGTTCGGGTCAGGTGCTCTCGGCGAGCAGGCGCGCGGCTGTCTCGAGGTCGGCCGGCGTCGTCACCTTGAACGCGCGAGCGTCACCCTCGACGACGAGCACTGGCTCACCGAGCCGCTCGACGAGCCCGGCGTCGTCGGTCGCGTCGCTCGACGCTGCGTGGGCGCGCACGAGCACGTCGCGGCGGAAGCCCTGGGGCGTCTGGACTGCCCGCAACGACGAGCGATCGGGCGTCGCGACGACCAGACCCTCGACGTCCACCTGCTTGACCGTGTCGACGACCGCCGTGCCCGGTACGACGGCAACGGCCCCCGCCGTGACCGCAGCCACGACCCGGTCGAAGACCTCGACCGGGGTGAGGCACCGTGCCGCGTCGTGCACGAGCACGACCTCGACGCCCGCTGACAAGGCACCGAGCCCGGACGCCACCGAGTCGCCCCGCTCGGCGCCACCCACGACGACCGTCACGGCGCCCGCCGGCCCGACCTCACGGCATACGGCCTCGGCGATCGCCTGCGCGCTCTCGACGTGGGACGCGGGGACGACGAGCACGACCTCGGAGACGGCCGCGCACGCAAGAACCCCCCGCAGGGCGTGCCCGAGGAGGGGCACCCCGGCGAGGGGCACGAACGCCTTCGGGACCGAGGCCCCCAGACGTGAACCGGAGCCGGCCGCGACGACGATGACGCCGACGCGACCGGCTCCGGTCATGTGGTGTGAGCTGCTCAGGACGCGAGGACCTCGTCGAGGATGGTCTCGGCCTTCTCCTCGTCGGTCTTCTCCGCGAGCGCGAGCTCGGAGACGAGGATCTGGCGGGCCTTGGCGAGCATCCGCTTCTCACCGGCGGACAGGCCGCGGTCCTGGTCACGACGCCACAGGTCGCGCACGACCTCGGCGACCTTGATGACGTCACCCGACGCGAGCTTCTCGAGGTTCGCCTTGTAGCGGCGCGACCAGTTGGTCGGCTCCTCCGTGTGCGGGGTGCGCAGCACCTCGAACACGCGGTCCAGACCCTCCTGACCCACGACGTCACGAACGCCCACGAGGTCGCAGTTCTCGGCTGGCACTTCGATCGTCAGGTCACCCTGAGCGACCTTGAGCTTGAGGTAGAGCTTGTCCTCTCCCTTGATCGTGCGTGTGTTGATCTCTTCGATGAGTGCAGCCCCGTGGTGGGGGTACACGACCGTCTCGCCGACCTTGAAAACCATCTGCTGTTTTCCCCTTTCGCGACCTCCAGATTATCACGATCCAGCGCCCATCGCGATTTGAGGAACCGGCATCATCGCAGGTCAGAGCCACAGTCCGGCCCCAGGACGTCATGCCGGACGTCTTGACAGAGAGCCCTTTGGCGTGCATCGAGCGGCCCTCGCCACGGCCTTCCGGCGGCCCCACGACGGCCCCACGACGGCCCCACGGCGGCCGTCCGGTCGGCTCCGGGACACCCGAACCCACCCTCCGGTGCGGTCGCCGGCGCCCGAGGGGCACCTCGCGGCGGGTGCACGACGCTCCCGACGCGGCCGCCGGTAGGCTGTCGCCCGTGAAGCGTCGAATCCTCGCCCAGGCCCCCGCGCGTCGCCCGTCCACCCGTCGGGTGTCGACGGTGCTGGCCGGCGTGGCCCTCGCCGCCGTGACTGCCGGCTGCCAGGTCAACTCCCCCGTGCAGACCGACGTCCAGTACGTCCCGGCCGACGGCGTGCCCGCCGACGTGGGCCAGCTCGCCGTGCGCGACCTCGTGCTGATCGGCGACGGCAAGGGCACCGTCGTCATCTCGGGCTCGGCCGTCAACCTCGGCCAGCAGGAGATGACGGTCCAGATCGCCGCCCAGGCCGACCCGAACGCGACGACGCAGCCCACCGGCTCCGAGGTGCAGCTCCGCCCCCGCGAGCAGGTCAGCCTGGCCAGCAAGGGCCTGCAGCTGACCGGCGTCACGGCGAAGCCCGGCGGCGTCGTCCCGGTCACGGTCACGTCGAGCACGGGCGGCACCGCGGTCGTCAAGGTCCCCGTCCTGCCGGCCACCGGCTACTACGCCACGGTCACGCCGGCGCCGACCGGCGCCTGACCACACCCACCCGGCCTGCGCCTGCGCCTGCGCCTGCGAGCAGCAGCCCAGCAGGTACGCGAGGAGCGGCCCACCGCACGGTGGGCCGCTCCTCGTGCGTCAGGTCGTCCGGTTCAGCTCGCCTCGAACTTGTAGCCGAGCCCACGCACGGTGACGATGTGCACCGGGTTGCTCGGGTCGGGCTCGATCTTGGCCCTCAGGCGCTTGACGTGGACGTCGAGGGTCTTGGTGTCGCCGACGTAGTCGCTGCCCCACACCCGGTCGATCAGCTGCATCCGGGTGAGCACCCGGCCCGAGTTGCGCAGCAGCATCTCGAGCAGCTCGAACTCCTTGAGCGGCAGCGACGCCGACCGCCCGTCGACGCTCACGGTGTGGCGCTCGACGTCCATGCGCACCGGGCCCGACTCGAGCGTCGAGGGCAGCAGGTCCTCCGGCTCGGCCAGGCGCCGCAGCACCGCCTTGACCCGCGCCAGCAGCTCGCGGCTCGAGTAGGGCTTGGTGACGTAGTCGTCGGCGCCGATCTCGAGCCCCACGACCTTGTCGATCTCGCTGTCCTTGGCGGTCAGCATGATGACGGGCACCGAGGAGCGCTGCCGCAGGGCCCGGCACACGTCCACGCCCGAGAGGCCGGGGAGCATGAGGTCGAGCAGCACGAGGTCGGCGCCGTTCTTGTCGAACTCCGCCAGCCCGTCGGGGCCGGTCTCGGCCACGGCGACGTCGTAGCCCTCCTTCTTGAGCAGGTAGGACAGCGGGTCGGAGAACGACACCTCGTCCTCGACGATCAGGATGCGACTCAAGACGGGCCTCTCAGGGTCAGGCGGGCTGGCCGGCGGGGTGGGTCGGGTTCGAGGGTTCAGGCGTTGACGGTCGGTCCGGAGCCGGCCCGGCGCGCGTCGGTCTCGGCATCGGTCTCGGCGTCGGACTCGGCTCTCGTGGCGGCTTCGGAGCCGGCCGAGGGCGCAGGTGCCGTCGGTGCGGCGACCGGCCCGGCGGCATACGCCCCGGGTGGGTCTGTGGAGGGAGGGGCGGGCGCGGGCTCGGCGGCGGGCTGGATGGAGGCCGACGCGTTGGCGGCCGGCAGCTCGATGGTGAACGTCGAGCCGCGGCCGACCTCCGACCACACCGACACGTTGCCGCCGTGGTTGTCGGCCACGTGCTTGACGATGGCCAGGCCCAGGCCCGTGCCACCGGTCGCGCGCGAGCGGGCCGTGTCGACGCGGTAGAAGCGCTCGAAGATGCGCTGCTGCTCGTCGGCCGGGATGCCGAGGCCCTGGTCGGTGACCGAGACCTCGACGACTCCGGGCCTGCCGCGGCGCACCTTGACGCCCACGCGGGTGCCGTTCTCGGAGTATGCGATCGCGTTGCCGATGAGGTTGCTGATGGCTGTCGTGATGAGCTCGGCGTCGCCCCAGACCTCGCAGCCCTCGTCGACCGCAGCGGCGAGCTCGATCCGGCTCTCCTCGGCGAGCAGGCGGCTGCGGTCGGCGGCGTCACGCGCGCACGCGCCGACGTCGATGATGGCGGGGTCCTTGACGACGTCGGCACCCTGCAGGCGCGACAGCTCGACGATCTCCTTGACGAGGCGCGTGAGGCGCGTGGACTCGACGCTGATGCGCTTGGCGAAGCGGGCGACGGCCTCGGGGTCGTCGTGCGCGTCGAGCACGGCCTCGGCGAGCAGCGAGATGCCGCCCACCGGTGTCTTCAGCTCGTGGCTGACGTTGGCGAGGAAGTCGCGGCGGATCTCCTCGACGCGCGCCGCCTTCGACCGGTCCTCGACGAGCAGCAGCACGTGGTCGCCGCGGAGGGGCGCCACGCGGGCCGCGACCACGAGGCGGCCGTCGCCGAGACCCTTGCGCAGCACCATCTCGGCCTCACGGATGACGCCGTCGCGCCGGACCGCTCGGGCGAGGTGCAGCAGCTCCGGGTGGACGAGCTCCTGGCCGCGGACGAGGCCCTGGGCCACGGCGGCCGGCGAGTTGTTGACGACGCGGTCGGAGGAGTCGACGACGATGCCGCTCGAGCGCAGGACCGCGATGACCTCACCGACGCCCGGGGGCAGCGGCGGGTCGGGCGGCGCCGGGTCGTCGGCCGCGGTGGACCGGTCCGACAGGCGCACGGCGACCATCGCCAGGCCGCCCAGGGCGAGGCCGGCGATGCCACCGAGCGTTGCCGCGGTCGTCGGGTCCACGACACTCAGCGTACGCATCCGTCGGGCACGCTCAGACCATGCACGTACGCGTCGTGCGCGGCACGAACCCAGTGTTCACCTGAGCGTCCCCACGCATTCACGAAGCCCTGCGAGCCTCTGCACCAGCGGGGCTGGTGTCTCGCCGCGCGGTGTGCCTCCCGCGGGCCCGCGTGGTGGCAGGCTGGAGGACGACGAAGCCAGACACGGACCAGCGCCGCGCCCGCACCAGAACCACTATGACCAGCGACTGAAAGCCACGACGGCGCGACTGCCGCCATCGGCACCATCGGCACGACCGGCAACTGACAGGAAGACCATGCGCGACCAGTTCCACGAGGACCTCGACACGATCTCGGACCAGCTCGTCGAGCTGACCCGCCTCGCCGGGTCCGCCATCTCCCGCGCCACGACCGCGCTCCTCGACGCCGACGTCCATCTCGCCGAGTCGGTCATCGAGGCCGACCGCAAGCTCGACGACATCCGCATCGAGCTCGACGAGATGTCCATCGACCTGCTCGCCCGCCAGCAGCCGGTCGCGACCGACCTGCGCATCGTCGTCACGGCGATGCACATGAGCTCGGACCTCGAGCGGATGGGCGACCTCGCGCGCCACGTCGCCAAGGTCGCCCGCCTGCGCACGCCCGACTCCGCGGTGCCCCCCGAGCTGCGCTCGCACATCCTGCAGATGGGACAGGTCGCCGAGGCCATCGTCGCCAAGTGCGGATCGATCATCGCCAGCAAGGACGTCGCCGCCGCCATCACCCTGGAGAAGGACGACGACGCGATGGACGAGCTGCACCGGCAGCTCTTCGCCGCCCTGCTCGACGAGAACACGAGCTGGTCGCGCAGCGCGCTCCTCGACCTGACGCTGGTCGGCCGCTACTACGAGCGGTTCGCCGACCACGCCGTCTCGGTGGCCCGCCGGGTCGTCTACCTCGTCACGGGTGAGTACGACTCCGAGGTCAGCTACGACCACGAGGACGCCGAGGACGCCGACGTGCTCGAGTCCATCGAGCACGACAGGCACGCCTGACCAGACCGCGCCCGTCCCGAGGAGGGTTGACGTTGCCAGGGCAGCGTCAACCCTCCACGCGTATGCCGTGCCGTCTGCCGTGCCGTATGCCGTATGCCGGGTGCCTGGGGACAGCGCGCCCGGCCACCCGGTCGACCGCGGCAGGCTCGACCCATGCGCCGAGACCTCCGCGCCGTCGCCGGCTCGCAGCTCGGGCTCGTCACCCGCGCCCAGGCACTCGAGTCGGGTCTGACCGACGCGGCGATCCGCTGGAAGGTCGAGTCCGGTCGGTGGGTCCAGGTGCAGCGCGGGGTCTACTCCACGGCGCCCGGTCGTGACGACTGGCACGCCCGGGCGCTCGCCGCGCTGCTGCGGGTCGGCATCCCGTCAGCCCTCTGCGGGCCGAGCGCGGGGTTGCTCTGGGGGCTCGTGCCACAGCCGGGGAGCGACGTGCACCTGGTCGTCCCGGTCGACCGCCGGCCCGAGACGACCCCAGGCATCGTCGTCAGCCGCAGCCGCCACGCCTACGAACGCACCGACGAGCGGGCCTGGCCACATCGGATCGGCATCGACCACACGGTGTTCGACCTCGCGCAGGGCCAGCCGCTCGACCGCGCCGTGGCTCTCGTGGCCAAGGCCGTGGGGACGCATCGGACGACCGTGCGCAACCTGCGCCTCGCCCTGGCTCAGCGGCCGAACCAGTCGCACCGCACGCTGCTGCTCGAGGTTCTCGCCGATGTCGCCGCCGGCACCGAGAGCCCGGCCGAGCGTCGCTTCACGCGCGACGTGGAGCAGGCCCACGGGCTGCCGGCCTCGGTGCGCCAGGCCGACGGGCCCGGCGGCACCCGGTGCGACAACGACTACCCGGACCTGCGGGTCAAGGTCGAGGTGGACGGGCGGCTCGGGCATGCCGGCTGGGCGAACCAGCAGCGGGACGGCCGTCGCGACCGTCGCAACGCGGCCGGCCGCTGGCTGACGGTCCGGGTCTACTGGAGCGACGTCGCCGTGACGCCGTGCGAGACCGCGCTGGAGCTCGAGGCGATCTTCCGCGGCCGCGGATGGCGGGGGTCAGCCCGCCGCTGCCGACGCCGGGCCTGCCCGGTGGGTCGGGGTGTGGAGGGTTGACGTCGCCAGGGCAGCGTCAACCCTCCACGGGCCGGACGTGGTGCGGGTCAGCGACCCTGGTTGGCGACGGCCTCGGCCGCAGCCTTGGCGGCCTCGGGGTCGAGGTAGCGCCCACCCCGGGTGACGGGACGGAACTGCTCGTCGAGCTCGTAGACGAGCGGCATACCCGTGGGGATGTTGAGGCCCGCGATGTCCTCGTCGGAGATGCCGTCGAGCGTCTTGACCAGGGCCCGCAGCGAGTTGCCGTGCGCGGCGACGAGCACGGTCAGCCCGTCGGCGAGGTCGGTCTGGATCTCGTTCTCCCAGTAGGGCACGAGACGGGTGACGACGTCCTTGAGGCACTCGGTCGACGGCATCGCGGCGCCGAGCCCGGCGTAGCGCGGGTCGTTCGTCTGGGCGTACTCGTCGTCGGGGTCGATGGGCGGCGGCGGCACGTCGTAGGAGCGACGCCACAGCATGAACTGCTCCTCACCGAACTCGGCGAGGGTCTGCTTCTTGTCCTTGCCCTGGAGCGCGCCGTAGTGGCGCTCGTTGAGGCGCCAGTCGCGCTTGACCGGGATCCAGTGGCGGTCGGCGGCGTCGAGCGAGAGGTTGGCGGTGTTGATGGCCCGGCGCTGCACCGACGTGTGCACGATGTCGGGCAGGATGCCGGCGTCCCTGAGCTGCTGGCCGGCCCGCACGGCCTCGGCCCGGCCCTTGTCGGTGAGGTCGACGTCGACCCACCCGGTGAAGAGGTTCTTGGCGTTCCATTCGCTTTCGCCGTGGCGGACGAGGACGAGCGTGTAGGTCATGGCGGCCAGCCTAGCGACGGCCGGTCAGGCGCCCGAGCCGTCGTCCAGCAGGTGACGGAACGCGTCGAGGTTGCGGGTCGACTCGCCGCGCGAGACGCGCCACGCCCACTCCTTCTTCATCGACCCGAGGAAGCCGAGCGCGAGCAGCTCGTTGAAGACGTCGTCACTCGCGGCGAGCACGATGCCGAAGAGCTGGTCGAGGTGTTCGGCGTCGAGCGCGACCGTCGGCACCTCGCCGCGCAGGTAGACGTCCCCGTCGTTGTCGATGGCGTACGCCACCCCCTGCAGCCGCAGGTTCTTGCGGAGCAGGGTGCGGTAGAACGCCTCGTGGTTCTCGTCGGGGTTGCGGATGACGAAGGCGCTGAGGCTCGTCGTGCGGTCGCGCACCAGCACCGAGAGGACCGTCTTGAGCTTCTTCTCGCCGGGCAGGGTCACGACGTACTCCCCCGGCCGCCCGCCGAGCTCCCACTCGAGCCCGACCGAGCCGAGGTATGCCGTCAGGCGGGCCTCGGCGTCGGGGCCCGGTCCGCGACGGGCCGCGTCGGGGCGGCTGCCGTTGCTGCCGTTGCTGGGGGCGCTCACGGGATCACCGCCGTGGGCACGCCGACGAGACTCTGCCCCTCGTCGATGGGCGACTCGGCCGACCCGGTGGCGCGCTCGCGGATCGCCTGGCGGTAGACGTCGAGCAGCCGGTCGGTCGTGGCCGCCCAGCCGAACTGGGCGGCGTGACGGACTGCGGCGTCACCGAGCTCGAGGCGCCGGCGGTCGTCGTGCAGCAGCGACTCGACGGCGTCGGTCCAGTCGGGGATGCCGTGGCCGTCGACCAGCACGCCCGCGTCGCCGACGGCGGTGGGCAGCCCACCCACGCGGGCCGCGACAACGGGGGTGCCGCACGCCTGGGCCTCGATGGCGACGAGCCCGAACGACTCGGAGTAGCTGGGCACGAGCACGAGGTCGGCGGCGCGGTACCACTGCGCGAGCACGGGCCGGCCGACCGGGCGCACGAAGCGGACGACGTCGTCGATGCCGAGCGTGAGCGACAGCTCCTCGAGCTCGTGCGGACGCGTCAGGCCGCTGCCGCTGGGCCCGCCGAGCACGGCGACGGTGAGGTGCTCGCGGCGTGACGGGTCGCGGCGCAGCAGCTCGTCGGCCACGCGCAGCAGCACGTCGGGCGCCTTGAGCGGCTGGATGCGCCCGACGAAGAGGAGCAGTTGTCCGTCGACGGGCAGCCCGAGCTCGCGGCGCGCGGCGAGCCGGTCACCGGGGGTGAAGGTCGACAGGTCGACGCCGGGCGGGACGACCGACACCTTCGCCGGCGGCGCGGCATACAGCTCGACGAGCTCGCGGGCCTCGTCGTCGGTGTTGGCGATGAGCCGGTCGGCGGCCTCGACGACCTGGACCTCACCGATCTCGCGGCCGCGCGGCTCGGGGCGGTCGCCCTCGGCGAGGTGGAGGTTCTTGACGCGGGCCATGGTGTGCATCGTGTGGACGAGCGCGACGCGCCAGCGGTCGGCGGCGAGCCACCCCACCTGGCCCGAGAGCCAGTAGTGCGAGTGGACGAGGTCGTAGTGGTCCTCGGGCACCGACAGCCCTGCCTGCATGATGCCGGCCGAGAAGGCGCACAGCTGGCCGGGGAGGTCCTCCTTGGCGAGCCCCTCGTAGGGCCCCGAGGTCACGTGGCGCACCGTCACCCCGGGCGTGAGCTCGACCTCGACCGGGGTCTCGCCCGTGGTGCGCCGGGTGAAGATGTCGACCTCGACGCCGCGTGCGGCGAGCTCCCTCGCGGTCTCGGCCACGTAGACGTTGAGGCCGCCCGCGTCGCCCGTGCCCGGCTGCTCGAGCGGTGAGGTGTGGACGCTGATCATCGCCACCCGTCTCGGATCGGCCACCGTCGGCATCCCTTCGTCGTGCACACGTGCTCTCCCCGACTCAACCACACCACCGATTCGATGTATTCCGGCGGCCTCAGGGCCGCGCCGATACATCGACCGGGGGTGGCTAGGCTGCGGGCGTGGCCCGCCCAGCACGCCCCGTGGGGACCATCACGCGCGGGACGACCAACCCGAACCGGCTGCGCCGCTGCGACCGGTGGATCGCCGGGCCGCAGGGGTGGCGACTGCGCCGCTCCCCCACCCCGCCGGTCGTCGTCGACCTCGGCTACGGCGCCTCGCCCATCACCGCCGTCGAGCTGCACGACCGGCTGCGACAGGTGCGTCCCGACGTGCAGGTGGTCGGCATCGAGATCGACCCGGAGCGCGTCGCCGCCGGACGGCCACTCGAGCGTGACGGGCTGACGTTCCGGCTCGGCGGCTTCGAGGTGCCGCTCGACGACGGAACGCGCCCCACGGTCGTGCGCGCCTTCAACGTGCTGCGCCAGTACGCCGAGCACGAGGTCGCCGACGCGTGGGCGATGGTGCAGGACCGCCTGGCCCCCGACGGTCTGCTCGTCGACGGGACGTGCGACGAGATCGGCAGGCGTGCCGCCTGGGTGGCCGTCGACGCCTCCGGGCCGCTCAGCCTGACCATCTCGCTGCGGATGGGAGGGCTCGAGCGGCCCTCCGACGTCGCCGAGCGGCTGCCCAAGTCGTTGATCCACCGCAACGTGCCGGGCGAGCCCGTGCACGCCTTCCTCGACGACCTCGACGGCGCGTGGGCCCGGAGCGCTCCGCAGTCCTCGTGGGGTGCCCGCCAGCGCTTCCTCGCCATGTGCGAGGACGTGCGCGCGCGCTGGCCACTGCTCGACGGGCCGTCGCGGTGGCGGCTGGGTGAGGTGACCGTCGACTGGTCCGCCGTGGCACCGACCACCCGTTGACCCTCGTTCGAGGTGATGGCGCGTCACGGGTGACGCGCCATCACCTCGAACCGGCTGGCGCGACTTCCGGCGAAGTCACAGGCGAAACACTCGACCTGCCCGCCCGTCGTCGGCGTAGCATCGGCACCATGTCGCTCGACGGCATGACCGCCTGGGGGCGAGGCCATGCAGTGAGTTTCTACGCACTCGACAGTGAGGGTATCGACGCCGTCGCGCGATTCGTCGCGGACGGGTGGGACCGCGACGAGTGCGTCGTCGTCGTGGCCACCGAGCAGCACCGCCACGCCGTCGCCGAGCTGCTCGCGCAGCGCGGCTACGACCCGGCCGCCCGCTCCGAGCACGGCCGCTACCTCGCTCTCGACGCCGAGTCGACGCTGCAGCAGATCATGCTCGACGGGCGCATCGACCCCGACCGCTTCCTCCTCCGGGCCAACGAGGTCATCGCGCAGGCCTCGTCCGCCGGGGTCCCGATCCGGGCCTTCGGCGAGATGGTGTCGCAGCTCTGGCAGAACGGCCTGGTCGAGCCTGCGATCGAGCTCGAGCTGCTGTGGAACCAGCTGCTGCGCGCGCACGACTTCACGCTGCTGTGCGCCTACCCCACCGGCGCGTTCGAGCACGCCGAGCTCGTCGACGTGCGCCGGGTCTGCGAGCTGCACACCGACCTGCTGCCGCCGAGCGCCGTCTGGGAGGAGGGCGGTATCGTGGAGGCGGGCCACGCCTGTTCGCGCGTCTACCTGCCCATCCCCGAGTCGGTCCCGGCGGCACGGCACTTCGTCGTCGACGTGCTCCGGTCCTGGGGTCACGGCGAGCTCGCTCCCGACGCTGCGCTCATCGTCTCCGAGCTCGCGACGAACGCCCTGCGCCATGCCGACTCGCCGTTCCGCGCCGTCGTCGACCAGCGTCGCGGAAGGCTGCGGGTCGGCGTCGAGGACACCACGGAGACCCCGCTGGAGCGGCGCGAGATCACCATCGACGACGTGAGCGGCCGCGGTGCGCACATCGTCGAGGCGCTGGCCGAGCGGTGGGGATCCAGCCCCCTGCCGGGCGGCAAGGTGGTCTGGGCAGAGTTGACGGCGCGTCCGACCAGCACCCGCGCCGGCTGACCCGCAGGTCGAGGATCGCCGCTTCAGGCTGTGGACGGTCTGCGCGCGGGAGGGGCCCCGAGCATGCGTTTGCCGCCGGGCCCAGCCCGGCGGCATACGTGGTCTGTTGCTCGTGGACCCGCGTCAGCGGACGTAGTCGTCCTCGAGGCGCTCGATGTCGGCCTCGTCGAAGTGGCCGAAGCCGACCTCGAGCAGGCGTCCGGGGCGGTCTCCCGAGTTGCCCATGCGGTGGATCGAGTTGCGCGGCACCCACACGGTCTCGCCGGGCTGCGCGCTCCACGACCGGTCGCCGACGGTGACGTCGATCGGCACGTCGAGCACCTGCCACATCTCGCCTCGGTGGTCGTGGCGCTGGAGCGAGAGCCGGTGGCCCGGCTGGACCGTGATGATCTTGACCGTGACCTGCTCGTTGGAGACGAACTGCTGGAACTGACCCCAGGGTCGCTCGGCCACGAAGATGTCGTCGGCGGGGTTGCGGTCGCCGAGGTCGTAGTCGTCGGGCGTGTGCGTCGGCCCCAGCTCGTGCTCGTGCTGGTGCGGGTCGAGCGCGGAGACGCTGCCAGCCCGGTGCTGGTCGGTCATGGTTCCCCCATCGTCGGTGAGTGCCCAGTGTGCCCTACCGGGACGGCCCACCCGAACCGGACGCCGGAACGACGACCGGTGTTCACCAGCCCCCGCTGGACCGGCCGCCGATGCCGCGCACCTGGCGCAGGGCGGGGCGGACGTCGGCGAGGTAGACGGCCGCGCCCACGAACGCGAGCAGGCCGAAGAGGCTGAGCGGGTTGAAGAGGGTGACGAAACCGATGGCGAGCGCCACGCCGAGGATGGCGAGCCAGAACGTGCGCGTGCGCTTGCCGGCGGCGACGTAGGCCTTGTCGGGGTGGCGCAGGGCGTCGACGAACGCGAAGACCTCACAGCCGAGCGCGACCGCCCCGAGCACGAGGAGGACGACGTTCTGGAACCCCGAGTACAGCTGCATGGACGAAGCGTAACCTGCGCCGCTGAGAGCTCCCAGCGTTCTCCCAGACGCGGCTACGCGTCGATCACGAGGGTGACCGGACCGTCGTTGACCAGCGAGACCTCCATCATCGCGCCGAAGCGTCCCTGCTCGACCTCGACGCCCCGGGCACGCAGTGCGTCGACGAGCGCGGCGACCAGCGGCTGGGCCACCGGGCCGGGGGCTGCCGCGCTCCACGACGGCCGGCGACCCTTGCGGGTGTCGGCGTAGAGCGTGAACTGGCTGACGACGAGTACCGGTGCCCCGGCGTCGACGAGGCTCTGCTCGTCGCGCAGGATGCGCAGCTCTGAGATCTTGCGAGCCATCCGCTCGACGTGGACGGGCCCGTCGTCGTGGGTCACGCCCACGAGGGCGAGCAGCCCGGCGCGGTCGATGGCGCCGACGACCTCGCCGTCGACCTCGACGCGCGCGCTCGTGACGCGCTGGAGGACCGCCCGCACCGGACCGGCCTCAGATGCCGACGGCGACGACGGCCCCGACGGGCTGGCCGTGGCCCAGCACCGGCGCGTGCTCCAGCACCGAGAGCACCTCGTCGCTGCCGACGCCGATGCGGCGCAGCACGGCGGCGAGCACGACGCTCCGTGCCCGCGACGTGCCGTCTGCGACCTTGACGGCGATGCCGCGCCCGTCGCGCAGACCGACGGCGTAGACGGCCTCGGCGCCGTCCTTGGCGACCAGGCCGTCGACGCCGCGGATGAGCGTGGTGACGTCGCGGTGGGTGCCGCCGAGGTACTCGGGGAAGTCGCGGACGGCCCGGGCGATCTTCGCCTCGGCGCCCTCGGTGGCCGACGCGATGCGGCCGAACGCCCGCGCCAGCGCGCTCAGCGGAACGGCATGGATCGGAGCCCCGCAGCCGTCGACGGCGACGGCCGCCGGCTCGGCGCCGGTGAGCTCGCGCACCGTGTCGGCGACGGCGACCTGCAGCGGGTGCGACGGGTCGCGGTAGGTCTCGAGGTCCCAGCCGTTGGCGACGCAGGTCGCGAGCATCGAGGCGTGCTTGCCCGAGCAGTTCTGCACGATCGACTGCTTGGGCTTGCCCTCGGCGATCCAGGCGATGCGCGCGGCGTCGTCGTAGGGGTAGTCGGGCGTGTTCTGCAGGTCGGTCTCGGCCAGGCCCGCGCCGGCGAGTATCTCGCGCGCCGCATCGACGTGGAACTGCTCGCCGGAGTGGCTCGCGCAGGCGAGCGAGAGCAGCCGGCCATCGGTGTCGAGGCCGTGGCGCACCATGGCGAGCGCCTGGATGGGCTTGCTCGAGCTGCGGGGGAAGACGGGCCCGCTCGCGTCGCCGATCTCCAGCTCGACGGAGCCGTCGGGAGCCGTGACGACGGCGGTGCCGTGGTGCACCGACTCGACGAAACCGGCTCGCACGACGTGGGCGACGACCGGCGCTGCCGAGAGTGCCGCGCTGACGGGGGTGGACGTGGTGGCTGCGTGTTCCGACACGCCCCGCAGTATGCCGGAGCGTGCCGCAGGTGCCTGCGGCGAGGTCGCGGGTGCGCCGTTCGTGACGCGGCGGGCCGCGGATGCGACGAGGCCGCCACCCCGGTGGGTGACGGCCTCGTGCGGAGGGGACGCCGTGGCGTCGACCGGTGCTCAGGACTCCGTGGAGGTGGCGGCGGTCTTCTTGGCGGGCGTGGCCTTCTTCGCGGCGCTCTTGGTGGCGGCGGTGGCGGTGGTCGTCGCCTTCTTCGCCGTCTTCTTGGCGGCGCGCTTGGCCGGGGCGGTCTTGCGGGCCGCCGTGGCCTTCGGGTCGTCGGTCGTGGCCGAGGAGCGGGCGGCGACCTTGCGGGTCGTCGTGGCCTCGACCTCGTCGGCCTTGCGCGTGGCGGCAGCCTTCTTGGCGGAGGAGCTGCGGATCGCCTTCTCGTGGGCGGCGGTGCGCTTCGGCTCCACCGGGGCAGCGGCGGCCTCGACGGCCTCGGCCGACTTCTCGACCTGCGCGCCGACCTTCGAGGCGTCCTTGACGACGACGTCCATCAGGCTCTGGGCGACCTTCTCGCCCTCGCTGACGGCCGTCTCGGCGACGCGGCGGCCGCGGGTCACCGTGGCGGTGCCGCGCTCGGCGAGACCGAAGGCGGTGCGCTCACCCTGGGCGCGCAGGTCGGTGACGACCTTCTCGCCGCGGGCAGCCGCGGCGTCGTACTGGTCCTTGGCGTTGCTCGCGATGACGAGGCCCTCGTTGAGGACGCGGGCCGGGAAGTCCTGTGCCTGCGTGACGAAGCGGTCGGCGTACTTCGTGGCCAGCTTCTGCAGCTCGATGGTGCGGCCCTGGAGGTCGACGATGCGCTTCTGGAGCTCCTTCTGCAGCTGGTCCGCCTCCTTCTTGGCACCCTTGCGCAGGTCGACCTGCTTGGCCTGCTTGCGGGCCGCGTCGAGCTGCTCGCTCGCCGAGCGCACGGTGTCGATGGCGATGTTGGCGGCGCCGACGACGGCGTAGAACGGCGTCGGGTCGACCGCGACCTCCGGCAGCTTGCCGTCGATCTGGCCGAGCTGGCCGCGCACGTCGGCCACGGCGGCCTCGGCCTGCTTCTGGGCGTCCTTGACGGCCTTGCTGATCTTCTTGCTGAGAGCCATGTCAGTTCTCCTTGTGGATGGACTCGTTGAGCTCGGGGGTCGCGTCAGCGACGCTGCTGCGACGCGGGGCGCCGGCGGGCTGCCGGCTTCTTGCGAGGGGTCTGGGGTGCTGACGTCTCGTCCTCGCCGACGAACGACAGGTAGATGTCGACGAGCACCGCGCGCTGCCGGTCGGTGAGGACCGGGTCTGCCGCGATGGCGGAGAGGACGTCGGGGCGGGCGGCAGGGTCGTGGTCGACGACCCGCTCGTCGAGGATGCCGGCCCGGACGTAGAGCGACTCGGCAGAGACCTGCAGCCCCTTGGCGATCTGCTGCAGGATCTCGGCGCTCGGGCGCTTCAGCCCTCGCTCGATCTGCGACAGGTAGGGGTTGGAGATGCCGGCCATCTCGGCAAGCTGGCGCAGCGACAGGTGGGCACCCTCGCGCTGCTCGCGCAGGTAGGCCCCCAGGTCGGGTAGCGGAAGCTTGCTCATGCCTCCATTGTGCTAACTAAAGCAAGCAGAATGCAAACTCTGGGCAGCGTGAGCCGCCCCACACTCTCGCGTCAGCGGGTCCGGCGGTCCTTGATGGCGAGCATCGCCCGGGCCTCCGTGGTCGTCATGGCCGGGCGCTGCATGACCTCGGCGATCTGCGCCGCGCGCGCCACGAGCTCGCGGTTGTGCTCGACCGGGCGACCCTTGGCGTACATGAGGTTGTCCTCCATGCCGACCCTCAGGTGGCCGCCGGCGGAGAGGGCTGCGGCGACGATCGGCAGGTGCGCCCGGCCGATGCCGGTGGCCGACCAGCTCGTGACCTCCTCGGGCAGCATCGCGACGCCGGCCATGAGGGCCTGCGGGGTGCCGGGCATCGACCCGGGCACCCCGGTGACGAAGTCGACGTGCACCTTGCCGCCGTAGGGCAGGCCGCACTCGTCGATGAGGCGGCGCAGCGCGTGCACGTGGCCGAGCTCGAACAGCTCGAACTCCGGCACGACCTCGCGCTCCTGCGCCTGCTTGTAGAGGTCGACCATGAAGCCCCACGGGTTGAGGAAGACGCCGTCGCCGAAGTTCGTCGTGCCGCACGTGAGCGAGCACGAGTCGGGGTCGGCGTCGAGCACCGTGAGGCGCTGGTCGAGCGGGTCGGTGACGGCGCCGCCGGTCGAGAGCTGCACGATGAGGTCGGTCGCCTCGCGCACGCCGTCGACCGCCTCCTTGAGGAAGGCGCCGTCGAGGGTCGGCTGGTGCTCGCGGTCGCGCACGTGGATGTGGATGAGCGCCGCGCCGGCCTGCTCGCAGGCGATCGCCGTCTCGACGAGCTCCTCGGGTGTCGTCGGCAGGGCCGGCACGTCGGCCTTGGCGGTCTCGGCGCCCGTGGGGGCGACGGTGATCAGGGTGCTCGCGGCGGTGCGTGCGGTGCTCATGCCGCACATCCTGCCAGCGCCCGGGGGCGCCTCGGTCAGGGGGCGACGATCGTCGTCTGGGCCGCCGAGAGCCCCTCGACGAGCAGGTCGAGCGTGGGGTCGGTGTTGCGCTTGATCACGGCAAGCGCGATCGGCCCGTCGACGTGGTGGCGACCCACCGAGGTCAGGTGGCCGACGACGCGGTCTCCGGCATACACATCGCTCCCCCGCGCCGGCAGCACGTGGCCCGAGCCGTCGAGGTGGAGGAAGACGAGGCGCCTCGGCGGCCGGCCGAGGTTGTGCACGCGGGCCACCGTCTCCTGGCCCCGGTAGCAGCCCTTGTGCAGGTGCACGGCGGTGCGCAGCCAGTCGACCTCGTGGACGATCGTGCGGTGGTCGGTCTCGAGCCCGAGCCGTGGCCGCCAGGCGGCGATGCGCAGCGCCTCGGCCGCCCACAGGCCGGCGAGGGGTCGATCGCCCACTGCGGCAACGAGGTCGGCGCGCGGCACGAGCACCTCGCGCCACGAGCGCTCGGTGCCCGGGTGGTCGTCGACGGGGCCGTATGCCGTCGTGTCGCCGACGAGGTCGGGCCACGGGTCGCGCCACGCGAGGGGCTCGCCGTCGGCGGACTCGCTCGCGTGCGGCTCGCCGAGCACGGCCCACGCGTCGGTGACGAGGGCGACCTCGACGCGCAGCATGAAGCGCATCCGGTCGAGCCATTCGACGAGGGCGCCGCCCGCACCGGGCTCGGTCGTGACCCACGTCGTCCCGCCGTCGTCGACGAGGTGGAGCGAGTGCTCGACGTGGCCCTTGGGTGAGAGGATCAGCGCCTCACGCGACTGGCGCGGCTCGAGGCCGAGCAGGTGCTGGGTGGTGAGCGAGTGCAGCCAGCTGAGGCGGTCGGGCCCGGTGACGGTGACGACGTCGCGGTGCGACAAGTCGACCACGGCCAGGCCCTCCTCGAGGAGGCGCTGCTCGCGCATCGGGTCGCCGTAGTGCAGGGCGACACCCGCCTCGAGGCCTTCGCCCGCGACCGCACCCGGCCGCGCGAGCAGCGGGCTCGGGGCCGTCGTGGGACGCGTGGGCAGTTCGACGTCGCTCATGCTCGGGGCAACGCTGACGGCACACGGCTCATTCCGAAGGCCACCGACGTCACTCGACGCGCTTGAGCGTGGCGGACACGTGGCTCTGCATCTCCTGGCCGACCGCCGCCATGTCCATGACCCACATGAGCTGCGACTCGACGAGGCCGTACATGCGCGTCGCCGCGTTGTACTCCTTCGCACCGGGCGCGCGCAGCACGCCGTCGGTCTTGAGCTGCACCTTGGCCGGCTGGATCTCGCCGTAGTAGAGCTCGAGGATGCCGGTCGGGTGGGCGAGCAGCAGCTCGACCTCGCCGTTCTCGAGGGGGCGCCAGAAGCCGGACTCGACGGCAGCCGGGCGCACCTTGGCGCCGTTCTCGGAGTCGAGGATCCAGGCCCGGCTCTCCCACGTGAGGAAGCCCCGCCCGTCGTGGGTCACCTCGATCTCCTGACCGAAGTGCGCCGACTCGATCGTGGGGTAGCCGACGACCCCGGCGCCCTCCCAGCGTCCGATGAGCCACGCGAGGGGACGCAGCGGCTCCGGGATGTCCTGGTCGAGGTTGAACATGCGCCCGATCGTAGCCTGATCCCATGGACACCCCCGCGCGCTCGCTCGTCGTCAAGGTCACCGCCGGAACCGAGGCGCCGGAGCGTCTCTCGCAGGCCTTCACGGTGGCCGCGACCGCCGTCGCGAGCGGGGTCGACGTGTCGCTGTGGCTCACCGGCGAGTCGACGTGGATGGCCGTTCCGGGGCGGGCGGAGGAGTTCGAGCTGCCGTATGCCGCCCCGCTCGCCGAGCTGCGCGACGCCGTCGTCGCGGGCGGCCGGCTCACCGTCTGCACGCAGTGCGCGGCCCGGCGCGAGCTCACCGAGGCCCAGCTCGTCGAGGGCGCGGTCATCAAGGGCGCGGCCGTCTTCGTCGAGGAGGCGCTGGCCCCGGGCGCCCAGGCCCTCGTCTACTGACGCACCCGCGGGTTCAGGTGAGGACGGAGAAGAGGTGCACGACGGCGCCGACCACGAGCACCGAGCCGACGCCGGAGCCGACCTGGCCGCGGCGCGTCAGCATCGCCGGCTGCAGCGACAGCACGCGCCGGAACGACCACGACACCGTGCCGACGGCCGCGCCGATGCCGAGCGCCTCGAGGGCGGCGACCTCGTCGAAGAAGCTGGCCGCCACGAGCGCGGCGACGACGGACACCGCGAGCGCCACGAGGCCGAGGAAGGGCGCGAGCACCTTGACCCCCGGCAGCAGGTCGACCGCGACGGCCGCACCCACGGCGGCCATGGCGACGACCGCGACGGCCTGACCGCGGTCGCTGTTGGCCGCGACGACGGCGGTCGTGCCCGACGCGATGACGGCGAGTCCGCCGAACGCCGAGAGCAGGGTGAGCACGAGTCCCTCTCGGCCGGTGCGGCGCACGAGCTGGCCGAAGAAGGCGAGCAGGATGCCGAACGCGACGGCCGCGGGCACCCAGAGCAGGTCCTGGCGCAAGGCGCTCAGCACGATCGCCACCGAGCTGACGCCGAGCGCCACGGTGGTGGCCATCGGCGTGTAGGAGCCGCTCAACAGCGGCCAGCCCCACGCCACGGCGAGAGCGAGCACGAGGGTGACACCCAGCGTGGCGGCATACCCCGTGCCCTGGGCGACGAGGAGCGCAACGGCGGCCACGAACGTCGCGACGACGCCGAACCAGCGGATGCGGTCGGCGCGGACCGGCGACAGCGGCACGCGGAGCGTCCCCTCGGGGGCTCCCGCGCGGGCTGCGTCGTCGTCAGGCACGGGGGCCATTGTGCATCACCCTCCGGCGAACGGCGGCAGCACCTCGACGGTGGCTCCCGAGTCCACGACCTGCTCCCGGGTGACCTTGCGGCCGTCGAGCAGGAAGCTCGCCACCCTCGCCACGCGCCCGAGGTCCGGGTGCGCCTGCACGGCAGCGTCGACGACCTCGCCGACCGTCGCGCCCGAGCGCTCCTCGCTGTCGGTGCCGGTCGCCGCGCGCGCGGCCGCCCAGTAGCGCACGGTGACCGTCGGCGCGGCCGCTGTCGTGGGCATCTCGCTCCGTCTCATGGCAGGTGTCTCATCGTTGGTGTGGTCCCGTCCCCCGGTGACCAGTCTCGCCTATCCTGCATGAGATGGCCCGACTGCTGCTGCTCACCAACGCGCTCGCCCCGAGCGCCGAGGTGCTGCCCGCGCTCGGGCTGCTGAGCCACACGGTGCGCATCCTGCCTGCCGAGGCCACCGCGCTCGTCGACTCCCCCGACTGCGACGTCGTCATCGTCGACGCGCGACGGGAGCTCGCGAGCGCCCGGTCGCTGTGCCGGGTGCTGCGCACCACCGGGATCGGCACCCCCCTGCTGGCCGTCCTCACGGAGGGCGGCCTCGCCGGCCTCACGGCCGAGTGGGGCCTCGACGACGTGCTGCTCGACTCCGCCGGGCCCGCCGAGGTCGACGCGCGGCTGCGCCTCGCGATGACGAAGGGCCAGGACGACGAGGCCGACCTCGACATGCCGATCACGTCGGGTGACCTCGTCATCGACGAGGCGAGCTACTCGGCGAAGTTCCGCGGCCACCCGCTCGACCTCACCTACAAGGAGTTCGAGCTCATCAAGTACCTCGCGCAGCACCCCGGCCGGGTCTTCACCCGGGCCCAGCTGTTGCAGGAGGTCTGGGGCTACGACTACTACGGCGGCACCCGCACCGTCGACGTGCACGTGCGGCGGCTGCGGGCCAAGCTCGGCCCCGACCACGAGGCCCTCATCGGCACGGTCCGCAACGTCGGCTACCGGCTCGTGCCCGACCGTCCCGAGGCTCCCGCAGCCCAGCCCGCCGACGCCTGAACCGGTCGAGCCGGTATGCCGAACGGTCCGGCTCCCGAGGGAACCGGACCGTTCGTCGGTCCACCGTCGTCAGGCGGTCACGGCGTGTACGTGACGCGGTCCAGCGGCGGTGCGGTGTAGGGCGAGTGCTTCTCGAGGTAGTTCGAGAAGGCGTCGATGTCGAGCCCGCCGAAGTACCGGTCGGTGCCACCGCGGAAGGCCGGGAAGCCGTCCCCGCCGTCGGCGAGGAAGTTGTTCGTCACCACGCGGTAGGTGGCCGTGGGGTTGACCGCCACACCGTTGATCTTGACGTCGCTGACCGAGACCCGGTTGTGCGTGTACGTCAGGCCGGCGCTCGTGGCGAGCACGTAGGGCCGGGGCGGCGCGCCGGGCGAGTTGATGAACTGCTGGTTCAGCACATCGATGACCTGCTGGCCCGTGAGGGTCAGCGACACGAGGTAGTTGTTGAACGGCTGGACCGTGAACGCCGCCTCGTAGGTGACGTTGCCCGCGGAGTTCTCGACGAGGTCGGCTCGGATGCCGCCGGCGTTCATGAACGACACGACGGGCGTCTGGCCGCCCGTCACGACCGACGGGTCGGCGAGCTGGGCGTCGGCGATGAGGTCACCGAGCGGGGACTCGCCCGCGGCGTTGGGAGTGCGGCTGACCACCGAGCCGGCGACCTGGCCGATGACCTTGTTCGCGATCGTGGAGACCAGCGTCTTGTACCGGCCGATGAGGGCCGTCTGGGCCGGGTCCTTGGCGACGGTGCGCTCGACGATGTGGTTGGCCGAGGTGGCCGTCGTCGGCCGGACGATGTCGGAGGTGCGGCGGTCGTACGTGAGCGTCGTGTCGGTGTAGAGGCGACCGAACGACGAGGCGGACGTGACGAGACGCGGCTTGCCGGCCGGGTCGGGCAGCGCGCAGACATAGGGCTGGTGCGTGTGGCCGGAGACGACCATGTCGATGGCCGGGTCGAGGTTCGCGTTGATGTCGACGAGCGCGCCGGAGATGGAGCCGCCGGTCTGGCAGGCCCAGTCGTAGGACTGGCCGCTCTTCGTCGGGGCCGCGCCCTCGTGCAGCAGCACGACGATGGCGTTGACGCCCTGCGCCTTGAGCACGGGCACGAGAGCGTTGGCGGTCTCGGCCTCGTCCTTGAACGACAGGCCGGCGACACCGGAGGCGGTGACGATGCTGGGCGTGCCCTCGAGCGTCATGCCGATGAAGCCGATCTTGGCCCCGTTGAACTTCTTCACGGTGTAGGCCGGCAGGATCGTCTTGCCGCTCGAGGTCTCGACGACGTTGGCCGCGAGCATGTCGAAGTCGGCTCCGCCGAACACCCCGTCCGGGCAGGAGTTCTGGTTGTTCTGGCCCGCTCCGTCGTCGATGCACCCGCCGTGGGCGAGGCGCTGGAGCTCCTTGTAGCCCTCGTCGAACTCGTGGTTGCCCACCGACGTGACGTCGAGGCCGAGCTTGTTCATCGACTCGACGGTCGGCTCGTCGTGGAAGGCGGCGGACAGGAGCGGGGAGGCCCCGACGATGTCACCGGCGGCGACGGTCAGCGAGTAGGGGTGGCCCTTGCGTGCCTGGGCGAGCTCCGTCGCGAGGTACTCCACGCCGCCGGCGTTGACGAAGTTGATCTGCTCGGCGCGGTTGCCGTCGCCGTCGATGTCGTCCACGTCCGTGTAGAAGTGGTCGATCGTGATGCGACCGCTGGAGCCGCCGGGCGCCTCCAGGTTGCCGTGGAAGTCGTTGAACGACAGCAGCTGGATGTCGAACTGGGTCTTGCCGGGGGCGCTACCGGTGCTCGACCCCGCGGTGGGTGCGGCGAGGGCCGGGGCCGCGAGCGCAGCGGCGCAGGCACCTGCGACCGCGACGCCGGCGATGCGGCGGGTGGAACGGGACATGTCTTCCCCTTGCTCATGGATGGCGAACGTGCCCGCGGGCACCCGGGGAGGGTATCTCCGCACACGGGCGATTTGGGGTTTGCGAGGCAATGGTTCGGTAAAGGCCGGATGTCCAGTCGGACCCGGGCGGGGAGTCGGGACCGTCGGCGCCGGGAGCCGCACGCGTCGTGGTGGAATCGCCGTATGCCGCGCCCGACGATCGCCCGCCACGACGCCACGCACCCGCTGACCCACGAGGCGGCCGAGGCGGTGCTGGCGCTCGCCCGGGCGGCCGCAGCGCACGACGGCGCGCAGCCCCTCTCGGAGCAGTTCCTCCTCTCCGTGCGGGCTCGCGAGCACGACGGCGTCGAGCACGTCCTCGCGCTCGCCGACGACGGCACGGTCGTCGGCTACGCCCAGTCCCGCACGGGCGAGGCGCCGGACGGGGCGCCGGACGGGGCGCCCTCGGGTGAGCTCGTCGTCGCCCCGACCGCCCGCCGCGCCGGCGTCGGCACGGCACTGCTCGAAGCCCTGCCGGACGGCATACGCCTCTGGAGCCACGCGGTGGGGGCGGCCGCCGACGCGGCCACGGGCTTCGCCGCAGCGAGCGGGCTCGTGCCGGTGCGCTCGCTGCACGTCATGGGTCGGTCGCTCACGGGTGGCGACCCGTGGCCCGAGGCGACGGTCGACCCGCGGTATGCCGTGCGCACGTTCGAGCCCGGACGTGACGAGGAGGCGTGGCTGGCCCTCAACGCCGCCGCGTTCGCGCACCACCCGGAGCAGGGCTCGCTGCACCGGGCCGACCTCGACCAGCGGATGGGCGAGCCGTGGTGGGACCCTGCCGGCCTCATCCTCGTCGTCGAGGCCGACCATCCCGACACGCTCGTGGCCTCGCACTGGACGAAGGTCGACCCGCCCGGCGGCGACGTCGGCGAGGTCTACGTCGTCGCCGTCTCACCCGACCACCAGGGCGAGGGGCTCGGCCGCGCCGTCACGGTGCTCGGCCTCGACCACCTGCGCTCCCTCGGGCTCGACAGGGTCGTGCTCTACGTCGACGAGGAGAACGCGGCGGCCGTGCACACCTACCGCCGGCTCGGGTTCGAGGACGTCGAGGTGCACCGGCAGTACGCCCGTGCGACCTCGGCCCGACCCTCGGACGGTGACCGGACCGACCACGGCTGAGACGAGTTCACCCTCCGGTCGCCCATCGGTGCCACGATGGGCAGATGAGCACCGGCAGCCTCACGACCACCGACCTCGACGAGCCCGAGGCAGCGTCCGCCGAGGAGACGACGACCGAGGCCGCCGAGGTCAGCTCGTTCACGGCCACCGTCCCGACGCGGCGCGTGCCGGCGCGTGCCTCCAACGGCCGCTTCGTCGGCACCGGCGCACCCGAGGACGAGGGCGAGCTGCCGGCCGACCGCTACCTCGAGCGCGAGCTGTCCTGGCTGCAGTTCAACGAGCGCGTGCTCCAGCTCGCCATGGACCCCGCGGTCCCCCTGCTCGAACGCACCCGGTTCCTCGCGATCTTCTCGAACAACCTCGACGAGTACTTCATGGTGCGCGTCGCCGGCCTCAAGCGCCGCATCGCCACCGGGCTCGCGGTGCGCACGGCCGCAGGTCTCGAGCCGCGCGAGCTCATCGAGCGCATCGCCCGGCTCGCGCACGAGCTCATGCTGCAGCACGCGTCCGTCTTCCAGCACGACGTGCGTCCGGCGCTCGAGGACCAGGGCATCACCATCGTGCGCTGGGACGACCTCGACGACGACGACCGCGAGCCGCTGCACTACTTCTTCGCCGACCGTGTCTTCCCGGTGCTCACCCCGCTGGCCGTCGACCCTGCGCACCCCTTCCCCTACATCTCGGGGCTCTCGCTCAACCTCGCCGTGCTGCTCCAGAACCCCAAGACCGGCAGCGAGCACTTCGCGCGCGTCAAGGTGCCGCCCAGCCTGCCCCGCTTCATCCTCGTCGAGGAGGACGTCGACGCGGAGGTCGAGCGCAAGCGGTTCGTGCCGCTGGAGGACGTCATCGCGAGCCACCTCGACCAGCTCTTCCCCGGCATGATCGTCATGGAGCACTTCTCGTTCCGGGTCACCCGCAACGAGGACCTCGAGGTCGAGGAGGATGACGCCGAGAACCTCCTGACCGCCCTCGAGAAGGAGCTGACGCGGCGCCGCTTCGGCCCGCCGATCCGGCTCGAGGTCGAGGACGAGATCGACCCGAAGGTCCTCGACATGCTCGCGCGCGAGCTGCAGATCAGCGACCGCGAGATCTACCGCCTGCCGACGCCGCTCGACCTGCGGGGCCTGTTCACCATCGCCGACGTCGACCGCAGCGACCTCGAGTTCGCCAAGTTCTTCCCGCGCACCCACCCCGACTTCGCCCCGACCGAGAGCGCCAAGGCCATCGACCTGCTCGCGGCGGTGCGACAGAAGGACGTGCTGGTCCAGCACCCCTACAACTCGTTCTCGACGTCGGTGCAGGCGTTCATCGAGCAGGCGGCGAACGACCCCAAGGTGCTCGCGATCAAGCAGACGCTCTACCGCACCTCGGGCGACTCCCCCATCATCGACGCCCTCATCGACGCCGCCGAGGCGGGCAAGCAGGTGCTCGCGGTCGTCGAGATCAAGGCCCGCTTCGACGAGGTCAACAACATCTCGTGGGCCCGCAAGCTGGAGGAGGCGGGCGTCCACGTCGTCTACGGCGTCGTCGGCCTCAAGACCCACGCGAAGCTCTGTCTCGTCGTGCGCCAGGAGTCCGAGGGCCTCGTGCGCTACTGCCACATCGGCACCGGCAACTACAACCCGAAGACGGCGCGCGTCTACGAGGACTTCGGCCTCTTCACCACGGACCCCCAGGTGGGAGAAGACCTTTCGCGCCTCTTCAACCTCCTCTCCGGCTTCGCGCCCCGCAGCAAGTTCAAGCGCCTGCTCGTCGCGCCCCGCTCGGTGCGCTCGGGCCTCATCGACCTCGTCGACGAGGAGATCGAGCTGCACCGCAACCGGTCGAAGGACGCCCCACCCGGACGCATCGTCTTCAAGGCGAACTCCATCGTCGACGAGGCCACCATCGACGCGCTCTACCGCGCGAGCATGGCCGGGGTGCGCGTCGACATCTGGGTCCGCGGCATCTGTGCCATCCGGCCGGGCGTCGAGGGCCTCTCGGAGAACATCCGCGTGCGGTCGGTCCTCGGGCGCTTCCTCGAGCACTCCCGCGTGTTCTGGTTCGAGCACGGCGGCGACCCGCAGGTCTACATCGGCAGCGCCGACATGATGCACCGCAACCTCGACCGCCGCGTCGAGGCGCTCGTGCGCATCGCCGACCCGGGCCACATCGTCGAGCTGGCCGACCTCATCGACCTCGCGTTCGCCGAGACGACGTCGCGCTGGGACCTCGGGTCCGACGGCCGCTGGGTGCGCCACCACCTCTCCGAGTCGGGCGAGCCGCTCGACGACCTGCAGGAGAAGCTCATCGAGCGCCACGACAAGCGGCGCCGGAAGGCGCGCCGGCGCTGACCGGCATACGGGCACCTGCGACGCGTGGGGCGACCCGCCGGGCCCACGTCGGGCAGACTGGCGCGCGTGGCCTCCGTGATCCCCGCAGCCGGCACCCTGCCCTGGCGCCGCCGTGGCGGACGGCTCGAGGTCGCGCTCGTGCACCGGCCGAAGTACGACGACTGGTCCTGGGCCAAGGGCAAGCTCGACCCCGGTGAGCACCCGAGCGTCGCGGCCGCGCGCGAGACGCTCGAGGAGACCGGTCTCGTCGTGCGTCTCGGCGTGCCCCTCCCGTCGGCGGAGTACCCGGTGCTCGACTCGACCGGGGGTCCCGCGACGAAGCAGGTGCACTACTGGGCCGCGCGGGTCACCGGGGGCACCGGCGTGCTCGAGAACGAGATCGACGAGGTCGCCTGGGTCGACGTGCGCTCGGCGAACGACCGCCTCGACTACGCCCGCGACCGCGAGCAGCTGCTCGCCCTCGTGCGGGCCGAGCGTGCCGGCGAGCTGCGCACGTGGCCCCTTGCCCTCGTGCGGCACGCCAAGGCGGTCCCGCGCGGCAAGTGGGAGCGCGACGACCGCCTCCGCCCGCTGGATGCCGTGGGGCGAGCCCAGGCGGGCACCGTCGCCGCCGTGCTCGGTGCCTACGGGGTCGAGCGAGTCGTGTCGTCCTCGTCGTCCCGCTGCGTCTCGACGGTGGAGCCGTATGCCGTCGGGCGAGGACTGCGGCTGCGCACGCGCGACAGCCTCTCGGAGGAGGGCTTCGCCGAGAGCCACGACGGCGCTCTCGCACAGGTCGAGCGCCTGCTGCGCAAGGGTGACCCGGCGGCGCTGTGCAGCCACGGGCCGGTGCTGCCCACCCTGATCGAGGTGCTCGGCAGCCGGGTCTCGCACTCCGACGACCGTGGTGACGTCGCCGAGCTGCTGCGCCAGGCCGCGGCCGAGTCGATGCGCAAGGGCGAGGTGCTCGTCTGCCACGTCGTCGGCAAGGGTGACGACGCGCGCGTCGTCGACGTGGAGCGCATCGACACCTGAGGGCACGCCGACCAGCTGCCCGAACCCTCCATCGTGGGCGCGTTCCGACTGTCGCGCATCCCGGGCCGGGGCCGCACCCCAAGCCGTCGACCTGCGTTCACCCTCCGTTAACCGCACGTGGACGGCCCGTCACCCAGCGGACCTATCTTCGCGATGGATCAACCGTCCAGCAGCGTCGCTCGACAAGGTCCGCTCCACCTGGTCGACCGACCACCGGAACAACTCCAAGCATCCTTTTCGAGAGGGAACACACTCGTGTCTGTTTCGCGTATCAGCGCTCTCGGCGCCATCGCCCTGTCCGGCGCTCTTGCGCTCTCCGCCTGCGCGTCCGAGAACAACGGCGCCCAGCCCGGCGCGGGTTCGACCGGCGCCGGCGGCACCTCCGCCGGCGCGGGCGACTGCTTCTCCGGCGACCTCAAGGCCGAGGGTTCGTCGGCGCAGAAGAACGCCATCGACGAGGCCATCAAGGCCTACCAGACGGCCTGCGCCGACGCCACGATCGACTACCAGCCCACCGGCTCGGGTGCCGGCATCAAGCAGTTCATCGCCAAGCAGGTCGACTTCGCCGGTTCCGACTCGTCGCTCAAGACCAAGCCCAAGGACGGCGTCATCGAGTCCGACGCGGCCAAGCAGGCCTGTGGCTCCGAGGCCTGGAACCTCCCGATGGTCACCGGCCCGATCGCGATCGCCTACAACGTCAAGGGCGTCGACAAGCTCGTGCTCAACGCCGAGGTCGCCGCGAAGATCTTCGACGGCAAGATCACCACCTGGAACGACCCGGCCATCGCGGCGCTCAACAAGGGCGTCACGCTCCCCTCGACGCCGATCAAGGTCTTCTTCCGCTCCGACGAGTCGGGCACGACCGAGAACTTCACCAAGTACCTCAAGGCCGCCGCGCCCGGCGCCTGGTCCTACGAGACCGGCAAGAAGTGGACCGGCAAGGGCGAGGGCAAGGAGAAGTCGGCCGGCGTCGCCACCGCGACGAAGGGCCAGGACGGCGGCATCACGTACGTCGAGCTCTCCTACGCCCAGCAGAACCAGCTCCCGATGGCCCAGATCGACACGGGCGCCGGCCCCGTCGAGCTGACGGCCGAGTCGGCCGGCAAGACGGTCGCCACCGCCGAGCAGACGGGCACGGGCAACGACCTCGCCCTCAAGATCGACTACGCGACCAAGGAGGCCGGCGCCTACCCGATCGTGCTCGTGACCTACGAGATCGTCTGCTCCAAGTACGCCGACGCCGAGACCGGCAAGAAGGTCAAGGCCTTCCTCAAGTCGTTCGCCTCCGACGAGACGCAGAAGGGCCTCGAGGCCAAGGGCTACGCCCCCCTGCCGGCCGAGGTCGCCGCCAAGGTCAAGACCGCGGTCGACGCGATCTCCTGATCCACCGCCCGGCTGGTCCGGAGCACACCGGACCGGCCCACAACGCAGGGGCGGGCGCCGCACTCGGCGTCCGCCCCTTGCGCCAGTTCTCCCCCGACCAAGGAAGAGGCCCCACGTGTCGACAGTGACAGGTGTATCCGCCGCCGACGAGCTTCCCGGCCCCGACGGCGGCACGCCGCTGCGGGGCGACCGCGCCTCCACCGGACGCCTGGGCGACCGCCTGTTCGGTGGGTTCGCCACGTTCAGCGGCGTCCTCGTCATCGCCATCGTCACCCTCATCGCGGTGTTCCTCGTCGTGCAGGCGATCCCGGCCCTGACGAACAACTCCGAGAACTTCTTCACGAGCCGCGTGTGGGCCCCCGGTGGCGAGAAGCCGGCGTTCGGCGTCCTCGAGTTCCTCTGGACCACCGTCGCCGCCTCGACGATCGCGATGCTGATCGCGGTGCCTGTGGGCGTCGCGGTGGCTCTCTTCCTCACCCAGTACGCCCCGGTGTGGATGCGCCGGCCGGCGGCCGGTCTCGTCGACCTGCTCGCTGCCGTGCCCTCGATCGTCTACGGCCTGTGGGGCCTCATCGTCTTCTTCCCCGTGTGGAAGCCGGTCCAGCAGTGGGTCGAGGACAAGCTCGGCTGGTTCCCGCTCTTCGGCACCGCCGGCATCACCGGCGGCACCATCGCCTTCATCGGTGTGGTGCTCGCGATCATGGTCCTGCCCATCGTCACCGCCCTCTCGCGCGAGGTGTTCGACCAGACGCCCGCCACGCACAAGGAGGGCGCGCTCGCCCTGGGCGCCACCCAGTGGGAGATGATCCGCACGGCGGTGCTGCCCTTCGGCAAGCCCGGCGTCATCTCCGCCGCCATGCTGGCCCTCGGCCGCGCCCTCGGCGAGACGATCGCGGTCACCTTCCTCGTGTCCGCCCTGCCCGACGGCGCCAAGTGGACGTGGTCGCTCTTCAACGGCGGCGAGACCTTCGCCTCCAAGATCGCGAACAACGCGTCCGAGTTCAGCAACCCGAGCAAGACCGGCGCCTACATCGCGGCCGGTCTCGTGCTGTTCGTGTTGACCTTCGTCGTCAACAGCATCGCCCGCATCGTCATCGAGCGCAGGAAGGCCTTCAGCGAATGAGCACGGTGACCGAGAGCCGCGGACCCGCCGACGGCGTCACGCCCGACACCACTCCGCCCGGGGGCAAGGGTGGGCGCGACGTCCTTCGCGAGATGGACAACCCGCACCGCGTCCGCGCCGTCAAGGACGTCGTGGCCAAGGTGGTCATGTGGTTCGCCTTCGCGCTGGCCATGATCCCGCTCGTGTGGATCCTGACGACCGTCGTCGCCAAGGGCGTGCACATGCTCGGCTCCGCCACGTGGTGGACCGGCAACCAGCGCAACATCAACTCCGACGACTTCGGCGGCGGCGCGCGCCACGCCATCGAGGGCACCCTCGAGATGGTCGGCATGACGACCCTCATCGCCGTGCCGATCGGCATCATGACCGCGGTCTACCTCGTCGAGTACGGACGCGGCGGCCTCGCCCGGGCGATCAGCTTCATGGTCGACATCCTCTCGGGCATCCCGTCGATCGTCGCCGGCCTGTTCATCTACGCCGTCGTCGTCACGACCTTCGGCCTGCGCCAGTCGGGCTTCGCCGCCTCGCTGGCCCTCGTGCTGCTCATGATCCCGGTCATCGTGCGGTCCACCGAGGAGATGCTCAAGCTCGTCCCGAACGAGCTGCGCGAGGCCTCGTACGCGCTCGGCGTGCCCAAGTGGGTGACCGTCGTCAAGGTCGTCCTGCGCACGGCGTTCTCGGGCATCATCACCGGCGTGCTGCTCGGCGTCGCCCGCGTCATGGGCGAGACGGCCCCGCTGCTGATCCTCGCCCCGTACACGAAGAACTTCCAGCGGGACCTCTTCAACGGCAACTTCCCCACCCTGCCGATGATGATCAACCAGGACCGTGGTGACCTCGCCCTGCCCGCGGCCGCGGAGCGCATGTGGGGCGCCGCGCTCACCCTGATCCTCCTCGTCCTGCTGCTCAACGTGATCGGCCGCGTGGTCGCCCACTTCAACGCGGTCAAGAAGTAAGAGAAAGAGAAGCCTTCTCATGGCAAAGCGAATCGACGTCAGCGACCTCAACGTCTACTACGGCTCCTTCAAGGCCGTCGAGGGTGTCTCGATGACGGTCGAGCCCCGGTCCGTCACGGCCTTCATCGGCCCTTCGGGCTGCGGCAAGTCGACGTTCCTGCGCACCCTCAACCGCATGCACGAGGTCATCCCCGGCGGCCGCGTCGAGGGCAAGGTCATGCTCGACGACCAGGACCTGTATGCCGCCTCGATGGACCCCGTGACCGTGCGCCGCACCGTCGGCATGGTCTTCCAGCGCCCGAACCCGTTCCCCACGATGTCGATCTACGACAACGTCGCGGCCGGCCTCCGGCTCAACGGCGTCAAGAACAAGAAGACGCTCGACGGCATCGTCGAGAGCTCGCTCAAGGGCGCGAACCTCTGGAACGAGGTCAAGGACCGCCTGAACAAGCCGGGCGCGGGCCTCTCCGGCGGCCAGCAGCAGCGCCTCTGCATCGCCCGCGCCATCGCGGTACAGCCGCAGGTGCTGCTCATGGACGAGCCGTGCTCGGCGCTCGACCCGATCTCGACGCTCGCGATCGAGGACCTCATCAACGAGCTGAAGAACGACTACACGATCGTCATCGTCACCCACAACATGCAGCAGGCAGCGCGCGTCTCCGACCGCACCGCCTTCTTCAACCTCAAGGCGACCGGCGAGCCGGGCCGCCTCGTCGAGGTCGACGACACGACGCGGATCTTCAACAACCCGTCGCAGCAGGCCACCGAGGACTACATCTCCGGCCGTTTCGGCTGACCCGCACGTTCCGCCCCGGCTGGGCCACACCCCACATCGAAAAAGCAATCCGTCCGCCCCTCGCGAGGGTTCACCTCACGTGGAACGCGGACGGATTGCTTTTTCGATGCCGTAGGGGGCTCAGCGGAAGACGGCGGTGATGTACCAGGCGACGACGGCCACGAGGCCGGCGCCGGGGAAGGTCAGCACCCACGCGCCGACGATGTTGCCGGCCACGCCCCAGCGCACCGCGGAGAAGCGCTTCGTGGCGCCGACGCCCATGATCGACGACGTGATGGTGTGGGTCGTCGAGATGGGCGCGCCGAAGGCGAGGCCCGCGACGTAGAGGATCGCCGCCGCCGTGGTCTCGGCCGCGAAGCCCTGCGGGGGCGTCATGTGGATGATGCGCCGACCCAGCGTGCGCATGATGCGCCACCCACCGGCATACGTGCCCAGCGAGATGACGACGGCCGAGAGCACGAGGACCCACAGCGGGATGCTGTCGTCGCCGTGGTGGCCCGAGATGTTGAGCGCGAGCACGACGACGCCCGCCGTCTTGGCGGCGTCCTGCAGACCGTGGCCGAAGGCCATGGCCGCGGCCGACGCCGTCTGCGCCGTGCGGAACCCGCGCGACACGCGGCCGGGGTTGGCGTTGCGGAACATCCAGAGGATGGCCGTCATCACGAGGTAGCCGAGCACCAGTCCGATGATCGGAGAGGCGATCATCGGGATGATGACCTTCTCCCAGATGACGGTCCACTGCACGTTGACACCCGCGACGAGCGCGGCGCCGCCGAGGCCACCGATGAGGGCGTGCGACGACGACGAGGGCAGGCCGAACCACCACGTGAGCAGGTTCCAGCCGATGGCGCCGACGAGTGCCGCCGCGACCAGCCAGAGGCCGTTGACGCCCACCGGCTGCTCGATGATGCCCGAGCCGATGGTCTTGGCCACCTTGGTGCCGAAGAAGGCGCCGAAGAGGTTGGCGACGGCCGCCATGCCGAGCGCCACGCGCGGCGTCAGCGCCCGCGTCGAGACAGAGGTCGCGATCGCGTTCGCCGCGTCGTGGAAGCCGTTGGTGTAGTTGAAGCCCATGGCCAGTGCGATGACCGCACCGACCCCGAGGACGGGGATGGTCGTGTCCATCAGCGGGTCAGGACTCCTTGACCGCGATGCCCTCGACGACGTGGGCCACCTTCTCGAACGCGTCGGCGGCGTTCTCGAACCCGTCGACGATGGCCTTGACCTTGATCACCTCGACGGCATCGTGGGCGTTGTTGAAGAGCGCGGCGACCTGCTTGCGGTGAAGCGAGTCGGCCTGGTTCTCGAGGCGGTTGATCTCGATCCAGTAGCTCTTGAGGTCCTTGAGGGAGCGCAGGCGCGGCATCGCCTCGGCGGTGACCTCGGCCATGCGCGCGAGGATCTCGAACTGGTCGGCCAGGCCCTCGGGGATGTCACCGAGGCGGTAGAGCACGATGAGGTCGGCGGTCTCCTCGATGAAGTCCATGCAGTCGTCGAGGGACGCGGCGAGGTTGTGGATGTCCTCGCGGTCGAACGGCGTGATGAACGAGGTGTTCACCTTGTTGATCAGCTCGTGCGTCGCGTCGTCGGCGGCGTGCTCGAGCTCCTTGAGGCGGTCGGCGACCGCCTGGCGCTTCGAGGGCTCGACCTCGAGGAAGCGGGTCAGCTCCCGGGTCGCCTCGACGAGCAGCTCGGCGGATGAGGTGAAGAGGGTGAAAAAGCTCGTGTCCTGGGGTGTGAGGCGAAAACCCACGAGGTTGCTCCGGTCGATCGGGTGGCTGGTCCGGGGACGATGCTACGGCGTAGGAGCGACCCGGACGCAACCCGGCGGTCATCCGGCGTTCGCCCCGTGTTCGGCAACCGTCGCCGGTGGACCGCCGACAGGCTGGTGGGCCGACGCTCAGGCAGGCGTGCTGCGCGACGGGCTCGCCGCGGCGGCCTCACCCGTGATGCCGAGCAGCTCGTCGACCTCGTCGGGGGTGAAGTGGCGTGGGCTGGACGACGCAGCGACCACCAGGTCGCTCACGAGCTCGATCTCATCGGCCAGTGCGACATCGAGCAGGTCTCCGGAGCGTTCCTCCTCGGGCGTCATGAGATCACTGTAGGCACCTGCGCCGGGGCTCGTGTGGGGAAGGGCCGATCGAGATGGGCGGGCGGCTCGACAGACGCTGGACACGCTACGGACAGACGTGTGACAGCACGCCGACACGCCTCCGACATGCCTCGCGCCGCGCACCCGGGAGCGCCCGTGGACGCGGCGACTCGGGGGAAGAGGTTGCGTCGGGCCGGGAGCGCCTCTCGGCACTGGGCCGCTCGTAGCGGCTGAATTTGGGACCCGGGGCTACCGCGACCCGACGCGCGTCAAGAATAGATCGGCGCGAACGGATCGCCAAAGACGACCGGACGCACGACCGTGTTCCGGGCCACCGCCGGGAGCGGGGCGGCCTCAGTCCAGCGCGTCGGCCCGCCAGAGACGGGCGCAGACGGCGAGGTCGTCGGCCATGACGAGGACGTTGGCGGCCTGTTCGGCACTGTCGTCACCCGACGAGATGTCGGCCCGGCCAGCGGACACGACGCGGCAGAAGGCAGCGGCACGCTCGAGGGCGACGGCGAGGTCGCCCTCGAAGACGCCGCGCATCACCTCGTCGATGACGCGCCCCATCTCCTGCGGGCCGGGTGGCTCGGCGGCGCCGGCGACGGCGTGGTTCGGGCCGGTGAAACGGATGCCGGCGGCATACTCGCGGCTGGCCTCGTCGGGGGCGCGCCGGACCCACTCGCGCAGGACGTAGAGGCGCCACAGGGCGCCGGGCAGGGACCGGGCCGGGCGCTGGGACCACAGCTCGGCCAGGGTCGACAGGCCGATGTCGTCGACGAGCGCGACGAGCTTCTGCGTGACGGCGGGGTCGGCCGCAGCACGACCGGCGTGCACGAGGGCCAGCGCCGTCTCGTGGGCGACGTGGATCTGCTCGGTCGGGTCGTAGGCGGGCCCGTGCGCCTCGAGGGCGGACTCGCTGAAGAAGGCGGGCCGCCGGTGGGCGCGATGCTCGCTCTCGCTCATCCCTGAAGGCTAGCCCCCGCCACCCACGGCACGGATGACGCCGAGACGCCCCAGACCTTGGACAAAGCTGAATTTCTTGTCGAGCCCTTGTGCAATGTTGAGTCTTTGTCTAGGGTTTCGGTGTCGGTCAAGAAAGCGCCGCCGCCCACTCTGGATGGAGCTGACATGACTGACCCGTCGTACGGTCCGCGCAAGGACGCACGTACTCGTGAGCTGATCACCGCGGTCCGCACCTCCTCGTCGGACGCCGAGCGCTCCGAGGCGCTGGAGGCCGTGACCCGCCTGCACATGCCCCTCGCGCGGTCCCTCGCGCACCGCTACTCCGGCAAGGGCCTCGACCGCGAGGACCTCGAGCAGGTCGCCTTTCTCGCGCTGCTCAAGGCGATCCAGCGCTTCGACCTCGACCAGTCGACCGAGTTCGGTGCCTATGCGACGCCGACGATCACCGGGGAGCTGCGCCGCCACTTCCGCGACCACGGCTGGCTCGTCCGCCCGCCGCGCGGCCTGCAGGAGCGCCGCCAGGTCGTCGCCGACACGCGGACCCGGCTCGAGCAGCAGCTCGGCCACGAGCCCGGCGCCGCCGACATCGCCAGCGCCCTCGACCTCACCCTCGACGAGGTCAAGGAGGCGCAGGTCGCCTCGACCAACCTGCGCCCCGCCTCGCTGGACGCCACGACGACCGAGGGTGGGCGCCCGGTGCTCGACCTCGTCGACGCTCGCGCCGACCACGACTCCGACCCCGCCCGCGACGAGGGCATCGTCGTGCGCACCGCCCTGATGCGCCTGCCGGCGCGCGAGCAGCGCATCATCGAGCTGCGCTTCGAGCACGACATGACCCAGGCCGAGATCGCCGACACGATGGGTCTCAGCGCGATGCAGGTCAGCCGCCTGCTGCGCCGCATCCTCGCGGAGCTGCGCGAGCAGCTCGAGTCCGCAGAGCTGCTCAGCGCCTGACGTCCTACCTCGGCCCGGCGGCCCATCACCGGGCCCGGTCGACGTCGACGTGCTGATGGTCTGCCTGTCGGTGGGGTGGTCACCACACCGACAGGCAGACCATCACGCGTTCCACCGCGCGGCGGCTGGCGCGAACGGTCAGCTCGGACGGTCGGCTAGGACGGTCAGTGCTGGTAGGTGCCGTGCAGGATCGCCCTGCCGAGGGTCTTGAACGCGAGGTTGAACGAGACGACCGCAGGCGACGCGGAGTCGTCGACGCCCAGCGTCGGCTCCGACACGGCGTGCACCACGAAGAAGTAGCGGTGCGGCATGTCGCCCTCCGGAGGGGCTGCACCCATGAAGCCCTTGTCGCCGCCGTCGTTGCGCACGTGGAAGGCCTTGCCGGGCAGCGAGCTCGCGGCCGCCCCCGTGTCGAGGGACGTCACGTCGGCCGGCAGGTCGACGAGCACCCAGTGCCAGAAACCGGACGGCGTCGGCGCGTCGGGGTCGAAGCACGTGACGACGTAGCTCTGGGTCCCCTCGGGTGCGCCGCTCCACGACAGCTGGGGCGAGGTGTTGCCCTCGGCAGCGACCTGGTCGTCCTTGAGGGGCGCTCCGTCCGTGACGTCGTCGCTCGTCACCGTGAAGGAAGCCACCCGGGCCAGCAGCTCGTAGGGGTTGGGGGCGACCGGGCGGTCGAGGCTCATGCGGTCCTCCTGCGTCTCGTTGGCACTTGCACCGTACCCGCGCACCCGCACCCGCCGACCCCTCTCGACGCACCGACGTGCGAGCCGTGGACGTCCGAGCACAGGCGGAGCCTGGTGGTTACCCTGAAGACGAACCGGGCAAAAGGGACAGGGGGCCGGGATGCGGGGAGAACACAGGGCACCGCGCAAGACGGGACAGCAGCCAAGACCGACGCAGGATCCCTTGCGCCCCAACGACTTCCCGGTGTTCGCCGTGCGTGAGTGGGCCTCGCGCTTCTACGAGCAGCGACGGCTGGAGCGCGACGGCGCCTGGTGGCGGCTCGCGTGGCCCTTCGGCGTCGCGCTCCTCCTCGGCGCGCTCGCCGGGGCGGTGGCCACGCGCTGGCCGCTCAGGCAGAACGACATGGCTCTTGGCGCCGCCGTCGTCCTCACGGCAGCAGCCGCAGGCGTGTGCGTCGGCGGCATCATCCGCTGGCGTGCAGTCGGCCTGCGCCGCAAGGCCGCCCGGTCACGGCCCGCGACCGTCGACGAGCTGCCGAGCGCCGCCCGCGCCCTGGTGCTCGACTCCCCGCGGCTTCGCTTCCGCCGACCGGCCGACGCTGCGGGCATCGCTGCCGTACGCGACGAGGTGGCGTCCCAGGCGCCGCTGGGCCGGTTCGCAGCGACCGTCCTCGTGTGGGCGCTCGTGGTGGACGACGACGAGGCCACGCTCGAGGACTGGGTCCGCGGGCGCGCGGGCTGAAGCGGCAGAGGAGACCGGCCGCGCCGACCGCCTTTCAGCCGCCGGAACCGAGCGCCCCGACCGCCCTGGCGACGACGAGCAGCGACGTGAGCAGGGCTGCCGTCGCCTCGAGCCCCATGAGGCACTTGGCCCGCGGCGAGAGCGGCATCGTGTCGGTCGGGCTGAACGCGCTGGAGTTCGTCAGCGAGACGTAGAGGTAGTCCACGAAGTGGGGGCGCCAGTTGGTGCTGATGCTCGACCCGGCCGCAACCTCACGCACCGCGTCCTGGTTCTCGTCCTGCGAGAAGCGCCAGTCCGCGGGCGGGAGCCGATCGCGGGTCACGGTCTGTCGGGCCACCGGTCCACCGCGGTCGATCTCCCAGAAGAGCAGCCCGAACCCGATGACGTTGGTCAGCCACACCTGCATCCCCGCCACGAGCAGCGGCATCCCGCCGCGGTCGGAGGCGGAGAGCGACGCGACGAGCATGCCGAGAGCCACGAGGTTCGTCGCGATCACGAGGCACGCCAGCACGATCGACACCGCCCTCGACCAACGGGTCTGGCGCACGAGCCGTCGCGGGTTGGTCACGAGCAGCGCTGCGAGCAGTGCGATCTCGACGACGGGGATCGCCAAGCGAGGGCCGACGAGCAGCGACTCCGGCAGGCCGGCATACGCGACGGCTGCCACGACCACTGCAGCGGCAGGCGGGAGCCGGTTCTCGCCGCGGCTCGACCGCGGCTCCCGGCGGTGACGGGACGGGGTGCGAGGCATGCGCTCAAGGTAGCCCGGCAACCATGGACCGAGGCTTGCGCGCGCCGAGGAGCGACCTCATCCTTGGACCGTGGACCGCACGGACGAGATGAGGGCCCTGGCCGACGTGCAGGCGCGTCTGCAGGCGCGCTTCCCCGACCTCGACTCCGAGGTGGTCGAGGCGGCCGTGCGTCTCTCGCACTCGAAGCTCACCGGACGGGTGCGCGACTTCGTGCCCGTGCTGGTCGAGCACGCCGCCCGCGACCGTCTCGCCTTCGCCGCCCGGGAGGGTGACAACGACACCCTGCGCGACATCGACCCGGGGGCGCCGCCGGCGCCCGCGACCACGGACCCGCATGGTCAGTCCGCGGACTGAGGCCCGCGTCGACCTCTGGCTCCGCGCACCTGACGCCGCCACGCGCGGCGAGGCGCCCGACGTGGACGTACTCGACGTGGTGGAGCTCCAGCGCTGGCAGCGCTTCAGGCACGTCGAGAGCGCCCGGTCGTATGCCGCAGCGCATGCTCTGGCACGCAACGAGATCGGGCGCCTGCTGGGCCGCGAGCCTTCGTCGCTCCGGTTCGACCGGACGTGCGCCACCTGCGGCGCGCCACACGGTCGACCGCGCCTGCTCGACGACCCCGCACTGCACCTCTCCCTGAGCCGCACGCCCGACCTCGTCGCGCTCGCGGTGTCGCGCTCCGGCCCGGTCGGCGTCGACGTCGAGCGGCGACAGGCGGCCTCGTTCGACGGGTTCGCCGAGGTCGCGCTCCATCCCGGGGAACGGGCCACCGGCGCAGTGGCGGTGTCGCCCGACGGTGCGGTCGCCTGGGTGCGCAAGGAGGCAGCGCTCAAGGCTCTGGGGGTGGGGCTGCGGGTCGACCCGGCGAGCATGCGCACCCCGACCGAGGGGCAGGCGGGCGAGGTCGTCGCCGGGCTGCCGCCCGTCACGCTCGTCGACGTGCGGCCAGAGCCCGATCCGGCCGGACACGCGGTGGCGGTCGCGCTGGTCGGCAGCGGCGCGCCCCTCGTGGTGCGCCGGCACTGACCCGGACGAGCGGCAATACCGAAGGAGCACTGTCCCCGAACGAGCACTGGTCCCCGGCGACCCGAGGCCGCAGGCGTCAGGGCCGCGCGTCCAGCGGAGGCAGCGGCTCGGTCCACAGCCACGCCTCGAGGAGTCGCCGCACCTCGTCGCGTCCGTCGTCACCGAGGCCCCTCGAGGCGTGCGCCTCGGCGAGCGCGACGAAGTCCTCCGTGGTCACCGACCCGTGCCGATACGTCGCCACCCAGTCGCGCACCAGGGCGAAGAAGACCCCGTCACCGAGTCGTCTCCGCAACGCGTGCAGGGTCAGGGCTCCGCGCTTGTACACGCGGTCGTCGAACATCAGGTCGGGCCCCGGATCGGCCAGGACGAGGTCCTGCGGCAGTCGCAGCAGCCGCGCCCAGTGCGTCGTGGCGTTGAGGTGGGCGGACACACCGTCGGCGTGCTCGGCCCAGAGCCACTCGGCGTAGCAGGCGAAACCCTCGTTGAGCCAGATGTCGGCCCACGTGGCGGTCGTCAGGCTGTTGCCGAACCACTGGTGGGCGAGCTCGTGGGCCACGAGCCGCTCGTGTCGACGGTTGCCGTCGAGCCAGTTCGGGCCGAACGTCGCGAGCGCGTGCGCCTCGAGCGGGATCTCGAGGTCGTCCGCCGTGACGACGACGGTGTAGTCGTCGAACGGGTAGTCACCGAAGAGCTCACCGAAGTGGAACGTCATCCGGGGCAGCCGGCCGAGGTCGTGCATCACCGGCCGTTCGCACGCGGCCGGCATCGCGACCCTCACCGGCACGACTGCCGGGCCGAGCTCACGGTGCACGTAGCGGCCGACGTGCACGGTGGCGAGGTAGGTGGCCATCGGCACGTCCTGCACGAAGACCCGTCGGGTGCGGCTGCCGCGCACCCGGGTCGAGACCAGGGCGCCGGTCGCGACCACGTCGAAGGGCGAGTCGCACTCGAACGACAGGCGGTAGGTCGCCTTGTGCCGTGGGTGGTCGTTGCAGGGGAACCAGGTCGGCGCCCCGTTCGGCTGGGCGGCCACGAGCGCGCCCTCGGTGAGCTCCTCCCAGCCGACGTCGCCCCAGCGCGTCGACACGGGACCGGGCGTGCCGGCATACGTGATCGCGACCTGCGTGCGCTCTCCGCGCGTCAGCGGGGAGGCGGGGGTCACGACGAGGCGGGCTCCGCGGTGCGCCCAGCGAGCGGGGGCGCCGCCGACGGAGACCTTGCTGACGCGCAGTCCGACGAGGTCGACGACCAGGCGTCGGGTGTCGCGGGCCACGCGGACGTCGAGCACCGCCCGGCCGGACAGCCGGTTGCTCGAGACCTTGTAGTCGAGGTCGAGGTCGTAGTGGGTGACCACGTATGCCGGGTCGCCCCGGTCGGGCGTGTAGGGGTCGGCGAGCGCGCGGGCCTCGTGGGTGACGCCACCACCCATCAGGCGAGGCTCCCGGCGGTGCCGGCCGGCTGTCCCTGCGGGGCCGAGGCTCCCGTCGCTCCCGTCCACGGCGCGATCGGGTTGCCGGTCCAGCGCGTGCCGTCGGGGACGGCTTCGCCACGCAGCACGAGCGACCCGGGGCCGACGGTGGCGCCGCTCCCGATGGTCGCTGCGGGGAGGATGACCCCGTTGGGGCCGAGCGTGGCGCAGTCCTCGAGCGTGACCGTGTCCATGCTCATGATTCGATCATGGAAGAGGTGGGTCTGGAGGACGCAGCCGCGGTTGACCGTGGCGCCCTCACCGAGGGTCACGAGGTCGGCCTCGGGCAGCCAGTACGTCTCGCACCAGACGCCGTGCCCGATCGTGGCGCCGAGGGTGCGCAGCCACACGTTGATGGCCGGGGTGCCGGTCGCCGTCCACGCGAACCACGGGCCGGCCACCATCTCGACGAAGGTGTCGACCACCTCGTTGCGCCACACGAACGGGCTCCACAGCGGGTGCTCCACGGCGCCGATGCGCCCGACGACGACCCACTTCGCCAGGGTCGTGACGGCAGCGGCGACGGCGCCGGCCGCGGCGAGCACGACCCCGCCGAGGGCGGCCGTACCGGCCAGCCCGACCTTCGACGTGAGCCACCCCAGGGCGGCGAGGACGGTGACCGCGATGGCGACGGTGACCATGACGGGGACGATGCGGCACAGCTCGACCAGTCCGCGAAACACCTTGAGCCTCAACGGTGGAGCGAACGTGCGCTCGTCATCGGAGCCCTGCGGGGGCCGGCGCAGGCGCACGGGTGGGCTGCCGAGCCAGCTCGACCCCGCCTTGGACTTCTGGGGTGCGGCCGAGAGCACGGCGACGAGGCCGTGCTTGGGCACGCGCCGGCCGGGTGCCGCCATGCCGCTGTTGCCGAGGAAGGCCCGCTTGCCGATCTTCGCCGGGCCGATGCGCACCCACCCGTGGGCGAGCTCGTAGCCGGCGACCATCGTGTCGTCGGCGAGGAAGGCTCCGTCGGCGACCGTCGTCATCGAGGGCAGCAGGAGCACCGTCGACGCCTCGACGTCACGCCCGACGCGGGCTCCCAGCAGCCGCAGCCACGTCGGGGTGACGAGGCTCGCGTAGATCGGGAAGAGGAGTGTGCGGGCCTGGTCGAGCAGCCGCTCGGTGGACCAGACCTGCCAGCCGACGCGGCTGCGCACGGGGTAGCAGCCCTCGCGCAGGCCCAGCCCGAGCAGGCGGACGAGCACGACGGTGAGCAGCGCCAGCCCGAGGAGTCCCAGCACGGTCACGACGGGCACGGCCGCGTATGCCGCCGCGGCCGCCTCCGTGCCCGTGCGCGCCCGGGCGACCGCTCCCCCGACGAGCACGACGCCGGGCAGCAGGGCCAGGAACGGCAGGATCGAGAGGAGCCCGCCCGACAGGCCGTAGACGGCGACCCAGGCCGGCGCGTTGGGTGGTCGCTCGGCGGGCCACGCGGTGTGGCTCGGTCGGTCAACGCGCTCCGCCGGGGAGCCCGCGACGACGCGCCCGGGCCGCACCGAGCGGAGCACGGTGGAGCCGGCCTCGACCACGGCGTCGCGGCCGATGTGGACGTCCGGGCCGATGGTGCTGCGCGCGCCGACGACGGCGTCGCGACCGATGTGGACCGGCCCGACGTGCAGCAGGTCCCCGTCGATCCAGTAGCCGGAGAGGTCGACCTCGGGCTCGATGCTCGCGCCCGCGCCGATGGTGAGCATGCCGGTGACCGGCGGCACCGAGTGCAGGTCGACGCCGGGGCCGATGGAGGCGCCGAGCAGCCTTGCGTAGTAGACAATCCACGGCGCACCGGCCATCGTGATGGCGCCCATCGCGTCGGCGAACCGCTCGGCGGCCCAGAGCCGCGTCTGCACGACGCCGCCGCGCGGGTAGGTGCCCGGCTTGAGGCCGGCGAGCAGCACCCGGGCGGCCAGCGCCGAGAGGCCCATCCGCCCGAGCGGCGTGATGAACGCCAGCCAGCCGACGGCGAGGACCCACCACGACACGGGCACCGACCACAGCACGAGTCCGGCGAGGCGACCGAGCTCGGTGAGGGTCGCGAGCGCCACGAGCCACTGGAGTCCCTTCACGGTGAGCAGCACGACGGAGACGAGGATCTGCACGAGCTGGCTGCGCCGGGGGATGCGGCGCACGGTGCGGCCGCCGCCCGAGCCGTCCGCCGGGACCATGGTCTCGAGCAGCTCGGCCTGCGCGCCGAGACGTGGGTGGGCGTGGATGTCGGCGACGGTGACGGTCGGGTAGCGCTTTCGCACGATGGAGACGAGCTGTGCCGACGAGAGGCTGCCGCCACCGTGGTCGAAGAAGTCGGCGTCCTCCGAGCGCACGTCGGTGCCGAGCACGGCGGCCCAGTTGCTCGCCAGCCACGCCGCCGTGCCCGTGAGGGGGCTGGGCTCGTCGTCGTCGGCGGCGCCCGGCAGGGGCCACGGCAGCGCTGCACGGTCGACCTTCCCGGAGGTGCGGGTGGGCAGGTCGTCCGTCACGGCGAGCACCGGAACGAGCGCCGCCGGCAGCTCCTCGTGCAGCCGGGCGAGCGCGTCGGTGCGGTCGAACGCGTCGGGAGCCTCGGGGACGACGTAGCCGACGAGCACCTGCGTTCCGGCCGTGGTCGTCTTGACCGCCGCGGCGGCGCCGGTCACCCCGGGCAGCCCCTGCAGCGCCGCATCGACCTCACCGAGCTCGATCCGCCGGCCGCCGAGCTTGACCTGCTCGTCGGCCCGGCCGACGAACACCAGCCCCTCGGGATCGTTGACGACGAGGTCGCCCGACCGGTACGCCCGCTCCCACCCGAGGGTGGGCATCGGCGCGTACTTCTCGGCGTCCTTGGCCGGGTCGAGGTAGCGCGCCAGCCCGACGCCGCCGATGATCAGCTGCCCGGTCTCCCCCGGCGGCACCGGCTGCTCGTCCGGGCCGACGACGGCGAGATCCCACCCATCGAGCGGCAGACCGATGCGGATCGGTGCGCTGCCGTCGAGCCGGGCGCCGCACGCGACGACGGTCGCCTCCGTCGGTCCGTAGGTGTTCCAGACCTCGCGGTCCGGGGCGACGAGGCGCGCGGCCAGGTCGGGCGGGCACGCCTCCCCGCCGAAGATGAGCAGGCGCACGGGCTCGAGCGCCTCAGCCGGCCACAGCGCCGCCAGGGTGGGGACCGTCGACACGATCGTCACGTCCTGCGCCACGAGCCACGGGCCGAGGTCCATGCCGGTGCGGACGAGGCTGCGGGGCGCAGGCACCAGGCAGGCGCCGTGGGCCCACGCCAGCCACATCTCCTCGCACGACGCGTCGAAGGCGACAGAGAGACCGGCGAGCACGCGGTCACCGGGTCCGATCGGGTTGTCCTGCAGGAACATCCGCGACTCAGCGTCGACGAAGGCCGCCGCAGAGCGGTGCGACACGGCGACGCCCTTGGGCACGCCGGTCGACCCGGACGTGAAGATGACCCACGCGTCGTCGTCGACGGCCACCTCCGGCAGGGCGGAAGCAGGTCGGGCCGTCTCGGCGCCCGCGGAGCCGGGCGAAGGGGTGGGCCGCTCGGCCAATGGCGACCTCGCCACGGGGCGACGTCCCTTCGCCCCCGGCACCGAGATCTGGCGGCGGGCGCCGACGACAGCCGCGACGGCCGCCTCCGAGAAGACGAGGTCGGCGCGCTCCTGCGGGTCGTCGACATCGACCGGGACATAGGCCGCACCCGCATGGAGGATGCCGAGGATGGCGACGTAGAGGTCGGTCGTCCCCGAGGGCACTCTCACCCCGACCCGGTCGCCCCGGCGTACGCCCGCGGCGACCAGGTCGGCAGCCATCCGCACCGCCTGTCCGGTCAGCTGGGCGTAGGTGAGCACGGTGTGGGTGTCGTCGAGGGCGGGGGCGTCGGGGTGCCGCGCCGTGACGTCGGCCAGCACGTCCACCAGGGTGCGCGGCGGGGCAGCACGGCCACCGGCCAGCAAGGGGTCCAACACGCGTTCTCCTCCGAGGTCGACGCCCGGGCGACACCGGGCCTCACGGTGAACGTATCGCCGCCGGGTGAACGCACGGTGTGCTGCCCCGTGCCGGTTTCACGGTTCCCCGATCCGTCTCGCGGCGGCCCACCCGACCCGCCGGGACCGCGTACCCCGTCGGGTGGGCCCACGCGCCTGGTCGACGCGGTGCGGCCGGACGCACGCGGCTGCGGCATACTGGCCGGGCGGCCAGCAGCGCCGCCCCGGGCCTCTAGCTCAGTCGGTAGAGCATCGGACTTTTAATCCGCCGGTCGTCGGTTCGAGCCCGACGGGGCCCACCACCGCTCGCGGTGCGCGCTCACGCCAGGAGTGCGCGGTGCACCGTGCATCCCTGACGGCAAGCCGCACCTCTGCCGGAAGGGGTGGTGCCTGCGTCGAGACCGGTGACGCAGGGGTCGCCGGTGACACAGGGGCAAGACGCTGTTCGCGGCCGTGACGGGGAAGGCACACGACGGGGCGGCTCACGGCGGCACGCGGAGCTGCAGTTGGGCTCAGTCCTCGACGACCGTCGTCATCACCCAGTCCCGCACTTCGGGCATGTCCTCGAGGTTCTCGACGATGTATGCCGCGTGCTCGGCCAGCTGCGACTCGCACCACTCCTTGACCTCGCTGGAGCCCCTCACCTGGCGCCCCGCGTTGTTGATGGCGTCCATGACCAGGTGGTAGCGGTCGACCTCGTTGCGCACCACCATGTCGAAGGGCGTCGTCGTCGTGCCCTCCTCGCTGAAGCCGCGCACGTGGAAGCGGTCCGCGTCTGGCCGGCCGTGGACGAGCTGGTGGATCGCGCCGTGGTAGCCGTGGAACGCGAACACGACGTCGACGTGGTCGGTGAACAGCTCGCCGAAGCGCACGTCGTCCATGCCGTGCGGGTGGCTGCGAGGTCGCGCGAGACTCATGAGGTCCACGACGTTGACGACGCGAACCCGTAGCTGCGGCAAGCGTTCCCGGAGGATCTGCGCAGCCGCGACGACCTCCATGGTGACGACGTCTCCTGCGCAGGCGAGCACGACGTCGGGGTCGCGGTCGCCGTCGTCGTTGCCGGCCCAGTCCCAGGTGCCTGCGCCGCGCGCGCAGTGATCGACGGCCTCGTCGATGGTCAGCCACTGGGGCTGCGGCTGCTTGTCGATGACGACCAGGTTGACGTAGTTCTTCGACCTGAAGCAGTGATCCGCCACGGAGAGAAGGCAGTTGGCGTCCGGCGGCAGGTAGATGCGCGACACGTCACCCTTGGCGTTGAGCACGGTCTGGATGAGACCCGGGCCCTGGTGCGAGAAGCCGTTGTGGTCGTTGCGCCACGCCGTCGACGTCAGCAGGATGTTGAGGCTGGGCACCTTGGCCCGCCAGTCGAGCCGGTTGGCCTCCTGCAGCCACTTGCAGTGCTGCACCGTCATCGAGGCACTCACCATCGCGAAGGCCTCGTAGGTCGCGAAGAGCCCGTGCCGGCCGGTCAGGTTGTAGCCCTCGAGCCAGCCGTGGCAGTTGTGCTCCGAGAGCACCTCCATGACCCGACCCTCGTGCGAGAGCTGCACATCGTCGTCGGTGACCCGCTCGGCCGTCATGCGGTCGGAGACGTCGAAGACCGCGCCGACCCGGTTGCTGTTCGTCTCGTCGGGGCTGAAGAGCCGGAAGGTCGTCGGGTTGCGCACGTAGAGTTCGCGCATCAGCTCGCCGATCGCCCTCGTCGACTCCTCCCGCACGGTCGCGGGCGCGGGCACGTCGCGGGCGAAGTCGCGGAAGTCGGGGATGTCGAGGTCCTTCGTGAGCACTCCGCCGTTCGCGTGCGGCGATGCGCTCATGCGCAGATCTCCTTCCGGGTTCGCTTGCAGCACAGTCGCGCTCGGTGCACCCGAGTCGTCGAACAGCTCCTCGGGTCGGTAGGAACGCATCCACGACTCGAGCTGGGCGAGGTGCTCGGGGTTGTCCTTGACGCCCGACAGCGGCACCTGGTGCGAGCGCCACGTGCCGGTCACCCTGACGCCGTCGACCTCGGCGGGCCCGGTCCAGCCCTTGGGGGTGCGCAGGATGATGAGCGGCCAGCGAGGCCGCCGCGTCATGACCCACCCGTCGGCCCGCGCCTCGGCCTGGATGTCCTTGATCCGGCCGTATGCCGTCGCGAGCGTCCCGGCGAACCGTTCGTGCATGCCGGGCAGGTCGTCACCCTCGACCTCGAGCACCTCGTAGCCGTGCCCCTCCAGCAGGGCACGGACCTCGGCGGGGTCCTTGCGGCCGAGCACGGTGGGCCCGGCGATCTTGGCGCCGTTGAGGTGCAGCACCGGGAGCACCGCGCCGTCGCGGCGGGGGTTGAGGAACGAGATGCCCTTCCACGAACCCTCGAGGGGGCCGGTCTCGGCCTCCCCGTCGCCGACGACTGCGAGCGCCAGCAGGTCGGGGTTGTCCATGACGGCACCGAAGGCGTGCATCAGGACGTAGCCCAGCTCGCCGCCCTCGTGGATGGATCCCGGGGTGGTCACCGAGACGTGGCTCGGGATGCCGCCGGGCGCGGAGAACTGACGGAAGAGCCGCCTGACTCCTTCCGCGTCGCACGTCACCTTCGGGTAGGTCTCGGAGTACGTGCCCTCGAGGTAGCCGGCGGCGACCAGGGCGGGACCGCCGTGCCCCGGGCCGGTGAGGTAGATCGTCTGCTGACCCGTGTGCCGGATGACCCGCGACAGGTGTGTGTAGACGAACGAGAGGCCGGGGCTCGTGCCCCAGTGGCCGAGCAGCCGCGGCTTGATGTGCTCTGGCCGCAGGGGCTCTCGCAGCAGCGCGTTGTCCTGCAGGTAGATCTGGCCGATGGTGAGGTAGTTGTTGGCCCGCCACCAGGCGTCCATCGCCGCGATCTCCTCGGCGGTGGGAGCCGGAACGGTCGTCTGATGCGTCGTCGGGGTCGTCACGTCTGGCGCCTCTCGAGTGAGCGGAAACGTTCGTCCCGTCGAGACTCACGGAACCCGGGCGTGCTGGCAAGGGGACGAACGCCCCGGCACCCCAGCCGGGCGGCATACGCCCACGGGACAGCAGTGGGCCGGTCCCCCGTGAAGAGACCGGCCCACCCCACTCCGGAAGATCAGCGGTCGAGGGCGTCCTTGACGTCCTTGCCCGCGTCCTTGAGCTGCTCACCCCGCTGCTTGAGGTCCGCCGAGGCCTGGTCACGCTCGCCCTCGGCCTCGAGTCGCTCGTTGTCGGTGACCTTTCCGGCGGCTTCCTTGGCCTTGCCCTTGAGGTCCTCGCCCATGTTCCTGGCCTTGTCCTCAACACCCATGTCGGGCTCCTTTCGCCAACGATCGGATACCTCTGCCCCTACCCGCTCCGCCACCATCCTCACCACCCGTCCACGTACGGGCCGGCGCCGACCGTCGTCGGTGCCCTTTGCGACACTGGGGGTGTGTCAACCTCTCCCACGCCTGCGTCCGAGGGTGCGGGCCGCCTGCAGCAGACGCGCGACCTGAGCCGCTTCGCCTACCTCTCGATCGCGGCGGCGGTCGTGACGATCACCCTGAAGTTCGTCGCCTGGCGCATCACCGGCTCGGTCGGTCTCCTCTCCGACGCCGCCGAGTCGGTCGTCAACCTCGTCGCGGCCGTCGCGGTGCTCATCGCGCTCAAGGTCGCCGCCATGCCGGCCGACAAGAACCACCACTTCGGCCACACCAAGGCCGAGTACTTCTCGGCGGCCGTCGAGGGGATGATGATCTTCGTCGCCGCGGTGGTCATCGTGGTCAGTGCCGTCGAGCGCTTCATCCGGCCTCAACCCATCGAGAACGTCGGCCTCGGCCTCGCCATCTCGGTCGTGGCGTCGCTCGTCAACGGGGCCGTGGCGATGGTGCTGCTCCGGGCGGGGCGCCAGCACCGCTCCCTCACCCTCACCGCCGACGGCAAGCACCTCATGACCGACGTGTGGACGTCCGCGGGAGTGGTCGTCGGCGTCCTCGTCGTCGCGCTCACCGGCATCGAGCGCCTCGACCCGGTCGTCGCCTTCCTCGTGGGCCTCAACATCATCTGGACCGGCTGGAAGCTCGTCCGCGAGTCCACCGAGGGCCTCATGGACATCGCCATGCCCAAGGAGGACAACGCCGCGATCGCCGAGATCCTCTCGCGCTTCGTCACCCGCGAGGTCCACTTCCACGCGCTGCGCACGCGCCTCTCCGGACACCACCGCTTCGCGGAGGTGCACGTGCTCGTGCCGGGGGCGTGGACCGTCCAGCGTGGCCACGACCTCGTGGAGGAGGTCGAGGAGGCCGTGCACCGCGAGTTCGGCGACCTCGCCCTGACCTGTCACCTCGAGCCCACCGAGGACCCCCGCGCCTACGGCGACTACGCCGCCGAGTTCCCGGTGCCCACCCACGCCGACATCGTGGCGGCCCACGGCGGCGCCGGGAACGGCGACGACGACGCATGAGCCGCGTGCACGTCGTCCTGCCCTCGCCGATCGGTGACCTCACCGTCGTCGCCGAGGACGGGGCGCTCACGCACCTGCTCATGGATGCCGCGAAGTACCGTCCCAAGGACCCCGCCGTCCTGGGCGAGCCGGGCGACGTCACCGACGAGCCCTTTGCCGCCGCGTCGGTGCAGCTGGCCGCCTACTTCACGGGCGCGCTGACCGACTTCGACCTACCGCTCGCGCCGCAGGGCGACGACTTCCACCAGCGCGTGTGGGCGCTGCTGCGCGAGATCCCCTACGGCGAGACCCGCAGCTACGGCGACCTCGCCCGGGCCCTCGGCGACCGCAACCTCGCGCAGGCTGTCGGCACCGCCAACGGGCGCAACCCGATCGCCGTCGTCGTGCCGTGCCATCGCGTCATCGGGGCCGACGGATCCCTGGTCGGGTATGCCGGTGGGCTCGAACGCAAGCGCTTCCTCCTCGCGCTCGAGGAGCCCGCTGCCGCCGAGGTGGGTCGCCTCTTCTGAGGGTCGCCGGCCGCTCCCGAGGCTGCTCGTCCGCGTCCGCCACACTGGGACCTCACACTTCCGCAGGTCGGAGCGTCTACAGGACATGAAGCGACCGTTCGAGCAGGCCGTCACCGAGCACGGTGCCGTGGTGCTGCGCGTGTGCCGCTCCGTCCTGGGGCCCGACGAGGCCGACGACGCGTGGTCCGAGACCTTCCTCTCGGCCCTGCGCGCCTGGCCCGACCTGCCCGAGGACGCGAACGTCCGGGCGTGGCTCGTCACCATCGCTCACCGCAAGGCCGTCGACGTCGCCCGCGCGAGGGCACGTCACGCGGTCCCGGTGGCGCTGGTTCCCGATGCCCCCGCCCCACACCGCGACCAGTCCGAGGAGGCCCTGCCCGACGGTGGCCTCTGGGCCGCGCTGGCCGCCCTGCCCGACAAGCAGCGTCTCTGCGTGGCCTACCACCACGTGGCCGGGCTGCCCCACCCCGAAGTCGCCCGCATCGTCGGCGGCACGCCCGCGGCGGCACGCCGCGCCGCCGCCGACGGCATCGCCCGGCTCCGGTCCACCTACGCACCCGAAGGAAGGGTGAGCCTCCATGTCTGACCACACGATCCAGCTCCTCGAGAGTGGCACGAACGACGAGGCCGATCACCTCGCGGCCCTCCACGCCGCACTGGTCGACCGCGCCACCACCGAGTCGTCCGTCGACGCGACCTACCGCGTCGTCGACTCCCCCGTCGGCGCCCTCCTGCTCGCGGCCACGGAGGCCGGGGTCGTTCGCGTCGCGTTCGCCGTCGAGGACCACGACCGTGTGCTCGAGTCGCTCGGCACCACGGTCGGCTCGCGGATCCTCCGCGGCGGTCACCGCCTCGACCCCCTCGCCCGAGAGCTCGACGACTACTTCGCGGGCGCACGACGCGACTTCGACGTGCCGATCGACCTGCGACTCGCCCACGGCTTCAGGCTGTCGGTGCTCCAGCACCTCAAGGAGATTCCCTACGGGACCACCGAGAGCTACGGCCAAGTCGCCGTGGCGTCCGGCAGCCCGCGCGCGGTCCGCGCCGTGGGGTCGGCGTGCGCGACCAACCCGCTCCCGATCGTCGTCCCGTGCCACCGGGTCGTGCGCTCCGACGGCTCTCTCGGGGGCTACCTCGGCGGCCTGCCCGCCAAGGAGCTGCTCCTCGGCCTCGAGCGAGGGCCGCGGTGAGCTGGCCCGTCCGCGACACCCGCCTCGTCTACGAGAACGCCTGGATCCGCGTCCGGGAGGACGCTGTGACCCGCCCCGACGGCAGCGAGGGCATCTACGGCGTGGTCGAGCTGCAGCGGCCCGCGGTCTTCGTCGTCGCGCTCACCGACGACGACGAGGTCGTGCTCGTCACGATCGACAGGCACACGGTCGGCGCTTCGGTCGAGGTGCCGGCGGGTGGCACCGACGGGGAGGACCCGCTGGTCGCCGCCCGCCGCGAGCTCGCCGAGGAGACCGGCCTGACGGCTCGTGACTGGCGCCGGGTCGGGGAGATGAACGCGCTCAACGGCGTCTGCCGCGCCTTCGAGGTCGTCTACCTCGCGACCGGCCTGGAGCCGGTCCACGGCTTTCACGGCGACACGGGCGAGGGCGCGCGCGAGCGGGCGCTCGAGGGGATCCGCGAGGTGCGCACCGTGCCCGTTGCCGACGTGCTGGGCCTCGTGCGCGACGGCACGATCACCGACGGCGAGACGATCGCGGCGCTCATGCTCGCCCTCCTCGAGCTCGGCCGGGTGTCCTGACGGGTGCATGCAACGGTTCGGGGTGCCCCCGTGTCCAAGGGGGTGTACGACACCAGTGACGACCTGACCGAACCGACGGCGACGAGCGGGAGCACATGAGACGGAGGGACGAGGCCGCGTTCCGCGCCTTCGTGGAGGAGCGGCAGACGATGCTGCGCCGGCGCGCCTACCTGCTCTGCGGCAACTGGGCCGACGGCGACGAGCTCGTCCAGGAGGCGCTGGCCCGGGTCTACGTGGCCTGGCCACGCATCGCCGCCGGCGCAGAGACCGCCTACACGAGACGCACGATGATGAACCTCTACCTCAACGACCAGCGCAAACGGCGCCGCGAGGTGCTCACCGACGAGGCCCCCGAGCCCCCCACCACCGACCACGACCGCGAGCTCGCGATGACCCTCACCGACCTCTTGCGGGACCTTCCCGAGAAGCAGCGCGCCGTCCTCGTCCTCCGCTTCTGGGAGGACCTCACCGTGCCCCAGATCGCCGAGTGCACCGGCGTGGCAGAGGGCACCATCAAGAGCCAGATCTCGCGCGGCCTGGCCGTGCTGCGCGACCGGCTCGCCGAGCCACCACTGACCGGGGCAGGAGCCGTCTCATGAGTGCCACCGACGACGGGTTCGGCCCGGACACCCCGGAGCAGCGCTCCGCCCCCGAGGCGGGCGAGCTGCAGCTGCGAAAGGCGCTGTCGACCATGAACGACCTCGAGCCCCCACGCGACGACCTCTTCGTGCAGCGGGCCCTCATCCGCGGCCGGGCCCGCACGTCCCGGCGCCGCAACACCGTGCTCGGCGCGGCCGCCGCTCTCGTCGTGGTGGGCGCGGTCGGCACCGCCTGGGTGACCAGCCAGTCGGCGTCGACGACCACCGCGAGCGCCGGTTCGGCGGCCGAGGCTCCCAAGGACGTCACCGGTGCAGCCCGCGGCTCCGACGACGGTTCGGGCAACACCCCCCAGTCACTCCGCGAGAGCGGCGGCACCGACGGGCCCGCGGTGGCTCCCAGTGTCGCCCCGGAACGTGACGCGTCGACCTGGTTCGGCACCCTCGCGACCGCGCAGACGGCCGCCTTCGACACCGTCGAGCAGCAGCTCGTGACGCGCTGGCCCGACGTCTTCTCCGGGGCGTATGCCGCCGACGCCACCGGCACGCGCCTCGTGGTCACCGTGACCCGCCACGACCCGACTCTCGAGTCGCTCGTGCGAGGCGCGATGCCCTCGCCCGGTGACGTCGACTTCGTCGTCGTCAAGCACTCCTACGCCGAGAAGGCGCGCGTGCAGCAGGAGATCGGCAACGAGCGAGAAGCGTGGCGCACCAAGGGGGTCCAGGTCCTCGGCCTCTCGCTCGACGCCCGCACCGACACGGTGGTCGTCCTGGCCGACGAGGGCTCCTCCCCCGGCCTCCTCGCCCAGCGCTACGGCGACCTCGTCCGTGTCGTGCCGTCCACGGCGGTCCCCACCGGCAAGCTGCCCGACGGCTCCACGCTCCCGCCCCTCCAGCGCTAGCCGGCGCGAGGCCGTTTCGGCGTCCGCCCGCGCCGTTAGGCTGCACGGCATGGAGCAGCCGACCCCTCCGCAGGCACCGATCAGCCCTCTCGACGCCCTGCGGCGCATCTGCTTCCTGCTCGAGCGCGGCCGCGAGAGCAGCTATCGCATCGATGCCTTCCGCAAGACCATCGAGGCCATCACGCTGATCTCCGACGACGAGCTGCGCGAACGCGTCGAGGCCGGAACCCTCAAGCAGATCAAGGGGATCGGCGACTCGAGCGCGGCGATCATCGGGCAGGCAGTGCGAGGCGTCCTGCCGGCATACCTCGTGTCCGCCGAGGAGAAGCACGGCGAGCCGCTCACCACAGGGGGCGCCGAGCTGTATGCCGCCCTGCGCGGCGACCTGCACGCCCACTCGAACTGGAGCGACGGGGGCAGCCCGATCGAGGAGATGGTGCTCGCCGCCGTGCAGCTCGGTCAGGAGTGGATGGCCCTGACCGACCACTCCCCCCGGCTGACCGTCGCCAACGGCCTGAGCCGCGAGCGCCTGGCCGACCAGCTGACGCGCGTCGACGCGATCAACGCGAGCCTCGGCGACGCGTTCACGCTGCTCAAGGGCATCGAGGTCGACATCCACCTCGACGGCACCCTCGACCAGGACGACGACATGCTCGACCAGCTCGACGTCGTCACGGCCTCGATCCACTCGAAGCTGAGGCAGCCCTCGTTCGAGATGACGCCGCGCATGGTGGCCGCCGTGCGCAACCCCCGCACCAACGTGCTCGCGCACTGCACCGGTCAGCTCGTCACGGGCGGCCGCGGCAAGCGGCCGCCGTCGGCCTTCGACGCCGAGAAGGTCTTCACGGCCTGCCTCGAGAACGACGTCGCCGTCGAGATCAACTCCCGCCCCGAGCGCTGCGACCCGCCCGACGAGCTCATCGAGCTGGCCCGCGACCTCGGGTGCCTCTTCACCATCGACTCCGACGCCCACGCCCCGGGCCAGCTCGACATGAAGTCGCTCGGGTGCGAGCGCGCCGAACGCCTCGGCATCCCTGCCGAGCGCATCGTGACGACGTGGCCGGTCGAGGACGTGCGGGCGTGGGCCAAGGGCTGACCGGGGGCCGATCCGGGGCTCCTGACGGCGGATTTGGCGGGTGCCCGAAACTCCCCTATAGTTTCGACGTCCCAACGGATAGGTAGGGCCGGTCCCCATCGTCTAGCGGCCTAGGACTCCGCCCTTTCACGGCGGCAGCACGGGTTCGAATCCCGTTGGGGATACGCAGTACAGTTCAACCCGCACCACCCAGTAAGGCCCCGTAGCGCAGTTGGTTAGCGCGCCGCCCTGTCACGGCGGAGGTCGCCGGTTCGAGCCCGGTCGGGGTCGCAGCACACGAAGCGCCGCTCTCACACGAGAGCGGCGCTTCGCGCATTCCGGGCCCGGACGCCGCCGTCGGTGACCGCCGCCTACGCTTGCCCCGTGCGGATCGCGGTGCTCGACGACTACCAGGGCGTGGCACTGACGAGCGCCGACTGGTCTCCCGTGACCGCCCACCCGACGGGCCCGTGCGCGGTCGACGTCTTCCGCGACCACGTGAGCCAGCCCGACGTGCTGGTGGCGCGGCTGGAGCCGTACGACGCGGTGGTGGTCATGCGCGAGCGCACGCCGCTCACGCGCGAGGTGCTGGCCCGCCTCCCCCGCCTGCGGCTCGTCGTCACCACCGGGCGCCGCAACCCGAGCATCAACACCGCAGCCGCGGCCGAGGCCGGCATCACGGTCTGCGGCACCGACAGCCTCGCCACTGCTCCGGCCGAGCTGACCTGGGCCCTCGTGCTCGGGCTCTCGCGCCACGTGGTGCTCGAGGCCGAGGCGATGCGCAAGGGCGGCTGGCAGACGACGGTCGGGCGCGACCTGGCGGGGCACACGCTCGGCCTGCTGGGACTCGGGCGCATCGGCAGCCAGGTCGCCGCCGTCGGCCGCGCCTTCGGCATGCACGTCGTCGCGTGGAGCCGCAGCCTCACCCCGGAGCGCGCCGAGGCCGCCGGGGCGCGCTCGGTCCCCTTCGACGAGCTGCTCTCGTCCTCTGACGTCGTGTCGGTGCACCTGCCGCTCGCGGACGGGACCCGCGGCCTGCTGGGTGAGCGCGAGCTCTCGCTCATGCGCCCCGACGCGCTGCTCGTCAACACCTCACGTGGCCCCATCGTCGACGAGGCGGCCCTCCTCGCGGCGCTCGAACGGGGTCATCTCGGTGGCGTCGGCCTCGACGTCTTCGACGAGGAACCCCTGCCCGCCGACCACCCCCTGCGCACGGCGCCGCGCACGCTCCTCACGCCGCACCTCGGCTACGTCACGCGCGACGTCTACGCGACGTTCTTCGCGGGCGTCGTCGAGGACGTGACGGCATACCTCGACGGGGTGCCCATCCGGTTGCTCTGACGCGTGGTCGTTCCCGACGACACCCATGGCGTATGCCGTCGCCCGCGCCCCGCCCGCGCCCGCGGTCCGTGACCCCGTGGTTCAGCGGTGGCCGGCGCGCAGCACGAGCTCCAGCTCGAACCGGACCTCGGGGTCCTCCAACGCGTCGCCGAAGAGCTCCTTGAGCTGGGCAACCCGGTAGCCCACGGTCTGCTGGTGCACGAAGAGCTCCTCCGCGATCGGCGCCCGCTGGCCCTGGTGGCGCAGCCACGCCAGCAGCGTCTCGGTCAGGCGCTCGCGCACGGCCGGTCGCAGCCCGTCGAGGGGGGCGAGACGGGTGCGGGCGAGGTCCTGGGTGGCGAGCGGCTCGGCGTGCACGACGAGCTCCGCAAGGTGGTCCTCGACCCAGACCGGGGCCGTGTCGCGCACGGGCTGGTCGGGACCGGGGGCGAGACCGTGGGCACCTGCCGACGCCGCCAGGTGCAGCGACTCGCTCGCCTGCTGCCACGGACGAGCAGGCCCGACGATCGCACGGCGCCCACGCAGCGCCCGCTCGAGGTCGCGCCGGCGCGGCTTGCGACTGACGAAGGGAAAGACGACGACGACGTCGGTGCCGCGCTCGGCAGCGAGCCCGTCAGGGCCCAGCGCAGCCCGCAGGCCGTCGACGTGCGGGAACGGCACGAGCGCCACGACGACGACGTCGGGCAGGGTCCAGCCGACAGCGGCAGCGAGGCGCCCCACCCCGCCATCGCTCGAGTCCCCGCGCAGGATCATCTCGAGCAGCTCACCCCGCAGCCGCAGCTGCTCGCCCGCGCGCTCGGACTGCTCCTGCGCATAGCCCTGGGCGCTCGCGGCCGACAGCTCGTCGATGTAGGCGAAGAGCGACTCACCCAGCGCGAGCAGCGTCTCGGGAGGCAGCTGCGACACGTCGATGGTGCGCGAGATCGCGCGGAAGGTGACGCGCGCGCCGTAGCGGTAGGCCGCGAGCAGCGACTCGAGGCTGCGGCCCGAGCGCACCTCGCCGCGGCCGAGGCGCTCGTAGACCCACTTGCCGTCCTCGGAGAGGGCGGGCAGGTGGGTGCCGGGCAGGTCGAGGAAGCGGTTGAGCGCGACGGTCACGCCCTGCCGGACGCCCTGGCCGAAGCGTCCCTCCATGGGCATCGCGTAGACCGGGACGTCACGGGGTATGCCCTCGATGATCGCCTCGACGATGTCACCCACGACGGGACGCAGTACTGTGCTGACTTCGGCCGGAAGAAACAACCACGGCGGATCAGAAGTGGTCTGCGCCACTGACTCCACCTCCTATTTGTTGCCTCGCAACAGTTTCTCACTTCAAACCCTACGCGTCGCCGCAAGACAGGGAAGGGGTCGGAGCGCGACCATGGAGGTATGGCCCAGATCAGAGCTCTCCGGCGTGTGGCGTCGATCCTGACGACCCCTCTCGCGCCCGAGGACGTCATCGGGCTCTTCAACCCCCTGTCCTCCTCACGTCAGCTGCGCGGCGTCGTCACCAAGGTGACCCGCGAGACGCCCGAGTCGACGACGATCCACTTCCGCCCCGGACGCGGCTGGAACCCCCATGCCGCCGGCCAGTGGGCGCGCATCGGCGTGGAGATCGACGGCGTGCGGCAGTGGCGCAGCTACTCGCTGTCGGCAGCCGTCGGCCACGACCCCGCCATCACGGTCACCGCCATCGGCTTCGTCTCGACCGCCCTGGCCCGCAACACCAAGGTCGGCGACATCCTCTTCCTCGACACCCCGCAGGGCGACTTCGTGCTCCCCGAGCACCCGCGCCCGCTGCTCATGCTCACCGCCGGCAGCGGGCTCACCCCGGTCATGTCGATGATCCGCACCCTGGTCCCGCGTCGCCCGGACGCCGACGTCGTGCTCGTCCACTCGGCGCGCACCCGCGAGGACGCCCTCTTCCACGACGAGCTGCTCGAGCTCGCCGACCAGTTCCCGGGCCTTCGGGTCGAGCACTGGTACACCCGCGAGCAGGGCGGCCGCCGCCTCGACCTCTCCACCGTCACCGACCTCGAGACGCTGTGTCCCGACTGGCGCGACCGGGCGGCATACGCCTGCGGCCCCACCGACTTCCTCGACGCAGCCAGCGAGCTGTGGCTGCGCGACGGGGACGACGAGGCGCACACCAACCTCACCATCGAGCGTTTCGCGCCCGTCCTGCTGGAAGGATCCGGCGGGGAGGGCGGCCTCGTGACGTTCGAGAAGTCCGACAAGGAAGTGGAGGTGGGCGGCGACGTCCCCCTCCTCGAGGCCGGCGAGAACTGCGGAGTGGTCATGCCGAGCGGGTGCCGTATGGGCATCTGCCGCAGCTGCCTCACGCCGCTCGTCGCCGGCAAGGTCCGCGACCTGCGCACCGGTGAGGTGCACGGCGACGAGGGTGAGCTCATCCAAACCTGCGTCAACGCGGCCGCCGGACCCGTCCACCTGGACATCTGAGAAGGGAAACCCATGACCGCCACCATGAACCGACCGACCACAGCGCCCACCGGCGCACGTGTCGCCGTCGACGGCGCCACCACGACGATCCGGCCCAGGAAGCCGATCCTCGCGTCGTCCGGCGGCCCCACGAAGCGTCCCGCCGCCGCGGCGCACCTGTCCGACGCCGACGTCGAGCGGCTCGGCCAGGAGCTCGACGCCGTGCGCGACCGCATCATCGCCTCCCGCGGGGCCAAGGACGCCGCGTACATCCGGCGCGTCATCCGCGTCCAGCGCACCCTCGAGATCGCCGGCCGCGCCACGCTGCTCCTCTCCAGGCGCAAGAGCGCCTTCGTGGCCGGCACCGCGATGCTGTCGGTCGCGAAGATCCTCGAGAACATGGAGATCGGCCACAACGTCCTGCACGGCCAGTGGGACTGGATGCGCGACCCCGACATCCACTCGACGACGTGGGAGTGGGACTTCGTGACGCCGGCCGCGGCGTGGAAGCACACCCACAACGACCTGCACCACACGTGGACCAACGTGCTGGGCAAGGACAAGGACGTCGGCTACTCGACGCTTCGCATGGCCGAGGACCAGCCGTGGCGTCCCTTCAACCTCCTCAACCCCGCCATCAACGCGGTGCTGGCTCCCTTCTTCGAGTGGGGCATCGCCATCTACGACCTCGAGCTCGAGGCCGTCAAGGAGGGCGAGAAGTCCAAGGAGGCCCTCAAGAAGGACCTCAAGGCCGTCGGCCGCAAGGTGGTGCGACAGGTGACCAAGGACTACGTGGCCACACCGGTCGCCGCGTTGCCGTTCGGGTCGTCGAAGCAGGCCCTCATCGGCACGTTCACGGCCAACGCGATCCGCAACGTCTGGGCGCACTCGGTCATCTTCTGCGGCCACTTCCCCGACGGTGTCGACACCTTCACGGAGGAGGAGATCGAGGGCGAGACCCGGGGCGACTGGTACATCCGCCAGATGCTCGGCTCGGCCAACATCTCGGGCAGCAAGCTCATGCACCTCATGACCGGCAACCTCAGCCACCAGATCGAGCACCACTGCTTCCCCGACCTGCCGAGCAACCGCTACCACGAGGTCGCCGTCGAGATGCGGGAGATCTGCCAGCGGTACGGCCTGCCCTACACCACCGGCCCCATCCACCGTCAGGTCGGCCAGGCCTGGGCGAAGGTCTTCCGCCTCGCGCTGCCGCCGCGCCCCAAGGCGCTGCCGAAGAACGCCGTCAACGCGCCGGTCCCGCCGCGCCGCGCCGCCCTCCCGATGGTGGCCAGTGTCGGGTGAGGCGCAGGCACGACCCGCGCCGACGGCCGCCTTCTTCGACCTCGACCGCACGCTGATCCGCGGGTCGGCCAACTACCCCCTGGCGATCGCCGCCTTCCGTGGTGGCCACGTGCCGTGGCGCGACCTCGTCAAGGACACCGTCAACGCGATCACCTTCCACCGCAAGGGATCCACCGACGCCGGCTCGGAGGCACTGCGCGAACGCATCCTCCGGGCCGTTGCCGGCATCCGACAGGCCGACATCATCCACCTCACCGACGCGATCGTCCCGGGCATCGTGCGCAAGGCGATCCCCGCCTCGATGACGCTGCTCTCCGACGCGAAGGCGCTCGGCCAGGACCGCATCGTCGTCTCGGCCTCGCCCATCGAGCTCGTGAGCCGCATCGCGGCGGCGCTCGGCCTCGAGGGCGCCGTCGCCACCCGTAGCGAGCTCGACGACGAGGGGCGTTACACCGGCCACCTCATGGGCGAGTTCTGCTACGGCGCCGGCAAGGTCATCGAGATCGAGAAGCTGGCCGCCGAGCGGGGCTACGACCTCGCGCAGTGCACGGCCTACAGCGACTCGATCAGCGACCTGCCGATGATGGAGCGCGTCGGCACCGCCGTCGCCGTCAACCCCGACCGTGAGCTGCGCGACCTGGCCCGCGAGCGGGGCTGGCGCGTCGTCGAGGTCGGGCGCCAGCGCCACTGACGCCAGCGCCGCGTCATCCGCCGGGACGTCAGCGGAGCTGATCGTGTCGCAGGTCGAGGGAGGCCATCGTGTCCTCGACCCGGGCGAGCGCCTCGTGGACGTTGCGCAGCGCCTTCTTGATCGTGTCGCGCACCGCGAGGTCGGTGAAGACGTTGTCCCACCAGATGTCGAGGCCCCGCGTCATGCCGCTGATCTCGGGAAGCGTGATGCCGGGCATCCGCAGGTCGTCGAGCTCGTGGGTGAAGCGGTCCAGGGCGTCGGTCGCGAGCGCGAGACGCTGACGAGCCTCGTCGAGGCGCTCGTGCTTCAGGGCCGACGAGAGCATGCCGCCCCCGCCGAAGGTGTCCCAGCCCGACCAGGCGTCGGCGCTGTCGAGCTTGTCCTTGGCCGCGAGCAGGGCCTGGAGGGCCGACCTGCCGGCCACCCGTGCCTGGTCGACCTCGCGTAGCTCACGCAGCCGGTTCAGCTCGCCGACCGCGGCGCGCACGTGCTCGTCGGCGACGGCTCCCCCGCTGCCGGCGACCGCCTCGAGAGCCGAGACGTACTCGGCGTCGGCGTCCTCGAGCTGCGCCGCTCGACGTGCGAGCGAGGCCGCACGGTCACGCAGCGCGTCCACGACGGCGGCCTGGGCGGCGACGGCGGCCTCCGCCTCGCCCGCCTCGGCCCGCTCGCGGACGAGGTCCTGCTCCCGGGAGCCCTTCAGCGAGGACCAGACCCTCAAGGCGGACACACCTTCGAGGCGCTCGACGTCCAGCTGCTCGCGGGTGAGCCGGTCGCGCAGCAGCTGGTGCTGGGCGCGAGCCTCGTCGAGGGCGATGTTCTCGCGGCGGAGCTCGCGGTGGAGACGGGCACGCTCGGCCAGGTCGTCCCTAGCGTGCTCGAGGCGGCGGAGTGGGTGGATCACGTCGTCGGGCACGGCACCGTGGCTCGTCATGCCACAACGATGGCGCAGCGCCGCGGCAGGTTCCCGCTGCCGTCCACAGGCCCGTGCGACACTTCGCCGCATGACCCGACGCCGGCCGCGTTCCCCGTCTGCGCCACCGGCCGTGCGCGCTCTCGTCGCCGCCGGCGCGGTTGCGGTGCTTGCCGGGTGCGGGTCGCCGCACGGCCCCGCCGGAGCGGCGACCCCGGTCGCGTCGGTGGACGCGTCCGGGTGGTTCTCGTACGCCCCGACGGCAGGGCCGCCGCCGTCGACCGGCGGCGTCTACGCGACCGGCACCGCGTCGCCCGCCCCGTCGCCAGATCCGACCGGTCCGACCACGACAGGAGTGGCAGGCATGACGCCGGATGAGTTCTGGGCGGTCGTGGACCGCGTCTCCGACCAGGACACCGAGGCCGCCGCTGCGAAGCTGGCGACCGAGCTCGAGCCCCTGAGCCCCGAGCGCCTCGTCGCGTTCGAAGCCCAGTTCGTGGCCCAGATGGCCCGCGCCAACACGTACCGACACCTCGGTGCGGCCGAGGTCATCCTCGGCTTCACGAGCGAGGACGTCTTCGTCGACTTCCGGACGTGGGTGCTCTACCAAGGCCGGGCGGTCTACGACGCGTTCGTGGCCGACCCGGACTCGCTCGCCGCGCACGGTCCCAGCGACGACGAGCAGATCGGCGCCGCCGAGCTGCTCGAGTCCACCCCGATCGAGGCGTGGCAGACCAGGACGGGACGTGACCCGTTCGCCGAGGGCAGCGGGGCGCCCGACGGCGGAGACGTCTACGACGAACCGTCAGGGACGCCGGTGGAGCGGTCGCAGCTCGCGGCGCGCTACCCCCGGCTCACGGCGGCATACGTCGGCGGCGACCCGTCGGCAGGCCCGGCCCCGGTCAGGCCCCGCTGACCGTCACCAGGAGGTGTGGAGGGGCCGGCCCTCGGCGAAGCCGGCGGTGCTCTGGAGGCCGACGACCGCCCGCTCGTGGAACTCCTCGAGACTGCGCGCACCGGCATACGTGCAGCTGCTGCGCAGCCCGGCGACGATCTGGTCGATGACGTCCTCGACGGAGGGACGGGCGGGGTCGACGTACATCCGCGCCGTGCTGATGCCCTCCTCGAAGAGTGCCTTGCGGGCGCGGTCGTACTCGGAGTCGGTGGCGGTCCGGTTGCGCACGGCGCGCGAGCTCGCCATGCCGAACGACTCCTTGTACTGCCGGCCGTCGTTGTCGGTGTAGAGGTCGCCGGGCGACTCGAGGGTGCCCGCGAACCACGACCCGACCATGACGTTGGAGGCGCCGGCGGCGAGCGCGAGAGCGACGTCGCGCGGGTGGCGCACACCCCCGTCGGCCCAGACGTGCTTGCCGAGCTCCCTTGCCGCCGTGGCGCATTCGAGCACGGCCGAGAACTGTGGGCGACCAACAGCTGTCATCATGCGCGTCGTGCACATGGCGCCGGGGCCCACGCCGACCTTGACGATGTCGGCACCGGCCTCGATGAGCTCGCGGGTGCCGGCGGCGGAGACGACGTTGCCGGCGACGACCGGGACGCCGGGGTCGAGGGCGCGGACGGCGCGCAGCGCCTCGATCATCTTGTCCTGGTGCCCGTGCGCGGTGTCGATGACGAGGACATCCGCGCCGGTCTCGAGCACCTCTCGCGCCTTGGCGGCGACGTCGCCGTTGATCCCGATGGCGGCGGCGACGCGCAGGCGACCCTGCGCGTCGACGGCCGGCCGGTAGAGGCCGGCGCGCACCGCACCGCCCCGGGTGAGGATGCCGACGAGCTCGCCGTGCTCGGAGACGACCGGCGCCACCTTGCGTCGCGCGGCCGAGAGGCGTTCGAAGGCCTCCTGCGGGTCGATGCTGTCGGGCAGCACGACCATGTCCTCGTGCATGACGTCGTGGACCTGCGTGTAGCGGTCGACGCCGGTGAGGTCCTTCTCGGAGACGATGCCGACCGGCTTCGGGCCGTCGACGACGACGGCCGCACCGTGGGCACGCTTGCCGATGAGCACGAGCGCCTCGCCTGCCGTCATGTGCCGCTCGAGCGTGATCGCCGTGTCGTGCACGAGGTCACGCTGCTTGACCCAGCCCACGACGTCACGCACGACGTCGACCGGGATGTCCTGCGGGATGACGGCGATGGCGCCACGCCGGGCCACGGTCTCGGCCATGCGACGCCCGGCGATGGCCGTCATGTTGGCCACGACGAGCGGGACCGTCGTGCCCGAGCCGTCGACCGACGACAGGTCCACGTCGAGTCGGCTCGTCACGGACGAGCGGCTCGGCACCATGAAGACGTCGTCGTAGGTGAGGTCGAGCTGGGGCTGGAGGCCGTTGAGGAACTGCACGAGCAACCATGCTAGGCGGCTCGCCGCGGTGCGGGGCGCACGGCCACCGGTCAGGGTCAACCCGGAGCGACCCCTGAGGCCGACCCCGGTTCCTCGCCGAACCCCTGTGCGCGGGCGCCGCCCGGCCCTAGCGTGGATGCGGGCCGCTGGGCGCGACTCCACTCCGGCAGAGGGGCAATCACCATGCAAGAGAACAAAACCGGTGAGATCGGACGCTTCGCGAGGATCCCGTCGACGCGGGTGACGAAGTGGCTCGTCGTCGGCTTCTGGATCGTCGTCCTGGGCCTGATGTTCGGCCCCGCGTCGAAGCTGCCCGACGCCCTCAACAACGAGGCCGCCTCCTGGCTGCCGCAAGACGCACAGTCGACGCAGGTCGTCGACCAGATCGCCGACTTCCAGAGCAAGAACGAGTTCCCTGCCGTCGTCGTCTACGAGCGCCCTTCGGGCATCACGCCCGCCGACCTCGCGGCCGTGTCGGCCCAGGTCGCACGGTTCGACGCGATCGACACCGTGAAACGCGATGCGGTCGGCCCGATCCCGTCCGCCGACAAGCAGGCGCTCCAGGTCATCGTCCCGGTCGACGCCGGCGACGCGGGATGGGACTCGCTCGGGGCCACGGTGACGAAGATGCGTGACGCCGCGAAGGACACCCCGACCGGCCTGTCCATGCACATCACCGGCCCGGTGGGCTACGCCGCCGACTCGTCCGAGGCGTTCTCCGGCATCGACGGCAAGCTGCTCTACAGCGCGATGGCGGTCGTCATCGTCATCCTGCTGATCACCTACCGCAGCCCGGTCCTGTGGCTCGTCCCGGTGCTGTCGGCCGGCACGGCACTCTTCGTGGCCCAGGGCGTCATCTACTTCCTCGCCGACGGCGACGTGCTCACCGTCAACGCGCAGAGCTCGGGCATCCTCACCGTCATCGTGTTCGGCGCCGGCACCGACTACGCGCTGCTGCTCGTCGCCCGCTACCGCGAGGAGCTGCGGCGGCACGAGGACCGCCACGAGGCGATGGCCGTGGCGCTGCACCGCGCCGGGCCCGCCATCATCGCGTCCGGCGCCACCGTCATCGCCGGCATGCTGTGCCTGCTCTTCGCGACGATGAGCTCGACGAAGGGGCTCGGGCCGGTCGCCGCCATCGGCATCGCCGTGGGCCTGCTCGTCATGCTGACCCTGCTGCCTGCGCTGCTCGTCGTGCTCGGCCGGTGGGTGTTCTGGCCGGTGCGCCCGACCTTCGGCTCGGTCGACCACACCCGTGACGGAGTCTGGGCGCGCATCGGCGCTCGCATCGCCCGCGCCCCGCGACGCACCTGGGTCGTCACCTCGCTGCTGCTCGCGATCGCCTCGATCGGCGTGCTGCAGCTGAACGCCGTCGGGCTGTCCAACAAGGACTCCTACTACACCGCGCCGCCCTCGGTCATCGGCGAGCAGATCGCGGCCAAGCACTTCCCCGCCGGGGCCGGATCGCCGGTGCTCGTCCTCGCCGACGAGGCCAGCGCCGGTGCCGTCTCGACCGCCGTCAAGGGCGTCGACGGTGTCGACACCGTCGCGCCCGCGATCTCGCGCAACGGCCGCTCGCTCATCCAGGCGACCCTGGCCGACGCGCCCGACTCGGATGCCGCGACCGCGACCCTGGACCGCATTCGTGAGGCGATCAGGACCGTGCCGGGCGCCGACGCCATCGCCGGTGGCGACACCGCCACGCGCGCCGACACGCTCCGCGCCAGCGCCGACGACAACGTCCGCATCATCCCGGTCATCCTCGGCGTCGTGCTGCTGATCCTCATCCTGCTGCTGCGCGCCGTCACGGCCCCGCTCGTGCTGATCGGAACCGTGGTGCTGTCGTTCGGAGCCGCAATCGGCTTGTCCGCATTGGTGTTCCGTCACATCCTCGGCTTCGCCGGCGCCGACTCGTCACTGCCGCTCTTCGTCTTCGTCTTCCTCGTGGCGCTCGGCATCGACTACAACATCTTCCTCATGACGCGCGTCCACGAGGAGGCGAAGCAGGTCGGCACGCGGCGCGGCGCCCTCATCGGTCTCGCCGCGACCGGGGGCGTCATCACGTCCGCGGGACTCGTGCTGGCCGGCACCTTCGCCGTCCTCGCGACGATGCCGATCGTCGCCTTCGCCGAGATCGGTTTCGCGGTCGCCCTCGGCGTGCTGCTCGACACCCTGGTCGTGAGGTCGGTGCTCGTCACTGCGCTCAACCTCGACATCGGCGGCCGCATGTGGTGGCCGAGCCGGCTGGCGCGCGACGACCGCGCCCTCGGCGACCGCGCCGACTCCGCCGAGCGCTCCCCGGAGGCCGAGCCCGAGCTCGCCCCCACCCGCTGAGTGCCGGCCACGCACCCGAGGACGTATGCCGTCGCGCCCGGCGGGACGGCATACGTCCTCGAGGATCTGCCGGGGGCGTAACCCGTTGACCACCGCTCGTAATGGAGTAATCCTGATTACATGATTACGAACGAAGCACTGGAGCGGGTGCGCGGCTGGTTCGTCGGCCGCCTCCCCGAGGAGTGGCGCTCGACGCCACCCGAGATCACCGTCGACCGCGAGGAGATCACGGTCGTGCTCACGGTCGACGACGTCGACCTGCCCGACGGGTCCAGCGACGCCGAGCGCGACGAGGCACGCGCGGGCCGCACCAAGGCGTTCCGGGAGGACACCCGCGGTCGCCGCATCGAGATCGCGCGCGAGGCGGAGCACCGATTCGAGCGCAAGGTGTCGTGGGCGGTGCGCGTCGGCGACCGCACCGAGCTCTTCACGCACGTCGCGGCACCGGCGATGACCCGCCTGCGCCAGCCCGAGCGGCTCGTCCTCGACACCCTCGTCGACGCGGGTGTCGCCCGGTCACGCGCGGAGGCGCTGGCCTGGTGCGTCAAGCTCGTCGGCCAGCACGAGAGCGACTGGCTCGGCGAGCTGCGCGAGGCGATGTCGCACGTCGCGGACGTGCGCACGAAGGGTCCCGCCGCCTAGGCGAGACCCTTCGGGGCGGTCGCTCAGCCCTGGTCGCCGCTGCCGCGCTTGACGGCCGAGATCTCGAACTCGAGCGAGATCTTCTCCGACACGAGCACACCGCCCGCGTCGAGCGGCATGTTCCACTCGAGGCCGAAGTCACGCCGGTTGATGCGGCGCGAGCCCTCGAAGCCGGCGCGCAGCGCACCGAACGCGTCGGTCTGCACCCCCATCAGCTCGAGTGGGATCGAGACCGGCTTGGTGATGTCGCGGATCGTCAGGCGACCGGCCACCATGTAGGCGTTCTCCTCGATCTCCTCGATCTGGGTGCTCTCGAAACGGATGTCGGGCCACTTCTCGACGTCGAAGAAGTCGGCGCTGCGCAGGTGGTCGTCGCGCTGCTGGTTGCGGGTGTCCACGCTGGCGGCCTTCAGCGTCACCTCGGCGTAGGACTTCGACATGTCGTCGAGGTCGGCGTAGAAGCGGCCGGTGACGTCGTTGAACGAGCCACGCACGGTCGTCACCATGGCGTGGCGCGCGGAGAAGCCGATGCGGGTGTGGGCCGGGTCGAAGTCCCAGTCCCCGCTCAGCGCGGAGGCGTTGTCGGTCATGGTCTCTCCCCTGGCACGTAGGACGGGTCGTCGAATGGTTTCACGAGCCCGTTGTCATTGAATACTTCACGGTCGTCGCCGCCGGAGGCAAACCGGCTCTCGCCGGCCGCCCGCACAGCGTGCCGAACCCCCGACCCGACGAGCCTATCCATACCCCTCCCCACTCCCGCTACGACGCACGGAAGCGCGGCGAGCAGGCCCTCCCGGGGCGGTTTGCGAGAGGGGGTGAGGGGTCGGCTATAGTTCGTCACGTTGTCCCGGCCAGGTAGCTCAGTTGGTACGAGCGTCCGACTGAAAATCGGAAGGTCGGCGGTTCGACCCCGCCCCTGGCCACTCACGAAACCGCAGGTCAGCGCTGTGCGCGGCCTGCGGTTTGTGCTTTCTCAGGGTGGTTGACACCAGTAATTGACACCAACGCCGGCGGGGCGGACGTCACCCGAGACGCTCACCGAGCAGCCGCAGCGCCTTGCGCTTCTCCTCCAGCGAGGTGTGCGCATAAATCGTCATGGTCACGTCGATCGCGCTGTGACCGACGATCTCCTGAACGATGTGCGGCGCGACGCCCTCTGTCAGCAACAGGGTCACGCAGGTGTGTCTCAGGTCATGGAAGCGGGGCCGCGGCTCCGGCAGGACCTCACGCACCCGATACCAGCTGCGGCGCAGGTTGTCCGGCTCCATCGGTGTACCGACGGCCGAAGGGAACACCATGCCCGCATCACGCCAGTCTGGACCGGCCGCCAACCGCTCCTTCCCTTGCGCGATCTTGTGCGCCTTCAGCGCCTCGACCACCGGTGGCGGCAGCGGCACCGTGCGTCGCGACTTGCGCGTCTTGGGCGACTTGAGCTGCAGCTCGCCACCGACTCTCTGGAGGCTCTGCACGACCTGGAGCGTTTCGGCGTCGAGGTCGACGTGCTGCCATTGGAGCCCGAGCAGCTCGCCGCGACGCAGACCGAGGTAGACAGCAACGACGTACAGCGCAGAGAGCCGCTCCGACTTGGCGGCCTCGAGCAGCTTCCTTGCCTCGTCGGGCTTGAGGCCTTGGCCAACGGCGTACTCGGGTGCGGGCACCTGGACGAGCTTGGCGACATTCCGGCTGACCAGCTCGTCTCGCATGGCGTTCTGCAGCCCAGCGCGCAGGACGGCGTGAACGAACTGGACGCCACGACGTTGCATCCCGCTTTGGGCGAGGTCTTGGCACATGAGCCGGACGTCCCGCACGGTCAGGGTCCGGAGCTTCTTCTTGCCGAGGCGCGGTGCGATGTGGCGTCGCACCGCCAGTTCGTAACCTTGGTACGTCTTGGGTGCCCGGTTGGGTTTGACGACGATCTCCAGCCAGTACTGGAGGTAGCCCTCGACGTTCCAGTTCTCCACCGAGACCCGGACGCCGGCGTCCACCTCACGGAGCAGCTTTTCCAGCTTCTCCTTGGCCTCGGTTCGGGTGTGAGCGTAGAGCCACACGCGCTTGCGTCCCCCGGTGTTAGTGGGCACGAAAGCCACGGCTGCCCACCTGCCATCCTGCCGCCGGTAGATCGTGTGATCTCCGTTGGCGCGCCTGGTCACGCCGACTCCTCGACCATGCGCTTGACCATCTCCTGACAGGCCTCAACCGGCACGAGACGACGACGGCCGATCTTGATTGACGCGAGGATGCGCATACGCATGAGGTCGTAAATCGTCGACCTCGTGACGCCCAGGATCTCGGCCGCCTCCTCCGGACTCAGCAACAGCTTCTCCACTCCACTCACCTCTTCCAGTTGGTCTTCGTTGTCAGGTCGGCGGCGTCGCTAGGCAGTTCGAGCCATCGCGGCCGAGCGGACGGCCTCGGCGGCTTGGTCCAGCTGCAGATAGCCGCGACCGACATAGACGAAGCTCGACACAACCTCGAAGCCCTCTGGTGCCGGCTCGTCCAGGACTTCACGGATGTTCGCCTCTGGGTCGAGTGCCGCCGGGCGGGACCGGAAGAGTCGTCTGGCACGTCGGATCTGTCCGAACGTCACGGAGTAGAGCCGGGACTTGGTGATCGGGTGGCCGCGGTAACCCAGGGTGGAGTAACGGTCGGCGATGCGGGCGTACTCGTCGCCTTCGCGACTCAGGGCCTCTGCGGCCTGAATGATCCGCACCACGTGCGGCGTCGCGCCGAGCAGGCGAGCATGCACCGATGACCCCACGGCGCTGGACAACCCGAAGTCCTCGGTGGTCTTGGTCAAATACTTGGCCAGGTAAGCGGCGACCTGCTCAGGGTGAACCCGTTTGGTGCTGCGCGCCGAGTCCCGTCCGGCTCCGTCGCTGATCGTTCGTGTATCCGCCTGCGTTCCCCAACGCAGACGGTAGGACGTGCTGTCAGCCAGTGGAGTCGAGTCCAGGTACACAGCAGCGGCAGCCGCCGAGACTGCCGCCTCGAGGTCGACCACGGTCAGCGCGAGGGGGCAGGCCGGACCATCAGGACCGGAGGAACCGTCGAGCCGAATCGGCGCGTGGACGTGGACGAGACCGCGCGCCTGGAACTCGACGACCTTGGAGTAGGAGATTCGGCAGGCCTTACGAAAGTGCGTGACCTTGAGGCCGGCGCGCTTCGCCAGGTCGCGTTGCAGCGCGATCGTGAACCGCCTCCAGAGCTCAGGCGCGTGCCACTGCCAGAGCACATGCCCCATGTAGTCGTAGCACTCCCAGCAGAGGGGCTGCCCGACCTGCCGGTCTTGTTGCGCATGACGCTTGCTGCACCACAGCGGCCGGCCGTGCGCGCACACCGGATGGTCGCGACGAGCGCGGCAAGGGCCCTTGTCCCGGACTCCGTGAACCGTGCCGAACGAGGGTGCCGTGAGCGTCACGAAGGTGCAGGGCCGGTCAGCGACCGACTCAGGGATGCCCTTCCCGCCGGCCAGGCCACACATCAGGAGGTGCCAGGCGTCGCCCTTGTACTCGCGGCTGCAGGTCGGACAGACGCTGGCCCGGCGGTTGTTGCACCTGACGTACGTGTGGCCGTCGAGCTCGGCCGAGGAGCTGTAGAGGGTCTGGACCTCGCCCGTTTCGGTGTTCACGAGCTGTTTGGAGCCCTGCAGGCGCACGGGACGGGCGCAGCCCGAGGCGCGCCGTTCGGCAGACTCAAGACCCGCAGAGCCCAGGAGCGAGTCGCTTGGTGTCGAGACCTCACTCGTCGCCGTCATCCTCCGGCCTCGACCCTCAGGAGATCGCGACGAACAGGCGGCATCTGAGCTGAAACATCAGGCGGCCCCCCGCTGGTCGCGTTCGGTGGCGCGGGTCAGGCCGGCAGCGAGGACATCCCCGAGCGCCTGGCCTCGCATGAGGCGTTGTTCGAGCGGCCGACGCTGGCTGGGCGTGAGGCCGCCGCTGATGCCGTACTCCTCGCGGAACACGAGGGCGGAGGCAAGGCACATCTGCCGCACGGGGCATTTATGGCAGAGCGAGATGGCACGTCGCGCCACGGAGGTGTCGGACTCTTCGAACCACATCTCCGGGTCGACGCTTGCGCATACGGCTCCGCGCATCCAGGCGGGATCGAGCAGGGATTGAAGACTCGGTCCTCGGCTCGAGTTGAGGCTCTCGATCGGCTGTCCGTAGTCGCGCAGCCAGTTGCCGGGGGTCGCCTGAACGCGCCCGTACGGGGCAGGTGCGCGGCGCTGGGTCGTCTCCTGCTCGCTCATGACGCCTCCACGTTGCTGGTGGGCGGGTAGTAGCCCTGTCGGGTGATGTCGGCCTGGGCGAAGTCGAGTACCTCACCGAGACGACTTGCGTGGCCGGCGGCAACGCGCATGCTGTCCATGGCGTAGGCGACGCTTTCCTCGGGGTTGCCGCCGTCCTCCTCGAAGACCGCGTAGACGGCCAAGGAGGAGGCCAGCGACCGCGCGAGCTGACGAAGTGCTTGGTCGAGGCCGTAGCCCAGGCACTTGAGATCGCCGAGCACCTCGAACATCTGTGGGGCCGGGATCGGGGGCGAGCCAAGCGTCAGGTGGGCGATCCCGCGGATGGCCTCTGTCGCGGCGTTGGCGAGTTCGCGCTCCTGGGCGCCGGCTGTCCCCGGCGGCTGTTGCATGTCGTTCGTGGTCATGAGGGGTCTCCTTCAGGAGTGGGCCGCATCGTCGGTGGCAGGTCTGCCGTCGTCAGAACGGGCTCACCAGTGTTGTGGCTTTCGGTTCGGTTCGCCCGTTGTGTCGTGACGTCGTCGACCAGTCGGGCGATGGCCTGGTCATCGAGGTAGGCGGCGCGGGCGCGAACGATCTCGCGCGTGCCGTCGGTGCGGACGTAGGCGACGCCGGGTGTGAGCTCGCTGATCTCGTCGGCCCGGGCGCCGTCGTCGCGGGCCGAGTCGCCCAGGACCATGGCGACCTGCACCGGGTTGTCGAGCCGCATGGCAACTCGGGTCGGGAAGAGATCCCGCCACCCGACGATGTCCTTTCCGGGGTCCTGCACGGCGGCGACGACGGTGATCCCGCAGGCCCTGCCCTGGGTGAGCAGCAGCCCCAGGGCGGTGTCGATGCGTCGGGTCACGGAGCGGTCCGCGAAGGCGGTCAAGGTCGCCAGCTCGTCGAGCACCGCAATGATGTGCGGGGACCCCGGGTTCGGCTGGTGGACTCGCACGCCTTTGTCGGCGAGGTCCTTCGATCGTGTGTCCTTGACCTCGACGAGGTCCTCGAGGAGTCGGCACATGTCCTCTGGCGAGGCATCCGCGTACCGGGTGAAGAGCGGGCGACCGGGTCGAAGCTCCATCCCGCCCTTGGGGTCGACCGCCCATATCTGGACGTTCCCGGCAGCCAAGCCACGAGAGACACCCTGGAGCAGCGACCACAGGACGGAGCTCTTGCCGGCTCCCGTTGCTCCTGCGATCAGGAGGTGAGTGCCCGCCACCTTGAGCTGCCACCGTGTTCCGTCCTCGCGGGATCCAACCGGGACTGCCGCGAGGTCGACGACGCCCATGGAGGGCAGAGGATCAACCGCCCGGATGAGGTTGTCTCGTCGGGCCAGCTCGAGCCAGCACCGACCGGGGCGGTCACCGTGCACGCTTCCCCACAGGCACCCAGTCGCGTGCGCGATCGCCTCGGCTCGGGCTGCGACGTCCGCGGGGACGAGCCCGTTGGGCAGACGAAGTAGCAGCCTGTCGGTCCCGTGCGCCGTGGCGTGGACCTTGAGCAGCCGGACAGAGCCAGCCTCTCGACCGCGCCTGCCACTTCTCCGATGGGCACCTTGCACCGACTCGTGGACCACCAGATCCACACTCCGCGCGATGCTCTGCCAACGGACCCGGTAGTAGGTGGATCGGGTCAGCGTCAGGACGGTGACCACGACGCGCTGCTGGTAGCTGATCGGGTGCGAGAGACGCCAGGTAACGAGGGCGATGGTCATCACGACAAGCCCAACGACCAGGCTGCGCCAGCCGAGGAAGAGGCCCCATGCAGCAATCACCATGCCCGCGATGGTCAGGGCCGGAAACCGGACCATGGCCAGCAGGATGGACGCGACAGCGCGGATGATGCCCCAGGTGGTCCAGAGGACCGCCTCCAAGGCGACAGCCAGAAGGTCGTCACTGCCGAGCAGTGCCTCGTGCGTCTCGCGATTCCGGTAGATCATCGGTTCACCTCCCTGGCCTGCACTTCGGGTTCGCGTGTCCTCATGCCGAGCCCCGGCTCATCTGCCGGATGGCGATCTGCAGGCACTCGACCGCTTGTGACATGGACCGCGTTGCCGACCGGATGGACAGAAGCAGCTCGTCGTCGGGCACGTCCCTGAACGCGGTGTACAGGGAGCGGAGCTCCTCCTCCGTGTCCTGGAGCCGTCGCAGACGCTGCTGTAGAGCGCGCTCGACGAAGCCGTGGTGCACGCCGAAGGCTTCGGCCCAGGCGGTGGAGTCAGCCGTGTACATGTCGCGTCACCGCCCTACGCGGCCTTGTTCGGCGAGCTGGGTGCCTGCGACGCGTGGCCGTCGGTCGGCTTGCTCGATGCCGACTTGCCGGGAGCGGACATCCCGTCGGCTCGCATGGACCATGCGGCCTGTGCACCGCAGCGGTGGGACCGACCCTCTTCCGGCGGCCGGCACTTCGACGAGTCGACCCACAGGGTCGCAGTCAGGTTCTCGAACACCACGCTGGTGAACGGCGACGTCCCGTCGTTGGCCGGCGGGACCGGCTGAACCTTCGCCAGGATCTTGACCGACAGAGTCCGGTCCTTCTTCTTCGCCTCCGGGTCCGCGTCGATGACGTCGATCGACCACATGGGCAGGCCCGTGTCGACGTCGACTTGCTGGACCTTGTTCTCGCGGGTGGACCGGTCGTAATCGACGACCGGTGTCACCTCGGACACGATGTAGGCGCCATGCGGGAACACCTCGTCGTGGCCGAGCTTGAGCTTGCGTGCGACTGCCATCTCGATCTCCTTCGACTGGCAGCAATGCCCTATGCATCACTGCATGCTTCGAGGGTATGCACAACTGCATAGATGGCACGACTTCAGGTAGCCCCCGGCGTGTCGCCGAGGCGCAACTCAGTCGCCCCCTCCGCGCGGCAAGGGCGATCCAGCACAGCTTCTATAGTCCTCGTCGAGTCCCAGCCACTCTCTTACGGCAGGGGCGGTGACGTGTTGTGCATGCCCGACCTGAGTTGCGCCGACCTGGCTGACCAGTGCCAGATGGCAACTGCCAAGTCCTGTGTCCACTTGGCGGCAGAGCCCTCGCGAGACCGCACGGCTCTACGTCAGTCTGAGAGCCGTCCGCAATCGAGCGTCCTGTACCCACTCCAGATGGCCGGCTTCCACTCGTGACCGCTCCGACACCCGCGCCGTATCTGAGCGCCCGCCGACGAGGTGGTCACTGAAGCCAGGCACCGGCCGACTCAAGAGTGCCAAAGTGATGCAGTCTCCGCCCCGAGGGATGCTCGTCGAGTGATACGAACCCGCAGGCATGGCATGACTTTGGGCGGATCCGTAGCGTGCTAGCCCCCCACGCGGAGAAACCAAATACCGCACAGCCTCGAGCTCGATGCGATCGAACCCGTCGCCCGTAGGCGGAGAGACCCTCCAGCCCTCCCAAGAGTTAGCGCCGCCATCGCTTTCGGCGACATCGAAGAGTGTCTCTCGATACTCACCCGCCAAGACCCGCGAATAAAGATGGAAGACGTGCGTGTGCACCACCGGGTGACCCTGCCTCGTCATGCGGGGGCCCTTGGGCCACACATGGACACGCACGATTCCTATGCCCGGCACGTCCAGAATCGGAAAAACCTGAAATCCGTTAGGGTGCCAGCGCCCTTCCGGTAGGGCGGACATAAGCAAGGCACCCAAGTCGGTTTCGACCTCGTCAAGAATCGCCAATGCAGAAGACAGAAAATCCTCGAAACTTTGATCGACCCACTCCGGAAAGCTGACAGCCATCAGTGACGCCCCAGATCATACAGAGTAGCCTCCGCCGAGAACTCTTTAGCAGACAAGGAGGCTCTACTCACTTCACTTCTCCGAAGCTGCTCGAGTGCAGATTCATCGAGACGACCCGCCACCTCGTCACTGATGACTCCTTGATGCTTGGGCGCCTCCGCTGAACGAACACGAAAGAACTCGCTCATGGCGCCTTCGAGCCGGGCCGCCTCCACCACCGCACGGCCGTTGAATCCCACGACTACGCTTCGCGGTCCCGAGATTCGGCCAAACTGATACTCCCCGTAATGAATGCTCATTCGCGAGCCCACCTCGAACTTGGACGACGACGTTCGAGCATTGAGCGTTTCCAGGCCCTCGATCAGACGGGTCCATGACTCGACGACTCGCGTGAATCTTTCCGGCACGGCATCCCCAATCCTGTCGGGCAACGCGGCAATGACGCCATCCCCGGCTAGCTGAACCTGGATAGTTCCCAGAGAACGGATGAAGTCTTGCAAGAGCGAAGACACTTTGCGCGCGAAAGTCTCGGCCGCATCCTCCCCCGATCCAAGGTAGCCGCTCATTGTGGATCTAGCGAGTGTCAATGCAGAGCCGTACCGACTCAGGTCGCAGGCGACAACGAGTCCACGGTCATTCGACAAGAAGTCTGCCGCGCCCATTGGGATCGCATCCGCCAAGATCTGGGAAGACATAGTCTCGTCGCATAACACATGCTCCAGATTGCTTTGAATGGGTTTTCCAGCTACCCACATCTCATCGCGCTGGTGCAATGCACTGAAACGTCGAATTCCGCTGGCGGCAGAACCGTTCACAAATGGAATGTAAAGAAATCCGAATAGGGCGTCCCGGTCCGCCAAGTTGGGAATGCAGTCATCACTCAACCGCGTGAGGCCAAACCTCCGAATGCTGAATGCCTTGACGAGTTCCGGAGAGCGAGGTGAAACCTTGATCTCAACGAAGCCCTCACGCTCAACCAGACTCACGTCGCGCAAACCCAACCTATAGGCAAGCTGTTCCATATCTCTCGCAATGCCGTCTTCAGAAACCGCACGCGAACAATGATCTGTCAGAGAGCCTAAGGTCGAGGGGGGCGCGAATGTAAACGGCACGGGGTAAGCAACGAAGGGGGGCGCCCAGTACCCTTCATTGTGTTCGGCCGCCAAACCCTGGTTCCTGAGTGCATAACTAGACAACTGCGCAACTAGAAATGGCTCATCGTCCACAGCGATACCAATTTCGAGCGTAGCGATCACCCAAGCCTGGGACGGGTTAGCCGCTAACCGAGTCTGTGCTGGAGCGTTCCGGCTCAGACGTTGATACAGGCTTGGGTCACTCTGCCGAGCCACGCTTGGCCGTCGCACGCACGAGATCGAGAACGTTGCTGGAGACTGTTCGACCTTCAAGTTTCGAAGGGTCCTTTAAGAAGTCTTCCGCCTGTGCCGTTGGAATCCAAAGGTGAGGAAGGTCGACTTGCAGATCATCTAGGTCTGAGCGACGATATTCAAAGAGATACGCGGTGAAGGAGTTCGACGTCTTGGAGAACTTCAGCGAATAGTTTTCGAAGAATGCGCTCGCCTTCCATCCATCTCGAATACCAGACACGATGTTGTTGACTTCAGCCTCGACGTTTCGTTCGTACTCGCTTTCCAGCATAGAGCGAGCTTGCTTCATGTAATCCGCGAGTGCGGAGAAGGTGAGCACCTTGGGGAGATCGGGGACACCACGCTCCTGAAGTTCGTCGCCAGTGAGCACGAGGGACGCGTACGGGAACATCCAACTAAGCCAGTTGCCACTGGGGTGGGGATCCACCACTAGAAGTTCGGCACCCCCCGCCCGATAGATGCATTGCGGTGCCGTGAGTGCGAATCTCGCGGGCCGCTCATTCTCAGGGACTTGCTTCCCTGAGAGTTCATCGTCGCCGGTCCACGTGTAGTCAGCCATCATATCGCCTCTATTCCTTGGTTCTCTCTAGTAAGGACTTGGCCCCGCTGACCAAAGCTGGGCCATCACGCCAGACTCTGCCGGCATCGCCGAGGTTCGACCTCTTCGTGTCAATTGGAGAAACGTTACGTCTTACTGCAAGATCCGCCATTGAAACCAAGTTGCACGGTGGATCTGCGAAACTCATTGAGTAGGTGAACACTTTGATTGCGGGAATTTCCAGCTGCCAAGCGGCCTTTGCCCGATGAGTGCCGTCCAATAACATCAGCCCCGCGGAGGTCCACTCCGCCAAAACGCCGAGGTGCACTCCCTGATCAAAAACCGGCATAAATGGCTCGATGCCGCTCACTCGGTAAGCATGCACAACCTCGACTGCTTCTTCCAAGCGACCAGCGCCGACATAATCCAATGGCGTCAGCAGTGTGCGTGTGGGGTACGTCTGCTGCTCGACGTCCGAGCACTGGACAGAGATGAGCTGCCTTAGTGTCTCGCTCAGTGCCGCGCAACACCTTTGCACGTCGAGTTGCATCACGCGCCTGAAACCTTCGCCCCGTAGTAATCCGCCCAAGGGGGATTCGATGCCAAAACACCGTCGCTAGGATCTGCCAACAGAATGGGTGTCGAGAATCCTGAACCGTGCAGGAGCACGCCACAGATCTGCGCGCGGTCGCCTATCGCGACATCGCCGCGCGACCTGAGGTCAAAGTCAACAACCTGAATCGTGCCGAAGCTCTCCGTACACAGACTGAACACTGACGGGGTGTAACAGGCGAGGTCGTCTTCTTCTACAACCCCCGAGACGCTAATTCGCTGCGTTGCGACCGGTTCGACCTCGGAAGACATCCAAGCCTCGTCCGAGATCTGCCAGTCATCGGCCACGAAGAACGGGCAAAAAATCCCGTAGGGAGTTCGTAGTCGGAGTCGCCAGTACTTCCCATACTCGTGCAGGCGCATTGCTGGACGCGCATAAGAAAGGCCGCGCAATGCGCGTGTGAAATCTCTCAGCGTCGAGCGGGTACCTGAGAAGACGACGTCATAGTCATGTGGCGCCGCCAGGGAACCCAGGCCCAAAGAACCCGTAGGCGCAGTTCTCAGCGACGCAGACGATTCCCCGGACTCAGCCAGGACCCACGACACTATCTCACGCCAATGACGCCAATGATCGGTCCGCTCGAGCCGACCCAGCAGCTCGTCAGCGTCGATGACGGCGGCTACTTCCGAATATGTTATGACACTCTTATGACGCAAGATCTGCAGTCTCGGAAGCCGTGCAAGCGCCATTTCGGACCGAATGATGCCTTCTGCTGACATGTCTCGACCTGCCCCGCGATCGAGATAGGGTTTGGAGAAACCACCTTCGGGCAAGTAGTAGTCAGGTGAATGACTAGGTACGAATGCCAGGTCCCCGACGAGAACCTCTGCCTCGGGGAATGTGCAGTGCACGCACATCAGGGCCCCATTAGTCAGCAAAACATATTCGTGAGGCCGTAAGTCCATAGAGTCAACTTACTTCGTCGCGATGGCATTGACGGCGAGGGACAATAGCATCAATGGAAGCCCAATACCAAAGGACCAGAGGGCGCGTCCTATTGCCCGATATTTTGCGACGACAATCTCGGAAACATTGAATAATTGGTCCAGGAGGTAGTCATCAGCCGCACCCTGCTGCAAAGCGGTCTTCAAGGCACCCCGGCCGACACGCACCACATCAGCGTAGTAGGCGACGGCCGGTGAGCCTGTTCGCCCTGGGGAGGACGTTTTGGGATACACCGCGGTTCCAAGAAGGACGATTCCGGCCCCGATAATGATCGCGCCAGCCCACCAAAATGCCTGAGCCAACCCAGAAAGGGAACTAGGGCTCCAGGACCGCGCCAGAAGGGCCGCCAGAAGCGCTCCAACGCCAACGCCGCTCGCGGTTAGAAGTAGCGATGCCTTGTTATCCGCACGAGCTAGTTCTTCCCGGGCGTCTCGAAGTAGTGCATCAGCGTGTGCTGTCATCTTGCCCCCCTCTGATCAAGGGCAGCATAGGGCCGTCGGCAGGTCCGCGTCAGGATTCACGCACGGAATTCTCGAAACTAGAAGCGGGTGCAGCCGCGGGGCGGCCCCTCGGAGGGCGTTTCCACGCTACGAGGCAGCTCCGGGAGCCCCGACCAGACAGGCGTTAAGTTTGCAGCATGGGCCGACCGAGCTCCACCCGCTCATGAGCGGGGCGGTGAGGTGCGACTCCGCCACAAGACATCGACGTTCTGGGGACCAGCCGTGCGGGAGTCGAGCGTTCGCGGTGAATCTCGCGTTGGGTGGTCAGGCCTAGAACGCAGACCTCGCACCGTGCAGCGAGAAGCAGGGAGTCAGTTCCCGTCTCGCCTGCGTTGGAAAGCGGACGACCCAACGACGGTGAACACCGTCGCGCCGAGTGCCGCGATGCCGCTGGCCGCCAGTAACGGACGAGACAGGCCCCCCACATCGCCGAGAATGCCGCCGCAGAGCGCACCAAGCGCCGCTGCCCCTATTCCGGCGACCCGCGTCGTGGCACTCACGCGTCCTAGCAGCGCATCGGGGGTCAACTGCTGGCGGGCCGTGCCACCAAGCACCGTCACCGACATCGACGCAGCACCTACGACGGAAAGCGCTAGGCCGCCGACCCAGGCATTCGGAGCGACGAGCACGATGAGCCATCCGACGCCCTGCGAAGCCAGTCCCACGCCATAGATAGCCTGCGCCGGCGGCTGCACACGGATCTTGGGCACGAGGTAGCCAGCGACAAGCCCTCCAATAGCGGATGCGGCCAAGAGGAAGCCGAAGCCTGTCTCCGTCACCTGAAGGCGCTCACGAGCAAAGAGAACGAGCGTCGAGTAGGCGAGGTTATACACGAAGTTGAAGACGGCCATGCCGATCGTCAGCAACCGGAGCTCACCGTGACGCGCGAGGTAGCTCAAGCCCTCGCGAACTGAGCGGAGAACGGGAGGGTGCTCGCTGACTGTCGTGGCTGGCGCCAGCCGGCCAAGGCCTATCAGCAGTACGGCTGAGAGCAAGAATGCGATTCCGTTACCGAAGAAGGGGATCGACGCCCCGAGCACGAAAAGTGCCGCACCAAGCGGCGGGCCGATCATGCTCCTCCCGAGCAGATCCAGTGACCAGATGCGCCCGTTGGCAGTCGCTAGCCGACGCTGGTCCCGGCCCACGACGAGTGGAAGGGCGGCCTGGGCCGCGGGGTCGAAGAAGCAGCCCGCAACGCCGAGCAGGAACACACACGCAACCAGCGTCCAGAGCTGCGCCACGCCCATGAGCACCGCCACTGCTAGGCCACTGACGAGGACGGCGCGGACCAGATCGGTGACGACCATCGTGGTTCGCCGAGGCCACCGGTCCACGAGTGCACCCGCAGGCAAACCCACGACGAGCCAGGCCGCATACGTGGCGGCGACCGTCAGGGAGACCTCGAAGGGGTCAGTGGTCAGGCGAGCGGCAAGCAACGGCACCGCCGCGAGCACCATGCCCTGGCCGGCGATGGAGACGCCGGTGGAGGCCAGCAGCCGATTGAGGCCTCGCCCTGGCAAAGCTTCGATCGGCTGCTGGCTCCCCATGGCTGTGGTCATCCCGTCGTCTTCAGCAGGTCGTACTCGAACTCACCATCGCGTGCGCCCGCGACGAACGCCCGCCACTCCGCCTCCGTGAACTCAAGGATCGGTCCGCGTCCGTGCGCCTTCGAGTCCCTCACGCCGATCCTGCCGGCGGACTCAGCAACCTCGACGCAGGCGCCGGTGTCGCTGTGCACGGACTTTCGCCATGCCGCGGTGCTCCAATCGGGTTCCATCGGTATCCCCTTCGTTGCGTCACGACGCCCAGTGGCGCCGCGCGTCCTCGATCGCCTTGCGTGAACCCGCGGCGTCGAGAGCGTCCTTGTGTAGCCCTCGGAAGAGCTTTTGGTATGCCGTGATGTCGCGTTCAGCGGAGAGGTAGAGATCCGCAGTTTGGTTCTCGCATAGGACGACAGGTGACCCTGCCTTGAACTCATAGAGCACGAAGGAGCCCACCGCGAACGTCGGAACAACTGCGCCCAGCTTCAGGACGCGCAGGTCGGCGTAGCCGGCGTCGAGCAGGTCTAGCAGGTGAGTCATCTGATCCACCATGTCGGCGGATGTAGCACGCGGAAAGCGACGCAGCGTGGACTCGTCCAGCACTACCTCGTATCGGACGCCACGGCGCTCCGCCAGCAGCCGTTGGCGCTCGAGTCGTGCTGGCACGACCACATCTGCGCTCAGGCCGGCCGCCTCGCAGATCGCTGTGGCGTACGAGGCGGTCTGCAGCAGACCCGGGATCCAGGCTGTCTGGTACTGCCTCAGGCGTTTGACCCGGGATTCCACGGCCTCGACGGCAGCCTGTCGACGCGGGGCACCACCGGCACTCACCACCCAGGCACCCTCGAGACCACTACTTCGGGCGACTGAGCCGAGGATCTCGGCCCGGACCTCCTCGGCGACGCCGTAGTACGCGAGCAGCTCGGCCACTTCGCTCACACTTGCGCCGAAGCGGCCCGTCTCGACGCGGGAAATCTTCGACTGGGACCATCCAAGGTCGCGCGCGACAGCCGACCCCGAGATACCCGCCGCCTCCCGGATCCGCCGTAGCTCGAACCCAACCTCTGCCATTTCGCCCTTCCATGCACTGATGAATAGGACGACGATATAGACCTCAAGGTTCGGGGCACGACTGGCCGCGCCGTGTGACACGGTGCCGGAGGCTGTTTGCATCACTCGACCCAGACCTCCTCCGCGGGGATGTGGCCCACGCTTCGGTCCGAATCCGTGTAGCTGCCTTGATGCCAGCGATACCACTGCTCTTCGGTGACCGCAGCGATCGCGAGCGTTCCGTCGCGGCTCATGAGTGGACCTGAGACAGCGCGCAGGTCGACGTCGTATCGCCCCTCCTCCAGGGCCCTGACCAGGCGCGAGCCGATGAGGTGCTTGCGTCCCGGCACGGGGCTCAGGGGTTCGACGCGTGGCTCGTTCGGGTCCTCGAGCACGGGCTGCAGCCATGAGCCGGCTTGCGTGAGACGACTTCGCGGGACTCGGACGAGCTCCTCGACCCAGACACGCGACATGTCGACCACCACCCCGCCCTCACCACCGCTGAGGTAGTGCTCGCGCTCCTCGACGAGCCGGATTCCGGGCTCCTTGAGGCCCGGAAGGTTGAGCGGGTCGGCCGATGCGACTCGCAGGTCGTTGCGCCAGCCGTATGCCGTCAATTCACCGTCGTCGTAGGTGGTCATGAGAAACCGTGCCCGCGCACCAACCGGAAAGCTGTCCCCGTCTCGTAGCCGGCGGACGAGCAGGGCGGGGGCCCCAGGCACTGAGTTGCCCAAGTTCTCGTCGTCCCAGCCGAAATCGCCGACCAGGGCGTCGAAGCGTCGATCGACGTCACGCGGAGTCAACTCACCCACGGTTGGCCACCACCTGGGCGTCGCCCGTCGGCGAGGACACTCGCCCCACGAAGGCGAGCTCGCGCTTGTAGTAGTCCACCGTGAGGAAGTCATGGACGACCTCAACCGTGAGCCCTGGCCGTGGAGCGTGCACGATGCCGCCTTGCCCGTCGTACATCGCGACGTGGTGGAAGTAGTCAGGTGGGTCGCCCGGCGTGTGGAGGAAGACGAGGTCACCCGCACGCCATGTCGAGGGGTCAGTAGGAAGCCGCTGAACACTTGCTGCCTGGGCGCTGGCGAGTCGCGGCAGGGCGATGCCGGCTTGGTGCCAGGCGTACTGGACCAACGACGAGCAGTCGAAGCCGATGACGCCCGCCCCGACCCCGAACCCGCCGCTCGGACCGCGGGGTGTCCCTCCGCCCCAGGAATAGGGCACCCCGATCTGCCCCAGCGCGGCAGTGACAGCCTTCCCTCCCGCGCTGCCATCGCTGAGGAACGCCGCGTTGGCGTAACAGGCTGCAGAGAGAACGGTGGGGTCACCGACGACCTGCAGCGCGAGTGACTGCCACTTCGCGTAGGCACCCGGGAAGGCACTGCGCTGCACGGCCTGAGCGGCGTCGGTGACTGACATCCGGTCAAAGCCGGAGATGTCGAGCAGGCCCGGCTGTCCTTGCTGGCCGCCCGTGTAGAACATGCGCGCGGACGTCGCGGGGTCCATCCGGTCAGCGGCACTGCCCCAAGCGGTGCGCTGCTGGAAGAGGCCCACGCTGTCGCGGTCGCCGTAGGGCACGTTCACGAGGTTCGACTCCTGCATCGCGGTCGCCACGGCGATCACCCAGCCGTAGGAGGGGACCTTCAGGTCACGGCCGACGGCCACGATGGTGCGAGCGTTCGCCGCCTGCTCCTTCGTGAGGCCATCGATGCTCGTGCCAGCGCCCGCGCTGTCGATCACCGCTCCGGGACAGCCACCGCCACCGGCCGGCCCTTCCTGCTGCTGACCCGCGCCACCCACGAGCGCGAGCATCAGGACGGTCGCTAGACCGCCGGCGAGAAGGATGGGTAGGACGACCAGCAGGGCTCGCCGGAGCCTGCGCCACAGCAGGGCACGGCCAGCGACGACGAGCGGTCCGACCATGTCAGCCGCCTGCCTGTGCGGCTGTCAACGTCGGTGTCGGCGCTCCGGGCACGTCATTGGCTGGCTCGAGACCGCCCACGAGACAGGCCGCACCCGACCTCTGCGTCGTGACGTCGACGCGACCGCCGTCAGTCGCGAATCGGTATGCGCCCGCGCCGGGCCCAGAGAGCACCTGAACGGGATTCGGTGAGACCTGGCTAGCCGGGACGCTGCTCGGGTCCGTGTGACTCAGCTGGTCGATGAGCTCGGGCACCGCGTAGGGGCGAAGTCCGTCCAGCCACTTCGGCTGCGGCAGGTTTGTCTTCACCCAGCCGCCCATGAACGATGCTGCCGCGGCTTGGCATGTGCGGTCCGTTGACGGCCCGACTCGGGATGAGCCGGTTGAAGCGCTCGGCGTCGCCGTCGGGGTCCGGCCAGGATTCGGTGTCGCCTTGCTCGTCTCAACGGGGAGCGCTTCCGTAGGCGGTGGTGACGTCCTCGCGGTGGCGTCCACCGGGGCCGCCACGGGGCGCGGATCCAAGAAGCTCACAGCCCGGCCCACGATCGCGAGCGCGATGAGCAGCGCAGCGACGCTGACGCTCACATTCCGCCACGACCAGAGCGGCCACGCGATGAGTCGAGTCAGTCGGCTACTCATGGCGGCCCCGCTCGGACTTGCCAGGCTCGACCGTCACCATCGACTTCGTATTCGCGTCGAACATCCGCACGCGCAGGCCTTGCCCGGTCACCTCGGCGTGGGAGTCATGCGTGCGCTCGATGGGGGTCAGCACCTTGACCCCAGAGGGCACCTCATCGACGAGCTGCCCTTCCAGGCCGCGGGTGGGGAGGCCGTGGCGTGGCGCACGAGTCATGGGGGTGTCGATGCCGCTCGGCTGCACTCGACTGCCTGCCGACACCCCGACTGAGGCAGCAGCCCCCGTATCGAATTCGCGTTGCCGCCCCGTCGGGCCCACCGGCGTCCCCGGAAGTTCGTGACGCGGACCCACGACTCGACCGGACACATACCGCTGGGCGTCTGGAACGTCGGGTTGAGTCAGGGTGACTGAGTCGAAGCGCCGGCCGATCGACTCCGGCGGAAGGTTGACCCGTCGCACGTATCGGGCAGGCCCGACATCGCGCGGACCATGGCGGCCGTTCTGCCCATCCGCGTCCCCGTCGGAGGTCGTCCCGGTGGCGATCTTCTTCTTGGCAGCATCCTCGTTTCCGTCGTCGACGGCCTTGCGCCCGACGAAGTAACCGAGGGTCGTGCGCCCGACGTTGCGCAGCATGGCTCGATGCGAGGTCTGGCCGAGCATGCTCGTAAGCGACAGGAGCGGCATCAGCAGGACGAAGGCGGCGAGCGAGACGACGAGACACATCACCAGGGACAGAATCCCCATGCCGGCACCGTTGGCCTCCTTGATAATTGCGGCGATCGCAACGCTGTGGATGGCCGAGCCGACGCCGAAGGCGATGACGTTGACGACGGAGGCGCCGGCGATGTTGCCGATCCGCCTAACGATGCTGGCCATCGGCGCGATGACGCCGAACACCGCGGCAGCGGGAAAGAACATCACCAGGAGGCGCAGCATGACGAGCCCCGCGAACATGAAGATGTCTGCGATGAGCCGGAACACCGCTGTGAAGGTGACGCCGATGAAACTCATGAACCCGGCGCCGGCGCGGCCCTTGGCCTTGCCCTGGACGGCCGCGTAGGCGAGCGGGTCCTGGTCCTGGATCTCCTGGGTTGTTGCGACCCAGTCGTCGGCCTTCTGCTGGGTCATCTTCTCCACGCCGTCAGGCTTGGAACGCGCGGTGGCGAGCTCGGCGCGGCTGAACGTGGACTCGCGGAAGAGCAGCGGTCCCCACTTCTTGGCTGCCGGGCTGTCGGGGTCGCCGAACTCTCCGCGCAGCCAGGACTGGTAGAGGATGTCGTCGACGATGAGAGCGCCTTGTGCGCGAGTGGGGTCTCCGGCGCTCGGCCCGGTGAGGCCGGCTGCGCTTTCGTTGACCGACGCCACCGAGCTCGTGATGGCCTGGTCGAAGAAACTCGCGACGCGGGTCGGGTACTGCGAGATGCCAGACAGCACCGCAAGGACGAAGATGGCCCAGACCGCACCGGACATGACGGACGAAAGCCGTCCGCTGAGTGAGTAGAAGAGCAGCAGGACGGCGACACCAAGGAACGACACGATGCCCCACGGGGACCAGATCGCGTCATGCAGTCGCATGGTCACGGTCGCGACGACGTTGTCGAGCGGCTTCATGTACTGCTCTGGGTGCGCGACGCGGTTGTGGATTCCGTTGGTGGCCGAGCTGATCCACACTCCCCCACCCAGGAGTGCGTTGCCGATGAACGTGTCGATCGTCGCGTCCATCTCGCCCAGACCACCCATGCACCCGGTGTCGTAGGTGCTCCAGCCGAGACCGGCATAGCCGTACTGGTCGTAGATGGTCGTCCTCCGGCCGGCAGCCCAGGGATCGCCCTTCGGCGGGGCGGGCGTGGGGGCCGGGTCGAAGAACCCCGGCAACCCGGTGTCGGGAAGCGATGCTGTCGGTGCCGACTTGCAGTCCCATGGCGCGGCAGGCAGCGCGGGCCCAGCCTCGGGTGAGGCGGGGCTTGCGGACGCCGAGGCACCAACGGCCAGCATCCCGACCGCCGCGACGACGAGGGCGAGGACGAAACGGCGTACGCGTGTTACTGACATGTCAGGCGCTCGCTCTCTCGTCCTGCTCATCTGGTTCGTCCGCGTGCCCGGCCTCGCCCAGGTCCAGGTCGTCCACGGAGGTGCCGGCACGTGCGACCCGGTTGCGGGCCTTGTCGGGTGCAGCCGTGGTGTTGAGCGCCTCGAGAAGCTCTGGGTGGGCGGAGAGGTCCATGCGGATGCGCTCGATCCCTCCGGACCCGTCACTGAACACGAACTCCCTCGGTCCGCGAAGACCGTCACGCGAGGGCCGGGACAAGGTGCCGAAGATCTGCTCGTAGCCGAGGCCGTCGCGGATGCCGGGGATGAACCGCAGGGCATCCCGCTGCGCGTCCTCACCGGTGAGGCGACCGATGAACGCGGCCGAGCAGAGGTTGGCCAGGTCGAGCTTGAGCAGGTCGGCCGGGTTCTGGGAGGCCATGAGGACCCGCGTGTTGTGCTTGCGCGAGTCGCGCGCGGCTCGGTCAATGAAGCGCCGTCCGCTCGAGAAGGTGGACAGGGCCCAGGCCTCGTCGATGAAGATGCCCTTGCGAGCGTGGACGTCGCCGAAATACATGCCGCGCTGGGTGAGCCAGGCGGCGAGGTACATGACGCACATCGACAACCGCTCGTCGAGGTCTTCACCGCCACGTGTGCTCTCGTCGGGCAGCGCCAAACCCCTCAGGGAGTACACCGTGAGAAGCGGCTCGAACCCGCCCTCGCCCGCGGGTCGCCCAGCGGGGAAGATCAGGCGGCCATGGCTGGTCTTAGCCGCCTCGCGCAGGAAGTCGGCCATGTAGCCGGCGTGCCGGGCCAGGTCGGTGTCACCGGTGGGCTCACCGTGTGGGCCGCGGTCGAGCTCAGCGAGAGCGTTGACGACCTGATCGCAAGAGGACCACACGTTGGCCGGCACGGATCCAACGGCGCGCATCAGTGCGACCTCGGAGAGGACGTGCTCCTGCAACTGCTTGGGCAGCATCGCGCGCAGGACGCTGCTCGTCAGGAGTCGCCTGGTGTCCTTCGCCTGCTCCATCGCAGCCCGCCATGACGCCTCGTCCGGGTAGTGCTTGCGGTCCGGTTCCGCGATCACGCGATAGGTGGACAGCGAGCCGGGCGCGGCGTCGAGCAAGTCGACAGCGCGTGAGTATGCCGCGAGCTCGGGCAGCTGCGTAAGCGCGGCGAGACGGCCGGACGGGTCGAGCACCGTCCACGGGACGCCCTGGATGACCGTGCGGTAGATGATGTTGCCGCCGGCGGTCGATTTGCCGCCGCCAAGGCCCGCGCAGAGGACCGCGAGACCGGACTCCTCTTCGCGCTCGGTGGCGAGCCATGGTTCCCACGTGACCACCCGGGCGGAGGTGCCGGACGTCTGGCCCAAGTGGATGCCGATGCGGTCGCCGACGGTGGCGGTCGCGGCAGGGACGGCGGCCGCGAGGGTCGTCACAGGCATACGGCGTCGGTATGCCGTTGAGCCGAGGCGTTCGTCGGGGATGAACTCGCGGGCCACGGCGTACTGGTCCTGCGGGCGGGCGATCGTGATCTGTGGCGCGTACAGCTTGCGCACGAGGCTGGCCCGATCAATGGCCTCGTCCTCAGTGGCTCCCGCGACAGCGATGCGGTACCAGCCGGTGGTGCGGGTAGACAGACCAGACAGGCCCATCGAGATCTCGTCCTCGACCGCCAGGGCGCGGTTGGCCTGACGCTCCAGGGCCCCGGGGGCGGGCTCGTGGTGCTCGAGCTCGTAGTGGTTGGCCTGCGCGCGGATTTTCTGGATGTTGCGACGCATCGCGGCCCCGACCTTGGCGGCGTCCTCGACCAGGATGCGGCCGGACCACTCGACCGGAAAGGGCAACTCGTCGGTGCGCTGCATCCAGGGGATGCCCGGCGGGATGTCGAGATCCGTCATGCGTCCCACCGACAGGACACACACGTGTCGCTCGATCCGTCGGTCGTCGTGCTCGCCCACGACGCGGATCGTGCGGCCGTAGGGGGTTGCGAACCAGTTGACCCGGTCGGTGAACTCGCCCAAGTCGTCGAGGTCCCAAGCACCTCCTTCGACGCCTCCCAAAGTCAGCGGAGCCGGCAGCCCCAGAGAGCAGGAACGGTGCAGCAGCCACTCGAGCTGCCGCGCAGTCGCTGGCGCCCCTTCGAGGCCGGGTGAGCTCATCAGCTCATCGGTGGCCCGGATCTGCTTCTCGAGCGCCGTGACCTCTCGCTGCGAGACCGCTCCGGCGAAGCTGTCGCTGAGGCTGTCACCGATCGAGCCGAGGGCTTTGAGCAGCGGGCTGCGGCTTGGGATCTCGACGCCGAGGTAGACCTCCTTGTCCGCCATCGACAAGGACGCGAGTCGGTGTTGGTCCGTCGTGAGGTGCTGGGCCCAGGCAGGAAGCGGTGCCGGCGCGTTGGCGTCGTGGTCGCGGGCCCACTTCGCGACCGGGTACGGGCGGGTCGTGACACGCAGGTGAACCTCTCGCTTGGCGAGCTGTGACAACACGTCGGCGCCGTCGACGATCAGCTGCTCCCGCACGCCATCCGGCCTGAACGACCAGCCCTGCGGGTCAAGCAGATACCACGCCATCACCTTCTGCGCGGTCACCGTGCAGTGTCCGGAGATCCGGCGGAGTGCCAGGCCTCTCTTTCCGCTCATGCGCTCGTCCCCTCGGTGATGGGCTTCCGGTCGACGGCAGCTGCCTCTGCTCGCGCTCGGCGTTGGGCCTTGCGTAGGGCCCGGCTCGGGCGCGAGGGGACAGCACGCACTCGAGCCGGGCGGACTGTGTGCGCTCTGACCTTCTGGTCATCGCGGGGCGCAGAGACCTCGTGCGCGAACGCGGCTAGCACGGCCCCGAGCGGACGGTCGGGGTTGACCACGGACAGGATGAGCCGGGTCAGGGCGACCGTCGCCAGAAGGCTGTAGGCGAGGGAGAAGAAGCCCAGCCCGATGCCCAGACGGCGCTCAATCATCTGCAGCAGCACGAACACGACCGCGCCGACCATGTAGGCGCTGTATCGGGCTCGGAAGGGCAGGGTCCGGTTGGGCGGACCGAGCCAGACGGAGTTGACGTTGTAGATCTCGTCGTCGACCGGTAGACGCATCGTCAGCTCATCCCGTTACGAGCGAGGCCATCCACGAGCCGACACTGTCGGCCTTTCCGCTCGTGGCGAGGCCCAGAACTGCCAGCGCGATGACGACTCCGGCGACAACTCGCATCGCCTTGGCGTTGTCACCACGCTGCGCGAGCACGAACAGCATGGTCGCCACGAGCAGGAGCAGCAGCGGGATGATGTTGGACTTGATCCAGCCCTGGAGGCCGGTCGTGCCAGCCGCGGTGGCCAGCGTTGCGATGGTGCTCATGATGTCCCCTTCTGGATGGAATCGGGCATATCGCCCACTCCAGAGCAGCGCGACCCTCACCAGAAGAAAGAAGAAACACGCCGAGGGCTGACCAAGTTCTGAACGATCCGTCGCCCTCCGTTCACCAACAGCCTTCTCAGCCAGGGACCGAAGTTGCAGTTGAGGGACCCGATCCGAACACGGCCCCTGCCTCGCGCGCACCACGACGGAACTGCACGGAGCGGCCGTCATCGCCCCAAGAAGCGACTATCCAGTCTGACCTTCGTGAAGGGAACCGCTGCCCCACACGGCTGTGAACCCAGTTCACGGTTGACAGACGAGCCCATGTGCGCGTACCTTACAGCCATTCCCGAAAACCGGGTTCACAGCCATCGAGAGGTCAAGTAATGTTTACGAGCAGTGCGGCGGTCGCGCTCCCGCAGAAGAAGCGCATGCTGCGGGGCCGTCGCCTCGTGGTCGTGGACATCGAGAATGTGGTGGGAGGAGCAGTCTTGAGGGTCGAGCAGGCAGAAGGAGCTCATGGCTCCGTCAGGGAGGCGGCACACCTTGATGGAACCGAGCATGTGGTCATCGGCACCAGCCACATCGGTCTCGTGTCGACCGGGCTCGGCTGGCGCGGGTCTCGGCTGGTTGTTCGGTCGGGCGAAAACGGCGCTGACCTCGCTCTGCTCGACGTCCTCAAAGGGGAACGTGTCGAGGAGCGGTTCGACGAGGTCGTGCTGGTGTCGGGGGATGGCATATTTGCCGATTCGGTCGCCGCCCTAGGAGCCGCAGGCGTCCGCGTCACAGTCCTGGCGCCCTTGGGCCATTGCTCGAAGCGTCTCCGGATGGCGGCGACGCACGTGGTCCTCTTTGACCGCATGGCTATCGATTACGGGGGAGCGGCATGATTCAGGGCATGGATGAGGGCCTCGTGTCACCAAGCGACATCGCAGATATCGCAGGCGTCTCGCGTGGCGCGGTCAGCAACTGGCGAAAGCGAATCGAGACCTTCCCCGCCCCGGTCGCCGGGTCGCCGAGCAAGCCGCTGTTCTCGCGCAACGAGGTGACCGAGTGGCTAGAGCGTCACGCAAGCAAGACCAAGAACGAGTCCGTCCGTCCGAAGGTCGGCGAGAGCGGCGAGATGGACGTGTGGTCCGCACTCAATCTTCTGCGCGACCGGCTCTCTGCCGACGATGCGGCCGAACTCGTGCTGTCGCTGGCGGTTGCACGCAAGACCGGCAGCGACGCCCTTCTTGAGGTGCCGAACGTCGCTGAGCACACGTTGGCGCTAGTGAAGGAAGCCGTCGACCGGGTGGAGGTCCCCGAGCTCGGAACTGCAGCCGACTTCGCTCTCGAGCGGCTCGCTCGTTCCCAGGGCAAGCTTGGCGCAGACTCTGGTTTCGTGGGTTCGCGCACATCCACTCTGTTAGCCAACCTTGCGGCGGCGCAGCCCGGTGGGGTCTTGTACGACCCGGCCTGCGGCATTGCAGCCGCCCTCATAGAGTCCGTGCGGTTGGGAGCGCGCCCCAGCCACCTGGTTGGGCACGACATCAACCAGCGCGCGTTGAAGATCGCTGCTCAGCGGGCCGCGCTGCATGACGTACAGATCGAGCTGACCCTGACGGACGTGCTGTCTGAGGACATAGACCCAAACCTGCACGCCGACGTCATCCTCCTTGAGCCGCCGTTCGGCCTCCGGCTCAATGCTTCCCGTCGCCTGACCGACGCACGCTTCGATTTCGGTGCGCCACCTCGGTCGTCTGCGGACACGGCATGGCTCCAACACGCCATTGCGCACCTCGCGGATGACGGGCGCGCCTACGTCATGAGCCCAACGGGGACGCTCTTCCGGAGCGGTGAGGAAGGCCGGATTCGCGCCGAACTCGTAAGGCAGGGCTGCGTCGAGGCCATCGTAGGTCTCCCTGGGAAGCTCTTGCCGCACACGTCAATCCCATTGGCGCTCTGGGTGCTCCGCCGCCCCGTCCCAGAGGCTGCCGTAGAGAGCATTCTCTTTATTGACGCTGCCGAGACGGTCTCACCCGAACACAACGTCGCCACCTGGCTGACGGACCCGCAAGCGCGCGAGGGCGTCCCTCACGCGGTGGTGGGGATCACCGACGTCCTCGCGGCCGAGTCGCTTCTCACGCCGCAGCGTTGGGTGGACCGCATGGTGCGTGAGCCAAGCGAAGTTGCCGACACCTACCGGTTAGGTTGGTCGGCGATCAATGACACCATGACGAAACTGCAGAACGTCCTCAAGTCGTTTGAGCACTTCGCGAGCTTCTCGAAATCGCGGGTCATGACTGTAGGCGAACTGGTGGACCAGGGGGTGCTGGACCTGCGCATGGGCCGTCCGAAGGACCGCTACGAGGACGCGCCTGAAGAGCTTCGCGAGCGCCTAGCCACAGCCTCGGATGTACGGGACGGCACCCTACGTGCGGTCGGTATCGACAACGGATACGACGCCTACCCCGAACTGACCTGGGAAGGCGACGTCCTGGTAACGACGATGAACAAAATTTGCGCCCGGGTCGACGAGGCCGGCGGTCACCTGCCGACAACGGGGGTCTATCGGCTCCGAGTGCTAGACCGAGAAGTGCTGTCTCCTGGTTATCTCGCCATCGCGCTTTGTGGCAGCTGGAACGAGAGGTTCCAGGGCGGTTCCACCATCCAGCGGGCATCGATCAAAGATCTTGAGATCCCGCTCGTTCCCCTGCTCGAGCAGGGTGACATTCGACTCGCGGTGCTCTCACTCCAGCTGCTACACGAAGACTCCGCCCATCTGGCTGAAGAAGCAAGCGCCGTTGGATCCGCCCTCCTTGACGCCATCCGCTACAACGCACGACTAGCCAAGCCGGACAATTTTGTCGCACGTACCCAGCAAGACGGCCCAGACGACTCCAAGGGAACCAAGTGACTGACCGCATCACCCTGCCCGAACTGGAGCAGTACCTCGCCAAGGCGGCGGATCTGCTTCGCGGAAGCATCGACCAGGCCGACTTCAAGGCGTACATCTTCCCGCTGATGTTCTTCAAGCGGATCAGTGACGTCTACATAGAAGAATTCGCCCAAGCGCTCGAGGAGTCCGGCGGCGACCGCGAGTTCGCTGCCTTCGCAGAGAACCACCGATTCGCCATTCCCAGCGACAACCTGTGGAACGACGTGCGCAACCGCACAGAGAACATCGGCAGCGCCCTGCAGACAGCGTTCCGCGAGATCGAGAAGGCCAACCCTGAGACGCTCTACGGCATTTTCGGCAACGCAAACTGGACCAACAAAGACAAATTGCCGGACCGCAAACTCGCCGACCTGATCGAGCACCTCTCAACCAAGACGCTCACCAACGCGAACGTGGCCCCTGACGTGTTCGGCAACGCGTACGAGTACCTCATCAAGCGCTTCGCCGACCAGTCGAACAAGAAGGCCGGCGAGTATTACACCCCGCGCTCGGTGGTTGGCTTGCTGATCAACATCCTGAACCCGGTCGAGGGCGAGAGCGTATACGACCCGGCTTGCGGAACTGGCGGCATGCTGATCGAAGTCATCGAGCACGTGAAGACTGCTGGCGGTAGCCCAAAGACCCTTTGGGGCAAGCTCTACGGCCAGGAGAAGGTTCTGGCCACCTCCGCCATCGCCCGGATGAACCTGCTCCTGCACGGTGTCGAAGACTTCAAGATCATCCGCGAGGACACCCTGCGCAACCCAGCCTTCTACACCGGCAATCACCTCGCACAGTTTGACTGCGTCGTCGCCAACCCGCCCTTCTCGTTGAAGAACTGGGGCGATACCGAGTGGCCGTCCGACAAGTGGGGCCGCAACGCTCTTGGGGGCGTCCCGCCGAAGGGGTACGCCGACTGGGCATGGGTCCAGCACATGCTCACCTCCGCACGCCCCAAGACCGGTCGCGTCGCCGTCGTCCTGCCGCAAGGTGCACTCTTCCGTCAGGGGGCGGAGGCACGAATCCGCACGCACATCCTCAAGTCCGATGTCGTCGACGCCGTCATCGGTCTCGCGCCCAACTTGTTCTATGGCACCGGCCTGGCCGCCTGCGTCTTGGTCCTGCGCCACCACAAGCAGCCCGACGAGCAGGGCAAGGTCCTCTTCATTAACGGAGAGAACCTGCTCAAGAAGGGGCGCAACCAGAACACCCTGGAACCCGAGCACGCTCAGCGACTGCTGGACGCATACGAGACCTTTGGCGACATCGACGGCCTCTCACGCGTCGTCGACCTCGATGAGATCGCTGGCAATGACTACAACCTCAGCATCCCCCTCTATGTGGCTCCCGCCGATGCTCGCGAGAAACTGACAGCGGAGCAAGCGCTCGCGGGCCTCGAAGAAGCGCACGCAAGCGCATCGGAGACCCGGTCGGCCTTGGAGGCAGAGCTGGCGAAATGGGGGCTGTCAGCATGAGCACGCGCATCACCCAGCGCGAGCTGGAAAGCTACCTCTGGGGCGCCGCCATCGTCCTGCGTGGCCTTATCGACGCCGGCGACTACAAGCAGTACATCTTCCCATTGGTCTTTTTGAAGCGCATCTCCGACGTCTACGACGAGGAGCGAGCCGCCGCAATGGAGGTATACGGCGACGAAGAACTCGCCGACCTCCCCGAGAACCACCGGTTCGCCATCCCCGATGCCTGTCACTGGGACGACATTCGCTCTGTCACCAGTGACATCGGCTCGACGGTCCTGAAGGCCATGCGCGCGATCGAGTCCGCCAACCCCGACACCCTCCCAGGCGTGTTCGGTGAAGGCGACTGGGGCAACAGAAATCTGCTGCCCGACTCCACGCTCAGTGACCTGATCGAGCACTTCTCAACCAAGACCCTGTCGATCGCGAACCTGCCCGAAGACGAACTCGGCAACGGGTATGAGTTCCTGATCAAGAAGTTCGCCGACGACTCGGGCCACACGGCGCAGGAGTTCTACACCAACCGCACCCTCGTTCACCTGATGACGCTCATGTTGGAACCGCGGCCGGGCGAGTCGGTCTACGACCCCACGTGCGGTACCGGCGGCATGCTGATCTCCACTGCCGCCGAGGTCAAGCGGCAGGGGAAGGAGTGGCGCAACCTCCGCCTCTACGGCCAGGAACTCAACTACGGGACGTCAGCCATCGCGCGGATGAACCTGTTCCTTCACGGCGTCACCGACGGTCACATCGCTCACGGCGACACCCTGTCGCGGCCGGCCTTCCACGACGCGAAGGGACGCCTGCAGACCTTCGACGTCGTGTTGGCCAACCCCCCTTACTCCATCAAAGCGTGGAACCGCGAAGCCTTCGCCACCGACCCCTACGGCCGCAACGTCTGGGGTGTCCCGCCTCAGGGTCGTGCGGACTACGCCTTCTTCCAGCACATTGCCAAGAGCCTCGATCCCAAGACGGGACGAGCAGCAATCCTGTTCCCGCACGGCGTGCTCTTCCGCCGTGAGGAGGCGGCCTTACGCGAGGCACTCGTGAAGTCAGACCTGGTCGAGTGCGTCCTCGGGCTCGGCGCCGGCCTGTTCTACAACTCGCCTATGGAAGCCATAGTCATCACGCTGAGGGCCAACAAACCTGCGGATCGTGCGGGAAGGGTGCTATTCATCAACGCGGTCAACGAGGTGGCGCGTGAACAGGCCCAGTCGTTCTTGCGCGAGTCGCACCAGACCAAGATCCTCAACGCGTACCGCGGGTTCAGCGACCTCGACCAGTTTGCGGCGGTAGCAACCCTCGATGAGATCGCGGGGAGGAAATACAGCCTCGCGATCCCTCTGTATGTCACCGGCGCGAAGGCAGCTGATGCTGGCGGGCAGATCGACTTAGACGGTGCCCTTGAGGCATGGAGAGTCGCGGTCGCCAACTCTGACGCCACGATCGCCGAAGTCATTGCCCTGCTACGAACGGAGGTGTCGACGTGACTCTCAATCTCGACAAGTCCACATGGAAGCGTGTCTCTTTCGGAGACGTCGTGAACAACGTCAACGTGACCGTTCGCGACGCCGATGGCGCCGGCATCGACCGCGTCATCGCCATGGAGCATATGGACCCTGGCGAGCTCAAGATTCAGCGATGGGGGTCGATTGCGGATGGCACGACCTTCACTCGCCGCGTAAAGCCTGGCCAAACCCTCTTCGGAAAGCGCCGCGCCTACCAGCGCAAGGTCGCCTACGCCGAGTGCGATGCCATCTGCTCAGGGGACATCTACACATTCGAAGCCGACGAGACCCAGCTGCTAGGCGAGTTCCTGCCATTCCTCGTCCAGTCCAACGAGTTCTTCGACCACGCACTCGACACCTCGGCCGGATCGCTCTCGCCGCGCACCAACTGGCGCGACCTCGCCAACTTCGAGTTCAACCTCCCGGGCATCGACGACCAGAAGCCTCTTGCGGATCTCCTTTGGGCCGTCGAACGCCATCTCTTCGCATTGAACGCTGAGCGGGACGCGGCAAGCACCGCACTTGGACGCTTCGCCCATCACCGGTTGTTAAAGATGCCGACAACGACTCGCCTTGGCGAGGTCGCCACCACAAGGTCCGGGCCGTCGTTTGCGGCCTCTGCCGTCAACGACCACCCAGTCGAGGGATCCGTTCCAGTGCTTGGAATCCCCAACACCAAGCCCGACGGCACGATCAACCTCGATGGGGTCGGGCATGTCACAGGGCTCGCGCAGAGTGTCGGCAAGATCGACGACGCAAGCTTGGTACTGATCCGGACGAACGGGAACAGACAGCGCATTGGGAATGTGTACCTGCCGCCGGCGCAGGCACATGGACACGCAGTTTCAGCGTTCCAGTTCCTCATGAAGTCGAACGATCCCGCTGATCGTGAGTACCTGTACTGGGTTTTGAGCGAGCCGACAATGCAGGAGCGGATGAGCGAAGCGGCTTCCGGATCGGTGGGTCTTGGCAACCTTGCAGTGCGGTGGCTGAACGAGCAGCGGATCCCGTGGTCGACGGATGGCGCCTCCCGGCGGGCGATGGTGAGAGAAATGCGTAGTCTCGCGAACGTCGTGACAGTCATCAACTCGGAGCGCGAGGCGCTCATTGCTCTCCGCACCTCTCTGTCGGCCAGCGTCTTTGAAGGCAACTGATGGCCCAGTTCAACGAGGCCAACTCGGTCCGGGACTTCGTCCGCGACTTGTCGAAGTCGATCGATGTCCAGTTCCTGCCGGGAGCGGTGCTGCCACGTCGAAGCGACGAAGTGCTACTCGAAGGGGCCGTAAAAGCGGCGCTGATCCGTCTTAACCCAGAGATCGCGGCCGATCCAGCGAAAGCCGACGAGGTCATCTACAACCTCCGGGCAATCCTGATCGCCGCCAGGACCAGCCCGCACCCCGTGGTGGCGAACGAGGAGTTCATGGCGTGGTTGAACGGGCAGAAGTCGATGCCCTTCGGCCCGAACGGCGAGCACACGACGGTCCGGTTGATCAACTTCGATGACCTTCAGGACTACTCGGCGAACCAGTGGGTCATCTCGACCGAGGTCACGTTCAAGCAGGCACGCGTTGAAAAGCGCTTCGACCTAGTGCTGTGGTGCAACGGCATGCCGCTGGTGGTGGGTGAGGCGAAAACTCCGGTTCGAGCGGCGTACACGTGGATCGACGGTGCTGCGCAGGTGCACGACGACTACGAGCAGAGCGTGCCGCAGTTCTTCGTACCGAACGTCTTCTCTTTTGCGACTGAGGGCAAGGATTTCCGCTACGGCACGGTCGGAATGCCTGTCGAACTCTGGGGTCCGTGGCGAGAGGAAACGACCAGTGACGACGCTCCGGCCAAGGTCGGCCTGGTCGCCGTCAAGGAGGCGGTCGAGGGCGTCCTCAACCCAGCAGCCGTCCTGGAGTTTCTGCGGTTCTTCACGGTCTTCGCCACAGACAAGAAGCACCGCAAGATCAAGATCATCGCCCGGTTCCAGCAGTTCCAAGCGACCAACCTGATCGTCGAGCGGGTAATGCTCGGCAAGATCAAGCAGGGTCTGATCTGGCACTTCCAGGGCTCGGGAAAGTCGCTGCTCATGGTCTTCACCGCGCTCAAGCTGCGGGCAATGGCTGCCCTGACTAACCCGACAATCCTGATCGTCGTCGACCGCATCGACCTCGACACACAGATCACTGGCACCTTCAACGCCTCCGATGTACCTGGTCTCGTCTCGACCGACTCGCGCTCCCAGTTGCAGACGCTGCTGAGCCAAGGTGCACGGAAGGTAATCATCACGACGATTCACAAGTTCGGCGAGGCGCCCGGCGTGCTCGATGCCCGTGACAACATCATCGCGATGGTCGACGAGGCGCACCGTTCCCAGGAGGGTGATTACGGGCAGAAGATGCGCGAGGCCCTGCCCAACGCGTTCCTCTTCGGCCTGACCGGCACACCGATCAACAAACGCGATCGCAACACGTTCATGTGGTTCGGATCCCCCGAGGACGAGGGGGGCTACATGTCGCGCTACTCGTTTCATGACTCGATCCGGGACGGTGCCACCTTGCCGTTGCACTTCGAACCTCGCCTTTCGGAACTCCACATCGACCAGGAGGCCATCGACACTGCCTTTGAGGAACTGGCGGTTGAGGAGCGACTAACGGAGGTGGACAAGGTCACCCTGTCCAGGAAGGCTGCCTCGATCGAGGTGCTCATCAAGACGCCCTCTCGCATCGCCAAGATCGCCGCAGACATCGCTGCCCACTTCAGAGCCAAGGTCGAGCCGGATGGCTTCAAGGCACAGGTCGTCGTGTACGACAAGGCGTCCTGTGTCGCCTACAAGGAGGAGCTCGACAAGCATCTCGGCCCGGACGCGTCGACGATCGTGATGTCGAAATCGCGCGGCGACGCAACGGAGTGGGCCACGTGGACGCCTGGCGCGGACGAGCTGGAACATGTCGTCGCGCGGTTCAACGATCCCGCCGACCCGCTGAAGATACTGATCGTCACGGCCAAGCTGCTCACCGGCTTCGACGCCCCGATCCTCTACTGCCAGTACCTCGACAAGCCGCTCAAGGAGCACACTCTCCTGCAGGCGATCACCCGCACCAATCGGGTCTACCCGCCCAACAAGACCCACGGCCTGATAGTCGATTACCTCGGCATTTTCGACGACGTCGCCAAGTCACTGGCCTTCGACGAGAAGTCCGTGCAGCAGGTGATCTCCAACATCCAGGAGCTCAAGGAACAACTCGCACCAGCCATGGCGGCCGCCGTTGCATTCTTCCCCGGCGTGGACCGAACGGTCGGTGGCTACGAGGGACTCGTTCAAGCACAGTCGGCGATTGCCGATGTTGCGACGAAGGATAAGTTCGGCCTTGCGTACAGCATCGTGTCCCAGTTGTGGGAGGCGCTGAGCCCAGACCCGATGCTCGGCGCCTTCCGCGACGACTACCGCTGGCTCACCGACGTGTATGAGTCCGTCCGTCCCTCTGACATAGCCGGCCGGCTCGTTTGGCACGCCTTGGGCGCAAAGACCGTCGACCTCATCAACGAGCACCTCGAGGTGGAGATCCCGGAAGGCGCCGAGACGATCGTCCTGGATGCGCAGACCATCGAGGACCTGATGACCGGAAAGCGCAAGGACATCCCGGTTGACGAGGTCGAGAGGCAGATCACCGCCCGGATCGCACGCCACCTCAACAACCCGGTTTTCATCGCACTGGGACAGCGCCTTCTCGCGCTTCGGGAGAAGTACGCCGACATCCAGCAGTCCAGCCTGGACTTCTTGCGTGAGCTTCTAGAACTGGCCCGTGACACCGTCGCGGCGGAGAAGGCCGCCGCCGACGTGCCTCGGGAGGAGCAGGGCAAGGCGGCACTGACTGAGCTATTCGAGGCCCTCAAAGGCGATGAGACACCAATCATCGTCGAGAACGTCGTCAGCCGGATTGACGAAGTGGTTCGAGCTGTCCGCTTCGACGGCTGGCAGTCGACCATAAGAGGAGATCAGGAGGTCCGGCAGGCCCTGCGCAGGACTCTCTACGTTCAGTTCAAAATTCGCGACAACGACGTATTCGAGAAGGCATTGGGCTATGTCCGCGAGTACTACTGACCAAAGCTTCCGCCGGAGCCCGGCATTCTCGCTCACTTCGTGCTCATCACCGCCTTTTGGAGGGTCTGGTGTTTCGAGCGTCCGCTGAAATCTCATCGAGAGGCTTCTCCCTGGCCCGGACGATCCCCGTACGACCTGCGGCCACGCGCTACGCTCGCCTCGTCTCGAGCTATGAGGAGGGATAATGGCCTACATATGGGCGGCCATCATCGGCGGTGTCATCGTCAGCTCCATGCTTAGCCAAGCATCCGGCGACCAGCCAGTTCTGGTGGGAGGCCTCGGGGCCATCGCAGGCATGTTCGTTCTCATGGTGGTGCGCGCAGTCCGCACCAGCCCGGCACCTTCGGACCATAGGTCAGGCTCCCCCGTACGCCCACCACAGGCGAGCACAGAACCTTCCCTTGATGCCCGGACCTTCCGAGCGGCCACCTCCCCGCAAAGCAGCGGAGAGCGGGACATGTTGGCGCTGAAAGAACTCGCAGACCGCCTCGCGCATCTATATCCCGGATGGGACGCGCGGATCACCCAGTTCGACCGGTCCCTTCACGCCGTACAAATCGATCACTTCCCAGGTCTTTCCACGGTCCTGTTCACACTCGTAAACGAGGAATGGTCCGTTCTCCCCCTCTTGCTTGATTCTTCCGGCGAGCCCATCCCGGGCGGCCCGCAACCCCACCCCCTCGGCACTCGACGTGACCAGTTGGACGAGACCGTCGTGCGAATCATCAGAGCCGAAGTCGATGCGTACAGGCGCACTGCACACCCGGACTCAAGCCCCCACGCTTCCCTGGACATATCCCAAGCCATGCGCCAGCGTGCCACCGAGGCACTGCGCTTTTTGACCCCCAGCGGCTGATCCCGGCCTGGTCCGGAAACACAGAACCTTCGCGCGGTTGGCTGAATATCTGATTAGCCTTTCGTAACTATCGTCGCGCGGCACCTGCTGGCAACTGGCAAGGTTACGGATCGAGGCTAGACTTCGGCGCCGAAACGCCACCGCGTAGGAAGTCGTCGGCGCGCCGCACCGACCACTAGCCTCCGGCCGCCGCGAGGCGCGCCAACAGGTCGAGTCGCAATTGTTCGAGCAACTCAGGATCCGGGTTCTGGACCGCTCGACCATTCATGTCGAAAACCGCACCCTCTGAAGTGACGATGAAGTCAACTGACGGCCCCCAGGCCGGGGGATCGGCCCAGCCCGGCTTTGTGGCCACCCAGCCGCGGTGGTTCACGCGTGATCGGATCCACCCGGGCACTCTGTGTACATGGATGGGAAGATTCGCTGCACTTGCGCGAGGTGAGAACCATGAACAGAACCGCCGGAACTCGGCGCGCGCCACTGCTGCTAGATCTGCTTGGCGGCGAACCTGCTGCGCCCTGGCCTCCCCGACCCGATTGGACTCGACGATTGCCTCTCGGGCTGCCTCGAGCTGCGCATCGAAATCCGACCCACTCATGCGACGATGATCCCAGCGAGAGCACCGCTTTCGCAGCGAAATGCCCAGCCGTCTCGTGCCCTTCCACGTCACCCATACAGCACAACCCAGACCCCATGTGCCACCCGACAATGACCACCATTGCTTCCTCTGCACCAAAGCCCCTGCCCGCTACAGCTGCCGGGCGTTCTGGACGAAGTAGCTGGTGAGGAATCTCTTTTCTCCGTCAAGGCGCCGGCTTCGCCGGCGCGGGGCCCAGCTGCGGGCGGCGCCGCCGCGCCGTCCTCGCCCGGGCCCAAGCAAACGGGCCTCATGACGGCGAAGGCCGACACCCTGCAGCCTAATCGTCCGGACCCCGGCCAGCGCGTCAAGGGCGCAAAGCGTCGCTTCGCGATCGAGCAAGCTCGACCCTTGACCCACTGACCGGGGTCCTGGTGCTGGCCGCTATCAGGGTGCCGGGCAGATGTGGCGCAAGACCTGCGTTGACATCAGCAGTGACACCAACGTGACCGGACTCAAGGACCTGCACACCGGACGCCTTCCGCCGCCCGCCCACATCAGGACGACGTCAGTACCCCTCGCCGGATGGCTGCCGACACCTGAAAATCGGAAGGTCGGCGGTTCGACCCCGCCCCTGGCCACAACCCACGAAGCCGCAGGCTCAGAGCCCTCTGACCTGCGGCTTCGTCTTTCCTCCGTCGCTCGACAGGCCGGCCCCGGGCAGGATCGGCGCGATCGTGACTGTCGACCGGCAGGCTGGGATCTCAGGGGGATGGAAGCAAGGCGTCCCGCGAAGGGTCGGCAACGACGCTCGGAGCCGTCAACGCGGCCAGGGCTGCAGGGCCGACGGGATCCTCAGCGAGCAGCGGGAGCACGGCGACGCGCGGGCAGAGACGACTGACGCGAGCGAGCGGAGCGGTCTCGGCTCGGGCCCGCGTGCGCAGGAACGGTGAGGTCGGCGCCGCCGCGGTGAGGCTGGCGTTGACGACCCAGGCCCAGGGTGTGATGCCGGCACGACCGAGGTCGTCGCGCAGCTCCTCGGCCTCCAGCACGGGCGTCGTCTCGGGGAGGGTGACGATGATGACCTTGGTCTGGGCCGGGTCCTGCAGCCGCATCAGCGGGGTGACGAACCGTGCGCCCTCGGTCATCTGACGGGTGATCTCGCGATGGTAGGAACCTGTGGCATCCAGGAGCAGCAGCGTGTGTCCGGTCGGCGCGGTGTCGAGCACGACGAACTGCTTGCGGGCCCGGAAGACCACGTGGGAGAACTGCTGGAACACGGCAACCTCGTCGGTGCACGGCGACTTCAGGTCCTCGGCCAGCGCTGCCCTGCCCGCATCGTCGAGGGCCTTGCCCTTGCCGGCCATGACCCGGGACCGGTACTCGGTGATCGCCTGCTGCGGGTCGATCCGTTCGACGGTGAGGTTCTCGACCCGGGCCTGCAACGTCTCGCCCAGGTGGGCCGCGGGATCGGTTGTCGTGAGGAGGACTTCATGGCCGCGGTTGGCCAGCTCGACGGCCACCGCGGCGGCCACCGTGGTCTTGCCGACCCCGCCCTTGCCCATGCACATCACGAGGCCGTGCCCGTCCCTCTCGAGGTCGTCGACGAGGTGACGCAGGCCGACTGCGCCCAGGGGCAGCGACACGGTCTCGCCACTGGCCCCACCCCGCGCAGCGGATGCCGGGCCGAGGAGCGCTCGGAGCGCCGGGACACCAACGGTGTTGAAGGGCAGCAGCGGCAGCGTGGTCCTCGGCAGCGCGGAAAGGTCCGCCGGAATCGCGTTCAGCGCTGCCTGCTCGCGAAGACGGATGGCCTCCGTCAGCTCATCCGCATCATCGTCGGCCGCAGACGCCGACATGACGCCGTTGACGATGACGTGGGCGTTCGTCATGCCCAGCGCCCGCAGCTCCTCGTAGGTCCGGGCGGCTTCCCCGATGGCGGATCGCTGCGGCCTGGTGACCAGGACGAGTCGAGTGCGTGCCGGGTCGGTCAGGGCGGCGAGCGCGCCGGCATAGTCGCGGCGGAGACGGTCGAGGCCGGCCACCGGGCCGAGGCAGGAGACGTCGCCCTTGCCGTCGGACAGATAGCTCGTCCACTCGCCCGGGAGCTGGAGAAGGCGGATCGTGTGCCCCGTGGGAGCGGTGTCGAACAGGACGTGGTCGTACGCGGCGGTGACGCCCTCTCCCGCAAGCAGGGTGGTGAACTCGTCGAAGGAGGCGATCTCCGTGGTGCACGCCCCGGAGAGCTGCTCTGTCATCGCGGAGATCTCGTCAGCGGGAAGCACGTCCCGGACCGGGTCGATGATGGCTGCGCGGTAGGCGTCCGCGGCCTGCTGCGGGTCGATCTCCAGGGCTTCCAGGCCAGGCACGGTGGGGACCGCGGAGATCGTGTTGCCGATCGTGACGTCGAAGACCTGCCCGACGTTGGATGCCGGGTCGGTGCTCGTCAGCAGCACCGTGCGACCCTGCTCGGCCAACCAGACCGCGGTCGCGCAGGCGAGCGACGTCTTGCCGACGCCGCCCTTGCCGGTGAAGAACACGAAGCGGGGCAACGCCTCGAGGAACGGTAAACCAGTCATCAGCGGCAGCCTCTCCGCGGTCCGCGCCCAACGGCAACGGAGCGCAGTCGCTACTTCCACGGTGGCAGCCAGGGCGATCGGTGTCGATGGACTGAGGCGAAGTTCACGGAAGGGCCTCCACCGGACCACCGGACCACCGGACCACCGGACCATGATGCCCCGCCGCACAGCGGATTAGCAGGTTGTTAGCGGTCCTGCGTTGGCTCCTCCCCGGAAAGCCCCCCACCCAAGGAGAAGCCATGAAGCACACGTCCCGCGTCCGCCGCATCCAGGCTCTGGCCGTGTCGGCCGCGCTGGCCGGCGGCCTCGCCATCGCCGCCGCACCCTCGGCCCTGGCGGCCGACTGCTCGACCGCGTGGCAGGACCGCTCGAGCGGCAACAACAGCCTCAACCAGGGCGCCCCCATCAAGGCCGGCCCGCACGCCGAGTGCGGCACGCGTTACACGCAGAGCGGCACCAGCAGCGGCGTCGAGCTCGACTGCTGGACGAAGAACACCGCTGGCAACATCTGGTGGCACCTGCGCCACATGGGCACCGGCACCGTCGGTTGGGCCTACGAGGGCAACCTCTACTACTCGATCGTGCGCAACGACTCCAACCGCTGCCTGGCCTGATCCGTCGCGGCGCGGCCCCACGAGTCCCGGGGTCGCGCCGCGACGAGCCCACCTGTTCGTGGGTAACGTCACGACATGACGAGCACGACCGAGCAGACCTACGACCTCGACGGCATACGGCGGGGGCTCGAGACCGACGGCATCATCGCCTGCCGCGGCGCCTTCTCCACGGAGTGGGTCGCCCGGCTGCGCGAGGACATCGACGTCGCGTTCGACGAGGCCCGCTCCCGCGAGGGCGGCGCCGTGGGACGCGGGCCCAACCGGTGGTACGTCGAGATCCACCCCGAGGCGCTGCGCGGTTTCGTCGACCTCGTCGAGCACCCGTGGGTCCGGACCGTGTGCGAGACCGTCCTCGGCCCCGACTACACGATCGTCGAGGTGGGCTTCGACACCCCGTTCCCCGGCGCGAAGGTGCAGCCGTGGCACCGCGACTTCCGCAGCCCCCGCGAGACGACGGAGGAGCACCGGCTCACCTCGCTCGCGTTCAACCTCACCACCGTCGACACGACCGATGAGATGGGACCCTTCGAGATCGCCCCGGGCACGCAGTGGGAACGGGGCGACACCTTCGACCACGAGCAGTTCCCGCCGGAGTCGGAGTACCCCCGCTACGAGGCGCTGGCACAGCGCAAGTACCCGCAGGTCGGTGACATCTCCGCCCGCTCGGCGCTGACCATCCACCGCGGCACGCCCAACACCTCCACGGTCTCGCGGCCGGTGCTCGTGCTCGGCGTCGACGCGCCCGGTGCGGGCAACGACGCGCACCACGACGTCGCCGTGACCCACGGGTTCTGGGAGAGCCTGCCCCAGCGGGTGCGCGACCACCTCGCCTGCCCCGTCGTCGACGAGCTGCGGCCCATCGTGCAGAAGCACGACATCGAGGGTCTGGTGATGGGCTGAGCGACGTCAGGCCGCGGCGACGATGCCGAGGCGGTCGAGCAGGAAGAGGACCATGGCCGCGAAGTCGTTGTCGGCCGTCTCGCGGCACACCCGCTCCCAGTCGACCTGTTCGCGCAGGGCGCGCAGCACCGGCAGCACCTTCGCGACGTCGCAGTAGTGCTCGTCGAGCGCGTTGAGCTTGTGCACGACGAGCTCGGTCGACTCGAGCACCGGCATCTCGACCGAGAGCACGTCCATGAGGGTGGCGCGCTGGACCTCCGGCCGGTGCACCGGCCCGCCGACCGGGCCGTGGATGATGTCGACCATCGCACCGTTGCAGAAGACCTTGAAGAGCCAGTCCTCCGGGGGCTGCACGACGTCGAAGTCCTGCTCGGCCAGGTACTGCGCGACGTGGTCGGCGTCCTCGTCGGCGACGAGGAAGTCGACGTCGTGGTCCGGCTCGGGGCCGCCGCGCGCCCACGCGGCGTAGCCGCCCATCAGTGCGAACGGCACCCCCGAGCCCTTCAGCGCCACCGCCACCGCCTTGAGCGCCTCCCGCAGGTCCGGCTCGTCCTCGACTCCCATGCCCAACGCATACCCGTCGGGCAGCTCTCCTTGCGTATGCCGTCCGGCCGGCCCGGGCGCGCCACCGACGTGTGCGTCCGCCGAATCGCGGGTAGGGCCACGGCATGAGAGTGGCGACGTTCAACATCCTCAACGGGCGCGTGCCGACCGACCAGCACGTCGACCTCGCCGGGTTCCGGTCAGCCATCCGCGACCTCGACGCCGACGTCCTCGCCCTCCAGGAGGTCGACCGCAACCAGCACCGCTCCGACCACGCCGACCTCACGTCCATCGCCGCCGAGGCGATGGACGCGCCCGAGCACCGGTTCGTCGCAGCCCTGTCGGGCAGTCCCGGTGCCACGTGGATCGCGGCCACCGGCGAGGAGCAGCCCGACGCGGCGGCATACGGGATCGCCCTGCTCTCACGCTTCCCGGTGCGCGGCTGGCGGGTGGTGCGGCTGGCCCCGGTGCCGGTGCGCGTGCCGATGCGGTTCCGCGGGCGCCTGCGCCCGGAGCTGGTGCGCGACGAGCCGCGGGTCGCGGTGGTCGCGGACGTGGAGACGCCGGACGGCGTCGTGACGGTGGCGAACACGCACCTGTCGTTCATCGACTGGTGGAACGGCCGCCAGCTGCGCCGGCTCATGGCCGACGTCGCCGACGACGAGCAGCCGCTCGTGCTCATGGGCGACCTCAACATGGGCCCCGACCGCGCGACGCGCATCACCGGCCTCCGGTCGGCCGCGTCGGAGCCGACGTTCCCCGTCGACGACCCGCAGCAGCAGATCGACCACGTGCTCGTGCGCGGTGCGGTGCGCACGACGGGTGCGGCTTCCGTCCGGCTGCCGGTCTCGGACCACCGCGCGCTCACCGCCGAGCTGACCGTGGCGTCCTGAGCGACCTGACTCGCAAGCCCGCCGAGGCCACCGAGGCCACCGAGGCCACCGCGCATACCGCCACGCGCGCGCCGAGCACGTCCCCCTCTGGCCGCTACCGGCCGCAGGCCAACCTTGGACAGGATCGCGATGGGCACGTCCACTGCACCCTAGGGTTGACGCCATGGACGTCGGCCTCGCGCTCGCCGCGGTGAGGGCCGCCCCCACCATCCTCGAAGGCATGCACGCGGCACCCCGGCTGGCCGCGGCCGCCGCCACCGAGCCGTCCGACCATGCCGTTGCGGCGCTTCGCTCCGAGGCGCTGACGGGCGATCCACTCACGGCGATCGCGGCGGTCCACGCCCTCGGCGCCAGCAGGCACGCGTCTGCGGGCCCCACCCTCGGCCGCCTGCTGACTGGGCAGCGCGGCTACGTGGCCGAGCACGCCGTCGACGCCCTCCGCGGCACCGCACTCGTCGAGGAGGCACTCCCGGCCCTCGTCCGTGCCTGCCGGGCCGGCGGGTTCATCGGGATGCTGGCCCAGCGCAGCCTCGAGCAGTGGGCCGAGCACGCGCCCGAGGAGGTGCGCGGTGCAGTGCTCGACGCGCTGCCGGGCTGCACCGACGCCGCGGCCCGGGCTCGCCTGGTCGAGACCCTCGGCCTCGTTGCCGGTGCGCCGTCCACCCGGGCCCTCCTCGCACTCGCCGGCGACGAGTCGGAGCCCCTGCCCGTCCGCACTGCGGCGGTCTGCGCCCTCGGCGACGGGCCGGCAGCCCACCGCAGCGCCGAACACCTGCTCGTCACGCTGTCGCGCAGCGTGGGGCCGTTGGCCCGGACCGCCCGGCTGGCACTTCACGACCTCTTCCCGGCGCCCGCGACGGCGGCCCCGCGAGGACTCACGGTGGCGCAGCTCTTCCTCCACTCCGACATCGACGGACAGCTGAACCACTCCGGGCAGGGGGACACCGGGGGCATCGCCACCCTCCTCGTCCACCTCGGTGACGCCCTGCTGCGACAGCCAGCGGTGGAGCGCGTCATCACCATCTCCGGCGGCGACCCTGACCCGGCGCACTTCCCCGTCCTCCGGGGTGCGGCACGGCCGGCTGGACAGGCGCCGGCATCGACTCTGCTCGTCCCGGGCCACCACTACGCGCACGTCCCCCGCCCGGGCGCGCGTCCCGGCGTCGCGCAGGCCTGGCCGACGCGCGTGGCCACCCGACGCGGCATACGCAGGATCCTGCGAGCGGCAGGACACGTCGACACGATCCACCTCCGGATGGCCGACCTCGGGTCCATGGCCGCCGCCGAGGTGGCGGCCGAGCTCCACATCCCGGTCGTGCTCACGCTGGCCCCCGACCCCCAGGCCCTCATCGCGTCCCGCGACGCGGCAGGCACGTTGACCCGGTCCACGTTCGTGGAGGCCGACCGGACCGAGCACCTGTGGTTCCGCGACCGGCTGCTCCTCGAGCTCGCGGCCCAGGCCGACCACCTCGTGCTCTTCCCACGACCCCACGTCGAGCGCGACCTGCGCCGATTCCTCGGGCTCGAGCTCCGGGCACAGCAGGCGACCGTCGTCGGGGAGGGCATCGACGTCGCGGCCCTGGACCGGATGATGCGGGAGGTGCGCTACGAGACGAAGCGCGGGACTGCGGTCTCGGCAGCACTGGACGAGCTCGGGCGGCTGGTGGCGACGCTGCCCGCCGAGCGTCGCGACCTGCCGATCGTCGTGTCGGTCGGCCGCCTCAACGCGGTCAAGGGCATGGCCACCCTCGTGCGCGCCTGGCGGGACGACTCGAGCCTGGCGGCACGCTGCAACCTGCTCCTCGTCGGCGGCGACCTCGACCAGCCGAGTGACGAGGAAGCAGCCGAGCTCGGTCGCATCCGCTCCGCCGTGCCCGCGGACGAGGCCACCCATCGTGGGCTGCTCCTCGCCGGACACCGCCCCAACGCGACGGCGACCGCCTGGCTCGCGGCGCTCGGTGCAGGCGCGCAGGAGCCGGAGGACGCCGCCACGGGCGCACCCGCCGCGCCGACCCGTCGCCCAGCCGGTGCGCCGCGCGGGGTCTACGTGAGCGCCAGCGTCAAGGAGGAGTTCGGGATCGCGATCCTGGAGGCCATGGCCGCCGGACTCGTCGTGGTGGCGCCGGCGGGCGGCGGCCCCGCAACCTACGTCGCTCACGGCGACACGGGGATCCTCACCGACACGTCCACCCCACAGGTCGTCGCCACCGCCACCCACGCCGCCCTCGACCTCGCGGAGTCCCCCGGCGCGGCGGCGCGCGTCCGGCGCGCGCGGGACATGATCCGCACCCGGTTCGGCATCGACACCATGGCTGCTGACCTCGCCTCCGTGTACGAGCAGGTCGGGTCCCGGACCGCAGGAGCCGGCGTGCGGTCGCCCGTCGTCGCGGAGGGGGCGTCGTGACCCTCCTCGTCATCAGCCCCGACTACGCCTCCCACCTCTACCCGCTGGCCACGCTGGCGACCGCCTGGCGTGAGGCGGGCGAGCGTGTCGTCGTGGCCACCGGACACGCCACGGACGCCCTCGTGGCGCAGTTCGGCTACGAGCGTGAGCACCTACAGCTCGGCCGCGGTTCGAACCCTGGCGTCATCCGCGTCGAGGACCAGCCCGCCGGTGAGGACGACTCGCTGAAGGGGTTCTTCGCCGCGACGCGCCTCGGCGCGGTCGAGACGCTCGCCTACCAGGCGCGGGCTCGCGGCGACGACCTGCTCTGGAACGCCGTGGGCGTGGCCCGCGCCGTGCACGACGTCGTCGACCGGGTCAGGCCCGACACCGTCATCGTCGACCATCTCGCGTTCGGGGCGCGCCTCGCGCTCGTGAGCAGCGGCATCCCCCACGCGGACGTGGTGCTCGGCCACCCGTCCGCACTCACCGTCGGCGACGAGGTCTACGGCTACCCGCCCGCCTGGCCGCGGGCGTTCGACCCCGAGCCAGGGGCACTCGCCGACCTGCGCCGGCTCTCGGAACAGGTGCGCGACGAGTTCACGACGCAGTGGAACGCCGCTCTCGAGGAGCTGAGCCCCGGTGCGTCGCCGAGCGCCGACGCGTTCGCCGAGACCGGCGACGTGCTGCTGCTCAACTACCCGGCGGAGCTCCACGAGCAGCAGCGCACCGCGCTGCTGCCGCGCCACACCTTCCTGGGATCGGCGGTGCGTGAGGAGGCGCGTGACGAGGAGGTGCAGGACTGGCTGCGTCGCGGCGGCGAACCAGTGGTGTACGTCAGCCTCGGCAGCTTCCTCTCGGCGCGGTCCGACGTGCTGGCCCGCATTGCCGCGGCCCTGCGCGGTCTCGACGTCCGGGTCGCGCTCGCGAGCGGGTCCACTCCACGCGACCTCCTCGGCCAGCTGCCGAGCTCATGGCTCGTCCGCGAGATGCTGCCGCAGGTGACGCTGCTGCGGCACGCGGCCCTCGCGATCTCGCACGGCGGCAACAACAGCGTCACCGAGGCCCTGACGGCGGGAGTGCCGCTGCTCGTGATGCCACTGTCGACCGACCAGTTCGCCGGTGCCGCCGCGATCGAGCAGCGCGCTCTGGGCGAGGTGCTCGACCCCAACTCGGCCGACCCCGCGACGATCCGCGCCGCAGTCGCCCGGCTGCTCGGGTCGGACGGCCCGCGAGCGGCCGCGCAGCTGCTGGGTGAGTCGCTACGAGACCTGCCGGGGCCACGACGCGCGTTCACGGCGCTCGTCGACGCGCCGGCCGCCCACTGAACCCGGGCCCCGCCGACCTCGTTCGCAGGTCACGGACGGCCTGGTCGTCGCCAGTGGCCGGCCGCGATCTGCTCCCCGCCCACCCACACGCCGGCGATGTCGGACGTGGTGCCGAGGGCGAAGACCTTCGACAGCGCCTCGTCGGCGGACGAGGCGTTGGCCAGGCCCACCGCGAGGGGGTCGCCGGGCTCGGGAAGCACCCAGATCGCGTCGAACTGCCGCCCCACCGACAGGACACCGACCTCCTCGCCCAGGCCCAGCGCGTCAGCGCCGGCCGCCGTGGACAGCCAGAGCAGGTGGGCCGACGTGAGCGGCAACCCTGCCTCACCCAGCAGCTGCTGCAGGAAGTACGCCTGGAGGCCCTCCTTGAAGAGGCAGAAGCCGGTGCCCGCCCCGACGTCGGAGCCGAGCGACACCCTCACCCCGGCATCGACGTGTCTGCGCAGGGGGAACAGGCCGCTGCCCAGCGCGGCGTTGCTCGTCGGACAGTGCGCGACGGCGGCCCCGCGCGCCGCGAGGGTGCGCAGCTCGGGGTCGGACGGGTGCACGTCGTGCGCCAGGACGGCACGCGGGGTGAGCAGCCCGTGACGGTCGTAGGTGTCGACGTAGGCAGAGCCACCGAAGAGCCTTGCGACCTCGCGGATCTCGTGGAGGTTCTCGTTGACGTGCGAGGTGAAGAGCGATCCCGGCACCTCGGCCAGGGTCTGCGCACAGGCCTCGAGGAGATCGTCGCTCGCCGACAGCGAGAAGCGCGGCGTCACGGCATACCGCAGCCGCCCCTTTCCGTGCCAGCGGTCCGCGAGCTCGCGCGATTCGGCGCGGGCGCGGTCGGGGGTGGTGAGGAGGGGTTCGGGCAGCAGCCTGTCGGAGGTGACGAGCCCGGTCGTCACGCGCAGGCCGGACTGGTCGGCGACGTCGAACATCGCATCGACCGCTCCGGCGTAGTGCGCGCCGAAGACGAGCGCGGTCGTCGTGCCTGCGTCGACGAGTCCGGCGACGAAGTCCCGAGCCACACCGCGTGCGTGGTCGACGTCCGCGAGGCGCATCTCCTCCGGGAGCGCGCACTGGTCCAGCCAGTCGAGCAGCGGCAGGCCGAGGCCACCGATGATGCGCACCTGCGGGAAGTGGACGTGGGTGTCGACCATGCCGGGCAGGAGCATCCCTTCGCGCAGGTCGAGCACCGGCTCGTCGGGATGCGCCCTTCGCAGGGTCTCGAACGGCCCCCGCGCGGTGATGACGCCGAGCTGGACGAGCAGCCCGCAGTCGTCGTCCGAACGCAGACGGCCGCCGGTGAAGGGGTTGGACGGGGTGTCGACGACGGTCGCCCGGAACAGCGTCACGACGGCGCGCCCTGGGCGGCCCGGTCCCGCTGGAAGGCCTCCAGGAGGTCGACCGCTACGGCGAGGGCGATCTCGGCCGGGCTCTTGCCGAAGAGACCCGGCGCACCGATGGGCGACGTGATCCTGCGCAAGGATTCTGCCGAATGCCCTTCTGCGGCAAGACGTTGCTCGAAGCGACGCCACTTGGCCGATGACCCGATCAGACCGATCGACCCCAGATGGGAGCATCGCAGCGCGGCGTCGCACAGGGCCGCGTCCTCGGCGTGGTCGTGGGTCATGATGAGCACGTGCGTGCCCTTCGGGACCTGTCCGAGCACCAGCTCGGGCACCGGCGCGTGCCGGACGTGGATACGTGCCACGGCGTCCTCGAGCCCGGTGAGGTGACCCGGCTCGAGCTTGTCCTTGCGACCGTCGACGAGGTGGAGCTCGAGGTCGTGGCGACACAGGACGCGAGCCAGCTCCAAGCCCACGTGACCCAGGCCGAAGATCGCGACGGAGGGCACCACCGTGAGCGGTTCGAGCAGCACCGACACCTCCCCACCGCAGCACTGCTGCCCGTGCTGCACCGGGGCACGCTCGTTGAGCGACAGGACGAGCTGCTCGGGGACCGTGACGCCGTTCGCGATCATCGCCCGGGCCCGGTCGACGACGGTGGCCTCGAGGTTGCCGCCCCCGATGCTGCCCCAGGCTCGCTCGGCGGCGACGACCATCTTCGCGCCGGCATCGCGCGGCGCGTGGCCCCGCACCGAGACGAGGGTGACGAGGACGCCGGGCAGTCGGTCGGTCCGCAGCTGCTCGACTGCTGCCAGCCAGTGCACGTCAGTCTCCCGCGCCGGTCTGCCGGGCGAGCTGCTCGGAACGTGGGTGCAACGGCCGGGCCGTGGCGTCGGGCTGCTCGGGCACGACACCCAGTCCTCCCTCGACCAGCGGCGCGGTCTGGGGCAGGCCCCCGTCGCCACGGGCCCGCCGCACCGCCCAGAAGACGGCCTCGGGCGTGGCCGGCGAGGCGAGCTCGACAGAGGTACCGGGCGGCCCGAAGGCGGCGGCGGCCTGCCGCAGTGCCTCACGCACCGAGATGGCGAGCATGAGCGGAGGCTCTCCGACGGCCTTCGACCCGTAGACGACCCCGTCCTCGTGCGCCCGTTCGAGCAGAGCGACGTTGAACACCTCCGGCATCTCCGAGAAGCTCGGCAGCTTGTAGGTGCTGGCCGACGCCGTGGCGAGCCTTCCCCGTGCGAGCGTGTGCGACTCGTCCCACCGCAGGTCCTCGAGCGTCAGCCACCCCGCCCCCTGCACGAACCCACCCTCGATCTGGCCGATGTCGACCAGCGGCGAGAGCGAGTCGCCCACGTCGTGCACGATGTCGACGCGGCGCAGCCGGTACGCACCGGTGAACCCGTCCACCTCGACCTCGGTGGCGGCCGCACCGTAGGAGAAGTACTTGAACGGCGACCCGTGCATCCGGGTGGAGTCCCAGTGCAGACCCTCGGTGCGGTAGAACCCGGCTGCCCAGAGCTGCACGCGCTGGTAGTAGGCCTGGCTCACCAGGTCGCGCCAGGCCACCACCTGCTCGCCGCCCGTCACCCCGACGGTTCCCCCGGCGAAGACGACCGCGTCGACCGGCACACCGAGTCGCTCGGAGGCGACGGGCCGCAGCCGGTCGAGGATCTGCTCACACGCGTCCTTGACCGCTGCGCCGTTGAGGTCGGCTCCCGAGCTCGCAGCAGTGGCAGACGTGTTCGGCACCTTGTCGGTGCGGGTCGGGGCAAGCCGCACCGACGACAGGGGCACCCCCAGCGTCGTCGCCGCGACCTGGAGCATCTTGGTGTGGAGGCCCTGGCCCATCTCGGTGCCGCCGTGGTTGACCAGCACCGAACCGTCCTTGTAGACGTGGACGAGGGCCCCGGCCTGGTTGAAGGCGGTGAAGTTGAACGAGATGCCGAACTTGACCGGGGTGAGGGCAAGGGCGCGCTTGGTGTGCTCGTGGGCCGCGTTGAACGACGCGATCTGCGCGGCGCGCGCTGCAACCCCGCCGTCCGTGAGCACCTGCTCCCAACAGGTGACCGCGCGCTCGGGGTGGCGCACCGTCTGGCCGTACGGGGTCTGCTGCCCGGCGCGGTAGAAGTTGACGCGGCGCAGCTCGGACGGGTCGATCCCGAGCCGGGGGGCGCACCGGCCGAGGACGTCCTCGACGACGAGCATGCCCTGCGGCCCGCCGAAGCCGCGGAACGCCGTCTGGGACGTCTTGTGCGTCTTGGCGATCCGACCGTTGACCCGGACGTCGGGGATCCAGTACGCGTTGTCGACGTGGCACAGGGCCCGGGCCAGCACCGGTTCGGAGAGGTCGAGGCTCCAGCCACCGTCGCACGTCAGCGTGGCGTCGAGCGCCAGCAGGTGCCCGGCCTCGTCGAAGCCTGCGCGCCACTGGGCGTGGAACCCGTGCCGCTTGCCGGTCATGGTGATGTCCTGGCTGCGCGTCAGCCGCAGGCGCACGGGTCGGCCGGTGAGCGTGGCTCCGAGGGCAGCCACGGCGGCATACCCGTGGGGCTGCATCTCCTTGCCGCCGAAGCCGCCCCCCATCCGCAGGCACTGCACCGTCACGGCGTGGCTCGCGACCCCCAGCACGTGCGCGACGATGTCCTGGGTCTCGGTCGGGTGCTGCGTGCTGCTCTGCACGAACACCTGCCCCGCCTCGTCGACGTGGGCGAGTGCGCACTGCGTCTCGAGGTAGAAGTGCTCCTGGCCGGCGAGGTCGAGCTCGCCGCTGAACACGTGCGCCGCCGCCGCCAGCCCGGCGTCGACGTCGCCACGCTCGAGCCTCGGCTGACCACCCTGGAAGCTCTCCGCCTCGATGGCCTCGCGCACCGTGACGATCGACGGCAGCGGCTCGTAGTCGACCTCGACAGCCAGTGCGCCGAGGCGCGCCGCCTCGAGGCTCTCGCCGAGCACCCAGCACACGGCGTGCCCGAAGAACATCACCTCCGAGGGGAACAGGGGCTCGTCGAGCTTCGCGCCGGCGTCGTTGACGCCCGGCACGTCGTCGGCGGTGAGCACGCGCACGACGCCCGGCACCTCGAGGGCCGGTGCCGTGTGCAGCCTGGTGACGAGGGCGTGGGCGTGCGGTGCCTGCACCGGGTGGGCGTGGAGGACGCCGTGGGTGCGCACCCAGAGATCGTCGGTGTACAGCGCCCTCCCGGTCACGTGCAGCGCTGCTGACTCGTGCGGGATCGACTGGCCCACAGGGCTGCTCGCCGGACGGCTGGACAGGGGGGTCATGCGCTCGCCTCCTGGCGTGGGGAGGTCTCGGCGTAGAGCCTGGGCAGCGAGGTGCCGAGGACCGCACGACGGTAGGCGGCGCTTGCCCGGTGGTCGTCCAGCGGCGTGCCCTCGCCCTGCAGCACGTCTGCTGCGGCGTGCACGGTCTCGACGGTCCACGGTCGCCCTTCGAGGGCCGCCTCGGTCTGCCGCGCCCGCACCGGGGTTGCCGCCACGCCCCCCAGCCCGATCCGTGCCCGGCGCACCACGTCGCCGTCGATGTCGAGGGCGAACGCCACTGCAACGCTGGAGATGTCGTCGTAGCGTCGCTTGGCGATCTTGTGGAAGGCGGTGACCGGTGTGAGTGGCACCGGGACGCGCACCGCGCGCACGAGCTCGTCCGGTCGCCTGACGCTCCGGCGGTAGCCGGCGAAGTAGTCGGCGACCGGGACCTCGCGGTCGCCGCGCGGTCCCGTGAGCACGACGTCGGCCTCGAGGGCGAGGAGGGCGGGCAGCAGGTCGCCGATGGGCGAGCCGGTGCCGAGGTTGCCTCCGATCGTCGCGCCGTTGCGGATCAGCCTCGAGGCGAACTGGGGAAAGAGCTTGTCGAGCAGGGGGATCCGTCCGGCCAGTCCGCGCTCGACCTCGGTCAGGCTCAGGGCCGCGCCGATCTCGATGACGTCGTTGCCGACCGACAGCGCGCGCAGCTCGGCCAGCCGGTCCAAGCCGATGACGAGGGCAGCCCGTGCCCCCCTGAGGTTCACCTCGACCCCCCAGTCGGTGGAGCCGGCCACGAGCACGGCCCCCGGGTGCTCGCCGAGCAGGGCAATCGCGTCGGCGAGGTCGACGGGGCGCACGTAGCGGCCGGAGTCGCCCTCGAGGAGCGTCGCGGCGGCCCGAGGAGGCGCTTCGGTGCGGCGCGCGGCGAGAGGGTCGTCGGCGGCCGGCTCAGCGAGCGCGAACGCGGCATCGCGGATCGGCCGGTAGCCCGTGCAGCGGCAGAGGTTGCCCGAGAGCGCCTCCAGCTCGAAGCCGTTGGCGCCGCAACCGTGCCCGGGCTCCCGGGCCTCGTCGGCCGCGTCGTCAACCGCGTCGTCGGCCACGTCGCGGGCCGACTCGTCCAAGGGCTGTCGACCGTCGCGGTAGTACTCCGCGGCCATGGAGCAGACGAAGCCGGGCGTGCAGAAGCCGCACTGCGAGCCGCCGCGCCGAGCGAGCTCGCGCTGAACCGGGTGCAGCCGCTCGGGGGTGCCCAACCCCTCCGCCGTGACGACCTCCTGCCCGTCGAGGGATGCGGCCGGCACGAGGCACGAGTTGAGGGCGGTCCACTCGGTGCCCGAGTCGGCGCCGGGGCGGGCCACCATGACGGCACAGGCGCCGCACTCCCCCTCGGCACAGCCCTCCTTGGCCCCGGTGAGGCCTCGGCTGCGCAACCAGTCGAGGGCGGTGGTGGCCGGGTCGGTGCCGTCGAGGCCGATGCCCACCCCGTTCACCGTCACCTCGGGTCGCAGCCCGGGCGTCATCCGTGCGTCCGTTGTTCCACCGGACCATGATGCACCGCGGCGTCGCAGACGTCGGCGACGCTCGTCCGTGCGGCACCGGCGGGAGCCCACCGGCGGCTTCGCGCCGGGCCGCGCGCTGCATGATGGAGACCATGGACCTCATCCCGGGCATCGACGTGCGCCGCGCCGGCGAGCGCTTCACGAGCCGGTTCGGCTGGCTCGACTCGAAGCACTCCTTCTCGTTCGGGCAGCACCACGACCCGGCCAACACCCACCACGGGGTGCTCCTTGTCAACAACGACGACATCGTCGACCCGGGCACCGGGTTCGACACGCATCCCCATCGCGACATGGAGATCGTCACGTGGGTGCTCGAGGGCTCGCTGGTGCACCAGGACAGCACCGGCCACAACGGGGTGATCTACCCCGGGCTGGCGCAGCGCATGAGCGCCGGCAGCGGCATCCTCCACTCGGAGAAGAACGACTCCTGGCGCCTGCGCGGCGACGTCCACGACGACCCGGTGCACTTCGTGCAGATGTGGGTGCTGCCCGACGAGGGCAACATCACGCCCGGCTACGAGCAGCTGGAGATCGAGCACGAGCTGCTCGCCGGCGGCCTCGTTCCCGTCGCCTCGGGAATGGCGAGGCACGACGGGGAGGCCGCCATCCGCATCCGCAACCGGTACGCCGCCCTGCACGCCGCGCGGCTCGCACCGGGGCAGGAGGTCTCGCTGCCCGACTCGCCGTTCCTGCACCTGTTCGTGGCCCGCGGTGCGGTGACGCTGGAGGGCGCGGGCCCCCTCGCGACCGGCGACGCCGTCCGGTTCACGGCGGTCGGCGGCAACCGGGTCACCGCCATCGAGCCCGCAGAGATCCTCGTCTGGGAGATGCACGCGACCATCGGCTCCTGACCGGCAGCGCCGTGGCGGCCTTGCCGAGCAGGAAGGCCGCCCCGTGTCGCGCCTTCGCTCACGCGGTGCCGTGACTCAGGTCGCCCCGAAGCCGCAGACCCCGGTCGAGCTCGCCGCCTGCGCCCATGGGTGCGTCGGCGACCTCGTCGCCCTGGAGGTCGAGGGTGTGGGCGCCGTACCTGACCTTCGTCGAGAGGTAGTGCGCGTTGGCGTCGGAGAGGTGCACACCGGTGCGCACCCGGCGCGCCACGGTGATCCCCAGCCCGCGCAGCTGGTCGGCCTTGTCGGGGTTGTTGCTCAGCAGGGCGACCCGGTTCACGCCGAGCGCACCGAGCATCTGGGCGGCCACCGTGTAGTCGCGCTCGTCGGCGCCGTAGCCGAGCGCGACGTTCGCCTCGTAGGTGTCGAGGCCGCTGTCCTGGAGGACGTACGCGTCGAGCTTGGCGTAGAGCCCGATCCCCCTGCCCTCCTGCCGCAGGTAGAGCAGGAAGCCACCAGTGGTGGCGAGCCGCTCGACCGACTCACGAAGCTGGGCGCCGCAGTCGCACCGACGGCTGCCGAAGACGTCGCCGGTGAGGCACTCGCTGTGCAGCCGGGTCAGGGTCGGGCCCGCGGAGGCCGAGCCGGGCTCGACGGGGGTGGCGCGGTCGCCGAGGCCCAGGGCCACGTGCTCGAGCCCGTCGACGAGTCCGTCGAAGGTGAAGACCCGAGCCGTCGTCGTGTAGCCGTCGCCGAACGTCATCGGCACGAGCACCTGGGTGCGGATCGAGGCGGCGGCAGGCTCACGCATCGCGTCCCCCGACCGCGGTGCCCTCGTCGTCGAACCGCGGCGACAACGCGTACCTGAGGAGCACGACGTCGCCGATCTGGCGCACCTCGGCCAGCGTCGCCCGTCGGTCGGCGTTCCACGGGAAGCGCCCGTCGCCGACGAAGCGGCAGGCCGACGAGTCGCCGACGAAGAACGGCGCCACGACGAGCTGCAGCTCGTCGGCCAGCCCGGCTGTGAGCAGCTGCGTGTGCAGGGTGCCGCCGCCCTCGACCATGAGCCGGCGCACGCCGCGCTCGCCGAGGTCGTCGCAGACGTGGCTCATCGTGACCGGGCGTCCGGCGTCGACGACGGCCGCGGCAGAGCCGAGGCGGTCACGGGCCTCACCGACGGTGTCGCTCGGGCAGTAGACGATCTTGTCCGCCCCGTCGGCTGCGAAGAAGCTCGCCGCCCGGTCGAGCTCGGCCCGCCGGGTCACCGTCACCTTGGTGGGCGACGGTGTCAGCCCCCGCGCGACCCGGGCGGCGCGCCGCTCGGCGGACCGCACGAGCAGCCGCGGGTTGTCCTTGCGGATCGTGCCCGCACCGATCAGGATCGCGTCGCTCGCCGCCCGCTCACCGTCGACCCGGTCGAAGTCGGCGTCGTTGGACAGCAGCAGTCGGGTCGTCGTCCCCGAGCCGAGGTAGCCGTCGAGCGACATGCCGCAGCTGAGGAGGGTGTAGGGCCGGTCAGCCACGGGCGGCTCCTTCGACGTCCACGTCCACGCCTGGTCCGGCGAGGACGACGGGTCCGATGCGGGCGGGGCGACGCCGATCGACCGTGCCGCTGCGGCGGGACACGACCAGCAGCACGGCGCCCGGCAGGCTCGCCACGAGCACCAGCACTCCGTACACCACTGCCGTACCCATTCCCGCAGCCGATCCGAGGCCTGCAGCACCGAAGAGCCCCGCGGCCGCACCTTCCCGCGGACCCCATCCGGCGACGCTGAGCGGCAGCCCCATCGCGACGAGCACGAGCAGGGCGAGCGGCAACAGGCTCGGGACGGCGGCGGTGACACCGGCGCTGCGGGCCGCCACGACGAAGGTCGCCACGTGACCGGTGACGACGAGCACCGAGGCCGCGACGACCCCGGGCCAGGTGCGGCGTCCGAGCACCCCGGCGCGCAGGTCAGTCGCGACGACCCGGACTCCTCTCCGGACGAGACGCCACGGCCCTCGGCCGCGGCCGATGCCCCAGAGCACGCCGCAGCCACCCAGCGCCAGGACCAGGACCAGGACCACGAGCACGAGCACGAGCGCGAGCCGACCGGCGCCCGTCCCGCTGCCTGCGGTGTCCCCGGTCTCCGGCTCGAACGGCCACGGCAGCAGCAGGAGCGCGCCGAGGGCGAGCACCGCCAGCACGAGCTGACCGGCTGCTCGCTCCCAGACGACCGCGCGAAGGCCCCGGCCGAGGTCGCCGCCGGCGCGGCCGTGCCGCACGGCCCGTCGCACGTCACCGACGACGCCACCGGGCAACGTCACGTTGAGGAACTGCGACCGGTAGGACTCCGCAACGGCCGAGCGCAGCGTCAGGTCCGCGCCGAGGCCCCGGGCCACGAGTGCCCACCGCCACGCACCGCACACCGTCGTGAGCGCCGCGAGGGCCGCGGCCCCCGCGAGAGCCGAGGCGTCGATGCCCCGGAGCGCGTCGACGACGCCGCCCGCGCCGAAGCGCCAGAAGGCGGCGCCGAGGACCACCGCACCCCCGGCCGGCTGCAGCCAGCGCCGGCTCGTCCGCATGGTCCACCGGCCTCTCCGTGACGCCCCCGGTCGGGGGTCTCCCTCCGGACGACGTCGGCGGGAGACGGCCGGTTCAGTCACGGCTCACCCGCTCCAGCACTCGCGCGACGTCGGCGACCGTCCTCGACCACGGGCTCAGCGTGGCACGCCGCGCGGCCGCGCGAGAGCGCAATCGCGATCGGAGGTCGGCGTCCGCCAGCCACTGGCGCAGTGCGGCGGCGAGCGGTTCGGGCCCGTCGGCCGCGACGAGCAGGCCCGGCACGTCGGCACCGTTGGCGACCAGGGCCTCCGGTATGCCGCCCACGCGGGTTGCGACGACGGGCAGCCCCCGCGCCAGCGCCTCCGTCACGACCATCCCGTAGGTCTCGGCACGGGAGGGGACCACGACGAGGTCGGCGGCGGCATACGCCCGCTGGAGAGCGTGCCTCCCGAGCGGTCCGACGAGGCTGACGCGCTGCGAGACGTCGGCAGAGGCGAGCCGCCCTCGCACGTCGGCGACGCAGTCTGGGTCGACGTCGAGGGCACCGGCCAGCACGCAGTGCCAGGGCAGGTCGGCGACGCGGCCGAGCGCGTCGGCGAGGTCGGTCTGTCCCTTGAGGGGCGACACGGCACCGACGCAGAGCAGCGAGCTGCCGTGCGGTGTGCCCGGCGCGAGCGGCGCGGCGTCGACGCCGGGGTGGGCCACGTGGACCCTGTCGTCCGCGAGCGCGTACGTGTCGGTGAGGCGGCGACGCGTCCAGTCGCTCGTCGCCAGCACCGCTGCCGCCGACCGGAGGACGCGCCCCTCCTCGGGCGCGGCTGCGGGGTCAGCGACCTCGAGCGGCAGGTGGACGAGGACGACGAGCCGCTGGCGCGGAGCCTCCTCGACGAAGACGTCGGCGGAGCACGACGCGACGAGACCGTCGACGAGCAGCACTGCGTCCGTGGGGATCTCGGACACCACAGCCGCAAGGCCCGCGAGCGCCGTCGAGTCCGGTCGGGGCCAGTCACCCGCGACGGGGTGCTCGTGCACCGTCCACCCCGCGACCCGTAGACCGTCGAGCACGCGTCGGTCGTACGTGTTGCCGCCGCTCGGTCGGGCGGGGTCGTCGATGCCGTCGGGGACGACGGCGTGGACGGTCGTCACACGTCGCGCTCGTAGGTGGCCCACGCGACGTGCGACTCGTGCAGGGTGACCGCGAGACCGGTCACCTGTTCGGACGCCGCGCCGAGGTGCCCCGAACGCACCCGCTCGCGGACGCGGTCGGCGACGGCTCGCGCGAGCACCTCGGTCGACGTGTTGACGCCCGTGAAGGCCGGGTCGTCGTCGAGGTTGCGGTAGGTGAGCTCACCGACGACCTCGTGGACGTGCTGTGTCGCCAGACCGATGTCGACGAGGATGTCGTCGTCGTCGAGCTGCGGGCCGCGGAAGGTCACGTCGACGACGAACGTCGCGCCGTGCAGCGCCTGCGCGGGCCCGAAGACCTCGCCCCGGAAGCTGTGCGCGACCATCATGTGGTCCCGGACGGTGACACTGAACAACGGGCTCCCCCGATCGGTGGTGGGTGGGTCGTGCTGGGTGGTCAGTGGGCGCTGGGATACGTGATCGTGTGGCAGATGGCGGGCAGGCTGCCGTCGACGAGGCGTGGCAGCACGTCGGGCAGCTCACCGAAGGACGACTCCCCCGTGAGCAGCACGTCGAAGGACGGGTCGCGCAGCAGGTCGAGCGCCAGCGCGAGCCGCTGCGCGTACGAGTAGCGCGAGCGCCTCGCTGCCGCAACGGAACCCACTTGGCTCGCGCGGACGCCGAGCCGCGACGAGTGGAACGCGCCGCCGAGCGCCAGCTCCACGGTGCGGTCGCCGTACCAGCTCAGCTCGAGCACGGTCGCCTCCGGCGCGAGCAGGTCGAGCGAGAGCTGCAGGCCCGCGCTCGTGGCGCTCGTGTGGACGACGAGGTCGTGACCGCGCTCGCTGCGGTCGAGGTCGTCGGGGCGCGCGAACCCCACTCCGAGCCCGGCGGCGACCCCGGACCGCGACGGGTCGACGTCGACGAGCGTGACCCGGGCCCCCGGGATGCGGGCCAGCAGCCGGGCGACGCAGCACCCGACCATCCCGGCGCCCACGACGGCGACGCGGTCACCGACGAGCGGTGCCGCGTCCCAGAGTGCGTTCACGGCCGTCTCGACGGTGCCCGCGAGCACGGCCCGCCGGGGCGGCACGTCGTCGGGCACGGCGACCACCGCCTCCGCGGGCACGACGTACGCCGTCTGGTGCGGGTGCAGGCAGAAGACGGTGCGCCCGCGCAGCGCCGGCGGTCCCTGCTCGACGACGCCGACGTTGAGGTAGCCGTACTTCACGGGTCCCGGGAAGTCGCCCTCCTGGTGCGGGGCGCGCATCACGTCGCGCTGGTCGGCCGGGACCGCACCGCGGAAGACGATCGTCTCGGTGCCGCGGCTCACCCCGGAGTGCAACGAGCGCACCAGCACGTCGCCGGAGCCCACTGCGGGCAGGGTGACGGGCCGGAGCTCGCCCCTGCCGGGCTCGGCGACCCAAAAGGCCTGCGCGACGCTGGACACGGCCCCAGACTAGAGCGGACTCTGAACTCCGGAGGCGGCCACGTCGTCCTTGGTTCAAACCCCGTTCGATGAGGTGGAGGCGCGTGCGTCAGCTGATCCCCCCCGGCCCGGTCATCGGGTTCGTCGGCGTGCTGGGCCTGCTCACCGGGCTGCACGACGTCGGCGGGCTGGGCCAGCGCGGGTGGATGGCGGGCCTCGCCAGCGGCGTGGCCCTCCTGGCGGCGCTCTCCTGCGGGCTCGTCCGCGTCGGGCGGCGCGCGCTGCTGCCCGCCGACCGTGTCACCCTCACCCGGGCCGTGCTCGTCTGCGGCGTCACCGCTCTCGTGGCCGCCTCGTCCGGCGGGGCCGGCACACCCGGCGGGCTCGGCGTCCTGGTCGCCGTCTCCTCGGTCGCCCTGGCGCTCGACGCCGTCGACGGCTGGGTGGCCCGGCGCACGGGCACGACGAACCCCATGGGCGCCCGCTTCGACATGGAGACCGACGCCTTCCTCATCCTCGTCCTCAGCGTGCAGGTCGCACGCGACCTCGGCTGGTGGGTGCTCGGCATCGGCGCCGCACGCTATGTGCTGCTCGCCGTCGGCGTGGCCGGCCGGTGGGCACCCTGGCTACGCGGGCAGGTGCCCGCCCGTCGCTGGCGCAAGGTCGTGGCGGCCTACCAGGGGATCGCGCTGACCGTGGCGTCGGCGCAGGTCCTCGACGAGCGGCTCGTGACCCTGAGCGTCGCGGCCGGGCTGGCGCTGCTGGTCGTCTCGTTCGGCACGGAGGTGGCGGCCCTGCGGCGCCTGCCCGCGCCCGACGCCGCGACGTCCCTCCCCCACCCGGTCCCGCTCGACGTCACCGTGGCCGAAGCGGTCCAGTGAGCGCCACCGTCCGGCCCACGTCCGTGCGCCGGGCCCTCGGGCACGTCGCGACGGTGATCGCCCTCGTGGTGCTGTGGGTAGCGCTCGTCGCACCCGTCCCCGCCATCGGCTGGGCGGCCACGCCCCTGGCGGCGCTCCGCGTCCCGATCGAGGGAGTCGTGCTGCTCGCGGCCCTGCTCGTGCTCCCCGGTCGCGTACGCCGGTGGCTGGCCGTCGTCGTCGGCGTCCTGCTCGGGGCGATGCTGGCCCTCCGCGTGCTCGACGGGGTCTTCGTCGCCACGCTCTACCGTCCGTTCAACGCGCTGACCGACTGGCGCTACGCCGGGTCGGCCCGCGACCTCGTCGGTGACTCCATGGGGCCGACGGTCGCCCTGCTCGTCGTCGCCGGGGCCGCCCTGGTGCTCCTCGGCCTGCTCGTGCTCGTGCCGTGGGCGGTGCTCCGCGTCGGCCGGCTCGTCCGGCGACACCGCCCCGTGGCGTGGCGGGTCGTCGCCGCAGGGGCGGTCGTGTGGGCGGTCTGCGCACCGCTCGGCGTGAGCGTCGGTCGCGACCTGCCCGTCGCGGCGGCGACCACCGCGACCCTGACCGCCCACGAGGTGACGACCGTGCGCGAGGCGGCCGCCGACCGAGCCGCCTTCGCGACGCAGATCCCGGTCGACGCCTTCGCCGGGACCCGTCCGGACCAGCTCCTCACCGCGTTGCGCGGCAAGGACGTCGTCGTCGTGTTCGTCGAGAGCTACGGGCGTGTGGCCGTCGAGCAGAGCCCCGACGTCGCCCGAGCCCTGTCCGCCGGGACGAGCAGCCTGCGCGCCGACGGCTGGAGCACTCGCAGCGCCTGGCTGACGTCGCCGACCTTCGGCGGCATCAGCTGGCTCGCCCACTCCACGCTCCAGTCCGGCCTCTGGGTGAGCAGCCAGCAGCGCTACGACCAGCTGCTCGACACGCGGCGCCTCACGCTCACCCGGGCCTTCTCGCAGGCCGGCTGGCGCACCGTCGACGTCGTCCCGGCCAACTTTCGCGACTGGCCGGAGGGTCCGGCGTTCTACGGCTACGACCGCGTCTACGACCGCCGCACGCTCGGCTACGCCGGTCCCGGCTACGGCTACGCGCCCATGCCCGACCAGTTCACCCTCGCGGCCTTCGACCGGCTCGAGCTGGCCAAGACCGACCGGGCCCGGGTCATGGCCGAGGTGGACCTCGTCACCAGCCACGTGCCGTGGGCTCCCCTGCCGCGCCTCGTCGACTGGTCGGAGGTCGGGGACGGCTCGGTCTTCCTCGCCGACGCCGGCAAGGCACCCACCCGCGACGTCGTGTGGCGCAGCACCGACCGCATCCGGACGGCATACGGCCAGACCGTCGCGTACTCCCTCGACAGCGTCGTGTCGTTCCTGCGGGGGACGCAGGACGAGAACCTCGTCGTGCTCGTCCTCGGCGACCACCAGCCCGTCAGCGTCGTGTCCGGCGAGAACGCCAGCCACGATGTGCCCGTCACCCTCGTCACCCGCGACCCGGCCGTGCTCCAGCGCATCCACGGCTGGGGCTGGCAGGAGGGCCTGCGGCCCGGCACGGACGCACCCGTGTGGCCGATGGACCGCTTCCGCGACCGGTTCCTCACGGCATACGGCCCCGGCGGCGACGGCTGAGCGCACCCCGCGTGAACCGGCGCACCCCGGGTGTCGTCTCCGGGTGGAGAGTCCGACACCACGGCGCCACCCCGACGCCGCGCGGCGAGCCGGACGGATGGAGTGACCTGATGAGACTCCGCATCCTGGGTGCCGTGGCGCTGCTCGTCTCCGCCGCGGTGCACGGCTACCTGTGGTTCGACGGCGTGCGCAACCAGTCCGTCGGGCCGATGTTCCTCGTCAACGTGGTCGCGGGCGTCGTCATCGCGATCATGCTGCTGCGCTGGGAGCACTGGGTCCCGGCCTTCCTCACGCTCGGCTTCGGCGCGGCGACGCTCGGTGCGTTCGTCATCTCCTCGACGGTGGGCCTGCTCGGCATCCACACCGAGTGGAAGGGCTTCGCCGTCTTCGCCGCGGCCGCCTCCGAGATCGTCTGCATCGTCGTCGGCGCCACGCTGCTGCTGCGGGCCCGGTCGTTCTCGACAGACCTGGCGCCGCGCACGCACGCGACGACGCACGGGCACCACGCGTCCTGAGGCGGGCGCCCCGGTCAGTGCACTCAGAGGGCGGGCAGGAGCAGCCGGACGCTCGTGCCTCGCCCGAGCTCGGAGTCGACGTGGATGCGGCCCCCGTGCCGCGACACCACGCGCTGGGCGATGCTGAGCCCCAGCCCGGTGCCCGGCACCCTGAGGCTGGCCGGGTTGGTGCCGCGGAAGAACTCGGTGAACAGACCCGCCTGGTCCTCCGGCGAGATGCCGAGACCGTCGTCGGCGCACTCCAGCACCACCCGGTCACGGCGGCTCGCGACCGACACCGCCACCGAGCCACCCGCCGGCGTGAACTTCACGGCGTTGCTGACGAGGTTCTGCACCACCCGTTCGAGGTCGCCGGCGCTGCCGCGCACGAGCGGCAGCGCGGGCTCCAGGTCGAACGTGAGGGTCACGTCCTGGTGGTCGGCGCGCGGCCGGAACATGTCGACGACGTCACGTGACACGACACCCAGGTCCACGTCGGCCTCGGGGAGGGCCCGGTCCGGGTCGCTCACCCGCGAGAGCGTCAGGAGGTCGTCGACGAGGTGCTGCAGGCGCTCGGTGTTGCGCTCGATGACGCCCAGCGACCAGTCCGGGTTGCCGTCCGGCTCCTGCCGCAGCAGCTCCACGTGCCCGACGATCGAGGCGAGCGGGTTCTTCAGCTCGTGCGACACGGTGGAGAAGAGCTGGGTCTTGCTGCGGTCGGACTCGCGCAGCTCGGCAGCGACCCGGCGCTCGGCGGCATACAGGCGGGCGTTGCGGATGGCGCGCCCGAGGTCACGGCCGATCTCGAGCGCGGCGGCCGCCTCGGCCTCGGTCCACTCCGGGTCGGCGGGTCCGCGCGTGCATGCGATGTAGCCGAAGCACGACGACCCCGAGCCGATGGGTGCGACGAGGATGGAGCGGGCCCCGGCGTCGCGCAGGAACTGCTGCACCTCGGCGAGCTCGCCGGCCCGCCACGCCAGGTCGGCGTCGCCGGCACCGTCCTGCTCGACGACGGCGACCCTGCCCGTACGCCAGCGGCGGGTCGCGATGTCACGAGCGATCGCGACGAGGGAGACGGGGGTGTGCACCGGGCCGCCACTGCGGGCCGCCACGCTCTCGCGCTCGTCGTCGTCCTCACCCGCGAAGGCGCGCATCCAGAGCCCCGACGTCGCCAGGCCGGCGGCGATCGGCTCGGCCGCGACGTCGAGCACCTTGGCCGGGTCGAGGTCCTCCTGGGCGATGCGGGCGACGGTCTGGACCGCCTCGACGAGCCTGACCCGCTCGGCGAGCGCGTTGCGCTGTCGAGCGGACGAGATCGCGATCCCCGTCTGGTGCGCGAAGAGCTCCAGGACGGCGCGCTGGGTGAGGTCGGGGCGGCGGCCACTCAGCGGAAGGTCGACCGACAGGATGCCGAGGAGGTTGCCGACGGCGTCGGAGAACGGCGCGATGAGGGTGTCCTCGGGGTTCCACGCGTCGGGGTCGTCGACCGGTGCGGTCCAGTCGGAGGCGACCCAGCCGTCCCCGGAGCCGGCGGGCAGCTGGCCGGCCGGCACGAAGCGCAGGCTGCCCCAGCGCTCGGCCGCCGCGAACTCGGCCTCGAGGTTGATGCGGGGGGTGCGGCGGCCCATCAGCTCGCTGCGGGCGTCGTCGTCACCGGCGACGGCGACGACCTCGACGTCTCCCGTCGGGATGACGAGGCTGATCGCGGCGACCTTGAAGCCGACGACGTCGGCCGCGCCGTCGACGACCATCTCGAAGAGGCTCGTCAGGTCGTCCTGTGCACTGGCCCGGTTCATCAGGTCGGTGAGCCGTCCGAGCGCCAGCACCTCCCACGTCACGCCGTCGCGCACCCCTGTCCCCTGGCCTTCCGTCCGTGTGTCGCTCGTCCGCGAGCGCGGGATCGCCCCCTACGCGTCGCCCTGGTGGTCACGATATGTCCGACCCGCCCGCAAAAGGGTGGGTCCGCCGGAATTCGCCTCTGGAACAGACCTGGGCAGCGACACCGTGAACGTGGAGCCCCGCTCCGGCTCGGACTCGACCGAGACGGTGCCGCCGTGACCCTCGGCGATGGCGCGCACGATCGACAGTCCGAGCCCCGAGCCCTGGATCGCCCTCTCGTTGGCGGCGCTCGACCGGAAGAACCTCGCGAAGACGCGCTCGTGGTCGGCGGCCGGGATGCCCATGCCGGTGTCGGTGACGACCAGACGCACCATGGTCGGCTCGTGCTCGTCGGGCCCGAGGTCGAGGCCCACCCGGCCGCCGTCGGGGGTGAACTTCACGGCGTTGGAGAGCAGGTTCGTCACCATCCGCTCGAGCGCCACCGGGTCTCCCTCGATCCACAGCGGGCTCTCGGCGACCTCGACACGGCGCTCGAGGTCGCGCTGGGCCGTCACGGTGTCCACCGACGTCCACGCGCTGCGGACGACGTCGGACAGGTCGCAGCGGCGCAGGTCGAGGTGCAGGCGTCCGGCCTCGATGCGGGAGTTGAGCAGCAGGTCCTCGATGAGCGAGAGCAGCCGGCGCCCGTTGCGGTCGACGCGCGAGACGAGCTCGAGCTGCCGGTCGGTCAGCGGTCCGGCGGCTCCGTCCTCGAGCATCTCGGCGTAGCCGAGCACGCTCGCCAGGGGCGTGCGCAGCTCGTGGCTGACGGTCGAGACGAAGTCCGACTTGGTGCGGTCGAGCGCGGTGAGCTCCTCGACGGCCTGGCGCTCGCGGTCGAGCGCGACCTGCAGCGCGATCTCGGCCTGACGGCGCCGCGTCACGTCCTCGGCCACGGCGAGGTAGCCGGTGAGGTGGCCGCCCTCATCGCGGATGCCGCTCATGGTGAGCGACACCGTGCGCCGCGTGCCGTCCTTGCGCACGCACGTCCAGTCGCGCGCCTCCGCAGGAGCGCCCTGCTTCACGAGGTGGACGAGCACGTCGAAGCCGGGCTCGACCCCCAGCTCGGCGGCGCGCCGGGCGATCTCGTCGGGGTCGTGCAGCAACGGCCAGTCCGGGCGGCCCACGACGTCGGACGCGCGCCACCCGAGGACGTTCTCGGCCCCGCGGTTGAAGAGCGTGACGATGCCCTCGAGGTCCATGCCGATGATCGCGGTCGCCGTCGCCGCCTCGAGCAACGCCTCGACGAAGGTGCGCGCGGCGCGCTCGTCGGTGACGTCGACGCCGGTCTTGACGAGGTGGGTGCGCCGGCCGGCGTCGTCGGTCAGGTACGCGTTCGTCCACACCAGACGGCGTACGCCCAGGCCCTCCACGTCCCAGTCGTGCTCCTCGGTGAGCGGGCAGTCTCCGCTCGCGATGCCCGCCATCGTGGCCGCCACGCGATCCCGGTCGTCGACGGGGAAGACGTCGGCAGCACGGCGTCCGACGATCGCCTCCTCCGAGTCGCCGATGAGCCGGGCCGCAGTGGCGTTGAGCCGCACGACCGTGCCGGTGGCGTCGACGACGATGATGGCGCTGGCGGCCGTGTCGAGCACGACACCGCTGAGCTCGACCTCGTCACGCAGCTCGGCGAGGGCGTTACGGCGCTGCGTTGTCGCGACGGCCAGCGACAGCGCCGTGACGGCGGCGGTGGCGAGGAAGGCCTGGGTGAGCGCCCCGACCGTCTCGGGACGGATGCCGTGGGTGAGGGCCGCCGAGGCGAAGGGCCCCCCGCCGAGGCTCGTCATGACGACGGCGGTCACGCCGACGACGAGCAGCTGCACCGCGACGGTGCGCTGGCCCAGGCGCAGCGCGCCCCACACGAGCACGGGGATCGGCAGGAAGGCGAGCGGCAGCAGCTGACCCGAGTGGAAGACCCATGCGGTCAGGCCCACCACCGCCGCCCACTGGACGGCGTCCTCCAGGCCGAGCGGCTGGGGGCGGCGGACCCTCGCGGCGAGGCCGATCGGGGCGAGCACCAGGACGGCTGCGGCGTGCGAGGCGGTCACGGCCGACATCGTCGCGAGGAACGGGCCGCCCAGACCGATGCGCACCGTCAGTCCGGCCAGCAGCCCGAAGACGAGCGCCCCCGCGAGGGTGGCCGCGAGCAGCCGCCAGAGGTCCTCCATCGACGCGAGGGTGGGACGGCGGGCGCCGCGGGTGAGCAGGCCGTGCACGACGGCCGCCTCGGCTGCGTTCGCGACCCCGAAGCAGAGGGCGACCACGGGAGGCCGGCCGCCGTAGTAGTTCGCGGCCCCGCTCGAGAGCAGCACCCCGACGAGGAAGACGTAGGCGCGTGGGTCGCGTCCGGTCGCGAGCAGGAACGACACCGCGAGCCCCGCCGCCGGCCACCAGACCGCGACGGTCGAGCCGGGTGGGGCGAAGCGCACCGCCGTGACGCCGAGCACGAAGACGCCGACGAGCGATAGCAGGGCCCAGACCCACCAGTTCCAGCGCGCGGCGAGGCCGCCCATCACCCGACGCCCCCTGTCGGCGCCGACCGCGACCTGCAGCCTGCCGCTGCCCTCTGCGCGGACGTCATTGACCCATGATGTCGCAGAGACCCGGCGAATCCGACAAAACGGACGTTCGACGCTCCGTGTCGCCGCGGTGCGGCCTTACCAGCCGGACTGCATCACCGGGCGTCGCGGGGCAGGGGTGCGGGTGAGCTGGAGGAAGCCGTGCGGCAGGTCCTGCCGCACGATCCCCCGCCGGAGCAGGCCGGTGGTGGCTGCGAGCGCGACGTCCTTGCCCACGAACGTCGGCTCGGTGCACACGAACTCCTGCCCCTTCCAGCGCACGGTGCACCCGCCGGCGTGCCGCACGTTGCGCGCCCAGTCCGTGCCGCGCCCCCAGGGCAGCGCGATGAGGAAGGTCGTGTCCGTGGGCACCACCGCGAGCGGGGTCTCGTAGGGGCGACCGCTCTTGCGGCCGGTGTGCCGGAGCACCGCCCACAACGGGAGGAACCGGTGCCCCGCGAGGTGCACGGCCACCTTGTTGAACTGCTTCGCGGCTGCAGGAGGTCCCGCCATCGCTCCAGCATGCGCTCGAGTGCGGGACCGGCGGAAGGGGAATCGGCCGGATGCCGTCAGGTCAGCCCAGGTGCCCACGCACCGAGGCGTGCCCCCTGAGCAGGTTGCGCGCGATGGTGCGCCGCTGGATCTCGTCGGTGCCCTCGTAGATGCGCAGCAGCCGCAGCTCGCGGTACCACCGCTCGACGGGCAGCTCGCGGGTGTAGCCCATGCCGCCGTGCATCTGGAGCACGCGGTCGACGATCTCGTTGGCCTTGACGCCGCCGAAGAGCTTGGCCATGGACTGCGACTGCCGCGAGTCGAGGCCCTTGTCGACCTGCCAGGCCGCGGTGAGCACGAGCCAGCGCAGCGCCTCGATCTCGACGGCGGAGTCGGCGACCATCCACTGGATGGCCTGCCGGCTGGCGATCGGCTCGCCGAACGTGACGCGGTTGCGCGCGTGCTCCATGCCCATCTCGACGAGGCGTTCGCACGCCCCGAGTGCCCGCGCGGGCAGCATGTAGCGGCCCTTGCCGATCCAGCGCATGGCCAGCTCGAAGCCCTTGCCCTCCTCGCCGAGGATCGCCGAGTGCGGCACGCGCACGTCCTGGAAGGAGAGGGCGGCCGGGCCCCACTCGCCCATGGTGTCGATCGGCCGGCTCTCCCAGCCGCGGTCGCGGTCGACGAGGAAGCAGGTCACCCCACCGTCGGCGCCCTTCTTCTTGTCGGTGACGGCGAAGACCATGACGAAGTCGGCCTCGTGCCCGCCGGTGATGAAGGTCTTCTCCCCGTTGATGACCCACTCGTCACCCTCGCGCCGCGCGCTCGTGCGGATGGCACGCGCGTCGGACCCGGCGCCCGGCTCGGTGATCGCGAAGCACGACTTCCGCGTGCCCTCGATGGTCGGCACGAGGTAGCGCTCCTGCTGCTCCTCGGTGGCGCTGAAGAGGATGTTGTCGGCCTCGCCGCCGAACCTGAACTGGACGAACGAGCGGCCGAGCTCGATCTCGATGAGGGCCGCGACGACGGCCCCCAGTCCCATGCCGCCATGGCTCTCGGGGGTCTGGATGCCGAAGAAGCCCGACGCCTTCGCCTTGTCCTGCAACGCCTTCAGCTCGTCGGGGGTGATGCCCCGTTCGTGCCGCCGCTCGCGCTCGAGCACCTGCGGCTCGAGCGGCATGATCTCCTTGCGCACGAAGGTGCGCACCCAGTCGCGGATCTCGCGCTCCTCGGCGCTGAGGTCGAAGTCCATCAGGCGTGCCTCCTCAGCTCGGCCTTGGCCAGGGCGTTCTTGTGCACCTCGTCGGGGCCGTCGGCGAAGCGCAGGGTGCGGATGCCGGCGAACGCGGCGGCCAGCTCGGTGTCCTGGCTCAGCCCCGCCGCGCCGTGCGTCTGGATCGCCTTGTCGAGGATCCACTCGACGGTCTTGGGCGTGGCGATCTTGATGGCCTGGATCTCGGTGTGGGCGCCCTTGTTGCCGACGGTGTCCATGAGCCACGCGGTCTTGAGCACGAGCAGGCGCAGCTGCTCGATGCGCACGCGCGACTCGGCGATCCAGTCGCGCACCACACCCTGCTCGGCGATCGGCCTTCCGAAGGCCACCCGCTCGGAGGCTCGACGGCACATCGCCTCGATGGCGACCTCGGCGAGGCCGATCGAGCGCATGCAGTGGTGGATGCGGCCGGGGCCGAGACGTGCCTGTGCGATGGCGAAGCCGTCGCCCTCCCCGGCGACGAGGTTGCTCGCCGGCACGCGGACGTCGGTGAAGCGCAGCTCGGCGTGGCCACCGTGGTCGTGGTCGTCGTAGCCGAAGACCTCCATGCCACGCACGACCTCGAGCCCCGGGGTGTCGCGCGGGACGAGGATCATCGACTGCTGCCGGTGCCGGTCGGCATGGGGGTCGGTCTTGCCCATGACGATGAAGATGCGGCAGTCGGGGTTCATCGCCCCGGTGATCCACCACTTGCGGCCGTTGATGACGTAGTCGTCACCGTCACGCCTGATCGACAGCTCGATGTTCGTGGCGTCGCTGCTCGCGACGTCCGGCTCGGTCATGGCGAACGCCGAGCGGATCTCCCCGCGCAGCAAGGGGTCCAGCCACTCGGCCTGCTGCGCCTCGGTGCCGAACTGGGCCAGCACCTCCATGTTGCCGGTGTCGGGGGCGGCGCAGTTGAGCACCGCGGGAGCGAGCCGGATGCAGCGCCCGGTGATCTCGGCCAGCGGCGCGTACTGGAGGTTGGTGAGGCCGGCCCCTCTCTCTCCGGGGAGGAAGACGTTCCAGAGGCCGAGGTCGCGCGCCTCGGAGCGCAGCGTCTGCAGGACCGGGACGGTGCTCCATGCCCAGCGGTCGTCCAGGGCAGCGACCTGCTCGTCGAAGACCGGGAGGGACGGCACGATGCGCTCGTCCATGAAGGCGAGCAGACCCTGTCGGAGCTCCTCGGTCTTGGCGTCGAATCCGAATTCCATGGCGTCTCAGTTCTCCTCGGCCTCGACAGCCCTGAGGCCGGCCGCGACGAGAGGGCCGGTGGCCTCCCCGATGCGCGCGAAGCCCGAGCCGACGGTCTGCCCCTGGGTGTAGCGGTAGTGGATGCCCTCGAGGATCACCGCGAGCTTGAAGTAGGCGAGCCCGAGGTGGAACGACAGGTGCGTCAGGTCGCGCCCGCTCGCGGCGGCATACCTGCGGCGCAGCTCGGGGGCGGTGATGAAACCCGGCGTCCGCGAGACGTCGGAGACGGCGACGCTGTCCATCATGAGCGGCAGCGTCTGGTACGCCTCGAGCAGCGCGACGTCGGTGAGCGGGTCGCCGATGGTGGCCATCTCCCAGTCGAGCACGGCCGACACCTCGTCGGCGTCGGTGACGAGGAGGTTGTCGAGACGGAAGTCACCGTGGACGATGGCCGGGTCGCCTTGGACCGGAACCGACTCCGCCAGCCGACCGTGCAGCTCGTCGATGCCGGGCAGCTCGCGGCTGCGCGACGCATCGAGCTGCTGCTTCCACCGCCGCACCTGCCGCTCGAGGAACCCCTCGGGCCGCCCGAAGTCGCCCAGCCCCACCGAGGCGGGGTCTACGGCGTGCAGCGCGACGAGCGTGTCGACCATGCGCTCGCTGATCGCGCGCACCCGCTCGTGACCGAGAGGGCCCAGCTGGGCGGCGAAGCGGTAGGGCGTCCCGGCGACGCGCTCCATGACGTAGAACGGGGCCCCGATGACGTCGGCGTCGGCGCACACGGCATACGTCGCCGGGACGGGCACGTCGGTGTCGCGCAGGGCGCTGATGACCCGGTGCTCGCGGCCCATGTCGTGAGCGGTCGCCAGCACGTGACCGAGCGGCGGGCGCCGCACGATGACGCTGCGGCTCCCGTCGCCGACCTCGTACGTGAGGTTGGACTTGCCCCCCGCCACGACGCGTCCGGTCAACGGGGCGCCGAGCAGTCCTGGCGCGGCAGAACCGAGCCACTCGGCGAGGCGCTCGAGGGGCAGGCCAGGCGGATCGGTGTCCGGTGTCGCCGGGCGGCGGTGCAGGTCCGGGTCGGTCACATCAGTCCTTCGGGCCGCCGGCGACGTAGACGACCTGACCCGAGACGAAGCCGGCTCCCTCGCTGACGAGGAAGGAGGCCGTGGCGGCGATGTCCTCGGGCTGGCCGACCCGGCCGACGGGGATCTCCTTGGCCGCACCCTCGAGGAACTGCTCGAAGGTGATGCCCATGCGCTCGGCCGTCTGGCGCGTCATGTCGGTGGCGATGAAACCCGGTGCGATGGCGTTCGCGGTCACGCCGAACTTGCCGAGCTCGATGGCGAGCGTCTTCGTGAAGCCCTGCAGACCCGCCTTCGCGGCGGAGTAGTTGGCCTGGCCGCGGTTGCCCAGAGCCGACGTCGAGCTGAGGTTGACGATGCGACCCCACTTGGCGTCGATCATGTGCTTCTGGGCGGCACGGGTCATGAGGAACGAGCCACGCAGGTGGACGTTCATGACGGAGTCCCAGTCGCCGGTCGTCATCTTGAACAGCATGTTGTCGCGGATGATGCCGGCGTTGTTGACGAGCACCGTCGGCGCGCCGAGCTCGGCGGCGACGCGGTCGACGGCAGCCTGCACACCCTCCTCGTCGGAGACGTCGACGCCGACGGCGAGGCCCTTCCCGCCGGCCGCCTCGATCTCGGAAACCACTGCAGCACAGGCGGACTCGTCGAGGTCGAGCACGGCGACGGCGAAGCCGTCCTCCGCGAGGCGCTTGGCGACGGCCGCGCCGATGCCGCGCGCGGCACCCGTCACGATGGCGGTGCGCTGGGTGGTGGGCTGGTCGGTCATGCGTTCTCCTGCTGGTGGTCGTGGGAGGGGGTGGTGGGGACCGTGGGGTCCGGGGCGGACGGTTCGAGCTTCTGCTGGAGCCGGTTCATGCCGGCGAGCCACGCGTCTGGGTGGGTGGCTCGTTGCGCGTGGTACTCGCTGACCTCGGGGTGGGGCAGGACGAGGAAGCCGTCGCCCGAGAGCGCCTGCCAGGCCGCGTCGGCCACGTCGTCGGCGCTCACGACGTCATCCCGGGTGAGCAGGTCACGCAGGGGGCCGGAACCGTCGAGCATGCGGGTCTGCACGCCCTGCGGGCAGATGGCCTGGACGACGATGCCGCGGTGGCGGTACGTCGCGCTGAGCCACTCGGCGAAGGCGACGGCCGCGTGCTTGCTCACCGAGTAGGGTGCGTCGCCGAGCATCGTCAGCAGCCCCGCGGCAGAGGCGGTCACGACGAGCCGGCCACCGCCGGCCTCGAGCCAGCGCGGCACGAGCAGGCGCGCGGCACGCACGTGGGCCAGGACGTTGGTCTCGAGCGCACGTGCCCACTCGGCATCCGAGGCGTCGAGGCCCTTGAGCGTGCCGACGCCGGCGTTCGCGAAGAACACGTCGACGCGCCCGAGCCGGTCGTATGCCGTCTCGACGAGGTGGCGCACTCCCGCCTCGGTGGACGTGTCGCCGGCGACGGCGTGGGCGCCCGTCTCTGCCGCGACCGCGGCGAGCTCGTCGGCGTCGAGGTCGGCCACCACGACCTGCCACCCCTCGTGCGCGAGGCGGGTGGCGATGGCTCGTCCGATGCCCCGGGCTGCTCCGGTGACGACGGCGGTGTCGGGCATGCTGCTCCTCGCGAGTGGACTAAGCGCTTGCTTACCTTGACGACAACAGCCCCTCCCCGTCAAGTGGCCCACCCCACTCCCCCACCGGTCGAGAGGCCGAGACCAACCGCGTCAGGAGGTGACGCACTGGAGGAACGCGACCGAGCGGTCCAGTGCCTCGCGTCCCGCCGGCGTGTCGAGGTCGAGCTGGTACTCGTGGCCGAGTCGTGGCTGGTGGTCGTCGGCGAAGAGCAGCGTCTCGTGCTCGACGCCGTGCGACTCCAGCGACTCCACCAGGCCCAGCGTGTGCGGCAGGAGAGGGTCGCCGTTGCCGGCCGAGACGAAAGCCGGCGGGAAGGCGGGGGTCAGGTTCTGCGGGATCGAGCCCTGCGTCGTGATCCGCTCGTCGTGACGCTGCGACCCGAGGTACGACCAGATCGCCGTGTCGACGAGCCAGCCGCCCAGCCGCGTCGACCCGCGGGCCAGCGTGAAGTCGTAGGCGCCGCAGAAGAGCACGACACCGCGCACCCCGTCCGGCAAGAAGTCGAGGGCGATCCCCACGCCACGCGCGTACGCCTCGTCGGTGGCGATGAGCGCGACCTGTGCCGCGATCTGGGCTCCTGCGGAGTCCCCCGCGAGCACGATCCGCGTGGTGTCGATGCCGAGCCGGTCGGCATGGTCGACGAGGTGGGCGAGAGCGGCCGCCACCTGCCGCACGGGCGTGGGGTAACGGGAACCGGGAGCGATCGAGTAGTCGACACCGACCGTCGCGAAGCCCCGGCCCGCGAGCACGCGCAGGTAGTTCGCGACGTCGCCCTTGGAGCCGGAGACGAAGGCCCCGCCGTGCACCCAGACGACCGTCGCCAGCGGCTCGTCGCGTTCGGGACGGAACACGTCGAGGCGCCCGTCGGGCGACGAGATGTCGTACGCCTCGTCGACGTCCTCCACGAGCCCACCGGGCACGTGTCGCTCGAGTGCCGAGCTGGCACGGGCCGCCCCGCGGTCGAAGATCGCACGGATGGCGAGCGCCGACGGCCAGGGCGTCACCCGCGTCGCGACGGCGAGCAGGCCTGCGGCAGCCGCCGCGCCCCGCGCGCCGGTCCGGGCCAGGGCGCGCGCCCGGAGCCCGGTGCCGCGCATGGGTCGAATCTAGACCCGCGTCTGCGCGGGTGGCCTCTCGACGGTCGGGAGGCCACGAACTTTGGCCTGTCGACGCTTGAAGGGGGTTGGGATGTGGGTGGGAACGGGCAGGATCTGGGCATGGAGCTCTCCGACGTCGTCGCCACGTCCCAGGCCGTGGCTGCGACGTCGTCGCGCACCGCCAAGGTCGAGGCCCTCGCCGCGTGCCTCGCCCGCGCCGCCGCCGACGGACCGGCCACCGTCGAGGTCGTCACCGCGCACCTGTCCGGCGTTCTCCCGCAGCGGCGCATCGGCGTCAGCTGGCGCGGCCTCCAGGGCCTGCCCGAACCGGCAGCGACCAGCGCTCTCACGGTCGAGGAGGTCGACGCCGCCGCCACGGCGATCGCCGCCATCGGGGGCTCGGGTTCTGCCGCGGCCCGCACCGCCGCCGTCCGTGAGCTCTTCGCCCGCGCGACCGCCGACGAGCAGCTGTGGCTGCGCGGCCTCATCACCGGCGAGACCCGCCAGGGCGCGGGAGACGGCGTCATGCTCCAGGCCGTCGCCAAGGCGGCGGACGTGCCCGACGCGGCGGTGCGGCGGGCCGTCATGCTCGCGGGCTTCGCGGGGCCCGTGGCGAGCGCTGCCCTCACCGGCGGCGTCGAGGCGCTGGAGGCTCTCACCCTCGAGCTCGGCCGCCCCCTGCGTCCGATGCTCGCCGGCTCCGCTCCCGACGTCGCCGCGGCGCTCGCCACCTTGGGCGGCGAGGTGGTCGTCGAGACCAAGCTGGACGGCATACGGCTGCAGGCGCACGTCGACAACCGCACGAGCCCGGGCTCCGTGCGCCTCTTCACGCGCACGCTCGAGGAGGTGACCGACCGCATGCCGGAGATCATCGAGGCCCTGGCGGCCCTCGACGTCGAGACGCTCGTGCTCGACGGCGAGGTCATCGCGCTCGGCGAGGGTGGCCGCCCGCAGCCGTTCCAGGTCACCGGCGCGCGCACCGCGAGCACCGCCGACGTGCAGCGCCTCCGCGAGGAGGTGCCGCTCACGCCCTTCTTCTTCGACCTGCTGCACCTCGACGGCGACGACCTGCTCGACGAGCCCGCGGCCACACGGTGGAGCCGGCTCGCCCGCACCGTCCCGCCCGCCTGGCTCGTGCCCCGCGAGCTCACCGACGACCCCGAACGCGCACAGGAGTTCTTCGTCGACCTCGTCGCGGCCGGTCACGAGGGCGTCGTCGTCAAGGACCCCACCCTGCCGTATGCCGCCGGCCGGCGCGGTCCGGGATGGGTCAAGGTCAAGCCGCGCCACACACTCGACCTCGTCGTGCTCGGCGTCGAGTGGGGCAGCGGCCGGCGTCGAGGCTGGCTCTCCAACATCCACCTCGGGGCGCGCGACGCCGACACCGGCGAGCTCGTCATGCTCGGCAAGACCTTCAAGGGCATGACCGACGAGATGCTCGCCTGGCAGACCGAGCGCTTCAGCGAGCTCGCCGTCGACCCGGGCGACGTCGAGGCGGGCCGCTCGGGGCAGCAGTGGGGCGTCGTGCCGCTGCGTCCCGAGCAGGTCGTCGAGATCGCCTTCGACGGCGTGCAGCGCTCCAGCCGCTACCCCGGCGGCATGGCGCTGCGCTTCGCACGGGTGCTGCGCTACCGCGACGACAAGCCGGTCTCGGAGATCGACACCGTCCAGACCGTGAGGTCGCTCGCCGGCTGGTGACGTCCGGCCACCAGCCGCGCGTCCCACGAGGACGCGCCGCTATCTGTTGCCGACCTCACGCTCCGTAGGTAAGTTCCGCATCGTCGGCAGTATGCGTGAATTGTTCACATTCCAACGGAGGACCCATGTCCCTGTCAGACCTGTCCCGTCGTTCGGTGCTCACGGGCGGACTCGCCACGACTGCCCTCGGTGTCGGAGCCGGACGAGCCGCCGCGGCCGGGACCGCTGCCGGCCCCGTCGGCACCGCCGCCGGCCCCGTCGGCACCGCCGGCGTCTCAGGCGAGGAGGGCTGGATCACCTCGACCCTGAGCCGGATGACGTTGGAGGAGAAGGTCGGTCAGCTCTTCATCCAGAACGTCTACGGCAAGGACGCCACGACCCCCGACAGCCGCAACGTCCCGCTCTACGGGGTCGCGAGCCCGGCCGAGGTCGTGCGCAAGTACCACCTCGGCGGCGTCATCTACTTCGCGTGGACCGACAGCGTGCAGAACCCCGACCAGATCGTGGGCCTGTCGAACGGCCTCCAGAAGGCGGCGCTCGAGCAGGGCGGCAAGGCGCCGGTGCCGCTGCAGATCGCCGTCGACCAGGAGCAGGGGGTCGTCACCCGCATCGGTCCGCCCGCCACCCAGTTCCCCGGGTCGATGGCCCTCGGCGCCGGCGACAGTGCGCCCGACGCCCGCACCGCCGCCGCGATCACCGGACGCGAGCTGCTCGCGATGGGCGTCAACACCGACTTCGCGCCCGTCTGCGACGTCAACGTCAACGCCCTCAACCCGGTCATCGGCACGCGCTCGTTCAGCTCGCACCCCGACCTCGCGGCTGAGCTCGTCGCGGCCCAGGTCGCCGGCTACCAGCGCGACGCCGGAGTCTCGTCGTCGGCGAAGCACTTCCCCGGCCACGGCGACACCGCCACCGACAGCCACGTCGCCTTCCCGGTCATCACCCACACGCGCGCGCAGTGGGAGGCCGTCGACGCGCCGCCGTTCCGGGCGGCGATCCGCGAGGGCATCGACATGATCATGACGGCCCACTTGGCCTTCCCGGCCCTCGACGACTCCGGCGACCCCGCGACGCTGAGCCATCCGATCCTGACGGGCCTGCTGCGCGAGGAGCTGGGCTACGACGGCGTCGTCGTCACCGACTCGCTCGCCATGCAGGGGGTGCGCGACCGCTACGGCGACGCCGAGGTGCCGGTGCGGGCCCTGCTCGCCGGGGTCGACCAGCTGCTCATGAGCCCATCGATGGACGAGGCGTATGCCGCCGTGCTGGCAGCCGTGCGCAGCCACCGCATCCGCCCCGACGAGCTCGACGCGAAGGTGCGCCGCGTGCTGCGCCTCAAGTACCGCCGCGGCGTCGTGGCCCAGCCGTACGCCGACCCGTCGCGCGTCGCGTCCGTCGTCGGCATCCCGGCGCACCTGTCCGCCGCCGACGAGATCACCGACCGCACGACGACCCTCGTCAAGAACGACGCGTCCGCGCTGCCGATCGTCGCGAGCGGCAAGAGAGTCCTCGTCACCGGCTACGGCGTCTCGACGACCGCCACCCTGGCAAGCGCCCTGACGCGCAGGGGCGCCGGGGTGCAGACCCTCGAGACGGGCACTTCACCGACCGACGCCAAGGTGGCCGCCGCCGTCGCAGCGGCCGTCGACAAGGACGTCGTCGTCGTGACGACCATGAAGGCCTGGGACACCACGGTCACCGACCCGCGCCGCGGGCAGCAGAAGCTCGTCGAGCAGCTGCTCGGCACGGGCACGACCGTCGTCGTCGTCGCCGTCCGCGACCCGTACGACATCGCCTACTTCACCGCGGCCCCGACCTATGTCGCGACCTACTCCTACAGCCCGGTCGCCATCGAGGCGGCGGCGCGGGTCATCACGGGCGAGGTGGCCCCCACCGCCTCGCTGCCCGTCGACATCCCCGTCGCAGGCGACCCCAAGACCGTGCTCTACCCCTTCGGCCACGGGCTCACCTACTGACCGTCACCCAAGACTCACGATCGGAGAACCCAGATGAACCTCAACCGCAGGCAGCTCCTCACTGCCGGAGCCCTCGGTGCCGTGGCCGTCCCCACGGCCGCAGCGGGTTCCATTGCCGCCCAGACCAGCCCGGCGGCATACGCGAGCAGCTACCCCAGCAACCCGGTCACCACGGGCGCCCAGAGCGCGGCGGCCACGAGGTGGTCGGCCCTCGCCGGGCAGCGGGTCGGCGTCATCACCAACCCGACCGGCATCCTCACCAACCTGCGCACCGTCGTCGACGAGATGCACGAGTCGGGCGCCGTCGACATCGTCGGCGTCTTCGGCCCCGAGCACGGCTTCCGCGGCACGGCGCAGGCGGGTGACTCCGAGGGCAACCACACCGACCCGCGCACCGGGCTCATGGTCTACGACGCGTACGGCGCGAACGCGGCGAAGATGACGGCGCTCTTCCGCACCGCCGGCGTCGAGACCGTCGTCTTCGACATCCAGGACGTCGGCTCCCGCTTCTACACCTACATCTGGACCATGTACACGGCGATGCGCGCGGCGGTGGCCGTCGGGGCGCGGTTCGTCGTGCTCGACCGCCCGAACCCCATCGGCGGCAAGGCGATGGGCCCGATGATGACGACGCCGTGGACCTCGGGCGTCGGTGCGAAGGAGATCGTCCAGGCGCACGGCATGACCGTCGGCGAGCTGGCCCGCTACTTCGACGCCGAGTTCCTGCCCGCCGATGCGGGAGGCCGCCTGACGGACCTCACGGTCATCGAGGTCAAGGGGTGGCGCCGTGACGTCCCGTATGCCGTCACCGGACTGCCGTGGGTCATGCCGAGTCCCAACATGCCGACTCCAAACACCGCGCTCGTCTACCCGGGAACGGGCATGTTCGAGGGCACCAACCTCTCCGAAGGCCGCGGCACCACCCGCCCGTTCGAGCTCATCGGCGCCCCGTACGTCGACTACAAGTGGGCCGAACGCCTTGCGGCGCTTGACCTCCCGGGTGTCGGCTTCCGCGAGGCCTACTTCACCCCGACGTTCGGCAAGCACGTCGGCGTGGTCTGTGGCGGCGTGCAGCTGCACGTCACCGACCCGACGGCGTTCGACCCGATCCGCTCGAGCGTCGAGATGCTCGTCGAGGCGAAGGCCCTCTACCGCGACTTCGCCTGGCGCTACGACTCCTACGACCCGGCGCGGCCCTACTGGATCGACAAGCTGACCGGCTCGCAGCGGCTGCGCACGCAGATCTCCGCCGGGGCTCCTGCCGCAGAGGTCGTCGGCGCCTGGCGCGACGAGCTGGCCGCCTTCGACGCGAAGCGCCGGCCGTACCTGCTCTACAACGGCCCGGCGAACTGACCGGCCGTCCGGACTGCTGCACGATCAAGGAGTGACATGCGCCTGCGCACCCTCGTCGCCACACCCGTCGCCGTCCTCGGCAGCCTCGCCCTGGCGGGCAGCCTCGTGACGGCGGGGCCTGCCGGCTCCGCCGCGGCCGACGACTTCAGCAAGCCCGACCGCGGCTTCGCCCCGCCCAACACCGTGCTCTCCGACGCGAGCCCCGCCTCGCTCGCGCTCGACCCCGACCCGATCGCCGAGTCGGTGGCACAGGTCCACGCCCACGAGCAGGCGCCGGCCGGTGGGCACCCGCTCTTCGCGGGGGCGGTGGGGATCATGGGCCACGAGGGGCGCATCGTCGAGCGCGACGCGAGCGGCTGGGCGCTGCGCTACGCCGACGCGACGACCGAGCTGCCCCGCGACCAGTGGGAGCCGATGCGCACCGACACGGTCTTCGACCTCGCCTCCGTCTCGAAGCTCTTCACGTCGATCGCCGTCGTCCAGCTCATCGAGGAGGGCCGCGTCTCCCTCGAGAGCCCGGTGGCGGCATACCTGCCGGAGTTCGCGGCCAACGGCAAGGCCGGCGTCACCGTGCGGCAGCTGCTCACCCACACCTCCGGCTTCACGTCATGGCTTCCGCTCTGGAGCAAGTGGCCCGACAAGGCCACCCGCATCAAGGCCGTCATGGACCAGCCGCTCACCAGCCCGCCCGGCTCGACCTACCTCTACAGCGACCTCAACCTCATCACGCTCGGCGTCATGGTCGAGCGGCTGCGGGGCGCGCCGCTCGACACGGTGGTCCACGACCGCATCACGGCGCCCCTCGGCATGACCGACACCGGCTACAACCCCACCGACAAGGCACGCACCGCCGCGACGGAGTACCAGGCGGCGCCCCCTCGCGGCATGGTGCGCGGCGAGGTGCACGACGAGAACGCGTGGTCGCTCGGGGGCGTCGCCGGGCACGCCGGCGTCTTCTCGACGGCCGACGACCTCGCCGTCCTCTCGCAGGCCCTGCTCAACGGTGGCACCTACGAGGGGCACCGGATCCTCAGCCGCAAGAGCGTCGAGCAGCTGGTCACGAACTTCAACGGCGACTTCCCCGGTGACAGCCACGGCCTCGGCTTCGAGCTCGACCAGCGCTGGTACATGGACGCCCTGAGCGGGCCGCGCACCGCGGGCCACACCGGCTACACCGGCACGTCGATCGTCATCGACTTCACGTCACGATCGTTCGCGATCCTGCTCACCAACCGGGTGCACCCGTCGCGCAGCTGGGGCTCGATCAACCTCGCGCGGCGCGAGTGGGCCCACGGCCTCGCGGCGTCGATGGGCATCCGGCCCCGGCACGGCGACACGGCGTGGTTCACCGGGTCCGAGAACACCGCGACGACGACCCTGACGACGCCCACGCTCTCGGTCGGCACGCGTGGCGCGAGGCTCGGCTTCGACCTCTTCCTCGACACGGAGGAGACCGACAGGCTGCACCTCGAGCGCTCGACCGACGGCGGAGCCACCTGGTCGGCGGTGCCGTTCGAGGTCGTCGACCGGGGCGAGACCGAGAGCGCCGACGGCGTCGTCTCGGGCTCGGGCACGCGTCGCTGGGTGCAGGTGCGCGCCGACCTGGCGGCCGGGGCGCAGCAGCTGCGCTGGCGGCACACCACCGACGGGGGCTATCTGGGGCGCGGTGTCGCGGTCGACGACATCCTCGTCAACGGACCCGGCGGCATCCTGCTCGACGGCGAGAGCACACCCGGCGCGTTCACGGCTGACGGGTGGCGGCTGCAGGGCCGCGACGCCGTAGCGTAGGCCCATGCCAAGGACCGACGACGGGACCACGTCCCCCGCAGGTGCGAGAAGCGCATCGCTGCTCATCCGCCTGCGGGGGATCAAGCCCTCGCTCTCGCCCGCCGAGGACCGCGTCGCCGACATCGTGCTCGCCGACGCGCGCCGCGCGGCCGGACTGACCATCAGCGAGCTGGCGGCGGCGGCGCGCACGTCCGAGACGACGGTGCTCCGGTTCTGCCGGCGGCTCGGCCTGCCCGGCTACCCGCGGCTGCGGCTGACTCTCGCCGAGGAGTCCGCCCAGCCGCGCGCGATGAGCACCCACGGCACCGACATCAGCGCCAAGGACTCCATCGACGACATCATCGCCAAGGTCGCGTTCACCGACGCGAGCGCCGTGGAGGAGACGGCGCAGCAGCTGGACCGGGCGGCGCTGGCGGCCGCGGCGGCCGCGATCGCCAAGGCGGGCCGCATCGACATCTACGGCATCGGTGCCAGCTCGATCGTCGGCACCGACCTCCAGCAGAAGCTGCACCGCATCGGGATCGTCGCCTTCGCCTGGAACGACCCCCACATCGCCCTGACGAGCGCGACGCTGCTCGGCGCCGGTGACGTGGCGGTCGGCATCTCGCACTCCGGCACGACGACCGAGACGATCGAGGCCCTGGCGGCCGCACGCTCCACCGGCGCCAAGACCCTGGCGATCACGAACTTCCCGCTCTCGCGACTCGCCTCGGGCGTCGACTTCCTGCTGACCACGGCGGCCCGCGAGACCAGCCTGCGGTCGGGCGCGACCGCGAGCCGCATCGCGGCCCTCACCGTGGTCGACTGCCTCTACATCGCCGTGGCCCAGCGCAACCTGCGCCGCGCCCGCAAGGCCGTCGCCGACACCCGCGAGGCCGTCGCCGGCCACCACGTCACCGACTAGGACCCCGGCGCACCCCCCTTCTCCAAGTCGAGTGCCCACTTCCCGACACATCGAGTGCTCACTTCCTCACGCCCGACGGCCACCCGCCAGGACGACGCCGTCGGGAAATGAGCACTCGACGGGGTGGGTGCGTCGGGAAGTGGGCACTCGACGGGGTGCAGGCGTCGGGAAATGAGCACTCGACGGGGCGGCGTGATGAGAATGTTACTCATTTACGGCATTGACGGCATACGCGTAGGAAACTAACCTCCAACGGGTGAGCAGCGAGGTGACCGTGGACGCCCCCACCGAGGAGCGCCACCCGGGGACGACGTCCATCGACACCCACACCTCGCTCGACATCCTCCGGGCCCTCAATGCCGAGGACGCGACGGTCGCCGCGGCCGTGGGCGAGGTGCTGCCCGAGCTCGCCCGGCTGGTCGACCGGGCCGTCGACTCGCTCCGCGCCGGAGGCGCGGTGCACTACTTCGGCGCGGGAACGTCCGGGCGCCTGGCCGTGCTCGACGCCGCCGAGCTGCTCCCGACCTTCAACGTCCCGACCGGGCTCTTCGTCGCCCACCACGCCGGCGGGCCCGAGGCGCTGCTGCGTGCCGTCGAGAACGTCGAGGACGACGCCGACCTCGGCCGCTCCGAGGCCGACGGCCTGCACGAGGGGGACATCGCCATCGGCCTCACGGCTTCCGGGCGTACGCCGTTCGTGGCGGGCGCGCTCGAACGCGCGCGCGAGCGCGGCGCCGTCACCGCCCTCGTCACGGCCAACCCGCACGCGGAGATCGCCCACCACGCCGACCACCTCCTCGCCGCCCGCACCGGCCCCGAGGCGCTGACCGGCTCGACCCGGCTCAAGGCCGGCACCGCCCAGAAGCTCGTGCTCAACTCGTTCTCGACCGCCGTGATGATCCGGCTCGGACGCACGTGGAGCAACCTCATGGTCGACGTCGTCGCCACCAACGCCAAGCTGCGCGGCCGCGTGCTGCGCATCCTCCAGGAGGCGACCGGCGCCGACCCGGGGCAGGCCCGAGCCGCCCTCGACGACGCCGACGGCGAGCTGAAGCCGGCGCTGCTGTCGATGCTCGCCGGTGTCGACGCCGCCACCGCCCGAAACGCCATCGCCGAGCACGACGGCTCGGTCGCGCGGGCACTCGCCGCCCTCGCCGGCCCCACCCACTGACCCCCGAGTCCCCGCACCGCCCTCCCCCACCTACGGTGTCCCCCGGGCACCACGCAGAACCCGACAGGAGCATGACAATGACGTTCGCCCCACGCCTCACCGGCTCGTCGCGGGCCCGCCGCACCGTCCTCGCGATCGTCGCACTCTCCGGAGCCCTCGTCGTGACGGCGTGCTCGCCGTCCTCGTCGGGTGGCTCCGGCTCGACGGGGGCCGGCGGTGACGGCAAGACCACCCTCACCGTGTGGTCCTGGCGCGTCGAGGACGAGGCGGCGTACAACAAGATCTTCGACGCGTACGAGAAGTCGCACCCGAACGTCGACGTCCAGTTCAAGGCGTTCAAGGCGACCGAGTACAACAAGATCCTCGCGACCGGTCTCGCCGGGGCGAACGGTCCCGACGTGCCGCAGGTGCGCTCGTACGGCCAGCTGCAGGGCACCGTCGCGAGCAAGTCGCTGCTGCCCCTCGACGGCAAGGTCGACCTGTCCGGCTGGGACGAGAACGTCGTCGCCAGCGCCAAGGGCAAGGAGGACGGCAAGACGTACTCCGTGCCGCTCGCCCGTCAGACCGTCCAGATGTTCTACAACCAGGGACTCTTCGACAAGTCCGGCCTCAAGGCCCCCACCACGTGGGACGAGTTCGTCGCCGCCAACGACAAGCTGATGGCCGCCGGCGTCACCCCGATCGCCGTCGGCGCCAAGGACGACTGGACCCTGCCGATCGTCCACGAGGTGCTGGCGGGCCCCCGCTTCGGCGGCAAGGCCTTCCAGGACGAGGTGCAGTCGGGCAGGAAGAGCTTCACCGACCCCGACTGGGTGGGCTCGGTCAAGGTCGTCGGCGACCTCGCGAAGTACATGCCGAAGAACGTCACCGGCGTCGCCCAGACCGACGCGCAGACGCTGTTCTCCGCCGAGAAGGCCGCCATGATCCCCGGCGGCAGCTTCGACCTCGCCGTCTTCCAGAAGGCCAACCCCGCGATGAAGATCGGCATCTTCCAGGTGCCGCCGGCCCCCGGCTCGCCGAGCGGTTCCGGGGCGACCACGGCAGGATGGGCTGATGGCAACTTCGCCGTCTCCGCCAAGTCGAAGCACCCGAAGGAGGCCACCGAGCTCGTCACGTGGATGACCTCCAAGGAGTTCGGCCAGATGGTCAGCGACGACATCAAGCAGCTCTCCGCGGTGCCGGGCGTCGACCCGACCGACCCGCTGCTCAAGCAGATGAGCGACAACTACGCGAAGTCCGGCTCGCCCTACCTGCTGCTCACCGACTTCCGCTACGGCGCCCCCTCCGGCACCGAGCTGCTCGGCAAGGGCATCCAGGAGATGCTGCTCGGCTCCAAGGACGCGGCCACGGTGAGCAAGGAGCTCGACACCGGCGTCAAGACCTGGTTCAAGCCGAGCGCGTGACGCTCGACCCGAAAGGCACGGCATGAGGCACGGCATGAGGCGGCGTACGGGCCTGCTCTTCGTCGCCCCGGCACTCGCGCTCTTCGCGGTGTTCGTGCTCTACCCGATGATGACGGCGTTCTCGTACGCCTTCTTCCACTGGCAGGGCACGACCCGCGGGGAGTTCGCCGGGGTCGCGAACTTCACGACCCTCTTCACACGTGCCCCGTTCACGACCGACCTGCCGCAGGCGCTGCTGCACAACGTGCTGTTCTTCGTCGGCACGATGCTCATCCAGAACACCATCGGGCTCACGATCGCCTACCTGCTCCACAGCCGGCCGCGCAGCCGGCGGGTGCTGCAGACCCTGTACGCGATGCCCTACCTGGTGAGCCCGATCGTCATCGGCTACCTCTGGACGCTGCTGCTCTCGCCGACGTTCGGTCCGGTCAACACGCTGCTGACGAAGATCGGCCTCGAGTCGTGGGCGCTGCCGTGGCTCGGCGACCCGAAGACGGCCCTCTGGGTCGTCATCCTCGTCAGCGTGTGGCAGTGGATCGGCTTCCCGGTGCTGCTCTACGGCGCAGCGCTCGGTGGCGTGCCCGAGGAGCTCACCGAGGCCGCCCGCGTCGACGGCGCGAGCAACCGACAGGCCTTCTTCCGCATCACGCTGCCGCTGCTGGTCCCGGCCATCGGCACCGTGTCGGTGCTGACGTTCATCTTCGCGATGGAGGCGTTCGCCCTGCCGTACGCGTTCGGCGGGTCGACCGGAAACCCTGCGGGCGCAACCGACTTCGTCTCGCTGCTCTTCTATCGCACGGCCTTCGACTCAGGTGCGACCGACGCCATCGGCAGCTCGTCGGCCCTCGCGACGCTGCTCTTCCTCATCATCTTCGGCGGGGCCTACGCGGCCACGGCCGTGCTGCGCCGTCACGAGCGGAGGATCACCGCATGACCACCGCCGTCGTCACGACAGAGGAGCCGCAGCAGCAGACCCGCACCTCCCCCACGCCGCGCAGCCGGCGCCGCCCGCCACGCGCGAACGCCCCCGTGGGCGGCGCGGGCGCCGGGGTGCTCCTGTGGGGGTATGCCGCCCTGGCGCTCGTGCCGCTGCTGGTCATGGTGAGCAACAGCGTCCGCACGAACGCCGACCTCATCACGGACCCGCTCGGCCTGCCGAGCCCGCCGACGACCGCGAGCTACGTCGAGGCGTGGACGACGGGCAGCTTCGCGACGTACTTCGGCAACTCCCTGGCCGTCACGGTCGGTGCGGTGGCCATCTCGACGGCGGTGGCGACGATGGCCGCCTACGCGCTGGCGCGCGGCCGGTCGCGCATCTTCCGCTGGCTCGAGTCGCTCTTCCTCTCGGGCCTGATGCTGCCGATCCACCTCGCGATCCTGCCGATCTTCTACCTCTTCGACGGCCTCGGCCTCGTCGACTCCCGACTCGGCCTCATGCTCATGTATGCCGCGTCGGGCATCCCGTTCTCGATCTTCGTGCTCACGACGTTCTTCCGGCAGCTGCCCGAGGAGCTCGAGGAGGCGGCGGCGCTCGACGGCGCGACGAGCTGGCAGACGTTCTGGCGCATCATGGTGCCGCTCGTGCGCCCCGCCCTCGCGACCGTCGCGGTCTTCCGCTTCGTGCCGATCTGGAACGACTTCCTCTTCCCGCTCGTGCTGCTGCGCCGCGAGGAGAAGTACACCCTGCCCGTCGGCCTCACGACCTTCTTCGGCGAGAACGCGACGAACTACTCGGCGGTCTTCGCCGGGCTCGTGATCACCACGGTGCCACTCATCGTGCTGTTCCTCGTCGCGACGAAGCAGATCGTCGCCGGGTTGACGGCCGGCATGGCGAAGTGATCGGCTCGCTCGCGTGAGCGAGCGCACGGTGGTCGCCGTCGACGTCGGCGGCTCCGGCCTTCGCCTGACCACGTATGCCGCCGAGCGGGGCCCCGTGCGCACCGCCGCCGGCGCCCGGGTCGGGGCGGGCGGGATCGACTTGCCGTCCCTCGTCGCCGATGCTCGCGCCCTGCTCGAGGCCGAAGGGAAGGCCACCGGCGCAAGGCAGCCCGAGACCCCCGAGGTCGTCGTGTGGTCGATGCGCGGGCTGCTCTTCCTCGCCGACCGTGTCGAGGTGCTGCGCACGGTCGCTGCCGGGCTGGGCGCGCGCCGCACCGTCGTGGTCAGCGACGCCGTCGCCAACCTCGTGGGCGCGACCGGCCGCATCGGCCCCGGGGCCGTCGTCGCCGCCGGTACCGGGGCGGTCGCCTTCGGCACCGACTTCACCGGCCAGTGGCGGCGGGTCGACGGCTGGGGCCACGTCCTCGGCGACGCGGGCTCGGCCGCCGTGCTCGGCATGGAGGGGCTGCGCGCCGCCCTCCGGGCCCACGACGGCCTGCCCGACGGGTCGACCGCCCTCCTCGATGCGGCGACGGCGCTGCTGGGTCAGCCAGAGACCTGGCCGCGTCAGGTCATGACGACACCCGACGCCCCGGAGCGTCTCGCAGCCGTGGCCCCGATCGTCACGGCCGCCGCCGTCGACGACCCCGTCGCCCGGGACCTCTGCGCCAGAACGGGATCCGCGCTCGCCCAAGCCCTGCTCCGCGCCGCCGAGGGCCTCGCCCAGCCGGTGCTGACGGCGACGGGTGGCCTGCTGTCGGCGACGTCGGTCGCGAGCGCCCTGGACGAGGCCCTCACCCGCGCGGGAGCCACCCGCTCCCCGGCGCTCGGCGGCGCGCTCGACGGCGCCCTGCTGCTCGCCCGGCACCTGCTCGAGACGGGCAGCGTCCCCGAGCACCCGGCATACCTGCTCGTCCGCTGAGCGGGCTCGGTCGGGTATGTCCCTGATCGGTCCCAGCAGCCCCGTCTACGCTCGGGACACCGCAACGAGCCGACTGGAGCCCGCATGTCCGAGCACGACGCCCACCGCCCCGGACTCGGGTCCATGCCGCACGAGACGGGCACCGCCTTCCGCGTGTGGGCACCGCACGCCGACGCCGTCGCGGTCACCGGCAGCTTCACCGACTGGTCCGGCGACGGGCACGCGATGGTCCCCGAGGAGAACGGGCACTGGTATGCCGACGTCGACGGCGTGCGCCCCGGCGACGAGTACCAGTTCGTCATCACCAACGGCGAGCAGCGCCTCATGCGCATCGATCCCCGCGCCCGGGTCGTCACGAACTCGTCGGGCAACGCCGTCGTCTACGACCGCGACGCCTTCGACTGGGGCGGCGACACGTTCGGCTGCCCGCCGCACGACGAGCTCGTCATCTACGAGACCCACATCGGCTCCTACGTCGCGAGCGAGGGCGACGCCGGCGACCTGACCGGGCTGTCGGGCAAGCTCGAGTACCTGCACCAGCTCGGCGTCAACGCGGTCGAGCTCATGCCCGTCGCGGAGTTCGCCGGCGACTACTCGTGGGGCTACAACCCGTCGAACCCGTTCGCCGTCGAGAGCGGCTACGGCGGCGCCGACGCGCTCAAGTCGTTCGTCAAGGAGGCCCACAGCCACGGGATCGCCGTCATCCTCGACGTGGTCGTCAACCACTACGGCCCGAGCGACCTCGCCCTGTGGCAGTTCGACGGCTGGAGCGAGGACGGCAAGGGCGGGATCTACTTCTACAACGACGAGCGCTCGGCCACGCCGTGGGGCGACACGCGGCCCGACTACGGCCGCGAGGAGGTCCGCGCCTTCCTCCACGACAACGCCCTCATGTGGCTCGAGGAGTTCCACCTCGACGGGCTGCGCTTCGACGCGACGCTCTACGTCCGCACGATCGACGGCGTCGGCACCGGTGACCTCCCGGAGGGCTGGGACGTCCTGCGATCCATCACGAGCACCATCCACGAGCGGCACCCCGACAAGATCCTCATCGCCGAGGACCTCCAGGGCGATCCGGCCATCACGTCCGTCGACGACGGCGGCGCCGGCTTCCACGCACAGTGGGATGCCGGCTTCGTGCACCCCGTGCGGCGCATGCTCACGGCCGTCGACGATGCCGACCGGTCGATGACCGAGCTCGTCGATGCGGTGCGCGGCACCGACGAGCCCTTCCGGCGGATCGTCTACACCGAGAGCCACGACGAGGTCGCCAACGGCAAGCTGCGCGTGCCCCACGAGATCGACGGCGACGACCCCAGCGGCTGGGCCGCCCAGAAACGGGCGACGCTCGGGCTGGCCATCGCACTGACGTCGCCCGGCATCCCGATGCTCTTCCAGGGCCAGGAGTTCCTCGAGGACGAGTGGTTCCGCGACGACGTGCCGCTCGACTGGGAACGCGCCGAGCAGTTCCGCGACATCGTCCGGCTCGGGCGCGACCTCATCCACCTGCGTCGCGACGTCGACGGCGTCTCACGCGGCCTGCGCGGCGACGGCTTCGAGGTGCTCCACCTCGACGACGAGGCCAAGACGGTCGCCTGGGAGCGCCGGTCGGGCGACGACGTTGCCGTCGTCGTGGTCAACGCGAGCGCCGAGCCCCGCGACATCACGACGGGTATGCCGTCCGCCGGGCCATGGGCGGTGCGCTTCAACTCCGACGCGGCCACCTACAGCGCACTCTTCGCAGGCCACGAGACACATGACGTCGATGCGGTGGACGAGCCTCTCGACGACCAACCGGCGCGCGGCACCGTCTCGGTGGGCGCGTACACCCTGGTCGTCCTGACCCCCGCCTGACCGACTGCCGGCCCCCGCAGACCCCACCCGGCGGGGAGGGCCCTTTGGGTGTACCGGCACGGGTCTGCCACCGGCCGCCGGCACCGCTGAGGAGCAACTTCAGCCGTCGGAGCCCGACTCACCCCGGTCGTCGGCGTCCTGGGGGTCCTGCTGCCCCGGCAGGTCCTCGGCGTCCGCCTTGTCCTCGGCCTCCGCCTTGTCCTCGGCGTCCGCCTTGTCCTCGGTGTCCGGCTTGTCGGCCGCCTCCTGGTGCTCGGGCTGACCCGCGACCCCGGCCTGGTCGTCCGCGTCCTGCGTGCCCGGCTGGTCCTGCTGGTCCTCGACCTCACCCGGCTCGTCGGGCCCGTCGGTGGTGGTGGGCGAGCCCGAAGACGCAGTCTCCGAGGGGGATGGCTCGCCTGCCTCGGCCGTCTCGGCCCCGGGTCCTCCGGGGCCGCTCGACGTGTCCGAGGCGCCCACCACCGACGGCGGTGAGGACGGCTGGCCCGGCGACGCCACTGCGACGCCGATGCCGGCGGCACCTGCCGCAACCGCTGCGCCCAGAACGAATGCAGCGCTACGATTCACTGGCTTGAGACTCACGGGGAGGGCCCCTTCCGATGGATGCCGGCCTGCCGCACCTACGGCAGTTGATTGCCCCGCACCGAGGCACCGTTACACCGGTAACGCGGGGGACTCCCACGGCGATTCACCCGTGATGGACGAAGCGCGGCTTCGCGATGTCGTTGGCCGGGCCCGGGCGGGCGACGCCGAGGCGATCGAGTTGCTGCTGAAGGAGTTTCGCCCGCGTATTCGCAGGTACTGCGTGACCCGGCTGGTTCGGGAGGAGGTGGCGGACGACGTGACGCAGGAGTCGTGCCTGGCGCTGGCGGCCGCCCTGCCCCGCTACGAGGACAGGGGCGTTCCCTTCAGCAGCTTCGTCTTCGGCATCGCGGCCAACAAGGTGGCGATGGCCCGACGCACGCTGGCGAGGTCGCACGAGGTCCTGAGGGTCGTGCCGGACGCGGAGTCGGACGATCCGACGCCGGAGGAGCGTGCCGTGAGCAGTGACGGACTGCGTCGGCTGCTCGAGCCGCTGTCGACCCTGCCTGAGCGGCAACGCGAGATCTTGCTGCTGCGCGTCGTCGACCAGCTGTCTGCCGACGAGGTCGCGGCGCTCCTCGGCATGACCTCGGGTGCCGTTCGAGTGGCCCAGCACCGGGCCCTGCGCGCCCTGCGTCGCACCATGGGGGTGACCGGCGCATGACACCCCGCCGCCGCACCTCGCGAGCCATCCGCTCCGACGACGCGCTCGTCGAGTCGCTGGCCCGCCGTGAGGAACCACCGGTCGGCGGCACCGACCGCGCCGCACGCCTCCTGGCCGACATCGCCGTGGCCGCCGACGCGGCCACCCCCGGGCTGGCGCCGTCCGCCGATCTCGCTCGATCGACCTCCGGCGTACGCGCGTCCTCCGGCGCCGACCCGCAGCGGGGCGAGCGCTCGTCGCTCGGCTGGGCCGTGGCGGCTGCGGCGGCCGCCGTCCTCGCCGTCGGGCTCGGCACGATCGCCCCGCGGTCCACCCCGGGTCCCGTCTCCCCCGTCAGCACGGTCGACGTCACGTCGCAGTCGCTCGTCCGCGCGCGCACCCTCATCGGTGAGGCGGAGGACATCCTGGCTCCCGCGGGCGCGCTCCTGACGCCGACCGCCCGCGACCGCGCCCGGGAGCTGCTCGTCCGGGCCAGGGCCGAGCTCGCGCGGGCCCGGAAGGGGCAGCAGGGTCTCTCCGAGGAGAGTGGCGCGGTCGAGGAGGCACTCGTGCGCGCCGAGACCGACCTCACCGAGTCGGAGCGCGGCCTCGAACCCGAGACCAGCGGCCCGGGGCCCACCCCCACGGTGGACGAGGAGCAGCACCCCGAGACCGACGAGGAGCCCTCTGCCGGTGACGGTTCCGAGGAGAGCACGGAGCACACATCGGGCAACGACGAGTCCTCGCGCGACGACTGAATGCCGTGCCGGCAGACGTTGGCGCACCGTTGGCGCCCGACCCCATCCGGGATCGTGGCGGCACCGAAGACCGGTCGACGGCTGCCACCGCACTGAGGGGTCCGGTGGCAGCCGGTCATGCAGGAAGGGCCCCCCCGACAGCCGTCGGGCGGGCCCTTCTGCAGCGGTACGAGCTCAGCGCAGCGGGTCGAACGGGCTCAGCTGCGCGGGGGCGGTGCCGGTGACGATCTGCTCGGCGAGCAGGCGACCGGTGACGGGGCCGAGGGTGATGCCCCACATGCCGTGGCCGCCGGCGACGAAGACCTTCGGGTTGCGCGAGGCGCCGATGAGCGGGAGGCCGTCGATGGTGCAGGGGCGCGAGCCGACCCACTCGTCCTGGCGGTGGTCGAGGTCGGCGCCCTTGAGCAGCGGGCGCGCCGACTCGACGATGGCCTTGATGCGTCGGCGGTCGAGGGCGGCCTCGGGCTGGCGGAACTCCATCATGCCGGCGACCCGGAGGCGGTCACCGACAGGCGTGCAGGCGACGCGGGCGGCCGGGAAGTAGACCGGGCCGTTCGGCAGGTCCTCGACCTCGACCGAGAAGGAGTAGCCACGGCCGGCCTGCACGACGCGCTTGACGCCGAACTCCCGTGCCAGCTTGCCGAGCCAGGCGCCCGTCGCGACGACGACGGCGTCGTAGTGCTCAGCCTGCCCGAAGTCGTTGGTGACGAGCACGCCGGTGGGGGTGTCGGTGATGCGCGAGACGGCGCTGCCGGTGACGATCTTGCCGCCACGGGCGGTGACGGAGTCCGCGAGCGCGGCGACGTAGGCGCCCGGGTTGATGAAGCGCTGGCCGTGCAGCACGATCGCGGCACCGATCTCGTCGGACAGGGCGGGCTCGATGGCGCGGGCGTCGTCACCGGAGAGGACGTCGAAGGTGATGTCGCCGCCGGAGGCGTGGATGTGCTCGATCTCCTCGAGCAGCGTCTGGCGCTCCTCGGCGTTGCGGTAGGCCGCCGTGAACGACTTGGCCTCGTAGGTGTCGGCGTCGACGCCACCTGCCTTGAGCAGGTCGAAGCTCTGCAGGGACAGGTCGTTGACCGGCACGAGGGCGCCCATGGCCTTCTTCCACGCCTTCATGGTGCTGTGGCGGGTGAAGCCGGTGACGAAGCGGAGGAAGTCGGGGCGGGCGCTCGGCGGCACGTAGACGGGCGAGCTCGGGCTGAGCACGGCGCGCAGGCCGTACTTGAGCACGGCCGGCTCGGGCAGCGGCGTGGCGATGCCCGGAGTCAGCCAGCCCGCGTTGCCCCACGACGCGCCGGCGGCGACGCCGTCACGGTCGATGACGGTCACCTCGACGCCACGCTCCTGGAGGAACCAGGCGGTCGCGAGACCGACCATGCCCGCTCCGACGACGGCAACGCGCTCGGGGACCGGGGTACCAGCGGTGTTCACGGCAGGCATGCGGATCGACTCCTGGGGGTGTGTGGGTGCCTTGCGACCATGGTGGCGTCCCCCAGGACCAGGCCCTTGGTGCTGCAGACACAGAGTTCATCGCGGTCCTTGTGCGCGCGACACAACTCGGTGGGCCACAATGAGGTATGCCGCCTGCCCAGCGACGCCCCCGCGCCGGCACCACGCGCACGTCGTCCACGACGCCCGTCGGCCTTCCCATCGCGCAGCTGGTGGGCGCGCTCGGCGGCGGTCTGCTGACCGTCGTCGTCGACGCCGGAGGGCCTGCCGTCGACGACGTGACGCTCGCCGAGCCGGCGTCGGGGGTCTTCGGCCAAGCGGGCGACCTCCTGCTCGGGGTCGGGGTCGAGCGCCCGGCCGAGGCGTCCGCACTGCTCGAGGGCGCCGCGTCGGCCGACACCGGCGCCGTGGTGCTCCGCCGGTCTGCCGCCCGCCACACACAGGTCCGCGCGGCCGCGCGGCGCCACGGCGTCAGCCTCGTGCAGCTGGCCGACCACGCCTCCTGGGCGCACGTCGTGTGGCTGCTTCGCGGCGTGCTCGACCGTGCCGCGAGCGGCCCGGCCGTCCGGGCCGAGGGGCCGGTGCTCGACGAGCTGTTCGCCCTGGCCGACGGGTGCGCGGCCCTCGTCGATGCCCCCATCACCATCGAGGACACCCAGTCGCGGGTCCTCGCCTACTCCTCCACCCAGGACGTGGCCGACCCCGCCCGCGTCTCGACGATCGTCGGTCGCCGCGTGCCCGACGAGGTCATCGCCAACCTGCGTGGTCGTGGCGTCTTCCGCCGGCTGGCGCGCTCCGACGAACCGTTCTTCGTGCCGGCCGGGCGCGGCCTACGGGCCCGCGTCGTCGTGCCGGTGCGCGCCGGCACCGAGTGGCTCGGCTCGATCTGGGCGGTCGTCGACGACGAGCCGGACGAGCAGGTCATGGGCTCACTGGCGCAGACCGCCTCGGTCGTGGCGCTCCACCTGCTCCGCATGCGGTCACAGGCCGATCTCGCCCGCCGCGTCTCCGCCGACCGGCTCCGCGCCCTGCTGAGCGGCGACACCCTCGAGGCGGAGAGCTGGCTCCCCGCCCCGCCGTGGCGCGTCGTGGTGCTGTCCGGGGCGCACCACGACGGCGACGTGGGCACGACGACGCGCCTGCACGCGACTGCCCGCGAGTCCCGAAGCGGCAGGGCACGTGACGCGGCCGCACCTCGCGACGCCGAGCGTGAGCTCGACGTGTGGGAGTCGGTGGCGCGGCGCCGGTCGTGGCGCCAGCCCCTGCTCGCGATCTTCGACGGGGTGGCGCTGGCACTCGTGCGGGACGAGCCCGGCGACACCTCCGCCGGCACGTGGGAGTGGCTGCTCGGCGTCGTCGAGGAGGTCGCCCGCGTCACGCCGGGCGCCACTGCGAGCGCGGGTGGTCGGGTCTCTCGGACCGTCGAGCTGGACCGCTCGCGCCGCGAGGCGACCGAGGTGCAGCGGCTGCGCGACATCGGGCGCGTCACCGGCCCGTCGACAACGGTCGAGGAGGCCTGGGCCGCGGTGACGAACGCCCGCGCCCTGGGCGGCATCTGGACCGAGGAGCTGCTCGGCCCCGTCGGCACGATCCGCGACCACGACGAGGCGCACCAGACGGCATACCTCGAGACCGTGGCTGCGTGGCTCGACCACCCCGGCGACCCGCGCGAGGCCGCGGCCCGGCTGCACGTGCACCCGAACACCCTGCGGTACCGCCTGCAGCGCCTGTCGGACGTGGTCGACCTCGACCTGCACGACCCGGAGACGCGGCTCGCGCTGCGGCTCCAGCTGCGTGCCCTCGGCCACTGACGCGGGCCCACGCGCAGGCCACGACATCGCTACCGTGGCGCCATGGGCGAGGCGACGGCGCGGCAGGACGAGCAGACGTGGCTCCCCCACTCGGAGTTCGAGCGCATCTACGGGCCGCTCCGGCCCCTGTCGCCGGCCGAGGCCAAGAACCTGCTGGCCGGCCTGGACGTGCCGTGGTGGGTGGCCGGCGGCTGGGCCATCGAGGCCTTCACCGGCGTCGCCCGTCCGCACGAGGACCTCGACCTGTCCGTCTTCCGGCGCGACCTGCCGGCCGTGCGCGCGCTCCTCGAGCCCCGGTTCCACCTCTGGGCGGCCGGCGGCGAGGGCCTGCTCCACCTCGCCCCGGGCCGCGCCATGCCCGACAGCTCCGGGCAGGTCTGGGTGCGCGAGCACGCGCTCGCGCCGTGGATCTGCGAGTTCCTGCTCAACCGCGACGTCGAGGGAAGGTGGCAGTCGAAGCGCGACCCGTCGTTCAGCGCACCGCTCGAGGCGGTGACCTGGGAGCGCGACGGCGTGCGCTACCTCAACCCCGAGCTCGTCCTCAGCCACAAGGTCGCGACCGGGCGACCCAAGGACGACGACGACCTGGCCGCAGCGCTGCCGCTGCTCTCCCCCGAGCAGACCGCCTACCTCGCGACCTTCGTCCGCACCCACGCCCCCGCGCATCCGTGGCGGAGCGTGCTCGACCGCGCCACCTGACCCGCCCCGGGCGGCGAGCAGGGCTCAGGCCTCGCCGAGGTGCACCGTCCCGTCGGCGTCCACGCGGAAGTTCGGGTTGTGCACGAAGTCCCACCGGAACCCGTCGGGGTCGGCCACGCAGGCGCTCGACCCACCCCACTCGCGTACGGCGGGGGCCGTGACGGACGTCGCCCCGGCAGCCAGGGCGGCGGCATACAGCTCCTGGACCTGCTCGGCCCGCTCGACGTTGTGACCGAGCGACATCGGCGGCGCCGCCGTGCCGTGGGCGACGTCGCCGTACTCGCTCGGCAGCTGCGACACGTCCCACAGCGCGAGCAGCAGCCCCGGCGCGGCCTGGACGAAGCAGATCTCACCCGGCAGGTGCAGCACCTGACGGAAGCCGAGGCCGTCGACGTAGAAGGCGCGTGATGCCTCGACGTCACGGACCCCGAGCGTGACGGCGGACAGGTCCGGACGAGTCGTCATGCCCGCCACGATATGAGGTCGAACGAGTCAGGGGAGGGACACCGTGGTGTCCCTCCCCTGCTTGTGGCGCTGGATGCCCCCAACCAGCGTCTGAGTCGGTGCCGGTCGGTGCCGGTCAGTGCCCGCCACCCAGAAGGTCGCGTACCTCCGACTCGCGGTACCTCCGGTGCCCACCAAGGGTCCGGATCGAAGTCAGCTTGCCTGCCTTGGCCCAGCGAGTGACCGTCTTGGGGTCCACTCTGAAGAGTGCCGCAACCTCGGCAGGTGTCAGCAGCTTCTCGGTCTCGTGTCGATCCTGAGTCGTCATTGTCATATCCCCACCACCCTGTCGCTAGGTGCAGCGACACGCATCGCCCCAAGCGGGGCTCGGTAAAGCAAGAGTAAAGTCTGGACTCGCCCAATGGCGGTTAATCACAGAAAAGAGTCAAATCGTCCCCGTTTCGCACCTGGCGGTGTAATGGGGGTTGCGAGCCCGGAGGGCACGGCCCACGGCGGCTCGCGACGCGACGCCGAGGAGGGGGTCCGGCGGGCGCAGGATTTGCCTCTCTCATGTAGCGTTAGCCCCACGAGAACACACACATTCCCGGGGCCGCTACGCGGACATCGAAGAACCACCCGGTTCTCCGAGGAGCGATGCCGTCCCGGCACGACGCACGAGGGGGTCACGCCATGGGGCGCGGCCGAGCCAAAGCCAAGCAGACCAAGGTCGCACGGCAGCTCAAGTACTACACACCTGACACGGACTTGAGCGCGCTGGAGCGCGAGCTGCACGGGCCGTCGCAACGCGACACGTCCAACCAGCCGCGATCCGTCGACGACGACGAGTACGACGAATACGGGAAGTGGGCCTCGGGCGAGCGCTGAGCTCACCCTCCTCTTCCGTCTGCACCTCGTGCGTCGGGTGTTCGCACCCGGCGCGCGGTCGGTGCTGCCCTCACACGGCCGAGCCCGCCCACCGATGCGGTGGGCGGGCTCGGTCATGCCATCCGGCCGATCCTGTGACCAACCGCCGAACGGGGTGACGGCGCGAGCGACGTTGTCGCGCAGCGCTGCCCGGTCGAGGTGGTGGGCTCGAGGCTGTAAGGGATGGGAAGGCGATGGCCCGCTGCGGCCGGCAGGCCTCGCCCGCGACGTCAGGCCGTCGGGTGCTGCCCGACCACCTGCACGGCGCCGCCGTCGACGCCCTTCGCTCCGCGCACGACCTCCGCGTCCGGGGCGACGAGCCCGTCGGCCTGCGCACGCTCCTCGGTCGCCACCTCGCCGAGACGCCACGCCCGTATGCCGCGCGCCTCGCTCAGCTCGATCGCACGGTCGGCGTGCGCCTCGGGCAGCACCGCGACGAAGCCGATGCCCTGGTTGAGGGTGCGCTCGATGTCGGCCTGCGGCACGCGACCGAGGCCCTGGACGGTGCGGAAGACGGCCGGCGGGGTCCACGTGGTGCGGTCGACCCGCGCGAACGTGCCGTGGGGCAGCACTCGGGCGAGGTTGGCCGCGAGCCCGCCGCCGGTGACGTGGCTCAGGGCGTGCACGTCGACGCCGGCGTCGCCGATGATCTCGAGCAGCGGCTTGGTGTAGATGCGGGTCGGCTCGAGCAGCTCCTCGCCGAGGGTGCGGCCGAAGTCGTCGACGTGGCGGTCGAGGGCCCAGCCGGCGCTCTCGACGACCCGGCGCACCAGGCTGTAGCCGTTGCTGTGCAGGCCGCTGCTCGCGAGGGCCACCACGACGTCACCGTCGGCGACGCGCTGCGGACCCAGCACGGCGGCATACTCGACGACGCCCGTGGCGGCGCCGGCGACGTCGTACTCGTCGGGCTCGAGCAGGCCGGGGTGCTCGGCGGTCTCGCCACCGACGAGGGCGACGCCGGCCTCCTCGCAGGCGCGGGCGATGCCGCCGACGATGGCGGCGATGCGCTCGGGCACGACCCTGCCGGTCGCGATGTAGTCGGTCATGAAGAGCGGCTCGGCCCCGCAGACGACGATGTCGTCGACGACCATGCCGACGAGGTCGAAGCCGATCGTGTCGTGCACGTCGAGGGCCTGGGCGATGGCGACCTTGGTGCCGACGCCGTCGGTGCTCGTGGCGAGGATCGGGCGGGTCATCCGCGCGATGGCGCTCGCGTCGAACATCCCGGCGAAGCCGCCCAGTCCTCCGACCACCTCGGGCCGGGTCGCGCGCCGCACCGACGCCTTCATCAGCTCGACCGCCTTGTCACCCGCCTCGACGTCGACTCCGGCCGAGGCATACGTGATGGGGGCGTCGCTCACGCACCCACCCTACCGGCCGCCGAGCCAGACCCCCCTGACGCCCGTCCCTCCCCCGGTTCGATGTATTCGCCGGTCGCCGGTGATCGCGGGATACATCGACCCGGGGGCGGTTTTCCACAGGCGGCGTCGACGCCGGTGCGGCGGAAGGGTCGGGCGGCCCATGATCGGGCCATGGACCAGGACCGTCTCGCTCGTGCACGCGCCCTCGCAGCGGATCAAGGCGGTGTCGTGTCCCGGAGCCAGCTCGCGGCTGCGGGCATCACCGAGATCCACGTGCGGCGCGCCATCGAGTCCGGCCGTTGGGCGCGGCACGGAGGTCAGACCATTGCAGTGCACACGGCGCCCCTCGACGTCGTCGCCAGCCGCTGGAGGGCGGTGTGGGAGGTGGGCGCATCCATCGCGGCGCTCGACGGGGTCAGCGCGTTGCAGGCGGCTGGGCTCACCGGCTTCGCCGACGGAAGGGTGCACGTCTCCGCGAAGCACAACCACAACACGACGCAGGTCTCAGGCGTCGTCGTGCACAAGATCATCCGCCGGGTGCCCGGCGAGGTGCTCGACTCCGGCCCACCCCGCGTCCGCCCCGCCGTGGCCGCGATCAGGGCTGCGCACTGGGCCGCCTCCGACAGACAGGCGGCGCTCGTGCTGCTCATGACGGCACAACAGAGGCTGACGAGTCCCGGGCTGCTGGCTGCTGCGCAGCGCTCAGTACGCGGTCGGACGCGTCGCGCCTTCGTCCGTGCGGTCGTGCGCGACATCGCTTGCGGTGTCGAGTCGCTGGGTGAGCTCGACTTCGCGGCTCGGTGCAGAGAGCGCGGCCTTCCAGAACCGAGTCGGCAGGTCGTGCGCCACGGGGGTCGGGGCCGGATCTACCTCGACGTCCGCTGGGACTGCTGCGGGCTCGTCGTCGAGATCGACGGGGCGCAGCACCGCGAGGGCCTGAACGTGATGCTCGACAACCTGCGCCAGAACGACCTGGTTCTCACCGGAGACCGGGTGCTGAGGATCGACGTCATCGGCCTGCGGCTCGAGCCGGATCGCTTTCTCGACCAGGTCGCGGCGGGTCACCGTCACCTCGACGCCCGATTCGATGTACTACGCGGTCACGGGTGACCGCCGAATACATCGAACCGGAGGAAGCGTCTCGCGGGGGTCAGGGGTGCTGGAGGGCGCTCTCGCCGCCGACGCCGACCCCGAGGCTGACGCCCTCGACGTCGACCGAGCGGTCGTGCCCGGTGCGCACCGACAGCGGCAGCGTCTCGAGCACGTGCTTGCCGATGTGGCCGTCCTCGGGCAGCTCGATGGGGTACTTGCCGGTGAAGCAGGCGGTGCACAGCTCGGCCGGCGACTGGTTGGTCGCGCCGATCATGCCCTCCTCGGAGATGTAGCCGAGCGAGTCGGCACCGATCGAGGCGCGGATCTCCTCGACGCCGAGACCGGTCGCGATGAGCTCGGCACGCGTCGCGAAGTCGATGCCGTAGAAGCAGGGCCACTGCACGGGCGGCGAGCTGATGCGCACGTGCACCTCGAGCGCGCCGGCCTCTCGCAGCATGCGGATCTGCGCGCGCTGCGTGTTGCCGCGCACGATGGAGTCGTCGACGACGACGAGGCGCTTGCCGCGGATCGTGTGCTCGAGCGGGTTGAGCTTGAGCCGGATGCCCAGCTGGCGCAGCGTCTGCGACGGCTGGATGAAGGTGCGTCCGACGTACGCGTTCTTGACGAAGCCCTGGCCGAAGGGGATGCCCGACTCCTGCGAGTACCCCACGGCCGCAGGCACGCCCGACTCGGGCACCCCGATGACGAGGTCGGCGTCGACGGCGTGCTCGCGCGCCAGGACGCGGCCCATCTCGACGCGCGCCTCGTGCACGACGCGGCCGCGGATGACGGCGTCGGGCCGTGCGAGGTAGACGTACTCGAAGACGCAGCCCTTCGGTTGGGGCTCGGCGAACTTGTGCGAGCGCAGGCCGTCCTCGTCGATGACGATGAGCTCGCCGGGCTCGACCTCACGGATCACGGCGGCGCCGATCGTCTGCAGCGCGGCGGTCTCGGAGGCGACGACCCAGCCGCGCTCGAGGCGGCCGAGCGCGAGGGGACGCACGCCCCACGGGTCGCGGGCGGCATACAGGGTCGTCTCGTCCATGAAGACGAACGAGAAGGCGCCGCGCAGCTTGGGCAGCAGCTCGAGCGCGGCCTGCTCGGGCGTCTTGTCCTCGTCGGCGGACAGGAGCGTCGTGACGAGGGCCGTGTCGGAGGTGTTGCCGCGCGCGAGCTCGCCGGTGACGCGGGCGCCGCCGAAGTGCTCGTCGACGAGGGCCTTGAGCTCGACCGTGTTGATGAGGTTGCCGTTGTGGGCCAGGGCCAGCGTGCTGTGGCCGGTGCCGCCGAGCGTCGGCTGGGCGTTCTCCCACGTGGAGCCACCGGTCGTCGAGTAGCGCGTGTGTCCGATGGCGATGTGGCCGCGCAGCGAGCTGAGCGCCGTCTCGTCGAAGACCTGCGACACGAGGCCCATGTCCTTGTAGACGAGGATCTTCTCGCCGTCGCCGGTGGCGATGCCCGCGGACTCCTGGCCGCGGTGCTGCAGCGCATAGAGCCCGAAGTACGTCAGCTTCGCGACGTCCTCTCCGGGAGCCCAGACGCCGAAGACCCCGCAGGCGTCCTGCGGGCCCTTCTCGCCGGGGATGAGGTCATGACCAAGTCGACCGTCGCCACGTGCCACTGCCCCAGTGTCCCACACGGGCGGGGTCAGCCCGGCCGCGGTCCGTCGCCGGGGCGGGCGCGCAGCGGCAGCGCGGCGAGCACCTCGTAGCGCGGCCGCCGCCCGCGCCCCTCCCCCAGGTGCGACTCGACGAGGGCGAGCTCGGTGGCCCGCCACGCCGGCCCCTCCCAGGCCTCGAGCGACCGGATCCACCGGGTCGCCTCGGTCGGGCGGTGGAAGCGCCCCAGCGTGAGGTGCGGGTGGAAGCGGGTGCCGTCGGGTGTCGCACCTGCCGAGGACGCCGCATTGCGTATGCCGTGTGCGACCGCACCGAGGTCACCGCGCACCTGCTCGACACCCGCCCAGAGCACGCGGGCGGCATACGGGTTCGGGAAGGCGCCGGCGCCGGCGAGCTGCAGCACCAGGGGGTCGCGCCGACCGGCCGAGCGGGCCAGTGCGTCGGTGAGGTCGTCGAGGCGCGCCTCGGGCACTGCTCCCAGGAAGGCGAGCGTGACGTGCCACTGGTGGCGGTCGGTCCAGCGGACCTCGGGGCCGGCCTCGCGTCGCGGTGCGACGTGCTCCTCGAGGTCGTCGAGGACCTCGTCGGGTGGCACGACGGCGACGAAGAGCCTCATGGCTGCGTCGCGACCCCCGAGGCGATCAGCGCGTCGACGTCGTCGATCCCCCACGCGCACAGTGCCGCTCGCGTGTCGGCACCGGGCGCGGACGGCGGCGTCGCCAGTGTCGCGGGGGTGCGGGAGAAGCGCGGTGCCGGTGCCGGCTGCACGACGCCGTGGTGCTCGACGTAGGTGCCGCGTGCCGCCAGGTGCGGGTGCGCGGGCGCCTCGGCGTAGGAGAGCACGGGCTCGACACAGGCGTCGGTGCCCTCGAAGACGGTCACCCACTGCGCCCGGGTGCGGGTGCGGAACGTGTCTGAGAGCAGGGTTCTCAGCGCCGGCCACCGGCGTGGGTCGAGCCGGTCGGGCGCGGCCTCGGTGAGCCCGAGCAGGCGCAGGAACTCGGCGTAGAAGGCCGGCTCGAGCGGGCCGACCGCCATCCAGCCGCCGTCGCTCGTCTCGTAGACGTCGTAGAACGGGGCGCCGGAGTCGAGCAGGTTGGTGCCGCGCCGATCGGACCACAGCCCGGCCGAGACGAGGCTCACGACGAGCGCCGAGAGGTGCGCGGTGCCGTCGACGATGGCGGCGTCGACGACCTGGCCGCGACCGCTGGTGCGCGCCTCGAGGAGGGCTGCGAGAACCCCGACGACGAGGTAGAGGGCACCCCCGCCGAAGTCGCCGACGAGGTTGACCGGCACCTGCGGCGGGCCACCGGCGCGGCCGATGGCGTGCAGGGCGCCGGTGATGGCGACGTAGCCGATGTCGTGACCGGCGGCGTGCGCGAGCGGGCCGTCCTGCCCCCAGCCGGTCATCCGACCGTAGACGAGGGCGGGGTTGCGGGCCAGGCAGTCGTCGGGGCCGAGGCCGAGGCGCTCTGCGACGCCGGGCCGGTAGCCCTCGACGAGCACGTCGGCCTTCTCGACGAGGGCGAGAGCGGTCGCGAGTCCGTCGGGGTGCTTGAGGTCGAGCAGCACCGACGGGCGTCCGCGCCGCAGCACGTCGGCCTCCGGGGCCAGCGGGACGGGCAGCGACGCCTCGCCCGGGCGGTCGACGCGGATGACGTCGGCCCCGAGGTCGGCGAGCAGCATGGCCGCGAAGGGCGAGGGCCCGATGCCGGCCAGCTCGACGACCCGGACCCCGGCGAGCGGTCCGGCACGCAGTCCGACGTTGGGTCCGGCGTCGGGTCCGGCGCTCGGGCCGCGGTCACCCGCCGGGTCGGTCACGACCGGTCGCGACCCGACCGGTCGAGCAGGATGCCGAGCACGCCGGCCAGGCCGGTGCCCAGCAGGGCGCCCAGGGCGCCGATGTAGAGGGCGCCGGTGGTCTCGGAGTAGCCCTGCACCCGGTCGCCCATCAGCGAGAGGGCTGCACCGAGGACGAAACCGAGGACCGCGCCGGTGATGAGGAAGCGCTTGAAGTTCGGGATGCGGGGGCGCTCGGGTCGGGAGTCGTGCGGCGTCTGGCTCACGCGCCCACCCTAAGCGAGGCGATGGGCAGCAGCCCCTCGAGGTGCGCCCGCTGTCCGCTCGCCCGGACGAGCGCGCCACCCACGGCTTCGTCCCAGGACAGGTCGCCGACGGCCAGGCGCAGCCACGTGGCGGCGTCGGTCTCGATGACGTTGGGCGGCGTGCCGCGCGTGTGCACCGGGCCCTCGATGCACTGCACGGCACCGTGTGGCGGGACGCGCACCTCGACGGTGCGTCCGGGCGCGATGGTGGCGAGCTCCTCGAGCGTGTAGCGCACGGCGGTCGCCGTCGTGCGCCGGTCGGCCGCCCAACCGGCGGCGCGGCAGGCCTCGAGCGCGGCGTGACCGTCGGCGATCGGGGTGCGTCGGCGGGGCGGCATACGGCAAGGCTAGCGACGGCCGGTGTCGGCGCCGGCAGGTGGCCGCTACCTCAGCGCAGCCGTGGCAGCACGTCGGCGACCACCTCGTCGAGGACGTCACGCGTGCCACGGTACGGGTCGCTCGGACGCGGCCAGTGGGTGATGACGTCGGTGAAGCCCAGCCCGGCCGCGCGGCCCACGGCGTCCTCGAAGCAGTCAGCGCTCGAGAGCGTGAACGTCGGGGCCGAGTCGAGGTTGAGGTAGCGGTCGAGGTCGGACGGCTCGCGGCCGGCGTCCGCGAGTGCCTCGTCGACGCGCCCGCAGAGCGAGCCGACGAGCGCCCACCACTCCTCGTCGGTGTCGACGTTGCCGCCGTAGGTCATCCAGCCGTCGCCGCGCTCGACGGCGAGTCCGATCGCCTTGGGGCCGTTGGCCGCCACGACGAGCGGCACCCGGTTGCCGGTGTCGCCGCCGCGCACCGGTCCGGGCAGGGTGCGCACGTCGCGGGCGCCGTAGAAGCGACCCTCGGCGTCGACGTGGTCCTCGCGGAGCAGCCGGTCGAGCAGCGACGTGAACTCGTGGAACCGTGCCGTGCGGTCGCGCAGCGGCAGGTCCTCGCCCATGATGCGCGAGTCGACGTCGCCACCGGCCCCGACGCCGAGCAGGAAGCGCCCGCGGGAGATGTCGTCGAGCGCCAGCACCTCGCGCATGAACTGGACCGGGTGGTGGTTGTTCGGGGACGACACGAAGGTGCCGAGGCCGATGCGGTCGGTCACGGCCGCGGCGGCCGCCAGGGTGGGCACGGCGCCGAACCAGGGCGAGTCGGGCAGTCCGCCCCACGTCACGTGGTCGAAGGTCCACGCGTGGTCGAAGCCCATCTGGTCGGCCTCGCGCCACATCGGCTCGGCGACGGACCAGGAGTGCTCGGGCAGGATCGTGAGACCGAAACGCATGCCCCCGACGGTAGTAGTTTCGGGAGCAGCAGCCCTCGCGAAGGAGTCCTCATGTCCAACCTCGTCGTCCACTTCGAGATCCACGCCTCGGACCCCGAGCGCCTCGTCGACTTCTACTCCTCGCTCCTCGGCTGGTCGTTCCAGCAGTTCGGCGACATGCCGTACTGGTCGATCACCACGGGCGAGGAGGCGATGAACCAGGGCGGCGCCGGTCACGGCATCAACGGCGGGCTCACCCAGCGGCAGGGCCCGAAGCCGGAGGTCGGGGGACCGGTCAACGGCGCCAACATCGTCGTCGCGGTCGACGACGTCGACGGGCTCTTCGCCAAGGGGCTCGAGCTCGGCGGGTCGGAGGCGCTGGCGCCCTCGGACATGCAGGGCGTCGGACGCCTCGCCTACCTGCACGACCCCGACGGCAACGTCTTCGGCCTCATCTCCCCCGTCCTGTCCGACGGCACCACTGCCATGGGCTCCTGAACCGATGACACGACAGGCCGACCGCGTCTGGGACGCCGCGGCGGTGCTCGCCGCCTCGAACGAGTGGAGCTGGGTGCCCGACGGCGCACCGCACGTCCGCACCGACGAGTACCTGGTCGTCGCCTACCCCGACTACTTCCTGACGCCGACGTCGGCTCGCGTCTTCGGTTCCGACCGCGACCCCGCCGAGCTCGTCGACGAGATCTGCGACGCAGCACGGGGGTGGGGCCGCGACCGCCTCTGGTGGCGCGTGTCCGACTTCACACGGCCGTCCGGTCTCGAACCGGAGCTGGTGTCGCGCGGGGCAGGCGTCCTCGACCGGATGGACGTGCTCGCACTCCCCCTCGACGGCGACCTGCCCGACCTCGCGGTCCCGGCCGACGTCGAGGTGCGCCGCGTCACCGACGAGCAGACGGTGCGCGACGCCGTCACCGTGGGCAACGACGCGTTCGGCGGCGCCGAACCGACCGACGACCAGATCGCGACATCGCTCCTCGAGGTGCAGCAGGGCCTGGGTGACGACTCGTCCGGGCGCTGGGTCGCCTACGTGGACGGCCGACCTGCGGGCTCGGGGGGCTACACGCTCGCCGACGACGTATGCCGTCTCTGGGGCGGTGGCACGCACAGCTCGCTCCGTGGCCGCGGGGCCTACCGCGCCGTCCTCGACGCGCGGTTGCGCACGGCGCGTGCGGCCGGGGCGACGCTCGGCCTGACCCACGGCGTCGTCGACACGTCGTCACCGATCCTGCGCCGCATCGGGTTCAACCGCTACGGCGAGGAGCGCACGCTGGTGCTCGACCTGCCGCCGTCGTGACCCCGGAACCCCCTGTGACAGAGCGGGTCTCGCTCGAGTGGGACGAGCGCGGCGGAGTCACCGTGCACATGGACGGGTCGCCGCAGTCGCACGTCCAGCTCGACGACCCGACCCTGCTCGTCTTCGAGTACGTGCAGCACCTGGCCCTCGCGATCGACGCCTTGCCGCCCGGACCTCTCGGCGTCACCCATGTCGGCGGTGCCGGCCTCACCCTGCCGCGGTGGGTCGAGGCCAGGCGGCCCGGGTCGCCGCAGATCGTGCTCGAGCCCGATGCCGAGCTGACGGATCTCGTCCGCACGGCGATCCCGCTCCCCCGGCGCCACCGCATCCGGGTGCGCCCCGTCGACGGGCTCACCGGGATTCGTGCGCTGAAGCCGGAGTCCGCCGACGTCGTCGTGACCGACGCCTACGCGGGCGGCCGGGTGCCCGCGGATCTCGCCGGGACGGCATACGCCCACGAGGTGGCGCGGGTGCTTCGGTCGGGCGGCGTGGCGCTCTGGAACCTCGCCGACGAGCCCGGGTTGCGCTGGGTCGCCCGCTTCGTGGCCACCGTGGCGACCGTGCTGCCGCACGTGGCGCTCGTCGCCACGCACGAGGTGCTCAAGGGCCGCCGGTTCGGCAACTCGGTGCTCGTCGCGAGCGCATCGCCCTTGCCCGTCGAGACACTGCGCCGCGAGGTCGCCCGTGCGAACCTGCCCACGGGGCTGCGTGAGGGGGTGGCTCTGACCCGACTCGTCGCCGGGGCGCGCCCGTTCGGGGAGGCCGGGGAGCCGAGCCCCGCCCCACCCGAGGCGGGCCGCTGGCGGGTGCGCTAGAGACGTGGTCGTCAGCCGCGCGCGAGCTCGGCGAGTGTTGCTCGGAGCTCGGCGGCGAGGACGGCGCGCACCTGCACGAAGAGGCTGCCCACGAGCCGCGGGAGGTGCTCCTCGTCCACGACACCGTTGACCGAGGTCATGAAGTGACTTCACCATCGGCAGGGGGAATGCCACTTTCCCACCTCGCGGACGGCGGAGGGCGCAGATGAGCGACCGAACGATCCTCGGCTCGGCCGACGTGCCGGACCAGCAGCTCCTGGCGTATGCGGCCGCGGCCCTCTCGCTCGACGAGGCCGACTGTCGTCTCGCCGGGTCCCGGGCGGAGGTCGTCGACTACGACCTCGACGCCATCACCACGGGCGGCCGATGGTGGGTGACGGCCGACCTGGAGACCCCCGACGGACCGGCGTCCGTGAGGTTCTTCGTCAAGCTCGTGCAGTCGTGGAGCAGGTCGCCGTACTTCGCGTTCGTGCCGCCCGAGATGCGTGAGCTGGCCGAGCGTGGCGTGCCCTGGCGCACCGAGCCGCTCGTCTACGCCTCCGACCTCGGCGAGCGCCTTCCCGACGGTCTGACGATGGCCGGCGCCGTCGACGTGCGCCCGGTCGACGAGCTGTCGACGGTCATCTGGCTGCGCGAGGTCGACGTGGTCGAGTCCGACTGGCCGGTCGAGCAGCTCGCCCGTGCCGCGCGCCTGCTCGGCCGGCTGGCGGCGAGCCCCGACGTGCGTCCGCTCTCCTCCCTCGGCGAGGCCGACGGTCGGCGCGGCGTCCGTTCGTACGCCGAGGGCCGGCTCGCCGGCCAGGTCGTGCCACTGCTGCGCGCCGACGAGCTGTGGCAGCACCCCGTCCTCGCCGCCACCTTCGACGCCCCCCTGCGTGGTCGCCTGCTTGCCCACCTCGACCGGGTCGGCGAGCACGTCGAATGGCTCGAGACCGTGCCCGACGGCACCGCGCACGGTGACGCGTGCACCAACAACCTGCTCGTGCAGGCGAGCAGCGACGACCTCGTCCTCATCGACTTCGGCTTCTGGAGCACCCAGCCGATCGGCTTCGACCTGGGCCAGCTGCTGCTCGGCGACGTGCAGATCGGCCGGCGACCCGCCGCGACGCTGCCGGCCGTCGAGCAGGGCTGCCTGCCGGCATATGTCGACGGCCTGCGCGACGAGGGCTGCGACCTGCCGCTCGACGTCGTCCGCCGGGCGCACGCCCTCCAGATGCTCATCTTCACGGGCTTCTCGTCGTTCATGCTCGAGGGCCTCTTCGAGCAGCCCGGCAGGGACGGCAGGGACGGCGGCGGCGACGAGGGGAAGGCCGCCGCGCCCGACCTGCTGGAGCAGGCGGCCGAGCGTGCCCGGATCGCCGAGTTCGTGCTCGACCTCGTCGACGAGACCGAGGCCGTGGCGGCTGCACCGGCCGGGCGCCACGCCTGAGGAAGGGTTCGGTGGCCGCCGACGTTGCAGGCCCTGTGAAGAACATCGGGTTTCTCTCGTTCGGACACTGGACGCCCTCGCCTCACTCGCAGACCCGCTCGGCGTCGGACGCGTTGCTCCAGTCCATCGACCTCGCCGTGGCAGCCGAGGAGCTCGGCGCCGACGGCGCCTACTTCCGGGTGCACCACTTCGCGCGACAGCTCGCGTCGCCGTTCCCGCTGCTGGCCGCTGTCGGGGCGCGCACGAGCCGCATCGAGATCGGCACCGGGGTCATCGACATGCGCTACGAGAACCCCCTCTACATGGCCGAGGACGCCGGTGCCGCCGACCTCATCTCCGGCGGCAGGCTGCAGCTCGGCATCAGCCGTGGGTCGCCCGAGCAGGTCATCGACGGCTTCCGCTACTTCGGCTACGTGCCCGAGGGCGACGACCACGCGTCGATGGCACGCGACCACACGCGTACGTTCCTCGACGTCATCGGCGGGGAGGGTTTCGCGCAGCCCAACCCGCGGCCGATGTTCCCGAACCCGCCCGGCCTGCTGCCGATCGAGCCACACTCCCCCGGCCTGCGCGACCGCATCTGGTGGGGCGCCGGCTCGCGCGCGACGGCCGAGTGGACGTCCGAGCAGGGCATGAACCTCATGAGCTCGACGCTGCTCACCGAGGACACCGGCGTGCCGTTCCACGAGCTGCAGGCGCAGCAGATCCAGATGTTCCGGGACGCGTGGAAGGCGGCCGGCCACGAGCGTGAGCCGCGCGTCTCGGTGAGCCGCAGCATCTTCCCGATCGTCAGCGACCTCGACCGCCAGTACTTCCTCCGCGAGACGGCGAGCCAGGACCAGGTCGGGCACCTCGACGGCGGGCTCGCTCGCTTCGGCAAGACGTATGCCGGCGAGCCAGACCAGCTCGTGCGTGACCTCGCCGAGGACTCCGCGATCGCGGCCGCCGACACTGTGCTGCTCACGGTCCCGAACCAGCTCGGCGTGGACTACAACGCGCACGTCATCGAGAGCCTGCTGACCCACGTGGCGCCCGGGCTCGGCTGGCGCTGAAGCCCGCGGGTCCGGAGACGCCGAGCGGCGAGCACCCCTGTGGGTGCTCGCCGCTCGGCATTCGTGCAACGGGTCGGGGTTCAGGCCCCGAAGACCGCCGGAAGCGTGAACTCGTGCGCCGCCTTCAGCTCGGCGATCGACGCCGTGAAGACGCCGGTGACCTCGAGGTCGCGGCCGCCCGTCACGCCGATGCGCGCGTGCGGCACGTCGCCGAGCAGGGCCTCGAGCTCGGCAGCGTGGCCGGCCGGCACGGCGACGAGTGCGCGGGCGCTCGACTCGGAGAAGAGCGCCGTGAAGGCATCGAGCGCGTTGCCCTCGTCATCGACACCGACGCGGTCGAGGCCGTCGATGGTGACGCCGACGCCGTGGCGCATGCACGCCTCCGCCAGCGCGATCGCGAGCCCGCCCTCGGACAGGTCGTGGGCCGCCTCGACGATGCCCGCACGCGCAGCCTCCACGAGCACGCGACCCAGCGCCTGCTCGGCGGCGAGGTCGACCTTCGGCGGGTGCCCGCCGAGGTGCTTGTGCACGACGTGCGCCCACTCGGAGCCGTCGAGCTCGTCGCGGGTGGTGCCGAGCAGGTAGACGTGGGCGTCCTCGGAGCGGAAGCCGGAGCCCGACCGCTTCGAGACGTCGTCCATGACCCCGAGCACGCCGATGACGGGCGTCGGGTGGATGGCGACGTCGCCGGTCTGGTTGTAGAACGACACGTTCCCGCCGGTGACGGGGATGCCGAGGAACTTGCAGCCCTCGGCGATGCCGCGGATCGCCTCGCGGAACTGCCACATGACACCCGGGTCCTCCGGCGAGCCGAAGTTGAGGCAGTCGGTCACGGCCAGCGGCGCCGCACCGGCGGTGGCCACGTTGCGGTAGGCCTCTGCGAGCGCGAGCTGCGCGCCGGCATACGGGTCGAGCTTGGCGAAGCGGCCGTTGCAGTCGGTCGAGACGGCGACGCCCCGGCCGGTCTCCTCGTCGACGCGCACGACACCCGAGTCGTCGGGCTGCGCGAGCGCCGTGTTGCCGAGGACGTAGCGGTCGTACTGGTCGGTGATCCAGGACTTGTCGCAGAGGTTCGGCGAGCCGAGGAGCGTCAGCAGCTGGGCGCGGATGTCGTCGCCGGTCTCGGGCCGGCCCAGCGAGGCCGCGCCCGACGCGTTGAGCTCGTCGAGGTATGCCGGCCGGGCCAGCGGGCGGTCGTAGGTGGGGCCCTCGTGCGCGACCGAACGCGGCGGCACGTCGACGATGGTCTCGCCGTGCCACGTGATGACGAGGTGCTCGCCGTCGGTGACCTCGCCGATGACGGTCGCCTCGACGTCCCACTTGTCGGTGATGGCCATGAACTCGTCGAGGTGCTTCGGCTCGACGACCGCCATCATGCGCTCCTGCGACTCCGACATGAGGATCTCCTGCGGCTGCAGGCTCGCGTCGCGCAGGGGCACGAGGTCGAGCTCGACCTGCATGCCGCCGTCGCCGTTGGAGGCGAGCTCGCTCGTGGCGCAGGAGAGCCCGGCGCCGCCGAGGTCCTGGATGCCGTCGACGACGCCCGCCTTGTAGAGGTCGAGGCAGCACTCGATGAGCACCTTCTCGGCGAACGGGTCACCCACCTGGACGGCCGGGCGCTTCGTCGGGCCACCCTCGTCGAACGTCTCGGACGCGAGCACCGAGACACCGCCGATGCCGTCGCCGCCGGTCTTGGCGCCGAAGAGGATGACCTTGTTGCCGACGCCCGACGCCTTGGCGAGGTGGATGTCCTCGACGCGCATCGCGCCGACGCACAGGGCGTTGACGAGCGGGTTGCCCTGGTAGCAGTCGTCGAAGACGACCTCGCCGCCGATGTTGGGCAGGCCGATGCAGTTGCCGTAGCCACCGACGCCCGCCACGACGCCCGGTAGGACGCGCTGCGTGTCGGGGTGGTGCAGGTTGCCGAAGCGCAGCGGGTCCATGACGGCGATCGGGCGGGCACCCATCGACATGATGTCGCGGATGATGCCGCCGACGCCGGTCGCGGCACCCTGGTAGGGCTCGATGTAGCTCGGGTGGTTGTGCGACTCGACCTTGAAGGTCACGGCCCAGCCGTCGCCGATGTCGACGACGCCGGCGTTCTCACCGATGCCGACGAGCAGCTTCTCGCGCATCTCGTCGGTGGTGTTCTCGCCCCACAGCTTGAAGTGGATCTTGCTCGACTTGTAGGAGCAGTGCTCGCTCCACATGACGGAGTACATGGCGAGCTCGGCGATGGTCGGGCGGCGCCCGATGATCTCGCGGATGTTGGCGTACTCGTCGGGCTTGAGGCCGAGCTCGGCCCACGGCTGCTCGACGTCGGGGGTGCCGGCCGCGTGCTCGACGGTGTCGAGGACCGGCGCCGCGGGCGCCTGCTGGACGGTCTGGGTGTCGCTCATGCGTTGGCCGCGCTCTCGAGGGTCTGCGTGATGATCGAGGTGAAGAAGCCGCGCCCGTCGAGGCTCGGGCCGTAGCCGGCCTCGACCGCGTGCTCGGGGTGCGGCATCAGCCCGACGACGTTGCCGCGCTCGTTGGTGATGCCGGCGATGTCGCGGTAGGAGCCGTTGGGGTTGCGACCTTCGGCGTCGGTCACGTAGCGGAAGACCACGCGTCCCTCGCCCTCGAGCTCGTCGAGGGTGCGCTCGTCGGCGACGTAGCCGCCCTCGCCGTTCTTGAGGACGATCGTGATCTCCTGGCCGGCCTCGAAGTCGGAGGTCCAGGCCGTCGAGGCGTTCTCGACGACGAGCCGCTGGTCGACACAGTTGAACTTGCGGTGGTCGTTGCGGATCAGGGCGCCGGGGAGCAGGTGGCTCTCGGTGAGCACCTGGAACCCGTTGCAGATCCCGAGCACGGGCAGGCCGCCCTTGGCGGCCGGCACGAGGGCGTCCATGACCGGTGCGAAGCGGGCGATCGCACCGCAGCGCAGGTAGTCGCCGTAGGAGAAGCCGCCCGGGAGGATGACCGCGTCGACGCCCTTGAGGTCGGCGTCACCGTGCCAGAGCGCGACGGCCTCGCCGCCACACTCCCGCACGGCCCGCGCCGCGTCTCTGTCGTCGAGGGAACCGGGGAACGTGACGACGCCGATCCTCACTGCTCGCCGTCCTCCGACTCGCCCTTGCCGTCGGCCCCGTCCTCGGCCCCGTCCTCGGCACCCTCCTCGGAGCCGTCGAGCACGCGCACGGAGACGACGTCCTCGATCACGGGGTTGGACAGGAGGGTCTCGGCCGCCTCGCGAGCAGCCGTCAGGTGCTCGTCCGTGACGTCGCCGTCGACGGTGAGCACGAAGCGCTTGCCCTGACGGACGTCGGTGAACCCGTCGAACCCGAGCCGTGGCAGGGCGCCGCCGACGGCCTGTCCCTGGGGGTCGAGGATCTCGGGCTTGAGCATGACGTCGACGACGATGCTTCCCATCAGTGGTGCTTCTCCCTGCGCTGGATGGGCGATGGTGGCGTCCCTCGGGTCCCTCGGGACGGGCCCGAGTCTATCGGGCGCCACGCACGCGCCCGACCACGTCTCAGCGCGACTGGAGCGCGTCGAGCGCGACCGCCATCGACATGCCGACGCGCCAGTCCATCGGACGTCCGTCGCCGAGCGCCGGCAGGGTCACGTGGTAGACGTCCTTGACCGACGCCTTCTTCGTCGAGCTGAGGGCGAGCGAGCCGTCCGGCGCGACGAAGTCGAAGTGGAAGAGGAACGGGACCGGGATCTCGCCGATCACCGGCACGAGCTCCCAGACGCGCCGGGCGACGGCGACCTTCGCGTTGCGCTCACGGCCGACGAACTCGCGCCCGTCCGGCAGGCCGAGCGTCCAGGTCGAGTTCACGAGGGAGGCCTTGAACTGCTTCTTGAACCAGCCGATCGGCTGGCCCTGGCTGTCGGTGACGTCGTAGCCGGAGCCGAGGTCGAGGCGCTTGCGCGCCTTGAAGCCGAAGAGCGGGTGGGTCTTGGCGGAGTCGGTGAAGAAGGTGACCTGCTCCTTGGCGGTCATCCGCTTCTGCTCGGCGAAGCAGAGCAGGCCGAGCTCGTTGCCGTTCTCGTCGGCGCGCAAGATCTCGTAGCGGTTGACCATGAGAGTCAGCTTCTGGCGGAGGACGTAGCGCTCGGCCTCGAGGGGCGCGCGGTCGGCAACGGGCTCGGTCATGCCGCCAGCGTATGCCGGGTGGCAGGGTTGGCCCGGTGACCCACCCCGTGCGCCCCGCCGGACCGGAGGACCTCACTGCCCTTCCTGCCGTCGAGGCAGCCGCCGACGAGGTCTTCGCCGAGGTGGGCATCAGTCCGCTCCCGCCGGGTGCGGCCGACGTCGAGGAGCTCGGGAGGGCGGCATACGTCGTCGTGGCGGGTGAGCCGGTGGTGGGGTCCGCCCGGGTCGAGGTGGTGGACGACGGGCGGCTCGAGCTCGAGAGGGTCGGCCTGACGACGGTGGAGACCTTCGTCGGTGTCGACCCGGCCGCGAATCACGCGATCATGCGGGTGAGCCCGGGTGAGCCGCTGCACCTGCTGCCGGCCACGGAGCACCGCGTGCTGACGTGGGCGACGATCAGGGCGTCCGCGCCCTCGGGGAGCAACCAGTAGCCGACGCGGCCGCGACCCCACTCGAGCGCGTCGGCAGCGGCGTCGGCGAAGGGTTGGAGCGTGAGGTAACGACGCAAATCTGTTGTGCGCCAGGTTGATTCACTGTGGACAACCTCTTGAGCATGTCGGCAAAATCACCTAGAGTAGAACACGTGTTCGAGGAGCTGACGGAGGCGGTGAGCGGGATCAGGGCGAGCTGCCCCGATGTCCCAGGCGCCCACGTGCTCGACGACGCCTCGACCATCACCGCGATCGACGAACTCGAGCGGCTCAAGGCCGCCTGCGCGGCCGCACAGGTGAGACTCACCGAGCGTTTCGTCGCGTCCCAGTCGGAAGCCGCCGAGCGGCTTCGTGCTGAGGCTCAGGCGTGCTCCGACGCCAGCGACTTCGACGGTTGGGTGCTGGCCCGTGACCGCGCTCGCTCGATGGAGCTGGGGACCGACCACTCCGGCCACGACGGCGTCGGGCGAGACAAGGCACGGCCCTCCCGTGCGACCCGGCGCATGATGCTCTCCAGCACGAGCGTCTCAGCGCAGGTCGGTCTGGCCCGGCACGAGTCGCCCAACCGCGGGTCCCGCCTCGCGAGCGCGGCGGTGAGCCTCGTCAGGCACCTGCCGCGCACCCTCGAGGCGCTGTCTGCAGGGGCGCTCAACGAGCGTCGCGCCGAACTCGTCGTCCGGGCCACGAGCCACCTGCGGCCGGAGCTGCGTGCTCGAGTCGACGACGAGGTCGTCGGTGTCAACTTCCTACCGGACGATCCGAGGGCGGGCATCGGTGCGTGGGGCGATCGCGAGCTGGAGCGCCGGGTGCGTGCCTGCGCCGACCGACTCGATGCCGCTGCCGCCGTGGAGCGGTGCCGCATCGCGGAGTCGGAGCGGCGGGTGACGATCCGCCCCGTCCCCGACACGATGGCCCTGGTCTCGGCAGTCCTTCCCGTCGCCCAGGCCGTGGCCGTTCATGCAGCCTTGAGCCGAGCAGCCCTGTCCGCGAAGGCATCCGGCGACCAGCGCGGCAAGGGCCAGGTCATGGCCGACACGCTCGTCGAGCTCGTGACCGGCCAGAGCAGGGCTGACACCGTGCCCGTCGAGGTGCAGGTCGTCATCACCGACCGAGCACTGCTCGACGGCGATGCCACCGCCGCGCACGTCCCCGGCTACGGCGCGGTCCCCGCCGGTTGGGCCCGCGAGCTGTTGACGCGGCGCGCGCCGGGCGGCGGGGACGCTGCGCGGGTGTGGGTGAGACGGCTCTTCACGCATCCGTCGACCGGCACCCTCGTGGCCATGGAGAGCAACCGGCGCCTGCTCCCGACCGGCCTGCGTCGCTTCGTCGTCGCCCGTGACGGCGCCTGCCGCACTCCGTGGTGCGACGCGCCGGTCGCCCACGCCGACCACGTCGAGCCGCACGCACAAGGCGGCCCCACCAGCGCCGGCAACGGCCAGGGCCTCTGCGTACGCTGCAACATCGTCAAGGAGCAGCCGGGGTGGCGGTCCGTCGTGCTCAGCTGTGGACCGTTGGCCCGCGAGGGCACCGGGCCCCCGACGGCGGCTCAGCCCGGCGACGACGAACGGGCTCACACCGTGCAGATCATGACGCCGACGGGTCACGTCCACCTGTCGGTCGCCCCGCCCGTCCTGCCCGGCGTTGACACCGTGGCCGCGCCTGCCGTTGCCGCGGCCACGGCAGCGACCGCGGCGAGGCCGGCACGCCGGGTCCTGCGGAGGCGCCGCGGCGTGCGGCTCGAGGTCTACGAGCGTGACGACGTCGAGGTCGAGTACGCCGAGGCCGGCTGACCGGGAGGGACCTCCAGGTCAAGCCGCGCCCCCGTGCCTGGCCACATCCGAGCGGGGCGAGGCGTCCGGGTCAGAAGGTCTCGCCGGTCAGGCGCTCGTACGCCTCCACGTACTTCGCGCGGGTCTGCTCGACGATGCGGGCGGGCAGCTCCGGCGGGGCTTCGCCGCTCTTGCGGTCCCAGCCCGACTCGGCCGACGTCAGCCAGTCACGCACGAACTGCTTGTCGTACGACGGTTGCGGGTGCCCCGGCTCCCACAGGTCGGCCGGCCAGAAGCGCGACGAGTCGGGCGTCAGCACCTCGTCGGCCAGCACCAGGCTCCCGGAGCCGTCGGGCGAGACGCCGAACTCCACCTTGGTGTCGGCGATGAGGATGCCGCGCTCGGAGGCGATCTCGTTGCCGCGCGCGAGGATGGCCCGCGTCAGCCGCGACACCTCTGCGGCCACGTCCGCGCCCACCTCGGCCTCGACCTCGGCCGGCGTCATCGGCAGGTCGTGCTCCCCCACCGGGGCCTTGGTCGTCGGCGTGAACACCGGCTCCGGCAGCTTCGAGCCGTCGACGAGCCCCTCGGGCAGCTCGACACCCGAGACCGAGCCCTTCTCGCGGTACTCCTCCAGGCCCCCACCGGTCAGGTAGGCGCGGGCGATGGCCTCGACCTTGAGCATGTCGAGCTTGCGCACCAGCACCGCGCGTCCGGCGACGGCCTCGGGCACGTCTGTGGAGATCACATGGTTGGGCACGAGGTCGGAGAGCTGGTCGAACCACCACAGCGAGAGCCGCGTCAGCACGGCGCCCTTGTCGGGGATCTCGGGCGACATCATCCAGTCGTACGCCGAGAGCCGGTTCGAGGCGACCAGCAGCAGCTGGTCGGGCACGACCTCGCCGGCGTCGTCGAGCGGCGCGTAGAGGTCACGCACCTTTCCGGAGTAGATGTGCTCGTAGCCCGGCAGGTCCAGCGGTAGGTCGGTCACGCGCACAGCCTGCCACCTGCTCAGGCGATCCGGCACAGGGCGTTCAGCGGGGAGGGGCAGGTTCATGACAGTGACTCCTTGAGGGCATCGGGAGAGATGAGGTCGGTGAGGCTCCGCCGAGCCCGGTGCAGGCGCGACTTGACGGTCCCTCCGGAGACGCCGAGCGCAGTGGCTGCCTCGGCGACACTGCAGCCCGACCAGACGACCAGCTCGACCGCCTCACGCTGCACGGCCGGGAGGCGGGCGAGGGCACGACGCACCTCGCTCATCTGCCGCTCGTCGTCGACGCGTGCGGCAGTGGGCGCGGCATGGTCGGCCGAGACCGCACCTCCGGCGTCGGCCTCGATGCGCCCGTGCAGCAGACGCAGACGGCGGGCCGAGCGCGCGACGTTCGCGCACTCCTGGCCGGCCATGACGAGCAGGACGGCGCGGGCCGTGTCGGCGCGCAGCGGGTCGACCGTGCCGTCACGAGCCCGCCGCCACACCGCGGTGAACGTCGCCTGCACGACGTCCTCCGCGGTCGCCCACGACGCGGTGCGCCTGAAGGCGAAGTTGTAGACGGCATCGCAGTGGCGCCGGTAGAGCTGCGTCAGCGCTGCTCCGTCAGCGCCGTCGAGACGAGCCCACAGCTCCCTGTCGCCCAGCACCGGCGTCGACCCGGTGAGGGGTGGTTCTCGAGTCATGGTCTCGAAGCTCATGCCTGGAAGAGTCCGGCTCGGCCCCGAGGGTTCGCCTCAGCCGACGGTGATCTCGCCACGCTCGGCGCGCAGCGCGATGTCGCTGCGGTGGTGCGAGCCGTCCAGCTCGATGACGCCCACCGCGTCGTACGCCGCCTTCCTCGCCTTCGCGAGGGATGACCCCACCGCGACGACGTCGAGCACGCGCCCGCCGGCCGAGACCAGCGAACCCTCCTCGTCGAGACGGGTGCCCGCGTGGAGCACCACGACGCCGGGCACCTCCGCGGCGGCGTCGAGACCCGTGATCGGGTCACCGGTGCGGGGAGACTCGGGGTAGCCGGCCGACGCCACCACGACGACCACGGCGTGGTCGCCCGACCAGCGCAGCCGGCCGAACTCGCCCAGGCCTCCGGTGGCCGCAGCCAGGAGCAGCTGGGCGAACGGCGTCTCGAGTCGGGCGATCGACGCCTGCCCGTCCGGGTCGCCGAACCTGGCGTTGAACTCGATGACCCTAGGACCGCGCGACGTCAGCGCGAGGCCGACGTAGAGCGCACCCACGAACGGCGTGCCGCGTCGGCGCATCTCGTCGACGGTCGGCTGCGCCACCCGCGCGACGACCTCGTCGGCGAGCCCGTCGGGTGCCCAGTCCAGCGGTGAGTAGGCGCCCATGCCACCGGTGTTGAGACCGGCATCGTCGTCGCCGACGCGCTTGAAGTCCTGCGCAGGCGAGAGCGCCACGACCGTCTCGCCGTCGCTGACGCAGAAGACGGAGACCTCGGGGCCGTCGAGGAACTCCTCGACGACGAGGCGGCCGCCGGGCTTGGCGAGGCACGCTCGGGCGTGCTCCAGCGCGACCTCGCGCGAGTCCGTGACGACGACACCCTTGCCCGCAGCGAGGCCGTCGTCCTTGACGACGTGCGGCGCTCCCAGCGCGTCGAGGGCCGCCTCGACCTCGTCCATCGTCGTGCACACGTGCGCGAGCGCGGTCGGCACGTCGGCGGCGGCCATGACCTCCTTGGCGAAGGACTTGCTGCCCTCGAGGCGCGCGGCCTCGGCGGAGGGGCCGAAGACGGCGAACCCGGCCGCACGGCATACGTCGGCAACCCCTGCGACGAGGGGTGCCTCGGGGCCGACGACGACGAGGTCGACCTCGTGCTCTCGGGCGACCGCCGCGACGGCCTCGCCGTCGAGGATGTCGACGGGCACGCAGAGAGCGGTCGCGTCGATGCCCGGGTTGCCGGGCGCGGCGATCACCGCGTCGACCTCGGGATCGGCCGCGACGGCCTTGACGATTGCGTGTTCACGGGCGCCGGAGCCGAGGACGAGGACCTTCACGGCGCCCAGCCTAGGGGCCGTCCAGCCGGGCCAGCAGCCCTGCCCGCACGCTGGGCCACTCGTCGACGAGGATCGAGTGGACGGCCGAGTCGCGCCACGACCCGTCGGCCCGTCGCACGTCGCGCCGGGTGATCCCCTCGAAGGTCGCGCCGAGCTTGAGGATCGCGGCGCGCGACCGCGTGTTGACCACGTCGGTCTGGATCTTCACCCGCCCGAACCCGCACGTGTCGAAGGCGTGCTCGAGCAGGAGCAGCTTGCTCTCGGGGTTGACCTGGGTGCCCCACCAGCGCGAGCCGTACATCGTCCAACCGAGGTGCACGTGCTCGCGGGCTGTGTCGACGTCGCCGAGCGAGCTCGTGCCGACGACCGTTCCCTCCGGACCGAGGTCCCCGTCGGCGACGAGTCTGATCGTGTATGCCGTCCGCCCCGCCTCCCGAGCCGCGACGTAGGCGCTCACGACCGCCTCCGTGTCGGTGACGCTCTCGTGCGCCCGCGACATCGCGTATCCCTCCTCGTAGCAACGCCGGTCGGCGAAGACCGGGAAGAGCCCGGAGGCGTCAGCGGGCGTCATCACGTCGAGCCGGACGAAGCGGCCGACGAGCGGCGCGCCGGTGGGCGGTATGCAGGCGGGTGCGGGCATGCGATGACAGTAGACTTGATGGTTCCCGCGCCGCCGAGGCGCCCCTCAGAGTCCTTGGATGTCAGTGAGCACTTCGAACGCATCGTCCCAGCGGAGCAGCGCGCCCGGATCGCGCGACGTCTCGCCGGTGTCGACCAAGAGCATCCCCGACGAGCTCGCGCGCGAGATCGCCGTCGAGCAGGCGCACGTCGACCGCGTGCACGAGGAGCTCGAGAAGGCCGGCCTGCGCGCCGACGTCGTCCAGGCCGAGGGCCTGGCCCGCAGCCAGTTCGGCCGGCAGGTCGAGATCGGCGACGCCGAGGGCGCCGGCCTGTTCGAGCGCGACGCCCTGATGTTCCACGCCGCCAAGCGACGGTCGGCCCTTGACACCCAGTACGAGGGCCTCGTCTTCGGGAGGCTCGACATCGACCATGCGATGCTGCGCGCGGCGAAGGCCGGCGACGTGTCGGGCAACGGGCACGCGCGAGGGGCCTCCGGCACCGGCGTGTCCGGCGTGGCCGGCTCGGAGAGCAGCAGCGACGAGGACCGCGAGATCCGCTACATCGGACGACTCGGCGTGCGCGACGACGACTACGAGCCGCTCGTCATCGACTGGCGTGCACCCGCCGCGTCCCCCTTCTACCGCGCCACGCCGACCCAGCCGATGGGCGTGCTGCGCCGACGCGTGCTGCGCAGCCGCGGCACCACGGTCATCGGCATCGAGGACGACCTCATGGTCCCCGAGGCGCCCGACGACCTCGTCGTCGTGGGCGACGGCGCCCTCATGGCCGCGCTCACCCGCAGCCGTGGCGAGCGCATGCGTGACATCGTCGCGACCATCCAGGCGCACCAGGACGAGGCCATCCGCGCCAGCGCGCGCGGCGTCACCGAGATCACCGGCGGCCCGGGCACCGGAAAGACGGTCGTGGCCCTGCACCGCGCCGCCTACCTGCTCTACTCCGACCGGCGACGGTTCGAGTCGGGCGGCATCCTCGTCGTCGGCCCTTCCGGCGCCTACACGGCCTACATCGAGCGGGTGCTCCCGTCGCTCGGTGAGGAGAGCGTCGTCCTTCGCGCCCTCGGCGACGTGCTCGACGTCGTCGGCACCGAGCGGCTCGACCCGCCCGACGTCGCGCGCATCAAGGGCTCGACCCGCATCCGGGGCCTCCTCGGCGCGGCGGCGCGCGGCCGGGTCCCCGAGTCCCCCACGGAGTTCCGCGCGATGGTGGCCGGTCGTCCCGTGCGCCTCGAGGCCCGCGACCTCGACCGGGTGCGCTCGCAGGTGCTGCGCCAGCACCAGCGCAACACCGCGACCGCGGCTGCCCAGGCGGCCCTCGGCGAGGCGGCCTGGTCGTCGCTCGGCATCACCGGCGACCGCGACGCCAAGGCCGAGTTCCTCGACAAGTGGGAGGACCACCTCGACGTCGAGTCGTTCATGGAGGCCTGGTGGCCCCAGGTCGACCCGCGCGAGGTGCTGCTCTGGCTCGGCGACCCCGAGCTCGTGCGTCGGCACGCCCGCGGCAGCCTGCGCGACGACGAGGTCGAGGCACTCGCCTCGTCGTTCCGCCACGCTCTCGAGGTCGGCTCCTGGTCGGTCGCCGACGTCGCCCTCGTCGACGACCTCGCCGCCCGCCTCGGCGCCGTGCAGGAGGCCCCGAAGGAGGAGCGCGGCTTCTACGAGATCGAGGAGCTCGACGACCTCAGCCAGTACGGCGTCACCGAGGTGCAGCCCGTGCGCAGCGCCGCCCGCGACGAGGGCGCGCCCGTCGTGCGCACCGAGCCGCGCGAGCGGTTGCTCGCCGGTCGCGTCGGCCGGCCCGAGGAGTACGCGCACGTGCTCGTCGACGAGGCCCAGGACCTCTCCCCCATGCAGTGGCGGATGATCGGACGGCGCGGCCGCTACGCGTCGTGGACCGTCGTCGGCGACGCCGCGCAGGCTTCCTGGCCCGACGCCGCCGAGGCCGCCGCGGCCCGCGAGGAGGCCTTCGGCACTCAGGGGCGCCAGTCGTTCCACATGGACACCAACTACCGCAACGCCCGCGAGATCTTCGACTACGCCGCCGAGGTCGTGCGCCGCGAGGTGCCCGACGCCGACATCCCGCAGGCGGTGCGCGAGACCGGGGTGCACCCGGTCGAGGCGCCGCTCGGAGCCGACCCGCTCGCGAGCGTCCGGGCCGCCGTCGACGCGCTGCTCGACCAGGTCGAGGGGGCCATCGCGGTCGTCACCCCGGCCCGGCACGCCGCGGCGCTGGCTCCGCTCGCCGAGCCCGAGGGTCGCGTCCAGGTCGTCGACCCGATGTCGACGAAGGGCCTCGAGTACGACGCGACCGTCGTCGTCGACCCGGCCGAGATCACCCGCGAGTCGCCCGGGGGCGTACGCGTCCTCTACGTCGCTCTGACGCGCGCGGCGCACCGGATGACGGTGCTTTCGTGACGTTCTGACGCGTCTTCGACGGACTTGGCGGCGATGCGCTGGATGCCCCTTTATGCGCACGTCGACATTAGGTAAAGACTTGTTCAAGGATTCAGTGAACCGTCGACTGCACCCTCCCCGAGGGGGAAGATTGGTTTCACCGCCAAGGCGTGCGAACCTACCCTCCCCGCCGTCTCCTCCCCCCTGAGACCCTTGGCGCATCGCGAAGTCCCGCCCCCCAATGTGGACGACGCACCGGGCGAGGGACGAGATGCAACCCCCCTGCATCCCGCCCCTCGCCCGCCCCATGTCCGGGAGTCCCCGACACGGCCTTGTCGCGCCCCGCCGTCCTCGCTGGGAATCGTCTGGGAAATGACCTTCCCCTCGACAAAATGTCCTTCAAGCGATGGCAAACATTGCGCCTCCTGACTGGCGCGCACCCCGGTCACCGACAACTGTTGCGGCAGGTCATCCGACCGCCCTCGGGGGTACCTCGGTAGCCAGGAGAACGCCTTGAAGAAGAGCTTCATCACGACGACGGTCGCCACCGCTGCGATCGCCGCCACCGCCCTCGCGACCGTCGCCACGAGCGGCGCGCAGGCAGCCGGCCAGCAGGCCGGGTCCGGCAACGTCGGCATCGAGCGAGCCATGGCCGCCGCTCGGGCCCACGGCAACGCCTTCGGTCTCGACAACGACCAGGCACTGCAGGGCAAGAGCGTCACGACCGACCGCGACGGCACCACCCACGCCCGCTTCAACCGCACGTTCAAGGGCCTGCCCGTCGTCGGTGGCGACGTCGTCGTCCACACCGACAAGGCCGGCGCCTGGAAGGGTGTCAACGCTGCGTCCAGCGCCGTGCGCGTCGCGTCCACCACCCCCCTCGTGACGGGACAGGCAGCGGCCGCCACCGCCGCGCGTGACGCCGGCTTCACGGTGCGCACCTCGTCGCCCACGCTCGCCGTGTACGCGTACGGCCCGGCCCGCCTGGTGTGGAAGACCCAGGTCGACGGCGTCGGCGCCCACCAGGAGCCCGCCGGCAAGGTCGTCTTCGTCGACGCCCGCTCCGGTGCCGTCGTGGACCAGTGGGCCACCGAGCAGACCGACACGGGCAGCGGTCAGAGCCTCTACCTCGGCACCGTGCCGCTCGAGTCGACCCTCTCCGGCGGGTCGTACCAGCTCATCGACGGCACCCGCGGTGGCGCCCGCACCGAGGACGCCAACAACGGCTCGACCTCGACGACGAGCGGCACGCTCTACACGGACGCCGACAACGTCTGGGGCACGGGCTCGAACTCCAACCGGCAGACGGCTGCCGTGGACGCCGCATTCGGCGTCGCCAAGACGTGGGACTTCTACAAGAACGTCTTCAGCCGCAACGGGATCAAGAACAACGGCGTCGCCGCCAAGAGCCTCGTGCACGTCGGCAGCGGCTGGGTCAACGCCTCGTGGTCGGACGCCTGCTTCTGCATGCGCTACGGCGACGGCAGCGGCAGCTACACCCCGCTCGTCTCCCTCGACGTCGCGGGCCACGAGATGACGCACGGCGTCACGTCCACCACTGCGGGCCTCGCCTACCGCCGCGAGTCCGGTGGCCTCAACGAGTCGACGTCCGACGTGATGGGCACGATGGTGGAGTTCTACGCCGCCAACGCCGCCGACCAGGGTGACTACCTCATCGGCGAGAAGATCAACACCTCCGGCACCCCGCTGCGCTGGATGGACAAGCCGAGCAAGGACGGCGCATCGGCCGACTGCTGGAGCAAGACGGTCGGCACCCTCGACGTCCACTACAGCTCGGGCGTCGGCAACCACCTGTTCTACCTCCTCTCGGAGGGCACCGGCACCAAGGTGATCGGCGGGGCCACGCACAGCAGCACGGCATGCAACGGCGCGACGCTCACGGGCATCGGCCACGACAAGGCCGCCGCCATCTGGTACCGCGCGCTCACCACCTACTGGGTGTCGAGCACCGACTACGCGGGCGCCCGCGCCGGCATGGTGCAGGCCGCCAAGGACCTCTACGGCGCCACGAGCCCGGAGGCCACGGCGACCGCCGCCGCCTGGTCGGGCGTCGGGGTCAACTGACCCGTCACACCGGCACAACCACGACGCGAAGTGCCCACTCGACCTCACGGTCGAGTGGGCACTTCGCGTGTCCGGCCAGCTGGCTCAGTGGCCGATGAGGCTGCGCACGCGGTCGGCGCCGACGGCAAGCAGCAGCGTCGGCAGGCGCGGCCCCGTGTCACGGCCGACGAGCAGCCGGTAGACGAGCACGAAGAACGCACGCTGTGCGGCAGAGAGCTCGGGGTCCTTGACCTTGGCCTCTGGGTCGATGCCGCGCTGGATCTTGGGCACGCCGTACGCGAGGTGCGTGAGGCCGTCGAGCGACCAGTGGTCGTCGAGCCCCTCGGCCAGCAGGCGCAGCGACTCGCGTTGCTGCTCATCGAGGCTGCCCAACAGCTCGGCGTCGGGGGTCTCCCGCACGATCGTGCGGTCCTCGGCGGGGACGTAGCCGAGCATCCAGCGCTCGGCGCAGTCGAGGCGCGGGCGCAGGTCGTCGGTGGAACCGACCGGGTTGTCGGGGTCGAGGTCGGACAGGATGCGGACCGCCTGCTCCTCGTCACCCTGGGTCACGTCGATCACCGAGGCGATGGTGCGGAACGGCATCGGGCGGGGCGTGGTGGGCAGCGGCCCCGACGCCGTCGAGGTCGCACGCAGGTGCGCGGCGAGGTCGCCGGCCTGGGCCGAACCGTCGGCGACCTTGCGGTTCAGGGCATCCCACTCGTCGTAGAGGCGCTGCAGCTCGGGCCCGAAGGCGACGTCGAAGCTCTGGTTGGGCCGGCGGCGCGCGTAGAGCCAGCGCAGCACCGGCGCCTCCATGACCTCGAGCGCGTCGTTCGGGATGGGCACGCCACCCTTGCTCGAGCTCATCTTCGCCATGCCTGCGATGCCGACGAACGCGTACATCGGGCCGACGGGACGCTCCCAGCCGAAGATCGGCGCGAGGTCCTTGCCGACGACGAAGCTCGACCCCGGGCTCTGGTGGTCGACGCCCGACGGCTCGAACACCACGTGCTCGTGGCCCCAGCGCATCGGCCAGTCGACCTTCCACACGAGCTTGCCGTTGGTGAAGGTGTCGAGGTCGACGGTCTCACGGTGACCGCACTTCGTGCACTCGTAGCTGAGCGCGTGCGTGTCGTCGTCGTAGGCGGTGACGGTGGTGAAGTCGGTGCCGCACGAGGAGCAGAACGGCTTGAACGGGTAGTAGCCCGCCTTGCCCTCGCTGCCGTCGTCCTCGGTCGCGGCGCCCGAGCCGCGCTCGGCCTCGGTCGCGGCCGCGGCCTGCTCCTCGGTGAGCTTCGGCTCCTTGCCAACGCCCTTGCCGCCCTTGCCCTTGCCCGTGGCCTTCTGGCGCGCCGCCTCGACGGCCTCGAGCGTGCGGTACTGGTCGAGCACCTTGTCGATCGCGAGGCGTTCACGCATCGCGAGCAGCACCTGGTCGCGGTAGACGCCGGCGCGGTACTGCTCGGTCTGGCTGATCTGGCGCACCTCGATGCCCGTCGCGGCCATGGCCTCGAGCAGCGGCGCCTTGAAGTGATCGGCCCAGCTCGCGTGCGGCGAGCCCTCGGGCGCAGGGACCGCGGTCAGCGGCATACCGATGTACTGCTCCCACGAGTCGTCCACGCCTGCAAGGTTCTTCGGCACGCGGCGGAATCGGTCGAAGTCGTCCCAGCTGAGGATGTGCTCGCACGCGATGCCGCGGCGCTTGATCTCGTCGGCGACGAGGTGCGGCGTGATGAGCTCGCGGAAGTTGCCGAGGTGGATCGGCCCCGACGGGCTGATGCCCGAGGCGCAGACGATGGTCTCGCCGGGGTTGCGCTCCTGCGCCTCGGCGATGACCTCGTCGGCAAGGCGCGTGACCCAGTCGAGCGGGGCGACCGTTTCAGTCATGAATTTCCTTCAGTTCCAAGCGATTGCGTATGCCGTCCGCCTCCGTCGGGCGCGAGCGTTCAGGACGCGACGGCGGGCTTGAGCGGGAAGCGCTCGATGATCTCGTCGCGGCCGGGGCCGACGCCGATGGCCGACACACGTGCACCGATGAGCTCCTCGACGCGCAGCACGTAGGCCTGGGCGTTGGCGGGCAGCTCGTCGAACGAGCGGCAGTGGGTGATGTCCTCCCACCAGCCGTCGAGCTCCTCGTAGATCGGGGTCGCGTGGTGGAAGTCGGTCTGGTTGACCGGCATCTCGTCGTGGCGCACGCCGTTCACGTCGTAGGCGACGCAGACCGGCACCTTGTCGAGGCCGGTGAGCACGTCGAGCTTGGTGATGACAAAGTCGGTGACGCCGTTGATGCGGGTCGCGTAGCGGCCGACGACGGTGTCCATCCAGCCGCAGCGGCGCGGACGTCCGGTGGTGGTGCCGTACTCGGCGCCCGTCTTGCGCAGGAACTCGCCCTTGTCGTCGTGCAGCTCGGTGGGGAACGGGCCCTCGCCGACGCGGGTCGTGTAGGCCTTGAGGATCGCGATGACCGAGTCGATGCGGGTCGGGGGCACGCCCGAGCCGGTGCAGGCGCCGGCCGCGACGGCGTTGCTCGACGTGACGTAGGGGTAGGTGCCGTGGTCGACGTCGAGCAGGGTCGCCTGCCCGGCCTCGAAGAGCACCGTGTCGCCCCGGTCGAGGGCCTGGCTCAGCACGAGGCTCGTGTCGGCGACCATCGGAGCGAGCCGGGCGGCATACGAGAGCAGCTCCTCGACGACGTCGTCGACCGCGGACGCGCGGGTGTTGTAGATCTTCGCGAGCACCTGGTTCTTGACCTCGAGGGCCGCCTCGACCTTCTGGCGCAGGATCTTCTCGTCGTAGAGGTCCTGGATGCGGATGCCGATGCGGTTCATCTTGTCGGCGTAGGTCGGGCCGATGCCGCGGCCGGTGGTGCCGATGCGGCGCTTGCCGAGGAAGCGCTCGGTCACCTTGTCGATGGTGCGGTTGTAGCTCGGGATGACGTGGGCGTTGGCGCTGACGAGCAGCTTGCTCGTGTCGACGCCACGCGCGTCGAGGCCGTCGAGCTCCTCGAAGAGGACCGACAGGTCGATGACGACGCCGTTGCCGATGACCGGCACGCAGTTCGGGCTGAGGATGCCGGAGGGCAGCAGGTGCAGCGCGTACTTCTCGCGCTTGCCGTCCTTCTCGATGACGACGGTGTGGCCGGCGTTGTTGCCGCCGTTGAACTTGACGACGTAGTCGACGCTGCTGCCGAGCAGGTCGGTCGCCTTGCCCTTGCCTTCGTCGCCCCACTGGGCTCCGACGAGCACGATCGCGGGCATCAGTCCGCCTTCCGGGTTGTGGTCCTGGCCAACCGCAAGGTTATCGGTTCGAGACCACTGCCCCGGACGCCGTCCGCCCCGCGCCGGGCCCGGCCGGGTCAGTGGCCGGCGAGCCAGGCCTCGAGGTACTCGGCGACGCCGTCCTCGCGGTGGTGCGAGGTGACGACCGAGGCCGCGTCGAGTGCCGGGTCGACGGCGTTGGCGACCGCGACGGCCGTGCCAGCGACCGCGAACGCCGAGACGTCGTTGTGGTTGTCGCCGAAGAAGACCGTGTCGGCGAGGTCGACCCCGAGCTCGTCGGCCAGGGCCCTCAGCCCGTCGCCCTTCGAGCAGGCCGAGCTCGCGATCTCGAGGTAGGTCGGCTTGGAGCGGTAGGAGACGAGACCCGGGCGCCCGGCCAGCGCCGCCTCGAGCTCGTCGACGAGCGCGGGGTCGCCCATGGCCATCACCTTGTGCGGCGGCCGTGTGTCGACGACCCCGGATGCGACGTAGTCGTGCGCCGAGACCTCGCTCGGGTCGACCGCCGTGATGGTGGCCTCGCGCTCGGTCCACGCGTCGGGGCCCCAGGCGTGCCAGTCGTCACCCGCGAAGAAGCTCGCGTGGAGGCCCAGCCGCGAGCACACGGCATACGCGGCTCGGGCGTCCTCTGGTGCGATGGCCACGTCGGTGACGACCGACCGGTCGGCCCGCAGCACGAGGCCACCGTTGTACGCGATGAGCGGGGTGGGCTCGACGCCGCAGAGGCGCTCGAGTCCCTCCAGGGACGCCGGCATGCGCGAGCTGCACAGCACGAACGTGTGCCCCGCCGACCGCACCGCCCGGATGGCGGCGACGGTGCGGTCGGACAGGGTGCGTCGGTGGTCGAGCAGCGTGCCGTCGACGTCGGAGCAGAAGAGCGTCATGCAGCGACCAGCGAGCTCACAGACCGAGCTCGCGCGCCGCCTCGGCCGAGCTGTCGCGGAGGAACTGCGTGCACCGGGCCTCCTCGTCGCTCTCGCCGATGGCGCGCGCCGCCCGGGCCAGGGCCGCGAGCGCCCGGAGGAACCCGCGGTTCGGCTCGTGCGACCACGGCACCGGGCCCTGGCCGCGCCAGCCCGACTTGCGCAGGGCGTCGAGCGCGCGGTGGTAGCCGGTGCGGGCGTACGCGTACGCCTCGACGTCGCGGTCGCCGTCGGCCAGCGCGTCCTCCGCCAGCGTCGCCCACGCGAGCGAGCTGGCCGGGTAGGTCGCGGCGACCTGCACCGGGTCGACACCGGACTCGAGCTTCTCGGCGGCCGGGTCGACGCCGAGGCGCGTCTCGGGGATGCCGAGCAGGTTGTCGCTCACTGGTGCGTGCCGGCCGAGCGCAGCGCGGTGCAGGCCTCGACGATGCGCACCGCCATGGCCTCCTCGGCCGCCTTGCCCCAGGCGCGCGGGTCGTACTGCTTCTTGTTGCCGACCTCGCCGTCGACCTTGAGCACACCGGCGTAGCCGGAGATCATCCAGTCGGCGATCCTGCGGGTGAAGGCGTACTGGGTGTCGGTGTCGACGTTCATCTTGATGACGCCGTGGTCGACGGCCGCCGAGATCTCCTCGGGCAGCGAGCCGGAGCCGCCGTGGAAGACGAGGTCGAACGGGCGCGCGTCGTCGGACAGGCCCAGCTCCTTGGCGGCGGCCTTCTGGGCCTCGAGGAGCACCTCGGGGCGCAGCTTGACGTTGCCCGGCTTGTAGACGCCGTGGACGTTGCCGAACGTGAGCGCGGTCAGGTAGCGGCCGTTCTCGCCGGCACCGAGCGCCTTAACCGTGGCGATGGCGTCCTCGGGCGTCGAGTAGAGCTTGTCGTTGATCTCGTGGGCGACGCCGTCCTCCTCGCCGCCGACGACGCCGACCTCGATCTCGAGGACGACGTTCGCGGCCTGGGCGAGGTCGAGCAGCTCGCGGGCGATCGTGAGGTTCTCGTCGAGCGGCACGGCCGAGCCGTCCCACATGTGCGACTGGAACCACGGGGTGCCGCCGGCCTTGACGCGCTCGGTCGAGGCCGCGAGGAGCGGGCGCACGAAGCCGTCGAGCTTGTCCTTGGGGCAGTGGTCGGTGTGCAGCGCGATGTTGACGGGGTAGTTCTTCGCGACCTCGTGGGCGTACGCGGCGAACGCGAGCGAACCGCTGACCATGTTCTTGATGCTCGGGCCGGAGAGGTACTCGGCGCCGCCCGTCGAGACCTGGATGATGCCGTCGGAGCCCGCGTCGGCGAAGCCCTTGAGCGCGGCGTTCAGCGTCTGCGAGCTCGAGACGTTGATGGCGGGGTACGCGAAGGAGCCGGCCTTCGCGCGGTCGAGCATGTCGGCATACACCTCGGGGGTGGCGATGGGCATTGCGTCTCCTGCTGGGTTGGCGTACGGGAGCTGTGCGGTTTCGATCCAGCCGAAATCCTGCCACGTATGCCGTCACGTGCCCACGGGTGCCCACCCACCGGTGAGCGCCCGCTCAGAGGAGGCGTGCGACGAGCACCGCGAGGGCCCGCTGCTGCTCGCCGGCCTTCCATCCGCTGCCGTCGAGGGTTGCCCACACGACACTGCCGCCACGGCGGAGCAGGACCACCTCGGCCGACCCAGCGCCGCGCTCCGACGGCACCGTGCCGACGAGGGCGGCGACGCCGGCCACGGTGCTCGGCGTCGCCTTCGCACAGGCCACGAACGCGACACGGAGGTGGTCCACGAGCCCTCCCGGATCGCCCGCGGCGAGGTCGACCAGGCCGTAGGACACCTCCTTCGTGCCGGCCGAGCTCTCGGGCGGGGCCTGGTTGCCTGCCTGCTTCGGCATCGTGACGAGGTAGCCCTCGACGAGGCGGCGTGCCCCGCTCGCCGGGACGAGCTCGTCGGAGGGCAGTCCGGTCCACGGCGCGAGGCCGTCGCAGAGCGGCTCGGCCGGCAGCTCGCCGGGACACTTGCTGCGGACGGTGGCGTCGACACCCGGCACGACCTCCTTCGGGTCGGAGGAGTCGCTCGACTCGGCGCCCGGGAAGAGCGCCTCGAGGGGCACCCGACCCTTGCCGGTGAGAGGACGCCTCGTGATGCACCTCAGCGCCTCCACGACATGGGTCATCCCCGGGTCGGGAGGAGCAGCGGAAGGGCCGGCGCGCGCCACGGCAGGGGCGGTTCCAGCTCGCGCAACCGGAGCGGGGCCGTCCGACGTGCACGCACCGAGCACCGAGACCGCCAGGGCCGCCGCGGCCGCCGCGGCCACGGCGACGACCCGCGCCCGAGAAGCCCGAGGTTCCCGCGCCACGGCCGTCACCCGCGTCCCCGCGTCACCTCAGCAGTCTGGCACGGTGTCAGGCCCCGGGGTCGAAGACGTAGGGCGTGGTGATCGCCACCCGGTGCAGCCCTAGCCGGCGCAGGATGGGCTCGCTGTCGGGTGACGCGTCGACGCGCACGAAGTCCTTGCCGCGGTCGAGCCCCAGCCTCGCCCGGTGCAGCAGGGTCGCGCGGTAGAGGCCGCGGCCGCGCCACTCCGGGAGGGTCGAGCCGCCCCAGAGCCCGGTGAAACGGCTGGCGTCGTACTCGGACCGGGCCGCGCAGAGCACCGGCCCCTCTCGGGACTCCTCCACCACCACGACGTCCATCGCGTCGGGCTCGACCTGCCAGCGCGGGAGCAGCGAGTCGACGACCCACGGCTGCGGCTCGCCCCACACCGTCTCCAGCAGGGCGGCCATCCGCTCGAAGTCCGCCTCGGAGTCGGCGGCGCGCACGACGACACCGTCGGGCAGCTCGATGTCCTGCGTTGCCAGGGGCTCGGCCTCGCCGAGGATGAGCGCCTCGTCGTCCTCCTTGACGAATCCGGCGCGGACGAGGCGCTCGCCGAGGTCGGTCGGCTCGTCGTAGTCGTAGGTCTTCCACTCGACACGCAGCCGGCGATCGGCGAAGAAGTCGCGTTGGCGTGCGATGACGGTGTCCCACCGCTCTGGGTCGGGGCCGAGACCGTCAGGGCTCTCGATCATGTTCCAGCGGCCGCCGTCGAGCTCGTACTCGCGCCGGACGAGGCCGTCGACCTCGATGGGCCGCTCGGGCGTGCCGACGCGGATCGGCGCGCGGGTCTCGTCGTGGAAGATGCGCAGGAGCTCGTCGACGCCGACCTCGGGTGCATCGCTCTGGAACGAAGAGGGGTTCACAGGACCACCCAAGCATGGTCGAATCCGTCTCGTCATGCCTGTTTCCACGCTCTCCGCCCGCGCTGCTGCGGCGCTCGCCGACGCCCGGCCCGTCCCGTTCTGGACCGACCGGCCCGAGCGGCCGCACCCCCGGCCCGCGCTGACCGGCGCCGCGCCGCGCACCGACCTGCTCGTGGTCGGAGGCGGCTTCACCGGCCTGTGGGCCGCCATCCGGGCCAAGGAGGCCGACCCCTCTCGCGACGTCGTGGTGGTCGAGGCAGGACGTCTCGGGGACGGGGCGTCGGGGCGCAACGGCGGGTTCCTGGCGCCGTCGCTGACCCATGGCCTCGCCCAGGGGGTGGCCTGCTGGCCCGACGAGCTGCCGACGCTCGACCGTCTCGCCGCGGAGAACTTCACGGGCATCGAACGCACGCTCACGGCATACGGCATCGAGGCCGACTACCACGTGCCGGGCGAGCTCACGCTCGCACTCACCGACCACCAGGTCCCCGCGGTCCGCGAGTCGTACGCGCTGCACCGGGAGCACGGCGTGCCCGTCGAGCTGCTCGACGCCACGCAGGCCCGCGCCCGCGTCGACTCTCCGCGCTACCTGGCCGGCATGTACGACCCCGAGGTCGCGCTCGTCGACCCGGCCCGTCTCGTCTGGGGACTGGCCCGTGCGACCGAGTCGCTCGGCGTGCGCCTCCACGAGCACACGCGCGCAACGGGATTCGACGCCGAAGGCGCAGGGGTGCGCGTCCGCCTCGACGGAGGGTCGATCCACGCCCACCGCGTCGTCATCGGCACGAACGCCTCGCAGGGCGTGCTCCGCCGGTTCAGCGCGTGGGTGCTGCCCGTCTACGACCACGTGCTCATGACCGAGCCGATGACCACCGACCAGCTCGCCGCCATCGGGTGGGACGGACGCGAGGGACTCACCGACGCCGGCAACCAGTTCCACTACTACAGAAGGACACTCGACGACCGGGTGCTCTTCGGCGGCTACGACGCGAACTACCACTTCCCGGGACGCATCGACCCGGCGCTCGAGCAGTCCGACGCGTCCCACGGCCTGCTGGCCGACCACTTCCTCGACATCTTCCCGCAGCTGGAGGGCATCCGGTTCACCCACCGCTGGGCCGGCGTCATCGACACGACCTCACGCTTCACGCCCGTCTTCGGCACCGCCCTCGGCGGACGGATGGCGTACGCCGTCGGCTACACCGGGCTCGGCGTCGCGTCGACCCGCTTCGGCGCGGCCGTCGCCCTCGACCTCGTCGACGGCAAGGACACCGAGCTCACCCGCCTCGGCATGGTGCGGCGCAAGCCGATCCCCTTCCCTCCCGAGCCGATCCGGTATGCCGCCGTGCGGGCCACGCGGTCGTCGCTCGCCGCCGAGGACCGCACCGGCCGCCGCAACCTGTGGCTGAGGGCGCTCGACCGGATGGGCGTCGGCTACGACTCCTGAGCCCGTGCCGTCAGAGGGTGACGAGGTCGGTGGGGCGGGTGTTGAACCGCTCGACGCCCTCGGCGGTGACGGCGACGATGTCCTCGATGCGCGCGCCCCAGCGCCCGGTCAGGTAGACGCCCGGCTCGATGCTGAACGTCATGCCCGGCTCGAGCGGCAGGTCGTTGCCCCCGACGACGTAGGGCTCCTCGTGAACGTCGAGTCCGATGCCATGACCGGTGCGGTGGATGAAGTGGTCGGCCAGGCCGGCGTCGGCGAGAACGGCCCGCGCGGCGCGGTCGACGTCCTGGCAGGTCACCCCCGGCCGCACGGCGTCGACGGCCGCGCGGTGCGCCGCCTGCAGCGCGGCGTAGGCGGTGGTCACGTCGGGCTCGCGGGGTGACCCGACGGCATACGTCCTCGTGCTGTCGGAGTTGTAGCCCGACGGCAGCGGGCCGCCGATGTCGACGACGACGAGGTCGCCCTCCTCGACGACCCTGTCGCTGACGGAGTGGTGCGGGCTCGCGCCGTTCGGGCCTGACCCGACGATGACGAAATCGGCGACGGTGTGGCCCTCCTCGACGATCGCGGCGGCGATGTCGGCAGCGACCTCCGCCTCGGTGCGGCCGGGGCGCAGCCACTCGCCGACGCGGGCGTGCACCCGGTCGATGGCGGCGCCGGCGGCCCGCAGCTCGGCGAGCTCGGCCTCGTCCTTGCGCATCCGCAGCTCGCGCAGCACCGGACCGGCGAGCTGCTGGTCGGTCGCACCGGCGTCGCGCAGCCGCAGCAGGTGCAGCGCGGGGAGGAGGTCGCTGACAGCGACCGGGCCCGTGGGCACGCCACCGAGCGCGAGGGCGTACGGGTCCTGACCGTCGACCCACGTGCGCACCTCGACGCCGAGGTCGGCGAGCGGCACGTGCCCGAGACCGGCGTACTCGAGGGCGGGCGAGACGAAGACCGGGGCGACGGCGGCGTCGGTGGGCACGACCAGGGCCGTGAGCCGCTCGAACGACGAGCCGCCGATGCCCGTGAGGTAGCGCAGGTCCGAACCGGGGGCGACGACGAGCGCGGAGACGCCCGCACGGGCCGCCTCCGCGCGCAGCCTGTGGAGCCGGGATCGCATCGTCGTCACGTCGAGGGTGGAGGAGCTGACGGCCATGCGCCGACGTTACCGCTCGGCCACCACCCCTCCCCCGCCAGGCGGAGCCGTCGACGTCGGCGGGCTGCCTAGGCTGTGCGCATGGACGGCCGCTGGAGCAGACTCCGCTCCCGGGTGGCGGCGTGGTTCGGCGTCGACTCCGACTGGGAGCGCGTGCCCGCCGACCCCGACCGCACCCGTCGCACCGACACGGCCGTGGCTCTCGCGCTGATGCTCTCCGGCCTGCTCGGCATCGAGGTGCTGCGCAGCCTCGACAGTCTCGGCGACCCGCCCGGCCCGGGCTGGCTCCCCCACCTCGCCGTCGTCGCGGGAACCCTGCCGCTCGTGTGGCGCCGCAGCCACCCGCTCGTCGTCGCCGCCGTCTGCTCGCTGCACTTCCTCGTCGTCGGGCTCACCCTGACCGCCGTGGCCATGTCGTTCTCGATGCAGGTCGTCTACTTCCTCGCGCTCTTCACCGGCGTCGCCTGGGCGCGGGACCGCCGCGCCATGCTGGTCGTCGTCACGGGAGTCGTCGTGGCCATGACGGTGTGGCTCGTCTGGCAGTTCGCCGTCGGCTCCGGTGTCGAGGGACTGCTCACCGACAACGGCAAACCACTCCCCCGGCAGGGCCTCTTCTCGCCGCTCGCCGCCTACGTCGTATACGCCGCCGTCCTGAACTCCGTCTACTTCGGCGGCGCCATCGTCGGCGGCCAGTTCGCCTGGCGCTCGGCGCTGCAGCGCGACCGCGTCGCCGAGCAGGCCCGCACGATCAGCGCCCAGGCCGACCAGCTGCAGCGCCGGGCCGTCGTCGAGGAGCGGCTACGCATCGCGCGCGAGCTGCACGACGTCGTCGCCCACCACGTCTCGGTCATCGGCATCCAGGCCGCCGCCGCCCGCCGCGTGCTGCGTCTCGACCCCGACGCGGCCGAGGGCGCGCTCCGCTCGGTCGAGACCTCGTCGCGTGAGGCCGTGTCGCAGATGCGCGGGCTGCTGGGCACGCTGCGCTCCTCCGACGACGAGGCAGCCGAGGGAAAGCGTGCCCCGGAGCCGCGACTGGCCGACGTGCCCGCCCTCGTCGAGCAGTCGGCGATCGCCGGCCTCGACGTCGAGTGCCGGGTCGTCGAGGACACCCCGGGCGCCGTCGCGACGGTTCCCGACCCGGTCGGCCTCTCCCTCTACCGCACCGTGCAGGAAGCGCTGTCGAACGTGCGCCGTCACTCGACAGCCTCTGCCGCAACGGTTTTCGTCCGCGTCGACCGGCGCGGCGAGCCCGGCTTCGCCCACGGCTACGCAGAGGTCGAGGTGCTCGACACGGGCAGTCCGAGGTCGGGAACCTCGGGCTCCGGGCTCGGCCTGCTCGGCGTGCGCGAGCGGCTCTCGACGCACGGCGGCGTGAGCGAGATCGGTCCCCGGGTGACCGGCGGCTACCGCGTCCGGGTGCGTATGCCGCTGCCGGAGGAGTCGTCGTGACCCGCATCCTCCTCGTCGACGACCAGAAGCTCGTGCGTTCCGGCTTTGCGCTCATCCTCTCGGTCGAGCCCGACCTCGAGGTCGTCGGCGAGGCGAGCGACGGCGAGGAGGCCGTGCGGCTCACGAGGGCGCTGCGTCCGGACATCGTGCTCATGGACGTCCAGATGCCGGTGATGGACGGCATCGAGGCGACCCGGCTGGTCGTCGCCGACGACCTGGCCAAGGTCATCATCCTCACGACGTTCGACCGCGACGACTACGTCTACGCCGGGCTCTCCGCCGGAGCGAGCGGCTTCCTGCTCAAGAACGCCGACGCCGAGCACCTCGTCGAGGCCGTGCGTGCCGTCGCCGACGGCCACGCGCTGCTGGCGCCCGAGGTGACGCGGCGCGTCATCGAGCGGATGACCGCCGGAGCCGAGCCGTCGCGCCTCCGGGCCACCGGGGGGCAGGGGCCGGGCGTTCGCGAGCAGAGTGGGGACCAAGGGATCGGCCAGCGGACTGACCACCGGCTCGACACGCTCACCCCGCGTGAGCTCGAGGTGCTGGGGCTGGTCGGTCGAGGCCTGTCCAACGCCGAGATCGCCGCGCGCCTCTTCGTCGGCGAGGCCACGGTCAAGACGCACCTCTCGAACGTCTTCAGCAAGCTGCAACTGCGCGACCGCGTGCAGGCCGTCGTGCTGGCCTACGAGGCGGGTCTCATCCTGCCGGGGGAGGCGGAGCATCAGCCGCCCGGCTGATCCGCGCGATCCCGGGCCGTGGCTAGCGTTGACGCCATGACGCGGGACGAGCACGACCACGGGGAACGAGCCACCACAACACGATCCGCGAGCGCAGCGACACCAGCGAGACCGGCCAGACCGGCCGGACCGGCCAGACCGGGCGTGGCCACGGCGGACATCGAGGTGCGCCACCTGACGCGGACCTTCGGCGACGTGCGCGCCGTCGACGACGTGAGCTTCGCGGTCGGGTCCGGGCTGCTCACCGGCTTCGTCGGTGGCAACGGTGCCGGCAAGACCACGACGATGCGCATGGTCATGGGGGTGCTCGCCCCGTCCGGCGGCGAGGTGCTCTGGAACGGGCGCCCGATCACCGCCACCGACCGGAGGTCCTTCGGCTACATGCCCGAGGAGCGTGGCCTCTACCCCAAGCAGCCCGTGCTCGACCAGCTCGTCTACCTCGGGCGGCTGCGCGGCCTCGGTGCATCGGCGGCCCGCCAGTCGGTCACCGCGCACCTCGAGCGCCTCGGGCTCGCCGAACGGGCCCGCGACCACGTCGAGAAGCTGTCTCTGGGCAACCAGCAGCGGGTCCAGATCATCGCCGCCCTCATGGGGCGCCCGACCGCGCTCGTGCTCGACGAGCCGTTCAGCGGACTGGACCCCGTCGCCGTGGACAGCATGGCCGACCTGCTGCGCGAGCACACCTCCCGCGGGGTGCCCGTGCTCTTCTCGTCGCACCAGCTCGACCTCGTCGAGCGGCTCTGCGAGCGCCTCGTGGTGCTCGCCCGCGGCCGCGTGGTCGCGTCGGGCACGCCCGAGCACCTGCGCAGCCGATCGGTGCTGCGCCACCGGCTCGTCCTGTCGGGCGATGCCGGGTGGGTGCGTGGCGTCGCGGGGGTGCACGCCGTCGACGTCGAGGGCCACACCGCCCTGCTCGAGGTCGTCGAGCCGACGGCCGAGCGGCGCCTCCTCGAGGAGGCGCTGCGCCGCGGCGACGTGCACGAGTTCTCCCCCCAGCGGCCCAGCCTGGCCCAGATCTACCGCGAGGTGACGGCATGACCACGACCCAGCACCGGCCTCCGTTCGACCAGCCCGACCCGGAGGGCGCCGGCGTGACGCCCCCGAGCGGTGAGGAGCACGAGCTGGGCCGCACCGAGCGTCCCTGGCTGATCGTCGCCCTGCGCGAGATCGTCGTACGTCTGACGAACCGGGCCTTCCTCGTCTCCACCCTGGTCACGCTCGTCTTCATCGCCGGCTACGGCGCCTTCTCGGTGTGGCAGTCCGGCCGCACGACGACGTGGACCGTCGCGGTCACCGACGGCGCCGCGGGGCGTCTCGTCGGGCAGGCGGCGACGAAGGCGCACGCCGACGACGCCAAGGTGGTCATCGAGTCGCGCACCGTGAGCGGCGAGTCCGCGGCCAGGGCGCTCGTCGAGGCCGGTGACGCGGCTGCCTGGCTGCACCAGAGCCCCGCCGGCGGCTGGACGCTCACCTCGGCCGACGAGGCCGACAACGACCTGGTCGTCCCGCTCGAGGCGGCGGTGCGCACCGACGCGCTCGCGACGAACGCCGCCGCAGCCGGAACGACCATCCAGGCGCTCGAGCGGGGCTCGACCCTCACGACGAACCAGTTCGACGGTCGGCAGGGCACGGGCGGGTTCGTCAAGGGCGCCACCTTCGCCTTCGCCCTGCTCTTCTTCATGTCGGCGATGATGTTCGGTCAGCAGATCGCCGCGAGCGTCGTCGAGGAGAAGCAGTCACGTCTCGTCGAGATCCTCGTGACCGCCATCCCGCTGCGCGCCCTCCTGGCGGGCAAGATCGTCGGCAACTCGGTCATCGCGCTGGGTCAGGTGCTGCTGTTCGCCGGTGTGGGGCTGGTCGCGGTGTCGTTCACCGACATGGCGAAGCTGCTGCCGACCCTCTCGACGGCGGTCGTCTGGTTCGTGCTCTTCTTCGCCGTCGGCTTCTTCGCCCTCGCGTGCCTCTTCGCCGTGGCCGGCGCCCTCGCCTCGCGCACCGAGGACCTGCAGTCGACGACGGCCCCGATGACGACGATCCTCATGCTCGTCTACGTGCTGAGCTTCGGGCTCGGCGGCACCGCGCTCGAGGTCGCCTCGTTCGTGCCGGTGGCGTCGGTGGTCTCGATGCCGGGCCGCATCCTCGCCGGTGACACGGCGTGGTGGGAGCCGCCGGTGGCCCTCGTCGTCATGGCCGGCTTCTCGGTGGCCACCATCGTGCTGAGCGAGCGGATCTACCGTCGGTCGCTGCTGCAGACGCGCGGCCGGGTCTCGTGGAAGCAGGCTCTCACCGCACCGGACTGACAGGCGCAGCGCCCGGGCCCGAAATGCCTTGTATGCCGGCTTTGCCCGATCGCCTGCCCGCCCCTTACGCCCCGCCGACACAGTCCAGACCGATCCTTGCCGAGTCCTGACCTGGAATCGCAGCGGAGACGTCGTGGTCCGCCTAGCGTTGAGGGGCCCGGTGAGTGCTGGGTCATGAAGGACGTCGCGGCGGTCGCTCCCTCCGTTCGCGACGAGCGGGCCCCGGCCGCCGGATGCGTCGGGGCCTGCTCATTTCCGGCCGGGTGAGGCCGTTCGGACTCGGGCCCTGCTCACCGAACCGAACGAACGGGAACGGGCTGGGGCGGCGGCGGGCCGACGTAGCGCGCCGCGGGCCGGATGATCTTCGGGTCTCGGCTCTGCTCGAGCACGTTCGCCGTCCAGCCGATGACGCGGGCGACGCAGAAGGTCGGCGTGAACATCGACGGGTCGAGCCCGGCGAGCTTCATGACGACGCCGGCGTAGAACTCGACGTTGGCATGCAGCTCGCGTCCCGGCTTGAGCTCGGCGAGGGTCGCCTCGACGGCGTCCTCGACCCCGACGGCGAGGTCGACGAGGGGGTCGTCCCAGCCGCGGGCGATCGCCTTGAGCATCTCCGAGCGCGGGTCCCGGGTGCGGTAGACGGCGTGCCCGAACCCCATGATCCGGTCGCCCGCCTCCACCCTCGACCGCACCCACGCCTCGGCACGGTCGAGGGTGCCGATCGCGTCGAGCGCCTCGAGGGCGCGGCTCGGCGCGCCGCCGTGCTTGGGTCCGGAGAACGACCCGATGGCTCCGACGAGGCATGCCGCGAGGTCGGCACCCGTGCTCGCGATGACCCGCGCCGTGAAGGTCGAGGCGTTGAAGCCGTGGTCGATCGTGGCGACGAGGTACTGCTCGACCGCCCGGACGTCCTCGGGCGCGGGGTGCTCTCCGCTCACCATCCGGAGGTAGTCCTCCGTGTGGCCGAGCGTCGGGTCGGCGGGGACGGGGTCGAGGCCGTGGTGCAGCCGGTGGGCCGCCGCGAGGAGGGTCGGGGTGATGGCGGCGGCCGCCATCGCGGCGGCCGCCCGCTCGCCCTCGTCGCTGTCGTAGAGGGTCCTCAGCCCGGCGACGCCGCCCCACGCGGAGAGGGCGGTCCGCAGCACCTGGAGCGAGTCGGTGGTCGTGGCGCAGATGGCGGGGAGCAGCTCGGCGAGACCCGGCGGCAGCACGCGCAGGCGGCCGATCTCGGCGCGGAAGGTCGCGAGCTCGTCCTCGGTCGGCAGGTGACCGTGGACGAGCAGGTGCCAGGCCTCCTCGACGCCCACCTGCGCGGCCAGCTCGACCGCGGAGTACTGGCGGTAGTGGAAGAAGCCCTCGTCGCCCCGGACGTCGCCCAGCTCGGTGTCGGTGACGACGACCTTGGCGAGGCCCTTGGGGACGGAGATGAAGTCGGTGGTGGTGGACATGACGTGCTCCTCTCGGGTTCACTCGTCACTGTCAGACATATTGATCAACATCGTCAATGTTGATCCCATCAACCCTTGACCCGATCAACCCGGAGGGCATCGTGACGCCGGTGACCGACCCCTCGCGCTCGTGGATCACGACCACCGAGGCAGCCCAGCGGCTCGGCGTGAAGCGAGCGACGCTCTACGCGTACGTCAGCCGTGGGGTGCTCCGCAGCGAGCGGCGGCCGGGTCAGCAGGAGAGCCTCTTCGACCGCTCCCAGATCGACGCGATGGCGTCGTCGACGAGGGCTCCCGGGGGGCCTCAGCCGGTGCTGCGCTTCCGCAGCATCGCGACGGCGGTGAGCAGCCAGGCGGACGGAGATCTCCTCTACCGCGGCCGCCCGCTCGCCGATCTCGTGGCGCTCTGCTCGTTCGACGAGGCTGCCGATGTCGTCCTCGGTTCCCCTGCCGCACAGGAGGTTCCGCCGCCCGACAAGCCGCTCGGGTTCGATCTCCGTGCGCTGCCTCGGCAACGCCGTATGCCGGTCGCCGTCCAGCTGCTCGCCGCCGCAGACCCCTTCGCCTCCGACACCGACCCCGACCGCGTATGCCTTTCGGCCCTTTCGACGGTGCGTGCCGCGGTCGCGCTCGTGGCGGGCCGTCCGGCCGCCGGGGCGTCGACGCCGTCGACCGACCTCGCCCCGCTCGCGCTCGAGGCTCTCGGAGGGTCTTCGAGCAGCAGGGGCGACGTCGCCGTGCTGCGCGTCCTGCTCGTCGCCCTCCTCGACCACGGGCTGACCGCCTCGACGGTCGCCGCGCGTGTCGCCGCCTCGACCCGGGCTGGCCTGCACGACTGCCTCTCGGCGGCCTACGCGGCGATGGCCGGCCCCCTGCACGGCGCAGCACCGGTGGCCGCCCACGCCCTCCTCGCCGAGGGAGCAGACCCGGTGGCCGTGGTGGCCCGGGCCCTGCGTCTGCACGGCGGCGTGCCGGGCTTCGGTCACTTCCTCTACCCCGACGGCGACCCCCGCGCCGACGTCGTGCTCGAGGCGCTGTGGCGACGGCGCGGCACGACGCGGCTGCGACGACGGGTCGAAGCCGTGGCGCGGGTCGTCGCCGACCGCACCGGAGGGCTCCCGAACATCGACCTCGCGAGCGCCGCCGTGCTGCACGCCCTGCGCCTGCCCGCCGAGTCGGGCGAGGTCGTCTTCCAGATGGCCCGCTCGGTCGGGGTGGCCGCGCACGTCGTCGAGGAGTACGCCGAGGAGCCGCTGCGCTGGCGCGGTCGCGACCCGCAGGGGTGAGCAGCCCCGGTGAGCGCTAGACGTGCTGGTCGAAGACGTGCCGGCGCACCCAGGCGTGCATCGCCACGGCCGCCGCCGCCCCGGCGTTGATCGAGCGGGTCGACCCGAACTGCTCGATGTGCAGCACCGCCTCGCACTCGGCGCGCATCGGCTCGGAGAGCCCCGGACCCTCCTGGCCGAAGACGAGCACGCACCCGCGCGGCAGGTCGAACGTCTCGAGCGGCACCGAGCCCGGCAGGTTGTCCACCCCGAGCAGCACGAGGCCGTGCGCCCGGGCGAACGCGGCGAGCGCCGGGGCGTCCGCGTGATGGTGCTCGTGCTGGTAGCGGTCGGTGACCATCGCCCCACGCCGGTTCCACCGCCGCCGGCCGACGATGTGGAACGCCGCCGCCCCCATGGCGTTGGCCGTGCGGATCACCGACCCGATGTTGAAGTCGTGGCCCCAGTTCTCGACGGCGACGTGGAAGTCGTGGCGCCTCGTGTCCAGGTCGGCGACGATCGCGTCGTGGCGCCAGTAGCGGTAGGCGTCCACGACGTTGCGCCGGTCGCCGTTCTCGAGCAGCTCGGGGTCCCAGTGGTCGCCCTCCGGCCACGGCCCGACCCAGGGGCCGACACCGATCTCGTGCATGACGGCTCCTCCGGAGACGGGCGGCGGGACGCGGCGAGTCTACGAAAGTCCCTCGATGCGTCTTCGAGACCCGTGCCGACCCACAGGGCAGCCACTGGCACGATTCAGGGCCTCCGGGGCTGACGGCATACCCTGTGACGCATGCACGCACTCGCCGCCCTGCCGGCCGCAGTCCCGGCCCTCGGCCCCAAGTGGATGGACCCCGCCTACCTGCTCGAGCAGTACGGCAGTGCCTTCTTCTGGATCGCCATCGCCATCGTCTTCATCGAGTGCGGGCTGCTCTTCCCGATCCTCCCCGGCGACTCCCTGCTCTTCGCCGTCGGCCTGTTCATCGCCACCGGCCAGGTGCACGTCAACCTCGGCCTCGCGATGCTCGCCCTGTGCGCGGCCGCCTTCCTCGGCAACGTCGCCGGCTACGAGATCGGGCGCGCCATCGGCACACCGCTCTACGAGCGTGACGGGCGCATCCTCAAGAAGAAGTACTTCGACCAGACCACCGCGTTCTTCGACAAGCACGGCAACAAGGCACTCGTCATCGGCCGCTTCGTGCCGATCGTGCGCACCTTCATCACCGTGGTCGCCGGCGTGAGCCGCATGGAGCGTCGCCGCTTCTTCACCTGGAGCGCCGTCGGCGCGGTCCTCTGGGCCGCCGGGCTCACCCTGCTCGGCTACTTCCTCGGCCAGGCCTTCCCGTGGCTCTCCGACAAGCTCGAGATCGCCATCCTGCTCATCGTTGCCGTCTCGGTGCTGCCGATGGTCTACGAGTTCGTCAAGCACCGCCGTCAGGCGAGGGCGATCGCGTCCGAGGTGGGCGAGGCCGCGAGCGACCTCGCCGACCACGCCACGGACGCCGACCACCGCTCCTGATTCCGGCGAAGCCCGGACGCCCTCCCGCCGTCGGGGGACACTGGGTGCGTCGATACGCACTGGGTTCGACGGGGTGCCGGGACGGAGGCGACATGGACACCGAGACCGTGGGCTCGAAGCCCCCCACCACCGACCTCGGGGGGCTCTACCACCGCAGCGTGCAGTGGTGGTCGCGGCAGGTGTCGGCGGTCGCCGACGACCAGTGGGAGCTGCCCACCCCGTGCAGCGACTGGACCGTGCGCGACCTCGTCAACCACGTCGTGGGCGAGGATCTCTGGACCTCGCCCCTCATGCGGGGGCACACCATCGCCGACGTCGGCACCCGGCTCGACGGCGACCTGCTCGGCGACGACCCGCGGGCCACGGCTGCCTCGGCCGCCACCGAGGCCCAGGGCATCGTCGACGAGACCCTGCACGCCCACGGCACCGTCCAGCTCTCCTACGGCGAGGAGTCGATGGACGAGTACGTGCGCCAGCTGCTCGCCGACCACCTCGTGCACGGCTGGGACCTCGCCGTCGCGACCGGGCGTGACCACGCCCTCGAGCCCGAGCTCGTCGCGTCGGTGGCGGCCTGGTTCGACGCCACCGAGGAGGCCTACCGGTCGGCAGGGGCGATCGCCGCACGCACCGAGCTGACCGGCGACGCGCAGGCCGACCTGCTCGCCCGCTTCGGCCGCGACGCCCAGTGGGGGCCGAACCACGCCGGGTTCGCCCGGTTCAACGCCGCCTTCGGCCGTGGCGACGTCGACGCCATCATGGCCTGCATGACCGAGGACTGCGTCTTCGAGGCGACCGGGCCCTCGCCCGACGGGCAGCGGCACGAGGGCTCGGCCGCGGTGCGTGCCGTCTGGGAGGAGCTCTTCGGCAGCACCCCCGACCCGCGCTTCACGGCGGAGGAGTCCTTCGTGACGGGCAACCGGGCGGTGCTCCGGTGGCGGTTCGACTGGGGTGGGGCCAACCCCGGGCACGTACGCGGCATCGACGCCATGCGACTGCGTGACGGGAAGGTCTGCGAGAAGCTCTCGTACGTCAAGGGCTGACAGCGGGCCTCACCAGTCGAGCGAGCCCTTGAACCGGGTGCGCCCGTCGTCGGTCAGCTGCCGCAGGTGGCCCGAGGCGAGCGTGTAGAGCCAGATCTCGCTCCACTGGTCCTCGTCGCCGCGGGTGAAGGCGATCACGCGGCCGTCGCGGGAGAAGACCGCCCCGAAGTCGCTCAGCGTGGGCGGCGTCGGCCCCGGCACGAGCGCCAGCGCCCCCGTCGCGAGGGTGAGCACCCCGACCCGTGGCGGTGCCCCGTCGCTCCACGTCGAGACGGCGAGCCGGTCGCCGCTGGGCGACCAGCCGGGCGTGGAGGCGCGCGTGGACGGGCCGGCGACGAACGTGAAGGCCGTGCGCGGGACGGGAGGGCCGCCGGCACGCACCGCGCCCACGGCTGCCGCCGGGACGACGGCCACCGACGACCGCTCGGTCGGCGTGGTCTGCACGATCCCCATGGCCAGCCCGGCGGTGGAGTGCCACGACAGGGTGCCGATGTCACCGCCGACCCCGACGTCAGTGATCCGGGTGACCGTGCCGGAGGCGATGTCGACGCAGAACACGTCGGTGCGCACGTCGTCCGTGCCGGCGTCGACACTGCCGAGGTAGAGCAGCGTCGAGGCGTCGAGCCACTCCGGGCTGCGGCCGGCGCCGAGCGTGGCCACGACCGCCCCGGAGGCGGCGTCGACCACGACGAGGTGCGAGTCGGCGTCGCCGTCGCTCGCCGAGTGGATCGCCAACCGGTCACGGGACGGCGACCAGGCGGGGTCGCGGTCGCTCCTGAACACCGGCGACGTGCGGTCGTCGGTGACCCGGCGCACCACGCCCGACCAGGCCGAGACCCTGAAGATGTCCTCCTGCGTCGTCGTCTCACCGTCGACGGGCAGCAGGTCCGGGGCGGCGTACGAGAAGTAGGCGATGTCGCGGAAGAGCCACGGGGGCAGCCGCACCGGGACCTTCACAGGGATCTCCACAGGGATCTTCCCCGGCCTCCCACCCGTGAGACCGGGCAGGCGCGGCACGAGCTGCCCGAGGACCGGGAGCCTGTCGAGCGGGACGCGTGCGGCGATCTCGTCAGGACCCGGCACGGTGAAGCGCTTCGGCATGACAACCCCCTGGAGGCCTGCTGCGCGGCGCACGCGACCGGTGCACCACCTCGATCAGGCTAGGACCGGCGAGGCGCGGCCCGCAGCGAAACGCCCCGAACCGCATCGGTCCGGGGCTTTCGCGACGATCCGGGGCCATTCCGGCCGAAGGAGACCCGTGGCCTCGCCCGCGCTCAGGCGTTGGGCGTGGTGGGCGGCTGCGACACGCTCGCGTCGCTCGTCGTGTCGGGCTGGGCGGCGCCCGGGGCCTGCGCCTGCGGGAGCGCGCCCGGTGCTGCGCCGGGGGCCGTCGACGGGCCACCCACCGCGCCGGGCTGGGTCGAGGGCGAGACGGCAGGAGCAGCGCCACCCGGGGCGTTGTCGCCGAACGAGATGCTCGGCACGACGGCCTCGGTGGCCGGGGTCTCGAAGTACTCGGCCCGCTTGACGCCCGCCATGTTGGCGACGATGTTCGACGGCACCGACTCGACCTTCGTGTTGAGCTCGCGCACGAGCGCGTTGTAGTAGCGGCGCGAGCTCGCGATGCGGTCCTCGGTGCTCGTCAGCTCGGACTGCAGGGCGAGGAAGTTCTGGTTGGCCTTGAGGTCGGGGTAGGCCTCGGCGACGGCCATGAGGCGGCCGAGTGCCTGGCTCAGCTGGCCCTCGGCCTGGGCCGCTGCGGCGGGGGTCGAGGCGCCGGACATCGCGGCGGACCGGGCCTGCATGACCTCCTCGAGGGTGCCGCGCTCGTGGGCGGCGTAGCCCTTGACGGTCTCGACGAGGTTGGGGATGAGGTCGTGGCGGCGCTTCAGCTCGACGTCGATCTGGCGCCAGCCCTCCTCGACCTTGTTGCGCAGGCCGATGAGGCCGTTGTACATGACGACGCCCACGACGGCGAGCAGCACGACGAGGCCGAGCAGGATCCAGACGATGATCATGGGTTCTCCCGTGAGAGGCGGTCAGTGGGTCGGCTGTGCCGATCCTAGTCCGGGCGGGTGCTTGCCGAGCGTGGCCGGGCGGGCCAGGTGTGTGCCGGCACGCTGTCGGCACGCCGCCGTAGCGTGGTCGCATGACGACGCTGCGGTTCACGGCGGACCTGTGGCGCTGGGAGGCGCAGACGGGCTGGTTCTTCGTCACGGTCGCCGACGACGCGTCGGCCCGCATCCGCGAGGTGCCCCGGCCGCCGCGGGGCTTCGGCTCGGTGCGGGTGCGCGCGACCGTCGGCGGCACGACGTGGACGACCTCGGTGTTCCCAGACTCCACCCGCGGCGCCTACGTGCTGCCGGTCAAGAAGGCGGTGCGCCGGGCCGAGGGACTCGACGAGGGCGACCCCGCCGACGTCGTGCTCGAGGTGCTCGAGTGACTGCAGCCGTGGGCGGTCGGGAGGGGCCGGCCCGCAACCGCGTCGCGCCCCTCGGCGACGTCGTGGCGGCGCCCGGCCGGGGCACCTTCATGGGCAACCGCGGCCGCCTGCACGACGGCGCGGGCAGCCGCGACGTGCGTCGGCACCACGTGGGGCGGGCCTGGATCACGTGCCTGCTCGAGTTCCGCGACCGCCGCGTGGTGCAGTGGCACCCGCACCACTACACGCCGCTCTTCCTCCTCGACGAGCCGCTCGCGCTCGCCGCCGGTCACCGGCCGTGCGCCGAGTGTCGACGCGCTGACTTCACCCGGTTCCGCGACCTCGTCGCGCACGCACACGGTCGCGCCCACCTGTCCGCGCCCGACCTCGACCGGCTGCTCCACGACGAGCGCTGGGACGGGAGCCGGCGCACCCGCCGGCTGCACGCGTACGCGTGGGGTGACCTCCCTGACGGCGCCTTCGTCGTCGTCGAGGCCGGTCCCGCGCAGGTCGTGGGCGGCTCACTGCGCGTGTGGCAGACCGACAACACGTACGCGGCCGCCGCCCTCCCGAGGCCGACCTCGGGCACGGCGACGGTCATCACTCCCCCGTCGAGCCTCGCGGCGCTGGGTGCCGGCTACGCCAGCCCGAGCTCCTCGAGCGAGAAGGCGTAGCGGTACTCCACGCCGGCCTCGGCGGTGATCTTCTCGCCGGCGCCGGTGGCGCGGTCGGCGATCGTCGCGACCGCGACGACCTCGGCGCCGTCCTCACGCGCGGCCTCGACCGCCGCGAGCGGCGAGGCGCCGGTCGTGGTCGTGTCCTCGACGACGAGCACCTGCCGGCCCTTGATCGACGGACCCTCGATGCGCTGCTGGAGGCCGTGCGCCTTGCCCGCCTTGCGCACGACGAACGCGTCGAGGCGCTCGCCTGCGGCGGCCGCCGCGTGCAGCATGGAGGTTGCCACCGGGTCGGCCCCCAGCGTGAGGCCACCGACGGCGGCATACGTGAGGTCCTTCGTCAGGTCGCGCATCACGACGCCGACGAGGGGCGCGGCCTCCCCGTCGAGCGAGATGCGGCGCAGGTCGACGTAGTAGTCGGCCTCCTTGCCCGAGCTGAGGGTGACGCGTCCGTGGACGATCGCCTTGTCCTTGATGATCTCCAGCAGGCGGGCACGGGCAGCGGCGACGTCGGTCGTGTTCGTGGCGGTCACGCCCCCGATGCTAGTGGTGGCGCCCGGTGCCCGGTCCGGGCGGCCGGGGCCGCGCCCGCTGCGAGCGGGCCCGCTGGGCCGCCATCTGGGCGTCGAACTCATCGCGCCACGTGTCGCTGACCGCGATGCCGCTGCGCCGCGCCTCCTCGGTCGAGAGCTCGACCGGGAAGCCGTACGTGTCGTGGAGCACGAAGAGCTCGGCGCCGGTCACGCCCCTGTCGCGGTAGTCGTGGAGGTGGCTGATGCCGCGACGCAACGTGCGACGGAAGGCGCGCTCCTCGCGCGAGAGGACCGCGACCACGTCGTCGACGTGCGCCGCGACCTCGGGGTAGGCCGTCTCGTAGACGGCCGCGACGGTCGGCACGAGCAGCTCGGCCAGGTCGTCCTCGAGCCCGAGGTCGAGGCCGAACCGCACGGCTCTGCGCACGAGCCGCCGCAGCACGTAGCCGTGCGCCTTGTTCGCGGGACGCACCCCGTCGACGGCGAGGAAGGTCGCCCCGCAGAGGTGGTCGGCGATCACACGCATCGCCAGGGTCTCGTCGGCGTACGCGCGCCCGGAGACCTGCTGCAGCCGCTCGACGACCGGCCAGAGCAGGCTGATGCGGAAGATGTCGCTCGTGCCCGCCGCGGCGGCCGCGATGCGCGACAGCCCACCGCCGTAGTCGACGTTGCGGCGCGGCAGCGGCGCGAAGCCCGTCTCGGTGCGGACGTACGCCATGAAGACCGAGTTGCCGAGCTCGATGAACCGGCCGCAGTCGCAGTTGGGGTGGCAGTGCTCGCCGTAGGACGGGTCGTGCTCGACGTCGGGGAAGAGGTAGAACACCTCGCTGTCGGGACCGCCGGGCTCCCCGACCGGCATGTCCTCGGGCCCGCCCTCCCGGCACCACCAGTTCTTGCTGCCGTAGAAGACGATCCGCGCCTCGCCGACGCCGACGCGAGCCGCGTGCTGCTCGGTGTCCACCTCGGCCCTGCCCGCCGAGATGCCCGCTTCGGCGAACAGGCGGGTCCAGATCGCGGCCGACTCGTCGTCCTTCGGTATGCCGTGGGCCGCGTCGCCGATGAAGCACGAGACGTACAGGCGGCTGGGGTCGAGCCCGACCCGCTCGGTGAGGAAGTGCCAGAACTGCGGGATCTGCTCGGCCTTGAAGTAGTCGCCGAGGCTCCAGTTGCCGAGCATCTCGAAGAACGTCGTGTGCCGGTTGTCGCCGACCTCCTCGATGTCCTGCACGCGCAGGCAGGTCTGGCTGTCGGCCAGCCGCGTGCCGGCGGGGTGGTCGGCGCCGAGCAGGTAGGGCAGCAGCGGCTGCATCCCGCTGCCGATGAAGAGGGTCGTCGGGTCGTCCTCCGGCACGAGCGTGGCGCGGGGCAGCACGACGTGCCCACTCTCGACCATGAGGTCGAGGAAGGCCTGCCGGATCTCGTCGGCGTCCATCGGCCGGCGGGTCACCGCGCGCCACCCCCGCCGCCGTCGCGGTTGGCATCGTCGCTCCTGGCGCCGCCGGTCCTGCCGAGACCGGCGCGAGCGAGGTCGCGCAGGGTGGCGCCGGGCAGGTAGGCGGACGTGAGGGCGAGCCCGATGCGCGGCAGGGCCGCCTCGTCGGGGAAGACCAGGTGGAGCGGCTCGTGCCGCGGCTGGAACTTGCGCTTGAAGCTGTCGAGCGAGCGGAAGCCGTAGAGCGGCTCCAGGGCCTCGCCGAGCTGGTCGAGGAGCCGCTCGAGCGCGGCGCGCTCGCTGGTGCCGTCGCCCGAGTGCGCGAGCGGGGCTCCGGACAGGGACACGACCGAGGCGCCGGCCTGCTTGAACGACAGGCAGGCGCTCGCGATGAGGAACTCGGTGACCGGTCGGAACCCGTCGGGCAGCCGGCGCATCACGTCGAGCGTCCAGCCGCGCACGGTCCCGCCGGGCGCGTGGACCGGCAGCCACGAGGTGACACCGTGCACGGTGTGGTCGCGGTCGACGGCGAGCCCGACGACCGTGGCCGGGTCGAGCGCCTCGTCCACGCCGCCGAGGGTGAAGCCCATCTCGGGCAGCCCCTTGTCGGAGACCCACAGCTCGGAGATGGCTCGCACCTGCGTCAGGATGCCGCGCGGCATCTCGGCGAGACGGCCCTCACGGTAGGTGATGCCCTCCTTCGCGGCCCGGTTGAGGGCGGTGCGCACGTCCTGCCACGCCTTGCCCCGGAACTCGAGCGTGGCGAGGTCGATGACCGCCTCCTCCGCGACGGGCACCACGCGGAGGCCGCGTGCCCTCCCCCACTGCGCCACCTCGTCGGACACGGAGAAGAAGCAGACCTTGTGCCCGTGCGTCTCCTGCTCGTCGACGAACCCCTCGAGGGCGCGCGCCCGCGCCGGCACGTCCGTCGCGACGGGGTCGCCGAGGGCGATGGCCGTGCCGCGGTGCACCTGGAAGGCGACGTAGCCGTCCGGCTGCCCCGAGTCGTCGCGCAGCAGGTGCCAGTGGTTGTCGGGCCACGTCCCCATCCACGAGGTCGTCGTGCCGCCGTGCTGCTCGAGCAGCCGGACCGCGGTGTCGCGGTCGCTCGCGCCGGCCGCCAGCACCGCGCGCCGGTGACGGGCCGACCTCGCCTGGAACGCGGACCGGCCCGCGACGAGCACCGTGAGCTCGACCACGGAGAGGAGGACCGTCACGGCGAGCTCGGGCACGGACGAGACGACGCGCCCGTTCGGGTCGAGCCGGTCGGGCGCCGCCACCTCGAGGCCCAGCACGAGCAGCCCCGCGAGCACGGAGACCGTCGTGAGCGCGCCGGCGACCTGCCACGTGCGGCGGGAGCCCCGGCCGAGACCCCAGGCCAGAGCGAGCGAGATCGCCGCGTTGACGAGGACGGTGGTCGCGTCGGAGTCGTCGGTCGTCGCCCCGAGCGGACCGTCCGAAGGGGTGAAGTAGAGGACTGCGTTGATCGCCGCCGACACGACGAAGATCGTCGCCGCGACGACCCTCCACTCGTGACGGGTCAACCGCACCGGACCCACGCGGGGCCGGCGGCCCAGCAGCACCGGGCCGACCGCGAGCCCGAAGGCGATGGCGAGGAAGTGCTCGACGTCCCAGAGCAGCCCGATGTAGAGCAGGGCGATCGCGCCGTAGAGCAGCAGCACGAGCCGGAGCCGCCCGCGCCAAGGAGGGGTGAGGGTCGCCGAGGCGGCGGCCACGGCACCGAGGGCGCCGGCGCTGAAGCCGACGTCCAGGGTGCTCGCCAGCCGCTGTGCCCAGTCCCAGTCGACAGCACCGAAGGCGAGCAGGACCGCGGAGGCGCCCAGCACGCCGACGAGGTGGGCGCCGACTGCGGCGGCCACGGCCCGGCGGGTGCCGAGTCGCCACTCCGACCAGCCGAGGAGCACGAGGCCGCCCCCGGCGACCGGGAGGTACTGCGTCGGGACCAGTGCGAAGAAGGCGCCGGTGACGGGTGTCCACACGCGCCCCGACTGCAGGGCCGGCAGCCCGTACGCGACGGTCTCGAAGAGAGGGCGGTCCTGCAGCGGCTGCCGGAGCGAACGGGTGAGCAGGCCGAGCAGGAGCATGGACCCGACGACGACGAGCGTGAAGGGCACGTGTCGGGCGGCTCCACGCAGAGACCGCCGGCTCGGGACGGCGCGCGTGTTTCGCTGTGCCATGCCGCCCCTCCGATGGTCACGATGCCGCCCGGTCCCCCAAGGCTAGCGAGCGCGGCCCCCCGCCCGGGGCGGTCTGAGACCCCGCCTCAGCAGCGGGCGCGGCAGCACCCGGAGCAGCCCGACCGCCGTCTTGTACTGCCAACCCGGGACGGACACGACGCGGCCCCTCGCGACGTCGGCGAGGCACGCCCTGACCAGGTCGGGGGCGTCGAGCCAGATGAAGCCGGGACCGGGCTTGCCGATGCCCGCACGCTGCTGGAACTCGGTGTTCGTGAAGCCCGGGCACAGTGCCGTGGCGCTGACCCCGGTGCCGGCCAGCTCGACCGACAGTCCCTCGGTGAAGACCGTCACCCAGGACTTCGCGGCGGAGTAGCTGCCGGACGCGATGTAGCCGGCGACCGACGAGACGTTGACGATCCCGCCGTGCCCACGCTCGACCATGCCCTTCGCGCCGGCGTGCGAGAGGACGAGCACGGCGCGGGTGAGCACGTCGAACACCGCCTCCTCGAGCGCGATGTCGTTGCGCAGGAACCGGCCCTTCAGGCCGTAGCCCGCGTTGTTGACGAGCAGGTCGACCGGGCGGCCCGGGTCGGCCAGGCGGTCGGCCACCCGCTGGAGCGCGTCGCGGTCGGACAGGTCTGCGGCCAGCACCTCGACGTCGACGCCCCGGTCGCGGCGCAGCTCGGCGGCCAGGGCCTCGAGCCGGGCGACGTCGCGGGCGACGAGCACCAGGTCGTGGTCGCGTGCCGCCAGCTGGAGGGCGAACTCGCGTCCGATGCCGGCACTGGCTCCGGTCACGAGGGCCGTGGGCCGCGCGCGGGGTGACGTCGTCGGGTCGGCAGGCATGCGCCTCACCCTAGGCACATCCGGTCGGCGCGGCGGTCTAGGGTGGCCGACTGTGCGAATCGCCACCTGGAACGTCAACTCCATCCGCTCCCGCATTGACCGCGTCGCTGCCTGGCTCGAGCGCACCGACGTCGACGTGCTCGCGATCCAGGAGACCAAGGCGCGCGAGGACCAGTTCCCCTTCGACCGGTTCGAGTCGCTCGGCTACCAGGTGGCGCACCACGGCCTGAGCCAGTGGAACGGTGTCGCGATCGCCTCGCGGGTCGGCATCGACGACGTACGCGTGGGCTTCGACGGGATGCCCGGCTGGGGTGAGCCCGTGGCCCCCGAGGCACGCGCCATCGGGGCCCTCTGCAACGGCGTACGCGTGTGGTCCCTCTACATCCCGAACGGCCGTGCCCTCGACGACCCGCACCTCGACTACAAGCTCGGCTGGCTCGACGCGCTCGCGGCGGCCGGCCGCGGCTGGCTCGCCGACGACCCCGACGCCCAGGTGGCGCTGCTCGGCGACTGGAACATCGCCCCGACCGACGCCGACGTGTGGAGCGTGCCGTACTACGAGGGCCGCACCCACACGTCGCCCCGCGAGCGCGCCGCGTTCCAGGCTGTCGTCGACGCCGGTTTCAGCGACGTGGTGCGGCCGCACACGAACGAGCCGGGCACCTTCACCTACTGGGACTACACCCAGCTGCGCTTCCAGAAGCGGCAGGGCATGCGCATCGACTTCGCCCTCTGCTCACCCGCGCTCGCCCGCCGCGTGGTCGGGGCTGCGATCGACCGCGAGGAGCGCAAGGGCAAGGGCGCCTCCGACCACGCGCCGGTCGTCTTCGAGGTCGAGGGAGGTGCGGCGTGAGGCGCGCTGACCAGCATGACCTGCGGGGCATCGTGACCCCCGACGGGGCCGTGCTCTCGGTCCACACCTGGGCCGGCCCCGACCTGGCGGCCGACGCTCCGACACTCGTGCTCGCGCACGGATGGGGCGTCAACCACGAGAGCTGGATGCCGGTCGTCGAGGCGCTCGCCGACGAGCCGGTGCGTGTCGTGACGTGGGACCAGCGCGGGCACGGCCGCTCGACGATCGGGCTGCGCCGCGCCGAGGTCTCGTCGGTGTCCGTCGAGCACACCGGTCGCGACCTCGACGTCGTGCTGCGCGCCGTCGTGCCGCCGGCCTCGCCCGTCGTGCTGGCCGGGCACTCGATGGGCGGTATGACCGTCATGGCACTGGCCGAGCAGCGCCCCGACCTCTTCGGGTCGCGGGTGCGGGCCGCACTCCTCGTCGCCACGGCCTCCTCGGGCGTCGTCCTCGGTGAGCGGGTCGGCGAGGCCGCCGTCATGCGGCTCGCCGCTCGCGGCATGCCCCTGCCGCCCGGCGGGAACGGTCGCATCCGGGCCATCGTCGGCGGCCTCTTCGGCGAGAACGCCGACCCCGTGGCGGTCGAGGCCGCCCGCGCGCAGGTGGCGTCGACGAAGCTCACGACCTTCGGCGCCTTCTACGGCGCGCTGCTCGTCACCGACCAGCAGGCCGGCTTCCCCGCCCTCGAGCGGGTGCGGGTCGGCATCGTCGCCGGCCGGCTCGACCCCCTCATGCCCGTCGGTCGGGCCCGCGCCCTGCGCGTCGCCCTGCCGCACGCGACCTTCACCGAGCTGCCCACGGCCGGCCACATGCTGCCGTGGGAGGCGACCGACGTCGTCGCCGACGAGGTGCGCGAGCTGCTCGCCGACCTCGAGGCACGGCGCGCCACCGCCTGAGCCGGCTCGCTCGTGCCCGTCAGAGCCCGTCAGAGCCCGACGAAGCGTGGGCTGTCGGCGGCGTGCAGCGCCTCACGCTGCACCCGCCGGCGCACGCCGAGGCTGACGGCGACGGCGGCCCCGACGAGCGCGGCCACGGCGCCCCCGAGGAAGACCGTCTGCACCTGCACCACCCCCGCCCCGATGAGGGCGTCGCTGTCGAGCGGGTCGGGCAGCAGGCGTACGGCGTCGTAGTAGCGGCTGAGCCCGATGGTGGTGAGCAGGGCCAGACCGACGACCATGCCGACCATGCGGGCGACGACCACGAGCGAGCTCGCGACGCCGTGCGCGTGCGACGGCGAGTCGGCCAGCGCCGCGTTGTTGACCGGCGCGAGGGCCAGGCCCATGCCGAGGCCCACCACGACGAGCACGACCGTGGCGGGCACCGTGTCACCGACCGAGTCGAGCGTCCACCGCGACATGACGAGCAGCCCCCCGCCGGCGAGCAGCAGTCCGGCTGCGGAGGCGGCCCCGTCGCCGAGACGGCGCAGCGACCAGCCGCCGGCGAGCGCGCCGACCGGCACAGCGAGCAGGAAGCGGACGAGCACGAGCGCCGCACCCGTCTCGTCGTAGCTGTCGGTGAGACGCGCGAGCAGGGGGACGTCGACGACGACGGCGACCAGGGCGGCGCCGACGAGGAGGCTCACCACGAGCGAGCGCAGCCCCCGGCCGCCGACCACCCCGCGCGGCACGATGGGGTCGGCAGCGGTGCGGTGCCACCAGGCGAGCACGGCGAGGGCGAGCGCCCCGACCGGCAGGAGGGTGTAGCCGAGCGGACCGACGACCTCCTTCTCCGGGTCGGACGACGCGAACGTCAGCACGAGGCTGCCGAGGGCGACGGCCACGAGCAGGGCGCCGAAGAGGTCGGCGCGGCGCAGCACGGCCCACCAGCGCGGAGCGGTGAGCACGGCGAGGAGGAGGAGCAGCCCCAGGCCCACGAGCCCGATCGGCGTCGCCACCCGGGACTGGCCGGCGAACGGCACGAAAGGCGCGCCGAGGGCGACGTCGGTGACGAGCGACTGGGGTGCGGCGAGCGCCAGGCCCGTCACACCGGCGCCCAGCACCGCGACGACCACGGCCGCCACGGTGCGCGCACGCTCGAGGCCACCCGTGCGCCGTGGACCCCCTGCAGCCTCGGCCGGACCGGCCGTCCGACCGGGGTGGCCCGACCCGAGGACGCGGATGACGGCATACAGGATCAGCGCAGCGGCGACGTTGAGCCAGAAGATCGCCCGCCAGCCGGACCACGCGAGCACGACTGCGCCGAGCACGGGCCCGAGCACCGAGCCGAGCTCCTGGACCGCGCCCACGACTCCGAGCGGCGTGCCGCGACGGTCGGCCGGCCACAGGTCCGCGACGAGCGCCAGGGTGGCCGGCACGAGGCCACCGCCACCGATGCCCTGCAGCACCCGGCCCGTCACGAGGACCGGCATCTCGACCGCGAGCGCGGTGACCGCCGAGCCGACGACGAAGACGAGCAGGCAGCCGAGCAGGATGCGGCGACGGTCGAGCAGGTCGGAGAGCCGGCCGATGAGCGGCAGCACGGCGATGTAGCCGAGCAGGAAGCCGGAGATGATCGGCGTCGCCCGCTGCAGGGCGTCGATGCCGATGCCCACCCCGGCCATCATGTCGGTCAGGGCGAGGACGACGACGTAGGTGTCGGCGGCCGCGAGGGCGACCGCGGCGGACGCCGCCGACAGGAGGGCGAGCCGGTGCGTGCCGGCGGGCTGCGTCACCGCGTCAGGGCTTGGTGATCGTGACGGGCTGGCCGTACTGGTCGAGCGTCAGGGTGTAGGTCGACGCCGAGCCGGCGCCGAAGAAGGGGCCCGCGATGGCGACCTGACGCAGCTCCTGCGAGTCGGTGAGCCCGTAGGTCGCCGTGAAGGAGCCGCTGCTGTCGCCGATGAGGAACAGGTCGGTGACCGCCTTGCCCGGGACCGTGCCCTTGATCGTCGTCAGCACCTCGGAGCCCTGGCGCACCTGGCCGCCCGCCGTGGGTGACGAGGTCGCGGTGAGCAGGGTGGTGAGCCCCTTGTCGGGCGAGAAGAGCACGGCAGGGTCGGGCAGGCCGTACTGCTCGGGATCGATGGGGTTGGTGCCCGGGATGAGGGGCAGCTTCGCGTAGACCTGCCCGTCGAGCGAGGTGATCTCGGCGTCGGCCTGGATGCCCTTGAGCGACACCTTGAAGGTGCCCTTGAACGCCGGGGGGTGCTTGCCCCAGCCGTCGGCGGAGACGACACCGCTCGCACCCTCCGGCAGGTTGCTGCCGGTGAGCTTGAGGTGGACCGAGGGCGCCGCGTCGACCTTGGCCTTGGCGGCCGCGAGCCGCTGGGCCGGCGACAGCTGCGTCTGCTCCGGAGCGGGGTCGCCGTCGCTCGAGCAGGACGCCACGGAGACGACGCACAGCGCCGAGAGGACGGCGGCGGCGAGCTTTCCCGGGGTGCGCATGGGGGTCAGGCTAACCGAGCGCACCGGCTCGCTCTCGGACCGACGGGCGAATGTGGGTATGGCTAGGGTCGGGGACGTTCACGGCGGGACCACCCCGCCCCTTGACGAAGGAGCACCACCCATGGCCCTGCTCGGAGTCATCCTGCTGCTGGCCGGCGCGGGAGCCGGCGTCGTCGCATACCTCGCGACCCGTGGCGCAGCCGGTCCCGTCACGGTCACGGCGTTCGGGTTCTCGCGTGACGCCTCACCGATCGAGCTCGTGCTCTACGGCGCGGTCGCGGTGCTGCTCTTCGCCCTCGGCTGGGCCCTGCTGTCCGCCTCGGCCCGCCGTCGTGCCCGCCTGCGCCGTGAGGAGCGTGCCTCGGCGCGCATCAGTGAGGTCGAGGAGAGCGCCGAGACCGCGCGCCTCGAGCACGAGCGCCGCTTCGAGGAGGCCGGCCTGCGCGACGACGACCTGCGCCGCCGCGAGAGCGAGCTCGCCGCCCGCCACGAGGGCCTCGACACGCGCGAGGCCGAGCTCGCCCGCCGTGAGGCCGAGTGGCGCGAGCGCGAGGGCCCGTCCCGCGCCGACGTCGTCACCGGGCGCGCCGAGGGCAGCGTCGCCGACGGCACCGCCACGTGGGCCGACGACGAGCGGACCGCCGCAGGCACGCACTCCGACCGCACCCAGCAGCTGCCCGCCACCGAGCGGCCGTACGACCAGGAGGCCGGCGGCACCGGCGGCACTGGCGGCACTGGGGACACCGGCGACACCGTCGACCCGGCGGCCGAGCGCGGCGACGGGTACGACCGGGACGAACGGCGCGCGCACCGCGACACGACGGCGTGACCGGACACACGGCATACGTCTTCGACCTCGACGGGGTCGTGCGCGACTTCGCGCCGGGTGACCCCAGCGCGGCCATCGAGGCCGCGCTGAGCCTGCCGTCGGGTCACGTGGCGGCGACCGCGTTCCACGCCGACCTGCTGCTGCCGACGATCACCGGCCGGCAGACGTTCGATGACTGGTACTCGGCGATCTGCGCCGCGCTCGAGGACGCCACCGCCGAGCCCGGCCGGGTGCGGCACCACATGGAGGCGTGGCGCGCCAACCGCGGCACGGCCATCGACGAGACCGTCGGGCGGCTCGAGGCGCTGCGGTCGGCGGGCCACCGCACCTACGTCTTCACCAACGGCACCGACAACGTGCCGGCGGAGCTCGAGCTGCTCGGGCTGGGGCGCCTCTTCGACGGGCTGCTCAACACCGCCGACTTCGGTGTCGCCAAGCCCGACCCCCTCGCGTATGCCGCCGCCCACCGCGCGATCGAGGGTGACCTCGGGCGCGAGCTGGCCCGCAGCGAGGTGTGGTTCACCGACGACCGCGAGGACAACGTGGCGGCAGCACGCGAGTTCGGTTGGGACGCCGAGGTCTTCAGCCGAGCGTGAGCTGCTCGGCCGCCTCGTCGACCCCGACGGTGACGGTCGAGCCGTCGCGCACGTCGCCCGAGAGCAGGCCCCGGGCGAGCCGGTCGCCGATCTCGCGCTGGACCAGCCGGCGCAGCGGCCGGGCACCGTAGGCGGGGTCGTAGCCGCGCTCGGCGAGCCACAGCCGGGCCGCGTCGGTGACCTCGAGGGTGATCCGACGGTCGGACAGCCGGGACGCGAACGCCCGCACCTGCAGGTCGACGATGTGCGCGAGGTCGTCGCGGCTCAGGGCGTCGAAGACGACGACCTCGTCGAGCCGGTTGAGGAACTCGGGCTTGAACGACGAGCGCACGACCCCCATGACCGACTCGCGGCGGGCCTCGGGGCTGAGCAGCGGGTCGGTGAGGAACTGCGAGCCGAGGTTGGAGGTGAGCACGAGGATGACGTTGCGGAAGTCGACCGTGCGGCCCTGGCCGTCGGTGAGGCGGCCGTCGTCGAGCACCTGCAGCAGGATGTCGAAGGTCTCGGGGTGGGCCTTCTCGACCTCGTCGAGCAGGATCACCGAGTAGGGCCGGCGGCGCACGGCCTCGGTGAGCTGGCCACCCTCCTCGTAGCCGACGTAGCCGGGGGGCGCACCGATGAGGCGCGCGACCGAGTGGCGCTCGGAGTACTCGGACATGTCGATGCGCACCATGGCGCGCTCGTCGTCGAAGAGGAAGTCGGCGAGGCTCTTCGCGAGCTCGGTCTTGCCGACGCCGGTGGGGCCGAGGAAGAGGAAGCTGCCCGTCGGGCGGTCGGGGTCGGAGACGCCGGCACGGGTGCGCCGGACGGCGTCGGACACGGCGCGCACCGCGTCGGCCTGGCCGATGAGCCGCGCGCCGATGTGCTGCTCCATGTGCAGCAGCTTCTCCGACTCGCCCTCGAGCAGCCGGCCGGCCGGGATGCCGGTCCAGGCGGAGATGACGTCGGCGATGTCGTCGGCGCCGACCTCCTCCTTGACCATCGGGGTCTCATCGGACGCGGTGGCGGCGGCCTCGCGCTCCTGCGCGGTCGCGAGGTCCTTCTCGAGGGTCGGGATGTCGCCGTAGAGGATCTTCGAGGCGGCGCCGAGGTCGCCCTCGCGCTGGAGGCGGTCGGCCTGGGTGCGCAGGTCGTCGATGCGGGCCTTGAGGTCACCGACGGCGTTGAGGCCGGACTTCTCGGCCTCCCAGCGCGCGTTGAGGGCGGCCAGCTCCTCGCTGCGGTCGGCGAGGTCCTTGCGGAGGCGCTCGAGGCGCTCGCGCGAAGCGGCGTCCGTCTCCTGCTCGAGCGCGAACTCCTCCATCTTGAGGCGGTCGACGGCACGGCGCAGCTCGTCGATCTCGACGGGGCTCGAGTCGATCTCCATGCGCAGGCGCGAGGCCGCCTCGTCGATGAGGTCGATGGCCTTGTCGGGCAGCTGGCGGCCGGAGATGTAGCGGTCGGAGAGGCTCGCCGCCGCGACGAGGGCCGAGTCGGCGATCGTCACCTTGTGGTGGGCCTCGTAGCGCTCCTTGAGGCCGCGGAGGATGGCGATGGTGTCCTCGACGGACGGCTCACCCACGAAGACCTGCTGGAAGCGTCGCTCGAGCGCGGCGTCCTTCTCGATGTGCTTACGGTACTCGTCGAGCGTCGTCGCGCCGACGAGGCGCAGCTCACCTCGGGCGAGCATGGGCTTGAGCATGTTGCCGGCATCCATCGCGCCCTCGCCGCCGGCGCCCGCGCCCACGACGGTGTGGATCTCGTCGATGAACGTGACGATCTGCCCGTCGCTGCCCTGGATCTCCTCGAGGACGGCCTTGAGGCGCTCCTCGAACTCGCCGCGGAACTTGGCACCGGCGAGCATCGAGCCGAGGTCGAGGGAGTAGAGGGTCTTGTCGCGCAGGCTCTCGGGCACGTCGCCCTCGACGATGCGCTGCGCGAGCCCCTCGACGACGGCCGTCTTCCCGACGCCGGGCTCGCCGATGAGGACGGGGTTGTTCTTCGTGCGGCGGCTCAGCACCTGCACGACCCGGCGGATCTCGGCGTCGCGGCCGATGACGGGGTCGAGCTTGCCGTCGCGGGCCCGCGCCGTGAGGTCGGTGCCGTACTTGGCGAGCGCCTCGAAGGTGCCCTCGGGGTTGTCGGAGGTGACGGGGCGGCCGCCGCGCAGCTCGGGGATGGCCTTCTCGATCGCGTCGGCGTCGAGGCCGAACTGGCCCGTGCGCGCGATGGCGAGCAGCAGGTGGTCGGTGGAGACGTACGAGTCGCCCATCGCCGTCATGTACTGCTGCGCCTGCTGGAGCACGCGCGCGGCGGTGGGTGAGAGCTGCGGCTGCTGGGTGCCGCCGGTGACCTGCGGCATCGCCGCCATGGCCCGCTCGGCCGCGGTGGTCGCGTCGGTGACGCTCGAGCGACCGGCGGTGAGCAGGGCGGGGGTGGTGGTGCCGCTCTGGGCTGCCAACGCGAGCAGCAGGTGGGCCGGCTCGATGTTCGGGTGGTGCTTGCCGGCCGCGGTGGTCGCGGCCTGGGCGAAGGCCTCCTGAGCCTTGTTGGTCAGCTGAAGGTCCATGCGTTCTCCTGGTGCGGGGAAGGGAGTCACTGGAGACAACCGGTGGCAAGTTGAGTGTATTCCACTCAACTACGTGCGTGGCGCGCCGCTCCCGTATGCCGTCTCGCGCGCCCGTACACGCTCCTGACCCTACGCTCGGAACCATGGACGCCGCCCGCCTCGCGACCGAGCTGACCAACGCCCGTTTCGGCACGACCCAGTTCCGGCAGGGCTACGACATGGCCGAAGTCGACCGGTTCATCGACGACGTCGTCGCGGCCCCCGAGCCGCCCACCGGCCGCACGGGCTCGACAGGGGTCAGACCACGTCGTCGGGTTCCGAGCCGCTCTCGATGACGCGCATCGCCACCTCGCGCAGCTTGACGTTGTTGTCCTGCGACGCGCGCCGCAGGATGTCGAAGGCCTCCTCGGACACGATGCGGTGGCGCTCGATGAGGATGCCCATCGCCTGGCCGACGAGGCGGTGGCTCTCGACCGCACGCTCGAGGTTCGCCTCGCTCTGCCGGAACCGGTCGACGGTGACGATGCGGTCGACGGCCTGCACGAGGGAGTGGAGCAGCAGCTCGGCGAAGGTCAGCTCGACCGGACCGGGCGTCCTCGTGGCCACGGGCACGCACACTCGGCACACCGCGTGCTCGCCCCGCGACACCAGCACGACATCGCTGTCGTGGGAGTGCGAGGCCTCGAGCGCCGTCCGGAAGGCGGCCGCGATGGCCGACGGCGGCACCGGACCCGAGGCCCCGGCATACAGGTCGTGCTGGCTCGTGGTCACCCGCAGCAGCGCCTCGCCGGCGAGCACCTCGCCGATGGAGGCGGCCGCGACGGACAGAGCCTCCTCGAGGTCCTCCGAGCGGACGAGCCGGCGTGCGGCGTCGGTGATCCGCTCGGCGGCCGCGCGGCCGGCGCTCGAGCCGTCGGCGGACGGCGTCGCCGGGTGCAGCGTGCTCACGGGGGCCTCCAGGGCATGCGTCGGGAAGGCCCGCGAACTTGGAGGCAGGCACAGTCTTGCATCCGGTTGCGTGCACGCCAAAACGCGACACGGCCCGATCTGCCCGTGGCACAAGGGCGCACGGCGATCGGGCCGCGTGGGGCCGGCTCCGACGGGTCAGGCCGAGTCGGGGTCCTGACCACTCTCGACGACCCTGGCCGCGATCTCGCGCAGCTTGATGTTGCGGTGGAGCGAGGCCTGCCGGAGCATCTCGAACGCCTGCTTGGCGGTGACGCGGTGGCGCTCGATGAGCACCCCCACCGCGTGCCCGATCAGCCGATGGCTCTCGATCGCCTGCTCGAGCTGGTGCTCCTTCTCGGCCCGGGCCCGGCTCGCCACCACCCGGTCGACCGCCTGGCCGAGGGTCTGGGCGAGCAGGTCGCCGACGATCAGCTCGTCGCTGCCGACGATGCGCGGCTCGTCGAACTGCACCCACGCACGGCACTCCGAGTCCTGCGACGTCGGGAGAAGCAGCAGCCCCTCACGCTTGTCACCGACGAGGACGTCGTGGCCGTGCGGCGACGACTCGAGGCCCTCGCGGACGGCGTCGTCGAGCTCTGACGGCTGCACGCGGCCACGGGGCGAGAGCACCACGACGTCGCCCTTGTCGTCGGCCACCCGGAGGGTCACCTCGCCGTCGAAGAGCACGGTGAAACCGGTGACGGCCGTGGCCAGGGCCTGGTCGAGCCCCTCCGCGGCGGCGAGCTCGACGGCGACCCGGCCGGCGAGCTCGCGGCGCATCCGGGACTCGCGCTCGCGGGTCTCGTCGCGGGCCACGCCGAGCACGAAGCCGGCGTGGTCGGCCGTCTCGGGGACGCTCGCGGCCCGGGTGTGCACCCACGCCTCTCCCCCGCTCTTCCTCCGGATGCGGTAGTGCTCGTCGAGGAAGGGCTGGCCGGTGCGCAGCAGCTCGACGCGGCGAGCGTGGGCCTCGTTCTCGGCGGGCGCCTCGTCGGCCGGGATCCACCACGGGTAGGGCGGGGTGAACGGCCCGTCGGCCAGCGACCAGCCGTAGTCGCGGGTGAAGGCCCCGTTGAGCTCGACCACGGTGCCATCGGCGTCGGCGACGACGAGCGGCTCCTGGATGGCGCCGAGGATGGCGCGCAGCCAGGCGGCGTCGCGCGAGCGCGAGCGCGACCGGACGAGGTTGGCGGAGAGCCGGGCGCGCAGCTCGGTCGGGTCGAACGGCTTGACGACGTAGTCGTCGGCACCCATGGTCAGCCCGATCGTGCTCGCCTCGACGCCGGCGCGCGCCGACAGGAGCACGACGGGCAGGTCTCGCAGGGTGGGGTCCTCGCGGATCTCGCGCACGAGGGTCAGGCCGTCCATCCGCGGCATCATGACGTCGGCGAGCACGATGTCGGGGCGGGCGGCCCGCATCCGGGCCAGAGCCTCCACGCCGTCACGCGACGTGACGACGTCGTAGTCGTCACGCAGGTGCCGGGTGACGTGCCAGCGCATGTCCGGGTTGTCCTCGACGACGAGCAGGGTCGGACGTCCCGTGACGGCACGCGCGGGGGTGTCCGCGTCGCCCTCGTCGGGGCCGGCCCAGGCCGCGGCCTCACTAATGAACGACTCCGCCGGCCGCGGCGTGATCGACGGCCGGCTGGCCGACTGCGTCGGCGGCTGTCCCCACGGCAACCGGACGGTGAACGTGCTCCCCCGTCCCTCGCCCGTGTCGAGGGAGATGCTGCCGCCGAGCAGCCCGACGAGCTGCCGGACGATCGACAGCCCGATGCCGGCCCCCTCGCGCGACCGGCGCTCGTCGCTGCCGGCGAGCTGCCGGAACCGGTCGAAGACGTGGTCGCGGTCCTTCTCGGGGATGCCGATGCCGGTGTCGCTGACCGACACCACGTAGCCGCCCTCGTCACCGCTCAGGGAGAGCCCGATCCGACCCTGGGGCGTGAACTTCAACGCGTTGGACAGCAGGTTGAGCACGATGCGCTCGTACATGTCGACGTCGACGTACGCCTGCCGTGGGAGGTCGCCGCGCTCGACGACGAAGTCGAGCCCCATCCGTTCGATGGCCGGGCGGAAGTTGGCGGCGACGCCGTCGGTCACAGCCGCGACGTCGACGGCGACGGGGTGCGGCTCGACCGCACCGGCCTCGACGCGGGTGAGGTCGAGGATGCGGTCGACGAGCCCGGTGAGGCGCTCTGAGTTGCGCGCGATCATCTCGAACCGACGGCGCGTGTCGGCGTCGAGGGCGTCGGCGGCCAGGGCGTCCTGCACCGGCCCGGCGATGAGCGCGAGCGGCGTGCGCAGCTCGTGGCTGACGTTGGCGAAGAAGTCGGACTTCGCGACGTCGAGCTCGGCGAGGGCCTCCTCGCGCGCGCGGTCGTCGGCGCGTCGACGCACGCCGCTCAGGGCCGTCGCGGCGTGCGAGGCGCACAGCTCGGCGTACGCCTGCAGCTGGGCGTCCCAGGGCCTGCGTGGGTTGGCCCCGAACCGCAGGAGAGCCGTGGGTTCGGAGAGTCCGGGCTCGAGCACGGGGACGACGTGCACGCCGGGCTCGGCATCACCCGTGAGCGCGGCGGAGCCGCTGCCGTCGACCCAGACGAGGTCGACGTCCAGGTGGTCTGCGGTCTGCCTGCGGAGCACCTCGAGGGTGCGCTCGCGCACCTGCTCGCGGCTCTCGGGCGCCGTCGCGACGATGAGCGCCTGGAACAGCTCGAGCGCGGCACCGGCGCGGCGCACCGCCAGCACCTTGTCGGTCGTCTCGACGGCCACGTTGAGGATGCCGGCGACGTGGCCGTCGGCGTCGTGGATGGCGCCGTAGGACCACGTGAAGTAGGCCTCCTCGAGGAAGCCGAACCGGTCGACGACTAGCAGCTCGTCCTCGACCCAGGTCGCGGGCCCACCCCCGAGCACCCCGTCGAACATGGGGCCGATGACGTCCCAGACCTCGGGCCAGACCTGCCGCACCGGGCGGCCGAGGGCCTCCGGGTGCTTGCTGCGGCCGAGCAGGGTGCGGTAGCCGTCGTTGTAGACCATGGTCAGCTCCGGCCCCCAGCACACGAGCATGGGGAAGCCCGACGACAGGCAGATGTCGACGATGGAGCGCAGGTTGTCGGGCCAGGCATCGACCGGCCCCAGCGGCGTCGCGGACCAGTCGTGGCGGGCGAAGAGCTCCTGCATCTCGACCGAGCGGCGTACGGGCGTGCCGAGATCGGACCCCAGGACTCGGTTCACGGAGTCACCGTCGGGGTATGAGGGGGTCACACGACCTCCGGAAAGTGGAACACGCAACGGCCTCCGGCGGCATACAGCGGGACAGACACCCCGTCTGCTCGAGGCTGGCACAGTGTTGCACACGGCACCGACGAGGGGGCCGGCTCGGGCGCCGGCGTCCGCTGCTCGCTAGCGCTCCGGGCGCCAGACCACCAGCGCCTGCGAGGCCGGCGTGCGCGGTGGGCGCTGCCCGGGCCGGACGGCCACGACCTCCCCGCGCGGACCGACGGCGAAGACCCGTGCGCCCGAGGCTCCGGCCGCGAGGGCCGCGCGGGCCGTGCTCAGCTCTTCGGTCAGCTCCTGGACACGCGACTGCAGCGCGTTCACGTGGTTCTCGAGGTCGAGGATGCGCTGGATCCCGGCGAGCGAGACGCCTTCCTGCGAGAGGCGCTGGACCTCGCGGAGCAGCGCGACGTCGCGCGAGCTGTAGCGACGGCCGCCGCCGCGCGTGCGGGACGGCGAGACGAGGCCGAGCCGGTCGTACTGCCGCAGGGTCTGCGCGTGCATGCCGGCCAGCTCGGCCGCGACGGAGATGACGAAGACGGGCGCGTCGTCGTCGTGGCCGCCGGGTCGGGCGCTCCTGCGAGCCATTCCAGCCACCTCCTCCTCCTCGTCGTTCGTGTGGTTCGTCGCGTATGCCGTCAGGCGCGGGCGCGCTCGAAGAGCTCGGCCCGCGGGTCGTGGCCACTCTCGGCCGCGGCCATCTTCTCGACGGCCTCGCGGGCCTCGTCGGTGAGCCGCTGCGGCACGACGACCTGCACCTTGGCGAGCAGATCGCCTGTGTGGTCGCCGCGCTTCACGCCGCGCCCCTTGAGGCGCAGCACCCGGCCGCTCGGGGTGCCGGGCGCCACCTTGACCTTGACCGAACCGCCGTCGAGCGTCGGGACCGCGACGGTCGCGCCGAGCGCGGCCTCCGCGAAGGTCACCGGCAGGTCGAGGGTGAGGTTGTCGCCGTCACGCCCGAAGACGGGGTGCTTGTCGACGGACACCGTGAGGATCAGGTCGCCGGCCGGAGCGCCAGGATCACCCTGACGCCCCTTGCCGCGCAGGCGGATCCGCTGGCCGTCCTTGACGCCCGCCGGGATGCGGGCGTTGATGCGGCCGAGGTCGGGCGAGCTGAGCGAGACGGTCGAACCCTCGACGGCGTCGCGGAAGCCGATGCGGGTGCTGGCCTGCACGTCGGCGCCGGGGCGGGGCCCCGCGGGGGCTCCGTAGCCGCCGTAGCCGGCGCCGGGTCCGGCCGCACCGCCACCGAACATCTGGCCGAGGATGTCCTCGAGGTTCGGCTGGCCACCGGCACCGCCGGTGCTGAAACGCACGCGCTGCCCACCGCCACCGGCACCGCCGAACGCGGAGAAGATATCCTCGAAGCCGGCGCCGCCGCCACCGGGGCCACCCGCGGTGAAGCGGGCGCCGCCGTGCGACATGGCGCGGATGGCGTCGTACTCGCGGCGCTGCTCGGGGTCGGAGAGGACGGCATACGCCTCGCCGATCTCCTTGAAGCGCTCCTCCGCCTTGGCGTCGCCGACGTTGTGGTCGGGGTGCATCGTGCGGGCGAGCTTGCGGTACGTCTTCTTGATCGTCGCCGCATCGGCATCCTGGGGCACGCCGAGGATGCCGTAGAAGTCCTTCTCGAACCAGTCCTGGCTAGCCAAGGCGCACCTCCTTCGTCACGGTGGGACTCACGCTGCTCCCATCATCGGGTATGCCGCCGGGCTGCGCGTGCAGCCCGGCGGCGGACGTCTCAGGCGGGGTCGGCAACCGACACCCGCGCGGCACGGACGAGCCGGTCACCGATGCGGTATCCCGGCTGCAGCACCTGGACGACGGTCGTGCCGGTGGCACCCTCGGGCAGCTCGGCCTCGACGTGCATGAGGGCTTCGTGCACGTTGGGATCGAACTCCTGACCGGCCTCGCCGAGGCGCTCGACGCCGTAGCGGCCCAGTGTCGCCTCGAGCTTTTCGGCGATCGCGGCGAACGGCCCCGCGGCGAGGTCGCCGGCCTGCCGGGCCATGTGGATGTCGTCGAGCACCGGCAGCAGCGACTCGACGACGCTGCCGACCGCGGAGTGGCGGATCACCTCACGGTCGCGGTCGACGCGCTTCTTGTAGTTGACGTACTCGGCCTGCAGTCGCTGCAGGTCGGCGAGCAACGTCGCGGCCATGGTGTCCTCCTCGGCGAGGGCGACGCCCTCCGACTCCTCGGACTCCTGCGCCGCGGCCGACCCCTTGGGGGCGTGGTCGTACTCGTCCTCGCCGCCGGGCTCGGACGAGGCGCCGGAGCCGCCCTCGTAGTACGTGTGGTGGCGCTTGCCGTCAGCCGGCGCCTCGTCGGCGGCCGGCCCCGGGGTGCCGGCAGCGTCACCGCTGCCGGCACCCTGTGCACCCGTGGCGGTCACGTCGGGCTGCTCGCCCGTCGGGCCGTTGCCGGTGGGGTCGGTCGACTCGGTCACTTGGCTTCCTTGGCCTCGTCGTCGTCGACGACCTCGGCGTCGACCACGTCGTCGTCGGCACCGGCCGACGCGCCCGCCGACGCACCAGCGTGCGAACCGTCCTGGGCGTCAGCGGAGCCCGCGGCGCCGGCGCCCGCCTGCTCGGACGCGTAGACCGCCTGGCCCATGGCCTGCGACTTGGTGTTGAGGTCCTCGACCTTCGCCTTGATGTCGTCGGCGCTGGCCTCGGAGCCCTCGGCGATGGCGGCCTTGAGGTCGGCGAGCGACTCCTCGACCGGCGTCTTCACGTCGGCGGGGATTTTGTCGCCGGACTCCTTGAGGAAGTTCTCGGTCGAGAAGACGAGCTGCTCGGCCTGGTTCTTGACCTCGGCCTCCTCGCGGCGCTTCTTGTCCTCGTCGGCGTGCGCCTCGGCGTCCTTGACCATGCGGTCGATCTCGTCCTTCGACAGGGCCGAGCCGCCGGTGATCGTCATCTTCTGCTCCTTGCCGGTGCCCTGGTCCTTGGCACTGACGTTGACGATGCCGTTGGCGTCGATGTCGAAGGTGACCTCGATCTTCGGCACGCCGCGCGGGGCCGGCGCGATGCCGGTCAGCTCGAAGGTGCCGAGCGACTTGTTGTGCTGGGCGATCTCGCGCTCACCCTGGAAGACCTGGATGAGGACCGACGGCTGGTTGTCGTCGGCGGTGCTGAAGATCTCCGAGCGCTTCGTCGGGATCGCGGTGTTGCGCTCGATGAGCTTGGTGAAGAGGCCACCCTTGGTCTCGATGCCGAGCGAGAGCGGCGTGACGTCGATGAGCAGGACGTCCTTGCGCTCGCCCTTGAGGACACCGGCCTGCAGGCTCGCGCCCATCGCGACGACCTCGTCGGGGTTGACGCCCTTGTTGGGCTCCTTGCCGCCGGTCAGCTCCTTGACGAGGTTCGAGACGGCCGGCATGCGGGTCGAGCCGCCGACGAGCACGACGTGGTCGATGTCGGAGACCTTGATGCCGGCGTCCTCGATGACCTTGTGGAACGGGGCCTTCGTGCGGTCGAGGAGGGACTTGGTCATCTGCTCGAACTGCGCGCGCGACAGGGTCTCGTCGAGGTGGATCGGACCCTCGGGCGTCATCGAGATGTACTGCGCCGAGATGTTGGTGCTCGTCGCGGTGGAGAGCTCCTTCTTGGCGCGCTCGGCCTCGTCGCGCAGGCGCTGCATCGCGATCTTGTCCTTGGACAGGTCCTGGCCGGTCTTGTTCTTCACCTGCGTGATGAGGTGCTGGACGACGACGTCGTCCCAGTCGTCGCCACCGAGGTGGTTGTCGCCGTTCGTGGCGCGCACCTGGATGGTGGCGAAGCCGTCCTCGGCGTCCTTGCCGACCTCGAGGAGGGACACGTCGAACGTGCCGCCACCGAGGTCGAAGACGAGGATGAGCTCGTCCTCCTTGCCCTTGTCGAGGCCGTAGGCGAGCGCCGCGGCGGTGGGCTCGTTGACGATGCGCAGCACGTTGAGGCCCGCGATCTCACCGGCCTCCTTGGTGGCCTGGCGCTCGGCGTCGTCGAAGTACGCGGGGACGGTGATGACGGCGTCGGTCACGGTCTCGCCGAGGTAGGACTCGGCGTCGCGCTTCAGCTTCTGCAGGATGCGGGCGCTGATCTCCTGCGCCGTGTACGTCTTGCCGTCGATCTCGGGCGACTTCCAGTCGGTGCCCATGTGGCGCTTGACGGAGCGGATCGTCCGGTCGACGTTGGTGACGGCCTGGCGCTTGGCGACCTCGCCGACGAGCACCTCGCCGTTCTTGGAGAACGCGACGACGGACGGCGTCGTGCGCCCGCCCTCGGCGTTCGCGATGATGCTCGGCTCGCCGCCCTCGAGGACGGAGACGGCCGAGTTGGTGGTACCGAGGTCGATGCCGACGGCACGTGCCATGGGTGACTCCTTGATGGTCTGGATGGGTCCGGTGTCTGCCGGTCCCGGGGTAGCTGTCCGGAAACTGGCCCTCGCTCAATGTGCTCCGCCCGGCCCGTGATTGTCAAAGCCGGACTCGCAAATCTTGCGTTCACTCGACTCAACTCTTGGTTCGCGGGCTTTGTTCCTCGACCTGCGGACTTTCTGCCGAGGGCCTCCGGAGCGGCGTCAGACGACCCTGCGGAGCTCGAAGGCCTGGCGCAGCTGCGTCACGTCGGCGGCCGGGGCGTGCTCTCGCGCCAGGGCGTACGTCTCGTCGACCAGAGCGACCAGCGCGCGGACGGCATCGTGCGGGCCGGCGACGAGCAGCTGCCGGATGCGGGCGGCGAGACGGTCCGGCCGATGCGGCAGCAGCGACTCCTCCCAGTCGAGCCACTTGTGGAACGGGTGCGGCATCCACACCCGGTTCAGGCCGAACAGCGCGTCGAGCACGCCCTGCACGCCGTCGAGCAGGTCGCGGTGCAGCAGCAGCACGTCGTCGCGGGCCGCGAGCATCTCCAGCCGTTCGCGGCTGCGCAGGTCGAGGCCCTGCTCCACCATCGCCACCGCGAGCGCCTCGGGGTAGTCGGCGCACCGCGCCCGCCACACCTCGATGACGCCCTGCCCGTGCAGCGGTATGCCGTCACGCAGGGCGGTCACGCGCACCTGCAGCTCCGCCTCGGTGTCGCCCACGAGCGCCCGGTCGAGGTAGGTGTCGATCGTGGAGGTGACGAAGCCGCTGACGTCGATCTTGACGCCGTCGACGAGCAGGCCGTCGGCCCACTCGTGCTCGTCCTCCTCGGCGTAGACCCGCTCGAAACCGGCTCCCTCGACGGCCGCCTCGCGGTCGGCCGAGGACGGCGGAGCCGTCCAGTAGACGTCGAGCTCGATGTCGGACGCCGCGTCGGCGAGGCCGCGGGCCACCGACCCGCCGACGAGCGCTGCGGCGACACGGTCGTTGCCGGCATACGCCCGGACCGCCAGGCGTGCGATGTCGACCCGGCGAGCCACCTCGTCGACCTGCTGGCCCGCCGTCATGACGAGACGGCCGCCGGGATGCGCACGCTGGAGACGGTCGTGAGCACGGGGTGCGCGTCGTCGCCGTCGCGCACCTCGCCCCCGCGCCAGACGATCGAGAGGTCGCGCCCCTGGACGGTCAGCTCGGCGAGGCAGTTGTCGAACCACGGGCCGTCGGTGACGCGCCACGGGTAGGCGGGGTCGGGCACGTGCTTCGAGTGGCCGGCGACGAACCGCATCGGCCGCACCAGGCCGCGCGCGAAGAGCGACATCATGACGCGCACGCCTCGCGGCATCGGGTTGCGGATCGGTGAGCAGACCGCCTGCACGATGCGCGAGCGGGCGCCGTGGCGCGACCTCGCGTCGACGACCTCGGCCACATAGGAGTTGTGGACGTCGCCCGACAGGAAGACGACGGTGGCCGGCGGCTTCCCCCGCTCCCCGCGCGCCACCTGCATCACCGACTCGAAGACCTCGACGAAGCCGTCGTTGAAGGCCGCCCAGTGCTCGAGGTCGATCGACTGGCGAGCCTTCTCGGCGCCCTGGGCGATGAGGCGGCCGTGCGTGCCCATGGCGAGCACCTCGTCGATCGCCTCGAAGTCGTGCAGGCCCGGCGGCAGCATGAAGGGCAGCGACGTGCCGATGAGCAGGTGCTCGACGTCGCCGGTGAGCTGCTCGTCGAGCCACCGCATCTCGTCGGGGTCGAGCATCGACCGGTGGTGCGGCTCGAGCACGCGCGCGGCGCGGGAGTCGACGACGACGAGGCGGCTGTCGCCGAGGTCACGGCGGAAGCTCCACCGGTAGACCTCCGGGTGCCGGTCGGAGCGACGGGCGAGGTCGAAGACGGCGTCGGTGAGGTCGAGCTCGGAGCTGCCGTCGACCCAGCTCGCTTCTGCCGCAAGCACCTTCGCGTAGATCTCGTCGTCGGCGAGCTGAGCCGGCGACAGGTTGCCGATGTGCTGGTAGACCCAGTACGACGAGAGACCGCCCATGAGCCGCTCGTGCCACCACGCCGTCCGGTTGATCTCCTGGTGCCACGTCCACGACGTGTTCCAGTCGTCACGGATGTCGTGGTCGTCGAAGATCATGCAGCTCGGCACCGTGGACAGCAGCCAGCGGTTGGCGTCGTCGTTCCAGGCGAGCCAGTAGAGGTGGGCGTACTCCTCGTAGTCCTTGATCTCCTCGCCCGGGGGCGCCTCGATGTCGCGGCGGCCGGCGATGAACTCGCGCATCGCCTCGGACGTCTCGTCGGCGTAGACCTGGTCGCCGAGGAAGGCCACGAGGTCGGGCCACTCCTCCTCGCCCCGGGACAGGGCGAGGGCGAGCGTGCGCAGCGCGTCGACGCCGTTGGTGCGGTGCCCCTCCCGGTCGTGCGGCACCGTGGTGCGGCACGACCCGAAGAGCAGGCGGGTCGGCCGCGACCGGTCGATGGTGCTGATGCGGGACGGCGGGAAGGGGCTGTCGGGCTCGGGCCAGGCGAGCACGCCGTCGACCGTCACGGTGTAGTCCCAGCTGCCGCCCGGCTCCAGGCCGTCGACGACGACGAGCGCGTAGTGGTGCCCCTTGACCGAGAAGGTCGGGGCGCTCCACGAGCGGCCGTCGGCCTCCACGGCCACGCGCGCGGGCCCCGGAGTCTCGACCCACACCGTCGCCTCGGTCTCGCCGACGTAGCGCAGCATGGGTCCGAGGACGAGCAGGCTGGTCGGGTCGGGTCGCGAGGGCTCGTCGGTCATGCCCCAGACTTACTCCACCGCGGCGTCACTCGGGGACGAAAGCGCTGTGAGAACTCTGTGGCTCAGCGCGCGCCGCCCAGGTGCGCCTCGAGGAAGGCGAGCGTGCGCTGCCACGCGTCGGCGGCCACCTCCGCGTTGTACCTCGACGGCGAGTCGTCGTTGAAGAAGGCGTGACCGACCCCGTGGTAGACGCGTGCCGTGAAGTCCACGCCGGCGTCCGCCATGCGACCCTCGAGCTCGGGAACGCCGTCGGTGATCCCGTGGTCCTCCTCGCCGTAGAAGGCGAGGACGGGGCAGGCGATCGTCGCGGGGTCGGCGTGGTCGGGGAACGTGCCGTAGAAGGGGACCGCCGCCCGCAGCCGGGCGTCCGCGGCCGCGAGGGCGAACGCGTACGTGCCCCCGAAGCAGAAGCCCACCACGGCGACCCGACCCTCGACGCCCGGCTCCTCCACCAGCGAGTCGACGACCGCCGTCAGGGCCGGGACGGCCCACGCCGCGAACTCCGGCTGGCGCGCCGGTGTCGTCGCCGCCCGCAGGTCGGGCTGGGCCGCGAGCCGCTGCTCCTCGGTGCCTCGCGACACGAGGTCGAAGAGGCGGGAGCCGACGTCGGGCGTGAGTCCGACGTGGCGCAGCAGGTCGGGCGCCACCGCGACGTAGCCCTGCGCCGCGAAACGGTCGGTGACGTCCCTGACGTGGTCGGTCAGGCCCCAGATCTCCTGGATGACGACGACGGCCCCGCGGGCCTGGCCCGGCGGGTCGGCGCGGTAGGCGGTGAGGTCGTGCTCGGGGAAGTCGGTCATCGTGCCCATGGGACAGTCCTACTCCCTGCTCCGCGAAGCTGGCCCGGCCGGCGGCAGCGAGAATCGGGACGTGACCGATGATGCGCACCCCGGTGCGGAGCCCGACGCCGCCCTCGACGCGGCCCTCGACAGGTGGCTCGCGGCGTGGCTCGGTGCGGTCGAGCGACGCACGACGCCCTCCGGCGCCGAGATCGCCTTTGCCGCCGAGGCGGTCGCCAAGGTGCACCATCGCCGGACCCGCGCCGTCGAGCTCGTCCAGCGCCTCCGTGCGGTCGCCGAGCCCGGGCCGGCCCCGTGGTGGGTGCAGCCCGTCGAGGCCATTCCCCGCACCACTCCCGACGGCCGGCTCGTCACGCTGTGGCCGCGGGTCGAGGTGCTCACCGAGGACGCGCCGGAGCACCCGTGGGCCGACGCGGGGCGGCTGCTCGCCCGCCTGCACCGGACGCCCGTCGAGCCCCCGGTGCTCAGCGCTCTCCCGCCACAGGGCGGCCCGGCCCGTGTGAGCCGCGCCCTCGACCGGGCGCGTCGGCTGGACCACCCTGCTCGCTCGATGCTCGCCGGCCTCGGCAGGCGGCTCGTGGGCGAGCTGACCGGCTCGTCGCCGGCCCCGCCGCACGTCGTGCACGGCGACTGGCACCTCGGCCAGCTCGCGGTGGGCACGGACCGACTGCGCCTGCTCGACGTCGACGACCTCGGTCTGGGCGACCCGGCGTGGGATCTCGCCCGACCTGCCGGCTTCTGGGCCGCCGGGGCGCTCGACGACGCGTCGTGGGAGACGTTCCTCGACGCGTACCGCGACGCCGGTGGACCCGCGGTCGCGAGGGCCGGCGACCCGTGGCGCGTCCTCGACCTGCCGGCTCGCTGCGCCGTGTTCGTCGCGGCCGTACGCACGGCGACCGTCCAGCCGGCTCACAGCGACGACCCAGCCCACTCCCTGTTGGAAGCGTGCGCCCGGATGTGAGGATGGCCCCATGAGCCAGCAACCGCCGCCCTTCCCCCACCAGGACCAGACCGGCGCCGCCTACCAACCGCAGGGCTTCGTCTGCCCCAAGTGCCGGGGCACCATGCGCACCTACGACCGCAACGGCGTGCACGTCGAGCAGTGCGACCAGTGCCGGGGCCTCTTCCTCGACTTCGGCGAGTTCGAGCACCTCAGCCAGCTCGAGAGCCGGTTCGCGGCGCAGCCGCCGCCCCAGCAGTACGGCGGCCCGGCCTGGGGCAACCGGGGCGGCAAGCACTACCGCAAGAAGGGCATGGCGGGACTCTTCTTCTCCAGCTGACGCGGAGGGTGTGAGGATGGCGCCGTGCCCGACCAGCCCGCTGCCGTCGCCGAGCCTGTCACGAGGGCGATCGCCCACGTCACGAGGCTCGCGACCGGGCCGGCGCTGAGCCCCGACCTGCGGGTCACCCTCAACTTCCACCCGGACCGGCTCGTCGAGGACTCGTCCGTGCTCGCGGCGATGGCGCGCGACGGCGTCTACCGCTCCCAGTTCGAGACCGGCACGAGCAACGGCGGGCTCACCGCCCACCCGGGCGGTGACCGCTGGACGTGGGAGAGCCGCATCTTCGGCGGCGCCTACGACGACGCGGACGGCTCGCTGCGACCGAAGTACGGGGCGCTCGACCGGCACCGCTCCCCCGTCGGCGCGGCGCCGCGATTCGGCTCCGCGCACGTGCGCCTCGCGCCGCACACCCTCGCGATCACGACCTTCTGCTTCCCCGACAGCGTGTTCCGTCCCGAGCACTTCGGGGTGGCGGCTGCGTACGCGTTGAGCGAGCTCGCCGACGACCGCCCGGCACTCTTCCCGGGCGAGAGCGAGCCCGACCCGCTCGACGACTACGTGGAGGCCCATGTGCACGGGGTCGTCGACCTCGCGTCCGACGTCGAGGCTCTCGTGCTCGACCCGTCGTTCCGGGGCACCGAGGTCGAGGACGACGCGCAGGCGTGGGACCGTCTCGGCGTCCCCGTCGAGTGGCACGACGGGTGGGTGCTGCCCGTCGAGGAGCTGCGCGCGCACCCCGACTACCGCGGGCCCGAGTTCGTCGAGCTGGGCGAGGCCGTCGCGGTCGACGGGGTGCTGACGCCCCGCATCGTCGGCGACGCGGTGCGCACCGGCCGGCACGACCCGCAGCACCTCAAGCGGGTCTGGCACCTCGTCGCGAGGTTCGGACGGTCGTCACGACCGTCGTGACCGAGGGTGTGCGCGGCGTCGACGAGAACCCGAAACGGCACGGCGGGTCGACCGGCGCCAGCGCCCCCAGCGGCGAGCCCTCGAGACTGCCCGCCATCCCCACCACCCGGTGCAGGTCGGTCGCGCCGTAGAACTCCCGCCGTCCCTCGAGGGCCGTGCCGCGCGTGCGCACGCCGCGCAGGGCGACGCGTGCCACCGGGTCGACCACCGTGGCCCACGCGGGACTCGCGGCGACGCGGAACGGCACGGCACGCAGCAGCCGGCCCAACGGCATACGCCCGCCGACCGTCAGGTCGAGCGTCAGCGACGGGGAGCACACCTGCCACTGCCCTGCGACCCGCGTCACCTCGACAGGCTCCAGGCGCACCTCGTCGAACGCGTACGTCGACTCGATGAACGCGGCGACGTCGGCCGTCGGCGCGAGCAGCAGACGGTGGCCGTCGGCCCGCTCGACCATCGCGTCGCCGAAGGAACCGAGGGGCGTGCGGTCCCACGACCCGACGACGACGCGCACGCCGGAGGTCGAGCCGATGCCGGCGATGCGGCCGTGGAAACGGTGGACGCTCACTCGACCCGGTTCACCGTCTCGTCGACGCCCTCGACGATCTTCGAGTAGTCGTCGGTCGGCGAGCCGCCGAGCACCGACCCCCACGCCGGCACGAGCTCGGCGCCGTAGCGGTGGCCGTAGCCGTCGGGTGGGTCGTGCCCGACGGCCATGTCGGTGGTCAGCTGCCAGAACGTGACGAAGGGGATCCACGTGACGTCGGGGTTGACGTCGCGCCCCCGCGGCTCGCGCAGCCAGTCGGGCTCGGCGCCGAGCAGGGCCGGGTTCCACCAGACGACGGGGTCGGACGGGTGCTGCGCGTAGACGAAGCGGGGGAAGTCCCACGTGCCGTAGTCGCGGCCGTAGTAGTCGTGGGTCAGCTGGTCGCCGCTCGCGGCGAACCGGATGTGGCGGCCGTCGTCGACGACCGGCACGATCTCGGGCGAGCCCTCGTTGCGTCGCGCCGTGAGCGACTCGGCGATGGCGGTGAAGCTCGGGGTGCCCACCCAGACCCCGCCCTGCGCCCGGGCCATCATGTCGTCGGCGTCGGCGAACGCGGCCTGGCCCCCGTAGGCGCCCAGCGACTCACCGCCGACGACGAGCTGCGGGCGCTCGTCCTCGGGCAGCGCCCGCCACACGGCATACACCTTGTCGAAGAGCGCCTTGCCCGCCTCGCGGGGGGTGTCGCGGTCGGTCATGATCGACATCGCGCTCGGCAGGTAGGAGTACTGCATCGCGGCGATGGCGCTGTCGCCGTCGGCGAGGTACTCGACCGACTGCGCCGACCAGTCGTCGACCCAGCCCGTGCCCGTCGTCGTGAACACGGCCAGCACCCGGCGCTGGAAGGCGTTGGTGCGCTTCAGCTCGGCCACGACCGCGTCGGCCACGTCGGCCACGGTGCGGTCGCTCGTGCGGCCTGCGTAGACGCGGATCGGGTCGATGGCGCCGCGCCCGGTCGCCCGCGAGATCTCCGACGCCGTCGGCGCGCTCGTGACGAACATCTGGCCCTGGTAGCCGAGCGTGTCGTAGCGCTCGAACGAGCCGACGCTGCCCGACAGCAGCGGCGAGGTCGGCGCCGACCGGCCGCTCGGCGAGCTCGAGTTCACCTGGGCGGCGACGCCGGCGAACGCCTGCATGCCCCGGTGGAACAGCACGCTGTCGGTCACCCAGGCCGTGGTGAGCGCGACGACGAGGACGGCGATGACGCTGGCCAGCGCCCGGGGCAGCACCTGGCCCGCCGCCTCGGCCAGGTGGTGCGTCGCGCTGCGCAGGCCCCGCGCGATGGCGAGGAACACCACGGAGATGACGGTGGCGAGCGCGAGGGCGAGAGCCCAGTCGAGGGGGTCGAGCGGGGCCAGCCGCACGACGGCCGCGGTGCGGGCCTGTGCGCGCACGTTGGCGACGGTGAGGCCGAGCACGGCCACCCCGCCGAAGACCGGGGCCGCGACGAGCAGCCAGTGCCGGGCCTCGCCACTGACCATGACGCGCAGGTCGATGAGCCGCGCGACGGTGCGCACCACCCATGCCACGCAGACCCCGAGGGCGTAGCCGGCGACGGCGCAGAGACCGCTGATGAGGCCCTGGTAGTACCACGTGCGCGGCAGCAGGCTCGGCGACATGGACGTGAGGAAGTACGCCGCACCGAAGAACAGACCGGTGCGCGACAGGTGCCACCACGGGCGCCCGGCGCGCGCCGGTGCGCGCGGACCGGACCCCAGGGACATGCCTCAACAGTAGGTGGGGGCGTGTGCCGCGCGCCTCCGGTTTGCCCCCTACGGGAACACCCCGGCCGTGCCGGGCAGGATGGGGACATGCGCCACCCCTACGAGCGGACCACGACGTTCAGCCGCGACGGCCTCACCTTCGACGTCACCGACACGGGTCCGCTCGGGGGCGAGGTCGTGGTGCTGCTGCACGGCTTCCCGACGGACCGGTCGAGCTGGGACCGCGTCGCCCGACGCCTGCACGAGGTGGGCCTGCGCACCCTCGCCCCCGACCAGCGGGGCTACTCGCCCGGGGCCAGCCCGAGCGGGCTCGACGCGTACCGCCTCGACGAGCTCGTGGCCGACGTGCTGGCCCTCGTCGACGCGTCGGGGCGCGAGCGGGTGCACCTCGTCGGGCACGACTGGGGCGGCGCACTCGCGTGGCTGGTCGCGGCGAACCACCCGCACCGCATCGCCTCCCTCACCGTCCTGTCGACGCCCCACCCGGCCGCGATGGGCCGCGCCTGGCGCCGCGGCCTCGAGCAGAAGCGCATGTCCTGGTACATGGCCGCGTTCCAGGTGCCGTGGGCGCCGGAGCGGGCCCTCGCCGCGAGCTTCCACTCCGTGCTGACGCGCACCGGGCTGCCCGCCGAGGACCGCACGAGGTATGCCGCCCGGCTGGCCCGTCCCGACGCGCTCGCCGGGCCGATCAACTGGTACCGCGCCGCCCGCCGCTCGCACGTGCGGGCGCACCGCGTGGAGGTGCCGACGACCTACGTCTGGGGCAGCCGCGACCCGTTCCTGGGGCGCACCGCCGCCGAGCTGACCCGCGAGCACGTGACGGGCGACTACGAGTTCGTCGAGCTCGACGCCGGGCACTGGCTGCCCGAGACCCACGACGACCGGGTGGCATCGGCCATCGTGGGCCGCATCACGCGCGATGCGGGGAACACCGACGCGCGCCGGTAGGTTTCACGTCCGTGAAGATCGACATCTGGTCCGACATCGTGTGCCCGTTCTGCTACCTCGGCAAGCGGCGCCTCGAGGCCGCCGTCGCGCAGTTCGAGCACGCCGACGAGCTGGAGATCCAGTGGCACAGCTTCGAGCTGGACCGCGGGGCCGAGGCGGTGTCGGACGTGCCGCTCGTCGACCTCGTCGCCGCCAAGTACGGCACGAGCCGCGAGCAGGCCGTCGCGCAGCACGAGTCGATGGCGGCTGCCGCCACCGAGCTGGGGCTCGAGTTCAACTGGCAAGGGGCCCGCTACGGCAACACCTTCGACGCCCACCGGGTCGTGCACCTGGCGGCCGACCGGGGCCTTGCCGACGCCGCCCACGAGCGGCTCATGCGGGCCTACTTCACCGAGGGCCTCGCCGTCGGCGACCGCGAGACCCTCGTCGGTCTCGCCACCGACATCGGGCTCGAGGCCGAGGTCGTGCGCGAGATGCTCGACTCCGACGACTACGGCAACCACGTGCGCAGCGACGAGGCCACCGCGAAGATGCTCGGCATCGAGTCGGTGCCGTTCTTCGTGCTCGACCGCAAGTACGGCGTCTCGGGCGCGCAGCCGGTGGAGGTCTTCACCCAGGCGCTCGAGACCGCCTGGTCGACCCGGCACGAGGTGCCCGAGCCGGTGGCCGCCGGCGGCGGCTGCGGCGGCGGCTGCGGCGCCGGGGGCTGCGGCGGCGTCTGCGGCGCCTGACCCCGACACCCCGTCCTGCCCCAAGCCTCCCGTGACGCCCCCGGACGCGTAAGGTACCGGTCGCCGGTCGACGAAAGGCGCTCATGGGCAGGCACAACGACCCCGCGGACCGTGGTTCGCGGCGCGCGGTCGTGCTGACGCTCGTCGCCTCGGCACTGCTCGTGCTGGGCGGCGTGGCGGTGCTGCGCTCGGCGGGCGACCTGCGGCTGGGTCACGCCGGGCCGACCGGCCGCACCGGACAGGCCACGCCGTCGGCCACCAGCACCATCGGCGAGACGGAGGAGCCCGACCCGGCGTCCGCCACCCCCACGCCGACGGCCGCGTCCACACCCGCGACGCCCACCCCCGACGCGTCCACGTGGCCGGCCACGTCCTCGCCTCCCACCCCGCGCGACGACGTGGCCCGTGCCGTCGTGACCATCGTCAACGCCGAGCGCGCCCGGGCCGGGTGCGCGCCGGTCACGTCCCACGCAGCGCTCACCCGGGCCGCCCAGGACCACAGCGAGGACATGGCCGCCCGGGGCTACTTCTCGCACACGAGCCCCGACGGGCGCACCTTCGGGCAGCGCATCCGGGCGGCGGGCTGGGCAGGCGGCGCGGTCGCCGAGAACATCGCGGCGGGCCAGGCGAGCGCCGCCGCCGTCATGAAGGACTGGATGGGCAGCGCGGGCCACCGCGCGAACATCCTCGACTGCACCTACCGCACCATCGGCGTCGGCTACGCGACGGGCGGCCGCTACGGCACGTACTGGACCCAGGCGTTCGGGGCGTGAGCCTCCCCTAGGTTGGGGGCATGCAGCCGTGGCACTCACAGGACCGGCACGTCGTCCGCCTCGACTGGGGTCCCACGGCCGCCGACAGGCTGACCACGTATGCCGTCGCCGCCGGTTCGCCCGTGTGCGCCGTCGTCGTCGACGTGCTGAGCTTCACGACCTGCGTGTCGGTCGCGGTGGACGCCGGCACCGCCGTGCACCCGTACCCGTGGAAGGACGACTCGGCCGAGGCGTTCGCCGCAGAGCGCGGCGCGACCCTCGCGGTGCCGCGCAGCCGGTCACGGGACGGGGGCGGGGTGAGCTTGTCGCCGTCGTCGATCCGGGCGGCCGGCCCCCTGCAGGACCTCGTGCTCCCCTCTCCCAACGGCTCGACGATCGCCGCCCGCCTGGCCGGGGCGGGCGCGCAGGTCGTGGCCGCGTCGCTGCGCAACCGCTCTGCGGTCGCGGCGTGGCTCGTCGACTGGCTCGACTCGACGGTCGGGTCGGGCGCGAGGCCCGCCGTGGTCGTGGTGCCCGCCGGGGAGCGGTGGCCCGACGACTCGCTGCGGCCCGCCGTCGAGGACCTCTGGGGCGCGGGCTCGGTCGTCGCCGCCCTCGCCGCGCGGCTCGAGCACCGCGCAGGGCCGCTCCTGCTCAGCCCGGAGGCCGAGGCCGCGGGCACCTCGTGGCTCGCGGTCGAGGACCGCCTGGACGAGTCCCTCGCGGCCTGCGCCAGCGGGCGCGAGCTCGTCGAGCAGGGCTGGCCCGACGACGTCGCCGTCGCCGGAGAGCTCGACTCCTCCGAGAGGGTGCCGCTCCTCGCCGGGGGCGCGTTCACGGCATACGGCCGCTGACGCTCCTCGACAGCCCGGCGGCGGCCTACTGCCCGATCGCCGTCCAGAAGGCCGAGGCCGCGCGGGACGGCCGGCCGGTGCGACGCTCGGACCAGTCCGCCGACGTCATGAGCGCGGTCACGGCGTTGACGCCGATCCAACGCAGCGGCTCGGGCTCCCAGTCGCGCGACGTTCGCCCCGCCCACGGAAGCGTCGCGAGGCCCTCGGGGTCGTCGCCGCGGATCATCGCCGCGAGGGTGAGGCCCGCGAGCGCCGACGTGGCGACGCCGTCGCCGACGTAGCCGCCCGCGAAGGCGAGACCGGTGTGCCGGTCGTGGCGCACCGATGGGAACCAGTCGCGGGGGACGCCCAGGTTGCCGCCCCACGAGTGGGTGAAGGTGACGCCGTCGAGCACCGGGAAGAGCTCGACGAGGATCCGCCGCAGGCTCGCGTGCACGCGCTCGTCGCGGTCGTAGAGCGGCGACACCTTGGAGGCGTAGTGGTACGGGGCGCCCCGCCCGCCGAAGGCGATGCGGCCGTCGCGGGTGCGCTGCCCGTAGATCGTCAGGTGCCGGTTGTCGGCGAAGGTGGTGCGGTTCTCGAGACCGATCTGCTCCCACACGTGGTCGGGCAGCGGCTCGGTCGCCGTCATGAGGGAGTAGATCGGGGCGATGGCGCGGCGACGTCCGGCGACCGTCGGGGTGTAGCCCTCGGTGGCGAGCACGACGTGCTCCGCGCGCACCGTGCCGTGGGGGGTGACGACCCGGTGGCTGCGCACGTCGACCGCGTTCGTGCGCTCGTGGACGACGACGCCACGACGCTCGACGGCGTCGGCGAGCCCACGCACGAGCCGGGCAGGGTGGATCGCGGCGCAGTGCGGCGTGAACGCGCCGCCCAGCGCGTCGGTCACCGCCGCGACCTCGGTGACCTCGTGCGCGTCGAGGAGCCGGTGGTCGTCCTCGCCGAAGCCCCAGGCCCGGTGGTCGGCGGCCTCCTCGCGGAGGCGTTCGAGCTGGGCCGGGTTGCGGGCCACGGACAGGTAGCCGCCCTGGTCGAAGTGGCAGTCGATGCCCTCGGCCGCGGTCACCCGCCCGATCTCGGCGACGGTCTCGTGGAGCCGGTGCTGCATCCGCACCGCCGCGTCTCGGCCGCGCTCGGCCGCCATCCGCTTGAGCGAGGCGGGGAAGAGGGCGGAGCACCAGCCGCCGTTGCGGCCCGAGGCCCCGAAACCGGCGACCTCCTTCTCGAGCACGGCGACGCGGATCGTCGGGTCGGCCGAGACGAGGTGGTATGCCGTCCAGAGCCCGGTGTAGCCGGCGCCCACGATCGCGACGTCGACCTCGGTGTCAGAGGCGAGCGAGGGGCGGGGCTCGATGTCGTCGATCGTGTCGTGCCAGAGGCTGAGTCCCCGGTAGCCGCTCGTGGTCCTGGAGCGCGGCGGCACGGCGGGAGGCATGGCGGGATCATGCCATCTCGGGACACCTCCGCAAGGTCTTCGATCCTGTGGATTTTGACTTGAATCCCCTTCCAAGACCTACGGATTCCGCAGTGGCCGCCAAGGCTGCCGGCCCTTCCGTCGGAGCGCCGTCGCGGGCAGGATGCGCACATGAGCACCGTGGACCGCACCCGCCTGGCCGAGCTGCACGCGCGGGAGCGCCAGGCGTTCGTCGAGGCCCGCCCGCGGTCTCGCGCCCTCGCCGAGCAGGCCCTCGCCCACATGCCGGGCGGCGTGCCGATGAGCTGGATGGTCAAGTGGCCGGGCGACTTCCCGGTCTTCGTCGCCGAGGCGGCCGGTGCCCACTTCACGTGCGTCGACGGCATCGACCACGTCGACCTCTGCCTCGGCGACACCGGCGCGATGATGGGGCACTCGCCGGGGCCGACCGTGGACGCGGTGACGCGCCAGCTCGGGCGTGGCATCACCACCATGCTCCCCACCGAGGACGCCATCGCGGTCTCCACCGGCCTGGCGCAGCGCTTCGGGCTGCCGTTCTGGCAGTTCACGCTGACGGCCACCGACGCCAACCGGCACGCGATCCGCTACGCCCGCCACCTCACGGGCCGCAGCAAGGTCGTCGTGCACAACTGGTGCTACCACGGGTCGGTCGACGAGGCCTTCGCGACGCTCGGCCCGGACGGCGCGACCACGAACCGGCCCGGCAACATCGGGGCGCCCGTGCCCACCTCGGAGACGACCCGCGTCGTCGAGTTCAACGACCTCGACGCGCTCGAGCAGGCCCTCGCCCACGGTGACGTCGCCGCCGTCCTCGTCGAGCCTGCCCTCACCAACATCGGCATCGTGCTGCCCGACCCCGGCTACAACGAGGGCGTGCGCGAGCTCGCGACGCGCTACGGCGCCCTGCTCGTCAACGACGAGACCCACACCATCTGCGCCGGGCCCGGCGGCTACACCGGCGTGCACGGCCTCGAGCCCGACCTGCTCGTCATCGGCAAGTCGATCGGGGGCGGCATCCCCTGCGGCACCTTCGGTTTCAGTCAGGAGATCGCCGTCCGCATCGCGACCTCCGTCGAGCTCGAGGAGATCGACGTGGGCGGCATCGGAGGCACGCTCGCCGGCAACGGCCTCTCGATGGCGGCGATGAAGGCGACGCTCGAGCAGGTCATGACGCCGGAGGCCTTCGCCCACATGGTGCCGCTCGCCGACGCCTGGGCCGACGGCGTGCAGGCCGGCATCGACGCCGTCGGCGCGGACTGGCACGTGACCCGGCTCGGGGCACGCGCCGAGTACAACTTCTCGAAGACACCCTCGCGCAACGGCACCGAGGCGCACGACGCCGACGACTTCGACCTCCAGCAGTACCTCCACCTCTACGCGCTCAACCGCGGCATCCTGCTCACGCCCTTCCACAACATGGCGCTGATGAGCCCCGCCACCACGGCTGCCGACGTCGACGCCCACACCGAGATGTTCCACGCGTGCCTCGAGGAGCTCTTCGCCTAGGGGCCTCCCGGCTGGTCCCAGGGCCGCTCGCCGCGGCCCCGCAGCGCGGCCACCAGGGCCGGGAGGGCGCCTGCGGCCGTCTCGCGCCACACCACGTGGGCGACGTCGGACACGTCGGTCTCGAACGGGTTGAGCTCGACGACGAAGGCGCCCGCGCCGCGGGCGAGGACGGGCAGCCCGGCGGCCGGGTGCACGATCCCCGAGGTGCCCACGACGAGCACGAGGTCGGCCTCCTCCACGAGGGCGACGGACTGCTCCCACGCCTCGAGCGGCAGCAGCTCGCCGAACCAGACGACGCCCGGCCGCACCAGGCCGCCGCAGTGCGCGCACGTGGGCGGGTCGACGCGCTCGACCGGCTGCTCGGGCACGTCCACCACCCCCGCGTATGCCGTCTCGCACCGTCCGCACCGGAAGCTCGTCAGCGACCCGTGCAGGTGCACGACGTCGCGGCTGCCGGCGCGCTCGTGCAGGTCGTCGACGTTCTGGGTCACGACGCGCACCTGCGTCAGCCCGGCCCAGGCAGCGACCGCGCGATGGCCGGCGTTGGGCTCCACGCGCGCGACGGCGCCGAAGCGCGAGAGGTACCAGGCCCACACGAAGGCCGGGTCGCGCTCCCAGGCCTCGGGCGTCGCGAGGTCCTCGGCGGCATACCGCTCCCACAGGCCCGTCTGGGCGTCGCGGAAGGTCGGCACCCCGCTCTCGGCCGACATGCCCGCGCCGGTGACGACGACGACGCGTCGCGCGGCGACGGCCGCCTCGAGGAGCGCCTCCGGAACCAGCATGCGGACAGGCTCGCACGTCTGCGGCGGGGCAGGCCCCGCGAACGCGTCACGTCGGTAGCGTTGCCGCCAACGTCCCTCCGAACGCAGGAGCCCCGATGAGCGGCACGACACCCGAGACGGCACGGCAGCGACGGCGTACGAAGGTCGGCATCGTCGGGGCGGGAGCGGTGGGGGCCACCCTCGCCTACGCGACCCTGATGCGCGGCGCGGCCCAGACGGTCGCCCTCTTCGACGTCAACGCCGCCAAGGTGCACGCCGAGGCGCTCGACCTCAGCCACGGCATCCAGTTCGTGCCGATGGCCCACGTCGACGGCTCCGACGACATCGAGGTCCTCGCCGACTCCGACGTCATCGTGTTCACCGCCGGCGCCAAGCAGAAGCCGGGACAGTCACGGCTCGACCTCGCCGAGTCGACGATCGGCATCGTCCGCTCCATCCTGCCGCGGCTCGTCGAGGTCGCCCCGGACGCCGTGCACGTCATGGTGACCAACCCGGTCGACGTCGTCACGTATGCCGCCCTGCGGGTCTCGGGTCTCTCTCCCGAGCGGCTCTTCGGGTCGGGCACGGTGCTCGACTCGTCCCGACTGCGCTTCCTGCTCGCCGAGCACACCCAGGTCGCGGCCCAGAGCATCCACGCGTACGTCGTCGGCGAGCACGGCGACTCGGAGCTGCCGCTCTGGTCGTCGGCGTCCATCGGGTCGGTGCCGCTGCTCAAGTGGCGCGCCGCCGACGGCACCGCAGCGCTCGACGCCGGGACCCGCAGCCGCATCGCCACCGACGTCGTCGAGTCCGCCTACCGCGTCATCGAGGGCAAGGGCGCCACGAACTACGCGATCGGCCTCGCCGCCGCCCGCATCATCGAGGCCGTGCTCAACGACGAGCGCCGCATCCTGCCCGTGTCGTCGCTGCTCGAGGACTACTACGACATCAGCGACGTGTGCCTGTCGGTGCCGGCGATCGTGCACGCCGGTGGGGTCGGCGAGCGCATCGAGGTGCCGATGACCGACGAGGAGCTGACCGGCCTGCGGGCCTCGGCCGACGCGGTGCGGGCGACGGCGCGGCGTTTCGGCTTCTGACGGCTCCGGCGGGCGAACGACCACCCGGAGCATGATGGGGCTGTGAGCCCCACCGCCGCCCCCGACCCCGACGGGACATCCGCCGGGGCAACCAAGGCGACGATCGAGGCGGCGGGCCCCCGGGACGACACCCAGACCCGCACCACCTACCACCACGGCGACCTGCGTCGCGCCCTGCTCGAGGCCGGCACCGACCTGGCCCGCGAGGGCGGACCCGACAAGGTGGTGCTGCGCGAGGCGACCCGGCGCGTCGGCGTCTCGGCCAACGCCGCCTACCGCCACTTCGCCGACCGCGACGCGCTGCTCGGCGAGGTCGTCTCGCGCGCCCAGGCCCGGGCCGCCGACGTCATCAGCGCGGCCATGGACGCCGTGCCGTCCGACCTCGAGCAGGGCCCGCGGGCGCGGGCACGCTTCCGGGCGGTCGGCGTGGGCTACCTGCGGTTCGCGATGGACGAGCCCGGCCTCTTCCGCACCGCGTTCGCAGTGCCGGTCGACCTCTCCCGGGCGGCCTCGACCGACGCTGCCGGGGCCGACGGTCTCACGCCGTTCCAGCTGCTCTCGACGGCCCTCGACGCCATGGTCGAGGCGAGCGTCATGTCGCCGGACCACCGCCCGGGCGCCGAGCTGCTGGCCTGGTCGGCCGTCCACGGCATGGCGATGCTCGCCCTCGAGGGCCCCCTGCGCGACCTCCCGCGCGGGGCCGTCGACGAGCTCGCGCCCCGTCTCGTGCGCATGGTCGACCTCGGGCTCGGGCTGTCCGACGGGGGCGGCGACGTCGACGACGGCGGTGCCTAGGCTGGCCGGGTGACCAGCCACACCACCGGCGACCGCCCCGTCCTGCACGAGCTCGACCGCGACACCGCGGCCTTCTACCGGCGGCTCGGCCCGGGTCTCTACGCCCCGACCGTCCACGTCCAGGGCGCCTGGCGCGACGACGAGCAGCACATGGCCCCGGTCAGCGGCATCCTCGCCCACGAGATCGACCTGCACGAGCCCCGTGAGGGCATGCAGCTCGCCCGCATCTCGTTCGACATCCTCGGGATGATCCCCTCCCGACCCAGCCGCGTCGAGGTGCGCACCTCCCGGCCCGGCCGCACCATCGAGCTCGTCGAGGCGACGATGCTCGTCGACGACCGAGCCGTCGTGCGCGCCCACGCCTGGCGGCTCGCGGCCCACGACTCCGAGCCCGTCGCAGGTGTCGAGCTCGAGACGATCCCGAGTCCCGACGAGCTCGACCCCTGGTCGGGCAGCGACACGTGGGACGGCGGCTACATCGAGGGCCTCGAGTTCCGGGTGGCCCCCGACCGCCGACCGGGTCGCACGATCGCCTGGATCCGGGCCCTGAACCCGCTGGTCGACGGCGAGACCTGCTCTCCCACAGCCGATCTCGTGCGACTCGCCGACACCGCCAACGGCATCGCGGTGCGTGTCTCGCCGCGCGAGTGGATGTTCCCGAACGTCGACCTCGCCGTCCACCTCTTCCGCGAGCCCGTACGCGGCTGGGTCGGCTTCGACACCCGCGTGACGATGGGGCCGACCGGCCTCGGACTCACCTCGACCACGCTGCACGACGAGCAGGGACCGGTGGGCCGCGCCGAGCAGATCCTCACCGTGCGCCGACTTCCCGCAACCTGACGCCACGGCGCCTCCGAGGTCGGCCCGGGCACGCGACAACCTTCTGCCGTCCGGGCGCGTCTGGAAGGTGAAGGCACAGCGCGCCAAACGGGCATGTGCCTGCCACAATGAAGGGCGCGATCGCGCCGACACACACGCCGCAGCGCGGTCAGAGACCAGGGGACACCATGAGGACGATCCGCATGGACAGCAAGCGCACCACGAACGCCGTCGCAGCCGCCCTCGCGGTCGTCGCCCTCACGGTGGCTGCACCCACCGCGCGCGCCGACGACGCCACGGGCACGCCGACACCGACCGAGACCACGAGCACGAGCACCAGCACAGCGACCACGGGCACGACGACCACGAGCACGACGACCACGAGCACGCCGTCGGCGACTGCCACGACGGCGGATCCGGCAGCGCCCGAGACCACGACGGCGACCGCCACCGCGACCACGACCCCGACGCCTGGCCCGGCGCCTGTGATCTCTACCTCCAGCGGGAGTTGGAAGATCAAGGACCTTCAGGTCCGCCTTCGACTGGTTCGCGCCACATATTGGCCCCGGTCGGTCGACGGGAACTACAGTTCGTCACTCGTCCAAGGCGTTATGGCGTTCCAACGGGACCAAGGCCTCGAGGTAACCGCTGTGGTCGACCAGGCGACCTGGAGCCGTCTCCTGCTGTTGACGCGAAGTTCCAACGCAGTCACGGCCGGCAGCAACGCGTGGCTGATCAGAGACGTCCAGGTCCGGCTGCGGGTCGTCCGGGCCACGTACTGGCCCTTCGCCGTCACGGGCGTCTATCCCGCCTCACTGGGAACCAAGGTCCTCGCTTTCCAGCGCGACCAGAATCTGCCACAGTCCGGGGTTGTAGACCAACGCACGTGGGCCCGACTCGTCTACCTGACCACGTCGCCCGTCACGATTCGAAGTGGCTCCTCCGTGGCCACGGTAAAGGAGCTCCAGCTGCGACTTCGTGCCGTAGGAGTCTGGCGCACTCGAGTCACCGGAACGTGGAGCGCTGTTCTGGCGCAGAGGGTGCTGCACTTTCAGCGCGGCCAGGCACTTCCCCAGACTGGCGCCGTGGACACTCGCACCTGGTCACGCCTGGTCGCCCTGACCTACCGGCCCGGCACGTTCGACCAGCACCGCTACAACGCCGGGCTGCGACCGGTGATGCCGACGGCCGCCTCGCTCGACAGCCGCTGCCGCACCGGTCGGGTCATGTGCGTCGACAAGGCCACCCGCACGCTGACGTGGGTCGTCGACGGCAAGCCGCTCATGGTCATGTGGGCCCGCTTCGGCCGTCCCGGCCTCGAGACCCGCGAGGGCACCTTCCGGGTGTCGCGCAAGTACGAGTACGTCATCTCGAACCTCTACTTCACGCCGATGCCCTACTCGATGTTCTTCTCCGGCGGCCAGGCCGTGCACTACTCGTCGAACTTCGCCCGGCTCGGCTACGCCACCGCCAGCCACGGCTGCGTCAACATCGCCGACATGGTCCAGATCAAGTCGCTCTTCTTCAAGGTGCGCGTCGGCGACAAGGTCGTCGTGCACCACTGACGGTGAGCAAGCTCGGTCAAGCCGAACGAGCCCCACGTCGGGGACGATCGTGACGTGAGTGCCGCCACCGACACCTTCGCCGCCTGGCTGGACGTGCTCGTCGACACCCTCGACGAGCCCGGCCTGACGGGCGAGGAGGTCGCGGCGCGGCTGCACCTGTCGCGCTTCCACCTCGACCGCGTCGTCAGCGCGGCGGCGGGCGAGGCGCCCGGGGCGCTGCGCCGCCGTGTGCTCCTCGAGCGCGCCGCCTTCCGGCTCGCGGCGAGCCGGCGGCCGGTTCTCGACGTCGCGGTCGAGGCCGGCTACGGCTCGCACGAGGCGTTCACGCGGGCCTTCGGTCGCGCGTACGGCCGGGCGCCGAGCGCGTGGCGCGAGCAGCCCGGGCCGATCCACGTCGAGGCGGCCAACGGCATCCACTTCCACCCGCCGGCCGGCATACGCCTCCCGGCCCGGCGAAGGGTCACCGCCATGGACCTCGTCCAGCAGATGGTCGAGCACCACGTCTGGCTCGTCGGCGAGATCATCGACGGCGCCGCCCACCTGACCGACGCGCAGCTCGACGAGCCGATCGTGCTGTCGGTGGAGGACGACCCCGACCCATCGACGCTGCGGCGCGTCATCAGCCGGCTCGTCGGACAGCTGGCGATGTGGAACGCGACGATGGCGAGCCGCGAGTACGACTTCTCGGTCGAGGTCGACGAGTCGCTCACCTCGGCACGGCGCCGCCTCGCCGAGGCCGCGCCGGTGTTCGTCGCCCACGTGCGCGACGCCGTCGAGAAGGGCCAGCTCGACGACGTGTTCGTCGACGCAGCGAGCGACCCGCCGTACGTCTGCAGCTACGGCGCGATGGTCGCGCACGTGCTGACGTTCGCCGCGCACCGGCGCACGCTCGCCGTGCTCGCGCTCGACAAGCACGGCGTCGGCCGGCTCGGCTGGGGCGACCCCATCGAGTGGATCGACGCCGAGGTGCGGGCGACCTGAGCGCCGCGACCTGTCAGTCGACGGTAGCGGTCACCTTCGTGCCGAGCTCGACGGTGCGGCTGACCGTGCACCACTCGTCGTGCGAGCGCTTGACGAGCTTGGGCAGCATCTCGCGGGCCGCGTCGCCGCCGTCGCCCTCGGGGAAACGCACCCGGAAGCTGACGTTGATGTCCTGCAGGTGGTTGCCGTGCTCGTCCTTGACCTTGTCGGCCGTCACGACCACCTCGAAGCTGTCGGGCTCGGCACGCCGCGACGTCACGGTGTCGACGTCGACCGCCGTGCACGCCGCGATGCCGGCGAGGAGCAGCTCGACCGGCGACAGCTCGTCGGTGCCCGAGCTCGTCGTGATCGAGCCGCCGCGCCGGTTGCGGGCGGTGTAGCGGCCCTGGCTGTCGCGGGTCAGGGTGATCTGGCGCAGGTCGTCGGAGCTCATGGGGTGCAGCCTTCCAGAGAGGGGCGGGCAGGGTCGGACGGTGTCGGACGGTGTCAGAGCCACGCGTCGGCGAGCAGCTCGTAGGAGCGCAGCCTGGCCTCGTGGTCGTGGGCGCCGCACGTGACGATCAGCTCGTCCACGCCCGTCGCCTCGACGAAGCCGGTGAGCCCCTCGCGCACCTGGTCGGCCGTGCCGATGACCGAGACCCGTGTCATGTCCGAGACGGCCTGGCGCTCGGCGGGCGACCACGACGCCATGAGCCCCGCGATGTCGCCGCTGGGTTCGGGCAGCGCCGTGCGCCGGCCGGTGACGATGCCGTGGAAACGCTGGAGCACGCTCGTGAAGAGCCGCTCGGCCTCCTCGGACGTGTCGGCGACCATGACGTTGACTCCGGCCATGGTGCGCGGGGCGTCGAGCCCGCCCGGTTCCGTCGAGGGCGTGAACCGCGAACGGTAGACCTCGAGGGCGCTCATCAGCGCGGCCGGGGCGAAGTGCGAAGCGAACGAGTAGGGCAGGCCGAGGGCGGCGGCCACCTGCGCGCCGCCGTGGCTCGACCCGAGGATCCAGACCGGCACGCGCGTGCCCTCACCGGGAATGGCGCGCACCTTGGCGTCCGGGTCCGGGTCGCCGAGATAGCCGATGAGCTCCTCGACCTCGCCGGCGAAGTTCATCGCCGCGGCCTCGTTGCGGCGCAGGGCACGCGTCGTGAAGGGGTCGGTGCCGGGGGCACGACCGAGCCCGAGGTCGATGCGTCCCGGGTGGATCGTCGCGAGGGTGCCGAACTGCTCGGCGACGACGTACGGCGCGTGGTTGGGCAGCATGATGCCGCCGGCGCCGACCCGGATCGTCTCGGTGTGGTCGGCGACGTGCCCGATGAGCACGGCGGTCGAGCTCGACGCCACACCGCGCATGTTGTGGTGCTCGGCCATCCAGTAGCGCTGGTAGCCCCACTTCTCGGCGTGCCTGGCGATGTCGACGGTCGAGGCGATCGCGTCGGTCGCGGTGCCGCCGTTGACGACGGGCACGAGGTCGAGGATGTTGAGCTGGGCTCTGGCAGGACTCACGTGGGTGCCAACCGAGGCGGTGGGCGACGTGTTCCCGACCGGTGGGTCGACCCCGGCGGTCGCCCGCCCGACCGTCACGGCAGCTTCAGCTGGGCGACCTGGTCGTCGTAGTCAGGGCAGAACGCCTGGACGCCCGCTGCCATGAGCTGCTTCGTGCGGAGCGCGTCACCGGTGTTGGCGAGCGGCTTCGAGGCGTCGTCGACGGCGATCTCGCGCAGCTGGACGCCACCGTTGCGCAACGCCCAGCACGTCGTGGTGCCGGTCTCGATGTCGTCGGCGACGCTGGCGCCGGTCACCGAGACGCCGAGCTTCTCGGCAGCGAGGACGAACTGCGCCTCCTCGGCCGAGATCGAGGGCCGCGCGCTGGCGACGTCGGAGGGGACGTCGTCGATCGTGGGGTCGGACCCGCCGCAGGCCGCCAGGGCGCCGGTGACGAGCAGGGCCCCCGCGACACCGGCGACGCGAGCCCGGAGCGCGCGACGCGAGGCGACGGCATACGGGGGCGGCGCGAAGGCTCTGGTCCGGGTATCCATCGTTAGGCTGAACGCGTGAGCGACACCGATCGTCCCCACGACACCGGCTCGGCGCAGCTCGCCTCGCAGGCACCGCTGGCCCGAGGCGCGGTGCTCGTCTCGCTGTCGGGGGCGGTGTTCGGGTTCGTGTTCCTCCCGCAGCTGCTCGGGCTGGCGCTGGCCGGGCTCAGCCTCGCGCGCCGCGAGCCGCACGGTCGCCGGCCGGCGGTCCTGGCAGCCGCCCTCGCCGTCGCGTTCACCGTCGGGTGGGCCGTCGTGCTGGGCCTGCTGTTCAAGTGGTGGGCCACGTCCCGCTGAGCCCTACTGCGAGTACGTCGAGAGGAACTTCTCGAGGCGGCCGACGGCGTCCTCGAGGTCCTCCACGCGCGGCAGGAAGACGAGCCGGAAGTGGTCGGGAGTCGGCCAGTTGAAGCCGGTGCCCTGCACGACGAGCATCTTCTGGTCGCGCAGCAGGTCGAGGGCGAAGCGCTCGTCGTCCTGGATGTCGTGGACCTTGGGGTCGAGCCGCGGGAAGAGGTAGAGGGCGCCCTGCGGCTTGGTCACCGAGACGCCCGGGATCTGGTTCAGCATCTCCCACGCGACGTTGCGCTGCTCGAGGAGGCGCCCACCGGGGAGGATCAGCTCGTTGATCGACTGGTAGCCGCCGAGCGCGACCTGGATGGCGTGCTGCGCAGGCACGTTGGCGCACAGGCGCATGTTGGCGAGGATGTCGAGGCCCTCGAGGTAGTTGCGCGCGTGCTCCTTCGGGCCCGTGATGGCGAGCCAGCCGGAGCGGAAGCCGGCGACCCGGTAGGCCTTCGACAGTCCGTTGAAGGTGAGGCACAGCAGGTCGGGGGCGAGCGCCGCCATCGACGTGTGGGTGGCGCCGTCGTAGAGGATCTTGTCGTAGATCTCGTCGGCCATGATGATCAGCTCGTGCTCGCGCGCCACCTGGGCGATGCCCTCGAGCACCTCGCGCGGGTAGACGGCACCGGTGGGGTTGTTCGGGTTGATCACGACGATGGCGCGGGTGCGGTCGGTGACCTTGCTGCGGATGTCGTCGAGGTCGGGCGCCCAGTCGGCCTGCTCGTCGCAGACGTAGTGCACGGGGGTGCCGCCGGCGAGGCTCGCGGCCGCCGTCCAGAGCGGGTAGTCGGGTGCGGGGATGAGCACCTCGTCGCCGTTGTCGAGCAGCCCCTGCATGGCCATGACGATGAGCTCGCTGACGCCGTTGCCGAGGTAGATGTCCTCGACGTTGAGCGGCGGGAACTCGCGCACCTCGTAGTGCTGCTTGACCGCCCGCCGCGCCGACAGGATGCCCTTGCTGTCGCTGTAGCCCTGCGCGGTCGGCAGCTCCTGGATGACGTCGACGAGGATGTCCTCGGGCGCCTCGAAGCCGAACGGGGCCGGGTTGCCGATGTTGAGCTTGAGGATGCGGTGCCCCTCCTCCTCGAGCCGCTTGGCCTCGGCGAGCACGGGACCCCGGATCTCGTAGCAGACGTTCTGCAGCTTCTTGCTCTGGGTCACCTTGCGCATGAGCCCAAGCGTCGCACTCCCGTATGCCGTCGACCGCGCAATTCCCAGCATGTGGCCCGCCGCTTCGGTGACGTCCGTCTCAGGTGGTCAAGGGAGCCGCCGTCGTCAGCGCAGCAGGCAGCCGAAGGCGGAGGCCGGGCTCGTGGCCGTGAGCGAGTCGACGAGCGACGCGCCGTCCGTCGCGGCCACGTCGACGCTGGCCTCGTGCCCGGCGAGGGTCCGGGTGAGCCGGGCGTAGGCGGGCGGGGTCGCGGGAGCCTGGGTCCACCCCTGCTGCGTGAGGGCGGCGACGAGCTCGGTGGCCTGTGGTCCCGTGGACGGCGGGTAGGTGCGGGTGACGCGGCCCTCCGTGGAGTCTCGGCAGGGCGGGATCTCGCTGTGCCCCAAGGGAGTCAGGGTGCGGTCGAGCACCTCGACCTCGTCGGCCACCGCCTGCCACGCGGCGACGTCGTCGCTGTGCAGCCGTGCCGACCACGCCCAGGCGACGACAGCGAGCAGCGCGAGCAGCACGACGACGAAGGCGATGGCGAACGGGCTGGTCCGCCGGCCCGCCTGGGACGGCGACGGGCGGTCGGCCGGGCTCGTCCGCGTGGGTCGCGCGCGGTCGGACCGGGCCTCGTCGGCGAAGCCGGAGTCACTCACCGGGACAGTGTGGGACACGACCCGGCGTGCCGGGAGCGGCGACGGCAACCTGTCGCCGATCCGTGACTCGGACCGTCACTCACGGCTCGGGCTGCAGCGGCCGGTCGAGGTCGAGCAGGTGGCGCCAGTCGGCGCGGCGAGCGGTGCGCCACCCTCGACGTACGAGCAGGACGGCCAGGACGAGCGCGAACGGCACCCCCACGACGGTCGTCGTGAGTCCGAGGCTGTAGCCCTCGGGCAGGGTCGCGAAGCAGACGGCCGTCGCGACCGCGGCGAGCGGCACCTCGAGACGGCCGGCCCACCCATGGTCGAGCGACACGGCGAAGACGGGCAGCATCCACAGGTAGTACCAGCCGAGGAAGACGGGGGCGAGCACCACGACGGCGAGCATCGCCCAGGCGATGCCGCGCACCGGGCGGCCGAGGTCGTCGGGGTCGGCGCCGGCAGCGGGTTTGAGCGCGGCGAGCCAGACGACGACGAGGAGCAGCGCGAGCACGACGAGCGCGACGGCCCTCGAGGCGTCGATGCCGGAGTCGCGCCACTCGTCGTGGCCGAGCAGGTGCCCGACGGCGCCGACCGCCATGCCGAACGAGGTGGGCAGGGAGGTCCACTGCTCGTTCTTGCCCGGCGTCGACGCCGGGTTGAGCCACGCGAACCCGAGCCCTGTGAGGATGCCGCCCAGCGCCATGGGCACGCCTGCGCAGAGCAGCGTCAGGGCCCCCGCTCGCACGACCCCGCCCCAGCCGTATGCCGTCTCGCGCGGCTCCGTGGACCGTGCCGCCGCGTGGTGGGCCCAGAGGATCGCCACGAAAGGCAGCGCGATGACGGCCGTCACCTTGACCATCGCCCCGAGCGCGACGACGACGCAGGCGAGGACGAACCGGCCCCGCAGGGCGAGGGCGAGGCCGCCGAGCACGGCGGCCACCATGAGCGCGTCGTTGTGCGCGCCCCCGACGAAGTGGGCACCCACGAGCGGGGTGGCGACGCCGAGCCAGACCGCCCGCTCGGGCGACCAGCCGAGGCGCCGGGCGATGTCGGGCACGGCCCAGGCGAGCACGACCACGCCGGCGACGGCGAGGAGGCGGAGCAGCAGCAGGGCGACCCACAGCTCGCCGGACACGGACGCGACGGCGCGGGCGAGCAACAGCCAGACGGGGCCGTAGGGCGTCGGGCTGTCGAGCCACGTGGGCGCGGTCGAGGCGCGCCACGGCGAGTCCAGCTCGCGGACGACGTGGTCGTAGGGGCTCAGCCCCTGGTCCCAGAGCAGGCCCTGGGCGGCGTAGGAGTAGAGGTCGCGGCTGTAGAGCGGCATGGCGACGACGAGCGGCGCGAACCACAGGGCGACGGTGGTCCACCACCAGCGCACCGAGACCGGGGCCGACCGGAGTCGCCACCAGGCGACGACCAGCGCGAGCAGCGCGAGCACCGAGACCGACGCGAGCAGCGGCGAGCCGCCCTTGGGCGTCGACCAGGCAACACCCGGCCACAGGATGCCGGTGTTGGGCCGCGGCAGGGCCCCGGCACCCCAGGAGGCGGCCGCCAGCACGACGCCACCCGCGCACCCGAGCCACCGCCAGACGGCGGGGTTCGTGTCGCCGGCCGCGCGGGCGGTGCGACCGGAGGTGACGGGAGCCGGCTCAGCCATGGGTGACGGGCTCGTCGCCCCACGCGAGCAGGCGCCAACCCGTGGCGGGGTCGCCCTCCATGGTGACGACGTGCGCGTTGTCGAGGCGGCGCTCGTCGAAGAAGTCGGCGGGCAGCCCGAGCGACGCGCTGCACCACACCCGCATGGCCGCTCCGTGGCTGACGGCGACGGCGGACTCGTGCCCGTCGGACGCGATCTGCGCGATGGCCGCGTCGTAGCGCTGCATGAAGCCGGCCCCGCTGTCACCGCCCGGGATGGTGTGGTCGGGGTCGTCGCGCCACCGGACGACGGCGTCGATGTAGGGCTGCCAGTCGGTCGTCATCTCCCAGTCGCCCGCCTGGATCTCGCGCAGGCCCGGGAGCACCACCATCTCGAGGCCGAGCAGCTCGGCCAGAGGCGCAGCCGTCTGCTGGGTGCGCACGAGGTCGGAGGTGTAGATCGCGCCGAGGTCCTCGCCTCCGAGCCGGTCGGCGAGCGCCTTCGCCTGCTCGCGCCCCTCGTCGGTGAGGTCGAGGCCCGGCACCGCGGTGTCGAGCCGGCGTGCGACGTTCGCGTGGGTCTGGCCGTGGCGCACGAGGAAGAGCCGCACCGTCAGAGGCCCTTGACCGTGACGCCGCTGAGGCACTCGACGCCGGCCTTGGGGCCGGTCCAGAAGTCGCGGATGGCGACCGGGGCGCTGGCGCCCGCGGCGAGCTTGACGTCGATCTCCTTGCTGGCGGCCTGTGAACCGTCGGAGAGCTTGAGGACGAAGGCGGCCACCGTGAAGGTGTGCTCCTCGGTGTCGGAGTTGGCCAGCGTGCCGGTGAAGCTCCATGAGTCGCCGGTGGGCTCGCACGAGACTCCGCTGAGGCTCGACGACGCGTCGAAGAGACCGCCGTCGGTCGGCTCGACGGACGGGTCGGCCGCGTCGTCGGTGGGCGTCTCGGCCGTGATGGTCGGTTGCGCCGGCACGCTCACGGTCGGGGCGACCGAGTCGTCGGGGTTGCCGGGGGTCGGCTGCCCGCAGGCGGCGAGCGCCGTCAGGGCCAGCCCCAGCGCGAGGGCCCGGCCGGCGCGCGCGGCGGAACGGGGGGCGCGGCTGTCGGCGAGCGCCCGAGGGTGGCGGGCTGGCATGGGCACGTGGGGCCCCTTTCCTGTCGCGAGGTGTGCGCCGCCCATTGTGCCCCGGAGGACGGTCAGGACAGCGTCAGCCGTGCCGCGACGCCGGCGGCCACGACGAGCAGCCCCGCCGCGAGGGTCAGCGTGTCGGGCAGGCGCCAGGGCGCGGGCCCGGCCCACGTGCGTCGGGTGGCGCCGGCGAAGCCGCGGGCGTCCATCGCAAGGGCCAGCGCCGACGCCTGCCCCAGCGCACCGACGAGCAGGCCCCCGGTGACGGCGACGGCCTCGCGGCCGCGGGCCACCGGCCCGCGGTCGGCGCGCGTGCCCCGCACGCGGCGGGTGGTCATGAGCTCGGCCCACAGCGTGTCGAACGCCTGGACCCGCTGCAGCGCTGCCGTGGCCGCGACCACGGGTCGGGCGGGCAGCCGCAGCCGCTGGGCGAGGTGGTCGCCGAGCTGCTCCGGGTCGATGAAGCCGACGACGACCGCCGAGGGCACGAGGAGGCACAGGACGCGCAGGGCAGCGCCGGCAGCCACCTCGAGGTCGCGCCCGCCGAGGAGCCAGGCCGACCACGCCACGCCGAGGACGGCGAGCGCGGCGGGCGCGAGGCGGCCCAGCACTCCCCGCAGCCGGCCCTTCGGCGCGCGCCCCCGGCCGGGTGCGAGCAGACCGAGCAGACCGAGCAGCACCTCGACGCCGAGCACGAAGAGGCCCTGGCGCCAGCTGTCGAGCAGGGCCGGCAGCGGCAGCACGCACAGGGCGGCCGCGAGCAGCGCGAGCGGCCCGACCCGCGACAGCAGGGGTCGCCGTTCCGGTGCGGGATCGGGCGCCGGCTGGGCAGGCGCCTCGAGCGTGACGACCCGGTCGGCGTCGTCGACGACGCCGGGGTCGTGCGTCGTGACCACGACGGCCGCACCCTCGTCCCGCGCGGCGGCGAGCACGCCGGCGACCGCGGCCCAGGTGAGCCGGTCCTGGCCCACGGTCGGCTCGTCGGCCAGGACCAGTGCCGGGCCGTGGGCCACGGCAGAGGCCATGGCGAGGCGGCGCTGCTCCCCGCCGGAGAGCTGTCTCGGGTCCACGTCGGCGAGGTGCGCGAGCCCCAGGGCCGCGAGCAGCGCGTCGGCGCGCCGCCCGGCGCGCTCGCGGTCCTGCCCGAGCGCCAGCGGTGTCGTGAGCACGTCGTCACGCACGGTGCGCCCGACGATGCTCGTCGCGGCGCGCTGCGGCACCCAGGCGACCACCCGGGCCAGGTCGGTGGAGGCCCACTCGTGCGGTGGCGCCAGGCGGTCGCGCGCGCTGCCACGGTCGCCCGCCTCCGCTGGGGTCAGTGGCAGGGCCGGCTCCACGGCACCGGCGCTGGGGGCCACGAGCCCGCCGAGGGCCGTCATGAGCGAGGACTTGCCCGCACCGCTCGGACCGACGAGGGCGACGGAGCGGCCCGCGCGGGCGTCGAGGTCGGCACCGTCGACCGCGAGCGTCGCGCGTGACGGCTCCCCCAGCCGTCTCGTCGTGTGCTCGACGCGGACGTCCATCGCAGAGACGACGACGCGGCCGTCGGCCACCCTCCCGGCCGCCGCATCGGGCGCAGGGTCGAGGGCGATGGGCAGCGGTTCGGGGTCAGGCACGCCTGGAACCCAGATCCCCTGTGCGGCAAGTGACTCGCCGCGCTGGGCCAGGACGCGGCGTGGGTCCCCGTCGGCCACGACCGCGCCCGACCCGTCGAGCACGACGATCCGGTCGACGAGGTCGAGCCACCCGTCCAGGCGGTGCTCGACGACGACGAGGGTGAGCCCGCGCCGGGCCACCACCTCGGCGACGACCGCGCGCACGCCTGCGGCCGTGGCGGCGTCGAGCATGGCCGTCGGCTCGTCGAGCAGCAGCACGGACGGCTCCATGACGAGCGCGCCGGCGAGGGCGAGCCGCTGCGACTCGCCGCCGCTGAGCGTCGCGGGCGAGCAGTCGGCCGGCATGGTGAGGCCGACCTCGTCGAGGACCGCACGCACGCGTGGCGACATCTCGGCCAACGGCGCCTGCACGTTCTCCAGACCGAAGGCCACGTCGCGCCCGATCGTCGAGGCGACGACTCCGGCACCGGGGTCCTGCAGCACGAGACCCACCGAACCCGGAACCGCTTGCGGCGCAGCGCCGCCCACGGTCACCTCGCCAGAGAGCTCACCCGAGTCGGCGGTGAGCAGCAGGCCGGCGACGGCCCGCAGCAGCGTCGACTTGCCCGAGCCGCTCGGCCCGGCGAGCAGCACTCGCTCGCCGGGGCCGATCTCGAGGTCGAGGCGCTCGAGGACCGGACGCGAGCGCCCGAAAGGTCGCCACGTCAGGTCCTCGACGCGCACCTCGGAGCCGGAGCGCACGGCATACGCCCCGGCCTCGAGGTGTTCGGCTCGCGGTCGCACCGGAAGGTCAGACGGCACGCTGCTCGCGGACCTCCTGGCCCGGTGGGAACGGGTTCAGCGCACCGACCGAGGCGAGCCCGCGGGTCAGTGCGACGGAGAGGAGCGAACCGAGCACCGCGACGGAGGCGCCGAGGAGGAGCAGGTAGGCGACCTTGTAGTCCCAGCCCCAGTCGGTCCAGTAGGAGTACCACTCGTAGACGGCCTCGAACGCACCGCCGAGGAAGCCGCCGAGCAGCAGCGGTGCCCAGCGGTAGACGGCATACCCGAAGGCGGCGAAACCGAGCTCGACCCCGAGGCCCTGCACCAGGCCCGAAACGAGCGTCGTCAGGCCCCACTGGGTCCCGATGAGCGCCGACACGACGGCGGCGAGCAGCTCGGTGAAGACCGCCGCGCCGGGGCGGCGGATGATGAGCATGCCGACGATGCCGGCGACGAGCCACGGCCAGCTGAAGAGGGCGGCGAGGGGCGGGAAGCCCGCCGACACCGCGGCCGACGGTGCTGCGTAGACCAGGCCCCACGCCCAGTACGCGACGCCGAAGGCGACACCGAGGAAGGCGCAGGTGAGCAGGTCGATGGTGCGCCAGCGGGTCAGCGGCCCGCTGGCGGTGATGGTGCTGGTCATGATGGGACTCCCGGGTTCCAGTAGGGGTGGATACCTGGGGGAGGGCACCGCGACGGGCACGCCGCAAGGCGTGGGCCGTCAGGTGACCTGAGAAATACCGACTTCCTTCGCCGGTGCTAACCGGAGCAGGTTCGAGGGTCTGCGGCTCGGCCGTCTGGGCTGCCGCACTCTCAGCGCGTCTCGCGCTCCCCTGTCGTGATGGGTGGTGGTGCTCTTCAGTTGTGGTGGTGACTCTACTCCGGCCGCCATGGGTACAGTCACGCCATGGCTTCCAAGGACTCGAAGAAGGCCGCCAAGCAGCTCTCCCGCACGAAGGAGAAGGCCAAGGCCGCCGCGGCTCCGCGCACGCCCGTGGGCGGCCCGGTGTGGAAGGTCCTCAGCGTCGGCACGACGCTCATCGCGACGAAGCTCGCGACCGACGCCGCCCAGAAGGGCTGGAAGCTCGCCACCGGCCGCAACGTGCCCGTCAAGGGTGACTACGAGCGCGAGCGCACCCGCGACGTCATCCTCTTCACGGCCATCTCGTCGATGGCGGTCTCGGCCGCCCGGGTCGCCGCCGAGCGCGGGGCCGCGACCTACTACCGCCGCTCCACGGGCCACCTGCCCAAGGCCCTCGAGGACGACCAGGTGAAGCCCGCCGACAAGAAGGCCGCGAAGAAGCTCGCCAAGGCGAAGGCCAAGGCCGAGAAGGCGACCCAGAAGGCCATCGACAAGGCCACGGGCAAGCGGTAGCCCGCGCCGGTCCTCGGCGCAAGGGTCCACCGACCAGTACCTGCAGGACCACGGTCCCTACGCTCCGCCGGACCGACGGTGCTCTCCTAGATGTCACGACGACGAGGAGGACACCGTGAGAGCGCATGTCGGAGACCGCATCATCCTGGCCGCGGAGCACGTCGACGAGCCCACGCGGGACGGCGAGGTGCTCGAGGTCCGCGGGCCGGAGGGCGGGCCGCCCTACCTCGTGCGCTGGGGCGACGGGCGTACCGGCCTGATCTATCCGGGCCCGGGCGCCGTCCTGCGCATCGGGGCCGTCGACGACGCGGACGCCGCCACCAGCAGCGCCTCCTCCGCCGAAACGCACGCCGCCGGCTCGGACGCCGACCGACCGCAGCCGCACTCCGTGCACCTGCGCGAGTGGCAGGTGCGGGTCTCGCTGCTGGAGTCGGGCGACGACACGAGCGCGACCGTGGTGCTGGTGGCGGACTCGCCCGACCGGCTCCGGGCCAGCGGCACGAGCCACCGGTCGGCCGACGACACGGCGTCGCGCGAGATCGGTGACGAGGTCGCCGTCGCGCGGGCGCTGCGTCACCTCGCGGACCAGCTGGTGGCGCAGGCCGAGAAGGACATCGAGCGACGCACCGGCGAGGAGGCGCACGTGCGGGCGACGTGACCGGGCCCGGTGCCGCGGCGGCCGACCCCGTCAGGCGTCGCCGACCCGCACCAGCCCCGTCTCGTACGCGAGCACGACCATCTGCACGCGGTCGCGCAGTCCCAGCTTGGCGAGGATGCGCCCGATGTGCGTCTTGACGGTGGCCTCGGCGACGAAGAAGGCCGCAGCGATCTCGGAGTTGTTCAGGCCCCTGCCGACGGCCTCGAGCACCTCGCGCTCGCGCTCGGTGAGCGCGTCGAGCCGCTCGACGCCCGTCGGGCCGGCCGGCGCCTCGAGCACCGGGAGGAAGCGGTCGAGGAGCCGCCGGGTCGGTCCGGGCGCCACGACCGCGTCGCCGGTGTGCACGGCCCTGATGGCGGCGAGCAGCTCGGCCGGACCGGCGTCCTTGAGCAGGAAGCCCGCCGCCCCGGCACGCAGGGCCGCGTAGACGTACTCGTCGAGGTCGAACGTCGTCAGCACGAGCACCTTCGGCGTCTCGCCGCGGGCCACGATGCGGCGCGTCGCCTCGATGCCGTCGAGCCGCGGCATCCGGATGTCCATGAGCACGACGTCGACGTCGCGCCCCGGCAGCGCGTCGAGCGCGGCCTGCCCGTCGGCGCACTCGGCGACGACGTCGATGTCGGGTTCGGCGTCGAGCACCATCCGGAAGCCGGCCCGCACCAGGGCCTGGTCGTCGACGAGCATCACCCTCGTCACCGCGTTCGTCACCGCTGCTCCTTCGTCGGCATGGTCGCCAGCACCTCGAACCCGCCGTGCGGGCCAGGCCCGGCCGTCAGCGTGCCCCCGTGCACGGCCACGCGTTCGCGCATGCCGGGCAGTCCGTGGCCGCGGCCGTCGTCGGCGCTGCCGGCACCGCGCCCGTCGTCCGTGACGCAGATGCGGAGCCGTTCGGGCGTCTGGTCCACGTCGACGACCGCGCTGGCGCCGGGTCCGGCGTGCTTGATGACGTTGGTCAGGGCCTCCTGCACGACGCGGTAGGCCGCCAGGTCGAGTCCCACGGACCTGGTGCGTTCGGCGCCCCGCACGGTCAGCGTCACCGGCACGCCGGCGCCGCGCACGCGCGCCACGAGGTCGTCGAGCTGGTCGATGCCCCCGGTCGGGGCGAGCTCGGCGCCGGACTCGGGGTCGCGCAGCACGCCGACGAGGCGCCGGGTCTCGGTGAGGGCGTCGCGGGCCGTCGAGCCGATGGTCTCGAGCGCGCCCACCGACCGCGCGAGCGCGCCCTCGGGACTGCGCTCGGCGGCATACGCCGCCCCGTCGGCCTGCACGACGATGACCGACAGGGCGTGCGCGACGACGTCGTGCATCTCGCGGGCGATGGCGGCGCGCTCGTCCTTGGCGGCGAGGCGCAGCTCCTGCTCCCGCTCGCGCTCGATGCGCTCGGCACGGTCCTGCAGGTCGGAGAGGCGCTGGAGCCGGGCCCGCTTGAGGTCGCCGAGCGCCCAGGCGGCGAGCGACGCGGCAGCGCACGCGAGGGCCGTGAAGACGAACTCGCCCCAGCCGGGGGCCCGTCCGCTGACGGCGGTGAACCGCAGACCGGCGATGACCGAACCCAGCGCGGCCACCCCCAGGCCGGCGACGCGGACACCGCGGCGCCGGTCGTAGGCGGCGAGCGAGTAGAGCGCGACGAGGAAGGCGAGGTCGCCCGGCAGCAGGTTGCTCGTCGGGATGACGCGCACCGCCAGCGCGATGCTGACGACGGCGAAGGCGAGCGCCGGGCGGCTGCGCCGCCAGACCAGCGCGAGGTTCGCGACCCCGACGACGGCCCACCCGATGCCCTGTCCCTCGCCGAGCACGACGAGGCCGAGCAGGGCGAGCACGCCCGCGAGCGGCACGTCGAGCAGCAACGGCCGGCGCTGCAGCCAGTCGTAGACGTTGCCCTCGGTCACGCCCAGAGCCTACGAGGGCGGCGCGGGCCCGTCGTCAGACCCTGGTCGCACCCGTCGGCGGCGGACCGCACCTGTCTGCATCATCACGCCGCGAGGCCCGGTCGCCGGGACGCGCCCGGGAGGACGATGGAGGTGTCGGGAAGAGGTCAGGAGGGGCCATGGCACGTTCCCAGCAGCCCACGCGGCACCACTCCCCGGGGAAGGGCAGGCGGCCGGCCGCACCGGCGCTGACCTTCCTCGGTGCGGCGGGGACCGTGACCGGCAGCAAGTTCCTCGTCGAGGGCGGAGGCGGTCGGCTCATGGTCGACTGCGGCCTCTACCAGGGCGAGCGCCGGTGGCGTGCCCTCAACTGGGAGGCTCCGCCGGTCGACCCGGCGACCATCGACGCCGTCGCCCTGACGCACGCCCACCTCGACCACTGCGGCTACCTGCCGGCCCTCGTGCGCGGCGGCTTCGCGGGCCCGGCGCACACGACGTCGGGCACCGCGGCCCTCGCCGGTGTGATCCTGCGCGACAGCGCCCACCTGCAGGAGGAGGAGGCGGAGGGTGCCCGGCGCGGCGGCTGGTCGAAGCACGACCCTCCCCTGCCGCTCTACACCGTCGCCGACGCCGAGCGGGCGGTGGCGGCGCTGCGGCCGGTGGGCGAGACCGGCTCGGTGGAGGCCGCTGGGGCGACGGTGACCTTCGTGCGCGCCGGGCACATCCTCGGGTCGTCGAGCGTCCTCGTCGAGAAGGACGGCGCGAGCGTGCTCTTCAGCGGCGACCTCGGCCGCGACGACCACCCGGTGCTCTTCCCCCGGGCCCGGCCACCGGCCGCGCACACCGTCGTCGTCGAGTCGACCTACGGTGACCGCGCCCACCCCGAGGTCGACCCGGAGCACCACGTCATGGCGGACGCGATCCGGCGCACGATCCGCCGGGGCGGCAGCGTCGTCATCCCGGCCTTCGCCGTCGACCGCACCGAGATCGTGCTGCTCGCCCTCGCCGACCTCGTCGAGAGCGGCGCCGTGCCCGACGTGCCGGTGTGGGTCGACAGCCCGATGGCCCTCGCCGCGCTGGAGATCTACCGCGACCCCCAGCACGCGGGCGAGGTGCGCCCCGAGGCCCTCGACCGGCTACGGCGGCTGTCGGGCCTGCGCACGGCCCACACGGCCGAGGAGTCGATGCGCCTCAACAACCCCGGCAGCCCGTGCGTCATCGTCTCGGCGTCGGGGATGGCGAGCGGCGGCCGCGTCGTGCACCACCTCCGGTACCTGCTGCCGCAGGCCCGCAACACCGTGCTCCTGACGGGCTACCAGGCGATCGGGACCCGCGGCCGCGACCTGCAGGAGGGGGCGCGCGAGGTCAAGATCGCCGGACGGTACGTGCCGGTGCGCGCCGAGGTCGTCACGCTCGACGACTTCTCGGTGCACGCCGACGCCGACGAGCTGCTCGCCTGGCTGGGCGAGATGCCGCGGCCGCCGGAGGCGGTCCACGTCGTCCACGGCGAGCCCGGGGCGGCGCGGGCGCTGGCGGACGGCATACGCGACCGGTTCGACTGCCCCGTCTCGGTGCCCCGCTACGGCGAGCGGGTGCTGCTCGACTGAAGGTCTTTCGGCCAGGGCCGCGACGTGGTGTGCTTGGGGTGGAGTCCTTGGAGTGCAGCCCTTCAGGAGGTGTGCCATGGAGGCACGGGTCGGTGACCGCATCACGATGGCCGCGGAGCACGTCGGTCAAGGCACGCGCGAGGGCACGATCCGCGAGGTGAAGGGCGAGGGCGGCGGGCCGCCGTACGTCGTCGAGTGGTCCGACGGCCACACCGGGATCATCCACCCCGGTCCGGGCTCGGTGCTCAAGTGCGAGCACCCCGCAGAGGACGCAGCCGGCTCCTAGAGGTCGAGCGCCCTGACGATCGGCACCCCGGCGCGGTAGGCGAGGTGCAGGTGGCTCGGTGCGTCGAGGACGGCGAGCTCTGCCGGCTGCCCCGGTGCGACCCGCCGGTCGAGGCCGAGCGAGCGGGCCGAGACGGCGGTGGCCGCGTGCAGCGCCTCGGCCGGTGTCATCCCCATCTCGCGCACGGCGAGGGCGATGGCGAACGGGATCGACGACGAGTAGCACGTGCCCGGGTTGCAGTCCGAGGCCAGCGCGACGTCGACGCCGGCGTCGATGAGGCGCCGGGCGTCGGGGTAGGGAGAGCGGGTCGAGAACTCCACGCCAGGTAGCAGCGTGGCCACCGTGGTGCCGCGCGCGGCGGCGAGCGCCTCGACGTCGGTGTCGTCGAGGTAGGTGCAGTGGTCGACGCTGCGGGCCCCCAGCTCGCACGCGAGCCGCACGCCGGGGCCGTGCCCGAGCTGGTTGCCGTGGACGCGGAGTGCCAGGCCCGCCGCGCGGCCCGCCTCGAGGACGGTGCGCGACTCGTCGCCGTCGAAGGCGTGCGCCGAGCGCGGCTCGCAGAAGACGTCGATGCTGGTCGCGAGGCTCGTGGGCCCGTCGGCGGTGACCGCGTCGAGCATCGGGCCGGTCACGAGGTCGACGTATGCCGCGCGGTCCGTCGCGTACTCGCGTGGCACGACGTGCGCGCCGAGGAAGGTCGTGTGCGGGGTCAGCTCACGGGCGATGCGCAGCGAGCGCAGCTCGTCGTCGAGGGTGAGGCCGTAGCCGCTCTTGATCTCGACGGTGGTGGTGCCCTGGGCGCGCATCTCGGCGACACGGCCCGCCACGAGGGCACGCAGCTCGCCGTCGCTCGCGGCGCGCGTCGCCGCGACGGACACCGCGATGCCGCCGCCGTCGTAGGGGGTCCCGGTCATCCGCGCGGCGAACTCGGCGGAGCGGTCGCCGGCGAAGACGAGGTGGGTGTGGGAGTCGACGAAGCCGGGGATGACGGCGCGGCCCCCGAGGTCGCGCCGCTCGTCGGCGTCGGGTGCCTCGGACGCCGGGCCGACCCAGGCGATCTCGCCGTCGGCGACGACGACGGCGGCGTCGCGGACGATGCCGAGCAGCGCGTCACCACGATCTGCGGGGGCGGCGTGGCCGTCACCCCGAGCCGGGTCGTTCGTCGTCAGCTCCGCGATGCCCGTGAGGAGCAGGCTCACACCGGCACCCCTCCGGTGACGCGGTCGATGGCGCCGACGAGCATCCGGCCGACGTCGCCCATGCGGTGGCGCCCGTCGCTGACGACCACGTCGCCTCCGACGACGACGGTCGAGACGTCGGAGGCGACGCAGGCGTAGATGATCTGGTCGTGGGCGGCGCCGGCGGTGTTGACCGTGTCGGTGCGCACCGTCACGAAGTCGGCGAGCGCGCCCTTGCTCAGGTGGCCGCCGTCCGACCAGCCGAGCGACCGGTAGCCGTTGAACGAGGCGGCGAGCAGCAGGTCGTTGGCCGAGAAGCGGTCGCGCTCGTTGGTGATGAGGCGCTCGTGCATCTCGAGGCCCCGCAGCTCCTCGAAGGGGTCGATGATGACGTGCTGGTCGGAGCCGAGGGACAGGGGGCTGCCGGCGTCGTGCAGGGCCCGTGCGGGTCCGATGCCGTCGGCGAGGTCACGCTCGGTCGTCGGGCAGAAGCACGCACCGGTGCCGGTGCCGCCGAGCAGGCCGATGTCGCGGTCCTCGAGGTGCGTGGCGTGGACCGCGGTCGAGTGGGCGCCGAGCGCGCCCGCCTCGTCGAGCAGCTGCGTGGGGCTCGCGCCGTAGAACATCTGGCAGGCGAGGTTCTCGCCGTGCTGCTCCGACAGGTGCACGTGCAGGGGCAGGTCGCCGGCGGCCTCGACGACGCGCGGCAGGTCCTCGCGTCGCACGGCCCGCACCGAGTGGATCGCCGCGCCGAGCCGCACGCGGTCGGTCTCGGGGCGGCGCTCCGACATGCGGGCGGCCCACGCGTCGACGGTGCCGTCGCTGAACCGGCGCTGCCCGGGGTGCAGCTCGACGTGGCCGCCGCCGTTGAGGCCGCCCTCGAGGTAGCAGGTGTCGAGCAGCGTGAGCCGGATGCCGGCCTCGTCGGCCGCCTGCCGCACGGCGAGACCCATGGCGTTCGGGTCGCCGTAGGGGTGGCCGCCGGGCCGGTGGTGCACGTAGTGGAACTCCCCCACGACGGTGATGCCGGCCTGCACCATCTCGGCGAACACGGCCCGCGCGAGCGCGAAGTACGTGTCGGGGTTGAGCTGCTCCGCGGCGGCATACATCTGCTCGCGCCAGCTCCAGAAGTTGCCGCCGCCGCCGTTGACGCGGCCGCGCAGCGCGCGGTGGAAGGCGTGGCTGTGGGCGTTGGCCATGCCGGGCAGGGTCACGCCGGGCAGCCGCACGTCGTCGGGCTGCGGGTCGGCGTCGACGAGGACGTCCTTGATGAGGCCGTCCTGCGTCACGAGTCGCACGCGCCGGGCGAAGCCACCTGTGAGCCACGCGCTCTCGCACCAGAACGCGGTCATCGGGCACTGCCCATGGGGTCGATGTCCTTCCGGGAGCACAGCTCGGTCACGACGGCGGTGAGCGCCGTGACCCCATGGTGGCAGTCCGAGGCCTCCGCCGACTCGGCGGGTGAGTGTGAGATTCCTGTGGGGTTGCGCACGAAGAGCATCGCGCTCGGCACGCCGTGCCTGGCGAGCACGCCGGCGTCGTGCCCGGCGCCGGTGCCGAGCAGCGGGGCCTGCGGCAGTATGCCGCGGAGCCGGCTGACGAGGTCGGTGTCGAACGTCGTGGTGGGGGTCCACGACTCGAGGGTGGTCGTAGCGCCGTGGGTGCCCGCCTCTGCCGTCACGGCGTCGACCGTGGCGCGCACGGCGTCCTCGTCCCGGCCGCGGGCGTCGAGCCACGCGGTGACGTGGCTCGGGATGGCGTTGACGCCGCCGGGCTCGACGACGACCTTGCCGACGGTGGCCACGCACCCCTGCGCGACGGCATACGACCGGGCTGCCTGCACGACGCCGGCCAGGCCGATCATCGCGTCGTGGCGGTCCTCGATGCGGGTGGTGCCTGCGTGGTTGGCCTCGCCGGGCAGGTCGATCCGCCAGCGACCGTGCGGCCAGATGTCGGTGCCGATGGCGACGGCGCGGGCCGGGTCGTCGAGGTCGTCGGTGCCGTCGGGGGCGAGGGCGAGCGCCTTGCCCTGCTCGACGTGCAGCTCGACGAAGGTGCCGATACGGCGGACCGTCTCGTCGTCGCGGCCGAGCGCAGCGGGGTCGCGGCCGGCCTGCTGCCAGGCCCGCGCCATGGTCATGCCGTCGGCGTCGGTCAGCGACCGGGCGCGGTCTGCGTCGAGAGCGCCGGTGATGATGCGCGACCCGGCGCAGGCGATGCCGAAGCGCGCACCCTCCTCGTCGACGAAGTTGACGACGCCCAGCGGCACGTCCGGCTCGATGCCGGCCTCGCGGAGCGCGTCGACGGTGGCGAGGGCGCTGACGACGCCGAGCGGCCCGTCGAACGCGCCGCCGTCGGGCACCGAGTCGAGGTGCGAGCCGATGACGACACCGGCGGACGTGTCGGGGTCGCCCCACCAGGCCCACTGGTTGCCGGCGCGGTCCTCGACGACGTCGAGCCCGCGGGCGGCGCACTCCCCCACGAACCACTCGCGCAGGTCGTGGTCGGTGCGCGTCCAGGCGTAGCGGCGGTAGCCGCCCGTGCCCCGGTCCCGTCCGAGCGGTGCCAGGTCGGCCCACATCCGGTCGAAGCTCGTCGTCATGGTCGACCACCATCCCTCGTCACTAGGCTCCTCTCATGGATGCCGACCGCGAGTCCTCCGCCGAGTCCTCCGCCGAGTCCACTGCCGACCCGACCGCCGAGCAGGTCTCGACACCGGCCGTCGAGGCGGTGCGGGCTGCCGGCATCGAGCACACGGTGACCCGGCACGGGCGCGTCTCGAGCCTCGAGGAGGCGGCCGCAGCCCGAGGCATCGAGCCACGCGACCTCATCAAGACCCTCGTCGTGCGTCGCGCCGAGGACGACCACGTCTTCGTGCTCGTGCCCGGTGACCGCACGTTCTCGTGGGCCAAGGTGCGGGCGCTGCTCGGTACGAACCGCATCTCGATGCCCGACGCCGAGGCCGCGAAGGCCGTGACCGGCTACGAGCGCGGCACCATCACGCCCTTCGGATCGGCGACGGCGCTGCCCGTCATCGCCGACAGCCACCTCGTCGGCCGCACCGTCTCGCTCGGCGGCGGCGGGCACGGCGTCGGCCTCACCGTGCACGGCGACGACGTCATCCGCCACTTCGACGCGACCGTCGCCGACATCTCCGACGAAGAGGTCAGGCGCTAGCCGGGTGCCCACTCGACCGCTGCCCACCAAGCCGTGTGCCCGTTGCGGGCGCACCATCACGTGGCGCAAGGCGTGGGAGCGCGACTGGGACTCGGTGCGCTGGTGCTCTGACGGCTGCCGCAGGCACGGTGTGACGCAGGTCGATCGCGACCTCGAGGACGAGCTCGAGCGGCTGCTCGACGCCCGGACGCGCGACGCGTCGGTCTGCCCGAGCGAGGCGGCCCGTGCCGTCGCCGGCGGAGGGAGCGTCCCCGACGACGGCACGGAGTCCTGGCGCGCGCTGATGGAGCCGGCGCGAATGGCGGCCCGACGGCTCGTGGCCACCGGACGCGCGGAGATCACGCAGGGCGGGCGGGTCGTCGACCCGGACCACGCCAAGGGCCCGATCCGGGTCCGCCGCCCCCGCTGACCACCGACGGTTCGACGAGAGGCGGACGGCATACGGCGGCTCAGCCCTCCTGCATCGGGATGCGGACGCCGCGCTCGCGCGCGACCTGGTCGGCGAGGTCGTAGCCCGCGTCGACGTGGCGGATGACGCCCATGCCGGGGTCGTTCGTGAGCACGCGCGCGAGCTTCTGGGCCGCGAGGTCGGTGCCGTCGGCGAGGGAGACCTGGCCGGCGTGGAGGCTGCGGCCGATGCCGACGCCGCCACCGTGGTGGATCGAGACCCAGCTCGCGCCCGAGCTCGTGTTGACGAGCGCGTTGAGCAGCGGCCAGTCGGCGATGGCGTCGGAGCCGTCGGCCATCGACTCGGTCTCGCGGTACGGGCTGGCGACCGAACCGCTGTCGAGGTGGTCGCGGCCGATGACGATCGGGGCGCTGACCTCGCCGGTGCGGACGAGCTCGTTGAAGGCCAGGCCGGCCTTGTCGCGCTCGCCGTAGCCGAGCCAGCAGATGCGGGCAGGCAGGCCCTGGAAGGCGATCCGTTCCTGCGCGCCACGGATCCACTTGTGGAGGCGGTCGTTGTCGGGGAAGAGGTCGAGCACGGCCCTGTCGGTCGCGGCGATGTCCTTCGGGTCGCCCGAGAGGGCCGCCCAGCGGAACGGGCCCTTGCCCTCGCAGAAGAGCGGGCGGATGTAGGCCGGCACGAAGCCTGGGAACTCGAAGGCGCGGTCGTAGCCACCCTGGCGGGCCTCGTCGCGGATCGAGTTGCCGTAGTCGAAGACCTCGGCGCCGGCGTCCTGGAACTCGACCATCGCCTTGACGTGCTTGGCCATCGACGCGCGGGCCCGGTCGGTGAAGTCCTCCGGCTTCTTCTCGGCGTACTCGGCCCAGTCCTCGAGCGCGACGCCCTCGGGAAGGTAGGACAGCGGGTCGTGGGCCGAGGTCTGGTCGGTCACGATGTCGATCTCGACGCCGCGGCGCAGCAGCTCGGGGAAGACCTCGGCGGCGTTGCCGACGACGCCGACCGACCAGCCGCGGCGCTCGCGCTTGGCCGCGAGGGCCTTCTCGATCGCGTCGTCGAGGTCGACGGCGACCTCGTCGAGGTAGCGGTGCTCGACGCGGCGGTGGAGGCGGGCCGGGTCGACGTCGACGATGAGGCAGGCGCCGTCGTTGAGGGTGACGGCGAGCGGCTGCGCGCCGCCCATGCCACCGCAGCCGCCCGTGAGGGTCAGGGTGCCGGCGAGCGTTCCGCCGAAACGCTTCTCGGCGACGGCGGCGAAGGTCTCGTAGGTGCCCTGGACGATGCCCTGGGTGCCGATGTAGATCCACGAGCCGGCCGTCATCTGGCCGTACATCGTGAGACCGAGGTGCTCGAGGCGGCGGAACTCCGGCCACGTGGCCCAGTCGCCGACGAGGTTGGAGTTGGCGATGAGCACGCGCGGGGCCCACTCGTGGGTCTGCATGACGCCGACCGGACGCCCGCTCTGGACGAGCATCGTCTCGTCCTGCTTGAGGGTCGTCAGGGTGCGCACCATGGCGTCGAAGGACTTCCAGTCGCGCGCCGCTCGGCCGGTGCCGCCGTAGACGACGAGGTCGTCGGGGCGCTCGGCGACCTCAGGGTCGAGGTTGTTCATGAGCATCCGCAGCGGGGCCTCGGTGGCCCACGACTGCGCGGTCAGCTGCGTGCCGCGGGCCGCGCGGACGGGACGTGCACCTTCCATGGCGATCTCCTTGTGCGTGAGGGAAGTTCGGGTCAGTTGAGGGGGCCGGTGACGGACTCGGCGGCGGCGAGGACGTCGCCGGCGACGACCGCCGCGTGCGCACCCTCGATGTCGGGGGCGAGGAACCGGTCGGGTCCGGGGGTGGCGTCGGTGTGCGTGTCGAGGGCCGCGATGACGGCCGCCGCCGCGGCACCGGGCTCGAGGGGCGCCCGCAGCCGTATGCCGCGTGCTGCCGTGAGCAGCTCGATGGCGAGCACCCTGCCGAGGGCGTCGACCGACCGGCGCAGCTTGCGCGCGCCCGACCAGCCCATCGACACGTGGTCCTCCTGCATGGCCGAGCTCGGGATCGAGTCGACGGACGCCGGGACCGCGAGCCGCTTCAGCTCGGAGACCATCGCGGCCTGCGTGTACTGGGCGATCATGAGCCCCGAGTCGACGCCGGGGTCGTCGGCGAGGAACGGCGGCAGGCCGTGGCTGCGGGCCTGGTCGAGGAACCGGTCGGTGCGGCGCTCGGCCATGGAGGCGACGTCGGCGACGACGATCGCCAGGAAGTCGAGCACGTAGGCCACCGGGGCACCGTGGAAGTTGCCGTTGGACTCGACGCGACCGTCGGGCGTCACCACGGGGTTGTCGACGGCAGAGGCGAGCTCGGCCGCGGCGACCCGGGCGGCGTGCTCGACCGTGTCACGGGCCCCGCCGTGCACCTGGGGTGCGCAGCGGAGGGAGTAGGCGTCCTGCACGCGCGTGCACTCCTCGGTGCGGTGCGACTCGCGCATCGGCGAGTTCGCCATGACCGCGCGGAGGTTCGCCGCCGACGCGCCCTGCCCGAGCTGCGGGCGCAGGGCGTGCAGGTCAGGCGCGAAGACGTCGTCGGTGCCGAGCAGCCCCTCGACGCTCATCGCGGCCGAGATGTCGGCGACCTTGAGCAGGTGGCGGAGGTCGTGGATCGCGAGCACGAGCATGCCGAGCATGCCGTCGGTGCCGTTGATGAGAGCGAGGCCCTCCTTCTCGGCGAGCACGATCGGCTCGATCCCGTTGTCGCGCAATGCTGTTGCCGCGTCGGTGGCGGTGCCGTCCTCGAGCCGCACCGGGCCTTCGCCCATGACGGCCAGCGCGCAGTGGGAGAGCGGGGCGAGGTCGCCGGAGCAGCCGAGCGACCCGAACTCGTGCACGACGGGGGTGATGCCGGCACTCAGCACGGCGGCATACGCCCTCGCGGTCTCGAGGCGCACCCCGGTGCGTCCCGTGGCGAGGGTCGAGAGGCGCAGCAGCATGAGGGCGCGGACGACCTCGCGCTCGACCTCCGGACCGGTGCCGGCGGCGTGCGAGCGCACGAGGGAGCGCTGCAGCTGGGCGCGCAGCGGCGTCGGGATGTGCCGGGTCGCGAGGGCGCCGAAGCCGGTGGAGACGCCGTAGTGGGCCACCGTGTCGTTGGCGAGCGCCTCGACGACCTCACGGCTGCGGGCGATCTCGGCCTCGGCCTCGGCGGACAGCTCGACGCGCGCGCCGTGGCGGGCGACCGCGACGACGTCGTCGGCGCTGAGCGGGCCGGTGCCGACGATGACGGTGGGGCGTTCGTTCATGGGTCCCATCGAACCGCCGACGCACTGGCGCGGGCGGCCGTCGAGGCGCACAATTGTCTCGGATGCGAGACGACGGCGATCGCGAACAGGAGGTGGCACCGTGTCCAACGCCCCGGCCGCCGCCAACGCGCTCGACGTCCTCGAGCACCTCTCGCGCCACGCCGAGCCCCTGCCAGCCGCCTCCATCGCGCGTGACCTCGGGCTCCCCCGCAGCTCGGTCTACCACCTGCTCAAGGTGCTGCACGGCCGCGGCTACGTCACCCACTACGTGGAGGAGCGGCGCTTCGGTCTCGGCCAGGCGGCCTACGAGCTGGGGTCGGCCTACCAGCGGCAGGCGCCGCTCGCCCGCGTCGCCCGGGCGGCGATGCGACGCCTCGTCGACCAGTGCGGTCGCAACGCCCACTTCGCCACGCTCGACGGGCGCGACGTCATCTACCTCCTCGAGGAGCGCGCCCCCGGCCAGCCGATGCTCGTCACCGACGTGGGCGTCCGTCTTCCCGCCCACCTCACGGCGAGCGGGCTCGCGATGCTGTCAGCCCTCCCGGCCACCCAGGTGCGCGCGCTCTACCCCGACCGGGCGTCGTTCGTGCAGCGCAGCGGCGGTGGCGGGCCGCGCTCGCTCGCCGAGCTGCGCAGCATCCTCGCCCGCACGCGTGCCGACGGGCACGCACGTGAGGAGGGCACCGTCACACCCGACCTCTCGTCGGTCGCCGTGCCGGTGCTCGACCGCGGCGGCCGGCCGCTGGCCGCGGTCGCGCTCACGCTGCGCACCGCTGATGCCTCGTCGGAGCACGTCGGCGACCTCGTCGCCCGGGCGCGCGTCGCCGCGGAGGACGTCGGTCGCCGGCTGAGCCCGAGCGCGGTGATGACCCGGCGCTGATCCCGGCTTTTCGCCGGCTCCTTCCCTAGGGTGCAGGGATGGACCTCTTCCTCGTCGGCGGCGGGTGGGACGACGATCGTGCCCGCGACGTCTACGGCGGCTTCGTCGACGCAGCAGCGCGCAGAGCCGGCCGGACGCCCCGCGTCCTCCTCGTCGTCATGGGCACCGACCCCGAGTCGCTCGAGTACCACGAGCGCTACCGGCGCGCTCTCGGGCTCGTCGGCGGGCACGAGCTGGAGATCGCGCGGGTCGAGGAGGGGTCGCAGTTCGACGCGTCCGCCCTGGAGGGCGTCGACGGGCTCTTCGTCGGCGGTGGACCGACGCCCGAGTACCACGCGTCCCTCTCGCCCGCGTACGCCGAGATCCGCACGCGCGTCCACGCGGGCCTGCCGTATGCCGGCTTCTCCGCAGGTGCCGCCGTGGCCGGCACGCACGCCGTCATCGGCGGGTGGCGGGTGGACGGCCGACCGGTCTGCCCCGAGGACAGCAACGAGGAGCTCGACCCGCTGACCGTGGTCGGGGGCATCGGCCTCGTCGACGGGGCGGTGGACGTGCACGCGGCGCAGTGGGGCAACCTGTCGCGACTCGTCGCCGTGGTGCAGGAGGGCCTCGCACCGCGTGGCGTCGCCATCGACGAGGACACGGTCCTCGGGCCCGGTGGTGTCGTGCGAGGTGCCGGGCACGTGTGGGACGTCGAGCGCACCTCCGACGGGGCGGTCGCGGTGCGGCGCCGCTCGGCCGGTCAATAGGCTCGGGGCATGCGCGCCATCACGATCCCCGAGCCCGGAGCCGCCGACAGCCTCGTCCTCGACGAGGTGCCCGACCCCGAGGCGGGGCCCGGTCAGGTGCTCATCGACGTCGTGGCGGCGGGGGTCAACCGCGCCGACGTCATGCAGCGCCTCGGGCACTACCCGCCGCCGCCCGGCGCGCCGGAGTACCCCGGCCTCGAGGTGAGCGGCCGCATCGCCGCCGTCGGCGAGGGCGTCGGGCAGTGGCACGTGGGTGACGAGGTCTGCGCGCTCCTCGAGGGTGGCGGCTACGCCGAGAAGGTAGCGGTGCCCGCCGAGCAGGTGCTCCCGGTGCCCCGCGGCGTCGACCTCGTCGACGCGGCGGGCCTGCCCGAGGTGGCCGCCACCGTGTGGTCCAACGTCTTCCTCGTCGCGAACATCCAGCCCGGCCAGGTGCTGCTCGTCCACGGCGGCAGCTCGGGGATCGGCACGATGGCGATCCAGCTGGCCAAGGCCGTCGGTGCCCACGTCGCCGTGACGGCCGGCAGCCAGCAGAAGCTCGACGCGTGCCGCGACCTCGGAGCGGAGTTCCTCGTCAACTACAAGGAGGAGGACTTCCTCGAGCGCCTGCGCGAGCTGACGAAGGGCCACGGCGCCGACGTCATCCTCGACAACATGGGCGCGAAGTACCTCGGCCGCAACGTCGAGGCGCTCGCGACGAACGGCCGGCTCGTCACCATCGGCCTCATGGGCGGCCGCCGGGGCGAGCTCGACATGGGCATGCTCCTCGCCAAGCGTGCCGCGGTCATCGCGACCTCGCTGCGAGCCCGCCCTGCCACCGAGAAGGCTGCCATCGTGGCCGCCGTGCGCGAGCACGTGTGGCCGCTCGTCGAGTCGGGCGACGTGCGCCCGATCATCCACTCGCGCCACCCGCTCGAGCACGCCGCCGAGGCGCACCGCGAGATGGAGGCCTCGGGCCACATCGGCAAGATTCTCCTGACCACCTGAGCATCACTGTGCCGCGGGACGATCCGGCTGTGTCCGACTCGTCCCGTGTCGCCCGCGCGGCCACCGGCGTACCGTCGTCACGTGGACCACTTCGCCACGAAGCGGCCCTCCCACCACCACACGAGTACCGGGAGGCACCTGCAGTGTTCATCCAAGTGATTCAGGGCAAGACCCACGACGCGGACCGGCTCCACGCCCGCATGGACGCCTGGCGCGACGAGCTCGAGCCGGGCGCCACCGGCTGGCTCGGCGGCACCTACGGCATCGACGACGACAACGAGTTCATCGGCGTGGTGCGCTTCGACTCGCGGGAGTCGGCGATGCGCAACAGCGAGCGCCCCGAGCAGGGCGCCTGGTGGGCCGAGACGGAGCAGTGCTTCGACGGCGAGGTGACGTTCCACGACTGCGACGACGTGACGATGATGCTCGACGGCGGGTCCGACGACGCGCAGTTCGTCCAGGTCATCCAGGGCCGCATCAGCGACCAGGAGAAGTTCCGCATGATGCGCGACATGCCGATGGACACGCTCCACACCGAGCGGCCCGACATCCTCGGCGGCACCATCGCGGTCGACAAGGACGGCTGGTTCACCCAGACGATGGCGTTCCGCACCGAGGCAGAGGCCCGCGAGGGCGAGAAGAAGGCCATGCCGCCCGAGATGATGGAGCAGATGGCCGACATGGACAAGGCCATGAGCGACGTGCAGTACCACGACCTGCACCACCCGTGGTTCGCGACGGCAGGCGCCCGCTGACGGATCGGGAGCCACGCGGCTGCGACCGAGCGGCGCGCTGAGCGCAGCGACGGGGTCCGTGCGTCCTGACGGGGACGCACGGGCCCCGACCTCGTGCCGCCGCTGGGTGAGGCAGGATGGGACGCATGAGCGACGACGCGAGCCGCCAGGGTCAGGTCACCGACGACGGCGCGACGAACGACGATCCCCGCATCGTCGTCGTGACGCCCGACGGCATGGGCGTCGCGACACCCCTCACCGACGGCAACGACGGGAGCGACGAGGGACACGGCCGGAGCCGCGAGCGTCGCGAGTCCGACGAGCAGCGCGAGCGCACCAACCCGGCCGACCTCGTCGAGGAGCCGGCCAAGGTGATGCGCATCGGCTCGATGATCAAGCAGCTGCTCGAGGAGGTGCGCAACGCACCGCTCGACGAGGCCGGCCGCCGCCGGCTCGCCGACATCCACCACCGCTCACTCGAGGAGCTCAAGGACGGCCTCGCGCCAGAGCTCGTCGAGGAGCTCGACCGCATCGCCCTGCCCTTCCGCGACGACTCCCCCACCGACGCCGAGCTGCGCATCGCCCAGGCCCAGCTCGTCGGGTGGCTCGAGGGCCTCTTCCACGGCATCCAGACGGCGCTCGTCGCGCAGCAGATGGCGGCGCAGCAGCAGCTGCAGCAGATGCGCGCCCTGCCGCCCGGTCCCGGCGCGTCCTACGGCACGCCCCCCGGCACCCACCCGGAGCCGCACCCCGGCGAGGTGGGCCCGACGGGCCAGTACCTCTGAGGCCGGGGTGCCGTCCGGGGCGCCCCGTCAGAGCCAGCTGGAGCGTTCGCGCTCGGTCGGGACCACGGCGGTGTTCCACTGCGAGAACGGCCGCTCGAGCTTGTAGCGGCAGTCGGGCTGGCGCAGCAGCACGACCGGCTCGGCGTTCGCCGGGTTGTCGAGCGACTCGAAGTACTCGACGCTCCAGTGGAACCAGCGCATGCAGAAGAGCCGCATCGTCAGGCCGTGCGTCACGATGACGACGTTGCGGGGGGCGGCGGGCGTCTCGAAGTTGCGGTGCATCGACTCGAGGAACGTCGACACACGGTCGTAGACGTCGGAGCCCGACTCCCCGTGGGTGAAGCGGTAGTAGAAGTGCCCGTAGCGGTCGCGCAGCGCCTTCTGCTCCGCGATGTCGGCCGGGTCCTGGAAGTTCGCCCAGTCCTGCTCGCGCAGGCGCGGCTCCACCCGCACGTCCCGCTCGGCGACCGGTAGTGCGAGCGCCGCGAGGGTCTGTCGGGTGCGCACGTAGGGCGAGACGTAGACCTCGACGGACTCGCCGTCGAGCACCTCGCGCAGCCTCTCGCCGGTCGCGCGCGCTTGCTCGAAACCCTTGTCGGTCAGGCTGATCCGGTGGTCCGGCACCCGTTCGTAGACCGTGTCGTCGAGGTTTCCCTCCGACTCCCCGTGCCGCACGAGGATGATCCGGTTCGGCCGGTGCTCGAGGCTCACCGGTTCAGACTACGGTCGCGCCGACCCCTTGCTGCCCAGGGCGCGACGAGCAGCAGCAGCCACGCGAAGCCGACGACGAAGCTCGCCACGAGGATGACGACCCCGGCCGACCCGCCGAGAAGGCGCTGCCCGAAGGCGAGCAGGACGGCATACGCCATCAGGAGCGCGCCGACGACGGCCTTGCGGTGGACGGGTCCCACGTCTGCTCCTCGCGTCGTCGCCGGGATGGCCCCATGGCAGCAGGCCGACGTGAACGGCGGGTGCTCCCGAGGTGACAGGTCAGGGTCCGGTTAGGGTGAGGCGGTGCGACAGGTGCGGAACCTGCTGGCCGGCGACAGCCCTTGGCTGCGCCGCGGGTCGCACGTGCTCAAGTGGCTCGCCGTGCTCGCGGCGTGCTACCTCGGCGGGGTCGCCGCGACGAACCTCGCGCCAACGGTGGCCGAGACGTCGCAGTACCGCGCCGTGCTGCGGCTCGACCCCGTGCCGCGGCACTCGCCGGTGCTCCACGCCCCGACGATCGTCGGCGACGTCGACGTGCAGTTCGCCTCTCCCGTCGTCGCGCCCGGTCTCGACGTGCAGGTGGCGGTGCGCGAGGAGATCACGAACCTCTTCACCCGACCGAACGTCGACATCAAGGCGTTGCAACCCTCGAACGACGAGATCTCGGCGGCGATCGGGCAGGCCGCGCGGGGCGTCGGGCTCCGCTTCGTCCTCGGCGCCGGCGCCATCGCGGTGCTGCTCGCCCTCGCGTCGCACTACATCCGGCAACGCAACACCCGGCGCCACCACGTCGCGTTCGTCGCCTCGGCGATGGTCGTCGCGACGGCCGGCACCTTCGCGGGGATCGCCGTGACCTACCAGCCGGCACGCTTCGCGGAGTACCGCACCAGCGGTGTGCTCGGCGTCGTCCAGCGCAACGCGGGCCTGCTCGCCGACGTCGAGGCCCGCGCCACCCAGGTGACGCCGTACTTCCGCAACCTGCTCGCCGTCACGCAGGCCCTCCAGCAGAAGTACGTCGCCGGCACCGTCGAGGGGCCGCCCTCGGCCCGCTTCCTGCTCGTCTCCGACATCCACGGCGCCAACCAATACGCCCTGATGCGCACGATCATCGAGCAGGAGGACATCGACGCCGTCATCGACAGCGGCGACCTCGTCAACTTCGGGCGCGTGCAGGAGGGCGACGCCGCCGGCATCTACCGCTCCATCCAGTCGCTGGGCGTCCCCTACGTCTTCACGAGCGGCAACCACGACCAGTCGTCGCCGACCGACCGGGCCGTCCTCGCCCGCATGGCGCGCATCCCCAACGTCGTCCTCCTCGAGGACGCCGCGGGCGGCCTGCGGGAGCTGTCGTTCCACGGCCTGCGCATCACCGGCTTCAACGACCCGCGCTACTTCGGCGACGACAACGCCGACCCCACGGCCAAGGCGAAGCCGGCCGCGGAGCGCTACAACGCAGCCGTGGCCGACGAGCCCGAGCCCGACCTCGTCGTCACCCACGAGCCGTATGCCGCCGAGCAGGTCGAGCGCGGACGCCTCCTCGTCAACGGGCACATCCACACCCCCGCCCTCGAGGGCAACCGCATCCAGGTCGGCACGTTCACCGGCGGCGGGGTCGTGTCGCACTACTCCGAGGGCGCGGGGCAGGAGCTCAACGGCCAGCCGTACTCCTTCGACATCGCGCAGTTCGGCACGTCGTGCGAGCTGACCTCGCTCACCCGCTACTCGTTCCGCAACCTGCTCGAGGGACGGCCGGCGTACGACAGCGTGCAGGTCGTGAGCGGCGCGCGCATCGACCCCTACCGGCCCCCGGCCACCGTGCAGCAGCCGGGCCAGACGCAGCCCGACCCCGAGAAGCGCATCTGCAGCCGCCTCGAGGACACGACGTTGCGACCCATCCCGGTGGCGGCGTCGGCCCCGTCGACGTCGACGATCACCCCGTAGCGCTCACCCCTTGAGGTCGGGGAACTGGTCGTCGCGCCACTCGAGGTCGGGCTGGCTGCCGCCGAGCGCCTCGAGGTCGCGCTCGCGGCCACGCAGCTCGACGCGGCGGATCTTGCCCGAGATCGTCTTGGGCAGCTCGAAGAACTCGACCCGGCGCACCCGCTGCCACGGCGCGAGCTTCTCGCGGGCGTGGGCGAGGATCGAGCGCGCCACCTCCTCGCCGGGCTCGTGGCCGGGGGCCAGGGCGATGTACGCCTTGGGCACGGCGAGGCGCACCGGGTCGGGTGACGGCACGACCGCCGCCTCGGCCACCGCGGGGTGCTCGATGAGCACCGACTCGACCTCGAACGGGCTGATCTTGTAGTCGCTCGCCTTGAAGACGTCGTCGGTGCGCCCGACGAAGGAGATGTAGCCCTCGGCGTCGACCGAGGCGACGTCGCCCGTGTGGTAGAAACCGCCGGCCATGGCGTCGGCGTTGCGCTGCTCGTCGCCCTGGTAGCCGGTCATGAGCGGGACGGGCCGGCGGGAGAGGTCGAGGCAGATCTCGCCCTCGCGGTTGCCCTCCGGATCGGCCTCGGTGACAGGCTCGTTCGTCACCGGGTCGACCACCACGACGGGGTAGCCGGGGAGCGGCCGGCCCATCGATCCGGGCTTGACGACCGAGCCCGGGGTGTTGCCCACCGACAGCGTCATCTCGGTCTGGCCGTAGCCGTCGCGGATCGTCAGGCCCCACGCCTTCTCGACCTGCGCAATGACCTCCGGGTTGAGCGGCTCGCCCGCACCGACGACCTCGCGCAGCGCACCCGGCCCGCCCGTGAGGTCGCTCTTGATGAGCATCCGCCAGACGGTCGGGGGCGCACACATCGACGTCACCTGGTGCTCGCGCAGGACGCGGAGCAGCGCGGCCGCGTCGAAGCGGGCGTAGTTGTACACGAAGATCGTCGCCTCGGCGATCCACGGCGCGAAGAACGAGGACCACGCGTGCTTGGCCCAGCCGGGACTGCTGATGTTGAGGTGCACGTCGCCGGGCTGCAGGCCGATCCAGTACGTCGTCGTGAGGTGCCCGACGGGGTAGGAACGCTGCGTGTGCTCGACGAGCTTGGGTCGGCTCGTCGTGCCCGAGGTGAAGTAGAGCAGCAGCCGGTCGTCGGGTCCGGTGCCCGGGTGAGCCGCCGGCGCGGCGTCGGCCGAGTGGGCATCGGCGTACGCGTGCCAGCCCTCGAGCTCGCCGCCGGTCGCGTCGCTGCCGACGGCGACCCGCAGGAAGTCGCCGGGCAGCTCGTCGAGCTTGTGCACCTCCGACGCGTTGGTCACGACAGCCCGCGCCGCGACCCGCTCGATGCGGTCGGCGAGGTCGCCGGGGCCGACGGCGGTGGTCGTCGGCACGATGACGGCGCCGAGCTTCATGACGGCGAGCATCGTCTCCCACAGCTCGACCTGGTTGCCGAGCATGAGCACGACGGAGTCGCCCCGGCCGACGCCCAGGGAGCCGAGCCACGCCGCGACGCGGTCCGAGCGCCGGGCCATCTCGTCGAAGCTGACCGTCGCCGACGACTCGTCCTCCTGGACGATGGTCAGCGCCGGCGCGTCGTTGCCGCGCGCGATGGCGTCGAACCAGTCGACGGCCCAGTTCCAGCGGTCCCCGACGTCGGGGAAGGTGAACTCCTGCACGGCTCTCGCGTGGTCGCCCCGCAGCTCGACCAGCTGGTCGCGGGCTGCCCGGTAGGCGGCCGTCGGGTCCGTGGTTCCGGTCGTGGGTCCGGTCGCGGTTCCGGTCGTGGCGTCGTCGCTCGGGAGGCTCATGGCTCCGACCTTGCCACGCGCAGGGCCGGGCCAGAAGAAGAAGCCCCGACCGATCCGTGGTCAGGGCCGGTCAGGCGCGCCGGACAGCCACGTCGACGGCGCAGCGGGCCCGGCCGGTGACGACCATGGCCAGGACACCGAGCGCCACGGCGAGGCCGCTGATGACGCCGAAGGCCTCGCGTGACGGTGTGCCGAACCATCCGAGGACCCCGCCGGCGACGGCGAGGAAGACCGCGCTGGCCATCGACGCGGCCATCTGTCCGCCGGCGTTGTGGCGGCCCTGGTCGGCATCGTCGGACGCTCCCATGGTGAGCACCGACAGGGTGCTCGACGTCAGGCCGATGCCCAGGCCGGCCACGGCCCAGCCCGTGAGGCCAACGGCGGTGGGTGCATCGGCCCAGACGATGAGGCTCGTCGTGGCCAGGCCGGCGGTGAGCAGCCCGAAGCCGAGCCGCAGCAGGAGCATGGGCCGGCCGTCGAAGCGGCTCTGCAGCGCCGAGCCCGCCGACCACGTGACGCCCGTGATGCTGAGGCTGATCCCCGCCGTCAGGGGCCCGTGGTGGCGCAGCACCGTGAGCACGAGCGGCAGGAACGCGCCGACGCCCATGAAGGCGGCGCTGAGCAGGCCGCGCAGCGCGACGACCCCGCCGATGCCGCAGGCGGCGCGCAGCGAGCCCTCCGGCAGCAGTCGCCTCGCCGCCAGCGCGAGCGCCACGAGAGAGGCGGCGAGGACGAAGACGTGGGCGCCCGAGCCGAGCGCGCTCGTGGCGCCCTGGTCGGCACCGCTGCCCGACGCGGGTCGCTCGGCCACGACGCTGAGGGTGACGAGGGCCGTGGCGGCCACGAACGCCCATGGCAGCACGCGGCGCAGCGGTCGTCGCTCTGCCGAGGTGGGGTCGGGTGCCGCCTGAACTCGTGCCGCCGGTGCACCCGCCTCGGAGGCTGCGATCGCCGGCCGCAGGGCGAGCCAGACCGGCGCGAGCACGACCGGGCCGGCGGCGAAGACCCATCGCCAGCCGACGGCCTCGGTGACGGCTCCGGTGAGGGCGGGACCGAGCACCGAGGGCAGCACCCAGGCGGCGGCGAAGAGCGCCATGACCCGCGGGCGCAGACGTGGGTCCAGGGCGCGGGCGACGAGCACCATGACCCCGACGTCGAGCAACCCCTCGGCCAACCCCCCGAGCAGTCGCCCGGCGACGAGCAGCGGGAGGGTCGCGGCGGTCGCGGTCGCGAGCATCCCGACGAGGAAGGCGAGCATCCCGGCGCGCAGCACGGGCGCAGGACCGCGGCGGTCGGCCCACCACCCGGCAGCAGCGAGCGCCACGAGGTAGGACGCCAGCGGGGCGGCGGTCACGACGCCGTAGCCGGCGATGGAGTCGAGCTCACCGAGCACGCTCGGGAGGGCCGTCGATACGGCCCGGTTCTCGAAGGCGCCGAGCGTCACGAGCGCGACGACGCCGAGGGCGAGCGGCGCGTGGTCACGGGAGAGCAGCCGGGGAACGGGTTCGGTGGCGGTCGCGGGTCGGGTCACACCCGAGAGCGTGCAACCTCAAGCCAGCTTGAGGTCAACACCCATCGCGTATGCCGTCAGGCCGGGTCGTCCCCGTCCGACCCGTCACGCGGCCGGCGCGGCCGCTCCTCGGCCAGCCGGGGCCGGTCGCGAGGGTCCCGGCGGCCCTGGCGGATGACCGTCGTGTCGTCGGGCCCGGCGCCCTCGCCGTAGGAATCGCCGTAGCCCTCGCCGTCGACGTCGCCCGGGCCGCCGGAACCGTTGCCGTGACGGCGGCGGCGCAGGTCGTCCTCGTCGATGAGCCGGTTGATGAGCTGCTGGACCTCGTTGCTGCGCGGGATGTTCGCGAGGTTCTCGTCCGGGCTGTCGCCCGCCGACTCGATGTGCAGCGACCCCGAACGGATGAGCCGGTCGAGGACGGTCTGCTGGAAGCTCACGTCGGTGATCTTCGACAGCGTGATGTCCTTGCCGTTCTTGGTGAGGATGCCGCGGCGCACCATGACGCGGTGTGAGGTGATGACGTAGTGCGTCGTGCGCCAGCGCAGGTAGGGCACGACGACGGCCGGGACCGCGACGACCACCAGCACGATGACCGCGGCCCACTGGATGCGGTTGCCGGTGGTGTCGTCGGGGGTCACGACGGCGATGGCGATGCAGACGGCGGCGAGCAGCAGGCCGAAGATCGTCGGCACCACCACCGTGAGCCAGTGCGGGTGCAGGTCGCGCTCGACCTTCTCGCCCTTGGCCAGCACGTTCTCGGGGAAGCCCATCGTCGATCCTCCTGTCGCTGAGGCCCCCTCGGGCCTCCGGAACCACGGTGCACTGCCAGCCTAGGCCGTCGGCCCGGCCGACGCGGGCCCTCGACGGCGGCGCGTCGACTTCGGCTCGCGGGCTCGCCCGTCGGGCCCTACTGTCCGGTAAGGGACGTGTGACCTGCGGCACACCAGCCAGGGTCGGCGCCCCTTCGCATGGCTCTGCAGTGCTCGGCGTCATCAGCCTTCCACCCACAAAGGAGTGTGTCGTGAAGAGCAAGTCCGTCAGGTCCTCCAGTTCCACCTCCCCCACCATCCGCAGGCGTGCCCTCGGGGCCGGCCTCACCGCCCTCGTCGGAATCGGTGCCACGTTGGCGCTCGGCTCACCGGCCGTCGCCGCCGGCGGGTCCTACGTCGCTCTCGGCGACTCGTACTCGTCGGGCACCGGCACCCGCACCTACATCAGCGACGGCACGTCGTGCCAACGCTCCGTCTACGCCTATCCCTCGCTCGACGCGGCCTCGCTCGGCCTCGCCCTCACCTTCCGCGCCTGCTCGGGCGCGACCGTCGCCGACGTGACGAACACCCAGCTGTCGGCGCTCACGAGCTCGACGGCATACGTGACGATCTCGGTGGGCGGCAACGACGCCGGCTTCGCCGACGTGCTCACGGAGTGCGCGCAGCCGGCCTGGATGAGTGACTGCAACGGGGCCATCGACGGCGCGCAGAGCATCATCAACAACACGTTGCCGGGGCGCCTGTCGACGCTCTACTCCTCGATCCGGTCGAAGGCACCGAACGCGAAGGTGATCGTCGTCGGCTACCCCCGCATCTTCAACGGCGAGGACTGCAACGCCTTCACGTGGTTCTCACCGACCGAGGAGTCACGGCTCAACGCGACGGCCGACCTGCTCAACTCGCGCACCTCGAGCGCCGCGACCGCCCGTGGTTTCACCTTCGTCAACCCGACGTCGAGGTTCGTCGGCCATGCTGTCTGCGACAGCCCGGAGTGGCTCAACGGCCTGTCCAGCCCGGTCAGCGAGAGCTACCACCCCAACGTCGCCGGTCACCGGGACGGCTACGCCGTGGTGACGAAGCCGGCGTTCGGGGTCACCCTCGCTGCGACGTCCGGATCGTCCACCTACTCGGCCGACGCCATCGCAGCGGGCAACCGCAGGTATGCCGCCGCCGACCGCGCGATCACGCCGGAGCGGTTCGTCGCCCCCGACCTCACCACCCCCGAGGCGAAGGCCGCCGCGAGGCGGGCGGGGGTCGACCTGCGCAGCCGCGCGAGCATCGACGCCGCCGACCGCACGTGGTCGCAGCGGCAGGCAGCGGAGGTGCCGTGACGTCGCGGTGACGTCACGTTGAAGACGTGATGAGGTCGTCGGGCGCCGCCCGGCCGAGCCACCTAGTCTGACCGGGTGCGCTACGACGACATCATCATCGGGGCCGGACACAACGGCCTCACGGCCGCCGCCTACCTGGCCCGCGCGGGAAGGACCGTCCTCCTCCTCGAGCGTTCGGACCGGGTGGGCGGCGCAGCCGTGTCGGCGCAGGCCTTCGCCGGTGTCGATGCCCGGCTGTCGCGCTACTCCTACCTCGTCTCGCTGCTGCCGCGGCAGGTGCTCGCCGACCTCGACCTCGACCTGCGGCTCATCCGGCGCCGCTACTCCTCCTACACGCCGGTGCCGGGCAACCCCGACCGTGGGCTTCTCGTCGACAACGCCGACGCGGCCGCGACCCGCGCGGCGTTCCGCTCCCTCACGGGGGGCGACGACGCGTATGCCGGGTGGACCGACTTCTACGCGCGCATGGGTCGGGTGGCCGAGCGCCTCTTCCCCACCGTGCTCGAGCCGTTGCGGTCGCGCGACGACGTGCGGGCGCTCGCCGGCGACGACGCCCTCTTCGACGCCCTGACGACGCGACCCGTCGGCGAGCTCATCGAGTCGGTGACCTCCGACGACACGCTGCGCGGCATCATCGCCACCGATGCCCTCATCGGCACGTTCGCCTCGCTCGACGAGGGTGACCTGCGCCAGAACATCTGCTTCCTCTACCACCTCATCGGGGGTGGCACCGGCGACTGGGACGTGCCCGTCGGCGGCATGGGTGCTCTCACCGACTCCCTTGCGGCAGCGGCGGCCTCGGCCGGAGCCACCATCGTGACGGGCGCTGACGTGACGTCGGTGGACCCGTCCACGGGCGAGGTGGCGTGGGCCGGAGGATCGGCCGGCAGCGGCAGCGCAGTCGGCGGTTCGATCGTCGCCGGGTGCGCACCCACCGTGCTCAACCGGCTGCTCGCCGCCTCCGGTGCCGAGCCGGTCGACACCGAGGCCGACGTCGAGGGCGCCCAGCTCAAGGTCAACATGCTGCTGACCCGGCTCCCCCGGCTGCGCGACGCCTCGGTCGACCCGGCCGCCGCGTTCGCCGGCACCTTCCACATCAACGAGGGCTACGGACAGCTCGAGCAGACGTATGCCGCAGCGCGCGACGGGCGCATCCCCGACCTGCCGCCGTGCGAGATCTACTGCCACACGCTGTCGGACCGCTCGATCCTCGGCCCTGACCTCGCCTCGACCGAGGCGCAGACCCTGACGCTGTTCGGGCTGCACCTGCCGGCACGACTCTTCCGCGACGACAACGAGACGGCGACCAAGGAGGCGCTGCTCGCGACGATCCGCTCGCTCGACTCGGTGCTCGGCGAGCCGATCGAGTCGGTGCTGGCGCGCGACGTGCACGGCAACCCGTGCATCGAGGTGAAGTCGCCCGTCGACCTCGAGCAGTCGGTGGGGTTGCCGGGCGGCAACATCTTCCACCGCTCGCTGCAGTGGCCCTGGGCGGAGCGCGACGCCGAGGTGGGTGCGTGGGGCGTCGAGACGGCATACGCCAACGTGCTGCTCGGCGGCGCGGGCGCGCGGCGCGGGGGCGGCGTGAGCTCGATCCCCGGCCACAACGCCGCCAGGGCGATCCTCGGCTGAACCCCCGCGTCGGGTCAGGCCGGCCAGACGCCCGAGCTGCCGCGGCGGTGGCTCGTGAGCAGGTGCGTGTCGACGATGCCGACGGCCTCCATCAGGGCATACATCGTCGTCGGGCCGACGAAGGAGAAACCCTTCTTGCGCAAGGCTTTCGACAGCGCCTTGCTCTCCTCGGAGACGGTCGGCACGTCGGAGTGGTCGTTGGGTCGTGGCGTGTCGGTCGGCTGGAACGCCCAGACGAAGTCGACGAGGCCCCCCTCGTCGCGCAACGCGATCGTGGCGCGGGCGTTGGCGATGGTCGCCTGGATCTTGCCCCGATGGCGGATGATGCCGGCGTCGGTGAGCAGTCGCTCGACGTCGCGGTCGGTGAACGTCGCGACGACGTCGGGGTCGAAGTCGGCGAAGGCCGCGCGGAAGTTCGGCCGCTTGCGCAGGATGGTGGCCCACGAGAGGCCGGACTGGAATCCCTCGAGGCAGATGCGCTCGTAGAGGCCGCGCTCGTCGCGGATCGGCATGCCCCACTCGGTGTCGTAGTAGTCCATGAGCAAGGGGTCGACCGAGGCCCACGTGGGGCGGGCGAGCCCGTCTGCACCAACGACCGTCATGGCGCCGACCCTAGGACAGCGCCAGGCGCATGATGACGCGGGGGAAGCCACCCGAGATGGAGTCGGTGTCGGCGGCCTTCGTGAAGCCGGCGCGCTCGAAGAGGCCGCGGGTGCCGACGTACGCCATCGTGAGGTCGACCTTGGCCCCGTGGTTGTCGACGGGGTAGCCCTCGACCGCCGGCGCACCGTGCTGCCGGGCGTAGTCGACGGCTCCCTCGAGCAGGGCGTGCGAGATGCCTTGGCGCCGATGGCCCGGGCGGACCCGGATGCACCAGACCGACCACACCGGGAGGTCGTCGACGTGCGGGATCTTCGTCGAGCGCGCGAACGGCAGCTCGGCGCGAGGAGCCACTGCGGCCCAGCCGACGACCTCGTCGCCGTCGTAGGCGAGGACGCCGGGCGCGACCTCGCGGCTGCAGAGGTCCCGGACGTAGTCGCCCCGGGCGGCCCCGACGAGCTGCCTGCTGGTCCTCGAGTCGAGGCGGTGGCTCAGGCACCAGCAGACGGTGCTGGCAGGGTTCTTCGGGCCGAGCATCGTGGCCACGTCGTCGAAGCGTTGCAGCGTGGCCGGCCGGACGTCGATGGTCATGGTGGGCAGGTTAGCCAGTGGCGCCGACAGTCATGAGGACGCCGACAGTGAGCAGCGCAGCGACAGGGACGGAGTCGGAGCGGGAATGGTGGTGGGGTGACGTCGCCCGCAGACCCGTACGAGGGAGTCGACCTCTCGACCCTCGACCTGCGGGCGCACCCGGAGCTCTATCGCGTCGGTCGCGGTGAGCAGGGCGTCCTGCGGGTGCAGCCGTACAAGGACGAGCTGCTGCCGTTGTGGCGCTTCCGCACGCCCGAGGCCGCCCGCGAGAGCGCAGCGGCGATCCGGTCCCGGTTCGATGCGTACCTGGAGGCCGGAGACCTCGTGGGCGCGGACGTGGCGCGCAAGTACCTCCAGATGGGGTTCACGCGCGCCCGGCGCTACGCCAACCACGCGGGCGGCAAAAAGTACGGCGGGCCGGTGCCGGCGGATCGGCGGGGGCAGAGCGGCTCGCACGGCCGGCGCGAGCTGCCCCGCGGGCCCGAGGACCCGGAGAAGGCGGAGTCGGCCCGCATCTTCAAGGCGGCTTGGGATGCCGTCGAACAGATCGAGGCGTACACGTCCTGGCGCGCCGAGCACCGGGACCGGTACGGCTGAGCCGGCGCGGGAGGTCGCGCCCTTTTTGCCGGTTTCGTGGGTGTACGGGTACTTACGCGCCTACCGTGGCGTGACGGCACACGGCCGCGTCACGCCGCCCCGGAGGCACCATGAAGACCACTCCCATCACGCCTGCTCCGACTACCCGCGCCCGCCGCGCCCGCCGAGCCCGTCCCGCCGTGCTGGCCGGCCTGACCGTGCTGCTCGCTGCGGCGCCGCTCGCGACGGCTGCGGCCCCCGCGAGCGCTGCCCTGACCTACCAGCAGCAGGTGGTCCAGCTCGTCAACGCGCAGCGGGCCAAGGTCGGCTGCCGGGCGCTCGTCACCGATGCGCGTCTCGCTCGGGCTGCGCAGGCGCACTCGGCCGACATGGCCAGGCGCCGCTACTTCTCGCACACGTCACCCGACGGTCGCACGTTCGTGCAGCGCATCAGGGCCCAGGGCTACCCCGGCACCCGGCTGGGCGAGAACATCGCGGCCGGCTACCGCACGCCGTCGACCGTGATGGCGGCGTGGATGAAGAGCGCCGGCCACCGGGCCAACATCCTCAACTGTCGCTACACGGCCATCGGCGTCGGCTACGCGACGGGCGGCCCGTACGGCACCTACTGGACCCAGGACTTCGGCGGCTGACCCAGGAAGGCCGCAGCGTCAGAAGGGCGGCGGGTCGTCGATCTCGTGCGAGCCGTCACGCGGATGGTCGCTCGATCGATCCTGTGGCGGTGACTCTCGGAGGGCTTCGAGCCAGTCGTGGGGACGGCTCGTGTAGCGACGCCCCGCCGCCGTGCGCCAGCGGACGGTGTCGTCGTCGGGGTCGCGCTCGGCGTGCCAGTGCCCGTGGGTGCGGACGTTGTGGTGCAACCGGTGCTTTGCGGTGAAGTTGGTGGATGCCGTCGGGCCGTGCGGCCACGGGATGTCGTGGTCGAGGTCGCAACGGGTGGCCGGGACGGTGCAGCCGGGGCCGCGGCACGTCCCGTCGACGGCTTCGACGTGCGCCCGCATCTCTGCGGTCGGGCGGTAGGCCCGCGTCTCCAGCCGGAGCGCGGCGCCCGTCTCGGCGTCGACGAGGAGGCGGCGCCAGGTCGACTCGGGGCCGAGCATGATCTGGCGACCGTGCTCGGCGCTGACCCAGCCGTAGCCCGGGATCTCGCAGGGCGCATCGGTGAGCCCCAGAGCCGTGCTGACCGGAATGACGATGGTGACCACCGCGGCCGGGCGCCGGCCCACCTTCGTGCGTCCGAAGAGGTCTGCCGGCGCGGCATCCACGTCGCCAGCAGCAGGCGGGGATCCGATCGCACCGACGGAAACAGCGCCGCTCGCGGTCTCGACCGCGCCGGCGACCTTCGGGGACGCAGAGGCTCGTGGTGACAGGTGGATCTGACCGAAGGCCACCGCGTCGGTGATGGCGTCGGCCCGCAGCTGGTCGAGCGAACGCGGGTCACCGGCCTGTCGCGCGGCACGTGCGAGGGCATCGGCGCGCTCCATCACGGCGATGACCTTGTCGGCGTCGTTGGTGACGGTGAGCACCCCGAGGCCGTCGCCGTCGATGCGGGCGTGGGCACCACGCAGCCTCCTGGCCGCGCGCCTACGGGCCGCAGCCTCACGGTCGGCGGCCAGACAGGTGCGAGTCAGGCGCTGACGGAACAGCGTCGGCGATGGCGGCGCGTCGTCCTTGGCCCGCAGCGTCGCCTCGACGATGCCAGGCCCCGCTTCCGGCGGGAGCCGGCGGATCTCGCGCTCGATGGAGCACGCGCGATGCAGGCTCACCTCGCCCCTCGAGAGGCGCAACCGCAGCTCGGCCACACCAGGACTTCGTGTCGTTGCCAGGTCGAGTCGGGCGCCCACCTCCTGCTGCCCCAGACCCGTCGCCGTTGCGACCTCGAGCACGGTCAGCTCAGTGACGTCGACCCAGCCGGCCGGTCGCGGATGTCCGAGGTCGGCAGCCCGGGCCTGCTCCCCCGCATCGATCGTCGCCTCCAGCCGTGCGAGCGCCTCGAGCGCGACGCCGTCGAGCACCGACTTGCAGCGCTCAACGGCCTCCACGATCCGCAGCTCGCCGCTGGCCATCGCCTCGGTGTCCGAGAGCGGCGCCACCGCCAGGTCGTCGGTCGCAGCGGCGAGGAGCTCGGCGACGAGGGCCGGCAACTGCCGTTCGAGCACGACGCGCGCCACCTCACGTCGGACAGCTCGTACAGCCGGTGAGCGGCCATGGAGAGGCACCGCGGTGCGCGTCGCGGCCCGCACCGCGTAGAGCTGCGAGAGGAGGGACAGGTCCAGCAGGACGTCGGAGACGTCATGCTCGTACCTCGGAGGCGGCGCGCAGGCCATGGAGCCCTCGAATAGCATGCCACCCTCCTCACGTATGCTCTTGTCATACTTTAGCACACTTGTTCGAGAAAGGCTTGACGGGCGCACCCTCACCGTCAGCAACCCAGCACCGGTGCGGCCTGTCTCCTCCGCGCGACGCTCGCTCCGTGGGTGAAGATGGGCGCATGCGCCCAGCCGACCGGCCGCCCACCCCCGACGACACGATCGGAGCCCGCGACCTCACGTCGTGGCACACCCGGTTCGGCCGCTGGCTCGTGGCCGTCACGACGCGCACGGTGCAGTGGTCGTCGGCGCACCTGGCCTTCGTCGTCTTCGCGGCGGTCGCCATCATCGTCATGGTCGGACTCGTCGAGGGCATCGAGACCGTCTACGAGAGCGTCGTCCAGAACAACTCGCTCTCCGCGGTCGACCAGCCGGTGCTCGATGCGGCGGTGGGCCTGCGCTCCCCCGCCCTCGACTCGGCCGTCACCACCTTCACCGACATCGGCGGACCGGTCGGCATGCCGATCCTCGCCACGCTCGCCGTCGCCGTCATCACGTGGCGACGGCGCCGCTGGACGCCCATCGTGCTCGCCGTCGTCGCGGCGGCCGGTTCCCTCGCCATGACGATCGTCGGCAAGGACTTCGTCGACCGGGCACGCCCGCCGGCCGCGCTGGCCGTGCCTCCGCTCGAGGTCTCGCCCAGCTTTCCCAGCGGTCACACCCTCAACGCGACCGTGCTGACGGCCGTGGTCGCGTACCTCGTCCTCATCGAGACGACCGCCACCTGGCAGCGCGTCGCCACGGTCACGGTGGCCACGGTGTTCGTGCTCGCCATGGGCCTCTCGCGCGTCTTCCTCGGACACCACTGGCTCACCGACGTCGTCGCCGGGTGGCTCATCGGCCTCGCCTGGGCGCTCGTCGTGGTCACCGCCCACCGGCTGTGGCTGACCCTGCGCCAGCGCCCTCAGGCAGTGGCACGGCCCCTCACCCCTTGACGCCTCCCTCGTTCGCGCCCCGGATGAAGTAGCGCTGGAGCGCGAAGAAGAGCACCGCGACCGGGATCGTCGCCAGCAGGGCGGTGCCGAGCTTGAGGGGGTACTGGGTGCCGGAACCCAGCTGTCCGCTCGTCAGGCTGGCCAGGCCGGTGACGAGCGTCTGGTGCTCGGGCGTGCCCTTGGTCACCACGAGGAAGTGGGAGAACTCGTTCCACGAACCCTGGAACGACAGGATCGTCAGGGTGATGAGCGCCGGCTTGGCCATCGGCAGCACCACCGACCAGAAGGTGCGGAAGATGCTCGCACCGTCCATCCGGGCCGCCTCCTCGATCGAGACCGGCACCGAGTCGAAGAACTGCTTCATGATGAAGACGCCTGCGGCGTCGACGATGAGGGGCAGGATCATCGCGGTGTACGTGTCGTAGATGCCGAGGTAGTTGACCATGAGGAACTTCGGGATGAGCAGGGCCACGCCGGGGACCGCCATCACGGCGAGCAGGGCTGCGAAGACGGCGTTGCGGCCGCGGAACTGCAGCCGCGACAGGGCGTAACCGGCCAGCGAGTCGAGGAAGACGCGCGCGGCCGTCACGACGAGGGTGACGATGAACGAGTTCTGGACCCAGGTCGTGACGGGCACCGAGGAGTCGCCGGTCTGACCGAAGATCCGCTGCCACACCTGGGTCGTGACGGGGTTCGGCACGAGTGACAACGGATTGTTCGCCGCGTCGGGGTCGGTCTTGAACGACGTCGAGATCTGGATGAGGAAGGGGTAGATGAAGAACACCGCGAAGGCGAGCAGTGCGGCATACAGCAGGATCGTCTTGACGGGGTTGGACCGGCGCTCGATCACTTGCGGCCTCCGAGTCGGAAGAGGGGCTTGCGGTCGTCCTTGTCGGTAAGCACGTAGCGCTGCAATCGCGTCAGGACGACGATGATGAGGAAGACGACGAAGGCCATGGCTGCACCTGAGCCGTAGCGGAAGTTGCCGAAGCTCTGCTGGTAGGAGAGGAAGGCCGGGCTCAGGGTCGTGCCGTCGGGCTGCCCCTTGCCCATGACGTAGATCTGGTCGAAGACCTGCCACGTGCCGATGATCCCGAGCGTGATGACGAGGAAGAGCGCCGGCTTGATCATCGGCAGCGTCACGTGCCGCAGCTTCTGCCAGCGCGACGTGCCGTCGAGGGCCGCCGCCTCGTCGATCTCGACGGGCAGGTCCTGCAGCGCCGCGATGAACATCAGCATGAAGGTGCCCGACGTCGTCCAGATGACGAGGAAGATGATGACGAACATCGCGACCGACGGGCCGGAGAGCCAGTCCCAGAGGGTGCGTCCGAAGATCTCACCCTGGGCCCACGAGGGGTTGTCGACCCCGACCGCGTTGAAGGCGAGGTGGAGCAGGCCTCGGCTGTCGGTGAACCACTGTGGCCCGTCGATGCCGAACAAGGCGAGGAAGGCGTTGACGGCGCCGGTGTTGGAGAAGAGGAAGAGGAAGACCGTCGCGATGGCGATCGAGCTCGTCACCGACGGGAAGTAGAAGGCGGTGCGGAAGAAGCTGCGGCCCTTGAGCATCGTGTTGCTGACGAGCAGCGCGAGCCCGAGTGCGAGGGCCGTTTGCAGCGGGACGACGAGCAGCACGTAGTAGAAGGTGTTGCCGATCGACTGCATGAAGTTGTCGCGGGTCAGGCCGTCGCGCGCAAACAGGTCGGTGTAGTTCTTCAGACCCACGACATCGGTGCCCTGCCCGACCTGGAAGGGGTTGGAGTTGCCCTGCCAGTTGGTGAAGCTCACCCACAGGGCCATCCCGATCGGGATGACGAGGAAGACCCCGAGGATGACGATCATGGGGGCGACGAAGAGCCAGCCCGCCGCGCCTTCTCGCCCGCGTAGGCCGCCCCGGTTGCGGCGCGGCGCACGTCGGGCGCCGGGAGCGCCGGCCTGGCCGGTCGGGGTGCCCGCGGAGACCGCGGCCACCTGCCCGGCTCGCGCGCCGGACGCGGTGACGTCGTCCGGGGGACGTTCGTCGATGGATGCCATGAAGCCCTCCTGGGGGATCGGCGACCGTGGGGAGAGAGTGGCGTCCGCCCGCCGCGCCATGAGGTGGGCGGACGCCAGGGCTGGGTCAGCCGGAGAGGGCGGCGGTGCCGTTCTTCTGCAGCTCTGCGAGCCAGGCGTTCGGGTCTCCGCCCTTGCCCAGCGTCGCCAGCTGCGAGTTGAACTTCGTGATGACCTCGTCGAAGCCCGGCAGGTTGACCGGGCCCTGGGCGTACTGGCCGCCGGCGACGAAGGCCTGCTGGTCCGGGAACTTCGCCGCGAACGCCTTGGCGCCCTCCTCGGTGGAGGGCATGACGCCGAAGGCGTCGGCGAAGGCCATCTGCTGGTCGGTCGTGATGAGCGACTTGACCAGGTCGACGGACTGCGCCTGGTTGGGCGACTTGGCGGCGATGCCCCAGCAGTTGCTGAACAGCAGCGTCCCCTTGCCTGCCGGGCCTGCCGGCAGCTCGACGACCTTGTACTTGAGGTTCGGGAAGTCCTTTTTGGCGCCGCTGATCCAGTTGCCCTCGATGGTCATGGCCGCGACACCCTTGCCCAGGGCCTCGCCGCCCCAGCCGGTGGACGGGTTGGTGTTCTTGCTGAACTTGAGGACTCCGTCCTTCATCATCTTCTGGACCTCTGCCAGTCCCGCCTTGGCCGGTGCGCTGTCAGCCGTCATCGTCTTGCCGTCCTCGGAGACGATCCACCCGCCGGCCTGCTTGATGAAGGCGCCGCTGCGGTTGATGTCGTCGCCGATGACGAGGCCGGTGACCTTGCCCGACGTCAGCTTCTTGGCCACCGCTTCGAGGCCGGCCCAGTCCTTCGGGATGTCGGCGTCGGTGAGGCCGGCCTTGCTCCACAGGTCGGTGTTGATCTCGAGGGCGAGCGTCGAGTAGTCCTTGGGGGCGCAGTAGAACTTGTCGTCGTACGTGAAGGCCTTCACGAGGGCCGGCAGGAAGCCGGCGTCCTTGACCTGGTCGCCGTACGCGTAGAGGTTGCCGGCCTTGGCGAACGTGCCGACCTTGGAGGCGTCGGTGTAGAAGACGTCGGGGGGCGTCGTCGACGCGAAGGCCTGACCCAGCTGCTGGCCGAGGTCGGACGCGGCGATGACCTCGACGGTGTTGCCGGTCTTCTTGGCCCACGCCGCGGTGGCCTGCTTGACCGCGTTGGTCTCGGCGTCGCCCGAGCTGCCGATCATGACGGTGAGCTTGACGGGGCCCTTGGACGTGGCCTGCGGCGCGTTGTTGCCACCGCTGAAGCCGCCCCCGCCGCACGCGCTCAGGACGAGCGCGCCGGTGAGGCAGGCCGCTGCGGCGGCCGTGGTGGTCTTGCGTGACATCGATGTCTCCTGTTTCGGGTGGTGGGGGCGTGATCCCTGGCGTATGCCGGGTGGGTCGTCGTGGAACCGCGCTTGCTTCACGGTGGCTCGGGGACGGACGAGCGGCCGGCCCCGGCGGAGTCGCGCACGCTCGACGCGCGCACGGTGAGGGTGGGCTCGAGCAGCACCGGGGCGGACGTCGTCTCGGGGTCGACGAGCAGGTCCCAGGCGATGCGGGCGGCCTCGGCGACGGGCTGGTGGACGCTCGTCAGCTGCATGGCTGCGGCGACGTCGGTGTCGTCGAAGCCGACGACCCCGACGTCCCGGCCGGGCTCCAGCCCGTGGTTGCGGACGGCCCGGAGGGCTCCGAGGGCGAGCAGGTCGGAGGCGCAGACGATCGCGGCGTCGGGCCCGAGCCGGTCGAGCAGCCGCTCGGCGGCCCCGGTCGCCTCGTCGAGGTCCTGCACGGACTCGGCCGTGGGGGCCTCGCCCGTGACGCCGAGCTCGGCCAGCCCGTCGGCCCAGCCCCGGCGGCGGTCGTCGCCGACGGGCGAGCCGGAGGGCCACCCCAGCCAGCCGATCTGCCGGTAGCCGGAGGCAGCGAGGTGGCGCACGGCGCCGAGCACGCCGGCGTGGCCGTCGACGTCGACCCAGCGGGTGAGCTCGGGGCGGTCCCAGACCCGCCCGAACGACACGAACGGCACGCCGTGCTCGATGAGCCACTGCGGCCGGGGGTCGGCGTGGCGGGTGTCGGCGAGGACGAACCCGTCGACGAGACCGCTCGCGAGCGTCTGGCGGTAGCCGGCGATGACGTCGTCGGGGTCGGGGGCGAAGGCGAGCAGGTGGCTGGCGTGGGCGGGCGCGGACACGGTGAGCTCGACCAGGAACTCGTCGAGGATGTGCCCGAGCCGACGGTGACCCGACGGGTTGACCTCGAAGCCGAAGGCCGAGGCGCGCTGCCGGCGCAGCTGCTGCGCCGACGCGTGCGGGGTGAAGCGCAGTCGCTCGACCTCACGCAGCACCCGCTCGAGCGTGTCGGGAGCGACCTTGTGCGGGCGGTTGAGAGCGTTGCTCACCGTCTGGCGCGACACGCCCGCGGCCTCGGCGACGTCGACGATCGTCGTCCGGCCACCACGCGACTCATCGGCCTGCACTCCACGCTCCTTTGCGGTCGAGCCCATCCAGTCCAGCGAGTTGATCGTTCAAAACCGGCAAGTCCGGTGGACTTGAACGTTCATACGAGAGGGAGCATGCTCTTGTCTGCCCGGATTGGTCAAGGATGCTTGACCATTTCGTGACAGGTTGGGTCGGCGCCGACGGCGCTCCCGACAGCCCGTTCCCGCCCGACGGAAGGCCCCTCGGTGACCGAGCGCGACACGCAGCGCCCCCCTCGACAGCCCTGGCTCCACGAGCTGTCGATCGTCGTCGACGGCAACGCGACGGTGCTCGCCGACCGATCAGGTGACGTGCTCCCCGGCACGAGCCACGGGCTCTACGTCGACGACCGCCGCATCCTCGGCACCCTGCGCCTCGAGGTGGCGTCGGAGGCTCCGGCCTTCGTCGCCGAACGCGCCTCGGGTTCGACGGCCGAGTACGCCGGGTCTGCCCGCGGCCTGGGCAACCCGGGCCCCGACCCCACCGTCGAGGTGCTCCGCTCGAGGCACCTGCTCTCGGCCGACGGGCGCACCCTGACCGAGCAGGTCGCCATCACCTCGCGCGCGGCGCAGACCGTGCACGCCCCCGTGCGGCTCGTCGTCGGTGGCGACGGCCTCGACATCGGAGCCGTGAAGTCGGGTCGGCTCACGGGACCCCCCACGGCGGTCACCGTCGTCGACGGCCACGCGGTGCTCGAGGACGACTGGCACCGCACCACGCTGACCCTGGAGGAGCTGCCGCCCGGCTCGGGCGCGACCGTCGAGCCGGGTCCTGACGGCGCCGTGGTCCTCGGCGCGACCCTCGTCGTCGAGCCCGGCAGCACGGCCTCGCTCTGCCTCCGGGTGACCACCGAGCGGCTGCAGGCATCGGCCTTCGACGCCGACCCCGGGGCCGACGCCGTGCACTGGGACGACGTGCGCGTCACCGCCCGCGACCACCGTCTCGCCCGCACGGTCCAGCGCGGCCTCGACGACCTGCGCCACCTCGTGCTCCGCGACCCCGCCTCGCCCGACGACGTCTTCGCTGCGGCCGGAACTCCTTGGTATCTCACGCTCTTCGGACGCGACTCGATCTGGGCGGCCCGAATGCTCCTTCCCCTCGGCACCGAGCTCGCGGAGGGGACGCTCCACACTCTCGCGCGCCGGCAGGGCACCACGCACGACCTCGTCACCGGCGAGGCGCCGGGCAAGATCCCGCACGAGCTGCGACGGCACGTCTACCGCGACAAGAACACCGGGATGACGCTGCCGCAGGTCTACTACGGCACCGTCGACGCGACGGCCCTCTGGGTCTGCCTGCTCGCCGAGGCCGTCGACTGGGGACTTCCCGTGGAGCGCGCGAAGACCCTGCTGCCCGCGCTCCGCGCGGCCGTCAGATGGCTCATCGGCGACGGGCAGCCCGACGCCGACGGGCTGCTCAAGTACATCGACACCTCGGGCACCGGCCTCGCGAACCAGGGCTGGAAGGACTCCGGCGACTCCATCCGCTGGCGCGACGGCACCGTCGCCGACGCGCCGATCGCGCTCGTCGAGGCGCAGGCGTATGCCGTCGAGGCCCTCCGCGCGGCCGCCCGCCTGCACCGCGCACTGGGCGCCACCGAGGTCGACGACGCCGACGCGCTCGAGGCGCAGGCCTCGGCCCTCGAGCAGCGGCTGCGCGACCGGTTCTGGGTCAAGACCGACGCCGGCCGCCACCTCGCCATCGCCCTCGACGGCGCCGGCCGCGCGGTCGACGGCCTCGGATCGAACATGGGTCACGTCCTCGGCACGGGAGCCCTCGACGCCGCCGAGGCGCGCGAGGTCGCCGCCACGGTGACCGGGCCCGAGCTGCTCGACGACTTCGGCGTGCGCACCTTCGGCACCGGGAACGGCGGCTTCAACCCGATCGGCTACCACACCGGCTCGATCTGGACCCACGACACCGCGATCACGGCAATCGGCCTGTCCCGCGAGGGATTCGACGCTGAGTCTGGCGCTGTGGCCCGCACTCTCCTGTCGTCCGCGGAGGCCTTCTCGTACCGCTGGCCCGAGCTCTACTCGGGCGTCGCCCTCTCCGGCGCCCCGACGCCCTACCCGGCGTCGTGCCGCCCGCAGGCATGGTCCGCCGCCTCGGCCGTCGCGCTGCTCTCGGTGGCCCTGCGCCCCCGACCCGACGCGGCGACGCGGACGCTTCGGCTCGAGCCGGTGCGCCCCTCCCCCTACGGCGCCTTCCGCGTCGACGGACTGCGCTTCTGCGGACAGCGCATCGACGTCGCGGTCTCCGACGACGGCGACGTCGAGGTCCTGGGCGACCCCGGGGACGTCACCGTGGTCACCGACTGAGCTCGACGGCATACCTTCTCGGGGCCACCCCTCCTAGGATCGACAGGGTGAAGCCGGCGATCATCCTGGTGTCCGAGACGCGCTGCGAGCAGCTGTTCGACGAGTTCAGCCGCTACGCCCGTGACTACGAGCTGCCGACGGCCACGTCGGCGCACGAGGCGAAGCAGGCCGCCAAGAAGGTGGTGGCCGAGGGCGGCCAGGTGGCGATGTTCGTCACCGAGTCACGCCTCCCCGACGCCGACGTGCACCAGGCCTTCCACTGGTGGCGGCAGCCGGTGCCGACCGCACGGCGGGTCATCGCCGCGCACGTGTCGACGTTCCGCGAGGACGCCGAGCGGCTGCGCGGCGGCATGGCGAAGGGCAAGTACGACGCATACCTGCTCATGCCGCGCGGCGCCCGTGACGAGGAGTTCCACACGGCGATCTGCGAGCTGCTGTCGGACTGGGGCTCGACGGTCGCCGAGCCGGAGGTCGTGGCTGTCGCGATCGTCTCCCCCGTCGAGGACGCCCTGACGCTCGGCATCCGCGACTACCTCGACCGCATGGGCATGCCGAACCGCGTCTACCCGCCCGACAGCGAGAAGGGCCAGCACGTGCTGCAGCTGCTCGCGGCCGAGGGCGGAGAGCCCGAGTTCCCGCTCGTCATGGACATGGGCAAACGCGTCGGCAGCGCACGGAGCGTGCGCGACGTGGCCTCGCGCATCTACGGACGGCCCGCCGACGTCGACGTCGACCGCGTCGTGGACGTCGCGATCGTCGGGGCCGGTCCCGCTGGTCTCGCAGCCGCGGTCTACGCCTCGTCCGAGGGACTCTCGACGGTGGTCCTCGAGGCGGAAGCCGTTGGCGGGCAGGCCGGCACGTCGTCGATGATCCGCAACTACCTCGGCTTCCCGAGGGGCATCAGCGGTATGCGCCTCGCCCAGCGCGCGCGCAACCAGGCGATCCGCTTCGGCACCCAGTTCTTCACCGGCTGGCCGGTCACCTCGTTCGTCGCCGGAGGTGTCGACGACGACGGCAACCCCGAGCCGCACCGCCTCTGCACCGAGGGAGGTGACGTGCGCGCCCGCGCCGTCGTCGTCTCCGCCGGCGTGAAGTACCGCCGCCTCGACGCCCCGGGCATCGAGCGGCTCGTCGGGCTCGGCGTCCACTACGGCAGCGCCATGACGGCCGCCCGCGAGATGGAGGGGTCCGACGTCATCGTCGTGGGCGGTGGCAACTCGGCCGGCCAGGCCGCGATCCACCTCGCCCGTTTCGCCGGCTCGGTCACCATCCTCGTGCGTCGCGAGAGCCTCGCCGAGACCATGTCGGACTACCTCGTCGGCGAGATCCGGTACAACCCGCGCATCACGGTCCAGCCGTGCTGCGAGGTCGTCGAGGGCGGCGCGGGCGACGACGGCCGGCTCGGCTGGGTGACGACCCGAGACGTGCGCGACGGCAGCGAGACCCGGCGCGACTGCCGAGGCCTGTTCCTGCTCATCGGTGCCGAGCCCTACTGCGACTGGCTGCCCGCCGAGGTCGCCCGCGACGAGCGCGGGTTCGTGCTGACGGGTCGAGACGTGCCGCAGGACCGGTGGCGTGACGGCCTGCCGCCCGAGAGCCTCGAGACGACGGTCCGCGGCGTCTTCGCGGCCGGTGACATCCGTGCCGGGTCGATGAAGCGGGTGGCGGCGGCGAGCGGCGAGGGCGCCTCGGTGGTGCCGCTCGTGCACGCCTGGCTCGACCCGAGCCGCTGAGACGGGCGCCGAGCGCCTGACGCGAGCGGTCAGAGCCGGATGAGCTGCCCGTCGCGGAAGGAGTAGCGGTAGGCGGCGGTCGTCGCCGGCGGCAGGTTCGCCGGGTGGGCGGCGTCGTGCCGGTGCGGGTGGGGCCGTGGCGCCGGCTGCGTCGCCGCCTTGACGGGCACGAGGCCGCCGGCGACCCCTGCGGCGTGAGCCGTGCCGGCGCCGAGGGCGGCCGTGCCGACGAAGGCCACGGCGACGGCTGCACCGGCAGCACCCAGCCCACGGCGGATCGAGCTGCGGTGCCCGCCGCGCGGCGTGGGAGTGGGAGTGGCGTGACGGTCGGGGCGGGGTGTCGTGTCCATGGCTCGAGCCTCGGGCCAACGCCTGTGCACCGTCTGTGCTGGTCGCATGCGTTCGGCAAGCGTCCGGAAGGTGTTGCGGTGCAGGGACGTCCGCGGCCAGGTCGGCAGAGGCTCAGTGCTCGAGGGCCTTCTCCATGGCGTCGGCCACGACTCCCGGCAGCACTCCCGGCTCGGCCCGCAGTCCCGCGACCGCACCCACCCGGTCGGCGTCCGAGCGGTTCTGGCCGAGCTTCGCCTTGCCCTCGACGGACTCGACGACCACCTCGACGCCGACGATCCCGAGCAGCTGCCCGCGGAGGTACTTCTCGGGGGCGTCCGCCACGTGCCACCGCCCCTCCCGATGGGCCTCGTGGCGCTCGGTCAGGCGGGTGACGACGTCGAGCACCCAGTCGGGGTCGTCGTGCACCGTCACGGCCCCACGCAGGTGGACCTCGCTGTAGTTCCACGTGGGCACGACGCGCCCGTGCTCGGCCTTGGCGGCATACCAGCTGGGCGAGATGTAGGCGTCGGCACCGGTGACGACGACGAGACCCGGCGATCCGGGCACGATGCGCTCCCACTGCCCGTTCTTGCGGCCCAGGTGACCGAGCACCCGGTCACCCTCGACGACGATCGGCAGCAGCGTCGCGTCCGGGACCCCGTCGGGACCGACGGTGACGAGGTGGGCGGACGGCTGTGCCTCGAGGAAGGCGTGCAGGTCGGACTCGGCCATGCCGAAGGCCTTGGGGACGTACATGCCTCGATCGTCGCATGCGCCGGTCGAGCCTCGGCAGCACGGAGCCCGCCGCAGGGAGGGGCGGCGGGCTCCGTCGACGAGAGGTCTTCAGCTGTGGCGGTGCGGCGCCCGCCGGACGGCCGGCCGAGGCTGGGCCGACCACGGTCGGGGGCTGCCGGCGTGCGGCGACACGGCCGTCGCCGGAGCCCCTGCCGGGGTGGTCTGGGCCGCAGCTGCCGGGTCGAGGCGCTCGGCGATGCTGCGCAGGAGGTGCGCGGCCCGGACGCCGCGTCGCACTCGGGTGGGCTTGGGCGCGTGGTGTCGCTCGGCGACCCGCTGGTGGATCAGCTCGCGGGCAAGCGCCTCCTGGAGCGAGAGGCCGACCGTGCTGCCGCTGCCGTACGTGCCGCTGTAGGTGCTCATGACAGGCTCACTTTCGCTCGCTTGACGCGGATGTCGCCGCTGCCGGAGTGGACGGAGAGGCCGGCTCGGGCCTCGGAGTCCCCGGGGCCGTCGGTGCTCTCGAGGTCGACGTCGACGTCGCCCGTGACGCTGTTGAGGTCCAGGTAGGTCGCGACGCCGTTCGCGATGCCGATGCTGACGTCGCCGGTGCCGGTCTTGGCCTGGACCTGGCCCCCGTGCACCGCGCCGAGCACGACGTCGCCGGTGCCGGTCATCAGCTCGAGGTCGCCGGTGCTCGCGTCGATGTGGAGGTCGCCCGAGCCGGTGCGGGCCTTGACGCCGGCGTCGGTGCGCCGGATCGAGATGTCGCCGCTGCCCGAGACGAGGTCGAGGCGGCCGCCGGCCGATCCGATGGAGACGTCACCCGACCCGGTCTTGGCGTTGACGTCGCCGCGGCTCGACTGCAGGGTGAGGTCGCCCGAGCCGGACTTGAGGTGCGCGGAGCCGACCTCGTGGAAGGTGAGGTCGCCCGCGCCGGTGCTGACCCGCACGTCACCGAGCAGGCCGGTGGCGGCGACGTCGCCAGCGCCCGTCTTGGCCTCGACCGTGCTGCTCGTCGGCAGCTCGATCTCGACGTCGACCGAGCCCTTGGAGCCGAAGGCGAAGAAGCTCTCGCGCTTGGGGGCGATGACGACGACGTCGTTGCCGTGCGCCTCGACGGTGAACTTCTCGGCCATCTCGGCGCCGCTCTTGCCGCGGGGGACGAGCCGGACGGTCGTGGTCGGCGCCTCGCCCGCCGTCAGCGTGACGTCGCCGACGAGGAGCTCGACCTTGAGGTTGATCGGACCCGTGGTGTCGAAGCGGGTCTCGAGGTTGGTGCTCATGGGATGTCCTTTGTCTCGAAGTGTGCGTATGCCGTGTGGCGGGTGCGTGCGGGCGGGTGCGTCGCCGTGGGGCGGGTCAGCGCACCCAGCCCTGGACCCGCTTGTTCGAGGAGCGGTTGCGCCCCGGCGCGCCGGGACCGAACTGGGGGCCGGGGGGCATCGGGGGGAAGCCGGGCGCGGGCCCCGGGGCTGCCGTCGCCGCCCGCACGGCATTGACGATCCAGGTGTTGAGCGACTGGCCCCGGCTCGTGGCGAGCTCTTCGGCACGGGCCTTGAGGACCTCGGGCAGGCGGAGGGTGATGCGGGCGGTCTCGGGCCCTTCGTCCTCGGCTGACACCGCAGTGGTGTCATCGGTGCGCACGCTCTGGGCGTCCTCGGCGAGGGCGGCTGGGCCGGCGCCGACGACGACGAAGACGGGCTCGCGGCCCTGGAGCCGAACCTCGACGGACGTGCCGTCGAGCTCGTTGGTGATCTCGGCCGCAGCGTGCGACAAGGCGTCCATGAGGGCCAGCCGCGCCGACGAGTCGAGGGCGAAGCCGATGCGCTCGGCGGCCTGCTCGGTCTCCGGACCCATCGCCCTGGCCGCCTGGGCGAGATCCCGACGCAGTGCGTCGACGTACTCCGTGATGTCCATGCGCATCACTATGACACCAGCATGGTGTCACGTCAACACCATGCTGACGCAGAGGCTGACGCGGGTACGTTCCGAGAGCCCCTCTCCACCCCTCGCCCAGCCCTCGAAAGGTCACCGATGCGCAGCCTCGGCACCTCCGATCGTCCCTCCGTCCGGGCCCTCTCCCACGCCATCGAGAAGGTCTCGTCCCGCACCCGGTCGCGGCAGTTCGTCCGGGTCATGCACCGGATGGGCGCCTCCCCCGCAGCCATCCTGCCGATCGTCAGGGAGTCCCCGAACTTCAAGGGACGGCGCTTCGAGGGCGAGGAGCCCTCGCTCCGGCCCCGCATCAAGGCCCAGACGAGCGCCCTGCTCGCCGCCATCCGCGTGCACGGCCGGGGCGAGCCCGTCGGCACCGTGCCCGTCGTCGCGGCCGAGCCGCCGCAGCAGCCGGGCGAGCTCGCCGTCACGTGGTACGGCCACGCCACGACGGTCATCGAGATCGACGGCGCGCGCTTCCTCGTCGACCCGGTGTTCAGCGAGCGGGTGTCACCGATCCGACACGCCGGCCCGAAGCGCCTGCACGAGGTGCCCGGCTCCATCGCCGACCTGCCCAGCATCGACGCGGTGCTCATCAGCCACGACCACTACGACCACCTCGACCAGCCCTCGATCGTCCGGCTCGAGCAGACCCACCGGCCGCACTACGTCGTGCCGCTCGGCGTCAACGCGCACCTGCTCGCGTGGGGCGTGCCCGAGGAGCGCATCACCGCCCTCGACTGGCGCGGCGAGACCGAGGTGGCCGGCATCCGGCTGACCTGCACCGAGGCCCGCCACAACTCGGGTCGCGGCCTCGTCGACAGCCAGACCCTGTGGGCCGGCTGGGCCCTCCACGGCCCCGCGCACTCGGCCTACTTCCCCGGCGACTCCGGCACGTCGAAGCGCTTCGCGAGCATCGGCGCCGACCTCGGCCCCTTCGACCTCACGCTCATGCCGGTCGGCGCCTACGACTCGTTCTGGCCCGACATCCACATGGACCCCGAGCAGGCCCTCGCCGCCCACCGCGACGTCAACCGCCTCGGCGACGACGCCGAGGCGCTCGTGGCCGACGACGCCGGCGTGGCGGACGGGTTCATCGCCGGCGACCAGCGCATCGACACCCCCGGCGGGGCGCACGAGGAGGGCGAGCCCACCGAGACGACCCGCACGGTGCGCACCGCCGCGCGCGAGTCGCTGCTCGTGCCGGTGCACTGGGCCACGTTCAACCTGTCGATGCACTGGTGGGCCGAGCCCGTACGCCGGTTGCGCCGTGCTGCTGCCGAGGCCGGCGTGCCCGTCGCCTTCCCCCGCGTCGGCCAGCGCGTCGACCTCGCCGGTGACGACGCGCGCTCCGTCGCCAAGGCGCACTCCGACCCGTGGTGGGAGGTCTGCTCGGCGGCCGAGGACCGCGACTGACGTTCACACGGCCGTCACCCGATCTCCACGGGGGAACTCGGGCGACTCCCCCGTCGCTGGACGAGAATGACGGTGGCCCTTCCCGGGGCCGCCGACCGTGATTGCACGACAGGCAGGAGAAGCCAGTGCAGCTCCCGATCCTGCGCCGGATGGGCGCCCCGACCGCGACGCAGCGCAGCCGCGCCGCCGGCTCGCCGAACTACCGCGACGGTGAGTTCCGTTCCCACGAGCCGACGCACGTCGTCGCGACGTCCGAGGCCGAGGGTCCCGGCAGCATGCTCATGACGATGGTGCGCGAGTTCGGCCGTGGACGCCCCCGCGGCACCGTGCCCCTCGTCCGGCCGCGCCACGCGCACGAGCCCGCCGACCTCGCCGTCACGTGGTACGGGCACGCGACGAGCGTCGTCGAGCTCGACGGCCGCCGCTTCCTGCTCGACCCCGTCTTCGGCAACCGTGCCTCGCCGTCGGTCGTCGCCGGACCGAAGCGGCTGCACCCCGTGCCCGGACCCATCGCCGAGCTGCCGCACCTCGACGCCGTCGTCATCAGCCACGACCACTACGACCACCTCGACGAGCCGTCGATCCGGCAGCTCGAGCGCACCCACCGGCCGCACTACGTCGTGCCGCTGGGCGTCGACGAGCACCTGCGCTCCTGGGGCGTGCCGACGGGACGCATCACGAGCCTGGACTGGCGCGAGGAGACCGAGGTCGCCGGCATCCGCATCACCTGCTGCGAGGCGCGCCACTTCTCCGGTCGCGGCTTCGTGCGCAACCAGACGCTGTGGGCGGCCTGGTCGCTGCACGGGCCGCAGCACTCGGTGTTCTTCGGCGGCGACTCCGGCCCGACCCACCGCTACGCCGACATCGGCGCCGACCTCGGGCCGTTCGACCTGACGATCATCCCCATCGGCGCCTACAGCGTGCACTGGCCCGACATCCACCTCGACCCCGCCCAGGCCATCGAGGCACACCTCGACCTCAACAAGGGCGAGACCGACTCGGTCATGCTGCCGATCCACTGGGCGACCTTCAACCTCGCCACGCACTGGTGGAGCGAGCCGATCCGCTGGGCCCGCCGCGCCGCTGCCGAGAGCGGAGTCCGCCTGGTCGCACCCAAGGTCGGCACGCGGATCGAGCTGAGCGGCAACGACATCGACGAGGTCGTCGCCGCCCACCAGGACCCCTGGTGGGAGGCCTGCGCCGCAGACGCCGACCGCGACTGACCTCTCCCTCAGGTGTCTGCGGCGGCGCTCTCCGTGGGCCGGAAGATCCAGCGCTTCATGGCGACGAACCGCACGGCCGTCGACAGCACGTTCGCGACGGCGACGACCGCGGTCTGCACCGCCGTGCCGGACTCGGGCGCGACGCGACCGAGCACGGCGAGCGCGAGGGTCGTGGCGGCATACGTGATCGCGAAGATGACGAGGGCCTGGCCGTGGTGCGACACCATGCGCTCGCGGCCGGTCACGCCGAAGGTCCACGCCCGGTTGGCCGCGGTGTTGACGATCGTCGCGACGACGAGCGCGACGCCGTTGGCGAGCTGCGACCCGATGCCCGCGTGCTCGAGCGCCGCGAAGAGGCCGAGGTGCAGGGCAGTCGAGAGCACGCCGACCCCGGCGAACCGGATCACCTGTCGGGACAAACGGATCCGCGCCACCGGCGAGGCCACGTGCGTGGCCCCGCCGGTGCGGATGTCGGTCATGGCCGCGCTCACTGAGCCGACGACACGGGCTGGATCAGGTCGTAGAAGGTGGAGCCGTCGATCTCGACCGAGTTGAAGTTCGCCTGCACCCAGGCGCTGATCTCGGACGAGGCGCTGCTGCCACCGTTCTGGTTGCCGAAGCCGCGCCCACCACCGGCGAAGTAGTGGATCTTGCCGTCGGCGACGTACTGCTGGAACTGGGCCAGGGTCGGGCTCGGGTCGGAGCCGTTGAACCCGCCGATCGCCATGACCGGCAGCTGCGTGCCGAGCTGGAGGCCGGCCGCGGTCTGTGAGCCGATGGCGGCGGCGACCCACGTGTACCGGTCGGCGTTGGCCGACAGGGCCGCGACGACGGCGGTGCTGGGCGTCTCGGCGTTGAGCAGGCCACCCATGGCGCCCCCTCCGCCCTGCGGCCCACCCGGGAACCCGCCGCCACCATCCGGGCCGCGGCTGGAGCCGGCGGGACCCGCGGTGACGATCGACCCGGAGTGGCCCTGGGCCGTCGTCGACACGGCATACGCCCCCGGGCCGGCGAGTCCCGCGACGAGCGCACCGGCGACGACGAGCGGCACGGCGCGCACGTGCAGCCAGCGCGTCGCGAGGATGAGCAGGGCCGCCGCCATGCCGACCGCGAGCACCGAGACGCGCAGCCAGTCGCCGTATGCCGTCGTGCGGGACAGGAGGATGAAGCTCCAGGTCGCCGCCGCCGCGGTCGCGACCGCGAGGACGACCGTGCCGGCACCGCTGGCGCGGCGTTGCCAGGCCTCGACCGCGCCCATGCCGACGAGCGCGCCGATCGCGGGGGCCAGGGCCACCGTGTAGTACTCGTGGAAGATGCCGGCCATGAACGAGAAGACGAGCATCGTGACGACGAGCCAGCCGCCCCAGACGAGGTAGGCCGCGCGGCGCAGGTCGGTGCGCGGGCGCCGGCCCCGGAACCACAGGCCGGCCGCGAGCAGCACCAGCGCGCTCGGGATGAGCCACGAGACCTGGTCGCCGACGCTCGAGGAGAACATCCGGAACAGGCCGGTCGCACCCCAGTTGCCGCCGCCGTTGCCACCACCGCCACCGACGGAGCCGGCCTCGTCACCGTTGATGCGGCCGAGACCGTTGTAGCCGAAGGTCAGCTCGAGGAACGAGTTCGTCTGGCTGCCACCGATGTAGGGGCGGGCAGACGCGGGAATCAGCTCGACGATCGCGACCCACCAGCCGGCCGACAGCACCATCGCGCCGACGGCGAGGAGGGAGTGGACGATCCGCCTCCGCAGGGTCGTGGGCGCCGCGACGAGGTAGGCGAGGCCGAAGAACGGCACGACGAGGAGAACCTGGAGAGTCTTGGTGAGGAAGCCCAGGCCGATGAAGACGCCGACGACCATCATCCACTTCGGGGATGCCTGCTCGATGGCCTTCACCGTCGCCCACGCGCCGAGCGCCATGAGCAGGGTGAGGAGGGCGTCCGGGTTGTTGAAGGTGAACATCAGGGCCGCGACCGGCGTGAGCGCGACGACGGCGCCACCGATGAGACCCGCGGCGGCACCGAACTGGCGCTTGACCGTCGCATAGACGACCCCCACCGTCGCGACGCCCATGAGGGCCTGCGGGAGGAGGATCGCGAAGGAGCTGAGGCCGAGCACCCGCACCGACAGGGCCATCACCCAGAGGGAGGCCGGGGGCTTGTCGACGGTGATCGAGCTGGCCGCGTCGGAGCTGCCGAAGAAGAAGGCCTTCCAGCTGTCGGCGCCGGCCTGGACGGCCGCGGAGTAGAACGAGTTCGCGTAGCCGCTCGCCGTGAGGTTCCACGTGTAGAGCACGAGTGTCGCAACGAGCAGGCCGAGCAGCGCCGGACGCGCCCAGACGGGGTCTGCGTCGGGCCCGCGCCACAGGCGCTGGAAGCGGTTGGGACGACCCGCACGGGCGGCGGCGGGCGTCGAGTGGGTCCGGGGGCGCGGGTCGGCCGGCCCCGAGGGCGCCGGTGCGGAGCTGCCCGCCGTGCCCGTGGTCGTGAGGGTCATGGTGTCCATGGCTCAACGCTCGGGCCCGCGGCTGTGCCGTTGCTATGACCCGACTTTGGTGCGGGAATGAGCACTCGTGGCCCGGGTCCTGGCGGGACCTCAGACGGCGGCGGGGAGGAGCAGGCTGAACGTCGTGTCGCCCGGCTTGCTCTCGAGCTCGACGCGACCGCCGTGGGCCTTGCTCACCGCGGCCACGATCGACAGGCCGAGGCCAGTGCTTCCGCCGGCCCTCACGCGCGCGTCGTCACCGCGGGCGAAACGCTCGAAGACGTTGGGCTGCAAGGTCTCCGGCACACCAGGACCGTCGTCGTGGACCGCCACGCGAACCCACTCCCCCTCCGGGCGCACGGACGTCGTGACACGGGTGCCGTCGGGGGTGTGCGTGCGGGCGTTGCCGAGGAGGTTGGCGACGACCTGGTGCAGGCGTGCCGCGTCACCCCGGACCTCCACCGGCTCGGGCGGCAGGTCGAGGTCCCACCGGTGGCCCGGCGAGGCGGCGTGGGCGTCGCTGACGGCGTTGATGACGAGCATCGACACGTCGACCGGTGCCTCCTCGAGCGGGCGGCCGGCGTCCAGTCGCGCGAGGAGCAGGAGGTCCTCGACGAGCGAGCTCATCCGGTTCGCCTCGGACTCGATGCGTCCCATGGCGTGGGTGACGGTCTGCGGCACGGCGTTCGGCTCGCGGCGCGACAGCTCCGCGTAGCCCTTGATCGACGCGAGCGGCGTGCGCAGCTCGTGCGAGGCGTCGGCGACGAACTGGCGCACCCGCTGCTCGCTCTGGTGGCGCGCGTTGAGGGCCTCGTCGACGTGGTCGAGCATCTCGTTGAAGGCTGCTCCGACCTGGCCGACCTCGGTGCGCGTGTCGGTGTCGGCGGCGTCGACGCGCTCGGCGAGCGCCACCTTGCCCGAGTGCAGCGGCATGCGCGAGACCTTCGTCGCGGTCGCAGCCACCCGACGCAGCGGCTCGAGGTTGCGCCGCACGAGCCACGTCCCGATCAGGGCGACGAGGATGATGCCGGCCGCCACCGTCGAGATGACGGTGAGCGTCATCTGCGCGATCGTCCGCGCCCTTGGTTCGAGCGGGAGACCCGCCACGAAGGTGCCCGTCGAACCGTCGCCCAGCAGCAGCCGGACGGCGGTCACGCGGTACTCCCCCACTTGGCCGCCCAGCTGGATATCGATCGGCATGCTGCCCAGGCCCGCGGACGCCAGCTGCTGGAGCTGGGTCGCGTTCAGGGCGACACTCCGTCCCTGGCCGGTCGTGGCCCTGCCCGATGCCGCGCTGTCATCCGGGAACCACACGGACAGGCCCTCGTCCCCGGGGCCACGCGCCGGGCCGGAACGGTTGTCGTCCGCACCGAGCTCAGGCAGTCGTGCCCCAGGGCGGTCGAAGCGCTGCATCGAAGTCCGCAACTGGTCGTCGAGCTGGCTGGTCAGTTGACGCTCGAGGGTCACAACGGTCAGCGCACCCGTGACGAGGCTGAGGATCGTGAAGAGGGCCAGCATCGAGGCGACGAGCTTGGCGCGGAGCGTCCAAGCCGCCCAGGGCCGCACCCGGTCCTGGGCGTCGGCGAGGCGCTCCCGCAGGGTGCGCTGGTCCTCTGCGGGCTCTTCGGAGGCGGCATCGGAAGGGAACCCGGCCGCGGGAGCGAGGGGGACGGCATACGTGCGCGTGTCGTCGGTGCGCTGGTCGGCGGGCTCGTCGGTGAAACCGACCTCCGGGCCCCGGAGGTCAGGGGCGGGCGCGCCGTCGGCGTCGGGCAGGTCGGCGGGGTCGGGAAGGTCCGGGCGCTCGGGTCGGTCGAACTTCTCGACGGGCGCGTCAGACGGCCGGCTTGAGGACATAACCAGCCCCTCGCATCGTGTGGATCATCGGCTCGCGACCCGCGTCGATCTTCTTGCGGAGGTACGAGATGTAGAGCTCGACGACGTTGGCCTGCCCGCCGAAGTCGTAGTTCCAGACACGGTCGAGGATCTGGGCCTTGGACAGCACCCGCTTGGGGTTGCGCATCAGGTAGCGCAGCAGCTCGAACTCCGTTGCGGTCAGGTGGATCTCGTCACCGGCGCGCATGACCTCGTGGCTGTCCTCGTCAAGCGTGAGGTCACCGACGACGAGCACCGAGTCGGACGACGAGACCGCGACCGTGGTGCGCCGCATGAGGGCGCGGACGCGGGCCACGACCTCCTCGAGCGAGAAGGGCTTGGTGACGTAGTCGTCGCCGCCGGCGGTGAGGCCCGAGACGCGGTCCTCGACGGCATCCTTGGCGGTGAGGAAGAGGACCGGCACGTTGCTGTTGTCGGCGCGCATGCGGCGCAGCACCTCGAGCCCGTCGAAGTCCGGCAGCATCATGTCGAGGACCACCGCGTCGGGGTCGAACTCCCGAGCGGCGCGCACGGCCTCCATGCCGGTGCCTGCGGCCCGTACGTCCCACCCCTCGTAGCGCAGGGCCATGCCGAGCAGCTCGGTGAGGTTGGCCTCGTCGTCGACGACGAGCACCCGCACCGGGGAGCCGTCGAGGCGCTGGAGGCGGGCCGCTGCGGGCTTGGTCTTCTCGCTCATGTCATCCAGTGAAACCTGTGGGGCTGTGCGGTGACCAGCACATCCCTGTGCGAATCCTGTGGAGCGTCTGTCCCGAAGTCCCAGCACCCCGACGGGTCAGCCACAGCGCCTGCACAGGCAGCGGTTCGACCGTGGCTGTCATGAGCAACGAGTCCACCACCCCGGGCCCGGCCGAACAGCCGCGGCCGAGCCTGCCGCAGTTCGACCCGAAGGGGCCGGACACCCACGTCCTTCCGGCGTCCCCGCCGACGAGCGAGCTCCCCGTGACGCCGCCGAGCACCCCCTACGCGTATGCCGGCATGCCCGCTCCCGAGGGCCCCTCCCCCATCGCGGGCCCGTCCGTCCCGACGGCGGCCACCGGTCTGCAGCCGCGGACCGACCCTGCGGGCCGCTGGAGCGCGAAGAAGACCGCCGTGACCGCCGGTCTCGCGCTCGTGCTGGCCTCGGCCGGCGCGATCGGCGCTGCTGCAGCCATGCCCGCGGGGTCGTCGGGCGGGGACTCGTTCCGGGGTCCGGGCGGTGGCCGCAGCTTCCAGCTGCCCGGTGGCAACGGCCAGGGCGGCTTCGGCGGGCCGAACCAGCAGCTGCCCAACCTCCAGAACGGCGTGCCGGGTGGGGGCCTGAACGGCATGGACCCGAACCAGCTGAGCCAGCTCGACCCGCAGGACCTCCTGAACCAGCTGAACCAGCAGGGCCAGCAGGGCCAGCAGGGCGTCGACCCGTTCTCGGACGACAGCAAGACCACCTGACCACCGGACCCCGGCCCGGCACGTCGAGTGCCCACTTTCGTACGTCGGAAACTGAGCACTCGACGAGGTGGGGCCGTCGGAAACTGAGCACTCGACGAGGTGGGGCCGTCGGAAACTGGGCACTCGACGGCTCAGCGCGTCGCGCGCAGCCCCGCGGCGTAACCCTCGAGCGCCCTCGTCGCCCGGCCGACCTCGTCCTCGACCCGGGCGACGAGGGCTTCGTCGGCGAGGCGCCCGGCGGCTCCGAGGTCCTCGACCTGCTTGCACACGTCGGCGAGCACCGCGGCGCCGAGGTTGGAGGCGGACCCTTTCAGCCCGTGCGCGATCCGGCCCTGGCTCTCCGCGTCACCCTCGGCGTGCGCGGCGCGCAGGTCGGTGACGCGCTGGCGGGCTCCCTCGCCGAAGCGGTCGATGAACCGCAGCAGCAGCGACGGGTCACCGGGCTCGAGGTCGCGCAGCTCGGCGAGCCTCCGGTCGTCGAGCACCGGGGGTGTCGAAGGTTCCGGCACGGCCGGGGTCACGGGCGTCTGCGGCTGGGCCCGGTGTGCCCCACCGGTCCAGCGTTGCAGCGTCGAGGCGAGCAGGGCGACGTCGATCGGCTTGGTCAGGAAGTCGTCCATGCCGGCCTGCAGGCACCGCTCGCGCTCTCCGGCGATCGCCGACGCCGTCATCGCGATGACGGGCAGCCGCCGGCCGTCCGGCTCCTGCGCGCGGATCTCGCGCGTCGCCTCGTAGCCGTCCATCTGCGGCATCTGGCAGTCCATGAGCACGGCCGCGAGGTCATCGCCGTGGTGTCGGTGGGCGGCCACCCCCTCGACGCCGTTGCCGGCGAGCACCACGGCATACCCGAGGCTCTCGAGGATGCCCTTGGCGACGAGCTGGTTGATCTCGTTGTCCTCGACGACGAGGACGGTTCCGAGGGGTCCGTCGGCCCCGGACGGCACCACGACGGCGGTGGCACCCGCGACCCCGACACCGTGTCCGACGTCGTCGGGGAGCACCAGGTCGCGACCCGCGACGTCGGACATGGTGTCGAAGAGCGCCGACGGCATGACCGGCGCGGTGAGCGTCGAGTCGACGCCCGAGTCCGTCAGGGTCGTCGCATCGGGTGGTGGCACGTGGGCACACACGAGCACGACGCGTACGCCCGCGAAGCGCTCGTCGGAGCGGATCAGCCGCGCGACCTCGAGCCCCCCGACGCCCGTGCCGGGGTCGTCCAGCACCACGACGTCGACCGGCGAGCCGCCTCGCTCGGCCCGGTCGAGCTCGACGAGCCCGTCGACACCCGTGCTCGCGGCCGTCACCGACATCGACCAGGCGGCCAGCTGCTCCTCGACGCGTCGGCGGTGGTCCGCGTTGGCGCCCACGACGAGCGCACGCAGGCCCGACACGGCCGCGACCTGCGACTCGGTGCGGCCGAGGCCACCTGTCGTCCGGGTGGCGAAGGCGGCGGTGAACCAGAACGTGCTGCCCCGGCCCGGCTCGCTGACGACGCCGATCTCGCCGCCGAAGGCCGTCACGATCTGCCGGCTGATGGCCAGACCGAGACCGGTGCCGCCGTACTCACGCGTCGTCGACGAGTCGCCCTGCGAGAAGGACTCGAAGAGCCGCGAGCGCACCTCGGGCGAGATGCCGGGCCCGGTGTCGGTGACCTCGACGCGCAGGACCGGACCGGCGGCCGTCTGGCGCTCGAGCGACAGGTGCGCCGAGACGCTGCCCGTGTCGGTGAACTTGACGGCGTTGGTGGTGAGGTTGGCGATGACCTGCCCGAAGCGCACCGGGTCGCCCGAGACCATCAGTGGCACGTCGGCGGAGTGGGTCACCGACAGGTTGAGCGACTTGGCGCGGGCCCGTTCGGCGAGCAGCGCCACCCCACGCTCGAGCACCGCGGCCGGGTCGAAGTCGACCGCTTCGAGCTCGAGCCGCCCGGCCTCGATCTTGGAGAGGTCGAGGATGTCGTTGACGAGCTCGAGCAGGACGCGTCCCGCCTGGTCGATGCCGTCGGAGAGGCGCCGCTGGTGCGGGGTCAGCTCGGTGCGGCCGAGCAGCTCGGAGAGGCCGATGACGCCGTTGAGGGGCGTGCGGATCTCGTGGCTCATCGTCGCGAGGAACTCGGACTTCGCGCGCGAGGCCTCCATCGCGGCGTCGCGGGCGTCGGCGAGCCGCTGCGCCGTCCACTCGCGGTCGGCGACCCGGGCGAAGAGGGCGGTGAGCTGCGTGATCGTCGCGGCGTCGGACGCGACGGGCGGCGCGGTGCTGCGCATGTCGAGCACGACGACGCAGGCGACGCGGTCCTCGGCGATGACCGGCACGGCCACGATGACGGACCCCGCGGGCGACGCGTCGGCGACGACGGTGCGGTCGGCGGCGGCCCGCGCCGCGAACTCCATGCCGACCTCGACCTGCAGCGTGCTCACCTCGGTGCCGTCGGGCGCGACGATCGGCGACCCGAGCGCACCTTCCGCGTCGAGGACCGTCGCGAGCACCGGCCGCCACGTCGTGTGCCGGGCCACCTCGACGAGAACGGCGGGCAGTGCCTCGTCGAGCGTCGCCGACTCGTTGGCTGCGGTCGCGAGTGCCGTGACCAGGCCGAGGGCCTGCTCGGCGTCCTTCTGCTCGGTGATGTCGTGCGCGGTGCCACCCATCCGGATCGCGTTGCCCTCGGGGTCGCGCGTGACGAGCCCGCGACCGCGGATCCAGCCGGTCTCGCCGCCCGTGCGCAGCACCCGCGCGTCGAACTCGAAGGAGTCCTCGGAGGTGACGGCCGCACCGACCGTCGCGGCGACGTGGTCGCGGTCGTCGGGGTGGATGCGGGCGAGGAAGCCCTCGTAGGTGGGCGCGAGCTCGCTGCGGTCCATGCCGTAGATGCGGTAGAGCTCGTCGGACCACGACACGCGGTCGCTGCCGACGTCCCACTCCCAGCTGCCGATCTTCGCGATCGCCTGCGCCTCGGCGAGCTGCTCGAGCAGCTTGCGCTGGGCGCTGTGCTCGCTGACCCGGTGCATCCAGCCGCGCCGGCGGCCCGACTCGTCGACGAGCGGCGTGTGCGACACCAGGGCCCAGAACCGCTCGCCGCGGGAGTCGAGCAGGCTGCGCTCGAGGTTGTCGCCCGGTTCGCCGCGCGTCGCGAGCTCGTCGAGGTGCCGGCGGAACTGCACCTTGCCGACGTCGTCGACGGCCTCGAAGACCGAGAAGCCCACCATCTCGTCGGGGTCGCGACCGAGCAGCTGAGCCATCCGGGCGTTGGCGAAGAGCGTGCGGCCGTCCTCGTCGAAGACCCACAGCCCGTCGGGGGACGCGGCGACCATCCAGCGGAAGAGCTCCTCCCCCACCGTGCCGTCTTCGTCCGGAATTCCCGACATGCCCAGATCCTCGCCCATTCCGGGGCCGCTCGCCCGGAAGTCACGCCGCGCACCTACGATCGGGTCGACCTCTCCTCTCCGATCGGAGCCCGCGTGACCCAGCCTCCCGGCGACCTCGACGCCCGCGAAGAGCCGCACGACGACAGCGTCGGCGCCCGCCTCAACTGGCTGCGGGCCGGTGTGCTCGGCGCCAACGACGGCATCGTCTCGACGGCAGGCGTCGTCGTCGGCTTCGCCAGCGCGAGCGACGACCGGGCGGCGATCATCCTGGCCGGCATCGCCGCACTGGCGGCGGGCGCGATGTCGATGGCTGCCGGCGAGTACGTCTCCGTCAGCACCCAGCGCGACTCCGAGCGCGCGCTCATCAAGCTCGAGAAGCAGGAGCTGCACGACGACCCCGACGGCGAGCTCGAGGAGCTGACCCAGCTCTACGAGGCCAAGGGCATGAGCCGGGGGCTGGCGGTCGAGGTGGCGCGCGAGCTCACCGCGCACGACGCCCTGGCGGCGCACGCCGAGGCCGAGCTCGGCATCGACCCCGACAACCTCACGAGCCCGTGGCACGCCGCCGGCGCCTCGATGGTGGCGTTCGTCGTCGGCGCGCTCCTGCCGCTGCTGACGATCACCTTCAGCCCCGAGAGCGTCCGCATCCACGTCACCGTCATCAGCGTGGCAGCTGCCCTCGCGCTGACCGGCTGGGTCAGCGCCCGGCTCGGCCGCAGCCCGGTGCCGCGCGCCATCGCGCGCAACGTGGCCGGCGGGCTCGCCGCCATGGCGGTCACGTACGCCATCGGCGCGCTCGTCGGGGTCAGCCTGGGCTGAGCGAGCCCGGCCCTCGACGGCCCCGCTGGGACGACGCACGCGGCATACGGCACCGACCACGCCCGGCGGGCTGTAGAGTCGATCTGTCTCCAGCGGCCCGTTCTTGGGCCGATGCCGTATGCCGGCCGGGGACGTCGGGCGCGCGACGGCGCGTCCACCGGGACTCGGGCCGAGTCCGCCGCCGACACCGCGTCACCCGTTCGAGCTTGGGGTGAGGGTGCCGTTCCGGGCATCGGACCCGCGTCCGCCGCGTCATCAGGAGGAACATGGCAACGCGCGTCCGCCGCCGACCCGACGGCCAGGGCCAGAACCAGCGCAAGGACGACCCCGCACCGCTCATCCCCGTGCTCGCCCGCAGGGTGCGCGAGGTCGAGTCCCGGGTGTCGAGCAAGGGCAAGGCCAGCCCGACGAACCGCACCAAGTTCCTGGTCGTCGCCCTGCTCATGCGCTCCGAGCGGGCCCGGGTGCGCGACGACGCGACGATCCCCGGCGGCACCCGCGCCGACCTGCTCAAGCGCCTCGACGGCATCGCGACGATCCTCGCCCAGATCGCAGCGCGCGACACGAGCCTGCTGACGTTGCTCGACGCGAACGCCAAGCCGGGGCCGGCGGCCCAGCAGATGCGCCGCGACTGGCTGCTCGAGTCCGGCGCCGAGCTCGCCGAGGAGGACCTCGTCATCCAGGCGCCGGAGCCGCCGCGGCCCGTCGTGCCCCCGCAGATCGCCGCCCGCCAGGTCACGCCCCAGTCGGTGCCGTCGCGCGCCCTCGCCAACCCGTTCCTCACGCCCGACCTCGGCCGGGCCCAGCAGGAGTACCTGCCCGGCCGCCTCGCCGGCTGGGACCTGCTCAGCCCGCTCTACCGCGCCTTCGAGCAGGGCGCCGGCGGCGAGGCCGCCTCGATGGAGCTGCCGCCGAAGCCGCAGATCGACCGGTTCTCACCGCCCGGGTCGCAGCTCATGGTCCACCAGTCGCGCTTCCTCCAGAGCGTGCAGGAGGGCCACCGCACCTTCCTGCTCGCCGACGAGCCGGGCCTCGGCAAGACGGCGCAGTCGGTGATGGCCGCCTCGATCGCGAACGCCTACCCGATGCTCGCGGTGGTGCCCAACGTCGTGAAGATCAACTGGGCCCGCGAGGTCGAGCGGTGGACGCCGCAGCGCCGGGTCACGGTCATCCACGGCGACGGCAACGACGTCGACGCGTTCGCCGACGTCTTCGTCGTCAACTACGAGATCCTCGACCGGCACTTCGGCTGGCTGTCGAGCTTCGGCTTCCGCTCGATGGTCGTCGACGAGGCCCACTTCATCAAGAACCTCGGTTCGCAGCGGTCGCAGCAGGTGCTCGCCCTCGGCGACCGGCTGCGAGCCACGACACCCGGCGGCAACCCGCTGCTCATTGCCCTCACCGGCACGCCGCTCATCAACGACGTCAAGGACTTCGACGCGATCTGGCGCTTCCTCGGCTGGATCAAGGACGGGAAGCCGGCCCCCGAGATCGTGCGCGAGCTCGACGGCATCGGCCTCACCCCCGCCGACCGCGGCTTCTACCCCGAGGCGCGCCAGGTCGTCATCGACCAGGGCATCGTGCGCCGCCGCAAGGTCGACGTGGCGAAGGACCTGCCCGACAAGCGCATCGCCGACATCACCGTCGAGCTCGACGACGACCTCGGTCGCTCGATCCGCGCGGCGGAGAAGGCCTTGGGCGACAAGCTCGCCCGCCGCTACCGCGCCTTCCTGGCCGAGGCCAACGCGACCGAGATCCCGGGCGAGCCCGACGAGGCGCTCATGCGCCGGGTCGCCGCGGGCGAGCTGCGTGCCGGCTCCGGCGAGAAGTCCGACGGCAAGAGCACCGAGAGCGTCTTCAGCCTCGTGCGCCGCATCGGGCACGCCAAGGCCCGCCTCGCGGCCGACTACGCGGCGCAGCTGTCTCACTCGGTCGGCAAGGTCGTGCTCTTCGCCAAGCACATCGACGTCATGGACACCGCCGAGCAGGTGCTCGCCGAGGCGGGTCTGCGCACGGTGTCGATCCGCGGCGAGCAGACGACGAAGCAGCGCACCGACGCCATCGACGGCTTCCAGAACGACCCCGAGGTCTCCGTCGCGGTCTGCTCGCTGCTCGCGGCCGGCGTCGGCATCAACCTCCACGCCGCGTCCAACGTCGTGCTCGCCGAGCTGTCGTGGACGGCTGCGGAGCAGCAGCAGGCGATCGACCGTGTGCACCGCATCGGGCAGGACGAGCCGGTCACCGCCTGGCGCCTGCTCGCCGCCGGCACCATCGACTCGCGCATCGCCGAGCTCATCGACGCCAAGCAGGGCCTCGCGGCGCGCGCGCTCGACGGCTCGGACGTCGACGTGGCGAGCGGCGACACGGTCCAGCTCGACGCGCTCGTCGAGCTGCTGCGACGTTCGCTCGCCGAGGTCTGACTCCGGGACGTACGGCCCTACCTCCGCACCGGTCCCGGCGATGGACTGGTGACGCGCCGCTACCCCGCGGCCTCGAGGAGGAGACATGAGCACCACCATGCACGCGATCGTCTACCACGGCCCGGGCCACAAGGCCTGGGAAGAGGTGCCGAAGCCGACCGTCCAGGCCGACACCGACGCCGTCGTCAAGGTCGACACCGTGACCATCTGCGGCACCGACCTGCACATCCTCAAGGGCGACGTCGCCGCCGTCACCGACGGCCGGATCCTCGGGCACGAGGCGGTCGGCACGGTGGAAGAGGTGGGGCCGGGCGTCAAGAACGTCAAGCCGGGCGACCGCGTGCTCGTCTCCTGCATCACCGCGTGCGGTGCGTGCCGCTACTGCCGCGACGGCAGCTACGGCCAGTGCATCGGCGGTGGCGGCTGGATCCTCGGCCACAAGATCGACGGCACGCAGGCGGAGTACGTCAGGGTTCCGTTCGCGGACACGTCGACGTACGCCGTCCCCGAGGGCGTGACCGACGAGGAGGTGCTCATGCTGGCCGACATCGGGCCCACGGGCTACGAGGTCGGGGTGCTCAACGGCCGGGTGCGTCCCGGCGACGTCGTGGCCGTCGTGGGCGCCGGCCCGGTCGGGCTCTCCGCCATCATGGGCGCCAAGCTCTTCAGCCCCGCGCACGTCGTGGCCATCGACCTGGCCGACGCCCGGCTGGAGGCGGCCAAGCAGTTCGGTGCCGACGTCACGGTGAACCCCTCCCACGAGGACGCCGTCTCGGTGGTCCGGGCCCTGACGCAGGGACTGGGCGCCGACGTGGCGATCGAGGCGGTCGGGGTGGCGGCCACGTTCGAGCAGTGCACCGCCCTCGTGCGCCCCGGCGGCACGGTCGCGAACGTGGGCGTCCACGGCGGTCCGGCCAGCCTGCACCTGGAGGAGCTCTGGATCAAGAACGTGACCATCACGACGGGCCTCGTCGACACCTACTCGACGCCGACCCTGCTGCGGCTGCTGGCGACGCACCAGGTCGACCTGGCGCGGTTCGTGACGCACCGCTTCGCGATGGCCGACTTCCTCGACGCCTACGACACGTTCGCCCGCGCGGCCGAGACCGGCGCGCTCAAGGTCGTGCTGACCGGCTGAGTCCCTGCCGCACGCGTCGGCTCAGAGGTCGAGGTGCATGATGCTGAGGCCCACCCGCTCGCCGTCCGGCAGCTGGTGGGCCCTCGGCACCGTGCCGATCACGGTGAAACCGAGGCTCTCGTAGAGCCGCACCGCGCTCTTGTTCGTCGCCACCACGGCGTTGAACTGCATTGCGGCGAAACCGGACCGGCGTGCCCACTCGATCGAGTCGACGACGAGCGCTCGGCCGACGCCGAGACCACGGGCGTCCGGGGCGACCATGTAGCTGGCCGTCGAGACGTGCGCACCCGGGCCCGGACGGTTGCGCCCCATCTTGGCAGTGCCGAGCACGCGGTCGCCGTCGACCGCGACGCTCGCCCGCCCGCCGGGGCCGTTCTCGAGCCAGATGGCCCGGGCGTCCGACTCGGACAGGTCGACGGGGAACGGGAAGGTGTCTCCAGCACGCACGACCTGCTCGATGATGGGCCACACCTGCGCCCAGTCCGCGTCGGCGTAGTCACGGACCGTCACTGCACTTGCCACTCGGGTTTCCTCATCTCTCAGGCACATTCGCGTCGAGCTCACTCAACCACGTCACCGAGGTCGCGTCGGACGGCATACGCCAGTCACCGCGCGGCGAGAGCGAGCCCCCGGCGACGACCTTGGGCCCGTTCGGCAGCGCCGAACGCTTGAACTGGTTGGCGAAGTAGCGCTTGACGAAGACCTCCAGCCAGTGCCGGATCGTCGCGAGGTCGTATGCCGTCCGCTCGGCTTGCGGGTAGCCGGCGGGCCACTCCCCCGCCTCGCTGTCACGCCACGCGTTCCACGCGAGGTAGGCGATCTTGGACGGCCGGTAGCCGCGGCGCAGCACGTGGAAGAGCGTGAAGTCCTGCAGGGCGTAGGGCCCGATCATCGCCTGAGTGCTCTGTGGCTTGTCGCCGTCCCTGGCCGGCACGAGCTCGGGGCTGATCTCGGTGTCCAGGATCGAGGTCAGCGTGCCGGCGACCTCCTCGTCGAACTGGCGGGAGGAGACGACCCACCGGATGAGGTGCTGCATCAGGGTCTTCGGCACGCCGGAGTTCACGCCGTAGTGGCTCATCTGGTCGCCGACGCCGTAGGTGCACCAGCCGAGGGCGAGCTCCGAGAGGTCGCCCGTGCCAAGCACGATGCCACCGCGCTGGTTGGCGATGCGGAAGAGGTAGTCGGTGCGCAGCCCGGCCTGCACGTTCTCGAAGGTGACGTCGTAGACCTCCTCGCCCCGGCCGAACGGGTGGCCCATCGCCGAGAGCATCTGCGTGGCGGCCGGGCGGATGTCGAGCTCCTCCCACGTGACGTCGAGCGACTCCATCAGGGCGATGGCGTTGCTCTTCGTGTGGTCGCTCGTCGCGAAGCCGGGCATCGTGAAGGCGAGGATGTCGCTGCGGGGGCGGTCGAGCCGGTCCATGGCCTTGGCCGCGACGATGAGCGCGTGGGTCGAGTCGAGGCCGCCGCTGACGCCGATGACGACCTTCGGCTGGCCGATCGCTCGAAGACGCTGCTCGAGGCCCGAGACCTGGATGTTGTACGCCTCGTAGCAGTCGAGCGCGAGCCGGGCCTCGTCGTCGGGCACGAAGGGGAAGCGGTCGACCTTGCGGAGCAGGCCGATGTCGCCGGCGGGCGGCGACAGCTCGATCTCGACGGTGCGGAACTCGCCCGTGCGGCCGGCGAGCGTGCGCCGGTTGTCGTCGAAGGTGCCCTGCCGCTGCCGTTCCTGGCGCAGCAGGTCGAGGTCGATGTCGGCGACCGACCGGCGCGGCCCCTCGGGGAACCGCTCGCTCTCGCCGAGCAGCGCGCCGTTCTCGTAGACCATCGTCATGCCGTCCCACGACAGGTCGGTCGAGCTCTCGCCCTCACCGGCGGCGGCGTAGAGGTAGGCGGCGAGGCAGCGGGCCGAGGCGCTCCGGGCGAGCAGGTGGCGGTCCTCTGCACGGCTCACCGTGATCGGCGACCCGGACAGGTTGGTGAGCACGGTCGCGCCGGCCAGGGCGGCCTCGTGGCTCGGCGGCACGGGCACCCACATGTCCTCGCAGACCTCCACGTGCAGCACGAAGCCGGGCACGTCGGTGGCCTTGAAGAGCAGGTCGGGCCCGAAGGGCACCCGGTCGCCCGCGACGTCGATCGTCTGGCCGCGCTGGTCGTCACCGGGCGCGAAGTGCCGCCGTTCGTAGAACTCGCGGTAGGTGGGCAGGTAGGACTTGGGCGCGACGCCGACGATGCGCCCGGCGTGGATGACGACGGCGCAGTTGTAGACGCGCGAGCCCTTCTCCAGCGGCGCGCCGACGACGAGCACCGTCGTGAGGTCGGCGGTGGCCTCGGCGATACGGGCCAGGGCGTCGTCGACGGCGTCGAGGAGGGGGTCCTGCAGGAAGAGGTCGTCGATGGCGTAGCCGGAGAGGCACAGCTCGGGGAAGATCGCCAGCGCCACGCCCTCGTCGGCGAGGTCGCGGGCCTCGGCGATCACGGCGTCGGCGTTGCGCTCGGGGTCGACCGCGACGATCGGCAGGGTGCAGGCAGCGACGCGGGCGAACCCCTGGGCGTAGGAGCTGTAGAAGTCCATGGCCCCAGTCAATCGCACGCGGTGCGCGCGGCGTGTGACGCGAGCCTCGCCACGAGGGTGGGCCCGACGCTGGGCACGACGGGTCCAGACCTCCTACAATTCGTAGTAGTCGAGCTCTCGCCCGATGCGACCCGGAGGAGGCCACCATGTCCGACACCACGCACACCGACCCGTACAGCAACCTGGTCCAGGAGCTGCACCCGGAGCAGTCGTGGGGCTTCCTGCGCGAGCGCGAGTTCGGGAGGCTCGCCTTCCACCTCGTGGGCGAGGTCCACATCGTGCCGATCAACTACGCGGTCGATGGCGAGCGCCTCGTCTTCATGACGGCCGAGGGCAGCAAGCTCTTCGGCGTGACGTCCAACAACGACGTCGCCTTCGAGGTCGACGAGGTCAAGGGTGACCACGCGACGAGCGTGATCTGCCGCGGCCGGGCCCACGTCCTCGAGGGGCAGGCCGCCTACGTCGCCGAGCGGCTGCCGGTGCGGCCCTGGGTCGGCACACCCAAGACCGTCGTCGTCGCGATCCAGGTCGACGAGATCTCCGGCCGCCGCTTCACCCTGAGCCGGCCCTGGCTGCGGGACCTGCCGGCCGACCCGCCCGTCTGACACCTGCTGCGCCGGGCACCCCACCGGGTGTCCGGACCGCCGGCTCAGCCGACCGCGTCGCGGGCGGCGACGAAGGCGTCCACGCAGGCGCGCACGTCGGCCTCCGAGTGCGCCGCCGACAGCTGCACCCGGATGCGGGCCTTGCCGCGCGGAACGACCGGGAAGCTGAAGGCGATGACGTAGACGCCGTTGCCGAGCATGTGGTCGGCGATCTCGGCGGCCCGGCGGGCGCCGTCCTCACCGGGGAACATGACCGGCCGGATGGGGTGCGTGCCCGGCAGCAGCTCGAAGCCCGCCTCGGTCATCAGCGTGTGGAACAGCTGCGTGTTGGCCTTGAGCGTCTCGCGCTTCTCGGCCGAGCTCTCGACGAGCTCGAGGGCCGCCATGGAGCCGGCCACGACCGACGGCGCCACGGAGTTGCTGAAGAGGTAGGGCCGCGAGCGCTGGCGCAGCAGGTCGACGACCTCTCGGTGGCTCGACACGTAGCCGCCGCTCGCGCCGCCGAGCGCCTTGCCGAGGGTCCCGGTGATGATGTCGACGCGGTCCATGACGCCGAAGAGCTCGGGTGTGCCGCGGCCACCGTCGCCGACGAAGCCGACGGCGTGGGAGTCGTCGACGAACACCATGGCGCCGAACTCCTCGGCCAGGTCGCAGATCTCGTCGAGCGGCGCGTACGAGCCGTCCATCGAGAAGACGCCGTCGGTGACGACGACCTTGCGCTTGGCGCCCGCCGCCTGGGCCGCCTCGAGCTGGCCGCGCAGGTCGGTCATGTCGGCGTTCTTGTAGCGGTAGCGCATCGCCTTGCTCAGGCGGATGCCGTCGATGATCGACGCGTGGTTGAGCTCGTCGCTGATGATCGCGTCCTCGGCGCCGAAGAGCACCTCGAAGACACCGCCGTTGGCGTCGAAGCACGAGGAGTAGAGGATCGTCGCCTCCGTGCCGAGGAACTCGCTGATGCGTGCCTCGAGCGCGGTGTGCAGCGTCTGGGTGCCACAGATGAAGCGCACCGAGGCCATGCCGAAGCCCCACTGGTCGAGAGCCTTCTTCGAGGCCTCGACGACACCGGGGTCGTTGGCGAGCCCGAGGTAGTTGTTGGCGCAGAAGTTGAGCGCCTCGGCCTTGAGCGTCGTCACGTGAGCCGACTGCGGCGAGGTCAGCTCGCGCTCGTTCTTGTAGAGGCCGGCGTCGCGGATCTCCTGGAGCGTCGCGGTGATCTCGTCCTTCACTGAGCCGTACATCGGTGTCCTTCGCGGGTCGGTCGGGTGGCGGGGGCGCGTGTGGCGGCACCCAGCGTATGCCGCCCCGGAGGACGCGACACCCCCACCGGGTGCCCCTCGGACGGACTTCGGGGAAGCCGCCGTGGAGCCCGTTCACGCGGCGTAGCGTGGTCGACACCTGATTCCTCGGGGGACCACAGCCAGTGAGGCGGGAACATGCCTGAGTTCATGGACGTGCACACCAACATGCCCGGGGTGACCACGGAGGCGCTGATGGCAGCGCACCAGGCCGACCTCGACATCCAGGACGAGGAGGGCGTGAACTTCAAGCACGCCTGGGCCGATCCCAACACGGGTCACGTCTTCTGCCTGTCGGAGGGCCCGAGCGCGGATGCCGTGAAGCGCATCCACGAGCGCACCGGCCACCCCGCCGACGAGATCCACGAGATCACCGTCACCGCCTGACCCCGCCGACCAGGGGCCGGAGGAAGGAGTGAGGCCATGACGACGCGACAGGGAAGCCTCGCCCTGCTCGAGGACGAGGTGGCCCAGCGGCTGCTGCAGTCACCGCTGCCGGCCCGGCTGGCGTACACCTGGACCGACGGGACGCCGCGGGTGGTGCCGATCGGGTTCCACTGGAACGGGGAGGAGCTCGTGTTCGGAACGCCGACGGACGCACCCAAGATGCGGGCGCTGCGTGACGGCATGCGAGTTGCTGCCACCATCGACACCGGCGAGATGCCCTACAAGGTTCTGCTGATTCGCGGCACCGTCCGCACCGACGTGGTCGAGGGCGTCGCTCCCGAGTACGAGGCGATGACGATGCGTTGCCTGGGCGCCGAGCAGGGGGCGGCGTGGCTCACCAACCTGCGGGCCATGACGACCGACATGGCCCGGGTGTACCTGACCCCGGACTGGGTGGGGATCATCGACTTCGAGACGCGCTTCCCCAGCGCGATCGAGCGCGCCATGGAGCGGGCTGCGGGGGCGCAGTAGCGTCGGGGAATGGGACCAGAGCGGCGTGACGGCTTCGCGGCGGCTCGCGTCGCCCGCTTGGCGACGGTGGGTCCTGACGGCTTCCCGCACCTGGTGCCCGTCGTCTTCGTCGTGCTCGGCGACGAGGTGTGGAGCGCCGTCGACCACAAGCCGAAGTCGACCCGGGAGCTCCGGCGCCTGCGCAACATCCGAGCCAACCCGCAGGTCAGCCTTCTCGTCGACCACTACGACGACGAGTGGACCCGGCTCTGGTGGGTACGGGCAGACGGCCGGGCGACCGTTGTGGAGGGCGGCTCGTCCGGCACCAACGCCGTGCCCGACGATGTGCCCGACGACGTGCTCGACGATGTGCTCGACGCCCTCGCCGCGAAGTACCCGCAGTACGCGGCCGATCCTCCGCTGGGTCCGTTCGTGCGGGTGCACGTCGCACGGTGGTCGTCGTGGCAGCACGACGCCGGGGGCACCGTCACCGCCTGACGGCATACCTCGCGTAGGTGGTCCCGCCGGCGAAGCGGCGGCAGTCGAGCAGGTCGAGGTCGAGCCGTATGCCGTCGGGCAGGCTCGCCGTGCCGCCCCCGACCACGACGGGGACCCTCAGGAGAGCCACCTCGTCGACGATGCCGGCCCGCAGGGCGTGCACCGCGAGGGTGGGGCCGCCGATGCTGACGTCACGGTCCGAACCGGCCACGAACCTCGCGACGGCGGCCGCGTCGAACTCCCGCTCGAGGGTGGTGCGCGCGGACCTCACCTCCGCCAGCGTCCGCGAGTAGACGACCTTGGCGGCCGCCTGCCAGATGCGCGCGTAGTCGTGCTCGACGTCGTCGCCGTCGGTGGGTGCGGTCTCCCAGTAGGCCATGACCTCGTAGAGCCGGCGGCCACAGAGGTAGGTGCCGACGTCGCGCTCGAGGTCGTTGACGAAGGCATGGACCTCGGCGTCCGGGGCCGCCCACTCGAAACCGCCCGAGGAGTCGGCCACGTAGCCGTCGAGCGAGGCGATGGTGGTGTAGAGCAGTCGCGCCATGTGTTGACTGTGTCACTCGCCCACGCTCGGGAGCACGTTCTCGACTGGGGCGCGAGCGTGGGCCGGACTAGAGTTGACCGGGTTTTCGACGCGGTGACCCCGCTCGACCCCTCCCTCCATCCCCCACCCTCAGGGAACGCTCTGTGCTCCGACGTCTGACTCCTGCCTGCGCCGCTGCGGCCTGCGCCCTGGCCCTGGCCGCCTGCGGTGGCACCCCACCGAGCCAGTCGCCCGAGGCGGCCACCCACCCCGGCTGGGCCGTCGTCGCCGAGCTCGTCTGCCCGCCGAGCGGTGACTCGGACGGCTCGCTCGCGGAGCACAAGATCACGTGCACGTCGGGCGGCAAGCCGCGCGAGGCGGCCTTCTACGACGAGGCCGTGCAGCTCGACCGGCGGGTCAGCACGTTCGAGTGCACGAGGGGCGTCAAGTCCGTGGCCGGCAAGGACTGGATCGTGCCGGCCATCACGGACGAGAAGGTCGTCTCGAAGCTGCTCGACGCCGGCGGCATCAACCTCTGCTGACGCGCGCTCAGCCGTTCGGTTCGTCGAGGAAGGCGTGCGTCAGGTCGGCCAGCTCGCGCGCCGACTCGGTGTTGAGCAGCGGCCCGGCACCGTCGACGACGTGCACGCGCGCCGTCGGCAGCTGCTGCGAGAGCTGCTGCGCTGCAACGACCCCCGCCTTGTCCTTGGAGCCGGCGACGACGAGCGTCGGTGCCGTCACCTGGCGCAGCGACTCGGTGCCGTCGAAGCCCTTGAGGGCATCGAGCACCGCCAGCATCCGCGGGCGCGAGACGCCGGCGTCGACGAGCTTGCTCTCGGGCACGAGCCGCATCGCCAGCCGCTGCATGCGCAGCGCGCCCTTCGACGGACGCACGAGTGCGCCGCCGAGCACCAGCCGGCCGACCAGCTCGGGCCGTTCGACAGCGAGGCGCAGCGCGACGCTCGCGCCCACCGAGACCCCGACGAAGTCGGCCTGCTTGACGCCCTGCAGCTCGAGCTCGTCGGCCACCCCGGCGGCCGCGGCCGCGAGGTCGAAGCCGACAGGGTCCTTGGGCTTGAGGCCCCGCATCCACGGGGCGCTCATCGGACGCCCCGCGCCGAACGCCGAGACGAAGTCCTGCCACGCGATGGGCGACTGGCCCAGCCCGTGCAGGAGCACGAGCGGCCGGGGACGTGCGCTCGGGTCTTCGGCGGACGGCATACGCAAGCCTCTCAGCTCCAGTCGAGGACGACCTTGCCGCACTGGCCGGACCGCGCGGTCTCGAAGGCCTCCTCCCACTGCTCCGCCTTGAACCGGTGCGTGATGACCTGGGCGACGGCGGCACGGAAGCGCTCGGACGTCGCGATCATCTGCGACATGGCGTACCAGGTGTCGTACATCTCGCGGCCGTAGATGCCCTTGAGCGTGATCATGTGGGTGATCACCTTGCCCCAGTCGAGGTCGTAGGACTGGTGCGGCAGGCCGAGCAGCGCGATGCGCCCGCCGTGGTTCATGTTCGCGATGAGGTCGGTCACGGCGGGGGCGGCGCCCGACATCTCGAGACCGATGTCGAAGCCCTCCTTCATGCCGAGGTGGTGCTGCGCGTCGGCCAGGCTCTCGCGGGTGACGTTGATCGTGAGGTCGGCGCCGGCCGCCTCGGCGAGCGACAGGCGGTAGTCGCTCGCGTCGCTGACGACGACGTACCGGGCGCCCGCGTGCCGCGCGATCGCGGCCGCCATGACACCGATCGGCCCGCCGCCCGTGATGACGACGTCCTCGCCGACCATCGGCCACTGCAGCGCCGTGTGGGTGGCGTTGCCCAGCGGGTCGAAGACGGCGCCGAGGTCGGGGTCGAGGTCGGCCGGCTGCACCCAGGCGTTGCTCGCCGGGATGACGACGTAGTCGGCGAAGGCGCCGTCGCGGTTGACGCCGATGCCCTTCGTCCGGATGCACAGGTGCCGACGGCCGGCGCGGCAGTTGCGGCACGTGCCGCACACGATGTGGCCCTCGCCCGAAGCCCGGTCGCCGACCTTGACGTCGGTGACGTCCTCGCCGACCTCCACGACCTCGCCGTAGAACTCGTGACCGATGACGAGCGGGGGCTTCACGACCGACTCGGCCCAGTCGTCCCAGCCCGCGAGGTGCAGGTCCGTGCCGCAGATGCCGGCCCGCAGCACGCGGATCTTGACGTCGGCGGGCCCGCACGCGGGCTCGGGACGGTCGACGAGCTCCAGGCCGGGGCCTGCGGACAGCTTGGTGAGTGCACGCACGGAGGAGAGTCTGCCGTATGCCGCCGGGCGGGGTCCCGGGGGCGGCGCCGGGTCGCCTGGGGTCATTACGGGAAAACACGGATGCGGGAGGCCCCCGGGGCGCAACACTCTGATGAAGGGGTCCTCGCCGCGTGGCACGCAGGGCACGCGCGGCGAGGACGTAGGGGCCGGGGGCCGGGCGTTCGGAGGGTGACATGACCGGCAGGCAGGGGATGTCCGCGGAGGAGCTGCCGTTCGCCGCCCAGGGTTCGGTGATCCGGTGCGCGCACGCGCTGATGCTCGCCCTCGTCGCCCTCGTCACGATTCCCGTGCTCTTCCTGGACTTCCTGTTCCGGCGCCCGGCCAACCCCTTCTGGGACGGCTTCCGACCGTCGTCGCACGCTCCGGTCTGGCCGTTCTTCACGTCCCCCGAGGCGGTGGTGCTCTACGTCCTGGCGGGGCTCACGCTGCTCAACTACGGCGTCCGGCGTCGCGGCGTCGCCAACCGGGTGCGCGAGCACGAAGACACCGCGGGCGCTGCCGCGAAGCGCGCCCACGAGGAGTCCGCCCCAGTCCCGCCACTCGAGGGAACCGTCATCTGCTGCTCGGGCGGAGGGATCAAGTCCGCGTCGTTCTGCATGGGTGCCCTCCAGGTGCTGCATCGGGAGGGCGTGTACTCGAAGGCGCGCGACGTCGTCGCAGTCAGCGGAGGCGGCTACGCCGCCGCAGCGTTCGCCGCGATGGCCTACCGGCGACGCACGTTCCTGCACGACACCGAGACCACGCCCTTCGCCCCGGACAGCAAGGAGCTCGCGGAGCTGAGGAGACGGACCAACTACATCGGGCAGCCAGGTCGAACCCGCTTCGACCTGGTCGTCTCGCTGCTGGCCGGTATCGCACTCAACGTCCTCATCCTGGGTGCAGCCGTGGTCGTCGTCGCGTGGCTGCTCGGCCAGCACATGGCCCTGACCGGCATGGTCCGGGCAGAGACTGAGGACGGCCGCACGCACTCCTCGCAGCCCGGACCGACAGTCGCCTGGGCTCGTGTCTTCGCCGACTGGTCCGGCAGCAGCGCCCTCCTCGTCCCTGCTGCCGTGGTGGTGCTCATCGCGGTCGCCTGCGCGCTGCCGCTGCTCACCCTCTCGGTCAGGCCGCTGGTCGAGTACGGATGGGGGCGGCGTCTCTACCGTGTGTTCGTCGGCGTCGCGCCGGTGACGAGGACCTCTGCCCTGGAGAACCTCCCCTCGCGACTCATCGCCCTCGGCGCAGCGGTCTTCGCCTTCTCGGTCGTCATGCCCGCCGGTGCGGTGCTGCTCCACAACTGGTTCGTCGCCGGGGAGGAGCCGCAGTTCACCGTGCCTGCCATCTGGGCCGCCGGCGGCGGCACCCTCGGCTCGCTGTGGGGCCTCGTCGGGAGCACGGTGAAGGGAATTGCCTTGCCCAAGAACCCGACGACGACCGGTGGACGAGCCCTCGAAACGTTCCGGCGTGCGGTCGCGCCCTTCCTGGCAGTTCTCCTCTTCGTCGTCGTCGTGGTCGCCGTCACCTCGGTCGTGGCCACCTGGTTCCTCACGGCTGCGCTCCAGAACAACCACCAGCCGTTCTGGGTCGGGGGCGCCGTTCTCGGAATCGTCGTGCTCCGCCTCCGTGGGTCGTCCGGATCGCCGACGACCCGTCGTTTCTACGAGGACCGCCTGGCGTATGCCTACCTCGACCACTGGCAGGACATGCCGGTTCGAGCTCGTTGCGATGTCCGGCTCCAGACCGTGGCCAGGGGCGCCGAGGGACAGTGGCCCGGGCTCACCCTCGTCGCGACGGCCAACGTGCAGGAGGGTGACGTGCTGCCCTCCGGTCGTGGCGGGACGCCGTTCGTGCTCGGACGGCAGGTCGGCCTGACCTCCTCGCAGCTGCCCGGAGGCGCGGCGCTGGTGGACGTCAGGCAGTACCGGCACGTCGGCAGAAGGCGGCTCACCCTGGCGGGCGCCATCGCCCTCTCCGGCGCAGCAGTTGCACCGACGGCGGGTCGGGAGTCCAAGCGGATCGGCGCCTATCGTCTCCTTTTGGCATTCGCGAACGTCCGACTTGGCGCGTGGGTCCGCAACCCGAAGTACGAGGGGTTCCGTCGGCAAGATGTCGCGCCCGGCCCGTTCGAGAAGCCCCGAGCGCTCGCGAGGGCCAACATGGCTCTCGATCACCCGAACGCTCTCAACGTGGTCAACGAGGCCTGGGGACGGGTGTCCATCTACTTCCCGTTCCTCTACGTCAGCGACGGCGGCCACTACGACAACCTCGGCCTGGCCGAGTGCCTGCGCCTTCGTCCGAAGCAGATCATCGTGCTCGACGGCACGGGCGACGCCGAGGACCAGTTCCCGGTGCTCGGCGACGTCATCGCGACCGCGCGCATGGACCAGAACGTGACGGTGGACCTCAACCCGGCGCCGTTGTGCCGGGGGGACCGTGATCACCCGCGTGAGAGTCACATCGTCGGCAAGGCGCGCTACGGGGACGAGGGCACCGAGTCCACGCAGATCGTGTACCTGCGCTGCGTGCTGCCGGCGCAGTCGTCGTGGGACCTGACGTCGTTCAAGCTGCGCAACCCCGACTATCCCTCCACCCTCCAACGGTTCGAGATGTTCGACGAGTTCGACTTCGAGGCCTACCGCAAGCTGGGTGACCTCGTGGCGCGAAGGGCGATGCACGACATCCGGCGAACGAGCCCCCGCCCGTGAACGCGGTCGTGCTCATCTCGGCGAGACTGCCTGAAGTCGGTGGCCCTGCGCTGCGCCGCGCGGGACAATCGCTCGTGTACCTGCGGCTCACACCGACGCGAGCGGTGCTCTTCGGCACGACCGCCCTCGTCGTCAAGATCGCCACGTCCGCGCCGCGGCTCTCGACCGAGGCGCCGGCCGTCGCGATCACCTGGCTGACGACGCTCTCGTTCGTCGTCATCGGGCTGACGCTGCTGTCGTCGGGCCTGCCCCGCGTCAACGGTTGGGCCTGCCTGGTCGTCGCCTGGGCGATCGTGCCGGGCGACCTCAACGACCCGCACTTCGCGCAGTCCGGCTGGTCGCCCCTCGGCTTCCTCCTCGAGCCCGTCTACCTGCCGGCGGCCGTCGCCCTGGTGCTGCGCTACCCGCGGCGCCGGCTGCGCAGCCGCGAGCGGGTCGTCGTGCTCCTGATGCTCGCGGCGACCGTCGTCAGCCGGGCCGGAGCGATGTTCACCGCCGGGGTGGTCAAGGACGGGTTCCACCGACCCGACGGGTTCCCGACCCTGGCGCTCGACCCGTTCTGGCACGACGTCGTGTTCGTGCGTGCCGGGCGGGGCGCCACCGCCGCCCTGCTGGTGCTCACCGGCGTGATCCTCATGTGGCGGGCGGCGAGCTCCATCGGCCTCAACCGCCAGTCGATCGCGCCGCTGGCCGTCGTCACCGCCATCTGCTCGTTCGCCGCGGCGTTCGACCAGGCCTACTGGGCACAGCTCATCCCCGACACCAACGCAGCCCTCGCCCGCGACCTCAGCGCGGCGATGATCCCCGTGGCGCTGCTCGCCGACCTGCTCCGCCGTCGCACCGCCGGAACGATCATCGCCGAACGCGTCGTCGCCGCTGCTCGCTCCGGTGACTCCCTGGAGCTCCAGTCGGCCCTGCGCAGCGCGCTCGCCGACCCCTCACTCGTCGTCGGCCTGCCCGAGGAGCCGGGCCCGCGCCCCGCCGAACAGCCGCCAGCCGAACAGCCGGCAGCCGACCGGGCCCGGGCGGTCGTGACCGACGACGCCGGCCGCGCCCTCATCCGGGTCGACTACAACCCCAGGGCGATCGGCGACGAGGCCCTGCTGCGCTCTGCCCTCGAGGCCTCACGCGTCGGACTCGAGAACACCCGCCTCAACGCCGAGCTGCGTGCCAACCTCGCCGCCCTCACCGAGGCCAACGCGCGCATCGTCACCGCCACCCTCGACGAGCGCCGGCGGATGGAGCGCAACCTCCACGACGGCGCCCAGCAGCAGTTCCTCGCCGTCGCAGCGCTGCTCGCGCGCGCCGACCTCGTCGAGACGGTCGAGGCCCGCACCATCATCGGCGAGGCCCGTCACCAGCTGCGCGACGCGCTCGCCGAGCTGCGTCGGCTCGCACACGGCATCCATCCGGCGGCTCTCGCCCAGGGCGGCCTGGTGCCCGCGGTCCACACGCTGCGCGAAGCGGCACCCTTCCGGGTCGACCTCGACGTCGACGAGGTGACGGCCGCGACCCGACCGGGGGCTGCGGTCGAGGCGGCCGCCTACTTCGCCACCGCCGAGGCCCTCGCCAACGCCGCGAAGCACGCGAGCGCGACCCGCGTACGCGTCGGCATACGTCGGCGTGACGGCTCCCTCGTCGTGAGGGTGGGCGACGACGGCGTGGGCGGCGCACGCCTCGCGCCCGGGGGCGGACTGGTCGGGCTGCGCGACCGGCTCACGGCGCTCCACGGCTCCCTGGAGGTGCACAGCGACCCGTGCCCAGAGCACCCGGACCGGCACGGCAGCGAGGTCGTCGCGCGGATCCCGCTCGACGAGGAGCAGGCGCGATGACGGCCCCGGCCGACGGGCCGCTGCGCGTGGTCCTCGTCGACGACTCGGCCCTCTTCCGCAGCGGGCTGGCCGGCCTGCTCGCGGCCTGCGGCCTCGAGGTCGTGGCCGAGCTGCCCGACGCGACCGGGCTCGCGGCGGCCATCGAGCAGCACCGTCCCCATGTCGTCGTCCAGGACGTGCGGCTGCCGCCCGACCACAGTGACGAGGGCATCCGGGCGGCCCTCGCGACTCGGGCCGCGCACGCCGACGTGGGCGTGCTCGTGCTCAGCACCTACGTCGAGTCGACATGGGCCCAGCAGCTCTTCCGCGACGGCTCGTCCGGTCTCGGCTACCTGCTCAAGGACCGGGTCGACGACGTCGACTCGCTCGTCGACGGCATCCATGCGGTGGCGCGCGGCGGCACGGTGGTCGACCCCGAGGTCGTCGACCGGCTGATGAGCACCACCCGGCGCCAGACGTCCGTGCTCGACCCGTTGACCGAGCGCGAGCGCGACGTGCTGGCCCTCATGGCGGAGGGTCGGTCGAACGTGGGCATCGGCGAGCGCCTCTTCCTCTCGCCGCGCACCGTCGAGGCCCACATCGCGGCCATCTTCAGCAAGCTGCCGCTCGAGTCCGACGACAACACGACGAACCGGCGGGTGCTCGCCGTGCTCGCCTTCCTGCGCAGCGGCGCGGGCGAGAGCTGACCGCTGCGAGGATGTGACCGTGACGAACCCACCCGACAGCGCGCGCGTCGAGCACGCCGTCGAGCGGCTGCGCGCTGCCGGCGAGCGCCTCACCCCGGCGAGGTATGCCGTCCTGCGGGTCGTCGACGCCGCAGACCGAACGGACGAGCACCTCACGGCCGACGACATCGGCGCCCGCGTCGCCGACCTCGAGCCGGCCGTGCACCGGGCCACCGTCTACCGCACGCTCACCTCGCTCGTCGACTCCGGTGTGCTCTCCCACGTGCACCTCGGCGGCGCAGCGACCGTGTACCACCTCACCGCCGAGGCGGCCGCGGTGCACCAGCACGGGCACCACGCGCACGTCCAGTGCCACGTGTGCGGCACGGTGCTGGACGTGCCGCCCGACGTCTTCGACGAGGTGGCCGCCAGGCTGCGGACCGACCTCGGCTTCGTCCTCGACACCGGCCACGCGGCCCTGCTCGGCACCTGCCGCGACTGCGCCACGACCCCCTGACGTCAGACGGCGCGGACGTCGAGGAGGTAGCCCTGGGCGGGGCCGATCACCGGCACCGGCAGCCCGACCTCGGTGAGCACCGCGCCCGGCACGGTGAGGCCGTCGCCGTCGAGCGCCCGCTCCCACCAGGCCGGGTAGGTGTTCTGCACGACCGCAGGCAGTCCGGCCTCGGGGCGGACGCGGACGGCATACGTGCGCTGGGGGTCGAGCCCCGGCAGCGGCACCGACCCGGTCACCGCGTCACGACCGGTCACGAGCCGTGCCACCGAGTAGGCCGCGCGGCCGCGCTCGGCGTCGACGGTTCCCGTGACGAGCACCGTGCCGTCCGGCGTCTCGGAACGCACGAGGTCGCCCGAGTGCAGCAGCGCTCGCAGCTCACGGGCGAGGGCCGTCCAGCGCGTCAGCGCCTCGAGCTCGTCGTCGGAGCACTTCGTGATGTCCCACTCGAGCCCGGGGTGGCCCTGCAGCGCGGTGAGCATGCGGAAACCGAGGTCGACCGTGCGGTGCGTCGTGTGCGCACCGGCCGGACCGATGTGCGTGCCCATCAGCTCCGCCGGCACGAGCAGGCTCGTCCAGCGCTGGATGCTCGCCCGCTCGAGCGCGTCGTTGCAGTCGCTCGTCCAGATGCGGTCGGTGTGGTCGAGCACCTCGAGGTCGACGCGCGCGCCGCCGCTGCTGCACGACTCGATCTCCAGCCCGGGGTGACGGCCGCGCAGGTCGTCGAGCAGCCGGTAGTAGGCGAGCGTGTGCTCGTGGACCGCAGGGGCGTCGACGCGCCGGCCGGCGCCGGAGTCCACCGTGTGCACGGCCTCGAGCAGGTCGCGGTTGTGGTCCCACTTGATGTAGTCGATGCCGTACTCCGCGACGAGCGTGCTGATGCGCTCGAGCAGCTGCCCGTATGCCGCGTCGTTCGTGAGGTCGAGCAGCTGCTGCCAGCGCCACTCGCGGGGCGCTCCTTGGGCCGGCCCCAGCACCCACTGGGGGTGCTCGCGCACGAGGTCGCTGTCCTCGTTGACCATCTCGGGCTCGAACCACAGGCCGAACTCGAGGCCGAGGCCCTTGACGTGGTCGACGAGCGGTGCCATGCCGTCGGGCCAGACGTCACGCGAGACCACCCAGTCGCCGAGTCCGGCACGGTCGTGGCGGCGGCCCCCGAACCAGCCGTCGTCGAGGACGAAGCGCTCGACTCCGATGCGAGCAGCCGTGTCGGCCAAGGACTTCAGGTGGTCGAGGTCGGTGTCGAAGTAGACGGCTTCCCACGTGTTGAGAACCACAGGCCGCGGTCGCGACGGGTGCCCGGCGCGGGCGCGCAGGCTGCGGTGGAGGCGGCGCGAGAGCCCGTCGAGGCCCTCGGTCGAGTGGACGAAGACGACCGTCGGGGCGGCATACGTCTCGCCCGCGGCCAGCCGCACCTCGCCGGGCGCGAGCAGCTCGCCGCCGCCGATCACGGCGTGGTGGCGACCGGCGCCCTCGGGCAGCGACTCGACGAGGTGCTCGTGGTTGCCGCTCCACGCGGTGTGCACGGCCCAGACCTCGCCTGTGCGCCAGTCGAACCCGCGCGTCCCGGCCATCATCAGCAGGGTCGCGTCGTGACCGGTGCGGCCGCGGCGTGAGGCCCGCAGGTGGGTGCCGTGGTCGAGCCGGCTGCGCTGCGGCGACCGCTCCCGGCACCACCGCCCGGTGAGGTCGAGCACCTCGTCGGCGCGCAGCGGCAGGGGCAGGATCGCGCGCAGGGCGGCCACGTCGAGCGGCGCCGCGTCGTCCGAAACGCTTGTGACAGAGGCGTCGACGCGCAGCACCCCGTGCTCGTCGAGGGCGTGCCGCAGCTCGAGGCGTATGCCGTCGGGCGAGGTCGCGCGGGTGACGGCCGTCGCGCCCTCCGCCTCGCACGTGACGTCGACCCAGCGCACCGCGCCAGAACCGCCCGCTCGGTGTCCCGCCCAGCCGGGTGTGCCCGCCCAGCCGTCGGCCTCGCCCGGGAGCAGCGTGAGCGGCCACGGCTCGTCGAGGGCGCTCGGCGGGGCGGGCGGCGCGGTGACCCGGGCCAGGGCGGCATACGTGTCGCCGCCGCCGGGGAGGGCGGGCCCCCAGTGCAGCACCTCGGGGAGTCCCGGTCCGCCGGGCCGCGGCTCAAGCACGAGCGCGGTCCCGGCGGACTCGATGTGGACGATGGACGGTGTGCTGACAGCGGTCTGGTCGGTCACGTCATCCCTTGGTCGCACCGAGCGTCAGCCCGGCGACGAAGTGTCGTTGGAGCACGAAGAAGATCACCGGGGTCGGGATCGCGATGATCATCGACCCGGCGGCGACGAGGTTGTTGTCGGTGAAGAACTGGCCGCGTAGGTTGTTGAGCGAGCTCGTCACCGGGAACTTGTCGCCCTGCTGGAGCAGCACCGTGGCCCAGAAGAACTCGTTGTAGACCCACGTGGTCTGGAGCACCGCGAGGGCGGCCAGGGCCGGGCGGCAGAGCGGCAGCGTGATCTGGAAGAACTGCCGTGTGACGCTCGCACCGTCGATGACGGCCGACTCGTAGAGCTCCTTCGGCAGCGCCTTCATGTAGTTGCTGAGCACGAAGGCGCAGAAGCCGGTCTGGAAGGCCACGTTGACGAGGATCAGGCCCTGGAAGCTGTTGAGCAGCGTGCCCGACTCGCTGAACCAGAACGGCACCTCGATCGACCGGAACATCCGGTACACCGGGATGAGGAGCGCCTGCGGCGGCAGCAGGTTCGCGGCCATGAAGAAGCCGAGCAGCGCGACGTTGATCTTCCACGAGAAGCGCGCGACGACGAACGCGACGCAGGCCGAGAGAAAGAGCGTCAGCAGCACGGCAGGGACCGTGATGATCGCCGAGTTCCAGAAGTGCAGGCCGAAGTCGCCCTGCTCCCAGGCGTTCTTGTAGTTGTCGAGCGTGAAGCCGCCCCACGAGATGTAGCCGTTCTTCGCCGTGTACGCGTAGTCGCGGAAGGAGTTGACGAGCGCGAGCAGCAGCGGGAACAGCCAGATGAGCGAGACGATCGTCAGCACGACCGGCAGCAGCCAGCGGCGGCCCGACCGGGCACCGCCCTCGCGCGGCCTCAGCAGCGCCGCCTCCCGTGCGTGCACGGGATCGACCGGGTTGGACGTCAGTGTCTGGTCGGACATCTCAGTCCTCCTTCATGGCGATGCGCAGGTAGACGAAGACGAGCACGCTCGAGATGAGCAGCATGATGGTCGCGAGCGCCGACCCGAAGCCGATGCGGCTCGCCTCGCCGACGACGTTCTGGGTGACGAGGGTCGAGATCAGCTCGAGGCCGTTGCGGCCCTTGTTGATGACCCACACGAGGTCGAACGCGCGGAGCGACTCGATGAAGGTCACGACGAGGACGATGATGTTGATCGGGCGCATGACCGGCAGCACGACCCGGAAGAAGGTCGTCGTCTCGCTCGCGCCGTCGACCTTGGCCGCCTCGCGCAGCGACGGGTCGACGCCCTTGAGGCCGGCCAGGTAGAGCAGCATGATGTAACCCGAGTGCCGCCAGCTGGCCGCCAGGAGCGCGGCCCACAGGTTGACGTTCGGGTCGCCGTACCAGTCGGTCGACCCGCCCGTGATCGCGTTGAGCAGGCCTTGGTCACGGGAGTAGATGAGCTGCCACACGAAGCCGATGAGAGCCAACGAGAGCACGACGGGCAGGTAGATGCTCGTCTGATAGAACCGCGTGCCCACCGCGCCGCGGTCGATGAGCACCGCGAAGAACATGCCGAGCGGGGTCGCGATGAAGAACATCACCGCGAGCCAGATGAGGTTGTGCTGGATCGCCGGCCAGAACGGCGGGTAGATGGTCGCGATGTCCTGGTAGTTCTTGAGCCCGACCGTCTTGATGCCGGAGAGCGGCCCGATCCCGTCCCAGTTGGTGAACGAGAGCAGGACCGAGCCGATCGCCGGGAGCCAGACGAGCCACAGGACGATGAGGGTGGGCACGACCACCATCAGGGCGACGACGATCTTGTCACGTCCTGATAGATGGTCGATCCCCTTGTACTTTCGGGTGGTCGCCATGGCGTGCCTCCTCAGGACGTGAAGATGCTCTTCTTCTGGGCCTCGATCTTCGTGAGGAGGCCGTCGATGTCCTTCGGGTTCTTGATGAAGTCCTGGATGGCGGGGATCATCACGGTCGAAGCGAAGTCAGGGCGCGTGTCGCGGTCCATGAACTGGGCGATCGACTTGGCGGACTTCACGAACTCGACCGACTTCTTCTGCAGGGCGGTGTAGCCGCTCGTGTCGGCCTTGTCGTTCGTCGCGATGACGCTCGGGTCGGCCTTGAGGGCGAGCAGCTGTGCCTCGGGCTGCGAGATGTACTGCAGCAGCTTCTTGGCCGCGGCCTCGTTCTTCGGGCGGGCGCTCATCATGTAGCCGTCGATGGGAGCCTCGATGGCGTCGGTGCCGATCGTCGAGTCGACCTCGGGGAAGGTGAAGAAGTCGAGGTCGTCCTGCTCGGCGCCCTTGGTGAACTGCTGGGCGACGAACGCACCGAGCAGATACATGCCGGACTTCTTCTGCTGCAGCGACTGCGCAGCCTCCTGCCAGGTGCGGCCCAGCGAGTCGGCCTGGTGCAGCGGGAGGATCCCGGCCCAGGTGTCGAAGACCTTCTTGACCTTGGGGTCGGTCCAGGACTCCTTGCCCGCCATCAGGCTGACGTGGAAGTCGTAGCCGTTGACGCGCAGGTTGATCTGGTCGAAGGTGCCCATGGCCGGCCAGCCGTCCTTGTCGCCGAAGGCGATCGGGTCGAGGCCGTCCTTCTTCATCTGGGCGCCGAGCGCGTTGAGGTCATCGAGGGTCTTCGGGACCTCGTAGCCCTTCTCCTTGAAGAGGCTCTTGCGGTAGAAGATCGCCCAGGGGTAGTTGGTGATCGGCACGAAGTACTGCTTGCCGTCCTCGGCCGTCGACGCCTTCTTCATGGCGTCGCTCATGCCCTGCATGTTGGCCCAGACGTCCGAGATGTCGCCGACGAGGCCCTTCTGGGCGAAGAACTGCATGCGGTAGCCGGCGAACCACGTGAAGACGTCGTCGGGCGAGCCCTGCAGGTAGTTGTTGATGTTCTCCTGGAACGTGTTGTGGTCGACGGTGTTGATCTTGACCGTCGTGCCCGAGTTGGCCTTGGAGAAGGCGTCCATGTACGCCTTGACGGCGGCCTTCGGCACGGCGTCGGACTGGTTGGAGCCGACGGTCACCGTGCCGGTCACGGCTCCGGTCGGGACACCCTGTCCGCTGGTGCCGCCGTTGCCGCAGGCCGCGAGGCCACCTGCTCCGAGAAGGGCTCCGACGCCGAGTGCGCCGCGCAGCAGGGTCCGACGGTCGACGCCGCGGACGGAGGGGGGAACCATGCGCGCGAGGTACTCGGCCTCGCTCGTGGGGCGGGTCATTGCGGTCTCCTTTGACGCTGTGCCGGGAAGGTGTCGAACGCTCCATGGCGACGGATTCCAACATCCGCCATCAGAAACCTCCAACAACAAACAGAGAATGTCGAGGGGCACCACCCCCTGTCAAGAGATCGGTGGAAGGTCGCGGCGTCCGAGATGCAACCGAGACCATGATCGCCACCTGACGTGCAGTTTTACACCGTTGCAAAGAGATTCGCGGGCCATGGCCGACCCGGACGAAGCGCCCCAATCAGGCGCAACCCGCCTCTGGGCACGACCAGATCGGTCGCGGGTCGGGGTGTTCGAAATTGTTGACATCGGGCGTCGCGGGCCGACACTCTGTGTGCCATGCGTTCATGGCCGACGAAGACCCTCGCACTCGGTGGCGACTACAACCCCGAGCAGTGGCCCCGATCCGTGTGGGACGAGGACGTGGAGCTCATGCAGCGCGCGAACATCTCGTTCGTCAGCCTCGGGATCTTCTCGTGGAGCTGGCTCGAGCCCGCCAAGGGCGAGTACGAGTTCGAGTGGCTCGACACCATCATGGACAAGCTGCACGCGGGTGGCATCGCGGTCGACCTCGCGACCGCTACGGCCACCCCTCCCCCGTGGCTCTCGGCCGCGCACCCCGAGATCCTGCCCGTCGACGTCGACGGCCACACGCTGTGGCCGGGCAGCCGGCAGGCGTGGTGCCCCACGTCGCCGGTCTTCCGCGAGTACGCCGTCGCCCTGACCCGGCAGATGGCGACGCGCTACCACGAGCACCCGGCGCTGGCGATGTGGCACGTCTCCAACGAGTACGCGTGCCACAACCTGCCCTGCTACTGCGACGAGTGCGCGCGCCACTTCCGCACCTGGCTCGAGCGCCGCTACACGAGCCTCGACGCGCTCAACGACGCCTGGGGGACGGCCTTCTGGAGCCAGCGCTACACGGCGTGGGACCAGGTGCTGCCGCCGCGCCGTTCGACGACCTTCAACAACCCGACCCACGTGCTCGACTACAAGCGCTTCTCCTCCGATGCGCTGCTCGACCACTTGCGGGCCGAGACGAGCGTGCTCGCCGAGCTGTCGCCGGGCGTTCCCGTGACGACGAACTTCATGACGCTCGACCACTTCCGCCACCTCGACTACTCGCAGTGGACCCCGCTGGTCGACGTCGTCAGCACCGACCACTACATCGTCGACGCCCTCAAGCACCCGCGGTCCGAGCTCGCGTACAGCGGTGACCTGACCCGCGGCCTCGCCAGCGGCGCGCCGTGGATGCTCATGGAGCACTCGACGAGCGCCGTGAACTGGCAGCCGACCAACCACGCCAAGGCTCCCGGGCAGACGATCCGCGACGCCGTCGCCCACGTCGCGCGCGGTGCCGACACCATCGGCTGGTTCCAGTGGCGCCAGTCCCGGGCCGGGTCCGAGAAGTTCCACAGCGCGGTCGTGCCCCACGCCGGCGCCGACAGCGCCCGGTTCCGCGAGGTCGAGGAGCTCGGCCGCATCGCCGGCCGTCTCGGTGAGCTCGTCGGCAGCCGCGTCGAGGCCAGGGTCGCGGTTCTCCATGACTACCAGGCGATCTGGGCCGCGGAGGGCCCGTGCATGCCGAGCTCCGAGCTCGAGGCGCTGCAGGCGGCGTCCACGATCCACCGCCTGCTCCACGACCGCGGCGTCACGGCTGACGTCGTGCACCCGTCGGCCGACCTGACGGCATACTCCGTGGTGGTGGTGCCGCAGCTCTACCTCGTCACCGACGCGCACGCAGCCGCCGTGGCCGCTGCCGCGGAGGCAGGCGCCCAGGTCGTCGTCACGTACTTCTCCGGCATCAGCGACGAGAACGACCACGTGCGCCTCGGCGGCTACCCCGGCGCGTTCCGCGACCTGCTCGGCGTGAGGGTCGAGGAGTTCTTCCCGCTGGGTCCCGGTGGCGAGGTCGCCCTGGCCGACGGGACGGGGACGTGGTGGAGCGAGGACGTCACGGCGCTCGAGGGCACCGAGGTGCTGACCACGTATGCCGCCGGGCCGCTCGCGGGACGACCCGCGGTCACGCGTCGCGACGTCGACGGCGGTGGCGCTGCCTGGTACCTCAGCACGCTGCCGGACGATGCCACCCTCGGGCGGCTGCTCGACAACGTCCTGGCAGCAGCCTCCGTCGACCCGGCCGTGGCAGGCCTCCCCCGTGGTGTCGAGGCGGTCCGGCGCAGCGACGGCTCGCGGTCCTGGCTCTTCCTGCTCAACCACACCGACGTCGAGCAGGTCGTGTCGGCCAGTGGGTACGACCTCGTCACCGGGGCCGTCGTCGACGGCTCCGTCCGGCTCGCCGCCGGCGCCACCGCCGTCATCAGGCAGGAGTGAACATGCTTGCCAGTCAACGCCGCTCGGTCATCCTCGAGCTCGTCGAGGAGTCGGGGGCGGTCAAGGTCTCCGACCTCGTCGAACGCCTGGGCGTCTCCGACATGACGATCCGCCGCGACATCGAACGGCTGTCGAGCGACGGGCTTCTCGAGCGCGTGCACGGCGGTGCGCTCGCCCTCAACGACTCGCGGAGCAGCGAAGAGCCCGGGTTCTCCGCCAAGTCGCTGCTCCAGCTCGCGCAGAAGCAGGCGATCGCCAGGGCCGCGGCCCGGCGTGTCGAGGCCGGCAGCGCGATCGGGATCTCGGCCGGCACCACGACGTACGAGCTGGCCCGCGCCGTCAAGGACGTGCCGCAGCTGACCGTCGTCACGAACTCCGTGCCCGTCGCGCAGCTGCTCCACGAGTCCGGCGCTCCCGGCCAGACCGTCATCCTCACCGGCGGCGTGCGCACGCCGTCCGACGCGCTCGTCGGACCCGTCGCCGTCGCGGCGCTGCGCTCGCTCCACGTCGACCTGCTCTTCCTCGGCGCCCACGGCGTCGACGACCGCAGCGGCCTGACCACCCCGAACCTCGTCGAGTCCGAGACCAACCGGGCGCTCGTCTCGTCCGCCCGGCACGTCTGCGTGCTCGCCGACTCGTCGAAGTGGGGCACCGTGGGCCTCAGCACCTTCGCCGACCTCACCGAGGTCGACCTGTTCGTCACCGACGTGGGGCTACCCGGACGGGCCCGCGAGACCCTGCGCGAGTCGGTCGGCTCCCTCGAGACCGTGGAGGCATCATGACCACCCCGAGCCGCGCCCCGAGCAGCACGAGGAGCCGCATGACGACGAGGCACCTCGCCGACGGCCGCGAGATCATCTACGTCGACGAGCCGGGCACCCCCGAGCGCACGGCGGACGACCAGCGTCCGGTGGAGCCGCGGGTGCAGTCGGGCGAGGTGCGCCACGACGCCCTGGTCGACGACTGGGTCGCCGTCGCGGCGCACCGCCAGCACCGCACCTTCATGCCGCCCAAGGACGAGTGCCCGCTCTGCCCGGCCGGGCACGGCTCGGTGCCGTCGGAGATCCCCGAGAGCGACTACCAGGTCGTCGTCTTCGAGAACCGCTTCCCGTCGTATGCCGTCACCTCACTCGGTGCCGACGTGCCCGACCCGTCCGGCATCTTCGGGACCCGCCCTGCCGTCGGGCGCTGCGAGGTCGTCTGCTTCACGAGCGACCACGAGGCGTCGTTCAAGGACCTGCCCGTCGAACGGGTGCGCACGGTCATCGACACGTGGGCGCAGCGCACCGAGGCGCTCGGCGCCATCCCCGAGGTGGAGCAGGTCTTCGCGTTCGAGAACCGCGGCCGTGAGATCGGCGTGACGCTCCCGCACCCGCACGGCCAGATCTACGCCTACCCCTACGTGCCCGACCGCACCAAGGCGCTGCTCGAGGCGGCCCGCCGCCACCACGAGCGCACCGGCCGGCTGCTCGGGGCCGACATCCTCGCCGCCGAGCAGGCCGACGGCTCCAGGGTGGTCATCTCGGGCAAGCACTGGACGGCCTACGTGCCCTTCGCGGCCCGCTGGCCCGTCGAGGTGCACCTCGCACCGCACCGCGACGTGCCCGACCTCGTGGCGCTCGACGACGAGGAGCGCGACGAGCTCGCCGTCGTCTACCGCGACCTGCTCGGCCGGCTCGACCGCTACTACGTCGCCGAGGACGGGTCGCCGGTCACGCTGCCCTACATCGCGGCGTGGCAGCAGGCCCCGGCCAAGACGGGTCGCGACGTGTCGCGCCTGCACCTGCAGCTGATGTCGGTGCTCCGCGGACCGGGCCGGCTGAAGTACCTCGCCGGCTCCGAGTCGGGCGTCGGTGGCTGGGTCAACGACGTCGCACCCGAACGGGCGGCGGCCCGGCTGCGCGAGGTGGCGTCGTGATCGACGAGCTGACGGCAGCGTTCGAGCACACCTTCGGCGCGGCCCCGACCGGCGTCTGGTCGGCGCCCGGCAGGGTCAACCTCATCGGTGAGCACACCGACTACAACGGTGGCCTGTGCCTGCCGATCGCCCTGCCGCAGAGAACGTATGCCGCCGTGTCCCGGCGCGACGACGGCGTGCTCCGCATGGCGTCGGCGCAGCAGGACGGGCTCGTCGAGGTATCGCTCGACGAGATCTCGCCCGAGCGCCCCGGCGGCTGGAGCTCCTACGTCGCCGGCGTGCTGTGGGCTCTCGCGAAGGACGGCCACGACGTCGGCGGCCTCGACGTCCTCGTCGACTCGACGGTGCCGCTCGGGGCGGGGCTCTCCAGCTCGGCCGCCCTCGAGTGCGCCGTGGCCGCTGCGGCCAGCGACCTCTTCGCGCTCGGGCTGCTCGAGTCGGCGGAGGGCCGGGCCCGCCTCGCGGCGCGCTGCGTCGAGGCGGAGAACACCATCGCGGGCGCACCCACCGGTGGCATGGACCAGTCGGCGTCGCTGCTCTGCGACGAGCGGTCGGCGCTGCTGCTCGACTGTCGCTCGGGCGACACCCGCCAGGTGCCGTTCGACCTCGGCGGCGAGGGGCACGTGCTGCTCGTCACCGACACCCGCGCCGAGCACGCTCTCGTGGACGGCCAGTACGCCGCCCGGCGGGAGGCGTGCGAGCAGGCCGCCCGCGAGCTCGGTGTCGACACGTTGCGTGAGATCGACCCGTCGGGGCTCGACGATGCGCTCGCGCGGCTCGACTCCGACGAGGTGCGCCGCCGAGTGCGCCACGTCGTCACGGAGATCGAGCGCGTGGAGGCCGCGGTCCGCGCCCTCGAGTCCGACGACCTCCGCGAGGTCGGTCGCCTGTTCGACGCCTCGCACGCCTCCCTGCGCGACGACTACGAGGTGTCGTGCGAGGAGCTCGACGTCGCCACCGAGACTGCCCGTGCCAACGGTGCGCTCGGCGCCCGCATGACCGGCGGCGGGTTCGGGGGCTCGTGCATCGCCATCGTCCCGGCCGAGGTCGCCGACGCGGTCGCCTCGGCGATCGAGGCGGCCTTCGCCGACGCGGGTTTCGCGGCGCCGCAGTCGTTCACGGTGACCGCGGCAGGCCCCGCGGCACGCGACCGCTGACACATCCGAGTCACCCAGCCGCGCGCGGTTCATTGCCGCCCGGGATTGTGGCCTACGGTCGCGAGGACTCAGCGCGCAGAGGTTCTTGTTGGCGCCCAATCCGTCCAAGCCCTTGCGAGAATCCTAGGCAGGCAGGGCCGTGAGTGCTGAGTCAGGGCGACGGGACGTGCTAACGCCTGCGTCCGGCCGCGCGTTCCTTCACTAATTGCGTGACTGCCAGCTTCGCGGATGCATGGATCTGCCCGAGCGCCTTCGAGCGTGACCTAGGAACCGCGTCGTCGCGGGACCAGAAGCAATTTAAGAGCTCAGAATACGCCGCACGATCCTCATTCCAGTCGGCAGTCACCCTTTCGCAGCGAATCCAGCGCTCGAGCATTGCCTGACCAATGGCGTTGTTCACTGTCCTAACGACGTCCATGCACGACCCCGCAGCTTGGTCAAGTTGAGGCGCGTCCAGGCGGACGACCGCGCCACCAGAACCACTAGGCGAAATGTGCCGAACATTTCTCGAGCTCAGATGCCCTCCAGAATGGACAATGGCATGACGCATTTGACATACCGGTGCATAGTTCAGTAGGGCCGCTTTCAGTGCGGGATTTGAGTCGCCATTGAAGCCCCAGTACTTCATCAGGAAGGTCCCTATTACCTTGACGTCGGTAAACGACGCCCGCTCAGTCAAGGCTGCCTCGAGACCGCGCGGATCACAATAGTCCAACGCAATGAATGGTATCGACTCCTCCTCGGCTTTGGCCCTCGTCACACTACACATCTGCATGCACACCGTGTGAACACGCTTGAAGTAGAGCTCAGTCGCAGAAACGTAGCCCAGAAGAAGTAGCTGACGCTGGAGGTCCGACTGAGCGCCAGAGCCAAGCGCAATCATTCTGAGGTCTCGATGGCGGCTATAGAATTCATCGATCGGCGGCACGCCAATTGTCGGACCCGCTGGCGCAATGCATTTCGACCAGTCAGGGGAGACCGCGGGGGCAGCCGCACAGAACGCCACATCCGCGATTCCCTTTAGCCTAGACATTGACATATTCCACCGCCAATGACGTAATGCGTCGCGACCACACGGCGCCCACGCCCTTGGCCTTTCGCAGCCGCTCACCGCCATGGTCATTCAATACATCTTCGACGGTGGAAAAGCCAACCTTCTTAATCTCCACGAGCTTATTCTTGGTCATCAACAGCTCATCCACTGACGCCTTGACGAGCTGGGCATACCTACTTTGATCCTTGAGTTCGGCACCGCAATTGAAACAGAATCTAGCTTCAATCGTAGGTCGCAACTGCCCGCAATTTTCGCACTTGCCCATCTTTAGAACGCACCGCTCCGCGACCTCTGGCGGAAGCAATTTCGCATCGGTTACTCGCTTTGATGAGTGTTGCCTAGTTTGCCGCAACCCAGCGGTAGCCCTTGCGCGCAGAGACGGGTTCTTTCCGTGCCACAGCGCACGGCGCGCCATCAGCACCGCGCTGTGAATGGCCACCCTCTCGTAGACAGACTCTCCGTAACTAACCGTCTCGCCAGTGCGCCTTACTATGCCGGAATACTCCAGCAGGGCCAGTACTTGGTTCAACTTGGGACTGATTGGCTTACGCACCGCGACCTCAACGGCCTGTTCTGAGACGGAGGTGCCGATTCGCGAGTGATTTAGGTCCCGCAGTTCGGAACATACATTCTTCTCAACCTCCAAGCCTGCCTCAATATAGTTGCTATAGGCAGGAACTTTGCGGGCGAGTTGGTTGAATGAGTGTTCAACCTGGCCAGCGTGCTCGTTGACGATGGTCACGGCCGCACTCGTCGTTCTGCCCGGCTCAGGATTGTCGTACATGAAGCGCTCAACCATGGCGAGAAAACCTCTTGGGATCCCGAAAGAGGCCACGGCGAAGAGGTCTAGACAATCGTCGGTGAGCCCGGAAGGCAAGGCCGACCCTAAACGCTTGTTCAGTAGGCCGTGCATGAATGCAAGATAATCTGGCCCGCTAGGTACCCAAGCGTCAACTTTCTTAGCGTCGTGGCCGAGATTATAAGTAGGCGAGTACTCGGTCACCCCCGGATAGATGGCCGCTTTGTACGTCACCCCGGGTGTTCGGAGACTCTGCAAGAAATCAAAGAAGATCCGCTGTTGCTCTGGGACAAATGCCTGCGCCGCATCGTCGAGGAGCAAAACAACACCCGCACGCCCCTTCTCACGTGCCCACTCCTCTAGAAGCCTAGCGAGGGCGGCTGGACCGGGAAGTCCAAGAAGCTCAAGCCGCGGATCTCGCTCTGCTCTCTCGACAAAGACTTCGCAGTCCATTCCCAGTTCCGACAGCTCAGGTATGCCAGAAAAGCCTGCAGCTTTGGACGACGCGGCGAGAATTCGAGCGACGAGCCACTCTTGAAAAAACTCGTTGGCATCGGGCCGCATTGTAAACGCTGGCTCGATGAACATCGACTTTCCGTAATTCACGTACACGGGGATCGCGCGGTTACGCTGCTGTAGGCGCTCAGCCGCGAGGAGCATAAGGGTCGACTTGCCGCAGCCTCGCGGGCCTACCAGCAGCCGTGGGCTCATGCTCGTAAGCTGGCTGAGGACCTTCTCTTCGAAGGAGGTGACATTCGTCCAGGCTGCGAACTGTTCGGCGCTAAGATTCTCCGCGCGTTCCTCAAAGTGAGGATCGTCTGCGGTCAGATCCGGCAAAGCTGGTGCCACGAATCCCATCCTTTGTTAATGGGGGTGCCATCTGAGAACCACTCACTCCGTTCGAAGCGACGCCCACCTACCAGAAGCATTTCCATGCCGCTGACACAGTTGAGGGACCGTGTCGGCAGGATTGTTTCACGCGGGCACGACGGAGGGCGGCCACCCCACCGTGGTGACCGCCCTCCTCAGGTGTGTCGTGCTCAGGCCGGGATGATGAGGCCCGTGGTGGCCTTCGCGCGCTCGAGGCGGGCGGCTACGTCCTCCCAGTTGACGACGTTCCACCAGGCCTTGACGTAGTCGGCCTTGACGTTCTCGTACTGCAGGTAGAACGCGTGCTCCCACATGTCGAGCTGGAGCAGCGGGATCTGGCCGACGGGGATGTTGCCCTGCTGGTCGAACAGCTGCATGATGTGCGGCCGCTGCGCGATGGTGTCCCAGGCCCAGATGGACCAGCCGGAGCCCTGGATCGCGTTGGCGTTGGCGTTGAAGTGCGCCTGGAACTTCTCGAAGCCGCCGAAGTACTCGTCGATCGCGGCCTTGACCTCACCCTCGGGCTGGCCACCACCGTCGGGGCTCATGTTCTTCCAGAATACGGAGTGGTTCGTGTGACCGCCGAGGTGGAAGGCGAGGTTCTTCTCGACGCCGTTGACGGAGGCGTAGTCACCCGACTCGCGAAGCTCCTCGAGCTTGGCGACCGCGGCGTTCGCACCGTCGACGTAGGCCTTGTGGTGCTTGCTGTGGTGCAGCTCCATGATGCGAGCGCTGATGTGGGGCTCGAGGGCTGCGTAGTCGTAGTCGAGATCGGGAAGCGTGTAAGCCACTTGTCGTTCCTTTCTGGAGACCATCCGGCTCCGCCCACTCTATGCCGGGGCAAACCGCCGTCGACAGGGTGTCCGTGGGCACGGGCTGTGGGTCACGTACCCACTCCGCCACTCTCAGACCTCAACCCCGCTTGAGGTCAAATCCTTGCGGCTCAACCGTTCTCGAGGAACGCGCGCAGCACGTCGACGACGAGGCGGTGGTCCTCGACCTGCGGCAGGCCCGAGACGGCGATCGTTCCGACGCAGCCGACGTCGCGCACCGTCACGGGGAAGGCCCCGCCGTGGGCGGCATACGTCATCGGGTCGAGGCGCGAGTCGCCCTCGAACGACTTGCCCCTCGCGCGGAAACCCTCGCCGACACGCAGCGACGACTGGCCGTAGCGGTCGACCACCGCGCTCTTGCGCTGGAGCCAGCCGTCGTTGTCGGCAGAGGCTCCGGGCAGGGCGGCATGGAAGAGGCGCTGGCCGTTGCGGCGGATCGAGATCGCGACGGGGTGACCCGCCGAACGGGCCGCCTCGCGCAGGGCGACACCGAGGCGCCAGGCCGTGTCGTCGTCGAACCGGTCGAAGACGAGCTCGGACTCGTGGGCGGCCAGCTCGTCGAGGGTGAAGTTCTGGGTCACGAGCCCCATTCTCCACGCTCGCCGGCAGCCGGGTCAGGGCAGGCCGAGCAGGTCGCGCACGTCGTCGGCGGTGATGGCACCGGAGAGGGAGCCACCCTCGTCGACGACGCGCTGGAAGAGGTCGCGCTTGCGCTCCTGCAGGGCGACGACCTTCTCCTCGATGGTCGCCGCCGACACGAGGCGGTAGACGGTGACGGGGCGGTTCTGGCCGATGCGGTGGGCCCGGTCGATGGCCTGGGCCTCGGCGGCAGGGTTCCACCACGGGTCGAGCACGTAGACGTAGTCGGCCTCGGTGAGGGTGAGCCCGAAACCCCCTGCCTTGAGGCTGATGAGGAACGCCGTCGCGTCGCCCTCGCGGAAGCCGCGCACGACGGCCTGCCGGTCGGTCGTCGACCCGTCGAGGTAGGCCGTGTCGATGCCTGCCCGGGTCAGCGCGCTCTCGACGATGCGCAGGAAGCCCGTGAACTGGCTGAAGACGAGCGCCCGGTGCCCCTCGGCGGCGAGCTCGCGCAGCTGGTCGACGAGGAACTCGATCTTCGACGCGGTGCCCTTGCCGGCGTGCACCTCGTCGACGAGCACGGGGTCGAGGGCGAGCTGCCGCAGTCGGGTGAGGGCCGCGAGGATCGCGACGCGGTTGGCGTCGGGGTCGTCGAGCAGGCCGAGCACGCGCTGCCGCTCGCGCTGCAGGTGCTGGTCGTAGATGTGCCGGTGGACCGGGTGCGGGTCGAGCGCCACGACCTGGATCTGCTTGGGCGGCAGGTCGATCGCGACCTGCTCCTTGGTGCGGCGGAGCATCAGCGGCCGGATGCGCCGGCGCAGCAGGTCGAGCAGCTCGGGCCGTTCACCCGACTCGATGGGCTTGCGGTAGCTCTTCGTGAAGACGTCGGGGCGCGGGTAGAGGCCCGGGGCCGTGAGGGACAGCAGTGACCAGAGGTCCATGAGGGAGTTCTCGAGCGGCGTGCCGGTGACCGCGATGGTGAACGGGGCGCCGAGGCGTCGCGCGGCGACGTGGGTCTTGGCCTGGCGGTTCTTGACGAACTGGGCCTCGTCGAGCACGACGCCGCCCCACCGCACACCCCGGAACGCCTCCTCGTCGAGGCGCAGGACGGCATACGAGGTGATGACGACCTCGGTGCCCGCGACGACGTCGGCGAGCGGCACCCCGCGCTTGCGCTCGGTGGCGGTGACGGCCACGGCCGCGAGGTGCGGCGCGAACGTCTCGAGCTCGCCCATCCACGTGCCGACGACGCTCGTGGGCGCGACGACGAGCACCGGCCCGCGGGCGTCGGCGCCCACCGACCCGAGCTCGCCGCGGTCGTGGGCGCGCACGAGCGTCGCGATGACCTGCAGCGTCTTGCCGAGGCCCATGTCGTCGGCGAGGATGCCGCCGATGCGGGCGTCCCAGAGGCGGGAGAGCCAGCGGAAGCCGTCGAGCTGGTAGGGCCGGAGGGTCGCCCTGAGGTCGGGCGGCACCTCTGCGACCGGGCCCGACTCGAGCGATCCGAGGGCCTCGACGCTCGCGGCCCACCGGGCGCTCTGCTCGTCGACGACGCCGAGTGCGACGAGCTCGTCCCAGAGGTCGGCGTGGTGGGCGCTGAGCCGCAGCTCGCCCGTCTCGGGGTCGGCGATCTCGCGGGCCTCCTCGATGAGGTCGCGCAGCCGCAGCAGCTCGGGGCGGTCGAGGCGGAAGAAGGACCCGGAGTCAAGGAGCATGATCTCGTCGCCGCGGGCGATCGCGGCGAAGAGCGGCTCGAACGGCACCTCCTCGCCCTCGACCTCGACCGAGACGTGCAGGTCGAACCAGTCGCCGGCGTCGGATCCCCGCTCCTGCTCGGGGGCCGGCTGCCGCTCGCCCGTGCCGAGGCGCACGACCGGCGCGGAGGTGACCTCCTCGTAGGGCGGCAGCTCGCCGTCGACCTCGACGGTGACGTGCTCGTCGGACTCGAGCTCGGCGAGGGTGTCGCCGACGAAGCGCGCGGCCTGAAGCCCGGTCAGCACGACTCGCGGCACGAGGTACGGGTGACCGCCGAGGTCGGAGCGCAACGCCCCCGGCACCCGGCGCAGCGAGGTCGCCGCCCGCACCGCGGCGGCCTCGGCGTCGCGGTCGCGACCTCCCACCGTGCCGAACCGGGCGGTCGTGAAGGGGCGCGGGCGCCCGTCGTAGGCGTGGCCCAGGTCGAGGCGCACCTCGCCGGGCACGTCGCTGACGACGCGAACGTGCACGGTGACTCGCTCGGGGGCGGCGGCCTCGGCCACCTCGGGCGCCGGCAGCGGCACCTCGGACCGGATGCGCAGCCGCTGCCGCAGGCCGGGCACGACGGACCGCAGGAAGCGGGCCCGCTCGTCGGCGGGCACGCGCAGGCCGGCGAGCGCCGACTCGAGGGCGGCCGGCCCGAGGTCGAGCTCCTGCTCGAGCGGCACGAACGTCAGGGCACCGTCGTCGGACTCGACGGCCACGGCGTGCACCGGGTCGCCGAGCAACAGCCGCTCGCCGGTCGCTTCGGGTGGCAGCCCGTCGAGCTCGACGTCGAGGTCGAGGTCGCCCGTGCCGTCGGCGGCCCGCCTCACGTGGAGCACGAGGGTGGCGGGCTCGTCGACGACGTGGACCGGCCCCGTGACGCCCTCGCCCGGCAGGATCTCGATGCCCACGGCGCGGGCCTCGCGCAGCAGCGGCCACACCTCGGCGCTCGCGTCGAGCGAGAGCGGCGGCGTCGCGGAGAAGTACGTCGTGCCGCCCGAGCCGTGCCGGGCGACGTCGTGCAGCCGGCCCATGATGCGCTCGTGCTCGGGCAGGAAGCGGATGCCCGGCCGCCACTGCGGCAGGGCGTCGTGCCAGGACAGGGTGCGGTGCCACGTGCCGGCGCGGGTCCACCGCGTGGGGCGCAGCCCGTAGCTCAGCTCGGGCACGCCGCGGCGGCCCCGCTGGTCGCGGTAGACCGTGTCGACGAAGAGCCCGGCGGGCATGAGGTCGCCGCGCGGCTCGGGGCGCGACGCGGTGGGGGCGACCTCGGCCGGGCGAGGCCGGATGTGCCCGAGCACGTCGGCCCAGTGGGGCGGCACGACGAGACCGGGAGAGCTGACCGCCTGCACCGCTGCCGCTGCGTCACCGGCCGCCGCCGTGTCGTCCTCGTCGGGCGGGCCGAGCGTGACGCCGCGCGCGACGTCGCGGGCGGTCAGCATCAGCGCGACGACGTGCTTGCAGTCGGTGCCCACCGGGCAGCTGCACCGACCGTGCCAGAGGTGGGCGCGGCCCTTGGGATGCGGCCGCGCCTCGATGATCGTCTGGTAGGTGTCGGACGCGCTGCCCTCGATGGTGCCGAGGAGCATCAGTCCGTCGGGGCGCGTGGCGAGCGAGCGCACCCGGCGCTCGGCGGCGTAGGCCAGGCCGCGGTCGAAGGTGCGCGTGCCGACCTGCTGCGAGATGTCGGGGTCGGTGACCTCACCGACCCACGTCGCCCGCCCCACGCTCCACGCCACCTCTGAACTCTACGTTCGGGCGCCGACACCGCCGGGCCTCGTCCACAGGCTCGGGCAGGATGGGCCCCATGCCCGGCACTCCCGACCTGAGCGGCCCCGAAGACCCACGAGTCCCGCACGACCCGCAGGACCCACGGGACCTGACCCTCGCGGACTTCCCCGTCCACCGTCGGGTCACGACGCGGTGGTCCGACAACGACATGTACGGCCACCTCAACAACGCCGTGTACTACGAGCTCTTCGACTCGGCCATCAACGGCTGGCAGGCCGAGCACGTGACGGTCGACCCGCTCACCGACGCGACGCAGGGCGTCGTCGCCGAGTCGGGGTGCGCCTTCTACGCCGAGGTCGCCTTCCCGACCCCGCTCGTCGTCGGCATCCGGGTGACGCGCATCGGCACGAGCAGCGTCACCTACCAGCTCGGTCTCTTCGTCGACCCCGACGCCCCGCACCGGGCCGGCACGAGCGACCCCGAGACGTCAGACCCGGCCATCAAGGCCCTCGGCCACTGGGTGCACGTCGAGATCGACTCCGTGACGCGTCGCTCGACCCCGATCCCCGACCACCTGCGCCGCCTCATGGAGACGGCGGTGGTGCCGGTGCCGGCATGAGCGACCCGCTGGACCCCCTCGACGAGACGTGGGAGGCGTGGACCGCCCGCGTCGCCGCCGACCTCGCCGCCCTCGCCGACGAGGACTGGGTGACGTTCACCGTCCACGTGCAGTCGCGCGCCTCGAGTGCGTATGCCGCCAAGCGGGCCCCTGCGCGTCACCGCGGGTGGCGACGCACGCGCCCGCCGGCCGACCACCCGGCCCACGTCCCCGACGTCTTCGTGCAGGCCCGGCGCCTCGGGTCGGTCATCGCGCTGGAGTGCATCGCCGACACGGAGTTCGAGGGGCTCACCGACCTGACGGGCGAGCAGCAGCAGGCCCTCCTCGCACTCGGCTGGGAGCTCGACGACGAGCCGGACCTCAGCCGCACGTTCGACGTGGACGGCCTCGCCGCGGCGCAGCTGCTCCGGGCGAGCCTCGAGGGCGTGCTGGGTGCCGGCTCACCGGCAGAGGTCGACGTCCGGCGCGCGACCCGGCGCTAGCGCGTCACCGTCCCCGGGCGACGCGACGAGCCGCCCGTTTCATGACCGCGGTGTAGGCCGGTCGCGCGAATCGCTTTGCCCGCCAAGCGATCTGACCGTCGCGGTCGGTGAGGATGATCTCCTTGCGCGCGTCGATGCCGCGCACCACCGTGGCCGCGACCTCGTCGGCCGAACGCTTCGAGCCGCTCACCATCTTCTTGCCGGCGTCCTCCATCTCGGTGTCGGCGCCCTGGAAGGACGTCCCGAGGTTGGTCCGGAAGAACGACGGGCAGACGACCGAGACCGTGACACCGTGCGGCGCCAGCTCGTGCGACAGGGTCTCGCTCAGCGCGACGACGCCGGCCTTGACCGTGTTGTAGGCCGACATGCCGGGCGCGTGCACGAGCCCGGCGAGCGAGGCGGTGTTGACGATGTGGCCGCTGTGCTGCTCCTTGAAGAGCGGCGTGAACGTGCGGCAGCCGCGCACGACGCCGAGCAGGTTGATGTCGACGATCCAGTGCCACTCGTCCATGCTCGCGACGTCGATGCGGCCGCCGGCGGCGACACCGGCGTTGTTGACGAGCAGGTCGAGGCCGCCCCACGTCTCGCGCACGTGGGCGAGTGCCGCGGCCCACGCGTCGTCGCTGCGCACGTCGAGCGCGAGGTAGTCGGCCGCTGCCGGCAGCACCGCGGGCCGCTCGGGCTGCACGTCGGTCGCGAGCACGTGGTCACCGCGGGCGACGAGGGCGCGCACGAGCGAGAGTCCGAGACCGGACGCGGCACCGGTGACGAGGACGCGACGGAGAGGGCGAGACGGCATACGGCCGACCCTAGGGGGTGCGCTCCGGCACGCCCACCGGTGCCCGCGAACCGGTACTAGCACCAACGTCCGATGGTCGCTACGTCCGAGCCGCGATGAGACTGGCGCGCACGTTCTTCAGCCGTTCACCTCGCGTTCCCCCGTCGGCAAGGAGGCATCATGGGTCGCTACGTGTTCTCGTCGCATGACGGGTTCGGCCTGGGGCACACCCGCCGCAACGCGCTCATCGCCCGCGAGGTCGCCCGGCTCGACCCGACCGCCGAGATCGTCCTCGTCACCGGGGTGCAGCGCCTGCCGGAGTGGCTCGACGACCCGCGGTTCTCCGTCGTGCGCGTCCCGTCCCTCCTCAAGGACCAGACCGGGCGCTACGGCTGCGACGGCATGGGACTCGAGGCGGCGGTCGCCGAGCGGGCCCGCGTCTTCGGCTCTCTCGTGGCGGACCTGCGGCCCGACGTCGTGGTCGTCGACCGGCACCCCTTCGGCACCGCCGGCGAGCTGCGACCCGGCCTGGCCGAGGCCCGCCGGCAGGGCGCCACGATCCTCCTCGGCCTGCGCGACGTGCTCGACGACACCCCGACCGTCCGCCGCGAGCTCGACGGCCCCGGCTGGAGGGGCGTGCGCGACGTCTACGACGAGCTGCTCGTCTTCGGCAGCCCGCTGCTGTGCGACCACGAGCGCGACTACGGTCTGCCGTTCCCGGTCCGCTACTGCGGGTGGGTGGTCGAGCGCCCGTCCCGCCGCGTCCGCGACAAGGACCTGGTCGTCGTCAGCGCTGGTGGGGGCGGTGACGGAGAGACCCTCTTCCGCCTGGGGGTCGAGGCGCTGCGGCGCCGCCCGGGCCTGCGCGGCGTAGTGACGGCGGGCCCGTACGCCGGTGACTGGCTGCGCCGGATCGTCGGTGACGACCGCGAGCTGGAGGCCCGGCTCGAGGTGCGTCACGGGGGCGGCTCGACGGTCGACCTCTTCGCCGGCGCGGGCGCCGTCGTGCAGATGTGCGGCTACAACAGCACCGTCGAGGCCCTGGCGGCCGGTCAGCGGGCCGTCCTCGTGCCCCGCCGCGCCCCACGCCGCGAGCAGGCCATCCGCGCCGGCCGACTGGCGTCGCTCGGCCTCGCCGACGTGCTCGACGAGACGGCCACCCCGGAGGAGGTCGCCTGGCTGCTCGACCAGCCCCGGCGGCTCGCCCCTGCCGCCTGTGCCCGGGCCGGCATCTCCTTCGACGGAGCGGCCATGGCCGCCAGGGCCGTGACCTCCCGCGCGCTGGAGGCCGTCGCATGATCCAGACCCTCCGTCTGCTGCGGCCGTATGCCGCCCGGCACCGTCGCGCTCTCGCCCTCGGTGCGCTGCTCGCCGTGGTCGAGGTGCTCGTCGGACTGGCCCAGCCGTGGCCGGTGTCGCTGCTCGTCGGCGACGTGCTCACCCGCGCGGCCGACGGCTCGGGAGGCACCTCGGGCATCGCCCGCGGCCTCTCCCCCGCGGTCGCCGTCGCCCTGGGTGTCGCCTCCCTCGTCGTCGTCCACGTGCTCGCCGCCGTCGTCGACTACTGGTCGACTCGGCTGCTCTCGTCGACCGGGCTGCGGATGGCCGCGGACGTGCGGGTCGACGTCTACACCCACCTGCAGCGGCAGTCGCTGCAGTACCACGCCCACCAGCGCGTCGGGGACCTCACCTCCCGCGTCACCTCCGACGTCGACCGCATGCAGGACCTGCTCGTGCAGACGCTCGCGGTGCTGCTGCCGAACTCGATGCTCGTCGTCGGCATGGCGACCGTCATGGTGCTGCTCGACCCGACCTTCGCCCTCGTCGCCTTCCTCGCGACCCCGGTGCTGGCGTACGTGGTCTTCCGGTCGACGCGGGCGCTCAAGTCCGCGGCGCGCAGGGCTCGGACGGCTGACGGACAGGTGGCAGCAGCCGCCGCGGAGGGCCTGTCCGTCATGCCGCTCGTGCAGGCGTCGGCGCTCGAGGAGCGGATGCGCGACCGCATGGAGTCGCTGTCCGAGACGAGCCTGCACCAGGGCCTCGAGGCGACGCGGCTGCAGGCCCGGTTCAGCCCGGTCGTCGACGTGGCGAGCGCAGCGTCCATCGCGGTCGTCCTGGCCGTCGGCTCGTGGCGGGTGCTCGAGGGGCGGCTCGGCGTCGCGGTGCTGCTCGTCTTCCTCGGCTACGTCTCCAGCCTCTACAAGCCGCTCAAGGCCCTCGCCAAGCTGTCGACCATCACCTCGAAGGGCACCGCGGCCGCCGAGCGGGTGGCCGACGTGCTGAGCCTCGTCCCGGCGGTGCGCAGCTCCCCCGACGCCGTCCTTGCCGGGCGGCTCACCGGCCGCATCGACCTCGTCGACGTGACGTTCAGTTACGGCCGCGAGCCGGTGCTGCGCGACCTGACCCTGCACGTCGACGCCGGCGAGACACTCGCGGTCGTCGGGCGCACGGGTGCCGGCAAGAGCACGGTGGCTGCACTCGTGCCGCGTCTCATGGACGTGCAGTCGGGCCGGGTCATGCACGACGGACGCGACGTGCGCTCCCTCGAGCTCGCGAGCCTCCGGTCCCAGGTCTCGCTGGTGCTCCAGGACTGCGTGCTGCTCCACGGCACCCTCTACGACAACATCGCGTGCGGCCGGCCGGGCGCGACCCAGGCCGAGGTGATGCGCGCGGCGAAGCTCGCGCTCGTCGACGAGTTCGCGCACCGGCTGCCCCGCGGCCTCGACACCCCGGTCGGCGAACGCGGCGTGATGCTCTCCGGCGGCCAGCGCCAGCGCATCGCCATCGCCCGGGCGATCCTGCGCGACACCCCGGTCCTCGTTCTCGACGAACCCACGAGCGCCCTCGACGTCCAGTCGGAGCAGCTCATCGTGCAGGCCCTCGAAGGCCTGCCGCGCGACCGCACGATGCTCGTCATCGCGCACCGGCTCTCGACGGTGCGCCGCGCCGACCGGGTTGCCGTCATGGAGAGCGGACGTCTCGTCGAACAGGGAGCCCCCGAGTGGCTCCTGCGTGGTGGTGGACACTTCGCCCGGCTCGCCGGAGCCGGCGAGGGGCTGTTCGTCACCGACACCGCACTACCGGCCGACGGGGGTCGGCGATGAGCCAGGCAGCAGTCACCACCCCGGTCGCCGCCCCCGCGGCCGGGTGGGTGGCCGCGGCACCTGGCCCCTCGGCCCCCGTCGGTCCGGTCCTCTACGTGCTCAAGCGGTTTCCGCGGCTGTCGGAGACGTTCGTGCTCCGCGAGGTGCTCGGTCTGGAGGCCGCCGGGGTCCGGGTGCTCGTCGACGCGCTGCTGCCGCCGGAGGACTCCCCGACCCACCCCGAGCTCGAAGCCGTCCGCGCCGAGGTGCGGTACGTGCCGAGGCACGCCCGGTTGCGCGACCCCGCGACCCTGCGCGCCCACCTCGGGCTGGCGCTCCGGCGCCCCGTGCGGTGGTCGACGCTGGCGCTGCGGGCGCGACGTGACGGCACGTGGCGGCGTTTCGTCCAGGGCGGCATCGTCGCCGACCGCGTATGCCGTGAGGGCGTGACCCACGTGCACGCGCACTTCGCCACCGCGTCGTCGGAGGTCGCCGTCGTCGCGGCCGCCCTTGCCGGAGTGACCTGCTCGGTGACGGCCCACGCGAAGGACATCTACCACCACGACAACGCACCTCACCTGGCCCGGCGGCTGTCGAGGGTCGACACCGTCGTCACGGTCTCGAGCCACAACGTCACCCACCTCGAGTCGGTCGTGCGGGAGGGCGGCATACGGGCCTCGGTGCGGCACGTCGCCAACGGCGTCGGCGTCGGACCGGTCGCCGACCCGGCGGCCAGCACGTCACTACTGTGCGTGGCACGGCTGGTGCCGAAGAAGGGCGTCGACCTGCTCGTCCGCGCGGCCGCGCTTCTCACCGAGAGGCACCCGGGCCTCGTCGTCGACGTCATCGGCGACGGGCCACTGCGGCCCGAGCTGGCCTCTCTCGCAGACACGCTGGGACTCGACGGGCGAATCCACCTACGCGGCTCGGCCACGGGTGACGAGGTGCAGGCCGCGCTCGCGGGCTGCAGGGCGTTCGTGCTGCCCTGCCGCATCGACGCCGACGGCGACCGCGACGGCATGCCGACGGTCCTCGTCGAGGCACTCGCCCGCGCGGTGCCGGTCGTGTCGACCGACGTCGTCGGCATCGGCGAGCTCGTCGTCGACGGGGTCACCGGGCTGCTCGTGCCGCCCGACGACGTCGAGGCCCTCGCCGCAGCGGTCGACCGGCTGCTCGTCGACCCGGCGCTCGCGGTGCGTCTGGGACGTGCGGGTCGACGTCTGGTCGCCGAGCGCTACAGCCCGGCCGACGCCACGTCGGCCCTGCTCGACGTCTTCGCCGGTCCGGCCGGTCGGACGGGAGGTGCGGCATGAGGATCCTCGTGGTCTGCTCCGACACCGGGGTGCGGGTCGGCGACGGCAAGGGAGCCGCCCTGCACCTGCTGGCGATCACGTCGGCGTTCGCGGCCCTCGGCCACGACGTCGAGGTCGTCGGCGTCGCCGCCAACCCGAATGGCCCGCTCGAGGCGTGGCCCGTCCCGTGCCACGTCGTCGACCACCCGGGCCGCGCGGAGGGCGAGCTGCGGGAGCGCCGCAAGCGCGAGACCGTGGAGCGGGTGGTCGAGCTGGCGTCGTCCGTCGCCGTCCGTCTGCAGCCCGACGTCGTCTACGAGCGGCTGTCGCTCTTCGGGTCGGCCGGCGCCCGGGTGGCTGGGGCCGCAGGGGCCGTGCACGTGCTCGAGGTCAACGCCCTGCTGGCCGCAGAGGAGGCGCGGTGGCGTGGTCTGGTCGCCGGCGACCTGGCCCGTTCCGTCGAGGACGCTGTGCTGCAGTCCGCGGACCTGCGGGTCGCGGTGAGCGAGGAGGTGGCCCGCGACGTCCGGACCGTGGCGAGCGGGCCGACCCGGGTCGTGCCCAACGGCTTCGACTCGCGCCTCTTCCACGGTGACCGCCACCGCGGAACCGCACGCGCCGCCCGAGCCGCGCTGGGCCTCGGGCACGACGGCCCGCTGCTCTGCTTCACCGGGTCGCTGCGACCCTGGCACGGGCTGGACGTCGCGGTCGAGTCCCTGCCGCTGCTCCCCGGGTCCGTGCACCTCCTGGTGGCCGGCGACGGCCCGGTGCGGCACGAGATCGCCAGTCGCTCGGTCGAGCTCGGCGTCTCCGAGCGCGTGCACTGGCTCGGCCAGGTGCAGCACTCCACCGTCCCCGTGGTGCTCGCGGCGAGCGACGTCGCGCTCGCGCCCTACCCGGCCCTGACCGACTTCGCCTTCTCGCCGCTCAAGCTGTACGAGTACCTCGCCGCCGGCACCCCCGTCGTCGCGAGCGCGATCGGCCAGCTGCCCGAGGCGCTGGCCCACGGCCGGTGGGGGCGTCTCGTGACCCCGGGCGACCCGGCCTCGCTGGCGGACGGCATACGCGACGTGCTGGCCGACCCGGCCGCTGCGCAGGCCCGCGCGGCGCTGGCACGAGACCACGCACACGCCGAGCTCTCTTGGGAGAGCAGGGCTTCCGAGATCGTGCGAGCGGTTCGCGAGCTGGAGATCGGGGCAGGCCGTGCCGTTCCCAGGTGACCACCCCGTCGTCCTCGACCCCGCGCTCGCGGAGTGGGCCGGCGGGCTCGACGAGGCTGTGCCCGGGGCGGCGCCCGGGCAGGTGCTGCGGCACCTGCCGGGGCGCCGGATCGCCGTGCTCACCGAGGCGGGCGGCAGGTCGGTCGTCGTCAAGGTGTTCGCGTCTCCGCGGGCACGCGGCAACGCCCGCCGACTGCTGGCGCTCGCGGGCACCCCCGTCGCCGATCTCGTGCCTGCCGTCGTCGGCTGCGACCACGCGGGCCACGTGCTCGCCGTGACCTACCGCGAGGGCACGATCCCCGACCACCTGCCAGACAGCACGTATGCCGGTCACTTCGCCGACATCGGCTGCGCGCTGCGGGCGCTGCACGACAGCGGCGCCGAGCTCGACCGCGAGTGGGGCCGCGACGAGGAAGTCGCTCAGCTCGTGCGCCGGCACGTCCGGGCGACAGCGCAGCTCGTGCACGACCTCGAGGCGACCACCCTGTGGCTCAGGGACCTCCCCACCGTGCCGTCGCACCGCGACTTCCACCCGCGCCAGGTGGTCGTGACCCCTGACGACGGGATCGCCCTCATCGACCTCGACGACGCGGCGATGGCCCCGCGGGGGCTCGACGTCGGCAACATGGTCGCCCACCTGGTGCGCGAGCGCGTCACGGGCCGCCGGCCTGCCGCCGTGACCGAGGCGGCGACGGCGGCGTTCCTCGACGGCTACGGCTCCGGCGACGACCTCGACCCCAGGGCCCTGGAGGCGTGGACGACGCTGTCGCTCGCGCGGCTCGCCGCCCTCGCGGAGACGCGCCACCAGGACCCGGCGCAGCGCGACGCGCTCATCGCGCACGTGCACGGCCTGGGCGTCGACGCCTTCACCGGAGCGTGAGCGTCACCTTGCCGTGGGCGCGGCGCTCGTCGATCTCGGTCAGTGCCGCGGCGACGTCGTCGAGCGCGTGGCGAGCGCCGATCGGCGGTGCGAGCTCGCCGTTCTCGAGCAGCGGGAGGATCGCCTCCCACTGGGTGCGCAGGTAGCTCGGGTCGGGCATCCAGAAGGCGCCCCAGCCGACACCGACGACGCTGAGGTTGCCCAGGAGCAGTCGGTTGACCTTCACCTCGGGGATCTGGCCCGCGGTGAACCCGATGACGAGGAGCCGTCCCTCGGGCGCGAGGCTGCGGAGGCTGTCGGTGAAGCGGTCACCGCCGACCGGGTCGACGACGACGTCCACCCCGCGTCCGCCCGTGAGCTCCTTGGCCTGCGTGAGGAACTCGTCGGCGAGCACGACGTGGTGGGCCCCGGCAGCCTCGGCCGTCGCGATCTTGTCGACCGACGACACGACGGCGATGACGCGGGCGTCCATGGCCCGGGCGAGCTGGATCGCGGCGGTGCCGATGCCGCCGGCGGCGCCGTGGACGAGGACGACCTCGCCTCGCTCGAGCTGGCCGCGCCGGGTCAGGGCGAAGTGGACGGTGAGGTAGTTCATCGGCAGCGCCGCGCCTGCCTCGAAGGTCACCGAGTCGGGGAGCGGGAAGACCATCGCCTCGGGCACGGCGACGGTCTCGGCGAACGCACCGAGGACCGGGAACGCCGCGACGCGGTCGCCGGGCCGGAACGCGCTGCCGGGCGCCGCCTCGCGCACGATCCCGGCGCACTCGGCGCCCGGCACGAAGGGCAGGTCGGGCCGCATCTGGTAGAGCCCCTTGCTCATCAGCACGTCCGGGAAGCTGACGCCCGCCTCGTGCACGTCGACGAGCACGTGGCCCGGTTCGAGGGTCGGCTCGGGCAGGTCCTCGACGACGACGCTGCTGGGCCCGTCGAGGGTGGTGACTCGTGCGGCGCGCATCATGCTCCTTGGCTGGCGGTGGGGACGACGGTGAAGGGGGTCCTGAGGAGGTCGGAGTCGCGGGAGCTGGGCCCCACGAGCAGCTCGAACTCACCGGGCTCGACGACGCGACGGCCTGCGGCGTCGACGACGGTGCACGCTGAGACGGGGACCTCGAGCTCCACCGTCACCGTGTCGCGCGGCGGCACGACGACTCGACGGAAGGCCTTGAGCTCCTTGGTTGCCCACGTGACGCTGGTGACGACGTCGTGGACGTACGCCTGGACGACCTCGTGCGCGGGACGGTCGCCCTCGTTGGTGATCGTCACGCGCGCGCGGACGGCCTCGTCCGCGCTGAGGGCGGCGTCGGCGAGGGTGAGGTCCGACCACGTCGTCGTCGTGTAGGTGAGGCCCTCGCCGAAGACGAACTGCGGCTCCTGCGTCAGGTCGGCGTAGCGGTGGCCGTGCTGGCCCCGGACCTGGTTGTAGTACGTCGGCTGCTGGCCGACGTGGCGCGGGACCGACAGCGGCAGGCGCCCGGAGGGCTCGATCCGGCCGAGCACGAGCTCGGCGACGGCTCGCCCCCCGCGCATGCCGGGGCTGAAGGCCTCGATGACGGCGGCGGCGGCCAGGGCGCTCGGCGGCAGGACGGCCGGCTTGGTGTGGAGCAGCACGACCACGGTCGGGGTGCCGGTGGCGACGACGGCGTCGAGAAGGGCGACCTGGCCGCCCTGCAGCTCGAGCGTCGCCGTCGAGCAGCCCTCTCCCGTCAGGGCCATCGTGTCGCCCAGCACGACCACGGCGAGGTCCGCGGCACGCGCGGCCTCGACGGCCTCGAGGAGCTGGTCGGCGTCCACGGGTGCCGGACTGGAGACGGGCGGACGCGGCTGGCCGTCAGGGAAGAGCGGGCCGTCGGGGTCGGGCACGAGCTGCTCGATCTCGGCGCCGCGGGCGTGGGTGACGGTCCAGCCGTCGGGCACGACGGCACGGAAGCCGTCGAGCACGGTCTCGACCGTCTCGCGCGGGTGGCCGTCGGGCATCCAGTCGACCTGACCGGAGGCGCCGGCCCAGTCGCCGAGATTCGCCTGCGGGTCGTCGGCGTTGGGGCCGAGAACGGCGACCGTGCGGACGGTCGTGTGGGGCGTTGCGGCGGGGCCATCGGCATACGGCAGGGTGCCGTCGTTGGTGAGGAGGACGAGCGAGCGGCGCGCGACGTCGAGGTTGAGGGCGGCGTGCTCGGCCGAGCCGATGACGGCGGCCTGGCGCGCGCGGTCGGGTGGACGCGGGTTCTCGAAGAGGCCGAGCTCGAGCTTGACGCGGAGGATGCGGCGGACTGCTTCGTCGATCTGCTTCTCCTCCAGCAGGTTTCGAGCGACTGCCTCTTGCACGGCCTCGAAGAAGGCAGGTGTCGTCATGACGAGGTCGTTGCCCGCCCGCACGGCGACGGCGGCCGCCTCGACGTCGTCGGCGCAGACCTTCTGCTCCCAGACCATGCGGCCGACGTTGTCCCAGTCGGTGACGAGGGTGCCGGTGAAGCCCCACTGCTGCTTGAGCACGTCGTCGAGGAGCCAGCCGTTGGCGGTGACCGGCACACCGTCGATCGACTGGTAGCCGAGCATGAAGGTGCGGCAGCCCTCCTGCACCGCACGCTCGAACGGTGGGAGGAACCAGGAGGTGAGCTTGCGGCGGCTGAGGTCGGCCTCGCTCGCATCGCGGCCACCCTGTGTCTCGGAGTAGCCGGCGAAGTGCTTGGCACAGGCGAGGACCGCGGTCGGGTCGGTGAGGCCGTCGCCCTGGTAGCCGCGCACCATGGCCGCCCCGAGCTCGCCGATGAGGTGGGGGTCCTCGCCGAAGGTCTCGCCGACGCGACCCCAGCGCAGGTCGCGGGTGATGCAGAGGACGGGCGAGAAGGTCCAGTGGATGCCGGTCGCCGACACCTCGACGGCGGTGGCGCGGGCGGCCCGCTCGACGAGCTCGGGGTCCCACGTGCAGGCCATGCCGAGCTGGGTCGGGAAGATCGTCGCGCCGGGCCAGAACGAGTGGCCGTGGATGCAGTCGTCGGCGGTGAGCAGCGGGATGCCGAGGCGGGTGGCGGCGGCGAGCTCGATGGCGCGCGGCATGTCGTCGGGCGCGGTGTGCAGGATCGAGCCGGCGAGCTTCGTGCTCACGATGTCGTCGAGGTCGCCGCGGGCGTCGAGCTGGAGCATCTGGCCGACCTTCTCGGGCAGCGTCATGCGGGCGAGGAGGTCCTCGAGCCGCTCCTCCACCGGACGCGCGGGGTCGCGGTAGGGCGCGTCGGCAGGCAGGTCTGCGGGCAGGTCTGAGGTGTCGTCAACGGCCACGGTGCGACGCTAACCCACCTAGGCTGGGAGCGTGGTCGAGCCCCTGGTGCGCCTGCCCGACGGCACCATCAAACAGGTCAACCCGCTGACCGGGACGAAGGTCTGGACCCTGCCGGGCCGGGCGGCGAGACCCTTCGGGGTGCCCAGCCACCACCCGCTCCCGCTCGACCCTGACGACCACGACCGGCACTGCGCGTTCTGCTGGGCCCGGATGCTCGAGACGACCCCGGAGATCGCGCGCGTCGTCCGCGACGGCGGCGGCGACGGCGTCACTGGCGACGGCTGGCGCGAGGTGCGAGCCGTCCTCGCGGAGGACCTGCACGCGACCCGGCCGGAGTTCCGGCTCATCCCCAACCTCTTCGAGATCCTCAGCTACGACTACTGGCACCTCAGCCACGGCTTCGAGCCGACGGCAGCGTCGCTAGCGCACCGGACGGCATACCTGGGCACGGCGCAGGGACGCGAGCACGTCACGGCTCTCGCCCGCATCCGGATGCGGGCCCGGAGCGCGCCCGGCGCCGACGCCGAGCCGCTCGCCGAGGAGGACCTCGAGCGCGAGGCGGTCGGGCTGTTCGCGGGCAACCACCAGGTCGTCATCGCGCGACGGCACTACGTCGACGGCGCCACCGAGGACACGCAGCTCGCCGGCTCGGGCACGCTGACGCCCGAGGAACACTGGCGCTACACGCAGCTCACGGTGCGGGCGATGCGCGACCTCTACCGCGACAACGCCTGCGCCCGCTACGTGTCGGTCTTCCAGAACTGGCTCTCGGCAGCCGGCGCGTCGTTCGACCACCTGCACAAGCAGATCGTCGCGATCGACGAGCTCGGCGCGCAGAAGGAGCGTGAGATCGAGCTGCTGCGCACCGAGCCCGGCGTCTTCGCCAGGTGGGGCGCCCAGTACGCCGCCGAGCAGGGACTCGTCGTCGCCCGCAACGAGCACGCGGTCGCCTTCGCCGGCGTGGGCCACCGCTACCCCGCCCTCGTGGTGCACGTGACCGACGGTGAGGGCTGCCCGTGGGAGCTGGACGAGGAGCAGCTGCGCGACTTCTCCGACCTCGTCCACGCCTGCCACGCGGCCACGGGCGTGCACGTGCCGTCGAACGAGGAGTGGCACCACCGGCCGCCCTCCGTGGACCAGCCGATGCCGCTGCGGGCCGTGCTCAAGTGGCGGATCTCCACGCTCGCCGGCTTCGAGGGCGGCACGAAGATCTACGTCAACACGATCGACCCCTGGACGGTGCACGACCGCGCCGTCGCCCGGCTGCGCGAGCTCGTCGAGGCCGGCGCCGTCTCCGACGGCGTCGAGATCGGCTGAAGGCCTCGGTCCCAGCGAGGCCTGGCACCACCGTTGACGCGTGCCGGCGGCGTATGTATACAAGAGAGATTCCTGCATACATCCGACCCAGGAGGACACGTGACCCAACGCCCTTGCTTCCACCTCGCCGTGCCCGTCGACGACCTGGCCCGGGCCCGGGACTTCTACGGCGGGGTCCTCGGGCTCGAGGAGGGGCGGTCGGCCGAGCACTGGGTCGACTGGAACTTCTACGGCCACCAGGTCGTGACCCACGTGGCCCCGGGAGGTTCACCCGGGCCGGCCGCACACAACGCCGTCGACGGCCACAGCGTGCCGGTGCCGCACTTCGGGTGCGTCCTGGCCGTCGACGACTTCCACGACCTGGCGTCGAAGATGAAGGCGGCCGGCGCGTCGTTCGTCATCGAGCCCTACCTCCGCTTCGCGGGCGAGCCCGGCGAGCAGTGGACGATGTTCTTCCTCGACCCGGCCGGGAACGCCATGGAGTTCAAGGCGTTCGCCGACGAGTCGCAGATCTTCGCGAAGTAGTGGGGACGGACGGCAGGGACACCAAGGCCGCCCGCGTCTACGAGGCCCTGCGCGCCGGGATCCTCTCGGGCGAGCTCGTCGCCGGGAGCGCGCTCGACGAGGTGTCGCTGGCAGATGCGCACGGCGTCTCACGCACTCCGGTGCGCGAGGCCCTGCGGACGCTGACGAGCGAGGGACTGCTCGTGCCCGGGAGCCGCCGACAGCTGCTCGTCGTCGACGTGTCGGAGCGGCACCGGTCCGAGATCGTCGCGATCCGGGTCGCGCTCGAGGGTGCTGCGGCTGCCGAGGCGTGTGCCCGTGCGACACCGGACGACGTCGACGCGCTGCGGCTGCTCACCATCAAGCAGCGTCGGAGCGCCGACACGGACGATTCCGAGTCCTTCCTGCGGCTCGACGAGGAGTTCCACCGGGCGCTGGCGGCAGTGGCTGCCATGCCGACGCTCTCCCGCCTGCTGACGCAGCTCGGGGCCTTCGTGCGCCTCACGCGCCTCGGTGAGCCGACGGGTCGCCGGCACATGCGCGGCCTGACGCGCGAGCACGAGCACCTCGTCGACCTGCTCGAGGCCCGAGAGGCGGCCGGGCTGCGCGAAGCCCTCGAGGCCCACATCTCCTCCACCGCCCAGCGACGCTGACCCGTGCCGCGGGCCGTCTCAGTCGGACGCGCCGCGACCCGTCTGGGCCTGGAGCCGGTCGATGTGCTCGCTCGCCTCGGCCTTGGTCAGGTCTGCGGGGAGCGTCTCGCCTGCCTCGCGGGCGAGGGTCTCCAGGTAGCTGCGCTGCGCACCGGTCATCGCCTCGTCGCCGGTGACCCAGTCCTCGGGGTCCTTGATCGTCGAGTCGCCCGAGGCGCCACCGATGACGTCGTCGTTCGAAGGTGTGTTCGATGTGGTCATGAGGTCGGCGTACCCGATTCGCGGCGCCGAACCACCACCCTCTTCAGTCTCAGAAGGGCGGCGGATCGTCGCCCGGCGGGCCGATGCCTTCGCGCCAGTCCTTGGGGTAGGTCGTGTGGGTGCGGCCGGTCAGGGTGGTCCACTGCAAGCCGCCGTCGGCGACGGGGGTGCTGGTCCAGACCTGGTGGGTCTTGAGGTTGTGGTGCCGGCGTTCCTTGGCGTAGAAGTTCGTCACGGCTGTCTCACCGGCCGGCCACGGGATCTCGTGGTCGAGGTCGCAGCGGGTGGCCGGGGTGGTGCAGTCGGGGCCGCGGCAGGTGCCGTCGACGGCGCGGACGTGCTCGACCATCGCCGTGGTGGGCCGGTAGGCCTTCGTCGGGCGGCTGATCGCGTGGCCGTCGCGAACATTCACCGGCAGGGTCTGCCACACCGACCCGGGGCGGGTCATGAGCTCGCGGGCATGGGCGGCGGTGACCCAGCCGTGCCCGGGCAGCTCGCACGCCGCGTCGCTGTGGCCGGTGGCGACCTCGAACGGCACGACCAGCCACACCCGCGCCGCCGCGTCACCGGTCATCTCGTCCGTCACTTTGGCGGGGTCGAGGTGGCCACTGAGCAGGGCTGCGGTGGCCAGGTCGCAGCGCAGCTGGTCCAGGGTGCGCGGGTCGCCGGAGCCGCGCCTGGCGCGGGCATCGGCGTCGAGCCGGTCCATGACCCCCGCGATCGTGCCCGCGTCGGCGGTGATCGTCAGGCAGCCCATACCGTCCTCGACCATCCGCCCGAACACACCCCGCCGGGCCTTGGCCTGCGCGCGCCGCTCGTCCGCGCCGCGGGTGTCGACCGAGGCGACGGCCCGCCGCAACCGGGCCGAGAACGTCCGCTGCCCCACCGGCCGCCCGTCCCGAGACGGCGCGAGCACCGCCTCCTCCACCGTCGCGACGTCCGCGTCCGAGAGCTGCACCGTCTCGCACGCGACCTGCACCGCCCGGTAGAGCGACGTCCCGCCCTCACGCAGCGCGGCCAGCAGACGCCGGTGTCGCCGTGGGGCCGTCGCGAGCGTCAACCGGCGCCCCACCTCACCGGCCCCGACGCCGGTCCCGAGGGCGATCTCCTCCGCGACGACCCGCACCGGCGACACCAGCGCCGCAGCCCGCCGCGAGGACCCCGCCGGCAGGGCGGCGATCTGCTGCTCCGCGATCGTGTGCAACGCCCCGTACGCCGCGATCAGGTCCGCCTCGACGCGGGCTTTGGCCGCCTCGAGCGCCTCGATCTGCGCCATCACCCGTTCACTCGAACGCAGCAGGCTCTCCGTCGCCGCCACCGACCGCGTCCGTTCGTCCGGCACGCAACGATGACCGGTGTCGGCCGGGGCGTACTCCACCTCGGCGTGCAACCGGCCCAGCCACGTCGACTCGGCAGGGGTTCGCGATGACGCGACGTACGGCATACGAACCCTCCCCTGTGCGGCGTTTCGACTAATCCATTAGAACACGTGTTCGACAAATCGGGAAGGGGGAATGCGTATCTGTGGAGAACGGATTGCTTTGCCACGCAAGCCGTCTCACCGCGAGAAGGCCATCGCCTCGGTGACGTCGCCCCTGAGCATGTCGCGCCGGTCGAGCAGGTAGTTCTGCCGCATCAGCCACGGCGCGGCGTCACCCTGCTGCGGCAGCTCGCCCGCGGCCCGCTCGACGTAACCCGAGCGCAGCGGCAGCAACGGCCGCCCCTCCATCCCCTCCGGCGCCCGGGGTACGGCGACGCGCCAGCCGTTGCGCTCCATGTGGTTGAGCAGGCGGCAGACGTAGCGGCTCGCAAGGTCGGCGCGCAGCGTCCACGAGGCGTTGACGTAGCCGATGGTGACGGCGAGGTTCGGCACGTCGGCGAACATCGCGCCGCGGTAGACGGTGAGCTCGCCTGTGGGCCGGCGTTCCCCGTCGACGGTGAACTCGATGCCGCCGGCAACCTTGATGCGCAGGCCGGTAGCCGTGACGACGACGTCGGCGGCCAGCTCGCGCCCCGACCGCAGCCGTATGCCGTCGGGCGTGAACGTCTCGATCGTGTCGGTGACGACGTGGGCGCGTCCCGAGCGCACCGCCTCGAAGAGGTCGCCGTCCGGGACGACGCAGAGGCGCTGGTCCCAGGGGTCGTAGGTGGGGGTGAAGTGGTCGCTCACCAGCGTCGTCGACCCGAGCGCGCGGGCGGCGCCCTTGGACAGCAGGGACTTCGCAACGGCCGGCCGCCGCCGGCTCAGCTCGTAGAAGGCCATCGTCGCGAGGACGTTCTTGTAGCGGGCGACGACTCCGCCGGCGCGCGACGGCAGCACCTGCTGCACCACGTCGCGCACGCGGTCGCGTCGTGGCAGCGCCGTCACCCACGTCGCGGTGCGCTGGAGCATGGTGACGTCGGCCCCGAGGTCGGCGAGCGACGGCACCAGCGTCACGGCCGTCGCGCCGGAGCCGATGACGACGACCTTGCGGCCCGCGACGGGCAGCCCCTCGGGCCAGAACTGCGGGTGCACGACGTCCCCGGCGAACGAGCCGATGCCCGGAAGCTCGGGATCGTGGGGCCGCTCGTAGTCGTAGTAGCCGCTGCACAGCTGGAGGAAACGGCACGTGAGCTGCTCCGAGCCACCACCCGCGCGCTCCACCGTGACCGTCCAGCGAGCCTCCACGGACGACCACGAGGCAGCCACCACCTGGTGCCCGAACCGGATGTGCCGGTCGATGCCGTGCTTGCGAGCCGTCGACTCGAGGTACGCCAAGATCTTCGGGCCGTCGGCGATGGCGTCGGGGTCGGTCCACGGCTCGAACGGGAAGCCGAGCGTCATCATGTCGGAGTCGGACCGCACTCCCGGGTAGCGGAACAGGTCCCACGTGCCGCCGAGGGAGGCGCGCGCCTCGAGGATCGCGTACGTGCGGGTCGGGGCCTCGGTCTGAAGGCGGTAGGCCGCCCCGATGCCGGACAGGCCGGCGCCGACGACGAGGACGTCCACGTGCTCGATCTGGCTCACCCCGACATTGTGACCCACGCCGCGCTCGCCCTACCCGCGGGTAACCGAGCGGCTACGCTCGACCGCGTGACGGCACTTCCCGCGACCTCCACCGCCTACCCGCACCTGCTCGAGCCGCTCGACCTGGGGTTCACGACGCTGCGCAACCGCGTCGTCATGGGGTCGATGCACACGGGGCTGGAGGACCGCGCGAAGGACTTCGACCGCCTCGCCGCCTACTACGCGGAGCGCGCCCGCGGCGGCGTCGGCCTCATCGTCACTGGCGGCTTCGCCCCCAACCTCGCCGGAGCCCTCTACCCCGGCGGCTCGGTGCTCGTCACCGAGCGCCAGGCCCGTCGGCACGAGGTCATCACCAACGCGGTGCACCGCGAGGGCGGCAAGATCGCCCTGCAGATCCTCCACGCGGGGCGCTACGCGTACCACCCCCTCGCGGTGTCGGCCTCGGCCACGAAGGCCCCCATCTCGCGCTTCACCGCCCGCGCGCTCAGCGCCCGCGGCATCCGCAGCACCATCGGCGCGTACGCGCGTTGTGCCCGTCTCGCGAAGCGGGCCGGCTACGACGGCGTCGAGATCATGGCGTCCGAGGGCTACCTGCTCAACCAGTTCCTCGCGCCGCGCACCAACCACCGCACCGACGAGTGGGGCGGCTCCGCCGCGAACCGCCGCCGCCTGCCCGTCGAGGTCGTGCGTGCCGTGCGCGAGGCCGCCGGTCCCGACTTCGTCATCGTCTACCGCCTCTCGATGCTCGACCTCGTGCCCGACGGTCAGACGTGGGACGAGATCGTCGCACTCGCCAAGGAGGTCGAGGCGGCCGGCGCCACGATCATCAACACCGGCATCGGCTGGCACGAGGCCCGCGTGCCCACCATCGTCACCTCGGTGCCGCGCGGCGCCTTCACGCGCGTCACGGCCAAGCTGCGTCCCGAGGTCTCCGTGCCGGTCGTGACGAGCAACCGCATCTCGATGCCCGACCTCGCCGAGCAGGTCATCGCCGACGGCACGGCGGACCTCGTCTCGATGGCGCGCCCGTTCCTGGCCGACCCCGACTGGGTGGCCAAGGCCGCGAGCGACCGGGCCGACGAGATCAACACCTGCATCGCCTGCAACCAGGCCTGCCTCGACCACACCTTCGCGAAGAAGACGGCGACCTGCCTCGTCAACCCGCGGGCCGTCCGCGAGACGACCCTCGTGCTCGCCCCGAGCCGGCGCAGCAAGCACGTCGCCGTCGTCGGTGGCGGCCCGGCCGGTCTCGCCGCGGCGGTCGCCCTCACCGAGCGCGGCCACCGGGTCGAGCTGTTCGAGGCGTCCGACGACCTCGGTGGCCAGTTCGCCATCGCGATGCGCATCCCGGGCAAGGAGGAGTTCGCCGAGACGATCCGCTACTACCGCAGGCGCCTCGAGCTGGGCGACGTCAAGGTGCACCTCGGCCGCAGGGCCGGCGCCGATGACCTCACCGACTTCGACGAGGTGGTCGTCGCCACGGGGGTCGAGCCGCGCATCCCGGACGTGCCGGGCGTCGACCACCCGAAGGTCGTCACGTATGCCGCCGCGGTCCGCGGCGAGGCGCCCGTCGGTCGGCGTGTGGCCGTCATGGGCGCGGGCGGCATCGGTGTCGACGTCTCGGAGTTCCTGACGCACGTCGAGTCGCCGTTGACCGTCGACGCGTGGATGGCCGAGTGGGGTGTCGGGTCCCCCGACGCGTCGCGCGGCGGCCTCGTCGCCGCGGCACCCACCCCCTCGCCGCGGGAGGTGCACCTGCTCCAGCGCAAGGCCACCCCGATCGGCAAGGGGCTCGGCAAGACGACCGGCTGGGTCCATCGAGCGGCCTTGAAGGCCAAGGGAGTCCACCACCACGTGGGCGTCAACTACGAGCGCATCGACGATGCCGGCCTGCACATCACGCACGGCGAGCAGCGGTCCGACCCGCAGGTGCTCGACGTCGACACGATCGTGCTCTGCACCGGCCAGGAGTCGGTCGACACCCTCGGCCCGGCCCTGGCCGAGCGCGGCGTCAAGGTCCACGTCATCGGCGGCGCCGACGTCGCAGCAGAGCTCGACGCGAAGCGAGCCATCCGGCAGGCGACAGAGCTCGCCGCCACGATCTGAGGTTCCGCGTCGTGGGCGCGCCTCACGTTCTCTCACGGTCGAGCAGGAACGTGCGCATGGGGCCCTTGCTCTTCACGGCGATCGTGCCGCGTGGTCGCAGCACGAACGCGTCGCCGAGGGCGGCCGCGACCCGCTCGGTCACGTGGATCTCGCCCGGGAGGCCGTGCGACTCCATGCGGCTGGCCGTGTTCACCGTGTCGCCCCACAGGTCGTAGATGAACTTGCGTCGTCCGATGACCCCGGCGACGGCCGTCCCGGTGTCGATGCCGATGCGCACCGCGAGCCACTCGCAGCCGGGCTCGCGGGCGATGGCGGCGATCTCGGCGCGCATCGCGAGCGCCACCCGGGCCACGGCCTCGACGTGGCCGGGCCGCCGCTCCGGCAGTCCACCCGCCACCATGTACGCGTCGCCGATCGTCTTGATCTTCTCGACCGACTGCGCGTCCACCTCCTGGTCGAACGCGGAGAAGATGCGGTCCAGCATGGCGACGAGCTCGTCGGGGGGCATGACCTGCGTCTGCGCCGTGAATCCGACGAGGTCGGCGAAGAGCACCGTCACCTCGTCGTAGTGCTCGGCGATGATGCCCGGGTCGCGCTTCAGGCGTTCGGCGATCGCGCCGGGCAGGACGTTGAGCAGCAGGCGCTCGGACCGCTCCTGCTCGGCCTCGAGGGCGACGCGTGCCCGCTCCCGCTGCTCCACGAAGTAGCCGAGCATCACATAGGCGCTGATGGTCACACCCATGACGTTGAGCACGAAGAACGCGATGACGAAGCCGGCCGGCAACCCCGCCGGGTGCTGCGACAGGCGTGGGTCGAGCAGCGCGAGGACGACGACCTCGACGAAGAACGCGAGCAGCCAGCCGAGCGAGTGGCGGACGCCGAGCAGGGCGAGCGCCGCGAGCGGCACGAAGATCGCCCACAGCACCATCCCGCTCGAGGCCACGAAGCCGCCCAGCGACGCCTGGAGCAGGGCGGGCAGCACGAGGTACGCGACGAGCTGGGTCGTGCGGAAGACGGCGAAGCTCCCGGTGCGCGCGAGGACGACGAGCCCGAGCGCGGTGAGGACCTGGTAGGTCGCGGGGATCGCGGCCGACAGCAGGTGGCCGTGGACGGCATACGTGACGACCCAGATGAACGAGAGCAGCGTGATGAGCACCGACGCGAGGACGAGCATCCCCTGGCGCAGCGCGTCGTCGTGCGACCGCTCCGGGCGCCCACCGATCTCGGCCAGGCGCTCGACGATGCGGATCACGGGCGCGCCGAGGCGGGTCCGGGAAGGGGCGAGCACGCGGGATGCGCCCATGCCGTGATGCTACGGCCGGCGCTCGCGCCTGAGGAGCGAGTCGACGAGTTCGGCAGCGTGCCCGGCGCCGTCCTCGGACCGGACCTGCTCCCCGAGGGCGGATGCCGCCCGCCGGGCCTCCGGGGCCAGCGCGACCTCGAGCGCCGCGCGGAGGCGTGACGGCGTGAGGTCCTTCCGGGCGATCGGTGGCGCTGCCACCCCGAGCGCCGCCAGCCGCCGGCCCCAGTACGGCTGGTCCGCCGCGTGCGGCACGACCACCTGCGGCACCCCCGCGCGCAGGGCCGCTGCCGTCGTGCCCGCCCCGCCGTGGTGCACGACGACGGAGCACCGTGGCAGCAGCAGGTCGTGGGGTGTCGCGCCGACGCCGATGACACCGGGTGGCAGCGTGTCTCCCAGCCGGTCGAGCGAGAGTCCGGCGAGCCCCTCGCTCACGATCCCGCGGACCCCGAGCGACCCCAGCACCTCGGCGACGCCGCGCAGCACGGCCTCGGGGTCGGGTGTCGGCATCGACCCGAAGCCCACGTAGACGGGGGCCGGGCCGTCCGCGAGGAAGCCCTCGAGGGGGGCGTCGAGGGGACCCGGCGTCGGCGATCGGAACCAGAAGCCGGTCTGCCGCAGGGCAGGCGGCCAGTCCGTCGCCCGAGGGACCACGAGCGGGCTGGCGCCGAGGATCGTCGGGGTGCGCGTGGCGGCAGCCGAGTACGACCGAAATGTTCTGCGCGGCAGGCCTTTTCGCGCCCGCACGAGGTCGCCGGCCGGCCGGAACAGGTCCAGTGCCACCCGCCCGGCCAGGCTGCTCCACCAGAGGTTGAGCGGCGAGACGCGTCGCGGCAGCAGGGTGAGCGCGGTCGACGCCCCGGCGGCGCTCGGCCACACCGGCGCGAACACCGCGTAGACGTGCGGCTTTGCCGCCCCGGACGACAGCAGCGCCTCGACGAGGTCGAACGTCAGGGGACCCGACACGACGGCATCCGCGCCGTCCACGAGCCGGGTCACGTCGTCGGCGAGAGCCTCCGCGGTCTCGGCCATGACCTGTCGCATGAGCCGCGCCTCGCGCACCCGCGTCGTGCCCGAGCCGCGCAGCCCGTCGCGCCCGAGGCCGTCACGCAGCGGGCCCTCGAGGTCGAACGACAGCGGCTCGAAGCCGACCCCGCTCCCGGCCACGACGTGACCGAGGTCGGCCGGCGCGGCGAGCGAGACGGCATACGCCCGCTGCCGCAGGCGCTCCCCCAGCGCGACGAGGGGCTGCACGTCACCGCGCGACCCCATGCCGAGGAGGAGCACCCTCACGTCAGGCCTCGTCGAGCATGGCGCGTACGCGCGGCGCGACCTCCTCGGCGTAGAGGCGGATGCACTCCGTCCGCCGGTCGTGCGGGAGGGTGCCCATGGAGTACTTGAGCTGGAAGCGCGAGACCCCGAGCACCTTCACGGTGTCGGCGATCTTGGCGGCGACGGTCTCGGGCGACCCGCAGTAGACGGCGCCGTCGGGACCGAGCCGGGCCAGCGCCTGCTCGTTCGTCATCGGCGCCCAGCGGCGCTCACGCCCGATCTTGTTCATGTAGGGCACGAAGTGGGGCATGAACTCGTCGATGGCCTGCTCGTCGGTGGCGGCGACGTAGCCGGGCGAGTGCACGCCGACCGGGAGCTCCGGCTTGCCCATCTGCGCGAGCGCCTGGCGGTAGAGGTCGGCGAGAGGCGCGAACTGCCGGGAGGCGCCGCCGATGATCGCGATGACGACCGGGAAGCCGTAGTGCGCCGCCCGCACGACCGACTGCGGCGTGCCGCCGACCCCCACCCAGACCGGCAGGTGGCCGGACTCCGTTGCGGGCATGACCTGCTCGACGTCCACCGGCGGCCGGATCGAGCCCTTCCAGTGCACCGGCTTCTCCGCCACCACGGCGGCGAGCAGGTCGAGCTTCTCCTCGAAGAGCGTCTCGTACTCCGAGAGGTCGAGCCCGAAGAGCGGGAACGACTCGATGAACGACCCTCTGCCGACGGTGATCTCGGCGCGCCCGTTGCTGATCGCGTCGACCGTCGAGAACCGCTGGAAGACCCGGATGGGGTCGTCGCTGCTCAGCACCGTGACCGACGTGCCGAGGCGGATGCGCTCGGTGCGGGCGGCGAGCCCGGCGAGCAGCACGTCGGGGGCGCTGACGGCGTAGTCGTCGCGGTGGTGCTCGCCGACGCCGAAGAAGTCGAGACCGAGGCGGTCGGCGAGCTCGCCCTCGGCGAGCACCTCGCGAAGGACCGTGGCCGCGTGGAGCGGGGCCCCGTCGGTCCCCAGTGCGATGTCGCCGAACGTGTCGAGGCCCAGCTCGAGGCGGCCGTGGGGTCCGAGGCTCATGCGCCCATCGTAGGTATGCCGTCCACCCGCCAGGTGCGCCCGGCCGTGGGGTCCCAGCGCCGCACCGACGCGAGCGAGCCGTCGAGCAGCGGCACGCGGCCCAGCGCCGCGATCGCCTCGCCGACCTGCCCGGGACCGAGACCACGCCCGAGGGTGACGTGCGGGAGCCACCGGCCGATCTCCACGTGCTCGGGCACGTCGCCGGCAACGTCGAACGCCTCGGTCACGCGCGCGTGGAGGCCGAGCAGCGCCGGGCTCGGCAGCACGAGCCGGGCCAGCACGAGGTGACGGGAGCCGAGCACGACGAGGGCACCGAGGCGTACCGGGACGGGCTCGTACGAGCCCAGCGCCTGCGCGAGCCGCGTCTCGGCGACATCGGGCACGTCTCCGGCAGCGCAGAGCGTGACGTGCGGGGCGTTCGACTCGCCGCGGTGGCTCGCCTGGCTCGGCAGCCCGGCCGCGGCGAGCAGGTCCCACTCGTGGCGCACCCGCTCGTCGGTGGCCGTGTCGAGCACCGCCTCGACCGAGTGGAGGGGCACGTCAGGCGACCCGGCTCGGCTCCGGCCGGTCGTCGAGCTGAAGGTGCTCGGCGAGGAAGGCACGCACCTGCTCGAGTCTCGCCGGCCCGGCGCCACGGTGGTCGGCGTCGACGCCCACGACGAGCGTGGGCAGGTCGAGCGATGCGACGATGTCGAGCTCCATGGCCCTGCGGTGGCGCATGAAGTCGACGTAGCCCTCGAAGCCGCGCAGGCCCATGCGACGGCCCAGGCCCTGCCCGGTGTGGTACTCGACGACCGCCTCGACCCATTCGCGGGGGCGCTCCGCGGCGGCGGTCTCGAGGACGCGGAGCGGGTCGCCCGCGTCGAGGTAGACGAGCACCGGGTCGTGGGAGCGCACCGCGTCGACGAGACCTGCGACGTGCGCGGCGAGGACGGACGCGGGCTGGTCGGCGCGCGCCACGAGTGCGCAGCCGGGGTTCTGCAGCAGCACGCACTCCCAGACCTGGACCGGGTGGGAACCGGGGGTCGTGCGCCCGAACCGGCGCCAGCTCTCGGTGAGCACGCGCGAGTGCACGTCGTGGGCGACCGCGCCGTCGTACGCGTCGTGTCCCCTGAGCCGGTCGACGACGCTCGCCGGCAGCGACGGGTGCAGGGCGTGGCGCACGACCCACTCGTCGCCGTGCCGCTCGGCTGCCGACAGGAGCGCCGACGCGGTCTCGGGCGACTCGGCGGCGATGGCGAGCACCTGCTCGGTGCTGAGCACCGCGACCTGCTCGAAGTCGACGGGATGGTCGAGCCGGCCCTCGGTCCAGTGCTCGGCCGCAACGCCTCTCGCGCCGAGCCAGCCGGCGGTGTCCGCGGCCGTCGTGCTCTTGCCCGAACCGGGCAGTCCCTCGACCAGCACCAGTCCAGTCACGCCGTCACCGCTTCCACGCTCGCCCTTGCTGACAAACCCTGTCGCGAACTGCCGCAGCCTCGCGTCCGCCCGGTGGGCGGCAGCGCAGTCTAGAACGGTGCGGGGTGGCGGTGTCACCTCGAACGACGGGCGTCGAGGCGCGCGAGGACGGCTGCGACGGAGGCACGCTCGCGGTCGGTGAGATCGGCGACCGGTCGCCGCCTGGCCTCGCAGGTGTGACACCGTGGGCCCGTGGAGGCAACCGACCGCGATGGGGGCGCGCCTGCCGTGCTGCGTGAGCCGGCCGAGCGGGTGTCGCGCCGCGCGATCCTGATGTGGACCGTCGAGGCGCTCCTCGTCGACGTGGTCCTGCTCGCAGGGCAGGTCGTGTGGTGGTTCGTCGACTCCTCCCCCACGCGTACCGCCCACTGGGCCGTGGGTGGCGTGTGGCTCGCCGTCGCGGCCGGCTACGCCGCGGTCATGCCGCGCTGGCGCTACCGCGTGCACCGGTGGGAGTCCACGCCGCGGGCGGTCTACACGCAGACGGGCTGGCTGTGGCAGGAGCGGCGCATCGCCCCGCTCAGCCGCGTGCAGACCGTCGACCTCGAGCGCGGTCCCGTCGCCCAGCTGCTCGGCCTCGCGTCGGTCACCGTCACCACGGCCTCCGCGGCGGGTCCGGTGCGCATCCACGGCCTGGACCTGCCCGTCGCGACGGCGCTCGTGCAGTCGCTCACTGCGGCGACCGCCGCGGAGACGGACGACGCGACGTGACTGATCCGCCCGAGGGTGCGTCTGCGCCGTGGCGCCGACTCGACGCCCGCATGCTGCTCATCCACCCGCTCGAGACGCTCGTCCGCTTCCTGCCCGCGCTGCTCGCGGTCTTCGTCGCCCGGCTCGGTTCCGACGGCGACGACCGGTGGGAGCTCCTCGCGCTGCCGGTGATCCTCGCCTTCGGGGTGCTGCGCTGGGCCACGACGCGCTACCGCATCGGCGACGGGCAGATCGAGCTACGGCGTGGTCTGCTCAACAAGCAGACGACGACGGCACGGCTCGACAAGGTGCGCGCGGTCGACCTCACCGCGAAGGTGCACCACCGGGTGCTCGGCCTCGCCAGGGTGGAGATCTCGACCGCCGGGAGCACCCGCGAGCACCTCGTGCTCGACTCCCTCGGCATCGACGCCGCCCGGGCACTGCGCGCCGAGCTGCTCCACCGGGTCGAGGCGGTCGACCCGTCCGTGGCCGCCCTCCCGGCCCCCAGCGGCGCCGCCGCGCCCGAGCCGACCGACGAGCTGCTCGTGCGGCTCGACCCCGCCTGGGTGCGGTTCGCCCCGCTCACGGTCACCGGTCTGGCAGGGGCGGCCGCGGTCGTCGCCTTCGTCTCCCAGGTGCTGTCGCGCTACTCCGAGGAACGCACCGCCGTGCGCGACGGGGCCCGCTGGGTCGCGGGGCTGGCGTGGTGGGTCGACGTGATGGTCGTCCTGGCGATCGTGTCGTTCCTCGCCGTCGCCGGCTACGTGCTGACGTTCTGGGGGTTCCGCCTCACTCGCAACCGGCTCGGCACGCTGCACACCCGCCGCGGCCTGCTCACCACCCGTGAGACGAGCATCGACGCCTCACGCATCCGCGGCATCCGCCTCGACGAGCCCCTCGGCCTGCGTCTCGCCGGCGCGCGGCGCCTCAAGGTCGTCACGACCGGTCTGGCGCACGAGCAGGGTGGCGGCGGAGGTGGCGCCGACTGGCTCTGCCCGCCCGCTCCGGCGTCCGTCGTGACACCGCTCGCGGCGCTCATCCGCCCCGACGAGGACGCCGTCTCGGGCCCCCTTGTCGGTCACGGACCCGCCGCCCACCGCCGGCGGCTGACCCGCGCGCTCCTGCCCGCCGCCGCCCTGGCCGCCGTTCTCGTCGTCGCGTGGGCCGTCTGGGACTGGAGCCCCACCGTGCTCGTGATCGTCCCGCTGCTGCTCGTCGCGGCCCTGGGCCTCGGGCTCGACCGGTCGCGAGCCCTCGGCCACCTCGTGACCCCCGACCACCTCGTGACGCGACAGGGTTCGCTCGACCGGACGCGGGTCGTGCTCGACCGCCCCGGCATCATCGGCTGGACGATCCAGCAGTCGCCCTTCCAGCGCCGCGCCGGCCTCGCGACCCTCGTCGCGACGACTGCAGCGGGTGGCCAGCACTACGACGTCGTCGATGTGCCGGTCGACCGGGCGTATGCCGTGCTGGCCGAGGTCAGTCCCGAGCTCGTGCGCGAGTTCCGCTGAGGGAAGATCGACCTCGGGCAGCCCGAGGTCGATCAGTCCTCGAAGACGGACCAGCAGATGTCGTTGCGCCGCGCCTGGTCCTCCAGGACGAGCGACCGGACGCGCGGGTCGAGCTGCTCACGCTGCCAGTCGCGTTCACGCCGCCCGGCATCAGCATCGTCCGGACTCGCGGCGCGCACGGCCTTGATCGCGTAGGCGGCGGCGCCGAGGTCGTGCTCGGGGACGTGCCCCACGCAGGCGGCCTGCCCGGCGGCATACGCGGCGAACCTGGCGGCTCCGCGCAGCGGACGCGCAGCCCCCATCGCGTGCCCGCCGAGCGCGCGGGCGTCCATCATGCGCAGCTCACCGGCAGCCCACGCCCGCGCCGCCTCCACCGCCTCGCGAGGACGCCGGTCCGACGGCTCCTGCCGCTCGAAGAGGTGCAGCACGTGCTCGGCACACATCGCAGCCCACAGCGCCAGCAGCCGGTGGTCGGCGTCCGTGAGACTGCCACCACGGCGGATCGTGACCAGCCGCGGGTCTCGCACGTCGGGGAGGATCACCCGACCAGCGTGCCAGCCCCAGCCGTCGTCACGGCTGCTCGAGGAGCCGCGCGATGGCGGTGTACCCCTTGGACCTGGCGTGCTCGAGAGCGGTGACGCCCTCCTTGTCGCCGACGGAGCGGTCGGCCCCGGCCGCGAGCAGGATGCGGACGATCTCCTGATGGCGCGGGCCGCCGTCGCCGAGGATGACCGCCTCGAGCAGCGCGGTCCAGCCGAGGTCGTTGACGTGGTTGACGTCGATGCCGGTCTTCACGACGCGACGCACGTAGTCGACGTGACCCCGCTCGCTCGCCGGGATGACGGACACGCCGCCGTAACGGTTACGGATCGTGAGGTCCGGACCGGCGGGGAGCAGCGTCTCGAGCATCGCGACGCTGCCGGTCACGCCGGTGACGAGCCACGGGGTGTCGTGCCGGTCGTCGAGCGCGTCGGGGTCCGCACCCATCGCGACGAGCACCCTTGCGGCGTCGACGTGGTCGCCCGTCACCGCGAGGAGCAGGGCGGTGCGCCGCTTCGCGTCCCTGGCCTCGAGGTCGGCACCGGCTCGCAGGGCCGAGGCCACCGCGTCGGCATCGCCACGCTCGGCGGCCGCGAGCAGCGCGGCATCGGGGTCGGCAACGGTCTTGGCGGCGGTCGCCTTCACGAGAACTCCTGCCAGTCGGTCGAACCCGCGCTCGCGGGCCATCTGCAGCGGGGTGAGGCCTTCGCTCCCCGAGGGTCGGGTGAGCTCGACGCCGCCAGCGACGAGGACGCGCAGCGTGTCCACGTAGCTCGTCGTGTCGCGCCCGAGCCACACGGCCTCGTGGATCGCCTGGTAGCCGATCCGGTTGACGTGGTCGCGGTCGATGCCGGCCTGCAGCAGCTCGCCGACGACGAGCCCGTGGCCCCTCTCGGCGGCGCGGATCAGGCCGGTGCCGTTCCAGCTGTCCTTGTCGTCGACCTTCGCGCCGTTCGCGAGGGCGAGCCGCAGCAGGGCGAGCCGCCCCTCGCTCGTTGCCACGAGGTACGCCGACTGCTGGGTCTCGTCCTTGGCGTTGACGTCGGCACCACGGGCGACCAGGGCCTTGGCGCGGGTCACGTCGTTCTCCCACGCGGCGTCGCGCAGATCGGCGTCGAGGCGCGCCTGCTCGGCCGCCGTCGGCTGCGTCGGCTTCGGCCGCGACGGCTGCGCCGGCTTCGAGGGCTCCGTCGGCGCGGCGGACGTGCTCGGCAGGGGCGTCGAGGTCACGGGGCTCGTCTCCGGTGTCGGCGACGGGGAGCAGGCGGCGACCGCGGCGAGGGCGAGGGCCGCCGTCGCGACCCTCGCTCCACGCGTGTGCCGCATACGACTCATCGTGCCACTGGGTCGGTGACGACCTCGTACGGCGGGGTGGCCAGGGTCTCGTCGAACTTGCTGTCCACGAAGAGGATCCGGCCGCGCACCACCTTCGCCGTCGTCAGCACGCGCGTCGGGTCGGTGGCGACCTGCGACACGGGGCGGGCCGTGCGGCCGTCGGACGAGAGCTGCAGCGTCGCGATGGAGCGCGCGAAGTTGCGCACCACGGTGAGGCGCGAGCCCTGGCGGACCAGGCCGTCGGCGTCCGTGAGCGCGATGTCGCCGCTGTCGACGCGGGTCACCGCAGCGCTGGCCAGGTCGAAGCGCCACAGGATGCCGCGGTTGCCCTGGGCGACGACGAGAGCCGAGCGGTCGGCACTGGCGACGATGCCGCCGAGGTTGAAGCCGGCCGCCTGCGTGACGGTGCCGGTCGCGTCGGCCCAGCGGGTCGCCGACCAGCCGTCGCCGCCCAGCGCGACGCGGAAGACCTGCGGGGCGTTGGAGTTCGTGAAGTACGCGGCGCCGTCGGGGCCGATCGCGACGTCGTTGAGGAAGACGTTGTCGCCGGGGGCGCGCAGGGCGGCGAGCAGCTCGCCGTCGGCCGAGTAGACCCAGAGGTCGGGGCGGCCCGTACCGATGCCGTTCGGGCCGCCGGCGATGTAGACGCGGCCCTGCCTGTCCGTCGTGATGCCACGGGCCGTGAAGCGCCCGTCGGTGCCGTCGCCGGCGAGCCACTCCTGCGTCTGCGCGTCGTTCGCCGTGCCGCGGTGGATCTCGCCGCCGGTGACCTCGCTGACGTAGAAGACGCCACGGCGCTCGTCGGCGCCAATCCCCTCGAACTTCGAGCCTCCGGCGTCGCCGTGCAGCTCGTAGACCGAAGGCCGCCCGGAGGCGGAGGCGGTCGGGCCGGCGACGAGCGGGAGCGTGGCGGCCACGGCGAGGGCGGCGAGTCCGGCGATGGTGCGCTTCATGGTGGTCTCCGGTGGTCGGGGGTGTCGATGCTCGGTTCCCCTCCACTGTCGCCTCGCGTGGCACGCGTCCGCGTCGGGCGACCGGCCACACCCGGATAGCCGATCGGATGATGCCGCCGCGCCCCGTCCGTGCCTACGCTGCCCTCGTGCAGGAGGGCATCCTCGCCCCGGTGGCACGCCTCGACCGCTGGCTCGACGGCGTGCTGCTCGTGCTGCTCGTGACGTGCTCGATGCGCTACCTGCTGCGGCACGACCTCGACGTGACGGCGGCGCTCATCCTCTGCGGCGCGGTCGTGCTCGGCGTCGCCTACTCCACGCGTCGCCTCGTCGCCGACCGCGAGGCGTGGCCGACGGTGTGGGTCGGCGTCGTGGTCGTGCTGTGGGTGGCACTCACGCTCGTGGCCCCCTCGTTCGCGTGGACGGCCGTGCCCGTGGCGTTCGCCGTGCTCCAGGTGCTCCCGTTCGCGTATGCCGTCACGGTCGTCGTCATGATGACCGCGGTGGTGAGCGTGGCGTGGAGCCGCATCACCGACGACCTCGACCCGACGGTGTTCGTCGGCCCGGTGGGCATCGCCCTCGTGACGGTGCTGTCGTACCGCGCGCTCGAGCGGGAGGCGCGCACCCGCCAGGCCCTCATCGACGAGCTGACGGAGGCTCAAGCCGATCTCGCTGCGGCCCAGAGACGTTCGGGCGCCCTCGCCGAGCGGACGCGCCTGTCGAGGGAGATCCACGACTCGGTCGGCCAGGGCCTGTCGAGCATCACGCTCCTGCTCGGCGCCGCGGAGCAGGACTGGGACCGTCGACCGGCGACGGCCCGCGAGCACGTGGCCGCCGCCGGCAGCGCTGCTCGCGAGGGGCTCGACGAGGTGCGCCAGATCGTGCGTGACCTCGCACCCGCCGGCCTCGAGGACGACCGGACGGGTGAGGCCCTGCCGGCCGCGCTGCGACGCGTCGCGGCCACCGGCGCGCACGGCGTGGACGTGCAGGTGCGGGTGCACGGCGAACCCGCCGGCGTCCCGGCGGCGGTCGCCAGCGCGCTCGTGCGGTCCGCGCGCGGCGCCCTGGCCAACGTCGTCGAGCACGCGTCCGCCCGCCGCGCCGTCGTCAGCCTCACCTACCTCTCCGACGAGGTGCTCCTCGACGTGCGCGACGACGGCAACGGCTTCGACGTCACGCTTCTCGACCGACCGGCGCCGCGCGGCGACCGCGGGAGGGGCCTCGACGGCATACGCCATCGGGCCGCCGACCTCGGCGGTAGCGCGGACGTCGAGAGCGCGCCCGGTGAGGGCACGACGGTGTCGGTGCGCTTTCCCCTCGACGGTCAGGAGGCCCCGCGTGGGTGACGGCTCCCCGGTCCGGGTGGTCCTCGTCGACGACCACCCCGTGGTTCGCGCCGGTCTGCGGGCGCTCGTCGACGGCCAGGACGGCATCGAGGTGGTCGGCGAGGCGAGCGACCTCGCGAGCGCCGAGGAGGTCGTCGACGCCACCAGGCCCGACGTGGTCCTCATGGACCTCAACCTCGGCGACGGCCCGGGTGGCGTCGAGGTGACGGCGCGGCTGCGCGGCCTGCCCGGCCCGCCCAACGTGCTCGTGCTGACGACGTACGACACGGAGGCCGACATCCTCCGGGCTCTCGACGCCGGTGCGGTCGGCTACCTGCTCAAGGACGCGCCACCCGACCAGCTCTTCGCCGGCATCCGCGCCACGGCCCGCGGCGAGACCGTGCTCGCGCCCTCCGTGGCGGCCCGGCTGGTGCGGCGCACGGCCGCACCGGGACCGGTCGTGACCGAGCGCGAGGTCGAGGTGCTCGAGCTGCTGTCGCGGGGACTCGGCAACCGCGAGATGGCCCGGGAGCTGCTCGTGTCGGAGGCGACCGTGAAGTCGCACCTGTCGCACATCTACACCAAGCTCGGCGTCGACACCCGTGCCGGCGCCGTCGCCGCCGCGATCGAACGACGGATCATCCGGTCCGGCGCCTGACGCAGGCGTGCGCCCCGCCCGGGAACCGGGGGGACGCACGACCTGTGGGAGGCAGAGGGTCAGAGGCGCATCGAGGCGCCGACCTTCTCGGTGTGCTCGGTGACCTCGTCGGAGCCGCGGTCGACCGGCTTGACGGGCTCGACGACCTCGGCGGGGTCGACGGCCTCGACCGGCTCGTCGACCGGCTCGGTCTGCACCATCTCGCCCACGCCCTCACCGGGCGCCGTCTCCTGGACGGTGAGCGAGAAGTCGTCGCCGTGCTCGCTGACGCCCGCGACGACGGCGTGCTCGACGGCCGCGACGGCATACTGCCGGCGGACGACCTGCGGGTCGCGCGCCAGGTCCTTCACGAGTGACACGGCGAGCCCGACCATGATCACCAGGAAGGGCAGGGCCGCGACGATCGTGACGTTCTGCAGGCCCGAGAGCGCGTCCTCACCGCCGATGAGCAGCATGATCGCGGCGACCGCACCGGTCGCGGCCCCCCAGAAGACGACGGTCTTCTTCGACGGCTCGAGCGTGCCCTTCTCCGAGAGCGTGCCCATGACGATCGACGCGGCGTCGGCACCGGACACGAAGAAGATCGCGACGAGCACCATGACGACGATCGCGGTGACGGTCGGCCACGGAAGGTGGCCGAGCATCGCGAAGAGCGAGCCCTCGGGCGTGGACTGCCCGGCGATGTCCTGGCCGTTCTGCTGCTGCTTGATGCCCGCGCCCCCGAAGATGGCGAACCAGATCAGGGAGACGACGGACGGCACGAGCAGCACGCCGGAGACGAACTGGCGGATGGTGCGGCCGCGCGAGATGCGGGCGATGAACATGCCCACGAACGGCGTCCAGCTGACCCACCAGGCCCAGTAGAAGATCGTCCAGCCGGCGAGCCAGTCCTTCATGCCGTCGCCGCCCGCGGCGTCGGTGCGGGCCGACATCATCGCGAGGTCCTTGAGGTAGGAGCCGATGGTCGTCGGGACGAGGTTGAGGATGAAGATCGTCGGGCCGACGACGAAGACGAAGAACGCCAGGGCGAGGGCGAGCACCATGTTGATGTTCGAGAGCCACTGGATGCCCTTCTCGATGCCGCTGACGGCCGAGAGGATGAAGCAGATCGTCAGCACGACGATGATGCCGATGAGCACGCCGTTGCCGACCTTGCCGATGCCGCCGACGATCTCGAGACCGGAGCCGATCTGCAGGGCGCCGAGGCCGAGCGAGGTGGCCGAGCCGAAGAGCGTCGCGAAGATCGCGAAGATGTCGATGACCTTGCCGGCCCTGCCGTTGGCGCGCTTCTCGCCGAAGAGCGGCGCGAAGGCCGAGCTGATGAGCAGCGAGCGGCCCTTGCGGAACACTCCGTACGCCACGGCGAGGCCGACGACGGCGTAGATCGCCCACGGGTGCAGCGACCAGTGGAACATCGTCGTGGCCATCGCGGTCTGGACGGCCTCGGGGTTGCCCGCAGCGCCCGTGCCGGGCGGCGGCTTCACGAGGTGCGTGAGCGGCTCGGTGACGCCGTAGAACATCAGGCCGATGCCCATGCCGGCGGAGAACATCATCGCGACCCACGACGACGTGCGGAACTCGGGAGCCTCGCCGTCACCGCCGAGCGGGATGTTGCCGTACTTGCTGGCCGCGAGCCAGATGACGAAGGCGACGAAGCCGGAAGCGACGAGCGAGAACAGCCAGCCCGTGTTGTGCACGACGAAGTCGAGGCCGTTCGAGGCGCTCGTGCTGAGGCTCTCGGTGCCGAGCGCGCCCCAGAGCACGAAGCCGATGGCGACGGCCGCGGCGACACCAAAGACGGTCTTGTCGACCTTGGAGGGCGCTGCCTCCTCGTGGTTCACCGGTGGCGGCTCGAGGGCCGGGTGCAGCACCTCGTCGGAAGTCTTGGTCAGTTCACTCATGCATCATGACGGCGCCCCGACGAAGGGCGCCGTCTTCTCCTCACGTTGCGTGTCACAGATGTCTCGTAGAACCCTCAACTGTGCCGGTCGGTTTCGCGCATGGCAAAACGAAAGCCGTTGAACAACGGCCGGAACACGGCAGTCGTTCCCGAAAAACTCTGTGGCACATAGGTTCCCGCGCGTGCCAACCGGGCCACGTGAGATGGGACACGACAGGCACGAAGCAGCACGACCCGGCATACCGAGTCGGTGTGCCGGGTCGTGCCGTTCGTTCAGGTCGTGCGCGTCGAGTTCGTCGCTCTCAGCGGCTGCCGACGAGCTGCGGCTCGCGCTGCGGGCCGTCGGCGTCGACGGGCACCGGCTGGTGGTCGGCGTCGAGCATGCTCGCCTCGTCGAAGCGGTCCTCGCCGGCCAGCACGCGTGCGGCCTTGCCGCGGTCGATCTCGCCGACCCAGGTGCCGATGATGACCGTGGCGATGGCGTTGCCAGCGAAGTTCGTCAGGGCGCGCGCCTCGCTCATGAGGCGGTCGATGCCGACGATGATGCCGACGCCGGGCACGAGGTCGGGGCGGTGCGACTGCAGGCCGCCGGCGAGGGTGGCGAGGCCCGCGCCGCTGACGCCCGCGGCGCCCTTGCTGGCGATGATCATGAAGACGAGGAGGCCGATCTGCTGGCCGATGCTGAACGGCTTGTCCATGGCCTCGGCGATGAAGAGGCTCGCCATCGTCAGGTAGATCGCGGTGCCGTCGAGGTTGAAGGAGTAGCCGGTCGGCACCGTGATGCCGACGACCGGGCGAGAGACGCCGAGGTGCTCCATCTTCGCGATGAGGCGCGGCAGGGCCGACTCCGACGACGAGGTCGACAGGATGAGGAGGAACTCGCGGGCGAGGTAGCGCAGCAGCGAGAAGACGTTCATGCCGGTCGTCAGCTTGAGGATGGCTCCGAGGAAGACGAAGACGAACAGCGCGCAGGTGACGTAGAAGGCGAACATCAGCAGACCGAGGCTCTTGAGCGAGCCGAGGCCGGTGGCGCCGACGAGGGCGGCCATGGCGCCGAAGGCGCCGATGGGGGCGGCCCACATGACCATGGCCATGAGACGGAAGACGAGCCGCTCGAGGTGCTTGATGCCGCCGAGGATCGGCTCGCCGGCCTTGCCCATCTTCTGGAGCGCGAAGCCGACGAGGAGGGCGATGAGCAGCGCCTGGAGCACCGAGCCGGACGTCAGGGCCGAGACGAGCGTGTCGGGGATGAGGCCGAGCAGGAAGTCGACGGTGGTGACCGCCTCCTTGCCGACCTGCTCCTTGCCGGAAGCGGCCATCTCGGCCGTGAGGTTGAGGCCCGCACCGGGCTTGACGATGTTGCCGACGACCAGGCCGATGGCGAGCGCGACCGTGGACATCGTGATGAAGTAGCCGAGCGCGAGGCCGCCGACCTTGCCGACCTGGGCTGCGCGGCGGACCGAGCCGATGCCGAGGACGATCGTGCAGAAGATGATCGGCGTGATCATCATCTTGATGAGGTTGACGAAGCCGGTGCCGAGCGGCTTGAGGCTCTTGCCGAACTCGGGGAACAGCGCCCCGACGGCGATGCCGGCGACCATCGCCACGATGACGGCGATGTAGAGGAGATGGGTGCGGTCGCGCTTGGGGGTCGGGCCCGGCTGGGCGTCGACGGCGCTGTCGGCGGTGGAACTCACGGTGACCTCCGTTGGCTGGGTCCGTGCGGGGGCACAGGACCGGTGAATGTGTCGAGGCTGCCGTGGCCAGTGACTAGGGTCACGATTGTGTTCATTGAGTTCTCGCGGCCGGACGTGTGCCGTTGAGCTCGCCTCCCAGATCCCTTACCCGCGTGCTGGGTGCACCCGGTCGCTGGAGCGTCGCCGGGCAGACCTTCGCGCTGCAGGTGATCGTCGCCGTGCTCGTCGTCGCAGCCGGGCTCGCGGGCGCGTTCGTGCAGGCGCAGCGGGCGGGCGACCAGGAGGCCCTGGCTCGCGCCCTTGCGGTCGCGCGCACGATGGCGGCCACCCCCGACGTCGTCTCCGCGGTGCAGGGGCCCGACCCGACCGCCCTGCTCCAGCCGTACGCGCTGCGCGTGCAGCAGGAGTCGCAGACCGACTTCGTCGTCGTCATGAGCCGCGACGCCATCCGGTGGACCCACCCGGACCCCGCGCAGATCGGCAGGAGGTTCATCGGTCACACCGAAGCCGCCCTGGCGGGCGGCGTCGTCGAGGAGGACTACACGGGCACGCTCGGGCCGTCGACGCGTGTCGTCGTGCCGGTCACCGACCGGGGCAGGGTCGTCGCGCTCGTGTCGGTCGGCATCCGCAAGTCGGCCGTCGGTGAGCGGGTGCGTGCCCAGCTGCCCGGCCTGCTGCTCGCCGGGGTCGTCGCCGCGGCACTGTCGGGTCTCGGCACCGCGCTCGTCGCGCGCCGCATCCGTCGCCAGACCCACGGCCTCGGCGAGAGACAGCTGCGCGAGATGTACGAGTACTACGACGCCGTGCTCCATGCCGTCACGGAGGGGCTCATCATCACCGACCTCGACGGACGTCTCCGGCTGGCCAACGACGAGGCCACGAGACTGCTGTCGCTTCCGGCCGACGCCGTCGGTCGCCCCGTCTCCGAGCTCGGCCTCGCCGCCCCGCTCGCGGCCGCGCTGACCGACGACGCCCCCCACGAGGACGAGCTGCACGTCACCCAGGCCCGCGTGCTCGTGCTCAACCGCGGCCCCGCCCGCTGGAAGGGGCGCCTGCTCGGGCACGTCGCGACGCTGCGCGACCGCACCGACCTCGAGGCCCTCACCGGCGAGCTCGACTCGGCGCGCGGCCTCACCGAGGCGCTGCGCTCGCAGGCGCACGAGTCGGCCAACCGGCTGCACACCATCGTCAGCCTCATCGAGCTCGGCCACACCGACCGGGCCATCGCCTTCGCCACCGAAGAGCTGCAGGTGTCACAGCTGCTCACCGACCGCGTCGTCGGCGCCGTGGACGAACCTGCCTTGACTGCAGTGCTGCTCGGCAAGGCGGCCGAGGCGCACGAGCGCGGCATCGCCTTCGGCATCGAGCCCGGGGCGCACTGGCCGCGAGACGTGGCACCCACGCGCGACGTCGTGACGATCGTCGGCAACCTCATCGACAACGCGCTCGACGCGGTGGGCGGCGACACGGGATCGCCGCGACCCGAGCGGAACGTCACGTTCGACTCGTGGGTCGAGGACGCGTACGCCGTCCTCGAGGTCTCTGACGACGGGCCGGGCCTGCCGCCGGGCGGGGTCGAGGACGCCTTCCGGCGCGGCTGGTCGACGAAGGACCAGGGCAGCGCCGGGCGACGGGGCATCGGGCTCGCCCTGGTGAGCCAGACCGTCGAGCGCCTCGGCGGCGCCCTCGAGGTGCAGGGGCTGCCGGGAGCCACGTTCACGGTGCGCCTGCCCCTCGCGCGGGACGAGGGGAACGGCCACGGCAGAGGTGGCCACGATGGGTGACGACGAGCTGCTGCGCGTGCTCGTCGTCGAGGACGAGCCGATCGCGGCCGAGGCACACACGGCCTACGTCGGACGGGTCCCCGGTTTCGAGGTCGTCGCCACGGTAGGCACATCCCAGGCGGCGCTGAAAGCACTGCAGGACAAGCCGATCGACGTCGTGCTGCTCGACATGAACCTGCCCGACCGACATGGCCTCGACGTCGTGCGGGCGATGCGGGCAGCCGGCCACCGGGCCGACGTCATCGCGGTGACGTCGGCGCGCGACCTCGGCATCGTGCGGGCGGCCGTGTCGCTGGGCATCGTCCAGTACCTGCTCAAGCCCTTCGTCTTCGCGACGCTGCGCGACCGGCTGCTCGCCTACCGGGCCTACCGGGAGCAGGTGTCGAGCGGCTCGGAGCTCGGCACGCAGGCCGAGGTCGACGAGGTCTTCGCCGGAGCGCGCGTCGCCACCGAGACGCGCCTGCCGAAGGGGATGGGCGAGGAGCTGCTCGCGCGGGTCTCGCAGGCGCTGCGCGACGCCGACGGCGGGCGCTCTGCGACCGAGCTCGCCGAGGCGCTCGGCGTCAGCCGGGTGACGGCGCGCCGCTATGCCGAGCACCTCTGCGAGACCAGGGTGGCTGTGCGCCGGTCGAGGTATGCCGGGGCGGGCCGTCCCGAGGTCGAGTACCTCTGGGCGCGCTGACGTCACACGCTCCCGCGCTCACAGGGAATGTCCAGCAGCCCCTCGGGCAGGAGCCGGTGAGCGTGCAGGAAGGTCGCAGCCGACGACCAGCCTGCCGTCATCGTCGCCTGGTCTCCTGATGTCATGGAGTTGGGCCTGACGGACCAGGGGCTGCCGGTCCTGCTCGGCGTCCTCGCCGTCGTCGTCTTCGTCGTCGTCGCGGCGGGCTGGCCGCACCCGCGCCGCAGGGCCGTGCGGGTCGCGGTGCGGGCCGGGCAGACCGTGGTGCTCAACGCGCTCGTGCTGCTGCTCGCCGGCGTCCTCCTCAACGACCAGTACCTCTTCTACGTGTCGTGGGCCGACCTCTTCGGATCGGGCGCCGACCAGGTGGGCCACGTCGTCACCGCCGGCGATCCGCACGCGGGCGGCACCGTGCGCCTACGCAACGCGCTCCACGGCTCGGCGGTCCTCCCACCACTCCCGAGCCCGGGTCAGCGCGTGCAGACCTACACGATGACCGGCGGGCGCTCTGGTCTGACCGGGCAGGTGATCGTCCTGCTGCCCAAGGGCTACGACCCCGCGAAGGCCACGACCTACCCCGTCATCGAGTCGCTGTCGGGCTACCCCGGCACGCCGCGCTCCAACTTCCACGGCTTCGCACTCGACACGACGTTCCAGGACCTCGTCGACCGGCACACCGTGCGAGCCCCGATCATCGTGATGCCCCAGATCAACACTCCCAACTCGCTCGACACCGAGTGCGTCAACGCGCCCGGGCGCACGGGCCTGCAGACCGAGACGTGGCTGGCGCAGGACGTGCCGCTCTGGACCGCCGCCCACTTCAGGGTGGCCGTCCAGCGCACGTCGTGGGCCGCGATGGGCTTCTCGTACGGCGGCTGGTGCGCCGCGATGCTGGCCATGCACCACCCCGAGACCTACGGCGCCGCGATGTCGCTCATGGGCTACTTCCGACCCGAGTTCGGACCCGCCTACGACCCGCTGACCAGGGGCGTCGGCAGCTACGACCTCGCCCACCTGGCCCGCACCGCCCCGCCGCCGGTGTCGCTGTGGCTCATGGCGAGCAAGGACGACCCGACGGCCTACCCCCAGCTCGTGGCGTTCCTCAAGAGCGTGCGGGCCCCGATGTCGGTGACGTCGGTCGTGCTGCGCACCGGGGGTCACCGCGTCGACACGATTCCCCCGGTGCTGCCCGGGATGCTGGCCTGGCTGCGCGGGGCGATGCCCGGCTTCACCCCCTGACGCCGTCGGGCACCGGCACCCGTCGGCCGAGGCGTGCGAGAACCCGCTCCTGACGGTCGGCGCCCTGCGTCGGCGACACGCCCGGACGGCATACGCCCTCGTCGTAGAGGTGGTCGCCGAAGCCGTCGGCCGACTGCTCGACGACGTCGAGCTCACCGTCCGTGAAGCGTTCGTCGAGGCCCGCCGCGGCGGCGACGTCCCACCGGTGGACGAGCAGGTCGAAGCCGTGGAAGTCGACGAGCGACCGGCCGACCGTCGTGGTGCCGAAGACGCCGTCGTACGCGTGGTCGCGCACCTCGGGTCTCGCGAGGAGCTGCTGCACCCGCTCGTCGTGCTGGTGCCACGCCGCAACCGGGTCGCTCGCCACCGTCGGATCCGCACCCGTCGACGCGAGCGCGATGCCGCGCTCGGCGAGGAAGCCGCGCTGGGACGACATGACGTGGTCGAGCACGTCCCGCGCAGTCCAGCCCTCGCAGGGACTCGGGGCGTTCCACGCTGCTGCAGGCAGCCGGTCGACGACGGCGGTGAAGGGCGCGGCTCGGCGCGCGTACGTGGCGGGGATGTCGTTGGAGGTCATGCCGACGACGGTAGGCAGCCCGTCGTCGGTGGGTCTTGATACTTTCCGACACGTGACGACCTCAGCGGGCGCTCCCGGGGGGCGCTCGTCGACGCGGGACGACATCGAGCGCGCCCACCTCGTCGACCCCACCGACCGCACGTGGTCGATCTCGCGCGCCTCCGTGTCACCCGCTCTCGCCGACCTCGCCCGGCGCTTCTGGATCCCGGTCTGGGACGTGCCCGAGGGACACGACTCCGAGCAGCACGTGCTGCAGTACCCCGTCTGCCTCATCGTCGTCTCCGACACGTACGCGCGCTTCTACGGCGTCGTGGCAGGGCTGTCGCGCACCGCTCTCTCGGGCCGCGGCTGGGCGGTCGGGCTCATGCTCCAGCCGGCCGCCGGCCACCTGTTGACCGGAGCGCCGGTGCGCGAGATGACCGACCGCTTCGTCGATCTCTCGACACTCACGACCGTCGACGGCGCGGGCCTGACCGCCGGCATCCGGGACGCCATGACGCCCGACCCGTCATCGCCCGCGGCGCAGGCAGAGGCTCGCGAGCTCGTCGAGGCGACGCTGGCCCGACTGCTACCGGTCGACGAGGAGGGTCTCCTCGTCAACGCCATCATCGAGGACGTCGAGACCTCGCCCGAGCTGCTTCGCGTGGACGACCTGTGCGCGAGGTTCGACATCAGCGAGCGCACACTGCAACGCCTGCTGCACAAGCGGATCGGGCTCGGGCCCAAGTGGCTCATCCGGCGTCGCCGGCTCCAGGAGGCAGCCGACCGGCTGCGTGACTCCGACGCCGAGCTCGCCAGCATCGCAGCGGAGCTCGGCTACGCCGACCAGGCCCACTTCACCCGTGACTTCAGGCTGGCGACCGGTCTGACGCCGGGCGAGTTCGCGGCCCGGTTCCGCTGAGGCGCAAGGGCACTCACTCACGAGCTGCTGCGTGCTCGCCGTCGGCGTAGCGGTCGAAGGCAGCGGCCCAGAGGCGCGCGAACACCAGCCGGCCCAGCGGACCGTGGTGCAGCACGAACAGCATCGGCTTCTGCAGCGGACGCGCCCCGGTGCTCTCCCACCAGGCGTGCGCACGGCTCCCACCGGTCGGGCGCGGCTCAATCGTCAGCGTCCCGCTACCGCCCCCGCCGTAGCTGCTCTCCTCCACCGTCCACCGGACTACCGAGGGATCCGACCAGTCGTAACGACTCACGACCCAGAACGGTGAGCCCGGGCTGCTCTCCCGCGCGACGGCCCAGGTGTCCCCCAGCCCGCGCACCTCGTACGCCTTGGGGTCGAGCGTGCTCCAGATCTGGGGCCGGCGTTCGCTGAAGTCCGTGAAGGCGCGCAGCACCTGCTCGGGCGTGGCCTTGGTCTCGACGTCGAACCGCACCCCGACATTCGAGCACGCCTGTGTCGCAGGGGTCCAGAGCCGCGCGAGGATGGTGGCATGAGCACTCGGGTCACCATCCAGTACTTCGACGGCTGCCCGGGCTGGACGGTCGCTCGCGACAACCTCGCGGCCGCAGCCCGTGAGCTCGGCGTGACGCTGGACCTCTCCGAGCAGCGGGTGGAGACGGTCGAGGACGCAGAGCGACTCGGCTTCGTGGGCTCGCCCACGATTTTGCTCGGCGGCGTCGACCCGTTCCGTCCCCCGGATGCTCGACCCGCGCTCGCCTGCCGGCTGTACCCCACTCCGGAGTGTCCCTCCCCCTCGGTGGCCCAGCTCGTGGCTGCCATCGAGGGCGCGGGGCTGGCCCCAGGGGAATCTCCTCACTGAGACTTCACCAATTCCATTGATACGCATGGGATTTGCCGTGGACAACCCTTTCCCGATGATTCGAACACCTGTTCTGCATATCTGCTTAGGTGAAGTCCGGTATGCCGGTTTCTGGCTTGAGCAGTTCTTTGA